>NZ_SSSN01000017.1:0-2500 GCF_004801905.1 Orlajensenia flava | reverse complement strand
GGTACCCCTGGCAAGTGGCTGACGACGCAAGCAGGGCTGAAATAAACCCCTGCCACTGCGGCGATTCCCCTGTGGCTGTGGGTGTAAAGACCCACAGCGACTCGCACCGCGGCAGGACACCACTCTTAGGTTTGTCACCCCCTCGCCACTGTCCCAACCAAAACCCTCTGTGTACCCTTCCCAGTTGCTTCCCCCGGGGAACTGGCTCCTGCCAGCCGGGGGGAGAAACCAAGCAAAAACCCTTTTTTCGCAAAACAGACGTCCGAATTTAAAAACAAAACAAAAAGTTAAAACTTTCAACAACGGATCTCTTGGTTCCCACATCGATGAAGAACGCAGCGAAATGCGATAAGTAATGTGAATTGCAGAATTCAGTGAATCATCGAATCTTTGAACGCACATTGCGCCCTCTGGTATTCCGGAGGGCATGCCTGTTCGAGCGTCATAAATACCGCTCCCCCTCGGATTGATTGCGATCCCTGGGGGGTTCTGGCAATGTGGTCTCCCCGTGCTTTGAGGGCATGCGAACGGGCTCCCAGTGCTGAAAGACATAACGTTCCCGGCCGAAACCGGTGATTAATTTCACCGGCAGGATTCGTGGCAGGCAGACTGAGGGCGTCAACCGTGGAGTCATGAGGATAGAAACCTCCCCCTTTGCAAGTAACATTGCTCTGGCAGTTAGATCTGCAGGCCTGCCGGTCTGGGGATGGACCTCCCACTCGCAGGCGTCACGGCCACGATAGCGGGCGTTAAACGGAATCCGATCCGCCTTCACTGGTGGTTGAAGATCCTTGTGGGCTAGCAACCCCTAAACATATTTTGACCTCGGATCAGGTAGGGATACCCGCTGAACTTAAGCATATCAATAAGCGGAGGAAAAGAAACCAACAGGGATTGCCTCAGTAACGGCGAGTGAAGCGGCAAAAGCTCAAATTTTAAAGCTGGCACCTTCGGTGTCCGCGTTGTAATTTTGTGAGGCATCTCCGGGTAGGGCGCCGGCCTAAGTTCCTTGGAACAGGACGTCATAGAGGGTGAGAATCCCGTGCTTGGCTGGCTGTCCCCGTCCATGTGAGGTGTCTTCGACGAGTCGAGTTGTTTGGGAATGCAGCTCAAAATGGGTGGTAAATTTCATCTAAAGCTAAATATTGGTGGGAGACCGATAGCGCACAAGTAGAGTGATCGAAAGATGAAAAGCACTTTGAAAATAGAGTTAAAAAGTACGTGAAATTGTTGAAAGGGAAGCGCTTGAGATCAGACTTCGGTGGGGGGTGATCAGCTGTCCTTCTGGGCGGTGCACTTGCTCCCCTCCGGGCCAGCATCGGTTGGGGCGGCGGGATAAAGATCCCGGGAATGTGGCTCCTTTCGGGGAGTGTTATAGCCCGGGTGAATGCCGCCAGCTCCGACCGAGGACCGCGCCTTCGGGCTAGGATGCTTGGCATAATGGTCTTCAGCGACCCGTCTTGAAACACGGACCAAGGAGTCTAACATCTATGCGAGTGTTTGGGTGTCAAACCCTTACGCGAAATGAAAGTGAACGGAGGTGGGAACCCGCAAGGGCGCACCATCGACCGGTCCTGAAGTCTTCTGAAGGATCTGAGTAGGAGCATAGCTGTTGGGACCCGAAAGATGGTGAACTATGCCTGAATAGGGTGAAGCCAGAGGAAACTCTGGTGGAGGCTCGCAGCGGTTCTGACGTGCAAATCGATCGTCAAATTTGGGTATAGGGGCGAAAGACTAATCGAACCATCTAGTAGCTGGTTCCTGCCGAAGTTTCCCTCAGGATAGCAGTAACGATCTCAGTTTTATGAGGTAAAGCGAATGATTAGAGGCCTTGGGGTTGCAACAACCTTAACCTATTCTCAAACTTTAAATATGTAAGAAGTCCTTGTTTCTTAATTGAACGTGGACATTTGAATGTACCGTTACTAGTGGGCCATTTTTGGTAAGCAGAACTGGCGATGCGGGATGAACCGAACGCGAGGTTAAGGTGCCGGAATGCACGCTCATCAGACACCACAAAAGGTGTTAGTTCATCTAGACAGCAGGACGGTGGCCATGGAAGTTGGAATCCGCTAAGGAGTGTGTAACAACTCACCTGCCGAATGAACTAGCCCTGAAAATGGATGGCGCTCAAGCGTGCTACCCATACCTCGCCGCCACGGTAGAAACGATGCCGTGGCGAGTAGGCAGGCGTGGGGGTCAGTGACGAAGCCTTGGGAGTGATCCCGGGTCGAACGGCCCCTAGTGCAGATCTTGGTGGTAGTAGCAAATACTCAAATGAGAACTTTGAGGACTGAAGTGGGGAAAGGTTCCATGTGAACAGCAGTTGGACATGGGTAAGTCGATCCTAAGACATAGGGAAACTCCGTTTTAAAGCTCGCATTGCGCGACGCCCGTCGAAAGGGAAGCCGGTTAAAATTCCGGCACCTGGATGTGGATTCTCCACGGCAACGTAACCGAACTCGGAGACGTCGGCGGGGGCCCTGGGAAGAGTTCTCTT
>NZ_SSSN01000016.1 GCF_004801905.1 Orlajensenia flava | reverse complement strand
CTCTGCCGCGAACTCTTCCCACTCCTCTGCCCCCATTGACATATAGAAGCTTCGAAACCCGTCAGTCGCAGGTGCGCGGGCCTCGATACGCGGAGCCGCTTCGCGTCTGCGCTACTCGACCGGCACGCGTTCGCCGTTCGTTCACTCTCCCGTTCACCCCCGTATGGACGGCGTCAGTAGGTTTCGATTCATGAGACGTTCCCTCTCCCTCGTCGTCGCTGCCGTCGCAGCATCCGCCGCCGTCTGCGCCGCGCTCGCGGTGCCCACGACTGTCCAGGCCGCCGATGCCGCATCCGTCAAGATCACCGAGTGGATGTACAACCCGGTGAGCTCGTCGGGAGAGTACGTCGAGTTCACGAACCTCGGCGCGGCACCGGTCAGCCTCGCCGGCTGGTCGTTCGACGACGACAGCAGGACGCCCGGCACGGTGCCGCTCGACAGCCTCGGCACGCTCGCCGTCGGCCAGTCGGCGATCATCACCGAGTCGGCGGATGCCACCTTCCGCACCGAGTGGAGTCTCGGCGCCGACGTGAAAATCCTCGCCGGCAACACCACCAACCTCGGCCGGGCCGACGAGATCAACCTTTTCAACGGCCCGGATGCCGTCGCGAACCTGGCCGATCGTCTCACCTACAACGACCAGGGCACGGGCACCGTGAAGGGGCCGCGCACGCAGGGCGTCGCGGGCATCCCTAAGACGACTGCCGCACTCGGCGCGAACGACGCGTCCCAGTGGCAGCTCTCCGCGGTCGGCGATGCGGAAGGTTCGCGGACCTCCACCGCGGGCGACATCGGATCGCCCGGCACGAGCCGGTTCGGTGCGGGCGCACCGACCAACCCCACCGATCCGACCGGCCCGACGGGCCCGCCGGCACCGACGCTGAACTGCCAGCCGGAGGCACCCTCGGGCACGGGGACCCTCCCCGCGAGCGCGCTCGCTCCCGCCGCCTGGCCCGGCAGCGCATCCGTCGCCGTCGCCGACCCGCGGTGCGCCTGGAAGACCACCACCGGACCCGAAGGTCGTGATGTCAGCGGGCTCGTCTTCGACCCGAGCAACGCCAACGTGCTCTACAGCGTCAAGAACAAGAGCTGGGTGTTCCGCATGGTGAAGCAGGGCGACACGTGGGTGGCAGACACGAGCAACGGATGGGGCGCCGGCAAGCAGATCTTCTTCCCGGGCAGCACCGACACGCAGACCAACCAGCCCGACTCCGAGGGCCTCACCATCGGCGCGGATGGCGCGCTGTACGTCACCACAGAACGCAACAACGCCGCCAACACCATTCCGCTCAACTCGATCCTGCGCTTCGACCCGGCGCAAGCCGGCACCCAGCTCGTGGCGACGGACGAGTGGAACCTGACCGCGGAGTTCCCCGAGCTGCACGCCGGCAACAAGACCGAGGCGAACCTCGGCTTCGAGGGCGTCACCTTCGTGCCCGACGGCTACCTCACCGGCAACGGATTCGTCGACCAGTCGACCGGAAAGGCCTACAAGCCGATCGACTACCCGAAGCACGGAACCGGCCTGTACTTCGCCGCGCTCGAGAACGACGGCAAGCTCTACGCCTACGCCTTGAACAACGACCACTCCTTCCACCGCGTGGCCGTGGTCGACACCGGCATGGGTCACGTCATGGACGTGTCGTTCGACGCCGACACCCAGCGCATCTGGGCTCTGTGCGATAACACCTGCGGGGTCACCTCGACCGTCCTGAAGGTGAGTGCGACCGGCTCGATCGTTCCGGATGTCGCCTACGCCAAGCCGGCCCCACTGCCGGTCAACAACCTCGAGGGGTTCGCCCTGGCGCCGAACTCGACCTGTGTCGGTGGCACCAAGGAGGTCGTCTGGTCGGACGACGGCATCTACGGAGCGGGACCGGGCACCGCATCCGAAGGTCACGCGCTCTACAGCGGCCGCATCGACTGCGACCTCGGGCTCGGCGGGCAGGGAGTGCCGAAGCCGGCCGCCTGGGACACGGGCACGGCGTACGCCAGCGGCGACCTGGTCAGCTACGGCGGCTCGGTGTTCCGGGCGCTCTGGTACACCCGAGGCGAGACGCCCGGGGGCAGCACCTACGGCGCGTGGGCCGAGATCGCGATCGCGTCCGACGGCTCCACGCTCTGGACGGCCACGGGCGTCTTCACCGCAGGCGATGTGGTGGTCTACCAGGGCCGCACCTTCACGGCGCTCTGGTACACCCGCGGCACAGCTCCCGGCGGGGTCGGCGGACCATGGAGCGAGATCGTTGCCCCCACGACCCCCGGCGGCGTGCCCGCCTGGAGCCCCGCGACCGTCTACACCGGCGGCGACAAGGTGAGCGGCTCGGGCCATATCTATCAGGCTCAGTGGTACACCGTTGGCACGGCGCCCAGCCAGACCTCCCTGTGGGGCGTTTGGAAGCTCATCGGCTGAACGTCGGCGGGGCGTCCTAGTCTCGGAGCGTGGCCACTCTCGACGACCTGCGCCGCACGGCCGAGCGGATGCCGGGCAGTGAGGAGCGCTCGACGACGGGCGGCGCCGCCTGGTTCGTGCGCGGCAAGCCGTACGCATGGGAGTGCCATCCGTGGCCGAGCGTCCCGGCGGACATGCGGGAAGTCATCGCGGCCGAGCTCGTCGTGGGCGTGAAGGTCGCCGATCAGGTGGATGCGCTCGCGCTGGTCGAGATGATGCCCGACGTGTTCCTGCGCACGACGACGCCGTGGGGCGAGCCGAAGGTGGCCTTCCGCATGGCCGGAATCGACGATGACCACCTCATCGAGCTGGTCACCGAGGCGTGGCGAATGCAGGCGCCGAAGTACCTGCGTCGTGAGTTCGACGGCGAGGACGGTTAGCGGTCACGTCGGGCGCGACCGCGGAGGCCGGACGCCTACTACGCCAGCTCAGGTACGCCCATCTCCTCGAGGACGGTGATGGAGCATCCGTCGGCCCAGCGCAGGTGATGGTGACCTTCCACCATTCCGAGCGCCTCGTTCATGGAGGCCGCCTCGAGGATCGACATGCCGATGATGTCGTCACGCCCATCGTCAACGCCCGTCGACGTCACGCTTCTCGCGTGGCTGAGCGGCCGCCCCGGGTCGATGAGGGCCGGACCTAGTCGCGTCGACCAGTCGACCCACTCCTGAAGGCCGAGGGCGGCCTGCTCCGGCGTCGCCTGCGCGAAGCGCTGAGCGACATCGAGAGGGGCGTGGTAGAGAACGATGTACCTGCTCACAATGACTCCTTCTGTTGTGGTGCTGGGGCTATCGCGGTCCGGAGCGCTTCGGTGATCGAAGTGAGACTCTCGGTCGCCGCCGCGAGTCGAGAGGGACCGATGGTGACGACGACATCGTCCGACCAAGCCAGCTGGCGGGAATAGATGGCTTCCAGCATCTGCTCACCACCGGGAGTCAGCCCGACGAGCTGAGTGCGACGATCGCGATCGTGGGGGCGGAACTCGAGCAGGCCTTCGCGCACCAGCACGTCGGCGATGCGCTGCACGCTCTGCCGTGCGTGCCCGATGTCGCGGGCCATGTCTGCCACGGTCGTCGGGTGGTGAGCGCGACCCAGTACCTGCCAACGTGCGCTGCTCTGGCCCATGGGCGCGACGATCGTCTCACCGGCCTCGATGAGCAGCGCGTTTAGTGCGAAGGCGGCGGTCGCGAACTGCGTCCAGTCGTCAGCCGGTGGGTCAGGACGCATATGGGTAGCGTAGGCCAACTGACAGCGTACTGTCAATACCCACGTCGCCCGCATCGCGACGGAGCGTGATGTTGGCTGTGAGTGTGGGGTGAGACCCTGTCGTTCACCGCCGGTCGCGACATATCGTTGAGTATCGTTCACGACGCGACGAAGGAGATCACCATGGCCAACTCATTCCCCACCGGCGGATTCGGAACCGGAAACCCCCTCGAGGGCATCTGGCAGAAGATGGAGGAGTTCCGCTCGACCTTCGAGAAGCGCGCCGGCTCGCGCGTCGGGCGCGGAGACGTTCGTGCGGCAGTGCTCGCCCTCCTCGCGGAGCAGCCGATGCACGGCTACCAGATCATCCGTGAGATCGAGGAGCGCAGCGGCGGCAGCTGGAAGCCCAGCGCAGGCTCTGTCTACCCGACCCTGCAGCTGCTCGCCGACGAGAACCTCATCACGTCCGAGGAGTCCAATGGGCGCAAGACCTACTCGCTGACCGAGGCCGGGCGTGCAGAAGCGGCCAGCGCCAGCGACTCGTCGCCCTTCACCTCCCCCGATTCGAGCGACGACACCGGCTTCTCGGCCTTGCCGAAGGCGGGCATGCAGCTCGCCCGTGTGGCCGCCCAGGTGAACAGCGAGGGTTCGCCCGAGCAGATCCGGGCAGCCGTGCAGGCCCTGGATGACGCGCGGCGTCGACTTCACTCGATCCTCGCGCAAGACTGACGAGGGTGGCATCAGAACCCCGAGGTAGCGAAACCCCGGGCGCGAGGGACACTCGCGCCCGCTACCGCCGCATCCTCCGATTCGCCGGCTGGAATCTCGCCCTCACGTGGTGGTTCGAACTGCTGCTGCCTCGCATCGGGCTCGCGAAGGTCGCCGAACGCTCGCGATCCAAACGGATGCGCCGCTTCGCTCAGCGCTTCCACGTTCTCGCGGTCGACCTGGGGGGGCTGATGATCAAGGTCGGGCAGTTCATGTCGTCGCGGCTCGACGTGCTGCCCCCCGAGATCACGACGGAGCTCGAGGGCCTGCAGGATGAGGTGCCGCCGGTCCCGTTCCCGGCGATCCGGGCGCTTGCCGAGGCTGAGCTGGGCTTGCCGCTCGAGCGCGCATTCGCCTCGGTCGATGAGATGCCGGTGGCCGCCGCATCCCTCGGTCAGGCGCACCGCGCCGTGCTCGGCCCGATCGATGCGGCCGATACCGGGCTCGACGCCGTCGTCATCAAGGTGCAGCGACCCGGCATCGACGCGATCGTCGAGACCGACCTCGCGGCCCTGCGCCGAGTCGGCGGGTGGCTGAGCCGCGTTCGCCTCGTCTCCGACCGGGTGGATGCGCGGGCACTCGTCGAGGAGTTCGCCCTCACGAGCCGCGAGGAGATCGAATACCTGCATGAGGCGGGCAGCCTCGAGCGCTTCGCGGCCGACTTCGCCGACGATGACCGCGTGGGCGTTCCCGAGATCGTCTGGGAGCGCACTACCCGGCGCGTGCTCACTCTCGAGGACGTGACGGCGATCAAGATCACGGATGCGGAGGGCCTCCGCGCGGCGGACATCGATCCGGCGCACGTGGCACCGGTGTTCGCCGCGGTCATGTTCGATCAGCTGTTCACCAACGGGTTCTTCCACGCCGACCCGCATCCCGGCAACATCTTCATCACGCCGGGTCCCGTCGGCGTGGGCGACGAGCGAGGGTGGAAGCTCACCTTCATCGACTTCGGGATGATGGGCGAGGTGCCGCCCGGAACCCGCCGTGGCCTGCGCAAGCTGTTGATCGCTGCGGCCTCGCGCGACGGCAAGGGCCTGGTGGACGCCATCCGCGACCTCGGTGTGCTGCTCCCATCGGCCGAGACGACGGAGCTCGAGCGGGCCATGACCCAGCTCTTCGCGCGCTTCGGCGGCATGGGGTTCGCCGAGCTGCGCGAGGTGGACCCGCGTGAGTTCCGCGATTTCGCCGTGCAGTTCGGCGACGTCGTGCGCTCGCTGCCGTTCCAGCTGCCCGAGAACTTCCTGCTCATCATCCGAGCGATGTCGCTGACCTCGGGGGTCTGTAGTGCTCTCGACCCAGGGTTCAACCTCTGGGACTCCATCGAGCCGTACGCGTCGAAGCTGCTGCGCGACGAGCGCGGCAACGTGGTCCAGGATGTCGCCAAGCAGGCGCTCGAGGTCGCTGGCCTCGCGTGGCGCCTTCCGAAGCGCCTGGACGCCTTGGTCACCCGGTTCGAGGACGGATCCGTTGCGACGGTGAGCCCTGCACTCGAGCGTCGTGTCGCCCGGCTCGAGCGCACCGCCCGGCGCGTGGTGTCCGTGCTCGTGTTCGGCATCCTGCTCATCGCCGGTGCTGTCGTGCGGGCGGATGACGTGGTGCTCGGCTCGGTGCTGATGATCGCGTCGGTCGGGCCGCTCCTGTTCGCGCTCTTCGCGGGTCGCCGCCCGCGCTAGTGCACCGTGCTCGGCGTCCGTGATCTGACCCGGTCTATGCCAAGCTCGACCCATGGTGAGTCCTGAGGCTCGCACCGAATGGGTGCAACTCACCGGTCAGCCGCCAGGCCTCCAATCGCTCATCGTGGGCATTCCGGGAGCCTGGTTGATCGGTGCCCTCGTCATCCTCCATCTCGCGCGGCCCGTCATCTTCCTCTGGGTCGCCGGCCCGTGGCGATGGCTCGCCACCATCGCAACAGCCGTCGTTCTGTTTACGCTGATCGCTGCGGCCACGGTTCTCTATCTGCGAGTGCGCTATCCGAGTGCTCTCGCCGACCTGGCCGGCCACCGCATCCGCGCTGGGGGCAAGACCGCCGACTTCTCGGACCTCACCACGGCCCGCTTGCTCGTGAGTGCATCGAAGACGCGGCGCCTGCTCTATCTCGAACTCAGCACGGGCCAACCCCGCGGTCTTCGCGTTCTCGTGATGCTGCGAGACCGGCAGGGACGACCGATCGACCCTGCCGCGGCCGTCCACCTCGGAGAGGTCATCGGCTCCTCCCGCATCGCAATGCCCGATTCGCCCGACGACCCGTCGGGAAGGTTCGCGCACTACAACTTTCCGAACAACGTCAGCAAGGAGGAGGCGCTTGCGCTGGTTGCCGACCCGCCCCGATTCACCGATGCGCTCCCGATTCCGCCGGGAAAGTGAGAGCCAGCGCCGACTGCGCGTGGTGCCGCTGCGTTCGCCGCCAGCGGCTCGTCAAGGGGCACGGGCCGGATGCCACCCCGACGTACGCTCGAACGACGACGTGAACGGAGCGCAACCATTCAGACCTTCCTGCCGTACCCCGAGTTCGACCTGAGCATGGCGGCACTTGACACACCGCGCCTCGGCAAGCAGCGCGTCGAGACGCTGCAGGTGATGCGGGCCCTCACCATTGCGGGCTATGGGTGGCAGAACCACCCGGTGGTGCGCATGTGGCGTGGCTACCGGCCGGCACTCATGGCCTACCAGGACGCCACCTGCGACGAGTGGGAGGCGCGCGGCCACGTCGACACCTGCCGCCTCAAGACGCTGATCGACCTTGAGGCCGTGACGGAGGATGCGGCGGCGTACCGCGCTGGAACCTACGACCTGCCGCCGTGGTTCGGCTCGGAGGAAGTGCACCGATCGCACCGGTCGAACCTGCTGCGGAAGGACCCGGTGCACTACGCCGAGATGGCACACGATGTGCCGGCGGATCTGGCATACGTGTGGCCGTCGGCATCCGTCTGAGGACTGCTCTTCGGTCAGCCGACCTCGACTTTACGGTCGATGCACCTGCCGAGCTCCTGTTCGACTTCGCTAACCGCTGCCAGCGGCAGGGTCTGGAGCTGAATAATCTGACGCCCTCCTCTCCGCCGCCGATGCGTTGTACACGACTCCTCCACAGCGCGAGGGCGACGAGTGTTTCTGACAGCGTGTGCATAACTTATTCCTGATCAGGTGGGTATACCGGTCGTTCAATGTCGGTAGGTGCTGGTTGACTTTTCTTATGGAAGAGGCGACGGCAATACTCGAACGAGATGTGGAGTCCGTGCGTTCCGCATGGCTCGGCAGCTTGCCCGCCTTCGGAGCCGTCGACTCGTCGCCGGACGCGGCCGTCGAGTGCATGAGCTCCTCCGGCCTGATGGCGGTGAACGACGCTCTCGCACAGACGCGTCGCGATCTGGACGCCCTGCACATCCGCATCGCTGGTGCCATCGCCCATCGTTCCGCGCCGGAGCTCGGGCGCGACGGAATGGCGAAGCAGCAGGGATACCGGAATGCTGCTGCACTTATCGCGGCTGCGACGGGCGGCTCAGGCGCTGAGGCGGCCCGGCTGATCTGCGTGGGCGTGGCGACGGCCGAGCGGTCATCATTCTCGGGGCAGCGGATGGCTCCGTGGCATCCCCACGTAGCGGAGGCCATGAAAGGCGGATGCCTCAGCCTCGACTCGGCGGCCGTGATCACGGAGATGCTCGACCGGGTGGCGCCGCGAGCCGACCATGAGGAGTCGATGAAGACGGAGAGGACCCTCGCCCGGCGTGCGCCGTCGCTCACCCTCGAACAGGTGCGACGGCTGGTGAAGCACGCCGAGGCCAGGCTCGACACCGACGGCGTGCCGGAACGGGAAGACACCCTGGCGGCGGCGTCGTGGCTGCGGATCCGACAGGAGGCGTCTGGCTCCGTGCTCTTCAGTGCTCGGCTCGATCCGGTGAACGGTGCGTGCCTGAAGACGGCGGTCGAGACTCTGGTCACCGCTGAGATTCGTCGGGCTCGGGATGCCGACCTGTGTAGCGGATCGCATCCATCGCGGAGTATTCCCGCCCTGCAGGCCGATGCCCTCAGCGTGATCGCCCGCCACAGCCTGAGCTGTCGGGAGACCGTCGCGCCCCTCGACCTGGCCACCATCATCGTGCGCTGCACGCTCGATGATCTCCGCTCGGGCTCCGGGGCGGCGATGATCGACGGGATCGACCAACCGATCAGCATCGGCACGGTGCGCAGACTCGCCGCCCAATCGGGCATCATCCCCATGGTTCTGGGCGGCGAGAGCGAGATTCTCGATCTCGGCCGCACCCAACGACTCTTCAGCGTCGCGCAGCGGATTGCACTCGGAGAACGCGACGGAGGCTGCTCGTTCTGTGGCATGAGTGCGGCGTACGCCGAGGCACACCACATCCGCTGGTGGGAACGAGACGCTGGGCCGACGGATCTCGATAACGGGGTCCTCCTCTGCCGGGCCGATCATCAGCGCATGCATCACGACGGGTGGGAGGTGCAGGTGCGCCGAGGTCGGGTCTCGTTCATCCCGCCGCCGCACGTCGACCCGGGGCGGATCCCTCGGCTCGGCGGCCGGGCGCGGTTCGATCATGCGGCCGGCGAACGCAGCTGATCGGCCTCCGTCTGACGGCTACAGAAACGTCGCGACGGTGAGCTTTGCACTCGAGCGTCGCGTTGCCCGGCTCGAGCGCACCGCGCGCCGGGTCGTGTCGGTGCTCGTGTTCGGCATCCTGCTCATCGCCGGTGCCGTGATGCGGGCGGATGACGTGGTGCTCGGCTCGGTGCTGATGATCGCCTCGGTCGTGCCATTGCTGTTCACGGTCTTCGCGGGTCGCCGCCCGCGCTGAGCGGTATCTCGTCAGAGACCCGTACCGAGTTTGCTGAGGCCGGCCACGATCACCTCGGTCACCAGTTCTGCGTAGCGGCCGTCAGGATCGAGATCGGGATCGAAGACCGTCACGGATGCTCCGATCGCGTCCGGCGCGAGACGGGTCAGCAGCGCGGCGAGTTGTGAGGTGTCGAGTCCTCCCGGATCGGGGCTGTCCACCGCCGGCATGATGCTCGCGTCGAGCACGTCCACGTCCACCTGCAACCAGTACCCACGACCAGCCACCCCGTGCGTCTCGGCCACGACATCCGCAAGGTTCCGCTCGATCGCGTCCGCGGCGGAGACCACGAGCCCAAGAGCCTCACGGGCTTCCGGAGCCTCCTCGTCGTCGTTCCGGTGCCCGATATGCACCGTGCGTCGTCGATCGAAATACGGGCTACGACCGTCGATGTCCGCGATCGCGGGCCAGTGCAAGCCGACCGCGGCCGCGAGGTCCTCACCGGCGACACTGGCGCAGGCGTCACTGTTGCCCGGATGTCTGAAATCGGTGTGGCCGTCGACATGCACCAACCCCGTCCCACCCCGCTGAGAGAGCGCCAACCCGATCCCGATGAGAACACTGCAGTCACCGCCGATAACCAGCGGGATGTCGCCGCTGTCCAGGATGCTCATGAGCCTGACAGCGAGACGCCGCGCATGGTCCACCAGTGCTGCCTCATTGCGCACATGGCCAGCTGGCCGGGTGTCATCATCGTCGAGGTAACGACCGCACACCAGGACACCCGCATCGACGGCTCCGCCATCGAGGAGCCGGCGGAACAGCCCTGCCTCACGCAACGCCTCCGGCGCCTTCGCCGCGCCCGGGACGCTCCCGCGCTGAGGCGGACGAAGACCGAGATTGCTGGGAGCAGATACAAGCGCGATCATCACTAGAGCCTTCTGCTTACCTGAAGAACTGACGCAGGGCGGCTGCGATTTCGTCCGGACGTTCCTCCGTCAGGAAGTGACCACAGTCTTCGAGGACCAGCGACTCGACGGCGGATGCTGCGCCGGATGTGAGATTCTCGGCGACCGCGGAGCCGAAGACCTGGTCGCCGCCAATGGCAAGAACCGGCACATCCAACGGCGTCGAGGCGAACCGAGAGTTGTGGGCGATTTCCCGCTCCGCCTGCCGGTAGAGCTCGAAGGCAGCGGTCATGGCCCCCGGTTGTCGATAAGTGCGCACGTACTCATCCGTAGCTGCAGGCGTCGGGACCCCCGCGGTGGCCGAGAACGCTTCATAGAACCAACCCAGATACTCGGATTCCCTTCCCTCCACGAGAAGCTCGGGAAGGTCTGGAATCGCATGGAAATCGGCGAACCACGCTGAGCGACCGCCGCCCGATTCGGTCCACGGACCAGCGGGCATGGCTTCCAGAACTGCCAGTTTCCGCACGGCGGTAGGATGCTCGGCGGCGTAGGCGAAAGCGATAGAACCACCCCAGTCCTGACCCGCAAGAAAGACGGAATCGAAGCCCAGCTGGTTGACGAGCTCGGCGATGTCGGCGGCCGAGCTGGGCACGTCGTAGCCCTCGCCGGGACGAGCGGAATCGCCGAGTCCGCGCAGATCGACCGCGATGACGGTGTAGTCGAGGGCAAGGCGAGTCATGACCTCTCGCCAGGCGTACCAGGTGTCGGGGAAACCGTGCAGGAGAACCACCGGATCGTTGGACCCGCCGCGAACGTAGTGCAGCTGCGTTCCGCGGACGTGAGCGTATTGATGACGGAAGCCCGCTGGCGCGGCTGCCGGGGGTTCCATGGGCGCCCAGCGAGTCACGCGTAATACCTGCTCGGGATCCTCCACCAGTTGACGAACACGCTCCAGGAAGCGGCGAGTGTGTACGAGCTCTGCATGCCGATCGAGATCAGCTTGGCTGGCCCAGATCTCGTGCCCGGAGAATTTCCGCGCGTCGGCGGGGTCTTCACCGAGATCGAACCTCACCGGTCCGGGCGATTCGGCATGGGTTTCACCGGCGAGCTCGAGGACGGCTTCGCGCAGCTCGGCTTCCCGTCCCTTCTTCGCCAGAATCTCAACGATTAGTTCCACCTGTTCGGTCATCGATCTTCCCCTCGAGAATGGTGCGGAAACGTCGTCTCGGCCCGAACACGTCGCATCAACGGGCACGGCTGCCTGCGTCTGCCTGAGGCGAAGCTGACGGGCGAGCTGGGTTAAGGGCGCGCCGGATTAGTCGCGGCGCCGTCCAGCCAGAGCGCGTCGCTCGGATCGCTGTGCGCGGTGCCGGAGTCGACGTGCTTCTGACTGATCTGGGGGCCCTTGGTGATGACGTGCACCAGAGCCATCGCGTGCCCCTGCCCGAGCGAGTAGTCCTCCTTCAGCCACGCGACGATGGGCGCGGCTTTCGTCGATTCGTCGAAACCGCGTTCGTGGGCGAGGTCGACGAACTGCCGCGGAGTGAGGCCGGTCTTGGCCTCGATGTTGTCGAGATAGGACTGGAACGACATGGCATCCTCCTTCGGATCGGCGGCGATCCGCCCCGAGCACGATGCCAGCATTGCGCATCGGCATCCGCACCGACAGGGTTTCGACGTTGATCGAGACCCTTGTCGGCGCGGATGGGGCGCGTCAGCTGATGAGGCTCAACAACCGCGGAATGCGGATGTCGACCCAGACCAGGCGGTGATCGCTGCTCGGGAAGGGATAGACGCCGGTGAGCCGAGACAGCGGGTCGGACTGCTGCGGCCAGAACACCCCCGCATCCCGTACCTGGATGCCGAGCGACGGGAGCACGTAGTCTGCGCGGAGGTTGCCCGGCGCGGTGTCGGCGAAGTCGGCGGTGTCGTACTTCGGGTCGCCGCGCTGAGTCGTGTTGGCGACGCCCTGCAGTTGCGAAGCCTCCGGACCGCCGGCGGATGTCGCCTTCGGGTCGACCACGCGCCAGCTGTCGAGGAGCTGGTTCACTGCAGCGTCGACCGAGTCCCCATCGAGCGGATCGGCGTTCTGGTCACCCATGATGACGAAGGGCGCGAGCGGCGACAGGCCGCCGCGACGGCCCGCGTCATCCGTGATGTAGTTCGCCTTGAAGGGCGAGATGTAGTCGGCCCAGAAGCGGATCTCATCGTGGTTGCGGCGACCGTTGCGATCTTCCGGCCCGTCGAACGTTGGCGGAGTCGGATGCGACGCGAGCACGTGCAGGGTGGCCTGGCCGACCTTCACCGGCACGTCCCAGTGCGACGTGCTCGAGAGGCGCACGACGTTCAGCTCCTCCGGCGTGTACCAGTCGGCGGGGGCGGCGGTGGTGGGGTCGTCGGGCAGGAGGGCGCCGGGCATGTCCTTCCAGAGGAACTTCTGGAACGTGCGCACCTTGTCGGTCGCGATGGGGAACTTCGACAGTATGGCCATGCCGTACTGCCCCTCGAACGCGCCGAAGCCGAGCGCGTCGTCCCCGCCGCCGATCGTGCCGTCGTTATTGAGGTCGAATCCGCTCGGGATGCCGGTGTTCGATGGCGCGACGAACGCGTACGGGAAGGTGACGGGGTTCGCGCCCTCTTGGCTCACCTCGAGGTAGTCGTGGCGGAACGCATCGACCGCGCGGTTGTCTGCCACGTAGTCGAACTCGTTGAGCAGAATGATGTCGGGGCCGACCGCTGGATGATCTCGGCGACCGTGCGCGCCTGGGCGTTGGCGCCCGTGGCGAGGTCGGCTTCGAGCTGGCCGGGCGCCGAACGGTTGAGCGACAGGTTGAAGGTGGCGACGCGCAGATTCGTCGCGGACGGAAGGGTGAACCCGGAGGCGACGGATGCCGGAGCCTGCGACGAGACCGACGCGCTCGCGGCAGTGGCTGTTCCGGCGCCGAGCGTGGCGGCGGCGAGCCCGCCGAGGACGACGGCGGCGATCGTCGTGATGATCGGACGCGGGCCGGGCATGCGGACTCCTTCGTTCGGCGGCGAGCTCGGTGCTCTCCCCCAAACTAGGGGTGCGAAGTGGCCGGCGGGAGAACCGCGGGTGTCCGATCGCGATCTCGGCGGACGTGTCTCATCCGCGAACCGGGCGTATCGTCGATGGCATGTGCCGGAACATCCGATGCCTTCATAATTTCGAGCCAGCCACGACCGACGACGAGGTGCGGGAGGCCGCCCTCCAGTTCGTCCGAAAGGTCAGCGGGTCGACGCGTCCCTCGCGCGCGAATGCGGAGGCGTTCGACCGGGCGATCGACGAGATCGCCGAGGCCACTCGGCGGATGCTCGACCAACTCGTCACGATCGCGCCGCCGAAGAGTCGCGAGGTGGAGGCGGTCAAAGGTCGGCAGCGGCACGAGAAGCGCATGGAGCGCGAGGTCAGAATCCGCACGGCGCCGGCGGCGGAACCCTCGGCCGCCCTTGTCTGACGGAGTTCGGCAGGTCAAGATCGACGCATGACCAAGTACCTCATCTCCTTTCCCAGCCGAGCGATGGTGGTGACGGAGGAGGAGTTCCCGGATGTCGTCGCCGACTCGCATGCCGTGATCGAGGAGGCCAAGGCTGCCGGCGTGTACGTGTTCGGCGGCGGGTTCGATGAAGGCGTGAGCCCAGCGTTGGTCTCCGCCGACGGGACGATCAGCGCCGACACCTACTCCGACGTCCAGATCGACGGCGGGTTCACCGTCCTCGAGCTGCCCGATCGAGCGGCCGCCGAGGAATGGGCCCGCAAGATTGCGGCTTCGTGTCGCTGTCCCCAAGAACTGCGGGAATTCATGTACGACCCGGCGAGCTGAACCGGCGCGGTCAGTCCGCTGCGACCTTTCGCGACGGGTGGTACATGAACTCGATGCGGATGCCGTTGTCCTCCTCGACGAACGACGCGTAGTAGCGCTCGCTGAAGCGCGGATAGGGCTTGGGCTCGCGCACCGCCGTCCAGCCGGCATCCAGGGCGATCGCGTGCAGGCGGTCCACCTCGGCATGCGTCTCGACGGCGAAGGCGAGGTGCTGCCATCCGACCCGGCCATGCTGGTGGGGGCCGCTGCCCGTCTCTCGGGCGGGGAAGAGGATCAGCTCCGACTCGCCCTCCCTCCACCAGGAGACGGAGTTCTCGGCATCCGTGCGCTCGCAGCCGAGCGCCTGCATGATCGGGTCGAACTGCGCGATGCCGCGGGGAAGGTCGTCGACGGTGATTCCGAGGTGGTCGAGGAGGGGCACTCGGCCATCCTATGAGGAGCGGCGGTAGGGTCGACAGGTGAGGCAGCCGGATGACGAGGTCGACCTGATCATCGATGCGTGGTCGCGCCGGCTACCGGATGTCGACCTCACTCCGCTCGACGTCATGTCGCGTCTGAGACGTGCGTCGAACCGACTCGGTCGCTTGAGGGCGAGCGCGTTCAGCGGTGCCGGACTCGCGGCCTGGGAGTTCGACGTGCTGGCGGCACTGGCGAGAGCTGAGACGCCGCACGAGCTCAGCCCCGCGCAGCTGATCGATGCCACCATGATCGGCAGCGCAGCCATGACGAACCGCCTCGACAACCTGTCGCGGCGCGGGTTCATCGAGCGACGACCGCATCCGCGCGACGGCCGTAGCGTACTCGTTCGTCTCACCGCCGAGGGCGCCGAACACGTGGACGACGCCATGACCCGGCTGGCCAGCCGAGAGGCCGAGGAACTGCGCAGCCTCAGTCCCGACGAGAAGGCGACGCTCGCCCGCCTCCTGCGTCACCTGACCGATCCGCGCTAGCGCTCACGGCCGCGCGGGCAGCGTCCCCCGCCCGCTCGACCCACTTCGGAGTTTCGCCATAGCGCAGGAAGGGCACCAGCCGGCCCTCCGCACTGTCGTCGATCAGCTGTTCCAGGCGCTTCTCGCGCGTCGACTCCTGCTTCGCCGTGAGGATCCAGTGCATGACCTGACGGCGGTAGCCGGCTGTCGCTGCCTCGAGGAAGGCCGTCGCTCCGACGTTCGCCGCCAACCGTCCGGCGTACGCGGGTGGAAGCTCCTTGACCGGGCTCTCGTGCGAGTAGACCCCCGAGCGATCGTCGCGTCGCTTCGCGTAGGCCGCCAATCCCGCTCCGCGCATCCGTCCCTCGGCGGTGAGTTTCTCGACCAAGGCGATGTTGACGCTCGACCACATGCTGCCGGGCTTGCGCGGCGTCCAACGTTGGCGGGTGGCGTTCTCATCGATGCGCTGGGCGACGGAGTCGATCCAGCCGAAGCAGAGCGCCTCGGGCACGGCCTGCTCCCACGTGAGCCCGCGATCGGCCACGTGCTTCTTATTGAGCCCCATCCACAGCTCGGTCTGGTTCGCGTGATTGACCGCGAGCCAGGCGCGGAACTCCTCCGGACCGGAGAAGAACTGGGCGGGGCGTTCGGTCGAGCCGCCCGGCGTTCCGATGCTCTCTGCCATGGCACGAGTATGGCAGCGGGCGACTGGTGGCTAGATTCGACTTGCAGAGACCCGGTCGTCCCCAGGGTCGGTGAGGAAGTCGTATGAGCGGATCAGTGTTCGTGACAGGGTCGACCGGCATCGTCGGCTCGGCTGTCGTCGAGAACCTGCGGGCGAAAGGCCAGTCGGTCATCGCAGCGGTGCGCAAGGAGACGGATGCCGCCAGCCTGCCGCCGGGCGTCGAGCACCGGGTCTTCGAGTTCGGCGCCACCGACGACGAGGTGGACGCGGCGCTCGCCGGCGCCGATCGACTGTTTCTGATGCGTCCTCCAGCCATCGAGGACGTGGCGACCTACCTCTTTCCACTCATCGATGCCGCCCGGCGCAATGGGATCCGGCAGATCGTCTTCCTCTCCCTGCAGGGCGTGCAGGGCAACCGGAAGACGCCGCACTACGCCGTCGAGCAGTACCTGAAGAAGACCGACGCGCCATACACGTCGCTCCGACCCAACTTCTTCATGCAGAACCTGTCTTCGACGTATGCGGCCGACATCCGGGAACGCAGCGAGATCTATCTCCCCGCCGGCCGCGCTCTCACGGCGCTCATCGATGCGAGGGACATCGGCAGGGTCGCCGCGGCGGTCTTCTCCGAGGACGGCCACCTGCGGAAGGCCTACACCCTGTCCGGCGAGCAATCCATGGGCTACCGCCGGGTCGCGAGGATCATGACGGAGGTGCTCGGCCGGCCCATCCGGTACGCCCGTCCCTCGGAGAAGGAATACCTCGCGAAGCTCGCCGGCGATGGCGCGCCGGCCGATTACGTCGCGGTGCAGAAGATGATCTACCGCGTGGTGCGCTGGAACATTTCGGCACTGCCGAATCGTGCCGTCCGCAAGCTCACCGGGCAGCCCGCCACGACCATGCGCCAGTTCGTCGAGGACTACCGCAACGTCTGGAGCTAAGAGATGGCTCTCGCGACAGCGCCCATCACCACGGCGCAGGACGATCGGGGTCGCGCTCGCTGTCATCCGGCAGCTGCGGAAGCTCGTAACCGCCCGCGCGGATGCACAACCAACGCAGGCCATCCGGGCTGTCGGGAAGGGAGCGCCAGGTGCGCCACACACCCTGAGCCACGCGGATGACGGTGCCGGGACCCACGTCGACGACGGCGTCGTTCAGGCCCATCTGCCCCCGCCCGGCGAGGAACACGTAGAGCTCCTCGATGCGGGAGTGCCGGTGCCAGTAGCCGGCCTCCTCACCGGCCTCGAACGCGTTGGATGTCATGCCGATGTACTGCATTGCTATGTCGTGATCGACGACCCGTCGGCCGTCCCGCGAGGTCTCCGGGCGGAAACCGCCGTAGTGCTCTCGCCACTCGTCGAAGCCGCCCATCTCCAGCACCTCGTAGTCGCTCATGCCCTTCACCCTAGCGACGGTTCGTCATCCGGTATTCAGTGTTGCTATTTACCGGTACTCGTGCTTACTATATACCGGTAGTCATTGACACTGAGTACGAGATGGAGGCGCGATGGCCAAGCAGATGACCGAGATGCTCAAGGGCACGCTCGAGGGCGTCATCCTCGCGACGCTGGCCCTGCAGCCGGCGTACGGCTACGAGATAACGGCGCGGCTGCGCGAGCAGGGATTCGCCGACATCGTCGAGGGCACGGTGTACGCCCTCCTGGTGCGGGTCGAGCAACGCGGGCTCGTCGACGTCACGAAGGTGCCGTCGGAGAAGGGTCCGCCGCGCAAGGTCTACACGCTGAACACCGCAGGCCGCGACTACCTCGACGAGTTCTGGAAGTCCTGGAGCTTCTTGGCCGACCGCATCGAGCATCTCCGCACCGACATCACGCAACAGCACGCAGAAGGAGCATGACCATGGCAGCAAAGTGGATCGAGACCCTCACCGGATCGCTCGAGCAGAAGAGGCAGTACAAGCAGAACAAGGCCCGCATGGCAGCGCTGCCCGAGCCCTACGCCACCGCGGCGAAGGCATTCGAGCGCTACTTCATCTATTACGGAGGCGTGACCGACGGCGACACCCTCGTGACGATGCTGGGCGACTTCACCGACCTCTGGGAGCGCGCCGCCGTCGACGGGACGCCAGTGAGCACGATCGTCGGAGACGACCCGGTCGAGTTCGCCGAGACCTTCACACAGGCGTACGGCGGAACCCGGTGGATCGACAAGGAGCGCAAGCGCCTGACCGACGCGATCGAGCAGACGGTCGCCGACGAGGCGTGACCAGAACGGAGATGACGAGATGACCATCGACAACGCCCCGGTGCCCGCGATCCGGGTTCAGGGCATCGAGAAGTCGTTCGGCGACGTGGCGGTGCTGCGCGGTGTCGATCTCGACGTGGCGCCGGGCAGTATCTTCGCCTTGCTCGGGTCCAACGGGGCGGGCAAGACCACGCTGGTGCGCATCCTGTCGACGCTGCTGAAGGCCGATGCCGGCCGTGCGACGGTGCGCGGCTTCGACGTCGCGTCGGAGCCCGGCGACGTGCGCGAGTCGATCAGCCTGACGGGCCAGTTCGCGGCGGTCGACGAGGTGCTCACCGGACGAGAGAACCTCGTGCTCGTCGCGAGGCTGCGACACCTGACGGATGCCGGCGCGATCGCGGATGAGCTGCTCGAGCGCTTCTCGCTCGCCGAGGCGGGGGCGCGCAAGGCGGGGACGTACTCGGGCGGCATGCGCCGCCGGCTCGACATCGCCATGAGCCTCATCGGTCATCCGCCCGTCATCTTCCTCGATGAGCCCACCACAGGGCTCGACCCGCAGGCGCGCATCGAGGTGTGGCAGACGGTGAAGAGGCTCGCGGAGGGCGGCACGACCGTGCTGCTGACCACCCAGTACCTCGACGAGGCCGAACACCTCGCCGACCGCATCGCCATCCTGCACGGCGGCACGATCATCCAGAACGGCACCCTCGCGGAACTCAAGCGACTCCTGCCGGCCGCACAGGTCGAGTACGTCGAGAAGCAGCCATCGCTCGAGGAGGTCTTCCTCGCCCTCGTCGGGGACACGGATGCCCCAAGCGACGACATCGCATCGTCCGCACCGGCACGAAAGGCAGCATCTTGACCAGCTACGCCCTCGCCGACACCGGCGTGCTCACCGGCCGTTCGCTCCGCCACGTCCTCCGGAGCCCCGACACGATCATCACCACCGCCGTCACGCCGATCGCGCTCATGCTGCTGTTCTTCTACGTCCTCGGGGGTGCGATCAGTACGGGATCGGATGAGTCCTATGTAAACTACATGCTGCCCGGCATCCTGCTCATCGCCATCGCGTCGGGCGTCGCGTACACCTCGTACCGGCTGTTCCTCGACCTGCAGGGCGGCATCTTCGACCGGTTCCAATCAATGCCGATCGCGCGGTCGAGTGTGCTCTGGGCGCATGTGCTCACGTCGCTCGTCGCGAACCTCGTCTCGGTCGCCATCGTCATCGGCGTCGCGCTCATCATGGGGTTCCGCACCGGTGCATCCGTCGGCGCGTGGCTGGCGGTGGCCGGAATCCTGGTGCTGTTCACCCTCGCACTGACCTGGCTCGCCGTGATCGCCGGGCTCTCGGCGAAGAGCGTCGACGGCGCGAGTGCGTTCAGCTATCCACTGATCTTCCTGCCGTTCATCAGTTCGGCATTCGTGCCCACCGCGAGCATGCCTGGCCCGGTCGCGTGGTTCGCCGAGTACCAGCCGGTGACGTCGATCGTGGACACGATCCGGGCGCTGTTCGCCCAGCAGCCGATCGGCAGCGATATCTGGGTGGCGCTGGCGTGGCTCGTGGGCATCCTCGTGGTTGCGTATGGTTTCGCGATCGTGATCTACCGCCGCAAGCTCAGCTGAGGTTCGCTCGGGGGTGCGAGGGTCCGCTCGATACGCGGGCTCCTTCATCGCTCGCTACTCGACCGGCGGGCGGGCGTAGCCTGAAGGCGACGTTCGGCGCAGCGACGACGCGGCGCGGAGAGGGGTCGCGATGTGTCGCTGGGTGGTCTACTCGGGAGAGTCGCTGCGGCTCTCGACGCTCATTCTCGACACGCCCCACTCGCTTGTCGCGCAGTCGCTCAACTCGCCGCTCGGCAAGGAGACCGTGAACGGCGACGGGTTCGGAGTCGGCTGGTACCCCACCCACGGCACCCCCGGCGGAGCGCCAGCGCTCTTCCGCAGCGTGGAGCCCGCCTGGTACGACGAGAACCTGAGCGAACTGGCGCACGCGATCGAGTCGCCGCTGTTCTTCGCCCATGTGCGAGCAGCCAGCGGGCCGCCCATCCAGCAGACGAACTGCCATCCGTTCCGCTACGAGAACTGGATGTTCATGCACAACGGCGCCCTGCGCCAGTTCGGCGTGATGAAACGCGACATCCTGCTGGCCGTCGACCCCGCCCTGTTCTCGAAGGTCAAGGGCACGACGGACTCCGAGGCGCTGTTCTACCTCGCCCTGACCCTCGGCCTGCGCGACGACCCCATCGGCGCGATGGCGCGCGCGATCCGCGAGGTCGAGCGCATCGGCGATGCGCTCAGCGTCCAGAACCCGGTGCAAGGCACCTTCGCGGTGACGGATGGCATGACCATCTGGGCGTTCCGCTACTCGACCGAGCACAACTCGCGCACGCTGTTCTACTCCGAGGACGGCGAGACGCTGCAGAAGACCTACCCCGACCTCGACCAGCTGCGAGTGTTCTCCGCGACCGCCCGCGTCATCGTGTCGGAGCCGCTCACCGACCTGCCCGGCGCGTTCATCGAGGTGCCCGAGTCGACCGTCGCCATTCTGGACGGCGACGGATATCGGCAACTGCCGTTCCTGCGCGATGGCGCGCCGGCACCCTCGGCGGCCGAGGTGGCTGCGGTGGTCGACGCGTAGCCGCTGCTTCCGCGTCAGCCGAGCAAGCAGCGGGAGCCGAGGAAGCAGCGCCAGCCGAGGAAGCAGCGGCATCCACCCTCAGGACACCGCGTCGTCCGCCCGGGCCCGCGCCGTGGTGTCTCCGGCACCGGGCACCAGCCCGAAGTCGGTGAGCAGCTCGCCGATCTCGGTGCCGTCGAGCCGCTTGAGCAGCCGATTGCGCAGGAAGGTCGGTCCGTGCAGGGCGACCTCCTCGCCATCGCGCAGTCGCGTGGTCGCCTTGAGCAGCTGACGGATGTCGTACGTGGAGTTGAACACCTCCGGCACGCCGCGGTCGACGCCGAGCAACCGATACGCGGCCTCCATGCCCGAGCGCACCGAGTACTCGGTCGTGAAGATGGTGTCGCGGGTGGTCTCGGCGAACTGGCCGATGAAGGCGAAGTTCACCGAGCCCTCCGGCACGATGTCGGGACGATCGCCGGCCTTGCGCGGCATGAAGAACGACGTGACGTACGGCATCATCACCGGAACGCAACGCGCCCCCTCGGCCGCGAGCTCGGGAATCTGATCGACCGGGACGCCCATGTGGTAGAGCCACTCCTGGGTGATCTCCTCGCCCGTGCACTCCGCCATCGTCTTCTTCACGAAGTCGCCTGGCGTGTCCACGAAGAGCGAGTAGACCCAGACGACGATCTGGTCCTTCGGCTGCTGCTGGAAGTGCGGCTGGCGGTTGACGGTCCAGCTCAGCAACCAGCTCGAGTCCTTCGCCGTGACGATGCCGCCGGTGACGACCCTGCCGCTGAACGGATCCCGCTGGCTGATCTTCTGGATGTACTCGGGTATGCGGGTGTCGAGCGTGGTGACCGTCGCCGACTCCCACTTCGTCTTCTCGATGTCGCCGCAGAACACCTCGGGGCGCCCGAACGCGTCATCGTTAGCCGCGATGTTCTTCCACAGCTCCCACGCCGGGGCCGGTCCGACGTCGAGCTTCGCGGGGGTGTGCTGGTCGCCATCGCTGGAGTTCTCGGTGAGCGATCCGATGGTCGCGAGCACCAGGTCATCCGGTCCGAGGTCGACCCCGCTCTCCTCGCCATCCCGCTTCCACCGGATGCGGGTGGCCTGCTTGCGGCCATCCGTGATGTCGAAGTCGATGTCGGTCACCTCGGTGCTGAACTCGAATGTGACGCCCTGGTCGAGGAGCCAGCGGTACATCGGCAGCACGAGGGACTCGTACTGGTTGTACTTGGTGAACTTGAGGGCGCTGAGGTCGGGCAGGCCGCTGATGTGATGCACGAAGCGGTGCAGGTAGAGCTTCATCTCGAGCGCGCTGTGCCACTCCTCGAACGCGAACATGGTGCGCCAGTACAGCCAGAAGTTGCTCGCGAGGAACTCGTCACCGAACACCTCGTCGATGCGCTTGTCCTCCATCTCCTCGCGCGTGGCGAGGAAGACCTTGACCATGTCCTTCTGCGCCTTCTCGCTGAGGGTGAAGAGCTTGTTCGTGTGCGCGTCCTCGCCCTGGTTCACCGTCACCCGGCACAGCGATGAGTTGGGGTCGTCCTTGTTGAGCCAGTAGAACTCGTCGAGCACGCTGGCGCCCTCGATCTCGAGCGACGGGATGCTGCGGAAGAGGTCCCACAGGCATTCCATGTGGTCCTCCATCTCGCGACCGCCGCGGATGACGAACCCCTTCTTCGGCTCCTTGATGCCGTCGAGCGCACCGCCCGGCAGCTTCAGGCGTTCGAGGATCGTGATCTTGTCGCCCGACATCTGTCCGTCGCGGATCATGAGCGTCGCCGACGCCATCGAGGCGAGTCCGGCCCCCACGAACCAGGCCGTCTTGTCGTCGACGCCCTCGGGCTTGCGCGGTCGGGCGAACGCCTCGTAGTTGCCGTTGCTGTAGTACATCGAAACCCCCGTCTCGGTGGGACGCCAGCCGGTCCCCTCCTTCGAGACTACGAGGGGACCGGCCGGGTGAGAAGGGGCGGATGCCGCTCAGCAGTACTTGTAGGTGTAGCCGCTCTTGCCCTTCGCGACGACGTCGCGGTCGCGCAGGATGACCGAGATGGTCGAGCCCTGGGCGGCGCAGGCGTCGGTGTAGGCCGAGAGATCGTTGTCGGTGTACTCGATCTCGATCACGTTGGCTCCGTACACATCGGTGTAGGCATCGCACTCCTCGTAGGCCTGGCATTCCTCGGCGATGGCGAAGTCGAAGCCCACCGTGTTCTTGCCGACGCTGCCGAGCTGCGACGTGTTCTTCTGGGCGATCGCCAGGCCCTTCTGGTGGGCATGGGCGGCGAGAAGCGTGGCGAGGTCGATGTTGTTCTGCTTCGTCAACAGTTGCTTGCCGCCGCTCTTCGAGCGCGTCCAGGAGTCCAGGTTGTCCGGCTCGACCGCCTGGAAGCCCTTCGACGCGCATTCGTCGATCCATCCGTTGACGATCGCCGCGATTCGGGCGCGCTTGGCCGATGTCGAGGTGTCGAGGAGGTACTCGTTCCACTTCGGATCGCCCACCTTCACGCCCTTGCTGTTGCGCAGGATGAGGTCGCTGTTGCCGCCGGCCCACGTCGTCGTGTCGTCGGACTGGGTCTGGTAGGCGTTGACGTAGCAGATGTTGTATCTGCCGGCCACGGGGGAGGCGGTGTGGTCGCGGTCGAGGATGCCCACCGACGCGGCCGGGGTGTACGGGCCGCCGATCTGGTAGTCGAACTGCGCGTTCACGGGTGGAAGGGGTGCTCCGGCGGCCTGGGCGGCCGGCGCGGTCGCGGCGAGTGTCGCCACGAGGGTTCCCGCCGTCAGCACGGCGGAGAGCAAGGTGCGAGTGGTGGTGCGCATCGGTGGTTCCGATCTGTGGATGCCCCGCCTCGAGCTCATCTCTGGCGTATCGCCCGGCACGATCGCGGTTGTCATCGGCCGGTAGAGCCTCCACGGCGCGATCAGACTACAAGCGGGGGTGCGCGGCGGACAGGGCGGTCGGCAAACGCGCAGCACGACTGAGCGGGCGTCGGTGAGGACCTCAGGTACCTCGCCGGTCGCGGGAGTTGCGGATGCCCGCGCTCCCGCGCGAAGCCGCCTCTACGATGGAGTTCTGACGGGGGAGTCTCCATGGTTCAGGTTCGCGTTCTCGGTGTCGCACTCGACTCGGCGATGCAGCACATCGTGCTGCTGAAACCCATCCTCGAGGAGCCCGACAAGGGGCGCGTGCTGCCGATCTGGGTCGGTTCGCAGGAGGCCACGTCGATCGCCCTCGGCATCGAGGGCGAGCAGGCGCCCCGGCCGCTCAGCCACGACCTCATGAAGACACTGCTCGACACCGTCGGAGCGAGCGTGGAGCGGGTGGACGTCACCCGCATCGACGACGGGACCTTCTACGCCGCGATCACGCTCTCCACGCCGGCGGGGCGCACGGTGCTCGACGCGCGGCCGTCGGACTCCGTGGCGCTCGCCGTTCGCGTCGACGCGCCCATCTGGGTCGCCGACGAGGTCATCGACGAGGCGGGCATCCCGGCCGGGATGGTCGAGCTCGGCGGTGACGAGGAGAAGCTCGACGAGTTCAAGAGGTTCCTCGAGGACGTCGACCCGGAGGACTTCCAAGGCTGACTGCCGTCACCCGCGGCGCCGCCCCGAGTGGTTGGATGAGCGTCATGAGCGATGCGAACGTCATGACCCACCTGCTCGACCGGCTCGCCGAAGCCGGCGTCGAGAAGCTGTTCGGCGTGCCCGGCGACTTCACCCTGGCGATGCTCGATGACGTGGAGGCTCATCCGTCCATTGAGTGGGTGGGCTGCGCCAACGAGCTCGGAGCCGGCTACGCGGCCGACGGGTACGCCCGCCTCCGCGGGCTCGGCGCCGTCTGCACCACCTTCGGCGTCGGCGAGCTGAGCGCGATCAACGCCATCGCCGGGGCGTACGCCGAGCACGTGCCCGTGATACACATCGTCGGCGCGCCCACGACCGCCACCCAGGCGGCGGCCCGCGCGACCCACCACACGCTCGGCGACGGAGACTTCCACCACTTCGCTCGGATGACCGCCGAGGTCACCCACGCACAGGCCGAATTGACCGCCGAGAACGCCGTCGACGAGATCGATCGCGTCATCCGCCAGACGCTCGCCGCGCGTCGTCCGGGATACCTCGTCATCCCCGCCGATGTCGCCAAGGCCCCGGTGCCCGAGCCGACGCATCCGCCGGTCGAGGAAGCGCCGCTGACGGCCGCCGGCGTTCTCGAGCAGCTGCGCGACGCCGTCCGGGGCGAACTCGCCACTGCACGATCCATCGCGCTCCTCGCCGGCGTCCTGGTGCAGCGGATGGGGGCCGAGCCCGCGCTTCACGACGTGCTCGCCCTCGGCATCCCGCACGCGGTGACCCTCTGGGGACGGCGGGTGGTGGACGAGAGCTCGCCCCACTACCTCGGGCCATACATCGGCGCGGTGAGCACGCCCGAGACCTGCGCGGCCATCGAGGACGCCGACGTGCTGATCGCGGTGGGCGTGCAGTTCACCGACCTGATGAGCGGCTTCTTCTCGCAACGACTGCCCGCGAGGACCATCGAGATCACGCCAGGATCGGTGCACCTCGGGCTCCGGACGTTCGAGCCGATCGAGATGAGCGACGCGCTGGAGGTGCTGCGGGATGCCCTCGCCGAGAGCGATGTGGTCGGGCGAAGCGCGCCGGATGGCGGCACGCCGGACCCGGCCGTCGTCGCCGACGCGGAAGCTGTGGGCGCCACCGATGGCCCCCTTGACCAGACCGGTCTCTGGAACGCCGTGGCCGCCCACCTTCAGGCCGGCGACGTCGTGATCGCCGATCAGGGCACCTCGTTCTACGGCATGGGCACCCACCGGATGCCGACGGGAGTGACCTTCATGGGCCAACCGCTCTGGGCGGCCATCGGCTACACCCTTCCCGCCCTGCTCGGGGCCGCCCTCGCCGCGCCGGAGCGGCGACCCATCGTGCTGATCGGCGACGGGGCCGCCCAGCTGACCATCGCCGAACTCGGCACGCTCATCCGCAATCGGGTGCCCGCGATCGTGCTCGTGGTGAACAACTCCGGGTACACCGTGGAGCGCGCCATCCACGGGCTGACGGAGGCGTACAACGACATCGCCGCGTGGAACTGGACCGCGCTCGTCAGCGCCTTCGACCCGAACGGCTTCGCGCATCCGTTCACGGCTCGGACGGCCGACGAGGTGTCCGCTGCCTTCGCGGGTCATGCGGACCGGGGCGGGCTGACGTTCATCGAAGCGGTGGTTCCGCCACTCGACGTGCCGCCGCTGCTGGCCGCGCTCGCCGAGCAGGCGAGCCGGGCGAACAGCAGCTCGCACGACTGAGAACGCCAGCGGAGGGGGCCACCGTCGTCACCGCCCGATGACGGCCGACCCGACGATGGCGACCACCACGACGACGAAGACGAGCAGGTCGGTCCAGGTCGCCACCGTCTCCTCCGTCTTCTTGCCCCGCTTGGCGATGTGCCGCAGGCCCGCGAGCCCGAGGTAGATCGCTCCGGGAAGAGCGCCGAGGATTCCCCAGCCCGGCACGAACGCCGCGACGAGGGCCACAACGCCCATGCTGAGATTGGCGAACCCGAGCTCGTGGACGACCTGTTCGGCGCCCGCGTCGTCGATGCCGAGGATGCCGCGTGACGTGCGCCCGGGGTTGACGAGCTGGCTGACGCCGGCGACCGTCAGACGCGTGCCGACGCCCCAGAAGGCCCACCAGACACCCACGACGACGAGCGGCTCGCCGCCGAACAGCACCAGTTGCCCCACCGCGAACAGCAGGGGCAGCACGAGGGTCTGCGCCAGGACCAGGGCGATGTACATGCGTGTCTCCTCTTCATCGAAACTGAACGAGTGTAAACTAACGGACGTTAGGTTGAATGGCAAGGGAAGATCCATGAGCGGTTCTGGCCGGGCGCGCAACGCCCGCGGTGACGGTGAGCGACTGCGAGCGGAGATCGT
>NZ_SSSN01000015.1 GCF_004801905.1 Orlajensenia flava | reverse complement strand
CTGCCGCGAACTCTTCCCACTCCTCTGCCCCCATTGACATATAGAAGCTTCGAAACCCGCCCCGACACGACGAGGGGCGCCAGCCGAAGCCGACGCCCTCCGTGAGACCGTGGGTCAGACGGTCTGAGCCGGGTGCTGCAGCGCCTTGGCCTTCAGCAGGTTGTACTCGTCCTGGGTGATCGTCCCCGCGTCGAGCAGGCTCTTGGCCTTGGCGATCTCGTCGGACGCGCTGGTTCCGGCGACCGACTTGATGTAGTCATCCGCCTGCGACTGGGCCTGCTTCGCGGCCTTCTGCGAACGCTCGGCCATGCCCTGCCCGCGGACGATCAGGTACACCAGTGCGGTGATGAAGGGAGCGAAGATCAGGAAGATGATCCACAGGGCCTTCCACCATCCGTTGAGGGTGTGGTCGCGGAACAGGTCTCCGATGATGGAGAACAGCGCCATCAGGTAGGCGATGAACGCGAAGCTCCAGAAGAATAGCCAGATGATGCTCCAGAAGTTGCTCCAGTCCATGGAGATCTCCTTTCTCTGAGTGAGGGTATCCGCGGACCGGCCGGCCTACGGCTGCTGGTTCAATCTAGCGCTGCATCCGCTGACGGTGGAGAACGGCGCTGATTCGCGTTCCGTAGGTTCCCGCCCTTTCCCACACGGCGCGCTATCGTCACAGATCGGACGCGGGCGCGTCGGCGGAGCACGCGACAACGGCGGGTTGGTCAGCATGAGTCGTCCAATTCCGCGGTGAGATCAAGCTGGACGTGAGAGCCTCGACATCCGATCGGGATGCGTGCTCCTTCGCTTCGAGGATCACCCTCGTGCGAGCCGTTCAGATGTCGCGCACGCACCGGAAGCCGATGTGCGTCGTTGCCGTGTCGTCGGCCTGGGGGGATCGCGCGGCCGGCCGGTATCGCAGGCAGTACTCCGGCGCGCACAGGTGCGAGCCTCCCTTGAGCACGCGCCGCGGAATGCGCGATCCCGGTTCGGCGCTCGCAGCGGCCAGTAGGTTGACCCGACTGCCGGCGTCGACGGATGCAGCACCCGGCAGCACGTGACGTTCGGTGTAGTAGTCGGTGGTCCACTCCCACACGTTTCCGGCGCAGTCGAAGAGACCGTAGCCGTTGGGCGGGAACGTCCCGACGGGCGATGTGCCCACCCATCCGTTCGCCCCTGTGTTCAGGTACGGGAATCGCCCCTGCCAATGGTTGCCGCCGAGGGCGCCGGGCGAATCGGGCTCATCGCCCCACACGTACAGCGCCTGGTCGAGGCCACCCCGGGCGGCGAACTCCCACTCCGCCTCGGTCGGCAGCCGTTTGCCTGCCCATGACGCGTAGGCCTGTGCATCCTCGAAGCTCACCTGCACGACCGGGTGGTCGAGCCGGTCGTCGATGCCCGATTCCGCGCCGAAAGGCTGCCGCCAGCTCGCGCCGGCGCCCCACCGCCACCACTGCCGCCAGTCGCGCAGGTCGACCGGGCCGGCTGTGGGTGCGAAGACCAGTCCGCCGGGCACCAGGTCGGCCGGATCGGCGCCCGGGAAGTCCGCCGGATCGAGCGGCCGCTCGGCGACGGTGACATAGCCGGTCTCATCGACGAACGCGGCGAACTGGGCATTCGTCACCGGATGCGTGTCCATCTCGAACGCGGTGACGGTCCGCTCGTGCACCGGCGTCTCGTCGGCGTAGAACGCCGCGGATCCCATCCGGAAGCTTCCCCCATCGATGAGTGCCATCGGCGTCTCGTTCACCATCCGAGCCTAAGGCGCAGGATGCTGCCACGCGACGTCTCCTCCCGATAGGTTGGCCAGAGGAGGAGCGGACCCATGCAGAAGCCCTTGGCCGGCCTGAACGGAAGCAACATCGTCCGTGAGCTCGTGGCCGGCGTGACCCTGCTGGCGATCGCCATCCCGCTCAACATCGGCTACGCGCAGATCGCCGGGCTGCCTCCCACGGCGGGCCTCTACGCGCTCATCGTGCCGACGATCCTGTACGCCCTGATCGTGTCGTCCCGTCAGCTGGTGGCGTCTCCGGATGCCGCGGCCGCCGCGCTGGTCGCATCCTCCATCGGCGGGCTGGCCGTTGCCGGGAGCGCCGACTACGCAACCCTCGCGCTCGCTCAGGCAATCCTCTGCGGCGGGATGTTCCTGCTGCTCGCCTTCTTCCGGCTCGGATTCCTCGCCAACTTCCTGTCCAAGCCGATCCTGGTCGGGTTCGTCGGCGGCCTCGCACTCGACATCCTGGTGAGCCAGATAGCCAAGATGCTCGGCGTCACGATCGATTCCGGCGGTGAGTTCGTCGACAAGGTGGTCGGGCTGGTCTCCGGCATCGGGACGACGAACCTGATCTCGCTCGCCATCTCCGTCATCTCCGTCATCGTGCTCCTGCTCGGCAAGCGCTTCGCGGCGGCGGTTCCCTGGGCGCTGGTCGTGCTCGTCGTGGCGACCCTGGTCGTCGTCATCGCCCACCTCGATGCGGCCGGCGTCTCGGTGCTCGGGGCGGTTCCGGCCGGACCGCCGGCACTGACCTGGCCCATCATCGACTGGAAGACGTGGCTGCTGCTGGTGCCGTCGGCGATCGCGTTGACGCTCGTCACGACGGCCGAAGGCCTCCTGGTGTCGCGCTCCTTCGGAGAGAAGAGGGACTACCCCACGAGCCCGAACCGCGACCTGTTGGCGTTCGGCGTCGCCAACGTCGCCGCTGGCGCCAGCGGATCCTTCGCGGTCGGCTCGTCGACCTCCCGCACCGCGGCCATGGACTCGGCGGGCTCTCGCACCCAGTTGCCGTCCCTCGTGCTCGCGGTCGGCACACTCCTGCTCCTGCTGTTCGGCACCGCACTGCTCGCGGACATCCCTTCTCCGGCTATCGGCGCCATCGTGGGTGTCGCCGTGCTGCCGCTGCTCGGCATCCGCGATTTCATCGCCCTCTGGCGCGCCGATCGTTTCGAGTTCGCCATCGGCGCCGTCTGCTTTCTGGTCACCCTGTTCGTGGGATCGATTCCGGGCATCGTCGTCGCCTTCGTGCTGGCTCTCATCAACCTGGCCAAGCGTGCCGCCAACCCCGCGATCGACGTTCTCGGTTCCGACGACGACCCGCAGAGCTCGCTCCTCGAGGACGCGCCCGTCGGCTCCGTCACGGCGCCCGGGGTCATCGTCGTGCGGATGGCCGCACCCCTCTTCTTCGCGAACGGGACCGTCTTCTCGGATGCCGTCAAGCGGGCGATCACGGCAGCACCCGACGGGTCCGTGCAGCATCTGGTCATCGACATGGAGGGCGTGACGGATGTCGACGTGACGGCGGCGGAGGCGTTCGAGTCGATGACGCAGTGGCTCGACGACAACGACGTGACGCTGGGCTTCAGTCGCCTGCGGCCTCCCGTGGCGGATCGGATGCGACACCTCGGCATCCTCGGCGACCAACAGGTGTACGCGACCAACCGCTCAGCCATCGGGGCGCTGACGGAGACTCGCTGAGAGGAGAACGACAATGGGTTCGATCATCGGGGAGATCCTCCCCCTTGCGCTGGGCGTCGCGATCAGCCCGATCCCGATCATCGCCGCCATCCTCATGCTGCTCTCGCCGAAGGCGCGAGGCACCAGTGTCGGGTTCCTGATCGGCTGGGTGGTCGGCATCACCGTGGCGGTCGTCGTCTTCACACTGCTCGCGTCCATCATCCCCGCATCCGATCCGGACGCGTCGAAGCCGATCGCCGGCTGGATCAAGATCATCCTCGGAGCGCTCCTCCTCCTGCTCGCGGCGCGGCAGTTCCGCGGCCGACCGACGGGTGACGCCGAGCCCGCTCTGCCCAAGTGGATGAGCGCGATCGACACGATGAACGTTCAGCGCGCCCTCGTGCTCGGCTTCCTGCTCTCGGCCGTCAACCCGAAGAACCTGCTGATGGCGGCCGGAGGGGGCGTGGCGATCGGCGGAGCCGGGGCATCCGTCGGCGCCGAGGTCATCGCGATCGTCGTCTTCATCGTCATCGCCGCGAGCTCGGTCGCCGTGCCGGTCATCGCCTACCTCGTCGCGGCAGACCGAATGGCTGCGCCGCTCCAAAGCTTGCGGGGGTGGCTGGTGCACAACAACACGACGGTCATGGCCATCCTCCTGCTGGTAATCGGCGTGGTCATGGTCGGCAAGGGAATCGGCAGCTTCTGATCCTGTCGTCGCGGCCTCCCGAGGGGCCACGCGCCTAGCGCGGTGCTACGGCAGCAGTCGCGTCGGTCCGCGGAACAGGTAGGTGGTCTCGCGGATGGACGACTCGCCCAGCATGAGCATCAGCACTCGGGCCAGGCCCATGCCGAATCCACCGTGCGGCGGAACGCCATACCGGAAGAAGTCGAGGTAGAAACCCAGCTCCTCGGGGTCGAGGCCCTTCGACTTCGCGTTCTCGACCAGGACGTCGATGCGGTGCTCGCGCTGCGCGCCCGTCGAGATCTCCGTGCCGTTGTAGATGAGGTCGTACGAGTTGGTGATCGACTCATCCGCCGCGTTGCGCATGTGGTAGAACGGCCGGATGCTGGACGCGTAGTCGGTCAGGAACACGAAGTCGTGGCCGAACTCCTCCTTGACGTACGCGGAGATCTGACGCTCGCCCTCGGGGTCCATGTCGTCGTCCGCGCGCGGGATCTCGTAGCCGCGGTCCGCGACGATCTGCTTCGCCTCGGCCAGCGGGATGCGGGGGAACGGGGTAGTGGGAACCTCGAGCTCGATGCCGAACAGCTCGGCGATCTCGGCGCCGTGCTTGGCCTTGACGGCGCTGAAGCCCGCGACCATGAGCTCCTCGTGCAGCTTCATGACGTCCTCATGCGAACCCACCCAGCTGATCTCGGCGTCGACCGACGTGAACTCGGTCGCGTGACGCGAGGTGAACGACGGGTCGGCGCGGAACGCGGGACCGACCTCGAACACCTTGCCGAACCCGGCCGGTTGCGCCATCTGCTTGAAGAACTGCGGGCTCTGGGCGAGGTAGGCCTTGCCCTCGAAGTAGCCGACCTCGAAGAGCTCGGCGCGCGACTCGCTGGCGCTCGCCATGAGCTTCGGGGTGTGGATCTCGACGAAGTCGTTCTCGACCCAGTACGTGCGCAGCGCGTGCAGGAACGTGGTCTGGATGCGGAAGATGAGCGCCTGACGCGGCTGACGGAGGTCGAGGAAGCGCCAGTCCATCCGCTTGTCGAGGCTGGAGTCGGCGGCGATCGGCGTCTCGGGGTTCGCCTCGGCGACGATCTCGAGCGACCCGATCTTCACCTCGAGGCCACCGAGCTTGACGCGCTCGTCCTTCTTCAGCTCTCCGGAGACCGTGATGAACGAGCCGTGCGAGAGCGCCGAGATGGCCTCGGTCGTCGCCAGGCGCGCAGCCGAGGCGTTGTCGGCCTCATCGAGTTCGCGTACGGCGGGGTTCACGAGCTGCACGGCACCGGACTCGTCGCGCAGGATGACGAACTGCACCTTCTTCTGGTCGCGCACGGTGTCCACCCATCCGGAGACGGTCACAGGGCCGTCGGCGAGGGAGGCGAGGTTCTTGACAAGGGTGCGGGAAGTCACAAGCGACGATTCTACCCGCGCGATGCCGGGCGCCCGTCGGCCCGGACTGCTCAGCACGGCGCCCCGCGCTCTCGGCGAACTCGCGGCAAGGCGCTCCGTAGTATTGGGGGGTGCCAGCATCCCGCATCCATCTCGTGCGGCACGGCGAGGTGGCCAACCCCGAGCACGTGCTCTACGGACGACTCGACGGCTTCGGCCTGTCGCCGCTCGGCGTGCAGATGGCCCAGGCGGCAGGCGATGAGCTCACCGCATCCGGTCGCCCGGTGAGCGCCCTGTTCGCGTCGCCCCTGCTGCGCGCCCAGCAGTCGGCCTCCCCCATTGCTACCGCCTTCGCGCTGCCCATTCAGACCGACGAGCGCTTCGTCGAGCCGACCAACGCCTTCGAGGGCAAGCGGATGCGCGGACCGGGCGGCGCCCTCCGTGACCCACGCAACTGGCGGTACATGGCCAACCCGTTCAAGCCCAGCTGGGGTGAGCCGTTCTCGTCCATCGTCTCTCGCATGATGGCGGGGATCGCGGATGCCGACGCCTCGGTCGATGGAGGCGACGTCGTGATCGTCAGCCACCAGGCCTGCATCACGATGGTCGCCCGATCGGTCGCGGGCAAGGGCCTCGCGCACAACCCGGGCACTCGCCGCTGCAACCTGTCGAGCATCACGAGCCTCGAGAAGCACGGCGACCGTTACGTCGAGGTCGGCTACTCCGACCCCGCGGCGCACCTCAGCGGCTCGGCCACCGACGTGGGCGCCGTCTGATGCGCGGGCGCCACCTCACCGCGGTCGTGGCTCTCGCCTTGAGTGCGACGCTCGCCCTCGCCGGCTGCTCGAGTGAGCCGCTCGCCGACCAGTACAAGGCGGGCTCAGGCAAGAACTACGTCGCCGGCGACGGCACGGTCACCGAGATCGCCCAGAAGGATCGCGCTGCGGCGGTCGAGTTCAGCGGAACCACCGAGAGCGGCGACCCGTTCTCCTCGGCCGACCAGGCGGGCCAGGTCATGGTGGTCAACTTCTGGTACGCCGCATGCGCGCCCTGCCGTGCCGAGGCGGGCGACCTCGAGAAGATCAACAAGGAGTTCGGCGGCAAGGGTGCCACCTTCGTCGGCGTGAACGTGCGGGACCAGGCCGCCACCGCCGCCTCCTTCGAGCAGACCTACTCGGTCGGCTATCCGTCGATCATCGACGCCCAGACCGGAAGCGTTCAGCTCGCCTTCGCCGGTACCGTTCCGCCGAACGCCGTGCCGACCACGCTCGTGCTCGACGCGAAGCATCGCGTGGCCGCGCGCATCCTGGGTCAGCTGCAGAGCCCCGACATCCTCGAGACCCTTGTGCGCGACACCATCGCCGAAACCGACTGATGGGCGGAGTCGGAGACATCGTGATGAGCGGGCAGTTGCTCGCCGCCGTGCCCATCGCCATCGCCGCAGGGCTGGTCTCCTTCCTTTCCCCGTGCGTGCTGCCGCTGGTGCCCGGCTACCTCGGCTATGTCGGCGGGTTCACGGATGCCTCAGGCGACGCGCGCGTCGAACGTCACTACCGCCGCCGGCTTCTGCTCGGCGTCGCGTTGTTCGTGCTCGGGTTCACCCTCGTGTTCGTCGCCTTCTCGGCCGCGGCGGGCGCGATCGGAATCTGGTTGAAGGTGTACTCCGACCTGATCTTCCGCGTGCTCGGCGTCGTCGTCATCCTCATGGGACTCGTCTTCATCGGCCAGTTCACCTTCCTGCAGCGCACCATCAAGCCGGGCTGGCGACCGGCGACCGGCCTCGCCGGCGCTCCGCTGCTGGGCATCGTCTTCGGCATCGGGTGGACGCCCTGCATCGGGCCGACGCTCGCCGCCGTGCTCAACCTCTCGCTCAGTTCGGCGTCGGTCTGGCGAGGGGCGCTCCTCGGAGTGGCCTACTGCATCGGCCTCGGCGTCCCATTCCTCCTGGTCGCTCTCGGCTTCAGCTGGGTGACGGGCGCCGTGGCATTCTTCAAGCGGCATATTCGGGCGATCAATATCGTGGGCGGCTCACTGCTCATCGTGGTGGGCCTGTTGATGGTGACGGGAGTCTGGACAGCGTGGATGTCGAGCCTGCAGGCGGTGATGGCGAGCTTTGACCTCTTCCTCTGACGACCGCACTCCCGACGAGCGTGCGCACGACGGCGACGGCGAGGCGAACCTCGCCCGGCCCGACGACCACGTCGATTCGCAGGCACCGGCATCCGTCGACGATTCCGTCACCAGCCCGAAGCTCGGCTTCGTCGGCTGGCTGCGCTGGTTCTGGCGGCAACTCACGAGCATGCGAACGGCGCTGTTCCTGCTGCTGCTGCTCGCGATCGCGGCGGTGCCGGGCTCCCTCGTGCCCCAGCGCTCGAGTGACCCGAACGGTGTCACGCAGTACTTCCGCGACAACCCCCACCTCGCGCCCTTCCTCGACAAGCTGCAGGCGTTCGACGTCTACAGCTCGGCCTGGTTCTCGGCCATCTACCTGCTGCTGTTCATCTCCCTCATCGGCTGCGTCATCCCGCGCACCAAGCACCACCTCGAGGCGCTCCGCGCCAAGCCGCCCCGCACACCGGCCCGCCTCTCCCGCCTCGACGTGCATACCGAACGGACGGCGAACGCCGACGCTGATGCGGCGATCGAGGCCGCCCGGTCGCAGCTCAAGTCGGCGGGCTACCGCGTGGCGCTGTTCGAGTCCCGCGGCGAGAAGAGCGTCTCGGCGGAGCGCGGGTACCTGCGCGAGACCGGAAACCTCATCTTCCACTCCGCGCTCGTGGGCATGCTCATCACCGTCGGCTTCGGCAGCGGATGGGGATTCACGGGCCAGCGCGTGCTCGTGGAGGGCCAGACGTTCGTCAACACCCTCTCCGCCTACGACTCGTTCAACCCCGGACGGTTCTTCAGCCCCGACGCGCTCGACCCGTACTCCCTCACCCTCGATGACATGTCGGTGACGTACGAGCAGAAGAACGCGAAGGCGTTCGGGCAGCCGATCGACTACCTCGCCTCCGTCTCGGTCTCGCACCAGGGCCAGAAGCCGACCAAGCAGCGCATCAAGGTCAACGAGCCGCTCCGCACCGGCGGCACCGACATCTACCTGCTCGGCAACGGCTACGCGCCGACCATCACGGTCAAGGACCCGAGCGGCAAGGTCGTCTTCACCGACAGCATCCCGTTTCTTCCGCAGGACCCCCAGCTCACCTCCATCGGCATCGTCAAGGTGCCCGACGGCCTCGCCAAGCAGATCGGCATGATCGGGCTGTTCTACCCGACTCAAGGCGCCAAGCAACCCCCCTTCTTCTCGAGCTACCCTGACCTGGAGTACCCCGTGCTGACCATGCAGGTGTTCGAGGGCGACCTCGGCATCGACAAGGGCACGCCGACGTCGGTGTACACGCTGAACACCGACACGATGACCGAGATCGCGGGCGGCAAGGCTGCCTCCAAGGCGCTCGAGCTCATGCCCGGCCAGACCCAGCAGCTGCCGAACGGCCTCGGATCCGTCACCTTCGAGAACGCGTCGCCGACCGCATCAACAGACGACTACTCGCAGTCCGTTTCCCGGTTCGCGTCGCTCGACTTCCACCACGACCCGACGCAGGGGTGGGTCGCCCTGTTCGCCGCACTCATCCTCGGCGGCCTCATCGTCTCGCTGTTCATCCCGCGCCGGCGCATCTGGGTGAAGGTTCGTGCAGACGAAGGCCGCGATGGCGCGCTCATCATCGAATACGCTGGACTTGCACGAGGCGAGGATCCCGGCCTGAAGGCCGCCGTCACCGCCGTCGCGGACAGACACGCAGCCGGGCTCGGCGCATCCGCCCCTCCCGCTGCCGAGAAGCCAGTACCCGAGAAGAACAGCGAGGCGTAGGCCGTGAACTTCGACGAGATATCCGTCATCGCCCTTTACTCGGCGATGGCCGTCTACGCGCTCGCCTTCATCTTCTATGCGGTCGACCTGGCCCGCCGCTCCTCCGCGGTCGGTGTGGTCGAGAGCGCGTCGCCGGTCGCAGCTGATCGGGCAGCGGGCGCGCAGGCCGCCGGAGTGACGACGACGCTCGTGCGCGACACGACAACCCTCGACACGACGGATGCCGGTGCCGCTCGCTATGGACGCTCGCCCTCGTTGCGCATCGGCGTCGCGCTCACGGTCATCGCCTGGGTGCTGCACCTCTCGGCCGACGTGCTGCGGGGAGTCGCGGCAGGGCGGGTGCCGTGGGCGAACATGTACGAGTTCGCGATGACCGGAACGCTCGTCATCGTCACCGTGTACCTCATCGTCAACATCAAGATCGACCTGCGGTTCCTCGGCACGTTCATCACCGGGCTCGTGCTCATCCTGCTGGGGTTGGCATCCGTCAACTTCTACGTCGCCGTCACGCCGCTGCCACCGGCGCTGCAGTCGATCTGGCTCATCATCCACGTCTTCGTCGCCTCGACCGGCACGGGCTTCTTCGCCCTCGGCTTCGGCCTGTCAGTGGCGCAGTTGCTGCAGGCGCGGCGCGAGTCGATCGCGGCCGGCGCGACCTCGGCGGTGCAGCGCCTGATGGCCACGCTGCCGTCGGCCGAGCGACTCGAGGCGCTGGCCTATCGCATCAACATCATCGGCTTCATCCTGTGGACGTTCACGCTCATGGCCGGAGCGATCTGGGCCGAGAAGGCGTGGGGGCGCTACTGGGGGTGGGACACCAAGGAGGTCTGGACCTTCATCATCTGGGTGATCTACGCCGGGTACATCCACGCGCGGGCCACCCGCGGCTGGCGCGGCTCACGCGCGGCGTGGCTCGCCATCATCGGCTTCTCGGCCGTGATGTTCAACTTCACCATCGTGAACCTGTTCTTCAAGGGCCTGCACGCCTACTCCGGCCTGTGATGCCGGCGGCCGCTCAGAGGTGGCCGTAGACCCGCTTCAGGCGGGCGAGCCACCACTGCGTGCGCTCGGGCGAGGCGGCGTGCTCATCGAGAAGTGCCTCATCGACGTCGACCCGCCGCACGTCGATCGCGCCGTCCCGCACGGACAGCGGATCCCGCGTGACGTCGGCGGCGAGCAACTCGGCCGTGCCGAGGCCGCAGTCGTACTCCAGGTCGGAGATCGACGCGGCGAGGTAGGCGCCCATCGCCAGCCCGACACTGGTGTCGAGGGCGCTCGAGACGACGACCGGCAGGCCCGCCGCGCCGATGATCTCCTGCGCGCGCCGGATGCCGCCGAGTGGCTGGGCCTTGATCACCAGCAGGTCGGCCGCCCCCGCCTCGGCCACCGCGAGGGGATCCTCCGCCCGCCGAACGCTCTCGTCCGCCGCGATCGGGATGCCCATGTACTTCGTGCGCCGACGCAGCTCGGCGAGGTCGTCGACGCTCGCGCAGGGTTGTTCCACGTACTCCAGGTCGTAGGCGGAGAGGGCGTGGATGGCGTGCTCGGCCTCGTCGAGGTTCCAGTTGGCGTTGGCATCGACGCGGATGCGGCCCTCCGGTCCGAGCACCCGCCGCGCCGCCGCTACCCGGGCGACATCGTCGGGGAGGGTGCAGTCCGACTCGGCCACCTTGACCTTCGCGGTGCGGCACCCGGCGAAGCGCTCCAGGACGCCCGCCACGGCATCCGCGTCGACGGCCGGAACGGTCGCGTTGACGGGGATGCGGTCACGCAGCGGCACCGGCATCGCCCGCCAGCCGAAGTCGATCGCCGCCGACAGCCACGCGGATGACTCGACGTCGTCGTACTCGGCGAACGGAGAGAACTCGGTCCACCCCTCGGGTCCGCGCAGCAGCATCGCCTCGCGCACGTCGATGCCGCGGAAGCGGGTGCGGAGGGGGAGCGCGACCACTCGCGCGGTGGCGAGCAGTTCGGCGAGCGGCGGCAGTGGCACCCGCCCAGTCTGTCATCCCCGCGATGATCGCAGAATGCAGGATGAGAGCGGCGATGGACGCATATCGCAGCCATCGGCGCTCACGTCCTGCGTTTTCGAGGGAACGTGAGCGGATGAGACGGGGCGGTGCCCGATGTGGACGCGGAATAGGCTGGGTGACATGAGCGCAGAGGTCTCCGAGCTGTTCGACGCGAGCGCATGGACCGAGGTCGACGGCTTCAGCGCCCTCACCGACATCACCTACCACCACTCGGTCGATGGGCGCATCGCCCGCGTCGCGTTCGATCGACCGGAGGTGCGCAACGCCTTCCGCCCGCACACGGTCGACGAGCTCTACGCAACCCTCGAGGACGCCCGCGGCAACCCGCGCGTCGGCGTCGTACTGCTCACCGGCAACGGGCCGAGCCCGAAGGATGGCGGCTGGGCCTTCTGCTCGGGCGGCGACCAGCGCATCCGCGGCCGGGACGGCTACAAATACGCGGATGGCGAGACCGCGACGGGCATCGATGCCGCCCGCTCCGGGCGCCTGCACATCCTCGAGGTGCAACGGCTCATCCGCTTCATGCCCAAGGTCGTCATCGCCGTCGTTCCCGGCTGGGCGGCGGGCGGTGGACACTCCCTGCACGTGGTGTGCGACCTCACCATCGCGAGCGAGGAGCACGGCCGATTCAAGCAGACGGATGCCGATGTCGGCTCCTTCGACGCGGGCTACGGGAGCGCCTACTTCGCGCGCCAGATCGGTCAGAAGAACGCGCGCGAGGTGTTCTTCCTCGCCCGGGAGTACTCGGCCCGCCGCGCCTACGAGATGGGCGCCGTGAACGCCGTCGTGCCTCACGCCGAGCTCGAGGCGACGGCCATCGAGTGGGCGCGCGAGATCCTCACCAAGTCGCCCACCGCCATCCGCATGCTCAAGTTCGCCTTCAACGCGGTGGACGACGGACTGGTCGGCCAGCAGGTGTTCGCCGGCGAGGCCACCCGGCTCGCCTACGGAACGGACGAGGCGGTCGAGGGCCGCGACGCCTTTCTCGAGAAGCGCGAACCCGACTGGTCGCCCTACCCCTGGCAGTTCTGAGCATGGCGCGCCCGCTCCTGCGCGTCGACGGAGGCGATCCGCGCGCCGTGACGGATGCGCTCCGCTCGGCGTTGGACGGTGGGCCGGCGGTGTTCCCGGCGGCAGACGTGGTCGACGCGGCAGACGGGGCCGACGCGGCAATCGCCGTGCCTGCGGAGGTCGCCGACGAGGTCGCGCTGGTGATCGAGACGAGCGGGTCGAGCGGCCGCCCGAAACGCGTGGCACTCTCGGCCGCCGCACTGCTGGCGTCGGCTGACGCGTCCGCAGCGGCGATCGGCGGTAGCGGACAGTGGCTGATGGCGCTGCCCACGCACTACATCGCCGGGGTCAACGTGCTCGTGCGCAGCATCGTCGCGGGTAGCGAGCCCGTGCCCATGACCGTCGGCCACTTCGACGCCCACGAGTTCTCCGTCGCCGCCGAGCGGATGCAGGAGGTCGGGCGCTACACCGCCCTCGTCCCCGTGCAACTCGCCCGCATCGTCGACGCGTCCGAACGCGACGACGCCGTGCGAGCTGTGGCGGCGCGGTTCGACCGCATCCTGATCGGCGGCCAGGCCGCGCCGCGCGACCTGCTCGATCGGGCCCGGGCTCTGGGACTCGCCGTGACCAGGACGTACGGATCGAGCGAGACGTCGGGCGGCTGCGTGTACGACGGCCGACCGATCGGCGACACCCGCATCGCGATCGTCGGCGGAGCGGTCGAGCTCAGCGGATCGGTGCTCGCGGAGGGCTACCTTCACGATGCCGAACGCACCGCATCCGCGTTCACGGTGCACGACGACCGGCGCTGGTACCGCACGGGTGACCTCGGCGGCCTCGGCGGCGACGGATCGCTGCGGGTGACCGGGCGCGCCGACAACGTCATCATCAGCGGAGGCACCAAGGTGTCGCTCGACGCGGTCGAACGCGCCGTTCGTGGCCTCGATGGACTCCAGGATGCCGTCGTCATATCGACGTCGAGCGCGCAGTGGGGCCAGGTGCCCGTCGTCGTCGCGACCTCGGCGGGAGCGACGATCGCCGACGTGCGCGCTCGTGTCGGGGCCGAGCTGGGGCCGGCCGCCCGACCCGATCGCATCCTGGTCGTCGACCGTATACCGCTGCTGAGCACGGGCAAGCCCGACCGACGCGCGGTGGCCGTTCTGCTGGATCCCGCCGACGCTTCGAGTGTTGGTGAAGTCCGGAGCGGTGCGACCTCATGAATCGGCCCGCTTCATGAACGCAGAGGCGACTCATAGCGGCGCCCGTCGTCCGTCCGGCCGGCGCCCTCTACAATCCTCCTCGTGGCACAACCTCGACCCTCGCAATCGCGACCAGCGCATCCTCGACCGGCGGAGACACGACCCGCGCAACCCCGACAGGCGACCAGAGTGAGCTCCAGCAACCCCTCCCGCAGCGGCAACCCGGCCAAGAGGGCCGTCGCCGAACGCGCAGCGGCCGTTCCGGCCGGGGCGGCCGGTTGGATCGCGGGCGCCCGCATCCGCACCCTGACTCTCGCAATCGCACCCGTTGCCGCAGGAACCGGCGCGGCCATCGTGATCGCGGGCCCGGGCGTCTTCCACTGGGTGCGCGCGCTGCTGTGCCTCGTCGTCGCGCTCGGCCTGCAGATCGGGGTCAACTACGCCAACGACTACTCCGATGGCATCCGGGGGACGGATGCCTACCGCGTCGGCCCGGCACGCCTCACGGGGTCGGGGGCCGTGAGCCCGAAACGGGTGCTGGTCGTGGCGCTGGTGTTCTTCGGCATCGCCGCGGTCGCCGGTCTCGCTCTCGTCGTGCTGACCCAGCAGTGGTGGCTCCTCGCCGTCGGTGCGGTCGCTCTGGTCGCCGCCTGGTTCTACACCGGCGGCCGACGCCCCTACGGCTATGCGGGCCTGGGCGAGCTCGCCGTGTTCGTGTTCTTCGGCCTCGTCGCAACGGCGGGCACCACCTTCGTGCAGGTGCTCTACGTGAGCCTGGAGAGCTGGCTCGCCGGCGTCGCCATCGGCCTCGTGGCCTGCGCGGTGCTCATGGTGAACAACCTGCGCGATCGCGACCAGGACCGGCTCGCGGGCAAGCGCACCCTCTCGGTGCTCATCGGCCGCACGGCGTCGAAGGTCGTCTACTGCGTGTTCCTGCTGGCGCCGTTCGTGATCGTCGCGCTCATCGCACTGGTGTATCCGCTGGGCTGGCTCACCCTGTTCGGGCTGCTGCTCGCTCTTCCCGCCGCGCTCATCACGTGCACGGCGAAGACCTCAGCCGAGCTCATCCTTGCGCTGAAGCTCACGAGCTTCGTCGGCCTGATCATCGGCGTCGGTCTGGGGGCCGCGTTCGCGTTCTGACGCCGTAGCGCGCTGACGCGCATCGGCCTGGGCCCGATCGATGGCGGCATCCTCGCTCTCGTCGTCGACGTGGACGACGGGCTTGTCGGGGTGGCGGGCGTCGTAGATGGCGGTCGAGACCTTCTCGCGCGGGCGGCGCAGGAAGATGTACGACACGCACAGGCCGATGATGGCCGAGAGCAGGGCGGAGAGCCACGGGTTCACTCCGGCGATGAGCAGCACCGCGAGCGGCACGAAGAACGCCAACAACCGCAGAACGGTGAACCCTACCCAGGATGATGCCTTCACGATCCTCGATTCTACGTTCGCCGACTGGGAGCGGATCTCACGGCCCGCTCCCCGGAGATGTCGCAGGATTCCGACCTAGACTTACGTGCATGGTCCGCCTGTTGTTCGGCCTCGGCGTCGCGGTCGTGGTCTTCACGATCTTCTCGCTCGTCGACTGCGCGCTCTTCGAGAAGACGCGCATCCGCGGCGTGCCTCGGGCCGTCTGGATCATCGTCATCCTTCTCCTCCCGGTCATCGGCGGGGTGCTGTGGTTCATCATCGGACGCGGCCGGCGTTCGTCGGGCGGAGCCCGCAGCATGGCCCCAGACGACGACCCCGAATTCCTCGGGCAGCTGGGGCGCGACGCCGCACAGGAGGAGCGCATCCGCCGCCTGGAGCAGGAGCTCGCCGACCTCGACGACGACAAGCCGGATTCCACCGATCGCCGTGACGGCGACAAGCCCGGCAGGACGGATGCCTGAAGCCGGTCGCTCGGCGAGCCCGGCGACGGATGCGGCGTTCGTGCTGCTCGAGGCCCTCGTCGATGCCGGCATCCGAGACGTCGTGGTGTGCCCCGGCTCGCGCTCGCAGGCACTCGCCCTGGCCGCCGCCGAGCTCGATCGCGTCGGAGCCCTGCGGCTGCACGTGCGGTTGGATGAACGCGGGGCGGGCTTCCTCGCGCTCGGCATGGCACGCGAGAGCGGGGTGCCGGCTCCCGTCATCACGACGTCGGGGACAGCGGTCGCCAATCTGCACCCGGCGATGCTCGAGGCGACCCATTCGGGCGTGCCCTTCATCGCGCTGACCGCCGATCGGCCCGAAGAGCTGCGGGGCATCCGGTCGAACCAGACCACGCGCCAAGCCGGGATCTTCGACGACACCCGCCGCTACGAGGTGGATGTGGCGGCTCCGACGGGTGCCGACGGCGAGCTCGGGGCGGTGCGCCGGCTGGCGCTGGATGCGGTGGCCGTTGCCACCGATGTCCGCGATCCGGGGCCGGTGCATCTCAACCTGCAGTACCGCGAACCGCTCTCCGCCGCCGCGACTCGGCCGACCGCGCTGGCGGCGCCTCTCGCCGTCGAGGTGACTGCTGCGGTGGCCTCCGAGGATGACGCCGTCGACGTGTCCGCCATCCGTTCCTCGCCTGGGCGCGACATCGGCGAGCCCGTCGTGCTCGAGCACGGCCCGCGCACCGTGGTGGTCGCCGGCAGTGGGGCAGGGGAGGAGGCGGAGGCGCTCGCCCGTGCGGGCGGCTGGCCGCTGCTGGCGGAGGTCGTCAGCGGAGCGCACTTCGGACCGAACCTGGTCGTGGCCTATCGCGAGCTTCTGGATGACGCCGAGTTCGGTGGTGCCGTGGAGCGCGCCATCGTCTTCGGTACCCCCTCGCTCAGCCGGCAGGTTCCCGCTCTCGTGCGTCGGGGCGATGTCGAGACGGTCGTCGTCCACTCTGCGGGCGCCGACCGCTACGACCCCGGGCACGCCGTCGATCGTTTCGTGTCGTCCGCCCGGGTGGCCGACCACGAGCAGACGCCCGATGAGCGGCGATGGACGGGGCGATGGGTGTCGGCCAGCCGACGCCTGCTCGACGAGAGCCGGACCACCGATCCGCTCGTCCCCCTCGGCAGTGGGGTCGACGCGCGCCGCGAGTTCCTCGCCACCGAGCTGGCCGTCGCGAAGCGGGCGATCGATCGCCGCATGCTCGCTGAGGCGGTGTGGAACGCGACGTGGCCGCACGACCGACTCGTGCTCGGAGCCAGTCGCCTGGTGCGCGATGTGGACCGGTCGGCGCCGGGCAAGCGCATCACCGTGCACGCCAATCGCGGCCTCGCGGGCATCGACGGGACGGTCGCCACCACGCTCGGGGTCGCGCTCGCCAGCCAGGCCGACGGGTCGCCCGGCGTCACGCGTGCCCTCATCGGCGACCTCACCCTCCTGCACGACGCGGGGTCGCTGCTGATCGGCGACGGGGAGATCCGCCCGCGGGTGCTGCTCATCGTCGGGAACGACGGCGGCGGAACCATCTTCGACACACTCGAAGTGGCCGCATCCGCTCCCCGCGATGCCTTCGATCGGGTGATGTTCACGCCGCAGTCCGTCGACGTCGCAGCGCTCGCCGCAGCGTACGGCTGGGAGTACCGCCGCGCCGAGACGCAGGCTCGACTCATCGACGCGCTGACCGCATCCGTCACCGCCCCCACGATTCTCGAGGTGCCGCTGCAGCGGTGATGCGGCAGGATGGCCTCACACGCGTGTGCGAGGAGGCAGTCGATGGCCGGTATCGAGAAGTTCTGGGACGACGACCCGACGTCGCTGCTGCGCGTGCATGACGGATTCGTGCTCGACGAGGCTCGGGCGGCCGATACGCCCGGGTTCTCGGGCAAGAAGAAGGACGCCGAGAAGGCACTCGCCGAGGGCGCGGACGTGCTCTCCGACCTGCAGGACATGTTCTTCGCCGCGAGCACTCTCGGGGCACGCGGCTCGATCCTCCTCGTGTTGCAGGCGATGGACACCGCGGGCAAGGGCGGCATCACCAAGCACGTGATGGGTGCGGTCGCCCCCGGAGGCATCGCCTACCACGCGTTCAAGGCGCCGACGGCCGAGGAGCGCGCGCACGACTTCCTCTGGCGCATCAACCGAGAGCTGCCGCCCGCCGGCCAGATCGGCGTGTTCGACCGATCGCACTACGAGGACGTGCTCATCGGGAGCGTCCGCCAGCTGGCACCGCCCGCCGAGATCGACGAACGCTTCGTCGCCATCAACAACTTCGAGCGTCGGCTGACCGAGACGGGCACGACGGTCATCAAGGTGATGCTGCACATCTCGAGCGACGAGCAGAAGGAGCGATTGTCCGCTCGGCTGGATCGGCCAGACAAGCACTGGAAGTACAACCCGACCGATGTCGACGAGCGGATGCGCTGGGCCGAGTACCAGAAGGCGTATCAGCGCGTGTTCGACCTGACCTCCACCGCCAACGCTCCGTGGTACGTCGTCCCGGGCAACCACAAGTGGTATGCCCGGCTGGCGGTGCAGCACCTGCTCATCGACGCGCTCCGCGACATCGACCCCGCCTATCCGACCGCCGACTACGACGTCGAGCTCGAGAAGAAGCGCCTCGCCGCCACCTGACGCTACGCCAGGGCCTCGACGATCGGCCGGAACTTGATGCGCGACTCGGCGAGCTCGGCCGCGGGGTCGGAATCGCCGACGATGCCGCATCCGGCGTAGGCGTGCACCACGTCGTCCTCGTCCACCTGTGCGCACCTCAGGGCGATCGCCCATTCCCCGTCCCCGTGGGCGTCGATCCATCCGACAGGTCCCGCATAGCGACCGCGGTCGAACTTCTCGAGCGAGCGGATGACGGCGAGCGCGGCATCCGTCGGTGTTCCCGCCACCGCGGCGGTCGGATGCATGTCGGCGACCAGGTCGAGTGAGGTCGATCCGTCGTGCAGCACCCCCTCGACGTCGGTGGCGAGGTGCCACAGGTTCGGCAGCCGCAGGGTGAACGGCTGCGACTTCTGCAGCCGGATCGTGTGGCGACCCAGGGTGTCGAGAACGCTCCGCACCGCGAAGGCGTGCTCAGCCGTGTTCTTGGGCGACCGGGCGAGGGAGTCCGCCGCCTCCGCGTCCGCGCGGTCGTCGCGCCCACGAGGCAGCGTTCCGGCTAGCACGCGCGCAGACACCGTGCCCTTCTCGCTGCGCACGAGGGTCTCAGGGCTCGCGCCGACCATGCCGTCGACGCAGAAGGTCCAGCAGTCCGGGTAGCCGATGGCGAGCTCCGCGGCGATCCGGCGAACGTCGGATCCGGCGGGCAGCCGGCCGATCAGGTCGCGGGCGAGCACGACTTTGCCGAGCTCGTCGTCGTTGATCCGGCCTACCGCGGTCGATACGGCGTCGACGTAGTCGGCGGGAGACGTCTGCCCGGCGCGGAGGGTGACCCGGAAGTCGTCGCCGAACGCCCGCATCACGGGGTCGATGCCCGCTCCGTCGCCGATGCGCGTCACCCACGCCTTGCTGCCCCGCCGGCCGACGATCAACTCGGGCACGATGAGCACGCTCGTCGCATTCGATTCGTCGGCGAAGGCGAACGTGCCGAACGCGACGAGTCCGCTGCCGGGTAGCCGCACATCGTCGTCGATCTGCGCCCGCGCGACCACGTCCCGCCACGCGGCAGCCGCATCCGTCAGTCGATCGGGGCCCGAGAACTCGAGCCTCAGGGCCTCGCCGTAGCCGGCGATGCCATCGCCTCCGCGCATCCACAGCAGCGGATGCCGCGGGTCTGCGAGGAACACCAGCGATCGGAGCCCGGCCGTGTGGCGCGTGCGCACCGTCAGGGCCTGGGCATCCGTCACGGTTCTCAGCCTACGCGCGGGCAGGCCGGGGATCGGCGCTAGGCGACGACCTCGACGCCGCGCCAGAAGGCCACGTAGTCGGTGATCTCCTTCGCGGCGTCCTTGGGCTCGGGGTAGACCCACGCGGCGTCGGGGTTCTCCTTGCCGTCCACGCTCACGTGGTAGTAGCTCGCAAGGCCCTTCCACGGACATACGGTGTGGCGCTGGCTGTCGCTGAAGTACTCGCGGTTGATCGAGCTCGGCGGGAAGTACGCGTTGCCCTCGACCTCGATGGTCTCGTCGGATTCGGCGAGCACGGTTCCGTTCCAGATGGCCTTCATCGTTCTTCTCCTCGGAAGTTCGCAAGCGGCGGACGGATGCCCGCTGGTCGTTGGGTGCAACCGCCCGACCCGGCATCCCATTCCCCGCCGTGCCTAGACTCGATGCATGATGCGCGCCGACCTCCACAAGCAGCCCGAGCAGGTCTCGGCGATGTTCGACGAGGTCGCCGCCAGCTACGACCGCACCAACACCGTCCTCTCGGTCGGCAACGCCGCGCTCTGGCGCGCGGCCACCACGCGGGCCGTCGCCCCGCAGCGCGGTGAGTCGGTGCTCGACGTCGCAGCTGGTACCGGCACGTCCAGCGCATCGCTCGCTCGCAGCGGCGCCTACGTGACCGCCGCAGACTTCTCGCCGGGCATGATCGAGGTCGGTCGGCGGCGCCAGGCCGGGGTGCCCAACATCGTCTTCGTCGAGGCGGATGCCACGGCGCTGCCCTTCGACGACGGGTCGTTCGACGCCGTGACGATCTCGTTCGGGCTCCGCAACGTGGTCGAGCCGAAGAAGGCGATCGCCGAGTTCCTGCGCGTGCTGCGGCCGGGCGGCCGGCTCGTCATCTGCGAGTTCTCGACGCCTCCCGTCGGGCTCGTCCGGTTCGGCTACGGCTTCTACCAGCGCTACGTCATGCCGCCGCTCGTGAGGCTGTCGAGTTCGAACGACTCCGCATACGAGTACCTCAACGAGTCGATCAACGCGTGGCCCGACCAGGCGGCCCTGTCGGCCTGGCTGCGGGAGGCAGGATTCACGGATGTCGCCCACCGCAACCTGACCGCGGGCGTCGTGGCGCTGCATCGCGGAGTGAAGCCGGTCTGAGGCCCGGCGGCGCCCCCTCGGGCATCGGCTGAGCATCCGGCAACGCATCCATCTGGGCATCCGACCCAGAGCGGAACGTACCAGCGCGCCCCGGTAGGCTGGACGGGTGAATCCTCGGGCCGTCCGGCGCAGTACAGCGCTCGCAGCGCAACTCGGACTCGTGGACCGACTTCGATCCACGCCCGCCGACCGTGAACTCGCCCGCGACATCGACGCGGGTCTCGACCGGGTCGAGGCCGACCTGGCCGAACAGGTTCGGTTCGCCGACGAGATCGCCGACACCACCACGAGCTACCTCCTCAAAGCGGGCGGCAAACGCGTTCGGCCGGTTCTCACCCTGCTCACCGCACACCTCGGCCGGGGCATCACCGACGAGGTCATCGCTGCCGCCACGGCCATCGAGGTCACCCACCTCGGCTCGCTCTACCACGACGACGTCATGGACGACGCCGACAAGCGTCGAGGCGTGCCGTCGGCGCAGACGGTGTGGGGCAACTCGGTCGCCATCCTCGCGGGCGACCTGCTGTTCGCCCGCGCGAGCCAGCTCATGGCCGAACTCGGGGAGCGGGCCATCCGTCTGCAGGCCGCGACTTTCGAGCGCCTCGTGCTCGGCCAGTTGCACGAGACGGTGGGCGCGCCAGACGGCGAGGACCCCGTGCAGCACTACCTGCAGGTGCTCGCCGACAAGACCGGCTCGCTCATCGCCGCCGCAGCGCGCTCGGGCGTGATCTTCTCCGGAGCGCCCGACGAGTTCGAGCAGCCCATCGTCGAGTACGGCGAGCGGGTGGGCGTCGCGTTCCAGATCATCGACGACGTCATCGACCTCTCGCCGCAACCACGCGACACGGGCAAGGTTCCCGGCACCGACCTCCGGGCAGGCGTCGTCACCCTCCCGCTGCTGCGACTTCGCGAACTCGCCCAGACGGATGCGGCATCCGCCGACCTCCTCGACCGCCTCGAGCGCGACGTCATCGGTGTGCCCGAGGGTGACGATCCGGTCGCCGACGCGCTCATCGCCGAGCTGCGCGCGCATCCGGCGACCGAGTACACCCTCGCTGAGGCGCACCGTTGGGCCCGAGACGCCGTATCGTCCCTCGACCCGCTGCCGCAGGGTCAGGTCACCAAGGCGCTCACCCGCTTCGCCGACACCGTCGTCGAACGCAGCAACTAGCAACGACACCCCTCGACCCCTCCGGAAGGCTTACATGACCAAGCTCCGTCTGGCCATCGTCGGCGCTGGCCCGGCCGGCATCTACGCCGCCGACATCCTGCTCAAGTCCGAGCGCAACTTCGACGTGTCCATCGACCTGTTCGACCACCTGCCGGCACCGTACGGGCTCGTGAGGTACGGCGTCGCGCCCGACCACCCGCGCATCAAGGGCATCATCACAGCCCTCCGCGACGTGCTCGACCGCGGCGACATCCGCATCTTCGGAAACGTGCGCTTCGGCGAGGACCTGACCCTCGACGACCTCAAGAAGCACTACAACGCCGTCATCTTCGCCACGGGGGCCGTGCGCGATGCGGACCTGGGGATCCCGGGCATCGAGCTCGAGGGCTCCTACGGCGCGGCCGAGTTCGTCAGCTGGTACGACGGGCACCCCGACTACCCGCGCGAGTGGCCGCTCGAGGCCCGATCCGTCGCGGTCATCGGCAATGGGAACGTCGCCCTCGACGTCGCGCGCGTGCTGGCCAAGCACGCCGATGACCTGCTGCCGACCGAGATACCCGCCAACGTCTACGACGGCCTCGCGGACTCTCCCGTCACCGACGTGCACGTGTTCGGTCGCCGCGGACCGACGTCGGTCAAGTTCACGCCGCTCGAACTGCGAGAGCTCGGGGAGCTGCGCGACGTGGACATGATCGTGCACGACGAGGACTTCGACTACGACGACGCCGCCCGGGCGGCCGTGGCCGGCAACAAGCAGGTCTTCGTGATCGACAAGGTGCTGCAGCAGTGGCGCCAGCGCGAGGTGGGCCAGGCATCCCGCCGACTCCACCTGCACTTCTTCGCCAAGCCGCTCGAGGTCCTCGACGACGGCAACGGGCGCGTCGGAGCGATCCGTTACGAGCGGACCGCTCCGGATGGAGAGGGCGGAGTGGTCGGAACCGGCGAGATCCGCGAGATACCCATCGAGGCGCTCTACCGTGCCGTGGGCTACTTCGGCTCCTCGCTGCCGGGAATCCCGTTCGACAAGCGTTTCGGCGTCATCCCGAACCACGAGGGCCAGGTGCTCGTCCGCGACAAGGAGACCGGGGAGTCGCGCCAGCTCTACGGCGTGTACGCCACCGGCTGGATCAAGCGCGGCCCGGTCGGCCTCATCGGGCACACCAAGAGCGACGCGATGGAGACCGTCCGCCACCTCATCAACGACCTCGGCAACTGGTGGCGTCCCGAGTCGCCGTCGGAGGAGAGCGTCGTCGAGCTGCTGGAGTCCCGTGGCATCCGCTACACCGACCTCGACGGCTGGCACCGGCTCGACGAGCACGAGCTCGCGCTGGGAACGGATGCGCAACGCACGCGCATCAAGGTCGTTCCCCGCGACGAGATGGTCGACATTTCACGAGCGGAGCTGAGCGCATGACACTGACGCTGGGATACAAGGCATCCGCCGAGCAGTTCGCGCCCCGCGAGCTGGTCGAGCTCGCCGTCGCGGCCGAGGAGCACGGGTTCGAATCGGCGTTCGCGAGCGACCACTTCCAGCCCTGGCGCCACGAGGGCGGGCACGCGCCGTTCTCGCTGGCGTGGATGGCGGCGGTGGGCGAGCGCACCTCCACGATCCGCATCGGCACGAGCGTCATGACGCCGACCTTCCGCTACAACCCGGCCGTGCTGGCCCAAGCCTTCGCGACTCTCGGCTGCCTCTACCCCGGCCGCATCATCGCCGGTTTCGGCACCGGTGAGGCGCTCAACGAGATCGCGACCGGCTTCCGGGGTACTGGCGAGCAGGACTGGCCGGAGTTCAAGGAGCGCTTCGGCCGCCTCCGCGAGAGCGTTCGGCTCATGCGCGCGCTGTGGAGTGAGGATCGCGTCGACTTCGAGGGCGAGTACTACTCGACCCACGGCGCATCGATCTACGACCGCCCCGAGGGCGGCATCCCCATCTACATCGCCGCGGGTGGTCCCACGGTCGCCAAGTACGCCGGCCGTGCCGGGGACGGTTTCATCTGCACGTCGGGCAAAGGGTGGGACCTCTACACCGAGCAGCTCGTGCCGGCCGTGAAGGAGGGCGCTGCGGCTGCCGACCGTTCCTACGACGACATCGATCGCATGATCGAGATCAAGCTGTCGTACGAGGAGACCGAGGACGCCGCGCTCGAGAACACCCGGTTCTGGGCCCCGCTCGCGCTCTCGGCCGAACAGAAGTCGAGCATCCACGACCCGATCGAGATGGAGAAGGCGGCCGACGCGCTGCCCATCGAGAAGATCGCCTCGCGCTGGATCGTCGGCAGCGACCCGGATGCGGTGACCTCCGAGATCGCGAAGTACGTCGACGCCGGCTTCACCCATCTCGTCTTCCACGCTCCGGGCGAGGACCAGCGGCGGTTCCTCACCCTGTTCGAGCGCGACCTCGCGCCGCGGCTGCGCTCGCTCTAGTCCTTCGGAAAGCCTGGTGCTTTCGGGGGCGTGAGGGCGGACCATAGGCTGGCACCGTGGCCAAGCATCACGACTGGCAGCCCGACGTTCTGGGGGCGCCGTACCAACAGCTGACGTTGCCGCTCGCGGCCGACGATGAGGGCGATGTCGTGGCGACGCTCGTGCGACGCGCGGATCAGGTGGGCGCGCTGGCCGACCTGCATCGGGGTCCACTGCGCGGGACGGACGTGCTCTACGTCCATGGCTGGTCGGACTACTTCTTCCAGAAGCCACTCGCCGCGTATTGGCGCGAGCAGGGAGCCCGGTTCTTCGCGCTCGACCTGCGCAAGTACGGGAGGAGCCTTCGCCCGGGACAGACCCCGGGTTACGTCACCGATCTCGGCACCTACGACGACGACATCGAGGCCGCCCTCGACGTGATGGGGCACGGACTCGCGGATCCGCTCGGCGAGCGATCCCTCATCCTGATGGGGCACTCGACCGGCGGCCTCACCCTCAGCCTCTGGACGGCCCGCCATCCGGAGCGCGTCGCCGCCCTCGTGCTCAACAGCCCGTGGCTCGAGTTCCAGGCGCGCGCCCTCGCGCGGACGGTGATCACGCCCATCGAGCGGGCGCGCGCGAGCCTCGATCCGCTCGGGGTGCAGCCCAAGGTCGACCTCGGCTACTACACCCGCTCTGTCTCGGCCGCGCTCGGAGGGGAGTGGGAGTACGACACCACCTGGCGGCCGGCGCGGGGTTTCGACACGCATCCGGGATGGATGGCGGCCATCTTCGCCGGTCAGGCACGTGTGGCCGCGGGGCTCGCGATGCCGACGCCGGCGCTCACCCTGCTGTCGGCCCGGTCGACCATGTCCGCCACGTGGTCGCCCGCCATGACCCGGAGCGACATCGTCCTCGACGTCGAGGACACCGCTCGGGCGGCCCTGCACCTCGGCAGCACCGTGACCGTCGCGCGGATCGACGGCGCGCTGCACGACGTCGTGCTCTCGGCGCCGCGCCCGCGGCAGGAGGCGTTCGCCGCGATCACCCGCTGGATGGCCGGCTACGCCCCCCGTTGAGAGAACGGCCCCCGCAGGGCAGCCCACTGCAGCAGCATGATGGTCTTCGCGTCGATGATGTCGCCGCCGATTCGAGTCAGGGCGTCATCGAAGGCCAGCTCGAGGATCTCGATGTCCTCGCCCTCGTCGACGAGACCGGCGCGCTCGCCGATGGAGCGCTCATAGGGAGCCGCGAAGAAATGCAGCACCTCGGTCACCGAGCCCGGACTCATGAAGGCATCGAAGACGCGCTCGACGTCACCGACCTCGAGCCCGGTCTCCTCCTGGGCCTCGCGACGGATGGCGGTCTCCGCGTCGTCCTCATCGAGCAGGCCAGCCGCCACCTCGATGAGCTCGCCGTCGGGATGCCCGTTCACGTACGCCGGGAACCGGAACTGGCGCGTGAGCAGCACGGTACGGGCAGAGCGGTTGTAGAGCAGGATGCACGCGCCGTTGCCGCGGTCGTAGGTCTCGCGCTCCTGCACCGACCAGGTGCCGTCGGAGTGCTGGAAGTCGAACGTCGTCCGACGCGTCACGTACCAGTTCGACGAGACCACCTCGACGTCGCGCACGCGCACGCGTGGATTGCCGGTGAGGTCACGCCCCGCGCGATCCAGGCCGGTGCGCCCGCGACGGTCGGGAGTGTCGACGCCCTCCGCCATCCGTCAGCGGAAGTTGACGAACTGCAGGGCGACGTCGAGGTCCTTGCCCTTGAGCAGCGCCATGGTCGCCTGCAGGTCGTCGCGGCTCTTGGAGGAGACCCGCAGCTCGTCGCCCTGGATCTGGCTCTTGACGCTCTTCGGCGCCTCGTCGCGGATGATCTTCGAGACCTTCTTGGCGTTGTCGCTGTCGATGCCGTTCTTGAGCGCGATCTCGACGCGGAACTCCTTGCCCGACGGGTAGGGCTCTCCGGTGTCCAGTGAGCGCAGGGTGATGCCGCGCTTGATGAACTTCGACTCGACGACCTCGAGTACCGCCTTGACGCGTTCGTCGGTCGCGGCCTTCAGGAGGATCTTCTCGCCACTCCACTCGACGGATGCGCCGACGTTCTTGAAGTCGTAGCGCTGCTCGACCTCCTTGCGCGCCTGATTGACGGCATTCTCGGCCTCCATCTTGTCGACCTTGGAGACGATGTCAAACGTGGAATCAGCCATGGTGAGAGCCTAGCGACGCAAGCCCATCACCGCTTGTGGAGAGCGGATGCCTTGTGCGCCGCTTGGGCTCCTGTCTTCTCGCTCTCGACGATGTACATCGGCTCATCGGAACTCGCCCGGAACTGCTGATCGTCGAACGTGAAGTCCTTGACTCGCTTGCCGACGACGTGTCCGTGGGTCGTGCCCTGCGACGTCGACCAGCTCACGGAGTCGCCCTTGGATAGGTCAACCATGAAGCGACGGTAATCCGGTGGCGTCATCCTCGCCCGGGGGTTGACGGATCGCGTCGTCAGCGCTGCGGGTCGAGCAGCCGTGGGCCCAGGACGAGCATCAACCCGAACGTGCCGACGGCGGCGAAGAAGAGAGCGGCGCCGATCATCGACGTGCCGAGGTACTCATTCCACCAGATCAGGACGGTCGAGGTGCTCGTCCACCAGAGGTCGGCGACGGCGGCGGATGCCGACAGCCACGCTGTCAGCAGCGCCCATATCGCGAACACGAGTCCCCGGAGCGGAGCGGTTCGCCCCAGCACGACGCGCCCCGCGATCGCAGCGACCAGAGCGACGAGTGCCGCATAGCCGTTCATCTCTGCGGAGTGGTATCCGCCGTCGCCGTACGGCATCCACCCGATGCGCGGAAAAGAGGATCGAGCCTCGAACATGACCGCGATGCCGAGCATTCCGAGCACTCCCGCGCGGCGAGCGAGCGCGCGAACCCAGCCTTTTGACAACACCGTCGCGCCGAAGGACGCCGGCGCCGGAGCGGTCTGATGATCCGCACTCACGCGGGCGGCACGGCCGTCGAGGAGCGCACGATCAGCTCGTAGGGCAGGGCGGGCGCCGCGGGCGCGGCCTCCGTCGTCGGCTTCAGCTCCTCCATGAGGATCTCCACCGCCATCTCGCCCTGCCCGCGCGGGAACTGGGCGACGGTGGTGAGACCGAAGAAGTCGGAGAGGTCGTGGTCGTCGACGCCGACGATCGACACGTCGCGCGGCACCACCAGCCCGAGGTCGCGGGCGGCGAGGATGGCGCCGATCGCCATCTCGTCCGATGAGGCGAACACGGCGGTCGGGCGCCCCTGCGGTGCGCCGAGCAGTTGCTTCGCCGCGTGGTAGCCGCCGTGGATGGTGAAGTCGGCAGGGGCGAAGGATGCGGGGTCCGCGGCCAGGCCGGCCGCCTCCAGCGCGCTCTCGTAGCCCAGCCGCCGGTTCGTCGACATGTGGAAGTCGAGATCGAACTCGGGCGACCCGCCGATGTGGGCGATCTCGGTGTGGCCGAGGGAGATGAGGTGTTCGGTGGCAAGGCGGGCGATGAGGGTGTCGTCGATGGACAGCGTGCGCACACCGGAGATCGGGCCGCCGATGCCCACGAGCGGCTTGGCGAGCGTGTGGAGTCGCTTGACCTCGGCCTCGGTGAGTTCGAGCGAGATGGCGATCACCGCGTCGACGCGTTGGCGGAGGAGGAAGTGCTCGAAGACGCTGTGGCGCTCATCCGCGTCTCCGGAGAGGTTGTAGAGCGTGAGGTCGTAGCCGTGGCGGAGGAGAGCGCTCTGCACTCCTTCGAGCACGGAGGAGAAGAACCAGCGGGCCAGGAACGGCACCACCACCGCGATGTTGCGCGTGCGACCGGATGCCAGGCTCGACGCATTCGACGACACCACGTAGTCGAGTTCGAGGGCGGCGGCCTCGACCTTGGAGCGGGTGGCGGGGGAGACGTGCACGTTTCCGCTCAGTGCGCGCGAGACCGTCGCAGTCGAGACGCCCGCCAACCGGGCGACCTCTTCGATGCCGGCCATCAGCTGCCCTCCGTGCGGTCTGCAGGAAATCCTACTGGCGGGGTGCCGCGCCGATGAGCAGCGCGGGCGCATGGGAAAGGGGCCGGAGCGTGAGCTCCGACCCCCGAGCGGCCGCCCCCGGCCGCCCCCATCCACCCGACTCCTCCACAGAGTCGGGAGCTTTCTAGCTCGAAGCCAGGAGTGTCTCAGCCTGCTTCTGAGCATCCGACAGCAGCTTGTCGATGTCGGCGTTCTGGTCGGTCAGCACGGCCTGCACCACCGGGTCGAGGAGTGCGTAGAGCTCCTGCGTCTTGACGCCCGGCTCCGGCAGGAGTGGCTGGTTGAAGATGTTGTCGGTGTAGCTGGTCATCTGGTCGAGGGGCACATTGACGTAGTCCTTGATCCACGTCTGCGACTCCTCGTAGGTGGCCCGGTCGAAGATCGGCATCTGGGGAGCGCCGACCGGGGTGGCCTGCGCGGCGTTCACCTTGGCGTCCTGCACCGCGGCGTCCTTGTCGGTCAGCTTTCCCATGTAGTAGAAGTCGATCCACTTGACGGCTGCGGCCTGCTGCGCCTTGTCGGCCTTCGCACTCACCGCGGCGAGCGTGCCGCCGCCGAGCACTCCGGCGTTCTTCGAGTCGGTCAGCGGAATCACACTGAGCCCGTAGTCGTCGGGGTTCATCTTGTTCTGCGTGAAGAGGTTGCCGTAGTTGCCGCCTCCGGACACGTACATGGCCAGCTGGCCGGATGCGAACGCCTGGTTGATGCCGCTCCAGTCGTAGAGGAAGTTGGCGCCCATCGAGTTGTCCGTCCACCGCATGGTCTTCAGCATCTCGAGCACGGCCTCCATCTGCGGTGTGTCGACGGCCGCCTTGACCGTCTTGCCCGCGCCGGTCTCGACGCTGCCACCGAAGGCGTTGTCGAGGGTGGTGAGAATCCATCCGCCGGTGTTCGACTGCGTCATGGTCGCGTAGCCCGCCACGCCCGTCTTGTCGGCGATGATCTTGGCGTCCTTGCGAACTTCGTCCCACGTCGTCGGGGGCTTGTCGGGGTCGAGCCCGGCCTCCGTGAACAGGGTGCGGTTGTAGTGCAGGCCTTGGCTGTACGCGGCAATCGGCACGGCCCATAGCTTGCCATCCGTGTTCTCGCCGGCGATGGCGACCTTGGGGTTGTACTTGTCCGCATACGGCAGCTTGGCGATCTCGGCCGAGACGTCGGCGACCTGACCGTTGGCGATGAGGCTGCGGCCGTCGGTGAAGGGGATCGGGAACACGTCGGGCAGGGTGCCACCGGCGAGCGCGGCAGCGAACGTGGTGCCGTCCCAGGTGAATTCCTTCGCCTTGACCGTGATGTCGGGGTACTTCTTCTCGAACTGCGCGATGCGATCGTCGAACGCCTGCTTGGCGGGCTTCTCGAGCCCGGCGTCCATCGACACGGTGATGCTGGTCTTGCCGTCGGCGGAATCACCGCCCGATGCTGCACAGCCGGCGAGGCCTCCGACGAGGGCGGCCGTTGCGACGGCGGCGCCCGCGATTCGTAGCGACTTCATTGTCTTGTCTCCTTGGATCGAGGTGGTGGTGCGGGTGGGTGGGGTGATGCCGGGGCCAGCAGGACTATAGGCGCAGCCACGCTGCACAATCGCCCGGTAGGCGCCCGCCGTCGAGGGGAGCACTGCTGATGAGCAGTCGGTGGTGCAACGGCAGGGCGACGGATTCCGAGCCGAAGTTCGTGAGGCAGAGCAGGTCGCCCCGCCGGAAGGCGATGGTGTGCGCGTCGGAGGGCATCCACTCGAGCGGCGCATCGTGCAGGGCCGCCTCGGCCCGGCGGATGCGCAAGAGGCTGCGGTAGAGGGCGAGGGTCGAGAGCGGGTCGGCGAGTTGGCGATCGACGGCGAGCTCGCTCCACCCGTCCGGTTGCGGCAGCCACGGGTCGCCTCCGAAGCCGCTGGCCGGCTCGGACGCCGTCCACGGCAGGGGGATGCGGCATCCGTCACGACCCGGGTCCACACCGCCCGATCGCTCGTGCATCGGATCGCGCAGGGCGTGCAGCGGCAGGTCCTCGACCTCGGGGAGACCGAGCTCGTCGCCCTGGTAGATGTAGAGCGACCCCGGCAGGGCGGCAGCGAGGAGCGCGGCCGCGCGCGCTCGACGGAGGCCGAGTGCGGCGTCCGTCTCGGTGCCGAACCGCTTGGCATCGAACGAGAAGGAGCTGTCAGCGCGCCCGTACCGCGTCGCCGCCCGGGTCACGTCGTGATTGCCGAGGGCCCACGTCGGGCTGGCGGAGATGCTCGCGTGGGCGGTGACAGTGCGCTGGATGGAGGATCGCAACGCGGCGGCGTCCCACGGCGTCACCATGAACTCGAAGTTGAACGCGCCGTGCATCTCGTCGTCGCGCAGGTAGCGGACGAAGCGTTCGTCGTCAGCCAGCCACACCTCGCCGACGAGCATGCGCGGCGGGGAATATTCGTCGGCGATCGCCCGCCACTCCCGGTAGATCTCGTGCACCTCGTCCCGATCGAGGTGCGGGTGAGCGTCGGCGTCGATCGTGACGGGCAGCGCGGGATCCTTGGCGGGGAACGCGGCGGAGTCGATGCGGATGCCGGCGACTCCCCGATCGAACCAGAAGCGCAGCACGTCGGCGTGCTCGCGCTGGACCGCCGGATTTCCCCAGTCCAAGTCGGGTTGCTCGGGTGCGAACAGGTGGAGGTACCACTGGCCGGGCGAACCGTCAGGATCCGTCGTGCGCGTCCATGCGGGTCCCCCGAAGCTCGACGTCCACTCGGTGGGAGGCAGGTCGCCGTTCTCGCCTCGACCCGGACGGAACCAGAACAGGGCTCGCTCCGGAGCCGACGGGTCGGCGAGAGCCGCGCGGAACCAGGGATGCTCGCTCGAGACGTGATTGGGCACGATGTCGACGATCGTGCGGATGCCGCGCTCCGCCGCTTCGGCGATGAGCACCTCGGCCTCGACCAGGTCGCCGAAGGCGGGGTCGATGGCGCGATAATCCTGCACGTCGTAGCCGCCGTCGGCGAGGGGGGAGAGGTACCACGGCGTGAACCAGAGCGCGTCCACTCCCAGGTCGCTGAGGTGGTCGAGCCGAGATCGCACTCCCGCCAGGTCGCCGGTCCCGTCGCCATCGCCGTCCGCGAAGCTGCGCACGTAGATCTCGTAGACCACCGCGTCGCGCCACCAGGCTTCGTGCGGGGCGATCCTGTCGCCCGCGACCATGATGGTCTTATCGGACTGCTCGGCAGTGAGCTCGGAGTGCACGGCATCCTCATCGATTGAGGTTTAGCGTTATACCAATTGGTCAACGGCCAGAGCATATGCAGGGCGGGAGCTCGGTGTCAAGCGCCATAGGATGACGACGGGAGGCCGGATGGCAGTGACGCTGCGGGACATCGCCGCCGAGGCCGGCGTGAGTGTGATGACCGTGTCCAACGTCATCAACGGCAATCGGTCACGGGTGTCGCAGACCACCATTGACCGGGTGCAGCGAATCGTCGAGGCGCGCGGGTACGTGCCCAACGTCTCGGCGCGCAACCTCGCCGCCCGACGATCGCACGTCATCGGCGTCCTTGTGCCGGTGGCCGCCGACGACAGCCTGCTCATGAGCCCGCACAACGTCGCCGTCATCGGCGGGATGGAGCGCGCCCTGCGCGAGCGCGGCTATCACCTGCTGCTGCGGGGCATCGCAGACCCCCGAGAGGTATCGGAGGCCGTGCAGGCGTGGGATCTCGACGGAGCCCTGTTGCTCGGGTTCCTCGACGAGGAGATCGACGCCCTCGACCTGCCCGCCGACGTCCCCCTGCTCGCGCTCGACAGCTACGCCTCACATCCGCTGGCGACGGGGGTTCGCACCGACGACTATCAGGGGGGTCTGCTGGCCGGGCGGTTGCTGCTCGCGTGCGGCCACCGCGAGGTCCTCTTCGCGGGCCCGACCTTCACCGACATCGGCGTCGTGCGTCAGCGCTTCGACGGCTTCCGCGCGGCCTTCGTCGAGGCGGGGATCGCCTGGCATGACGGGCTCGTCGCATCCGTCACGACCACCCACGACTCGGGCGTCGACCTCGGGAGGGAGTTGAAGGCGCGCTATCCGGACGTGACCGCGGTGTTCGCCACCGCGGACATCCTCGCGATCGGCATCATCGAGGGCGTCACGGATGCCGGCGGCCGGGTGCCCCGGGACGTGTCGGTGGTGGGCTACGACAACCTCGACATCGGCGCGTACGTCACCCCGAGGCTGACCACGATCGCGCAGGACATCGGCGACAAGGTGGCCGTCGCGGCCCGCATGCTCCTCGACGCGATCGACGACCCGGCCGCTCCTCGAACCGGCATCACCCTGCCCGTCCGGGTGCTCGAACGGGGGTCGGTCGGGAGTCCGCGAGAGGCGTGATCGGCACGATTTCACGAGGGCGGCGACGGCAGGTATCCTGAGGACGCGTCTTCGGTCATGTGGATCACGTGGTCGGGTGCGCGTTGGCGAGTTACCCAAGCGGCCAAAGGGATCTGACTGTAAATCAGACTGCTCAGCATTCGGGGGTTCGAATCCCTCACTCGCCACCATTCCGGGCTCCGTGAACAGCGAAAGTCAGTCGTTACTGTTCCGCTTCGTCCAAACGCGACCCTGCCGCTCGTACTCGATCTCGCCGGCGCGTTGGTCGGCACGCTCTCTGCCGAGAGTGCGCTCGATGATCCACAGGCCCAGGTCGATGCCGGCCGTCAGGCCTGCAGCGGTGATGCGGTCCCCTTCGTCGACGACTCTGGCCGAGAGGACGTCGCGAACATGGGGACGAAGCTCATCGAACGCATTGCGATTCGTCGTCGCGAAACGCCCTTCCAGCAGGCCGGCTGCGGCCAGTACGAGCGCGCCCGTGCATACCGAGGCGAGCCATTGCACCTGGGACGCCTTGCCTCGGAGTGCCTCGGTGAGATCCCCTTTCTCGACCTCTGCCCAACTCCCGCGAACCGCCCGGTTCAGCCAGCCGCCACCGGGGACCACCACTCCGTCCGGGTCACCGAGGGAGTCGGCGATCACCAGTTGCAGACCGCCTTGACTGATGATCGTCCGCGGCGGACCGATGACGACGAGCGAGGTGCTGAACCCTTCTGTCGACAGCACCTCGAACGGACCGAAGGCGTCAATCTCATCGAAGCCGTCGAAAACGACGATCTCTATTCTCACGGCACCAATCATCCACCCCGTCATCCGTTGGGCAGTTGTTGTCATGTCCCGCCCGTCCGTTGGGCAGTAGTTGTCGCGTTCGGCGCCCGGGGACGACAACGAGTGCCCAGCGGTTATGACGAGCCGGGTGAAATGGTCCTGCAATACCGCGGTGATACGATGCCGGTCACGACGGGAGGCGGGTACGCGGCATGAAGGTGGGGTACCTCTACGTCGGCCCGCTCGAGCACAATGCCGAGTTCCAGCGCGACCTGCTGCGCAAGCGCGGGGTGACGCGCGTCTTCGAGGACATCAGCCCGAACACCACCAGTCCACGCCGTCCTGAGCTGACCAACGCCATCGACGCGATCGGTCGGGGCGACACCCTCGTGGTGTGGCGCCTCGACCGGCTCGGTACCACCTCGCCCTCGGTGCTCTCGCTGCTCGAACTGCTCGGACACCGGGGAGTCGGCGTCGCAGCGATCGCCGAGAACCTCGACACATCGGGGGATGAGGGCGCCTCGCTCCTGACCATCATTACCGCCTTCAACGAGCTTGAGCGCAACCTGCTCCGCGAGCGCACGATGGTCGGCGTCTACGCGGCGAAGGCCCGTGGCCGGGTGGCCGGTCGCCCACGAGCGCTCTCCGGAACCAACGTCGAGCGCGTCGTCGCGCTGCGCGAGCAGGGCGCATCCGTTCGCGAGATCGCCGAGGAGCTCGGAACCTCGCGCGCGACGGTGTACCGGGCGCTCGAGTCCGTGAACACAGATGCCATCGCGGCAGCGGATGCCGAGGAGCGGCACGCGCTCACCGTCACGTTCACCCCGCCGAAGCTCCACCACGACGGCGATCAGATCGCCGCCTCCGAGAACTGATTCGATCAAAACAGATCACAATCTCGCATCGCGTGCGTAGCATGAGTGCGTGATCGCCGCCCAGAGACGCAACCTCATCGTCGAGATCGTGCGTGCAGACGGGGCGGCGTCGATCGCGAGCCTCGCCAAGCGGCTGGACACGTCGCCCGTGACGATCCGCCGCGACCTCGACCACCTCGACTCGCTCGGCCTCATCGCGCGCACCCATGGCGGGGCGGTGGCCGGAACCCCGCAGCCGGAATCCCCTTACACCGAGAAGGTGACGCAGGCCGCCACCGAGAAGCTGGCCATCGGGCGCCTGGCCGCCACCTTGGTCCACGACGGCGACGTCGTGGCGATCGGGCCGGGGACGACCACCGAGGCGCTCGCGCTCGAACTGCGCTTGCGGACGGACCTCACGGTCGTCACCAACTCGTTGCCGGTAGCGCAGGCCTTCGTGGATTCCCGCGACAATCAGGTGATCATGACCGGCGGGACGCTGCGCGGCCCCATCCGTGCCCTCGTCGGCGAGGCCGCCGCGCGCACTTTCCGCGCCGTGCACGCCGACCTCGCCTTCCTATCGGGCAACGGCTTGGACGCCGAGTTCGGACTCTCGACCCCCAACCTGACCGTGGCCGACACCGATCGTTCGATCGCCGCGTCCGGCCGCGAGATCGTGGTGCTCGCCGACCACACCAAGATCGGCGCACGCACCGCCATCCAGACCCTGCCGGCCGACGCGATCGCGCACTTGGTCACGGATGCCGGCGCACGCGGAACCGAGCTGGACGGGCTCGGCAGGCTGGGTGTGTCACTGCACATCGCGAGCTGATGCATAACGAATCACGACACGATTCGAGAACTTTCGGACAGGGTTCTGGACATTTGGACATGTTTTAGCAACAATCTGTTTCGGAGGCGGAAGGTTTTGTTCCCTTCTGCCACGTTCTGATCGTTTCGGTTCCCGCCGGAACGCCTGCGACGCACCACACAACGAGGAAGTTGGAATCAATGAACACGAACCGCAAGGTTCAGTCCGTCACGGGGGCGGTCGCGATCTTCGCGGCTCTCGGCCTTGCGTTGACCGGCTGCACGAACACCGGTACGAGCGGGTCGGGATCGACCGGCGGATCCACCGACACGGCGCAGACCGCGCAGGCCGCGAGTGGTCCCACCTGCGACCTCGCGACCTACGGCGGAGAGAAGCTCGACCTCAAGAACGCCGTCGTCGGCTTCTCGCAGTCCGAGAAGGAGGACAACCCCTTCCGCATCGCCGAGACGCAGTCGATCAAGGACGAGGCCGCCAAGATCGGCGTCAAGAAGCTCATCACCACGAACGCCCAGTCGACGCTGTCGAAGCAGATCTCCGACATCCAGGACATGATCTCGCAGGGCGCTCAGGCCCTCATCGTCGCGCCGCTGAACTCCGACGGGCTCGAGCCGGCCCTGAGTGCGGCGAAGGCGAAGAAGATCCCCGTCATCACGATCGACCGCAAGCTCAGCTCGGGCGCCTGCGACACCTACGTGTCCTTCCTCGGATCGAACTTCGTCGAGCAGGGCAAGCGCGCGGCCGACCAGCTCATCAAGGGCACCAGCGGCAAGGGCAACATCGCCATCCTGCTCGGCTCGTCGGGCAACGGCGTGACCACCGACCGCACCAAGGGATTCGTCGACGAGATCGCCGCCAAGGGCCCCGACCTCAAGATCGTCGCCCAGCAGACCGGGGACTTCGCCCGCGACAAGGGGCAGTCGGTCACGGAGCAGCTGCTGCAGTCGAACCCCGACATCAGCGTGATCTACGCCGAGAACGACGAGATGGGCCTCGGAGCGCAGGCGGCCATCATCGCCGCAGGCAAGACGCCGGGCAAGGACATCCAGATCTACTCGATCGACGGAACCAAGAACGCCGTCGAGCAGATCGTCGCCGGAGCCTACAACGGCGTCATCGAGTCCAACCCGCGCTTCGGCCCGCTGGCGTTCAAGACGCTGCAGTCCTTCGAGTCGGGCGACAAGGTCGGCCAGGACATCATCATCGAGGACAGCGAGTACGATCCCAGCAACGCCAAGGACAAGGTCGACTCGGCCTTCTGATCCGAACGGATGATCGTGCCGGCGGCGGAGGACGCCGCCGGCACGACTCCTGTGAGCGGATGCCGCGGCATCCGCTTCGCCCAGCAACCAGAAAGGCCACCGGCGTGACGATGGAGTCCCCCCTCACCGATGACCCACCCGTGCTCGAGGCACGCGGCGTGACCAAGCGATTCGCGGGCGTCACCGCGCTCGACAACGTGAACTTCGAGCTGCGGGCCGGCGAGTCGCTTGCCCTCATGGGCGAGAACGGCGCCGGCAAGTCGACGCTCATCAAGGTACTGACCGGCGTTTACCAGCCCGACGAGGGCGAGATCCGTCTGGGCGGAGCAGTGGTCACCTTCGCTCGTCCCCTCGACGCGCAGAAGGCGGGGGTCTCGACCATCTACCAGGAGGTCAACCTGGTTCCGCTCATGTCGGTGGCGCAGAACATCTACATCGGCCGCGAGCCGCGCACGCGGCTCGGCCTGATCGACTTCAAGCGGATGTACGCGGATGCCCGCGCCCTGCTCGACACCTACGGCATCGACGTCGACGTGCGCCGGCCGCTGCGCAGCCTCGCGCTCGGCGTGCAGCAGATGGTCGCCCTCGCGCGCGCCGTCAGCATCAACGCCAAGGTCGTCATCATGGACGAGCCCACCTCGTCGCTCGAGGCGCGCGAGGTGGAGACCCTGTTCTCCGTGATCGGCCTGCTGCGGCAGCAGGGCATCGCCATCGTCTACGTGAGCCACCGGATGGACGAGATCTATCGGGTCTGCGACCGTGCCACCGTGCTGCGCGACGGCAAGGTGGTGCACGTCGGAGCGCTCGACGCGCTGCCGCGGATGGAGCTCGTCTCCCTCATGCTCGGACGCACGATCGAGAGCAGCGACCGCGGGGGAGTGACCGCGTTCGGCTCGGACAACACCAGCGACGCACCGCCGGTGCTCGTCGCCGAGGACCTCAGCAGGCGTCACCAGATCGACGGCATCGACATCACCATCAAGCCCGGCGAGGTCGTCGGGCTCGGCGGCCTGCTCGGATCGGGGCGGTCGGAGACCCTCAAGGCCATGGCCGGCGTGATGCAGCTCGATCGCGGATCCGTCCAGATCGACGGCAAGACGGTGCGCAGCGGATCCGTGCCAGCGGCCATCCGAGCCGGCATCGTCATGCTGCCCGAGGATCGTAAGGCCGAGGGCATCGTGCCGGGCCTGTCGGTGCGTGACAACATCGTGCTCGCCGCCCTGCCGCGCCTGTCGAAGGCCGGCTTCTCGTCGCGCAGGAACCAGGACGCCGTCGTCGACGTGTTCATGAAGCGGCTGCACATCAAGGCATCCGGCCCCGACCAGATCGTCTCGGAACTCTCGGGCGGCAACCAGCAGAAGGTGATGATCGCCCGCTGGCTCGCCATGAGCCCCAAGGTTCTGCTGCTCGACGAGCCCACCCGCGGCATCGACGTCGGGGCGAAGGCCGAGGTGCAGGCGCTCATCGACGAACTCGCGGGAGAGGGTCTCGCGATCGTGCTGGTCTCGAGCGAGGTCGAGGAGGTCGTCGAGGGCTCCGGTCGGGTGATCGTGCTGCGGGACGGCGAGGTCGAGACGGTGCTCACGGGCGCCCAGGTCGACGAGGAGCACCTGCTCGCAGCTCTCGCCGGGGACGCCGGCGAGGCCGCGGAGGATCCGCGCACCCACGACGCGCAGACGGATGCCGACGCACCGACATCCGTCACCGACTCGCGGGGAGAGCGCGCATGAGCCAGGCCACCGTGACCATCACGCTTCCGCGGCGGGGCACCGCCCTCGGCATCATGCAGCGCTACGGCGTCTACATCGCCATCGCCGCTCTGCTGATCTACAACCTCATCTTCACGCCGAACTTCTTCGAGCTCGACAACTTCCGCACGCAGTTCGTGCAGGTCGTGCCCGTCATGATCGTCGCGCTCGGCATGGCGCTCGTCATCGGCACCGAGGGCATCGACCTGTCCGTCGGTGCCGTGATGGCGCTCGCGGCGGCCGTCATTCCCCTCTACATCGGGTACGGACTGATTCCCGCCGCCATCCTCGCGATCGTCGTCGGCGCGGTGGTCGGCGTCATCAACGGGTCGATGGTCGCGTTCATCGGCGTGCAGCCGATCGTCGCAACCCTCTCGCTCATGGTGGCGGGCCGCGGCATCGCGCTGCTCATCGCCAACGAGCAGTTGCGGAGCGTGACGGACCCCGGCGTGCTCAGCCTCGGCCGCGGAAGCCTGTTCGAGGGGGAGGCGTTCCGCATCCCCTACGCCGTCATCGTCGCCGCCGTGCTGGTGGTCATCGTGGCCTTGCTGGTGAATCGAACGACGTTCGGAAAGCAGCTGATCGCCATCGGAGGCAGCCGTCGCGCCGCCGAGCTCGCGGGCCTGCCGGTCAAGCGCATCCTGCTGCTCACCTATGTGCTCTGCGCCGCCCTCGCCGCCATCGCGGGGATCATCGGAACCGCCCGGCTCGGCGCATCCGTTCCCTCCACGCTCGGCAACCTCATCGAGCTCTCCGCCATCACGGCCGTCGTCGTGGGAGGCACGCCGCTCACCGGCGGCCAGGTGAAGGTCGGGGGCACGGTCGCGGGCGCGCTGCTGCTGCAGTTCATCACCGCGACGCTCGTCAAGCACGACGTGCCGGATGCCTACTCGCAGATCACCCAGGCGGTCATCATCCTGTTGGCGGTCTACATCCAGCGGGGAAGGGCGGCCGTGCGATGACCATTCTCGAGAGCGAGGCCGGGCCGGCCACCGCCCGCCAGATCGGCCGCGAGCGCATCGCCGCCATCGTCCAGAGCTACGGCGCGGCCATCGTGCTGGTGATCCTGCTGGTGTTCGGGAGCATCGCGTTCCCCACCTTCCTGTCGGTGTCGAACTTCACCAACATCGCCACGCAGTCCTCCTTCCTCATGATCATCGCGGTGGGCATGACGTTCGTCATCCTCACCGGCGGCATCGACCTCTCGGTGGGCTCGGTGTATGCGCTCGGCGGTGTGCTCGCCGCCTACGGATCGGCGTGGGGGCTGTTCGGCGCGTTCGCCCTGCCGTTGGTGGTGTGCGGCCTGATCGGGGTGCTGCAGGGCGCCTTGGTCGCGTACGGCAAGATGGCACCGTTCATCGTCACCCTCGCCGGGCTGCTGGGCGTTCGCGGGTTGGTGCTGGCGGTGACGGATGGCGGATCCGCGACCCCCCTCATCGCCGACCGCGCGGTCGTCTTCCTCGGGCAGGGCGACGTGCTGGGGCTTCGGCTGCCGGTGTTCTTCGCTCTCGCCGCGGTGGTGATCGGCAGCATCCTGCTCTCCCGCTCGCGCGGCGGTCAGGCGGTGCTCGCGGTCGGAGGATCCGAGAGTGCCGCGACGCTGATGGGCCTGCCGGTCGCGCGGGTCACGTTCACCGTCTATGTCATCAGCGGCCTGTGCGCCGGGCTGGCAGGCACGCTGAACGCCGCATATTCGTCGTCGGGCGTTCCGACCGTCGGCGTCGGGCTCGAGCTCTCCGCGATCTCGGCTGTCGTCATCGGCGGCACGTTGCTCTCCGGCGGCCGCGGGAACCTGATCGGCACGCTCGCCGGCGTACTGCTGCTCACCGTCATCCAGAACCTCATCAACCAGGTCGGCTCGCTGACCTCGTCGGTGCAAGCGGTGGTGTCCGGCACGTTCCTCGCGATCGTCGTGATCATCCAGACCGTCCTGTCGCGCACGCAGCGCCTCTGACGCCCGCCTGGCTGCTTGTCTCCGCTGGGCAGTAGGTGTCGCGCGTTGAGGCCCGAGGGGACATCTACTGCCCAACGGAGGGTTTCACGAGGGCTAGCGTGGACGCATGAGCAGCGCACTCCTGGCCATCGCCTGCGGCATCGCCGAGCAAGGAGGAGCTCTCGCCGCCCGTCGCCGCGCCGAGGGGGTCGAGGTCGCGGCATCCAAGTCGGCTCCGGAAGACATCGTCACGTTCGCCGACCGGGAGACGGAGGCGCTCATCCGCTCGCTCATCGCCGATGCGCGACCCGACGACGGCTTCCTCGGAGAGGAGTCGGATGCCTCGCGCGGCTCGAGCGGACTCACCTGGGTGGTCGACCCCATCGACGGCACCGTCAACTTCCTCTACGGCATCCCGTCGTGGTCGGTGAGCGTCGCCGTCGTGGAGGGCGATCCCGATCCATCGACCTGGACGACGCTCGCGGGAGTCGTCGTGAACCCCAGCTCGGGCGAGACCTTCGTCGCGAGCGCCGGCGGCGGGGCGTGGCTCGGTGACCGCCGCCTCGAGGTGAACCACGGCGTCGAGCTGCCGCTCGCCCTCGTCGGCACGGGATTTTCGTACTCCTCGGAGACCCGCGCGTGGCAGGCCGGGATCCTGACCGGGCTCCTGCCGCGCGTGCGCGACATCCGTCGACTGGGATCGGCCGCGCTCGACCTCTCGTTCCTCGCCGCAGGCCGCCTCGACGCGCATTTCGAGCGTGGGCTGAACGCGTGGGATCACGCGGCGGGCGCACTGATCGCGCGGGAGGCGGGTGCCAAGGTGGGCGGTCTGCGGGGCGCTGCAGAGGGCGTGGGGATGACGGTCGCGGCATCGCCCGACCTGTTCGACGCGCTGGAGGCGTTGCTCGTGGAGAGTGGAGCGATGGTGTGAAAGACTGATCCGGGTCGCCACCCGATTGGGGGTGACTTGATTCGCTTTCATAGAGTTTCCAGCATCCGTTCGTTACGCTTTATCGATCCGTTACCGGTCCCCTCGCCGGTTTTCGCCCTCACTGTGCCGAAGGTTTTCTCTCTTGCATCACGACTCCCAGTACCCAGCTGTGCCTGGTGACCGGGAGACCCCGCCTGAGGCGCTGACCCGGCGGCAACTGCGTGATCGCGAACGGGAGAACCAGCCGGCCGTCATCGCTCCGGCCACGGGACTCGAAGCCTTCCTCGCGCTCGACTCGCGCATCGTGATGCCGCGGCCGGCCGCGGAAACTCGGGCGGACGCACAGTCGCAGGCGGACGCACAGTCGCAGCTCGTGGCGTCGCAGCCGGCCGTGACACAGTCGGCCCCGGTGCAGCCCCCGCTCGTGGAGCGGCCCGCAGTCGAGCCCGCCGCTGTGCAGCCCGCCGCTGTGCAGTCCCGGCTCGTGGAGCGGCCCACCGTCGTCTCCTTCGACGAGATCCTCGCGCCTGAGCACTCCGTCCCCGCCGAGCCTGAGACTCCGGTTGCGAGCGCCGTGACGGATGCGCCCCTCGCGGTGGCGCCCACTACGTCCATCGCGGAACCTCCGTTGCCACAGCCCGATGCACCGCTCTCGCGTCGTGAAGCCCGTGCTCGACTGGTCGTTCCGAGCGAGCCAGACGGCTACGCGGCGTCGCTCGACACGTTCACCGACACCGACCCTCTCTCGATCTTCCTGGCCGAGACGGACGCCGACACGGGCATGCCCGCGGACGCGAGCACTCGCGCTGACGCGAGCGCGGACGTCGACGCGAGCACGCTTGCCGACGCCAGCACGCCTGCCGATGCGAGCACGCCAGGTGTCGCGAGGACTCGCGCTGATGCGAGCACTCCCGCTGACGCCGAGACCGTCCGCCCGCGGCAGGGTCGTCGCGCGGCCGCCCCGACTGCATCCGCGCCCTCTGCTGCATCCGTGTCTGCCGCATCCGCATCGGTACCGTCCGTTCCCCTAGCCCCTGCGCCGGTTTCGCCCGCTCAAGCGGTGAGCGTTCCGGTCACGAGGCGCCCGGCGGCGGCGCCCCTGTCGCGACGGCTCGCCGCGAAGGGCATGGCGACGGCGGCCATCATCTTCGTCACCCTCATCGCCGTCGCCACATCCACCCCGGCGAACGCCCTACTGACCTCTGCCGACGTGCAGGCAGCGTCGCTCGCGGCGCAGGCTCCAGCGGCCGGTGGCGACGGCAATGGTGACAGCATCGCCCAGAGCGTTCGGGTGAGCGACGGCGTCGGCGACTCGACGGTGCAGCGCGACGGCTATGGAGCGGAGTCGATCGCCCAGGTGGCGGCCGAGAGCGGCATCCGCCTCGAGGCGACCTTCACGAACGATCCCAACGGAACGGTGCAGTGGCCGTTCAAGGTGGGCGTTCACATCGGCGACCGTTTCGGTTACCGCAACTGTGCCGGTTGCTCGGAAGACCACCACGGTCAGGACTTCAACCCGGGCCTGGGCGCGCCCATCCAGGCGATCGCCGACGGCGTGGTCTCCTACGTGGAGGACGGCGACGGCTCGCTCGGCGTGCACATGATGATCACCCACCAGATCAACGGCCAGACCGTCACCAGCGTCTACGCCCACATGATCCATGGCTCGATGAAGTTCAAGCTCGGCGACACCATCAAGGTCGGCGACGTCATCGGCAACGTCGGCAACACCGGCATGTCGACCGGACCGCACCTGCACTTCGAGATCCGGCTGGGCGGCATCACCGGCCCGTGGACCGATCCGCTCGTCTGGCTCTACGCCAACACCAACTGACCTGCTGGTCCGGTTATAGGCCAGCACGTCCAAGCAGACCGGGCCCGGCCAGCTCTGCTCTGCCAGCACGTCCAGCCGCCTGATCAGACGTATCTCCCGGTGGGGGTGGGTGAACTCTCGTTTACAGGACCACAGCCGACCGACCACTCCTGGCGGCGTCGGCTCGGCTCTCGTCCTGTAAACGTCCCCTGCACGACGGCCGGCCGCGCGCCGTGCTGTCTCCTCCACAGATGCGGCTCAACGGCTGTCATCCCCAGCTCAGGCGCCGCGCGTCCTCCTGGCAGCTCGTCCGTTCGATCGTTCAGTCATGTACGACGTGATCTCAGCTATCGACGTCTGTGGCGGCGCCGCCAGTTACCGCGCCCTCGACCGACTCGGAGTCCCCCGGCAGCAGATTGCCGAAGCCGTGCGCGCCGGCGTCGTGACACGAGTGCGCGCCCGGTGGTTCGGGCCCCCGTCTGCGCCCGACGACGTCCTCCGCGCCGTGCGCGTCGGTGGAACGCTGACCGGGGCATCGGTCGCGAGACGTCATCGACTGTGGACCATGAATGACTCCCGCCTGCACGTGCGGGTGCCACTGACGGCGAGTCGTCTCGCGGCCCCTCACGCCCGGAAGGTCCCCCTCGATGCCGACAAGCACGCGGTCTGCGTGCACTACAGCGGGTCGTCCGGGATGGACATCGGTTGCGATCCCGTCGTCGTCGCCCTCGCCGAGATGTTCAGCTGCAACGGGCCGGAAGCCGCGCTCGTTGCCCTCGACTCGGCGCTCAACAAGCGCCTGATCACGGGACTGAGTGACATGCGCGACCTGGTCTCGCGCGATCTCCGGCGCTTCGTCGACTGGGCCGATCCGCAGTCGCAGTCAGGATTGGAGACCCTCGTGCGTCTCCTCCTCCGTCGTCGGCAGGTGAGGTTCCGGAGCCAGGCGTACATCGACGGGGTCGGGCGGGTCGATCTGCTGGTGGGCGATCGGCTCGTCCTGGAGTTGGACGGCGAGACCTTCCATGTCGGTGCCAACTTCGAGGAGGACCGCCGTCGCGACCTCGCCCTGGTGCGGAGGGGCTACGCGGTCGTCCGACTGTCGTATCGCCAGATCGTGGCGGACTGGCCGCAGACGTCGGCCGCCATCCTCGAACTGATTGCCCGAGGAGAGCACCGGTGGGGCAGCAAGAGCCCGACAGCTCCGCTAGTCCTTCCGTTCACAGGATGAGAGCCGACCCACGCCTGCTGTGCGGGGTGGGTCGGCTCTCATCCTGTAAACGAAAAGACAACGACCGCGAACGGAGGGTATCGGACGCGAACGGACGGCATCGGACGCGAACGGACGGCATCGGACGCGAACGGACGGCATCAGACGCGAACGGAGGGTATCGGCCGCAACGAAGAGGGCTAGGAGCGCAACCAGACCGTCGTGTCGGGCTCGAGTTGGCCGCTGACCGGCGCGGACGCCAGCAGAACTTCTCCTGAGGGCATCGGCACGGATGCGGTGCCCACGTTCGCCACCACTGTCACGTCCCCGTTACGGAACGCCACGACGTCGTGGGCGAAGCCGTGCCGCCAGATGAGATGCCCGCTGCCGAGACCGCTCTCGCGGCGGAGCAGAAGTGCGCGCTTGTAGAGCTCGAGCGTCGAATCGGGGTCGCCCTCCTCGGCCTCACGCGCGAACCGCCCCCACGACTCGGGCTGAGGGAGCCAGGAGGCATCCGTCGGTCCGAACCCGAAGGACGGCGCATCCGCAGACCACGGGATGGGCACGCGGCAGCCGTCGCGACCGTAGCGCTCGCCCTTGGTGCGGAACCAGGTGGGATCCTCGCGCGCGTCGTCGGGCAGGTCGATCGCCTCGGGGAGCCCGAGTTCCTCGCCCTGATAGATGTAGGAGGAGCCCGGCAGGGCGAGCATGAGGGCGGATGCCGCCCGCGCCCTCCGCAACCCGACGGCCGGGTCGGGGAGTCCGACACTCTTCGGCCCGACGCCGGCGCCCTGCAGGTTGTCGCCCGTCAGGGCGAGCCGCGTCGCGTGGCGCACGACGTCATGGTTGGAGAGCACCCACGTGCTCGGGGCGCCGACGGCGGCGAACGTGTCGATGGAGCGGTCGATGACCGTGCGCAGCTCATCCGCCTCCCACGGCGTCTCGAGGTAGGCGAAGTTGAAGGCCTGGTGCATCTCGTCGGGCCGCACCCACAGTGCCACCTTGGCGAGCGGATCAACCCAAGCCTCAGCTACGAGGATGCGATCGCCCGGGTAGGTGTTGAGCAATCGGCGCCAGTCGCGGTAGATCTCGTGGACGCCGTCCTGCGCCCAGAACGGCGGTGATGCCGGCGTGGATGCGGCGATGTCGGGCTCCAGCGGTGTCGCGCCGCCGCCCATGCTGCCGGCGCCCTCGGGCGGCGTGTAGTCGGGCAGGCCCTCGGCCTTGATCATGCCGTGGGCGACATCGACGCGGAATCCATCGACCCCCCGGTCGAGCCAGAATCGCAGGATGTCGCGGAACTGCTGCCGAACCCATTCGCTCGTCCAGTCGAGGTCGGGCTGCGAGCTGTCGAACAGGTGCAGGTACCACTGGCCGGGAGTTCCGTCCGGGTCGGTGATGCGCGTCCACGCGGGGCCGCCGAAGACCGACATCCAGTTGTTGGGCGGGGTGTCGCCGTTCGGTCCCTTGCCGTCGCGGAACATGTAGTGGCCGCGCGCCTCGCTGCCGGGCCCGTCCGCGAGCGCGGCCTGGAACCAGGCGTGGTCGCTCGACGTGTGGTTGGGAACGAGGTCGACGATCACCCGGATGCCCCGATCGTGCGCTGAGGCGAGCATACGGTCGAAGTCGGCGAGCGAGCCGAACAGCGGGTCGACGCCGCAGTAGTCGGCGACGTCGTAGCCCGCGTCGCGCTGCGGAGACGTGTAGAAGGGGGAGAGCCAGATGGCGTCGACGCCGAGCTCCTGCAGGGCGCCGAGGCGCTCGCTGATGCCGGCGAGGTCGCCCATCCCGTCGCCGTTCGCGTCCGAGAAGGAGCGGGGATAGATCTGGTAGATGACGGCGGTTCGCCACCACTCCTGGCCGATGGCGGCGTCGACCGGGGCGGCGTCGACGGTGGTCAGCGAAGTCATGTGCGACACCTTACGGGATGAAAACGGATGCAACTGTTGCGGCGACTCTCCATTATCGCAACGATTCGACCACCCCATTCCCGTCGAGCAAACGCTTGCACAAGAAGCCCCGCGGCCGTCTTCGACCGACCGGCGAGATCGCGCATCCTGTTCGACCGCATCGCCTCTCGATAGGGTCGCCATAGGCCCATCGGACAGGGGAATCGCCATGTGGACACAGGACTACGACCCGCTCGGAGCCCTCTGGCTCAGCGCCATCGTCGCGGCCGTCCCGATCCTCGCGTTCCTGGTCTGCCTGACGGTCTTCAAGATGAAGGGCACCACGGCGGGCATCATCGCCGTCGCCCTCGCGGTGGTTGTCGCGTTGTGGCCGTTCGGCATGCCGATCACCGCCATCGGCGGGTCGGCGCTCATCGGCATCCTCACCGGCCTCTGGCCGATCGCTTTCATCATCGTCATGGCCGTCTGGCTCTACAAGCTCGCCGTCGCAAGCGGGCGTTTCGACGTCATCCGCTCCAGCATCGCCGGCATCTCGCCCGATCAGCGCATCCAGGTGCTGCTCATCAGCTTCAGTTTCGGCGCCTTCCTCGAGGGTGCCGCGGGCTTCGGCGTGCCCATCGCCATCTGTGCGGCGCTGCTCGTTCAGCTCGGCTTCAAGCCGATCAAGGCCGCCATGATCAGCCTCGTCGCCAATGCCGCTGCGGGTGCGTACGGGGCAATCGGCATCCCGGTCATCGTGGGTGCCAAGGTCGGCGGAGTCGACCTGCGCGCGCTGTCGGTGGAGATGGTCGTGGTCGTGCAGCTGCTCACCTTCGCCATCCCGTTCCTGTTGGTGATCATCCTCGACGGATGGCGGGGCCTCCGCGAGACCTGGGTCGCCACGCTCGCGCTCAGCATCGTCTACAGCGGGTCGCAGGCGCTCATCCTGCTGCTGCTCGGCCCCGAGCTCGCCGACATCCTCCCGGGCCTGCTCGGCATGGTCGCGCTCTTCGTCGTCGGCCGGTTCTGGCAGCCGAAACGCATCTTCCGCGAGGACGGCTCGGTGGCGCCTGAGCCCGAGCGGCACAGCCTGCGTGAGATCGCCGCGGCGTGGAGCCCGTTCTACATCCTCACGGCGTTCATCTTCGTCTGGAGCATTCCCTGGTTCAAGGACCTGTTCGCCCCGGCGTCGGCGGATGGCAAGACAGCTGCCGGTCCGCTGGGCGTCCTCGTGTTCAACGTTCCCATCCCCGGTCTCAACGGCGTCGTGCAGCCGCCGGGCGATGGAGCAGCGCCCGTCTCGGCCATCTGGCAGTTCACGCCCGTCAACGCGACCGGCACCGCCATCCTGCTGTCCGTGCTCGTCTCCTTCTTCACGACGCCCGCGTTGAACTGGGGAGATCTCGGCCGCGAGTTCGTCGCCACCGTCCGCGAGCTCTGGCGCCCGATCGTGCTGATCCTGCTGATTCTCGTTGTCGCGAACATCACCAACTACTCAGGGGGTTCGGCATCCATCGGTCTCGCCTTGGCGGGCGCAGGGGCCGTCTTCCCGCTGTTCTCGCCCATCATCGGCTGGTTCGGCGTGTTCATCACCGGCTCGGTGGTCAACAACAACACCCTCTTCGCTCACCTGCAGAACGTGACGGCGACGAAGATCGGCGTGGACCCCACCCTGCTCGTGGCGGCGAACACCGCGGGCGGCGCGATGGGCAAAGTCGTGTCTCCGCAATCCATCGCCATCTCCGCCGCTGCGGTCGGGCTGGTCGGGCGGGAGGGCGAGATCCTACGGGCGTCCATCAAGTACAGCCTCGGCATGCTGGCGTTCTTGTGCGTGTGGGTGATGCTCGTCTCGCTGGTCGCCTGAGACGTGACGGATGCCGCATCCGTCGCCATCCGTACCGTGCCGGCGGTGTCATCGCGTGGGGCGGATGGATGATATTCTCTACTGGTTGCCCGGAGCCGAACCTCTCGGGTGGCGCGCCCCGATAGCTCAGTGGTAGAGCACTTCCATGGTAAGGAAGGGGTCGTCAGTTCAATCCTGACTCGGGGCTCTGGTTCTTCGGGCATGCCCGTCGAAACCTGCCCGGCGGGGTAGCTCAGGTGGTTAGAGCACACGGCTCATAATCGTGGTGTCGCGGGTTCGAGTCCCGCCCTCGCTACTTACAGGCCCGGAATCTTGCGGATCCCGGGCCATTTCCATGCTCGGCGCCGTTCGACTCTCGACCGATCGACGATCCGCGCACGCCGAGACCAACTCCGCTGCGTGCCCCTATTGGACGGTCAGCCGAGCCGTTCCCCGTTGGTGGGCGTCACGGTATCGGCTAGAGGATCGCGCGCGCGACAACTTCCGGCTGGTCCCATTGAGGCCAGTGAGAAGACTCGCGGACTCCCTCGACCTGAACGTCGGTGAAAAGGGCGCCGATTCTCGCAGCGACTTCCGGCGTCAGAAACGGATCTCCCTTGCCGAACGCGACTATTACCGGAATGTCCAGCTTGCCGAGATCTCCGGCGGCCACGCGTCCGTTGTTGTCGTCTATCCCCGGGTACAGTCTCGCGGTCCACTCACGGATGGCGGTTCGGGAGTCCGCGTGCTCGCCCGGACTGCCGAAGAACGCCGGGATGATCGAATTCGTCGCGACACCGGCGGGATCGGAGGCGTCGATTCCGAACTGGGCACCCGAGTACCCCAACAACCATTGCAATTGCTGCGGATCGCCCATGATGGCGTCGGACAGTGAGTTGAGCTCGACGGTTCCGAAAAGTCGAATCATGTCGGGCAGTTTCAAGTTCCCGTCGGAGTTGAAGTAGCCGTTCAGGAGCACCAGCTTTCCAACGCGATCGGTGTGGTCCAGCGCAATGTTGATGGCGACGGGGAGGCTTGCGTCGTGACCGACAAGGGTCGCGCCCACGACGTCCAGTTGCTCCAGGACGCTCACTATTTCGGACTCGCGTTGGTCGTCGGCCCATACGAACGCGTCTCGCGACGAGAGCCCGTATCCGGCGAAGTCGATGGCGAGGACGCGACGTTCGCCGAGGAATGGCACCAACCTGTCGTAGATGGTCGAGTCGTCCGGGAATCCATGAAGTAGGACGATTGCCGGGTCGACGCCGGGCAGCTCTCCGACCCACACGCTGCTGTTGGGAGTTGTCAGGGTGTGCTGTTGTGGATAGGTCGTACGGGGCACGGAGTCCTCCAGGTTGATCTGATTCCGACGGGCGGTCTGGTACATCAAGTCAATGCTGATATGTGTCCGGGCATGCGTGAATCGCGATGCACAGTAGAGCGGGGGCGATCAGCATTGCGAACGGCGCCCGGCACGCCAGAGGTGTGCACGGCCGGATGTGGCCGTCCGAACCTCGTCTTCGTGAGCTAGGCGTCCACGAGGGCTGGAGCGGGCTCGCTGATTGGCGTCGTGCTCGCCTTGCGGAGCGTGAGCGACTGGCGTGCCACGACGAGAACAAGTCCCACCAACGCCCAGGCGGCCAAGACGACGAGCGAGGACCACGCATTCGCACCGTTGAAGTATCCGAACTCGTTCACGGCCCGGAATGCTGCGCCCGGGGGAAGAATCGGAGACAGAGTCTGCGCCCACCATGGAAGCAGGTCGACTCCGATGGTCGCGCCGCTGACCGCGTTCCCGACGGTGGTGAGGATGAGCACGGCCAATCCGATCCCGGCGGCGCCGAGCCACGCGCCGAGGGCCTTGGTGGCCAGCGCGCTCGCGGCCGAGAGCAGAATGAGCGTCGACGAGAGAATCGGAAACGGAGCGTTGAGCGCGCCGTAGACGGGGCCGGCGATCACAGCGGCCACGAGGCCGATGAGGACCGCGAAGCCGCCGATGGCATAGAGGCGGTGGCGGAGTCGGATCCGAGCTACGGCTCCGGTCAACCCCTGCGCGAGGACGAAGGACGAGAGGGTTACGCCGAACACGACGTAGAACCCGACCAGGCCACGGCTGTCGTACCGGACCAGGGGGACGACGTCCTTCTCGCTTACCGTGAAGTCCGCTTTGGCCGCCAGTCCACCGACGAGCGATCGGGCGGCCCCGCTTTCGCTCAGCCCGCGGGCGCCGGCGTAGTCAAGTTGAAGGCTGGTCTGCGAGACGGCTCCGAAGGCGGCGACCGCCTTACCGTCACGAACGAGTGTTGCGCCTTTCTCGAGTGTCGACACCTCGGTGACGTCCACCGCGTCTCCGAAGCCTCTGTCGGCCGCCGCGGCGAGCTGGCTTCCGGCGACGGCGATTGGAAGGTGCAAGGGGACTGGGTCGCGTTGCAGGCCCACGTACACCGCGATGAAGGCGGCTCCGATGACGAGACCTGTGACAACGAGGGCGATCCATGCCCCGTGCGCGGTTTGGACGACACCGGCAGGGCTGGACGAACGAGGTGATGACATGGGGATTTCCTGACTCTCATCGCGACTGAGGAAACTGGCTCAAAGCGGATCCTCCGCCGGCGCTCCACGACTGAGGGAGAGCCGGACGGTTACGAGCTGACCCAGAAGGGGAAGGACCTCGGGCAAGGCGAGATGTCGCTCGCCCGTCCCGAGGACTGCTGAACTGCCGACGTCTTTCGTCTAATGGACGGACTTCGCCGCGTCGATGATCACAGCCGTGACCTGCAGGGGGCTTGTCCAGCATCGAAAGGTGAGGCGCGCTGATCTCGGTCACCTTGCCACCGGCTCGCGCGGCCATGGCCCGCTGTTCGGCCGCCGGAAGCAGCGCATCGTTCTTGCCGATGACGAACCAGCTGGGCACGGATGACCACGCCGGGGTACCGACGAAGGGCGCCCCAAGGGCGGCCAGAGTGACAGGGCTCTGTCCGACGGCGAGGAGATTCGTCGCGGCGGTCGGGAGACTTCCCGCGAAGATCGGCTTGAACTTGTCCAGCCTGATGTAGGCGTCCCATTCCGGCTGTGGGGCGTCCACGTAGGGCTTCACGAAATCGAAGACGGTCGACGCGTCGGGCACGTTCAACAGCGACCCGGGCAGCACGTTCGTCAGGTAACTGGCGCTCTCACCGGACGCCGGCGCGTAGGCGTCCACGTAGACGAGCGCCTTCACATCAGGGTCGCTGAGACCGGCGGCCGTGATGACCATCCCGCCGTACGAGTGGCCGACGAGCACGACCGGGCCGCTCGTCTTCTGGGCGAGGAAGTTCTCCAGGACCGTCGCGTCACTGGCGACTCCGCGTAGCGGATTCGGTGCGACCAGCACCTTGTATCCGGCGAGTTGGAGCGCCGCGGCCTCGGGCGTGAAGCTCGACCCGTCCGCCCATGCCCCGTGGACGAGCACGATAGTGGGCTTGGTCGTCGTCGTGGTGGAACCGCGCGTCGAGCTGCTGGGATAGGAAGCCGCGAGCCCGCCTTGAGCTGGGATGAAAATGGCGAGGGCGGTGAGCGCTGCCGCTGCTGCGGTTGCGATGAGTTTCCGATTGCGGAGGTGCCGAGGAGTATTCATGGCACTGAGTATGCGCGGGGTCGGGCTGGTCCTGTCATGCCGGAAACGAATGCCGGAGGAACCAATAGTCATGAACGGGAAACGACGTCAGCTGCGCGCACGAAGGGCGTCGAGGCGCCAGTCGACTCCGAACGCATCGACGCTCCAGCGCTGAGATGGATGCATGGCGGATCAGGTGAGGCGCGCCGCGGCGTGGGTGCCCACCCCGCGCACGAGCAGCGCATCGCGAAGCCCCGCCCGCGATGAGATACCCAGTTTCGGAAACGCGTTGTACAGGTGAAAACCGACGGTCCGAGCCGAGATGAACAGGTCGGCTCCGATCTGCTTGTTGCTCAGGCCTTGCGCAGCGAGTAGTGCAACGTGAAGTTCTTGTGGGCTCAAACGAACCTCGAGTCGTGGATCTACCTTGCGCATCTCGGGTGAGGGTGCCGTCCCCAGCATTTCGCGCGCCCGCTCTGCCCATAGAACCGCGCCGAGCGTTTCGAACAGTTCGACTGCCCGCCGCCGTTGGGCCATCGCGCCAAGGGTGTCTTCACCCCGTTCGGCCAGATGGTCGGCGTACGCGAGCCGTACGCGAGCCGCTTCGTACGGAAAGTCGAGCATGGCGTCCGAGGCCAGAGCTTCACGAAACAGGCGGTCCGATGCGCGGACGTCCTCTTCGACGACAGCTGAAGCTGCGCACAACAACATCCGGCTCTTCGGAGAGAGATACTGCCGCCCGATCCCCATGGCGGTCTCGATGATCTTGCGAGCATCTCCGGGCCGGCCAGTGTGATGGCAGGACTCGGCGAGGTCCAGCGCCTCAGTCATCCCATAGGCGGACATCATCCATCGGTCCAGATCCTCGGTCAGACCGGTCAAAGATGCGTAGCCAGCCTCGTAGTCGCCGCGAGATAGCGCGAGGATCGTCTCGGCATGGCGAGCATCATCGAGGATGATTCGGGTACCCCGGGATGTCGCCCACCTCGTCGCGTCGCGGGCGAGCTCGGTTGCTGCCGGCGCGTCTCCGAGCAATGCCCGTGTCACCGCCAGGTGGCTTTGCAGATGAGCCTTCCAGTAATGCAATCCAGCGGATGACGCAGCAGCAATTCCGCGCTCTGCCGCTCCCACGGCCACCGCCCAGTCGCCCGACTGTCGGGCCGCGATGGCTTGATTGGCCGTCATCATGGACACGATTCCGACCGTCGGCATCGCGTCGGCCAGAATGCGGTTGACGAACTGCGCTTCGCCCGGCAGCCAGACGGTGTGCCCCGCGGCAACCATCAAGGTAGTGAGATGCCATGGGGGCGCTCCTCTGATGGCGGCTTCGAGGTTCTGATGGCGCTGGAGCCTGGCTGGGTAGGACTCGCCCAGGTTCTGATCGATCGATCCGATGATGAAGGAGTTGACGCTGTCGACCAGTTGGCGATGCTGCCGCCCGATCTCGATGGCTTCCAGCCACCATGCGGGATCCCACCTCAGATGCGCGGTGGTGAGGAGCATACTCAACGTCGCGTTGAAGCAGATCGCGTCGTCGAGGATTTCCCGCTCGCTCAGTGCCTCGAGCAGGACTGCCCGCATGGAGACCAGATCGCCTGCCCTCTGGGCCATGGCGTACGAGATCGCCGCCGCGAAGGGATGCAGGGGCGCCGTGCCGGGGTAGCGCCTCCTGGCGTCGTGCACGATTTCGAGAGCCTCATCGATGTCACCCAGGTGAGCCTCGGCGTTAGCGGCTAGACCTCGCTGGCGAAGCCAAGCTAGCCGCCCTGCCCGATCAGTGACAGCAGCGTTGGCCGCAAGTTCGATCGACTCCACGTCTCCACTCCCGATCCACTGTGACTAGAGGTGAGCTGTCATCTCAGATGGTGGTACAGCACGATCATGCTAGTTGCTGACGCGCGTTATCACCAGCGTTTGTGCGCATTTCGATTCGATCGCGAGCTGGTGCCAGCAGCCACACCGACGAACACGGCAACAGTCTTGTGTCGGTCGATGCGCTCCGAGAGGGGTCCGCACTGCTGAGTCGAACCGGCCGGCCCTTGCCACCAGTTCGGAAGTTCCGCCTAGCGGTCGAACCGCATGAGGTCTACGCCGGCGAGAATGCCCCCAGGAACTTGCTGCAATCTCCCGCCCTCCGCAAGGCCGCCGAGGTCGATCGCAGCGAAACCCATCTGCTCCACCAAGCCTTGGAACGCACGCTTGGAGGGGATGTCGTCGCCGGACACCAGAACGACCCGGCGCCCCTCCGCCCTTCGGGGATCTCCCGCGAATCTGCACGCGGAGATGGTGTTGAGCGCCTTGACCACACGCGCGCCCCTCGCGAGGTCCGCGACTCGCTCACTGGACGTCAGCACGCCGGGGAGAGGCGCCACCCCGAGTAGGTCATTGGTCGCATCGACAAGTGTTCGACCACCCCAGTCGGGTAGATCGATCAACGCCTGGTCGATGTGGTCGGATTGCACAGCCAAGACCACCGTGTCCATCTCGGCCGCGGCCAACGCACTACCCGCGAACACGCTCGGACCAAGCTTCGACACGGTGGCAGACAGGCTCTGTGGTCCCGCTCGGTTGCTCAAGATCACTTCGTGTCCGGCGGCAGTCGCGCGACGGGCGAAAGCCTGCGCCAGTTGACCGGCTCCAAGCACTCCGATTCGCATGGTTCACCAATCGTCTGCGGCCCGCACATCCGTCAACGCTGCTCACCCGCCCTCGGGGTTCGACGAGGCCGGCTGGCCGAGGGCTGTCCAACCCACTGACAGTAGACAGCCCTGACGTCGCTGAGTCCAATGCACGATGCCACTCGCCCTATCAGAGACTCGTATAACCGTGGCGAGACCCTGGTCGAAGCCAGTCGTTTGACTGGTGCCGATGCGAACGCGAATCGAGATGCTGGTGGGGTGGATCTTCGAGAACTGGAAGCAGTGGTGGCTGTGCAGGAGCACGGCTCCTTCTCTGCTGCGGCCGCCGCGCTCTTCATCTCGCAGCCCGCACTGACGCGTCGAGTCGCCCTCTTGGAGCGCGAGCTGCACGCGCGACTCTTTCTTCGATCCTCCCGCGGGGTGACGTTGACGGATGCCGGGCACGGTGTGATGGAACCCGCACGGCGGGCGCTGGCAGAGGCCGAATCGATCCGCGAGGTCCTTCGCCGCATTCACGGCGGAGCTTCGGGGAGCCTGCGGCTGATCAGCACCAACGCCCTGAGCATTCGCGAGCTCGGGCCGCTCATCGCAGAGTTCCACATGTCAGCCCCGGAAGTGGACCTTCGCGTGTCGAATGCTGATACATCGGCAGAGGCCTTCGCGGCCCTCGAAGCCGGAGCCGCCGATCTTGCCATCGTCGACACGATCAGCGCGAGCGAGGCCATCGCCTCGACCGTCGTACGCGAAGAAGAGCAGTTGGCGGTATTCGCAGTGGGCGACGGAGCGAGGGGAGTCGACCCTGACGTCATTCCGATCGTGTCCGCCGGGCTCCTGGAAGGTCGCGCCATGATTCACCTTCCTGATTCGCGCTACCCGAGGCAGCCGGTTCGGCGTCTTTTCGACATGGTGGGTGTGGAGCCCACATCGACGATCGAAGCCCCGCATTGGGAACTCATGGTTGCCATTGCACGAGCCGGCGGTGGTGTAGCTGTGGTTCCGCGCGCGATGGCGTTGAGGTCTGTCGACGAATCGATGCGCGTTGCGCAGCCGCCCACTCCGATCACCACAACAATCTCCCTCGCAGGGCTCCGGGACCATTCGTCGCCCGTCGCGCGCCGGTTCGCCCGAATGGCGGCCGCGCGAGTCGCAACCTTCGAGGCCCACGCCCACTAGCAAGGGACCGGTCAGGCCACGACGAGCTGATCGCGTTATCACAGGCTGGTCAGGTCGATGCGCGAACGATCAGACCGAGGGCGGCCGCGACCTCGGCTTCCCCATTTTCGTCGTCTACGAACCCGAGCCGCTCGAGAACTGCCGCTACTTCGAGTCGCGCGACCTCTTCGGGCCGAAGCTCGACGGTGCTGAGCGATGGTTCGGACGAGTAGCCCGCAACGATGTTGTCGACCCCGATGACGGCCAGATCCGCCGGGCACTCGAGCCCAGCCCCGCGAATACCCGCGAGCACCACGAGGGCAACGTCGTCGTTGTATGCGCAGACCGCAGTTGCTCCCGCATCCATCAACTGCTGCACGCCCTCTGATGCGACGGTGGCCTGAATGTCGAATCTGACCGCGCACGGTTTCGGCAGGCCCCGGCGCGCACACGCGTCCGCGACCCCCAAGAACCTCTGCGACGAGAGCCCTTCATAACCCGGTTCGGCTGGCTCCGCGAATCCGATCACCTTGTGCCCTTGGGAGACGAGATGGGCAACCTGCATCTCGCCGGTCAGCAGATGGAGCGCTCCCAGGGTTCCCGTTCGTGAGAACACCGAGTAGGACGTGACGCCGACGTCCTTCAGGTCGGTGACCAGCTCGATTGTCGGCTCGAACATGCTGATCACGGCGCGCGGGCGGAGGTCGGCGACAACGTCGAGCAACGGCCGACTGCCCGGGGCGTCGAAATGCACGACAAGGGTCAGACCATGGCGAGCGAGCTCTGAGGTCAGGAAGCTGCTCATGGCAATGGTGAGTTCACCGAGGCGAACATCGGCGATGACCAACATGACGAACCCGCTGCGACCCGCTGCCAAGGTCTGTGCTGCCAGGTTCGGCCGATATCCGAGGTCCGCCGCCGCCTGAAGGACCCGCTGCCGGGTCATCTCCGGGATCCTATGTCCCTCCGGTTCATTGAGGACGAAGCTGACGGTGGTTCGAGACACGCCCGCCCGTCGCGCAACGTCCGTGCTCGTCACGCGCGCCATCCGCTCTTCCCTTCGACGTGTCGGAGTGCTTTCATTGACCGAAGATACCGCTAACCCGCGTTACTAGGGGTGAGCCGCCCGGATTGGAGATCCGATGTCACTCGTGGACGCACCTCCCGCCGCGAACTCATGGGGACCTGACGAGCAGACATTCGCGGACGGTGCCACGACCCGCGGGCGGGTCGGGCTGGGTCGTATCGTTGCCGGGTACTCGCTCGTGGGCCTTACCTGGGCGATCACCTTTCTCGGCTCTCTGGCTGTGCTCGTCCCGGCAAAGCTCGCGGTCATCGACCCGGAGAACAAGACCGCTGATCTGTCCGCGCTCGTCCTTTTCGGAGCCGTCATTTCCCTCCTGTCCAACGTGCTCTTCGGTGCGCTCTCCGACCGGACGAGAACGCGATTAGGTGCGCGCAACCCATGGCTGCTTGCGGGCGGCGCAATCGCCTCGCTCGGCATGGTGATTCTCGGAATCGCGCCCGGAATTGCCGTCCTCGCCATCGGGTGGGCTGTGTTGAATGTCGGCCAGACCGCGTTCCTATCGTCGGTGCTTGCAGCGGTCGCAGACCGCGTCGCGCCTCGTCGTCAAGGACTCGTGTCCGGAGTCATGGGCACGTCCACCACGATCGCGCAGTCTCTGGGCGCCATCATCGCGGCCCAGTTCGTCCTGACCCCCGACATCGGCTTCTGGGCCCTCGCGCCCATCCCCGTCGTCGGCGCCGTCGCCATCGTCCTGCTGATACCCGATGACTCGAACGTGGGTGCTCCCCGACTGCCGATCACCGCGACGACTTTCACGACGGTGTTCGCCTTCCCCAGAAACGCGCCCGATTTCTACTGGGCGCTGTTCGGCCGGCTTCTCATCGTGGTGTCGTTCTTCATGATCCTCAGCTATCAGTTCTTCATCCTGATCGACTACATGAAGTTGGCCCCCACCAGCGCATCGTCGACGATCTCAACGGCTGGGCTGTTCTCCCTCGTCGCGGGCGTCGTCGCCGGCCTCCTTGCGGGCCCGGTGTCGGACCGCCTCAACCGACGCAAGGTCCCCCTCTACGTGGCCAGCGTCCTTCTCGCCATCGGGGCGCTCGCACCGTTCCTGATTCCGGAACCCGGGAGCTTGGTCTTCTTCTCCGCGACCTCAGGTTTCGGGTTGGGTATCTACTGGGCTGTCGATGCTGCCCTCGTGTTACGCGTGCTCCCTAACCCCCTCACCGTCGCGAAAGACCTCGGCCTCCTGGCCATGGCGAACACCGGCGGCCAGGTCATCGCCCCCATCGTCGTCGCCGTTGTCGTCGCAGCAGCTGGCTACCGCCCCGTGTTCTTGATTGCGGCGGCGTGCGCGGTGGTTGGTGCAATCCTCGTCGTTCCCATCCGCAGTGTTCGATGAAGCCCGCAACCCTCGACCCCTTCTTTCGACATCAGTTGCATCTGATCGCCGATATTCGAAGCCTCGATGAGGTCCAGACCGATCCCGAGAAGGGTCGGCGGATGCAGCAGTGGCTGGCCGACCCCTACCCCACTCCGCCCCCATGCCACGTCTCGGTCGACCAGCTCGACACCGGAGCAGGAGTGATCGAGGTCCGCACCTGCCGGCCGCCCCCCGCACGAGATCGACAGCGCCTCCTGATCTGGTGCCACGGCGGAGGTTTCGTCAGCGGCGATCTCGACATGCCCGAGGCTGACGGTGTAGCGAGAGAACTGGCATCCGAACATGGCGTCACCGTCATGACGCCGGCCTACTCCTTGGCGGCTGACGCCACGTCTCAATACCCGACCCCGCATCACCAGGTGCTCGGCGTTCTGGATTGGGCGAGCCGTCAGGCAAGGCAGCTCGGAATCGATCGCGATCAGGTCAATCTGGGCGGAGCCTCCGCAGGTGCAACCATCGCCATGTCGGCCTGCTTCGAACTGCGACGACGAGGACTGCCGATGCCGAGTCGCCTGCTGATGGCCTATCCCTTCCTGCACCGGGAAGTCCGCCCGGACCAAGCTACTGACGACCTTCTCCACGCCCTGCCGATCGCGCTCCGATTTCCGCAGTTCCTCGCCGATCAACTCTTCGGCCGCTACCTCGGCACGGCGGTCGACACCGAATTCGCATCCCTCGAAGGCAATTCACTGCGCGGTTTCCCTCCCTCGATGGTGGCGGTCGCCGAGTTCGATGATCTTCGAAGTTCCGGTGAACGATTCGTCCAGCAGTCGAACGCCGAGGGCACCGAGGCGTTGCTACACCTCTCCCCGGGAACAGTCCACGGCTACCTGAACCGCAGCCGCACTGTCTCCGAGATCAGCCGCACCCTCGCTCGATTCGCAGGGTTCCTCGCTTAGCGATATCCCGTCCGGTCGGCACCTGCTGAACCCTCGTAGCACTAGGGATAGAGATCTTCATCGACGAGATGCTTTTTCGGCATGACCGGATGTGACGATCCACCGCCAACATCGATTCATGACCTCAAGCGACAAACCAACGATCGTCCTCGTCCACGGAGCATGGGCCGATGGCTCCAGCTTCGCCGCCGTCACCGCCACCCTTCAGGTGGAAGGCTTCACCGTCCTCCTCGCCCCCAATCCCCTCCGCGGCGTAGCAACCGACACCAAGGCGGTCGCCGACTTCCTGAATCAGGCGACCCAGGGACCCGTGGTGCTCGCAGCGCACTCCTACGGCGGCGTCGTCATCACCGGAGCCGCGCTCGAAGCCGACAATGTAAAGGCCCTGGTCTTCATCGACGCCTACGCGCCCGATGCGGGCGAGAGCGCGTCGGGTCTCACGAACGCACTCCCGGGTTCGATGCTCAACGTCCCCGACCCCACGACCGTCTTGGATTTCGTGCTCCCGGCGGTTGACGCTCCACAGGGCGAGTACGACAGCTACATCAAGCGCGACAAGTTCCATGAGATCTTCGCGGCAACCCTTCCCCGGGTCGAAGCCGACGCCTTGGGTGCCGGCCAGAATCCGGTGACGCTCGGAGCCCTCGGAACCCCCTTCGAGGGCACGCCGGCGTGGAAGAGCATTCCCAGCTGGTACTTCGTCGGCACGGTCGATCACGTCATCCCCCCGGAGCAGCAGCGAGCCATGGCCCATCGTGCGGGAAGCACGATCGTCGAGGGGCACGCACCGCACCTGTCGATGCTGGCGGAGCCGCTCACCGTGGCGCACGTGATCGTCGAAGCTGCCAAGTCGATCAGCGGAGGTTGGGCTAAAGGGGCTCTGCAATGACACAGACGACGCCAATCCTTCTGACAGGTGTGGGGCCGGGAGAGAGCAACATCGCTCGGCTCGCGGGCGAGATGCTCCTGAAACTCGGGCAACCCATCAGAGCGATGGTCCACCGAGACGACGACTGGGCCGACGGGTTGCGGGCGCACGGCGCGGACGTCGTCGCAGGTGATCTCACTCGCCCTCACGACGTCGCCGCCGCGCTCAGCGGGGTTAGAAGAGTGTTCTTCAATTTCCCGGTGTCGTCGGACTATGTGGAGGCTGCTGCGATTCTGGCATCTCTCGCGCTGGAGGGCGGCGACCTGGAAGTGCTCGTCAGTATGTCGCAGATGACCGTGTCGCAGATGACCTCGACGAGCTCAGAGGAGTCGCAGCAGCAACGGCTCCATTGGCTCGTCGAGCAGATGTTCACATGGTCGCGCCTCCCGGTCGTCACCGTTCGTCCGACCGTATTCCTCGACAACCCGATGTTCACGCGCGCCCCACGGCAGAGCATTGCTAAGAACGGTGTCCTCGCGCTTCCGATCGGACGCGGCAAGACGTCACCAGTCGCTGCGACGGATGTCGCCAATGTGGTCAAGACGGTCCTTCGCGACCCCGCCCGACACATCGGGAACGTTTATGAGCTCACCGGCCCCGAGGTGCTCGGGATCGATGAGCTGGCAGTTCGCTACGGTCGAGCACTCGGGCGTCCAATCACCGGCAGCGACATCCCGGACGAGGTCTACGCGAAGCAGCTCGGCTCTGTCGTCGGCATCCCGCCACACGTTCTCGGGCACCTCCTCACGGTGGCCAAGGTGCATCGCGACGATCGCTACAACCGGCACACAGACGATGTCAGGAACGTCACAGGGCGGGCACCGGAATCCGTCGAGGATTACATCGCCTCGCACGTGGAACTGTTCACTGGCCGTCTTCCCATGCGTGAGTTCGCCCCCACGTCGAGAGGCGTGAGCGCTCGAACATGAGGAAGGAGCCAACGCCGGTGCTGTTCTCCGTCAAGGCGAACGTCCCTCTGGACGCGTTGCTCGATCGCTTCCTCAGCGCTGTCCCGGTCTTTCCGGAGCAGGACGTGCGGGAACTCGTGATGAGTGGAGCCACCTTCGCCGACATCCTCGAGCACATCCGTTCCATCGCTCCGTTGGAGATGATGATCTATTGGCAGGACGCCGTCGGGCCATTGATGAAAAAGGCCGGCAACTACCGTTCTAGCCATGGATTTCTGGTTGGCAACCTTCGCATGCTGTCAACGCTCTTCGATCGGGACCCACGCGTCCTCGCTTTCGTGCCCTTTCGAGTCACTCTGAGCGACGACCTCGACGGCGGAGCCTGGTTCACGGCCGAGATGCCAGGGAACGGCCTCCGCTTGCTGGACGACTCGGCTATCGCCGAGGCGGCACCCAAGATCGATGCGAAACTGCTCGCCATCATGACGGCGATGTCGCTTGAGATACCCACCGAGGCAAGCGCCCAGCTCACCCCGCACCTGTTCGACGAAGGTGGCAGGGAGGAGCTGTGAGTCGTGTGTTGAGAAGCCCGTAAAGCGGGGCGATAGCAAAGCCAGCCGGTGACAGCGCAGGGTGATCGCGCCCCGACCCTCTCGAGCTCGTCCACTCTCGTGCGCGCCGACGCAGCGGATGGTTGTCACCGACGGCCCCGGTACGTCACGATCGGGGCATGACGATGAGTCCGCAGAACGTGGTACCCATTCGACGCGCAATCGTCGTGTTCGCGACGGCCTGCGTGGTCATCAGCTGGGGATTCTGGCTGGTGGTCGGGCTCACCGGCGGTGACGTTCGCCAGTCGCCGACGATCTGGTACTTCGCGATCGGCGCTTCCGGGCCGAGCCTGGCCGCTCTCGTGGCGGTGATCCTCGTGCGTCGCTCGGGACAGCCGACATCTCCGGTAGCAGCGCCGTGGTTATGGGTGCCCGCCGCACTCGTGCTCGGCGCCCTACCTGCCGTCGTCGCCGCGCTCGTGCTCGACGCGCCCGGCTTCGGGTCCGCCGCCCCTGGCGTCATCGACTCGAGCGGCGGACTCATCCTTTTCCTCGTCACCTACCTCATCGCGGGCCCGCTCGCCGAAGAGTTCGGCTAGCGCGGATACCTGCAACCGCGCTTGCGGTTGCGGCTGAACGCGGTGATGACGGCGGTCGTGTTGGGCGCAGCGTGGGGCGTGTGGCACGTGCCGCTGTTCTTCCTGAACGGCAGCGGACAGCACGCCATGGGGTTGCTCAGCCTGCGCGGCCTCCTCTTCTTCCTGAGCCTGATTCCTCTTTCGTTCACCTACCTGTGGGTGTTCGAACGGCTCGGCGGCGCAGTCTGGTCGGCCATCCTGCTGCATTTCGCGGGCAATAGTGCGAGTGCACTGCTGCCGCAGACCTCCGATGCCGGCGCGCTCCTGCAGTTCGGCGTGACCCTGCTCATCGCGCTCGTGTTGCTGGCGGCGAGCCGGTTCGCCAGAGAACGCTCGGCAGGCTCCGCTCGCGTCGTCGGCGACCCGGTGATCGCGGGTGACCGATAACCAACGGTTCTGGAGGTTCGACCTCACTCCCTCTTGTCGTCGTCGATGCCGTCGAGCCGAGCCATGTCCTCGTCGGAGATCTCGAAGTCGATGTCGGCGTTCTCTCGCATGCGATCGGCGTTGGTCGTCTTGGGCAGCGGCACCGTGTCCTTCTGCAGGGCGTAACGGATGCACAGCTGAGCGACCGTGCGGTCGTACCCGTCCGCGATCGCACGCACGTCCTCATCGTCGAGGATCGACCCGGTCGCCAACGGCGAGTACGCCTCGACGAGGATGCCGTGGTCGTGGCAGTAGCGTGTGACGGCGTCCTGCGTGTTGCCGACGAAGAACCGGATCTGGTTCACCTGCGGAACGACGTCGGACGAGGAGGCCAGCGCCTCGAGGTCGGCCACCTCGAAGTTGGACACCCCGATGGCGCGCGCACGTCCGGACTGCTGGATCTCCGCCATCGCCCGCCACGCCTCGGCATTGCCGGAACGGTAGTCCGCACCCTGCTCGTTCCACGGCCACGGTGCATGAATGAGGTAGAGATCGACGTGGTCCATGCCGAGCGCGTCCATGGTGGTCTCGAAGCTCCTCAGAGCGCCGTCGTAGCTCTTCACCTCGGCCGGAAGCTTGGTGGTAACGAAGATCTCGTCGCGGGCGATTCCGCTGTCGGCGATGGCGCGCGCGACACTCGCCTCGTTTCCGTAGGCGCGAGCGGTGTCGATGTGCCGGTAACCCACTTCGAGCGCGGACGTGACCGCGTCGTAGGCGTCGTCCCCGTCAGGAATCTGCCACGTGCCGAAGCCGAGGACGGGGATCTCGACGCCGTTGGCGAGTGCGCGGTGGTCGGTGAGGATGGGCATGGTTGTTCTCCTGACGGATCGCGGTGTTGCTTCGACGCTATCCCGCCCTGCCGACGGACCGAACGGCGGTCGACATACCCGACCCCGCGCGTTAGCATCCGCGGAGCGCCCCTCCAGTAGATTGTGCACATGAGCGCGCCTGTGGGGGAGATGCCCGTGTCCGATGACTCCGCTGCCGCATCCGGTTGGAAAGGTTTCTGGAACCCCGGCGGATGGTGGAAGGCCGTGCTGATCACCGTCGTCTATGCAGCGATGTACCAGGGCATCGGATGGGTGAACGCAACGCTGTTCAGCGGGGTCGTCGACGAGAAGAATCTGTTCGGCGACCCGACGAGCGTGCTCATCGGCGTCGCCCTGCCGATCCTCGTCGCCGGGGGCCTGACCCTGCTCTTCGTGTGGTCGGTCGGATGGCTGCCGACGATCTTCGCACGGCAACCGATCGCCGGGCGGCCGTGGATGTGGATCGCCGTCGTTCTCGTGCTCATCCCCATCGTGATCCGCTTGGTGGCCACCAACTGGTCGGCGTACTCGATGCAGGTGGTGCTGGCCGTCCTGCTGCTCGGGTTGTGCATCGGCTTCGCGGAAGAACTCATCACACGCGGCATCGGCGTGAATCTCCTTCGCCGAGGCGGCTACAGCGAGCGCGTCGTGATGCTGCTGTCGTCGCTGCTGTTCGCACTCCTGCACAGCACCAACATCATCACGGGCCAATCCCCACTTCTGGTGCTGATCACGGTCGTGTACACCTTCGGGTTCGGCGCCATGATGTACCTGTCTATGCGCGTCACCGGCAGCCTGGTCTGGGCGATGCTGCTCCACGCCGCGACCGACCCGACCACCATCCTGGCCACGGGCGGCATCGACTCGACCGGCGGCGCGGCCGGTGATGCCGGTCTGCTCACCATCGCCAGCCTGTTCAACTACGCCTACATCCTGCTCGCCCTCATCGCGATCTTCCTCGTGAAGGGGAGAGTCGGGTCGTCTAGGGTCCGCCGAGCCAGTGATCGATCCGGTGGTGATCGGGAGTGAAGCCGTTGCTCATTCCCCACACGACGGCCTGCGTTCGGCTGCTCACGCCGATCTTTCGATAGATGGCGCGGTTGTACGACTTGATCGTGTTCGGGCTCAGGTAGGTCAGCGCAGCGACCTCGGCGTTGTTCTTTCCCTGGGTGATGAGCGCGAGAATCTCCGACTCGCGATCGGTGATGCCCTCGCGCCGACCGGGCCAGTCGAGCGCCATCGAGAGTTGGGTTCGGCGTGGCGGCTCGCTGATGACCTCCTCGCCCGCGTGAACAGCCTCGAGAGCAGCGACGAGCTCACGCGCCGGCAGGGTCTTGGAGAGGTACCCGCGCACGCCGTGCCCCCGCGCGTAGGCGATCAGCTCCGGATGGAAGTTCCACGTGTAGACGACCGTCTGGCGCGCTCGCGGGTTGGCGACCAGCTGACGGATCTCGTGATGGTCCGACTCCGGCTGGGCGAACGAGTCGTACATCACGACGTCGATCGGATCGCTCAGGGGTTCGTTCGCGTCGATCTCGGCCACGACCACCCGGTCTCGATAGGCGTCGAACATGTGGGCGAGCCCGACGAGCACCACGTCGTAGTCGTCGATGAGAGCTACCGTGATGGGCTTCGCCGGGCGGGACACCATGGGTCGACATTACCTACCTAGGGGTGTGACCGACAGACCTGCGGCGCGCGTAGCTTCGATGCAGTACCCCCGCTCACCGGTCACGACAGTGACCACCAGACCAAAGGATTCACCATGAGCTTCCTCGCATTCCTCCTCCTCGGCCTCATCGCCGGCGCCATCGCCAAGCTGATCATCCCCGGACGCCAGGGTGGCGGCTGGCTGATCACGCTCCTCCTGGGCGTCGTCGGCGCCCTGCTCGGCGGCTGGCTCGGCGGCGCCATCTTCGGCGTCGGATACGACGGGTTCTTCTCGATCCAGTCGTGGCTCATCGCCATCGTCGGCGCCGTCATCGTTCTGCTCATCTACGGACTGGTCGTCGGGCGTCGCACCGCGCGCGCCTGAGATCGAAAGCACCGGAGCGGAACAAGACAGCCGGCGGCCCTGGGGGGCGCCGGCTGTCGCCATGCCCGGCCGAGGATTGCGACAGGACCCGCGGATGTCGTCTCGGTCGAGAAACGCTTCGAAATTAGTTCCCGTCCCGCAATACGGCGACTCATTCGTTGTAACGATGCTGAGTTCGCAACGATATCCGCATTGTCAGCCGCTCTTCCGGGTGCTACGTTCGCTCTGACCATGTGCCGAGCGGGCGGAGATTTCGATGACGAACAGTGAGCTGGAGACCGAGACCTCGCACCAACGTGCGGTCGAGTTCGAGGAGCATCAGCTCCAGGCCGACGGCATCAGTCCCGCCGGCTCGATCGTCATGGCCGTCGCGGGCAGCGCCCCGGCCTACTCGATCGCGGCGACCACGGCCACCCTCGTCGGCGTCGCGGGCCTGGGTGCACCCGGCGCCCTGCTCTGGTGCGGCCTGCCGATGCTCGGCATCGCCTGGGCATTCCTCTACCTGGGCCGGGTCGACGTGCATGCCGGCGCGTCCTACTCCTGGGTGGCGCGTGGCCTGCACCCGATCCTCGGCTTCCTCTCCGGATGGGCGCTCGTGGTGTCGGCGACCATCTTCATGGTCGCGGGCGCGCTGCCTGCCGGTGCCATGACCGTCTCGTTGTTCGCACCGGATCAGGCGAACAACGTCGCGCTCATCACCGCCGTCGGCGCACTCTGGTTCCTCGTGATGGCGGCGTGCGTGATCTTCGGCGTGCATGTCACCGCCCGCGCGCAGTGGATCATGTCCATCGTCGAGGTGAGCATCCTGGTGGTGTTCGCCGCCATCGCCATCATCCGTGCCTCGACGAGTGCCCACAAGGGCCCGAACTTCTCGTGGGACTGGCTGGGGTTCGGTCACCTCACCGGGGCCGGCGTCTTCGTCGCGTCCGCGCTCATCGCGGCCTTCTACTACTGGGGCTGGGACGTGGCGGCCAACCTCAACGAGGAGACGCGGGATGGCCACAAGTCGGCGGGATCCGCCGGCATCATCGGCGTGGTCATCGTGTTCCTCCTCTTCGAGGTGTTCACCATCGCGACACTGGTGATGCTGCCGACCAAGACCATCGAGGACAACAGCGCCAACATCCTCTCGGTGCTGGGCGATGTCGTCTGGCCGGGCATCGGCGGAAAGATCCTCATCGTCGCCGTCGCCCTCTCGACGATCGCCACGCTCGAGACCACGCTCATCCAGGTCACCCGCACCCTGTTCGCGATGGGGCGAGACCGCACCATCCCGTTCGCCTTCGGCAAGATCAACCGCCGCTGGAAGACCCCCGTGTTCGCCACCTTGGTCGTCGTCGGCGTCTCCGTCGTGCTCTTCATCGGATCGAACTTCCTCGGCAGCGTCGGCGACATCCTCTCCAACGCGATCCTCTCCATCGGCCTGCAGATCGCGTTCTACTACGCGCTGGCCGGGCTCGCCGTCATCGTCGGCTTCCGGAAGGTCATCTTCAAATCGATCAAGAACTTCATCTTCATCGGCCTCTGGCCGGCGGTCGGCGCGGCCTTCATGATCTTCATCTTCTTCAGCTCGATCCCCAACAACGATCCGATCGTCAACGTGCTCGGCGTCGGACTCATCCTGGTCGGCCTGGTGCCGCTGGTGCTGTTCTACCGCAAGGCCCGCGCCTACTACACCCGTCGTCCGCTGGAGGTGCCGGAGGACTTCTCGGCCTGATCGCTAGGATCGAGGCATGGACCAGATCGAAGTCGGATACGTCTCGTACACCCTGACCGCCGAGCGGATCGCCCAAGTGGGAGCGGACTTCGACGTCGAGGGGGCCGACGACGCCATCCTCGCTGCGCTCAACGACCAGGTCGGTCCGGCGGTCGTCGTGCACCGCAACGGCAAGGTGTTCGCGGATGCCGACGCCGCTGATCGTGCTCGTGGCATCGACTGGTCAGAGCTGCTCAGGGCCATCGACATCGACCAGGTTCTGGCCGACCACCCCACCAAGCGCTGACGGCGCGGCCGCCGCGGGCCGGTTGGGTCGAGCGCGCGCACGCCCGGCCGGCGGCGTGGTCGCCATCCTCCGGAAGACTCGGAGCCACGGCAACTCGTGCGGCCAGTGCACCGCGATGGTGTGGAATCCGCGCCGGATGCGCAGCCGACCCTTGCCGTCGCTCAATGGGCGCATCGAGATGCCGCTGCGCAGGCTCGGCACGAACCGGATGCGCTGATCGACACCCAGGTGGTACGACAGGTCGAGGTCGTCGTGGGCGAGGGCATCGTGCGTGTGCACGTGGGCACTCACGCTCAGCCAGGCCGAGCGGCGGAAAGCCATGTTGGAGCCGAACAGGGGTACATGCCCCAATGCCAGACCGGTGAGGACGAAGTAGGAGCCGAGGTAGAGGGCGGCCAGGGGTGTTCGGGCGCGCTGCGGACCGTCGCTGAAGAACGCCGGCCCCGTGATCGCCGCGACGTCGCCCCGTCGCGCGAACGCCGAGACGATCGTGCCGACCCAGTCCGGCGCCGGGGTCGAGTCGGCGTCGAGTCGAGCGATGACATCCGTGGTCGCCGCGTGGTAGCCGGCCGCGCTCGCCGCCCCGATTCCCGTCTCCCGCTCCACGATCACCCGGGCGCCGTGGCGCAGCGCCACCGCTCCGGTGTCGTCCGTCGAGCCGTTGTCGACGACGATCACCGCGTCGGGCGGCACGGTCTGGGCGGCCAGGGAGCGCAGGCAGCGACGCAGGTGCTCGGCGTCATTCCTGGCCGGGATGACGACCGTGACCGTCGGCGTGCCTCGAGACGATCCATCCTCGCCGCGCCTCATCGCGCGCCAAGGAAGGGGAGGGCGAATCCCGCGGCGAGCGCTCCGACACCATCGGCGGTGAGGTCTCCGATGGTGTCGTCGTAGCCGACGAAGATGCCGTCGTCGATGAAGTTGTGGCCGCCCCACTCGAGCATCTCCCACAGTGACCCGGCGGCCAGTCCCGCTGCCAGGGTCGCGAGGATGAGGCCCGCCCGGTGCCGGCGCGAGGACGGCAGGAGCCCCGTTTGCTGCGCTCCGATGACGATGAGCGACGCGATCACCGCCGTGAGCACGATGTGGACCACCTTGTCCCAGCCGATGAGTTCGGTGTACAGGTGGAAGATGTTGCTCCACGCGGCGATCAGCACCACGACCCCGGTCAGGATGTCGAGGAACGGGCGGACCGCGAGCGCACGGGGAACCAGGGTGCCGAGCAGCGCGAGCATGAACAGGCCGGCCTGCGCGGGTCCCCAACCGACACCGGCTACGAACACGCTCACGACGGCCAGGACGCGGATGGCGTCGGCGATGAACTCGCTCGGCCTGACGGGCGGACGGATGAACGCGTCGATCAGTCGGCGCATGCCGCTGACGGGGTCATCTCGATTCCCGCCTCCCTGACGCTCCGCTCGGCCGGAGGGTCGGTTTCACGCTACGTCGCGCATCCGCCCCGACCCGTGGGGTTGACAGCCCTCAGACGCCGACCGTGAGCGCGGCGGTGAACCCGCTCGCCACGGAACCCGACATGCTCGCGATCTGGTGGATGCCCTGGTCGTCGCCGAACACCATGTCGCGGGCCAGGCTGGTCTGGGCGAGGTTGCGCACGCTCTGCTCGTAGCCCGCCGTCGCGTAGACGAGCGAGTCGATCTCGGCGGGCAGGGCGATCTGCGACGTCTTCACGATGGGTCCGTTGGCGACGGCGCCGGCAACGTCGGAGTACACCTCGAAGTGCACGTGCGGCCAGCGTCCCGAGTAGCAGGCCGGATAGATGGAGGTGAACCGGGCGACACCCGTCGCATCCGTCGGCTGGACACCGCGCAGGTAGTTCTCGTTGGTGAGTCCATTGCCGTACAACGAGTACTCGCCGTCGCGGTTGCAGTGCCAGACGTACACGCCAGCCCCCACGAGTGCCGCGCCGGTCGACGCGTTCCGCACCGTGAGCTCGATGGTCATCGGGATGCCGGCGGCCACCGTCGACGACGAGCCGAAACTGGAACGGATGTCGCTGCGCACGATGCCGGAGTCGTCGAGCACGTTCACGCCGTTCGACCCGTCGCCGGGATAGGGTCCGCCGGTCTCATCGGGCACCTCGGCGATCGGGCCGGATGCCGCGGCGGTCGCAGTCGCCGTCGCCGCGCCCGTCGCGGGCGTCGGGCTGGCGCTCGCCGTGGAACTCGCGGTGGCCGTCGCGCCGGTCGACGAGCAGGCCGCCAACAGCGCGGTCGCGCCGAGGCCGCCGAAGATGCCGAGTGCGCGCCGCCGGTCGACCAGGGTCCGGATGTCGTAGACGAGGCCGCGGTGGTCCTCGTCGATCACCTCGCCGTTCTCGTCGATCCAGCGCGGGTCTGTCGCCTTCGTGCGGGCCATGTCGCCTCCCTCGTCGTGTCGACTCAGTGTGAGAGGACAGACTGTGGGCCGACCATGGCCTCTCTGTGAGAGCGCTATGACGGCGCGATGACGGGTGGAGCCCAGGTGATGCGCGCGGCCGCCTGACACGCCGATGCCGAATGGCAGTTCTGAAGCGCGTCGAGGGCTCGAGGCAGGCTGGGCGGAACGCCCTGCGCCGCGATATTGGTCAGCTCGTTCGGGTCATGAGTCGTGTCGTAGTACTCCTCCTCACCGCTCGCGTATCGCACGTAGAGGGCGGTGGCCGTGCGGACGGCCTCGTACGAGGGCGGGTCGGCGTGCTGCTGGTTCTGCGCGTCGGGATCGCCCTTGGCGTCGTTCGGCCCGTGATGCTCGATCAGCACGGCCTGCTGCCAGGACGCCGGCGTGTGGCCATGCCACAGGTCGGCGAGGCTCACGCCATCCACGTTCGAGCCCACCGGTGCTCCGCCCAGGGTCTCGAAGGTCGGCGCGAGATCGATGTTGGAGACGAGGGAGGTCTCGACCCGACCCGCCGGCACGCCCGGACCGGCGACGACGAGGGGAACGTTGATGTCGCTGTCGAAGGCGGTCTGCTTGCCGGGCAGCAGCCGGTACTCGCCCATGTGATAGCCGTTGTCCGAACTGAACACGACATCCGTCTCGCCGGCGACCCCGCGAGCCGTGAGCTCGTCCTGGAGGTGGCCGAGCAGGTCGTCGACGCCCCGGTCCGCCTCGAGGCGCTTGTCGTAGGAGGCGCGCATCTGCTGTTGCTGCTGCGCGGTGAGCGGCGGGCGTCCCGCGAGCCAACTGGGCGGGTTGGTCGGTGCCGCGTCGTAGGCAGGGGTCTTCGGATACGCGACGCCCTGGTCGGCCGTCGCGTAGCGCGGCGCCGGCGTGTAGGGCGCGTGCGGCGCGAACGTGGCCACCTCCAGCATGAACGGCTGGTGCGACGACGTCGACGAGTCGATGAACGCCGCGCCCTTCTTCGCCAGCACGTCCACCATGTAGTCGGAGGCCGCCTTCCCGAAGTGCTGGGCGTGGCCGTTCTCGTTGAGGTCGTAGTCGAACTCGCGGTAGCCGGCCTGCCCGGCGACTCGTTCCAGCCGGGGGGCACCGGGTCCGTCACGGCGTAGCCGTTGAGGTACTTGCCCATGAATCCGGTGCGGTAGCCGGCCTTCTGCAGGGCCACGGCGAACGAGCGCTGCTGGTTGCCGTTGGAGTTGAACGCCGAGTAGCCGCCATCCGTCCCCGAGTTGGTGAACACGCCGTCGTCGTGCGGGTACTCGCCCGTGAAGATGGCGGACCGCGATGGGCAGCAGAGCGAGTCGACGACGTCGTAGTTGCCGAAGGTCTCGCCCGCCTTCCCGAGCGCCTGAACGTGCGGCATGCGGCTGACGAGGTTCATGGCGAGGTCGTCGGTGAGTACGAAGACGATGTTGGGCCGGGTGGCGCCGGCCGTGCCGACCGGAGACGAGGCGGGAGCGCCCGCCGGCGCCGCGACGCACGAGGAGACGAGCAGGGTCACGGCGATGGCGACCACGACAACGGCGACGCGTTTCATGGCCACATTCTGTTCGCCCCCGGTAAACGTCGGATGCAGGGAACGTCAGGGGAATGTCAGGGCGCCGCGGCGAGCGGAGACCCCACCTAGCGGATCTCCTCCGGCACTCGACCGTGGTCGGGCGCGACGTGCTCGAGCAACTGGCGCCACGCGCTCGCGATCACGAGACGGCCGGTGTCCTGCACCCGAGCGCGACGCGCTCCGGGGATGCGTTTGCCGAACACGCTGGCATCCTCCGAGTCCGACATCGGGTCGCCGTCTCCATAGACGATGATCGTCTCCGCGGTGATCGAGGACAGGTCGTCGGCCCAGGAGTCGTCGCGGAGGGCGAGCAGATCGGTGGCGACTCCGGCTGCCTCCTGCGCCTGGGCGTCCTGCAGCATCCGCTGCACGCGACCTTCCAGACCGAGCATGGCGAAAGCGGGATCGTCGTCATCGACCCCGAGTGTGTCCGTCGTGAAGGGCAGGCGGTCGCGCAAGGATTCGGCGAGGGCATCGACGGAGGTGTTTCGACCGACGTCGGCACCCTCGAGCGCGTTGCCGGGCCCGCGGCCGTTCCCGGAGGCGTCGGGTGACGCGGCTCCGACGATGACGAGGCGGTCCACCTTGTCGGGATGCTGGGCAGCTAGGGAGAGCGCCACCGCGCCACCGGTGCCCCAGCCGATCACCCCGATGCGCCCGAAGTCGGTGTGCTCCACGTTCATGGCGATCGACTCCGACCGGGAGACGTACTCGAAGATGTCCTCGGCGAAGCCCTGGATGGACGGCGCGACGCCGCTCGGCCACGGATCGGAGGCGCCGTAGCCCGGCCGGTCGACCGCGAGCAGGTGCACGCCCCACCGATTCGTCACGATCGGATTCGGATCGAAGCCCCCGGAGCCGGGAGTGGGGTGGCAGAACACCACCAGCCGTCGCGACAGCGGATCCCCCGCCGCGGACACCCCGATGTGCCGCCCGGTGTGGAGCCTGAATCGGTGATCAGCCATGGTGTCTCCTCGTCAACCCCGTCCTGCGGATTGTACGGAGCGGTGACGGGGGTGCGTCAAGCTCTGGCGCCGGGAGGCCCCGTCCCCCCGGCTACCATGAACCCGTGACCATCGCCTTCTGGTTCTGCGCCGCCATCACCCTCATCAGTGCGCTCGTGAGCCTCGGGTACGCCATCGCCGGGCTTCGCGGCGCGGATGCCGGTGCGCGCACGGCCTCGGAGTACGCGTTCTCGCGGAGCCTCGCGCTGGCGATCGCGGCGATCGTCGCCTTATTCACGACATCCGTCGCCTTCGTCGCCGCCGTCGCGCTCGCGATGGTGATCGTGCAGCTCGTCGACGCCGTCATCGGCGCCCGCATCCCCGACCGGGTGAAGACGTTCGGTCCGGCAGCGACAGCCCTCGTCAACGCGGCCGCGCTGGTCTGGATGCTCGCGTCCTGAGCGGCGCGCCTCAGCGGGCTGCCTCAGCGGCGCGCCTCAGCGGGCGCCGATACGGGTCGTGGCGTCTGCGCCCGCGTGGGCTGCGGCCCCGACGGCATCGACGAGCGACGCACCTGCGGCGACGGATGCGGCGAGCGCGCCGATGAACGCGTCGCCCGCACCGGTCGTGTCGATCGCGCTAACCGCGACGGCGGGCACGTCGGTGACCTCGCCGGTGGTGTGGATGCGCGCCCCCCGTGCCCCGCGAGTCACGACGACCGCGTGCGTGCCCGCCGCGAGCAGGTCGTCGATCGTCGAGTGACCCAAGGCCTCGGCCTCGTGCTCGTTCGGCACCAGCACGTCGATGAGCGGCAGCAGGTCGGACGGAAGGGCGCGTGCTGGAGCCGGGTTGAGAATGACCGTCCATCCCCGAGCGGATGCCTCGCGTGCCGCGTGCGTCATCGTGGCGAACGGGGTCTCGAGTCCGAGGACGACGACCGGCGGCTCCCCGGTCACCTCGCCAAATGCCGCGTCGACGTCGGCGGGGGAGAGTTCCGCGTTGGCGCCGGCGACCACCACGATGGCGTTCTCGCCGTCGTCCGCCACCTGGATGAACGCCATCCCCGTCGGCGAATCCCCGATGACGCGCACCCGGTCGTCGGCGACGTGGGCATCACGCAGGGCGGCGCGCGCGGATTCGCCGTATGCGTCAGCGCCGATGCAGGCGACCAGGCTCGTGGACGCTCCCGCTCGCGTCGCGGCGACGGCCTGGTTGGCACCCTTTCCGCCCTGCAGGGTGGCGAAGTCGCGGCCGGGCACGGTGGCGCCGGGCGCGACGATCGAATCGGTGCGCATGGTGAGGTCGACGTTCACGGACCCGACCACGATCACCTGGCCGGGCTGAGACATCCGTTCATCCATCCGCCCACCGTACCCACCCGGTGCGTCGGTCGTCAGTGGACCGTGACCGACACCGTGTGCCAGCCGGTCGCGCCGTCGGGCGCGGGTGGCGCTTCGCTCGAGGTCTGCGTGTAACCGCTCGCATCCGTCGCGCGGACCGAGAGCTCGTGCCCGCCCGCCGGCGCATCCCACTCGTAGACCCACTGTCGCCAGGTGTCGGCCGACGCCGAGTCTGCCAACCGCGCCTGCCGCCACTCGCCACCGTCGACGCGCACCTCGACGCCCGTGATGCCGGTGTGCGGCGCCCAGGCCACCCCGGCCACGGCGACCGAGCCCGCGGATACTCCTGCGCCAGCACGCGGGGTGTCGATGCGCGACTCGGTCTTGATCGGTCCCTTCGCGCTCCAGCCCTTGTCGGTCCAGTAGCCCATCGCGTCGGCGAACCGGGTGACCTCGAGCTCGGTGACCCACTTCGTCGCCGACACGTAGCCGTACAACCCCGGCACGACCATCCGCACCGGGAAGCCGTGCTCGATCGGCAGGGGAGTGCCGTTCATGCCCACCGCGAGGATCGCCTCGGTGCCCGCGTCCTGCAGCACGTCGAGGGGGGTGCCGGCGGTCCAGCCGTCGACGCTGTGCGAGAGCACCATGTCGGCGCCGGACTGCGGGCCGGCTCGCTTCAACAGCTCGCGGATGGGGTAGCCGAGCCACAGGGCGTTGCCGATGAGGTCGCCGCCCACCTCGTTCGACACGCAGCTCAGGGTGGCGACGTGCTCGATGAGCGGCAGGTCGAGCAGCTCCGCCCAGGTGAGTTCGACCTCGTGGTCGACGAGGCCGTGGATGCGCAGCTTCCACGTGTTGGGGTCGACAGCGGGAACCTGCAGGGCCGTGTCGATGCGGTAGAACTGCCCGTTCGGCGTGATGTACGGCGAGAGCCCGTCGAGCGCGAGCTCCGCCCCCGCCGGCACCTCGGGCGCGGCCGAGGCCGGAGCCGGCAGCCGGAGGGCATCGCGCACGGAGTGGACGGCCGCGCTGCCGGCGTTCACCATGCGGGAGCCGGTCCCGACGACGACGGCCGCGGCGGCGGCGAGCGCCGAGTAGAGCACGAAGGATCGGCGGTCGATGCCCGCGGTGACGCGCTGTCCGCCATCCGTCGCATCACGCCAACGATGCAGGCGACGGATGGCCGCGCGCAGCACGAGCGCGCCCGTCACCATCCCGACGACGGTCGGCAGCGCCGAGAACACTCCGGCGCCCGCGCGAGTGAGCACGGCGAAGACGGCGATGCCCGAGACCACGACCAGGATGACCGTGCCCCACGGCGGACGGCGGAACTCCAGCCATCCCGCCCAAGCCGCGGCGGCCGTGACGATCAGGCCGAGCACGATGAGCAGGACGGCCTTGTCTGCGGTGCCGAACAGGTCGATGACGATGGTCTTGAATCCGCCGGGCACCAGGTCGATGACCCACGCGCCGACCGCGAACAGCGGGCTGGCCTCCGCTCCGACGAAGACGGCGATGAGCTCGGCGACCGCGAGGGTGACGGCGGCGGCGATGAGCCCGCACAACGCGGCGAGCCAGCCGGTCGCCCGGGTCGAAGTGGTCACCGCACCAGCGTAGATCCCGGCGCTGTCTAGACTGGATCGCATCAGGAGAAGCACAGGGAGGTTCGCCAGTGCAGCCGCTGACCGAGGATGAGATCCGCACGTCGCTCATGAACTCCACCGCCGAGGAGGAGCGCACCGTCGCCCTCCCGGTCGACTACCTGCTCACCGACTGGGAGCGCATCGACTTCCTCGGCTGGCGGGATCCCAAGGCTCCCCGTCGTGGCTACATCGTCACGGAGGTCGATGGAGAGCCGGTCGGCGTCGTGCTGCGCGCGGCCGAGACGTCGATGCCGCACAATCGCAGTGCCTACTGCAGCCTCTGCCACACGCTGCAACCGGCCGACCAGGTGTCGCTGTTCACGGCCCGTCGGGTCGGCGAGGCGGGCGAGCGCGGCGACAGCGTCGGCCAGTACATCTGCTCGGACCTCTCCTGCCCCGAGAACGTGCGGCTCGGGGCGCCGCTCGCGCCACTCGAGGTTCCCGCGGTCGGCCACACGGATGCGCGCATCTCCGGCCTGGCCGAGCGCACACGACGCTTCCTGTCGAGCGTCCGCGAGGGCTGACGCGCCAGCTCCCTCGCCTGCACTCTCCGGCGCTCTCGTGTCGCGTCCATTGCGCTGCTCAGCTGGACGGATGCTGCTGCCGAGGCGGCGGCATCCGTCCGTTCGGGCAGCGTGACGGCTTCAGCGGGCGGCGATCAGAGCGCGACCGGCTCCAGGGTGGCGCGCTTGGCCGCACGGCCGTCGCCGGAGGAGCGACCCGTGAGCCTGCGCCCGATCCAGGGCAGCACGTACTCGCGGTAGTACGCGGCGGTCCGGCGGCCCTTCTCGCCGGCGGGCCCAGCGGCCACCTCCTCGACGCCCCACTCCGTCGGAACGGCGACCCCGAGCCCGGTCAGCACGTTGGAGGCGACCCGGGCGTGACCGAGGGCGTTCAGGTGCAGCTTGTCCGGTGACCAGTAGCGGATGTCGCGGAGCCCGACATCCGAGAAGTTGTCCACGAATGTCACACCCGGCTGGTCGGCGAGGTCTACGAGCGCCGCGGTGAGCGCGACGCCGCGCTTGTCGAACACCGAACCCAGCGGAAGGTGGTCGGTCGGGTTCGCGCCCGAGAGCATGAGGGCGTGGATGCCTGCCGCACGGATGCGCTCGATCGCCCCGCGGAAGCGCGAGACCACGAGGTCCGTCGGCATCTTCGGGCGCATGATGTCGTTGCCGCCGCCGTTGAAGCTGATCATCTCGGGCGCCAGCGCGATGGCCGGCTCGAGCTGCTCGTCGATGATGGGGCCGAGCTTGCGGCCACGGATGGCGAGGTTCGCGTAGGTGACCCGCTCGGGCGCCGCGGCCTGCGCGAGCCCGACGGCGACGAAGTCCGCCCATCCGCGAACGCTGCCGTCGGCGAGGTCGTCTCCGACACCCTCGGTGAAACTGTCGCCGATCGCGACGAAACTGCGGAACTGAGGCACGCGACGAGCCTAATCCCGCCCGTCGCCGCCTCGGACCGCCGCCCGAACGGTCGCGAGCGGCCCCGGTAGGCTGGGCGCGTGTCTGTGAACCCCGAACTGCAGGGCCGCGCCTTCCCGCCGGCGCCGCCGTACCTGGTGGGGCGCGAGAAGGTGCGCGAATTCTCCCGTGCCGTGTTCGCCACCAGTCCGATCAACCATGACGTCGACGCCGCCCGGGCAGCCGGCCACGCCGACGTCGTCGCTCCTCCGACGTTCGCGATCGTGCTGCAGGAGACCACTCTCGGTCAGCTGCTCGCCGAGCCGGACTCCGGCATCGACTTCACCCGCGTGGTCCACGGCGACCAGCGCTTCAGCTACAGCCGGCCCATCGTCGCGGGCGACCTGCTCACCGCGCAGCTCGCGGTGACGAGCGTGAAGACGCTCGGCGGACACGGCCTGGTGACCGCCGAGACCACGATCACCGATTCCGACGGAGTTCACGTGGCCACCGCCGTCTCCGCGCTCGTGGTGCGAGGAGACGAGTGATGCCCTCCATCGACGACCTGACCGTGGGCGACGTGGTCGCCGAGGCGGCGTTCGGCCTCACCCGTGACTCGCTGGTGCGCTACGCGGGCGCGTCGGGCGACTTCAACCCCATCCACTATCGCGACGACGTCGCGACATCCGTCGGTCTGCCGGGCGTCCTCGCCCACGGCATGCTCACCATGGGCCTGGCGGTCCAGCCCGTCGTCGACTGGATCGGGGACCCCGCCCGGGTCACCGACTACCAGGTGAGGTTCACCCGCCCGGTGCTGGTCGACCCGACCGACGGGGCGAGCGTCGGGGTGGTGGCGAAGGTGGGGCAGCTCGACAGCGATGCCGGCACGGCGCGCATCGACCTCACCGTCACCTTCAACGGCGAGACCGTCCTCGGCAAGGCGCAGGTGCGGGTCGCCCTCGACCATGCCTGAGACGGATGCCGTTCCCCTTGCCGAGCTGACGACGACTCGGGTCGGCGGGGTGCCGGAGCGCATCGTGACGGCGACGACGCAGCGCGACCTGGTTGATACGGCGCTCGCCGTGTGGGAGTCGGGCGGCGAGCTGCTCGTGCTCGGAGGCGGATCGAACCTGCTCGTCGGGGACGAGCCCCTCGCGGCCACCGTGCTGCGCGTGGCGACCCGGGGCATCGAGGTGCTGCCGGACGCTCCGGAGGGAACCGTGCGTCTGCGCGTGCAGGCGGGTGAGCCGTGGGACGGGCTGGTCGCCCAGGCCGTGCGGAACGGATGGGCGGGCCTCGAGGCGCTGAGCGGCATCCCCGGCCAGGTCGGCGCCGCCCCCATGCAGAACATCGGCGCGTACGGCCAAGAGGTGTCGAGCGTGCTGACGGCCATCGAGCTGCTCGACTACGACACCGGTGAGGTCGAACGGGTGCCCGCCGCCGAGCTCGGTCTCGGCTACCGGACCTCCACCCTCAAGCAGGGTCGCGCGGGCGTCGTCATCTCCGTCGAACTGTCGCTGCACGACGCGGCGGCCGAACGGGAGGTGCTCGGCGAGGCGCTCGGCCGACCCGTCGAGTACGCCCAGCTCGCCTCGACGCTCGGCGTGCAGCTGGGCGATCGGGTGCCCATCGCGGCCGTGCGCGATGCCGTGCTCGCGCTGCGCGCATCCAAGGGGATGGTGTTGAACGTCGACGATCACGACACCTGGAGCACGGGTTCGTTCTTCACGAACCCGATCGTTCGCGAGAGTTTCGCACGAGAACTTCCCGCCGATGCGCCGCGTTGGCCGATGACGCCCGAGGAGCCCGACGTGATCGAGCCCCTCAACCGGCCGGACCTCGACCCGTGGCAGGCGGCGCAGGAGGCGCTCGCCGCTCCGGTGGTGATCGCATCGACGGAGCCGCGCCTGGTGAAACTCTCCGCGGCGTGGTTGATCGAGCGGGCCGGTATCCGGCGCGGGTTCGCGCTCCCCGGATCGAAGGCCGCCATCTCGAGCAAGCACACGCTCGCCATCACGAACCGCGGGGGAGCGACCGCCGCCGAGATCGGGCAGCTGGCTCGGTTCGTGCAGCAGCGCGTGCAGGCGGAGTTCGGCATCATCCTGCAACCGGAACCGGTGATCGTCGGCGTCGAGCTGTGACGACACTGCGCGACGGCGCGGAGGGCGATGTCGAGGCATGCGTTGCCCTATGGCTTCGCGCGGTCGCCGAGCGGGACGGGATCGCCCTGAGCGAAGCCGGTGCCATCCGCATCCGCGAGAAGTTCGATGCGCCCCGCGTCGCGTGGATCGTCACGGTCGACGGTGACACCCCGGTCGGGTTCGCGTTGGTCGCCGAGTCCGGCCTCGGATTCGACGGCGACCCTGCTGACGCTGCCTACCTCAGCCTCCTCGCCGTCGCTCCCGAGGGGCAAGGAGCGGGCCTGGGAGGGCGGCTCCTGACGGCCGCGGTCGACGCGGCCCGCGCGGAGGGGCGGCCCAGAATCGTTCTCCACGTGCTCACGGCCAACGAGACGGCCGTCCGACTGTATCGAGCGACAGGCTGGGTCGAGGTCGGCGAGGTGCGGCCGCACCCCGTGTCGGGGCGCCCGATGCAGACCTACCTGCTTCCGCTCGCCTGACGCGTGTCGGCGGGACGTTCAGCCGGCGAGTTCGGCGGTCGAGAGGGCGTCGTCCGCGGCGGCGAGCGGTGAGCGCGTCGGGGTGAACGTTATCGGCGTGTGCCGCGAGGCGCGGGCGAACGCGTCGAACTCTCCCGCGACGTCGTGCGCGGTGGGCCGGCCGGCCGGGGCGCGCAAGGTCATCGCGGCGAGCAGTTGCGACCAGCCGGTCGGCAGCAGCTCGGGGATCTCGGGATCGCGACGCAGGCGCTCGATGGCGGCGTCGGCCTGGGTGCCGGTGAACTCCTCGCGGCCCGTGATGCAGCGCAGCAGCACGAGTCCGAGCGAGTACACGTCGCTCCCGCCGCCGAGGGGGAGGCCCTCGACGTGTTCGGGGCTCATGTAGGCGGCGCTCGCGACGATGCTGCGGCCCGGCGCACGCCCGTGACCGTCGATGGGCTGCGCGATTCCGAAGTCGATGAGGCGGGCGCGGCGGGTGAAGCCGAGGGTGGGCACGTGCTCGATGAGGATGTTGCCGGGCTTGACGTCGAGGTGCAGCACGCCGCGCAGGTGCAGGTGACCGAGGGCGTCGGCGACCTGCGTTCCGATCTCGGCGACGGTCTTGAGGTCGGGGGCGCTTTCGACGATGGCCTCCTGCAGCGAGCCGCCGTTGACCAGTTCCATCACCATGAAGCGGCGCTCATCCGTCGAAGTGTCGACGACGCCGATGTCGAGCACCTCGGCGAATCCCGGGTGATGGGTATGACTGGCGATCGCGATCTCGCGATCGACGCGGGCGCTCTCGTCCTCGGTCAGTTCGGGGTTCATCACCTTGACGGCGACGCTGCGGTGCAGCCGGATGTCCCAGGCCTTGAAGACCGATCCCATGCCCCCGCGCGCGATCAGCGACCGCACCTCGTAACGGCCCTCCAGCAGCTTCGGCTGCATGTCCCCCGTCGATTCGCTCACGAATCCCATCCCCTCATCACCGCCACCCCGCGGCATGCTCTATTTCTACCGCTCCGGAGCCACATCCAGCAGCCGGGAAACCTTGAACGTTATATGAATGGTGCAAACGGACGGTGTGCGCAGGATCGCGAACAAACCCCGGTTCACGTCCGAAAAGCGTCATCGTGCCGGGAGTCGCGCCCCCACGGCTCCCGGCACCGGCTCCCGCGCCCCCGACGCGGGAGGTCTCAGCTGCGGCCGGAGGTGATTCGGCGCAGCAGGCTCGCCAGTCCGGCGACGAGCAACAGGCCGCCGACGACGAGCAGGATCACGAGCACCAGGGTCGCCGGCGACACGGTCTTCAGCCAGAGGGATGCCGCGTCCCGATTGCCGACGTCGGTCACGACCCAGAGGAGCGCCGATGCGATGCCCGCGAACAACAGGCCCCAGACGATGGCGGCCCAGCGGATGCGTGGCGCCGTCGGCGCGGGAGCGGCGCTCGTCCCGAGGGCGGCGTTCATCACGGGGGTGTCGGGCGTCGCGATGGCGGCGGGCGTCGCGGTGGCGGCGGGCGTTGCCGCGGTGGTCCGCGCGCTGTCAGCGGCCGCTGGCAGCAGAGGAGCGGTGGGGTCGGTCGGTTCGGCGCTCAGGGCCTCGGTGTCGCTCACTTGTTGCTCTCCTCGTTCGTGACGGCGGCCTTCTCGTGGGTGACGACGGTGATGTCGGTGTTGCCGCCCCGGACGACCAGTTGCGCGTCAGGCGCATGAGGAACACCGCCGCCGCCCTTCCATCCGGCCCAGTGATCGGTGCCGGAGCCGCTCAGCTTGACCGCCTTCTCGAAGGTCTGATTGCCGGCCGCGTCGACGTAGTAGAAGGTGATGGAGCCGTTGCCGACCGTGGCGTCGATGCTGAGAACGGTGTCGTCGGACACCTCCGCGTACACCGTTCCCGCCCCTTGGGTGAGTTCGAGCCGCGGTCTGATGGCGGCCTTGCGGGTGGAATCGTCGACGGTCAGAAACGTGGACCCCAGCGGCTGGACGATGCTGCGCGTGCTGGTCAGGCTCGTGTCGAAGCTTCCGAAGCGCAACTCGGCCGTGCGGGGCACCGCCCCCGAGATCAGGGCGGGAACGAGCAGCGCGATGGTGACGAAGGCGAGCCATCCGCTGCGTCTCCTCGCGATGCCGGCGGCCACCATGCCCGCGGCGGTGACGAGGGCTGCGCCGGCGAGGCTGACCGTCCAGGTGTACGGCGCGATCGACGCATCGCCCGCCGCGATGATTCCGCCGATCGCTCCCGCGATCAGCGCGGCGCCCAGCACGGCGATGAAGTAGCCGAAGTTGATGCGCGGCCGCGTGAGGCGACGAGTGCGCCTTGCCTCGATCGCGCGGGCCTGGAATTCGGCTGCCTGCGCCTTGTTCCGGGCGGCGAGCTGCGCGCGGGCCGCTCGGTCCGATTCGGCCTGCGAACGCTTCCACGCGTCGTAGTCGCGGCGCCACTCGTCGTGCTGGCGCTTCCAGGCGACGTACTCATCCGCTCCGACCGCGGCATCCGGTCGCGTGGGTTCGACCGGTGCCGCGGCATCGGAGGCGGGGGACTCGGTCGGCGTCGCTGCGGCGGCGCCGGCGAGCGCCTCCGTCGTCCCGGCATCGGACGTGGCGGGCGGTGCGGCATCCGTCGTCGTCTCCGCCGGGCCGTAGCCGGCCGACCCGTAGCCGCTCATGGGCGTGGCATCGCGCCGGCGCACCAGCCACACGATCAGCGCCGTGATCGCCCCAGCGAGGACGATGAAGGTGACGAAGGGGCCGAGGTGGAAACCGAATGCGCCGTTCCACACCCCTCCCGACCACGCCGCGCCATCACCGAGGCCGCCGATGAATGGGCCGATCCCGAATCCGTATGGCACGACGCCGAAGATGATGAGGATGGCGATGCCGACGATGGCGCTGTCGAACACGCCGCGCAGCAGTTCCTGCAGGTGGATGCGACCCGTCGCGTCGGGCAGCAGCAGCCACGCCACCCCGTAGGCCAGCAGCACGGGAGAGCCGAACAGGGCGAACACGACGACGATGCCGCGAACGATGATCGGGTCGATGCCGAGTCGGGCGGCGACGCCGGCGCACACGCCGCCCAGCCAGCCCGGCTGCCGGGGGACGCGCAACGAGCGCAGCCAGGCGAAGAAGCCGGATTCCGCAGCGCCGCCCGTGGTCGGGCGGGGATCAGGTGTCGGCTCGTCGAGACCGGGAGCAGGGGAGTTCGAAGTCATGATCCGATGCTGGCTCACCGGCCGGGAGTGCCGCCATCGGGTACCACCCTGATCGCACCCTGAGTGACGGGAACCGGAGATCCTGCCCTGATCGAGCTCAGACGGCGATCGGCAACGAGCTGCTCGCGCCCGCGGATCGGGTGCCGCGCATGAGGGAGCGCAGCCGTGTCATGGGCGAGGGTGCGCGTCGGCGGCCATCGACCCTCGCGCGGGAATCGACGGGGCGCAGGACGGAGAACGCGTCGGCGACGTCCTCGGCACGGGGCCGCGATGCCGGCGTCCGATCGGTCATGGCGGACAGGATCGAGGCGAAGCCCTCCGGCACGTCGAGCGGGACGCGAGGATCGCGGGAGAGCCGAGCGAGCGCGGCATCCGCTGCGGTGCCCTCGTACTCGTCGTGACCGGTGAGGCAGCGCAGGAGCACGAGCCCGAGGGAGTAGACGTCGCTCGCGCCGGTGAGGGGGATGCCGGCGACGTGCTCGGGGCTCAGGTAGCCGGCGGTGGCGATAGCGGTGGGGGTCGGGCGGTGCGGGATGCCGTCGATGCGTTCGGCGAGGCCGAAGTCGATCAGGCGGACCCGTCGGGAGTACCGCAGGGTCGGAACACGCTCGACCATGATGTTCGCCGGCTTCACGTCGAGGTGCAGGACACCGCGCTGATGCAGGCACGCGAGCGCGTCAGCGACCTGCTCGCCGATCTCGGCGATGAGTGCCGCACTCGGCGGTGCCGTCTGCAGGAGCTGCTGGAGGGACGGGGCGTTCAGGCGCTCCAGCACGAGGAAGCGGATGCGGGAACCCCGCCAGGCCGCGTAGCCGGCGTCGAGCATCTCGACGAGGCCGGGGTGGTCGACGCTCGCCCCGAGACGCATCTCGCGCTCGGCGCGATCGGAGGCGTCGCCGCTGCCGTCCCCGATGAGGAACTTGATGGCGACCTCGCGGTCGAGGACGCGGTCGTGGGCGGAATACACGGCGCTCATCGCGCCCCGGGCGATCGGCGCGGTGAGCTGGTAGCGGTCACCGATCAGCGACTCCTGCATCATGCACCTCCATCCTCGTGCGGCTGCGAACGAGCTCTTCCTCGGGTCTACCGGGGATGGCCCCGCTGCGTAACCGGGTCACCCCTTATTCGGATCGGACGACCCCTTCGGATGTCCCGGGATCGGCACCGTCTCAGGCTGATGCGACCAGCGCGACCCACAATTCGGCTCGGCCCGCGAAGGTGCCGAGGTCGCGTCCGGATACGCGCTCGGCGAGGGCGATCCGGGCGCGGACGGTGTGCCGGTGGACCCCGAGGGCGGCGGCCGCCCGGTCGTACTGGGCGTCGGCCTCGAGCCACGCCCGCAGCGTGGCCACCAGCTCGGTGCCGGCGTCGGCGTCGTGTCGGGTGAGCGGGGCGATGGCGGCGCGGGCCAGCTCGCGGGTCCCGCCACGCGCGAGCGAGTCGACTATGCCATGAGCGGCGAGCTCGTCGAAGCCTCGCGTGCCGGGCTCGTCGAGGGTGGCCAGCGCGTCCCTGGCTTGCGCGAGCGCAGGGGCCAGCTGCTCCCTCGATGCGAGCCCGGAGACGCCGACGCGCGCACCGAAGCGTCGAGGAAGCTCCCGAAGCGTGCGCGACGCGGCGGCGTCGACCACGAGGAGCACGCCGTCATCCGTGCGCCCGAAGAACAGCGCGCCGGTCGACTGTCGCGCGCGACGCTCGAGCAGTTCGTCCAGGGCGTCGCGTCGATCGGAGTCGACCGCGACGATGGCGACCCGGACCTCGCCCTCCGGAAGCGCCCCGCCGAGGTCGGGAGCGACCCGGGCGACCAGCTCGGTCTCGCCGGCGAGCAGAGCATGGACGAGGCCGGTGCGCATCCGCTGCCGGGTGCGGTCGAGCTCACGCGCCTGTTCCAGCGCGAGACTGGCCAGACCGACGACGGATGCGACGACCTCGCGGCCCTGCTCGTCGAGGTCGGCGCCGACGGCGAGGACACCCCGCAGGCGACCGCGGCCGCCCAGGGTGTGCAACTGCAGGGAGCGACCTCCCGCCTCGACCGTCGCGCTGGCGCGCTGGCCGCGGGCGAGCAGCAGTTCGACGTCGCGCCGCACCACGCCGAGGGCGATGGGGTCGATGGCATCGGCGGGGAACACCCGGTCGAGCCCGCCCCCGGCGTCGAACAGGGCGACGCCCGTTGCCAGGACGCGCGCGAGCTCGGCGAGAGCGGCGTGCAGTCCGTCCGCGCGCAGGGCGGCGAGCGAGATGGCACGCTGGGCGTCGAGTGCCCAGGTGTGGCGGGCGTAGGCGTCAGCGGCGATGAGCTCGGCGGTCGTGCGGGCGACGGCGATGAACGGGGTGCGGTAGGGCACCTCGAACAACGGCAGTCCGCGGACGCCGCAGGATTCGATCAGCGCGACCGGCGTGCCCGCTCGAATCACCTCCGTGCCGAACCCGAGGCCCGTGATGCCGCGATCGACGAGTCTGGCGACGTAGTCGTCGGCATCCGTCTGGTCGAATTGGGTGCCCGTCGTCAGCAGGACCTGCCCGGGCGCCAGGAACGGGGTCGGATCGACCAGGTCGGAGCTGTGCACCCACTGCACGGGGGAGTCCAGCGCTGCGGCCGGCGCGGGAGTCGCGAGTCTCAGGGCGAGGTCGTCGCGGGCGAGCAGGGCGCGGAGCGTGGGCAGCACGGAACTCCTGTACATGATGTCTAACGTGATCCGCTCAAGTGTACGTCTCGTCCATCGTGCTGTGCCCGAACGCCGCCTAGCATCGCACCGTCGCCCGAACCACACAGGAGTGATCATGACCACCATCGACGCACCCGCCCGCACCGTCGGCGGACCCGACATCGTCCAGGAGCGGCGACTCGTCACGAGCATCCCCGGCCCCCTCTCGCGCGCGCTCATGACCCGCAAGACGGATGCCGTCGCCGCCGGTGTCGGAGCCACCCTCCCGGTGTTCGCCGCAGCGGCAGGAGGTGGAGTGGTCGTCGACGTCGATGGCAACTCGCTCATCGACCTCGGCAGCGGTATCGCCGTCACGGGCGTCGGCAACTCTCACCCGCGCGTCGTCGAGGCGGTGAAGGCGCAGCTCGACGCCTTCACCCACACCTGCTTCACGATCACGCCGTACGAGTCGTACGTCGCCGTCGCCGAGGCGCTCAATCGACTCACGCCGGGCGACCACCTCAAGCGCAGCGCGCTGTTCAACTCGGGAGCCGAGGCCGTCGAGAACGCGGTCAAGATCGCCCGCCACCACACCGGGCGGCAGGCCGTCGTCGCGTTCGACCATGCGTACCACGGCCGCACCAACCTCACGATGGGCCTCACCGCCAAGAACCAGCCATACAAGAACGGCTTCGGCCCCTTCGCCCCCGAGATCTACCGCGCTCCGCTCTCCTACCCGTTCCGGGATGGCGGCATCGACGGGGTCACGGCGGCGCGCACCGCGATCCTCCAGATCGAGAAGCAGATCGGCGCCGAGAATCTCGCCGCTCTCATCATCGAGCCCATCCAGGGGGAGGGCGGTTTCATCGTTCCCGCGGCCGGCTTCCTGCCTACCCTGCTGGAGTGGTCGCGCGCCAACGGCGTCGTCTTCATCGCCGATGAGGTGCAGTCCGGTTTCGGCCGCACCGGCGCGTGGTTCGCCAGTGAGCACGAGGGTATCGTCCCCGACCTGGTCGTCACCGCGAAGGGCATCGCCGGTGGCTTGCCGCTCTCGGCCGTCACGGGTCGCGCCGACATCATGGATGCCGCCCAGGTCGGCGGACTCGGCGGCACCTACGGCGGAAACCCGCTGGCCTGTGTCGCGGCACTCGCCGCGATCGAGTCCTACGCGTCGGAGGGTCTCATCGAGCGGGCGGGCGACATCGGGCGCCTGCTGATCGATCGCCTCACCGCGCTGCAGGCATCCGACCCCCGCATCGGCGACGTGCGAGGCCGCGGCGCGATGATCGCGATCGAACTGGTCGACCCCGAGACGGATGCGCCTGACGCCGCGCTGACCGCTCGTGTCGCGTCGGCGGCGCACGCCCAGGGTGTGATCGTGCTGACCTGCGGAACCTACGGCAACGTCATCCGTTTCCTGCCGCCGCTCACGATCGGCGACGACCTGCTGACCGAGGGGCTCGACGTGATCGCGGAAGCGCTGGCGACCGCATGAGCCTCGTGACGGCGCCCGTTCTCGCCCCGCTCGCGACCCCGCTCGAGGATGCGCACGCGCAGCTCTCCGACGCGATCGGCTTCCTCGGCTACCCCGACGGCCTGCACCAGATGCTCGCGACCCCGCGTCGCGAACTCACGGTGAGCGTCCCACTCCGCACGGACTCGGGCGAGACCCGCTTGTTCCGCGGCTATCGCGTGCAGCACAACTTCTCGCGCGGACCGGCCAAGGGCGGCCTCCGCTACGCACCCGGAGTCGACCTCGACGAGGTGCGAGCGCTCGCGATGTGGATGACGTGGAAGTGCGCGCTCATCGACGTGCCGTACGGCGGGGCGAAGGGCGGGGTGGCGATCGATCCGCGCCAGTTCTCGATCGCGGAGCTCGAGCGCGTCACCCGCCGCTACACCAGCGAGATCCTGCCGATCATCGGCCCGGAGCGCGACATCCCGGCCCCCGACGTCGGAACCGACGAGCAGACCATGGCATGGATGATGGACACGTACTCGGTGAGCACGGGCTACACCGTGCCCGGCATCGTCACGGGCAAGCCGATCGCGCTCGGTGGATCGCAGGGTCGAGCCAGCGCCACCTCACGCGGCGTCACCCACATCGCGCTCGCGGCGCTGCAGCACCGCGGCATCCGTGTCGAGGGAGCCCGCGCCGCCGTCCAGGGCTTCGGCAAGGTGGGCCGCGACGCCGCGCTGTTCCCCAGCCAGGCGGGCCTCCGGGTGGTGGCTGTCGGCGACCAGTACGGGGCCGTCCACAACAAGTCAGGACTCGACGTCGAACGCCTGGCGGCATATGTCGCCGAGACCGGAAGCGTCGTCGGGTTCGCCGATGCCGATGCGCTCGGCGGCGACGAGCTGCTCGAGCTCGACCTCGACCTGCTCGTGCCCGCGGCGGTCGAGGGCGTACTGCACGAGGGCAACGCGCACCGCGTCAGCGCATCCGTCATCGTCGAAGGGGCGAACGGACCCACCTCGCCGGCGGCCGACCGGGTGTTCCGCGCCAATGACCAGCTCGTGGTGCCCGACATCCTCGCCAACGCGGGAGGCGTCGTGGTGTCGTACTTCGAGTGGGTGCAGGCCAACCAGGCCTACTGGTGGAAGGCCGACGAGGTCGAGACCCGACTCGCCGACCGGATGCGCGGAGCCTGGGAGCAGGTCGTCGCCTACGCGGAGGCTCGCGACCTCTCGTTGCGGGAGGCCGCGACGGTGCTTGCGGTCGAACGCGTCGCCGAGGCCCACCGCCTGCGCGGACTGTACCCCTGACGCCGGGCCGCGCGCCGCGACGTCGGCTCGATCCCGACGCGACACGTCCCGCCGTGACCCCGGACCCGACCCGACCCCGAGCCAGTTCGGTGCAATAACGCGCATCCCACCGAGAGAAAGTGCCATAACGCGCATCCCGGGCGAGCAAGTACCCGATCGCCCGCCGACCCAGCTCCCTACGCCGCCCGCCCCGAGCCAGTTCGGTGCAATAACGCGCATCCCGCCGAGAGAAAGTGCCATAACGCGCATCGCCTCGCAGTTCGACCTGATTCAAGCCCAGGGCATCCGCGGATGCTCGATGGAAGGAATGTCATGACCGACACCACCATGACCGCCGGCACCGCCGACACCAGTGACGCCGCCGACACCACCGATATCGCCGACGTTGCCGGCACCACGGATATCGCCGACGTTGCCGGCACCACGGATATCGCCGACGCTACCGACACCACCGATATCGCCGTCCTTAAGCACATCGCGCACACCGCCGACACCGCCGACGTCGAGCTCGAGTTGCTCGCTCGCGTGCCCGATCGCTTGTACATCGGCGGCGCCTGGGTCGACGGCGGGGGAACCGGCATTGTGGTACACGATCCCGCGACGGGACGCGTCATCAAGACGATCGCCGGCGCGAGCCCGGCCGACGGCATCCGCGTACTCGACGCCGCGGTCGAGGCCGCCGAGGCATGGGCAGCAACGGCACCGCGGGCGCGCGCCGAGATCCTGCGACGAGCGTGGGAGCTGCTTCAGGAGCGCCGCGATGACTTCGCGCTGCTGATGACGATCGAGATGGGCAAGCCGCTCGCCGAGGCACGTGGCGAGGTGACGTACGGGGGCGAGTTCCTGCGCTGGTTCAGCGAAGAGGCGGTGCGCATCTCGGGGCGCTACGGGCAGAGCCCCGAGGGCGCGGGGACGATGGTCGTCACGCAGCGTCCGGTGGGCCCGTGCTTCCTCATCACGCCGTGGAACTTCCCCCTCGCCATGGCTACACGCAAGATCGCGCCGGCACTCGCCGCCGGCTGCACCGTCGTGATCAAGCCTGCCGAGCTCACCCCTCTCACCACGCTCCTGTTCGCGCAACTGCTCGAGGACGCCGGGGTGCCGGCCGGAGTCGTCAACGTCATCACGACTTCCGATTCCGCCGCGGTGTCGGCGCCCATCATCGCCGACCCGCGGCTCCGCAAACTCTCCTTCACCGGGTCGACGGCTGTCGGTCGCCGCCTCATCGCCCAGGCCGCGGATGGCGTGCTCCGCACGTCCATGGAACTCGGCGGCAATGCACCGTTCGTCGTCTTCGAGGACGCCGACCTCGACAAGGCCGTCGACGGGGCGATGCTCGCCAAGTTCCGCAACATCGGCCAGGCCTGCACGGCGGCGAACCGCTTCATCGTGCACGCGGATGTCGCCGACGAGTTCGCCCAACGCGTCACCGAGCGGGTGAACGCCCTGCGCGTCGGCCGCGGCACGGAGGACGGCGTCAGCATCGGGCCACTCATCGAGGAGAAGGCGGTGGCATCCGTCGAGGCTCTGGTTCAGGATGCCGTCGACCGTGGTGCCCGCGTGCTCACGGGCGGCCACCGTCCCGAGCGCGACGGCTCCTTCTATGCACCGACGGTGCTGACCGACGTCGCCACCGGCAGCGACATCCTCCGCGAGGAGATCTTCGGGCCCGTGCTGGCCATCACGACGTTCTCGGACGAGGATGAGGCCGTGCGCCTCGCCAACGACACCGAGTACGGGCTCGTCGGCTACGTGTTCACCGCCGATCTCGCCCGCGGCCACCGGATGATCGACCGGCTCGACACGGGCATGATGGGTCTGAACACCGGACTCGTCTCGAACGCCGCCGCTCCCTTCGGCGGGGTCAAGCAGTCCGGCCTCGGCCGCGAGGGTGGCCTCGAGGGAATCCACGAGTACCTCTCCACCAAGTACACGCTCATCCCCACCTGAACATCACGAGCCGAACACCCCGAGCCCGAACACCCCGAGCCTGACCAGCAAGAGGAAGAACACCATGGAACACATCGAACGCGACGTCGTCATCATCGGCGCCGGAGCATCGGGCCTCACGGCTGCTACCGACCTCGTCAAGGCGGGTCTCAGCGTCGCTGTCCTCGAGGCTCGCGATCGCGTCGGCGGCCGTCTCTGGACGAACGACATCGACGGAGCCACCCTCGAGATCGGCGGCCAGTGGGTCTCGCCCGACCAGGATGCGCTCAAGGAGACCCTCGCCGACCTCGGCCTGTCCACCTACTCGCGCTACCGCGCCGGCCAGAACGTCTACATCAATGCGGCGGGTGAGCGCAGCCTGTTCGAGGGCGAGATCTTCCCCGTCCCCGCCCGCACGGAGCAGGAGATGGTCGGCCTCATCGACAAGCTCGACGCGCTCGTGGCCGAGATCGACCCCGACCGTCCGTGGGCGCATCCGCTCGCCCGGGAGCTCGATGAGATCTCGTTCGCCCGGTGGCTCGAGACGCAGACCGACGACCAGGAGGCGCGCGACAACATCGGCATGTTCATCGCAGGGGCGATGCTCACCAAGCCGGCGCACGCCTTCTCCGCCCTGCAGGCGCTGTTGATGGCCGCATCCGCCGGCAGCTTCTCCAACCTGGTCGACGCCGACTTCATTCTCGACGAGCGCGTCGTCGGCGGCCTGCAGCAGGTTCCGCTGCTGATGGCCGAGCGCCTCGGCGGCGACGTGTTCACGAATCAGCCGGTGCGCACCCTGCGCTGGGGAACGGATGGCGTGACCGCGATCTCCGACGGCATAACCGTCACCGCGCGTTTCGCCATCCTCGCCGTGCCGCCGGTGCTCATCAGCCGCGTGAGCTACGAGCCGCCGCTGCCCCGCCGCCAGCACCAGCTGCACCAGCACCTCTCGATGGGCCTGGTCATCAAGGTGCACGCCGTCTACGACACGCCGTTCTGGCGTGAGGACGGGCTCTCGGGTACCGCCTTCAGCCCCTACCAGCTCGTCCACGAGGCCTACGACAACAGCTACCACGGAGACCCGCGCGGCACGCTCGTCGGCTTCGTCGCGGATGAGAACGCCGACGGCGTCTTCGCGGTGCCGGCCGAGGAGCGCAGGGAGCGCATCCTCGCCTCCCTCGCCACCTACTACGGCGAGAAGGCGCTCACGCCGCAGGTGTACTACGAGAGCGACTGGGGGAGCGAGGAGTGGACGCGCGGGGCCTACGCCGCGAGCTTCGACATGGGCGGCCTGGCCCGGTACGGAGCCGACCTGCGGGCGCCCGTCGGACCGATCCACTTCTCCTGCAGCGACATGGCCGGCAAGGGCTACCAGCACGTCGACGGCGCCATTCGCGTCGGCCACGAGACGGCTGCCGCCATCCTCGCCGCCCGTTAGAAACCGAGCGCTCAGGCAGGTTCGGCCGAGGTGGTCACCCTCTCGGATTCGGGGCTCACCGCGTCCGCGCCGCGTTCGGCACGGACGAACGCGATGCCGGCGATGATGAGCACGCCCCCGAGGAGCTGGAGCGGCGAGAGGGCCTCGCCCAAGAGGATCCAGGCGAACAGGGCGGCGAAGGCCACCTCGAGCAGCCCGACGAAGGACGCCAGCCGCGAGCCCAGGCGCGTGGTCGCGGCGATGCCGGTGGCATAGGCGACGGCCGTGGCGAGCAGGGCGACGACGCCGAGCGGAATCCACCACGCCACGGTGGCACCCAGGAGGTCGACGGTACCGAAGGTCGCTCCGAGCGGAACGATGCCGACGAGGCCGAGCGCCAGGAGGGCGACACCTCCAAGCAGCAGACCGGATGCGGCGAGCGCGACCGGCGGAACCCCATCGTCGGGCATCGCGGCGATGAGGAAGTAGGCGGCCAGCCCGATGGCCGCCGTCGCGGCGAACAGCACGCCGAGCAGGTCGATGGGCCCGGCGACACCCGGCCCGATGACGAGCACGAGACCGCCGAGAGCCAGAACGCTGCCCACGATCACAACCGCCGGGGGGACGGATCGCGTCCGCGCCCACGCGAGCAGCACCAGCAGCACGGGCGCGAGGTACTCGATGAGGAGGGCCATGCCGATCGGGATGCGCGCGATGGCCGCGAAGTAGGCCAGCTGGGTCGCGGCGACGGGGATGAGTCCGAAGCCGATGATGCGTCGGCGACCGGTCCAGATGGTGCGCCACCGACCGCGCAGGGCGACGGCGGCGAACGGCGAGAGGACGACCCCCGCGATGAGCACGCGGGCGATCACGGCCGACCCGGGCGTCCATCCGCTCTCGAGCAGCGGCTTCACGAAGGCGCCGGAGAGCGCGAAGGTGATGGTGGACGTGATCGCGAGGAGCAGGCCGCTCGACGCCCGCGACATGATCGCCATAAGCACCTCCATGTAATGAGCTACATCCGTTACACTCATGACGGTACTCGCCGAGCGCGTAAGGAGTCAAGGTGCATTTTGCTGATGATACGGATGATGCCCTCCAGTTCGTCGCCGCGCTCGCGAACACGCTCCCGACGGCGTCGGCGAGCGGACGCGACGAGCTCTCCACCGAGAAGGACCTGGACGCGATCTTCGAGCAGCACCCGTACTCCGGCCGCATCGACCACGACGAGGCCGAGCTGGCCGAGGTGCGTTCGGCGCGGGCGCGGCTGCGGCGCATCTGGGACCTGGACACGCCTGAAGCCGTCCAGGAGGTCAACGCCATGCTCCGCGAGGCGGGCGCGCTTCCCCATCTCGCCAAGCACGACGGCTTCGACTGGCACCTGCACGCGACCGAACCCGACGCGCCGCTGGCCGAGCGCATCCGGGTGGAGGCGTCGATGGCCTTCATCGACGTCATCCGTTCGGGCGAGACGTCGCGGCTGCGGGTGTGCGAAGCTCCGCACTGCGACGGCGTGCTCGTCGACCTCACCCGCAACGGCTCGAAGAGGTACTGCTCACTGCGGTGCGGGAACCGGGTGGCCGTCAGCGCGTTCCGCGAGCGCCGGTCCGACGCCCGCGGCTGACCGGCTGGGCTGACCGGCTGGGCTGACCGGTCGGGGCTGAGCGGCCCGGTCGACCGCCTGCGGCTACCGGACGGGCTGAGCGGCCCGGTCGATCGCCTGCGCCTACCGGACGCCGCACCGTAGCCGCACCCTGATTCGACCCTGAGAGACGGCACGCCGCGGCACCCCGTCTGGTTGGATCGAGGCATGTCCGCCTCAACCGCTCCTCGCCTCGTGCGAGAGCGCGATTGCCTCGTCGCCGGAGTGGCGGGTGGCCTCGCCGAGCACTTGGGCTGGTCGGTCCGGGTGGTGCGCATCGCGTTCGTCATCACCGGGCTGGTCTGGGGCGCCGGCGTTCTCCTCTATCTCTGGCTGTGGGCGTTCACGCCGTGGCGGCAGGCGACGGATGCGGGCGACGAGCCTGTCACCCGCCGTGCTCCCGTGTCGTGGTTGCTCGCGGCGGGCGCCGGGCTGTTCGCCCTCGCGACGATGGCGCTGGTGTGGCGCGGCGGATCGTCGACGTCCGAGGTCGCCCTGTGCCTGCTCGCGACGGTCGTGTGTGCCGCGGGGGCCGGAGCCTGGGCGAGCCTGATCGATCGGCCCGATCCCGCCCGAGGCCGCCGCACCGAGCAGGGGGTTCGCGCCGTCGCGTCGCTCACCCTGCTCGTGGTTGCGGTCTTCTTCGCGTCCGGGACGGTCACGGGCGTCACCGGGCTCGTCGCCTCGCTCGTAGCTCTGGTGGGCATCGGTCTGGTTTTCGCACCCGCTCTCGTCCGGGTCTGGCGCGACCTCGAGGCCGAGCGGATCGGCCGCATCCGCGATGAGCAGCGCAACGAGATGGCCGCGCACCTGCACGACTCCGTGCTACAGACGCTCGCCCTCATCCAGAACCGCGCCGGTGCCTCGAGTGAGGCCGGTCGACTCGCGCGGGCCCAGGAACGGGAACTGCGCAGCTGGCTGTACGCGGGCGACACTCCAGCCGACAGCGATCTGGCGACCGATCTGCGCGACTTCGCGGCCGCCCTCGAACTCGACTACCCCGTGCACATCGACGTGGTGGCCGTCGGCACCTCGACCGAGCGGGCGTCCGGTGAGTTGGCAGCGGCGGCTCGCGAGGCCATGCTCAACGCCGCCCGCCACGCCGGGGGCGAGGTGTCGGTCTACATCGAGGGTTCCTCCCGCGCGGTCGAGGTCTTCGTGCGCGATCGCGGAACCGGCTTCGACCTCGCCCGGGTGGCGGGCGACCGGCTGGGCGTGCGCCAGTCGATCATCGGCCGGATGCGGCGCGCGGGCGGCAGCGCATCCGTTTCCCCGGGTGCCGGCGGTGGCACCGAGGTGCACTTGCGCTTCGACACGGAGCCGGCTCGTGGCTGAACGGCTCACGGTCGTGGTCGTCGACGACCACTCGATCTTCCGGTCGGGGCTCCGGGCCGATCTCGACGAGAGCATCGACGTGGTGGGCGAGGCCGACGACGTGGAGTCCGCGATCGCCGTGGTCACGACGCGGCGACCGGATGTCGTGCTGCTCGACGTGCACCTTCCCGGTGGGTCGAGCGCGGGGACATCGGGCGGGGCGGAAGTGCTCCAGCGGCTGGCCTCCGCCATGCCCGGCACGCGCTTCCTGGCCCTCAGCGTCTCGGACTCCGCCGAGGACGTCGTCGGCGTGATCCGGGCCGGCGCTCGGGGCTACATCACCAAGGGATCATCGGGTTCGGATGTGTCGCGCGCCGTGCACGCCGTCGCCGATGGCGATGCGGTGTTCTCGCCGCGGCTGGCCGGCTTCGTGCTCGACGCGTTCGGTGCGGCGGTGGGCGAGACAGCGGCGACGGATGAGGAGCTCGACCGCCTGAGCGCCCGCGAACAGGAGGTGATGCGCTTGATCGCCCGTGGCTACGCCTACAAGGAGGTCGCGTCGACGTTGTTCATCTCCATCAAGACGGTCGAGACGCATGTCTCGAGCGTGCTGCGCAAGCTGCAGCTGTCCAGCCGTCACGAGCTCACGGCCTGGGCGACGGCGCGCAAGCTGCTCTGACAACCGCCGCCTCGGCGTGGGCGCGGCATCGGGCGTGCCAGCGTCGCTACAGTGACGGTCGTGTCCCGCACCCGTTCCTTCAGCTATGACATCGTCGCGGCCGGTCACGCCCACGATGCCTGGCCCCTGCTCACCGAATACTCCAAGCACGCCGCGCTTCATCCGTTCATCGTGAACGTCGAGAAGCTGCCGACGGCCGACGGATCGCTGCGCAGCTACCGCATCACCGACCGGCTGCGTCTCGGCCCCATCCCCTTCCGCGTCCGCTACCTCACGGACGTGCTCGAGGTCGACGCCGCTCGTGTGGTGACCGTCGCGCGGCAGCGGCCCCGCACGATCGTCAAGAACGAGACCGAGCTCGTCGACGAGGCCGACGGCACGGTGCACGCCCGCACCACGGTGACGATGACGGCGCCCCTGCTGTTGTTCGGCTACGCCTTCCGCCAGCTGCGCATCGCCCACGAGGGCCTCGCCGTCAGGCTCCGCGAGGAGATCGAGCGCGTGGCGCGCGAGGGTGCGGAGGGCGGAGACCAGGCAGCCTGAAAGCACTCAGAGCAGCCCGAGCTCCATCGCCTTCGTGACGGCGCGCGTGCGGTCGCTGACCTCGAGCTTCTCGAACACGTGCAGCAGGTGCGTCTTCACGGTCGCCTCCCCGATGAAGAGCTCCCGCCCGATCTCGGGGTTCGACCGACCGTCGGAGACGAGGCGCAGCACGTCGAGTTCGCGAGCCGAGAGGCGAGGCGCGGGCGCGGGCGTCGACTCGGACCGCACCCGATTCACCAGCGTCGCCGCGATGGACGGGCCCAGCACGGTCTGCCCGGCCGCCACCGCACGCACCCCCGCCACGATCTCCTCCTGCGGTGCGGCCTTCAGCAGGTAACCGCTGGCGCCTGCCTCGATCGCCCCGAGGATGTCGTCGTCGTTCTCGTAGGTCGTGAGCACGAGCACACGCGTCGAGCCCGGCGCCGCCACGATGTGCGCCGTCGCCTCCACGCCGCCGACTCCGGGCATCCGCAGGTCCATGAGGACGAGGTCGGGGGAGAGCGCCTCGGCGAGGGTGATCGCCTCGGCGCCGTCGGCTGCCTCCCCGACCACCTCGATGTCGTCGACCGCCGCGAGCAGGCCGACGATGCCTCCGCGGACGATGGGATGATCGTCGGCCACGATGACGCGGATCATGTCGCCATCCTCTCCCGTGATGGAATGCTCACCGTGAGCACCGTTCCACCCGGGTCACTGCCGGTCAACTCGACGTCTCCGCCCACGATCGCCACCCGCTCCCGCATGCCGCTGATGCCGAAGCCCGTCTGGCTTCCTCCGTCGACGTAGCCGACGCCGTTGTCGGTGACGGTCAGTGTCGTCACCGCGTCGAGCTGGCTGATGACGACGGATGCCGCAGAGGCCCGCGCGTGCTTGCGCACATTGGCGAGCGCCTCCTGGGTGCACCTCAGCAACACCACCTCGAGCTCGCGATCGAGCGGTGTCACGCTCACCGCCGTCGTGACCCGGACGCCGGTCTCGCGTTCGAACCGTTCGCCGAGCCGCGTCAGCGCATCCGTCAATGTCGAATCGACCCGCACCGGTGCCATCGCCGCCACGAGCGAGCGAGCCTCGGTGAGCGCCTCGCGCGCCATCGACTCGATGATGGTCACCGTCTCGACCGCGCGCCCGGCGTCGTCGACGGCCAGCTCGCGCTCGGCCCGCTCCGCGAGCATCACGAGGCCCGTGAGGCTCTGGGCGATGGTGTCGTGGATCTCGCGGGCCAGTCGCTCGCGTTCGCTCGAGACGCCCGCGTCGCGGTGCAGGGCGGCGAGCTCGCCCTGCGTCGCCTGCAGCTCCGCGAGCAGGCGGGCGCGCTCGTTGCCGAACTCGGCGATGCGCGTGATCCACAGCCCGAGAGCCAGCGAGAAGCCGAACGAGAGCAGGGCGACCCCGAGTCCGATGACGAGCCCTTGGGGCGGCGGGTAGAACACCACCGATCCGATCACCACCGCGACCGCGACGGCGACGTTGCCGATGATGGCCGTACGGGTGTCGACGGCGGCGAACCAGATCGCCGGATACACGAAGGCCTGCAGGATGGCGAAGCTGGGGTTGAAGGCGCACCCCACCGCGATCACGGCCGCATAGAGGAGCGCGATGATGAGAGTCGAGCGGGCGGATTGCTCCTCGATGTGCCGGCGCGCGTACCCGAAGTGCGCGGCGAGGAACGCCACGGCGCACGCCAGCACACCCCACGACGCAGCGTCGAACGGAGTGCCGATCGACGCGAGGATCACGGTGACGGTCGCGGCGGTGAATGCCGCGACATCCCACCAGATCGTCCTGCTCATGCCATCACTCTCTCATCGAGCCGGCGCCGCGCGCCTCATCCGTCCTTGCGGATCCAGCGGAAGGTGATGCGGCTGAGCACGAGGCCGACGACCAGCCAGCCCAGCAGCACCAGGGCGATCCAGCCGAGCTCCCACGAGTCGTGCACCTCGAGCTTCGCGAAGGAGTCGGGGAGGAAGACGGATCGCATGCCCTGCGCCATCCACTTCAGCGGGAACACGCTGGCGATGTTCTGCATCCAGTCGGGCAGCAGGTAGAACTGCAGGTAGACGCCCGAGATGAACTGCAGCACGAGCACGACCGGCAGGATGACGGCGGATGCGCTGCGTCCCGACCGCGGGAGAGCCGAGAGCGCGATGCCCAGCAGCGCCGAGGTGGTGATGCCGAGCACGAACACCCAGGCGAACCGCAGCCAGACCTCGGGCTCGGTCGGGAGGGCGATGCCGAACACCACGCGGGCGACCACGAGGAGCAGCGCCACCTGCAGGGTGCCCGTGACGAACACCTGGCCGATCTTGCCGATGAAGTAGCTCACCGGGGAGAGTGGGGTGCCCCCGAGCCGCTTGAGGGTGCCGTTGCTCTTCTCGCCGGCGATCTCGATGGCGAGGTTCTGCACGCCGCTGAGCAGCAGGCCGGCGGCGACCAGTCCGGGCAGGTAGTACGCTCCGACGCTGACGCCCGCCTCACCCCGAGCGGGCACGATGTCCCCCGATGAGCTGAACGCCGAGGTGAAGATGCCCAGCATGATGACGGGGAAGAGGAACGTGAAGAAGACGGCGTCGGGGGAGCGGAAGTAGGTCTTCACCTCGTAGCGGATGCGCGACATCCCGTTGGCGAGGATGCGCGGGCGGGCGGCGGCGCGGGGGCGGCTGGTGTCGGTGTCGTTCGCCACGGCGGTCATGCGACCACCTCCTCGGTCTCGCTCACGGCACTCTCGGCCGCTGCGTCGTCGGCGACCAGGTCGAGGTAGATGTCCTCCAGGCTGGGGCGGATCACCTCGAGTTCCGGGGGCTCATGACCGAACTCGGCGGCCAGCGCGGTGACGAGGGCGGCCGGCTCGGTGGTTCGCCGCTGACGGATGCCGTCGCGATCGCGCCAGCGCACGATCGGCACGCGCGCATCCGCCTCCCCGATCTCGTCGATGCGGCCGATGTCGATGAGCCGCCCGTGGTTGATGACGCCGGCTCGATCGCTCAGCTGCGCCGCCTCGTCGAGGTAGTGCGTGGTGAGGAGAATGGTGGTCCCCTCGGCCTTGAGCTGGCGGATGAGGCTCCAGAAGTCGCGGCGTGCCTCGGGGTCGAAGCCCGTTGTCGGCTCGTCGAGGAAAAGCAGCTCGGGGCGGCCGATGATGCCGAGGGCCACGTCGACCCGGCGACGTTGGCCGCCGGAGAGCTTGCTGATGCGGACCTTCGCCTTCTCGCGGAGGCCGGTGGCGTCGATGACCTCGTCGACGTCACGCGACCGCGGGAACAGGCCGGCGAAGTGGCGCAACTGCTCGGTCACCGTCATGGTGCCGGCCTCCGCGGTCGACTGCAGCACGATGCCGAGCTTCGCCTTCCACGCGAGGGTGGAGTGACCGGGATCGGTGCCGAGCACGTCGACCTCGCCGCTGGAACGGTCGCGGTAGCCCTCGAGGATCTCGATCGTCGTCGACTTGCCGGCGCCGTTGGGGCCGAGCAGCGCGAACGTCTCGCCGCGATGGATCTCGAAGCTCACGCCGTCCAGGGCCACCATCTGCCCGTACCGCTTGCGGAGGTCGCGGACCGTCACGGCCTCATCACTCATCGTCATGCCCCCAGCGTGCCAGCATCCACGCGGCACCGTCAGGCCCGGACGGATGAGCGCCGCATCCACCAGTCGACGGATGCGCGCCGCGGCGCCGGTCGAGCGTGGCGGGGGGGGCGGGGGGGGGGGGGGTATATGTCGGAATCGTGATCAATCACATTCCTCGAATCGATATGCTCGCCTCAGGCCGCGGCGGCTGCTTGCTGCAAGGAGGAGGGGGGAGCGGATGCGTCAGAGTCTCGCGGTGCTCATGTTAGGACTGTCGGCGCTTGCTCTCAGCGGATGTACAAGTCAGCTTCAGCCCGATCTCCCACCGACCCCGACCTCGACCTCGACAGAGTTGCAACCGACCCCGTCCGGAGCGCCCCTGCCGACGAAGACGGCTGCTCCCGAAGCGTCGACGATGGTCATCGGCGGCGGAGCCGTCACGGTCCGAGACGGCTCCAATGCCGTGCTCGCCACCTTTCACTATGACCACGACGCGCAGGAAGCAATCGCTTACTTGCAAGCTTTGTTTGGGCCCGCGAACGAGACCGGCTCCGCAGGTGGCTACGAGAGCCCGCCTGCAACCTACTACGATTGGGGCGGGTTCCGTCTTACCGACCAATCCATAGGGGGCTCGGATCCATACTGGCCGGACTTCTATCTTCAAGTCACCGTAGAGAGCCTCGATGGAGTTCATATCGAGGCTGTCGGTGGTCCGGCAATTGGTTGGCCGACCACGAAAGTCGAATCCATGTTCCCCGACGACGTCGCGCACCTGTCCTCCGGGACGCCCGGGATAGAGACGTCCTGGGTTCGAGTCGATCCAGTCCCAGCTGCTCCTATTGCAGGCACGGACACAACAGGTTGGAACCTCGCGGTCGCCGTGATCTCCGACGCCAGCGATTCAGTTACGAAGCTCTGGGCTCCATTAGCCAACTACGGTGTCTGACGAGCCGCCCGGAGGTCAAGGGTGGCGCAGTGCCGCGCGACGACGCTCGAGGTAGCGGCGCTCGGGGCCGTCCGGTGCGAGCGCTATCGCGTCCTCGTAACGCACGGCGGCGGCATCCGCTCGTCCGAGCCGGCGCAGGAAGTCGGCCTGCGCCGCCGGCAGCAGGTAGTAGTGGTCGAGCGAACCGGAAGCCGCGACCGCGTCGACGGCGGCGAGGCCCGCGGCCGGGCCGTGCGCCATCCCACGGGCGATCGCCGCGTTGAGCGAGACGACCGGGCTCGGGTCAAGTCGGGCGAGCACCGCGTAGTAGTCGGCGAGCCGGATGTAGTCGGTGGCCTCGGGCGACGGCGCCACGGCGTGCACGGAGGCGATGAGGGCGAGCAGTTGGTAGTGGTCGTAGGTGCCGTGCTTGGCGGCGACATCGAGAGCGGCGATGCCCTGACGGATCAGCGTGGCGTCCCACAGGGTGCGGTCCTGGTCGTCGAGGGAGACGATCTCGCCGTCCAGCCCCCTGCGCGCCGCGTGCCGACTGTGCTGCAGGAGCATGAGCGCGAGCAGCCCGTATGCGGCGCCTTCCCTCGGCATGAGGTCGCAGATCAGCCGTCCGAGGCGGATGGCCTCACCCGCGAGCGCCGAATCGTGCTCGGTGTCGTCGGTGAGCGTGTAGCCGGCGTTGAAGACGAGGTAGATCACGGCAAGCACGCCGCTCAGTCGCTCGGCGAGCTGCTCGGGCGGCGGCACGCGATAGGGGATGCCGGCGTGCGTGATCTTGCGTTGCGCTCGCACCAGCCGTTGCGCCATGGTCGGCTCGCTCACGAGGAACGCCCGCGCGATCTCCGGCGTGGTGAGCCCGGCGACGGTTCGGAGCGTCAGTGCCACGCGCGCCTCGAGCGGCAACGCCGGGTGGGCACAGGTGAAGATGAGCCGCAGCCGGTCGTCGATATCGTCGGACGGGGTCTCGTTCAGGCGTTCCATCACGGCGACCTCCTCCATCTTGGTCAGCTCGGTATTGCCGCGCCTGATGCGATCGAGGGCGGCCCGGCGTGCGACGGTGGTGAGCCACGCACCGGGGTTGTCGGGCACGCCCGATGATGGCCAGGTCGCGAGGGCTTTCTCGAAGGCGTCCTGGGCCGCGTCCTCGGCCAGTGACCAGTCGTGCGTGGTGCGGATGAGGGAGGCGACGATGCGGGACCATTCGCTCGAGTGGACTCGCGCCACCGCCTCCCCGACCGCATCAGCCATCGAAGCTCACGACGCGTCGCCGAGGTCGAGGTTCAATGACCACACTGGCCGGATCTCCACCTGGCCGTAGCGGGCCATCGGATGCCGTGATGCCAACTCGATCGCGGCGTCGAGGTCGGCTGCCTCGAGGATGCCGTATCCGGCGATCCACTCCTTCGACTCGGTGAACGGTCCGTCGGTCACGATGGTCCGTCCCCCTCGGCGAGTGACCGTGGTGGCGTCCTCCGGTGGTCGCAGTCGTTCGCCGCCGAGGTCGGCTCCGATCGAGCGCGTGTGCTGGACCCACTGGACGATGTCGTCCTCCTCGGCAACGTACGGGTCGCCATCCTCCGCGGTCGCGAACAGCAGCAGGTACTGCATCTCACTCCCCTTCGTCAGAGCCGTCGAACGGCCAGAAGGCACGCACCTCGATTCGACCGTACCGAGCCATCGGATGCCGGGACGCGACGTCGATCGCATGCTCGAGGCTTTCGCACTCGAGGATGTCGTACCCGGCGATCCACTCCTTCGCCTCGGTGAACGGCCCGTCGGTGACCATCAGCTCACCTCCCCGCAGGCGGAGCGTCTTCGCCTCCGACGCCGGGCGCAGCCGCTCGCCGCGCACCCGCACTCCGCTGGCGTCGTTCTCCCGCACCCACTCCTCGACGTTGTCTTCGACGTCGGTGTCGGGTTCGGGATCGGTCGCCACGAACATCATGTACTGCATCGCGTTCTCCTTCGTTGTCGTCACGCTATGACAGTGCGACGAACGGCGGAACGCTCATTTCGACACCCGGCAGAAACTTTTTTCGCCGAGCGTGCGCGAGAACGCAGGCGTTGCGGGTCTCGAGGGAGCCGGACCCGCAAGAACTGCGTTCTCGGCGACGGTGTCGGAGGGAGCGCTCAGGCGAACAGGCGCTGGAGGCGCTGAACACCCTCGAGCAGCGGCTCGTCGCCCAGCGCATAGCTGAGCCGCAGGTAGCCGCTCGGGCCGAACGCCTCACCGGGAACCACAGCGACCTCGGCCTGCTCGAGGATGAGGTCGGCGAGCTCGAGTGATGTCGTCGGCGTCACCCCGCCCCATTCGCGGCCGAGCAGCCCGGTCACGTCGGGGTAGACGTAGAAGGCGCCCTCTGGGGTGGGCGTGACGACGCCCGGGATCTTGTTCAGCTCGCGGACGATGAGCCGGCGCCGGCGATCGAACGCCTGCCGCATCTCCTCGACCGTGTCCTGCGGGCCGTTGAGTGCCTCGATCGCCGCGCGCTGCGAGATGTTGGAGACGTTGGACGTCAGATGCGACTGCAGGTTGGCGGCGCCCTTGATGGCGTCGGCCGGGCCGACCATCCATCCGAGCCGCCATCCGGTCATCGCATAGGTCTTGGCGACCCCATTGACCAGGATGGTCCGGTCTGCCAGTTCAGGGACCGCGTCGACGATCGACACGGCGCGCACGCCGTCGTAGGTGAGGTTCTGGTAGATCTCGTCGCTGATCACCCAGAGGCCGTGCTCGAGCGCCCACTCGCCGATCTCGCGAGTCTGCTCGGGAGAGTAGACGGCTCCGGTCGGGTTGGAGGGAGAGACGAACAGCAGCACCTTCGTCTTCTCGGTGCGCGCGGCCTCGAGCTGCTCGACGGTGACGAGGTAGCCCTGGTCGCTGCCAGCGAAGACGTCGACCTGCACGCCGCCGGCGAGCTTGATCGCCTCGGGGTAGGTCGTCCAGTACGGGGTGGGGACGAGTACCTCGTCGCCCGGGTCGAGTAGGGTCTGGAAGGACTGGTAGACGGCCTGCTTGCCGCCGTTCGTGACGATCACCTGGCTCGGCGACACCTCGAGTCCCGAGTCGCGCAGCGTCTTCGCGGCGATCGCCTCGCGCAGGTCGGGCAGCCCGACGGCAGGCGTGTAGCGGTAGTTCTTCGGGTCGTGGACGGCTGCGAGGGCCGCCTCGACGATGTGCGCGGGAGTGGCGAAGTCCGGCTCGCCGGCCGCGTAGCTGATGACGGGCCGCCCGGCAGCCTGCAGCGCCTTCGCCTTGGAGTCGACCTTGAGCGTGGCGGACTCGGCGATGGCGGAGATTCGGGCGGAGATGCGGGCCTTCTCGGTCATGTCTCGAGCATATCCGGGACGGATCCGAGCCGCCCGGGCCGACTGTCGTCGCCGCGGATACAGCGGCACTGTCCGCCCCCGCTGCGCGCGCCGCCCCGCTCGGGGTGAGCTCCGTCGCATCGGTTTCACTATCGCGAGGGCGTCCCGTAGACTTATCGAGGTTGCCTAATCCAGCCATGCTTCTCTGCGCCTATTTTCGGTGCAGCGGGCCGGCAGGGGCAGGGGATCCCGGCATCCGGTGGATGCCATAGGGCGGTGGCTCAATTGGTAGAGCAGCGGTCTCCAAAACCGCAGGTTGCAGGTTCAAGTCCTGTCCGCCCTGCACGTCGGCGCTTCGAACGCCGGCCCCACGAAAGGTATACGAGGTGGCCCGGAAAGTAATCGAGGAGCCCAGCGAGGACATCGTCGCCAACGCGAAGAAAGACCGCGACACCAAGCGCGGTCCGTTCGCGCGTATGTCGCTGTTCATCCGCCAGGTCCTCGCCGAGCTCAAGAAGGTCGTCACCCCGACCCGCAAGGAGCTGCTCAGCTACACCGGAGTCGTGCTGGTCTTCGTGGCCATCATGATGGCGCTCGTTTCCGGCCTCGACTGGGTGTTCGCACTCGTCGTGGCCTTCGTGTTCGGAACGCCCCAGGGCTGACCGGACCGCACAACAGATAGAGGATTGAAAGCACGTGTCTAAGACCGAGCACGACGACGTCGACTGGGCGACCGCTGCAGAGCAGTCGTCCGAGGATGACGAGGCCCAAGAGGGCAACACCCTCGCACACGACGAGGAAGCCGTGGAGAACGCCGAGAGCGGCGCCATCCACGTCGTCGACGACGAGGGCAACGACATCGACCTCGATGCCGTGCTCGACGCCATCGCCGACGCCAACGACCCCGAGGCCGACGCCGTCGTGGACGACGCCCTCGAGGTGGACACGGCGGATGAGGCAGAGGCCGCTCTCGAAGCGACCGAGGACGCCACGGCGGAGTTCGCTGCCGAGGATGCAGCCGAAGCCGAGGAAGAGGTCGCACAGGACCCTTACGAGGCATTCCGCCAGGACCTCCGCTTCGCGCCCGGCAAGTGGTACGTCATCCACTCCTACGCGGGCTTCGAACGTCGCGTGAAGTCGAACATCGAGAACCGTCGCACCTCGATGGCCATGGAGGACTACGTCTTCCAGGTCGAGGTTCCGATGGAGGACGTCGTCGAGATCAAGAACGGCCAGCGCAAGATGGTCACCCGTGTGCGCATCCCGGGCTACGTGCTCGTGCGCATGGACCTCAACGAGGACAGCTGGTCGGTCGTTCGGCACACCCCCGGTGTGACCGGCTTCGTCGGCAACTCGCACAACCCGACCCCGCTGCGGTTCGAGGAGGCCTTCGGCATGCTGAAGAGCCTCGTGCAGGTCACCGAGGCCCCGGCTGCCAAGGGTTCCGGCTCGCGCGGCTCGTCGGGCGCCCAGCGTGTCATCCCGGCCGAGGTCGACTTCGAGATCGGCGAGACCATCACCATCAAGGAAGGCTCGTTCGCGGGCCTGCCCGGTTCGATCAGCGAGATCAAGCCCGAGAGCGGCAAGCTCACCGTGCTCGTCTCCCTGTTCGAGCGCGAGACCCCGGTCGAGCTCAGCTTCGATCAGGTCACCAAGCTCTAAGACATTTCGCAGGGCGTCCTCGATACCATCGAAGGTCGCCTTCGCGCTGACAGATCACCGCCGCCCAGATCGGGCGCGCGGGAGAGCGCTCCGGCATCCGGAGTGCTCGACAAGGAAAGAGAGATAACAATGGCACCGAAGAAGAAGGTCACTGGTCTGATCAAGCTTCAGATCAAGGCCGGCGCAGCCAACCCCGCACCGCCCATCGGCCCGGCCCTGGGTCAGCACGGCGTGAACATCATGGAGTTCTGCAAGGCCTACAACGCGGCGACCGAAGCCCAGCGCGGCAACGTCATCCCCGTCGAGATCACCGTCTACGAGGACCGCTCGTTCACGTTCGTCCTGAAGACCCCGCCTGCCGCCGAGCTCATCAAGAAGGCCGCCGGCGTCGCCAAGGGTTCCGGCGTACCGCACACCACCAAGGTCGGCAAGCTCACCTCCGCACAGGTGCGCGAGATCGCCGAGGCCAAGATGGTCGACCTCAACGCCAACGACCTCGACGCTGCGTCGAAGATCATCGCAGGCACCGCCCGCTCGATGGGCATCACGGTCGAGTAGACCACCTCTCACCAGACATTTCGTGGCAGCGCCCGCCAGGCGCAGATGACCACACTCTCTCAAGGAGAAACAACATGGCACAGAAGTCCAGGGCCTACCGCGCCGCGGCCGACAAGATCGAAGACGGCAAGTTCTACACCGCGACGGATGCCGTCGCCCTCGCCAAGCAGACCGGCTCGGCCAAGTTCGACTCGACCGTCGAGGTTGCGCTGAAGCTCGGCGTCGACCCGCGCAAGGCAGACCAGATGGTGCGCGGCACCGTCATCCTCCCGCACGGCACCGGCAAGACCGCTCGCGTCATCGTGTTCGCGACCGGTGCGGCTGCCGAGGCTGCGATCGCCGCAGGCGCCGACGAGGTCGGAGGCTCCGACCTGATCGAGAAGGTCGCCGGCGGCTACACCTCGTTCGACTCGGCCGTCTCGACGCCCGAGCTCATGGGCCAGGTCGGTCGTCTCGGAAAGGTGCTCGGCCCGCGCGGCCTCATGCCCAACCCGAAGACCGGAACCGTCACGCCCGACGTGGCCAAGGCAGTCTCCGACATCAAGGGCGGAAAGATCGAGTTCCGCGTCGACAAGCACGCCAACGTGCACTTCGTCGTCGGCAAGTCCTCGTTCTCGCAGGAGCAACTCGACGAGAACTTCGCCGCGGCGATCGAAGAGGTCCAGCGCTTGAAGCCGTCCAGCGCCAAGGGCCGCTACATCCAGAAGGGTGCCGTGTCGACCACGTTCGGCCCCGGCATTCCGCTGGATGTCAACGTTCTCTGAGCGCAAGCATCATCAGGAGGGGCTCGTCGTTCGCGGCGGGCCCCTTCGGCGTTCTCGGGGTCTCCTGCCGCCGGTCGCAGAGTGGACGACCGTAAGAAGGCATCTCGTCGATCGTATGAAGGCAACGCGGATCCAGGCCCTCATCCGGCGCCTTATCAACGACGAGTGTGCCTTCATACGGTAGTCGGGAGGGGAGCTGGGGGAGCAGGATGTTGTCATGGGCGAACTCGACGACTACCTGGCGACTCTCGACGAGGCGGAACGTGCTGTCCTCACGGGCATCCGCCAGCGGGCGCAGGAGCTCGTGCCCGACGCCGACCAAGGCATGAGCTACGGCATGGCCGCGCTCCGCCATCGCGGGCGTTCCCTCGTGGGATTGGTGGCGACCAGGAACCACCTGTCCATGTTCCCGTTCAGCCCCGCTGTCGTCTCGGCGGTCGCGGACGACCTCGAGGGCTACTCGCTGTCGAAGGGCACCATCCGCTTCAGCGTCGAGAAGGCATTGCCCGCGAACATCGTGGACCGCGTCATCCTGCTCCGCCGCGCCGAGATCGACGCCGCGCTCGACTGATCACGGGTCAGCCTGCATCGTCTGACCGCTCGGGTCTGACCGTTCACGTCAGCGCACGTCTGACCGCTCGCGTGAGGCTGCTCGCATGAGCCCGCGCGCGTCTGACCGCACGCGACAGGCCGCCCGCGTCTGATCGCGCCTCGGCCTTCGCGTCAGCCGGCCGGACTACACCGCGTCGGCTTCGCGTCAGCCCGCCCGGACTAAACCGCGTCGGGCGACGGCGGAAGGTCCTCGCCGACCTCGCCGTTCTCGGCCGCCTGCTGGTCTGCGTCGGCGGAGTCGGTGAGGTTGTCGTCCATGTCGGTGTCGAGCGGGCTGTCGGTGTCCGAATCGACGAACGGCACGTCGTCGTTGGTGGAATCGCTCATGGGCTGCACTCCTTCGTAGTGCTCGCGGATGCTCGAGCGAGGTTCGCCGAGTGCCGCTCACGTTAGCGCCGTCGTCTCCCTCCCACGAGGGGTTGCGGACGGGGCACGCGTGCCGGCTGAGCGGAGTCACCACCTCGTTTACAGGACGAGAGCCGAGCGACCCACTGTGCAGCGGGTGGCCGGCGTCTCGTCCTGCAAACGCGGCGGGAAGGAGTCAGCCGACGCGGATGAGCTTCTTGTTGACGAACTCGTCGGCGCCCAGACGGCCCATCTCGCGGCCGGTGCCCGAGCGCTTCACGCCGCCGAACGGGAGCTCGACCCCGTCCGCGAGCACGACGTTGACGAACACCATGCCCGCCTCGATCTGGTCGGCGACCCGCTGGGCCTGCTCGGCATCCGTCGTGTAGACGTACGAGCCGAGGCCGAACGGGATGTCGTTGGCGAGGGCGATCGCCTCGTCCTCCGAGCCCACCTTGTAGACGGATGCGACGGGTCCGAAGAACTCCTCGTGGTAGGCGTCGTTCTCGGGCGTGATTCCGGTGAGCACGGCCGGGGCGAAGTAGTTGCCCTGACGCTCGCCGGTGGAGTGCAGCTCGGCTCCGCCGGCGACGGCGCGGTCGAGTTGGTCCTGCAGGCGGTCGGCCGCTGCGGAGGAGGAGAGCGGGCCGAGCTTGCTGTCCTCGGAGCTCGGGTCGCTCGGCTGCACCGCGCCGAGGGCGGCGGTGAACTTGTCGAGGAATGGCGTGTAGAGCTCGTCGAGCACGATGAACCGCTTGGCGGCGTTGCAGGACTGGCCGCTGTTGTCCAGGCGCGCGGCGACGGCATCCTCGACCACCTTGTCGAGGTCGTCGGCCGAGAGCAGGATGAAGGGGTCGGACCCGCCGAGCTCCAGCACGACCTTCTTGAGGTTGCGTCCGGCGATCTCGGCGACGGCGGCACCGGCGCGCTCGGAGCCGGTGAGCGAGACGCCCTGCACGCGACGGTCGCCGATGGCGTGCTCGATCTGCTCGTTCGTGGCGTAGATGTTGACGTAGACGCCGTCGGGGAAGCCGGCGTCGGCGAAGATCCGCTCGATCGCCTCGGCGGACTCCGGGCACTGCGGGGCGTGCTTGAGCAGGATGGAGTTGCCGATGATCACGTTGGGGCCGGCGAAGCGGGCCACCTGGTAGTACGGGAAGTTCCACGGCATGATGCCGAGGAGCACGCCGAGCGGGCCACGGCGGATGACGGCGCTCCCGTCTCCGGCGAGCAACTCGACCGGCTGGTCGGCCAGCACGTCGGGGGAGGTGTCGGCGTAGTAGCGGTAGATGTCCGCGGCGAAGTCGACCTCGCCGTAGGCCTGCTCGAGGGGCTTGCCCATCTCGCGCACGATGATGGCGGCGAGTTCGTCTCGACGCTCCGTGTGCAGGTCGCCGACGCGACGGATGAGCGCCGCGCGTTCCTCGACGCTCGAGGTGCGCCCCCAGCTGCGGTAGGCGCCATCCGCACGGCCGATCGCCGCGTCGAGGTCGGCATCGCTGATCGTGGGGTAACTCTTGAGAGTCTCGCCCGTTGCGGGGTTGATGACGGCGTAGTCGGTCATGGGAGTCCTTTCTCCGGTGCTCCGAGCGGCAGCGCTGAACGAGCGCCCGCCATCCGGCATGTCACCTGCCAGCCTAGGCGAGTGTCGGGCGGATGTCATCTCGAATCCGATGGTATCCACGGGGCGAGTGCCATTTCACGACGCAATCCGAACCTGAACGCGCCAACGACCACGAAATCCGTGGAAAGACGCATCGCAGCGAGGACCGGAGCCAAGACGGGTCGCGCTCGCCGCCGTCGCATCCCGACCAGAATGGCACCCATGAGTCTCATCGTCGACACCGTCTTCGACCTCGATGCCCTTCTCACCGATGAGGAGCGCGCGTGGCAGGCGAGGGCGCGTGCCTTCGCGACCGAGCGCATCCTGCCCATCATCGACGCGGACTTCGAGAACAAGCACTTCCGCCGGGAGCTGGTGCCCGCGCTGGCGGAGGCGGGCTTCCTCGGCATGCACATCGAGGGCTACGGATGCGCCGGGGCCGGCGCGGTCGCATACGGTCTGGTCTGCCACGAACTCGAGGCGGCCGACAGCGGCTGGCGCACGTTCGTCTCGGTCCAGGGTTCGCTGGCGATGTCGGCCATCGCCAAGCACGGCTCCGAGCAGCAGAAGCACGAGTGGCTGCCGCGGATGGCGCGCGGAGAGGCGATCGGATGCTTCGCGCTCACGGAGCCGGCGGGCGGCAGCGATCCTGCGGCGATGAGCACGACGGCGCGGCGCGACGGCGACGACTGGGTGCTCGACGGAGCGAAGCGATGGATCGGACTGGCGAGCATCGCGGATGTCGCCGTCGTGTGGGCGAAGGACGAGGACGGGGTGGTCCGAGGCTTCCTGGTGCCCACCTCGGCCGACGGGTTCACGGCGACGCCCATCGACGGCAAGTTCGCGATGCGCGCGTCCATCCAGTGCGATGTCACCCTCGAGAGCGTTCGGGTGCCGGCATCCGCGATGCTCCCCGAGGCCCGTGGGCTGTCCGCCCCCTTCCAATGTCTCAATGAGGCGCGCTACGGCATCGTCTGGGGCGCGATGGGTGCTGCGCGCTCATGCCTCGAGGCGGCCATCGGGCGGTCGCGCACGCGTGAGGTCTTCGGTGCTCCGATCGGCGCCCGCCAGCTCGTGCAGGGCGCACTGGCCGACATGTTCGTCGAGTACGAGAAGGGCATGCTGCTCGCGCTTCACCTCGGCCGGCTCAAGGAGCGCGGAGCCATCACGCCGGCCCAGATCAGCGTCGGCAAGCTCAACAGCGTGCGCGAGGCGCTCGAGATCGCCCACCGTGCGCGGGCCCTGCTCGGCGGCGACGGCATCACCGACGCATTCCCGGTCATGCGGCACGCCGCCAACCTCGAGGCTGTGCGCACCTATGAGGGAACGGATGAGATCCACCAGCTCGTGCTCGGACGGGAACTGACGGGCATCGCCGCGTTCTCCTGACCCGTGGCCCGGGATGACGAAGCGCCCCTGCACCGGCTGGTGAGGGGCGCTTCGTGCGTCGTGCTAGTTGATGCCGGGGATGTGGAGCCAGCCCAGCGCCAGCACCAGCCAGATCACCAGCAGGATGCCCGCGACGATGGCGATCGTGTAGCGCGCGCGACCCGTGATGGCGGCGATCAGGAGCACGATCAGCGTCACGATGGCGAGCGTCACGGCACCGAACGGGATGCCCGTCAGGAACAGCGCCAGCACGAACAGGGCTGCGGCGATGATCTCGACGACGCCGAGGATGGAGGTGCCGCGACCGCGAACGCGCATGATGCCGTCGATGACGGCGAGAACGCCGCCGACGGCGCCGATGAGGAGGAGCCAGGAGATTGCAACCACGGAGGGATGTCCTTAATGTGTGAGGGTGAGGGAGTGCGCCGCTGTGGCGGCGCTGCATCACGTTAGCGGATGCCGTGACCCCGCGGTGACACTTGCGTGGAAACCGGCTTTCGCGCTATCCATCCGGTCGCACAACGCAGGAACGGAGGCGCGTCGCGGGCCCGCGCGCGGCGGTCGCGGCGCACGACACGCGCTCCACTCCTGAGAAGTGCCGCGGGCCCCAGGCGCGCAGAGCCTGACCGGCGCGAGACGTGTGCGAAGGGGCTCAGCGGGCGTAGCGGTCGGCCACCGTCAGCGCGTCGTCGATGATCGCCAAGCCGCGCACGAGGTCCTCCTCCGAGATCACGAGCGGGGGCGCGATGTGCATGCGGTTGAAGTGCATGAACGGCCACAGCCCGGCCACCTTGCACGCGGCAGCGACCTCGCCCATGGGCGCGGCATCCGCTCCCGTCGCGTTGAACGGCACCAGCGGCTCGCGGGTGTCGCGGTCGCGAACCAACTCGAGCGCCCAGAACAGCCCGGAGCCGCGCACCTCTCCGAGCGAGGGATGCCGCTCGAGCCAGCCGCGCACGGTCGGCTCGACGACGCGCGAGCCCAGGTCGCGCACGCGCTCGAGGATGCCGTCGCGCTCGAACACCTCGAACGTCGCGATGCCGGCCGCGCAGGCCAGCGGATGCCCCGAGTAGGTCAGCCCGCCCGGGAAGACGACGTCGTCGAAGAACGAGGCGATCCGCTCCGAGATGATCACGCCGCCGAGCGGCACGTAACCCGAGTTGACGCCCTTCGCGAACGTGATGAGGTCGGGCGTGACGTCGAACCCGTCGACCGCGAACCAGTGACCCGTGCGGCCGAAGCCGACCATCACCTCATCGGCGATGTAGACGATGCCGTACTTGTCGCACAGGGCTCGCACTCCGGGCAGGTAGCCGGGCGGCGGCACCAGCACTCCGTTGGTCCCCACGATGGTCTCGAGCACGATCGCCGCGATGGTCGACGCACCCTCGAGGACGATGACGTTCTCGAGGTGCTCGAGGGCGCGCCGGGTCTCCTCGGTCTCCGTTGTCGCAGAGAACGCGGAACGGTAGAGGTAGGGCCCGAAGAAGTGCTTCACGGACGGGTCGCCCGGTTCGTTCGCCCAGCGGCGCGGGTCGCCGGTGAGGGCGATGGGCGTGCCCGATCCACCGTGGTAGCTGCGGTAGGCGGCCAGCACCGTGCGACGGCCGGTCACCCGACGGGCCATGCGCACGGCGAACTCGTTGGCATCCGCCCCGCCGTTGGTGAAGAACACGCGCTCGAGGTCGCCGGGTGCGACGCCCGCGATGCGTCGCGCGAGCTCGCCCCGCACGTCGCTCGCCATCGCCGGCTGGATGGTCGCGAGGCGCCCGGCCTGGTTCTGGATGGCGGCGACGAGATCCGGATGCTGGTGTCCCAGGTTGAGATTGACCAGTTGCGACGAGAAGTCGAGGTAGCGCTTGCCGCTGTAGTCCCAGAAGGTCGCGCCGTCCCCGCCGGCGACGGGCAACGGATCGATCTGCTTCTGCGCGCTCCAGGAGTGGAAGACGTGGGCGCGGTCGTCCGCCCGCACCTGGGCGTCGGCCGCGGCATCCGGGAGCGCGTACTCGACGCCGTGACGATCGGCGAAGGCGACGGTGGTGGGGGTGAGTGTGTCGGTCATGGCGTCCTCCGGTCTCTAGTGGTTGCTCGGGAAGCCGAGGTTGACCTGCGACTCGCTCGGGTCGGGCCACCGGGTGGTGACGACCTTGCTGCGCGTGTAGAAGTGCACCGACTCGGGGCCGTAGATGTGCGAGTCGCCGAACAGGGAGTCCTTCCAGCCGCCGAACGAGTACACGCCGACGGGAACGGGGATGGGCACGTTGACGCCGACCATTCCCACCTCGATGTCGAACTCGAACTGGCGGGCGGTGCCGCCGTCGCGCGTGAAGATGGCCACGCCGTTGCCGTAGCGATTGCCGTTGACGAGGGCGACCGCCTCGTCGTACGTCTCGACGCGGACGACGGAGAGGACGGGGCCGAAGATCTCGTCCTGATAGGCCTTCATCGCCGGGGTGACGTGGTCGAGCAGGCTCACGCCCACGAAGAATCCGTCGCCGTCGAACTCCTTCAGGGTGCCGTCGACGACGACCGTCGCGCCCTCGTCCGTCGCGCCCGTGACGTACGAGGCGACCTTGTCGCGGTGCTCGCGGGTGATCAGCGGCCCCATCTCGCTGGCCGCATCCGTTCCGTCGCCGATGACGAGCTTCTCCATGCGGGAACGGATGGCCTCGACGAGGTCGTCGGCGATGTCTCCGACGGCGACGAGCACCGAGACGGCCATGCAGCGCTCACCCGCCGAGCCGTAGGCCGCTGAGACGGCGGCGTCCGCGGCGGACGGGACGTCGGCGTCTGGCATCACCACCATGTGGTTCTTCGCTCCTCCGAGAGCCTGAACGCGCTTGCCCGCCGCGCTCGCGCGCTGGTAGATCGACCGGGCGATCGGGGTCGACCCGACGAAGGAGACCGCCGCCACGTCGGGGCTGTCGAGGATGGCGTCGACGGCCACCTTGTCGCCGTGCACGACGTTGAGCACGCCGTCGGGCAGGCCAGCCTCCTGGAACAGCCGGGCGAGGAAGACGGATGTCGACGGGTCCTTCTCGCTCGGCTTCAGTACGACGGTGTTGCCGCACGCGATGGCACTCGCGACCATCCAGAGCGGAACCATGACGGGGAAGTTGAACGGAGTGATGGCTCCGACGACGCCGACGGGCTGCTTGACGGAGTGCACATCGACGCCGGTCGAGACCTGCTCGCTGCGCTCGCCCTTGAGCAGGTGGGTCAGCCCCGATGCGAACTCGACGTTCTCGAGGCCGCGCGAGATCTCGCCGGCCGCGTCGGAGAGCACCTTGCCGTGCTCGCTCGTGACGATGGCGGCGAGCTCGGGCGTGCGCTCCCGCAGCAGGTGGCGCAGCCGGAAGAACACGTCGGCACGCTTGATGAGGCTCGTGGCACGCCACCCGGGCAGGGCCGCCTTCGCCGCCGCGATGGCCGCCTCGACGTCGGCGACGGAGGCGAAGCTCACCTCGTGCGTGCGCTCGCCGGTGGCCGGGTTGTACACGGGGCCCGTGCGCTGGTCGTCCCCCACGCTCCGACCGTTGATGACGTGCTGTACGAGCGCCATGCTCTCTCCTGACTCGGCCATCACGCAGCGCGCGAGGTATCCTCGAAGCGCTCGTCGAACGATCTGATCGACACGGGCGTGTGAACTCTTCCCCCATGGTTGCAAAGCAAGGCCGGTGAAACGGATGTCGGAACGTCGCGGTTCCCCCTCGACCGATACAGATCGTCCGGAAGATGTCGCCCACCGGCCCGGTGTCCTTCCGACGGTCCGCGACGTGCTGCGAATGCCCGTCATGGTGCAGGGGCGGCCGGAGGTGCTCACGGCCGTCGAGAGCCTGGACCGGCCCGTCCGCTGGGTGCACGTGAGCGACAGCATGGGCGCACCCGACCTGCTCGACGGCGGCGAGCTGCTGCTCTCGACGGGCGCCGGATGGGCGGACGACCCCGACACGCTCGCCGCCTTCGTGGGGCGCCTGGCATCCGTCCCCATCGCCGGTCTCGTGCTCGAGCTCGGCGCGCGATTCGTCACGGCGCCACCCACCCTCGTGGCGGCGTGCCGGTTCCGCGGCATCCCGCTGATCGTGCTGCACCGTGTCGTCAAGTTCGTCGCGGTCACGGAGGCGGTGCACGGCCGCATCATCCACGAGCAGACCGAGGCGCTCCGGGTGCGCGACCGGCTGCACGACCTGTTCATCGGCCTGAGCCTTCGGGGCAGCACGCCCGACTACATCGTGTCGCAGCTCGCCAAGGTGCTCCGCGCGCCCGTCGTGCTCGAGGACCTCTCGCATCGCGTGGTCGCGGTCGAGACACTCGACGCGGGTGACGAGGTGCTGGTCGGGTGGGAGAGCACATCGCGCTCGCCGCAGGCAGACTGGTTGGTGGTGCCCGTCGAGGCGCGCGGACTGCGCTGGGGCTACCTCATCGCACTCCCCGGCGAACCGCACACCGCCGGACGGGAGCAGGTGATGCAGCAGGCGGCCGTTGCGCTCGCGATCGGGCGCCTCGCCGACGGGGACGCCGACGAGTGGACGCGCCGCGGACAGGAGCAGCTGCTCGGCGACCTGCTCGGTGCGCGGTTCGCCTCATCGGCTGCCGTCACCGCGCGATTCGAGGCGGCCGGCCTGCCCATCGCCGGTCGCGGCCTGATCGGCGTCGCGGTGGCGTCGGCGACTACCGATCTCCCCGCCCGGCTGCGTGCCTTCGCTTCCGAGCTCGGCGGGCCGGCCATCGTCGCGGCCTCTTCGGCCGGCGTCACGATAGCGGCGATCTCCCTCCCGGCGTCGACCCTGCTGACGGATGCCGTCGTCGACCGGGCGGCACGCGGCCTCGCGGCGGGCGTCCCCGAGGCGGTCGTGGCGCTCGGAGCGGTCGCGCAGGACGTCGCGGGACTGCTGGGGTCGATCCAGGAGGCGGGGGAACTGCTGCGATCGACGACGTCCGAGCGCGGCTCGGGCGTCCGCGTGCTGCGCGTCCAGCGTCGTCCGCTCCTCCGGCTGGTCACGGCGTTCGCGGATGATCCGCGGTTGCAGGCGCACAGCGAACGGATGCTGCGACCGCTCATCGAGTACGACCTCGATCACGGCGGCGACCTGCTCGAGGTGCTCCGCGCCTACGTGAGCTTTCCGGGCAACCGCACGAAGGCGGCATCCGCCGGTCACCTGTCGCGATCGGTGTTCTACCAGCGAATCGCGCTGATCGAGGACCTGCTCGACGTCGACCTCGATGACGGCGAGACGGTCAGCGCCCTGCACGCGGCGCTGCTCGCACGTCGCGGCTGATGACGTCGGTGCCAGCGCAGCCGAGGGCCCCCGTGCCCAGCGCCGCCGAGGCGCCCCGGTGCTCAGTGCTGCTGCAGGGCGAGGTTGACCGCGTCGACGACGCTGCGCGGCTGGTCGACAGTGAGGAACAGGCGGGCGTAGTGCTCGTCGCTCAGCTCGACCACGACGGTCTCGCCGGGAGCGCTGACGTTCCAGAATGAGCGGTCGCCGTCCTTCGTGAAGGTGCCCGACCACTTTCCGGGCACGTTCAGACCGGGCGCGCGCAGGCCCTTCGGCTCGCTGTCGGCGCCGGAGTCGAGCGTCGCGCCGCGCACGTGGTCGAGGGGGATCTCGAGCTTCCGGGTGAACGACCACAGCTTGTCGAGTCCTTGGGGCTCCACGATCAGGGCGGAGTCGGTGATGGTCACGGTGTTCATGATGTTTCCTTTCGAGTGTCGGAGTGGTCGGGGGTCTCGACCGCGCGATCGACGAGGCGGCGGCCGAGCGTCGTGGCGGTGTCGCCCGGCGAGTCGTCGAGGATGCCGAACGCGATCGAACGGATCTCGGGGTCACGCCATGCGAGTTCCATGAGGGCGACGAGGACGAGGTCGGTCGTCGCGTCGGTCAGTGCGCCGGATGCGGCTGACCGGCGGAGGGCGAGGACGAACAGGCCACGCTTGCTCCCGAACGCCGAGTAGAGGCTTCCGCGGTGCAATCCGGTCGCTGCGACGAGGTCGTCGATCGAGCTGCCCTCGTATCCGGTGCGCCGGAAGACCTCCGCGCACCGCTCGACGACCTCGTCCTCGTCGAATGTGCGGTTGCGTCCCATATATCCACTCTACGAATAGATGAACGTTCAGTCAAGAACGATCGTTCAACTATCGCCAGAGCGGGGAGGGCGGCGGTCAGGGCGCCGGCGCGAGATAGACCTTGCGGATGCGGTCGGCCACACGCCAGATCGTGCGCTGACCGGCGTGCAGCTGCACGACATCGCCGACGCCGTAGGTAGCCCGCACACCGCTGTCCACGTACTCCACCTCCGCCGACCCGGCGATCACGACGAACAGCTCGTCGGCCTCGGTGTCGCTCATCGCGCCGGCGGTCATCTCCCAGACGCCCACGTCGAGGCTCCCGTAGGTGCCCAGCTCCGAGACAGCCGTCGTCGGAGTGCCGTCGACGATCTGGCCGACCGCGACCGGCTCGGGGTCGAGGTCGAGAGCGGCCGCACGGACGTGCTCGATCATCCGGCCGCCAGGGTCTTGGCGATGTCATCGGCGCTCTGGTCGCCGCGCCGCAGCACGAACGCCACGACGGCCAGCGCCACGAGCGTGAGCAGGAACATCACCGTCGACACCGCGGCGATCTCGGGCCGCAGCCCCACGCGCAGCGACGCGAAGATGTACACCGGCCACGGCGTCGAGCCCGGCACCTGCACGAAGCTCGAGACGATGGTGTTGTCGAGACTCAGCGTGAACGACATGAGCGCGCCCGCCCAGATCGCCGGGCTCGCGACCGGCAGCGTGATCTGCGTGAACCGCCTCCAGGGGGTGGCGTACAGGTCGGCGGCGGCCTCCTCCAGAGAGGCGTCCAGCCCCTGCATCCGTGCCCGCACGATGAAGGTGACGACCGCGACCGAGAGCACGGCGTGCGCGACCACCAGTCGCACCAGGCCGTTGTTGAACACGCCCAGGCCCCAGTCCGTTCCGAGGCTCACGAACCACGGCAGCATCGACACGGCATCCACGATCTCCGGCGTGAACAGGGTGATGGTCAGGATGGCGGTCGCGATGATGACGCTCGTCGAGGTGGCGCGCGAGCGTGCCAGCGCGATGCCACCCAGGGTGCCCAGGATCGTGGAGACGATCGCCGCACCGAGGGCTGCGCTCAGCGACGTGATGACGGAGCTCACGATGATCGGATTCTGCGCGGCGGATGTGTAGGCGGTGAAGCCGAAGCCCTTCCACGACGCCAGCAGGCGGCCGGTGTTGAAGGAGTAGACGAACATCACGATGATCGGCAGGAACAGGAAGGCGAACACGAGCACGCCCCACACGGTCAGCGCGACGCCCGTGCCATCCCGACGTCGACGACGGCGCGGCTGCGGGATGTCCGCCTCCTCCAGCACGATCGCCGAAGCGATCCCCTCGACGGCGGCGGTCATGCCGCACCCCCTTGCAGTTGGACGCGACGTGATCGGCGCACGAGAGAACGGATGATGAGCCCGGCCGCCCCGAAGACGATCACGGCCGCCGCGGTGAACACCATCAGCAGCACCGCCATGGCCGACCCCAGCGCCCAGTTCTGAGCCGTGTTGAACTGGCTCGCCACGAGCTGGCCGATCATGTTGCCTTGGGCTCCGCCGAGGACGGATGCGGTGATGTAGTCGCCCATGAGCGGGATGAACACCAGCAGGCACCCCGACGCGATGCCCGGAACGGCGAGCGGAAGGGTCACGGTGAACAGCGTCTTCCAGCGGTTGGCGCCGAGGTCGGCACTCGCCTCGCGCAACGGCCGCCCGGCCCTGTCAATGGCCACGTACAGCGGGAGGATCATCAGGGGCAGGTAGTTGTAGACCACGCCGAGCTGCACGGCGCTCTGGGTGTAGAGGATGTCGAGCCGGCCGTGGATGATGCCGAGGTTCTGCAGCGCGTCCGAGAGGAATCCGCGCGGCGAGAGCACGATCTGCCAACCGAGCGTGCGCACCAGGAAGTTCGTCCAGAACGGCACCAGCACGAGGGCGAGCGCGAGCGGCCGCCACTTCGGGTTCATCTTCACGGCCAGCCAGTAGGCGAACGGCAGCGCGATGATGAGGCAGAGCAGGGTGCCGATGACCCCGATGCGCAGCGTGTTCCAGAACGTGCCGACGAACGTGGCGTCCAGTGCCTCGGCGTAGCGATCGAAGCTCAGGATGTCGTTGGCGTGCGCCGTGAACAGGTCGGGCTTGTACCCGAACGAGTACCACAGCACGAGGGCCAGCGGGACGATGAAGAAGAACACCACGTACGCCCAGGTCGGAAATCCGATCGCCGCGTAGCCGTTGACCTTTCGCCGGGCCATCAGGAACCTGCCTTCGCCATCATGCGGTTGAGGATCGCCACGAGCTCTCCGGCCGAGGAGTTGACCTCGGCCGGCGTGAGCCGCTGGATCACCTCCGCGTCGGGGAAGACCAGCTCGGGGTAGCTGAAGTCGTGCTTCTTCGCCATCGCGGCCAGGTCCTTGATGCCCGTGCTGTAGCCGATGTAGTCGACCTCGCGGAACGAGACCTCGGGCTTGAGGATGTAGTCGATGAACTGGTAGGCGGCGTCCATGTTCTGCGCGCCGCGGGCTATCGCCCAGTTGTCCATCCACAGGTTCGCGGTGGGGGTGGGGTAGACGAACTTCCACGCATCCGGTTTGTCGGTCGCCAACAGGCCCTGACGAACGTCGCCGTTGAACGCCTGCATGAGGGTGAAGGTCTCTTCGGGAATTCCGCTCGTGACGGCGACCGAGTTGAACGCCTTGACGTGCGGCGCGAGGGTGTTGACGAGGTACTCGTTGGCCGCCTCGAGGTCGGCCTTCTTCGTCGTGTTGGGGTCGATGCCGTTGGCGGCGAAGAACGTGCAGGCCACCTCCCACGGGTCCTCGAGCAGCGCGACGTTCTTCGACGCCTCAGTGGTGGCGGCGTCGAGGAAGTCGCCCCAGGTGAGCAGGTCTCGCTTGATCGCGCGCGTGTCGTAGACGAAGCCCGTGGTGCCCCAGTCCTTGCACACCGTGTACTTGTTGCCGGGGTCCCAGCTCTGGTCGAGATAGAGCGGGTCGATGTTGCCCATGTTCTTGAGGTACCGGTGATCGAGCGGCTCGAGCAGGCCGTTCTTGGCCATCATCGGGATGTAGCTGCCGGTCGGCACGATGATGTCGTAGCCGCTCGTGCCCCGCGTGGCCCCGAGCTTGGCGATGAGCTCCTCGTTCGAGCCGAAGCTGTCGAACTGCACGCTCGTGCCGCTCTTCTGGAACGAACGGATGTTGGACGGGTCGTCGTAGTCGCCCCAGCTGTAGACGTTGAGTTTGCCTTCGACCCGGCCATCGGGCAGGGCGGATGGCGCGAAGCCCGTGCTCTTGGCGCAGGCCGCGAGCACGCTCGTTCCGCCGATGACGACGAGCCCGGAGAGGAACGCCCGCCGCGACAGCCGGGCAGCGCTGGCGCGCGGAACGAGAGCGCGGATGTCGGGTCGCTCGACCATCAGGCCGCCGCCTCGAAGACGCGCAACTCGCTCGCGTCCCAGCTGCACCAGACGGTGTCACCGGTCGAGAGGTGCTCGGCGCGGTCGGGCGAGACCCGCGCGATGAGCTCGAGGCCGGATGCGGTGAGCACGACGTACTGGATGGAGTCACCGAGGAACGAGATGCCGGCCAGCGTTCCCTGCAGCGCCGGCCCGTTCGGTCGCTGCGCACTGACCTGCACGACCTCGGCGCGAACGGCGGCACGCACGCTCGAGCCGGAGGTGACGCCCTGCGGAAGTCGGTGCAGCGGGATGCTGCCGTCGGCGGTGGTGAGCGCATCCGGGGACGACACCGTCGCGTCGATGAAGTTCTGCTTGCCGATGAAGCCGGCCACGAACGCGTTGGCGGGGTCGCGGTAGACCTCCTCGGTGGTGCCGAGCTGCTGCACGGCGCCCTTCTCCATCACGACGACGCGATCGCTCATCGAGAGCGCCTCGGCCTGGTCGTGGGTGACGAAGATGAACGTGATGCCGAGCTCCCTCTGCAGCAGCTTGAGCTCGATCTGCATCTCCTCGCGGAGCTTGCGGTCCAGCGCGCTCATCGGCTCGTCGAGCAACAGCACCTTGGGGCGATTGACGAGGGCGCGGGCGAGCGCCACGCGCTGCTGCTGGCCGCCGGAGAGCGTGGTCGGCTTGCGGTCGGCGAAGTCCACCATCTGCGCGAGTGCGAGCGAGTCCTGCACGCGCCGCGCGATCTCGTCCTTCGGAACCCTCCGTTGGCGCAGGCCGTACGCGACGTTCTCGGCAACGGTCATGTGCGGGAAGAGCGCATAGGACTGGAACACCGTGTTGACCGGACGCCGGTGCGGAGGCAGGTCGACGACGGATGCCCCGCCGACCAGGATGTCGCCCTCATCGGGTTGCTCGAAACCGGCGATCATGCGCAGCAGGGTGGTCTTCCCGCATCCCGACGGCCCGAGCAGCGAGATGAACTCTCCCGACCGCACCTCGAGGTCGATGTGGTCGACCGCTGTGGCGTTGCCGAAGGTCTTGGTGATGCCGACCAGAGAGACGGACCCGTCCGCTTCGGGACGGGTGGGGGACGTGTTGCTCACCTGGGTTCCTTTCGGTGGGGGAGCGACGTTGCTCCGCAGAGGTGTCCTGGGTCAGGAGTCGAAGCCGAGTCCGACGGCGTCGAGACCCTTCAGAAGCAGGTTGCGCTTGCCCTCGTTGTGGTCGGCGCGGTTGAGGGACCAACGGGTCGCGTTGATGCCCAGAGAGGCGAGTGGTTCCGGTGGGAACGGCAGGGGGCGCGAGCGTACCATCTCGAGACTGGTGCGCTCGGTCTCGCGGCTGGCGAGCAGGTCGAGCATCACTTGGGCGCCGAAGTGGGTGCTGGCCACGCCGAGTCCGGTGTAGCCGGTCGCGTAGGCGATGCGACCCCCGCGCGCCGCGCCGAAGAAAGCGCAGAATCGGCTGCAGGTGTCGATGGCGCCTGCCCAGCGGTGGCTGAATCGCACGCCCTCCAGCTGCGGGAACGTCGTGAAGAAGTGCTCGGCCAGGCGACGGAAGGTCGCTGGGCGGTCCTCGTACTGCTCCCGGATGCGGCCGCCGTAGTGGTAGATGGCGTCGTAGCCGCCGAACAGGATGCGGTTGTCGCGGCTGAGGCGGTAGTAGTGGAACTGGTTGGACGCGTCGCCGAGGCCCTGTCGGCCTCCCCAGCCGATCGACGCGAGCTGGTCGTCCCTGAGCGGCTCGGTCATGAGCACGTAGTCGTAGACCGGCACGGTCTGCAGGGTGTTGCGCTTGAGCAGGGTCGGGAACACGTTGGTCGCGAGGGCCGTGCGACGGGCTCGGATGGTGCCGTGATCGGTGCGCACATCCGTTCCCTGTTCGACCGACAGGCCGGCGCTGTCGAGACCCCGGACCGGCGTGTTCTCGAAGATCTCGACACCGGCATCCGCTGCGGCCTTCGCGAGGCCGACGGCCAGCTTCGCCGGATGCACGAGCGCGGAGGTGCGGGTGTTCCACACCCCGGCGAGGTAGGTGGGAGAGTTCACCTGGGCCCGCACGGCGGTCTCATCGAGGAAGAGTGCGTGCTCGCCGCCGGCCGACTCGCGCAGCCAGTCGACCTGATGGGGCTCGGTGGCGAGGTCGATGGCCCCGTTGCGCTCGAACTCGGCGTCGATGCCGAGTTCGGCGATGATCGACTCGATCGCGTCGAGGTTCGCCAGGCCGAGGCGCTCGAGCTGGTCGTACTCGTCGGCGAACCTGCTGCGGCCGTTCTCCTCGCCGTGGGTGAGGCTGGCCTCGCAGAATCCGCCGTTGCGACCGGATGCGGCCCAGCCGATGGTCTTCGCCTCGAGCAGCACGACGCGCGCGTCCGGGTTCTCGCGCTTGGCGAGCAGGGCGGTCCACAGGCCCGAGTAGCCGCCGCCGACGACGACGAGGTCGGCGACGAGGTCGCCGGAGAGGGTCGGATGCTGCACGCGTGCGGCAGCGGCATCCTCGATCCAGAAGACGGATCGTCTGGTGCCGGCCAGCGCGTTGTCGACCACCGATGTGCGCGGGCGGACTCGCTCGAAGACGGTGGTGTGCACGGCTATCACGCTCTCTCGGTCGGGGCGAGTGTAGCCATTGTGCCAATCGCATGTGTCGGGGATGTGTCGAATCCGTGCGGCAAAGCACCGTTTCCGGTCAGATCGTCCGGCCGGCGCGCTGAGTCCGCGCTGGTCGAGTAGCGAGCGACGAAGGAGCACGCGTATCGAAACCCGCCGGTCGCACCTGCGAAGGTCTCGATACGCGGAGCCGCTTCGCGTCTGCGCTACTCGACCAGCAGAAGCGCTGGTTGAGTAGCGCGCGACGAAGGAGCACGCGTATCGAAACCGGTCACTCGCACGTGCGAGGGCCTCGATACGCGGAGCCGCTTCGCGTCTGCGCTACTCGACCGGCAGTACCGCTGGTTGAGTAGCGAGCGACGAAGGAGCACGTATCGAAACCCGTCACCCGCACGTGCGAGGGTCTCGATACGCGAAGCCGCTGGCGAGTCTGCGCTACTCGACCGGCAGCGCCCGCTGGTCGAGTAGCGAGCGACGAAGGAGCACGCGTATCGAAACCCGCCGGTCGCACCTGCGAAGGTCTCGATACGCGGAGCCGCTTCGCGTCTGCGCTACTCGACCAGCAGAAGCGCTGGTTGAGTAGCGCGCGACGAAGGAGCACGCGTATCGAAACCGGTCACTCGCACGTGCGAGGGCCTCGATACGCGGAGCCGCTTCGCGTCTGCGCTACTCGACCGGCAGTACCGCTGGTTGAGTAGCGAGCGACGAAGGAGCACGTATCGAAACCCGTCACCCGCACGTGCGAGGGTCTCGATACGCGAAGCCGCTGGCGAGTCTGCGCTACTCGACCGGCAGCGCCCGCTGGTCGAGTAGCGAGCGACGAAGGAGCACGCGTATCGAAACCCGCCGGTCGCACCTGCGAAGGTCTCGATACGCGGAGCCGCTTCGCGTCTGCGCTACTCGACCGGCGGCGATCACGCCCGCGGCGCGTGCGACTCCAGGAACTGGTACACCTCGGTCGGGTCGACGCCCGGGAAGGATCCGGTGGGCAGTGCCGCCAGCAGGCTCGTCGGCGTGCGCGCAGCCGGCCACGACTGGTCAGCCCACTTCTCTTCGAGACCTCCCGGCGCTCGCCGGCAGCAGGACTCGTCGGGGCAGCGCGAGACCGCACGGTGCGCGGTCTCGCGCCCGCGGAACCACTTGACGTGGGCGAACGGCACTCCCACGCTCACGGAGTAGTCGCCCTCCTTGGCCTTCTCGATGCGCGACGTGCACCAGAACGTTCCGCTCGTCGTGTCGGTGTACTGGTACCACGGGCTGAAGCGGTCCTCGACGTCGAACACCGTGCGGGCCGTCCAGTTGCGGCACACCGTCGTCCCCTCGATGGCTCCACCGGGGTCGCTGGGAAACCGCACGGCGTCGTTCTCGTATGCCTTGATGATGGTGCCCGACTCGTGCACCTTCATGAAATGCACCGGGATGGCCAAGCGTGCCGTGGCGAGGTTGGTGAAGCGGTGGGCCGCGGTCTCGTACGACACCGCGAACGCATCGCGCAGGTCCTCCATCGAGATGCGCCGCAGGTTCTTGGCCTCGGTCAGCAGCTTGACGGCATCCTTCTCGGGCAGCAGGATCGCCGCGGTCAGGTAGTTGGTCTCCACGCGCTGACGCAGAAAGTCGGCGTAGTTTCCGGGCTCGTCGTGACCGAGCACGTGGCTCGCGAACGCCTGCAGGATGGGTGAGCGAGAGTCGCGCGATGCGGACTGATGTACGGGGAGGTAGATGCGTCCGTTGCGCTTGTCGGTCACCGAACGGGTCGAGTGCGGCAGGTCGTGCACGTAGTGCAGCGAGTAGCCGAGGTGGCTCGCCATGTCGCTCACGGTCTGCTGGGAGACGGGGCCGCCGGCGTGGCCGACGGCCTGCAGCAGGGCGGATGCGGCCTGCTCGAGTTCGGCGAAGTAGTTGTCGCGCCCGCGCATCTCGGCACGCAGCTGCGAATTCGCCCGACGGGCCTCCTCGGGAGTGGCCGCACGCTCGCGGTGCAGCCGTTCGATCTCGGAGTGCAGCCCCAGGATCGCCCGCAACGTGTCGTCGCTCTGCCCCTTACTGACGCGGATCGTCGGCAGTCCGAGGGCCTCGAACACCGGGCCGCGCTGTGCGCGCTCCACCGCTATCTCGAGCCCGGCCCGCTCGTTCGGCGCATCCGTGCGCAGCAGGTCGTCGACGGTCGTCCCGAGCGCGAGGGCGATGGAACGCAGCATCGACAGGCGCGGCTCGCGCTTGCCGTTCTCGATCATCGAGACCTGCGACGGAGCTCGGTCGACGGCCGACGCGAGCTGCTCGAGGGTCAGCCCCTGTCGGATGCGCTGCTCCCGGATGCGACGTCCGAGCGTCAGCGCGTCCAGCGCCCCGCCCTCGCTGTCGAGGTCGGGGGTGGCGGATGCCGGAGCGGGTCGATCGGCGGTGATCATGAACCGAGACTGACACGACGACCGGGCAGGGTCAAACAGAAGAACCGGGATTATTCTCACGGCACCCCGGGGATGATGTCACTCGAAGGGGTGGAGTCCTGGTCGGCCGTCGGTTAGCCTCTGCTGTACGCCCGCGCCATCCGCGGGCGTACGTTCGGGGGAGACCGATGAAGGCACCGTTCAGGCAGACCGCTATCGCGGTCGCTGCGCTCGCCGCCCTGCTGCTCACCGGCTGCACCGGCACCCCCGGCAGCTCCACGAGCCACCTGTCCACGTCGCGGCCGACCTCGACGGCGACGCCGAAGAAGACGACCGCTCCGACGCCGACGCCCGGCGCCACCGCGGGCGCGACCCCCGGCGCGACGCCGGGTGCCCAGCCAGGCGCGCAGCCGGGCACGGGCGGCGGCGGTGGTCAGAGTAAGGCCGACGCCTGCGGCATCATGAACGACGTCGTAACCCGGGCATCCGATCTGAACGACTCCGGCTCGGACGCACTCGGCGACGACCCGGCTGCGGCGGTGTCGGCGCTCGACACGCTTTCGCAGCAGTTCGGCACGGCGGCCGGGCAGGTGTCCAACTCCGAGGTGAAGCCGGCAGCGGATGCGGTCGCGAAGTCGGCCGTGACCTACTTCGGGTCCATCAAGTCCTATGCGACGGACCCCAGCTCGATCGATCCCACCGCCCTCAGCGATCAGGTGGTCGACTTCGGCAACCAGATGGACGCGCTCCAAAACGTCTGCGGCGGCTGAGAAGGAGCCACATGCCCATCGCCGACCTCGTCTTCGTCGGAGCATCCGTCTTCACCGCAGGCGAGGAGGCCCCGCGCCGCGCCGACGTGGCAGTGAGCGACGGGCTCATCCTCGCGATCGGCACGGCCGAAGAGATCGGCGAACTGGTCGGCGCCGGAACGCGCGTCGTGGAGGCGTCCGGCCGCCTCATCCTTCCCGGATTCCAAGATGCTCACGCGCATCCGCTGTTCGCCGGTGTCGAGCTGCTGCAATGCGACCTCACCCCTGCGACGGATGCCGCGGACTGCCTGGGCATCATCGGCGAGTACGCGGCCGCGCATCCCGAGGCCGAATGGATCCAGGGCGCCGGATGGTCGATGGAGTTCTTCGACGGAGGCACCCCGACCGCAGCCGCCCTCGACGCCGTGGTGAGCGATCGGCCCGTGCTCCTCAGCAATCGCGACCATCACGGAGCGTGGGTCAACTCCCGCGCCATCGAGCTCGCCGGGCTGAGCGCCCACACCCCGGACCCCGTCGACGGACGCATCGAGCGCGCCGCGGACGGATCCCCCAGCGGAACGCTCCACGAGGGCGCGACGAATCTCGTCGAGTGCCTCGCTCCGCCACTGGACGACGAACTCGCCTATCGGGGGTTGCTGCGCGCGCAGGAGGAGCTGTTCGCCCTGGGGGTGACGAGTTGGCAGGACGCCTGGGTCGGCGCCCAGTCCGGACTCGCCGACTCCCTGGATGTCTACCGGCGGGCTCTCGAGAACGGCGACCTGCGGGCACGCGTAGTGGCCGCTCTGTGGTGGGAACGCGACCGCGGCGTCGAGCAGCTCGACGACATGCTCCGTCGCCGCGACGCGATCGCCGTCATCGGAGCCCCCGAGCGGCTGCGGGCCGACACGGTGAAGATCATGGTCGACGGGGTGGCCGAGAACTTCACGGCGGCGATGACCGCGCCCTACCTGGACGGACACGGGCATCCCACCGACAACAGCGGGCTGTCGTTCATCGACCCGGCCGTGCTCGCTGATGCCGTCACGCGCATCGATGCGGCCGGCATGCAGGTGCACTTCCACGCGCTCGGCGACCGGGCCGTGCGCGAGGCCCTCGATGCTCTGCAGGCCGCGCGCGACGCGAACGGCGTCACCGACGGACGCCACCACCTCGCCCACCTCCAGGTCGTGGCGGAGACAGATGTCGAACGGTTCGCCGAGCTCGGAGCCGCAGCGAACCTGCAGGCCCTGTGGGCGTGCCACGAGGCCCAGCTCGACGAGCTGACCATCCCGTTCCTCGAGCCGCGCCTGGTCGAGCGGCACTATTCCTTCGGAGACCTCCAGCGCGCCGGCGTGCGACTGGTCGCGGGCAGCGACTGGCCGGTCTCCTCGGCCGACCCGCTCGCTGCGGCGCACGTCGCCGTCAATCGCGTCGGCCCGGGCTCGGACGCCGAGCCCCTCGGCAGCGCCGCCCAGAAACTCGACCTGGCGACGGCTCTGAGCGCGTACACCGCGGGCAGCGCCTACGTGAACCACCGTGAGCACATGACGGGGTCGCTCGCCGTCGGACTCGCGGCCGATCTGGTCGTCCTCGACCGCGACCCGTTCGCCGGGCCGACCGACCGCATCGCCGACACGCGCGTCCTCAGCACCTGGATCGACGGCGAGTGCGTCTTCGAACGCGCGGAATCCTGAACGCCGCCGCCATCCCTTCCGATGTCCGCACCTTCGGCGTCATCGCGTTCCGCTAAGGTCGTTCCGTCCGGCAGGTCGCACTCGCGGGCGGGACGTACGAGGGGGATGTCGTGAGAATCAGGTCTGTCATGGTGGGCGCTGTCGCTGGAGCAGCACTGACGCTGGTCCTGGCCGGATGCTCCGCATCGCCGAGTTCCTCCGACGCGGCGAGCACGCACTCGACGAGCGCCACAGCCTCCGCAACGGCGACGCCGACGACCACCGCGGCCGCCTCCGGCGACCAGACGAAGGTCGAGGCCTGCGACATCATGAAGAACGCCCAGTCGGGGTTCGCAGCGCTCAACGATCCGGCCAAGCAGGCGGAGCTCAAGGCCGACCCTGCCAAGGCCGCGGCCACGTTCCAGCAGTTGCAGGGCGACATGGACGCGGGAGCCGCTCAGGTGACGAATACCGAGGTCGCCGGCCCGGCGAAGGCCGCTGCCGCGTCGGTCCACGACTACTTCGATTTCATCCAGGCCGTGTCGAAGGACCCGTCCAAGGCGAGCGAACTCGGCGACCACCTGAAGACGCTGTCCGACGCCATGGTCTCCCTCCAGACGACCTGCGCCTGAGCGACGCCCGCGTCGTCTCCGCGAGCCTCAGCGCGCTGACGCCGTCCCGTCGCTGCTCGACCGGAACTCCGTCCGCGTCTCGACGAGGTACTCGAAGCGCTCGAGGCTCCGCTCGAGCGAACGACGCAACGCGGGGCCGATGAGCGGCGAGAGCGCGCGCTCGATCGCGGTGCCCGGCCGCGACGTGGTGGTGATGCTGACGAGGGTGCGGCCATCCGGCACGGCATCGAGGCGGCGCTCGCCGTCGGCATCCGTTCCGAACGTGGTTCGCCAGGTGAAGCGGACACCCTCGTCGACCTCGCCGATCACGGCCTCGTTCAGCATGCGCTGACCGAGCATCGTGAACTCCTCGACCGTGCGCGTGCCAGGGCGCACGGTCGACTCGGTGTCCTGACTCATGGCCAGGACGCCCTCTCGCCACAGCGCGTCGAGGCGCTGGTCGGCGATGAGCGACCAGACGATCGGCGGGGGAGCGGGGACGACGCGCGTTGCGCGAACGACGATGACTCTGGGCATGATCCTCGACGGTAGGCGCCACCCCCGTACGGGGGTATCGGGGCGAGCACCGAGAACGACTCCCCTGCCGTGCGGAGGTGATTCTTGCGCTGCGCGGAAGAAGACGGCTATTTCTCCTCGCTATTCCCGGACCGGCCGCCGCGACGGCATCCATCGTTGAAGACACCGACCCGTTCCGATGGAGGACATGATGAGCACCACCAGCCCCGCCCCGCACCGCAGCGGCGACCAGACCCAGACCGCAGTGGAACTCGAACTCGAGTGGAGCGCCGACCCGCGCTGGGATGGCGTCCGTCGCGACTACAGCGCCGCCGACGTGGTCGAGCTGCGCGGGCCGGTCCGCGAGGAGCGCACCCTCGCGCGACGCGGATCGGAGAAGCTGTGGCAGCTCATCCAGCGCACCGAGGGCACCGCGTTCGCGCCGGACGAGGACCCGCAGTGGGTGGCGGCGCTCGGTGCCCTCACCGGAAACCAGGCCGTCCAGCAGGTGCGCGCCGGTCTCGAAGCCATCTACCTGAGCGGATGGCAGGTCGCCGCCGACGCCAACCTCTCGGGGCAGACCTACCCCGACCAGTCGCTGTACCCGGCCAACTCGGTTCCGGCCGTCGTGCGCCGCATCAACAACGCCCTGCTGCGCGCCGGTCAGATCGATGCTGCCGGAGCACCGCACGGGGACTGGATGGCGCCGATCGTCGCCGATGCCGAGGCCGGCTTCGGCGGTCCGCTCAACGCCTACGAACTCATGCAGGGCATGATCGAGGCCGGAGCCGCCGGCGTGCACTGGGAGGACCAGCTCGCGAGCGAGAAGAAGTGCGGGCACATGGGCGGCAAGGTGCTCGTCCCGACGGGACAGCACATCCGCACGCTCAACGCTGCGCGTCTTGCAGCCGACGTCTCCGACGTGCCGACCATCATCATCGCCCGCACCGACTCGCTCGCGGCCACCCTGCTGACGAGCGACCACGACGAGCGCGACCAGCGCTTCCTCACCGGCGAGCGCACGGCCGAGGGCTTCTACGAGGTGCAGAACGGCATCGAGCCGGTCATCGCCCGCGGACTGGCCTACGCCGAGTACGCCGACCTGCTGTGGGTGGAGTCGGCCGAGCCCGACCTCGACCTCGCGCGTCGGTTCGCCGAGGCGGTGCACGGGAAGTTCCCGGGCAAGAAGCTCAGCTACAACTGCTCGCCGTCGTTCAACTGGAAGCGGCACCTCGACGACGAGACGATCGCGAAGTTCCAGCGGGAGCTCGCATCGATGGGCTACGCCTTCCAGTTCATCACCCTCGCCGGCTTCCATGCCCTCAATCACTCCATGTTCGAGCTCGCCCGCGGCTACAACGATCGCCACATGAGCGCATACGTCGAGCTGCAGGAGGCGGAGTTCGCCTCCGAGAAGAACGGCTACACCGCCACCCGCCACCAGCAGGAGGTCGGCACCGGCTACTTCGACCGCATCGCCACGGCGCTCAACCCCGCCAGCGCCACCCTCGCCCTCGTCGGATCGACCGAGGAACACCAGTTCTAGACCCCCTCCCCGCCGTGTGAAGGCATTGCCGTCGCGTCACTCCTGGATCTCCGGGGCGCTTGCGACAGATGCCTTCACGCGGAGGGGCTCTTGCCTTCAAACGGCAGCCGATACGAGAGAGACGACCATGAACATCACGACCATCGACACCGAACCGACGACCACCGGCAGCTTCAGCACGACCAAGCCGTGGATCGAGGTCACCGCCCCCCTCGGAGAGCGCTACGACGAGATCCTCACCCCCGAGGCCCTGGCGTTCCTCGCCGCACTGCACGACCGGTTCGCCGGCATCCGTCACGACCTGCTGGCCGCGCGGATGCAGACCCGCGTGCACTCGGCCAACGGACGCGACCCGAAGTTCCTTCCCGAGACGGATGCCGTCCGCCGCGACCGCAGCTGGCGGGTTGCCGGCGCCGGCCCTGGTCTGGAGGACCGTCGGGTCGAGATCACCGGACCCACCGACCGCAAGATGGCCATCAACGCGTTGAACAGCGGCGCGAAGGTGTGGTTGGCCGACCAGGAGGATGCCACGAGCCCCACCTGGGCCAACGTCATCGAGGGGCAGATCACGCTCTTCGATGCTCTGAGGGGTCAGCTCTCGTTCACCAACCCGGACGGTCGTGAGTACTCCGTCGAGGGCCGGATGGGGCTCGCGCACGGTGGGCCGGCCGAGACGCCCACCATCGTCATGCGTCCGCGCGGCTGGCACCTGACCGAGAAGCACATCCGTTTCCACGACCGTGCCGGCCGCTCGATGAGCGCATCCGGGGCGCTGGTCGACTTCGGGCTGTACTTCTTCCACAACGCGCACCGCCTCATCGAGCTGGGCCTGGGGCCGTACTTCTACCTTCCCAAGCTGGAGAGCCATCGCGAGGCGCGCCTGTGGAACGACATCTTCCAGTACGCGCAGAACGCCCTCTCCATTCCGCAGGGGACCGTCCGCGCGACCGTGCTGATCGAGACCATCCAGGCGGCGTTCGAGATGGAGGAGATCCTCTACGAACTGCGCGATCATTGTGCAGGACTGAACGCCGGCCGGTGGGACTACATCTTCTCGATCGTCAAAACGTTCCGCTCGCGTGGACGTCGTTGGGTATTCCCCGACCGGGCCTCTATCACGATGACGGTGCCGTTCATGCGCGCGTACACGGAGCTGCTCGTCTCCACCTGCCACCAACGCGGGGCATATGCCATCGGCGGCATGAGCGCGTTCATCCCCAACCGTCGCGATCCGGAGGTGACTGCTCAGGCGCTCGAGAAGGTGACCGCAGACAAGCGGCGGGAGGCTGGCGACGGCTTCGACGGCACCTGGGTGGCGCATCCCGACCTCATCCCGACGGCCCGCGCGGAGTTCGACGCGGTGCTCGGCGAGCAGCCCCACCAGCTGGCGCGGCTGCGCGAGGACGTGACGGTCACGGCGGCGCAACTGCTCGACATCCCCTCCATCGGCGGCCAGGTCACCGAGGGCGGCGTCCGCGACAATGTGCGCATCGGCATCCGTTACATCGAATCGTGGCTGCGTGGCGTCGGGGCGGCGGCCATCGACAACCTCATGGAGGATGCTGCGACGGCTGAGATCTCCCGGTCGCAGGTGTGGCAGTGGGTGAATGACAACACCGTCACGGCTGAGGGTCGCCGCATCGACCGGGAGTGGGTGGAGTCGCTCGTGGAGGATGTCTACGCCGACCTGGATCGCTTCGACGGAGATCGATTCGCGGATGCCGTGACGGTCTTCCGTCAGGTGAGCCTCGAGCCGGAGTTCCCGACCTTCCTCACCATCCCGGCCTACGCCCGCTTCCTCTGAGAGACGCGCAGCGGTTCTGCTGGTCGAGTAGCGCAGACGCGCCAGCGGCTTCGCGTATCGAGACCCTCGCACGGGCGAGGCACGGGTTTCGATACGCGTGCTCCTTCGTCGCGCGCTACTCAACCAGCAGGGCCAACTGCCGGTCGAGTAGCGCAGACGCGTAGCGGCTCCGCGTATCGAGACCCTCGGGCTCCTTCGTCGCGCGCTACTCAAGCAGCGGCTCCGAGTGTCGCGGCTGTGCACAACCGCCTCCGACGTCGGCGACCGCCCGTAGAATCACCGGGTGAGTTGGAACGCCGAAGCCGAGTGGGGCGAGCCGCCCCAGGACGACTGGGCGCCGCCCGAGGACGAGTGGATTCCGCCGAGCGACGCGGAGCTCGAGTCGGCGGCCGGTTCGGGCATCTCCGTCCCTTCGACCCCTTCGGTGGCGGCGGTGACGCCGCGTGCGGCGCCCGCACGATTCTCCGATGCCGCAGAAGCCCTGCACACCGTGTTCGGCTACGACCGCTTCCGTGGCGAGCAGGCCGCCATCATCCGGCAGGTGTCGGATGGCGGAGACGCCCTCGTGCTCATGCCGACCGGCGGGGGCAAGAGCCTGTGCTACCAGATCCCCGCGCTGCTGCGCGAGGGCACCGGCGTGGTCGTCTCTCCGCTGATCGCCCTGATGCACGACCAGGTCGACGCCCTCGAGGCCGTCGGTGTGCGCGCCGCCTACCTCAACTCGACCCAGAGCCCCGCGGAGCGAGCATCCGTCGAACGCGCTTATGTCGCCGGCGAACTGGACCTGCTCTACATCGCCCCCGAGCGCCTGAGTTCCGAGCAGGCCAAACGGTTCCTCGAGCGAGGCACCATCGCGTTGTTCGCGATCGACGAGGCCCATTGCGTGAGCCAGTGGGGTCACGACTTCCGGCCCGACTACCTCGCTCTCGGCGAACTGGCCGAGCGCTGGCCCGATGTGCCGCGTATCGCCCTCACAGCTACCGCGACCGAGGTGACGCATCGGGAGATCACCGAGCGCCTGCACCTCGCCGACGCCCGGCACTTCGTGTCGAGCTTCGACCGGCCCAACGTCCAGTACCGCATCGTCGCGAAGAACGACCCCCGTCGTCAGCTGCTCGACTTCATCCGCGCAGAGCACGCGGGCGACGCCGGCATCGTCTACGCGCTCTCGCGCGCGACGACGGAGAAGACGGCCGAGTTCCTGCGTCAGAACGGCGTCGATGCGGAGCCGTACCACGCCGGCCTCGATGCTGCTCAGCGCGCCCGCACGCAATCGCGCTTCCTGCGCGAGGACGGCGTGGTCATCGTGGCAACGATCGCGTTCGGGATGGGCATCGACAAGCCCGACGTGCGCTTCGTCGCTCACGTCGACCTGCCCAAGTCGGTGGAGGGCTACTACCAGGAGACCGGTCGGGCGGGCCGCGACGGCGAGCCCTCCACGGCGTGGCTGGCCTATGGACTGCAGGATGTCGTGCAGCAGCGCGGGCTCATCGAGCGATCGCCCGGCGACCTGGCGCATCGTCGGCGTCAGACCGCGCACCTCGACGCCATGCTCGCGCTCTGCGAGACGGTCGGCTGCAGGCGCGTGGACCTACTGGGCTACTTCGGCCAGCAGAGCAGCGCGTGCGGCAACTGCGACACCTGCCTCACTCCGCCGGAATCCTGGGACGGCACCGTGCCGGCTCAGAAGCTCCTGTCGACCGTCGTCCGGCTCAAGCGCGAGCGCGGACAGTCGTTCGGGGCCGGCCAGACCATCGACATCCTGCGCGGCAAGACGACGGCGCGCACCGAGCAGTGGGGCCATGAGCGCCTGTCGACGTGGGGAATCGGCGCCGATCTCTCCGACCAGCAGTGGCGTGGCATTGTGCGCCAACTCCTCGCCCAGGGCGTGCTGGCGGCCGCCGGCGAGTACGGGACGCTGGCGTTGACGGATGCCTCCGCTCGGGTACTCGCGGGCGAGCGGGCGGTGATGCTCCGAACCGAACCAGACCGTGCGCCCTCGCGATCGTCCCGGCGCGCGGCCGTCGCCGGCGACCTCGCGCCCGGAGACCACGGCCTGTTCGAACGATTGCGGGTCTGGCGCGCGGCCGAGGCGAAACAGCAGGGCGTCCCCGCCTACATCGTGTTCGGTGACGCCACCCTGCGCGCCGTCGCCGCGGCGCGACCGGCATCCGTAGGAGACCTCGACGGCATCTCCGGAATCGGGGCCAAGAAACTGGATGCCTACGGGGAGGCCCTTCTGGCCGTGGTGGCTGCCGAGGCGTCCGCGTGACGGGCGCACTCGGCGTGCATCGACCGGCCTCCGTCGTCGTCATCGCGGTGCTCGCGTTCGTGGCGGCCGCCTTGGACCTCCTCGTCGGCGGTCTCGTCCTCGCGGCCGGGATGATCAGCGCGGCACCATCCGCGTTCGAGGTGACGCTCGGCATCGGCGCCATCATCGTCGGCGTCGCGATCATCGTGGTGGGCGTCGGCCTGCTGCGCGGCAACCCGGTGGCACGCGTCGTCACGATCGTGATCGAGTCGCTCTCCGTCGTCGCCTCGATCCTGCTGATCGTGCTCGCCCCGTCGTCAGTCGGCAACGTCCTGCCCGGGCTGCTGATCGCCCTTTTGGTGGTGCTCCTGCTGTTCCGACCCGACGTGGTGCGCTACTTCCGCGGACTCGCCGAAGACCCGCCCGCCGGCCCCTGACCAGTGCCGCGCGAGACGCGAGCGGCGTTCGCGGGTGAATCGACCCCCGCGAAACGCCGCTGCTCCCGAGCGGGTGCGTCAGAGTGTGGCCGGCACCAGCACCCGGTCGATGGTGTGGATGACGCCGTTCGTCGCCTGGATGTTGATCGCCGAGAGCACGAGCTTCGGATCCTGCAGGCTGGTGTTCTCGTCACGCAGGGTGATCAGTCGCGGCTTGATGACTCCGCCGTTCGCCATGGTGATGGATCCGGCGAACAGCACCTGCAGGGGCCCCAGCTTGCGGTCGGGCACCACGTGGTACAGCAGCACGTTCTTGATCTGGTCGACGGTGAGCGCCGTCGTGATGGTCGTCAGCGCAGCGGCCTCGCTCGTCGGCGCGGTGCCGGTCAGGTCGGTGACCAGACGCTCGAACGCGCGGTCGTTGGGCGCGAACACAGTGAACTTGCGGGAGGTGTCGGCCAGCACGGGAGCCAGCCCCGTCGCAGTCAGCGCCTGGATGAGGATGTCGTAGTCGTACGGGTTGTCATCCGGCGTTCCGCCTCCGGATGCCGCGACGGCGACGTCGACGATCGTTCCGGCCGGCGCGGGCGGCGTCCATCCGTTCGCGTTGGCCGGTGCTGCGGTGCCCAGGAGCACCAGAGCGGCAGCCGCTGCGGTGACGGCGAGGATCTTCTTCTTCATGGAATGCACTCCTTCGGTTATCGGCACAGATGTGCCCCAAACGGGTGCCTCCCGGACGGGAGTCTATGCCCCACCGGGACGCGGCACCAGTGCGGATGCGGGCCTCATTCCGGCCGCGAAAAGGGATTCGACAGATTTCCGCATCGGGTGCATCCGAAGGCCGCCTTCGGCCGGAAGAGGGTGTGTAAGACCAATTCGCCTTCGGGCAGGACATGGAGGTCCGCATGCGCAAAACACTGGTCGCCGGCATCGCCGCTGGAGCCCTCATCGCCTTGGCGGGAGCCCTTCCCGCCCACGCTGCCGACGGAGACGCTCAGCTCTCCGTCTTCCACGCCGTTCCGGGTGTGACCGTCGACGTGTACGTGAACGACAAGCTCACTATCGACGACTTCACCCCCGGTTCGATGGCGGGTCCCCTCGACCTCGCGGCGGGCAAGTACACCGTCGCCATCACCAAGAGCGACGCGACCGACGCCTCGGCCCCCATCATCGGACCGATCGACCTCACCCTCGAGGCCGGCAAGGACTACACGGCCGTCGCCAATCTCGGCGCGGACGGTAAGCCGACGGCGAACCTGTTCACCAATGACATCTCCGTCCTACCCGCCGGTCAGGGCCGGCTGACGGTCCGTCACGTCGCCGCCGCTCCGGCCGTCGACGTGCTCGCGGGCGGCTCTCCGGTCATCACCGGCCTGACCAACCCGAACGAGAAGGTGCTCAACCTTCCCGCCGGCGTCGTGTCCGCCTCGGTCGCCGCGACGGGCACCACCGACCCCGTGATCGGTCCGGCGGACGTCAACGTCGCCGACGGCGTCAACACCATCGTCTACGCCTGGGGCAGCCTGACCGACAAGACCCTGGCGCTCGCCATCCAGACGATCCCCGGACTGAACTCCGATCCCGGCAGCATCCCCGCCGGCTCAGCGGGTCTGGTCGCCACCAACAAGCCGTTCGACTCAGCAGGGCTCTGGGTGGGTGCCTCCGTCATAGCCCTGCTGTCTGCTGCCGCCCTCACCGTCTTCGCGGTGCGTCGCCGCGCTCAGGCGCGACGCTGACGGGCGTCACCGTGCGTGCCGCGACGAGGAGGGTGGGAATCCTCGTCGCGGCACTCGCCGTGTGCGGCGGGATGGTCGGTTGCTCGACCACCGCCAGCGTCGTGAAGGGCGCGACCCTGTTCACGGCCGTCGCGACCCCCAAACCCCAACCGACCGCGGCGGTGCAGGTCCCGATCCGCGGCACCGGGCTCGACCAGCAGGTGCCGATCGCCGTCGCACCCGTGCGATTCCGCATCGAGTCGCTGGGCGTGGACATGACGGTCGCCCCCGTCGGCCTGACCAGCACTGGGTCGATGGAGCTACCGCCCGATCCGGCCAACGCCGGGTGGTACCAGTACGGCTCGTGGCCGGCCAGCGCCGCCGGCGCGACGGTGATCGCGGCTCACGTCGACTCGCTGTACTACGACATCGGGCCGCTGGCCAAGCTGCCGCAGGCGACGGCGGGTACCGAGATCATCGTCACGACAGCCGACGGCAAGGACAACCGGTACGTCGTGCAGAACGAGGGCATGGTGACCAAGCCCGACGTGCCGTGGGGTCAGGTCTTCGACCGGACGGGCCAGCCTCGCCTGACCATCGTCACCTGCGGAGGAGAGTTCGATTACACCCGCCGCACCTACCTCGACAACGTCGTCGTGACGGCGCTGCCCGAAGGATGAGGGGGCGGATATGCTGGCCGAGAGTCCGGCACCCTCCCGGGCCGCGCCCGGTGCGCTTCCGCGCAGCACCGATGTCGCCATCGCCCGGCCCGAAGCGGAGAGACCGCACACCGACGTGACAGATCGAGATGACGCAGACGTCGCGCGGGCATTCCGCGCGGGCGACGAGACGGCGATCGCCGACGCCTACGCGCGCTGGTCGGGGATCGTCCACAGCCTGGCTCTGCGCGCTCTCGGGGTGCGCGCCGACGCCGAGGACGTGACGCAATCGGTCTTCATCTCGGCGTGGCAGGGGCGCGCGAACTTCGACCCGGAACGCGCCCCGCTGGTCGCCTGGCTGATCGGCATCACGCGGCGCCGGATCGCGGATGCGCTCGAGGCGCGCTCGCGCATCCGTCGGCTGGAGCAGTCCCTGACGGACGCGAATTCGACGGAACCCCCATCCGATGAGGTCGACGTCGCCGAACGACTCATGATCGCGGCCGAACTGGGTCGACTCGAGCCGGTGCCGAGACGGGTCATGGCGCTGGCGTTCTACGGAGACATGACCCACTCCGAGATCGCCGACAGCACCGGGCTTCCGCTCGGTACGGTCAAGAGTCATATCCGGCGAAGTCTCGGCCGGCTGAGGACCCGATTGGAGGTGGACGATGACTCATCTCGATGACGAGACCCTGGCCCTGCTGGCCCTGGGTGAGGAACGGGCGAGCAGTGAACAGGAGCAGCACCTGGCGACGTGCGATCGCTGTGCTGCCGAACTGGACTCGCTCACGCGTCTGGTCGATGTCGGTCGCAGTTCGCGCGATGTCGAGATCGTCCAGCCCCGTCCCGAGGTCTGGCAGCGCATCCACGCCGAGCTGGGGCTGTCCGCGACCGTCGCCGAGGTGCCCGTCTCCGATGGACCGGCGGATGTCGCGCCGCTCGCGGTCGAGCTCGCGCCCGTCGACGCCTCCGCCCGGGGCGGGCACGCACACGCAGCCCCTCACCGGCGCCGTCCACGGCGCCCCAGCCGTGCGGTGATCTGGGCGGTCGCCGCCGCCGCGCTCGTGATCGGCCTCGTCGGGGGCGTGATCGGCACGGCGCTGGTCTCGTCGACTCCGGCGCCCCGGTTGGTCGCCGAGGCGAAGCTCGATCCGTTCCCGACCTGGAATGCGTCCGGATCGGCACGCGTCGAGGAGACGCCGTCGGGCTCTCGCAGCGTGGTCGTCGACCTGCAGGCGCCGAGCGGAGGGCTCCGCGAGGTGTGGCTGATGGATCCCGACACGTCGGGCCTCGTCAGCCTCGGCCTGCTCTCCGGCGACTCGGGCCAGTTCGCGATTCCGAGCGGCGTCGATCTCCAGCGCTACACCCTCGTCGACGTCTCGGATGAGCCCGACGACGGCAATCCGGCGCACTCGGGAGACTCGATCGTGCGCGGCAGGCTGCGGGCGGCGTAGGTCATTCGGCCGCTGCGTCCGTCGTCGAGGCGATGCGCTCCAGCCAGTCGCCGAGAAGCCCGCGCTCGTTCGGGCTCAGAGCGCTCGAGTGATCGAGGGCGGCGCGGAGGTGCACGGCGGCCGCGGCCGGACCGGCGCCGGCGACGGCGGGCCCGTCCGTTGTCACCGCCGCGATGATCGCCTCTCGCGCCAGGTCCGAGAGACCGAGGTCGCGTCGCTCCGCCGGTTGCGCGATCAGGGTGAGGGTGATGCCGGACCCGGTCGCGTGGACGAGGTCCAGCGCCTGCTTCTCGGTCACTCGGAGACGGCCGCCCTCGGCGATGCGTCGGAGGTGCCCGGCAGCGACGTCCGCCGCCGCCGACGCGGCTGGCGAGAGGCGTCCGACCCGCGGATCGCCGTACATGAGGGCGTAGAGATGCGGATGCGTGAGCCCGAAGCGCACGTGGAAGTTCCACCCGCGGCGGAGGTCGTCGACCGGATCGTCGCCCGGAGTGCGATCCTGCTGGTCACGGAACCGCATGAACCCGGCCATCACGGCTGCATCGAGAAGGGCGTTCTTGTCGCCGAACAGTCGGTAGATCGTGGGAGCCTGGACGCCGGCCGCCACACCGACGGCGCGCGTCGTCACGGCATCGCGGCCGCCATGGTCGAGCAGGGCGATGGCCGCATCCAGGATGCGGGCGCGCGTGTCGACCGCTGTCGACTGGCCGCCCTCTTCCATGGTGTGAACCGTAACACCAGCCCCTTTCGTCGCCCTGTTAATGGTGCTAACTTTCCAGCGTTAACGCCGCCAACGTCGGAAGGTCATCCATGGACATCAGCAGAAGGAACTTCTTCGTCGCGGCCGGCGCGGTGAGCATCCCGCTCCTGTTGGCCGGATGTGCGGGGTTCAGCACGGCGGGCACGAAGCCGACACCCCGGAAAGGCACGCTCACCTTCACGACGTGGGGCACCGACAGCGAATTGGCCGGCTTCAAGACCGCGATCGCACGGTTCGAGAAGGCGAACCCCGGGTCGACGGTCACACTGAACGCCGTGCCGTACGAGCAGATGTTCACCAACATCGATGCGCAGCTGCAGGCCGGCAACGCTCCAGACATCTTCCGCGTTCCCTATTACACCTTCGGAAGTTACGCGGGCCGGAGCCAGCTGCTCGACCTCACCGCGACCCTCCCGAGCGGATTCAGCGATCGATTCACCCCGCAGGCCTGGCGTGCCGTGCAGAACGCCGACAAGCCGTTCGGTGTCCCCCACCACACCGACACCTCGGTCATCCTCTACAACAAGGCGCTGCTGGCGTCGGCCGGTGTCACCGCCATCCCCACCACGCTCGAGAAGGCGTGGACGTGGAAGGAGTTCGAGGGCGTCTCCGAGAAGCTGCGGGCATCGCTCCCCGACGACAAGTTCCCGTTCGCCTACAACTGGCAGGGCAACGGCGTGACACGCTGGCTCAGCTGGCTGTTCCAGGCGGATGGCCGGTTCCTCGCGAAGGACCTCACGTCGCCAGCCATCGACTCGAAGGCCGGGCGCGCGGCGGTCGACTTCACCAAGAGCTTCTTCGACAAGAAGTGGGTGCCGCAGAACGACTCCGTCAAGTCGACCACCTACGCCAGCGACATCTGGTACTCGCAGACGGCGGCGATGACGTGGGGTGGCGCCTTCCTGCTCCCGGATGCGGCATCCACCCTCGACTTCGAGTGGGGGGCGACCTTCGCGCCGCGCAACGTACGCGGCGGAAGCGACTTCGGCGGCAACGCGCTCGTGGCCACCGCGGGAACGAAGCAGCCCGAGCTCGCGACGGCATTCCTCGACTTCATGACCCAGGAGAAGTCGATGCGCGACTTCTGCGAGGCGGCATCGCTGCTGCCGACCCGCGCCGACCTCGTCGAGTCCGGCATCACCTTCGCGCAGCGTCCTGAGCTCTCGCCCGTCTTCATCGGCCAGGCCTCCACCGTGCAGGCTGCCGACTCCGGCCAGGTGGCATCCCCCTCGATGTCGAAGATCATCACCGTGCTGAAGGACCAGCTGGAGCAGGCGTTCATCGGTGGCCAGAGCACGGATGCGACCATCAAGGGGCTCTCCGACGGGATCGCGGCGGCGACCGCATCGTGACCCTGCGCGTCGAGGAACGATCGGCCGCGCCGGCGGGTGGCGAACCGGCGCGCCCTCGCGAGTCCGGGCCGCGGCGCTCGCGACGGCGTCGCAACCTCGGCGAGACCCTCGCGGGTCTGGCGTTCCTCTCGCCGAACATGCTGCTGCTCGGGCTCTTCGTGCTCGTCCCACTCGTCGGCGCCGTCAGCATCAGCCTTCAGGCGACCAATGGGTTCGGCTCCGGCCGGTTCATCGGCTGGGACAACTACGTGCGGTTGTTCTCGGACGGGCTGTTCTGGCGCTCGACCCTCAACACCGCGCTGTTCACGCTGATCGTCACCCCGGTGTCGATGGCGATGGGCCTCGGCATCGCGGCGCTGCTCAACTCGGTGCTGCCGGCACGAGGCGTGTTCCGCTCGATCGTCATCGTGCCGATGGCCATCTCGGGGGTTGCGACGGCGCTCATCGGAGTGCTCATCTTCGACCAGAACAGCGGCATCCTCGACAAGATGCTCAAGTTCGCCGGCCTCCCGTCCATCCCGTGGCAGTCGGGCCAGGGTGCGGCGTTCGCATCCGTCGTCATCGTCACCCTGTGGTGGCGGGTCGGCTTCAACATGCTCATCTACCTCGCCGGCCTGCAGGGCGTGAACCCGGGACTCCACGAGGCGGCGCGTCTGGACGGGGCGAACGGATGGCAGCGTTTCCGCTACATCACCGTCCCGATGGTCGGCCCGTCGTCGTTCTTCCTGCTCATCATGAACGTCATCTACTCGTTCCAGGTGTTCGACATCATCTTCGTGATGACGGGGGGAGGCCCGCAGAACGCGACATCCGTTCTCGTGACCTACGCCTACGACACGGGCTTCGTCACGCGTGACCAGGGCTACGCCGCGGCGATCGGCGTCGTACTCCTCCTGCTGACCCTGGCGTTCACGGCGATCCAGTGGCGCATCAGCCGAACCCGCGACCAGGTCGAGTGAGGCGGCGATGACGCAGACGCTGGCAACCGCCCCCCGTGCTCTCCCGACACCCGCTCCCCGCAGTTCGCGCCGACGGCGCGGACGGGGCGCCCTCGCCGCGCGAATCGTCGCCGCCGGCGTGATCTGCGGAATCCTCCTGTTCCCGCTGTACTGGATGGTCGTGGTCGCGTTCTCTTCTCGTGCCGAGCTGCTCGGGGGCGACCTGCGGCTGTGGCCGCGCAGCTGGACGATGGAGAACTTCCAGCGCGTGCTCTCGTCCTTCCCCGTGATCACCTGGTTCGGCAACTCGATCGCCATCTCCGTCGTGGTCGCCCTCATCACGGTGACCGTCAGCCTCCTCGCCGGGTACGCCTTCGCTCACCTGCGCTTCCGGGGCTCGAACGTGCTGTTCCTGGTGGCGCTGTCCACCCTGATGATCCCGGTGCAGGTCATCATGGTGGCCCTGTTCCAGCTCGTCACCACGCTCGGCATCTACGGGAGCTACTGGGCCGTCATCCTCCCGACGGCGGCATCCGCGTTCGGGGTGTTCCTGGCGCGCCAGTTCATGCTCGCCATCCCGCGCGACCTCATCGAGGCGGCCCGGATGGACGGGGCGGGCCATCTACGCGTCTTCACGCGCATCGTGCTGCCGCTGTCGAAGCCGCTCATCGCCGTGCTGTTCTTCATGAGCCTCCTGCAGAGCTGGAACGACTTCGCGTGGCCGCTGATCGCCCTGAAGGACAACTCGCTGTTCACCCTTCCGATCGGGCTGCTCTACCTGCAGGGCCAGTTCGGCTCCGACTACGGCGCGACCATGGCGTTCGCGCTCCTCAACGTGACGCCGATGGTGATTCTCTTCCTCGTCTTCCAGCGCTACTTCGTTCAGGGGTTCGCGCGCAGCGGCATCCGCTAGTCCGCACGGGGCGGACCGGCGCTGACGCGGCGACGCGCGTACTGCTCGACCTCGTCGTCCGCCACCTGCCAGTTCGACTCGAGCCACCAGGTCGCGCCGGCATCCGCCCATGTCCTGACCACGGCGGCATCGGCAGCCGAGCCGTCACCCGTGGTCGTTCCCTCCTGCACGATGTCGAACCGACGATCGGCGACGCCGAGGCGCTGACGCTCCGCCATGAGCCACGCGATGGCCTGTGCCGCGATCTCGGGCGTGTACGTGCGCTGCTGCTCCTCGGGACCGGATACCCCGGAGCCGATCGGCGCGTAATTGGGAATCCACCCGTCAAACCGCGCCACCCGGCGCATCGACAGCGGGCGGGGCCAGGCGCCGACCACCCAGATCGGGATGCGGGGCTCCTGGATGATCGCCGGTGGCAGCATCTGGTCGCTGCGATCTGCGTGATAGTGCTCGCCGGAGTATTCGAACGGCTCGCCGCGCCACAGCAGCTGCAGCAGGTCGAGGCTCTCATCGAGCAGCTCGGCGCGCACGCGCCTGCCGGGATCATCCTCGAAGATCCAGAACCGCGGCTCCGAGTCGGGCACGCCGAGGCCAGCGGAGAGGATCACCCGGCCGCCCGAGAGACGGTCGACGGTCATGGTCTGCCCGGCGAGCTCCCGTGGCCGTCGGCGCGGTACCGGCGTCAGCATCGTCCCGAGCCGGATGCGGTCCGTCCGCACCGCTGCGGCCGCGAGGGTCGACCACGGGTCCGTCGCCCAGATGCCCTCCCAGACGAAGAATCCGTCCCATCCGTTCTCCTCGGCGAGCGCCGCCAGATCGACGGCCACGGCGGGATCGGAGCCCGTGTAGATGAACCCGTGCTTCATGGCACGAACGCTAGCGCGACCGGCCGACATCGGTCGCGGCGGCGATAACCAGAAGGCCATCACAGCAAGTACTTGATGTGATATAGTAATTGTCGTGATGAACATACCCACCGGGCCACCCAAGCAGGACGACGCCTTCGCGGCCGACCTGCTGCGCGGCCACACCGACACCATCGTGCTCGGTGTGCTGCGTGCGGGGGAGCGCTACGGCTTCGAGATCTACAAAGCGATCCGCGATGCGACCGGCGGCGGTCACGAGATCAAGGAGGCGACCCTGTACGCCACCTATCGCCGCCTGGAGCGCGACGGGCTCGTCGAGTCCTACTGGGGAGACGAGACGCAGGGCGGTCGCCGCAAGTACTACCGCATCACCGACGCCGGCCGCGCGGTGTTCAGCGGAAACGTGACCGCGTGGGTTGCCACGCGGCGCATCATCGACTCGCTGCTCGACGTCAAGGAGCCCCGCAATGGCTGACACCAGCACGCCCCGCCCTCGCGGCGGAGACATCCATCGGCTTCTCGACGAGGCCTTCACCGGCGTCGACATGACGCCCGAGACGCAGGACCTGAAAGAAGAGGTGCGCGCGAATCTGGTCGCCCGAGTGGCCGACCTCGAGGCGGCGGGCGCGAGCCCGACGGACGCCGCGCAATCGGCGATCGACGAGCTCGGAGACATCCGCGAACTCGTCGGCGACTCGCCGCCGGAGTCGGCTGCAGGTCCGAGCGCGGCCTCGCACAGCGCCGCGTATCAACGCGCTCGGGTGCGGCCCCGGCCGGCCTATGTCGTGCGAGCGGTGCTCGCCTCGATCATCGCGTCGGTGGCCATCACCCTCGCCGTCCTGGCGCTGACCGGTCTGCTGCCCATCCCGGTCGGACCGTGCATCGCCCTGATCGGAATCGCTGCGACCGCCCTCGCCTGGATCGTCGGCGACTCCCTCGTGCAGGAGACCACGACGAATCACCCGATGCCCCGCGAGCGAGCCGGCGGCTACTTCTGGGCCTCCCTGCTCACCCTTCTCGGGGCGGGATGCACAGCGCTCGTGGCGGTCGGAGCCCTGCCGGTGTGGAGCCTTGCGATCGTTGCGATCGGCCTGGCCGGCGGCGTCGTGCTGTTCGCCTTCCTCGCCGCCACCCAGACGAACCGGCACAAGGCCTGGTTGCGTGCCGCCCAGCGCGAGCACGCCGACATCGGCGATCGCTTCGAGAGGGATCCGGCCGCCGCCGCCCGCTTCGGCATCTACACCGCGGTCATCTGGATCGTCGCGATCGCGGGCGTCGTCGTCGTCGGGTTGACGGTCGGATGGATCTGGTCGTGGATTCCCGTGCTCGGCGGCTTCGTCGTGATGATGCTCGTGCTCGCCCGGATGCTGTTCGGCGCGTCGGCGGAGCAGCGATGACCGCCGGGAACGAAGCGCGGGTCGGGCCCGCGCGCAGCACCTACCAGCGCAGCGCGTGAGCCGCTAGGCTCGCGGCACCGCGGCTCGATCGGGCTGCGGTGCCGCACCACCGACGAGGGAGCAGACCGTGGCAGGAACCCGTCCGGGAGGCGTCACCTTCATCGCCGTGCTCGTCTGGATCCAGGGGGCGCTCGACATCCTCGCCGGCATCCTGCTGCTGGTCGGCCAGAACGTTGCCGGCGCGGCGGATTCCTTCGGCGGTCGAGGTGGACTCGTCACGACGGCCATCCTCTACATCCTCATCGGCGTCATCATCATCCTCGTCGCACGCGGACTCCTGCGCGGCAGTCGTGGTGCAAGGCTCGTCGTCACCGTGGTCGAAGTCATCACGCTCGCAGGAGCCGTGTTCCTGCTGATCGCCTCGCCCCCGCAGGCACTGAGCGCGATCGTCACCGGAGCCGTCGCCCTCGTGGTGATCCTCCTGCTCTGGACCGGCCGCGCTGCGACGTTCTTCCGGCACTGACGTCACTGCGGCCCGGCGACGGCCGACGCCGAGGTACGGACAGATGACGGATGCCCGACCCGCGTTGTGCCACCTCTCTCACGGGCGCGGGCGCGGATTGTCGGATGCCACAACGCGACTCGGCCGCATCCGGCGCCCTTTTGTAGGCGCTGCACGCATCACTTCGATGCCGACGCGAGCGCTCGTACGGTTGAAGAAGATCTGATCCACCGAGGGGATAATCCATGGTCGACACCGCCGCACGCCCGAAGGCACCCGCATCCGTCACGAAGGCCGCCGAATCGGTCGCGAAGGCCGACACCGGCCCCATCACCGTTCCCGGCCAGCCGGGGGCGCCCCGGGTCGACCTCGAGAAGCTCGGTCGCCAACTGTTGGGAACCTGGGCCGACGTGCGCCTGGCCTCCCGCGAGCTGACCGCGCGCCCCGAGATGCAGCGCATCGAGGGCCAGTCGATGGATGAGCAGCGCGAGCGCGTCTTCGGCCAGCTCAAGCTGCTCGTCGACAACGGGCAGGTGCTCCGTGCCTTCCCTAAGAGGCTCGGCGGCCTCGAGGACCACGGCGGCAACATCGCCGCGTTCGAGGAGATGGTCACGGCCGACCCCAGCCTGCAGATCAAGTCGGGCGTGCAGTGGGGCCTGTTCGCCGCCGCCATCCTGCACCTCGGCACCGACTACCACCACGAGACGTTCCTGCCCGACACGATGAGCCTCAAGGTTCCGGGCGCGTTCGCGATGACCGAGACCGGGCACGGGTCGGATGTCGCGTCCATCGCAACGACCGCGACCTACGACGAGAAGAAGCAGCAGTTCGTCATCAGCACCCCGTTCCGCGGGGCGTGGAAGGACTACCTCGGTAACGCCGCCAAGCACGGCACCGCGGCCGTCGTCTTCGCCCAGCTCGTCACGCAGGGGATCAACCACGGCGTGCACGCGTTCTACGTGCCCATCCGCAATGCCAAGGGCGGATTCCTCAAGGGCATCGGCGGGGAGGACGACGGTCTGAAGGGCGGTCTCAACGGCATCGACAACGGGCGACTGCACTTCACCGACGTGCGCGTGCCCCGCGCCAACCTCCTCAACCGCTACGGCGACGTGGCCGAGGACGGCACATACACGAGCCCCATCGCGAGCCCGGGTCGCCGATTCTTCACCATGCTCGGCACCCTCGTGCAGGGCCGCGTCTCGCTCGACGGAGCCGCCACCCAGGCCGCCGCGGTCGCCCTCAAGATCGCCGTCACGTACGCCACCCAGCGCCGCCAGTTCACCGCCGCGAGCGACACCGACGAGGAGGTGCTGCTCGACTACCAGCGCCACCAGCGCCGCCTCATCCCGCGCATCGCCACCGTCTACGCCCAGACCTTCGCTCACGACGACTTCCTCGTGAAGTTCGACGCCGTGTTCAGCGGGAAGGCCGACACCGATGACGACCGGCAGGACCTCGAGACCCTCGCGGCCGCCCTCAAGCCGCTGTCGACGTGGAACGCTCTCGACACCATCCAAGAGGCCCGCGAGGCGTGCGGCGGTGCCGGTTTCCTCGCCGAGAACCGCTTCGTCGGCCTGCACCAGGACCTTGACGTCTACGCGACGTTCGAGGGCGACAACAACGTGCTGCTGCAGCTGGTATCCAAGCGACTGCTCACCGACTACTCCAAGCAGTTCGCGAAGGCGGATGCCGGCGCGCTCGCCCGCTACGTCGTCGCGCAGGCGGCAGACCGCGCCTACCACGGCACCGGACTCCGGGGGCTCGGGCAGACCATCTCCGATTTCGGCTCGACCCGCCGCTCGGTCTCGGAGTTGCGCAACCCGAACACGCAGCGTGAACTGCTGACCGACCGGGTCGAGACGATGATCGCCGAGGTCGGTGCGCGCCTCCGCGACAGCCGCAAGCTGTCGAAGAAGGACGCAGCGGCCCTGTTCAACTCGCAGCAGAACGAGCTCATCGAGGCGGCCCGCGCCCACGGCGAGCTGTTGCAGTGGGAGTCGTTCACCAAGGCTCTCGACAAGACGACGGATGCCGGAACGCACCAGGTGCTCACGTGGCTCCGGGACCTGTTCGGTCTCGGCCTCATCGAGAAGCACCTGGCCTGGTACCTCATCAACGGCCGTCTCTCGCCCAAGCGTGCTCAGGCCGTCACGGCCTACATCGACCGCCTGATCGCGCGGCTGCGTCCGCACGCCCTCGACCTCGTCGACGCGTTCGGCTACAAGCCCGAGCACATCCGTGCGTCGATCGCCAGCGGCGCGGAGCAGATGCGGCAGGACGAGGCCCGCGCCTACTTCGCCGAGCAACGCGCATCGGGTACCGCACCGATCGACGAGAAGACGCTCATCAAGAAGTCCCGCTGACGCTGGTCGAGTAGCCCGCGACGGAGGAGCAGGCGTATCGAGACCCGATGGTCGATTAGCCCGCGACGGAGAATCAGGCGTATACAAGGCTCGTGCACAACGCCGGTCGAGTAGCCCGCGACGGAGGAGCAGGCGTATCGAGGCCCGTGTACGCCCGTGTACGCCCACGATCCACACACCCTTCACACGATCCGCCAAGGCTCGCTCGATAGCGTCGAGCACGTGACCGCTCTCGACGACGACCCTTATCCCTCCGCCGTCCGCCCTCTGCTCACGCCCAAGGCGGCCGAGCTGTTCCGGTTGATGGACACCGACACCATCGCCGAGGTCGCTTCCCTCCGCGACGAGTTCGCGCGGTTCCTCATGCGCTACAAGTTCGGCATGGACGAGATCGTCACCAAGCTGTCCATCCTCCGCGAGGAGTTCAGCTCGACCGACGGCTACAACCCCATCGAGAACATCGCCTGCCGGCTCAAGACCATGGACGGCGTGCTCGAGAAGATGGCGCGCAAGGGCGTCGAGCCGTCCTTCGAGGCGATCCGCGGAACGCTGAGCGACATCGCCGGCGTGCGCGTGACGTGCAGCTTCGTCAGCGATGTCTACCGCATCGTCGACCTGCTCACGACGCAGCAGGACGTGACGGTGGTCGAGGTCAAGGACTACATCGCAGCACCCAAGAGCAACGGATACCGCAGCCTGCACGTGATCCTCGACGTGCCGGTGTTCCTGTCCGGTGGGGCGGAGCCGGTGCGGGTCGAGGTGCAGTTCCGCACGATAGCGATGGACTTCTGGGCGAGCCTGGAGCACAAGACCTACTACAAGTTCGACACCCAGGTGCCCCAACACCTCATCGACGGCCTCACGGGAGCCGCCGAGACGGCAGCCGAACTCGACGCCACGATGGAGCGACTGCACCGCGAGGTGCGTTCCTACGGCGTGCCCACGGCATCCGTCCGCGCCATTTAACAGCTCGCTACTCGTACCCGCATGGGCGAGTCGATCGGCCTCAGCGCGCTGGCGGCTTGATGATGGCGCCGGTCGCGAGGCCCACGGCGGCGCCGGCGGCGAGCCACAGCCAGAAGCCCGTGAACAGGCTGATGACGAGGCCGATGACCAGTCCCATGACGATGCCGAGGATCAGTTGGGAGCGGCGCGTCGGAGGCGAGGGTTGCTGGGCCATGCAAACGAGCCTAGATGAGCCCCAAGGCGCTGACCGCCTCCCGCTCCTCGACGAGCTCGGCCACGGAACGGTCGATGCGCTCCTGCGCGAAGGCGTCGATGGAGAGCCCGGAAACGATCGCCCATTCGCCACCCTCCGACGTCACCGGGAACGACGACACCAGGCCATCGGGCACACCGTAGGAGCCGTCGGAGACGATGGCGGCCGAGGTCCAGCCATCTGTCGTACCGTGCACCCAGTCGCGCACGTGGTCGATGGCGGCTGTCGCTGCCGAGGCGACGGATGACGACCCGCGCACCTCGATGATCTCCGCCCCGCGCCGCGCGACCCGGGGGATGAACTCCTCCGCGAGCCAGCGCTGGGCCGCATCCGCCCCCATCTCCTCGCTCAGCCGCTCGGCGACGTCGCGTCCGGCCGCAGTCGCGTGGGCGACGTCGGGGAACTGGGTGGCTGAGTGATTGCCCCAGATGGTCACGTCGCGCAGCTGCGTCACGGGAACGGTGAGCGCGGCGGCGAGCTGGCCGAGCGCCCGATTGTGGTCGAGCCGGGTGAGTGCGGTGAAGCGTGAGGCAGGGACATCCGGCGCGTGGGCGCTCGCGATGAGCGCGTTGGTGTTGGCCGGGTTGCCGACTACGACCACCCGGACGTCGGATGCCGCGCCCGCGTTGATCGCCTCGCCCTGCGGCCCGAAGATGCCGCCATTGGCGGCGAGGAGGTCGCCCCGTTCCATGCCCGGCCCGCGCGGCCGAGAGCCGACCAGGAGTGCGACGTTGACGCCGTCGAAGGCTCGCCGCGGGTCGTCCGTCACGTCGACGGCCTGGAGCAGCGGGAAGGCGGAGTCCTGCAGTTCCAGTGCTGCACCCTCGGCTCCGCGCATACCCTGCGGAATCTCGAGGAGTTTCAGCCGCACGGCCGTGTCGGGTCCGAGCATCTCGCCAGCGGCGATGCGGAACAGGAGATTGTAGCCGATCTGGCCGCCGGCCCCGGTGATCGTGACGGTCGCAACGGTGTTCGCCATGGGGGCGAGCCTACGCCGGGCCATCGACACGCGGGCGGCGGTCGGGCCAAGATCGAGGGAGGAGGGCGAATGAGCGAACCGATCGAGAGACGGATGACGCGCACTCCCGTGCGCCGGTTGGCCGAGCGCTACGAGACGCGGCACCCCGACTGGCTGGTGCAGCACGCCCTGACTGCGGGATGGATCTGGGCGGCCTTCTGGGTGCTGATGCTGGTGGCGGCCGACCACTTCGACCTGCACGCCGCGCTCTGGGTGGCCTTCGTCGTGCTCGCCGTCTTCCCCACCTTCAGCGCGACGGTGATCGTACTGAGCCAGACCCCGCACGAGCGCTTGAACCGCAGCGAGTCGGTGCTCGGCCACTTCCTCTCACGGTTCGCCGGCTACGCGTTCGCCTTCGTGGCGTGGACGGCATCCGTCGTGCTGAGTGCCACCATCGCCACGCAGCTGCAGATCGCCGGTAAGGACAACACCGGCGACACCCTCGACGTCGGCGTGGGATACATCGTGGGATCGGTCCCCATCGTCGTGCTGTTCCTCTGGCTGATGCTCATCCTCCGTTATGCCTGGTACCTGTCGAGGCTGCGGGGCTGGCGCAGCAGCCCGGTCTCCACCCGGCTGCCCGACGACTTCCTGGAGACGTCACCACGCAGCCACGGCATCATCGTCGGCCTCGCGCATCCGGGACTCCTGGCCGCGACCGGCGGTCTCGCCGTCCTCATCGCCAGTGTGCTCTGGATCGACGAGGTCACGATCAACCTCATCTGAGGGCCCGGCCGTATCGTCGGCGGTCGCTAGGGTGGCCGCATGCGCGAGTTCTACCCCGAGATCCAGCCGTACGACACCGGCATGCTCGACGTCGGCGACGGCCAGGAGGTCTACTGGGAGGTGTCCGGCAATCCGGATGGCAAACCCGTCGTCTTCCTGCACGGCGGACCAGGGGGTGCGACGGGGCCCAAACATCGCCGCCTGTTCGACCCCGAGCGCTACCGCATCGTCGTGTTCGATCAGCGCGGCTGCGGGCGTTCGACACCGCACGTCAGTGAGCCGGACGCCGACCTCTCCGTCAACACCACGTGGCATCTCGTCGCCGACATCGAGCGACTCCGCGAGCACCTCGGCATCGAGCGATGGCAGGTGCTCGGCGGCTCCTGGGGGAGCGCGCTCGCCCTGGCCTACGCCGAGAAGCACCCGGAGCGCGTCACCGAGCTCATCGTCCGCGGCATCTTCACCCTCCGCCGCGACGAGCTCGACTGGTTCTACGAAGGCGGCGCATCCGCCCTCTTCCCCGACCTGTGGGAGGAATTCGTCGCCCCCGTGCCCGTCGACGAGCGCGGCAATCTCATCGAGGCGTACGGCCGCCTGCTTGCCGACCCCGATCCGGCCATCCACGAGCCCGCAGCCATCGCGTGGTCGCGGTGGGAGTCCTCGACCATCACCCTGCTCCAGCAGCCCGACACCATCGCGCACTTCACCGAGCCGCGTTACGCCGTGGCGTTCGCGCGCATCGAGAACCACTACTTCCGCAACGGCGGGTGGTGGGAGGAGGGCCAGCTCATCCGGGACGCCGATCGACTCGCCGACATCCCGGGGGTCATCGTCCAGGGCCGCTACGACGTCTGCACGCCGCCGATGACGGCCTGGGCACTGCACCGGGCCTGGCCGCAGGCCGAGTTCCGGATGATTCCGGATGCCGGCCACGCCTTCGACGAGCCGGGCATCCTCGACGCGCTCATCGAGGCCACGGACCGTTTCGCGCAGTGACGGATGCCGCGTGGCGTTGGACCGTGTCCGCACAAGGTAGCTTGAGCGCATGAGTTTCAACGACAACGCCAAGCTCGAGGGCGGAAAGGTCTCCAAGCGCGGCCGCAACGTGGGCATCGGTGCCGGCGTCGGCGGCCTCGGCGTGATCGCCGTCGTGCTGATCGGCCAGTTCCTCGGCGTCGACCTCTCTGGACTCGTCGGTGGGGGCGGAAGCAGTTCGTCCAGCGACGAGCAGATCCAGGGCTGCGAGACCGGCAAGGATGCCAACACCAATGTCGAATGCCGCATGGAGGGCGCTGCCGAATCCCTCGACGCCTACTGGGCCGGCGACGGAAGCGCGGCGCTCGGCGTGAGCTACCACTCGCCGGCGTTCTCGTTGTTCACCGACTCCACGCAGACCGGATGCGGCAACGCGACCAGCGCGGTCGGCCCGTTCTACTGCCCGCCCGACGAGCGCATCTACCTCGACACCGCCTTCTACGACGAACTGCGCGACCGCTTCGGCTCGTCCGGCGGCCCGCTCGCCCAGATGTACGTCGTGGCGCACGAGTGGGGTCACCACATCCAGAACCTGGCCGGCACCCTCTCGAAGTCGCAGGATGGCGACACCGGCCCGACGTCCGCCAGCGTGCGCACCGAGCTGCAGGCCGACTGCTTCGCGGGAGCCTGGGTGGCCAACGCCTCGACCGCGAAGGACGCCTCGGGCGTTCCCCTTCTCCAGCCGGTGACGAAGGAGCAGATCACGGATGCGCTGAGCGCCGCCGCAGCCGTCGGCGACGACCGCATCCAGCAGTCCGCCGGCCAGGGCGTCAACCCGGAGTCCTGGACCCACGGTTCGTCCGCCTCCCGCCAGAAGTGGTTCGAGGCCGGCTTCAACGGAGGCCCGACCGCGTGCGACACCTTCAGCGCGAGCGGGTCGGCGCTGTAAACGACCGACGAGGCGCATGAGATGGATCGCTGGCGATGAGTGTCGAAGGAACTTCGCGGCCGAAACATGCTGTGGTGATCGTCAACTACGGATCCAGCGGGCTGCTGCTGCGCAATCACTCTCATACCAAGGGCACCTCCGATCGCCTCGTAATCATCGTGGACAACTTCAGTTCGACCGATGAGCAAGGCCGGGTGGTCGACCTTGCGAATCTGTTCGGATGGTTCGTTGAGCTAATGCCCACCAATGTCGGGTTCGGAGCGGGAGTCAACGCCGGAGCCGCGAGAGCTGTTCGCGAGGGGGCGCAGAGTATTGTCGTAGTCAACCCCGATGCGCACCTCAGGTCCTCGGACATCGACGCACTCGTAGACGAGGTGGTAGCCGACCACGAACTCATGGTCTCGCCTGTCATTCGGAGGAGTGATGGTGCAGTCTGGTTCGATGGAATCGATCTGTTCCTCGACTCCGGACGCATGGCAAGTAAGCGCCGATCCAGACCTCCGTCTGGATCACGGCGTCCGTGGCTGAGCGGGGCATGCTTTGCGATTTCGGCTCACCTCTGGGAGAGAGTCGGCGGATTCGACTCCGACTACTTCCTCTATTGGGAAGATGTGGACCTCTCTCATAGGGTGCTCGACATCGGCGGAAAGCTCTCGGTGCTCGAAAGAGCGTCGGCTGTGCACGACGAGGGAGGAACCCATCCATCGCGCCCCGACGTTCACGGGAGATCCAGCCTCTACTACTACTTCAACATCCGCAATCGGCTCGTCTACGCCGCCAAGCATTTGGACGACCGGCGTCTGACGTCCTGGAAGTGGCAAACCGCTCGCGTGTCTTATGAGATCGTGCGCGGTGGTGGAAGACGCCAATTTCTGCGACCTTGGAGACTGGTGCGCGCCTATCTCCGCGGAATCAAGGACGGGTTCTCCTATGTTCGATCTGCGCGAGGTCGGTGACGCGTCGGATGCTCACGCTCCCCCTCAACTGGGGCATTGTGCGGTCGAACGAGAACGTCGCAGACTTGATCCTGCTTTAGTCTGCACTGGATCAACCCGATGATCGCCCGACAGCGCTCCGACTGACGGCAGGTTTGACCCTACTTTTATGTACTCTATTGGGCGGTCGTATCGGAGACCGCAGTGCCCTTCGAGTCAAACCCAGCAGGCGGTCAACGACCGTCCCGCCGGTTCAGGCCGATCAGCCTCACGGTAACGGCTCTCGTTTTCACGAGCCTCGTATTGAGCGGCTGCTCATCGTTCGAGCGACCCGAGGCGACCAGGGATACCCGCCCCGTCGTCACGCCCTCGCCATCCGCAGGCCGCTCCACTTCGGTTCCGGTCGCCGGCGGTGGTACGACTGCCGACGTCATACAGTCAGCCGATGCAGGACCTGTGGTCGAGGCCACGTGGGGTCAGGTCGCTGATTTGGGTAACGGGGTTCAGGCGACGATCGCCGACTCAAAAAGGCTCGAAGTGAAGGCAGAGACGCCTGGCGAGACGAGCGGGCCGGCCGTCGCACTCACGGTTGAATTGACCAACAAATCTCAAGGATCGATCGATGTCGGCTCACCGATTGTCACGCTGACTGATCAGGCTGGCGTCTTAGGTCAGCCCACCACGTCTTCGCCGTTCAAGCCATTCACAGGCTCTGTTGCACCAGGCAAATCCGCAGCCGCTGTGCTCGTGTTCCTCGTCCCCAGGTCGGATGCTGGGCCCTTCAAACTCTCCGTAACGTATGCCGCTGGCCAGCCCACGGCACTTTTCAGCGGCACCATCTAGCGAGGTCATAATGAGAACCCGTCTTTCCATGGCAACTCGTCGTCTGGCGATGACCACCGTATTCGTCCTCGCGCTCGGTACATCCGCGCTCGCCTTCTCCGCTCCCGCGAATGCCGCGGAGCCCGGACCCGCACCTATCGAACAACGCAACAGCTCGACCGTCACCGCGGACGGCTTGCCGACGGTGCAGCTCGACTCCGGCATCGTCTGGGCTCAGGACATCGTCGGCAATACAGTTTTCGCGGGCGGTTCTTTCACGAACACACGGCCCGCCGGTGCGGCCCCCGGCACGAATCTCACGCCTAGGGCCAACATCCTCGCGTACGACATCCGCACGGGACAGCTGATTTCGTCGTGGGCTCCGACCATCAGCGGGACGGTGAAGTCGATGAAGGCATCGCCGGACGGAACGCGACTTTACGTCGGCGGCACGTTCAACTCGGTCAACGGGCAGACGAGATTCAATTTCGCGGCATTGGATACGACGACCGGGGCTTTGATTCCGGGATTCACTGCGTCGGCGGGTGGCTCCTACGTCAACGCAATCGCGGCCACGGATACTGCTGTGTACGTGGGTGGATTGATCGGCGCGGCCAACGGTGTCCCTCGCAAGAACCTCGCTGCGTTCAACACTTCGGGTGCTCTGCTCGGCTGGGCACCCACCACAGATCTTCAAGTCGATGCTTTCACTCTGACGCCGGCAAAAGACAAGCTGATCGTCGGTGGTCGATTTTCCACGGTGAACGATGTCACGCAACGTGGCTTGGGTGCTCTTGACCTGACCTCCGGCGCACTTTTGCCCTGGGATGCGCCTAATACTGTCAAGAACGGTTGGGGAACGGGTGACGGCGCCGGTCGCGCCGGGATCTGGGGGCTGACTACCGACCAGAACGCTGTGTACGGAACCGGGTGGGTGTTCTCCAACGCGAGCATCGGAAATCTGGAGGGTACCTTCTCGGCTGAACCGGGAAGCGGCGCCATCAGGTGGATAGCCGATTGCCACGGGGATCATTACGCCGTCTATTCCGATGGAACCAACGTGTACACAACCAGCCACGAGCACGCGTGCGAAACCATCGGCGGGATGACCCAAGACCAGCCTTCGCACATGCGCAACGCGAGCGCGGTGACAGCTGCCGTGAAGGGGACACTCGGTACGAGTCCTTGGCTCAGCTCCATCTACGCCGACTGGACCGGATTTCCGGCACCGGCAGCGATTGACTGGTATCCCGACTGGATCACGGGCACGGCGTCGGGGATGGGCCAGGCCGGCTGGTCGATGGTCGGCAACGGAGCGTACCTCGCGGTCGGTGGGGAATTCATCGGAGTCAATAATCAACGCCAGCAGGGACTGGTCCGATTTGCTGTCACGCCTGCCGGCGGCGCGAAGCAGGGCCCGCGCCTCTCTTCTGACTCGTGGGTGCCAACTGCACGATCGGTTGCCAGCGGGTCGGTGCGGGTATCCATACCGGCTAACTGGGATAGGGACGACCTGAACCTGACATACAAGCTCATGCGAACGGGTAAGGCCGACCCAGTGCAGACGGTTGCCATGAAGTCGACCTACTGGAATACGCCGACGGTTGTGATGAACGACGGCTCGTTGCCGGCCGGTTCCACTCAAACGTATCGGGTGGTTGCCGTCGATGGTGATGGAAACTCGGCGACGAGCGCACCGGTGACGGTCACGGTGAGCACGGCTTCCGCTTCGGCCTACGCGCAGGTTGTGCTCAATGACAACCCCAGCTTGTTCTGGCGCCTTGGCGGCTCGGGTGCAACGGCCGCCACCGACTGGGCTGGATCGAATAACGGCGTGGTCGGCACGGGGGTCGGTACCGTGAACGGCGGGTCGATCGTGGGTGAGAGCGGAGCCGCGTCCACTTTTGACGGAACGTCGAACGGTCTCGTCTCCACGACCTCGACAACTAGCGCTCCAGGCAACTTCTCTACCGAGGCGTGGTTCAAGACCACGAGCACGAGTGGCGGCAAGCTCATCGGCTACGGCTCCAGCTCGAGCGGGGATTCCAGCAATTACGATCGCCACGTCTATCTCGACAACGACGGCAGGCTCACCTTCGGCACCTACCCGAACTCCGTCAAGACCGTGCGGTCCACTGCCTCATACAACGATGGCGCTTGGCATCAGGTCGTTGCAGCCCAAGGGTCCGACGGAATGAAGCTCTATGTGGACGGAAGCCTCGTCGGTTCGGACGCATCTGTCACGAGCGCGCAGCCATACTCGGGCTACTGGAGGCTTGGCGGCGACAACCTGAACGGATGGCCATACGCAGGATCCAACGAGAATTTCACAGGCGCGATGGATGAGTTCGCCGTATACGACTACGCGCTCACGGCCGGTCAGGTTTCCAGCCACTACGCGGCCGGGCTGGGACTGGGCGTGCCAACCGCCTCGTTCACATCGACGGCAAATGGCCTCACAGCGTCATTCGACGCCAGCGCGTCCACGCCGTCGAGTGGACAGACGATCTCGTCCTACAGTTGGAACTTCGGAGACGGGTCGCCGGCCGTTCTCGGCAGGACCCAATCTCATGTCTACGGGTCGACGGGCTCGTACACGACGACCCTGACGGTGAAGGACAGCGGCGGTCTCGTTGCCACTTCCTCGACCCAGGTCAGCGTGACCGCTCCGCATGCTGTTCCGGTTGCGGTGATTGGTAGTGCGGCTTCGGGTTTGTCGGTGTCTT
>NZ_SSSN01000014.1 GCF_004801905.1 Orlajensenia flava | reverse complement strand
CTGGATGGCCTGCATCATGCCCTTGAGCGAATCGCCCATGTCACCGATGCCATCCGTCGCGCTCTTCAGACCCGTCGTCAGCTCCTCGTACCCCTGACCGAACTTACCCGACGCGTGCTGCGTCTTGAAGTCATTGCCCAGCAGATCATCAACCGCGCTCTTGAGCTGGTCGAGCTGCCCCTGGATGTCATCGCGAGCAGCGCTCAGCTTGTTCGACATCGCCTCCATCTCGGCGTAAGACGCACCGAAATCAGCCATAATCCTGAACCTTCCGTTTCATGATGTCGGCCCATCCAGGCCGCCTTCGGCAACGCTAACGAAGATGAGCGGGCAACCCAATGGGGAGGACTACCCACGCCCGCCGCGCGCGAGCTCGGGCACCACCGACGGGAAGTCCCGGAGGCCCAAGACGACGGATGCCGTCCTGGCCCCGGCGTCGAGGATCAGCATGCCGGGAGTGTGCTGCGACACCACGGCCGCCGAGGAGAGCAGCCGACGTCGCGCGAGCACCTGGCCGGCGTCGGCCAGGTCGCCCTCGACACGGGAGCGCAACGCAGCGGGAAGGGAGCGGTACGTCTCTTCGAGGACCGAGACGCGCTCGTGCAGCAGGCCGGTGAGAACGGCGGCGTGATCGGTCGACTCGGCCTCGAGGGCGCCGTCGAGCTCCGTGCGTCCTGCCGATCCGATCGTGCCGCGGATGATGCCCTGCATCACCGCGATGACGACGCACGTCGCCGCGGAGACCGCCACCACCCAGAACCATCCCGATTCCGACAGGCCCGATCGGGCGAGCACGATCGCGGCTGCGACTCCGGCGAGCGCGCCGAGCCCGCTGAAGACGACCGAGGCGAGCGTCGGTGGCCGGCGGCGGGTGAGCGGGAGTGCCGTGACGAGCAGGAGCGCGGCGGTGGTCGCCATCAGAACGCCCGCCGTCGCGATCGTCGAGCCCGGCAGCACGTCCGCCCGACTGAAGTAGAGCGCGAGCGTGGCCGCTGCCGTGAGCATCGAGGCGACGCGTAGAACGGTTCGCCATGCGCGGGGTCGCAGCGCATCCGTCAGTCTCGGATCCGCCGCGATCGACGAGGTGCGCCGCTCGTCTCGGTACGTCTTGGCCGCGTCGTAGAGGTCGCGGTCGAGCCGGTCGACGGTGTCGAGGTAGGCCGGTGCCACGGCCAGCGCGCTTCGGTCGAGATCGTCGACCCGGTTCGCGAAGGCGGTGGCCGTGACCCGTTCGGCCCAGGCAGCCGCGGTCACGATCGAGATCGGAGGTCGGTCGGCGTCATGGCACCAGCCGGAGCGACCCGACGATGGGATCGCACCCGGCCAGCATGAGGCCGGCGACGTCCGCTCGCGCGAGCTCCGAGAACACCAGACCGAGCTTGCCGTCGAGCCGGAACCCCCAACTCACGCCCGTCTTCTGAACACCGTCATCGAAGGACTGCGTCGTCGCATAAGCCATTCGATAACCGTGCGGGATGTGGTCGGTCTCGAACTCGGCCACGACGGGGTCGATCAGCAGCTCCATCCCCGGCGCCAGCCAGTCCGCCGGCTCCACGTCATCGATGCCCTCCGGTTCCTGCTGCACGAGGAAGTGCATGACGCCGAACATCGGGTCGGTGACCGGACGGAAGAACAGCGACGTCTCGACCTCCGCGCGGCGGTAGGACAGTGCCTCCCGCGCCGCCGCGTCGCCGACGGCCCGCAGCACCGAGCGTTCCACGGTCGCCGACATCGGCCCGACGGCGTAGGCATCCGCCTGCTCGGCAACCCACCGCTCGTCGACCTCCTCGTCGCCGAGGTCCGGCATGACCGCCCACAGCGCGGGCTGGTAGCTGATCGCGAACCGCATCACGCGCTCCAGCGGAAGGTCGACATGACCGCATCGATGACGAGCTCGAGCCGCTCGAGATAGTCCTCGCCGAGGGTTTCGCCATCCGCACGAGCGGGCACCGATGCCGTGAACAGCACCGCCTGTCGCCGAGCGGTCTCGGGAACGGGTACGAGGTAGTTGAAGCCGCGGAGACCGACGCGCCCCGCCTCGGTCTCCCGATCCGACGTGGACGACCACTTCATGATGACGCCGCGATCGTCGAGCGGATGCGCACCCTGACTCCGCACCAGGTCGCTGACGCGGGCGTCGAGCGACGCGCCGTCCGGCGACGACAGCCGGGCGGCCATGATCGTGACCGGCAGCATGAGCTCGGCCGGAACGTCGCGTTGCATGATGATGCGCACCGGGTCGCGGGAGAGGAACTCGTCCGCCGCCGAGGCCACCATCGATCGGAACTGGGCGTCCAGGTCTGGCCGGTGCTGGGAGCGGAAGACGGCGGATGCCCGAGCGGCCAGATCGTCGAACACGTCGCGCGTCGGCTCGAGCGAGACCCATCCGGGTGGGAGCAGGAGCACGAACGGCGGAACAGGCTGGACGGTGCCGCCCAGGTCTTCACGCAGGCTCGGACTCACGGCTTCCATGATTCCACGGTCGAGGCGTTCTGCTGCTCCTCGATCCTGGTGTTGGCGAAGTCCGCGGGGGCGAACACCGTATCGAATACGCCGCGCGTGAAGCGCAGTCCGAAGTCGACATTCGTCAAACCCATCCATGGACCCTCTGGCTCGCCCATGAACCGGCCGATGAAGGCGTCCTTGGTGAGGGTGAGGCGGAAGCCGGCAAGGCTCTCGGGGATCGCGCCGATGCGCGCGAACAGTCGCGAGCCTGCTGTGATCTGGGCGTACGGCGTGCCGCCCTCCTGGAGCGCCCTGGCCCAGTTCGCGCCGGCGATGCGATCGATCTCGCTGAGGTGCGTGGAGATCTTCGCGAGGTCATCCCCGATGACGAGGTTCTTGAAGCCCGAGAGCCTCTGGAACCGCGCTCCATCTGAGGCCAGCGTTCCGAGCTTCCCGAGTTTTGCGAACTTACCGAACGGGATGACGCCGATGATGGCGAAAGCGAGGTCCCTGCCGTCCGCGCGCCCCTTGGCGTACAGCACGATCGTTCCGATAAGCGTGAAAACGGCGACGATCACCGCGAGGACGGCGATGAACGGGCCGCCGATGATAAGAGCCGCCACGAGCAGCACCATGCCCGCCCACTCGAGAAAGGTGACCATCCCCTCAATGAACGGCAGCGCGTTGTCCCAGAATCCGTCGCTGACCCCGTCGTCGTTGACGTCCTGGAGCCCGTTCACGGCCGCGTCATAGGCGTCCCACCACGTCTCGTACGGGCCGTCGTATTTCTCGGCCTCGTCCTTCCAGTGGTTGTAGGCGGTGGTGATCTCTGCCTCGGCAGCCTTCACGGGGTCGTCTGCACCGGGTGCCGGCGGGGTGCCGGTGTCAGCGGAATCGGCGGCGCCTGCCTTCGCCTTCACAGCGAGCCAGCGCTCCTCGCACTCGGCGACGACGGAGTCCAGCGTTGCCTGGGTTTCGGAGAGCGCGTGTCCGTACTTCACCAGGATGTCTCCGCTCGGCAGGTAGCGCTCGCCGGCCTTCTGGAGGTCGCCGTGCACGTCCTTCGCCTGATCCTTCACCGAGTCGAGCGAGTCGCCCTTGCCGACCTGCCCACCGGCCAGAAGCTCGAGCGTCTTGGCAGACTGCTGCATCATGAGTCCCAGGCCGGCGATGGCGTGGCCGCGCGTGGTGATCGCGTCGGGGTTGCCCTCCACCTTCTGGATCTCGTGACCCTTCGGCGAGTCGGGCATGTTCTGGTACTGCCATCCGTACGACACGTCTGCTCGTCTCCTGATCCGACGTCTACTTCGAAGCGTTCTCGTGGGCCTTGGCGAGCTCCACGTCGAGGTCCTGCCAGGCCTTCTTCACGCCCTCGACCTTCTCCTGAAGCTTGACGAGGTGACCCTTGAGCGTCTCGCGCTTGTCATCCCAGGCACCCTCGAACTCGTCGGCCGCATCGCGCAGGCCCGAATGGCCGCACGGTCGCCCGATGGCAGACACGAGCGTGTCGCCGCTGGCGGCTGCGTCTTCGAACTCGACCACGATCTTCTTGAGCGCCTCGTTGAGCTCTTCCATCGATGCGAGCGGGATGTCGACGCCGTCAGCCACGAGAGTCCCCTTTCGGGCGGTGAGGGGCGCGGCGGCGCCCTGTAGTGATCACGCTAAACGAAAGCGACGGACTGCCATATGGGGAGCGGTGCCCATCACGACTCCGCGCCGACCAAGGGCAGCTGAACCGTCGTGATGCGACCGTTCTGTACGAAGATGCCGCGCCCGACCGGGAAGTCGGAGCGCTTGACCTTGGGGAACGCGGTCTTGAACACGGAGTCGCCATCGAACGCATCGGGGCGCAGGGCGACACCGCGACGGCCGGCCTTGAAGTCGCCGATGAAGCCGAATCCGCCCGAGAGCGCTGCGACATCCGCGTCCCCGACGAGGAAGTGGTCGCTCCGGTTGACCGCCTGGAACAGCTCCTTCATGGCGCGCTCCGCCTCGGTGTCGGCGAACTGGTTCACGCCCTCCACGACGATGATGATGCGACCCGGGATGCTGTCGTCGCCGACGACCTCGACGAGCTCCTTGGCGAGGACCTTGACGTCGTCGATCGTGGTGGCCGAGCGCATCCACGGTGCAGCGTCGCCGAGCTGCGCGCGACGCCCGGCGATGTGCATGAGCCGGGCATCCGGGTCGAAGCGCTGCATCGCGGCGATGATCGCCCGCATGGCCGTGGTCTTGCCGCTCTGCGGGGGGCCGGTGACGGCGAACGTGCCGACGGGCTCGAAGCCGATCGGGCCGAGCGTGTCATCGGCGATGCCGAGCGCCGGTTCCTCCTGAACTGCCGACGGGAGTTCGACCTGGGCGTACTCGGTCGGCAGGGCGCCGATGTCGGGCACGTCGGGGGCGCCCTCCGACCGCAGCCGCTCGGCGATGGCGTCGATCGCCTTGGACTGCTCGGCCACGTTGGAGCTTCCCCCCGGTGCGGCGAGCTGAGTCTCGAGGCCCTCGACGATCGCCCGACCGGGAACGGACTGGTCGGAGAGCACGTCCTTGGCCACGCCGAGGATCTGGTACGCGGACTCGTCGGAGAGCCTCAGCACCACACGCTTGGTGACGTTCGCGCTCACGGCGGTGGGAACGGCGCCCGAACGATCGGCCGTGGCGACCATGTGGATGCCGAGCGGCCGCCCCTCGGACAGCACCCGCATGAGCACGTTGTAGAACGGCAGCCGAGCGGTGGTCGAGTCCCAGTCGGCCTTGAACTGGCCGAATCCGTCGAGCAGCACGAGGATGCGCGGTTCTTGTCGTCCGGTGATCTCGCGGTACTCGGCGAGGCTCGCGGCGTTCGCGTCGCTGAACCTCTTGCCCCGCTCGTCGAGCATTGCGCCCAGCTGACGCAGCAAGCGCTGCACGCGCTCGCCGTCATCGCCTCCGATCACTGATCCGACATGCGGAAGGGACTCGATGGAACGCAGCGCGCCCGACCCGAAGTCGAGGCCGTAGACCTCGACGGAGCCGAGGTCGGGGCGGAGGCCCGCTGCGACGGCGATCGTGCGGAGGATGGTCGACTTGCCCGATCCGCTGGTTCCATAGACGAGCATCGAGCCGTCGCGATCAGGTTGGAAGGTCATCGCCTCCTGGCGCTGGCGCGAGGGGATGTCAGCCAGGCCGAGGGTGATGCGTCCGTCGCCCTCGACGGGAAGGTCGAGGATGTCGACGGTGGGGGGCAGGTCATCGAGCCACGGACGGCGGGGTGCGGGGATGCGCGCCGCGTCGGCCGCCGCGACGAACGAGCGCACCATCCGCTTCTGGTCGTTGGGGCCGAGGTCTTCCGCATGCGAGTCGGACTCGGGCTCCGCGTCCGCCTCCCACAGCACCGACGGGCCGAAGCGCAACTCGCTCACCTTCACGTCGGCGGCTGCGACGGCTGCCGTCGACCAGCCGCCGGCGTAGGCCGACTGGAACGGCACGAGTCTGCCGGGCCCGGTCTTGGCGATACCGCGCCCGGGGAGCGACGGATCGAACGTCGCGGCGACCGAGTCGCCGACGACGTCGCGCGAGTCGGACTCGTCGGCCATCCGGAGCGCCACGCGCAGGTTGGTGTTGGCGCGCAGGTTGTCCTTGATCACGCCAGCCGGGCGCTGCGTGGCCATGATGAGGTGGATTCCGAGCGAGCGGCCCCGTTGGGCGATGTCGACGACGCCGTCGACGAATTCCGGCACGTCTCCCGCGAGCGCGGCGAACTCGTCGATGACCAGCACCAGGGCGGGAGGAGTCTCGGGGTCGCGGCGCTTCTCGAGCTCGAGCAGGTCCTTCGCCTTCTTGCGGTTGAACAGGTGCTCGCGGTGGTGCAGCTCTGCGCGGAGGCTCGTGAGGGCTCGGCGCACGAGGTGCGGGCTCAGGTCCGTCACGAGGCCCACCGTGTGGGGCAGGTCGACGCAGTCGGCGAACGCGGACCCGCCCTTGTAGTCGACGAACAGGAAGGTCACCCGGTCGGGGCTGTACTCAGCCGCCATGCCGAGCACCCACGCCTGCAGGAACTCGCTCTTGCCCGCGCCCGTCGTTCCGCCGACGAGCGCGTGCGGTCCATGCGTGCGCAGGTCGAGCGACATGGCATCCGTCGCCCCCTGCCCGATGAAGGCGCGCAGCGTTCCAGCGCGCTTGAGCCGAGGCAGCGCCGCCCCCGAGCGGTCGAGCACCGAGTTGTTCTGCCGCCAGCGCTCGACGACGGATGACGGCTGCTCGGCCAGGTCGTGCCCGATGATGCCCAGCATCGACACGGAGCTGGGCAGGTCGGAGGAGTCCTGGTTGACCGTCGACGCGTCGATCACCGGCGCGAGTCGGCGGGCGAACATGTCGGCGTACGCGGCTGAGACGCCCTCGAGGGCGATGGACTCGTAGGTCTCCCCCGCGCGGACGTAGCCGATGCGGGCGTCATCCGCCCCTCGCGTGGCATCGATGAAGGTGCGGCAGGCGGCGGGGAGACCCTCGACCGTCCTGCTGAGGAAGACGGTGTAGATGCCCGCGTCGGCTCCCCGCTCGATGAGCTGCGTCAGGCGCGGCCGGTCGACCGGTGCGTCGGCCGAGACGAACAGCACGAGGGCCATGTCCCCCTCCGCCGACTCGCCTGAGTCCGACGCCTCGCCCACCTGACTGCCGAGCGCCATCGAGGTGTCGACGTCGCGCAGGGGCCCGCGCTTCGATGGCGCTCCGCCCAGGCGGCCCAGGATGATCTCCTCGAGCGCGTTGAGCAGCTGCGTGCCCGCCGGCTGGTTGTCGGCGAGGGCGAAGTCGGCGACGGGCGACTTGGGGCTGCTGGTGTGCGGCAGCCATTTGAGCCACTCGAGCTCGCGGGTCCAGGACGGGTCGACGATCGCTGCGGTGATGATCTCGTTGGGCGCATGCGTGCCGAACAACTGCACGCCGATTCCGCGCACGATGTCCGCGGCCAAGGGCGTGGGCGCGGCGATGCCGAGTGCGCCGGAGAGCTGCAGGTGCTCGGTGATGGGCACGTCGTCGACGTAGGTGAACGCCTCGGTGAGCTTCTCGACCTGACGGGTGTACAGCGGGATGCCGGCGTTGTTCTCACTGACGCGGATGCTGTTTCGACTGCGCGATCGACCGGTTCCCAGCCGCACGGAGAGGAAGTTCCAGTGCTCGGGCCTGCGGGTCCAGAGCAACGGACCCAGACGCATCGCCTGCTCGTAGACGGTGGCGACGGCGGGCGCCTCCTCGTGTCGCCGACGGTGCTCGACGACCCGCTGCTCGGTCAACTCATCCTCCAGCCGCTCGATCTGCGTCTCGAAGGTCTCGACCTCGCGCTGCAGCTTCTTGCCGCTCTGGGTGCGCTGGCCGATGACGTTGCCGAGCATCATGAGCGGGGAGGCGAACACGACCAGCAGCGACGCCGGCCGCTGCGTGATGCCGAACATGACCATGCCGAGCAGCACCGGCGTGACCACCATCGGCCACGGGAACAACCGCGGGGTCGACTCGGTGGGGATGGCGGGATGCGGGTACTCCGTGCCGTTGTAGCGCACCTCGACCCGGGGCGAGCGGTTGAACAACAGACCGCCGCCGCGCTCGAGCACGGGATCGACGACAGCGGCGCCGCCCGCCACCGGGAGGATGGACACCTCGGTGTCTCCGAGCAGCAGCACCTGGCCCGGGATGACCTTGAGTCGCTGCACGAGCGATCCGTCGACGACGATCCCGTTGGCGGAGTTGAGGTCGACGATCTCGATGGTCGAGCCCACCTCGATGCGCGCGTGGCGCTTGGACATGAGAGCGTCGTCGAGGACGACGTCGGCATCCGCTCCGCGACCGACGATCGTGTTGCCGGCCGGGAGTTCGATCGAGCGTCCCGCGGCCGGCCCGGTGTGGACCTGCAGGACGGCGGCAGCGGGCCTCGAGGCGGCGTGCGAGCCCGACCGACCGGTGTGGGCGATGACGGAGGTGCTGAATCCGGAGCCGATGGCGGACTCGCTGAAGACCAGGTCGGGGTCGAGGGCCACCGACGCGTCGCCCGTGGGCGGTGAGACCGAGAGAGTGAGCCGGTGCTCGCCCCCTCTCGCCAACGGTGACGTACCGGGATCGTTGCGGGCGATCGCGCGTGCGACATCTTCGACGGTGGCCGTCGAGTCGGCGGTGACGACGATGTCGACGGCCGCACCGGACTGCCGCTTGAGAGCGAGTTTGACCTTCATGCATCACCTTCCGCGAGGGCGACGCTGAACGAGCGACCCCCGATCGTGACCGTTCCGCCCCAGGGCACGCGGGTGCGTTCTCCCGCCGCGATCTCCGTAGGGCGACCCGCGGTCTCCACCACGGTGCCGTTGGTCGAGCCCCGGTCGAGCACCCAGAAGCCCTCGGCGTCGATGCCGAAGCTCGCGTGGGTCTTGGAGATGCGCATCGACGGGTCCACGACGGGGATGACGTGGCGGATGCTCTCGCCCGCAGAGGGCTCCGGGTTGCGACCGATCACGCCGGAGCCCGTGACCGGCACCCGTGTTCCGTCGTCGAAGACGAGGGTGGCCGCCCGTGTCGAGGTGGCAGCTCGGGGCGGGAGGTCACTCGGCGCCGCGGCTGGCGCTCGTGGCGTCTCCGCCGAGCGCGTCGGGAACTCCGGTGCCTGCCAGTTGCCGTCGGATGTCGGCGCGCCGATCACGCCCCCGGAGAGGCGCGGACCCGGTGTGAACGCGCCGACCACCATCCCCGTCGCGAGCGAGGGCAGCGGAGCCGCCACGGCGTAGGTCGGCGCATCGAGCGCTCGCCGGGCCTGACGCATCGCCCGGGTGTCGAGCGGGTCGAGCGCGCCGCGCGCCTGCACGACCCAGGTGCGTCCGATGCGGTCGAGCCAGCTGCGTCCGCGGTGTTCGGCATCCCAGAGACCCGAGGCGAACAGCACGGCGGGCCCGATGATCGGCAGCACGACCTGCGCCGCGTAGAGCACGAGCACGCGCAGCACGACGCGCCAGAAGCCGGGAACGGTGAACCGTGCCACGTTCACGGAGCGCAGCCCCGCCACCGCCTTCCCGACGGTGATGCCGAGCCGGCCGTGAAGAATCAGCTGCACGAGGCCGAACAGCGTGGTCGCCGCCGCGCCGATGATGGCGAGGAGTGCGACCCCGCCGAGCGACCCGACGGATGCCGCGCGTCCATTCGCCACCGCCACCGCGACCGGGAGGGCTGTGATCGCGGCGATGACGAGAGGCACCGACAACACGACCCAGATGGCCGCGTCGAGGGTGAAGGCGAGCGAGCGACGCAGCGCGCTAGCCGGCCGAAGACCGAGCGCGGCCGCGTAGGCGGGATCGGCACGCCCGTCGGGGAGCAGGCCCGGCACGCTCTCGTCGTCGGGCTCGCGGGTCGAACTCACTGCTGCTCCTCGCTGCGCCGGCGCGTCAGCCGGCAATCCGTCATCGACCAGTCAGTCAAGCGCGGCGCAGCCACGTTGTCGATGGGGAGGTCTCACCATCCCCCGCCCCAGTGTAGGCATCGCCCGCAGCAGCCGGGTTCCCGCGTTCGGGTGCCGTCACTCGTCGTCGTGCTCCCACGGCCAGTGCGGACGGGACGCCCCATGTCCCCGCGCGACCAGCACGGCGAGGTAGGCGACGACGATCAGGACGGCGAGGATTCCCACGGCTACGGGGAACGGGCTTCCGAGATTCGCACCGAGGAACAGCACCCCGGTCACGGCCTCCCCGCTCGAGGCGGCAAGCAGGACCCCTCCGACCAGCAAGTAGACGGCGTAGGCGCCGAGTCCCGTGAGGAGCGCCGTGCCGATGGAGATGCGCTGCCGGGCGGGAGGCACGCGCACGCCCGAGACCACGAGCACGACCGCCACGAGGAGCAGGGATGCCGCCGCCATGGTGGGGCCGACGAAGGCTCCGGCATCCGGTTCGGAGACGACCTCCACGTCGGCGAGCAGGCTGATGAATCCGAACGCGGCGACGATGAGCGCAAGGTAGAGCGCGGTGGCGAACGCCGCGACGACGACGGCGTAGCGCTGAAAGGCGGTCACCTCTCGAGACTACGCGCGAGAAATGACCGCCTGAGGTCGAGCGGGGGTGGTGTCAGCGGTCGAAGCGCGAGCCGGCCGGGTTGGACGGCAGGATGGTGAAGACCAGCAGGATGATGCCGCCGACGATCGGGATGAGCCCCAGGAAGATGAACCACCCCGCGTAGTTGGCGTCGTGCAGGCGACGCACCGTGAGGGCGAGCTGCGGGATGATCGTGGCCAGTCCCCACAGGATGAGGAGCAAACCCGGGAAGATGGCGCCCGGACCCAGGCTCACGGCCCCGGTCGACGGGTCGGTCGATGAACCCGGGACGGCCAACACGATGTAGAGGATGTAGAGCACCAGGCCGATGATCGCGCTGGCCAGGTACCACCACCAGTACTCGCTACGGCTGGCACGGCCCGTGAAGGTGGCGTACTTCTGCCAGAAGCGCTTGAACGCCTGACCGAAGCTCGCGCCGTAGAGCGGCGCCGAAAGGGAGGTGTCGCCGGCTGCCGGCGCGTACTCGGGTGTCGTCATGTCGTGAGTCTAGGGACGCGGATGCCCCGACCGCACGAGAATTTCTCGGTGTGTCGGGGCATCCGTCGCGTGGTGCGGCTACGGGCGAGTGATGACCGGACCCTCGGCAAGCTGGCGGTCGTAGTCGCGGCGAGCGGCGACGTTGCGCTCGCTCACCTTGCGACCGCGCGAGGAGATCCAGGCACCGAACCAGATGGGGACCTCGCGTGCCGTTATCGCTGCACCGAGGGCGAGCGGGAACGTCCACTGGGTTCCGAGGAAGCGCACCGCCTCTTCGGGCGTCATCGTCCACGCCTGGGCGCTCAGCAGCGACGCGCCGATGTAGGTGAAGTAGACGAAGACGCCGACGAAGAAACCGCCGAGCACCCACGACCACCAGCCGGCGCGGTTGATGATGGCGGCGACGATGGCGAACGCCACGAAGAATCCGACGACCGGCACCCAGTAGACGTACTGCGGCAGGAAGGTGAGGAACGCGTGCATCGCGTCTGCCGGGTTCAGGATGGCGGCGACCACGAGCGCGACGAGCGCGTACACGATGGCGAAGACGACCGTGGCGATGACGCCCACGAGGATGCCGAAGCCGCGGTTGCCCTTGTTGATCGGGGGCGTGGGCGCCTGGACGTAGATGGGCGCGGGGTAGGCGTCGTTCGGGGTGGTGACGGGTCGCTCGGAGACGGCGATCGGGTCCTCGCGGGGGGCGACGTAGTCGGTCTCGTCGACCGTCTCGACCCGCACATCGTCGACGCGCTCGTCGACCGGGCGAACATCCTCGTGGGCTACGCGCTCGTTGTAGATGTCATCGGCGCGCTCCTCGCGAGCGACGGATGCAGGAGTGGAGTCGTAGGCGGGCTCGCGAGTGTCATCGACGTAGGCGGGCTCGCGGCTCGCGTCCTCGACACGAGTCTCCTCGACGGGGGTCTCGACTACGCGGGGCGGCTCAGCCGTGTAGACGGGCTCGTCGACGGCGGTCGTCTCGACCGGCGGCTCGTCGCGTAGGACGGGGCGCTCGGCATCCGTCGTATAGGCCGGGTCGACGGATTCCTCGCGGGGAATATCCGTCTCTCCGGTGTTGGGCGTGGGCTCGTGCTGGCCGTTCGGCTCGGTCGTGCTCATGCTCGTGTTCTCCTCCCGCGCCACCATGGCGCCGCAATCCTCGCTCACTGTAGCAACGCGAAGCCCCCACGCGCGGAAGGCGTGCGGGGGCTTGCGCTGCGGTGGCGCGGATCAGCTCGCGGGGGCGGCTGGCGGCGTGGTCGCACCGCTCGCCGGAAGCAGCACGTAGATGAAGCCGTCGATCGCGATGGTGTTGTCCTCCGCACGGTCGACCGTCGTCACGGACAGCTGGCGGGCGCCGAACTGCAGGCCATGCAGGAAGGCGAACAGCTTGTCGCTGTTGTCGGCCTGCGCCTTGATCGTGACCGGCAGGGTGAGCAGGTTCGAGGACGTGACCGATCCGCTGGTGTACAGGGCCGCGGATGCCGGGGCGACCGGTGCGGCGGGAGTGGCGGCAGGAGCCGGTGTCGCCGTCGGGGCGGGCGTAGAACCGGCGGACTCGGCACCGGCCGCGGGAGCCGGCGCCGCGGCAACCGCGGGCGGCGCGTACGGAACCGGATCCTTCGACTCGAATCCGATGACCGTCACGCCGGCGGCTGCCGCGGTCGCGTCGACGGAGCGGATGAACGTGGCGTAGTCGGCGACTGCCGGCAGCGCGCCGGCGACTCCCGCCGCGGTCGCCTGCAGTTGCGCGATCTGCTTCTTGTCGGAGGCGAGCGATTTCAGTTCGCCCTCGAGTTTGGCGTTCTGGAGTTGCACTCCGTCGAGGTCCGAATCGGCCACGGATGCGGCGGCGAGCTGCGGCGAGATGCCGAGGAAGTACCCTCCGGCGACGATCACGGCGGCGATGAGAATCGCGCCGATCACCCAGAGGCGGTCACGTGAGCCCATGATCTACTTCACTTCCTTCGGAACGAAACGGTTGGTGAGTGCCGCGTCCCCCAGATGCACGATGAGGGTGGTCTCGTAACCGTCGCCCTCGCCCTTCTGCTCGACGTTGGTGACCTGGGCGTCGACGTAGCCCGGCACGCGGGCGACGCCGTCGAGGAAGTCGGCAGCAGGCACGAAGCCCGGGTTGCTCAACGTCAGCGTGACCGTGGCGATGCGAGCAGCCTGGAGGGCGACGGGTGCCTGGATGTACTCGGTCATCGGCGTACCCTGCTCCACGGCCACGGACTTCACCGTCGTGCCAGCCGGCACGTTGGCCACGACCGCGGCCTGCGTCCCCTGCCAATCGACCTCGGGAGCCCCGACCACGTGCTGCGCCTCCTGCCCGGTGGCGATGAGGCTCTTCACGGCGAATACGTCGGCGTACTTGGACTCGCTCTTGGTGAGCTCGAGAGTGTGCTGCTGGGCCACGGCGTACGACAGCTGCGCCGTGATGTTGCGGGCGAACGCGGCGCCGACTCCGAGAGCCACGACGATGGCGAGGGCGACTACCGCGAAGATCAGCCAGCGGTGCATCGCTCGGCTGCGACGCTCGGCCTTGACCTCGGGCGGCAGCAGGTCGACGGTCGGGCGACCGCCGATGATCAGCACATCGCGGCCCGATGCGGCGATGGCGCTCATGCCGCGCTCCCCAAGGCGAGGCCGAGGGCGACGGATGCGCGGGCACCCGACTCCCCCTTGGCCCTGCGGGCGACGGTGAAGCTCCCGAACGGATCGCCCGCGAACACGGGGACCCGCAGCGTCTCCGAGAGCGCCTTGCCGAACCCGGCGAGTTCGCTGCCGCCTCCGGTGATGATGAGCTGTTTCAACGGCTGGTTCGGACGCGTGTTGGAGAAGTACATGATGGTGTTGCGGAGGCTCGTGAGCAGTTCGTTGGCGACCTCGTAGATGACGGTCACCGCGTGCTCATCCGACACCTGATAGCCGCCCGGCGCCAGACCGAGGGTTCGCTTGGCGCGCTCGGCCGCGTTGAGGTCGACGTCGAGCCGCGACTTGAGCGTCTGCGTCATGTCGTCGCTACCTGTGGGGATGATGCGCACGAACTGCGGCACTCCGCTCGTGGAGATCACGACGGTGGTGGTGTTGGCACCGATGTCGACGACGGCCGTCGTGCCGGCTGCCGCCTCGCCGCGCAGGTGCACGCGGCTGAGGGCGAACGGGATGAGCTCGACTCCCACCGGGTTGAGCCCGGCCAGCTGAACAGCCTTGATGTTGGTCATCACGGCCTCCTTCACCGCGGCGATCAACAGGCCGTTCACCATCGGCTGGCCGTTCTCCCCCACGCTCTCGGAGTGCGGGTAGAAGTCGAGCAGCGCCTCCGAGACCGGAACCGGAATCATGTCCTGCACCTGGAACGGGAGCGATTCACGGATGCGCCGGGGCGACATCCGCGCCACGCTGTAATCGCGAGCCAGCACCCGATGGTTACCGACGCCGAGAACGACGTCCTTGCTCGAGAATCCGCCCGACGACCACAGTCGCTTGATGGCGTTGGCCACCGAGTTGGGCTCGACGACCTCGCCGCGATTGACCATGCCCGGGGGCAGCTCCATCTCCTGATAACGCACGAGGGTGGGCTTCGCGCGTGCAGCATCCGACACCTCGACGGCACGGATGCCAGCCGTTCCGATATCGAGCCCGATGAGGTTCTTCGCCATGGGGTCCTCCTAGGTCAATCCGACGAGTTCGAAGTATCCGGTGCCGATGGCGTCACCGAAGAAGATGCCGACCCAGGCGCCCGCGAGCATCCAGGGGCCGAAGGGGATGCCGGACTTGCGACCGGCCTTACGCGCGATGAGAAGGCCGATGGCGAAGACGCCGCCGAGCAGGAAGGCGGCGAACGCTCCGACGATGAGTGCCGGCCAACCCATCCATCCGAGCGCGAGGCCCAGCACTCCGGCGAGCTTGACGTCGCCGAGGCCCATACCGGCCGGGTAGATGAACGCGAGCAGGAGATAGAAGAGGAACAGCGCGACGCCGCCGATGGTCGCCTGCAGCAGAGCGCCCCAGTCGCCGGTGAGTAGCGCAGCGAGGGTGAGGAGCACCGCCATCACGATGTAGCTCGGCAGCACGATTGCGTTCGGCAGGGTGTGGGTGTCGAGGTCGATAAGGGCGAGGGCGATGCTGATGGCCGCGAGGTAGAGGAACGCCGGCACGACCGCCCAGGCGTACACGTTGAAGGCAGCGCCGAGCGCGACGAGCACGAATGCGAGCGCGGTGCCCGCTTCGACGAGCGGATAGCGCGCCGAGATCGGTTCACCGCACGTGCGGCACTTGCCTCGCAGGAGCAGCCACGAGACGACGGGGATGTTGTCGCGCGCGGCGATCGGCGTATGGCACTTGGGGCACGCGCTCGGCGGATGCGCGATGCTCTCACCCCGCGGCACACGCCAGACGACGACGTTGAGGAACGAGCCGATGACGAGCCCGAGCACGCCGGCGATGATGATGAGGGGAACGGTCAATTCTGCGAGCACGTTCATCCGCCGAGCTCCCGGAAGCCGCCGAAGCTGGCTGCGGTCTCGTCGGACGGAGCGTTCCACTTCTGGTCGGTCCCGCCGCTGCAGGTCGCGACGACGACCTTCGAGACGCCGACATAGATATCGGCGGGGTTGACCGAAAGGCAACGGCCGAGGGAGTCCTGGAAGACGTAGCTGGCGGCGTACGTGATGCTCTTCTGAACCCGAGTCCACTTCTGCAGGTCGCCCCCGTCGCAGGTCTTGAACACCGGGAAAACACTTCCGGACGCGGCCGAGGGTGTCTCGAAACAGTACTTCTGGGCGTCGGAATTGTTGACCTTCACCGTGATCTGCTGGTCGGCCAGTCGATCCACACCCACCGGGGGCTCCTGGTAGTACCACTTGTGATTCCACTTGAGTTTGTCGGTGTTGGAGGGGTCCTGCTTGCAGGGATACGCGATCATGAAGCCACGGTTGATGTTCTCGTCGGTCACGTCGAGGCAGCGCCCGAACTCCTTGTAGTTCACGATCTGTATGGTGGCGAACCCGGCAGGGCCGGCGCCCACTGCCGGCGACGGGGTGAACGATCCCCAGCCCGCTGTTCCCGAGCAGTGCGGGCCCGTCCAGAGGTAGGTCGGCACGGCCGGAGTCCCGCTCAGGCCGCCGTCAGGGGTTCCGCCAGTCTGTCCGGAGTAGAGGCAGATGGTGCTGTAATCGGAGATCGGCGTGTTCTCGCCCTTCCAATGCTCACCACCCTCGTAGCTCCAGAGCTGATTCCAGCGCGCGGGGTCTGAGAGTCCGCGGCAGATCTGGAGTGTCGCCTTCTCGTTCGCCCCGCTTGTCCCGGGTCCGGTGATGCACATCGGGATGGCCCCGACCACGAGGGAGCTCGCGAGCTTGATCTGGTAGCTGGTGTCGTACACCCAGTTCTGCGTATCGGGATCCGTGCACGCTGCTGCAGCCTGGTACCGGATGAGCGATCCGGCCGTCCTCCCTTGCGCTTGCAGGCACACCGCGCTGCCATAGGCGTAGATGTATCCGCCCGCCACGTTCACATTGGTCAACGGGAATTCGTAGACCGCCGACAGCGACCGGTTGCCGAACGTGGCCGACTGGTGGGCCACGGGCGCGTCGAGGCCCTGGGAGATGATGAGGGCGAATTTGGGCTGGATTGCGACACCCGCTCCGGGCACGCACGCCAGCTTATTGCTGGCCTTCCAGGTGTCGGGCTTCGCCGCCGGGTCTTCCAAGTAGTAGGCCATCGTGATGCTGTAGCGCGCGCCGTTCGGGTCACCGTCGACGGTGCCCGCCTTGGTGCATGGCAGTTTCGCCTTATCACCGAAGATGGCACCCGTGATGTCGGGGGCGGCCGTGGCCGAGCGGAGAATTCCGAGGGCGGCCTGCATGCCCGACTCGGCCGCGTAGACCGTACGGGTGCTCTTGCTCGCGAGTTGCGCCGGCACGACCTGCGCCATCAGGACGGACGCGAGGATCAACGACAGTGAGGCGAGCAGCATCATGAAGATCAGAGCGCTGATCATCGCCGATCCGCCGTCGTGACCCGAATGGTTCAGCCGACGTGTCAGCGCGTTGCGAAGCGCGGTCATCGAAGTCCCTTTCATGGCCGGGTGACCGTCGGACTGCACACGGGCCTATCGCTCTGGCCATCGGCGTTGTTGTCGGCATTGGTGATCGAGTCGGCCGTGCTGTTGCGCGCCATGAACGTGGATGTCATGTGGACCTCGCTGATTCCCACCGTTCCGGCATTGAGGTCGAGGTACAGGGCCTGGCGTGCGCTGGCACCGGCGGGGATCATTGTGAACGGGTAGTTGGGAGTTGCCTGCGGGATGACATTCGTGAGCTTCACGGAGAAGGACGGAAGAGGGGTGACGCCCGTAACCCAGATACGACTGGCGATGATGCCCTGCGCCGGGTCGTAGCGATACTGCACGCAGCGAGTGGTGTTGTCCGCACTGCTGCTCGCGGGGAGTTGGAACTCCACGTAGGTGCTGCCGCTCGCGCCAGTGCCCGGCCGATTTATGGCGTCTGACCAGCGCACCTGACGATCGATGTTCTGGAAGACCGTCAGCACCCCCGACGACGACTCGGCCGTCACCCTGGCGGCGGTCGTACCACGCGCTAAGCCGACCACCGATGCGATGAAGATGGCGACGAAGACGGCGAAGATGCTGACGGAGATCATCATCTCGATGAGGGTGAAGCCCCGCTCGTTCATGCGAGGGTACGGTGTCTGGTTCATCTCACGGCACGCTGTTCCACTGCAGGTCTGTGTTGCTGTCGACGAGGGAACTCACCGAATAGCGGCAGCCGGCCGTGCACTCGGAGCCGGCGGTCCACGTCACAGTGACGATGATGCGGGTGAGTGGGGTGTAACCCACGGGCGTCGCGACGGGCGGGATGGCAGGAGGCGGCGCGAGCCTGATGCAGTCTCCGCCGCTCGTGGGCTGGTAGCACAGTCCGACAAGCGTGGCGACCGAGAACGTCGTGCCGGACCGCGCGACCTCGGGGACGGGGTCGACCTTGAACACCGGTGACGAGGTCGAGGTAGCCGAGGCATCCCACTGCGGATAGGTCTGCGCTACTCCGGGCACGCCGAGATTATCGAGGAATGCCTGTCTCACCTTCGCGCCGTCTCGGCCGGCGTAGATCGCCTGGATGCCCACTCTGACGTCGTTCACCGTCTTGCCGAGCGTGGCCCCGCGAGCCGTCTCCATCGCCTCGTTGGCGACAGTGATGGCGAGCTGACGGCGCTCCTGGGCGTGCGAGATGTTGAGGCCGTTGAGGTAGAAGTAGAGGGCGGAGGTGGCGAGGATGCTGATCACGAAGATCGCCGTGATGACCTCGATGAGCGTGAAACCGCCGTCCCGGCGGAAGCGGCGGCGAAGGGCGTCGATGAGCATTTCCCCTCCTCTCCCGGTGAGTGGGGCGACGCGGTACTGCAGGATGCCGGCTCGAAGGCCGACTGAGAGTCGAGTGCGGGGCGCCCACCCGAAGGGCGCCCCGCACTCTAGTCAGTGGCTAGCCCCAGGTCTGCGTGCCCTTAGAGCTTTCGTATGTGAGTGTCTTTCCCTCGCCGGCGCCAAGATCGCTGTTGGTCCCGGTGATCGTGTAGTCATTCTTGTCAGCACCCGTACCACCCTTCACCGTGATCTTGATTGTGTTGTTATTGCTCGCGGTGAACTTCACGTCTGTGGCAGCGGCGGTGGTAGCTGGCACATTGTTGGGATTCGTCCAAGTACCGTCGACGCCGGTGGGGTTCCCATTGTGATTGGTGGCGTAGGTCTCGACGGCGAGAACGGCGTTCTTGACGTCCGACTCAACCGACGACTTCCAGGCGCCCTCACGCTGCGAGAGGAAGATCGGGATGGCGATGGCGGCGAGGATGCCGATGATGATGACGACGACGAGGAGCTCGATGAGCGTGAAGCCCTTCTGCTTCTTGTCCTCTTCATTCAGGGCGACACGGCGGTCGCCCAGTGCGATGAGCATGCTGCGCATGGGGGTGTTCCATTCTGTCCGTAGGGTGACATTCGACCGGAGAGGTCCGACCGCGTGATGAATCTATTGGCGGGGGTACAAGGCAGTAAATCCCCCGGTAGGGGGTGAAACTCGGTCGACTCGACCCCAGTTGAAGGGGGTCTCATCCGTCACTCTAGACAGCACACGTCACGCGCCGATAGCCGGCCGTCGAGACGCGCTCGAGGGCCGGCTGAGGACGTGCGGTAGGGCACTACTTGATCTGCTGGAAGATGCTGAAGATGGGCATGTAGAGGGCCACGATCATGCCGCCGATGATGGCGCCCATGAACGTGATCATGAGGGGCTCGATGAGGGCCGTGAGCTGCTCCGTGGTGGCCTCGACCTCGTCGTCGTAGAAGTCCGAGATCTTGGCCAGCATGGGCTGCAGCGATCCCGAGTCCTCGCCAACGGCGACCATCTGCACGACCATGGACGGAAAGACGTCCTCCTCCGCCAGGGGCTCGGCGATGGAGCGACCGATCTTCACCGAGTCGGCCACCTTGTGCAGCGCCTCCTCGATGACGTAGTTGCCCGAAGTCTCGCCGACGATGCTGAGGGCCTGCAGGATGGGCACGCCGGCTCCGAGCATGGTGGAGAAGTTGCGGGTGAAGCGCGCGATGGCCACCTTCTTGAGCAGGGGCCCGAACACGGGGATCTTGAGCTTCAGCGGGTCGACGAAGGCGCGAACCTCCTGCTTGTTCTTGTTGCGTCCCCACCAGACGGAGAAGCCGACGACGATTACGACGATGAGCGGGCCGGCCCAGATCATGTTGTGCGAGAGCACGACGAGCACCATCGTGGGCGCCGGCAGCTGCCCGCCGAGGCTCGCGAACATGCCCTCGAACACGGGGACGATGAAGATGAGCATGCCGATGACGGCCAGGATGGCGATGATCACCACGACGACGGGATACGTCATGGCCGACTTGATGGTCGCGCGGAGCTTCACCTCCTTCTCGTAGTTGTTGGCAACCGATTCGAGAGAGCCCTCGAGGAATCCGCCGGTCTCACCGGCCCGGATGAGGTGGATCATGAGCGGCGGGAAGATGCGCTCGTGCTTGGCGAAGGAGTCGGACAGCGACGATCCGCTTTCGATATCGCCGCGCACCTCGCCGAGGGCCTTCGCGAGCTGCTTGTTCTGCGTCTGCTCACTGAGGATCGACAGGGTCTTGAGCAGCGACAGGCCCGCGGAGATCATGGTGGCCATCTGACGGCTCATCACCGAGAGGTCCTTCATGCCGACGCCCTTGGAGAGGCCCGGGATGCGGATCTCCTTCTGCAGGCCCGCGCCATCCGTCGCCTCCTCCACCGAGATCGGAGAGAGGTCCATCGTGCGCATGCGTGAGAGGGCGGCACCGCTGCTGCCGGCATCCAGCCGGCCCTTGACGATCTTGCCCTGGGCGTTGCGGCCCTTGTACTCGAACGTCTTGGTGGCGTTCGTCGCGGTCATGCTCATCAGTGACGACCCCTCGCGGAGTAGGCGTCACCGAAGTCGACGCCGGTCTGGCTCATCGCGCTGTCGCGGGTCTCAACCCGGTGCACCAGGCTGAGCATCCCTTCGGGATCGTGCGCCTTGTCGACCGCCGCCTGCTGGGTGATGACGCCGCGATTGACGAGGTCGGCGAGGTGCTGGTCGAGGGTGTGCATTCCGTAGGAGGCGCCCGCCTGCATCGCCGTCGGCACCTGGTGGGTCTGGCCCTCGCGGATGAGGTTGGCGACCGCGGGTGTCGTGATGAGCACCTCGGTGGCCACCACACGCCCCTGCCCCGAGGCCTTCTTGATGAGAGTCTGGGTGACGACGCCCTGCAGGGTGGCGGCGAGCTGCGCGCGCACCTGGTTCTGCTGGTGTGGCGGATAGACGTCGATGATGCGGTCGATCGACTGGGCGGCGCTCTGCGTGTGCAGGGTCGCGAAGACGAGGTGGCCGGTCTCGGCGGCGGTGAGGGCGACGGAGATGGTCTCGAGGTCGCGGAGCTCGCCGACGAGGATCACATCCGGATCCTGGCGCAGCACGTGCTTGAGCGCGGCGGCGAAGCTGTGCGTGTCGGCACCGACCTCGCGCTGGTTCACCAGCGACTTCTTGTGCTGGTGCATGAACTCGATGGGGTCCTCGACCGTCACGATGTGGTCGGCGCGGGTCTGGTTGACCAGGTCGACCAAGGCGGCGAGGGTCGTCGACTTGCCCGAACCGGTCGGGCCGGTGACCAGCACGAGGCCGCGCGGGAGGGTCGAGAAGCGGCCGACGGACTCCGGGACGCCGAGCTCGGCGAGCTGCTTGATCTCCGTCGGGATGAGACGGAACGCCGCCCCGATGTTGGCACGCTGCTGGTAGACGTTCACGCGGAAGCGCGCGTTCTGCGACAGCGTGTAGGCGAAGTCGAGCTCGAGCTCGCGCTCGAACTTCTGCTTCTGCGCCGCCGAGAGCAGCGTGTAGATGGCCGCGCGCACCTTGTCGCTCGACCACTTCTCCCCCGGCAGCGGCTTGAGGCCACCGTGGATGCGCAGGTTCGGCGCCGCGTTGGTGGTGACGTGCAGGTCGGACCCCCCTTGCATCACCACCTCGGTGAGTGCGGCGATGAGGTCGACGTCGGCACCGTCGGCGCGGGCCGAGCGGGTGGAGCCCGGCTCGTCGGCAGCGTCCGAAGCGGCAGCGGCAGCACCGGGAGACGCGGCGGCCGGCGCCGCGGAGGCCGGAGCCGGGAACGCGGGCGCGACGGATGCCGGCGCGAGCGGTGCCGAAGGCTCCTCGGGAGCGAACGACGAGCGGCGGCGCCCCCCGTCCTCCACCGGTGTCGCGGGCGCGGCCATCTCGATGAGCTCAGTCGGCGCCGACGCGAAGGCCGCGATCGGAGTGGTCGGCGGCAGCTGGAACGATGTCGTCGCACCCGGCGCGGACGCCGACGGGGCGAGCAGGTCATCGAAGCTCGGGCCGGCGGCGCCCGGAGCGGATGAGTACGGCTGCCCGTAAGAGGACGCGCCCGGCGACGCCTCGAAAGATGGCGCCGACGCGATGTCGGTGACGGGCGCGAGCGCCTCATCCGTCGCCTCCGCGAACAGCGACTCGATCGGGACGACCGGCCATTCGGGAACGACAGGGGCGTATGGTGCGGATTCGGTGGGGTGCTGGGGGGTGTCCATTGCTGCCTCCGGTGCTGTCGGGGACGCGATGATCGCGTCGAACGGCGATGCGGTGGGCGTCGGTTCCCTCCCCGCGACGGGCGGGGTCGGGTTGGCAACAGGCGCTGTCGTGGTGAAAGGAGAGTCGGATGCGAGGCTCGCGCGCCAGCTGGCTTCGAGCGCTGCGGTCACGTCGTCGTCGGATGCGGTCGTATTCTGCGCTGCCGCTTGGGCAGCAGCGGGGTGTGGTGCGTCGGCTGGCCGGGCACGGACGGGCCCGGCATCGGAGGTGGGTGCGGCAGCGGGGCCGGGCCTGAGGGCGGAGTTGGTGTCCGATCCGGGAAGGCTGCCGTTGGTGAGCAGGGCTGCCCAGTCCTCGAAGGAGATTCCGGAGGGGTTCACGGGGAGGTCCCCTGGGGCGTTGGTCATCTCGTCCTCATTCCTTCTCTTACCGAACACGTCACACCACCACGCGCATGATCTCTTCGACACTGGTGAGTCCGGCCGTGATCTTGAGCCAGCCGTCCTCGCGCAGGTTGCGCATGCCGTTGGCCGTCGCCGCAGCCGAGATGTCGGAGCTCGCGGCCCGACCGACGGCGAGCCGCTCGATCTTCTCGTTGACGGCCATCACCTCGTGCAGCGCGAGCCGTCCGCGGTACCCGGTGTTCGAGCAGCTCGAGCATCCGACCGGTCCCCAGGTCTGCGGCACGGGTTGCGACGGATCGACCGGGAACCGCAAGGCGTTCAACTGCTCATGCGTGTGGAACACCGGCGCCTTGCAGCGTTCGCAGAGGCGACGCGCGAGTCGTTGGGCCACGACGCAATCGAGCGCGGAGCCGACCAGGAACGGCTCGATGTCCATCTCGATGAGTCGCGTGACGGCGCTCGGGGCGTCGTTGGTGTGCAGCGTCGAGAGTACGAGGTGGCCGGTGAGCGACGCTTCGATCGCGATCTGGGCGGTCTCGTGGTCGCGGATCTCACCGAGGAGCACGATGTCGGGGTCGGAGCGCAGGATGCTGCGGAGGGCGCTCGCGAAGGTCAGGCCGGCCTTGGGGTTCACCTGCACCTGGTTGATGCCCGCCATCCGGTACTCCACCGGGTCCTCGACCGTGATGACGTTGACCTCGGTGCGGGCGACCGCGTTGAGGGTGGCGTAGAGCGTGGTCGACTTGCCCGAGCCGGTGGGGCCGGTCACGAGGATCATCCCGTATGGCTTGGAGTAGGACTGCTTGTAGATCTCGCCGTTGGCCTGGCTGAGGCCGAGGTCGCGCAGGTCGAGGCTCGTGTTGGTGTTGTCGAGGATTCGCATGACGACCTTCTCGCCCCACACCGTGGGGAGGGTCGCGACGCGGAGGTCGATCTTGCGGCCGTCGACGTTGACCGACATGCGGCCGTCCTGCGGCTTGCGCCTCTCGGCGATGTCGATATCGCTCATGATCTTCAGGCGCGAGATCATGCCGTTCTGGATGCTCTTGGGCGCGTTCTGCATCTCGTGCAGCACGCCGTCGATGCGGTAGCGCACGCGCACGCTGCGCTCGGCGGGTTCGATGTGGATGTCGGAGGCGTGATCCTCGATGGCCTGCGAGACGAGGAGGTTCACCAACCGGACGATCGGCGCGTCGTCCTCACTCGACTCGGCGACGCTGAACGCATCCGTCAGAACCGTGTTGTTCTCGGACTCGAGGGTGCTGGTGAGGTCGTGGAGCTCGTCATCCGCGCGGTGGTAGCGGGTGATGGCATTCAGCAGGTCGCCGCGTTCGGCGACGACCGCGACGACCTGGAGACCGGATGCGTTGCGTACATCGTCGATGGCGAACACGTCGCCCGGATTGACCATCGCCACGACGATCTTGCCCGGCGCCAGCGCGATGGGCATGACGTTGTAACGGCGGCAGGTGGCGGCGCTCACGAGGGCGACGGCCGCGCGGTCGACGGGGTAGTCGACGAGTTCGATGAAGGGGACGCCAGCCTGAGCTGCCCGGGCGCGGGCGAGCTGGAGGTCGTTGATGACCCCGCGGGTCACGAGCGAGCGGACGGCGGACTCATCCGTCTCGTCCATCGCCATGATCTCATCGAGGTGCTCGATGGGCAGGTGGCCGTGCAGGATCAGGATCTCGGCAAGCGCTGGCACACCGACCTCCGTTACGGCACACCAACCCGCGGCGATCAGCCGAGCGGCCGCAGATTGTGTAGGGGCAAGAAGGGTGCTCGGATGACGTTATTCAGGTAACGGCTCACGGTATTGGGCGGAGGGCATGCCGTGACAGTCCCGCGTTAGGGGGCGGATGTCGAGGCTCACCGGTCGAGTAGCCCAGGTGGCTTCGCGTATCGACACCCTCGCACGTGCGGCCGGCGGGTTTCGATACGCGGGCTCCTTCGTCGCTCGCTACTCAACCAGCGCTGGTTGAGAGCAGCGCGCTGCTCAAGCGCCGAAGATCGCGGTGACGATGTCGTGGGTGTAACCGTCCGGCGACGTGTTGAGCCACCAGGTCGCCGACCAGATCCCTTCGCGGATGAAGTGCGATTCGCCGACCGTTCCATTGTCCCCCGGCGTTTCGACGACGCAACGCGTGCCTCCGAGCTCGTCGTAGCAGTTGTAGCCGATCTCCTTCATGTGGGCGATGACGGCACTGCTCTGCTCGGGCGATACGGATGCGATGTTGGTGGTGAGCCCTCCGGCATCGCTGCCTCCACGCGGGTTCGCCCAGACGCAGGTGACCTTGGCCGTGGTCTCGAGCACGCCAACCAGTTCGGCGTCCTTCGACCCGAACCGCACGCCGGACTCCGGGTCGAGCGTCCACGGTGGGTTGAGGACCAGCCCGTGCATCTCGGGAGACCAGTCCTTCGTGTAGATACCGGAGCAGTCGGCGGGGACGACGGGACCGGATGCCGTCGTGGCTGTAGGCAACGGCGTCGGAGCGGCGGTGCCGGACGGCGTCGGGCGGGGGATGCGCGTGCTGGCCGCATCCGCTCCACCGGGCGTGCCCGACATGGCGATGCCGACAGCGAGCGCCACGGCCACCGCAAGGAACACCGCGACGATGACCACCCAGAAGACGGGACGTCTTATCATCGGCGTCGGTGAAGGCGCGGTCATGGCGACAGTGTAGGGGACGGCTGCCCGCGCACGGCAGGGTCGCCGGGGTTCGAGCGGTTGGTCGGCGGTGGTGACGCTCGCCTGCACCAGCGGGAGACGCGGGACCAGTCGGCGGAGATCCGGCGCGCCACGCGGCTCAGACGATCGGGCGCTGCGGCGAGTTGCTCGTGGCGTCCGCCGACCGGGCAGAGCATGCGACCGGGCGTGAGCGCGTACGATCGGGATGCCCGCGCTCTGGGCCGTCAACATCGTCGGGAGACCCATGCCAACCGAATCGTCCGCCCTCGCCGTCGACGCCGGCCAGACCGGTATCAAGGTGCGGCTCGACTCCCCCGGCGCGGACGCGCGGACGTTCGACTTCGGCGGCATCCGCACCGATCGGCCGCTCCTGCCCCAGCTGGCGGGTGTTGTGGTCGCCGTCGCCGAGGAGACCGAGGCGGACTTCGACGTCGTCAGCTTCGGCGTCTCCGGCCTCACCCCCGAGCAGACTAAGCCGCAGGAGTTGCTGTCAGCTCTGCGGCCGTTCCGCGTGCGCGAGGTGCGGCTTACCCATGACTCGATCGGCGCCTACCTCGGCGCCCTCGGCGATCGCCGCGGCGTCGTCGTCGCGTCGGGCACGGGCGTCGTCACGCTCGCGGTCGGTGCATCCGCCGTCGCTCGCGTCGACGGATGGGGCTACCTCATCGGCGATGCCGGAAGCGGGTACTGGATCGGGCGGGCAGCTCTCGACGCTGTCATGCGCGCACACGACGGCCGCGGACCGGCGACCGCGCTCAGCGGCGTCGCCGACGAGGAGTTCGACGACATCGAGGCGGCCTACATCGACCTGCAGTCCGACGACGGGCGGGTTCGGCGCATCGCGCGCTACGCCGCCGTGGTCGGGGAACTCGCGGCGACGGATGGCGTGGCGGCGGCCATCATGGTGGCCGCCGGCCGCGAACTTGCTCATTCGGCGCTGACGGCACTCCGTCGCGTCGGTGAGGACTCGGGGGCGGCCGCCGTTCGCGGCATCGGCGGTGTGTTCAGCTCGCCCGAGCTCGCCCAGGCGTTCGAAGCCGGTGTGCGCGAGGAGCTGCCGGAGGCGGACATCCGTCCCGGTGTCGCCCATCCGCTCGACGGTGTGGCATTGCTGCCGTCCATCGGCGAGGACAACCCGCTGCTGGAGCACATCGCCGTCGCCGCGGCCGGCTGATCGGTCTCGATACGCAGCCTCGGGGCGAGGCGGCCCGAGGCCGGCGAGGGTCTCGATACGCGGCCTCGCTTCGCTCGGGCGCTACTCGACCAGCAAAGCGGCGACCGTTACTCGACCAGCAAGGCGGCGACCGCTACTCGACCAGCAATGCGGCGCGCTACGCGAGCTGCGCCGACAACCACTCGGCCTGCTTCTGCCAGTGGAGCGCCTGTCCGCCCTCGTGCTGGTTGAAGGGGTAGACCTCGATGCTCGCGTCACCCGCCCAGTGGTTGTAGGCCGCGAACACCGTGGACGGCGGGCAGATCGGGTCGAGCAACCCGACCGAGAACAGCGCTGGCGCTGTCGCGCGCTTGGCGAAATTGACGGCATCGAAGTAGGACAGCGTGGTGAAGGTCTGGGCGACGCGATCACGGTGCACGGACAGGTAGGTCACGACCTCCTGGTACGGGTACTCGTTGGTGAGGCCCACTGCGCGCTCGAAGTGGCTGAGGAACGGCACCTCGGGCATCGCACCGATGAGACCGCTGCTGAGCCCGGCGGCCGCGATCGCGATTCCGCCGCCTTGGCTGCCACCGCACACGGCGATGCGACCGGGATCGACCCGTTCGAGCGTGCGGGCGGCGTCGATGAGGCGCACCGCGTCCGTGAACACCCGTCGGTAGTAGAAGTCGTCGGGCCGCTCGATGCCGCGGGTGAGGAAGCCGGGAACGGATGGGCCGGCGCCCGCGGGGTCGGCGCTGTCGCCGCCACCACCCCAGCTGCTGCCCTGCCCGCGGGTGTCCATGAACACGTACGCGTAACCGGATGCCGCCCACGCGAGGCGCTCGTGCGGCAGCCCGCGCCCGCCGCCGTAACCGTTGAACTCAAGGACCGTGGGCAGTCGACCGGCGCTCTCGGACGGGAGGAGCAGCCACGCCGAGATCGGCTGTCCTCCGAAACCCGCGAACCTGACGTCGTAGGCCTCGACCTGCCTCAGCGGGGATGCGACCCGCATCACCGATGGCTCGGTCGGGAATGACCGCGCCTCTGCGAGCGTCCGCGTCCAGAAGGCGTCGAAGTCGTCGGGCTCGGCGACATCCGGCCGGTACGCCTCGAGGTCGGCCAAGGGCATGTCGAAGCGAGCCACCGTGCTCCTATCCGTTCTGCTGAGCGACGAGACCAGCGTAGAGGCCGCCCGATGCCATCAGCTCGTCGTGCGTTCCCAGCTCGGCGACGCGACCGGCGTCGATGTACGCGATGCGGTCGGCCTCCCGGATGGTGGAGAGTCGATGCGCGGCGATGAGCGTCGTGCGGTCGCGGAAGAGCGCCGAGAGCGCCTGCTTCACCTTCGCCTCCGACACGGCATCCAGCGCGCTCGTCGCCTCATCGAGAATCAGGATGCGCGGGTCCCGCACGAGTGCTCGCGCGATTGCAAGTCGCTGCCGTTGACCGCCGGACAGTCGCGTTCCGCGGTCGCCGACCACCGCATCCAGCCCGTCACCGTGCAGGGCAAGGATGTCGAGCGCGTTCGCCTCGCGCAGCGCACCCAGCACCTGACCGTCGGTCACGTCGTCGAGCCCGTAGGCGACGTTCTCGCGGATCGTGCCCTCGAACAGCACCGATCCCTGGGGCACGACCGAGACGAACGCGCGAGCCGTCCGCAGATCCAGGGTGGCCATGTCGACACCGTCGAGCAGAACACGACCTGCGGTGGGACGCACGAATCCGAGCACCATGTTGAGCAGGGTCGACTTGCCCGATCCGCTCGGCCCCACCAGGGCGAGTGTCTCCCCTGAGGCGATGTCGAGCGTGATGTCGTCGACCGCGGGCCGATCGGCATCCGCGAAGGTGAAACTGGCGTCCTGCAGCTGCAGGTGCCCGGACACCGCCTTGACCGTCGCCTTGCCCTCGTTCTCCTCAAGGTCGGGATCCTCCAGCACCTCCGCGATCGAGCGCACCGATTCGAGTCCGCGGGTGAACACCGGTGCGACGTTGAGCAGCCCGATGATGCAGCCGGTCAGCACGGTGAAGTACGTGGAGAGCAGTACGACCTCGCCGGGCGTGATGGGGAGGATGCCAGTGATGGATGCCGCGGCCGCGCCGACGAGACACAGGATGCCGAGCGATTGGTACGAGATCCACGACAGCGCGCCGAATCGCCCGTTGAGCGTGTCGAGTTCGCGTCCCGCATCCCGTACCCGCTCGGCTCGCACCGCCACGCGGTTCGCTGCCACCCCCTCGAGGCCGTGTCCCCGCGTGATCGGCATGAGTGCCGCCATCTCGCCGACGCCGGCGGAGAGGCTCTCGACCTCGCGCCGGAACACCTCGTTGCGCTCACGCGCCCGAGAGCGGATCCATCGCAGCAGCACGACGGCGACCGGCACCGTCACCGCGAAGACGATCACGAATGCCGGGACCTGGATGGCGGTCATGACGATCGCGCCCGTGAGCGATGACGTCGCGGTGAGCACCATCGGGAGGGCCTGCTGCAGGAGCAACTCGAGATTCTCGACGTCGCGCACGACCTTCGTCTGCATGATCGACGAGCTCTGACGGTTGTGGAAGCCGATCGACAGCCGCTGCAGGCGGTCGGTGATCGCGTTCCGCAGTTCGACGGCGAGGGTGCGAGTGACCTCGCTGCTCAGCCGGATGAAGATCATGTGGAACGGATAGTTGAGCGCCAGCAGCACGAGGGCGAGCGCCGCCCAGAGCCAGATGCGTTCCAGCGGGCCGTGGTCGACCACCGTGTCGATGATCGCCGCGGTGATCGACGGCAGCGCCCAGATCGGGCTGTCCTTGACGACGAAGGCGAGCACGGCGAGGAAGAGCCTGCCGCGGGATGGCGCGAGCAGGCGCAGCATCGAGGCGAGCGGCGCACTCTTGTCGATGGCGGCCTCGATGGGCGTCTTCGGATGCGTCGCACCCATGGCGTCTCCTCGGGTCGTTGTGGCGGCGGCCGGGTCAGGCAGCCGAGTCAGGCAGCCGGGTCAGGCAGCCGGGTCAGGCTGGCGGGTCAGGCCGGCGGCGGAGGTAGTGCTCGCGCACCACCGCCTCGGCCTCCTTCGCAAAGACACAGTAGTCGTCGTTGGAGGCGGCTTCGTCAGGCGAGTAGAGGACGGCGGGCCAATCCCACAACATGAAGCCCCGCATCCATTCCCGCTGCTCGCACGCGACGAACATCTCGCGGTAGTAGTCGGCCTGGGCGCGCTCCGATGGGGCGCCCTCGAGCGTCCAGTCGTTCGGTCGCGCCGGAGAGCCCTCGCGGCTGGGGCATCCCGCCTCCATGAAGAAGAACGGCTTGCCTGCCCGCTCGACGACCCCGCCAATGCGATCGAGGTGCTCCGTCCACGTCCCGGTCGGGTAGTAACCGCTCGACGAGATCACGTCGACTGCATCCCACCAGCTGAGCCGGTCCTCCTGGTACTTGTCGCAGTTGTAGGTGATGGGGCCGGAGTAGACCGCGCGCAGCTCCTCGATGAGGGCGCGCCACTCGGCCTCGCGGCCGTCCGCCTGCACCATCTCGCAGCCGATGCAGAACAGCTCGCAACCCTCAGCCTCGGCGATTGCGGCGTAGCGCAGCAGGAACCGCGTGTACGAGGCGAACCACTCGGCCCAGCTCGGCTCGCCCGGCACCGCCTGATCGAAGAAGCCGATGAAGGCCCGCCAGGTGCCGTCCGCGACGTTCACCACCGGCTTCAGGCAGACCTTCATACCGAGAGACTTGGCCTCGCGGATGGCCCAGCGCACCTCGTCATCCGTCACGGTCGGCTGCGCGTCGACGTCGATCTCGGTCGACTGGGCGGTCGCTTGCAGGGCACCGAAAGCGACCGCCGTCCACGTCACGCCGGCCTCGCGCATGAGCCGCATCGAGTCGGCGGCCTCGGGCGTCGACCAGGTGGCGCGGACGCCGGTCCACCCCCACGTCATGCCGCAGATCTGATCGTCGGCGAGCGAGCCGACGGTGGGAGGCGTCACGACCCGGCCACGAGCTGGTTCGCGCACCGCAGTACCTCGGCCCGTGCGAAGGCGTCGGCGGGGATGTCGAGCGAAGACGTGACCGCGAAGGTGACGCTCTCGCCGGGTAGCAGCGTGACGAGCTGGTCGTCGACGGATGCCGCAGCGTCCAACTTGTCGACGAGCAGTGCGACATCCCGCACGAGCTGCCCGGCGGTCACCTTCACGGCGTAGCCGTCCGCCGTGCGTGCGACGTCCGTCGACAGATCGGCCGGCCGGAGTGCCGACTCACGGTACTCCGCGAAGAACCAGAGCGCACGCGTGGAGCCGAGCTCGACCACGAGCACCTCGGACGCCACATCCCCGGCCGTCGCCATGGCACCCGCCAGCGAGACGACTTCGGTGCCGCGGGCGGCGATCGAGACGGACAGCGACTCCACCGCGAGCTCCTCGCCGCTGAACGAGAGCCGGCGGACGAGCGCGTCGCCTGCCCAGGTATCATCCGTGTCGTTGACGAATGCCGCCATCAGGTCACCGTCGCGCGGCTGCACCGTGATGAGCCGATCGGCGTAGGCGTGAGCGAGAGAGAACAGCAACGGCTTCGCCCGTCCGTCCCCGTCGACAGCCGCCCACGACGTCACAGGCCAGCAGTCATTCAACTGCCACACGATGCTGCCCATGCAGTGCGGGCTGATGGAGCGGAAATGCTCGATGCCCACCTGCACGGCGACCGCCTGATTGAGCGACATCGCCCAGTGCCAGTCGTCGAGGTCGTCGGGCAGCGGCAGGTGATCGACGAGTCCGTCGATGAGCTTGACGTTGCCGTCCTGCGCCTTCTGATGCACGAGCATGCCGGGCGACTCGGGCGTGAGCGGAGCATCCGAGATGGATCGCCGCAGCGTGGAGAAGGTGGGCGGCCCCTGCCAGCCGAACTCGCTGACGAACCGCGGCGAGTAGTTGCGGTAGGTCGGGTAGTCCTGGCGGTTCCACTGCTCCCAGAGGTGCACCGAGCCGTGCTCCTCATCGTTCGGGTAGTACTGGGCGTCGGGTGAGAAGGGGCTGCCGGGCGTGTACGGCCGAGTCGGGTCGAGCTCGCCGATGAGTGCAGGCAGCAGCTCGAGGTAGTAGCCGAGGCCCCAGTCGAGACCGCGCAGGCGCTTCTCCCAGCCCCACTCCTGGAAGCCCCAGATGTTCTCGTTGTTGCCGTTCCAGAGCGCGAGGCTCGGGTGGGGCATCAGCCGGGTGATATTGTCGCGCGCCTCGGCCTCGACCTCCGAGCGCATCGGCTCGCCCTCGTCGTAGGCCGCACAGGCGAACAGGAAGTCCTGCCAGGTGAGCACTCCGCGCTCGTCGCACTCGGCGTAGAAGTCGTCGCTCTCATAGATGCCGCCGCCCCACACACGCAGCAGGTTGATGTTGGCCTGCTCCGCCTGCGCGATGCGCGCGGCGTACCGGGCGCGGTCGACGCGGTGCGGGAACGCGTCGTCGGGAATCCAGTTGGCTCCCTTGATGAACACCGGCCGGTCGTTCACGATGAAGGTCATCGGGGTTCCGGATGCGTCGGGCACGGTGTCCAGACGCACCGTCCGGAATCCGACTCGGCCGCTCCAAGAGTCGACGGATCCGTCGTCACCCTCAAGCGTCACGTCGACGTCGTAGAGCGGTTGCTCGCCGTGGCCGCGCGGCCACCAGCGCTCGACGTCATCGAGTGTCACCTCGACGCGCACGAGCGTCTCGCCCGGCGAGATGTCGAGCCGGGCTTCGGCATCCCCCACTGTGGTGACGATGCGCAGAGCACGATCGGGCGCTTCATCGCCCGGGGCTGCTTCGATCTCGACCTCGATCGACACCGACCCCCGTGAGCCGTCGACCGTCGCCGTCGGTCGAACGGCCGCCAGCCGAGCCGTCGACCAGGACTCCAGGCGCACCGGTCGCCAGATGCCCACCGTGGCCGTGTCGATCCCCCAGTCCCAGCCGAAGCTGCAGGCCATCTTTCGGATGGAGTTGTAGGGATGGTGGTTCACGTGCGGGCGGTAGCCCTGCTCGAGGCTCGCGGCATCCGCGTACCGAATGGGAGAGGCGAAGGTGATGACGAGCTCGTTGTCGCCCTCGACGAGCAGCTCGCGCACGTCGAATCGATAGCCGCGGTGCATGTTGCGGGTCTCCCCAACGAGCCGGCCGTTCAGCTCGATGCGCGCCACCGTGTCCAGGCCGTCGAAGACGAGGTCGGTGCGGTCTTTGCCGTCCGCCGCCCACGAGAACGTGGTGCTGTAGCGCCAGTCGCACGCACCGATCCAGGCGACGAGGCGCTCGTTGTCGTCGAGGTAGGGGTCGGGGATGAGGCCCGCCGCGAGCAGGTCGGTGTGGATGCTGCCGGGAACGGTGGCCGCGACCGATCGCCCGGCAACGCCATCCGCGATCGGGCCTCCGACGCCGATCGCCTGCCATCCGTCGTGGAGCGGGGTGCGGGTGATGGCACGGGTCGACGTCGCGGCCGTAGTGGTCGAGGTCACTTGGTGGCTCCCTGGGTGAATCCGTTGTAGATGAACTTCTGGAGGAAGAGGAAGAGGACGAGAGTCGGGATGATGACGATGAGCGCGCCGGCCGAGATGACCTCCCACTGCGAGCCGAACGGTCCTTGAAAGCGGAACAACGACGTGGATATCACCCCGAGTTGCGGGTTGGGCGCGTAGAGGTAGGGCAGGTAGAACTCGTTGTAGATGGCGATGCCCTTGACGATCACCACGGTCGCGATCGCTGGCTTCAGCAGCGGCAGGATCACCCGCCAGTAGATGGTGAATCGGTTGGCGCCGTCGAGCATCGCCGCTTCGTCGACCTCCTTCGGGATCGACTGCATGAACTGGATGAAGATGTAGATGGCGATGATGTCGGTGCCGAGGTTGAGCACGACGAGCGCCCAGAGCGAGTTGAACAGGCCGAGGCCCGCGACGATCTGGAAGGTCGCGACCTGCGTCGTGACGCCGGGCACCAGGGTGGCGATGAGGAAGAGCGCCACCACCACCTTCTTGAAGCGGAAGTCGAAGCGGTCGATCGCGTACGCGGTCATGGTTCCGATGAGGATCGTGCCGACGAGCGAGAGCACCATCACGATGCTCGTGTTGAGGAACCCGAGCGCCATGTTGCCTCGCGTGAACGCGGTGACGTAGTTGGCGAAGTTGAACCAGTTCGACGGCGGGTCGAGTGGGCCGGTGGTGGCGTACTCCTGACGCGTCTTGAACGAGGTCATGAAGATGGCGAACAACGGCAGCACCGTCACGAAGCACGCCACGACGAGGGTGAGGTACTTGAGGAAGCCGAAGAATCCGGATGAGACCTTGTGCGAGGCGGGCGGGACGTAGACCCGGGGGGCCGTGAGGTCGAGGGTGTCGCGGCGGGAGGCGGTGGTGGTCATGAGAGTTCGACCTCCTTGTCGGGCGCGATGCGTCTCTGGATGAACGTGATGACGAGCACGATGATGAGCAGCACCACCGCCATTGCGGAGGCGACGCCCACTTGGCGGAAGGTGAAGGCCCTCTGGATGGTCTCGATGACGAAGGTCGCACTGCCGTTCGCGCCCCCGGTCATGATGAACGGGATCTCGAAGACCGCGAGGCTACCCGAGATCGCCAGGATGAACGACAGGCTGATGATGCGCTTGATGCCGGGCACGATGATGAACCGGAACTGCTGGAAGCGGTTCGCGCCATCGAGCTCCGCCGCCTCGTACAGCTGCGACGGGATCGACTGGATCGCACCGAGGAAGAGCACGAAATTGAGGCCGGTGTAGCGCCACACGGACGTGGCGGCCAAGGAGACGTTGACGGCATCCGGATTCCCGAGCCACTGCGTCGTGAGGCCGCCCGCGCCGACGCCCTTGAGCAGCGCGTCGAGGGTGCCGCCCGGCTGGAAGAAGTAGAGGAACATCAGGCCGATGGCCACACCGTTGATGAGGAACGGGAAGAACAGGATGCCCTTGAACAGGTTGCGGAAGCGGGTGCTGAAACTCAGCAGTGTCGCGAAGTAGAGGGCGAGCGCCATCTGCACGAACGACGCCGCGATGTAGTAGAGGCTCACGAAGAACACCCGGAAGATCTCGGGGTCGGTGAAGATCTCGGCGTAGCTGTCGAAGCCGACGAAGTCCTTCGTCTTGTCGATGCCGTCCCAGTCGGTGAAGCTGTACCAGATCAGGTTCGCCGCCGGCACGTAGGTGAAGGTGATGAGGAGGATCAGGGCCGCCGCCACGAAGAAGTACGGCGTCCACTTCGACTGCCGGATGCCGCGCCGCGGCGCCTTGCCGCTGGCTTCCACCGCGTCGAGTGGCGGCGCTGTCGGGGCGATGCCCCCCGGTGTACCGGTCGTCTGTGTCATGGCTGCTCCCGCTGGTTGTGCTGATCGGGTCGTTGCTGCGCCGCTCGGGCGCGAGGGCGATGGACCGGGTGGGCATCCGTCGTCGGGATGCCCACCCGTTCTGTCACCGGCGGTCAGGCCGTCGGCTCACCGGTCAGGACTTGACCTTGGTGCGAGCGTCAGCCCACTCCTTGTTCAGCTGCGAGAAGTAGGAGTTCATGTCTCCGTCCGCCGCGCCGCGGGCGATGTCGACGAGCTTCTGACGGTACACGTTGCCGAACAGGTCGATCTGGGCCTTGTTGTAGATGTCGGAGTCCAGCGACGGGTTGGCGGCCTTGTCGAGTTCGACGAGCTTGACCTTCGCGTCGGTGAAGTCCTGCAGCGTCGACGGGTTCGGGGCATCGACCTGGGCCGGGATCGCTCCCTGGCTCTGGGCGAAGCCGGAGTCGTTGGTGAACCAGTCGACCCAGGCACGCGCCGCGACCTTGTTCTTCGAGTTGATGTTGATGGCGTTGTTGAAGTCGCCGCCGATGGCCGAGTGGAACTCGCCGTCCTTCTGGTACGGGAACGGCATGTAGCCGATGTCGGCCGGATCGGCTCCAGCATCCTTCGCCGCCTGCTGGAATTGCGAGATGGCCCACGAGCCGAGCACCGCGGTCGCGGCCTTGCCCGATCCGATCAGCGCCTTCGAGCCTTCCCAGGCTGTGGTGGTGGGGTCGTCCTCGCTCAGCTTGTCCTTGACGACGTCGAACAGGAGGGCATCGGTGATGTACTGCTCGGAGCCCTTGCTCCAGGGCGCATCGGACTTGTCACGATCGGTGACGACACCGGTGTCGCCGGAGAAGCCCTGCTGGCCCTGCCAGCTGCCGAGCGGCCATCCGTCCTTGTAGTTCGTGTAGTACGGGATCGCGTCGGTCTTCTCTTTGATGAGCTTGAGGTCGGCGATGAACTCGTCCGGCGTCTTGGGGAGGTCGGTCACGCCGGCCTCCTTCCAGATGCGCTTGTTGTAGAGGATTCCGTTCGCGTTGCCGAACGTGGGCAGGCCGTACTGCTTGCCGTCATAGGACTTGTCGTTGAGGAAGCGGTACTTCTTCTTCATGTCCGAGGTGTCGCCGAGCGGCTCGAAGAACTGCGGCAGCTGGCTGGGGGTGACGGATGCCGGGATGCCGAGCACGTCACCGTAGTCACCGGTCGAGAGGCGCGTGGTGACCTCGCCCTCGTAGTCGGTGATCGCCTCGAACTTGACGTTGACTTTGGGGTACTTCTTCTCGAACGCCTTCTTGTAGTCCTTGAAGGTGGTGTCGACGAGGTCGGTGCGGTTGGTGAGGACGGTGATGTCCCCAGAGGGTTCTCCGCCCGATGCTGAGTTGTTCGACGCCGAACAACCGGTGAGCGCGAGGGCCACCGTGACAACGGCGACTCCGGCGATGTGCTTCCTTGCCATCTCTTGTGCTCCAGTTCAGGTTCAAGTCGACGCTGACTCGTCGTCGACGGTGACGGTGGCGACGCCGGCCGAGGTGCTGTGGCCCGAGCTTCGCGAGAGTGACGCTACCTCGCGGCGTGAGGGAGGTCAAGAGAGAATGTCAACGTTGACATTAATCGATGCGTCATGCAGGTCTATTGCGTCGGTCCCGCACGTTCGGCCTGTATGCAGGCCACTCGGGCAGCGTCCGTCTCCCCGGCTCACAGGGTTCACGCTCCCAAGTTCGGTTCGTTGTCCACGTTGACATGCGCGCGGTGAGCGAATCTCGGTGTACTGTGACTGCGTGATCAAGCCGACGGTGTCTCTCGATGAGCAGGTCGTCGCGCCCATCGAACCGATGAGCGGCGCGGATGCCGGTCCCGCCACGCAGCCTCGGGCGACGTTGGCCGACGTGGGGAAGCTCGCGGGCGTGAGCCCCAAGACGGTTTCGCGGGTGATGCTCGAGAACGGGGCGGTCTCGGCGGAGACCAAGGAGCGGGTGATGGCGGCCGCCCGGGCGCTGCGGTTCCGCCCGAACAACCTCGCGCGGAGTCTGCGTCACGGCAGCGTGACGACCACGGTCGCGTTCGTCATTGGCGATCTCACCAACCCGTTCTATTTCCTCGTCGCCGCCGGCATCGAACGCGAGCTCGCCAAGCACGGACTCATGATGATCCTGGCCGCGACCGACGACGATCCCGGCAGCGAGGCGCGCGTGGTGGAGACCCTCCTCAAGCAGCGGGTGCGCGCGCTGCTGATGGTGCCGATCGCATCCGACCAGTCCTACCTGGAAGGCGAGCGGCAACTCGGCACCCCCGTCATCTTCATCGACCGGCCGGCCAAGAACCTCGTTGCCGACTCCGTCGTCCTGCAGAACTTCGAGGGGACGGCCGATGCGGTGCGGGCGCTCACCGCGGCCGGCCATCGACGCATCGCGTTCATCTGCAGCCCCGCCGGGCTGTACACCCACCAGCAGCGCCTGGCCGGCTACCGTCAGGCGCTCCGCGAGGTGGGCGTCACCGACACCGCGCCGTGGGAGCGCCTGGAGGAGGTCGGCGGTCCGAGCGCGGCCGAGTCCGTCGAGAGCCTCCTCGCCATGGACGAGCCGCCGACCGCCATCGTGGCCGGCAACAATAAGGCGAGCTCGGGCGTCATACACGCGCTTCGCGGGCATCCAGACGAGATCGCCTTCGTCGGCTTCGACGACTTCGAGCTCGCGGATGCCGCCGGCATCAGCGTCATCGCCTACGACCCGGCCGAGCTCGGTCGTCGGGCCGCGCGACTGGCGGTCTCGAGGTTGCAGGACCCGATCGGGCCGCCCCAGCACGTCGAGATCCCCACTCACCTCATCGCGCGCGGATCCGGCGAGATCCCCGCGCCTTCCGTGGGTTGACCGCATTACTCCACCCACCTGCTCGATCAAACGAGCCCTCGATGCACCTCACGGGAGACCACCATGCCCAGCACTCCACCCCTCGCGCCCATCACCGTCCGCGGTTTCGGCGCCGTCGGCGACGGCGCGGCGGACGACACCGCTGCCGTGCAGGCGGCGATCGACGCCGCGGCATCTGTCGGTGGTGGACGCGTCATCGTCGACGGAGGCGGACGCTACCGTTGCGGGTCGATCGAGCTCAAGACCGGCGTCGAACTACACCTCGAAGGCGGCTCGCGGCTCGTCGCAGCGACAACGGTCGACGAGTTCTCGCGCACGGTGGTGGTGGGCGCCCTGAACTCCGGCGTCGGCACGACCAACGCCCTCACCAACGGCCTGTTCCTCTGGGCCGAGAACGCGCGGGACATCGCGGTCACGGGGACCGGCGTCATCGACGGCAGCGCGGGAGCCTACGTCATCGCATCCGGGGACGAGATCTACGAGATGGACAAGCGCAGGCCGTTCCCGCTGTTCTTCATCGGCTGCAGCGACGTCGTGCTGCGCGACGTGCGCTTCGAGGATGCCGCCCTGTGGACGGTGCGGCTCTCCGGCTGCGACGGCGTGCTCATCGACGGCATCGTCATCCGGAACGATATGCGCGTGCCGAACGCCGACGGCATCGACCTTGATCACTGCAAGCGCGTGCGCGTGGTCGGGTGCGACATCATCACCCCCGACGACGGCGTCTCGCTCAAGACCACCGACGAGTTCCTGCGCTACGGCGGGGTGGAGGACATCGTCATCACCGGATGCACCGTCCAGTCCCGCTCGACCGCCATCACGGTCGGCGTCGACACGGATGCGCCGCTCCGCAACATCGTGGTGAGCGACTGCGTCATCCGCGACAGCCACCGTGGCGTCTCGGTATCCGTCGGCACCGGGACGAACGGGTACGTCGAGAACGTGCTGTTCGCGAACCTCGTCATCGAGACGCGGCACACGAGCACTGATTGGTGGGGATGCGGCGAGCCGATCGTGGTGCGCTCCGCGCCGTGGCACGACGAGGCGGGCGCCATCCGCCGTGTGCGGTTCTCGAACATCCTCGCGCGCGGCGAGAACGGAGTGCTCATCCACGCGACCGACCCCGGCTCGGTGCACGACGTGCTGCTGAGCGACGTGCGCATCGAACTGGCGCGGTGGACGGCGTACCCGGGCGGTCGGCAGGACCTGCGCCCGCTCGATCATGCCGCGCCGTTCCCGGGAGAGGCCGGGACGAATGGGCTGCGGGCGATCACCCCGCCCGGCATCCTGATCGAGAACGCCGACGACGTGCGGCTCCGCGACGTCGAGGTGGCGTGGGGCGACGCTCCGGCGGGCGAGTACGGCGCGGCTCTCGATATTCGCGGATCGCGGGATATCAGCTGGTCGGGCTTCCGCGGCCCGGCGTTCGACGGCGGGGCGGCGATCCTCGTGGACGGGCTCGCCGCATCCGTCGCCTGACGTGGACGGCGGCTCGGCATCCTCGTGGGTGGGCTCGCCGCATCCGTCGCCTGAGTTCGACGGCGGGAGCGCTCGGCGTCGGCGCGGAACACGTCTAGGGTGACGCCATGGCCCTGATGCAGTGTTCGTTCTTCTCCGAGGTGCTCGGCGTCAGCACGCACGCCAACGTGATCCTGCCGCAGGAAGCGCTCGACGGCCGGCCGGTGCCCGTGTTGTACCTGCTTCACGGCAGGTCCGACGACGAGACGGCGTGGTTGCGCTGGAGCGCCATCGAGCGTCACGTCAGCGAGTTGAGGCTCGCGGTCGTCATGCCGAATGGCGCGCGGAGCTTCTACACCGATCAGGCCGTCGGCTACGACTACTTCACCTTCATATCCGAAGAGCTCCCGGCCACCATGCGCGCGTTCTTCCCACTCTCGGAGGCGCGCGAGGACACCTTCGTGGCGGGCCTGTCGATGGGCGGGTACGGTGCGCTGAAGTGGGCGCTCGGCAAGCCGGGTGCCGTCGCCGCGGCCGCCAGCCTCTCGGGCGCACTCGACGTCGTCGGGCGGGAGCGCGACGACGAATGGCTCGCCAATCACGGCAGCGTCGAGCGCGCCCAAGCAGTCGATGACGACCTGCTCGCCCTCATCGACGGCCTTACGGCTGAGGCGAGCCCTGCCCTGTATGTGTCGTGTGGCACGGACGACAGGCTGCTCGCCGAGAACCGCCGGTTCCGCGATCGTGCCGAGAGTCGCGGCCTCCCTCTCACCTACGCCGAACTTGCCGGAGGCCACGAGTGGAGGCTCTGGGACGAGGAGATCCAGCGGGTGCTCGCCTGGCTGCCGCTGCGCGCCCGTGCTTAGGCTGACGACACCCGACCCACTACCGCGTGCGGGCTGCTCGCCGGCGAACGGCGACGGCCGCGCACATCGTGCACCCGACTATCACGACGAGGACGCCGAGGCCTCCTGAAGCCGCAGGCGCGACGCCCGTCTCGGCCAGAATCGCCCCGCCCGCCTTCGCTGCTGCCGCCGTCACGACGAAGTCGGCTGAGGCGAATTCCTGCCCGTCGGCATCTACGAGGACGATGCGGTGGGTGCCAGGCGGCGTGGATGGCGGGATGGTCACGTCGGCGCTCACCGCACCCCGATCGTCCGATGTGACAGCGCTCAGTAGAACCGGAGTCGAATGCAGCCACAGTTCGCTCCGTGCGCCGGCGCTGAAGACATTCGCTGACACGTGAACGGATCCGCCTGGTGCGACTGACCCGACCGACAATGTGACGGGCGGCAGGGTGTCCGCCTTGGGCGTCATGGTGACGTCGTAACCAGTGACCACCTGATTGTTCGCCACGGTGATGGTCTCGGCCCCGTCGATTGATGCCGCGCCCCGCCACCACTGCGGCACCCACTTCGTCGAGACGCCGTCGGGGATCAGACCGAACGACAGCTTCCAGTCGCCGGCCGGGACGTGGGAGATGACGTAGGCGCCGTCGTGGTCGATCTCCGGTCCGAGAAGGATCCCGTGTCCACCGGCGTCCTGGAGGATGACTGGCACGAGCGTCGCCGGCCAGCCGCCGCCATTGACGGCTATACGCCCGGTCAGTGTGGCGCCGGAGTGGAGGACGACGGCGACTCCACCGATATCTGTCGCGCCAACCGTGAGGCGAGGCTCGTCCATGAGGTAGGCGAAGTCGTCGGCGGACGCATGCAGGTCGTACTCGCCGGGGTAGACGCCGGCGATCACGAAGTTCCCGTCGCCATCCGTGTCAACGCACGAAGAGGCGCTCGCGTTGTCGACCATGAGACAGACCGTCGCACCTTCGACGGGACCGGTCCGGCCGCTGCGCTCGCCACCAACGTGTCCCGACACCGTTCGCAGGTGTGGCGCGACGACTGCCACTCCGCTGACGGTCGAGCCATTGACGACGTTCGCCTCGGGCATGGCCATTCGTTCGCCCGAGGATGTCAGCGCCCAGATCGTCTTCGGAACGTCACCCCACGCCGTTCGCTCGTCCGCCCGGAGGGAGACACCCACACGGTAATTCCCGTCGGGCACGGCGTCGAAGAGGAAGGACCCGTCGTCGTTCGTGGTCGTGTAGGCGGTCGGCAGGTCGTGGCCATCGAGGTACAGCCGCACCTCCCCGTGTAGAGCGCGACCGTCGTCGCCCGAGACCGATCCGCTGACACTGCCGGCACCAGCATCCGCCCACGCCGCTGGTGCGGAAGCGAGAACAGCCGCGATCGCGAGGGCTCCCGCTGTCGCCAGAATGCGCACTCCACCCACGAGAATCCCCCTGATCCGGATCTCGCGAGCGGCGAGAGCACGTGATGAGCATAGGGGGTCGACGGCTTTCCGCAATAGAGCCAGATCAGGACATTCTCACCCCGCCCCCAATTCAGGAGTGGAGCGCGTGTCGCGCATCCGGATGCCGCCGGAGAGCCCCGCGACCCGGTTCCGCTCCTGAAAAGTGCGGTGTCGCGCCGCCCCGACACGACCTCTACTGCCCAACGGTTGAAGCGGGGATGACGAAGGGCCCCGCATCCGGGTGGATGCGGGGCCCTGTCGTGTCAGCTATCAGCTGTAGGTGCCCGGAGTGAAGTCATCGGACGAGAAGCTGTCGAAGTCGACGAAGGAGAGGTCTCCCTCGTTGAACGACGAGTCGTCCGCGAAGATCCGGTTCGGGTAACGCTCGGCCTTGGCCTCTTCCGTCGCCTCCACACTCACGTTGCGGTACTTCGCCAGGCCGGTACCGGCCGGGATCAGCTTTCCGATGATGACGTTCTCCTTGAGACCGACCAGCGGGTCGCGCTTGCCTTCCATGGCGGCCTGCGTGAGAACACGCGTGGTCTCCTGGAACGACGCGGCCGAGAGCCAGGACTCCGTCGCGAGCGAGGCCTTGGTGATACCCATGACCTCCTGGCGAGCGGATGCCGTCTTCTTGCCCTCTGCGAGCGCGGCGCGGTTGATCTCGTTGTACTTCGAACGGTCGACGAGCTCACCGGGGAGCAGGTCGGTGTCGCCGTGGTCGACGACGGTGACCTTGCGCAGCATCTGCCGCACGATGACCTCGATGTGCTTGTCGTGGATCGGCACGCCCTGCGAGCGGTACACGTCCTGGACGCCGTTGACGAGCTGCTTCTGCACCTCGCGGACGCCCTTGACTCGCAGGACCTCCTTGGGGTCGAGCGTTCCGACGATCAGCTGCTGGCCGAGCTCGACGTGCTGGCCGTCCTCGACGAGGAGCGTCGAGCGCTTGAGCACGTTGTACACGATCGCCTCGTCGCCGTTGTCGGGCGTGAGGATGACGCGACGGTTGCGGTCGGTGTCCTCGATCGTGATGCGGCCGGCGGCCTCGACGATGGGCGAAGCACCCTTGGGGGTACGCGCCTCGAAGAGCTCCTGCACGCGGGGAAGACCCTGCGTGATGTCGGCAGCGGATGCGGACCCACCGGTGTGGAAGGTACGCATCGTCAGCTGGGTTCCGGGCTCACCGATCGACTGGGCCGCGATGATGCCGGCGGCCTCGCCGATGTCGACGAGCTTGCCGGTGGCCAGCGAACGGCCGTAGCACTTCGCGCAGACTCCGACGGCCGACTCGCAGGTGAGCACGGAGCGCACCTTGATCGACTCGACACCCGCGGCGACGAGCTCGTTGATGAGCACGTCTCCGACATCCGCTCCCGCCTCGGCGACCACGGTGCCATCGGCGCCGACCGCCTCAGCGGCCAGGTTACGCGAGTACACCGAGTTCTCCACGTTGGGGTCGCGGCTGGGCTTGCCGTCGGCACCGAGCAGCGTGTTGCCATCGGCGTCGAGGACGACGATCGGCAGCTCGAGGCCCTTGGTGGTGCCGCAGTCCTCCTCGCGGATGATGACATCCTGCGAGACGTCCACCAGACGACGGGTCAGGTAACCCGAGTCGGCGGTGCGGAGGGCGGTATCGGCGAGACCCTTGCGGGCACCGTGCGTGGCGATGAAGTACTCAGCGACCGACAGACCCTCGCGGTACGAGGAGATGATCGGACGAGGGATGATCTCACCCTTCGGGTTGTTCACCAGGCCTCGCATGCCGGCGATGTTGCGCACCTGCAGCCAGTTACCACGAGCACCCGACGTCACCATGCGGTTGATGGTGTTGTCAGCCGGGAAGTTCTCGCGCATGGCCACGGCGACGTCATCCGTCGCCTTGGTCCAGATCTGAATGAGCTCCTGGCGACGCTCGAGGTCGGTGATGAGACCCTTCTCGAACTGGCTGGTGACCTTGGCGGCCTGCTTCTCGTAGCCCGACACGATCTCGCGCTTGTTCGGCGGAGTGAGGATGTCGCTGAGCGCGACGGTCACACCGGAACGGGTCGCCCAGCGGAAGCCGGCGTCCTTGATGCGGTCGAGGGTCGCGGCGACCTCCACCTTCGGGTAACGCTCGGCGAGGTCGTTGACGATCGCCGAGATGGTGCCCTTGTCGGCCACCGCGAACACGAAGGGGTAGTCCGCGGGAAGCGCCTCGTTGAAGAGCGCCTGTCCGAGGCTGGTGTTCACCAGCACGGTTCCCTCGGCCTTGCCGTCGACGAGCTCGACACCGTCGGGCTGCTCGCCCTCGGTGAAGTACACGTCGGTGAGGCGGATGCGCGCCTTGGCGTTGAGGTCGAGCGAGTGCTGGTCGAACGCGAGGATCGCCTCGCTGACCGACGAGAACGCACGGCCCTCGCCCTCGACGCCGTCCTTGAGGGTCGTCAGGTGGTGCAGGCCGATGATCATGTCCTGCGTGGGCAGAGTCACCGGACGGCCGTCCGACGGCTTCAGGATGTTGTTCGACGCGAGCATCAGGATGCGGGCCTCGGCCTGGGCCTCGACCGACAGCGGCAGGTGCACGGCCATCTGGTCACCGTCGAAGTCGGCGTTGAACGCCGCGCAGACGAGCGGGTGCAGCTGGATGGCCTTGCCCTCCACCAGCTGAGGCTCGAAGGCCTGGATGCCGAGGCGGTGCAGCGTGGGCGCACGGTTCAGCAGGACGGGGCGCTCGCGGATGATCTCCTCGAGCACGTCCCAGACCTGCGGACGGCTGCGCTCGACCATGCGCTTCGCGGCCTTGATGTTCTGAGCGTGGCTCAGGTCGATCAGGCGCTTGATGACGAACGGCTTGAACAGCTCCAGAGCCATCTGCTTGGGCAGACCGCACTGGTGCAGCTTGAGCTGCGGGCCGACCACGATGACCGAACGGCCGGAGTAGTCGACGCGCTTTCCGAGCAGGTTCTGGCGGAAGCGACCCTGCTTTCCCTTGAGCATGTCGCTCAGGGACTTCAGGGCGCGGTTGCCGGTACCGGTGACGGGGCGTCCGCGACGTCCGTTGTCGAACAGTGCGTCGACGGCCTCCTGCAGCATGCGCTTCTCGTTGTTCACGATGATCTCGGGGGCACCGAGGTCGAGCAGACGACGAAGACGGTTGTTGCGGTTGATCACACGACGGTAGAGGTCGTTGAGGTCGGAGGTCGCGAAGCGGCCACCGTCGAGCTGCACCATCGGGCGCAGCTCCGGCGGGATGACCGGGACCACGTCGAGCACCATCGCAGCCGGCGAGTTGCCGGTGGCGAGGAAGGAGCTCACGACGCGCAGGCGCTTGATGGCGCGGATCTTCTTCTGACCCTTGCCCTCGGTGATCTGCAGGTGCAGGCTCTCCGCCTCGGCCGCGAGGTCGAACGCGAGCAGGCGCTTCTTGATGGCCTCGGCCCCCATGTAGGCCTCGAAGTACATGCCGAAGCGGTCCTGCAGCTCGTGGAAGTCGGCATCCTCGGGCTTGAGGTCTCCGACCTTGAGCGTGCGGAAGGCCTCCCAGACGCGCTCGAGGTGGGCGATCTGCTCATCCGCGGACTTGCGGGTGAGGGCCATCTCCTTCTCGGCGCCGTCCTTGATGCGCTTCTTGGCGTCGCTCTTGGCGCCCTCCTCCTCGGCGGCTGCGAGGTCTTCCTCGAGCTTCGTGAGGCGGGTGGCGATGCGAGCGTCGCGCTGGTCGCCCAGCGTCTTGATCTCGAGGCGGAGCTCGTTCTCGAGGCCCGGCATGTCCTGGTGGCGGCCGTCCTCGTCCACGTCGATCACCATGTAGGCGGCGAAGTAGATGACCTTCTCGAGGTCCTTGGGGGCCATGTCGAGCAGATAGCCGAGGCGCGACGGGACGCCCTTGAAGTACCAGATGTGGGTCACGGGAGCGGCGAGCTCGATGTGTCCCATGCGCTCACGACGGACGGAGCTCTTGGTGACCTCCACGCCGCAGCGCTCGCAGACGATGCCCTTGAAGCGCACCCGCTTGTACTTGCCGCACGAGCACTCCCAGTCGCGGGACGGGCCGAAGATCTGCTCTCCGAACAGGCCGTCCTTCTCGGGCTTGAGCGTGCGGTAGTTGATCGTCTCGGGCTTCTTGACCTCGCCGTAGGACCACTTGCGGATGTCCTCAGCGGTCGCCAGGCCGATACGAAGCTCGTCAAAAGTTGTTGCGTCGAGCAATTTCTCTCCTTGGAAAGTTGTCGAAAATCGTGTGGTGGCCGGGCTTAGATCTCGTCGATGTTCGACGACTCGAAGCGCGTGGAGATGTTGATGCCGAGCTCCTCTGCGGCGCGGAAGACCTCGTCATCCGTGTCGCGCAGGCTGACAGCGGTGCCATCGGCCGAGAGGACCTCGACGTTCAGGCACAGCGACTGCATCTCCTTGATGAGCACCTTGAAGGACTCGGGAATGCCGGGCTCCTGGATGTTCTCGCCCTTGACGATCGCCTCGTAGACCTTCACCCGGCCGAGGATGTCGTCGGACTTGATCGTCAGGAGCTCCTGCAGGGCGTAGGCGGCGCCGTAGGCCTCGAGAGCCCAGACCTCCATCTCGCCGAACCGCTGTCCACCGAACTGCGCCTTACCACCGAGCGGCTGCTGGGTGATCATCGAGTACGGGCCCGTCGAACGCGCGTGGATCTTGTCGTCGACGAGGTGGTGCAGCTTCAGGATGTACATGTAGCCGACCGACACGGGCTGCGGGAACGGCTCGCCGGAGCGGCCGTCGAACAGCTGGGTCTTGCCCGTACGACCGATGAGGCGGTCGCCGTCGCGGGTCACCGTGGTGGAGTCGAGCAGTCCCTCGATCTCCTCCTCGGATGCACCGTCGAACACTGGGGTCGCGACCTTCGTGCCTGCGGGAGCCTCGTGGGCGGCCTTCGGGAGCTTCTTGGCCCACGTCGGGTTGCCCTCGACCTTCCAGCCCTGCTTGGCGATCCACCCGAGGTGGGTCTCCAGCACCTGGCCGAAGTTCATGCGACCGGGGATTCCGAGCGGGTTCAGGATGATGTCCACCGGGGTCCCGTCGGCGAGGAACGGCATGTCCTCCACCGGCAGGATCTTCGAGATGACGCCCTTGTTGCCGTGACGGCCCGCGAGCTTGTCGCCCTCGGTGATCTTGCGCTTCTGGGCGATGTAGACGACCACGCGCTGGTTGACGCCCGAGCCGAGCTCGTCGTCGCCATCCTGAGCGTCGAACACCTTGACACCGATGATGGTGCCCTGCTCGCCGTGCGGGACCTTGAGGGACGTGTCGCGCACCTCGCGGCTCTTCTCGTTGAAGATCGCCCGCAGCAGACGCTCCTCGGCGCTCAGCTCGGTCTCGCCCTTGGGCGTGACCTTGCCGACGAGGATGTCGCCGGGACGGACCTCGGCGCCGATGCGGATGATGCCGCGCTCGTCGAGGTCGGCCAGCAGGTCGGGGCTGACGTTGGGGAGGTCACGCGTGATCTCCTCCTTGCCGAGCTTCGTATCGCGGGCGTCGACGTCGTACTCCTCGATGTGGATCGAGGAGAGCACGTCGTCCTTCACCAGGTTCTGGCTGAGGATGATCGCGTCCTCGAAGTTGTGACCCTCCCACGGCATGAACGCCACGAGGAGGTTCTTGCCGAGCGCGAGCTCGCCGTTGTCGGTGGCGGGGCCATCCGCGATGACCTCTCCGACCTCGATGCGGTCGCCAGCGTTGACGACGACGCGGTGGTTGTAGCTCGTGCCCTGGTTGGAGCGGTCGAACTTGCGCAGGTAGTAGGTCTGCGTTCCACCCTCGTCGAGCTGGACGGTCACGACATCCGCCGAGACCTCGGTGACGACACCGGCCTTGTCGGCGGTCAGCACGTCACCGGCGTCGACGGCTGCATAGCCCTCCATGCCGGTTCCGACGAGCGGGCTGTCGCTGCGGAGGAGGGGGACGGCCTGACGCTGCATGTTCGCACCCATGAGGGCGCGGTTGGCGTCGTCGTGCTCGAGGAAGGGGATGAGGGAGGTCGCGACCGACACCATCTGGCGCGGCGAGACATCCATGTAGCCGATCTCGTCGGCCGGGAACAGGTCGACCTCTCCACCCTTCTTGCGGGCGAGGACGCGGTCCTCCGAGAAGTGACCGTCGCCCTTCAGCGGCGCGTTGGCCTGGGCGACGATGTAGTCGTCCTCCTCCATCGCGGTGAGGTAGTCGATGTTCTCGGTAACGCGGCCGTTCTCGACGCGGCGGTACGGCGTCTCGATGAAGCCGAACGAGTTGATGCGTGCGAACGATGCGAGCGAACCGATGAGGCCGATGTTCGGGCCTTCCGGGGTCTCGATCGGGCACATGCGGCCGTAGTGGCTGGGGTGCACGTCGCGCACCTCGACGCCGGCACGGTCGCGCGAGAGGCCGCCGGGGCCGAGCGCGGACAGGCGACGCTTGTGGGTCAGACCCGCGAGCGGGTTGTTCTGGTCCATGAACTGCGAGAGCTGGCTCGTTCCGAAGAACTCCTTGATCGCGGCGACGACGGGACGCACGTTGATCAGGGTCTGCGGCGTGATCGCCTCGATGTCCTGCGTGGTCATGCGCTCGCGGACGACGCGCTCCATGCGGGACAGGCCGGTGCGGACCTGGTTCTGGATGAGCTCGCCGACGGCGCGGATGCGACGGTTGCCGAAGTTGTCGATGTCATCGACGTCCAGGCGCAGGTCGACGTCCTTGCCCGCGCGACGACCGGCCAGAGTGGTGCGGTTGTCGTGCAGGGCGACCAGGTATTTGATCGTGCCGATGATGTCCTGGACGGTCAGCACCGAGTCGGTCAGCGGGGCCTCGAGGCCGAGCTTGTTGTTGATCTTGTACCGGCCGACCTTGGCGAGGTCGTAACGCTTCGGGTTGAAGTAGAAGTTGTCGAGCAGCGCACGCGCGGCCTCGGCGGCGACCTGCTCGCCCGGACGCAGCTTGCGGTAGATGTCCTTGAGGGCCTCCTCCTTGGTCAGGATGTTGTCCTTCTCCAAGGTGAGGGCGATCGACTCGTAGCCCGTGAACTCGGCGAGGATCTCCTCGCTCGACAGGCCGAGGGCCTTGAGGAACACGGTGACGGACTGCTTGCGCTTGCGGTCGATGCGAACGCCGACCTGGTCGCGCTTGTCGATCTCGAACTCGAGCCAAGCACCACGGCTCGGGATGACGCGAGCGGAGTAGATGTCCTTATCCGACGTCTTCTCGGGAGTGCGCTCGAAGTAGACGCCCGGGCTGCGGACGAGCTGCGAGACGACGACGCGCTCGGTGCCGTTGATGACGAAGGTGCCCTTGGGGGTCATCAGCGGGAAGTCGCCCATGAACACCGTCTGGGTCTTGATCTCACCCGTGAGGTGGTTCATGAACTCGGCGTTCACGTAGAGAGGAGCGGAGTAGGTCTTGCCCTTCTCCTTGCACTCGTCGATCGTGTACTTCTCGGGCTCGAGCTCCGGGTTGGAGAAGCTGAGCTGCATGGTCTCGCCGAGGTCCTCGATCGGGGAGATCTCCTCGAAGATCTCCTCCAGCCCGGTCTTCTCGGGGAGGTCCTGGCGACCGGAGGCGATGGCCTCCTCGACGCGCGTCTTCCACGCGTCATTCCCGACCAGCCAGTCGAAGCTCTCGGTCTGCAGTGCGAGCAGATCGGGAACCGTCAGTGTGTCTGTGATCTTCGCGAACGAGAGCCGTGATGCGTTACGGCCGTTCTTGGGTGAGTTGGTGGTTGCGTTGCGCGCAGCAGCCAAGGAAATAACCTCCGTGGACCCCGTCGGGTCTCGTTACCGTCTGTCGTGGTGGAGTACTCCGCAGAACCTGTGATGCGTGGCGCCCGGTGAAGAACGGGCACGCAGGGCCGACCGCAATATGAAGGCACAGTGACGTCTGGGAGCGCAAAGATCAAGCATATCCATTTGTGGGCCATCTGTCCACTCGATTCTTGACCTCCTGCGAATTCTCAGGTATAACCCGCGGGCGGCGGGTTTATTCCCGTCTCCGTGCCCCGCCGGGTGCCTGCAACTGCACGGCGAAGCGCCGATTCTCGCGCGCAGTAGTGTCGGATGCGTGGGCGACTCCTTCCGGCTGTACGAGGATTCCTTCGTGCCGGGCAGCTGGGTGCTGAGCGTCGGGGGCATCCGTCAGTCGCATGTCGATCCGTCGGATCCGGGCCGGCTGTTCTTCGAGTACACCCGCCGCATCGGGCACGTCATCGACCTCATCGCCGACCCGGGTGCGCCCATCCGCGTGCTCCATCTCGGAGGGGGCGGGCTGACGATGGCGCGCTACGTCGCGCTCACCCGTCCCGACTCCCACCAGGTCGTGGTGGACATCGACCGCGAGCAGACCGAGTTCGTCCTCGATCGGCTTCCGTTGCCATCCGGCGCCGACGTCGCCTTCGTCTACGCGGATGCGCTGCGCTCCCTCGGCGAGCTGGCTGCGTCGGATGAGATAGCGTTCGACGTCGCCATCGTCGACATCTACGAGGCGCTCGAGTCGCCGGAGTACGTCGGAGTGCAGGGGTTCTTCGCCTCCCTCATCCCGCTCGTGGCGCTCGGAGGGGCGATCGCGGTGAACGTCGCCGACGGGCCGTCGCGCATCCAGGCGCACGCGCAGCGTCACGAGCTCGCCCGGGTCGTGGAGGCGACGCTCGCCGTGGCTCCCGCTCGCGTGATGGCGGGCGAGGAGGCGGGCAACATCGTGCTCGTCGGTGGCGACGACGAGCTGGTTTCGCGGCTCGCGCCCGAGCTCGAACGGCGCGGACCGCATCCGGTGACCGTGGAGGTCGACTGAGCACCGGTCGGCGGTGGCGGGACGGCTGCTCGGCTCGCGGTCCGCGGCTCGGGGCCCGCGGCTCACAGCTCGCGGCTCGCGGCTCGCGGCTCACGTCTTAGGGCACACGTCTCGCGTCTCGCGGCTCGCGGCTCGCGGCTCGCGGCTCGCGGCTCGCGGCTCGCGGCCATCTCGGTCGCTCGTGCGACAAGTCAGCGGATGCCGGAGACGACACGCCGCCCCGGTGCGCGCTCGCACGGCGTGTGGCTCGGGGCATCCGCTGACCGGTCATGGATGCCGCGCCGCAAGCCGGTCCTCACGCTGCCGAGCTACGGCGCGGCGACTAGCGTTGGATCATGCGCGGTGACCGGAGTGAGGCGGCGACGCCCGAGCGCACGCTGAGCAGCGGGCTGCACGCGCGCCTCGAGGAGGACCGTCACGAGCCCGGCGTGTTCACCCTCATCGTGGACGGCACTCCCCAATCGAGCGTCGACCTCGAGAACCCGCAGAACCTGCACTTCGAATACGTGCGGCGGATCGGCCACGCCGTCGACCTGGTGGCGCCGCTCGGCTCCCCCATCACCGCCCTGCACCTCGGCGGGGGGGCCTTGACGCTTCCCCGCTACGTCGCGGTGACGCGCCCGGGATCGCGCCAGCAGGTGATCGAGTACGACAGCGGGCTGGTCGACTTCATTCGCGAGAACCTGCCGTTGCCGCGCGGCGAGCAGGTGCGCATCCGTCACGGGGACGCCCGCGAGGTGCTCGGAAAGCTGCCGCCCGGCCTGCGTGGAACCGTCGATCTCGTCGTCGTGGACGTCTTCGCGGGGGCGCGGACGCCGGCGCACGTGACGAGCCGCGAGTTCTATGCGTTGATCGCGCCGCTGCTGAGCGAGCGCGGGATCGTCGCGGTCAACGTCGCGGACGGCGCCGGACTCGCGTTCGCCCGGGGGCAGGCGGCGACCCTCGCGAGCGTGTTCACCGACACGGCGATCGCGACGGACACGCAGATGCTCAAGTCGAAGCGCTTCGGGAACGTCGTGATGTTCGCGTCGAACGCGCCGCTGCCGTTCGAGCGGATGCCGCGGCTGCTCGCCGCCGACCCCGCCCACGCGAAGCTCGTCGCCGGACGCGAACTGGTCAACTTCGTGGCGGGAGCGGCGCCGGTGGTGGATGCCACGGCGATCCCGTCCCCTCCGCCGGCGCGGTCGATCTTTCTCAGCCGGCCCTGAGCCGGGGCGGAGGTCGCGCTGCGGATGGCGCGGTGGCTCGCGTCAGCGGCGAGCGGATGCGCGTTATGGCGCCGTCCCGGCGCGGGATGCGCGTTATTGCACCGAATCGGCAGCGACCCCTGGATCGTCGCTCGCGCGGATGCGCGTTATGGCACCCTTTTGCCGCCGGATGCGCGTTACGGCACCGTTCCGACGAGGCATGCGGGTTGTCGCACGGCGGCGCCCGATGGTCCCAGTTATCGGCGAGCGGATGCGCGCGTTGTGCACCGTCGATGCGCCTGCCTGCCTAAGTTCTGCGGCGAGCGGATGCGCGTTATGGCACCGTCCCGTCGCGGGATGCGCGTTATTGCACCGAGTAGAGAGCGACCCGTGGACCATCGCTCGAGCGGATGCGCGTTATGGCACCGGAGGGCTCAGGGTAACGGCGGGGCGTGGCGGAATCGGACGGACTGGCCCGGCCTCAACTGGGCGAAGGTGTCGAGATCGGCGTCGGCGACCACGGCGATCACGGGATAGCCGCCTGTCACGGGATGATCGGCCAGCAGGACCGTCGGCTGCCCTGACGGCGACACCTGGATCGACCCGCCGACCATGCCCTCGCTGCGCAGTTCGCCCGAGCCCACGCCCGAGCGCTCCAGCGCAGGCCCGCCGAGGCGCATGCCGATGCGGTTCGAGTCGGCGCCGACTGTCCAGGCCGAATCGAACAGCGCCACGAGCGCCTCCTCGCTGAACCAGTCATCGCGCGGCCCGAGGTGCACGGCGACATCCACGGGTCCATCCGTCGGGGCCGATAGCGTCAGGGTGTCTACTGCCGGAATGGGAACGGATGCCATCCGCCCGACTGGCAGCATGTCGCCCGCGGCGAGCGGCGCCGGGCCGAGCCCCGAGAGCGTGTCCGTCGAGCGTGACCCGAGCACGAGGTCGACGTCGATGCCGCCACGCACCGCGACGTAGTAGCGCGCCCCGTGGTCCGCGGGGCCGAGGCTGAGGACTGAACCGCCGCGGGCGAGGACGGCGGTGTCGGACGGGCAGTCGGAACCGCTGAGGCTCATGGGCCCCCACGCACCGGTCACGGCGAACCACGTCGGCTCCTCGAACCGGACGAACAGGCCGCCGACGGTCACCTCGATGGCCGCCGCTGCCTCTTGGTTGCCCACCAGTCGATTCGCCAGCGTCAGCGCTCGCCGGTCGAGCGCGCCCGATCGGGTGACCCCGACATCGGCATGGCCGGGCCGGCCGAGGTCCTCGATGAGGCTCAGCGGTCCGGGGGCGACGACCTCGATCACGACGCCCTCCTGAATCGCACACGCGCGCCGGGCGCGAGTAGGGCGGGCGGCTGCGCATCCGTCGCCCAGAGCACCGCGTGGGTCTGCCCGATCAGCCGCCAGCCTCCCGGACTCTCGCGCGGATAGACACCGCCGAACTCGCCGGCCAGACCGACGGCTCCTGCCGGCACGCGGGTGCGCGGCGCGTCGAGCCGGGGAACCTCGAACGGCCAGTCGTCGCTCACGAGATACGCGAATCCGGGCACGAAACCGCTGAAGGCGACCGACCAATCCGCCGCGGTGTGTCGCTCGACGAGCTGCGCGACCGAGACGCCGAGCAGTTCCGAGGTCACTCCCAGGTCGGCTCCGTCGTAGGTGACGTCGATGGTTACGGGGGCGGTCGCACGACGTCGGGCGGTCGGCGCGGCAGCCACCGCCTCGAGCCACGTCCTGACGTTCGACACCGGGGCGACGGTCGAGTCGATCACGACGAGCACCGTGCGCGCAGCGGGAACGAAGTCGACGATCGCCGGATGCCGGGTCGCGTCGATGACGGCGTGCAGGTCGACGACCGCGTCGAGGGTGTCGAGGTCGACCAGCAGTGCCCGGTCGCCGCTCGGGCGGATGCGGAGGCCGTTCACGAGAACGGCCCGATCGCGACGCCGGCGTGACCGAGTGCCGCGCGCACGGCTCGGGCGACCTCCACCGCACCGGGGGTGTCCCCGTGGACGCAGAGCGAGTCGGCTGCGAGCGCTACCGACCGCCCGTCGATGGCGTCGATGCGCGCGGTCGTTGAGATCGCGACGGCTCGGCGGGCTGCCGCTTCGGGATCACCGATGACAGCACCGGGGGTTTCTCTCGAGACGAGCGTGCCGTCGGCGTTGTACGCGCGATCGATGAACGCCTCGCGCTGGAACGCCACGCCGACTCGAGCTGCCGCGTCCGCCACGAGCGATCCGGCTGGCCCGAGCAGCATGAGCGGCTGGTCGGCACCGGCGATCGCAACAGCAGCCGCGACGGCGTCGGCCTGCGCGACGTCGACCGCGATGCGGTTGTAGAGCGCCCCGTGCGGCTTGACGTATCGGACGGTGACGCCGGTCGCCCGTCCCGCGTCCCGGAGACGGCCGATCTGCTGGAGCACGGACGCCGTCAGCTGCGCGGCGTCCAGCTCCATGGGGCGGCGACCGAAGTGCTCGCGATCCGGGTAGGACGGATGTGCTCCGACGCTCACGCCGTTGGCGAGCGCCAGCCGGCAGCTGGCGCGCATGCTCTCGTCGTCACCCGCGTGCCCGCCGCAGGCGATGTTGGCGCTGGACACCAGCGCGAACAGGGCCTCGTCGTCGTCGAACCCCTCGCCGAGGTCGCAGTTGAGATCCATGACCCCATTCTTACGATCCGCGCATCACCCGCGCGACGGTGTCGGCGATCGAGTCGGGATGGGCAAGTGTGGCCGACGCGCTCGGCCAGCCGGCAGGGGTGGTCACCGCAGCCCTCTTCGCGCAGACTGGATGGATGACGGGCCAGCCACGATGACGATGCGGAGACGGATCGGCTCCGCCGCGCTCGCCGCGGCAACGGCTGCCCTCCTCGCGGGGTGCGCCTCGGGGCCGCAGGTCACGCCGATCACGACGATGCCCGCGCCGCGTCCGTCCGGTACGGCCGAGACGCGTGCTCTGTCGCCCGCGGTCCAGCCGGCCGGAGAGCCGACCGAGCTCGCATCCGGGCTGGACGCGCCGTGGTCGATCCTGCGGTTGCCGGATGGCGCAACGCTCATCAGCGAGCGCGACACCGCCGACGTGCTCGAGCTGCTTCCCGATGGTTCCACCCGGGTGGCCGCCCACGTCGACGGTGTCCAGCCGAGTGGAGAGGGCGGATTGCTGGGCCTCGCGTTCCTGCCGGAGGGAGACTGGGTCTACGCCTACCTGACGGCATCCGATGACAACCGGATCGAGCGGATGCCGCTCACCGGCTCCCCCGGTTCGCTCGGCCTCGGCGAACCCGAGACGATCCTCACCGGCATCGCCAAGGCGGGCAATCACGATGGCGGCCGGCTCGCATTCGGCCCGGACGGCATGCTGTACGCCACCGCGGGCGATGCGAGCAACGGAGACCGGGCCCAGGACAAGGCCTCCCTCAATGGCAAGATTCTACGGATGACACCGACGGGCGGCGTGCCGGATGGCAATCCGTTCGGCACCCTCGTCTGGAGCATGGGACACCGCAATCCGCAGGGCATCGCCTGGGATTCGGTCGGCACGATGTACGCGAGCGAATTCGGGCAGAACACCTGGGACGAGTTGAACGTCATCACGCCGGGGGCGAATTACGGCTGGCCCGTGGTCGAGGGCGTGGCGGGCGACAGCCGATTCACCGATCCCGTGACGCAGTGGCCGACGTCGGATGCCAGTCCGAGCGGACTCGCGATCGTCAGCGACACTCTGTTCATGACCGGCCTCCGCGGCGAGCGGGTGTGGTCGATCAGGCCGGACGCCACCGACGCGCCGACCGCCTGGTTCGCTGGCACGTACGGGCGCATCCGCGACGCCGTCGCCGGACCCGACGGTTCGCTCTGGTTCATCACCAACAACACGGACGGCCGGGGAGACCCGCGATCCGGCGACGACCGCCTCTACCGGGTCGCCCTCGGTACGACCTGACGAGACCTGTGGACAACGCCCGATCGTGTCCCCGGGCGGGGGTAAATTTCTCTGCATGGCCGATCTGACCCGGGTGACGCGGTGGGCGAACGCCCTCATCGCGCTGCACCTCGACGCGGCTGTGTGGTCGTTCGGTTTCGACAACGCCAAGAAGCGGGCCGGGCTGTGCAACTACTCCGACCACCGCATCACCGTCTCGCGCTACCTCGCCGCGCGCTACGAGGACGATGAGATCCACCAGATCCTGTTGCACGAGGTGGCCCACGCGATGGCCGGCCCCAAGGCGGGACATGGCGCCCGCTGGCTCGCCGTGGCGCGCGAACTCGGTTACGAAGGGCATCGTACGCACTCCGGGTCCGGGGCCGATGAGCTCGCGCCCTGGGTAGGGGTCTGCCCATCCGGTCACGAGCACTACCGGCACCGCGCCCCGACCCGTCAGCTGTCGTGCGGCATCTGCGGGCGGCGCTTCACGACGGCCAATCTCATCACCTGGACGCACCGTGAGATCACCGCAGCTGCGCGGCGCCGGGCGGCCGCGGCGTCGGGATGACGGCGGGCAGACGCTCTCCGGCCGCGGCGATGCTCGCTCAGCGCGCCGACGCTCCCCAGCTCGGCCGACGCGCTCAGCGCGCCGACATTCCCCCGGCGCGTCAGACCCCACTCAGCGCGCCTCTGATGCGGCGGCGCCTCTCTCAGCGCCTCTGATGCGGCGGCGGCCCGGATGTCGGCGAGAGGCACCCCGGCCGCCGCGAGTTCCTGACCGCTCGCTGACGCCGTGGCCAGGTGGGTGACCGCGCTGCGGAGCCCGGTGAACGCCGCGCAGGCTGCCGCCGCCTCCGGCGAGGAGTAGTCCAAGCCGACGGCGGCGAGCGCGTCGATCACCGCCCCCGCGCCGAGGAGGTCCTCGACGCAGAAGCGCACGGCGTCGTCGCGGCGGGCGCCGGCCGCGATGATGGCCACCCAGGCGCGGCGTCCGAGCCGCACCTGCTCTCGCAACACGGCGTCGGCCACCCGTGCCGCATCGGCCGTGCCACCGCGCAGCGCGAGCGCCCCGGGCGGGAAGGTCTCGTCGTCGAAGCCCTCCGCATCCGTCGCCAGGACGTCGACCCACACGACCACGTCCGCATCGGTAGCCACCGCTGCGGCGCCCGCGAGCCCCCAGTCGAATCGGACCTGGTACTTCGATTGGGCGTGCGGATGCGAACTCACCCCGTCATCGTAGGCACCTGCAAGCCCCCGTGCCCGTGCATGACGAACGCCTACGCTCGAGCCATGCTCGTGATGCTCAAGCTCGTCCTCGACTGCGATGTCGACGCCGCGTGGCATGCGCTTCGCAGCCCCGCCGTGTTCCGCGAGGTCGTGGCGCCATGGCTCGACTTCGACTCGGCGGATGCCGGCGGATTCCCCACCCGCTGGACGCCCGGCCCGCACCACGTCGATGCGCTCGCCTTCGGAGCCATCCCCGTCGGGCGCGACATCATCGACCTCTCGTTCGATCGGCTGCCGGATGGGGTGCGGATGGTGAGCGACACCGGCGGCGGACGGACCGGCCTGATGGCGGCGCTCACGTCATGGCATCACCGTATGGCGGTCTCGGCCGCGCCGGACGGGCGCACGCTCTATCGCGACCGGCTCGAGTTCGGCGCCGGCGGACTGGGCATCGCCGCCTGGTACCCGACTTGGGCGTTCTGGCAGTGGCGCGGCATCCGGTTGCGACAGCTCGCCCCCGGGTGGCGCCACGACATCGGGGTCGACGTCGACGAGGACGCGCCCTGATCATCCGACGTGCGGCGCCCCGCCGTGCATCTCGGCGCGGATGATGTCGAAGTCGTGTCGCGAGAGCTCGATGAGCCCGCGTCTCAGCGCATAGCCCCAGTTCGGCGTTGCCGTGAACTCGAGGATGCCAACCAGCGGGCGGATGGGCGCCGCCACCGCATCGAGATCCCAGTCGATCCGTCGGCGCCACGGGCGGAACGGTTCGCCGCCCGATGTCGTCATCGTCGGCCCCTCGGAGGCTTGGTAGACCTCGCCGTCCGCGACGCGTCCGATGGCCGTGAATTCGCGCAACGGTTCGCCATCGGGGTAGCTGGTGCGAGGTGAGTAATAGACCACGCCATCCGATTCGCGCAGCCGGCCCACCGCGGCTTTCGACCCGTGATTGAACTGCGCGATGCCCTGCGCCACTCCCCGCATCACGTGCTCGCGCTGAACGACGCCGAGCCAGAATCTGATCGCCACGCCTCGATTCTGCTGCATCCGCCTGCCATCGGTGCGCTGCGCTAGCCTCTCGACATGAGTGCGAGCATCGGAGCCCTCCAACTGGCCGACTGGCGCAGACGCGTGTTCGGCCTGTACGCGGCCGTACGGCAGCTCAGTGTCCACGACCCGAGGGCGGGCCACGATCTCTGGCGCTCCGGTCGCGACGAGCTGTTCGCCGGGCATCCGTCGTCCCCGCTCCTGCCCGACGATCGGGCCGCGTTCACGGGTCTGCCCGTCGGCTCGTACGACCCCGACTGGCGCTTCGAGCTCGAGGTCCACCGTGCAGACGAGCCGCACAAGCTCGCGATCGACACGTCGACCGACGGCACCATCGTCTTCTCGTTGGTCGGGTCGGTGCACATCCCCTACGTCGGGTCGCTCGATGTCTGGCGGCTGACCAGCTACGGCGGCGGACTGTTCGTTCCCGTGAAGGATGCGTTGGCCGGAAAGCCGGGAGGCAGCTACGGCGGCGGGCGTTACCTGCTCGACACCGTGAAGGGGTCGGATCTGGGATCGGGAGCGGATGACGACTCGATCGTGATCGACGTCAATTTCGCATACAACCCGTCGTGTGCATACGACCCGTCGTGGGAGTGCCCGCTCGCGCCGCCCGGCAACACCGTGAGCGCCGAAGTGGGCGTCGGCGAGCTGATGTCGCGCTCCCGTTAACGAGAGATGGGGCTCACCTTCATCCGACCCGAACGGACAAGGGAGCCCCCGCCTCACCCGTAATGGGTGATGAGCGCAGGTAGATAGTGTCATAAGAACCCCGGTATGGCGCGAAAAATCCTGCGACTCGCCGGAGAATGCTCATAATGCGCGGCGAGCCTGAGCGACATCGAGGAATTCTCACGTAGGGAGCTGTGGCGCTCACAGTCGGGGTACAGCCCGATCCGGTAGGCTGAAGTCACTTGTGAACGCGGATACTCGCGTTTCCTGCGTCGTGGAACGCTTTCTCACGGTGAGCGCCGGGTTCGCCCCGCACATCGATCGACACTTTCATACGGCGAACGGATGTGCCCCCCGGCACCTTCGCCATCCTGCCGATGACCGCGTACACCTGCGCTTCGGCTCGTCTCGAAAGACACCAGCATGACCTCCCCCACTTTCGCCGCGCTCGGAGTTCCCGCTCCCCTCGTCGCGACCCTCGCAGCGGACGGCAAGACCGAGCCGTTCCCCATCCAGCTCGACACCCTCCCCGACACCCTCGCCGGACGCGACGTGCTCGGCCGCGGAAAGACGGGCTCGGGCAAGACCCTGGCCTTCGCCCTTCCGATGGTCGCCCGCCTCGGTACCTCGCTTGCCGGCGGCAAGCGTCGCGCGGGCCGTCCCCTCGGCCTCGTGCTCGCCCCCACGCGCGAGCTCGCCACCCAGATCGCCGCGACCTTCGAGCCGCTCGCAGCCGCCTACGGCCTGAAGACCACCACCATCTACGGCGGCATCAACCAGAAGCGCCAGGTGGAGGCGCTCAACGCCGGCGTCGACATCGTCGTGGCCTGCCCCGGTCGCCTCGAGGATCTCATGAAGCAGGGCTTCGTGACCCTCGATGCCGTCGAGATCACCGTGCTGGACGAGGCCGACCACATGGCCGACCTCGGCTTCCTCCCCGTCGTCACGCGCATCATGGACAAGACGCCTCAGGGCAGCCAGCGCATGCTGTTCTCGGCGACCCTCGACAACGGCGTGGACAAGCTCGTGCGCCGCTACCTCAAGAACGAGGTGCTGCACTCGGTCGACGAGGCCAACTCCCCCGTCGCCGCGATGACCCACCACGTGTTCGAGGTGTCCGACCTCGAGTCAAAGCGCCTGCTGGTCAACACGCTGGCATCCGGAACCGGCCGCCGCATCCTCTTCATGCGAACCAAGCACCACGCCAAGAAGCTCGCGAAGCAGCTGACCGACTCGGGCATCCCCGCCGTCGACCTGCACGGAAACCTCTCGCAGCCGCAGCGCGACCGCAACCTCGCCGCGTTCGGTGACGGCTCGGTGCGCGTGCTCGTGGCGACCGACGTCGCCGCCCGCGGCGTGCACGTCGACAACGTCGAACTGGTCGTCCACGTGGACCCGCCCATGGAGCACAAGGCCTACCTGCACCGCTCGGGCCGCACCGCCCGCGCCGGCAGCGAGGGCGATGTCGTCACCGTCATCACCCCCGCGCAGCGCTCCGACCTCAAGACGCTGATGCGCAAGGCCGCCATCACGGTGACCCCGCAGTCCGTCACGCACGAGTCGGCTGCCGTCAGCTCGCTCGTCGGCGAGGTCGCCGCCTACGTCAAGCCCGCACCGCGCGCTCCCCAGCAGCAGCAGGGCGGCGGCCGCTCGCAGGGCGCCAACGCCCAGCGCAAGCGTGCCGGGCGCGACGGCGCCCAGGGTCGCGGCCAGCAGGGTCGCGGCCAGGCTCGCACGGCGTCGACGGATGCCGCTCCCGCACGTCGGGACCGCTCCGGTCGTCCGACCGAGGCTCGCGCCAACGCTCCCAAGCAGGGCACCGGTCAGAGCCGCGGCAGCCAGTCGACCGGCGCACAGCGCGAGCGTCGTCGCACCGAGCCGCAGCCCGTGCGGGTCGGCAGCCTGGTGCGCCCGTCGGGTTCGACCTCGGGTCGCGGCCCGCGCCGCGCGCAGGGCTGAGCCCGCCGGTCGCACCTGCGAGGGCCTCGATACGCGGAGCCGCTTCGCGTCTGCGCTACTCGACCAGCGGCGCCGCGAGCAGGTGTATCGAACCCCACGCACGGGCCTCGATACGCGGAGCCGCTTCGCGTCTGCGCTACTCGACCAGCGCTGGTTGAGTAGCCCGCGAGCGCAGCGAGCAGGCGTATCGAAACCCGCCGGTCGCAGGTGCGAGGGCCTCGATGCGCGGAGCCGCTGCGCCTCTGCGCTACTCGCCCGGCGCGCGCAGTCCCTCGATTTCGTGTAGCGGGCGGGGCGTCCTAGTCTCGGAGTCATGAGCACCGAGGTAGTTGTTCGCCCCGTCCGCGACGTCGACGCCGAGATGCTGGGCCGCGTTCACGCGCAGTGCTGGCACGAGGATTACGACAGCATCGTCGACGAGGCGACGCTCGCGAAACTGTCGCCCCTGCGCCTCGCCGAGCTCTGGACCCACTGGATGGGCCAGGGAGAGGATCACCTGCTGTTCGCCGCCCTCATCGACCACCAGATCGTGGGCTTCGCCGGGTCCGGTCCCTCCCGTGACGCCGAACCGCCGCGCGACCGCGAGCTGTACTTCATGCACCTGCTCGACGAGTTCCACGGGCAGGGCATCGGGCAGCTTCTGTTCGACGCGGCGATCGGCGCGGATTCCGCCTACCTGTGGGTGCCCGACGTCAACGAGCACGCCATCGGCTTCTACACCCGCAACGGGTTCACGCCCGACGGCGTCTCCCATGACGAGCCCTTCCTCGGCGAGACCATCCACGAGATCCGCCTCGTCCGCTGAGCATGCCGACTCCCGTCATCCTCGACGTCGACACCGGGGTCGACGACGCGCTGGCCATCCTGTTCGCCGTGGCTCATCCGGATATCGATGTGCTCGGCATCAGTTGCGTCGCCGGTAACGCCGCTCTCGACCAGGTCGTCGCCAACACACTGCGCATCCTCGACGTCGCAGGCGCCTCCGACATCCCCGTAGCCGGGGGCGCCCGGCGCCCGTTGATCGAGGCGCCGAGGTCGGCTGCCCACGTGCACGGCGAGGACGGGCTGGGCGGAATCGAGCTGGCACCGAGCGCGCGCGAGCCGCATCCGGATGGCGCCATCGCCCTCATGCGCAGCCTCCTCCTCGCCAGTGACGAGCCCGTCACCCTCGTCGCGCTCGCTCCGCAGACCAATCTCGCCCTGCTCCTGCGGGCACACCCGGACCTCGCCCCGCGCATCGAGCGCATCGTGTTCATGGGCGGATCGGCGGGCGAGGGCAACGCCACGGCGGTCGCCGAGTTCAACGTCTGGCACGACCCCGAGGCAGCGGCGATCGTGCTCGATTCCGGCGTGCCGTGCTACATGTACGGCCTCGACGTGTTCAACCGAGTGAGCATCCCCCTCGACACGGCAGAACGTCTCGCCGGCGAGACGGATGCCCGAGCGCGCGTCGTCGGCCACCTGCTCGGGCATCGGGTGTCGCGAGCTCCCGATCACCACTACACCGGCTGGATCGGCGATGCCGGCGCCGTCTGCTCGCTGGTCGCGCCCGAGCTGCTGCGCACCGAGATCCATCCCGTGCGCGTCGAACTCGGCGGCTACTCTCGCGGACAGACCATCGTCGATCGCCGTGAACTCCCGGGCGAGGACTCGTTCCACGGATCGGTCGGCACGTGGCACGACGTCGAGGTGGCTCTCGAGGTCGATGCGGAACGGATGGCGGGCCTCTTCCTCGAGACGGTCCTCGGCGCCTGATAACCCCCATTCCGGGAGCGATTCCGCGGTGGAACTGGACGCACGGGCTGCGTCACGGCAGATTGTTCACGGCGGTCCCGACGCTGCACCCCGTGTCGAAGCACCATCCCTGAGGAGCCGCCCATGAGTACCGTGAACGACGACCAGACTCCCAGCCGGCCGGAACCGGACGAGGCAGCGCTCCGGGCCGGCGACGCCACCGCGCCGTACGCCGCCGGGCTCACCGAGAACCTCGAGCCCGTCGCCCTCCGGCCTCCCACCCCGTCGGGCGAGCCGCGACCGGGGGCGGAATGGATGGGCGACGGGGCGCCGGCAGCACCTCTGATTCAGGCGAACGCACGCCCGTCAGGCGGCGATCCCCCAGAACGTCCTGACGGGCGCACTATTGCCTGAATGCAGTGCGGCTGGCTTATCGCAGGGCGCCCACGGAGGCGAGCGCCTGGCGTACGAGCGTGCCGCGGCCGCCCTCCATCTCCGACACGATCGCATCGGATGAGGCCTCGGCGGGCGTCATCCAGGTGATCTCGAGAGCGTCCTGACGCGGTTCGCAGGTGCCCGTGACGGGCACGACGTAGGCGAGCGACACGGCGTGCTGCCGATCATCGGTGAACGCCGACACTCCGGGAAGCGGGAAGTACTCGGCGACGGTGAAAGGGACCGGGCTCGCGGGGAGCTGCGGGAACGCCATCGGTCCGAGGTCCTTCTCGAGGTGACGGAAGAGGGCGTCGCGCAGCGTCTCGCCGTACATGACGCGTCCGCTCACGATGGTGCGGGTGATCTCCCCGACGGCGTTGGCGCGCAGGAGGGCTCCCACCTCGGTCACCTGGCCGAGGCCGTCCACGCGGACCGGGATGGCCTCCACGTACAGCAGGGGCAATCGGCCGCGGGCCTCGGCGAGCTCGATGTCGCTCAGCCAGCCGGGATTGACCGAGCGCTGGGGCGGCTGCTCCGATGACCAATCCGGATCGGGGTCGGGGGTGCGAACGCTCATGCGCCCCATTCTGGCATCCCGGGCTGCGCCTGCCTCGAGCATCGGATGCGGAGAGGCGAGGCAGCCACCCTCTCCTGAGCGGAAGCACGCGCGCGGCTGACAACGGGTGTGAGGATAGGGAGATGCAGATCGACGACGCGGCCGTACTCTGGTCGGCCGGCACCGCTGACCGCGCCGACCGCCCCCTGCTCGTCCTGCTGCACGGCTACGGCTCCCACGAGGGCGACCTGTTCTCGCTCGCTCCCTACCTGCCGCTGGCCCCGGTGATCGCCTCGGTGCGTGCACCGCTCACCTCAGGGGCCGGCGCGGCCTGGTACGAGCTGATCGACTCGGACGACGGCTTCACGGCGCGCCCCGACGATGTGCGCGAGTCGACGGACGCCGTGCTCGCGTGGCTCGACGCCCTCGACCCGCGACCGGCATCCGTCGGCCTGCTCGGCTTCTCGCAGGGCGGATCCATCGCGCTCGAACTACTGCGCGCTCGCCCCGATACCTTCGACTTCGCGGCCGTCCTGGCCGGGTTCGTCGCCGCGACCGACGGCCCGAACGACGATGAACTGGCGAGGATGCGACCGCCGGTCTTCTGGGGACGTGGAACGGACGACCCGGTGATCCCCCGTTCATCCGTGGATCGCACCCAGTCGTGGCTGCCCGGACACTCGACCCTGACCGAGCGCATCTACGAGGGGCTCGGCCACGCCCTCTCGCAGGCGGAGCTCGATGACACGGTCCGGTTCCTGCGCGATCGCTACGCCTGACGGATGCGGGCTCTCACCGACTCTCGGCTGCTCGCCTCGCGGCACGCTCCGCGTCGCGCTGCTTGACGCGCACCTGCTCGGCGCGCACCTCGGCCTGCACCGCCCGCTCGGCGACCAGCCATTCCGGCGGCGCCACGAGGAGACCCTTGATCTCGGCCGTCGTGAGCGGCTCGGTGACGCCCGCGCGCGCGAGCCCGGAGGTCGACACCCCGAGCTTGCCCGCGACGACCTGACGCGGATGCGGGCCGTTGGCGCGAAGCTCCTCGAGCCACTCCGGCGGTTCGGCGTTCCATGCGTCCAGCTGGTCGCGGGTGACCGTGCCCGAGCGCAGTTCGTCGGGCGCAGCGTCGAGCAGGATGCCGAGCTTCTTCGCCGCCGTCTCGGGCTTCATGGTCTGAGACTGCTTCTGGCGACGGGGTCGCTCTGGGCGGGATTCGGGCTCGGTGCTCATGAGGCCAGCGTATAGCCTGTGTCTCGTGCCGCAGCCGGGCGCGGAACGGAGGAGGGGTCGTGCTGAGACTCGCCTTCGTGGATGGCGCGACACCCGCCAAGTGGGCGCGCATCTGGGCGGAGCGACAGTCCGACCTGCCGCTCGAACTGACCCGCGTGACACAGCACGAGCAACTGGACGCGCTCCGCTCCGGCGCCGCCGACATCGCCATCATCCGACTGCCCGTGCAGGAGGCCGGACTCTCCATCATCCCTCTCTACAGCGAGGTAGCCGTGGCCGTCGCCCCCAAGGATCACGCGATCGGCGCGGCGGATGAGCTGACCATCGCCGACATCGCCGACGAACCACGCGTCGCGACAGACGAGCTCACCGACGCCCAGGTCATGGAACTCGTCGCAGCCGGTCTCGGCATCGTGATCGTGCCGCACTCGATCGCGCGGCTGCACGCCCGCAAGGACACCATCTCCCGGCCCGTGACGGATGCGCCCGAGACCCGCATCGCCCTGGTCTGGCCCGCGGATGCGACGACTCCCGAGGTCGAGGAGTTCATCGGCATCGTTCGCGGTCGCACGGCGAACAGCTCGCGCGGGGCGTCGGCCGACGCGGAGGCACCCGCTGGTGGAACCGGCCGCGGTTCGAAGCAGGGCACGGGCACGAAGGGTGGAACGAAAGGCGGAACCTCGGGCCGCCCCGCCGCCCGATCCGGTCGCGGAAAAGGCGCCTCGGCGCGTAACACCCCGCCATCCCGTGGTCGTCGTCGGAGAGGATAGGAGAGATGTCCCGCGTACTCCTTCTCACCATCCGTCCCGAAGACGACGCCGCTGCCGACGAGTACGCCGCCGTGCTGGACGCCAGCGGCCTCGACCGGGCGAGCCTGGTGCAGCACCGCCTCGAGAGCTCACCGCTCGGCGATGCGCTGCGGGGAGTCGACGCTGTCGTGATCGGCGGGAGCCCGTTCAACGTGACGGAGGTGGAGAAGAGCGAGCTGCAGCTCCGCATCGAGGACGATCTCGGGCGCGTGGCGGCGGCATCCGTCGACGGAGACCTTCCGGTCCTCTTCACCTGTTACGGCATCGGCGTGCTGGCCTCCTACCTGGGCGGTGCGGTCGACCACGAGCACGGCGAGCCGGTGGGACCGGTTCAGCTGACGCTCACGGCCGCTGCGGCGGACGACCCGCTCGCCGCCGACCTGCCGGGCACCTTCGAGGCGTTCGTCGGGCACAAGGAGTCGGTCTCGCGCCTGCCCGAAGGCGCCGTCCTGCTGGCATCGTCACCGTCGTGCCCCGTGCAGATGTTCCGCGTCGGCACGCACACCTGGGCGACCCAGTTCCACCCGGAACCGACCCCGCAGCAGCTGATCGAGCGGGCGAGGGTATACCAGAACCACGGCTACTTCGCGGTGGACGAGCTCACCGCCGTCGAGGATCGCATCGCCGCCGGCGACGTCGACGCTCCCCGCCGACTGCTGCGGGCGTTCGTCGAGCGCTTCGCCTGAGACGCGCTTCCCGAACCCGTGGGCGGAGGGCCGTCGGCTCATCCAGCGCTCGCCTCCGCGACAGGTCAACCCCCTTTCGCGGCGCCGCGGGTCTTCCTAGCGTTGGTGTCAGGCTCGTCGGCGTTTCCTTTGCGCCGGCGCCGGCGCCCCCGGAGCGCATCGCTTCGGGGGCACTTCATGACAGGAGATCCCCATGCCCGACACCCCGCTTCAGGCCCTCGTGCTCAACTGCACGCTCAAGCCGTCGCCCGCGGCGTCGAGCACCGAGCTGCTCGCCCAGCAGGTGCTCGACGCGCTCGCGCCCTATGGCGTCTCTGGCAGCAGCGTGCGGCTGGTCGACCACGACGTGAAGCCGGGCGTCGAGAGCGACATGGGCGACGGCGATGCGTGGCCGGCCATCCGCACCCGGATTCTCGCCTCCGACATCCTCGTCTTCGCGACGCCGACCTGGATGGGCCATCCCTCCAGCGTCGCCCAGCGGGTTCTCGAGCGGCTCGATGCCGAGATCGCGGAGACGGATGACGACGGTCGCGCGATCCTCGCGGGCAAGGTAGCCGTGATCGCGGTGGTCGGCAACGAGGACGGCGCCCACGCGATCGTCGCCGACGTCGCGCAGGGCCTCATCGACGTGGGCTTCACCGTGCCGTCGCAGGGCAGCACCTACTGGAACGGCGAGGCCATGCAGTCCGTCGACTACAACGACCTGGACGAGACGCCCGAGAAGGTCGCTGCGGCCACGGCCGCCCTGGCCGCCAACGCGGCCCACCTCGCGCGGCTGCTGGCGGAGCATCCATACCCGCCGCTGCCGAGCAGCTGAGCCGACCGGTGGAACACTGAAGCCCCCGAGCGATCGGGGGCTTCAGCTCGGCTCGGATCAGACCGGACGGATGTTCTCCGCCTGCAGGCCCTTGGGGCCACGCGTGGTCTCGAACTCGACTCGCTGGTTCTCATCGAGCGAACGGTATCCGCTCGACGCGATCGCCGAATAGTGGGCGAATACGTCGGCGCTGCCGTCATCGGGCGTGATGAAGCCGAAGCCCTTTTCCGCGTTGAACCATTTGACGGTGCCAGTGGCCATCGTCACTACTCATTTCTTTGTACTCGACCCCGCTTCTCGTGGTCTTGCCGCATGATGCTCTCCACGTTCAGCGGGTACACAGCACAACAACTGGCATAAAGCTATCTCATCGCTGATAACAGTTGGGTTTCAAAGTCATAAACGAATGAGCGGGCCTCACCATCGGCCCGAATCCTCTGCAGATCGGCGCGAACGCTGGCCTCGCGCGGTCATGAGGTGCGCGTCATCGCTCACCTCGGCGCAGCACAGGGTCTCCACGGCGACTCTGGCCGCATCCGTCGCCGTCGCGTCCGAACCGAACCACCGACCGCAGGTCATGACGGGAGCACCGGCCGAGAGGACCACCCACCCGTGGGTCCCCGCTACCGGCCCGTGCACGGCCACCGTCTCGAGCATGCCGGCATCCACCCGCAGGCGGATCACCTGCAGCCGTGCCGAGTCGAACGAGTCGAACGGATGCGCGCTGCGCCCCAGCTCACGATTGTTCGACGCGAGCAGTCGCCACACCCCCCGCGGCTCCGCGTGCTCATGCTCGCCGCTGCGAACCACCCTCACCCCCAGGGCGGGCTCGTGCAGTCCGGCGGCTCCGATGACGCGATCGCGGAACCGCGCCCATGCCAACAGCATCGGGTCGTCGCCGTCGGTGAAGCCGCCGAACACCACGCGTGCGTGCGCCGGGTGCCGCGTGGCCCGCTCTTCGACGCTCACGCCCGCCCCGCCCTCACGTCGACGGCCCGCCGGGCGGCGAGCCGTGTCCAGCTTCGACGCCGGTGGTTAAGGAGCGGCGGGGTGCCGGTTACGACGAGGTGTACGCCTGATGAGCAACAGGTGCGGCAGCGGCTCAGGCGATCGCGAGACCACCATCGCCTTCGATGGCGGCAGCGGTGCTCCCGCTCTCCATGTTCTCGGGGGTGAGCATGATGCCGCCCGTTGTGTTGGCCGATCGCAGGATGGACTCGATCCACTCCCGGTGCAGGTCGGGCGGCTCGGGCTCGGTGAACTCGAACCGCAGCGGGATGGACTCGTGCATCCAGATGGTCGTGCGTCCGCGCACGTCCTCTTCCCCGTGCGTCCAGGACAGGGTGAAGTTCTCGCCACGCCGAAGCTTGGTGACCACCGCGACCTTGAGATGCGCCAGCGTGCGATCCTCCATGGGGATCGGCTCGCTGCCGTAGAAGAGGGTTCCCATACGGACGATGCTAGTCGTCGAGGAGCACGGCGTCCGCCGGCATCTCCTCCGTGTGCTCGCGCGCATGTTCGAGATGTGTAAGGAACGCCGTCTCGGTTGTGCATCCCCGCCGATGGGCGGCTTGAATGGAGCCGTGCCGGAGGATCGCGGGCTCGTGCTCATCGTCGAAGACGAGGGCTCCATCGTCGAACTCGAACGGCTCTACCTCACCGGCGCCGGCTACGGCGTTCACGTCGAGACCGACGGTCGGCGCGCGCTCGATGCCGTGCGACGGCTGCGTCCCGCCGCCGTGGTGCTCGACGTCGGCCTGCCGGGCATGAACGGCGTCGAGGTGTGCCGCACCCTGCGAGCCGAGGGTGACTGGACTCCGGTGATCTTCGTGACCGCCCGCGACGACGAGGTCGACCGCATCCTGGGCATCGAGCTGGGCGCCGACGACTACATCACCAAGCCGTTCTCGCCGCGCGAGGTCGTCGCCCGGCTGGGTGCCATCATCCGTCGCACGGCGGGAACCGCGGATGCCGGCGTCCGCCGGGTCGGACCGGTCACCCTCGATCCGGGTCGCCGCTCGGCGAGCGTCGGAGAGCGGCGCGTGAGCCTCACCGCCACCGAGTTCGACCTGCTGGCGCAGCTGATGGCCCGGCCGGAGCAGGTGTTCGCCCGAGAGCAGTTGCTCTCGCTGGTGTGGGGAATCGCCGACTACTCCAGCAGCCGCACCGTCGACGTGCACGTCGCCCAACTCCGCACCAAGCTCGGGCCCGACGGCGCGATCATCCGCACCGTCCGCGGCGTCGGTTATGCCGTCGGGCAGCCCGATGGCTGAACGCCGGCGCGGCGGATACCTCTCCACGCTCTCGGGCCGCATCCTCGCCATGACCATCGGGGTGAGCCTCATCGCGGTGCTCGTCACCGCGGGTGTGTCGCTGCAGGTGGTGCAGACCGTCGCGCTCGGGCAGGCGCGCGACGAGCTGCGTTCGCAGACCGCCGCCCTCGCGGACCTCTCCAGCGATTCCCTCGCCGACGTCGCTGCCGCCAAGGAGAAGACGGACGGAGCGCGGTTCGCGGTCGTGGACGCGGACGGGACGGTGAGCGGAAACGCCTCGGCCTTCGTCGGGCGGCGGATCCTGGCGGCGCTGGACGCCGGTCGCACGCTCTCGCGCACGGTGCGCATCGGCGGGCAGGAGGCGATCGTCGAGGCGGTGCCCCGGACGGATGGCGGCGGGGTGGTCGGCATCCGACGGGTCGACGACATCCGCGCCGGCTCCGCCGTCTTCCTCCGGTGGACGCTCGTGGCCCTGGCGATCGGGTTCGCGGCCGCCATCATCGCGGGCCTCATCCTGAGTCGCCGCATCGGACGGCCGCTCGCCCACCTCGCGGGCAGCGCGAGACGGATGGCGGCCGGTGAGCGCGGAGTGGTCATCGAGCACCAGTCCATTCCCGAGGTCGACGACATCGGCCGGGCCCTGGCCGGACTCGACACCGCCCTCATCGGCAGCGAATCTCGGCAGCGCGAGTTCCTGCTGTCGGTCTCGCACGAGCTGCGCACTCCGCTCACCGCCATCCGCGGGTACGCCGAGGCTCTGGCTGACGGGATGGTCCCGGCCGATCAGCTCGACGCGGTCGGCAGGACGCTCTCAGCCGAGTCGCAACGCCTCGGCCGCTTCGTCGACGACCTGCTCGAACTGGCGAGGATGGAGGCCGACGACTTCGCCATCAGCGTGCAGGATGTCGACGCCCACGCCATCGTCGCGGCGGCCGGACAGGCCTGGTCGGCACGCTCCGCGCAGCTCGGCATCCACCTGCGCATCGAGACCCCCTCGGACCCGCTGCTGTTCCGCAGCGACGCCATGCGCGTGCGGCAGGTGCTGGACGGGCTGATCGAGAACGCGGTGCGGGTCACCCCGAGCGGCGCTCCGCTCGTCATCGCGGCTCGTGCCGACGCATCCGACCTCATCTTCGAGGTCCGCGACGGCGGACCGGGACTCACGGCGGACGACCTCGCCGTCGCTTTCGATCGCGGCGCGCTCCACGAGCGTTATCGCAACGAGCGCGCCGTCGGCACGGGACTGGGCCTCTCCATTGCGCGTCGGCTCGTGGGGCGGCTCGGAGGCCGCATCGAGGCGCTCCCGGCACCCGAGGGCGGTGCCTGCTTCCGCGTGCTGCTACCCATTACCTGATCCGAACATTCGCATCACGTCCGCCGTACACCGGCAGGCGATCGTGGGATCACACCACCCATCGAGCCGCGGAAGATCCGGGGCCTCGCGAAGGAGAACACCCATGAACCGAAGCATCAGAAACGCGATCGTCGCCGGAGGGCTCGGCATCGCGCTGGCCGCCGGCGCCTCGGCCGCAGCCTTCGCCGACACGCAGACACCGACGCCCGCGCCGAGCGCCACCACGAAGGCTCCTCGCACCCTCGCCGACCTCCAGAAGGCCGGAGCCACGGCCACGAGCAAGCGCATCGCCTCGCTCGACCAGGCGACGGATGCCGTCAAGAAGGACACCACGCTGAGCGACGACCACCGCTCCACCATCCTGGGCACCTTCTCGAAGGACCGCGACGCGATGACCAAGCTCGCCACCACGATCGCCGCCGACACCGACGCCGCGGCCGCCGAGAAGGACGTGAGGAGCATCTACTCCGACTACCGGGTGTACACCGTCGCCCTGCGCCAGGCGCGGGATGCTGCCGCGGCCGACCGCATCACGAGCAAGACCCTGCCGGCCCTCGACACGGCGCACGATCGGCTCTCGAAGCTCGCCAATAGCAGGAAGGCCGGATCGGACGTGACCGACAAGCTCGCCGAGATGGCCAAGCTCGCCGACTCCGCCAAGAGCGCCGTCTCGCACGTGGCCAGTGATGCGCTCGCCGTCACTCCCGCGTCCTACGACGGCGATCACACCGCGCTCGACGCATCCCAGAAGTCGATCGAGTCGGCGCGTGACGACATCAAGAAGGCGGCGGCCGACGGCAGGGACGCGGCCAAGGCGCTGCACGCCTCCTCGAAGGGGTCGTCGACGAAGAAGTCCTCGTCGACGTCGACTCCCGCCGCGAGCTGAGCCCGAATCAGCTCGCGACCGCGGAGATCCGTCGCGACACGCCGCCCACGCGCCAACACCCACGGCGTGTCGCGGCGGATCTCCGCATCACGCGCGCGACGTGGGCCCGTCGACGAGTCGGGGCTCAGCAGCTGATGGCGAGGCGTCGGGGAGTCGTGTGGCGACTCAGCGAGGTACGGCGGTGAGGATGCTCGCGCGACCGGCCCGCACGAAGTGCCGCCCGTCGGCCACCCAGCGGCCCGAGATCTCGAGACCAGCAGCCTCCGCCACCTCTTCGATCGCGTCATGGCCCACCCGCGCCCAGGGGAACGGCGAACTCTCCTCCCCCGTGTCCGTGACGGCCGTGTAGAGGGACTCGTCCAGCAAGCCGGGGTCGCCGTCGACCTCGATGACGACCGATCCGCCGGGGGCGAGGAGGGTGCGGCAGCGCTGCAGCAGGGTGATCGGGTCGCCACCGATGCCGACGTTGCCGTCCATGAGCAGGATCGTGCTCCAGCGGCCCTCGAGCGGGAGGCGGTCGAACACCGAACGCCGTAGGGCCGGCGTCCCATCCGCCACCGTCAGGGCGATCGCCTCGACGAGCACGTCGATGCCGAGGGCGGGAAGGGCGCGCGACGACGCGGCGCGCACCATGCGCCCTGGCCCGCAGCCCACGTCGAGCACGGGGCCGCTCGCCCCGTCGAGGGCGGTGACGTCGGCCTGGTTGGCCGGACGCTGCCACTCGCCGACATCCATCTCGATGCTGGCGTGCGGTTCGCCGACACGGTGCAGGCTGATGCGAGACGGGGTGACCGAGCCGAGGGCGACCCGGTAGGGCTCCCCTCCGCCGACCCCGAAGGTCTCCTCGGCGCTCATGCCGCATCCCCCTCGGATGACGCTGCCGCGAGGGCTCGAGCGAATCGGGTGTGCGGCGCGAGCGCCGCGACGCTCTCGGCATCGGCGATCTCGTCGACGTCGTGCAGGACGGGCAGCAGTTCGACGCAGAGGCCGGCGCGGGCGATGGCGGCCAGCTGGTGCGCGCCGGTCTCAGCCCTCGACATGGGAACGCCGAGAATCAGGTCGCCGCGCGGTTCGCGCATGCCGATGGCCCAGTACCCGCCATCCAGCGCCGGACCGAAGACGACGTCACCGCTATCGGGCCAGCGCACGTCACCGGGTCGGAGTTGCGGGGTGTCCATGCCGACCAGCACGGTCGGTTCGTCGAGGGCGTCGAAGAGGGCGGCGAGGCGCTCGTCGAGTGTGCCGGCCGGCTGCGGCATGATCTCGAAGCCGTCGGCGGATGCCGGGGGCATGTCGCCGTCGAAGAACAGGATGCGGCGGTCGGCGGGGATACTGCGGACAGCCTCGATGGTGTCGTCGAGGCTCGCGGCGGCCAGCTCGGCTGCCTGCTCGAGCGACAGCGGCGGATGCAACCGGGTCTTCACGCGGCCCGGCAGACACTCCTTGGCGATGACGACGATGGCGGTCATGACGCACTCCGCTCGGCGGAGGCGGGCTCGGCGGGTGCACTGTGCTCGGCGGGTACGCTCCGCTCGGCGGGCGCGTGACGCTCGGCGGAGGCGGTTGCGGAGGCGGACGCGGGGCGCTCGGCGAGGATGCGGGACATGTCGCCGACCGCCGTGAGGAATCCGCGCACCGTACCCGTCACCTTGGAGCGTCCGACCCGGGGCGCATAGACCACGTCGGTCTCGACGATGCGCCAGCCGGCCTGGGCGGCGCGCACCACCATCTCGAGTGGGTAGCCGCTGCGGCGATCGCGCAACGGGAGGCTCTGCAGCGCGCGGGTGCGGGCGACCCGCATGGGGCCGATGTCGTGGAGGCGAACGCCTGTCTTGCGCCCCAATCGCGCGGCGACGGCGCGGTTGGCCAAACGCGAGATGGCCGGCCACGCGCGCGATGAGGTGGGCACGCGACGCCCCAGCACGAGGTCGGCTCCCTCGAGCAACGCGACCAGGCGGGGAAGCTCGGCGAGGTCGAGCGAGGCATCCGCGTCGCAGATGGCGATGATGGGCGCCGTCGCAGCCTCCACTCCGGCGTTGACGGCGCTTCCGAATCCGCGACGGGTCTCCTCGATCACGAGGGCGCCGAGGGAGCGGGCCACCTCCGCCGATCGGTCGGTCGAGCCGTTGTCGACCACGATCGCGCGATAGCCGGCGGGAACGGCGGCGAGCACGCGCGGCAGGGCCTGCTCCTCGTCGAGACACGGGAGCACGACGTCGACGTGCGGTTCGTTCATAACTCGACGCTACGGGGGCGGCACGACAGGCTCACCCGAGAAACATTACGGACCGGGAACGGCAGTCGGCATCTGCCGATCCGGTGTCGGAGCGGACGTAGTCTGTCCGATGTGAACAGCTCCCCCGCGCAGATGCTCGGGAACGACGACCTCGTCGACCGGCGGGTGCTCGTCGTCGACGACGATGAGACCGTGTCCGAGGTCGCCGGGAGCTACCTGCGTTCCGCGGGCTTCGTAGTCGATCTCGCCGCCGACGGGTTCGCCGCGATCGCCGCCGTCGACCGCATCTCGCCCGACCTCATCGTGCTCGACCGGATGCTGCCCGGCGTCGACGGCATCGAGGCGTGCCGGCGCATCCGCACCCGGCATTCCACGCCGATCATCATGCTGACCGCCCTCGGCAGCGAGGAGGATCGTATCGCCGGCCTCGAGGCCGGAGCCGACGACTACCTCGCCAAGCCGTTCTCACCGCGCGAGCTCGTGCTGCGGGTGCAGTCCGTGCTGCGCCGCTCGCTCGCCGAATTCGCCCCCGAACCCGTGCTCGACCGCGGGCCGTTCCACCTCGACGCCTCGGCCCGCATCGTGCTCATGCACGGCCTGCCGTTGGCGCTGACGGTGCGCGAGTTCTCGCTGCTGGAGTTCATGCTGAAGCATCCGAACCAGGCCTTCAGCCGTGAGGACCTGCTCGGCTCGGTGTGGGGATGGACGCACGGTGATCTCTCGACGGTCACCGTGCACGTGCGTCGACTTCGCGAGAAGATCGAGGTGGACCCCACCCAGCCGGTGATGCTGCGGACGGTGTGGGGCATCGGTTACCGCTTCGAGATCGAGGAGACGTCGGGGGATGGCGATGAGCTGGCCTGATCTGGTCGCGGTGGCGGGCGTCGCCCTGTTCACCTCGATGATCGTGGGCGCGATCAGCGTCTTCGCGCTCCTGCTGCTGCGCAAGGCCTCGATGCTCGTGCAGGTCTGCGTGCTCGTGGCCGGCGCGATCATCGCCGTCGTGTCCAGCATGGTGATGGTCGCGCAGTTGATGTACCTCTCGCCGCACGACTTCACCGTCGCCCTGAACGTCGCCATCATCTCCGGCTTGGTCTCCCTTCTCCTGTCGGCGACCCTCAGCTTCCTCGTCGTGCGGAACGCCCGGGCGCTCTTCCGGGCCGCACGCACCATCGGCGAGGGCGAACTCGTGACATCGACGGGTTACCAGTCCAGTGCCGAGCTGAGCGCGCTCGGAGCCGAGCTGATGGCGACGAGCGCCAAGCTCGCCGAGTCGCGCGAACGGGAGAAGCGCATCGAGGACTCCCGGCGCGAACTGGTCGCCTGGATCGCGCACGACCTGCGCACGCCATTGGCCGGCATCATGTCGATGGCCGAGGCGCTCGAGGACGAGCTGGCGGCGGACCCGCAGCGCTACTACCGGCAGATGCGCCAGCAGGTCAGCCAGCTCTCGGCCATGGTCGACGACCTGTTCGAGCTCTCCAAGATCGACTCGGGCACGCTGCACCTCTCCCTGCAGGAGGTCTCGCTCTACGACGTCGTGTCCGACACCGTCGCCGACCTGCGCCATGTCGCGGGCGGCCGAGAGATCCGCGTGGAGTCGACCCTGGACAGCGACATCGTGGTCTCCGTGGACCCTCGCGAACTGGCGCGCGCCGTCTCGAACCTCATCATGAACGCCATCCAGCACACCCCCGCCGACGCCCCCATCACCATCTCGGCCGCCGTGGTCGACGGTCGGGCATCCGTCTCCGTCACCGACAACGGCGGCGGCATCGCGGATGACGACCTGCATCGCGTCTTCGAGCCCGGGTGGCGCGGCGTCTCGGCGCGCACCCCGTCGCCGCATCCGCCGACCTCGAGTGGGGCGGGCCTCGGCCTGGCGATCGTGCGCGGGATCGTCACCGCCCATCGGGGCGAGGTGACCGTGCGCAACGTTCCGGGCGGCTGCCGCTTCGATGTACTGCTGCCGAGCGACGCCCTTGTCAGCGGAGCAGGCACCGCCGCGTAGGCACGCATCTCGGCGGCGACGGGCCGCGTCAGGCGCGCAGGGGCGCCGTCGCGAAGTCGCGCATGCCGTCGGCGAAGGGTACTGATGCGGTCCAGCCCAGCTCCCGGGCCGCCCGATCCGACGACGCCGTGATGTGCCGCACATCCCCGGCCCGGTAGTCTCCCGTGACGATCGGGGCGCTCCCGCCGATCGTGTCGGCGAGCGCCTGCGCCACCTCGAGGATCGTCGTGACCGTGCCACTGCCCACGTTGAAGGCGCGGACGGTCGCCTCCGGCTGCTCGGCCGTCCAGTCGAGCGCGGCCAGGTTCGCCCGGGCCACGTCGTCGACGTGCACGAAGTCGCGCCGCTGGCCGCCGTCCTCGAACACCCGTGGCACGTCGCCGCGCTCGATGGCGGAGCGGAAGATGGCTGCGACACCGGCATACGGGGTGTCGCGCGGCATGCCCGGACCGTAGACGTTGTGATAGCGGAGCGCCGCCACCCGACCACCCGCCGCATGAGCCCACACCCCGGCCAGGTGCTCCTGCGCGAGCTTGGTGGCGGCGTAGACGCTCCGCGGGTCGAGCGCGGCATCCTCGGTCACGAATCCCGGCCGCAGCAGCTCGCCGGTGCCGGGGTCACGCGGCTCGAACACGCCCGCTGCGAGGTCGGCCGCGCTGCGGGGCGCAGGCCGCACCTCGCCCGACGAGCCGAGGTAGAGGCCCTCGCCGTAGACCACCATCGACGAGGCCAGCACCAGGCGACGGTTGCCGGCCCGCCCCATCGCGGCGAGCACCACGGCGGTGCCGAGGTCGTTCGACGCCACGTAGTCCGGTGCGTCGTCGAGGTTCACGCCGAGCCCCACCTTCGCGGCCTGGTGGCTCACGACGTCGATGCCATCGAGCGCGCGGTCGACGACGACGGCGTCGGCCACGTCCCCCTCGATCACGTCGACGCCATCGGGAATCGACGGCGGGCTCGCGTGCACGTCGTCGCGGAACGAATCGAGGATGCGCACCCGCCATCCGCTCTCGAGGGCCGCCGCGACGATGCGCGAGCCGATGAAGCCGGCCCCCCCGGTGACGAGCAGCGAGCCGGTCATGCGGTGGCGCCCGTCACGATCGGCCAGCCGAGGACGGATGCCACGGCGTCCGCATCGATCAGCGGACGTCCCGCGTAGTCGACGGGGATGGCTCGGGCGATCGCGCCGATGGCCTCGAGGATGTGCGGCTCCGCCGCCGCCAGCCGCGAGAACACGGCCTCGGCGGTCACGGCATCCTCCGCCTGCTCTCCGCTGTCGACGTCGGTGACGACGCAGAGCGTCGCGGTTCCCATTCCGAGTTCAGCAGCGAGCGCTACCTCGGGCAGGAGCGTCATATTGACCAGGTCGATGCCCGCCGAGCGATTGATGCGCGACTCCGCACGCGTCGAGAAGCGGGGCCCTTGGATGACGACGACGCTCGCCGTCGGCACGAGCCCGTCCACCGCGCCGAGCGCCACGGCATGCAGCTCGGGGCAGAACGGGTCCGAGAACGGCAGGTGGCGAACGAGGTCGGCGTCGAAGAAGGTCTGCGGCCGGCCGTAGGTGCGGTCGACCAGCTGATCGGCGAGCACGAGAGAGCCCACCGGGATGTCGGGTGTCAGCGATCCGACCGCTGCGGTCGAGATGATCGCACGGACGCCGAGGGTGGCGAGCGCCCAGGCGACCGGCCGCCCGTCCAAGCGATGCGGCGGGACGGAGTGGTCGGCTCCGTGCCGGGGCAGGAACGCCACCCGACGGCCGCCGATCTCGCCGACGGTGACCGTCACGGTCACCCCGAACGGCGTCTCGATGGCTCGCTGCTCGCCCACGCCGTCCGGGAAGAGCCGGTAGACGCCCGACCCCCCGATCACGCCGATCCGCACGTTCTCCGCCGTCATGTCTCTCCCTTGTTCGTCCGTCATGTCATCACCACTGCGAGAACAGCAGGTGTTGCGCCACCAGTGCGAATGCCACCTGCAGGCCGAGCGCCCAGCGCACCCAGCGCTGCGGCAGGAGGGCGGCACCGAGCAGCAGCCACGGGACGAACGGCAGCCAGATGCGCTCGACCTCCGCCTTGCTCATGCCCGACAGGTCGGCTACCAGAATGGTGGCGGCGGCAGCCACGACGAGGATGACGATGACGCGGGCTTCCGCGGTGAGCCCGCGGAAGCGGCGCAGACGCTGGCCGACGAGCGCCACGACGCCCCCGACGAGCGGACCGGCGCTCACGGCGAGCGCCGCCAGGTTTCCCCACACCCAGTAGGCGTACGGCCGCTGGGATGCGATGCCCGCGTAGTAGCGTTCGTGCAGCACGGGGTAGGCCTGCCACCACGCGAATCCGCCCGCGGCGAAGGCGAGCACCACGCCCGCGGCGGCGCCGGCCGCCCAGAGCAGGGGACGCCACGTGCGAGCCACCAGGAGCACCGCGAGCGCGAGGATGCCGAGCAACGGCAGGCCGTACGACATCATCACGGCGTAGCCCAGCAACAGCCCGGCGAGAATGCCCCATCCCGCCCGCGCACCACGATGGCGGGTCGTGGTCGCATAGGCGAGGGCGCAGAGCCCCCACGCCGCCACCGCGGCGAACAGCCCGTCGGCCGAGACGGCCATCCAGATCGCGGCCGGCCCGAGCACGAGGAACGGCGCGGCGCGGCGGGCGGCATCCTCCGCTCCGAGCCGACGCACCGCGAGCAGCACGGCCACCGGCGTCGTCGCGCCAAGAACGAGCACGATCCAACCGGCCGCGGCGGCACTGCCGAGGCCGAGCCGGACGAGGAGGACGAAGAACAGCACGGCGCCCGGCGGATGCCCGGCCAGGTGCACCGGCCAGTGGCCGACGGAGTCGAGCGGGATGCGCGCGATGTACTCGTGCAGGAGGGCGCCGACATCGCTCACCTGCCGAGCGCTGCCGAGGTACTCGCTGCTGCGGTCGAAGATGACGGTGATGCCCTCGAGCCCGTCGACGAGGGCGAGGCTCGTCGACCACGCGACACCGAGGATGAAGGCGATGAGGAGCAGGATGCGCCAGCTCACCCGGCGTGCAATGGTGGCGGCGAACACCACGCCCAGCACTCCGACCACGATGGCGGGAATCGTGCCGATGCCGACCCGCGGATGCCACGTCACGTGCAGTGGAGCCCACGACTGGGCGTGCACCTGCCAGTGGGTCAGCCGGGGAACCGCTATCGCGAGCGCGATCAGCAGCAGCGCCGCCGCCACTCCGATGAAAGCCGGCCTCGCCGAGTGCCGGGTTCCCTCGACCGCCCGCTGGTGCGGAGGCCGCGTCAGGGAGCGGTCCGAGAGGTTCGGCATGCTTCGATGCTATTCACCGGGTGGGCGGGCGATCGCCGAAGAAGCATTACGAAGCGCGGACGGGAGGCCGATCCGTTCGCGAGCCGTCACATCTGGGGCGGGCGCGACCCATCCGTCCGACGTAGAGTGACGAACGCTCTCATGAGGAGGTGACCGGAAATGCACGTGAAATGGCGGATTCAACGCATCCTCCACCAGTTCCGCCACGCTCTGGCGACCCCATCACGCAACCCGCGGATGGCGGTGGTCATCGGGCGCCTGCTGGCTGCCGCCTTCCTGATCTGCTTCGCGACCGGGCTCTACAGCCACTTCCTGCAGGACCCGGTGCCGGGGATGGTGTTCCCGAATCGCCCGACCTGGCTCTACCAGATCACGCAGGGCACGCACATCACCGCGGGCATCGCGTGCTTCCCCCTGCTGTTCGCCAAGCTCTACGCGGTCTTCCCCGAGCTCTTCCGCAGCCCGCCGATCCGCTCGTTCCCGCACTTCCTCGAGCGCGCGTCGATCGCCCTGTTCGTGTCGGCGTCGCTCGTGCAGATCACCATCGGCCTGCTCAACACCTTCCAGTTCTATTCGCTGTTCCCGTTCTCGTTCCGGCACACCCACTACGTGCTCTCCTACGTCATCATCGGGTCGCTCGCGATCCACATCGGCGTGAAGCTGCCCATCATCAACCGGTACTGGCGCAAGGCGGACGCCCTCGACGCGGACGGCCAGGTCGTCGTCACCGAGGACGACCCGGATGCCCGACTCGAGGTGCCCGACGAGTTGCGTCGGCTCACCGGCGAGCCGCAGACCGCAGGCGTCACCGGGCGCATCTTCGCGTGGATCGACGAGAAGCCGGCGCCGAACGCGCCCGACCCGCGGGCGAAGACCAGCCGCCGGGGCTTCCTCGCCACCGTCGGCATCGCCGTGGCGGCCGTCGTCGGCCTCACCGCGGGCCAGTCCTTCCGACTCTTCGACGGCGTCAACGTCTTCGCGCCGCGCAAGAACGGCACCGGACCGCAGGGGCTGCCGGTCAACAAGACGGCGCGGTCGGCCGACGTGATCGACCGCGCGATGTCCCCGGACTGGAAACTCACGGTCACCAACGGCGCGACGTCCAAGTCGTTCGACCTCGCGGCTCTCCGCGCGCTGCCCCAGCATGAGTCCGTGCTGCCGATCGCGTGCGTCGAGGGTTGGAGCCAGTACGCCACCTGGCGCGGCCCGCGGCTGCGCGACCTCGTCGACGCCGTCGGGGCGCCCACCGGCGCGAACGTGCGCATCCGGAGCCTGCAGACCAACAGCTCGTACGGCGTGACGATGATGCAGCCCGAGTTCGTGCGCGACGAGACCACGCTCGTGGCGCTCGAGGTCGACGGCGGAGTGCTCGACATCGACCACGGGTACCCTGCTCGCATCATCGCGCCCGCACGCCCGGGCGTGCTGCAGACCAAGTGGCTGAGCAGGCTGGAGGTGCTCTCGTGAGCGTCACGCCCTCCCCCGTCGCGGGGCCCGAGGGGCCGCTCGAGGCGCCGGAGACGGAGCGGATGCGCCGCTGGCGCGTCGTGCTGATCGCCCTCGGCGTCGGTCTGCTCGTCATCGCCGCCGTGACGCTGCTGAACGACATCCCACCCTCCCGCTACCTCGGCATCGCCGTCTGGCTCGTCGGGGCGCTCATCATCCACGACGGCATCGCCGCGATGATCGTGTTCGGCGTCGCCGTGCTGCTGCGGCGCACCGGCGGCCGCATCCCCTTCGCCGTGCTCGCGATCGTGCAGGGCGCCATCGTGATCGCCGTCATCGTCAGCGTGCTGTTCATCCCCGAGATCATCAAGAAGCACATCGGCACCGCGAACCCGACCGTCCTGCCGCTGGACTACCTGCTGAACCTCGGCGTGTTCTACGTGGTGCTCGCGGCGGTCACGGCCGGCGCCATCGTCCTCTGCCTGCGGATGCTCAAACGACGCGAAGCGGACCCACAGGAGGCGTCCGAGCGCGGTTGAGCCGTCATCCGCCTTGCATCCCTGCGTCACCTCGCGCCACCCCGCGACCCGATGCCGCCATCCCGTCCATACTGGCAACAGCGCTCGGCATCAGCGATCGGGAGCGGACGGGCGGGCGATGCAGTACGGCGAAGTGCGTTGGCGCGAGCGCAGCCGCCTGGTGCGCACGTGGCGGCTCCTCCGCACCCGCCGACCCCGCAGCTTCACGGACAAGGTGCGCTACAAGATGCTGCGCGACCACCGCGACCTGGTCGTGACCTTCGCCGACAAGGCCGCGGTCCGTCGCTACGTGGCCGCCGCGGTGGGCGAGGAGGTGCTGCCGCGGGCTCTCGCCCTGCTCGACGACCCGGCGGAGCTGCGCGCGCTCGACCTGCCCGAGCGCTATGTCGTGAAACCCACCCACGGGAGCGGAGCGGCCATCGTCGTGTCGCCGGCCGCCGCGCCCGACAGCGTGCTGCCGGCGGCGGAGCACGGCTGGGTGTACCGGCACGTACGCCCGTCCGCGGCGGATCGTGACCGACTGGTGGCGATCGCCCGGCACTGGGTCGGCCAGCTGTACGGCCAAGGTCCCAATCGCGAGTGGGCGTACGGACTCGTGCCGCCGCGTATCATCGTCGAGGAGTTCCTCGCCTCACCGGGCGGCGGCATCCCCGACGACCTCAAGTTCTTCGTCTTCAACGGCGTCTGCCGCTTCATCCAGCTCGACGCCGGGCGGTTCGGTGGGCGCACGCAGGACTTCTTCGACGCGGAGTGGCGGCACCTGCCGATGAGCGGTGGCCCGGCGTGGGCCGATCCGCTTCCCTCCCGACCGGCACGGCTGGAGGAGATGATCGGCATCGCAGAGCGGCTCGGGGCGGAGACCGACTTCGTCCGCGTCGACCTCTACGACCTCGGCGATCGCGTGGTGTTCGGCGAGCTGACGAGTTATCCGGCCGGCGGGGACAGCCCATTCGAGCCGGCATCCTTCAACCTCGTCTTCGGCAAACAGTGGACCGTTCCGAGACGCTACCGATGACGGATGCCGTGCCCCAGACGCACCCCGAGCGCTGGCTCGTGGCCACGACCGAGTACGCGGGCCTGACGGCCTACACCGGAGGCATCGGCCGCCACCTCGCCGCCCTGCTGCCCGCGCTCGTCGCTCGCGGCATCGACGTCGACCTCGTGGTGTTCTCGGCCGACACAGCGTTGCCCGACGTGGATCTGGGTGGCGTGCGGATCGTTGGCTTCGTCTCGACCGCCGGCCTGCCGCGCCTGATCGAGTTGCCCCTGCGCACCCGACGGCTGAAGACCATCCTTCGTCGGCACGGCTACGACCGGGTCTTCCTGCCCGAGTGGGGCGGGCTCGGCTCCGCGCTCCCCCGTTCGGCGCCGCTCGTGACCAACCTGGCGACCAGCCTGAGGCTCGCCAACGCTGTGTCCGGATTGGCCGTCGCCGACCTGCCCCGGCTCACGCGACTCGTCGTGGCCATGCAGAACAGGCTCGAGGACCGCCAGATCCGACGCTCCGCAGGCCTCATCTCCATCTCGCACGCCATGCTCAGCCGCACGGAGACGCTGTTTCGCCGGCTGCCACCCGCTCGCGTCGTCGGCAACTGCATCGACGTGGACGGCGTGGCGGCAGCGGCACTCCGCGCTCCCGTGCCAGCCGGATGGCCCGAGGCAGACGCGCCCGTCGTGCTGTTTCTCGGGCGGCTCGAGCGTCGCAAGGGGGTGACGGATGCCGTCGCCGCATTCGGTGCGGTGTCCGACCGGTACGGCTCGGCGCAACTGGTGCTCGCCGGCGCGAGCGGCGATCGGCGGTTCGAGCCCGACCAGGCCGAGTTGCTCGCGGCGGTGCCGCCCGAGGCCCGCGAGCGGGTGGTCTGGCTCGGCCACGTCGGCGGCGACGAGCTCTACCACGCCATCGCCGCGTCGGCTGTCGTCCTGTGCCCCTCGCGCTGGGAGGGCTTCGGCAACGTTGCGCTCGAGGTGAAGGCGATCGGCCGACCGCTCGTCTGCACGACGGGAAGCGGCTTCGACGATTTCTGCACGGACGGGGAGGATTCGCTCATGGTTCCGCCCGACGACCCGGCGGCGCTGGCCGACGCGATCGGCCGGATCCTCGACGACGATGCATTGGCGACCCGCCTGGGCGACACCGCTCGGGTGACCGCGAGACGCTACACGCCGACCGTGATCGCCTCCGAGCTGGTCAGCGCGGTGGATGAGTTGCTGGGTCCGGCGGAACGGCATCAGCCGAGGCCTTCACCCACGAACCGTCGACCCAGCTGATCGCCCCACGCTCGGCGAAGGCGGCGATCCAGCCGTCCATCGGCCACCGGCCCCATCGCTCCGCGAACAGCCGTCCGTTGCGCAGGATGTCGTCGAGGTGCTGCCACGGCGGCGATGAGGTGGGGTGGTACTGGTGATAGGCGTGCGCGCCTCCCACCCAGGCGAGCGGGATGCCGGCCTCCCGCAGGCCGAACGCGAAGTCGGTGTCCTCGCCGCCGTAGCCCTCGAAGCGCTCGTCGAAGCGGGGCCCACTCGTCCAGCGGTCGGAGGTCAGGGCGAAGGAGAGCGACCAGAACAGCACGTAGTCGTCGGCGCCCGCCAGCACCACGTCGCCGGGCGGTGGCGCCGGTCGAGCGGGATGCGGGCGGGTGAGTTCGCCCAGCAGCTCCGGGTCGGCTCCCGGCTCGAGGTAGGTCACCGGGCCGCACAGCACGGCATCCGGATGCGCGCGAGCCGCCGCTGCGTACCGGTCCACGAGGTCGGGTGCGGCGAGGCAGTCCGCGTCGAGGAAGACCAGCACCGACGCGCCGGTGTCCACCGCCCGGTCGGCACCGGCGTTGCGCGCGGCGGCGAGACGCAACCCCGCTCGACCAGGGGGCACGCGCAGCACGTCGTCGGCGGGAAGCGCCGGCGGTTCGTCGTCGCCGATCCACACCACGATCGTCCGGAGGTCGGCGACGCCCTCGAGCGAATGCAGCTGACGTCGCAGGTGACCCGATCGCGGCGCCGAGCACAACGTGATGACCGCCCGGGATGCCGCCGCGCGCTGCGTCATGGCCACCGCGTGTTCGCCACGTCCTCGATCGCTCGAGCGGCACGGGCCGCCGCACCGGATGTGCGCCACCGCGACCACTCCGGCCGCAGTGCTCGGGCTCGCCCCAGCACGTCGTGCCAGCGATCGGCGGTAGGCCATCCGCGTTCCACGACCGCCAGACCCGCGTGTTCCAAGGCGTCCGCGGTCGCGTCCTGCTCACCGAACGGCCGGCCCTGCGGAATGATGACAGCACGGGAGCCGGCGGCCGCCAGGTCGGCGACGGAGTTCTGGCCGGCCCAGGCGACAACGACGTCCGCGCGGCCCAGCTGCTCCCACGGGTCAGCCGACCAGACGCCTCCGCCGAGCGGGCCGACGGAGCTCCAGCTCTGACCGTGGGTGGCGGCCACGGCCGCATCGAGCGCCTCGGCGGTGACGGTCGTGCCGCCCGCGCCGCTGAGGACGAGCACGCCGGAGCGGTGGTCGGACGGGGCCGTTCGACCGTCGAACCGGCTGATGCCGCCGACGTACGCCACCTGCGGGAACGCGCCGAGGTGTCGGGGGCGCAGCAGCTCCTCGGGCCACGGCGCGATGATGGCTGCCGCGGCGCGGAACGCCAGCAGGTGGGTGTCATCATCCCGCTGCCCCGGCTGCGTGATGAGAACGGGAGGGATGCCGAGCAGGCGCGCGAACAGGGTCACCTCGGCGGACACGTCGACCACGAAGGCGGCGACAGCGCGCCGATCGATGGTTGCGGCGATCGCGGTGAGTCGTCGCCGATGTCCGTCGTGGAGGAGAGGGGCCCAGTGCAGGAGACCCCCGGCCGACGGGTCGCGCTCGGCCGGTGGTGCGCCGGGTTCGACGGCGTCGTCGCGCTCCAGGTGCACCCACTCGCAGTTCTCGGGCAGACCGTCGGGGCGCGGTAGCGAACTGAAGCAGAGGATGTCCGTGTCGAGGTGGGGAGCGATCGCGAGCAGCCTTCCGACGTGCCCGCGCCCGTGGTGGTGGACGTACCAGGCCACCCGCGGCCGGCTCACGCGGCGCGCTCCCGTACGACGGCGTGATCGTCGATCACGGCGGCGAAGTGCCGCTCGAGCGCATCGATGCGCGCCGGCAGCGAGAAGCGCGTACGCGCCTGATCGCGGATGGACGGCCGGAACGTCGCGTCGTTCTCGGCCTGCTCGATGAGGCCGGCCGCCCTCTCGGCCAAGGTCTCGGTGTCCAGACGCGGAGCCGTGGCCATCCCGAGGCTCGCGCCGGCGATCTCCGCCACGCCGCCCACCGCGAAGCTGGCCACCGGGGTGCCGCACATGAGCGCCTCGGGGGCGACCAGCCCGAACGGCTCATCCCAGACGGGAGTGGCGATCGAGCAGGCGCTGCGACCGACGAGGGCGGCGAGCTCGTGTGGCGCGAGCTGGCCGATGTAGCGAACACCGGCCCCGACCCGCGGCAGGACGAAGCGCTCGGCGTAGTCCGCGTCGCCGATGCGGCCGGCGATGATGAGCCGACGCCCCAGCCGCTCGGCCACCTCGATCGCGAGGTGCGGCGCCTTCTCCGGCACGATCCGGCCGAACCAGACGAGATCGCTCCCGCCCGGTCCGAGCGGCCACGCGATCGGATCGACGGCGTTGGGCAGGACGGATGACGTGACGCCCGCCGCCGCCCACTCGCGTCGCGTGAACTCGCTGACCGAGAGGAAGGAGCTGCGATAGCCGGTCGCCGAGGCGTGGGCGTGCACCAGGTCGTCGTCGACCGGCGTGTGCAACGTCGAGACCATCGGCACGCCCAGCCCGCCGGCCCGTTGCAGCGGCAACCCGTGCAGGCAGTGATTGGAGATGACGTCGAAATGCTCCGGCGTCGCCGCGATCACGTCGAGGGCGCGATCGAGAGCGGGAACGGAACGATCGAGGTAGCTCGGAGGGTAGCTGTCGTCGGTGGGACGCGAACCGGTCGGCCAGGTCAGCGCCGGGATGGTGATGGCGGCGCCATCCGATCCCTCTGGCGCGATCAACGTGACCTCGTGCCCCCGTGCGCGCAGCTGGTGCACCTCGTTCCAAACCGCGGACTCGAGGCCGCCCGCGTGCGGACGACGGATGGGGAAACGCAGCGGTGCGATGACGACGATGCGCAGGTTCGAACGGGCCGTCACGATCGTCGCTCGGCGATCAGGCTGCGGTAGAGGTCGGCGTGGACGGACGCCACCCGCTCGTCGTCGACGACGCGCGTGAGGCGACGGCGGTCGAACTCCTCGGCTCGTGCGGCCGTGCCCGCACGCGTCTCCCCCGAAGCGTCGAGCACCGCGGCGATCGCGCTCGCGAGCGAGTCGCCCGAGTCGGTGAGCGAGTCGTCGAGCGTGAAGGAGCGCACGGAGGCATGCTGCTCGGCGTAGAACCCCACCGCCGGAGCGACCACGCCGACACCAAGGTCCCAGCACAGCTCCAGCCATCCGGAGTGCGTGCCGTGCCCGTACGGCAGCACGCACACGTCGAGGCGTGACAACGTGTTGGCCAGCTCGCGATCGTCGAGCCGCTCGTGCTCGATGAGCACCATCCGCTCGCTGTTCGCGGCAACCTCGCGTACCGCCTCGCGCGCTGCCGGGTCGCGCACCTCCCGATGCATGCGCACCTCGGCGTCTGCGGTGATGCCCCTCTGCCCGAGCTGCGCGAGGGCGTCGGCGAGCGCGCGCACCATCGCCACGGCGTCGACGTTCGGGCGGAGGTCCTTCAGGTGCATGCCGATGCGCACCTCGTCGGAGGGGAACACCCGCGGCAGCGGCGCTCCGACCGGGAGGATCGACGGATGCGCCGACACGACAGCGATGCGACCCCACCGGCGCCGGACTTCGTCGGCTGCTCCCGCGGTGAGCGTGACGACGGCGTCAGAGCCGGCCACGAGCACATCGAGCTGGTCGCGATAGTGGGACTGGTCGGCGAGCTGCGGATGGTCGAGGTCGTGCACCGTGAACACTACCGGCCAGCTCACCCGGTGGGCGGCGGCAAGGCAGGATGCCAGGTGCTGCACGGAGAACGACTCGGTCCCGAAGTGGATGTGCAGCAGATCCGCGTCGTCGGCATGCTCGACGATCCATGCCGGGTCGAGTGCTGCGGATGGCGCCCATACGTCCGTCGACGCCGTCGGTTCGAGAGCGCTCGTGATGCCCGGGGCAGCGGTGACGCTGCGGACATAGGGGTGAGCGGCGGGGACCGACAGCACCGTGACCTCGTGGCCGACGTCGAGAGCGTCGGTCCGAGCCGGCGCTGCGACGGTCTGCTGCATGAAGGTCCCTCTGGATCGGCGCGCGCGGGGTTGAGGCGAGTATAGAAGGTCCACCGTACGCGCGCCGGGTTACGCGTAGGCCACCCTTGACGCGGAGCCGCCTATGCACCAGCATTTGCGAGATGCCCGAGCCGGAACTTCCCCACCTTCTTCTGGTCGGGCCACCCGGGCACGGAGTCGTGCGATACGCCCGCGAGCTGGCGGACGCCGTGCGGGCAGCCGACGAGTCCACCTCGATCATCACCGTCCCCGACGTGGACGGCGCGGTGGCTGCCGCCACGATGGTCGACCGCGCCCACGTGCATGTCACCGATCGCCTGTTCGGATCCTCCCCCGAGGAGGCCGCGGACAGCCTCGAGCGCATGGCCTCGGCGACCCGACTCGCCATCACGCTTCACGACCTCCCACAGGCCTCCGACGGCGCCCCGCTCGCGCGCCGGGTGGCGGCCTACGCGCGATTCGCGCACGCGGCCGACGCCGTGGTGGTGAACAGCCAGCACGAGGCGCAGCTGGTCGAGGAGTACCTCGGGCAGCCGGCGGCCTCCGTCGCAGTCATCCCCCTCGGCACCCGCCATCCGCTGCCCCTGTCGGACTCGGAGAGTCCAACGAACCGCAGTGATGACCCCCTGGTGGCGCTGATCGCCGGCTACATCTACCCGGGCAAGGGGCACCGTGAGGCCATCACGGCCGTGGCCGACGCGGTAGCCAGCCTGCGATCGCAGGGATCCGCCCCCGCCGACGCCGCCGTCGTAGCGATCGGGGGAACGTCGCCCGGCCACGAGGGCGATGTCGCCGACCTGCTGCGCCTCGCGAACGAGCGCGGCGTGCGCCTTCGCGTCACCGGCTACCTCGACGACAGCGCATACGACCGGGAGCTGGCGGGATTCGGCATCCCCGTGGCAGCCCACCAGCACGTCTCGGCCTCGCGGTCGATGCTCGACTGGATCGAGCACGGCCGACGACCGCTCGTGGTCGATTCCCGGTACTCCCGAGAGATGGCCGCGCTGAGACCCGGCACTATGACCTTGTTCGATTCCGCAGCGCTGGCGGATGAGCTGGTGGCCGCCTGGCACGATCCGGCCGCCACGCGGCTCGCCGCCGGGACGTCGCTCGCCCCGACACTCGCGTCGACCGCCGACGCCTACCGATCCTGGTGGGCGGCTGTCTCATGACGCTGCAGAGGAGCGACGGATGGGCGCTCCCCGGCAACCGCTGGGATCTACTCGCCGATTTCGAACCCGACTCTCCGCCGTCGATCTCGGTGATCGTCGCGCACTACGAGCAGCCGAGCCAGCTCGCTCGCACCCTGCGAGCTCTGGATAGGCAGCGTCATCCCGCGGAGCTGCTCGAAATCATCGTCGTCGACGACGGCTCGCGCGAACCGCCGCAGGTGCCGGGCCACGTCCACCTGATCCGCCAGGACGACCTCGGCTTCCGCCTGGCCGCCGCGCGCAATCGCGGAGCCGCGGCGGCGCGCAACGACGTGCTGGTCTTCCTCGATGCCGACACGGCGCCCGAACCGGACTACCTGAGGCGGCTCAGCAGACTCCCCGCGCTCACCTGGGACGCCGTGACCGTCGGGCGTCGACGACACGCGGATCTCACCCCCCTCGATCCTGCCGCCGACGTCGAGCTGGAGGGGCCGCGGCACCTGCTCCCCCACCCCGCCTGGTTGGCCGACGCCTATGGCGCGTCCGGCGACCTGCTTCGCGTCGACTCCCGCAGCTATCGCTACGTCATCGGAGCGGTGATCGCCTGCACGCAGCGGTTCTTCGCCGAGACCGGCGGATTCGACGAGTCGTTCACCCGCTACGGCGGAGAGGATTGGGAGTGGGCTTACCGCGCGTGGCTGAACGGCGCCGTGCTGGCGCACGTGCCCGACGCCGTCGCCTGGCACGACGGACCGGACAGCGCGGGACGCGGTGACTCCCTGGCCGGCAAGAACGACGAGGCGATTCGGCTGGCGGAGCTCATCCCGGTTCCGTCATCGCGGGGGCGAGGACTTCCCTCGACGCGGGCGGACATCGCGGTCACCGTTCCGACTGGTGATCTGAGCGCGGGTCAGCGATTCATCACCCTCGACTCGATGCTGGCCGCCGTGCCCGGGGCGGCCGTCGTCGAGGCGGATGGTGGGTTCGCTTCCGAAACCCGGGCCGCGACGGATGGCGACGCGGGCGCGGCCGAGCGGCTCGACCCTGCGCGGCTCGACCCTGCGCGTCTCGACCGAGTGCGTTTCGACCGGGTTCGACTCGACGTCATCGTGGAGCGGGCCGTCCGCGTCGAGCCGGGTTCCTTGGATGACGCACTGGCGGCCATCGACGGTGATGCCTTCTCCGAGGTCATCATCCGCGCCACCGACGGCGAAATGCTCATTCGCGTGGCGTCGCGTCGAGCGAGGTCGCGACTCGATCGCTGGGGTGGCGATGCCCGCCTTCCCACACTCGACCTCACCGCAGCCGGAATCCAGCGACTCTCCGAGGAGCCCGACGTCGAGGCCTACCTCGGCGGCTGGTGACCCCTGAATCCGGACGCGAAGAGTTCCGGTGCGCCAAGAACCCCGGCGCTGCATCCGAGCGCCGGGGTTCCCGCGTGTTCGTCAGTTCGCGTCCTGGATCTTCTCCCGCGAGTCGGCAGCCTGGTCCTTCACGTCATCGACGGCCGAACTCGCCTCCGCTTTGACGTTCTCCACGGCCTCGGTTGCCGAGTCTTTGACGGCCGTCGCTGCATCCTGGGCGGGCTCCTTGAGGTTCTCGCCGATCGTCGAGGCGACGCCCTGAGCCTCGCTGATGAGCGGCTGGGCGGCATCCGCAAGCGAAGCGGTGAGCTCCTTCTCCTTCTCGCTTGCCGGAATCAGCGACGACAGCAGCCAGCCGGCACCGAACGCGATCAGCCCGACGGCCAGGGGGTTCCCCTTCGCCTTCGCGACGGCCGAACGCGCTGCGTCGGAGACGTCATCCGCCGCGCCGCCCGCCTTGTCCTGCGCGTCGGACGCGGCACCCATCACGCGATCGCGTACGGAACGCAGCGCACCCTTGGCCTTATCGGCCTGCCGTTGGGCGATCTTCGACGGATCGACTTTGTCTGCCAACGCGTCGACGTCGCTGCCGAGGTCACGGCGGGTGGATTCAATCTGCGACCGGATCTGGTCGGGGTCGTTCGTCATCGGTTCTCCTCGTTTCGCTTCAGGGTTTCGGGAATCTCTTTGACCGTCTCGACGGTCTGCGGCACGCCCTCGACGGTCGCGAGCGCCTTTCGGCCGTTCACGTAGAGCACCGCAGCGACGATGCCCCAGATGACGGCGACGACCAGGCCCGACCAGGCGTTGCCGATCAGGTATCCGAGTCCCCACCACGCGGCGATCGAGACGAAGAGCACGGCCAGGAAGCCGGCGACTCCGCCGCCACCGAGCAGGCCCGCTCCTTTGCCGGCACGCTTGGCCGACTGTTGGATCTCGGCTCGAGCCAGCGCGACCTCTTGCCGCATGAGGGTCGACACGTCGCGCGTCACCTCACTCAGCAAGTCGCCCAGCGACGTGTTGCCGGCTTTCTCCTCCGACGGAGTCGGCTGATCGGTCATCGTTGGTCGTCTCCGATCGGGTGCTGGGCGTTTCCGACACCGAACTCCTCGGACGCTCCCTGGTCGTCTCCCGCCGGGCGCTGGGCGTTGCCGGCACCGAACTCGTCGGACGCTCCCTCATCTCGGTCATCCGAGCCGTACCCACCGGTGTTGTAGACGCCCGTGTTGTATCCATCCGCGTCGCCGACCACCGGCAGGTCACCTTCCGGGTCAGCGACCTGGTCATCGCCCCCGAGCGACGAGTACAGCGGAGTGGACGTGGCCGGCGCGGGTGCGTCGGCGAGGTAGGGCTCGTCCACGGTGTTCACCTCGATGTCGGGGCTCTCAGACGAGACGTCAGCGACGCGCGAACCGGATGCTCCGGTTCCCGTCTTGTCCGGGGCGGAGGCATTGCTGGCCGCGGAGCGAGTGATGCGCCCGGCCAGCAGACCGGCGACCGCCGCAATCGCGATGAACGTGCCAGGACGTCGACGCGCGAACTCGCGCACCTCATCGACAAGCGATTCGGGATCGCGATCAGCGAGCCACGAACCCCACGCTTTCGCGCGGCTGGACGCCTGGGACACTAGGTCCGCAGCCACTCCGCCCGACGAGGCCGACGCCATGTCGTCCAAGTCGCCGCCGATCGAGCGGAGTCCATCGGCTGCACGGCTCTGTTGTGTCGCAGCCTGGTCTTTCAGCTCGCCGGTGACCTGGTGGAACAGCGTCGACACCTGGGCCTTGGCCTCGCCCACAACGCCCGCCGCCTCATCCTTCGCCGTCGCTGCCACCGACTTGCCGGAATCGACCGCTTGACCGGCGACGTTCTTGGCCTCGTCGCGCGCAACGCCCACCGTGCCGGACGCGTCGTCCTTCATCGGCTCGGTGTGTTCTTGGTAGATGTCTGTCATGATTCCGCTCCTTCTGCTCGTGTGACGGCGGGCTCGTTGGGTCCGTGCGACCGCTCGTCGACCGCATATCAGCGGTGCCGCAATCGTGCGCGGGTCTGGAGACGACGGACAGGGCTTGCCAGCCGACACGATACGGTGTAGCCCGCCGCGCCCGACCTCGGCGGATGTGCAACTCGGCATCCGCGCGGCTCGCCCGGCTAGACATGGCTGGCGTTGTCAAGCCCGAGATCGAGGGGTACGGCGGACGTACGGTTGCCCGACATCGTCCAAAGGAGCACTCATGTACTTCCACGTGCAACGACTCATCAACGACATCGCCAGCGACGAGCCGGATCCGGCCGCCGCTAACGCCCTGCAGGAGGGCCTCGGGGGCCAGTTCGGTGAGATGCGCACGATGATGCAGTACCTGTTCCAGAGCATGAACTTCCGGGGCGCTGCGGCCAAGCCCTTCCGCGACGTCATCCAGGGCATCGGAACCGAGGAGATCAGCCACGTCGAGCTCATCGGCACCACCATCTCCCGCCTGTTGGACGGCTCCCCCCGCTATCAGGGCGAAGCGACGGATCCGCTGGACACGCCCGGTTCGGGCGGCGCCATCCCGTTGAACATCGCTCTCAGCGAAGGGAACATCCACCACTACCTCGTGGGCGCCCAAGGGGCGCTGCCGGTCGATTCGGTCGGCAACCCCTGGAGTGGCAGCTACGTCTACAACTCGGGCAATCTCCCCCTCGACCTGCTCTACAACCTCATGCTCGAATCCACCGGCCGCCTGCAGAAGTGCCGCATCTACGAGATGACCGACAACGCGACCGCCCGCAGCACGGTCGCCTACCTCATCGTCCGCGATCAGGCTCACGAGAACGCCTATGCGAAGGCGCTCGAGAGCCTCGGCGTCGACTGGAAGACCCTGTTGCCGATTCCCAAGACCAACGCCGAGAAGTTCCCCGAGGTCAAGAAGTTGCTCGACCTCGGCCTGCAGAGCAAGCAATACAGCTTCGATCTCGCCGGCCAGTCCGAGGCCGGGCGCATCTTCCAGGGCATGTCACCGTCGAAGGATGGAACCACGCTCGACGCGAGCGAGCAGGCGCCCGAGGGGGTTCCATCCGTCATCTCGCCGGAACGGCTCGAGGAGTTCTCCCCGGGTCTGGACGCCGACCTGGTCGCCCTCATCCAGGCCACGGCGGAGATGGAAATGGCCGACGTGGTCGACTCGTTCGGACCCGTCGCGACGAAGTGAGTGGAATCGGACGCATGAGTCATTCGCACCACAGCGTCGTCGTCGTCGGAGGCGGCAATGCTGGCCTCTCGGTCGCCGGTCGCCTGCAACGACATGGCGTCAAGGATGTCGTGGTCATCGAACCGCGCGAGCATCATCTCTACCAGCCGATGTTCTCGCACGTCGCCGGTGGCACCGCGCGGGCGAGCATGGCGACCCGGCCGCAGGCCTCCGTGATGCCGAAGGGAGTCGGCTGGATCCGGGATGCGGTCAGTGCCATCGATCCGGACTCGAACCGGCTCGCACTGGTGTCCGGCGACACCGTCGGCTACGACCAGGTCATCGTCTGCACCGGGATCCAGAAGGACTGGAATCGCATTCCGGGCCTCGCGGCAGCCGTGCGGTCGCCATCGGGATCCTCGCACTACGAGTTCGATCTCGCCGCCAAGGCATCGCTCCTCCTCCGCGACCTGCAGCGCGGGACCGTCGTCTTCACCCAGCCCGCCGGTCCGGCAACGTGTGCCGGGGCATCCCAGAAGCCGATGTACCTGGCCTGCGACTACTGGCGTGCTGCTGGTGTGCTTGACGACATCCACGTGGTGATGATCGTGCCCGACGCCACCGTGTTCGGCATCCCCCTCATCGACGAGGAGCTGGAGCGCAAGGTAGCGGAGTACGGCATCGAGCTGCGGTGCGCGACCGAACTCGTCGAGGTGGATGCCGAGAGCCGCGTCGCCGTGATCGCGCATGACGGCGCGACCGAGCGGCTGCCGTACGATCTTCTGCACGCTGTTCCGCCCCAGTCAGCGCCTGACTGGCTGAAGGACAGCGCGCTCCCGGCGGTGGGAGACGAGCTCGGCTTCGTCGAAGTCGATCCGCACACGCTGCGCCACCCGCGATTCCCCTCTGTCTGGGCGCTCGGCGACTCCGCGGCTACGACCAACTCGAAGTCGGGCGGCGCCCTGCGCAAGCAGACCACCGTCGTCGCGGCGAACGTCGAGGCCGCGCTCCGGGGAAAGCCCGCGACGTCGGAATACGACGGCTATACGGTCTGCCCGTTCACCGTCTCGCGGTCGACCGTCGTCTTCGCCGAGTTCGACGACGCCTACCGGCTGAAGCCCACCATCCCCCTCTGGAAGGGTCTAGCGCGCGAGCGGCGTCTCACCTGGGTCTTCGACCGACACATCCTGCCGTGGGTGTACTGGCACATGATCCTCAAGGGTCGCGCCTGAGGCGGCGGGCCGGTGGGCCCGACCCGTTTACAGGATGAGAGCCGATCGGGCCCCTCAGACGGGACCGGCTCGGCGCTGACCCTGTAAACGAAGAATGAAGCAGGGTCAGCGAGAGTAGTGCTCGGCGAGGCGGCTGAGGCCCTCGTCGATGGACACGCTCGGCGCCCAGGACAGGTCACGGCGGGTGTCTCGCTGGTCGAACCAGTGCGCCGTCGACAGTTGCTCGGCGAGGAACTCCGTCATCGGCGGCTCGTCTGTTCCCGGGCGGACGGCCCAGACCCGCTCGATGCCCGCGCCCGCCGCACGTCCGAGCCAGGCTGGGATGCTCCACCGCGGCGGCTGTACCCCCGCTGCGAGACAGATGCCGGCGAGCAGCTCGCCCACCGGTCGCGGTTCGCCGTTCGTGAGCACGTACGCCCGCCCGTGCGCCTCGTTCGCCCGGTCGAGCGCGGCAGCGATGCCGGATGCGGCGTTGTTCACGTAGGTGGAGTCGATGAGCGCCGTCCCGCCGTTGAGCAGCGGAAGGCGCCCGCGACGCGCGCGGTCGACGATCCGTTCGACGAGCTGCGTGTCGCCGGGGCCCCACACGAGATGCGGACGCACCGCGACGACGGGCATCGCACTCGAGTCACGCGCGAGGGCGATCAGCTCTCCCTCCGCCTTGGTCTGCGCGTATCGTCCACGTGCCCGCCGCGGGTCGGCCGGCTCGGCACCGACACCCATCAGCGCGGAGCCGACGTGGGCGACCGACGGGGAGGATACCTGCACGAAACGGGATACGCCGGCGCGTTCGGCGGCCGCGAGCAGCGACCGCGTTCCCTCGACGTTGACGGAACGGAACTCGCTCTCGGCACCCGCGAGCGACACCTTCGCGGCGAGGTGCACGACGCCATCCACGCCATCCGTCGCGCGCGCCACGGCATCCGCATCGGTGATGGACCCGAGGACATCGGCGGCCCCGACGACCCCCGACGCGCGTCTCTGCAGTGTGCGCACCTCGTGGCCGCCGGCGACGAGCTCGGCGGCCACCGCACAACCGAGGAACCCGGATGCTCCGGTCACGAGCACGATCACGGCGCGACCGGCCTGCTCCCGGCCAGCATCCGCTCGGCCCACAGGGACAACCGCGATCGGTCGATCTTCGAGTTGTGCCGAATGTCGGTGGGCAGGGTCGGAACGGCGAGCACGGCGGCGAGCGGGAGACCCACCTGATCGCGCACGGCCCGCGTGAGGCTCGGGTCGGCGAGGCCCGGCCGCGTAGTGGGAGGGAGCGTCTCGACGACGGCGACAACCTGGCGCAGCAGACGCGGCCCGACGCCGACGATGGCGGCTCGGCGCACGGCATCCACCCGCTCGACCGCCTGCTCGGGGCCGACGGGCGCGATCGGGCCGTCGACGGTCACGATCACGTGCGGCAGCCGGCCCTCGATCCAGACGCGGCCATCAGCATCGAGGTGTCCGACATCGCCTGTGCGGTGCCAGCGAACATCGGGGTCGGCGGATGCGGGCGCGTCCGTATCCCGCGCGGCTTCGCGATCCGTGAGCCACAGCCGGTCGTAGTGATCCTTCAGGTGCGGCGCGGAGACGACGATCTCGCCGAGCACCCCCGGCGCGTCGCTGGGCAGCCCGCTGGCCCGTCCCTCAGCGTCGAGCGCGCTCACGAGCACCCGGTTCGACCCGATCGGCGAGCCGACGCACACCCCGGCGTCGGGGGCGTCGGCGACCTCGCGCAGCACGTCGAGCGTGACGTCGGTCACGAGCAGGCACTCGGTCATGCCGTACGGGGTATGCGGTGTCGCGTTCGGCATGAGCGCCGCCGCCGACTCGAGCAGGCGGGTTCCGACGGGCGCTCCCGTGGAGAGGAACGTGCGAACGCCGGCGAGCGCATCACGGTCATCCGGGGTCAGGGCACCGGCGGTGTCGACGACATTGAGGATGGCGGCGGGCGAGAGGAAGACCATCCGGGCGTCGCACTCGCGCACGGCCGCGGCGACAGCGGCAGCGGTGAGCGTGCGGGGCGACGACACGTCCATGTCGGGGGTGACCGAGCGAGTGCCGAGCGCAGGCCCCAACAGCGCGAAGGGGGCGAACCCCGTCACCAGCCCCGTCTCCTCGGTGACGCCGAAGTGCTCGGCGAGCACGTCCCGCAGTGCCGAGAGCTGACGGTGTGTGTAGGCGACTCCCTTGGCTGGCCCGGTGGATCCGGAGGTGAACAGGATGGCCGCGTCGTCGTCGGGCGCGGGCACCGCCGGAAGGTCGGCATCCGCTCCATGCTGCAGGATGTCGCCGAGGCTGTAGGAGACCCCGAGAGCGGCGGCGGAGACCCGCGGCAGACGCGCGACCGAGATGCGTATGCCCGGCCAGCCGAGCGCGCGCGCGGCGGTGAGGCCGATCGTCTCGCCGATGACGACGTCGGGCCACGATCCGCGCACCGCACGGGTGAGCCCGCGTACGCCCAATCCGGCGTCGGCCACGACGACGACCGCGCCGATGCGCAGGCACGCGTAGACGACGGCCGAGAGCGTTGCGCCGGGCTGCACCAGGAGAGACACGCGGTCGCCCTTGCGAACGCCCACGGCGTGCAGCCCTGCGGCGAGCCGGCTCACGCGGTCGTCGAGCTGCCGCCAGCTGACGCGACGCGGCGTGCGCGAGCCACCAGGAGCCATGTCGACGACGGCGATGGCGTCATCGTTTCGACGCTCCTCCAGCCGCTGCCAGATCGGCGAGAAGGACGGGTCCGCGGATGCCCCCGACTGCGCGTCGTCCTCACGCCCGGCGGGGCCGACCGGCCCGGCGTCGACTTCGCGCCCGGGGCCCCGCGGCTCTGTCAGCCGATCGTGGTGCTCGTCCAGCCACGCGGAGAGGGCATCGGCGTACGGCCGGTCCTCGGCGATGAGGTGACCGGCGCCCTCGAAGCGGTGGACGTCGGCGTGCGGAAGCCGGTCGACGAGATCGTCGAGATACCGGTCGCTGAAGATCGGGTCGCGCGGACCCCACAGCATCAGCGCGGGCACGTCGAGCCGAGCGACGCCGGCCGCGATCCGTTCCAGTTCGGCGAAACTCTCGTGCCTGCCGTCGACCGGGATGTCGGCCACGAATCCCCCGATCGCCCGGCGCCGGTCAGCCGTGCGGTACGGCGCACGAAACGCGTCCCGGACGGAAGCGTCCAGAGGCGGTGACGCGAGCGAGAGGGTCGTGTCGAGGAAGGCGGTCGTGGCCACGGTGGAGGCGGCCAGCATCCCACGCGCGCCGGCGAGGCGAAGCGGCAGCGGGATGGGCACGCCGCCCGGATTATGGATGGCGGTGTTGAGCAGCGCGACGCCCGCGAGCAGGTCGGGGTGGTCGACCGCCCAACCGAGGGAGACGACACCGCCCCAGTCATGGCCGAGCGTCACGACGGGTCCGTCGATGGCGAGCGCCCGGGTGAACGCGTCGAGGTCGGCGACCCGCTGCGCGAGGGGGCGGTGCACGTCCGTCCGCTCGGAGAAGCCCATGTCGACCTGGTCGACCGCGACGACGCGCCACGCCGGCTCCCCGGACTCGGCCGCACGAACGGACTCTGCCACGGTGGCCCGCCAGAGGTAGGACCAGGTGGGATTGCCGTGCACGGCGAGGATCGTCCCGATCGGCGTGACGCCGAGTCGGCCGAGCTCGGGACCGGAATCGAGGTAGTGCCACTCACGGACGAGCCCCGCATCCGTCCCTGCGCCGGGTACGGCGATGGTGTGGGAGAAGCGGACGTCGAGTCCCGGAAGTCCGGGCGGAGGGAGGGTCGCCCCTGCGCTCACCAGGCGAGTTCCAGCATCGCGGTGTTCAGCCCCGAGCCGACGCCCATGAGCAGCACACGATCGCCCTTCTTGAGCGTCTCCTGCTCCTCGACGAGGGTGATCGGAATCGAGGCGGGCCCGACGTTGCCGAACCGCGGATAGGTGCGGGGGACGCGATCGGGGTCGAGACCGGCGGCCTTGACGATCGCGTTCGTGTGCACGGACGACACCTGATGCGTGATGTACCGGTCCATCGACGACCAGTTCCACTCCGTCGACGCCTCTTTCCACGCCGACACGACGAGGTCGAGGCCGCCCTTGAGGAGCGCCTTGGCGTCGGTGAACATGCCGTCGACGCTGCCGACGCACAGTTCGTGGAACTGGGTGGCCGCACGCGTGACGCCTCCGAGCACGCGGTGAGCGGTGGGATGCTCGTCGGCCCGGCCGAGGATCGCGGCGGCGGAACCCGAGCCGAGGGTGAGCGAGGCGAACTCGCTCATGAAGTCGTCGCGGTTCACGTCGCGAGTGAGCAGGCGACGGATGGTCGTGTCCTGGATCTCATCCGCATCCTCGCCGTTGACGACGATGGCGTAGCGGATCTGGCCGGAGTCGATCATGCTCGCGGCGAGGCTCATGCCGCTCACGAAGCCGAGGCAGGCGTTGGCGACGTCGAAGTTGATGGCCGAGCTGGGCAGCCCGAGGCCGTGGTGGAGACGGACGGCGACCGACGGCTCGAGGTGCTTGCGAGTCACCGAGGTGTTGATGAGGAGGCCCAGCTGGGACGGATCGACGTTCGCCTCGGCCATCGCACGCCGACCGGCCGACACCGTGGCTTCGTCGGATGACTCGCCGCTCGCCCAGTTGCGACGCTCGAGCACTCCGGCCACGCGTTGCAGCAGCCCGCCGGGCAGCTTGAGCCGTCGCAGGGCAGCCGTCAATCGCTCCTCGATGTCGACCGAGGTGGTCACACGGCTCGGCAACGTGCTCGCCACGGACAGCAGGGCGACGTTCTCGAAGCGGGTGTTCGCATTTCCGGCCACGGAACCTCCCTTGTGTATGCCCGTCACGGCTTGCTCACCAGCGACCAACATTACGCGGGTTGGAGGGGAACAAATGACGAAAGCCGTCGAGCGGTATGATTCGGCGGTCCGCGCGTCGCATTCTCAGGGGCGCATGATGGCTGTGAAGAAGGCTGCGAGCTCGCCCGTCGCGGTCAGTGGGAGCACGTCGGCGACGTACTGATCGGGTCTGACGACGACCACCGCTCCGTCGTGATGGATGCCGCGAGCCTCGAAGATGTCATCGAGCGGATCGGCCGCGTAGACCTTCTCGTAGTCGACCAACCCGAACCGCCCGACCCTCGGCAGGAAGGCGTCGGGCACCGCTCCGATGTCCACGCCGGTGTGATCCTGCCGGTAGACGACCTTCACGTCGAACCACGCGTCGATGTCGCCGCCCTCCGGCGTGTGGGCGAGCACCGGCGATTCGGGCGAGTGCGCGATCCACTCGGCCCACTCGGTGACGGATGAGGCTTCGCCCGCGCGCGCCGCGTCGGCGAACACGTAGATGCGCCAGCGTCCGTCGGCCTTCGCGTGATGCCCGAGGTGCACCGGGTTCGCGTCGCAGACGCGCACGACGGGAGCGGACTTGAAGCGCTTGCCGATCGGGAACCCCGTCGCGGACTCCTGGTGCCGCGGCTCGGCGATGAGCATCGACGGCTCGTACTGGGTGAGGAAGCCGGCGGGGAACTCCGCTGTCCGCACGTAGAACTCCTCGAGTTCCGTCGGACTCTGCAGGTCCTCCGGCCGCGCCGCCATGAGGGCCGACCACTGCCGATCGAAGTCGATGAGCTCCTTCGCAACCACGCGGCGCTCGGCGGCGTAGGTGCTCAGCAGACTCGCCGGACTGCGTCCATCCAGGACGTGTCCGAGCTTCCAACCCAGGTTGAACCCGTCCTGCATCGACACGTTCATGCCCTGCCCGGCCTTCGCGCTGTGCGTGTGGCAGGCGTCCCCCGTGATGAAGACGCGCGGCAGGCGGATGCCGATCTCGTCGACCGGCACGTCGTCGAACCGGTCGGCGAGCCGGTGCCCCACCTCGTAGACGCTGTGCCAGGCGACATCGCGCACGTCCAGGTGGTACGGGTGCATGATGCGGTTGGCCTGGGCGATGATCTCGGTGATCGTCGTCGCGCGCAGCGCCTCCTCGCCCCCGACGGGCACCTCGCCGAGGTCGACGTACATGCGGAAGAGGTAGCCGCCCTCCCGCGGGATGAGCAGGATGCTGCCGCCCTCGTGAGACTGGATCGCGCATTTGGTGCGGATGTCGGGGAAGTCCGTGACGACGAGGACGTCCATCACCCCCCACGCGTGATTCGCCTGGTCGCCAGCGAGCGTGCAGCCGATCGCCCGGCGTACTCCGCTTCGCGCCCCGTCCGCCCCGATCACGTACTTCGCTCGGACGACCCGTTCCTCGCCCGCATCCTCGCCGGACGTGCGGGCGAGGGTCACGGCGACGGGATGCTCCCCGGCGCCGGTTTCGTCATCGATCCGCAGGTCGCGGAACTCGAAGCCGTAGTCGGGCGTCATGCGCGTCGGCGCGTTCACCATCACCTCGGCGAAGTAGTCGAGCACGCGCGCCTGGTTGACGATGAGGTGCGGATACTCGCTGATGCCGGTCGGGTCATCGATCGTGCGCGCCGCCCGGGCGATGCGCGTCGGATCCGCGGGATCGGGCTTCCAGAACGCCATCTCGGTGATGCGATAGGCCTCGGCGATGATGCGCTCGGCGAACCCGAAGGCGTCGAACGTCTCGACGCTGCGAGCCTGGATGCCGTCGGCCTGGCCGATCTCGAGCCGTCCGGGGCGACGCTCGACGAGGCGGGTCGTGATGCCGGGGAACTGCGCGAGCTGGGCGGCGGCGATCATGCCGGCCGGGCCGGATCCGACGATGAGGACGTCGACCTCGTCGGGGAGCTCGCTGGGCCGATCGACACCGGTGCCGGAGGCGGGGAGCACGCGCGGATCGCCCGAGACGTAGCCATCGTGGTGGAACTGCATCGTTCTCCTCACGTCATCGTGGGCACCTGACCGTGGTCGGTCGAGGGCGGCAACGGCGCAGAAGCGCCCCTTGCCGATCCTCGTGTCGAATATATACGATTTCGTACATGCCCGATGCGATGATGCAGCCGCACGACGACGACCCCGCCGCTGTGGCGCCGACCACCCCCGGCAAGATCATCGCGGTGCACCTCAACTACCGCTCGCGAGCGGCGGAGCGGGGTCGCACACCGAGCCAGCCGAGCTACTTCCTCAAGCCGTCGAGCTCCCTCGCTGGAACGAACGGCGTCGTCGAGCGCCCGGCCGGCGCCGAGCTGCTCGGCTTCGAGGGCGAGGTGGCACTCATCATCGGCTCCACCGCGCGCCGTGTCGACGTCGAGGACGCCTGGAGTCACGTGTCCGGCGTCACCGCCGCGAACGACCTCGGCCTTTACGACCTACGAGCGGCGGATGCGGGCAGCAACCTCCGGTCAAAGGGCGGCGACGGCTTCACGCCGCTGGGGCCGACCGTCATCCCTGCGGCCGGGCTCGACCCGTCAGCGCTGCGCCTGCGCACTTGGCTGAACGGCGAGCTGGTCCAGGAGGACGCGACGTCGGAGCTTCTCTTCCCCTTCGCACGGCTCGTGGCCGACCTCTCCCAGCTGCTCACGCTCGAGCCGGGCGACGTGATCCTCACGGGCACGCCGGCCGGAGCATCCGTCGCCGTCCCGGGTGACCGCCTCGAGGTCGAGGTGGATGCGCCCGGCGCCCCCGGCGCTCCATCGTCGGGACGTCTCGTCACGACGGTGACGCAGGGCGACATCCCGTTCAGCGACGCCGGCGCCCGCCCCCGGGTCGACGACGCGCAGCGCGCGGACGCGTGGGGCAGCCGCGCGAAGGCGGGCCTCGATCCGCGGTTCGAACTGACGCCCGAGCTGGTGGAGCGCATCACCAGCGTCTCGACCGCCACCCTGTCCGCGGTGCTCCGCAAGCGCGGCTACGACCAGGTCTCGATCGACGGACTGCGCAGCAACCGACCGCAGGCACGACTCGTCGGGCGGGCGAGGACGCTGCGCTACGTGGCCGCCCGCGAAGACCTGTTCGCGAGCGCCGGTGGCGGGTTCAACGCGCAGAAGAAGGCGATCGAGTCCCTCGCGCCCGGTGATGTGCTCGTCATCGAGGCCCGCGGCGAGGCGCACGCGGGCACGGTCGGCGACATCCTGGCGCTGCGCGCGCAGGTCCGCGGGGCGGTCGGCATCGTCACGGACGGGGCGGTGCGCGACACCGTCGCGGTGGCCGCCTTGGACATCCCGACCTACTCCGCCGGCGCGCATCCCGCCGTCCTCGGCCGTCGGCACGTGCCGTGGGACATCGACCAGACCATCACCTGCGGCGGATGCGCGGTGCAGCCCGGCGACGTGATCGTGGGCGACGCCGACGGGCTGCTCGTCATCCCGCCCTTCCTCGTCGAGGAGGCGGTGACGGCCGCGATCACACAGGAGCGCGAGGAGGTCTTCATCGCCGAGATGGTCGCAGCGGGCAACCCCATCGAGTCTCTCTATCCGATGGACCTCGCCTGGCGGGAGCGTTATCGGGAGTGGCGGGGCGATGAGTAGCGCGGCGCTGAGGGGGGCGGCAGCTGGCGCGGCGCCGTCGCGGGCTCCGAGCAAGGCCCAGCGCGCCTACCTCCACGTGCGGGAGCGCATCACCGACGGACGGTACACGCCCGGTTACCGGCTCGTACTCGGCCAGATCGCCGCCGAACTCGACGTCAGCGTCGTTCCCGTGCGCGAGGCGATCAGGATGCTCGAGGCGGAGGGCCTCGTCACCTACGAGGTGAACGTCGGCGCCCAGGTGGCGATGGTGCACGAGACCGAGTACGTCTTCACGATGCAGACGCTCAGCGTCGTGGAGGGCGCGGCGACGGCCCTCTCCGCCCCGCTCATCGACGCGGACGGCATCGCCCGGGCACGCGACGTCAACCAGGAGATGACGGAGTCGCTGCGCCACTTCGACCCCATCCGCTTCACGGCGCTCAACCGCGACTTCCATTCGGTGCTGTTCGAGAACTGTCCCAATCCGCACCTGCTCGGCCTCGTCCACCGGGGCTGGGACCGCCTCCGGGTGCTCCGCGGATCGACGTTCAGCTTCGTCCCCGGGCGGGCGCAGGAGTCGGTGGACGAACACGAGCACCTGCTCCGACTCATCGAGACGGATGCGGACGGTCTCGAGATCGAACTGGCCGCCCGGCGCCACCGCACCGCCACCCTCGATGCCTTCCTCGCCCATCAGGCCGCGCACGGCGAGCGCGGCCGACACGATGTCGCGGCCGGCTGACCGCATCCGTTCGAACCGAGAGACGAGCCATGCACTTCAGAACCACGCCGGACCGCATCCGCGGCTCCATCGTCCCGCTCATGACACCGTTCACCGAGGAGGGTGAGATCGATCACGCCTCCCTCGCCAACCTCGTCGAGTGGCAGATCGCGAGCGGCACGCACGGCCTCTCGATCGGCGGTTCGACCGGTGAGCCGGGCGCCCAGAGCGTCGACGAGCGCCTCGCCGCCATCACCACGGTCATCGAGACCAACGCCGATCGCCTGCCCGTCGTGGCCGGAACGGGCACGGCCCAGCTGCACGAGACCATCGAGCTCACCGGGCGCGCGGTCGACGCCGGCATCGATGCCTCGCTCATCATCACGCCGTACTACGCCCGCCCGACCCAGGAGGCGCTCTACGTCTGGTACCGCACCATCGCGGCCGAGTTCCCCGACCTGCCGATCCTCGCCTACAACGTGCCCGTGCGCACGGCCGTGGACATCGAACCCGGCACCATCGCCCGGCTCTACCGCGACGTGCCCAACTTCGTCGGCGTCAAGGAGACCACGAAGGACTTCGAGCACTTCTCACGCGTGATTCAGCTCTGCGGGCGCGACGTGATCGTCTGGTCGGGCATCGAGCTGCTGTGCCTACCGCTGATCGCTCTCGGCGGGCAGGGCTTCCTCTCCGCCACCGCCAACATCGCCCCGGCCGCGCATGCCCGCATGTTCGAGCTCTGGGAGGAGGGCGACCTCGAGGGCGCCCGCGAGCTCCACTACGCGCTGCATCCGCTCGTCGACCTGCTGTTCGTGGAGACCAACCCCTCCCCCGGCAAGTGGGTGCTCGAGCAGCGCCGCCTCATCACGTCGGGCCACGTGCGGCCGCCGCTGATTCCGCCGACGGATGCGGGCCTCGCGCGCATCCGCGACCTGCTCGCCGCGGGTGAGCGCCAGCTGACGCCGGTGGACGGCTTCGAGATCGGAACGAGGTAGCCACGTGGCCACTCATCACATTCCCGACGGACTGCCCTCGAGCATCCGGCACTACATCGACGGGCGCTTCGTGGACAGCGTGGACGGGGACACCTTCGACGTGCTCGACCCCGTGTCGAACGAGACCTATGCGACGGCCGCCGCAGGCAAGAAGGCGGACATCGACCTCGCCGTCGCCGCCGCCACCCGCGCCTTCGTCGATGGGCCATGGCCGCGCATGCTCCCCCGTGCCCGCGCGCGCATCCTCGGCCGCATCGCGGATGCCGTCGAGGCACAAGACGCGCGCCTCGCCGAGCTGGAGACGTTCGACACCGGCCTGCCCATCACGCAGGCGCTCGGCCAAGCGCAGCGGGCGGCCGAGAACTTCCGCTTCTTCGCCGACCTCATCGTCGCGCAGGCCGACGACGCGTTCACGGTTCCCGGGCGCCAACTCAACTACGTCCACCGCAAGCCCATCGGCGTTGCGGGCCTCATCACGCCGTGGAACACGCCGTTCATGCTCGAGAGCTGGAAGCTCGCGCCCGCGCTGGCGTCCGGCTGCACGGTCGTGCTCAAGCCGGCCGAGTTCACCCCGCTCTCGGCGGGACTCTGGGCGACGATCTTCGAGGAGGCCGGCCTGCCGCCCGGCGTATTCAACCTCGTCAACGGACTCGGTGAGGAGGCCGGCGACGCGCTCGTGAAGCACCCCGACGTGCCGCTCATCTCGTTCACCGGCGAGAGCACGACCGGCCGCATCATCTTCGCCAACGCCGCCGAATCGCTCAAGGGCCTCTCGATGGAGCTGGGCGGCAAGTCCCCCGCCGTCGTGTTCGCCGACGCCGACCTCGATGCGGCCATCGACTCCACCCTGTTCGGCGTGTTCTCGCTCAACGGCGAGCGCTGCACGGCGGGCAGCCGCATTCTCGTGCAGCGCGAGATCTACGACGAGTTCGTCGAGCGCTTCGCGGAGCGCGCGCGGCGCATCGTCGTGGGCGACCCGCACGACCCGGCCACTGAGGTGGGCGCACTCGTGCATCCCGAGCATTACGACAAGGTGATGGGCTACGTCGAGATCGGCAGGAGCGAGGGCCGGTTGGTGGCCGGCGGTGGACGACCCGACGGCTTCGAGAGCGGCAACTACGTCGCGCCGACGGTGTTCGCCGACGTGAAGCCGGACGCGCGCATCTTCCAGGAGGAGATCTTCGGACCGGTCGTCGCCATCACTCCATTCGGCAGCGACGCCGAGGCGCTCGAGCTGGCCAACGACACCCGCTACGGACTGGCGGCCTATCTCTGGACCCGTGACCTCGAGCGCGCCCACACCTTCGCGCACGCCGTGGAAGCCGGCATGGTCTGGCTCAACTCGCACAACGTCCGCGACCTGCGCACGCCGTTCGGGGGCGTGAAGGCGTCGGGACTCGGGCAGGAGGGCGGCTACCGCTCGATCGACTTCTACACCGACCAGCAGGCCGTTCACATCACGGTCGGACCCGTTCACACCCCGCGCTTCGGTGCATCCTGACCGCCTCCGATCCCGCCATGTTCACCGAGGACCTTCAATGACGAACCCCACTCCCCCTGACATCGTGCGCTGCGCGTACCTCGAACTCGTCGTCACCGACCTCGCCGCCTCGCGCCGCTTCTACGTCGACGTGCTCGGCCTGACGGTGACGGCGGAGGACGACACGCACGTCTACCTCCGCACCCTCGAGGAGTTCATCCACCACAACCTCGTGCTGCGGCAGGGTCCGGTGGCGGCGGCTGCGGCGCTGGCCTTCCGGGTGCGGACTCCGGAGGACGTCGACCGTGCCGAGGAGTACTTCACGGCACTTGGATGCCGCACCGAGCGTCGGCAGGAGGGCTTCGTACGCGGCATCGGCGACGCGGTGCGGGTCGTGGACCCCCTCGGCTTCCCGTACGAGTTCTTCCACCACGTCGAGCACGTCGACCGGCTCGCCTGGCGCTACGACCTCTACACCCCCGGCGCGCTCGTGCGCCTCGACCACTTCAACCAGGTCACTCCCGACGTACCGCGCGGGCGTGACTACCTGGAGGGCCTCGGCTTCCGTGTGACCGAGGACATCCGCGACGCCGACGGAGTCACCTACGCCGCCTGGCTGCACCGCAAGGACACCGTGCACGACACCGCCCTCACGGGCGGAGACGGGCCGAGGCTGCACCACATCGCGTTCTCGACGCACGAGAAGCACAACATCATCGCCATCTGCGACATGCTCGGCGCCCTGCGGATGAGCGACGTCATCGAGCGCGGCCCCGGCCGCCACGGGGTGTCGAACGCGTTCTACCTCTACATCCGCGACCCCGACGGCCACCGCGTCGAGATCTACACGCAGGACTACTACACCGGCGACCCCGACAACCCGGTCGTCACGTGGGACGTGCACGACAACCAGCGCCGCGACTGGTGGGGCAACCCGGTGGTGCCGAGCTGGTACACCGAGGCGTCGCCCGTGCTCGACCTCGACGGCAACCCGCAGCCGGTGGCGCATCGTGACGAGCCGAGCGAGCTGGCGGTGACCATCGGCGCCGACGGCTTCTCGTACACGCGCGAGGGCGACGCCGAGAAGGGTTTCAAGCTGGGCAGCCAGCTCTGAGGATGAGGCGGCGCGGCGCGCCCGTGAACATCGGTCGAATTCCGAGCCCGCCTCTTTCCCACGTCCGACGAGAGGCGCAGAATTCTCCTGTGGACAGCGGAATTCTCCTGTGGGGTGAGGCGCGATGACCGTCATCGGAGCATGGAACATCGAGAACTTCTTCGAACCCGGCGGGCCATTCGGGCCGTCGGATCGGGCGACGTTCGACCGCAAGGTGGCGCTGCTGGCCGAGACGATCCGATCGGCGGATGTCGACGTGCTGGCCGTCGAGGAGGTCGGCGACCCGACCGCGTTCGAGGAGCTGCGGGCTCGTCTCGGTGACGGCTGGTCCGGCGTGCTCTCGACGCACTTCGAGGTCGACCACCCCATCCGGGTCGGATTCCTCTCACGACTGCCCATCGAGGAGTCGTCCGAGTTCTTCGACATCCCGCCCCTGCTCCAGGCCGCGCCGACCGGCGACGACGGCGCTCCGCTCGCGACGATGGGTCGGGGCGCTCTCCGCATCCGCGTGCGTCTGGGCGCCGATCCGCTCGACCTCGTCGCCGCGCACCTCAAGTCGAAGCTGCTCTCCTTTCCCGGCCGCACGCCGAACGCGACGTCGTTCGTGCCGAGGGACGAGGCGCAGCGGGCACGCTACGGCGCCTACGCCCTCAACCGTCGTGCGGCCGAGGCCGCGGCCGTTCGTGGATACGCGGACGACCTGCTCGCCGGCGACGGATCCACCCGCCTCGTCGCCGTGATGGGCGACCTCAACGACGAGGTGCGGGCAGCCACGACGCAGATCCTGCAGGGGCCGCCCGGGTCGGAGATCGGCACGGCGGGAGAGAATCACCCCGATCGCGGCGACGCGTGGCGCCTGCTCAACCTCGCGCCGCTCATTCCCGAGGAACGGCGATTCTCGCGTATCTTCGAGGGCCGCAAGGAGCTCATCGACCACATCCTCGTGTCCACGGCGCTCCGTCACCGCATAACGTCGGCCGACACCGTGACGGGCGCGACCCAGCTCCCCTCGATCACCGTGGACGCGGCGGCGCGCAAAGACTCCCCCGTGTCCGACCACGCGATGGTCGTCGCGACGATCGAGGGCTGAGGATCACGCCGTCAGCAGCGGCACGACCTCGGTGCGGAAGGCCGTGAGCTGACGGATCTCGTCGCCGATCGGCCACAGGAGGATCCGCTCAGCGCCGGCTCGGATGTAGGCGTCGATCCGTTCGGCGCACTGCTCGGGCGAGCCGATGGGCAGTCCTGCCGCACGCAGGTCGTCGGCGGGTCGACCGAGAGTCGGAGCCAGCAAGTCGTCGATGACGTGATCGGCGGCATCCGCTCGGTCGGTGACGTGCAGCCAGGTGGTCGCGACGGCGGTAGGGAAGGTCGCCGGACGTCCGGATGCCTCGAGTCGGGTGACGCCGTCGCGGAAGGCCTGCGGCGAGGTGTTGTAGGCAGAGGCGAGCCAGCCGTCGCCGAGCTCGGCCACCCGACGGATGCCGGCGGGTGAGCCCCAGCTGGAGATCCACAGGGGTGGGGGCGGCGAGCTGCCGACGATGGGGCCGTCGACGCCGTCCGTCGAGTAGAACCTCCCGCGAAAGGGCGACGCGTCATGGCCGAGAAGGACGCGGAGCACGCGGACCGCTTCGTCGAAGCGCTTCCACCGTTCGGCGAACGGGATGCCTGCTGCGGCGAAGTCGGCGGCTGACGAGCCGGGCCCGACGCCGGCGATGAGGCGACCGCCCGAGAGCGCGTGCAGAGCGGCGAGCATCGTGGCGGTGTGAACCGGCCCGCGGACGACCGGCAGCGCGACCGTGGTGGCGATCGTCATGTCGGCGCTGGCATCCAGGACCGCCGCCAACGACGTGGGTCCGTCCAGCCAGGCCCGTCGGAACAGCAGGTGGTCGTTGGCGCAGACGTAGTCGAAGCCGAGGGCCGCGGCCTCACGGACGTAGTCCGAAAGGCGCGCCGCCGTCCACGGTTCACCGCCGAAGTCGATGAGGGGAAGATGCACGCCGAATCGAACGGTCACGGTACTCTCCGTGCCGCCCGTTGCAGGCTCTCGACCATGGCGGTGAGCGTCGGCCCCTGATAGCCGTCCACGGGCCAGGCCGCACTGATGCGCCGGACCGGAGCATCGTCGGCGAGCGGACGAACGGCGACACCGGGCAGCGGATGCCGCACCGCCAGGCCGGGGATGAGGGAGACGCCCAGCCCGGCCGCCACCAGCGCCTGGACGGCGATGTAGTCGTCGGATGCGACCTCGGATCGGGGTGTGAAGCCGACCTGCTGGCAGGCGTGCCGAACGATCCGGTACCAGGCGCTACTGAGCGCGCCGCCGATCCAGGGCTCGTCGCGGAGGTCCGGCAGGTTGACAGCCTCGTAACGCGCGAGCGGATGATCGGCCGGCAGCACCACTTGGAACCGGTCCTCGAAGATCGGAACGCGATGGAACATTCCCTCGTCGATGCCGGGCAGCACCTCGTGTTCGTAGATCACGGCCAGGTCCAACTCGCCGGTCTCCAGCCGTGGGACCAGCCGATGCAGGTGGTCGTCGACGACCGTCAGTCGGACGCCGGGGTGCAGCAGCCGGAACCGCGCGAACGCCGCGGGCATCAGCGTGCTCAGCACGGTGGGGAAGCAGCCGAATCGCAGCCGCCCGCTGCGCCGTCCCGCTATCTCGTCGACCTCCTGCTCGGCGGCATCGAGCCGAGCCAGGATGCCTTTCGCGTGCCTCGCGAGGGCAGCCCCCACCTCGGTCAGCTCGAGCGGGCGAGTCCCGCGTCGTACGACCGCCTGCCCGACCTGGCGCTCCAGAGCGGCGATCTGCTGGCTGACGGCGGACTGCGTCATGCCCAGCGCAGCGGCGGCCGCGGAGAAGTTCCCCTGCTCCGTCAGCTCGGAGAACACCCGGAGCCGTCGAACGTCGTACATAAGAGTCACTTATAGACCCGAAGTGGTGAGTATTGCAACTAATTCCGCCAAAGATGAGAGTGACGGTACTGAACACCAACCGGAACGGAAAATACCATGCCACTCATCAACGTCAAGGTCATCGAGAACGTCTTCACAGCCGAGCAGAAACGGGACGTCGTCGAGCGCCTCACCGACGCGATGGTCACCATCGAGGGCGAGAACATGCGGCCCGTCACGTGGGTCATCGTCGAGGAAGTCGCCAGCGGCGACTGGGGCATCGGCGGCAATCCGCTGACGACCGCCGACGTGCGGGCCCTCGCCGCGGGGGTCGCCGTCTAGCGAATCTGGATGCGGGTACCCGCCCTGAGCGGGTACCCGCTCAGAGGCTGGCAGAGACGGGGGAAGCGGCTTTGTCGGTGCTGCTATTTCGCCGGATCCCGGAGAGTCGAGCAATAGCTGTCCCAACCCGGCTCGAGGAGTTCGAATCCCGCTCGAATGGTGACTTCGGGTCTCTGGGCACGACTCGCGTGCAGCTGGATCTGCAGCGCGAAGTGCGCGAAGAAGCGGACCTGGATCGTGGGCTCGGAAAGCCCCAGTTCCTGAGCGATGGCGTCCGCCAGCGCGCCCTCGTGCAGCAGCCACATCTTCTCTGCGTACTCGACGAGAGAGGGGGTGTCGTGCATGAGGGCAAGCACTCGACGCTGAGGATCCGTCTGCATCGCCGCGAGCTCGGCCAGGTAGTGGGCAGCGAGGGCGTCGGAGATCGAGGTGCCGGACGCCCGCGCCGTGACGGCGCGTAGGAGCGTCTCGTGTCGGTCGTCTTCGTCGCTGAAGACCAGTGCCTCCTTCCGCGGAAAGTGAGCGAAGACCGTTTTCGGGGTGACGTCGGCGAGGTCAGCGATTTCACGCACGCTCGCCCCGTCGAAGCCACGCTCGAAGAACAGAGTGAGAGCGGCGTCGAGAATCGACGCCCGAGTCGCGGCCTTCTTTCGCTCCCGCCTGCCGACCTCCTCGCTCATCACGCCGAAAGTATATCGAGGGGTAAGATAATGTAGTCGGGTATAGTAAGTAACCCGGTATAGTTACGGGATGAATAGAAAATCCACGTGGATCGCGCTGGCTGGATGCATAGCGGTGGTCGTCTTCCTCGTCCTGAATCCCCTTGCCACTCTCGGGACCATCGGCGGAGCCCTGCTCCTCGGCGTGGCCTTCGTGTACTTCATCCACTTCAGGCATCCGTCCGGGGTGATGTCACTGAACGAGGTGTCCGATCGACGATGGCACAGCGTCGACCTGGGGAAGACCACAATCAGCGGCGATGGGACGAGGTACGAGATCTACGTGAGACGCGGCGCCTCCTCCAACCTGATCATTCACTTCTCGGGTGGCGGCGCCTGCTGGGACGACATCACTGCCTCCCAGCCCATCACGCTCCGGAGAGTCCTCCGGGGCTATACGCGAGACCTGCGAGCGTTCTACTTCACCGCGCTCACCAAGCTGTTTCCGACGGCCCTGACCGGAATGGCGAACCAGCGCGACAAGGACAATCGCTTCCGCGACTGGAACTTCGTGTTCATTCCCTACACGACCGGAGACCTGCACGTTGGTGACGTCGTCAACACCTATGCGGGCAAGAAGGGTCCCTTTCAGGTGCACCACAACGGCCGCAACAACACGACCGCAGCGTTGGCATGGATCTTCGCCAATTTTCTCGAGCCGGAAAAGGTCATGGTCTCCGGCGAGAGTTCGGAAGCCTGGGCCTCCGCCTTCTACGCCCCGCTGGTCGCGGACCATTACACGGGAAAGCGCGTCTACTGCCTCTCGGATGGCGCCGGCATCCTCTCGCCACGATGGTCAGACGTCTTCGATCGGACGTGGCGAGCGGACAGCGCGACGTACCTCGGCTTTCAGATCGGTACAGACGTCTACGAAGACGCCCTCTCGCACCGCATCGATCGCGTCGGCGGTGACATCAGGTACCTGCACAGCAACACGCTCTATGACGACACGCTCACCCGATTCAGTGCTGCTCTGAACAACGTGCCCACGGATACGGATCGATTCATCGACGACTGGTCCGCGCACACCGTGGAGACGATGAAGCGGCTCGCCGGCGACCCCGATCTCGCTTACCAGCACTTCCTGACCGACTGGGGCCACAACGTCAGACGACACACCACAGCGCACACGATCACGACCAACGAGCTCTTCCATAAGGCCGAAGCCGACGGGGTGACCTACGCCGAATGGCTCGCGAGGAACGTCATCGACGACGAAGACCTATCTCTCGGCGGGCGCCTTCTCCCGTGACACGGAACTCTCGGACCAGTCAGGCGGGCCTCGCACCCACGAAGAAACGCCCCGCATCCCAGTGTTTACAAGGGATCGCGGGGCGTTTAGTGGCGGTACCGGTGGGATTTGAAGTCTAATTCGACCCATGTGATAGCGGCGTTTGGGGCCAATATCCGCGGAATATCAAGGGAGTTGAGTGCTGGATGATCACCGTGGACGAGGTTGGATCTCGCCCAGATGTAGTCAAAATGTAGTCACGCCGACCCGCCCGATCCCGGACTCACCACGCGAGTTGGTGCAAGTAGATAGATCTGCATCGAGCGATCGCTCCCTCCCGGTGGTCGTGAGGTGCCGTCCGCAAGCAGATCGCCCCAGCGGGTCTCACCGGTCGTAGACGTCGCGGCGGTGGCCGAGTGTGATGAAGGCGACGATGAGGATGTCATCGTCCATGGTGCAGGTGCCGCGGTAGTCCCGATGCGCAACTCGAGGCCGGGACGCCCTCGGAGCACCCTGGCTTCAGGTGGCCGCGGGTCCTCACCCAGAAGGGCGATCGCCCCGCGAGGGATCGCGGCGCGAACAAGCTTGAAATCCCCGCGTTGAGATGGCAAGACGCCGGCTCTTATCGACAGCTGACTGCTGTGTCAAGGACGCATGACATGTGATGTCCCCTGCCTAACGTGGCAGCAGCCCTAGCACGTGCAGAGCTGACGGAGCCGGTTTGTCGTGGACCCCGTCGCGTTCATGCTCCGGACCGCGATATTCGCCGTCACCTAGTTGTGGCAGGACTGCCGTCGACATGAGCGAAAAGGAGCCGTGATGGATTTGTGGCCGTTGTGGCTTCCGATGCTGGTGTTCGCTGCCGCGCCGCCCTCAGCAAGAACCTAGACGTCGCGGGCGGCGATGGCTTCGGCGGGCTCGCTTTGCAGACGGTGGTCCTCGCCGCCCTCGACGCATTCAAGAAACGAATCCGAGACACCAACAAAGGAGATCACGATGTCGGAGACACCACATGAGCAAAGCCCCCGCGACCGAAGGCTGCCTGTCGGTGTCGTGGCCGCCTCGGAGTGGTCATGGCGGCTGCTGACGATCATCGCCTTGGGCGGTGTGGCGGTCTACCTGATCATCACCTTCCACGAGATCGTCGTCCCACTTCTGGTGGCGCTTCTAGTGGCGGCACTCCTGGCGCCCCTCGTAGGTCGCCTGCACCGGGCGGGATGGCCCCGATGGATATCGATCCTCATCGTTCTTCTGGTATTCGCCGCGGTGATTGCCGGGCTGGTCTACCTGGTCGTCTGGCAGGTTCACGACGGGCTGCCCCAGCTCCAGAAGGAATCCGGTGCAGCGTACGACCGGGCCCGTGACGCGCTGCGAGGTCCGCCGTTCAATATCACCGACACTCAGCTCAACGAATACCTCGCCAACATCGGCGCCGTCGTCCAGAAAGACAGCAGCCAACTGCTCGGCGGCGTGCTGAAAGTCGGTTCAACCACCGGGCACCTCTTCGCCGGCGCTCTGATAGCGATCTTCGCCACCATCTTCATCCTCATCGACGGCCGGGGCATTTGGGGGTGGGTGGTTCGGATCTTCCCCCGGAACGGCCAGTCGGGCATCACTCGGGCCGGAGCCGCCGGCTGGCGCACACTGACCTCGTTCGTGCGCGTGCAGATCCTCGTCGCCCTCGTCAACGGCATTGGAATCGGCCTCGTCGCATTCTTCCTCGGACTCCCGCTCGCCATCCCCATCGCCGTCATCGTCCTCCTCGCCTCCTTCATCCCTGTGATCGGAGCGATCGTCAGCGGAATCATCGCCGTCCTCATCGCCCTGATCTTCGCTGGCCCCCTGCAAGCAGTACTCATGCTCGGCGGAGTCCTCCTCGTCCACCTGCTCGAAGCCCACGTGATGCAACCACTCCTCGTCGGTGGGGCCGTCAAGGTGCACCCGCTCGCCGTCGTACTCGGCGTCGCCGCCGGAACCGGCATCGCTGGTATCCCTGGTGCCCTCTTCGCCGTACCCCTCATCGCCGTCGCCAACGCCATGGTCGCAGCAATGCTCCGACGCCCACCCACAGACGGTCTCGTCGAACCCACCAACACCCCGAGAGACACTCCCGCCTGACCACACCAGCCCCAATCGACCGACCTGCGCGTAACACGATCGGTATCGGTCACTATGCAAACATGTGGCGGCTATGCGCGTGGGGGCACGATCAGCTAGATCCTAAGGTGCTAGACCTCGGCACCGAGTGTCTCATCTTGGACCCCAAGGATTATCTCGTCGGTCACACCGTCCCAACCAAAACGAACCAGCATGTGACGGAGAACAGAAGCAGCGATTTCTCTGCTGCTCGTGAGTGCATTCTCGGGCGTTATGGTGATGGTCCGCGTCCAGGTGCCGTCCGTGAGCGAGTAGCGGCTGTGAAAACCGGCTCTGGATGGGTTGGAGACGGACAATACCCACCCTTCCGCGTTCGCGATGCTCAGCTGCACGTCGAGGCTCAGCGAATTGAATGCTGCCCGTTGCAGGCGCGCGGCGAACTCAACCGTCATGGTGACGTACGCGATGAGGAACCAGATGGGTACGTGAGGTTCGTCGGCGGTGCGAGCGGCCACAGATTCCCAGTCGGCACTGAAGCCTTCGGGGAAAGTGACTCCGAGCACAAACACGCCGCTTTGAAAGAACTGCCACGCTTCGGCCGATCGGCTCGACGTGTCGAGGTCTCCGAACCAGTCCTGGCCCCGCTGAACACCTGAGGGAGTCGACATGATGGGGAACCGCCACCCCGCCGCGCTCACCTGATTTCCAGCCACGATCGGCGCGAGTTGGTCGTACTCAATCACGTCCGACTCTTCGCCAACTGGCGCGAAGCGCACCAATAGGTGCGGCCCAACAACGACTCTTGCGAAGAGCTGCGACTCGAGAGCCTCAGCCAACTGCGCCTCTGCACGAGAAGTCACAGGACCGATCAGGTCAACGCCGCCGCGCCGGGCGGTCTCGATGAACCTGCTCAGTCCCTTCTCGACAGCCACCGCCAGTAACGCTCGCAGCTCGTTCTGAGTGTGGCTTGCCGAGCTCTCCGGCTTCGCCATCGACCGCGTATACAGCTGACCCTGCACGAGTACACCCCCGAATTGCCTCTTGCAGAGGACGGGGATCTCGTCGAACTCGGCGACCTCGATCACAGCGACGACGACCCCCTCGAATGGTGTCCGGAGGGTCACATCTAGCCGAAGGGGCGGGTCGGCATACGTGTTAATCCGATCAACGACCGTGTCGAAGTCCTCATACTCCCTTGCCAGCTCCATGCTCAGACCGTTCTGGATCCCGTCAGTCTCAGAAACGCCGATGATCACTCGGCCGCCGTCGCGCTGATTAGCGAGGGCAATCGCGGCGCGAGCCACCTTCGCGCGGAAGGAGCCCTCGCCGAGGGAGCCCGAACTCTTGAATTCGGTATTTCGTTGTTCGTAACCGGTGCTGATCAGTCCGGACACTTCATCGTCGGTGAGCACAGCGCGACTATATCGGTCAGCAACTACCCGGTCACGGCAATGGATTGATGTAGATGCGTGCGTCTCACGACTTTGGACCCGATCTGCAGTCGCCGACATTTGCTTCACCCGACACAATGGATCGATGAATGCGGGCGGAACGCTTGGGCTCGACCTCAGATCGAATCGGGGCCGCTTCTGCGGGCTTTGCGGTAGGTACGGTCTCATGACAAAGGCCCACGTGCCTCCGCAAGTTGCCGGGAATACTGCGTCCGTCATGCAGGAGTCTCCGCTCGTGACGAAAAGCGGGGTGCAACCGGGACGTCAGTACGCCGGCGGCATGTGGGTTCGCGGACTATGTTTCGACTGCAACAACACCGCAGGCAACCGCTATGACACGGCATACGGCTTGTTCACCGATCAGTTGCGCGGATGGTTCCGCACAGGTAAAAGGCTCGCGTTCGGCCGAATAGATGTTCCCGCTGTGTCACTCGACCCAGGGCTCGTTTCCCGTGCGATTCTCTACGGATTCCATGCAATCAATCCCCGACTTCGTGTCATCTTTCCTGAGCTCGCCAAGCAGCTGCTAAATGACACCCGTCAGGTTCGCTTGCCGTCAGGGCTGCGACTGCGCGCTGGTGCCTACTTCGGGTCCGACTTCAAACTCTCCGGAGGCGTGCTCATGCAACGCGTACTAGGAGCGAGGGAAACCCACTTCACATTCGGTGAGGTGTTCTTCCCTCCGCTCGCGTGGGTCCTCACACCCGACTATGCAGGTCTGGCTGTGGACCATTGGGCGTCCGCCGACGAATGGCCGCTGTACTCAGTGGACCGGACCAGCGTTGATCTCCGTTGGATCGCTGGCCAGTTCCCGATCGTCGAACACCCGAGCGCCGTCGCGCCAAACGACTGGATGACCATGTTCTCGTCCGAAATCACCCCGTTCGTTCAAGGACAAAAATCCTAGGACACGTCGGACAGACGTTCGCAAGCCCGGCATCCCTTCCCCACGGGCAGCGGACGGCGCCACAAGAAGATGGATCCACCGCATCAAACTTCTACTCGAATCGGATGCGAGCTCATCGTCCGGAAACGAGTGGGCCCCGCAAGCCGGTCTTCCAAGGACGCGAGCTCCTAGGGACCGCGTCACCGGTCCCGTTGACGCCCACGGTGCCCGTTTACCCCGCCCGATGAAGGTGCCCGCAGAGGTAGGGCGGATTCTGGTGATCGACGCAACAGATCACGTGTTTACAGGTTATCTCAGGGCCGTTTTGACGTGCGGTGTGCGGCTGACAAGCGTTGAGCTGGGGTGTCGTAGCCGAGTCCTTTTCGCGGCCGGGTGTTGATCTCGTTCATGACGTGAGCAACGTGGCTGGCGGTGTGCTGGGCGAGATCGGTGCCCTTGGGGAAGTACTGGCGCAGGAGGCCGTTGTAGTTCTCGTTCGCGCCGCGTTGCCAAGGGCTGGCTCGTTCGGCGAAGTAGATCGGGATCCCTGTCGCCTTGGTGAGGGCTTCATGGCTGGCCATCTCGACGCCCTGGTCCCAGGTCAGGGATCGCTTGAGATGGGCAGGCAAGGTGGCGAACGCTCCGATCACGGCGGTGTTCACGGACGCGGCTGTGTGGTCGTGAGGCAGGTTGATGACCATCCCGTATTGCGTCGTCCGTTCACGCAGGGTGACCATTGCTGAGACTGAGCCGACGCCGACGATCAGGTCCCCTTCCCAGTGGCCGGCGATCTCCTTCGTCTCGATCTCCGCAGGTCGCTGGTCGATCATCACCATGTTCCGGATCCGAGATCCCTGCCCACTGCGCGTGCGCCAGCGGGTCTTGCGGATCCGTCGCCCGGTGCGCAGCTTGAGCGCATAGCGCTTATGCAATCCCGTGTCCTCACGCAGCGGCAGCGCCCGGTAGATGGTCTCGTGGCAGACCCGCATCCCGTCGTCCTCCGGGTAGGTCTTCCGCAACCAGCCACTGATCTCTTCCGGTGACCAACACCGGTTGAGCTTGCGTTGCACGAGACGGCGCAGTGACGTGTTCGCTGCCAGCCTCGACACCTTGGGCCGTGCCCGCTGTCGGTGCGCGTCATGATCGGCAGTGCGGGGAAGGTAATTGCCAGCCCCGTCGCGGTGCCGATGCAGTTCCCGGCTGATTGTCGACGCGTGACGGCCCAGCTGCACCCCGATCTGACGGATCGTGCAGCCCATCCGCAACAGGTCGGCGATCTGCATTCGCTCCCGCATGGTGAGATACCGGCCTGTGGAGCGCGGCGGAACGAGCGGTGGGATCAGGAAGTTGTTCTGTTTACGGATCAGCGTTCCGGAGCGACGAGACATACCGAGAAGTCTGCAAGCATCCACATTGCTGACCCCCTCGCGCATGAGCTGCCAATAGGAATCGGCCCGTTCCCGGCGCTTGCGGACAGCGTCGGTCTCGTGAAGTCCAACATCGACGAGCGCCGCGGAGTCTCTTCGAGCGGCAGCAAGCACGAGGGAGTCGCGTATGACCCGCTGCTGACGCTCTCGTTCCAGCACAGCAGCGCGGCCGACTGCGAGCCGGAGTTTGCGAGCCGCGCGTGCAACCGAGAGACCCTCCGAGCGCAGCTCGTGGAAGCGACGGTGCACCCATCGATACCCGGTTGAACCTGACACCCTCGCAACCACCGCCGATGAGGCGAGATCGGTGCCGGCGTCGAAAGCCACCCAGAAGGCAGCTTCCCGCGACGCATCCACTCGAAGGTGATGTCGACCATGATCCAGTTCGACAGCGGCTTCCCAGGCCGGTACCCGGCTGGAGGAGAAACCGATGGCCTGAAGCGTGTCCGCCGCGGTCACCCCGCTGCGGCGCAGCTCGAGATAACGATCGCGAAGAAGACGGTAGCCGACCTCCTTATCGATCCCGGCCATACGGGCGGAGCCTTTCAGACCGTGGCCCTGACCGATCGCAGCCAAGAACCGATCAGCAGTAGGAGAAGAGAACGAAACCACCACGAGCAAACAGCTCCAGAAGGGGCGTTGCGTCGATCAATAGAATCCCGCGTAGCTCAACTGCAACACGCGCTACCGGACCGGCCGCCCTAATCGAGCAACTGTCGGCGGCTCACGTTGCAAGCGGGGCCGGAGACTCGAACAACATCGACGATGCATGGCAACGACGAATGTATAGCTCTCACACGGTGTGCGACCTAACGACGAAGTTCACAATCGCGGGATCGATAGGCAAGGCGAAAAGCTAATGCACGCAGGCACTCTTGCGAGGGACTCCTTAGATCCCCGCTATACCGGGCTTCTCATGTGAACCGGGTTACAGGTCACGGCGGATGCCGGCGATTGGACCGGGTGCGTCGCGTGGTCAGGATGGGCGTCCTCGAATTGAGCCACCGTGGGCTGTGACTTACCCGAGTTTTCGCCCATGCCCTCGGTTGTCCCCGTGGCCCAGCAACGTCAACAGTGCCTTAGTACCCGTGAGGCGGTCCCCATTATCGGGGTGGTTGGTTGTTAATGATGACCGTGAGTGCTGTCGCGGCCACGGTCTCGGCGCTGGGTCGTTCGACAGGATCGGAGTCGATCATGCTGCGGATCAGGTTCCGCCAGGCGATGGGGAGGGTTGCTGATGCAGCCGAGCGAGCGCGGCTTCGGAGGTCCCGCCGGGGTAGGCAATCTGGTTGGTGAAGCACTCCAGCAGCACGAGGCCCGAGGGAGTAGATATCGGAGGGTGTCTGCACCGGCTGGTTGCGGACTTGTTAGGGCGAGAGGTACGCGACGGTACCAATGGTGGGGGTTCCGGCGGCTTGGATGTGGTCGGTCTCCTGGGCGATGCCGAAGTCGGTCAGTTGGGCGCGTTCCCGGGAGGTGCGGGTGCCGTAGTCGACGAGGATCACGTTGGCGGGGGTGATGTCGCGGTGGACGATGCCGCGCAGGTGAACGTACTCGAGCGCTTCGGCGATGTCGTAGGCGATCTCGCCGACCTGCCGGGAGCTGAGGACGCGTTGCTGCATGGCGGTGCCGAGGCTGGTGCCTTGGACCATTTCCATGACGATGAATGGGCGGATGTCGGCGGGGGCGGATTCGTCGATGCCGGCGTCGACGATGGAGACGATGCCATGGTGGCTGAGGCCGGCCAGCATCCGGATCTCACGTTCGTACTGCGCAGTGTCCTGTGCCGCTTCGGCGGTGAGGAGTTTGATGGCGACCGTCCGACCCAGGGCGGTATCGGTTCCGGCGTACACAGCGGAGGATCCGCCACGGGCAAGAAGCCGCTCGGGACGGTAGCGGCCGTTCAGCAGCGGGGCGTTCAGGGCCGGGCCGGGCACGGGTTCTCCTCGGTGAAGCGCGAACAGTTTTAGGGGTGCCGATCGTGCGGTGCCCTCTCCGGGGTGCCGAGTCGGCAGGTGGTGGGGGTGACTACTTCAGGGCAGCAGGTTTCGCGCTTTGTCGATCCAGGAGGTGATCCACGGGATGGCGTTGCTGATACTTCCGGAGGCGTCGGTGGCGACCGTGATCGCGGGGTAGAGCGAGGTGGTCAGGGCGGCCACGGCGGCGAGGGCGGCGAGCGTCCACGCCACCGCGGGTGTTCGGGTGCGGATGATGAGGATGAGCAGAATCAGCGTGATCGTGAAGCCGAGCAGGGCGACCAGCGTGATCCGCGCGGTGGGGACGGGGATGAACCAGGCCGCTCCTGCGCTGGCGGCGATGAGTCCGATGATCGGCGCGAACACTCCAGCGACGATGGCTGTGCCGGCCAGGATACCGGCCGCGAGGGCGTACCAAACGCCCCGGGGGCGCGGTGGCCGGTTGGCGTAGGAACGTGCCATGGCGGCCGGTTCAGTCAGGGCTTCGGATGAGAGGCGAGGTCAGGCTCGTCTGCGGTTGACGATCGCGCCGTAGATGAGCAGGACCAGGATGGAGCCGCCGATGGCGAGGAGCCAGGTGCCGAGGTTCCAGAAGTTCTGCAGCCCGACGTTGAACAGGGCGCTGCCGATCAGGCCGCCGAGGAGGGCGCCGACGACGCCGAGCAGGAGGGTGATGAGCCAGCCGCCCCCTTGCTTGCCGGGGAGGATGAGTTTGGCGATCGCACCGGCGATCAGGCCGAGGAGGAGGAATCCGAAGAAGCCCATGAGGTGATCCGTTTCGTTTGGCAGGGCCTAGGTGGCGGTGGCTGGGTCCGCGGGCTTAGCCGAGGCCCTTGTCGTGGGCGAGGCGGGCGCGCAGGCCGGAGTGGATGGAGAGGTAGGTCGGGATGGACTCCCCGGTCAGGACGGTGAGGTTGTTCAGCAGGTGGTCGACGTCGTCGGCGAGCTCCCTCGGGGAGGTGTTCTGCCGGGGTGTGACGCTGAGGTGCATTACCGGCGTCTTTCGGATGCGGTGGGCGCTGACGGAGGAGAACAGCACATCGGGTCGTTTCCCGAGGGTGTGTCCGAGGGCATCGGAGGTGAATGCGGAGTCCACGATGATGGCACCGTTATCATCACCGACACCGCGGGAAGTTCGCAGGACGGTAGAGGTCCGTCCGCCGCCGAGCCGGGTCAGCGCGGCGATCAGGATGATGATGACAATCAGGAAGATCGCCAGGCTGATCACGGCCACCCAGCTGACGGTGGTGTCGGCGATGCGGGTGTCGGCGATGGCCTGATCCAACCACCGTCGGGTAGCCTGACCGCCATCGGTCCACCAGGTGCCCCATTGCGGGACGGTGGTGGCGGCGATGACGGCGGCGCCGAGGGCGAGCAGGATCAGACCGAGGATGAACAGGCCGGTCCTGTTGGCGAAACGGTTGGTGGCATTCATGCCGGGTTCTCCTTGCGGTGGGTCGCGGGGGCGCTCATCAGCTGACCCGTTCGCGTTTGTCGACCCGCACTCGGGTGCTCACCTTCGGGGTGAGCTGGTAGCCAGCCAGTTCGGTGTCCATGACGGAGCGGATGGCGGCCTCATCCAGGGTGAGCCTGCCGCCGGGGCGGAGATCGGCTTGGACGGTGCGGTGGGTGACGCTGACAGTGACCTGGTCGCGGGACAGACCCGTCTGTTCGCAGATGCGGTTGGCGATTGCGGCGGCGATGACACCGTTATCGACGACGACGGCCCGGTCGTCCCAGACCATTTCGTGTTTGGCCAGCCGGCCCGGCGTCAGGGCGAGCACGATCAGGATCAGGCCGAGAATGGCCAGCACCACGCCGGCGGCGATGACGCCTGCCACCGGTTGCAGGGTGGGCAGTTTGGCTAGGGAAGTTCCCGCGTCAGTGGGGGCGAGCAGCAACGCGGGACGGGTGAGCATCGCCAGGATGATTTCGGTGCCGGCGTAGGCCAGGCCGAGGATCAGCAGGATGACCACGATGATCACGGCGGTGGTGCGGGGGGAGTGGGTTTCGCGGCGGATGATCCGCCGGTAGGGGGCGCTGCTCACAGCACACGCTTCCTTTCGCTGATCTCGGCGCCATCGATGCGGATGTTGACCCGCACCACCGGCCGTCCCATGATCTGGGTGGCGCGGTCGCGGATGGTGGCCTGTGCGGCGGTGAGGCGGTCGATGACGGACCCGCCGGCGTGGATGGCGGCGTCATCGTCCAGGTCCGGCACCGGAAGCGGGGAGCGGACCTGGAGGGCAAGCCCACCGCCGCCGGCGGCGACGGTGACGCTGAGCTTGTCACGGGACACGCCCAGGGTTTCGGCGGTGACGACTTCCGCGACCCGGCCCAGCGCCCGTTCGGCGACGGTGATCCGGCCGGGGTGCAGCGGCTGCCCGGGGGCGGCGGTGTTGCCGCCCCCCGTCGCCGCCTCGGACGTGCCGTCGGTGGGTGCGTCCATTAGGAGGTCCGCTTGCCGCTGAACGCATTGGCGACGCCGCGGATGTCCAGCCGGCCTTCCGCGAATCGTCCCACCAAGGCCCCGATCAGCATGAACAGGGCTACGAGCAGGAATCCCCAGAAGCCGAACACCAACGCGCTCACGGCCAGGATGGCGCCGACGAGGATGCCTACGACGGTGCTGGTCATGACACGCGCGATTCTGTGTCCTTGTCGTCATCGTCGCTGGGCAGGTGCACGTCGTTGACGGCCACGTTTACCTCGACGACCTGCAAGCCCACCAGGGTGCTGATGGCGGAGCTGACCGCGGAGCGCACGCCGGAGGCTACTTCCTGGATCGGCATCGGGTACTCGACCACGATGGTGATGTCCGCGGCGGCCTGCGTGTCGCCGACCTCGACCTTGACGCCCTGGGAGAGGTCGTCGGCGTTGATCACGTTGCGGATCGCGCCGAGAGCGCGGGCGCCGCCGCCGCCGAGGGCGTACACCCCACGGACCTCGCGGGCCGCGATTCCGGCGACCTTGGCAACGACACCATCGGCGATGGTGGTCTTGCCGCCGCTGCTGCTGCCCTCACTCGGTGCGGGCGCTGGCCGGGAGGACCGGTCCACCCGGGAGGTGCTCAGACCGGTCGGTACCGGGGCGGGGGTGGAAGGGGTTGAGAACTCTGTGTCAGCCATGTTGACTCCTCGTACATGTTCATGGTGATACGAGGGGCCAAGCCGGCCGTTTCGCATCGGAGCGAAGATGTCGCTCTACAGATAGGACGCCTCCGAGCATGGATCCGTCACAAAAAAGATTCAGACGAAGTGAACCGATGACAGTGCCCCATTCGCTCAGGCTCCGATGAGCGTCGATCTGAACGCCGATCTGAACGCCGTTGACGACGCCGTCCTGGTCGAACGTGCCACCGACGGCGACACCGCCGCGTTCGAGGTGATCATCCGCCGCCACGGGCCCCTGATGCGCTCCTACGCGTACCGCATCTTGCGGTCGGAAGCGGATGCCGATGACGTTGTTCAGGACGCGTTCTACACCGCGTGGCGGCAGCTCTCCGAGATCCGCGACCCGGCCGCGGTACGGTCCTGGCTGATGCGGATCGTCAGCCGCACCGCGTTCACTCACCTCCGCCGCCGGCCCGCCACCGAGACCGACACGCTGCTCCACCTGGCGGTCGCGACCACGCCGGATCCTGAAACCGCGGCGATCCGGAACGCGCAACTGGATGCTCTCTCAGGCGCGCTTGACAGACTTCCCGAGGATCAGAAGCAGTGCTGGCTGTTGCGGGAACTGGTCAGCTTGAGCTACACCGAGATAGCGCAAGAACTGCACCTGACCCCCGGAGCGGTCCGCGGCAAACTCGCCCGGGCCCGCGCTAGCGTCGCGATCGAGATGGAGGAGTGGCGATGACCGAGATCACACCCACCGTCCTGGATTGCGGCAAAACTCTCGACGAACTCAGCGACTACCTCGCCGCCGACCGCACCCCGTTCGACGCGTCCATCGAAACCTGCCCGGAGTGCCTCAACGCCCTCGAAGCGCTTGAGCGTCTCGGGCAACTCTCCCGCGACCTGCTCGAACACGAAGCCGAACAACTCCCGCCCGTATCCGAGGCGTGGATTCAAACCATCATGACCAGCATCAGCCAAGAGATGCGCGCCGGCCGGTCCCTGCCGCTAGCTCACCCCGATCCGCAGGTGCAGTTGAGTATCACCGAGGGAGCCATCCGCTCCCTCGTCCGCGCAACCGGTGACAGCATCGACGGGATCCTCATCGGACGGTGCATCCTCGATGGCGACGTGGAAACCCCCGGCGCCCCCATCCACCTAACAGTGTCGGCGAGCATCGCCTGGGGCAACAGCGGCCCCGAACGGGCCGACCTCGTCCGCACCCGGTTGTACGCCGCGCTCCGGCAACACACCGACCTGAACATCGCCGGCATCGACATCACCATCGAGAACATCCACGACATCCCCCTGCGGGCACAGGAGATCTCATGACCAACCCCACTCCACCCACCAGCGGCATGCTCACCGGCGATGAACCATCCCACGTCCTGGACGAGATCGCTCTCACAGCCCGCATCAGAGCGACCCCCGGCGTCATGGACGCCTACCGGCCCGCCACCCCTGCTGCCCTCCCCGCCGTCCTGAAACCGATCATCGCCCTACCCGGTGCCGTGATCAACATCATCACCGACACCATCCAAACCGCCCCGCCCAGCGTCGTCGCCATCAACACGGCTGGCGGCCACCCCACCATCACCACCCAGATCGCCATCGACCGCGACGGCCATGCATCCCAAACCGCGACCGACGTCGCCGACACCCTCCTCACCCTCGCCCGCGACACCGGTCACCCCGACGCCACGATCACCGTCGAAATCGCACGCATCGCCTAAGCCAGCCGGCACCCGTCCAACCGGTCGTCGGCCGGGATAGCGCTGCGGCGACAGTGTGGGCTCGCTCGACCGCGCCGTCCTTGGACAAATCATCCGGGTGGCGACTCGCATGCTGATACCGTCCAGCATTTTGCCCGGCATTGTTCGAAGTGTCGTATGGGCGTGGTGTCCAGTAGAAAGTGACTCGTCGCACGCGGGCAGCATCGACGATCGGCCAGTCGCGCGCGAAAGCGAGCGCCGATCCGGAACTTGGTTGCATGAGACCGAACATCGATAAGCGAGTTTCCTATGAACGGCAGCGTCTTCAACGCGAACGAGGCGCCATTGCCCTCGCAGTACGCAACCAGGCTCGAGCCGCCGAGCGGCGCGCCGCCGACGCGGTCGCGGCTCTCGAAAAAGATTGGGGCAGCCGCGCCAGCGCCCTGAAGACGCTGAGCGAGGCCGGAAGGTCCCTCCGACGTCTCCAGCGTGAAGTGGACGAGCTGCGGTCCCAGCGAGACGATCTCGTCGACTCGCTCCGTGCCGCCGGAGAAAGCTGGAGTTCGCTTGCTTACCTCAGTGGACTCAGTCGACAGGCGCTCCTGAAGCGCCGCCGCAATGTTGATGGTCAGAACTAGGGTCACGTCATGGGAAGCATTCATGCTTACGAGACGGCTTCCGGGAAGCGATACCGGGTTCAGTACCGAACGCCCGAGCGCGACCAGACCGGCAAGCGCGGCTTTCGCACCAAGCGCGACGCGGAACTGTTCCTGGCATCCGTCGACGTGGCCCAGGCCAGAGGCGAGTTCATGGATGCTCGCGCGTCGCGCATGACGATCACAGCTCTCGGCGCTGAATGGCTTGTCAACCAACACCACCTGAAGCCCTCATCATTGCGACCTGTCCAAGTCGCATGGCGACTACATGTTGAGCCGAAGTGGGGCGATCGTCGCGTCGGCGAGATCCGACACTCGGAGGTGCAGAGCTGGGTCACGGCGTTCACGCGCGGCGATGGCAAGACCCGGTCGGCAACTACTGTGCTTCGCGCCTACGGAGTTCTCGCCAGCATCCTGGACGTCGCGGTCAAGGACCGCCGCATCCCCTCCAATCCCGCCCGCGGCGTGAACCTGCCTCGCCGAGTCCGGAACAAGCACAAGTACCTCAGCCATAGTCAGGTCGGCGTTCTGGCCCAGAACGCCAAGAAGCACAGCACTCTGGTCCTGTTGCTCGCGTACACCGGACTGCGCTGGGGCGAGGCGGTCGCCCTCCACGTCGGCGACGTCGACCTGGACCGGCGACGCGTGTACGTGCACGAGAACGCGGTGGAAGTCGCCGGCACCATCCACGTTGGAACCCCCAAGACCGGGGAGTCACGTAGCGTGCCGTTCCCGCCGTTTCTCACCCCACTGCTCACACCTCTCACGGAGACGAAGACGCCCGCGGACCTTCTCTTCGGAGACGGGACCACCTACCTTCACCAGCCGGACCGGCGACGCGGTTGGTACGTCTCCGCCGTCGCACGATCGCAGACGTCCGACACGGAGTTTCCCCGAGTCACGATTCACGACCTCCGACACACGGCCGCCAGCCTCGCCATCAGCGCCGGCGCGAACGTCAAAGCCGTGCATCGAATGCTCGGCCACTCGTCCGCGGCGATGACGCTGGACACCTACGCGGACCTGTTCGACGACGACCTCGACGCCGTTGCCATCGCCCTTGACGAGGCTCGGAGCAACTCAAATGTAGTCAAAATGTAGTCAGACGGGCATCTGCCTGACTAACAAACGCCCCGCATCCCGAGTGTTTACAAGGAATCGCGGGGCGTTTTCGTGGCGGTACCGGTGGGATTTGAACCCACGGTGGACTTTCACCCACACAACTTTTCGAGAGTTGCACCTTCGGCCGCTCGGACACGGTACCGAGAGGGAGTTTAGTTGAGCGCGCAGGACTTCGCGAATCGTCCCGACCGACCCGGGCGAGCAGCGGTGGCGTAACGTCGGCAGCATGAGCACCGATCCTCTACTGCGCCTCGGCGTGCTGGCCACGTCACGCAAGCCCGATGAGAGGCGGCTTCCGCTGCATCCGTCGCATCTCGAGCGGATCGATGAGGACATCCGCGCCCGCATGATGCTCGAGACGGGCTATGGCGAGCGCTACAGCGTGACGGATGACGAACTCGCGTCCCTCGTCGGCGCTGTGGCCGACCGCGCGACGATCATCGCGGAAGCCGACGTGATCGCGTTGCCCAAGCCGCTCGCATCCGACCTCGAGGAGCTGCGCGACGGACAGGTGCTGTGGGGCTGGCCGCACTGCGTGCAGGATCCGGAGATCACCCAGCTGGCCATCGACAAGCGGCTCACGCTCATCGCGTGGGAGGCGATGAACCACTGGCAGGCGGATGGCGGGTTCGGGCTGCATGTGTTCCACAAGAACAACGAGATGGCCGGATACTGCTCCGTTCTGCAGGCGCTGGAGCTGTGCGGATCGACCGGCGACTACGGGAGGCGGCTGAATGCGGCCGTCATCGGGTTCGGCGCGACCGCCCGGGGTGCGGTGACCGTGCTGAACGCCCACGGCATCCACGATGTGCGTGTGCTGACCAACCGCGACACCGCGGCCGTCGGCTCGCCCATCCCGTCGATCGACATCATCCAGATCGAGACCGATCCCGACAGCCCCGACGAGAGCATCGTGAACACCGAGGAGGGCCCGGTGGCCCTCGCGCCGTTTCTCGCCCGTCACGACATCGTCGTCAACTGCACGCTGCAGGATCCGAATGCGCCGCTCACCTACCTCCGCACCGCCGACCTCGACGCCTTCCGGCCCGGCAGTCTCATCGTCGATGTCTCGATCGACGAGGGCATGGGCTTCGAGTGGGCGCGGGCGACCACGTTCACCGGCCCGATGTTCACGGTCGGGCGATCGACGAATTACTACGCCGTCGACCACAGCCCCTCGTACCTGTGGAACTCGGCGACCTGGGAGATCAGCGAAGCGCTCATGCCGTTCCTCCGTACCGTCATGGAGGGTCCGGAGGCGTGGGCCGGGTCCGAGACCATCCGCCGCGCGATCGAGATCGAGGAGGGGCGTGTGCGCAACGAGGCGATCCTCCAGTTCCAGAACCGCTCTCACGACTACCCCTATCCGAAACTCGGTTGAGCCCGGGCTCCTCCTCATCGTGGCTGACGGCGGCCCATCCGGATGGCGGCGGAGCGCCGCCCGGCGGTGTCGGCGGCCGCGGTTAGGCTCGCAGCATGGCTCGAACCGTCAACGCGTATCGCTGCGTCGAATGCGGGTGGACCACCGCCAAATGGGTGGGTCGCTGCGGCGAGTGCCAGCAGTGGGGCACGGTGACGGATGCCGCTGAGCAGCCCGGCGCCAACGCCCGCGCGGTGAAGCCGGTGCTCGTGTCGGCCGGCCGCACCGCACGTGCCATCACCGACGTGACGACCGAGAGCGTGACCCGCTGGCCCAGTGGCATCGGCGAGTTCGATCGCGTGCTCGGCGGCGGAGTCGTTCCGGGCGCCGCGATCCTGCTCAGCGGTGAGCCGGGCGTCGGCAAGTCCACGCTCCTGCTCGAGGTCGCCGCGCGTGCGGCATCCACCGGCCAGCGCGTGCTCTATGTGAGTGCCGAGGAGTCCGTCAGCCAGGTGCGCATGCGTGCGGGCCGCACGGGTGCTCTCGTGCCCGACCTCTTCATCGCGGCCGAGACCGATCTCGGCACCATCCTCGGACAGGTCGAGGCGATCGAGCCCCGGTTGCTCATCGTCGACTCGGTGCAGACCGTGTCGAGTGCGCTCTCCGACGGCCTCGCCGGCCAGCCGGGGCAGGTCCGCGAGGTGGCCGCAGCGCTCGTGCGACTGGCGAAGGACCGCGAACTGCCCGTGCTGCTCGTCGGACACGTCACCAAGGACGGCTCCATCGCCGGCCCGCGACTGCTCGAGCACCTCGTCGACGTGGTCTGCCACTTCGAGGGCGACCGGCAGACGGCGCTACGCTTCGTGCGGGCGCTGAAGAACCGGTTCGGCCCGACGGATGAGGTGGGTTGCTTCGAGATGACCGGCGACGGCATCGTGGAGGTGCCCGACCCGAGCGGCCTGTTCCTCAGTCGCTCGGCCACGCCAGTCTCCGGAACGTGTGTGACCGTCGCCCTCGAAGGACGCCGTGCGATTCCCGTCGAGGTGCAGGCGCTGGTCGTCGAGTCGACGGGTCCGCAGCCGCGCCGGGTGGTCAACGGCGTCGACCCGTCGCGGGTCGCCATGATCCTCGCCGTGCTCGAACGGCGCGCCGGACTGAAGGGCGTCACGGCGCACGACGTCTACATCTCCACGGTCGGCGGCGTGCGCCTGACCGAGCCGGGAGCCGACCTCGCCATCGCGGTGGCTATCGCATCCGCCATCAGCGACCGTCCCGTGTCGCATGAGTTGACCGCCTTCGGCGAAATCAGCCTGGCCGGCGAGATCCGTCCGGTGTCGGCCGCCCGCCAGCGCGCATCCGAAGCCCGCCGTCTCGGTTTCGCGCAGGTGCTCGATGCCGAGGTCGGCAGCGTGCGCGCGGCTCTCGATCGCCTGCGGATGGCCGCCGGCGCGCCCGTCGTCGACCTTGCCGCGGCCGCGAAGCGCCGGGCTGCGCAACGCGAGGAGTGGGATCGGGACTTCGACCGATCATTCTGAGGGGCGCGGCGCCTGAATCTCCGAATTCGGCGGGAAGGATGACGGCGACCGCTCGGTGGGCGTAGATTGCGTTATATCGCGTTTCATCGAGAGAGTGGGGAAGCGGCAATGGTCGACTCCATCAGGCTTCGCGCGGGTCTTCTCGGCCCGGCCGCCGGCACGACACGGGCGGGCGCTGCACCCCGCCGGCCGGGTCTCTCGGGGTGGTCGAGATGACCACCCTCCTCTGGATACTCGTCTCGTTGGCCGCCATCTGCACGATCTCGGTCGTCACGGTCCTGCTCGTCGTGAGGACGATCTACCGGCGCATCCGTCGCAGTCGCACCCTGAATGGTGTCGCGCTCCGGACGCGGGCCGGACTCAGCTGGGGTCCGCAGCGCAGGGTCCTCGCGCTGCGGGTGAGACTCGCCGACTCTCTCGATAGCGGGCGAGCCGCTCTCGACCTCGCGGGCAGGCGAGACGGCCTGAGCGGTGAGCTTCCGCGGCTCTACCGCCGCATCCAGGCCGAGAGCGACGTGCTGGACGCCCACCTGCGATTGATGGAGACGGAGACCGACGCGTCGGAGCTCGCGCAGCAACTGCCTGAGGCCACACGTCGTGTCGCGCATGTCACCGAGCTGGTGGGGCGTCTCCGCGGCGCCGTGACCGCAGGCCTCACGGGCCTCGCGGATGACAGCCTCAGCACCCTGCGCACCGAAGTCGATCGTGAGGTCACAGCACTCCACGCCGGGGTGCAGGAGATGAGGACGCTCCGCCGCTTCGACACGTATGCAGACCCGATCCGACCGCCGTCAACCGACAGCATCACTCCGTCCAGATAGGGGGGACCATCTCATGAGCACCAACACGTCACGAATGCGCACCATCTTCCGCAGCAAGACCACCCAAGCGCTGGACCGCATGGAGGACCCGCGCGACACGCTCGACGACAGCTACGACCAGCAGGTGAAGCTGCTGCAGCATGTGCGCAAGGCCGTCGCAGAGGTCGCGACCGCCAAGAAGCGGATAGAGCTGCAGGGTCAGGAGATGGGTTCGCGCTACCAGTGGTTGGCCGATCAGGCCCAGGAGGCGATGCGCCAGGGTCGCGAGGATCTCGCGCGGGCGGCGCTGGAACGTCGCTCACTGCTCGAGGGCCAGGTCGCGAAGCTCAAGGATCAGTACGCGTCGCTGCAGAACCAGACCGCCCAGTTGCAGGAGCGTGAGCGGCGCCTCACCGAACAGGTCGCAGCTTTCCGCATCGAGAAGGAGACCATCAAGGCCACCTACTCGGCCTCCGCAGCGCAGGTGCGGGCGAATGAGGCCGTCGCAGGCATCGGCAACCAGATGCACGACATCGGCGGCAGTCTCGACCGGGCACGCGACCGCGTCACCCAGATGCAGGCGCGGGCAGCGGCCACCGACGAACTGCTGGCCAGCGGCGCGCTCAAGGACCTCACCGCAGCGCCGGATGCCGACATCGAACGTCAGCTGTCCGCCCTGGCGACATCGGCGAACGTCGACCGCCAGCTGCAGGCCATGAAGGACAGCGGCGAGGCGCCCGGCCGAGCACGCTCTGGCAGCTCGCCCGACGGGTGGCTGAGCATCGGCGAGCGCTGATCCGACGCGCCGGTGAAGGTTGGCGCGAGCCTGTCCCTGCGGACGCGTGACGCCACCCCGACTCAGTCGGCGAGTGCGGCGATCGCCTCGATCTCGACCAGCTGGCCGTCGTAGCCCAGGACCGTGACGCCCAGCAGTGTGCTGGGGACGTCATGGTCTCCGAACGCCTCACGCACCACCTGCCATACGGTCGACAAGTCCGCTCGCTCATCCGAGGCCACCAGGATCCGCGTGCTGACGACATCCCGGATGCCCGCGCCCGAGTCGGAGAGAGCCTGCGCCATGGTCCGCAGGCAGGCGGCTGCCTGACCGGCGTAGTCCCCCGGCGCCGCGGTCGTTCCATCGACGTTCAGAGGACAGGCTCCCGCCAAGAAGATCAGGCGCGTTCCGGCTGCCACGACGGCCGCGCTCGCGTACTCGGTCGACGCCGACGGACTCGTCGCGTGGATCAACTGCACAGGATGGGGCACGCGTCGATCGTGCCACATGAGAGACGCCGTCAGGCGTCGAGCGCTCGGAGGATCTCCGCAGGTGTCGCCTGCATTGGGTGCGGGCCGGCGATGTCGAGGAACACCGTCGTGATGATCTCGGCGTTGGCTCCCAGGAACGCGCGCAGCCAGGACGGCGACTGCAGCCCGACGGATGGCGGGAGGTTGGCGGGCTTATTGCGGGCGTCGCTGAACAGGAGCAGCGCGAGCTCGCCGGTCTCGGGCGAGCGGTAGGTCCACACCTCACCGGCGTCGAGGGGGTTGTCGCGGGGGCCCGGCTTGACCAACGGGACGACCGTGTTGCCGTTGCGGAGCGCGAGGGCGACCGCCGCCATGTCCTGGTGCTCCAGCGCCTCCGCGAGCGCCTGCGACCGGAACCGCGCGGCCACTCCACCGCTCGCACCTCGCCCGGTCGAGCCCGATCTCCTACCCGACGCGGATGCCATGACCCCAGCGTATCCGGCGGGCATGGGGCATCCGTCGCCGTTCGCGTCCGGCCGAATGCGCGGGAGAGACCTCAGTCGAGGATGAACTGCGCGGACGCGCTCTTCACACCGTCGACGGAGACCGTCAGGTGGTAGGACGCCCCTGCGGCCGTCACCGCGTCGCGAGCGGTGTCGCAGGTGTCGGCGGCCGACCGGGTGCGGTCCCACGCGATGGGTGCTGCCGAGCTGATCGGCACTCCCGGCTTGAGAGTGACCTCAGCGTCGACGGCGCCGGTCTGGCAGTCGGTGGACACCCAGTACTTCTCGGTTCCACTCGTGATGGTGAACACCTGCTTCGAGGTGCCCGCGTTGAAGACGCACGCCTTCGTCCCGTTGTTGACGATGCTCAGGGAGAGTTGCGGGTTCTCCCCGGCGGCGTAATGGTCGTGGTCTGTGATGGCGGTCACCTGCACGTTCGACGGTTTGCACGCCGCACCGGCGGCATCCGTCTTCTCCGTGGGGATGGTTGTCGCAGCCGTGGTCGCCTTCGGCGAAGCCGTGGACGACGAACTCGTCACGGACGATGCAGTCGGATTCGGCTCGCCGGAGCTGGAACCGGGTCGCACGATGATGAGGAAGATGACGACGATCACGGCCGCGATGCCGAGACCGACGATGAGGCGCCGGCGCCAGTAGACCTTTTCGGACTGAGGGCCGACGGGATGCTTGAGCGTCGACATACCCACAGGGTAGGTGCGGATGCCGACGGTGCCGCTGAAGTCACCGGCGGTTCGTGCGACTGCCTACCGCGCTCAGAACCGCTTGAGCATCCGCGTGTTGCCGAGGGTGTTCTGCTTGACCCTGGCCAGGTCGAGGAACTCGGCGACGCCGTCGTCGTGCGAGCGGACGAGCTCGGCGTAGACGGCGGGATCGACGGTCTCCTCGCCCATGTCGACGAATCCGTGACGCTCGAAGAAGGGCACCTCGAAGGTCAGGCAGAACAGCCGCGACAGCCCCAGAGCACGGGCATCCGTCTCAAGGGTCTCCAGCAGAGCGTGACCGACCCCGCGCCCGAGCCAGTCGTCCGCGACGGCGAGCGTTCGGACCTCGCCGAGGTCCTCCCACATCACGTGGAGCGCGCCGGCGCCGATGAGGTCGCCCGCCTCGGTGACCGCCACCCGGAACTCCTGTACGGCCTCGTAGAACACCACGCGCTCCTTGCCGAGCAGGATGCGCCGACGCACGAGCGGCTCGATGAGCGCCGCGATGGCGGGCACATCAGCGGTGCGCGCAGTCCGAATCGAAAACGAAGACACCCGGCAAGGGTACCGAGCCCGGCGGTAGCGTTGAATCAGCGCGTCACGTCCACGGGGCGCCGATGAGAGGAGCTTCGATGGCTGCGAAGAAGGCGGAGAAGGCTGCCGACAAGGCGTTGTCCGCGGCGAAGGATGCCGTGAACGACGCCAAGAAGGCGGTGCGCAAGCTCGACAAGGCCGCCCGCAAGAAAGCTGATGCACTCGACAACAAGCTCGCGACGCTGAAGAAGGACGCCGCCAAGACCGTGAAGCGCGTGAAGCGCCGCGCCGCAGCGGTCGAGGAGGCCGAGCGGGCGGCGAAGGCGCATCGCAGCTCGGAGAAGCGTGGTCGCGCTGAAGCGCAGGCCCCCGCCCAGCGCGCGGAGGCCCAGTCCGCCGCGCGCGCCGCTGCCGCCCGGGTCCGCCAAGAGTCCGACACGATCGAGCCCCTGCAGCCCAGTGGAGCCGATTCGGCCAGCCGGCCCGAGCCCACCACGCCCGCTCCCGCTCCGAAGGTTGCCCCGCGGAAGCCGCGAGCGGTCCGACCGTCTGTTGTCGACGCGCCTGCAGCGCCGGAGCCTAGCTTCCGCGAGCTGCGCGGACGTGCGCAGTCCGAAGGCGTCCCGGGGTATTCACGCATGAACAAGGCGGCTCTCGCCGAAGCACTGGGACGCGGCTGACGCCCGCGTTCACGGGCTGATCGCGCCCGCAACATCACCGGGCGCGTGCTTCAGGCCTTGGCGAGCGCCTTGACGCGCTTCTTGGCGCTCTTCTCGACCAGCACCGGCACGAAGTCGCGCACGGGCTTTCCGTTGAACTCGAGATGCTCCTCGGTCACGATCTTCTCGATCGTGGTGCGCTCGACGCCGGGGTACTTCTCCGCGAGACGGTCGACGACCTCATTGATCGCCCGCTCTTCGGTCTTCTTCTCGCGCTCCTGCATGATGTGCAGCATACGGGAGCAAAGCGAACGGAAACGTGCAGGTGCATGGAGAAGGGGCCGGATGCGCTCAGCATCCGGCCCCTCAGTCTCCACGCGTCAGTCGCTGGTGATGGCCAGGTCGGGCGTCACCGATCCCGCGCCGACCGAGGCTCCGGCGGCGACCCCCGCACCGGCGGGCAGCTCGCGGCGAGAAGTGGTGAACACGAACTCGCTGTCGACGAAGTCGACGTGCACGTGGTCACCGGAACCCAGTTCGCCGTGCAGGATCTTCTCGCTGAGGCGATCCTCGATCTCGTGCTGGACGGCACGACGCAGTGGCCGGGCTCCGAGGGCCGGGTCGAAGCCGACCTCGATGAGTCGCTCCTTCGCGGGGACCGTGAGCTCGATCGTCATGTCGCGGTCGAGCAGGCGGTCGCTGAGTCGCTTGATGAAGAGGTCGACGATCTGCAGCAGCTCGGGCTTGCTCAGCTGCGGGAACACGATGATGTCGTCCACACGGTTGAGGAACTCGGGCTTGAAGTTCTTCTTGAGCTCCTCGTAGACCTTTCCGCGCATGCGGTCGTAACTGGTCTGCGTGTCGCCCTCCATCTGGAAGCCGACCGGGCCGCCCGAGATGTCCTTCGTGCCGAGGTTGGTGGTCATGATGATGACCGTGTTCTTGAAGTCGATGAGGCGGCCCTGGCCATCCGTCAGTCGTCCCTCCTCCAGGATCTGGAGGAGCGAGTTGAAGATGTCGGGGTGAGCCTTCTCGATCTCGTCGAACAGCACGACGCTGAACGGCTTGCGGCGCACCTTCTCGGTGAGCTGGCCGCCCTCCTCGAAGCCGACGAAGCCGGGAGGGGCTCCGAACAGCCGTGAGACGGTGTGCTTCTCGCCGTACTCGCTCATGTCGAGGGCGATCATGGCCGCCTCGTCATCGAACAGGAACTCGGCGAGCGCCTTGGCGAGCTCGGTCTTGCCGACGCCCGTGGGGCCGGCGAAGATGAACGATCCCGAGGGACGCTTGGGGTCCTTGAGGCCGGCGCGCGTGCGGCGGATGGTCTTGGAGAGAGCCGCGATGGCCTCCTCCTGACCGATGACCCGCTGGTGCAGCGCCTTCTCCATGAAGACGAGTCGCGAGGACTCCTCCTCGGTGAGCTTGAACACCGGGATGCCGGTGGCCTGGGCGAGCACTTCGGCGATCAGACCCTCGTCGACGACGGCGGTGGTCTTGACGTCGCCCGACTTCCACTGCTTCTCGAGGCGCAGTCGCTCGCCGAGCAGCTGCTTCTCCTCGTCGCGGAGGGAGGCGGCCTTCTCGAAGTCCTGCTCCTCGATGGCGGTCTCCTTGGCGGCCCGCACGACGGAGATCTTGTCGTCGAACTCGCGCAGCTCGGGCGGGCTCGAGAGGATCGAGAGGCGCAAGCGTGCGCCGGCCTCGTCGATCAGGTCGATGGCCTTGTCGGGCAGGAAACGGTCGCTCACGTAGCGGTCGGCCAGGTTGGCCGCGGCCACGATGGCGCCATCCGTGATGGAGACCTTGTGGTGCGCCTCGTAGCGGTCGCGCAGCCCCTTGAGGATGTTGATCGCGTGGGGCAGGCTCGGCTCGGCCACCTGGATGGGCTGGAAGCGGCGCTCGAGCGCGGCATCCTTCTCGAAGTGCTTGCGGTACTCGTCGATGGTGGTCGCACCGATCGTCTGCAGCTCACCACGGGCGAGCAGCGGCTTCAGGATGCTGGCGGCGTCGATGGCGCCCTCGGCCGCTCCAGCGCCGACGAGCGTGTGGATCTCGTCGATGAAGACGATGATGTCGCCGCGGGTGCGGATCTCCTTCGTGACCTTCTTCAGGCGCTCCTCGAAGTCACCGCGGTAGCGGCTTCCGGCGATGAGCGAGCCGAGGTCGAGCGAGTAGAGCTGCTTGTCCTTGAGCGTCTCGGGAACGTCGCCCTTCACGATGGCCTGCGCGAGACCTTCGACGACAGCGGTCTTACCGACGCCGGGCTCTCCGATGAGGACCGGGTTGTTCTTGGAGCGACGGGAGAGGATCTGCATGACCCGCTCGATCTCCTTCTCGCGCCCGATCACGGGGTCGAGCTTGCCCTCGCGGGCGGCCTGCGTGAGGTTGCGGCCGAACTGGTCGAGGATCTGCGATCCACCCTGGGTCTGCTGCTGCTCGTTGGCCCCGCCGACCTGCACCTGCTCCTTGCCCTGGTAGCCCGAGAGCAGCTGGATGACCTGCTGGCGCACACGGTTGAGGTCGGCGCCCAGCTTCACGAGCACCTGGGCGGCGACGCCCTCGCCTTCGCGGATGAGGCCGAGCAGGATGTGCTCGGTGCCGATGTAGTTGTGGCCGAGCTGCAGGGCCTCGCGGAGGCTGAGCTCGAGCACCTTCTTGGCGCGCGGGGTGAAGGGGATGTGACCGGTCGGCTGCTGCTGGCCCTGACCGATGATGTCCTGCACCTGCTCGCGCACGGCGTCGAGCGAGATGCCGAGCGACTCGAGCGCCTTGGCTGCCACTCCCTCGCCCTCGTGGATGAGGCCGAGCAGGATGTGCTCCGTACCGATGTAGTTGTGGTTGAGCATCTTGGCCTCTTCCTGGGCCAGGACGACGACGCGACGAGCTCGGTCGGTGAATCTTTCGAACATCTTCTACTCCTCTCGGCTCCGCGGGCGGATGCGTCGCCGATACATCGAGAGTAACGAGCGGTCGCCACCGTTTCGCCCGTGTTCGCCCTCGGCGCACCGTCGCCGTGAGCGCTCCCTCAGGGGCGGATGGCGGGCAGCGTGATCGTCGGCTTACCGGTGAAGCGGATGCTCACGTCCGAGGTGGTGCTCACCTGCTCGGGCGTCGTGAACACCGTGGTGTGCGGCACGTAGTCGGCCGTGCACACCTTGTCGTCGGGGATCTTCTCCACGGTCGCCTGCAGGGAGTTGGACGCACCCACGATCATTCGGCTGACGATGGGCGGGCATCCGCTGCTGCCGAAGAGGGTGATGGCGATGCGCTTGCCGTCGCCGAGCCATGCGGCGAAGGGCTCCTCGGCTGTCGGCAACCCGGTGACGCCCTTGGGTGGGCCGGCGTAGTCCTCGAGGGCGTTGCCTCCGCTTCCCGAAGAGCACGAGGAGAGGACGAGGGCGACGGATGCGGCCAGCGCGAACGCGGCGACAACATTCCGGCGAGGCATACCTCACCCTAACGTCCCGTTCCCGACGGCAATAGGATGCGGTTCATGAGCAACCTCGAGAAGGATCCGGCGGAGCTCGTGCTCGGAACCACGCCCGAGTCCGACCGGCCGGACGTGGTCGAGGTGCTCACGGCGCGCGAGGTTCCGCTCGGCGGGGCGCGCGCGATGCTCGTCCACCGCACCCTCCCCCAGCGCGGTCGACCGACCATCGGGGCGTGGTGCTTCGCCGACCATTACGGCCTCGGGGACGGCGCCGCTCAGCCGATGGTCGTGCCCCCGCATCCGCACACCGGTCTGCAGACCGCGAGCTGGCTGTTCTCCGGCGAGATCGAGCACCGCGACAGCGTCGGAAGCCTCAGCCTGGTGCAGCCCGGGGCGCTCAACCTCATGACCGCCGGCCGCGGCATCTCGCACTCGGAGGTGTCGCAGGCCGCTTCCGGCACCCCGCACGGCGTGCAGCTGTGGATCGTGCTTCCCGATGACGCGCGCCACTCCGAGCCGTTCTTCGAGCGGCGGGGGGCCGTTCCGGTGCAGGTCGGAGACGCGTCACTTCAGGTCTTCGCGGGCACGTTCGCCGGGGTCGGGCCCGACGCATCCGTCTTCACTCCCCTCGTCGGCGCGCAGGTCGACCTGCCGCCGTTCGGTTCCACCGAACTGAGCCTCGACCCGACGTTCGAGCACGGACTGCTCGTGGACGCCGGCCCGCTCCGCGTCAACGGCGTCGAGGCGGCCGTCACCGAGCTCGCCTACCTGTCTCCCGGTCGGGTGTCGGTTCACCTGTCCGCCGGAGAGTCGGGCGCGCGGGCACTCCTGCTCGGGGGCGCGCCGTTCGAGGAGCGCTTCATCATGTGGTGGAACTTCATCGGTCGCACGCACGAGGAGATCGTGGCGTTCCGATCCGAGTGGCAGGGGGACGTTATCGCGGGCGCGGACCCGTACGGCCCCTTCGGCGAGGTCGACTACGACGGTTCCCCTCTGCCCGCCCCGCCGATGCCGACGGTGCGCCTCAAGCCGCGCTCCTGACCCCCGAACGCGGGCGCCGCGTTCGGCCTCATGCGGGATAGGTTGGGCGCCATGGCCGCTGTCAACGAGCGATCCCGTCAGCGGGCGGCAGAGGTCACAGCCATCGCGCTTCCGGCCTCTGTTATGGCGGTCATGGCTACCTGGTCGGCTGTCCGGATCCCACTGTGGCGCGACGAGGTTGCGACTCAGTCGTTCGCGGTACTCGATGGCGGCGATCGAGCCGCAGCCCTCTCTCACGTCGACGCTGTGTTCAGGCTCTATTACTGGCTCGAACATCTGGCCATCATCGGGATTCCCTCTCCCTTGGGCCTGCGTTTGGCATCGGTGATCGCAGCGGTCGGGACGGTGGTGATCGCAGGCCTCCTGGCGAGGAAGTGGTGGGGCACGCTGGCGTCACTGGTGACGGGGTTCGTACTCACCCTGAATCCGTTCGCGGTGCAGATGGCAGCCACCGCGCGACCGTATGCGTTGGCATGCTTCTTCGTCGCCCTCGCGGCATTCGCCATGGATCGCGCCACCCGAGCCGAGCGGTCGCTCGCCTGGTGGCTCGCGTATGCCGTCTCGATCGGCCTGGCGGGTGGCATGCACCTCTTCTCTCTGCTGAGCATCGTGCCCCTCGCGTTCCTCCTGCTCGGTGCGTCGCGTCGAAGAGTCCTGTCCTGGCTCCTGTCAACGGTTCTCGCAGTCGCTGCCCTCGCGCCGATAGCGGTCGTCGCCTACGGCCAGCGAGGACAGGTGTCGTGGATTCCTCGCCCGGACGTCCGTCGTGCTCTCGGCGCTCTCGGCAGTGCCATCGTCAACCGGGGAGACTCGCTGTTCAAGCTGCCAGAGGCTGTCGCTCTGGGCCTAAGCGTCGTCGCACTCGGCGTCGGGCTCGTCGTGCTCTTGCGCCAGCCGCGGAGCCAGGCCCGAACGCTCACGATCGCTCGGTATGGTTTCGCGGTCGGGCTTTTCGTAGTGCCTTGGGCACTTCTGCTGGTGTACTCGCTGCTCGCAACACCGTACTTGCGGACGGCCTATCTTCTTCCGGCCGTCTTAGGTCTCGCCCTGGGATTCGGCTTCTGCGCCGATGCCTTCCGTCGATTCAAGGTCGGACGCGACAGCTGGATAAGATATGCATTTGGAGCCGCCCTATGGCTGCTGCTCATCGTGCCCGTCACGATCGGCGCTGCGACAACGTTCGATCTCCTTCGAGCCAACTGGTGGGTAGATGACTTTCCAGGAATCGCCCACCTCGCGGCCGAGCGGGTGGAGCCCGGAGATCTGCTTGCGATCGTCCAGACGCCGAGCGAAACGGGGGTGGCTGCGGGCTTCGCGAACCAATCGGGAGATGGAGACCTCCAGCGGACGACGCGACAGCGATTGCTCACGGGCAATCAGCCGCTGGTTGACCTCCGCGAGGTCGTCTCAGTTCGCCCTTTCGTGACGACGCGGGCCAGCAGAACGGCAGACGGGACGATGTGGATGGTCTTCACCCGCGGCGACCGTGACATCGCGAAGTCGCGTCTCGCGGACGACGGGCACACATGCTCCGTCACCGGGGACGATGTCCAGTTCGGGCTCCTCCGCCTGGCTCGATTCGAGTGTCGGTAACCTCCGAGGGCTACTGCAGGGCGCTGGTGAGCCGGGCGAGGTTGTCGAGAACGGTCGACCGCAGCGGCTGCTTCTTCCACGCATCGAGCGTGAGCTCCTTGCTCACGGCCCGGTATCCGTCCTCCACCTGTCGCATGTCGTGCACGAACGACTTGCCGCGCACCAGGAGGGAGACCTCCATGTTGAGGCCGAACGAGCGCATGTCCATGTTGCTCGACCCGATCACCGCGACGTCGTCGTCGATGGTGAAGTGCTTTGCGTGCAGGATGTACGGCGACTTGTACATCCAGATGCGGACGCCCGCACGCAGCAACGCCTCGTAGTACGAGCGCTGGGCGTGCCAGACGAGCGCCTGGTCGCCGATCTCCGACACGAACAGGTCGACGGGCACACCGCGCTGCACCGTCGAGGTGATGGCGTAGAGCATCGCCTCGTCCGGCACGAAGTACGGGCTCGTGATGACGACCCGTTTCTGGGCGTTGTAGAGCAGCGCCAGGAACAGCCTGAGGTTGTTCTCGTTGACGTAGCCCGGCCCGCTCGGCACCACCTGGCATTCCAGCCGGCGCGGATCCTCCACCGACTCGAGTGTCTCCACCTCCTTCTCGAGGAGCTCGTCCGACTCGATGAACCAGTCGGTGATGAAGATGAGGTTGAGGGCGTCGACCACCGGGCCCTCGATGCGGGTGACGAGCTCCTGCCACTTGAGGCCGCGCTTGATGTTGACGCGCTTGTTGTAGCTGCGGTCGATGACGTTCTGCGATCCGATGAAGGCGCTACGTCCGTCGACCACCAGGATCTTGCGGTGGTTGCGCAGGTCGATGCGCTGGTTGTTTCCCTTCAGCGGCTGCACCGGGAGCATGAGGTGCCACTCGGCTCCCATCGCCGTGAGCCTCTTGAGCGTGGCCTTGTATTCGCGGGTGCGCGAGGACGCCCAGTGGTCGAGGAGCACCCGCACCTTCACCCCGCGACGGACCGCGGCCTCGAGTGCGTCGAAGAAGGGGTACGTGGTCTGGTCGCAACTGAGGATGTAGAACTCGACGTGGACGTACTTGGTCGCCTTGCCGATCTCGGCGGCCATCGCTTCCAGCGAGTCCTGGTAGTGCGGGATGAGACTGGCGGTGTTGCCGTCGATGATCGGCATCGCCGACAGATTGGTCGTCAGCTCCACGACGGATGCGAACCACGGCGGCCACTGCGCGTTGCTCTGCCGCCCCTCCGGCACGTCGGAGTTGTCTCGGATGAACTGGTTCATCTCGAGCTGCTTCTGCCGGCGCTTGCGCGGCAGTTTCGGGTTGCCGATGAGGAGGAACAGCAACACGCCGACGTACGGCAGGAAGAAGATCGCCAGGAGCCACGCCGTCGCCGCGGTGGGCCGACGGTTGCGCGGAATGATGATGATGGCCGCTATGCGCACGCCGAGATCGATCAGGAAGAGCGTGACGACGATGATGAGGGAGACGTCGGACGGATCCACGGCCGCTGCCTAGGTCGCCGGCTTGTCGCGGGCAGGCTGCTCGTGGCCGAGCTTGGCTCGCTCCTCCGCTTCGATCTCGCTGTACACCTTGCGCTCCGTGCGATCGGAGCGGATGAGGGCGCGCATGATGTACCAGAAGAGCAGCCCGACCAGCACGGTCGGGGTGATCGACCAGAGCGCGTTGAGCCAGAAGTCGTCCATCGTGGGATCAGCTTACTTGGACACGATGCCGATGATGCCCGAGACGATCATGTAGACCGCCACGCCGCCGACGATGAGCCAGATGGCGAGTCGGCCGTTCGACACGCGCCTCTTGTCGGGTTCCGGCTCGAGCTCTTTCTTGGGCAGATAGTCGTTCATGGCCGCATCAGGCTAACCCATCGCGCTGGAAACCGCTGCCACGGGGACGGGACGGATGCGGAGCCGCCCGGACGGAGCGAGCGAGGGGCCGACCGATCGCTCGGTCGACCCCCCTCGGCGTGAGACGGTCAGGCCGGCACGGGCATGGCAGCCGGCGCGACGGCTCCGGCATCCGTCGTCGACACCGTCTCGACCGGTCGGCGTCGTGCCCACTTCTTGAGCGCGACCACGGCGAGTGCCGACACGACGGTTCCGGCGAGGATGGAGAGCACCCACATGCCGAGGTTGCCGATCGCGAAGAACACGAAGATGCCACCGTGCGGCGCCTGCGAGGTGGCGCCCGTCGCCATCGAGAGCGCGCCCGTCGTCATTCCGCCGAGGATCGACGCGGGGATCACGCGCAGCGGGTCGGCCGCCGCGAACGGGATCGCTCCCTCGCTGATGAAGGACGCGCCCAGCAGCCAGGCCGCGTTGCCGTTCTCGCGCTCCACCTGGGTGAAGAGTCCGCGACCGAGCACGGTCGACGCCAGGGCCATAGCGAGGGGCGGCACCATGCCGGCACCCATGACCGCGGCCATGATCATCCATGGAGTCTGGTCGTTGATCGAGCCGGCTCCGAGTCCCGCCACAGCGAACGAGTACGCCACCTTGTTGACCGGGCCGCCGAGGTCGAAGGCCATCATGAACCCGAGGATGAGTCCGAGCAGTACGATGCCGACGCCCGACAGGGAGTTCAGCCAGTCGGTCAGGCCGGTCATGAGCACGGCGATCGGGCCGCCGAGGATCACCAGCATGAGACCCGACGCGAAGATCGACGCGAGCAGGGGGATGATGACCACGGGCATGAGGCCGCGCAGCCAGCGCGGGGCGGGGATGCGTCCGATCCAGTACGCAGCCGCACCGGCGAGGAGGCCTCCGACGAGACCGCCGAGGAAGCCGGCGTTCATGATCAGCGCGACGGCACCGACCGTGAATCCGGGCGCGATGCCCGGACGATCGGCGATCGCGTAGGCGATGTAACCGGCGAGCGCCGGCACGAGGAACCCGATGGATGCCGCGCCGATGACGAAGGCGACCGCCCCGAGGTACTCGCCGAGGCCGCCGGACGGCAGGTTCCACAGCGCGTTGCTGAGCACGATCTTGCTGGCGTTGTCGGTGATGTCGTAACCGCCGAGCAGGAAGCCGAGGGCGATCAGCAGACCACCACCGGCGACGAACGGGATCATGTAGCTGACACCGGTGAGCAGCCAGCGCTTCACGCGGGCACCGACGGATTCGTTCGCCGCCGTGGTCGCTCCCGCGGTGGCCGCACCTCCGGCGCCGGCTGCGACGCGAGGCGCGGACGGGTTGTTCGCCGCGGCGACGGCCTCGGCGATCATCTCGTCCGGCTCGTCGATGCCGCGCTTGACGGGAGCCTGGATGACGGGCTTCCCGGCGAACCGCGCCTTGTCGCGCACGTCGACGTCGACCGCGAAGATGACGGCGCCGGCGCGCGCGATCACGTCCGGAGCGACGGGGGTGGCGCCGGCGGAGCCCTGCGTCTCGACGTGCAGCTCGACACCGGCACGATCAGCGGCGGCCACGAGGGCGTCGGCCGCCATGTAGGTGTGTGCGATGCCCGTGGGGCACGCGGTGATCGCGATGAGCGATGGGCGTGCGGCGGATTCGCCATCCGTCGCGGCCGTCGCCGTCGCTGCCGCAGCAGCGCTCTGCGGGGCGCCCTCGGCGGGAGCGTCCAGCGCGCCCCGCACTATCGCGACGACCTCGTCGGCGCTGGCCGCGCTGCGGAGGGAGTCGTTGAAGTCGGGCTTCATGAGTGAGCGGGCCAGTTGGGCGAGCAGTACGAGGTGGGCCTGGTCGGCGCCGTCGGGCGCGGCGATCATGAAGACGATGTCGGCCGGGCCGTCGCCGGCGTCGAAGTCGACCGGCGGCTTGAGGCGAGCCATCGCCAGGCTCGCGACGGAGACGGAGGTGGACCGGCAGTGCGGGATCGCGATGCCGCCGGGGATTCCGGTAGCCGACTTCTCCTCGCGCGCCCAGGCGTCGGCGGCGAGGCCGGCCGCGTCGGCGCGTCCGGCATCCGCGATGCGCTGCGCGAGCGCGCGGATGACGTCCGATCGTTCGGGACCGAGGTCCTCGTCGAGCACGACGAGGTTCGATTGGATGAGTTCACTCATGGGGTTGCTCCTTCAGTGCTGCGCGGCGTCTGCGCCGTCGCGGAGGTGGATGGATTCGGGGTCTTCGAGAGGGTTCGGGTCGAGCGCCACCGGCTCGATGGCGGCCGCATCGACCTGGTCGCGGGTGGGAACGATGCTGCCGGGGAGGGATGCCGCTGCCGCACCGGATGCGACGGCTCGCGCGAGGCACCGGTCGGGGCGCTCACCCTCGACGGCGGCGACGAGGTAGCCGGCCAGCGAGCAGTCACCCGCGCCGACCGTGCTCCGGGGCAGGATGCGGGGAGCCGGGGCGAACCAGGCGCCGTCATCGGTGGAGAGGACCGCTCCCGTGGCGCCGAGGGTTACGAGAGCCGCCACCACGCCATCGCGATCGAGCGATCGGGCGAGGGCGAGGGCTGCCTCCGGGTCGTCCTCGAGGTCGTCCCCCGCCTCCACGCCCACGAGTTCAGCGAGCTCCTCGGCGTTCGGCTTGATCAGGTCGACGGCCACACGCGCAGCGACGAGTGCGCGCAGCGGCGCGCCTGAGCTGTCGACCGCGATGCGAGGCGGGCGGGCGTTCGCCTCCCGGACGGCGCGTACGACACGTGCGTAGAAGTCGTCGGGCACACCGGGAGGAAGGGACCCCGCGAGGACCAGCCAGTCGGCGCCCTCCGACACCTCGGCCACGAGGGCGATGAGGGCATCCTGGTCGTTCTCGGCGAGAGTCGGACCGGGCTCGTTGATCTTGGTCGTCGTGCCGTCCAGTTCGGTCAGGGTCAGGTTGGCCCGGATGCGACCCTCGATCGGCACAGCGCCGAACGGAACGTCCTCGGCGCGGAGCGCGGAGAAGAACGGATCCGAGGTGGCGCCGGGCAGTACGGCGAGGGAGTCGACGCCTGACGCACGCAGCGCCCGGGTAACGTTGACGCCCTTGCCGCCCGGATCCTCGCGGGTCTCGAGGGCGCGTTGCACCGCGCCGCGCGCGAGTTCGCCGTCGAGTTGTACGGTGCGGTCGAGCGACGGATTGACGGTGAGCGTGACGATCATGCGAGCACCACCTCGACGCCGTGGGCCGCCAGGGCCGAGGCGAGCAGCGCCGGCGGGGGCGCATCCGTGATGAGGGTGTCGACTTCATCGAGCCGCGCGAACCGCACGAGCGTCTCGACCTCGAGCTTGGACGAGTCAGCGAGGACGACCACCCGGCGGGCGGCGTGGACCATAGCCGCCTTCACCGCGGCCTCCGCCTCGTCGGGCGTGCTGAGACCGAACCCGTCGCTGACGCCGTTGGCCCCGATGAAGGCGATGTCGGGGCGCAGGTCGGTCAGTTGCGCAATGGTGGACGGACCCACCGCGGCTCCGGTGATGCCGCGGATCTTTCCGCCCAGGATGCGCAGAGCGAGGTGTGCGCTCGCGTTGAGGGTGGCGGCGATGGCCAGAGAGTTGGTCGACACGTCGATGCGGGCATCGGGCGCGGCAGGCTGACGAGCTGCGAGCAGTTCGGCGAACTGGGCGGTCGTGCTGCCAGCGTCGATGAGGAGCGAACCGCGGAAGGTGTCGGGCACCTGACGCAGCGCGGCCCGGGCTATCGCGCTCTTCTGCTCCCGGGCTTGATCGCTGCGATCGGCGAGGCTGGTCTCGGCGATCGTCGTGCTCTGTGCTGAGACGGCGCCTCCGTGCACGCGGCGCAGACGACCCTGCTCCTCGAGCAGGTCGAGGTCGCGGCGGATGGTCTCGGACGCCACGCCGAATTCACGGGAGAGCTCCATCACCGAGACGCGTCCGACGCGGGCGATCGCGGTGCTGATCCGATCCTGGCGTTCCGTTGCGTACATGCTCGATCCTCTCCGTTCGAGGATCATTCACCTTCGAACGTTCAGACAGATTCCCACACATTCCAACACAAAGCAATACATTCACAGAATTAGCCACATGTCGACGTGGACGCCTAGGCGCGACGAATCAACCCGACCTGGTCGGTCGGGCTGCGTAGCGTCTCGCTACTTGACGAGCGGGAAGAGGATCGTCTCGCGGATGCCGAGGCCCGTCAGCGCCATGAGCAGACGGTCGATGCCCATGCCCATGCCGCCGGTCGGCGGCATCCCGAACTCGAGTGCGCGCAGGAACTCCTCATCGAGGCGCATCGCCTCGGGGTCGCCGCCGGCGGCCAGGCGTGCCTGTTCGACGAAACGATCCCGCTGGACGACAGGGTCCACCAGCTCGGAGTATCCGGTGGCGAGCTCGAACCCGCGGATGTACAGGTCCCATTTCTCCACGACCCCCGCCAGCGACCGGTGCGCGCGCACGAGCGGCGAGGTGTCGAGGGGGAAGTCCATCACGAAGGTGGGACGCTCGAGGCCGCTCTTGACGAAGTGCTCCCAGAGCTCCTCGACGTACTTGCCATGCAGGGGGTGGTCGATCTCGATTCCCTCCCCGTCCGCGATCGCCCGAAGCTCGGCGATCGGCGTCTCGGGCGTGATCTCGCGCCCCAGCGCCTCCGAGAGCGAGCCGAACATGGAGATGCGGCTCCAGTCGCCGCCGAGGTCGTACTCGGTGCCGTCCGCCCACGTCACGGTGTGACTGCCTGAAACGGCCTGCGCCGCGTCCTGGATGAGGGTCTGCGTGAGGTCGGCGATGGTGCTGTAGTCGCCGTAGGCCTGATAGGCCTCGAGCATGGCGAATTCGGGCGAATGCGTCGAGTCGGCGCCCTCGTTGCGGAAGTTCCGGTTGATCTCGAAGACGCGCTCCATCCCGCCGACGACGGCGCGCTTGAGGTAGAGCTCCGGCGCTATGCGGAGGAACAGCTCGGCATCGAAGGCGTTGGAGTGCGTCACGAACGGACGGGCGGATGCCCCGCCGTGCATCACCTGCAGCATCGGGGTCTCCACCTCGATGAAGTCGAGGTCGTCGAACGTGCGGCGCAGGCTCGCCACGGCCTTCGCCCGGTCGCGCACGTTGGTGCGGGCCTGCTCGCGGGCGATGAGGTCGAGGTAGCGGCTGCGGACCCGGTTCTCCTCGGAGAGTTCGGTGTGCAGGTTCGGCAGCGGCAGGATCGCCTTGGACGCGATCGTCCAGTCATTCACGAGAATCGACAGCTCTCCGCGCCGACTGGTGATGACCTCTCCCGTTACGAACACGTGGTCGCCGAGGTCGACGAGCTCCTTCCACCGCAGGAGGCTCTCCTCCCCCACCTCGCCGAGGGAGACCATCGCCTGGATGCGCGACCCGTCTCCGGACTGCAGGGCGGCGAAGCACAGCTTGCCCGTGTTGCGCAGGTGCACGACGCGGCCGGCGATGCCGACGGTCTCGCCGGTCGCGACATCCGTCTCGAGCGCGCCGAAGCGCGCTCGCACGCCGGGGATGGTGTCGGTCACGGGGACGGAGACGGGGTAGGCGCCGCCGGCGGCATCCGTGGCTGTGGCTATCAGCCGCTCGCGCTTGGCCAGTCGAACGGCCTTCTGCTCGGAGACATCCGCGGCGATCTCCTCGGCAGTGGGCTCGGGCGTCGTCTGGTCGTCGGCCATGGTGTCTTCCGGTCGGGGCTGCTACAGCGTGATGGTGGTGTTGTCGATGAGACGTGTGCTGCCGACTTGCGCGGCGACGAGCACGGCTGCCTCGCCGCGGTAGCCGTCGGAGACGGGCAGGAAGGTCTTCGGTTCGACCACGACGAGGTAGTCCAGCTTAACGGCGTCGTGGTCACCGAAAGCGGCGGCACCCTCCGCGAGCGCCTCGCCGAGCCCGGACGCAGCGGACGCCTCGACCGCGCCGAGGGCCTCCGACAGCGCCAACGCTCCGCGACGCTCGTCGGCTGAGAGGAACCGGTTGCGGCTCGAGAGCGCCAGTCCGTCCGCCTCGCGCACGGTCGGCACGACGTCGATCTCGATCGGCAGGTTGAGGTCGGCCACCATGCGCCGCACGATGTGCGCTTGCTGAGCGTCCTTCTGGCCGAACACGGCGACATCGGGCTGCACCAGATTGAACAGCTTCGCGACCACGGTGAGCATGCCGTCGAAGTGACCGGGTCGGGATGCGCCCTCGTACAGGGTCCCGACATGTCCCGCACTCACCCGCGTCTCGGTGGCACCGTCGGGGTACATCGTCTCGACGCTCGGAGCCCAGATCGCCAGGACACCACTGTCGGCGAGCGAGACGGCGTCGGCCTCGAGGGTGCGCGGGTAGCGGGTCAGGTCGGCCTGTTCGGAGAACTGCAGCGGGTTGACGAAGATCGACACGATGACGGCGTCGGCCACGCTCGCGGCGTGGGCCACGAGCGCCCGGTGCCCCTCGTGCAGCGCTCCCATGGTCGGCACGAGGGCGATCCGCTCTCCCGCCGATCGAGCGGAGCCGACGAGGGCGCGCAGGGTGGCGATATCGGAGATGATCTGGGGGGTCATGGGCTTTCCGGTGGAGGGGCGCCGAAGTCGTCGCCGGTGTGAAGGTCGGCCACGTCGATGCTAGCCGAGCCGGTGCGGGCCAGCGCTGTCTCGACCGACGAGCGAACGAGTGGCGCGAGCACGGCTCCCGCATCATCGACGCCGATGCTGCGAAGGATCCCGGTCGCCTGATCGACGATGGCGCTCGAGAACGACACCGCCGTCTCGATCGCCTCGGCGTACGCCGGGCGGTCGGCGTCGGCGACGACGAGTGGCTCACCGCCCATCTCCACCACCAGCGCCTGGGCGATCGGCAGCACGGGGGACGGAGCCGAGACCGCGAACCAGGTGCCCGTGAGCCGGGCGATGTCGATGCTCGTCCCGGTGAACGTCATGGCCGGATGCGCGGCGAGCGGGATGGCGCCTGCGCCGAGGGCGGGCTGCAGCACCGACCAGCCGTACCGCGCCGAGGTGTGCAGCACGAGTTGGCCCGCCTGCCAGGTGCCGGTGGCCGCGAGCCCGGCGATCAGCGGCTCCAGTTCGGCATCCGGAACGGCGAGCACCACGAGTTCACTGCGCTCGACCACCTCCGGAACCGTGAGGATCGGCACACCGGGCAGCAGCGCTTCCGCACGCTCTCGGCTGGGCGCCGACACGGCGGCGATGCCCACCACGGCGTGTCCGGCTGCCCCGAGGGAGGCGCCGATGACCGGGCCGACCCGACCCGCTCCGATGATGCCGACCCCGAGCCGTCCGGCGCGCTGCGCCGGATCACTCACGAGGCCCCCCAGTGATGACTGGTGTCCACGCTCGCCCACTCGACGGCGTCGGCCGCCGTGCGCCGGTACAGCGCCAGCGCCGTGTCAGCGGGGACGACCTCGAGTGCCGCGGCGACGGGACCGGAGACCGTCTGCATCCGCACGGACGCCAGCCGCAGCATCCGATGCACCGGCCCCTGCTCGAGCGCCACGCTCTGCAGGCGCGCGAGGGGCACGACGACGAGGTCGCGCGAGAGCACGCCGCGGCGAAGCAGCACGATGCTGCCGTGCTCCCGGAACCCCGTGCGACGCCAGGAGAACGGACGCAGCCAGGCCGCCCGCCGCGGAGCGTTGGTGAACCCGTCGTCTCCTCCGCGCGAGACCATTCCGCTCTCGATGATGCCCTGCGCCTCGGCATCGGTGAAGGAGGGCAGGATGAGGCCGAGCACGGCCCGCACGTCCGCGCCGTTGCCGACGGGCAGCACGGTCGTGTTCTCCCGGTTCTGGCGGTCACGGCTCGCGTGACCGGCGGTGTTGACACGCACCCGCCACCACCCGAACGGACGCCACAGCAGCGGCTGGTCGACTCCGATCGCGTGGATCCGACCGGGCGGAAGGGTGTCGTTGTTGGTGGAGAGGAGGCCGTATCCGACCCGCACGCCGTCCGGTGTGCCGGCGATCGTGTAGCGCAGCTGACGGCTGACCCGCCGGATGTAGAAGCTGCCACCACCGAGGATGACCGGCAGCACGACGAGGACCGGCCAGAACTCGCCCTGCGAGAGTCCGATGGCGATCGCGATGATGAACATGACGAGCACGACGGTGAAGCCGGTCAGCACGACCGAGCCGATCAGGCGGAGGAGGGGGATGCGCACGACGGACTCCGGCGGCGCCGCATCCGGATCCAGCTCCGGCGCCAGGAATTCCCCCACCCGCCGGTTCACCAGGCCGCCGAGGCGCGCGCCTGTCGACGCCGATGCGTCCGGATGCTCTGCGCCGTCCTGATCGAGGGCGACCGGCTCGGTCGCCTCACGGCGCGCCCCGCTGGCGAGTGTGAGGATCTCGCGGCGCAGCTCATCCGTCGCGGCCGAACCCAGGTAGGCGAGCTGAACGTTGGCGTCGTTTCCCGCCACGGTGATGTCCAGCTTGGCCGCACCGAAGATGCGGGCGAGCAGGTTGCGGGAGATGCTCACGCCCTGGATGCGGTCGAGCCGCGCACGACGGTGGGTTCGCAGCAGGATGCCGGAGCGCACCTCGACGAGGTCGTCCGTGATGCGGAAGGTGTGCATCCGCCACGACACGGTGAACACGGCGATGATCGCCAGGAGCACGCCGAGGACGCCCAGCAGCGCCCAGCCGACGAAGCCGTGGTTGACGATCTCGTCGATCGGGTCGTCGCCGAACTGGGGAACGCGGAAGAAGAAGTCGACCAGACGTTCGCGCAGGTTCGCGATGACGAATCCGGCTATCGCCACGAAGGCGAGGCCGCCGCGCAGGAGAGGCGTCGCCGGATGCAGCCGGTGCCAGGCGCCGTCCGCGAACCTCACAGCCCGGCCCGTCGCGTTTCCGCGAGCGACACCAGTCGGTCGCGCAGATCCTCGGCATCCGCTTCGGGCAGGCCGGGGATGGCGACTCCCGACGCCGCGGCGGCGGTCACGAGTCGCAGGTCGGCAAGCCCGAGCACCCGCGACACCGGACCGCGTGTGATGTCGACGAGCTGCATGCGCCCGTACGGGACGGCGACGAACCGCTGGAACATGATTCCGCGACGGAACACCAGGTCGTCCGCTCGCAGGGCGTAGCCGATCGAGCGCACCCGCCGCGGTTCGATGATGATCGCGATGAGGAAGCCGACGCCGATGACGGGCAGCACCCACGGGATCCAGCCCCATCCGGCCACGAGCCAGAGGAAGACGGCTGCGGCGCCGATCACGACCGCCGAGACGATGCGTCCGACGATCGCCACGACGAGATACTTCGGCGACACCCGTCTCCACTCGACGTCGTCGAGTTGCAGGCGTCTCTCCGGCCCAACGGTGGGGATCGTCTCGTCATCAGGCATGCGCGTGCCCCTCGTCATCGTCGTCGGGAGGGAGGATGCAGAAGGACTCGGCGACCAGGCCGGCGACCAGCAGCACGAGTGCCGCCAGGCTCGACACGACGGTCAACAGGATGGGGCCGGTCGAGGCGATCGCCGTCCTGCTGAGCAGGTAGACCAGCACGCCGACTCCGCCGCCGAGCAGCAGCGCGGCCGCCAATGCACAGGCCTTGGCGAGCGCCGCGGTCCGCATCGCGCGGAAGGGGTCGATGCGTCCGGTTGCCTTGCCGCGCACCGCACGCCGGATGGGGATCGCCAGCGCGACGACCGCGACCGCGATGATCACCAGTGTCAGCGCGAGGGTGAGTGGCGGGATGAACACCGCGTGCCCCGACGCCGCCGTCGCCAGCTCGAGCAGGAACGTCGCGACGGCTCCCACCAGGCCGAGTGCGATGAGAGTGGACGCGTGCGTTCGATTCATCGGGCCCCTCCGGGAGTCCATGGCCGAGTGGTGTCCTCGATGCCCGCGAGCAGTTCGTCAACGCGCCCGATTCCGGGCAGCTCGGCGTCGGGGTCGGCCGCGAGCCAGGGGGCGAGCACGAAGTCGCGCCCGGCGGCGCGGGGGTGGGGAAGCGTCAGCTGCGGTGCGTCGGAGACGATGTCGCCGTGACAGACGATGTCGATGTCGAGCGTTCGATCACCCCAGCGCTCGTCGCGCACGCGTCCGTGGTCGGCCTCGATGCGGTTGACCTGGTGCAGCAGCTGCTCGGGCGCCAATGTGGTCGCCACGACGGCCACGGCGTTGAGGTAGCGGGGGGCGAACTCGTCGACACCGTGCACCTTCACGGCCCGGGTCTCGACGATGGGCGAAAAGGCGAGCAGACGGATGCCATCCGTTCCCGAGAGCTCCGAGACCGCCGTGTCGATCTCGCGGGCGCGGTCGCCGAGGTTGCTGCCCAACGCAAGCACCGCCTTCCTCTCGCCCGCGCGCAGAGCGCTCATGCGCGGCTCCTCGTGATGGTCACGCTCACGTCGTCGAAGCGCTCGGGAATGGGGGCGTTCGGCTTGTGGACAGTCACGCGGGTGCTCAGGACCGCCGAGAACCCGAGCGCGACACCGGCGATACGATCGGCGACGGTCTCGATCAGGTCGACCGGGTCGCGCCGCACGGCATCGGCCACCGCGACCGCGAGCTCGCCGTAGTGGACCGTGCTGTTCAGGTCGTCGGCCCTCGCCGCGCGCGCACTGTCGAGCCAGACGGTCACGTCGATGACGAACTCCTGGCCATCGCGGCGCTCGTGCTCGAACACCCCGTGGTTCGCCTGCACCCGCAGCCCCGTGATGCTGATGCTGTCGGCGTCGCTATGCACGCTCTCCACCTTGCCATGCCTGCACGACATCCAGGGCGAGGCGCGTACCGATGACGTCGTGCACGCGCACGGCCCAGACGCCGGCACGCGCAGCCAATGCGCTGATCACCGCGGTGGGCAGGTCGCGTTCGACGACAGGCGCACCGGATGGCAGGAGCTCACCGAGAAATCGCTTGCGGGATGCGCCGACGAGCAGCGGGCGACCGAGCGACGCGAGCTCGTCGAGCCCGGCGAGCAGCGCCCAGTTGTGCTGCGCCTCCTTCGCGAAGCCGAGCCCGGGATCGAGGACGATGCGCGACTCAGAGATGCCAGCGCCGGTCAGCGCGTTCAGCCGATCCGACAGCTCGGCACGGACCTCGGCGACCACGTCGGCGTAGACGGCGAGGGAGTTCATGCGCTCCGAATGGCCCCGCCAGTGCATGGCCACGAAGTCGATGTCGAGGTCGGCCACCGCTGCGGCCATCTCGGGATCGGCGAGACCGCCCGAGACGTCATTGACGATGCGGGCGCCGGAGGCGACGGCCGCCTCCGCCGTCGTCGCGTTCATCGTGTCGACGCTCACCGTCACGCCCGTCTCGGCAAGAGCCGCGATGACGGGCAGGACGCGGCGCTGCTCGGCTGCGGGATCGACGCGCGCGGCCCCGGGCCTGGTCGACTCGCCGCCGACATCGATGAGGTCGGCACCCTGCCCCGCGAGCTCGAGGCCATGAGCGATCGCCGCATCGGCGTTGAGCCACCGTCCGCCATCACTGAACGAGTCGGGAGTCACGTTGACCACCCCCATGACCAGGGTGCGGTCCAGTGCGACCGATTCAGCCACGAGTCGAGGACCCGATCAGGGTCATGAGCTCCGCGCGTTGCACCGGGTCGGTCAGGCGCCCTCGGCTCGCCACGGTGACCGTCGAGCTGCCGGTCTGACGCGAGCCACGAGCCACGACGCACCGGTGGACGGCATCCATCACCACGAGCACCCCTCGCGCCTCCAGCCCCTCCTGCAGCGCGTCGGCGATCTCCTCGGTCAGCCGCTCCTGCAGCTGAGGTCGGGCAGACAGGGTCTCCACGACGTCCGACAGCTTGCCGAGGCCGACCACTCGCTCTCCGGGTTGGTATGCGACGTGGACGACACCGACGAAGGGCAGCAGGTGGTGCTCGCAGATCGAGCGGAACTCGATGCCGCGCACCATCACGGCGTCGCCGGTCTGCGGGAGGCCGTCGTCGCTGGAACCCAGCGGAACGGCATCCTTCAGGTGCTCAACCGGGTCACGGTGGAGCCCGCCGAAGAACTCGTCGTACGACTCGGCCACGCGTCGCGGGGTCTTGACGAGCCCGGGACGACCCGGATCCTCGCCGATGGCGAGGAGGAGCTCCGTGACGGCCGCTTCGATTCGTGCCCGGTCGACACCGGTCATGGGTGCCTCCGGGCTAGGCGGTCGCCGGGCGGGGGTTGGATGCGCGCTTTCGACTGGGCTTGGTGGCCTCCTCGGAGGCGGCTGCGCCCGAGTCGACGCCACCGTCGACGGCTCCCTCGTCGATCGGAGCCTTCGCCTTGGGGAAGGCGATGGGCGGGCGGTCCGACAGCGGACGCTTCTCGCTCGAGACCCACTGCGGGCGCTCGGGGAGCTTGTTGATGTCCGTGAAGATCTCCGCGATCTGGTTGTGGTCCAGCGTCTCGTGCTCCAGCAGCTCGGCCGCGAGGCGGTCGAGGATGTCGCGGTTGTCGCTGATGACCTGCCAGGCCTCATCGTGCGCCTGCTCGAGGAGGGCGCGGACCTCGGCGTCGACCCGCTCGGCGAGCCGCTCGGAGTAGTCGCGCTGGTGTCCCATGTCGCGGCCGAGGAAGACCTCGCCCTGCGACTGGCCCAGCTTCACGGAGCCTACGGTGGCACTCATGCCGAACTCGGTCACCATCTTGCGAGCGGTCGCCGTGGCCTTCTCGATGTCGTTGGACGCGCCGGTGGTGGGGTCGTGGAAGATGAGCTCCTCCGCGACGCGACCGCCCATGGCATACGTCAACTGGTCGAGCAGCTCGTTGCGGGTGATCGAGTACTTGTCCTCGAGCGGCAGCACCATCGTGTAGCCGAGGGCGCGACCACGCGGAAGGATAGTGATCTTCGTCACCGGGTCGGTGTAGTTCATCGCCGCGGCGGCTAGCGCGTGTCCACCCTCGTGGTACGCGGTGATGAGCTTCTCCTTGTCCTTCATCACACGGGTGCGACGCTGCGGGCCGGCGATGACGCGGTCGATCGCCTCGTCCAGGGCACGGTTGTCGATGAGCTGGGCGTTCGAGCGAGCCGTCAGAAGGGCGGCCTCGTTGAGCACGTTGGCCAGGTCGGCACCGGTGAAGCCCGGCGTCTTGCGGGCGACGACCTCGAGGTCGACACCCTTCGCGAGCGGCTTGCCGCGTCCGTGCACCTCGAGGATCTTCTTTCGGCCGAGCAGGTCGGGAGCGTCGACGCCGATCTGGCGGTCGAAGCGGCCGGGACGCAGCAGGGCAGGGTCGAGGATGTCGGGACGGTTGGTCGCCGCGATCAGGATCACGTTGGTCTTGGGGTCGAAGCCGTCCATCTCGACGAGCAACTGGTTGAGCGTCTGCTCGCGCTCGTCGTGTCCGCCGCCTAGTCCGGCTCCGCGGTGACGACCGACCGCGTCGATCTCATCGACGAAGATGATGGCGGGCGCGTTCTGCTTGGCCTGCTCGAACAGGTCGCGGACGCGGCTGGCGCCGACGCCGACGAACATCTCGACGAAGTCCGATCCCGAGATCGAGTAGAACGGCACGCCCGCCTCTCCCGCGACGGCGCGGGCAAGCAGGGTCTTACCGGTTCCGGGAGGGCCGTACAGCAGGACGCCCTTGGGGATGCGGGCGCCGACGGCCTGGAACTTCGCGGGCTCCTTGAGGAAGTCCTTGATCTCCTGCAGTTCCTCGATCGCCTCGTCCGCTCCGGCGACGTCGTCGAAGGTGACCTTGGGACTCTCCTTGGTGACGAGCTTGGCGCGCGACTTGCCGAACTGCATCACCTTGTTGCCCCCGCCCTGCATGCCCGAGAGCATCAGCCAGAAGAACAGTCCGATGAGGATGATCGGCAGCAGGAAGCTCAACGCCGAGAGGAACCAGTTGGGCTGGGGCACCTCATCGGTGTAGCCGTCCTTCGGAGCGGCATCCGTGACCGCCGTGACGACCTCGGTGCCCCGAGGAGCGACGTAGTAGAACTGCACCTGCTCGCCGTACTTCGGGTCCGCGCTGGAGAGCGTGAGGTCCACACGCTGCTCGACATCGACGATCTTCGCCGACGAGACCTTGCCGTCCTTGAGGAACGCGAGTCCCTGCTGGGTCGAGACCTCCTTGAAGCCGGACATGGTGATCAGGCTCGACCCGATCCACACGGCAACGATGGCAAGCAGGATGTAGATGAAAGGGCCGCGCAGGAGCTTCTTCACGTTCATGGTGCTATGAGGGTATCGCCCGTCAACTGCGTGCGTGCTGCGTGTTCGCTGACGGCGGCATGAGCGTCACGCCGCGTCGCGCTGCTCGAGCAGCCCGCGGGCGGCGGTAAGCGTCAGCTGTACACGTGCGGTGCGAGGATGCCCACGCCGCGCAGGTTGCGGTACTTCTCCGAGAAGTCGAGCCCGTAGCCCACGACGAACTGGTTCGGGATCTCGAACCCCACGTACTTCACGTCGACGTCCACCTTGGCTGCTTCCGGCTTGCGCAGCAGCGCGCAGATCTCGACGGATGCCGCCCCCCGCGACTCGAGGTTCTCGCGCAGCCAGCTGAGGGTCAGACCCGAGTCGATGATGTCCTCGACGATGAGCACGTCGCGACCCGTCAGGTCGCTGTCGAGGTCTTTGAGGATCCGCACGACGCCGCTCGATTTCGTACCGGCCCCGTAGGAGGAGACGGCCATCCAGTCCATGTCGGCGTGGATCTTCAACTCGCGGGCGAGATCCGCCATGACCATAACGGCGCCCTTGAGCACGCCGACCAGCAGCGGCTTACGGCCGTCGTAGTCGACCTCGAT
>NZ_SSSN01000013.1 GCF_004801905.1 Orlajensenia flava | reverse complement strand
ACTACTACACCGGCGACCCCGACAACCCGGTCGTCACGTGGGACGTGCACGACAACCAGCGCCGCGACTGGTGGGGCAACCCGGTGGTGCCGAGCTGGTACACCGAGGCGTCGCCCGTGCTCGACCTCGACGGCAACCCGCAGCCGGTGGCGCATCGTGACGAGCCGAGCGAGCTGGCGGTGACCATCGGCGCCGACGGCTTCTCGTACACGCGCGAGGGCGACGCCGAGAAGGGTTTCAAGCTGGGCAGCCAGCTCTGAGGATGAGGCGGCGCGGCGCGCCCGTGAACATCGGTCGAATTCCGAGCCCGCCTCTTTCCCACGTCCGACGAGAGGCGCAGAATTCTCCTGTGGACAGCGGAATTCTCCTGTGGGGTGAGGCGCGATGACCGTCATCGGAGCATGGAACATCGAGAACTTCTTCGAACCCGGCGGGCCATTCGGGCCGTCGGATCGGGCGACGTTCGACCGCAAGGTGGCGCTGCTGGCCGAGACGATCCGATCGGCGGATGTCGACGTGCTGGCCGTCGAGGAGGTCGGCGACCCGACCGCGTTCGAGGAGCTGCGGGCTCGTCTCGGTGACGGCTGGTCCGGCGTGCTCTCGACGCACTTCGAGGTCGACCACCCCATCCGGGTCGGATTCCTCTCACGACTGCCCATCGAGGAGTCGTCCGAGTTCTTCGACATCCCGCCCCTGCTCCAGGCCGCGCCGACCGGCGACGACGGCGCTCCGCTCGCGACGATGGGTCGGGGCGCTCTCCGCATCCGCGTGCGTCTGGGCGCCGATCCGCTCGACCTCGTCGCCGCGCACCTCAAGTCGAAGCTGCTCTCCTTTCCCGGCCGCACGCCGAACGCGACGTCGTTCGTGCCGAGGGACGAGGCGCAGCGGGCACGCTACGGCGCCTACGCCCTCAACCGTCGTGCGGCCGAGGCCGCGGCCGTTCGTGGATACGCGGACGACCTGCTCGCCGGCGACGGATCCACCCGCCTCGTCGCCGTGATGGGCGACCTCAACGACGAGGTGCGGGCAGCCACGACGCAGATCCTGCAGGGGCCGCCCGGGTCGGAGATCGGCACGGCGGGAGAGAATCACCCCGATCGCGGCGACGCGTGGCGCCTGCTCAACCTCGCGCCGCTCATTCCCGAGGAACGGCGATTCTCGCGTATCTTCGAGGGCCGCAAGGAGCTCATCGACCACATCCTCGTGTCCACGGCGCTCCGTCACCGCATAACGTCGGCCGACACCGTGACGGGCGCGACCCAGCTCCCCTCGATCACCGTGGACGCGGCGGCGCGCAAAGACTCCCCCGTGTCCGACCACGCGATGGTCGTCGCGACGATCGAGGGCTGAGGATCACGCCGTCAGCAGCGGCACGACCTCGGTGCGGAAGGCCGTGAGCTGACGGATCTCGTCGCCGATCGGCCACAGGAGGATCCGCTCAGCGCCGGCTCGGATGTAGGCGTCGATCCGTTCGGCGCACTGCTCGGGCGAGCCGATGGGCAGTCCTGCCGCACGCAGGTCGTCGGCGGGTCGACCGAGAGTCGGAGCCAGCAAGTCGTCGATGACGTGATCGGCGGCATCCGCTCGGTCGGTGACGTGCAGCCAGGTGGTCGCGACGGCGGTAGGGAAGGTCGCCGGACGTCCGGATGCCTCGAGTCGGGTGACGCCGTCGCGGAAGGCCTGCGGCGAGGTGTTGTAGGCAGAGGCGAGCCAGCCGTCGCCGAGCTCGGCCACCCGACGGATGCCGGCGGGTGAGCCCCAGCTGGAGATCCACAGGGGTGGGGGCGGCGAGCTGCCGACGATGGGGCCGTCGACGCCGTCCGTCGAGTAGAACCTCCCGCGAAAGGGCGACGCGTCATGGCCGAGAAGGACGCGGAGCACGCGGACCGCTTCGTCGAAGCGCTTCCACCGTTCGGCGAACGGGATGCCTGCTGCGGCGAAGTCGGCGGCTGACGAGCCGGGCCCGACGCCGGCGATGAGGCGACCGCCCGAGAGCGCGTGCAGAGCGGCGAGCATCGTGGCGGTGTGAACCGGCCCGCGGACGACCGGCAGCGCGACCGTGGTGGCGATCGTCATGTCGGCGCTGGCATCCAGGACCGCCGCCAACGACGTGGGTCCGTCCAGCCAGGCCCGTCGGAACAGCAGGTGGTCGTTGGCGCAGACGTAGTCGAAGCCGAGGGCCGCGGCCTCACGGACGTAGTCCGAAAGGCGCGCCGCCGTCCACGGTTCACCGCCGAAGTCGATGAGGGGAAGATGCACGCCGAATCGAACGGTCACGGTACTCTCCGTGCCGCCCGTTGCAGGCTCTCGACCATGGCGGTGAGCGTCGGCCCCTGATAGCCGTCCACGGGCCAGGCCGCACTGATGCGCCGGACCGGAGCATCGTCGGCGAGCGGACGAACGGCGACACCGGGCAGCGGATGCCGCACCGCCAGGCCGGGGATGAGGGAGACGCCCAGCCCGGCCGCCACCAGCGCCTGGACGGCGATGTAGTCGTCGGATGCGACCTCGGATCGGGGTGTGAAGCCGACCTGCTGGCAGGCGTGCCGAACGATCCGGTACCAGGCGCTACTGAGCGCGCCGCCGATCCAGGGCTCGTCGCGGAGGTCCGGCAGGTTGACAGCCTCGTAACGCGCGAGCGGATGATCGGCCGGCAGCACCACTTGGAACCGGTCCTCGAAGATCGGAACGCGATGGAACATTCCCTCGTCGATGCCGGGCAGCACCTCGTGTTCGTAGATCACGGCCAGGTCCAACTCGCCGGTCTCCAGCCGTGGGACCAGCCGATGCAGGTGGTCGTCGACGACCGTCAGTCGGACGCCGGGGTGCAGCAGCCGGAACCGCGCGAACGCCGCGGGCATCAGCGTGCTCAGCACGGTGGGGAAGCAGCCGAATCGCAGCCGCCCGCTGCGCCGTCCCGCTATCTCGTCGACCTCCTGCTCGGCGGCATCGAGCCGAGCCAGGATGCCTTTCGCGTGCCTCGCGAGGGCAGCCCCCACCTCGGTCAGCTCGAGCGGGCGAGTCCCGCGTCGTACGACCGCCTGCCCGACCTGGCGCTCCAGAGCGGCGATCTGCTGGCTGACGGCGGACTGCGTCATGCCCAGCGCAGCGGCGGCCGCGGAGAAGTTCCCCTGCTCCGTCAGCTCGGAGAACACCCGGAGCCGTCGAACGTCGTACATAAGAGTCACTTATAGACCCGAAGTGGTGAGTATTGCAACTAATTCCGCCAAAGATGAGAGTGACGGTACTGAACACCAACCGGAACGGAAAATACCATGCCACTCATCAACGTCAAGGTCATCGAGAACGTCTTCACAGCCGAGCAGAAACGGGACGTCGTCGAGCGCCTCACCGACGCGATGGTCACCATCGAGGGCGAGAACATGCGGCCCGTCACGTGGGTCATCGTCGAGGAAGTCGCCAGCGGCGACTGGGGCATCGGCGGCAATCCGCTGACGACCGCCGACGTGCGGGCCCTCGCCGCGGGGGTCGCCGTCTAGCGAATCTGGATGCGGGTACCCGCCCTGAGCGGGTACCCGCTCAGAGGCTGGCAGAGACGGGGGAAGCGGCTTTGTCGGTGCTGCTATTTCGCCGGATCCCGGAGAGTCGAGCAATAGCTGTCCCAACCCGGCTCGAGGAGTTCGAATCCCGCTCGAATGGTGACTTCGGGTCTCTGGGCACGACTCGCGTGCAGCTGGATCTGCAGCGCGAAGTGCGCGAAGAAGCGGACCTGGATCGTGGGCTCGGAAAGCCCCAGTTCCTGAGCGATGGCGTCCGCCAGCGCGCCCTCGTGCAGCAGCCACATCTTCTCTGCGTACTCGACGAGAGAGGGGGTGTCGTGCATGAGGGCAAGCACTCGACGCTGAGGATCCGTCTGCATCGCCGCGAGCTCGGCCAGGTAGTGGGCAGCGAGGGCGTCGGAGATCGAGGTGCCGGACGCCCGCGCCGTGACGGCGCGTAGGAGCGTCTCGTGTCGGTCGTCTTCGTCGCTGAAGACCAGTGCCTCCTTCCGCGGAAAGTGAGCGAAGACCGTTTTCGGGGTGACGTCGGCGAGGTCAGCGATTTCACGCACGCTCGCCCCGTCGAAGCCACGCTCGAAGAACAGAGTGAGAGCGGCGTCGAGAATCGACGCCCGAGTCGCGGCCTTCTTTCGCTCCCGCCTGCCGACCTCCTCGCTCATCACGCCGAAAGTATATCGAGGGGTAAGATAATGTAGTCGGGTATAGTAAGTAACCCGGTATAGTTACGGGATGAATAGAAAATCCACGTGGATCGCGCTGGCTGGATGCATAGCGGTGGTCGTCTTCCTCGTCCTGAATCCCCTTGCCACTCTCGGGACCATCGGCGGAGCCCTGCTCCTCGGCGTGGCCTTCGTGTACTTCATCCACTTCAGGCATCCGTCCGGGGTGATGTCACTGAACGAGGTGTCCGATCGACGATGGCACAGCGTCGACCTGGGGAAGACCACAATCAGCGGCGATGGGACGAGGTACGAGATCTACGTGAGACGCGGCGCCTCCTCCAACCTGATCATTCACTTCTCGGGTGGCGGCGCCTGCTGGGACGACATCACTGCCTCCCAGCCCATCACGCTCCGGAGAGTCCTCCGGGGCTATACGCGAGACCTGCGAGCGTTCTACTTCACCGCGCTCACCAAGCTGTTTCCGACGGCCCTGACCGGAATGGCGAACCAGCGCGACAAGGACAATCGCTTCCGCGACTGGAACTTCGTGTTCATTCCCTACACGACCGGAGACCTGCACGTTGGTGACGTCGTCAACACCTATGCGGGCAAGAAGGGTCCCTTTCAGGTGCACCACAACGGCCGCAACAACACGACCGCAGCGTTGGCATGGATCTTCGCCAATTTTCTCGAGCCGGAAAAGGTCATGGTCTCCGGCGAGAGTTCGGAAGCCTGGGCCTCCGCCTTCTACGCCCCGCTGGTCGCGGACCATTACACGGGAAAGCGCGTCTACTGCCTCTCGGATGGCGCCGGCATCCTCTCGCCACGATGGTCAGACGTCTTCGATCGGACGTGGCGAGCGGACAGCGCGACGTACCTCGGCTTTCAGATCGGTACAGACGTCTACGAAGACGCCCTCTCGCACCGCATCGATCGCGTCGGCGGTGACATCAGGTACCTGCACAGCAACACGCTCTATGACGACACGCTCACCCGATTCAGTGCTGCTCTGAACAACGTGCCCACGGATACGGATCGATTCATCGACGACTGGTCCGCGCACACCGTGGAGACGATGAAGCGGCTCGCCGGCGACCCCGATCTCGCTTACCAGCACTTCCTGACCGACTGGGGCCACAACGTCAGACGACACACCACAGCGCACACGATCACGACCAACGAGCTCTTCCATAAGGCCGAAGCCGACGGGGTGACCTACGCCGAATGGCTCGCGAGGAACGTCATCGACGACGAAGACCTATCTCTCGGCGGGCGCCTTCTCCCGTGACACGGAACTCTCGGACCAGTCAGGCGGGCCTCGCACCCACGAAGAAACGCCCCGCATCCCAGTGTTTACAAGGGATCGCGGGGCGTTTAGTGGCGGTACCGGTGGGATTTGAAGTCTAATTCGACCCATGTGATAGCGGCGTTTGGGGCCAATATCCGCGGAATATCAAGGGAGTTGAGTGCTGGATGATCACCGTGGACGAGGTTGGATCTCGCCCAGATGTAGTCAAAATGTAGTCACGCCGACCCGCCCGATCCCGGACTCACCACGCGAGTTGGTGCAAGTAGATAGATCTGCATCGAGCGATCGCTCCCTCCCGGTGGTCGTGAGGTGCCGTCCGCAAGCAGATCGCCCCAGCGGGTCTCACCGGTCGTAGACGTCGCGGCGGTGGCCGAGTGTGATGAAGGCGACGATGAGGATGTCATCGTCCATGGTGCAGGTGCCGCGGTAGTCCCGATGCGCAACTCGAGGCCGGGACGCCCTCGGAGCACCCTGGCTTCAGGTGGCCGCGGGTCCTCACCCAGAAGGGCGATCGCCCCGCGAGGGATCGCGGCGCGAACAAGCTTGAAATCCCCGCGTTGAGATGGCAAGACGCCGGCTCTTATCGACAGCTGACTGCTGTGTCAAGGACGCATGACATGTGATGTCCCCTGCCTAACGTGGCAGCAGCCCTAGCACGTGCAGAGCTGACGGAGCCGGTTTGTCGTGGACCCCGTCGCGTTCATGCTCCGGACCGCGATATTCGCCGTCACCTAGTTGTGGCAGGACTGCCGTCGACATGAGCGAAAAGGAGCCGTGATGGATTTGTGGCCGTTGTGGCTTCCGATGCTGGTGTTCGCTGCCGCGCCGCCCTCAGCAAGAACCTAGACGTCGCGGGCGGCGATGGCTTCGGCGGGCTCGCTTTGCAGACGGTGGTCCTCGCCGCCCTCGACGCATTCAAGAAACGAATCCGAGACACCAACAAAGGAGATCACGATGTCGGAGACACCACATGAGCAAAGCCCCCGCGACCGAAGGCTGCCTGTCGGTGTCGTGGCCGCCTCGGAGTGGTCATGGCGGCTGCTGACGATCATCGCCTTGGGCGGTGTGGCGGTCTACCTGATCATCACCTTCCACGAGATCGTCGTCCCACTTCTGGTGGCGCTTCTAGTGGCGGCACTCCTGGCGCCCCTCGTAGGTCGCCTGCACCGGGCGGGATGGCCCCGATGGATATCGATCCTCATCGTTCTTCTGGTATTCGCCGCGGTGATTGCCGGGCTGGTCTACCTGGTCGTCTGGCAGGTTCACGACGGGCTGCCCCAGCTCCAGAAGGAATCCGGTGCAGCGTACGACCGGGCCCGTGACGCGCTGCGAGGTCCGCCGTTCAATATCACCGACACTCAGCTCAACGAATACCTCGCCAACATCGGCGCCGTCGTCCAGAAAGACAGCAGCCAACTGCTCGGCGGCGTGCTGAAAGTCGGTTCAACCACCGGGCACCTCTTCGCCGGCGCTCTGATAGCGATCTTCGCCACCATCTTCATCCTCATCGACGGCCGGGGCATTTGGGGGTGGGTGGTTCGGATCTTCCCCCGGAACGGCCAGTCGGGCATCACTCGGGCCGGAGCCGCCGGCTGGCGCACACTGACCTCGTTCGTGCGCGTGCAGATCCTCGTCGCCCTCGTCAACGGCATTGGAATCGGCCTCGTCGCATTCTTCCTCGGACTCCCGCTCGCCATCCCCATCGCCGTCATCGTCCTCCTCGCCTCCTTCATCCCTGTGATCGGAGCGATCGTCAGCGGAATCATCGCCGTCCTCATCGCCCTGATCTTCGCTGGCCCCCTGCAAGCAGTACTCATGCTCGGCGGAGTCCTCCTCGTCCACCTGCTCGAAGCCCACGTGATGCAACCACTCCTCGTCGGTGGGGCCGTCAAGGTGCACCCGCTCGCCGTCGTACTCGGCGTCGCCGCCGGAACCGGCATCGCTGGTATCCCTGGTGCCCTCTTCGCCGTACCCCTCATCGCCGTCGCCAACGCCATGGTCGCAGCAATGCTCCGACGCCCACCCACAGACGGTCTCGTCGAACCCACCAACACCCCGAGAGACACTCCCGCCTGACCACACCAGCCCCAATCGACCGACCTGCGCGTAACACGATCGGTATCGGTCACTATGCAAACATGTGGCGGCTATGCGCGTGGGGGCACGATCAGCTAGATCCTAAGGTGCTAGACCTCGGCACCGAGTGTCTCATCTTGGACCCCAAGGATTATCTCGTCGGTCACACCGTCCCAACCAAAACGAACCAGCATGTGACGGAGAACAGAAGCAGCGATTTCTCTGCTGCTCGTGAGTGCATTCTCGGGCGTTATGGTGATGGTCCGCGTCCAGGTGCCGTCCGTGAGCGAGTAGCGGCTGTGAAAACCGGCTCTGGATGGGTTGGAGACGGACAATACCCACCCTTCCGCGTTCGCGATGCTCAGCTGCACGTCGAGGCTCAGCGAATTGAATGCTGCCCGTTGCAGGCGCGCGGCGAACTCAACCGTCATGGTGACGTACGCGATGAGGAACCAGATGGGTACGTGAGGTTCGTCGGCGGTGCGAGCGGCCACAGATTCCCAGTCGGCACTGAAGCCTTCGGGGAAAGTGACTCCGAGCACAAACACGCCGCTTTGAAAGAACTGCCACGCTTCGGCCGATCGGCTCGACGTGTCGAGGTCTCCGAACCAGTCCTGGCCCCGCTGAACACCTGAGGGAGTCGACATGATGGGGAACCGCCACCCCGCCGCGCTCACCTGATTTCCAGCCACGATCGGCGCGAGTTGGTCGTACTCAATCACGTCCGACTCTTCGCCAACTGGCGCGAAGCGCACCAATAGGTGCGGCCCAACAACGACTCTTGCGAAGAGCTGCGACTCGAGAGCCTCAGCCAACTGCGCCTCTGCACGAGAAGTCACAGGACCGATCAGGTCAACGCCGCCGCGCCGGGCGGTCTCGATGAACCTGCTCAGTCCCTTCTCGACAGCCACCGCCAGTAACGCTCGCAGCTCGTTCTGAGTGTGGCTTGCCGAGCTCTCCGGCTTCGCCATCGACCGCGTATACAGCTGACCCTGCACGAGTACACCCCCGAATTGCCTCTTGCAGAGGACGGGGATCTCGTCGAACTCGGCGACCTCGATCACAGCGACGACGACCCCCTCGAATGGTGTCCGGAGGGTCACATCTAGCCGAAGGGGCGGGTCGGCATACGTGTTAATCCGATCAACGACCGTGTCGAAGTCCTCATACTCCCTTGCCAGCTCCATGCTCAGACCGTTCTGGATCCCGTCAGTCTCAGAAACGCCGATGATCACTCGGCCGCCGTCGCGCTGATTAGCGAGGGCAATCGCGGCGCGAGCCACCTTCGCGCGGAAGGAGCCCTCGCCGAGGGAGCCCGAACTCTTGAATTCGGTATTTCGTTGTTCGTAACCGGTGCTGATCAGTCCGGACACTTCATCGTCGGTGAGCACAGCGCGACTATATCGGTCAGCAACTACCCGGTCACGGCAATGGATTGATGTAGATGCGTGCGTCTCACGACTTTGGACCCGATCTGCAGTCGCCGACATTTGCTTCACCCGACACAATGGATCGATGAATGCGGGCGGAACGCTTGGGCTCGACCTCAGATCGAATCGGGGCCGCTTCTGCGGGCTTTGCGGTAGGTACGGTCTCATGACAAAGGCCCACGTGCCTCCGCAAGTTGCCGGGAATACTGCGTCCGTCATGCAGGAGTCTCCGCTCGTGACGAAAAGCGGGGTGCAACCGGGACGTCAGTACGCCGGCGGCATGTGGGTTCGCGGACTATGTTTCGACTGCAACAACACCGCAGGCAACCGCTATGACACGGCATACGGCTTGTTCACCGATCAGTTGCGCGGATGGTTCCGCACAGGTAAAAGGCTCGCGTTCGGCCGAATAGATGTTCCCGCTGTGTCACTCGACCCAGGGCTCGTTTCCCGTGCGATTCTCTACGGATTCCATGCAATCAATCCCCGACTTCGTGTCATCTTTCCTGAGCTCGCCAAGCAGCTGCTAAATGACACCCGTCAGGTTCGCTTGCCGTCAGGGCTGCGACTGCGCGCTGGTGCCTACTTCGGGTCCGACTTCAAACTCTCCGGAGGCGTGCTCATGCAACGCGTACTAGGAGCGAGGGAAACCCACTTCACATTCGGTGAGGTGTTCTTCCCTCCGCTCGCGTGGGTCCTCACACCCGACTATGCAGGTCTGGCTGTGGACCATTGGGCGTCCGCCGACGAATGGCCGCTGTACTCAGTGGACCGGACCAGCGTTGATCTCCGTTGGATCGCTGGCCAGTTCCCGATCGTCGAACACCCGAGCGCCGTCGCGCCAAACGACTGGATGACCATGTTCTCGTCCGAAATCACCCCGTTCGTTCAAGGACAAAAATCCTAGGACACGTCGGACAGACGTTCGCAAGCCCGGCATCCCTTCCCCACGGGCAGCGGACGGCGCCACAAGAAGATGGATCCACCGCATCAAACTTCTACTCGAATCGGATGCGAGCTCATCGTCCGGAAACGAGTGGGCCCCGCAAGCCGGTCTTCCAAGGACGCGAGCTCCTAGGGACCGCGTCACCGGTCCCGTTGACGCCCACGGTGCCCGTTTACCCCGCCCGATGAAGGTGCCCGCAGAGGTAGGGCGGATTCTGGTGATCGACGCAACAGATCACGTGTTTACAGGTTATCTCAGGGCCGTTTTGACGTGCGGTGTGCGGCTGACAAGCGTTGAGCTGGGGTGTCGTAGCCGAGTCCTTTTCGCGGCCGGGTGTTGATCTCGTTCATGACGTGAGCAACGTGGCTGGCGGTGTGCTGGGCGAGATCGGTGCCCTTGGGGAAGTACTGGCGCAGGAGGCCGTTGTAGTTCTCGTTCGCGCCGCGTTGCCAAGGGCTGGCTCGTTCGGCGAAGTAGATCGGGATCCCTGTCGCCTTGGTGAGGGCTTCATGGCTGGCCATCTCGACGCCCTGGTCCCAGGTCAGGGATCGCTTGAGATGGGCAGGCAAGGTGGCGAACGCTCCGATCACGGCGGTGTTCACGGACGCGGCTGTGTGGTCGTGAGGCAGGTTGATGACCATCCCGTATTGCGTCGTCCGTTCACGCAGGGTGACCATTGCTGAGACTGAGCCGACGCCGACGATCAGGTCCCCTTCCCAGTGGCCGGCGATCTCCTTCGTCTCGATCTCCGCAGGTCGCTGGTCGATCATCACCATGTTCCGGATCCGAGATCCCTGCCCACTGCGCGTGCGCCAGCGGGTCTTGCGGATCCGTCGCCCGGTGCGCAGCTTGAGCGCATAGCGCTTATGCAATCCCGTGTCCTCACGCAGCGGCAGCGCCCGGTAGATGGTCTCGTGGCAGACCCGCATCCCGTCGTCCTCCGGGTAGGTCTTCCGCAACCAGCCACTGATCTCTTCCGGTGACCAACACCGGTTGAGCTTGCGTTGCACGAGACGGCGCAGTGACGTGTTCGCTGCCAGCCTCGACACCTTGGGCCGTGCCCGCTGTCGGTGCGCGTCATGATCGGCAGTGCGGGGAAGGTAATTGCCAGCCCCGTCGCGGTGCCGATGCAGTTCCCGGCTGATTGTCGACGCGTGACGGCCCAGCTGCACCCCGATCTGACGGATCGTGCAGCCCATCCGCAACAGGTCGGCGATCTGCATTCGCTCCCGCATGGTGAGATACCGGCCTGTGGAGCGCGGCGGAACGAGCGGTGGGATCAGGAAGTTGTTCTGTTTACGGATCAGCGTTCCGGAGCGACGAGACATACCGAGAAGTCTGCAAGCATCCACATTGCTGACCCCCTCGCGCATGAGCTGCCAATAGGAATCGGCCCGTTCCCGGCGCTTGCGGACAGCGTCGGTCTCGTGAAGTCCAACATCGACGAGCGCCGCGGAGTCTCTTCGAGCGGCAGCAAGCACGAGGGAGTCGCGTATGACCCGCTGCTGACGCTCTCGTTCCAGCACAGCAGCGCGGCCGACTGCGAGCCGGAGTTTGCGAGCCGCGCGTGCAACCGAGAGACCCTCCGAGCGCAGCTCGTGGAAGCGACGGTGCACCCATCGATACCCGGTTGAACCTGACACCCTCGCAACCACCGCCGATGAGGCGAGATCGGTGCCGGCGTCGAAAGCCACCCAGAAGGCAGCTTCCCGCGACGCATCCACTCGAAGGTGATGTCGACCATGATCCAGTTCGACAGCGGCTTCCCAGGCCGGTACCCGGCTGGAGGAGAAACCGATGGCCTGAAGCGTGTCCGCCGCGGTCACCCCGCTGCGGCGCAGCTCGAGATAACGATCGCGAAGAAGACGGTAGCCGACCTCCTTATCGATCCCGGCCATACGGGCGGAGCCTTTCAGACCGTGGCCCTGACCGATCGCAGCCAAGAACCGATCAGCAGTAGGAGAAGAGAACGAAACCACCACGAGCAAACAGCTCCAGAAGGGGCGTTGCGTCGATCAATAGAATCCCGCGTAGCTCAACTGCAACACGCGCTACCGGACCGGCCGCCCTAATCGAGCAACTGTCGGCGGCTCACGTTGCAAGCGGGGCCGGAGACTCGAACAACATCGACGATGCATGGCAACGACGAATGTATAGCTCTCACACGGTGTGCGACCTAACGACGAAGTTCACAATCGCGGGATCGATAGGCAAGGCGAAAAGCTAATGCACGCAGGCACTCTTGCGAGGGACTCCTTAGATCCCCGCTATACCGGGCTTCTCATGTGAACCGGGTTACAGGTCACGGCGGATGCCGGCGATTGGACCGGGTGCGTCGCGTGGTCAGGATGGGCGTCCTCGAATTGAGCCACCGTGGGCTGTGACTTACCCGAGTTTTCGCCCATGCCCTCGGTTGTCCCCGTGGCCCAGCAACGTCAACAGTGCCTTAGTACCCGTGAGGCGGTCCCCATTATCGGGGTGGTTGGTTGTTAATGATGACCGTGAGTGCTGTCGCGGCCACGGTCTCGGCGCTGGGTCGTTCGACAGGATCGGAGTCGATCATGCTGCGGATCAGGTTCCGCCAGGCGATGGGGAGGGTTGCTGATGCAGCCGAGCGAGCGCGGCTTCGGAGGTCCCGCCGGGGTAGGCAATCTGGTTGGTGAAGCACTCCAGCAGCACGAGGCCCGAGGGAGTAGATATCGGAGGGTGTCTGCACCGGCTGGTTGCGGACTTGTTAGGGCGAGAGGTACGCGACGGTACCAATGGTGGGGGTTCCGGCGGCTTGGATGTGGTCGGTCTCCTGGGCGATGCCGAAGTCGGTCAGTTGGGCGCGTTCCCGGGAGGTGCGGGTGCCGTAGTCGACGAGGATCACGTTGGCGGGGGTGATGTCGCGGTGGACGATGCCGCGCAGGTGAACGTACTCGAGCGCTTCGGCGATGTCGTAGGCGATCTCGCCGACCTGCCGGGAGCTGAGGACGCGTTGCTGCATGGCGGTGCCGAGGCTGGTGCCTTGGACCATTTCCATGACGATGAATGGGCGGATGTCGGCGGGGGCGGATTCGTCGATGCCGGCGTCGACGATGGAGACGATGCCATGGTGGCTGAGGCCGGCCAGCATCCGGATCTCACGTTCGTACTGCGCAGTGTCCTGTGCCGCTTCGGCGGTGAGGAGTTTGATGGCGACCGTCCGACCCAGGGCGGTATCGGTTCCGGCGTACACAGCGGAGGATCCGCCACGGGCAAGAAGCCGCTCGGGACGGTAGCGGCCGTTCAGCAGCGGGGCGTTCAGGGCCGGGCCGGGCACGGGTTCTCCTCGGTGAAGCGCGAACAGTTTTAGGGGTGCCGATCGTGCGGTGCCCTCTCCGGGGTGCCGAGTCGGCAGGTGGTGGGGGTGACTACTTCAGGGCAGCAGGTTTCGCGCTTTGTCGATCCAGGAGGTGATCCACGGGATGGCGTTGCTGATACTTCCGGAGGCGTCGGTGGCGACCGTGATCGCGGGGTAGAGCGAGGTGGTCAGGGCGGCCACGGCGGCGAGGGCGGCGAGCGTCCACGCCACCGCGGGTGTTCGGGTGCGGATGATGAGGATGAGCAGAATCAGCGTGATCGTGAAGCCGAGCAGGGCGACCAGCGTGATCCGCGCGGTGGGGACGGGGATGAACCAGGCCGCTCCTGCGCTGGCGGCGATGAGTCCGATGATCGGCGCGAACACTCCAGCGACGATGGCTGTGCCGGCCAGGATACCGGCCGCGAGGGCGTACCAAACGCCCCGGGGGCGCGGTGGCCGGTTGGCGTAGGAACGTGCCATGGCGGCCGGTTCAGTCAGGGCTTCGGATGAGAGGCGAGGTCAGGCTCGTCTGCGGTTGACGATCGCGCCGTAGATGAGCAGGACCAGGATGGAGCCGCCGATGGCGAGGAGCCAGGTGCCGAGGTTCCAGAAGTTCTGCAGCCCGACGTTGAACAGGGCGCTGCCGATCAGGCCGCCGAGGAGGGCGCCGACGACGCCGAGCAGGAGGGTGATGAGCCAGCCGCCCCCTTGCTTGCCGGGGAGGATGAGTTTGGCGATCGCACCGGCGATCAGGCCGAGGAGGAGGAATCCGAAGAAGCCCATGAGGTGATCCGTTTCGTTTGGCAGGGCCTAGGTGGCGGTGGCTGGGTCCGCGGGCTTAGCCGAGGCCCTTGTCGTGGGCGAGGCGGGCGCGCAGGCCGGAGTGGATGGAGAGGTAGGTCGGGATGGACTCCCCGGTCAGGACGGTGAGGTTGTTCAGCAGGTGGTCGACGTCGTCGGCGAGCTCCCTCGGGGAGGTGTTCTGCCGGGGTGTGACGCTGAGGTGCATTACCGGCGTCTTTCGGATGCGGTGGGCGCTGACGGAGGAGAACAGCACATCGGGTCGTTTCCCGAGGGTGTGTCCGAGGGCATCGGAGGTGAATGCGGAGTCCACGATGATGGCACCGTTATCATCACCGACACCGCGGGAAGTTCGCAGGACGGTAGAGGTCCGTCCGCCGCCGAGCCGGGTCAGCGCGGCGATCAGGATGATGATGACAATCAGGAAGATCGCCAGGCTGATCACGGCCACCCAGCTGACGGTGGTGTCGGCGATGCGGGTGTCGGCGATGGCCTGATCCAACCACCGTCGGGTAGCCTGACCGCCATCGGTCCACCAGGTGCCCCATTGCGGGACGGTGGTGGCGGCGATGACGGCGGCGCCGAGGGCGAGCAGGATCAGACCGAGGATGAACAGGCCGGTCCTGTTGGCGAAACGGTTGGTGGCATTCATGCCGGGTTCTCCTTGCGGTGGGTCGCGGGGGCGCTCATCAGCTGACCCGTTCGCGTTTGTCGACCCGCACTCGGGTGCTCACCTTCGGGGTGAGCTGGTAGCCAGCCAGTTCGGTGTCCATGACGGAGCGGATGGCGGCCTCATCCAGGGTGAGCCTGCCGCCGGGGCGGAGATCGGCTTGGACGGTGCGGTGGGTGACGCTGACAGTGACCTGGTCGCGGGACAGACCCGTCTGTTCGCAGATGCGGTTGGCGATTGCGGCGGCGATGACACCGTTATCGACGACGACGGCCCGGTCGTCCCAGACCATTTCGTGTTTGGCCAGCCGGCCCGGCGTCAGGGCGAGCACGATCAGGATCAGGCCGAGAATGGCCAGCACCACGCCGGCGGCGATGACGCCTGCCACCGGTTGCAGGGTGGGCAGTTTGGCTAGGGAAGTTCCCGCGTCAGTGGGGGCGAGCAGCAACGCGGGACGGGTGAGCATCGCCAGGATGATTTCGGTGCCGGCGTAGGCCAGGCCGAGGATCAGCAGGATGACCACGATGATCACGGCGGTGGTGCGGGGGGAGTGGGTTTCGCGGCGGATGATCCGCCGGTAGGGGGCGCTGCTCACAGCACACGCTTCCTTTCGCTGATCTCGGCGCCATCGATGCGGATGTTGACCCGCACCACCGGCCGTCCCATGATCTGGGTGGCGCGGTCGCGGATGGTGGCCTGTGCGGCGGTGAGGCGGTCGATGACGGACCCGCCGGCGTGGATGGCGGCGTCATCGTCCAGGTCCGGCACCGGAAGCGGGGAGCGGACCTGGAGGGCAAGCCCACCGCCGCCGGCGGCGACGGTGACGCTGAGCTTGTCACGGGACACGCCCAGGGTTTCGGCGGTGACGACTTCCGCGACCCGGCCCAGCGCCCGTTCGGCGACGGTGATCCGGCCGGGGTGCAGCGGCTGCCCGGGGGCGGCGGTGTTGCCGCCCCCCGTCGCCGCCTCGGACGTGCCGTCGGTGGGTGCGTCCATTAGGAGGTCCGCTTGCCGCTGAACGCATTGGCGACGCCGCGGATGTCCAGCCGGCCTTCCGCGAATCGTCCCACCAAGGCCCCGATCAGCATGAACAGGGCTACGAGCAGGAATCCCCAGAAGCCGAACACCAACGCGCTCACGGCCAGGATGGCGCCGACGAGGATGCCTACGACGGTGCTGGTCATGACACGCGCGATTCTGTGTCCTTGTCGTCATCGTCGCTGGGCAGGTGCACGTCGTTGACGGCCACGTTTACCTCGACGACCTGCAAGCCCACCAGGGTGCTGATGGCGGAGCTGACCGCGGAGCGCACGCCGGAGGCTACTTCCTGGATCGGCATCGGGTACTCGACCACGATGGTGATGTCCGCGGCGGCCTGCGTGTCGCCGACCTCGACCTTGACGCCCTGGGAGAGGTCGTCGGCGTTGATCACGTTGCGGATCGCGCCGAGAGCGCGGGCGCCGCCGCCGCCGAGGGCGTACACCCCACGGACCTCGCGGGCCGCGATTCCGGCGACCTTGGCAACGACACCATCGGCGATGGTGGTCTTGCCGCCGCTGCTGCTGCCCTCACTCGGTGCGGGCGCTGGCCGGGAGGACCGGTCCACCCGGGAGGTGCTCAGACCGGTCGGTACCGGGGCGGGGGTGGAAGGGGTTGAGAACTCTGTGTCAGCCATGTTGACTCCTCGTACATGTTCATGGTGATACGAGGGGCCAAGCCGGCCGTTTCGCATCGGAGCGAAGATGTCGCTCTACAGATAGGACGCCTCCGAGCATGGATCCGTCACAAAAAAGATTCAGACGAAGTGAACCGATGACAGTGCCCCATTCGCTCAGGCTCCGATGAGCGTCGATCTGAACGCCGATCTGAACGCCGTTGACGACGCCGTCCTGGTCGAACGTGCCACCGACGGCGACACCGCCGCGTTCGAGGTGATCATCCGCCGCCACGGGCCCCTGATGCGCTCCTACGCGTACCGCATCTTGCGGTCGGAAGCGGATGCCGATGACGTTGTTCAGGACGCGTTCTACACCGCGTGGCGGCAGCTCTCCGAGATCCGCGACCCGGCCGCGGTACGGTCCTGGCTGATGCGGATCGTCAGCCGCACCGCGTTCACTCACCTCCGCCGCCGGCCCGCCACCGAGACCGACACGCTGCTCCACCTGGCGGTCGCGACCACGCCGGATCCTGAAACCGCGGCGATCCGGAACGCGCAACTGGATGCTCTCTCAGGCGCGCTTGACAGACTTCCCGAGGATCAGAAGCAGTGCTGGCTGTTGCGGGAACTGGTCAGCTTGAGCTACACCGAGATAGCGCAAGAACTGCACCTGACCCCCGGAGCGGTCCGCGGCAAACTCGCCCGGGCCCGCGCTAGCGTCGCGATCGAGATGGAGGAGTGGCGATGACCGAGATCACACCCACCGTCCTGGATTGCGGCAAAACTCTCGACGAACTCAGCGACTACCTCGCCGCCGACCGCACCCCGTTCGACGCGTCCATCGAAACCTGCCCGGAGTGCCTCAACGCCCTCGAAGCGCTTGAGCGTCTCGGGCAACTCTCCCGCGACCTGCTCGAACACGAAGCCGAACAACTCCCGCCCGTATCCGAGGCGTGGATTCAAACCATCATGACCAGCATCAGCCAAGAGATGCGCGCCGGCCGGTCCCTGCCGCTAGCTCACCCCGATCCGCAGGTGCAGTTGAGTATCACCGAGGGAGCCATCCGCTCCCTCGTCCGCGCAACCGGTGACAGCATCGACGGGATCCTCATCGGACGGTGCATCCTCGATGGCGACGTGGAAACCCCCGGCGCCCCCATCCACCTAACAGTGTCGGCGAGCATCGCCTGGGGCAACAGCGGCCCCGAACGGGCCGACCTCGTCCGCACCCGGTTGTACGCCGCGCTCCGGCAACACACCGACCTGAACATCGCCGGCATCGACATCACCATCGAGAACATCCACGACATCCCCCTGCGGGCACAGGAGATCTCATGACCAACCCCACTCCACCCACCAGCGGCATGCTCACCGGCGATGAACCATCCCACGTCCTGGACGAGATCGCTCTCACAGCCCGCATCAGAGCGACCCCCGGCGTCATGGACGCCTACCGGCCCGCCACCCCTGCTGCCCTCCCCGCCGTCCTGAAACCGATCATCGCCCTACCCGGTGCCGTGATCAACATCATCACCGACACCATCCAAACCGCCCCGCCCAGCGTCGTCGCCATCAACACGGCTGGCGGCCACCCCACCATCACCACCCAGATCGCCATCGACCGCGACGGCCATGCATCCCAAACCGCGACCGACGTCGCCGACACCCTCCTCACCCTCGCCCGCGACACCGGTCACCCCGACGCCACGATCACCGTCGAAATCGCACGCATCGCCTAAGCCAGCCGGCACCCGTCCAACCGGTCGTCGGCCGGGATAGCGCTGCGGCGACAGTGTGGGCTCGCTCGACCGCGCCGTCCTTGGACAAATCATCCGGGTGGCGACTCGCATGCTGATACCGTCCAGCATTTTGCCCGGCATTGTTCGAAGTGTCGTATGGGCGTGGTGTCCAGTAGAAAGTGACTCGTCGCACGCGGGCAGCATCGACGATCGGCCAGTCGCGCGCGAAAGCGAGCGCCGATCCGGAACTTGGTTGCATGAGACCGAACATCGATAAGCGAGTTTCCTATGAACGGCAGCGTCTTCAACGCGAACGAGGCGCCATTGCCCTCGCAGTACGCAACCAGGCTCGAGCCGCCGAGCGGCGCGCCGCCGACGCGGTCGCGGCTCTCGAAAAAGATTGGGGCAGCCGCGCCAGCGCCCTGAAGACGCTGAGCGAGGCCGGAAGGTCCCTCCGACGTCTCCAGCGTGAAGTGGACGAGCTGCGGTCCCAGCGAGACGATCTCGTCGACTCGCTCCGTGCCGCCGGAGAAAGCTGGAGTTCGCTTGCTTACCTCAGTGGACTCAGTCGACAGGCGCTCCTGAAGCGCCGCCGCAATGTTGATGGTCAGAACTAGGGTCACGTCATGGGAAGCATTCATGCTTACGAGACGGCTTCCGGGAAGCGATACCGGGTTCAGTACCGAACGCCCGAGCGCGACCAGACCGGCAAGCGCGGCTTTCGCACCAAGCGCGACGCGGAACTGTTCCTGGCATCCGTCGACGTGGCCCAGGCCAGAGGCGAGTTCATGGATGCTCGCGCGTCGCGCATGACGATCACAGCTCTCGGCGCTGAATGGCTTGTCAACCAACACCACCTGAAGCCCTCATCATTGCGACCTGTCCAAGTCGCATGGCGACTACATGTTGAGCCGAAGTGGGGCGATCGTCGCGTCGGCGAGATCCGACACTCGGAGGTGCAGAGCTGGGTCACGGCGTTCACGCGCGGCGATGGCAAGACCCGGTCGGCAACTACTGTGCTTCGCGCCTACGGAGTTCTCGCCAGCATCCTGGACGTCGCGGTCAAGGACCGCCGCATCCCCTCCAATCCCGCCCGCGGCGTGAACCTGCCTCGCCGAGTCCGGAACAAGCACAAGTACCTCAGCCATAGTCAGGTCGGCGTTCTGGCCCAGAACGCCAAGAAGCACAGCACTCTGGTCCTGTTGCTCGCGTACACCGGACTGCGCTGGGGCGAGGCGGTCGCCCTCCACGTCGGCGACGTCGACCTGGACCGGCGACGCGTGTACGTGCACGAGAACGCGGTGGAAGTCGCCGGCACCATCCACGTTGGAACCCCCAAGACCGGGGAGTCACGTAGCGTGCCGTTCCCGCCGTTTCTCACCCCACTGCTCACACCTCTCACGGAGACGAAGACGCCCGCGGACCTTCTCTTCGGAGACGGGACCACCTACCTTCACCAGCCGGACCGGCGACGCGGTTGGTACGTCTCCGCCGTCGCACGATCGCAGACGTCCGACACGGAGTTTCCCCGAGTCACGATTCACGACCTCCGACACACGGCCGCCAGCCTCGCCATCAGCGCCGGCGCGAACGTCAAAGCCGTGCATCGAATGCTCGGCCACTCGTCCGCGGCGATGACGCTGGACACCTACGCGGACCTGTTCGACGACGACCTCGACGCCGTTGCCATCGCCCTTGACGAGGCTCGGAGCAACTCAAATGTAGTCAAAATGTAGTCAGACGGGCATCTGCCTGACTAACAAACGCCCCGCATCCCGAGTGTTTACAAGGAATCGCGGGGCGTTTTCGTGGCGGTACCGGTGGGATTTGAACCCACGGTGGACTTTCACCCACACAACTTTTCGAGAGTTGCACCTTCGGCCGCTCGGACACGGTACCGAGAGGGAGTTTAGTTGAGCGCGCAGGACTTCGCGAATCGTCCCGACCGACCCGGGCGAGCAGCGGTGGCGTAACGTCGGCAGCATGAGCACCGATCCTCTACTGCGCCTCGGCGTGCTGGCCACGTCACGCAAGCCCGATGAGAGGCGGCTTCCGCTGCATCCGTCGCATCTCGAGCGGATCGATGAGGACATCCGCGCCCGCATGATGCTCGAGACGGGCTATGGCGAGCGCTACAGCGTGACGGATGACGAACTCGCGTCCCTCGTCGGCGCTGTGGCCGACCGCGCGACGATCATCGCGGAAGCCGACGTGATCGCGTTGCCCAAGCCGCTCGCATCCGACCTCGAGGAGCTGCGCGACGGACAGGTGCTGTGGGGCTGGCCGCACTGCGTGCAGGATCCGGAGATCACCCAGCTGGCCATCGACAAGCGGCTCACGCTCATCGCGTGGGAGGCGATGAACCACTGGCAGGCGGATGGCGGGTTCGGGCTGCATGTGTTCCACAAGAACAACGAGATGGCCGGATACTGCTCCGTTCTGCAGGCGCTGGAGCTGTGCGGATCGACCGGCGACTACGGGAGGCGGCTGAATGCGGCCGTCATCGGGTTCGGCGCGACCGCCCGGGGTGCGGTGACCGTGCTGAACGCCCACGGCATCCACGATGTGCGTGTGCTGACCAACCGCGACACCGCGGCCGTCGGCTCGCCCATCCCGTCGATCGACATCATCCAGATCGAGACCGATCCCGACAGCCCCGACGAGAGCATCGTGAACACCGAGGAGGGCCCGGTGGCCCTCGCGCCGTTTCTCGCCCGTCACGACATCGTCGTCAACTGCACGCTGCAGGATCCGAATGCGCCGCTCACCTACCTCCGCACCGCCGACCTCGACGCCTTCCGGCCCGGCAGTCTCATCGTCGATGTCTCGATCGACGAGGGCATGGGCTTCGAGTGGGCGCGGGCGACCACGTTCACCGGCCCGATGTTCACGGTCGGGCGATCGACGAATTACTACGCCGTCGACCACAGCCCCTCGTACCTGTGGAACTCGGCGACCTGGGAGATCAGCGAAGCGCTCATGCCGTTCCTCCGTACCGTCATGGAGGGTCCGGAGGCGTGGGCCGGGTCCGAGACCATCCGCCGCGCGATCGAGATCGAGGAGGGGCGTGTGCGCAACGAGGCGATCCTCCAGTTCCAGAACCGCTCTCACGACTACCCCTATCCGAAACTCGGTTGAGCCCGGGCTCCTCCTCATCGTGGCTGACGGCGGCCCATCCGGATGGCGGCGGAGCGCCGCCCGGCGGTGTCGGCGGCCGCGGTTAGGCTCGCAGCATGGCTCGAACCGTCAACGCGTATCGCTGCGTCGAATGCGGGTGGACCACCGCCAAATGGGTGGGTCGCTGCGGCGAGTGCCAGCAGTGGGGCACGGTGACGGATGCCGCTGAGCAGCCCGGCGCCAACGCCCGCGCGGTGAAGCCGGTGCTCGTGTCGGCCGGCCGCACCGCACGTGCCATCACCGACGTGACGACCGAGAGCGTGACCCGCTGGCCCAGTGGCATCGGCGAGTTCGATCGCGTGCTCGGCGGCGGAGTCGTTCCGGGCGCCGCGATCCTGCTCAGCGGTGAGCCGGGCGTCGGCAAGTCCACGCTCCTGCTCGAGGTCGCCGCGCGTGCGGCATCCACCGGCCAGCGCGTGCTCTATGTGAGTGCCGAGGAGTCCGTCAGCCAGGTGCGCATGCGTGCGGGCCGCACGGGTGCTCTCGTGCCCGACCTCTTCATCGCGGCCGAGACCGATCTCGGCACCATCCTCGGACAGGTCGAGGCGATCGAGCCCCGGTTGCTCATCGTCGACTCGGTGCAGACCGTGTCGAGTGCGCTCTCCGACGGCCTCGCCGGCCAGCCGGGGCAGGTCCGCGAGGTGGCCGCAGCGCTCGTGCGACTGGCGAAGGACCGCGAACTGCCCGTGCTGCTCGTCGGACACGTCACCAAGGACGGCTCCATCGCCGGCCCGCGACTGCTCGAGCACCTCGTCGACGTGGTCTGCCACTTCGAGGGCGACCGGCAGACGGCGCTACGCTTCGTGCGGGCGCTGAAGAACCGGTTCGGCCCGACGGATGAGGTGGGTTGCTTCGAGATGACCGGCGACGGCATCGTGGAGGTGCCCGACCCGAGCGGCCTGTTCCTCAGTCGCTCGGCCACGCCAGTCTCCGGAACGTGTGTGACCGTCGCCCTCGAAGGACGCCGTGCGATTCCCGTCGAGGTGCAGGCGCTGGTCGTCGAGTCGACGGGTCCGCAGCCGCGCCGGGTGGTCAACGGCGTCGACCCGTCGCGGGTCGCCATGATCCTCGCCGTGCTCGAACGGCGCGCCGGACTGAAGGGCGTCACGGCGCACGACGTCTACATCTCCACGGTCGGCGGCGTGCGCCTGACCGAGCCGGGAGCCGACCTCGCCATCGCGGTGGCTATCGCATCCGCCATCAGCGACCGTCCCGTGTCGCATGAGTTGACCGCCTTCGGCGAAATCAGCCTGGCCGGCGAGATCCGTCCGGTGTCGGCCGCCCGCCAGCGCGCATCCGAAGCCCGCCGTCTCGGTTTCGCGCAGGTGCTCGATGCCGAGGTCGGCAGCGTGCGCGCGGCTCTCGATCGCCTGCGGATGGCCGCCGGCGCGCCCGTCGTCGACCTTGCCGCGGCCGCGAAGCGCCGGGCTGCGCAACGCGAGGAGTGGGATCGGGACTTCGACCGATCATTCTGAGGGGCGCGGCGCCTGAATCTCCGAATTCGGCGGGAAGGATGACGGCGACCGCTCGGTGGGCGTAGATTGCGTTATATCGCGTTTCATCGAGAGAGTGGGGAAGCGGCAATGGTCGACTCCATCAGGCTTCGCGCGGGTCTTCTCGGCCCGGCCGCCGGCACGACACGGGCGGGCGCTGCACCCCGCCGGCCGGGTCTCTCGGGGTGGTCGAGATGACCACCCTCCTCTGGATACTCGTCTCGTTGGCCGCCATCTGCACGATCTCGGTCGTCACGGTCCTGCTCGTCGTGAGGACGATCTACCGGCGCATCCGTCGCAGTCGCACCCTGAATGGTGTCGCGCTCCGGACGCGGGCCGGACTCAGCTGGGGTCCGCAGCGCAGGGTCCTCGCGCTGCGGGTGAGACTCGCCGACTCTCTCGATAGCGGGCGAGCCGCTCTCGACCTCGCGGGCAGGCGAGACGGCCTGAGCGGTGAGCTTCCGCGGCTCTACCGCCGCATCCAGGCCGAGAGCGACGTGCTGGACGCCCACCTGCGATTGATGGAGACGGAGACCGACGCGTCGGAGCTCGCGCAGCAACTGCCTGAGGCCACACGTCGTGTCGCGCATGTCACCGAGCTGGTGGGGCGTCTCCGCGGCGCCGTGACCGCAGGCCTCACGGGCCTCGCGGATGACAGCCTCAGCACCCTGCGCACCGAAGTCGATCGTGAGGTCACAGCACTCCACGCCGGGGTGCAGGAGATGAGGACGCTCCGCCGCTTCGACACGTATGCAGACCCGATCCGACCGCCGTCAACCGACAGCATCACTCCGTCCAGATAGGGGGGACCATCTCATGAGCACCAACACGTCACGAATGCGCACCATCTTCCGCAGCAAGACCACCCAAGCGCTGGACCGCATGGAGGACCCGCGCGACACGCTCGACGACAGCTACGACCAGCAGGTGAAGCTGCTGCAGCATGTGCGCAAGGCCGTCGCAGAGGTCGCGACCGCCAAGAAGCGGATAGAGCTGCAGGGTCAGGAGATGGGTTCGCGCTACCAGTGGTTGGCCGATCAGGCCCAGGAGGCGATGCGCCAGGGTCGCGAGGATCTCGCGCGGGCGGCGCTGGAACGTCGCTCACTGCTCGAGGGCCAGGTCGCGAAGCTCAAGGATCAGTACGCGTCGCTGCAGAACCAGACCGCCCAGTTGCAGGAGCGTGAGCGGCGCCTCACCGAACAGGTCGCAGCTTTCCGCATCGAGAAGGAGACCATCAAGGCCACCTACTCGGCCTCCGCAGCGCAGGTGCGGGCGAATGAGGCCGTCGCAGGCATCGGCAACCAGATGCACGACATCGGCGGCAGTCTCGACCGGGCACGCGACCGCGTCACCCAGATGCAGGCGCGGGCAGCGGCCACCGACGAACTGCTGGCCAGCGGCGCGCTCAAGGACCTCACCGCAGCGCCGGATGCCGACATCGAACGTCAGCTGTCCGCCCTGGCGACATCGGCGAACGTCGACCGCCAGCTGCAGGCCATGAAGGACAGCGGCGAGGCGCCCGGCCGAGCACGCTCTGGCAGCTCGCCCGACGGGTGGCTGAGCATCGGCGAGCGCTGATCCGACGCGCCGGTGAAGGTTGGCGCGAGCCTGTCCCTGCGGACGCGTGACGCCACCCCGACTCAGTCGGCGAGTGCGGCGATCGCCTCGATCTCGACCAGCTGGCCGTCGTAGCCCAGGACCGTGACGCCCAGCAGTGTGCTGGGGACGTCATGGTCTCCGAACGCCTCACGCACCACCTGCCATACGGTCGACAAGTCCGCTCGCTCATCCGAGGCCACCAGGATCCGCGTGCTGACGACATCCCGGATGCCCGCGCCCGAGTCGGAGAGAGCCTGCGCCATGGTCCGCAGGCAGGCGGCTGCCTGACCGGCGTAGTCCCCCGGCGCCGCGGTCGTTCCATCGACGTTCAGAGGACAGGCTCCCGCCAAGAAGATCAGGCGCGTTCCGGCTGCCACGACGGCCGCGCTCGCGTACTCGGTCGACGCCGACGGACTCGTCGCGTGGATCAACTGCACAGGATGGGGCACGCGTCGATCGTGCCACATGAGAGACGCCGTCAGGCGTCGAGCGCTCGGAGGATCTCCGCAGGTGTCGCCTGCATTGGGTGCGGGCCGGCGATGTCGAGGAACACCGTCGTGATGATCTCGGCGTTGGCTCCCAGGAACGCGCGCAGCCAGGACGGCGACTGCAGCCCGACGGATGGCGGGAGGTTGGCGGGCTTATTGCGGGCGTCGCTGAACAGGAGCAGCGCGAGCTCGCCGGTCTCGGGCGAGCGGTAGGTCCACACCTCACCGGCGTCGAGGGGGTTGTCGCGGGGGCCCGGCTTGACCAACGGGACGACCGTGTTGCCGTTGCGGAGCGCGAGGGCGACCGCCGCCATGTCCTGGTGCTCCAGCGCCTCCGCGAGCGCCTGCGACCGGAACCGCGCGGCCACTCCACCGCTCGCACCTCGCCCGGTCGAGCCCGATCTCCTACCCGACGCGGATGCCATGACCCCAGCGTATCCGGCGGGCATGGGGCATCCGTCGCCGTTCGCGTCCGGCCGAATGCGCGGGAGAGACCTCAGTCGAGGATGAACTGCGCGGACGCGCTCTTCACACCGTCGACGGAGACCGTCAGGTGGTAGGACGCCCCTGCGGCCGTCACCGCGTCGCGAGCGGTGTCGCAGGTGTCGGCGGCCGACCGGGTGCGGTCCCACGCGATGGGTGCTGCCGAGCTGATCGGCACTCCCGGCTTGAGAGTGACCTCAGCGTCGACGGCGCCGGTCTGGCAGTCGGTGGACACCCAGTACTTCTCGGTTCCACTCGTGATGGTGAACACCTGCTTCGAGGTGCCCGCGTTGAAGACGCACGCCTTCGTCCCGTTGTTGACGATGCTCAGGGAGAGTTGCGGGTTCTCCCCGGCGGCGTAATGGTCGTGGTCTGTGATGGCGGTCACCTGCACGTTCGACGGTTTGCACGCCGCACCGGCGGCATCCGTCTTCTCCGTGGGGATGGTTGTCGCAGCCGTGGTCGCCTTCGGCGAAGCCGTGGACGACGAACTCGTCACGGACGATGCAGTCGGATTCGGCTCGCCGGAGCTGGAACCGGGTCGCACGATGATGAGGAAGATGACGACGATCACGGCCGCGATGCCGAGACCGACGATGAGGCGCCGGCGCCAGTAGACCTTTTCGGACTGAGGGCCGACGGGATGCTTGAGCGTCGACATACCCACAGGGTAGGTGCGGATGCCGACGGTGCCGCTGAAGTCACCGGCGGTTCGTGCGACTGCCTACCGCGCTCAGAACCGCTTGAGCATCCGCGTGTTGCCGAGGGTGTTCTGCTTGACCCTGGCCAGGTCGAGGAACTCGGCGACGCCGTCGTCGTGCGAGCGGACGAGCTCGGCGTAGACGGCGGGATCGACGGTCTCCTCGCCCATGTCGACGAATCCGTGACGCTCGAAGAAGGGCACCTCGAAGGTCAGGCAGAACAGCCGCGACAGCCCCAGAGCACGGGCATCCGTCTCAAGGGTCTCCAGCAGAGCGTGACCGACCCCGCGCCCGAGCCAGTCGTCCGCGACGGCGAGCGTTCGGACCTCGCCGAGGTCCTCCCACATCACGTGGAGCGCGCCGGCGCCGATGAGGTCGCCCGCCTCGGTGACCGCCACCCGGAACTCCTGTACGGCCTCGTAGAACACCACGCGCTCCTTGCCGAGCAGGATGCGCCGACGCACGAGCGGCTCGATGAGCGCCGCGATGGCGGGCACATCAGCGGTGCGCGCAGTCCGAATCGAAAACGAAGACACCCGGCAAGGGTACCGAGCCCGGCGGTAGCGTTGAATCAGCGCGTCACGTCCACGGGGCGCCGATGAGAGGAGCTTCGATGGCTGCGAAGAAGGCGGAGAAGGCTGCCGACAAGGCGTTGTCCGCGGCGAAGGATGCCGTGAACGACGCCAAGAAGGCGGTGCGCAAGCTCGACAAGGCCGCCCGCAAGAAAGCTGATGCACTCGACAACAAGCTCGCGACGCTGAAGAAGGACGCCGCCAAGACCGTGAAGCGCGTGAAGCGCCGCGCCGCAGCGGTCGAGGAGGCCGAGCGGGCGGCGAAGGCGCATCGCAGCTCGGAGAAGCGTGGTCGCGCTGAAGCGCAGGCCCCCGCCCAGCGCGCGGAGGCCCAGTCCGCCGCGCGCGCCGCTGCCGCCCGGGTCCGCCAAGAGTCCGACACGATCGAGCCCCTGCAGCCCAGTGGAGCCGATTCGGCCAGCCGGCCCGAGCCCACCACGCCCGCTCCCGCTCCGAAGGTTGCCCCGCGGAAGCCGCGAGCGGTCCGACCGTCTGTTGTCGACGCGCCTGCAGCGCCGGAGCCTAGCTTCCGCGAGCTGCGCGGACGTGCGCAGTCCGAAGGCGTCCCGGGGTATTCACGCATGAACAAGGCGGCTCTCGCCGAAGCACTGGGACGCGGCTGACGCCCGCGTTCACGGGCTGATCGCGCCCGCAACATCACCGGGCGCGTGCTTCAGGCCTTGGCGAGCGCCTTGACGCGCTTCTTGGCGCTCTTCTCGACCAGCACCGGCACGAAGTCGCGCACGGGCTTTCCGTTGAACTCGAGATGCTCCTCGGTCACGATCTTCTCGATCGTGGTGCGCTCGACGCCGGGGTACTTCTCCGCGAGACGGTCGACGACCTCATTGATCGCCCGCTCTTCGGTCTTCTTCTCGCGCTCCTGCATGATGTGCAGCATACGGGAGCAAAGCGAACGGAAACGTGCAGGTGCATGGAGAAGGGGCCGGATGCGCTCAGCATCCGGCCCCTCAGTCTCCACGCGTCAGTCGCTGGTGATGGCCAGGTCGGGCGTCACCGATCCCGCGCCGACCGAGGCTCCGGCGGCGACCCCCGCACCGGCGGGCAGCTCGCGGCGAGAAGTGGTGAACACGAACTCGCTGTCGACGAAGTCGACGTGCACGTGGTCACCGGAACCCAGTTCGCCGTGCAGGATCTTCTCGCTGAGGCGATCCTCGATCTCGTGCTGGACGGCACGACGCAGTGGCCGGGCTCCGAGGGCCGGGTCGAAGCCGACCTCGATGAGTCGCTCCTTCGCGGGGACCGTGAGCTCGATCGTCATGTCGCGGTCGAGCAGGCGGTCGCTGAGTCGCTTGATGAAGAGGTCGACGATCTGCAGCAGCTCGGGCTTGCTCAGCTGCGGGAACACGATGATGTCGTCCACACGGTTGAGGAACTCGGGCTTGAAGTTCTTCTTGAGCTCCTCGTAGACCTTTCCGCGCATGCGGTCGTAACTGGTCTGCGTGTCGCCCTCCATCTGGAAGCCGACCGGGCCGCCCGAGATGTCCTTCGTGCCGAGGTTGGTGGTCATGATGATGACCGTGTTCTTGAAGTCGATGAGGCGGCCCTGGCCATCCGTCAGTCGTCCCTCCTCCAGGATCTGGAGGAGCGAGTTGAAGATGTCGGGGTGAGCCTTCTCGATCTCGTCGAACAGCACGACGCTGAACGGCTTGCGGCGCACCTTCTCGGTGAGCTGGCCGCCCTCCTCGAAGCCGACGAAGCCGGGAGGGGCTCCGAACAGCCGTGAGACGGTGTGCTTCTCGCCGTACTCGCTCATGTCGAGGGCGATCATGGCCGCCTCGTCATCGAACAGGAACTCGGCGAGCGCCTTGGCGAGCTCGGTCTTGCCGACGCCCGTGGGGCCGGCGAAGATGAACGATCCCGAGGGACGCTTGGGGTCCTTGAGGCCGGCGCGCGTGCGGCGGATGGTCTTGGAGAGAGCCGCGATGGCCTCCTCCTGACCGATGACCCGCTGGTGCAGCGCCTTCTCCATGAAGACGAGTCGCGAGGACTCCTCCTCGGTGAGCTTGAACACCGGGATGCCGGTGGCCTGGGCGAGCACTTCGGCGATCAGACCCTCGTCGACGACGGCGGTGGTCTTGACGTCGCCCGACTTCCACTGCTTCTCGAGGCGCAGTCGCTCGCCGAGCAGCTGCTTCTCCTCGTCGCGGAGGGAGGCGGCCTTCTCGAAGTCCTGCTCCTCGATGGCGGTCTCCTTGGCGGCCCGCACGACGGAGATCTTGTCGTCGAACTCGCGCAGCTCGGGCGGGCTCGAGAGGATCGAGAGGCGCAAGCGTGCGCCGGCCTCGTCGATCAGGTCGATGGCCTTGTCGGGCAGGAAACGGTCGCTCACGTAGCGGTCGGCCAGGTTGGCCGCGGCCACGATGGCGCCATCCGTGATGGAGACCTTGTGGTGCGCCTCGTAGCGGTCGCGCAGCCCCTTGAGGATGTTGATCGCGTGGGGCAGGCTCGGCTCGGCCACCTGGATGGGCTGGAAGCGGCGCTCGAGCGCGGCATCCTTCTCGAAGTGCTTGCGGTACTCGTCGATGGTGGTCGCACCGATCGTCTGCAGCTCACCACGGGCGAGCAGCGGCTTCAGGATGCTGGCGGCGTCGATGGCGCCCTCGGCCGCTCCAGCGCCGACGAGCGTGTGGATCTCGTCGATGAAGACGATGATGTCGCCGCGGGTGCGGATCTCCTTCGTGACCTTCTTCAGGCGCTCCTCGAAGTCACCGCGGTAGCGGCTTCCGGCGATGAGCGAGCCGAGGTCGAGCGAGTAGAGCTGCTTGTCCTTGAGCGTCTCGGGAACGTCGCCCTTCACGATGGCCTGCGCGAGACCTTCGACGACAGCGGTCTTACCGACGCCGGGCTCTCCGATGAGGACCGGGTTGTTCTTGGAGCGACGGGAGAGGATCTGCATGACCCGCTCGATCTCCTTCTCGCGCCCGATCACGGGGTCGAGCTTGCCCTCGCGGGCGGCCTGCGTGAGGTTGCGGCCGAACTGGTCGAGGATCTGCGATCCACCCTGGGTCTGCTGCTGCTCGTTGGCCCCGCCGACCTGCACCTGCTCCTTGCCCTGGTAGCCCGAGAGCAGCTGGATGACCTGCTGGCGCACACGGTTGAGGTCGGCGCCCAGCTTCACGAGCACCTGGGCGGCGACGCCCTCGCCTTCGCGGATGAGGCCGAGCAGGATGTGCTCGGTGCCGATGTAGTTGTGGCCGAGCTGCAGGGCCTCGCGGAGGCTGAGCTCGAGCACCTTCTTGGCGCGCGGGGTGAAGGGGATGTGACCGGTCGGCTGCTGCTGGCCCTGACCGATGATGTCCTGCACCTGCTCGCGCACGGCGTCGAGCGAGATGCCGAGCGACTCGAGCGCCTTGGCTGCCACTCCCTCGCCCTCGTGGATGAGGCCGAGCAGGATGTGCTCCGTACCGATGTAGTTGTGGTTGAGCATCTTGGCCTCTTCCTGGGCCAGGACGACGACGCGACGAGCTCGGTCGGTGAATCTTTCGAACATCTTCTACTCCTCTCGGCTCCGCGGGCGGATGCGTCGCCGATACATCGAGAGTAACGAGCGGTCGCCACCGTTTCGCCCGTGTTCGCCCTCGGCGCACCGTCGCCGTGAGCGCTCCCTCAGGGGCGGATGGCGGGCAGCGTGATCGTCGGCTTACCGGTGAAGCGGATGCTCACGTCCGAGGTGGTGCTCACCTGCTCGGGCGTCGTGAACACCGTGGTGTGCGGCACGTAGTCGGCCGTGCACACCTTGTCGTCGGGGATCTTCTCCACGGTCGCCTGCAGGGAGTTGGACGCACCCACGATCATTCGGCTGACGATGGGCGGGCATCCGCTGCTGCCGAAGAGGGTGATGGCGATGCGCTTGCCGTCGCCGAGCCATGCGGCGAAGGGCTCCTCGGCTGTCGGCAACCCGGTGACGCCCTTGGGTGGGCCGGCGTAGTCCTCGAGGGCGTTGCCTCCGCTTCCCGAAGAGCACGAGGAGAGGACGAGGGCGACGGATGCGGCCAGCGCGAACGCGGCGACAACATTCCGGCGAGGCATACCTCACCCTAACGTCCCGTTCCCGACGGCAATAGGATGCGGTTCATGAGCAACCTCGAGAAGGATCCGGCGGAGCTCGTGCTCGGAACCACGCCCGAGTCCGACCGGCCGGACGTGGTCGAGGTGCTCACGGCGCGCGAGGTTCCGCTCGGCGGGGCGCGCGCGATGCTCGTCCACCGCACCCTCCCCCAGCGCGGTCGACCGACCATCGGGGCGTGGTGCTTCGCCGACCATTACGGCCTCGGGGACGGCGCCGCTCAGCCGATGGTCGTGCCCCCGCATCCGCACACCGGTCTGCAGACCGCGAGCTGGCTGTTCTCCGGCGAGATCGAGCACCGCGACAGCGTCGGAAGCCTCAGCCTGGTGCAGCCCGGGGCGCTCAACCTCATGACCGCCGGCCGCGGCATCTCGCACTCGGAGGTGTCGCAGGCCGCTTCCGGCACCCCGCACGGCGTGCAGCTGTGGATCGTGCTTCCCGATGACGCGCGCCACTCCGAGCCGTTCTTCGAGCGGCGGGGGGCCGTTCCGGTGCAGGTCGGAGACGCGTCACTTCAGGTCTTCGCGGGCACGTTCGCCGGGGTCGGGCCCGACGCATCCGTCTTCACTCCCCTCGTCGGCGCGCAGGTCGACCTGCCGCCGTTCGGTTCCACCGAACTGAGCCTCGACCCGACGTTCGAGCACGGACTGCTCGTGGACGCCGGCCCGCTCCGCGTCAACGGCGTCGAGGCGGCCGTCACCGAGCTCGCCTACCTGTCTCCCGGTCGGGTGTCGGTTCACCTGTCCGCCGGAGAGTCGGGCGCGCGGGCACTCCTGCTCGGGGGCGCGCCGTTCGAGGAGCGCTTCATCATGTGGTGGAACTTCATCGGTCGCACGCACGAGGAGATCGTGGCGTTCCGATCCGAGTGGCAGGGGGACGTTATCGCGGGCGCGGACCCGTACGGCCCCTTCGGCGAGGTCGACTACGACGGTTCCCCTCTGCCCGCCCCGCCGATGCCGACGGTGCGCCTCAAGCCGCGCTCCTGACCCCCGAACGCGGGCGCCGCGTTCGGCCTCATGCGGGATAGGTTGGGCGCCATGGCCGCTGTCAACGAGCGATCCCGTCAGCGGGCGGCAGAGGTCACAGCCATCGCGCTTCCGGCCTCTGTTATGGCGGTCATGGCTACCTGGTCGGCTGTCCGGATCCCACTGTGGCGCGACGAGGTTGCGACTCAGTCGTTCGCGGTACTCGATGGCGGCGATCGAGCCGCAGCCCTCTCTCACGTCGACGCTGTGTTCAGGCTCTATTACTGGCTCGAACATCTGGCCATCATCGGGATTCCCTCTCCCTTGGGCCTGCGTTTGGCATCGGTGATCGCAGCGGTCGGGACGGTGGTGATCGCAGGCCTCCTGGCGAGGAAGTGGTGGGGCACGCTGGCGTCACTGGTGACGGGGTTCGTACTCACCCTGAATCCGTTCGCGGTGCAGATGGCAGCCACCGCGCGACCGTATGCGTTGGCATGCTTCTTCGTCGCCCTCGCGGCATTCGCCATGGATCGCGCCACCCGAGCCGAGCGGTCGCTCGCCTGGTGGCTCGCGTATGCCGTCTCGATCGGCCTGGCGGGTGGCATGCACCTCTTCTCTCTGCTGAGCATCGTGCCCCTCGCGTTCCTCCTGCTCGGTGCGTCGCGTCGAAGAGTCCTGTCCTGGCTCCTGTCAACGGTTCTCGCAGTCGCTGCCCTCGCGCCGATAGCGGTCGTCGCCTACGGCCAGCGAGGACAGGTGTCGTGGATTCCTCGCCCGGACGTCCGTCGTGCTCTCGGCGCTCTCGGCAGTGCCATCGTCAACCGGGGAGACTCGCTGTTCAAGCTGCCAGAGGCTGTCGCTCTGGGCCTAAGCGTCGTCGCACTCGGCGTCGGGCTCGTCGTGCTCTTGCGCCAGCCGCGGAGCCAGGCCCGAACGCTCACGATCGCTCGGTATGGTTTCGCGGTCGGGCTTTTCGTAGTGCCTTGGGCACTTCTGCTGGTGTACTCGCTGCTCGCAACACCGTACTTGCGGACGGCCTATCTTCTTCCGGCCGTCTTAGGTCTCGCCCTGGGATTCGGCTTCTGCGCCGATGCCTTCCGTCGATTCAAGGTCGGACGCGACAGCTGGATAAGATATGCATTTGGAGCCGCCCTATGGCTGCTGCTCATCGTGCCCGTCACGATCGGCGCTGCGACAACGTTCGATCTCCTTCGAGCCAACTGGTGGGTAGATGACTTTCCAGGAATCGCCCACCTCGCGGCCGAGCGGGTGGAGCCCGGAGATCTGCTTGCGATCGTCCAGACGCCGAGCGAAACGGGGGTGGCTGCGGGCTTCGCGAACCAATCGGGAGATGGAGACCTCCAGCGGACGACGCGACAGCGATTGCTCACGGGCAATCAGCCGCTGGTTGACCTCCGCGAGGTCGTCTCAGTTCGCCCTTTCGTGACGACGCGGGCCAGCAGAACGGCAGACGGGACGATGTGGATGGTCTTCACCCGCGGCGACCGTGACATCGCGAAGTCGCGTCTCGCGGACGACGGGCACACATGCTCCGTCACCGGGGACGATGTCCAGTTCGGGCTCCTCCGCCTGGCTCGATTCGAGTGTCGGTAACCTCCGAGGGCTACTGCAGGGCGCTGGTGAGCCGGGCGAGGTTGTCGAGAACGGTCGACCGCAGCGGCTGCTTCTTCCACGCATCGAGCGTGAGCTCCTTGCTCACGGCCCGGTATCCGTCCTCCACCTGTCGCATGTCGTGCACGAACGACTTGCCGCGCACCAGGAGGGAGACCTCCATGTTGAGGCCGAACGAGCGCATGTCCATGTTGCTCGACCCGATCACCGCGACGTCGTCGTCGATGGTGAAGTGCTTTGCGTGCAGGATGTACGGCGACTTGTACATCCAGATGCGGACGCCCGCACGCAGCAACGCCTCGTAGTACGAGCGCTGGGCGTGCCAGACGAGCGCCTGGTCGCCGATCTCCGACACGAACAGGTCGACGGGCACACCGCGCTGCACCGTCGAGGTGATGGCGTAGAGCATCGCCTCGTCCGGCACGAAGTACGGGCTCGTGATGACGACCCGTTTCTGGGCGTTGTAGAGCAGCGCCAGGAACAGCCTGAGGTTGTTCTCGTTGACGTAGCCCGGCCCGCTCGGCACCACCTGGCATTCCAGCCGGCGCGGATCCTCCACCGACTCGAGTGTCTCCACCTCCTTCTCGAGGAGCTCGTCCGACTCGATGAACCAGTCGGTGATGAAGATGAGGTTGAGGGCGTCGACCACCGGGCCCTCGATGCGGGTGACGAGCTCCTGCCACTTGAGGCCGCGCTTGATGTTGACGCGCTTGTTGTAGCTGCGGTCGATGACGTTCTGCGATCCGATGAAGGCGCTACGTCCGTCGACCACCAGGATCTTGCGGTGGTTGCGCAGGTCGATGCGCTGGTTGTTTCCCTTCAGCGGCTGCACCGGGAGCATGAGGTGCCACTCGGCTCCCATCGCCGTGAGCCTCTTGAGCGTGGCCTTGTATTCGCGGGTGCGCGAGGACGCCCAGTGGTCGAGGAGCACCCGCACCTTCACCCCGCGACGGACCGCGGCCTCGAGTGCGTCGAAGAAGGGGTACGTGGTCTGGTCGCAACTGAGGATGTAGAACTCGACGTGGACGTACTTGGTCGCCTTGCCGATCTCGGCGGCCATCGCTTCCAGCGAGTCCTGGTAGTGCGGGATGAGACTGGCGGTGTTGCCGTCGATGATCGGCATCGCCGACAGATTGGTCGTCAGCTCCACGACGGATGCGAACCACGGCGGCCACTGCGCGTTGCTCTGCCGCCCCTCCGGCACGTCGGAGTTGTCTCGGATGAACTGGTTCATCTCGAGCTGCTTCTGCCGGCGCTTGCGCGGCAGTTTCGGGTTGCCGATGAGGAGGAACAGCAACACGCCGACGTACGGCAGGAAGAAGATCGCCAGGAGCCACGCCGTCGCCGCGGTGGGCCGACGGTTGCGCGGAATGATGATGATGGCCGCTATGCGCACGCCGAGATCGATCAGGAAGAGCGTGACGACGATGATGAGGGAGACGTCGGACGGATCCACGGCCGCTGCCTAGGTCGCCGGCTTGTCGCGGGCAGGCTGCTCGTGGCCGAGCTTGGCTCGCTCCTCCGCTTCGATCTCGCTGTACACCTTGCGCTCCGTGCGATCGGAGCGGATGAGGGCGCGCATGATGTACCAGAAGAGCAGCCCGACCAGCACGGTCGGGGTGATCGACCAGAGCGCGTTGAGCCAGAAGTCGTCCATCGTGGGATCAGCTTACTTGGACACGATGCCGATGATGCCCGAGACGATCATGTAGACCGCCACGCCGCCGACGATGAGCCAGATGGCGAGTCGGCCGTTCGACACGCGCCTCTTGTCGGGTTCCGGCTCGAGCTCTTTCTTGGGCAGATAGTCGTTCATGGCCGCATCAGGCTAACCCATCGCGCTGGAAACCGCTGCCACGGGGACGGGACGGATGCGGAGCCGCCCGGACGGAGCGAGCGAGGGGCCGACCGATCGCTCGGTCGACCCCCCTCGGCGTGAGACGGTCAGGCCGGCACGGGCATGGCAGCCGGCGCGACGGCTCCGGCATCCGTCGTCGACACCGTCTCGACCGGTCGGCGTCGTGCCCACTTCTTGAGCGCGACCACGGCGAGTGCCGACACGACGGTTCCGGCGAGGATGGAGAGCACCCACATGCCGAGGTTGCCGATCGCGAAGAACACGAAGATGCCACCGTGCGGCGCCTGCGAGGTGGCGCCCGTCGCCATCGAGAGCGCGCCCGTCGTCATTCCGCCGAGGATCGACGCGGGGATCACGCGCAGCGGGTCGGCCGCCGCGAACGGGATCGCTCCCTCGCTGATGAAGGACGCGCCCAGCAGCCAGGCCGCGTTGCCGTTCTCGCGCTCCACCTGGGTGAAGAGTCCGCGACCGAGCACGGTCGACGCCAGGGCCATAGCGAGGGGCGGCACCATGCCGGCACCCATGACCGCGGCCATGATCATCCATGGAGTCTGGTCGTTGATCGAGCCGGCTCCGAGTCCCGCCACAGCGAACGAGTACGCCACCTTGTTGACCGGGCCGCCGAGGTCGAAGGCCATCATGAACCCGAGGATGAGTCCGAGCAGTACGATGCCGACGCCCGACAGGGAGTTCAGCCAGTCGGTCAGGCCGGTCATGAGCACGGCGATCGGGCCGCCGAGGATCACCAGCATGAGACCCGACGCGAAGATCGACGCGAGCAGGGGGATGATGACCACGGGCATGAGGCCGCGCAGCCAGCGCGGGGCGGGGATGCGTCCGATCCAGTACGCAGCCGCACCGGCGAGGAGGCCTCCGACGAGACCGCCGAGGAAGCCGGCGTTCATGATCAGCGCGACGGCACCGACCGTGAATCCGGGCGCGATGCCCGGACGATCGGCGATCGCGTAGGCGATGTAACCGGCGAGCGCCGGCACGAGGAACCCGATGGATGCCGCGCCGATGACGAAGGCGACCGCCCCGAGGTACTCGCCGAGGCCGCCGGACGGCAGGTTCCACAGCGCGTTGCTGAGCACGATCTTGCTGGCGTTGTCGGTGATGTCGTAACCGCCGAGCAGGAAGCCGAGGGCGATCAGCAGACCACCACCGGCGACGAACGGGATCATGTAGCTGACACCGGTGAGCAGCCAGCGCTTCACGCGGGCACCGACGGATTCGTTCGCCGCCGTGGTCGCTCCCGCGGTGGCCGCACCTCCGGCGCCGGCTGCGACGCGAGGCGCGGACGGGTTGTTCGCCGCGGCGACGGCCTCGGCGATCATCTCGTCCGGCTCGTCGATGCCGCGCTTGACGGGAGCCTGGATGACGGGCTTCCCGGCGAACCGCGCCTTGTCGCGCACGTCGACGTCGACCGCGAAGATGACGGCGCCGGCGCGCGCGATCACGTCCGGAGCGACGGGGGTGGCGCCGGCGGAGCCCTGCGTCTCGACGTGCAGCTCGACACCGGCACGATCAGCGGCGGCCACGAGGGCGTCGGCCGCCATGTAGGTGTGTGCGATGCCCGTGGGGCACGCGGTGATCGCGATGAGCGATGGGCGTGCGGCGGATTCGCCATCCGTCGCGGCCGTCGCCGTCGCTGCCGCAGCAGCGCTCTGCGGGGCGCCCTCGGCGGGAGCGTCCAGCGCGCCCCGCACTATCGCGACGACCTCGTCGGCGCTGGCCGCGCTGCGGAGGGAGTCGTTGAAGTCGGGCTTCATGAGTGAGCGGGCCAGTTGGGCGAGCAGTACGAGGTGGGCCTGGTCGGCGCCGTCGGGCGCGGCGATCATGAAGACGATGTCGGCCGGGCCGTCGCCGGCGTCGAAGTCGACCGGCGGCTTGAGGCGAGCCATCGCCAGGCTCGCGACGGAGACGGAGGTGGACCGGCAGTGCGGGATCGCGATGCCGCCGGGGATTCCGGTAGCCGACTTCTCCTCGCGCGCCCAGGCGTCGGCGGCGAGGCCGGCCGCGTCGGCGCGTCCGGCATCCGCGATGCGCTGCGCGAGCGCGCGGATGACGTCCGATCGTTCGGGACCGAGGTCCTCGTCGAGCACGACGAGGTTCGATTGGATGAGTTCACTCATGGGGTTGCTCCTTCAGTGCTGCGCGGCGTCTGCGCCGTCGCGGAGGTGGATGGATTCGGGGTCTTCGAGAGGGTTCGGGTCGAGCGCCACCGGCTCGATGGCGGCCGCATCGACCTGGTCGCGGGTGGGAACGATGCTGCCGGGGAGGGATGCCGCTGCCGCACCGGATGCGACGGCTCGCGCGAGGCACCGGTCGGGGCGCTCACCCTCGACGGCGGCGACGAGGTAGCCGGCCAGCGAGCAGTCACCCGCGCCGACCGTGCTCCGGGGCAGGATGCGGGGAGCCGGGGCGAACCAGGCGCCGTCATCGGTGGAGAGGACCGCTCCCGTGGCGCCGAGGGTTACGAGAGCCGCCACCACGCCATCGCGATCGAGCGATCGGGCGAGGGCGAGGGCTGCCTCCGGGTCGTCCTCGAGGTCGTCCCCCGCCTCCACGCCCACGAGTTCAGCGAGCTCCTCGGCGTTCGGCTTGATCAGGTCGACGGCCACACGCGCAGCGACGAGTGCGCGCAGCGGCGCGCCTGAGCTGTCGACCGCGATGCGAGGCGGGCGGGCGTTCGCCTCCCGGACGGCGCGTACGACACGTGCGTAGAAGTCGTCGGGCACACCGGGAGGAAGGGACCCCGCGAGGACCAGCCAGTCGGCGCCCTCCGACACCTCGGCCACGAGGGCGATGAGGGCATCCTGGTCGTTCTCGGCGAGAGTCGGACCGGGCTCGTTGATCTTGGTCGTCGTGCCGTCCAGTTCGGTCAGGGTCAGGTTGGCCCGGATGCGACCCTCGATCGGCACAGCGCCGAACGGAACGTCCTCGGCGCGGAGCGCGGAGAAGAACGGATCCGAGGTGGCGCCGGGCAGTACGGCGAGGGAGTCGACGCCTGACGCACGCAGCGCCCGGGTAACGTTGACGCCCTTGCCGCCCGGATCCTCGCGGGTCTCGAGGGCGCGTTGCACCGCGCCGCGCGCGAGTTCGCCGTCGAGTTGTACGGTGCGGTCGAGCGACGGATTGACGGTGAGCGTGACGATCATGCGAGCACCACCTCGACGCCGTGGGCCGCCAGGGCCGAGGCGAGCAGCGCCGGCGGGGGCGCATCCGTGATGAGGGTGTCGACTTCATCGAGCCGCGCGAACCGCACGAGCGTCTCGACCTCGAGCTTGGACGAGTCAGCGAGGACGACCACCCGGCGGGCGGCGTGGACCATAGCCGCCTTCACCGCGGCCTCCGCCTCGTCGGGCGTGCTGAGACCGAACCCGTCGCTGACGCCGTTGGCCCCGATGAAGGCGATGTCGGGGCGCAGGTCGGTCAGTTGCGCAATGGTGGACGGACCCACCGCGGCTCCGGTGATGCCGCGGATCTTTCCGCCCAGGATGCGCAGAGCGAGGTGTGCGCTCGCGTTGAGGGTGGCGGCGATGGCCAGAGAGTTGGTCGACACGTCGATGCGGGCATCGGGCGCGGCAGGCTGACGAGCTGCGAGCAGTTCGGCGAACTGGGCGGTCGTGCTGCCAGCGTCGATGAGGAGCGAACCGCGGAAGGTGTCGGGCACCTGACGCAGCGCGGCCCGGGCTATCGCGCTCTTCTGCTCCCGGGCTTGATCGCTGCGATCGGCGAGGCTGGTCTCGGCGATCGTCGTGCTCTGTGCTGAGACGGCGCCTCCGTGCACGCGGCGCAGACGACCCTGCTCCTCGAGCAGGTCGAGGTCGCGGCGGATGGTCTCGGACGCCACGCCGAATTCACGGGAGAGCTCCATCACCGAGACGCGTCCGACGCGGGCGATCGCGGTGCTGATCCGATCCTGGCGTTCCGTTGCGTACATGCTCGATCCTCTCCGTTCGAGGATCATTCACCTTCGAACGTTCAGACAGATTCCCACACATTCCAACACAAAGCAATACATTCACAGAATTAGCCACATGTCGACGTGGACGCCTAGGCGCGACGAATCAACCCGACCTGGTCGGTCGGGCTGCGTAGCGTCTCGCTACTTGACGAGCGGGAAGAGGATCGTCTCGCGGATGCCGAGGCCCGTCAGCGCCATGAGCAGACGGTCGATGCCCATGCCCATGCCGCCGGTCGGCGGCATCCCGAACTCGAGTGCGCGCAGGAACTCCTCATCGAGGCGCATCGCCTCGGGGTCGCCGCCGGCGGCCAGGCGTGCCTGTTCGACGAAACGATCCCGCTGGACGACAGGGTCCACCAGCTCGGAGTATCCGGTGGCGAGCTCGAACCCGCGGATGTACAGGTCCCATTTCTCCACGACCCCCGCCAGCGACCGGTGCGCGCGCACGAGCGGCGAGGTGTCGAGGGGGAAGTCCATCACGAAGGTGGGACGCTCGAGGCCGCTCTTGACGAAGTGCTCCCAGAGCTCCTCGACGTACTTGCCATGCAGGGGGTGGTCGATCTCGATTCCCTCCCCGTCCGCGATCGCCCGAAGCTCGGCGATCGGCGTCTCGGGCGTGATCTCGCGCCCCAGCGCCTCCGAGAGCGAGCCGAACATGGAGATGCGGCTCCAGTCGCCGCCGAGGTCGTACTCGGTGCCGTCCGCCCACGTCACGGTGTGACTGCCTGAAACGGCCTGCGCCGCGTCCTGGATGAGGGTCTGCGTGAGGTCGGCGATGGTGCTGTAGTCGCCGTAGGCCTGATAGGCCTCGAGCATGGCGAATTCGGGCGAATGCGTCGAGTCGGCGCCCTCGTTGCGGAAGTTCCGGTTGATCTCGAAGACGCGCTCCATCCCGCCGACGACGGCGCGCTTGAGGTAGAGCTCCGGCGCTATGCGGAGGAACAGCTCGGCATCGAAGGCGTTGGAGTGCGTCACGAACGGACGGGCGGATGCCCCGCCGTGCATCACCTGCAGCATCGGGGTCTCCACCTCGATGAAGTCGAGGTCGTCGAACGTGCGGCGCAGGCTCGCCACGGCCTTCGCCCGGTCGCGCACGTTGGTGCGGGCCTGCTCGCGGGCGATGAGGTCGAGGTAGCGGCTGCGGACCCGGTTCTCCTCGGAGAGTTCGGTGTGCAGGTTCGGCAGCGGCAGGATCGCCTTGGACGCGATCGTCCAGTCATTCACGAGAATCGACAGCTCTCCGCGCCGACTGGTGATGACCTCTCCCGTTACGAACACGTGGTCGCCGAGGTCGACGAGCTCCTTCCACCGCAGGAGGCTCTCCTCCCCCACCTCGCCGAGGGAGACCATCGCCTGGATGCGCGACCCGTCTCCGGACTGCAGGGCGGCGAAGCACAGCTTGCCCGTGTTGCGCAGGTGCACGACGCGGCCGGCGATGCCGACGGTCTCGCCGGTCGCGACATCCGTCTCGAGCGCGCCGAAGCGCGCTCGCACGCCGGGGATGGTGTCGGTCACGGGGACGGAGACGGGGTAGGCGCCGCCGGCGGCATCCGTGGCTGTGGCTATCAGCCGCTCGCGCTTGGCCAGTCGAACGGCCTTCTGCTCGGAGACATCCGCGGCGATCTCCTCGGCAGTGGGCTCGGGCGTCGTCTGGTCGTCGGCCATGGTGTCTTCCGGTCGGGGCTGCTACAGCGTGATGGTGGTGTTGTCGATGAGACGTGTGCTGCCGACTTGCGCGGCGACGAGCACGGCTGCCTCGCCGCGGTAGCCGTCGGAGACGGGCAGGAAGGTCTTCGGTTCGACCACGACGAGGTAGTCCAGCTTAACGGCGTCGTGGTCACCGAAAGCGGCGGCACCCTCCGCGAGCGCCTCGCCGAGCCCGGACGCAGCGGACGCCTCGACCGCGCCGAGGGCCTCCGACAGCGCCAACGCTCCGCGACGCTCGTCGGCTGAGAGGAACCGGTTGCGGCTCGAGAGCGCCAGTCCGTCCGCCTCGCGCACGGTCGGCACGACGTCGATCTCGATCGGCAGGTTGAGGTCGGCCACCATGCGCCGCACGATGTGCGCTTGCTGAGCGTCCTTCTGGCCGAACACGGCGACATCGGGCTGCACCAGATTGAACAGCTTCGCGACCACGGTGAGCATGCCGTCGAAGTGACCGGGTCGGGATGCGCCCTCGTACAGGGTCCCGACATGTCCCGCACTCACCCGCGTCTCGGTGGCACCGTCGGGGTACATCGTCTCGACGCTCGGAGCCCAGATCGCCAGGACACCACTGTCGGCGAGCGAGACGGCGTCGGCCTCGAGGGTGCGCGGGTAGCGGGTCAGGTCGGCCTGTTCGGAGAACTGCAGCGGGTTGACGAAGATCGACACGATGACGGCGTCGGCCACGCTCGCGGCGTGGGCCACGAGCGCCCGGTGCCCCTCGTGCAGCGCTCCCATGGTCGGCACGAGGGCGATCCGCTCTCCCGCCGATCGAGCGGAGCCGACGAGGGCGCGCAGGGTGGCGATATCGGAGATGATCTGGGGGGTCATGGGCTTTCCGGTGGAGGGGCGCCGAAGTCGTCGCCGGTGTGAAGGTCGGCCACGTCGATGCTAGCCGAGCCGGTGCGGGCCAGCGCTGTCTCGACCGACGAGCGAACGAGTGGCGCGAGCACGGCTCCCGCATCATCGACGCCGATGCTGCGAAGGATCCCGGTCGCCTGATCGACGATGGCGCTCGAGAACGACACCGCCGTCTCGATCGCCTCGGCGTACGCCGGGCGGTCGGCGTCGGCGACGACGAGTGGCTCACCGCCCATCTCCACCACCAGCGCCTGGGCGATCGGCAGCACGGGGGACGGAGCCGAGACCGCGAACCAGGTGCCCGTGAGCCGGGCGATGTCGATGCTCGTCCCGGTGAACGTCATGGCCGGATGCGCGGCGAGCGGGATGGCGCCTGCGCCGAGGGCGGGCTGCAGCACCGACCAGCCGTACCGCGCCGAGGTGTGCAGCACGAGTTGGCCCGCCTGCCAGGTGCCGGTGGCCGCGAGCCCGGCGATCAGCGGCTCCAGTTCGGCATCCGGAACGGCGAGCACCACGAGTTCACTGCGCTCGACCACCTCCGGAACCGTGAGGATCGGCACACCGGGCAGCAGCGCTTCCGCACGCTCTCGGCTGGGCGCCGACACGGCGGCGATGCCCACCACGGCGTGTCCGGCTGCCCCGAGGGAGGCGCCGATGACCGGGCCGACCCGACCCGCTCCGATGATGCCGACCCCGAGCCGTCCGGCGCGCTGCGCCGGATCACTCACGAGGCCCCCCAGTGATGACTGGTGTCCACGCTCGCCCACTCGACGGCGTCGGCCGCCGTGCGCCGGTACAGCGCCAGCGCCGTGTCAGCGGGGACGACCTCGAGTGCCGCGGCGACGGGACCGGAGACCGTCTGCATCCGCACGGACGCCAGCCGCAGCATCCGATGCACCGGCCCCTGCTCGAGCGCCACGCTCTGCAGGCGCGCGAGGGGCACGACGACGAGGTCGCGCGAGAGCACGCCGCGGCGAAGCAGCACGATGCTGCCGTGCTCCCGGAACCCCGTGCGACGCCAGGAGAACGGACGCAGCCAGGCCGCCCGCCGCGGAGCGTTGGTGAACCCGTCGTCTCCTCCGCGCGAGACCATTCCGCTCTCGATGATGCCCTGCGCCTCGGCATCGGTGAAGGAGGGCAGGATGAGGCCGAGCACGGCCCGCACGTCCGCGCCGTTGCCGACGGGCAGCACGGTCGTGTTCTCCCGGTTCTGGCGGTCACGGCTCGCGTGACCGGCGGTGTTGACACGCACCCGCCACCACCCGAACGGACGCCACAGCAGCGGCTGGTCGACTCCGATCGCGTGGATCCGACCGGGCGGAAGGGTGTCGTTGTTGGTGGAGAGGAGGCCGTATCCGACCCGCACGCCGTCCGGTGTGCCGGCGATCGTGTAGCGCAGCTGACGGCTGACCCGCCGGATGTAGAAGCTGCCACCACCGAGGATGACCGGCAGCACGACGAGGACCGGCCAGAACTCGCCCTGCGAGAGTCCGATGGCGATCGCGATGATGAACATGACGAGCACGACGGTGAAGCCGGTCAGCACGACCGAGCCGATCAGGCGGAGGAGGGGGATGCGCACGACGGACTCCGGCGGCGCCGCATCCGGATCCAGCTCCGGCGCCAGGAATTCCCCCACCCGCCGGTTCACCAGGCCGCCGAGGCGCGCGCCTGTCGACGCCGATGCGTCCGGATGCTCTGCGCCGTCCTGATCGAGGGCGACCGGCTCGGTCGCCTCACGGCGCGCCCCGCTGGCGAGTGTGAGGATCTCGCGGCGCAGCTCATCCGTCGCGGCCGAACCCAGGTAGGCGAGCTGAACGTTGGCGTCGTTTCCCGCCACGGTGATGTCCAGCTTGGCCGCACCGAAGATGCGGGCGAGCAGGTTGCGGGAGATGCTCACGCCCTGGATGCGGTCGAGCCGCGCACGACGGTGGGTTCGCAGCAGGATGCCGGAGCGCACCTCGACGAGGTCGTCCGTGATGCGGAAGGTGTGCATCCGCCACGACACGGTGAACACGGCGATGATCGCCAGGAGCACGCCGAGGACGCCCAGCAGCGCCCAGCCGACGAAGCCGTGGTTGACGATCTCGTCGATCGGGTCGTCGCCGAACTGGGGAACGCGGAAGAAGAAGTCGACCAGACGTTCGCGCAGGTTCGCGATGACGAATCCGGCTATCGCCACGAAGGCGAGGCCGCCGCGCAGGAGAGGCGTCGCCGGATGCAGCCGGTGCCAGGCGCCGTCCGCGAACCTCACAGCCCGGCCCGTCGCGTTTCCGCGAGCGACACCAGTCGGTCGCGCAGATCCTCGGCATCCGCTTCGGGCAGGCCGGGGATGGCGACTCCCGACGCCGCGGCGGCGGTCACGAGTCGCAGGTCGGCAAGCCCGAGCACCCGCGACACCGGACCGCGTGTGATGTCGACGAGCTGCATGCGCCCGTACGGGACGGCGACGAACCGCTGGAACATGATTCCGCGACGGAACACCAGGTCGTCCGCTCGCAGGGCGTAGCCGATCGAGCGCACCCGCCGCGGTTCGATGATGATCGCGATGAGGAAGCCGACGCCGATGACGGGCAGCACCCACGGGATCCAGCCCCATCCGGCCACGAGCCAGAGGAAGACGGCTGCGGCGCCGATCACGACCGCCGAGACGATGCGTCCGACGATCGCCACGACGAGATACTTCGGCGACACCCGTCTCCACTCGACGTCGTCGAGTTGCAGGCGTCTCTCCGGCCCAACGGTGGGGATCGTCTCGTCATCAGGCATGCGCGTGCCCCTCGTCATCGTCGTCGGGAGGGAGGATGCAGAAGGACTCGGCGACCAGGCCGGCGACCAGCAGCACGAGTGCCGCCAGGCTCGACACGACGGTCAACAGGATGGGGCCGGTCGAGGCGATCGCCGTCCTGCTGAGCAGGTAGACCAGCACGCCGACTCCGCCGCCGAGCAGCAGCGCGGCCGCCAATGCACAGGCCTTGGCGAGCGCCGCGGTCCGCATCGCGCGGAAGGGGTCGATGCGTCCGGTTGCCTTGCCGCGCACCGCACGCCGGATGGGGATCGCCAGCGCGACGACCGCGACCGCGATGATCACCAGTGTCAGCGCGAGGGTGAGTGGCGGGATGAACACCGCGTGCCCCGACGCCGCCGTCGCCAGCTCGAGCAGGAACGTCGCGACGGCTCCCACCAGGCCGAGTGCGATGAGAGTGGACGCGTGCGTTCGATTCATCGGGCCCCTCCGGGAGTCCATGGCCGAGTGGTGTCCTCGATGCCCGCGAGCAGTTCGTCAACGCGCCCGATTCCGGGCAGCTCGGCGTCGGGGTCGGCCGCGAGCCAGGGGGCGAGCACGAAGTCGCGCCCGGCGGCGCGGGGGTGGGGAAGCGTCAGCTGCGGTGCGTCGGAGACGATGTCGCCGTGACAGACGATGTCGATGTCGAGCGTTCGATCACCCCAGCGCTCGTCGCGCACGCGTCCGTGGTCGGCCTCGATGCGGTTGACCTGGTGCAGCAGCTGCTCGGGCGCCAATGTGGTCGCCACGACGGCCACGGCGTTGAGGTAGCGGGGGGCGAACTCGTCGACACCGTGCACCTTCACGGCCCGGGTCTCGACGATGGGCGAAAAGGCGAGCAGACGGATGCCATCCGTTCCCGAGAGCTCCGAGACCGCCGTGTCGATCTCGCGGGCGCGGTCGCCGAGGTTGCTGCCCAACGCAAGCACCGCCTTCCTCTCGCCCGCGCGCAGAGCGCTCATGCGCGGCTCCTCGTGATGGTCACGCTCACGTCGTCGAAGCGCTCGGGAATGGGGGCGTTCGGCTTGTGGACAGTCACGCGGGTGCTCAGGACCGCCGAGAACCCGAGCGCGACACCGGCGATACGATCGGCGACGGTCTCGATCAGGTCGACCGGGTCGCGCCGCACGGCATCGGCCACCGCGACCGCGAGCTCGCCGTAGTGGACCGTGCTGTTCAGGTCGTCGGCCCTCGCCGCGCGCGCACTGTCGAGCCAGACGGTCACGTCGATGACGAACTCCTGGCCATCGCGGCGCTCGTGCTCGAACACCCCGTGGTTCGCCTGCACCCGCAGCCCCGTGATGCTGATGCTGTCGGCGTCGCTATGCACGCTCTCCACCTTGCCATGCCTGCACGACATCCAGGGCGAGGCGCGTACCGATGACGTCGTGCACGCGCACGGCCCAGACGCCGGCACGCGCAGCCAATGCGCTGATCACCGCGGTGGGCAGGTCGCGTTCGACGACAGGCGCACCGGATGGCAGGAGCTCACCGAGAAATCGCTTGCGGGATGCGCCGACGAGCAGCGGGCGACCGAGCGACGCGAGCTCGTCGAGCCCGGCGAGCAGCGCCCAGTTGTGCTGCGCCTCCTTCGCGAAGCCGAGCCCGGGATCGAGGACGATGCGCGACTCAGAGATGCCAGCGCCGGTCAGCGCGTTCAGCCGATCCGACAGCTCGGCACGGACCTCGGCGACCACGTCGGCGTAGACGGCGAGGGAGTTCATGCGCTCCGAATGGCCCCGCCAGTGCATGGCCACGAAGTCGATGTCGAGGTCGGCCACCGCTGCGGCCATCTCGGGATCGGCGAGACCGCCCGAGACGTCATTGACGATGCGGGCGCCGGAGGCGACGGCCGCCTCCGCCGTCGTCGCGTTCATCGTGTCGACGCTCACCGTCACGCCCGTCTCGGCAAGAGCCGCGATGACGGGCAGGACGCGGCGCTGCTCGGCTGCGGGATCGACGCGCGCGGCCCCGGGCCTGGTCGACTCGCCGCCGACATCGATGAGGTCGGCACCCTGCCCCGCGAGCTCGAGGCCATGAGCGATCGCCGCATCGGCGTTGAGCCACCGTCCGCCATCACTGAACGAGTCGGGAGTCACGTTGACCACCCCCATGACCAGGGTGCGGTCCAGTGCGACCGATTCAGCCACGAGTCGAGGACCCGATCAGGGTCATGAGCTCCGCGCGTTGCACCGGGTCGGTCAGGCGCCCTCGGCTCGCCACGGTGACCGTCGAGCTGCCGGTCTGACGCGAGCCACGAGCCACGACGCACCGGTGGACGGCATCCATCACCACGAGCACCCCTCGCGCCTCCAGCCCCTCCTGCAGCGCGTCGGCGATCTCCTCGGTCAGCCGCTCCTGCAGCTGAGGTCGGGCAGACAGGGTCTCCACGACGTCCGACAGCTTGCCGAGGCCGACCACTCGCTCTCCGGGTTGGTATGCGACGTGGACGACACCGACGAAGGGCAGCAGGTGGTGCTCGCAGATCGAGCGGAACTCGATGCCGCGCACCATCACGGCGTCGCCGGTCTGCGGGAGGCCGTCGTCGCTGGAACCCAGCGGAACGGCATCCTTCAGGTGCTCAACCGGGTCACGGTGGAGCCCGCCGAAGAACTCGTCGTACGACTCGGCCACGCGTCGCGGGGTCTTGACGAGCCCGGGACGACCCGGATCCTCGCCGATGGCGAGGAGGAGCTCCGTGACGGCCGCTTCGATTCGTGCCCGGTCGACACCGGTCATGGGTGCCTCCGGGCTAGGCGGTCGCCGGGCGGGGGTTGGATGCGCGCTTTCGACTGGGCTTGGTGGCCTCCTCGGAGGCGGCTGCGCCCGAGTCGACGCCACCGTCGACGGCTCCCTCGTCGATCGGAGCCTTCGCCTTGGGGAAGGCGATGGGCGGGCGGTCCGACAGCGGACGCTTCTCGCTCGAGACCCACTGCGGGCGCTCGGGGAGCTTGTTGATGTCCGTGAAGATCTCCGCGATCTGGTTGTGGTCCAGCGTCTCGTGCTCCAGCAGCTCGGCCGCGAGGCGGTCGAGGATGTCGCGGTTGTCGCTGATGACCTGCCAGGCCTCATCGTGCGCCTGCTCGAGGAGGGCGCGGACCTCGGCGTCGACCCGCTCGGCGAGCCGCTCGGAGTAGTCGCGCTGGTGTCCCATGTCGCGGCCGAGGAAGACCTCGCCCTGCGACTGGCCCAGCTTCACGGAGCCTACGGTGGCACTCATGCCGAACTCGGTCACCATCTTGCGAGCGGTCGCCGTGGCCTTCTCGATGTCGTTGGACGCGCCGGTGGTGGGGTCGTGGAAGATGAGCTCCTCCGCGACGCGACCGCCCATGGCATACGTCAACTGGTCGAGCAGCTCGTTGCGGGTGATCGAGTACTTGTCCTCGAGCGGCAGCACCATCGTGTAGCCGAGGGCGCGACCACGCGGAAGGATAGTGATCTTCGTCACCGGGTCGGTGTAGTTCATCGCCGCGGCGGCTAGCGCGTGTCCACCCTCGTGGTACGCGGTGATGAGCTTCTCCTTGTCCTTCATCACACGGGTGCGACGCTGCGGGCCGGCGATGACGCGGTCGATCGCCTCGTCCAGGGCACGGTTGTCGATGAGCTGGGCGTTCGAGCGAGCCGTCAGAAGGGCGGCCTCGTTGAGCACGTTGGCCAGGTCGGCACCGGTGAAGCCCGGCGTCTTGCGGGCGACGACCTCGAGGTCGACACCCTTCGCGAGCGGCTTGCCGCGTCCGTGCACCTCGAGGATCTTCTTTCGGCCGAGCAGGTCGGGAGCGTCGACGCCGATCTGGCGGTCGAAGCGGCCGGGACGCAGCAGGGCAGGGTCGAGGATGTCGGGACGGTTGGTCGCCGCGATCAGGATCACGTTGGTCTTGGGGTCGAAGCCGTCCATCTCGACGAGCAACTGGTTGAGCGTCTGCTCGCGCTCGTCGTGTCCGCCGCCTAGTCCGGCTCCGCGGTGACGACCGACCGCGTCGATCTCATCGACGAAGATGATGGCGGGCGCGTTCTGCTTGGCCTGCTCGAACAGGTCGCGGACGCGGCTGGCGCCGACGCCGACGAACATCTCGACGAAGTCCGATCCCGAGATCGAGTAGAACGGCACGCCCGCCTCTCCCGCGACGGCGCGGGCAAGCAGGGTCTTACCGGTTCCGGGAGGGCCGTACAGCAGGACGCCCTTGGGGATGCGGGCGCCGACGGCCTGGAACTTCGCGGGCTCCTTGAGGAAGTCCTTGATCTCCTGCAGTTCCTCGATCGCCTCGTCCGCTCCGGCGACGTCGTCGAAGGTGACCTTGGGACTCTCCTTGGTGACGAGCTTGGCGCGCGACTTGCCGAACTGCATCACCTTGTTGCCCCCGCCCTGCATGCCCGAGAGCATCAGCCAGAAGAACAGTCCGATGAGGATGATCGGCAGCAGGAAGCTCAACGCCGAGAGGAACCAGTTGGGCTGGGGCACCTCATCGGTGTAGCCGTCCTTCGGAGCGGCATCCGTGACCGCCGTGACGACCTCGGTGCCCCGAGGAGCGACGTAGTAGAACTGCACCTGCTCGCCGTACTTCGGGTCCGCGCTGGAGAGCGTGAGGTCCACACGCTGCTCGACATCGACGATCTTCGCCGACGAGACCTTGCCGTCCTTGAGGAACGCGAGTCCCTGCTGGGTCGAGACCTCCTTGAAGCCGGACATGGTGATCAGGCTCGACCCGATCCACACGGCAACGATGGCAAGCAGGATGTAGATGAAAGGGCCGCGCAGGAGCTTCTTCACGTTCATGGTGCTATGAGGGTATCGCCCGTCAACTGCGTGCGTGCTGCGTGTTCGCTGACGGCGGCATGAGCGTCACGCCGCGTCGCGCTGCTCGAGCAGCCCGCGGGCGGCGGTAAGCGTCAGCTGTACACGTGCGGTGCGAGGATGCCCACGCCGCGCAGGTTGCGGTACTTCTCCGAGAAGTCGAGCCCGTAGCCCACGACGAACTGGTTCGGGATCTCGAACCCCACGTACTTCACGTCGACGTCCACCTTGGCTGCTTCCGGCTTGCGCAGCAGCGCGCAGATCTCGACGGATGCCGCCCCCCGCGACTCGAGGTTCTCGCGCAGCCAGCTGAGGGTCAGACCCGAGTCGATGATGTCCTCGACGATGAGCACGTCGCGACCCGTCAGGTCGCTGTCGAGGTCTTTGAGGATCCGCACGACGCCGCTCGATTTCGTACCGGCCCCGTAGGAGGAGACGGCCATCCAGTCCATGTCGGCGTGGATCTTCAACTCGCGGGCGAGATCCGCCATGACCATAACGGCGCCCTTGAGCACGCCGACCAGCAGCGGCTTACGGCCGTCGTAGTCGACCTCGATGCGCCGAGCCAGCTCGGCCAGTTTCGCGTGGATCTCGTCTTCGGTGAGCAGCATCTCGGTGAGGTCGCCGTCGATGTCGTGGTTGTCCATGGCGGTGTCCGTTCCTCGTTCGGGGGTGCGGTCAGACGGCGGTGAACACGATGGTCCCGTGCGCTCTGCTCACTCTAACGCCTGGCAGATCGAGGGGTCCCTGCCCGTGCCACTCGGTCACCAGCCGTGCGACGGCGATGGTCTGAGCGCGTGTGAGAGTCACGCCGAATTCGCTCGAGACCACATGACGGATCGCCCGCTGACGCAGCGCCGGCGGATTCGCCCCGAGCGCCGCCACCGAGACGGCGATCCCCGCCTCCGCCGGCTCGCAGATCTCCTCGATGAACTCGTCTACCATCCGGTCGAGCGCGTCGTCGTCTTCGCGCAGCTGCGCGGCGGTCCGCGCGAGCGCTTCCGCGATGCCCGGCCCGAGCTCCTGCTCGAGAACGGGGAGCACGCGCTCCCGCACCCGCACCCGCGCATAAGAGGGGTCGGAATTCTGGGGGTCGGCCCACGCCTCGAGTCCCGAGTCGACGCAGAACGCCCTCGTCTGCGCCCGACGGATCTGCAGCAGCGGCCGACGGTATCGCCCACTCACCGCAGCCATGCCGTGCAGGCTCCCGGATCCCGAACCGCGCGCCAGGCCGAGCAGCACCGTCTCGGCCTGATCGTCCAAGGTGTGACCGAGCAGCACCGCGGTTGCGCCGAGCTCGGTGGCTGCCTCATCCAGGGCGCCGTAGCGCGCCGAGCGGGCCGCCGCCTCCGGCCCCTCGCCATCCGTCACCACGGACACGCGCGTGACGACCACCGGATCGAGGCCGAGCGATCGCGCCTGCTCGGCCGCGCGCTCGGCAATCGCATCCGACCCGGGTTGCAATCCGTGGTCGACGATGAGGGCTCCGGCTCGCAGCCCGACCCGCGGCGCTTCGAACCCGGCCGCGGCCGCGAGCGCGAGCGAATCGGCGCCTCCGCTGAGCGCGACGAGCACGAGCGAACCGGCATCCTCTGCGGCCAGCGAAGCGAGTGTCTCCCGGATTGCTCGCCGTACATCGGCGATCGGCGGAGTCAGGCGGGGTCTGCGCGCATCGGGCATCCAGTAACCTTATTCCGGACTTTCCGACCCCGAACCCTTCATCATGAGGAGCACACCCATGGGCGCTTACGACGTCGTCATCGAGATCCCCAAGGGGAGCCGCAACAAGTACGAGGTCGACCACGAGACCGGCCGGGTGTACCTCGACCGCGTGCTGTTCACCAACTTCGTCTACCCCGTCGACTACGGCTTCTTCGAGAACACCCTCGCCGACGACGGCGACCCTCTGGATGCCCTTGTCCTGCTCGAGTACCCCGTCTTCCCCGGCGTCGGCGTCAAGGTGCGCCCAGTGGGCTACCTCGACATGGCGGATGAGGCCGGCGGCGACGCCAAGGTCGTCTGCGTGCCGGCGACCGACCCGCGCTGGGCGCACATCCAGGACCTCTCCGATGTGCCCCAGAACGTCCGCGACGAGATCAAGCACTTCTTCGAGCACTACAAGGACCTCGAGCCCGGCAAGTGGGTCAAGGTGCAGTCGTGGGAGAACGCCGAGGCCGCCGAGGCGATCATCCAGAAGGCGTTCGACGCCTACCCCGGCCACTGACTCCCCGCCGCTGGTCGAGTAGGCCGCGAGCGCAACGAGCAGCCGTATCGAGACCCTTGAGCCCGACGACCGGCCTCAGTTCAGCGGGCTCGAAATCTGGGACGGCTCAACTCGGCCGACCGACGTACCCGGCGACGTCGCCCGCACCCCAGATGTAGTACTCGCGCACCGGCTTGCCGTAGTCGGCTGCCTCAAGGATGCGATTGCCGCCCAGATAGATCGCCACGTGGTAATAGTCGCCCGGTCCGTCGGTCCAGAAGATCAGGTCGCCGCGCTGCCGGTCCGAGTACGGCACGAGCCGGCCCTGGTTGCGCATGGTGTTGTACTGATTCGTCGCCGAGTGCGTCCCGATGTAGATGCCTGCGTAGGCATAGGACGACTTCGTCAAGCCCGAGCAGTCCCATGTGTTCACGCTGTCACCCGGCGACGAGTAGGGCTTCCCAAGCTGGGCTGAGGCGAACGAGATCGCGGTCTCCACCGCGTTCCCATTCGGAGCCGGAAGGGATGCGCCACCGCCGCCCGTCTGTCCACCGCCGCCCGTCTGCCCGCTGCCGTGGTTGTTGTTGGCCGCAGCGGCTGCAGCAGCGGCGGCTTCGGCGGCAGCTTTCGCAGCGGCGGCAGCGGCGGCAGCCTTCGCAGCCTGCTCGGCGGCGATCCCGTCCGCACGTTCCTTCTCCAACTCGGCCGTGGTGTCCTTCAGCGACCCCAGCTGCGCGTACAACTGTTCGGAATTGGCCTGCTGCGTTGCCAACGCCGCTTCAGCGGCCTGTGCGGCTGACTGCGCGGCGTCCGACGCGGACTTCGCCTCCGACGCGAGACGCTGGCGCTCTTTCGCCGCCTGATCGGCCTGGTCCGCCAGCGAGGCCGCCGTGTTGCGGTCGGCCAAGGCCTCGCGATAGATCTCCTGCGACTGCTCGGTGAGCTTCGAGGCGGCCCCGAGCTGGTGGAGCAGATCGTCGGCCTTGTCCCCGTGGAGGAACAGATCGACCGAGAACTCCTTGCCGCCGTTCCGGGCGAGGTGCGCGGCCAGCAGGCCTGCTCGCATCTTGGATGTCTTCGCTCGCTCGGCCGCGGCATCCGCCTGTTTGCGGATGTCGGTCTCACGATCCGTGGCCGCGTCGAGCGCCTGCACCGCCTGACGGTACTTCTCCGCCGCGATCATCGACAGTCGCGACGCCTCATCGGACGCCGCCTGCAGGCTGGCGATGAGATCGGTCACCGTCTGGATCTCGGCCTGCTTGCTGGCCTCGTTCTTCTTGGCGTTCTGGATGTCGTCCCACGACGGGTAGCCGGGCTCCGCGATGGCCGGTGCCACGATGCCGATCGATGCCGTCACAGCGCCGACCGCCATCGCGGAGAGCACGATGCCCGACCGTTCGCGTGCGGGAGTCTTCAGCAGGATCCTCCTGCCCGTCGGCTCAGCCAAGGGGCGCCCCCATGCTGGCCATGAACGGAACCGGATTGATGCGGTTGCCGCCTTGGAAGACCTCGAAGTGCAGGTGGCAGCCCGTGGACGCACCGGTGGAACCGACGCTCGCGATGTTCTGGCCGACGTCGACCTGCTGACCGACGCTCACGAAGATGCCTCCACTGCGGATGTGCGCATACCCGGTGGCGATCCCGCTGCCGTGGTCGATCTTGACGAAGTTGCCGTAGGTGCCGCTCGACCCGGCGAACACGACGGTTCCGGAGTGCGCCGCGTAGATCGGTGCGCTGCAACCGGGGGCGAGGTCGGCACCGTAGTGGAACGAGCCACTGCATCCGCCGGGCGTGCAGATCGACGTCCTCGATCCGTATCCGTCCGTCATCCGTCCGCTTGCGGGGACGGCCCAGCCCTGATCGCTGATGTACCCGCCGCCGAGCCCGGCCCCCGGGCCACCGCCGGATGCGGCCGCCGCTGCGGCAGCAGCTGCTGCAGCAATGGCAGCCAATCGCTGGCGTTCGACAACTCCGGCCTGGTAATCGGCCGCCACCTTCGCCTGCGCGTCCTGCATGAACTTCAGCTGCTGATCGAGCTCGATGCTCTTCGCCTGCGACGCCGCGAGAGCCTCCTCCGCGGCCTTCTGGGCAGCGACGGCCGCCTCGAGCGCAGCCTCGGCCGCCACCCGCAGCTTCTCGCGCTCGTCCTGGGCGACCTTGGCCTGAGCGCCGAGCGCGGCGGCGGCATTGGCCGCGATCTGGGCGGACTTGTAGATGTCGCTCGAGCGCTGCCCCAGCTTGCTCATGCTGCCGAGCTTCGACAACAGGGCATCTGCACCCTTGCCGCCGCTCTTCTCGAACACGAGGTTCGCACTGAGATCGTTGCCGCCAGTGCGATACAACTGAGCCGCCAGCTGACCGGCCTGCTTGGTGGCGGCGTCAGCCGCGGCCTTGCTCGCATCGGCCTGCGCCTGGATCTGGGTGGCGCGGATGGTGGCAGCGTCGAACTTGTCCTGGGCTACCTGCAACTCGTCGGCTCGGGCTGCGGCGGCGGCCTGCAGGTCGGCAACCTGCTGCTGCATCTGGGCGATGACGGAACGGATGTTGTCGACGGCCGCCTGAGCCGCCGCCGTGTTGCCCTTGGCCTTCTGGAGGTCATCCCAGCTGGGGTAGTCGATCGCAGCAGCCGGCGAGGCGATCGCGCCGGCGAACGCTACGACCGAGACCACGACGATGGCGGCCAGACGCGCCCGCCAGCCTCGCCGTGGCGCGCGTTCGGCGCCGGCCTCTCGTGTGCTGCGTGCCATCTGCATCCCCATACCGACCCGTCCCTGAGGGTGGATCACTCTGGTCACTCCTTTAACAGTAACAACAGCAGCGAAGGGCATCCACGAACGGATGCGAGCCTCCGTCGGGATTCCGCCGTGGCGAATGTAACGTGAGCCCCCCGCGTCGCTCGGCACATCCGACGCCAGTCGCCGAATCCCGCCGGACCGCGGGGCAGTAGGCACACCCGGATTCCGGGCCCGTTTTGGCATCCTCCGGGATGTCTCGTATAGTTATGCGTCGGTGGTCATCGCCAGGTGGTCCATCCGGCCCCATCGTTTAGAGGCCTAGGACGGCGCCCTTTCACGGCGTTAACACGGGTTCGAATCCCGTTGGGGTCACCGATAACTGAACATAGAATGGTTTCACATCGAGGCCCTGTAGCGCAGTTGGTTAGCGTGCCGCCCTGTCACGGCGGAGGTCGCGGGTTCAAGTCCCGTCAGGGTCGCTGAGGCGACAAGCCCTTTCGAAAGAAGGGGCTTTCCCTTTAAGAGGCATCGACAGGTGCTTCGGCTCTGTAGCTCAGTTGGTAGAGCGCACGACTGAAAATCGTGAGGTCACGGGATCGACGCCCGTCGGAGCCACCGGCCGTTCGTTAGGCATTTTTAGCGAGGGCCCTTATTTTTGCCCTGATCAAATCGGGATTCGCGTTGTTCTGCTGAGCGTGTCACGTATCCCGACACAGCCCGACCGAACACCGAATAACCTCCTCGTCGCAGCTCTGGGCCGGTCTGGGGCCGGCGGATCGTCGAATCTGTGACCATCCTCACGACACCTTGTCAACCGGCCCGCTATTTGTACGGGCTAGGCGCAAGCGCCTTCGGGTTGTTCCCATCGCGCTCTCGGGCAAATGCGCTGTTAATCAACAAAGCCGTCGCAAGCAGCGTGATGAGCATCAGGGGCACGGTGAACGCCAGAACGTAGCGTGGCCATTGCTCATCTGCCCACATCACTGATACAGCGCAGAGTAGCGACGCTGTGACAAGCACTGCAAAGCCCCCGAATAACACAAAGCGAATGGCGGAGCCGTAACGTTCCAGGATCCGAAGGGTGTAGCGCCCGCTCAAGCTGAGTACAGCCGTACCGCTAAGTGAAAGCCCGCTGACAATTCCGCCGATCGTCGCGACGTTTGTAAGCCCAGCAGCAAGCTCGACGTTCTTGACTTGGGCAAGTGGGAATAAAAGGCCGATTCCTCCGCCAACGACGACCACAATGCAGACGACCAGCGTGAGCCACAAAGAGTGGTCGCGCCTAATCTCGGGCATTCTCAGCTTCCTTAGTCATCGTTGTCCCGAAGTCGAACGAGATCGCCCCTATCGATGATGAATGCCTCGATAATAGATCCGACCGCCGACAGCGGCGTAAATGCGCGGGTCGCACCGGTTGCTATGCGAACTTGGGTCTTCCTCGTTATCCGGTGATGCAACAGATCGACCTCAGTGGCGGGGGTGTCGCCGTCTGCGGCGAGGGTGACCTGGGCCTTGTCAACTTGCCCGCTAAGAGATCCGAAATTCTGGTTGAACCAATCGAGCATTATTTGCTCATCGCCGTGCCCACTCTTGCCGCGGACGAGAGTTGCCTTGATCTCGATACGTAACGCGTTTGGCGCTTGGTGGCCGCCTTGAAACAATGCACGGACACCGCTCGCATCGGCTACCGCGGTCCCAAACTCGCCGGCGTAGTTGACCGCCCTCAGACCATCAGCGTGGTTGAGCAGCGCCACTCGTGACTGGTCGATAACTGGTCGCGCTGCCCAAGCGAAATCCGGATCTTTGAAGTCGCCGGCCGTTGCGCGAGTGAGCCAGTCCGCGAATGTCGCGGCGCGCGATGCCGACACGGACTCAGTGAGCACCCCAAACATGTTGCCGAAAGGTAGGAACCAGACGAATAAGTTGTCGACAGGCTCCCACTCCTCTCCGTCGAGCCGCATCGCCTTCTGCGCACCAGACTGTGTGTTTTCTTGGTTCGGGACGAAGTCCTTTCCGGACGCCAGGACGATCCCGTGGGTCGCGTCGTAGTTCTCCCGAGGGACTGTACCGGTCACTGTCGAGACATCGAGAGCGTCCGCCCATTCGTGTGGCACGTCCAGCATGTAGGCGGTGCCTGCGTGTTCGCGACCCTCGATCGTGTGGCGAGTTCGATTTCCAACGAAGCGTCGAAGAACCCTATCCCAGTCTTGATCGACTATCCGATCGCCTGTGCGGGCGTCCACCAACCTCCAATATTGGACTGTTCGCGTGACATGTGTTCTCCGCACCATGTTGTGCAGCCCCCTAGATTTGCGAGCACCGCTCGTATCGATTCGCGAGCCCGCTGGCCGCGTGTTCCCGACGCTAGCAGCGGGTTGGTTGACCCTTTGGGATTGCGGTGGTAGCCCTGTCGGCCAGCGTTCGCCTACTAGGCGCTATCAGAAAACAGCTACGACGTCGTCTCAGTGATCTTGAGCACGAGTAGACCCCTTTTCCTCATTCGCGACAATGGCGCGCACTATAGACAGCTTCGGTGGCTGCCGGCTGCGGATGAATCCGCCGCGTTGCTATCCCGCACTTCCGAAGTCGGGCGCGGGCCGAACGAATGCTCGGCGGTAGCGCTCAATCGCCCGCACGAGCGCCACCTCCTTCCCGATTTCTTCCCCCAGCCGCGTAACAAGATCTCGGTCGTCCTCGGCAGCGACGTCGGCAAGCCTGACGAGACGACGACCTGCATTTTCGCGCGCGTCATCTATCGCTAACGCCAGCGCCAACGGCAGCGGGCGGTCCCCCGCCTCTAGTCTTTGGATCGATCGCTGAGCTTCCCTCTCGTTGGCTCGTTGTGAATTCGAAGCCGCCTGCCGAGCCCGTTCGTACCGCTCGGTTCGCCCGACCTGCAGACGCCACACGGTTCGCGTCCACTCCGACCCCCTGTATCTTGCGGCGAGCGCCGTAACCAGGGCATCGAGGTCCGGCGGCGGAACCTGATCATCCCAATGCTCCGTTCCGCCATTGAGCGGATCATCGACGGCTACGAGAGCGTTCCGCACCATTCGCAAGACTGATCCCTCAACGACCTGCGAAGCATAGCGATTCGGCGCCACAGCGACCGTAGCTAGACTCGCCCCAGCGCGAGACAGATGCTGGCGGAGGCGGGTCGTGTCATGTCGTGTAATGCCCACCTTGTAGGTACCGACCTCTTCGAAGTGCACGACGTAGACGTTGTGCGGCTCGGCTAGCCCTCGGTAGACCTCCGACCCAGAGTAGGCGTCTGAGAGGCGGTCAACCGAGTAACGCATCTTGCGTTCATGCTCGACAGTGGGAGTCCAGCCCGGCAGAGTCCAGGTCTTGTTTGGGATGCGTCTCATGATGACCTTCTGGTTTTCAGGACCCCTCGAACATTGCGCACGGGGTTTCATGCAGCTCATCGAGCCGATGCTGCTCGCTGATCACGGTTCCTCACCAAAGAGTGCGTCGAGGGCGGTGGCAGCGCGTTTCGCAGCGTCGGCTCGAGCGCGGCTGTATCGCTCCGTCATCTGCATGGTCGAGTGACCGAGCACTGCCTGGACATCGTTAGCCGCAGCGCCGGCGTCGAAGAGAAGCGTCGCCAGCGTGTGGCGGAGGTCGTGGATGCGGAGGTCGTCACGGCGTAGCTGCGCGCGAAGTGTCTTCCAATCGATAGCTCTGCGCACGTTCGACGGATTTAGCCGGCCGCCACGTGGCCCGGTGAAGACAAGATCCCCTCGTCGCTTTCCTTTCATCGCCTCCGTCATAGGTCCGACGAGCTGCGCAGGGATCGGCACCTCCCGCTCCTTGTGGCTCTTCGGCGTCAGTTCAACACCCCGACCTTCCGCATCGACACTGAACGCCCGCTGGACGAGGATCGTGCGATGGGCGAGATCAACATCTTCAATGCGCAAGGCGGTCGCCTCGTTGGCGCGCATGCCTGTGTATACCAAGGCTGCGATATAGCGCCGATAATTCTCATCCTTGATGGCGACTAGAAGGGCTCGCACCTCGGATGCGGTGAGCGCGCGCGATCGAAGGCTTTTCGGCGCGTCTGGCCGCGGACGTCGAGCAAGCCGAGCTTGATTCAGCGGGATGATCTGCGCCCGAACCGCGCCATCCAGGAGGCGACTCAGAACTGAGAGCGCATCGATCCGTGTCGACGTGCTGCCCGACCACTCTGACATCGCTTCTTCGACCGCACCTGCGGTGATCTTCTCGAGCCTGATGTGGCCTAGCCAGGGCTTCACTCGTAGTCGCCACCCGCGCTCGTATGCCCGCCCGGTTGACGCGCGCACCGTACCCCTCACGACCTGCCAGTGCCGTGCATGCCACTGGGTCAACGTCATGTCGCCATCCGGGTATCTTTGCGCCAGTGTCTCCGCCCTCAGCTTCTTGGCCTCGGACAGCGTCTCGACGTAAAAGCTTCGCTCGCGCTGCTCCCCGTTGAGACCTATCGCCCACACGCGCACCTGATACTTGCCGCGGTCGCTTCGAAAGCGGATTCCGTCGGGCAACTGACGACGCGTCTTCGGGTCTATCCGCCCCCCGTCACCCGACACCGCGTGTACCGCCGGCCTCGAGGAAACCGCTCAACGTAGACGAGCGCCAGAGCATGTGCTTGCCCATGTGGGCGTCAGGAAAAGGGAAGCGGTTCTGTCGTCTCAGCGTGTCGAAGGTCGACAAAGGCACGCGGCATAGGGCAGCCGCCTCGCGACGAGTGAGGTACTCGTTATGAGACTGGGTCTCGGCGACACCAATCTCGTCGGCTTCGGTCAGTGTTTGCGTGGTCATGACGTGCCCCTTTCGTTTGGTGTCGTTCTGCGATCTCGAGCGCGGTCGTTGCGCCACTCGCGCGCGGCGGATGCAGCTTCGGTGGCGAGTGCTTTGTCGCCGTCGCTGAGCCATCCCATGCCGGCGTATGCCCAGGAGCCAATGACGAGGATCTCGTCGGGCTCCGCTGCCTCGTTCGGCTTCGCTTTGGCAAGGAGCGCGCGAAGACGCCAAGCTCGTCGGGCACCCCGCAAAGACCCGAGGGTCACCGAGTAGCGGCGTGATTTGGTTGAGAAGTGCCCGCGGAAGCCGAGCATTCCGTCCCATCGGTGCAGCTGTGCGTATGGACCGTCGGCGTTGACACCGCGTGCGAGTTCCATGACGGTCGACTTGATGCGTCTGATGTGGTCACGGCCCTCACCCCGAGAATCGAGATCCTCCGTGGCTTTTGTGGCGTACTTCGCGATGTAGGCCGCGACCGCGCGGTCTGACAGCGCGCCGTCGAGACCGTCTTGACGGATGATCGGTCTAGCGTCAAACTGCTTGCCCCATCGCAGCTCACGAGCGTTTCCATTGCGTTCGTATGGCGCTGCGATGACGCGAGTCTTGCGCACGGCCGCGGTGATTGCCGCGACTAGCTGACCTGTCGCGACGGACGCCGGCGGTGCTGGGAAGGAATCGACCGGGTCGACGCCGTCGAGACGGATGATGGCGTGGAAGTGCACGATCCCGCGGCGCTGAAACTCGGCGACTTTGGCGAACTGCACCCGAACGACACGACTCGCTTCGCGCTGTGTAAGTCCAAGAGTCCTGGCGAGCTCGCGACGAAGACTGATCGTGAACCGACGCCAGAGTTCGGGAGCGTGGAACTGCCAGACGACATGGCCGGCGTAGTCATAACAGTCGGAGCACACCGCATCACCACGCTGCGAGTCGTCCGCACCGTGAGCGCAGCGGCATCCGCGAGGCATCCCATGCTCGCACTCCCCCCGGCGACGGTCGAGTCCGGTGGAGTGCACGGCTCCGAATGACGGAGCGGTGAGAGTGAGGAACACCATGGGATGCGTCGCGACGTCTGCGGGAACGTCCTTCATACCGCCCGCGGCGCCAGCCATGATCATGTGCCATGTGTCGCCCTTGTACTCATGACTGCAGGATTCGCAACGCGACGCACGTCGGTTGCCGCAGCGTGCGAACGCGACGCCGTCAGGCTGATCGACCGAAGCGTACTCGGCAAGCAGCTCCCCCGTGGGCTGGTGGACTGTACTCGACGAGCCCACGAGGCGAACGGGATTGTGGCAGTAGCCAGTTGAGGCAACGCCGTTCAGCCAGCGATCGAAGTCGCGGCGACGCAACCGGTGTGCGACAGAATCAGCGAACGACACTTTCCCTCACCACCAGCGGGACGGCGCAGCCGATGTCGTACGTGACGGCGGAGAAGTCGTCGTCGAACCACACAATCCGGCATATGGTGTCATCTTCGCCGCGCTCGAGCCTCAGCTCCTGCCACTTGATAATCTCCGCGTCGGTACACGAGTCATTCGCGAGTGTCGAGCCGTATTGCTGCTTCAGCTTCTCACTCGGGAGCGTCGGCTCGTCATAACGGGCGCGCTTGACCATGGCGTCTCGGTCCCATACCTCTCCGAGATTGCATCTAGCAGTGCGGAAGTCAGTCTGCGGTTCGGTGGTCGAAATCACAGCCTCAGTGGAGGGGGACGGTGCGCATCCCGCGGCCCCAAGGGTAAGTAGTAGGGCGAGGGAGAGGCACGCGGCGCGGGTAATTATCATGATTCGTATTCCTTTCGAGAGGTGCGGCGAGGTTGCCGCGGAGTTCGCGGCTCGCGACGTTCACGAGCAGGGGGTTGGTCGTGAACGACGACCGGGATCTGCCGAGGCGCAGGGTAGTGGACAGCGGCATCTCGGATCATGTCGTCAGTGACTAGTCCGGCACGCACGCGCTGAGGCGGTGTGCCGTCATCAGGCAATACATAGGCGACGCCGGGGGTATCGGGCGAGATCTTGTGGCAGAGCGCCCCGGCGGCGACCGCCCCATCACCCAAGACCATCGACGTCTCGAGCCCGTCACGGAGGCGAAGGCCAACCGTTTGCGTGAACAAACCGCGCGCAGGCAAGGTCTCCTTGCGAGGGTCTTGCAAACAAGCGAAGACTATGAAACCAACAGCGCGCCCTTGCGAGGCCAAGGTGGCGAGTGCCTTGTTCGCGCGCTGCATAAGATCTCTGTCGGTCTCGTACGCTGTTAGAGCAGCCAGTTCGTCTATCAAGACCACGACTGTGGGGCTGCCCGAAGTCGCTACATGCTGTCGTGTACGGCCGGCAAGCTCAGTCGCTCGAGACTGCATCGCGATGACGGCGTCCTCAAGCAAAATCACGGACCGCTGTGCGTCCGCAGCAAATCGTGTCAATAAGGGCTTACCCATCGCCAGTTCCATGCCTCCCTTGCGATCGATCCCCCACACCTCCACGACGCCGTCGCGAATCGGTTGCGCGAGACCAAGAAGGAGACCCCACACGATGGACGCTTTTCCGCTGCCGGATGACCCTGCAACGAGCGTGTGCGGACCGAGACGCAGCCGCCATGGGCTGCCTGAATTGCCCTGCCCCATTACAACGGTTCGCTCGTCCCACGGTTGGCCGTACTCGAGGGTGAACGGCAGCGCGAGGGCGTCGGCGTACTCCAGGCGGAGCGTCATCTCATCGATCCGAGATCCCTGCACGCTGGCCTGCCGCGCACCAAAGGCCTGAGCGAGGAGGTTGGTCTGTGCTTGGAGATGTTCGCGCCCAAGCCCCTGAGGTAGTGAAACGGGCAGGCAACAGGTCCAGCCGTCCCACGTAGGGTGGCCGACGCCAGCGAAGACCACTCCCCCCGCATAGCTGCGAACGGACAACCCCAATCGCATCGCGACATCTGGCCAAGCGGCGAGCATATTCCTCGAGACGTTCCGCTTCCACCTGTCGTCCTGACCATGCGGCGCCCGTTTGAACGCGACGACGAACCACACGATAAAGCCGCCGAGCGCGATCGCGACGGCCCAATCGAGCAATGCCTGGACCGCCGGGATGAATGCCAGCCACCCCATGATCCAAAGCACCACGAGCACCCACCATCCGCGCCGCCACAGGAGCCGGGTCTCGTCTCCCCAGGTGCGCAGATCGCGCGGGGTGGTGACTGCCATCACTCGCCGCCGCGCTGCTTGGGCGCAGGCTTCATCTCGTGCGCTCGAAGCGAGAAAGCCACCCGAGGTCGACCCTGTCCCTCCTTGACGTATGGAGTAACTGTGAGCCCGTCGAAAACCGCCGGCCGGAATGGCAATCCGTTCATCTCGGGCGGCAGCGTCGGCTCAGAGATGCTGGCGATCTTGACCGTCACCTCGCCCTGCCCCTTCTTGGCCTCGGGGTCGGCATCGATGACGCGAACCTGCCACAGCGGGTGTCCTGAGTTCTTGTCGAGGTCCTGCCCCTGACGCTGGCCGTCATCGGACCACTTGACGACGGGCTCCACGAGTCCGACGACGAAGGCTCCACTGGGGAAAAACGCGTCGAAGTTCACCGGGATGGCTGTCTGAATCGCCATTTTCTGTTTCCTTTCGATTGGAGATCGTTAGCACCACTCTGCATCACTTTTGCTTACATTGTCAACATTTGTTCATAGGTTGAGCAGACGTTGCCAAGGTGAGCTAGCGAGACCGCTAGCAACGGTCGCTGTAATCTCGGATGAGAGGAGGTCGTCGTGGACGAAGAGCTGCAGCTGTCGTGGGGAACTGTCCCCCCGGTGATCGTCGATCTAGCGCGCCTTCTTTCGAGGCGAGCTTCCGAGAACGCACGGCGGGTCGAGCGCATGACGTGGCCAGACCGGCCAGGCGATGTGCAAGAAGAACTCCGGCTCGCGATCGGCGCCGCTCACAAGACGACGAAGGCCGCCACTGATGTTCGTGCGCTGCTGTCGGCTTACGCGCATAAGTTTCACAACCCGCGTCCGGTTATCTCCGACCTCGCACGTGCACAGGAGACCAGCTCGCAGGGGTTCATACGCCGCTACTCGGAGGGGACCGTGGACGCGGTGGCCTCTCTGCTTTCCCCGAAACCCAATGTCAACCTACTGTTGGCGGCCTTCCCATCAGTTTCGATCATCGACCTTGTCGATCTCGGCGGAGCAGTTGGTGAGGCCGCACGCGAGCTGCTCGACTCCGAGGGGTACGAGGCCAACACTCGCCGAACGCGCGGGACTGTCGAGTAGCCTCAGCCAGCCTCTTCTTCGGTGAAGTACAGAACAGTTAGCTCTGGTCCCACGCGACGAGCATGAGGGAGACGGAGTCAGCGATCTCGTTGGGGATCTCCACTCCGATCCCCGTGAAGGCGTTACGGAACTCCAGGGCGGAGCCGACGGCAATATACGGGTATCCGCCGTCATGAACGAGCAGCGTACGACCCGACTCTGCAAGTTTCACTAGGTCCATAACTCCGGCCCCCATCGTCGCAAAGCATGCAACCACGACGCCGCCCCTCAGCTGCAGTGCGTAATTCGCGCCGGCGCCATACGGCAACTCTCGAACACGTTCAAGGTCCGAACGGCTCGCCGTCGGCAGTAGGAAATTTACTGCAGCGGAAAACCCCAGCATGTCGACCTCCACTCCTAGTGACAGATCTACCCGAACCCGCCGACATCCAGCCCATGCACGTCAACCCGCCGAGACCCCTTGTGCCAGGCCGCATCGCACAACTTCGTCACGGTCTGCACGATGGCGAATCGTCATCTGTGAGAACTTTCCTTACTCGTTCAAGGCCGGCCCTCCGGGCCGGCAACCAGGCGAACGGATCCCACACTGCGGTGCGTCCGGTCCTCGCTTCGCTGCGGTCCGGGCGCTCCTCGGTGTGCTCCGCTCGCCTGGTTCCGAATCCAGAACCAGTGCAACCTTCATGCGTTAGGAGGTTGCAGAACCGAGCATCCCCTCGTTCACAGACCTCGACCCAAGACGGAACCCGACGAGGCGCTAATCCGCCGCGACGACAATGTCGTTCGGCCGAGCGCGATCAAAAACCTGGAGCGCCGGGCGACCCGCGGCCGCAGTTTTCCCGGGCATGACAAAGGTGAAGAGGGGAGCCACCTTTTCCCCGGTCATGGGGATAGAGCCGTCAGGCTCCAAGTTCGCGAACTCGACGAGCAGTGCCGCGCGTCGACCATTCGCGTCCCAGATTTCGGGCTCATCATAGAGAAGCGGCGTGGGACTGGTGCCGTCTGAATTGGGCTCCTGCCCGAGGTTCACCAGTACCGGATCCAAATGACTGTCGCGCGTGATGAACTCTTTGCGCTCTATCCTGTAAGTACGCTTCACGAGGCTTAGTTCATGCCCGCCGATCGTGGCTGGCGTCCCAACGTCGGGAAAGATCACGGCGAAGTCGTCAACAAGGTTCAGTTTCTCGACGGCATTCTCGATGTAGCCGAGGCTGGGGCCGACTTCTCCGTCCCAGTGGAATGACTTGAACGCTTGGAGGACTTCTGTGGCTTGCACGATTGAGACGCGTGCATCGTAGGAGTTTCCGTTATCGCGAGGAAGTTGCATGTGTTTGCTGGCATCCAACCACGTCGCGACCCGCTCGAGGCGCTGCAGATGATCAGGACCTGGAATCGGAGAAAGCCTGCGAAGGTCGGTGAGTTTTCCGGGTGACCCTGCCGCAGTGAGACGCGCGTTGTAGCGCTGGTTCGCGGCGACAGGTGGGAGCCAGTTGAGGCTCCAAAAGACGAACGGTGGCAGATCCTTCGGCGTGATGAGGGGCATACCATCAACAGTCATCTGCGAGTACCGACGGATCTGGTCTCTGAAGTCCTCTTCGTCCTTGACGATCGATGTGAAGGCCTCGTACATGTCGTAAGGTCGATTACCCGAAACTACCTCTCTCGCGATGTAGAGGCGGACGAGATCCTGGTATCCGGGCCGGTAGCCGAACCAACGCCCCATCTGCATCAGCGTGCTCGCTGCCGTTGCGCGGCGACGGAAGTAACTGACGGTGAGGCCCTCGACGGTGAAGCCTCGACTGAGCTTGGTGCCACCAACCATCACTCGCCAGTAAGGGCCGACCTGAAAATTCATAGCTTGATAGTCACTGTCTTTCGATCCGTTGACGATGACGACAGGATCACCCGTCGCCACGATCGCGTCGACCGCGGCGCCGACGTGCGGGATCAGATCATCGAAGGCCTCAGGAAGCTCAACAGAAGAGCCCCAGGTCCGCGAAGTCGTGACATCTCGAAAGTCATCCTCGAATAGCTTCCGAAGTCGCGCGAGACCGGTAGGCATGGAGTACCCGGCTTCGCTCCAAACCGCTCGCACCATTTCCGCAAGTAGCAAATGATCTGCCTGACGTGCCGAGGAATGAACCAGCATCGTATGGTGCCTAAAGTCGCCAGGTACTCCTTTGCTGGCTCGCCACTTCTTGATGGCGCCCGCCAGGACAAAGGCGTCGACCGCGGCCCGCAGTTCCAGCCTCTCCGCGTCGTCGTCGACCGCACGGAGATCGCGCACGAAAGCGCGTTCATTCGAGTTCGCCGGGGTCTTCGCAGCACCTAGGGGGAGGGGCTCAAGATCATGAAACGCCTTCGCGCCAAGGTAACTGGTCGCCGGTTCTAGGTTGATGATGAAGTCTTTCGGGAACACGTCCGTCGCTTCGGCTGGCGATGCGAACACATTGGCGTAGGGCGTCGCCGTATAAGCGAGATACTGCGCCCGCGGCAACTTCTTGAGGAGCTCTCCGATCAGCTTGTTGATCGCCGTCCTCTCCCGAAACCCGCTCGAGTTCGGGTTGTAGGTGTCTCTCGTATTGATCGACGCTTGGTCGGCTTCATCATCGATGATGAGCACCGGTATCTCACCGAGGTTTGCCTGAATGTCTTGCAGATCACGAATGATGGCCTTCAGTGCCGTGGTGTTCTTCAGCATGACCGCGATGCGAGCATCCACACCGAAGAGGTTCTCAGGGTCGTATACCGGTTTGGCAGGGTTGCGAAGCTCGCCTGTGCGAGCGAAGTCGAGGGCGTCTAGGCCGAGTTTTAGGCGCCGGTATCCCTTCTCCATCGTGGTGAGCCGCTTAATTCCTGGAACGTCAGGCTGCCGATTGATATCGATACCGTGGCTCAAGAACTTGCCTGCCTCAAGATCCTTATCGCCTGTTCCGAAGTAGTCGAGGTCCCTTATCGCGTCTGGATCGTCTCGGTCTCGGCCCCCCAGAATGTTCTCTTCACCTACCAGCTCCATGTCGAGACGTCTTTGGGTCTGGCCGCGCAACAGCTCGATAGTTCCGGTGAGCACGATAATCAGCCGGTAGCCCGCGTCGATCGCCTTCGCAACAATGCCCGTGAAGTTCGCAGTCTTGCCACTCTGTACGTAGCCGACGACGAGACCCTTCGTTTGGTACGACTCCGCGCGGGTCGGGTCAGCGAGACGCCCAATGATCGCGGTCGTCGCGACATCGAGGTTCGCTAGAGCCTCGGGCTCCCACGCGGGGGTCTTGCTTTCCAGCACGCCGCGATATGCGTTCCAGTAGAAGTCGTGCGCAGCTTGGCGACTGGCGGTGTACCAGGGATCCCACGGAGCCTGCGCGGCGAGAATGACGTCACGACCTAGCGCGATCGGGAAGGTTGCCGTGAGTGCTGTTCGAGTCTCGTCGTTCAGCTTCAGGACGTCATATATCCGGTTCCGACGCTCAATCGATCGGCTCGCTGTGTCCGCCGCCCATTCTGGGTCCGCCGCCGCATCCCAGACCGTGAGGGCCATGTGCACGGCCATCCTCGGCGCGTAGTTCAAGTCAGGCCTGACTAGCATCTCGACAACTGTCGACTCGTCGACGTCGACGTCCTGCTCGTCGTCGAGCTGATACCCCACGGCACGGAGCAAAGCACGGGGCTTCGTCGCGCGCATAGCCGCGATCGCATTCTGAATCGCTTCGGCAAGCTGCTGTTCGTTCACTTCAAAACCTCACAAAAGTTGTCGAGCGGAGCGGGCATATGCGCCGGCAACAGACCACCGACATCGACTCTGTAGCGGACTTCTGAGACAAGGTGCAAGTTCGGCACCGTCATCTCCAAACGGGGCCGAGTAACGGACGGGAAGTTGTCGTCGATTAAGTAGCCGCGTGGCTTACTCCGGAACTGGAACCTTGTCCGGTAGAGGTCCGCATCACCGTCCCTGTAACCCACGGCGTAGAGGGCAGCCTCGAACTGTGAAGAAGTGTCGTCAAGAATCGCTCGAAGATCAGCCACAACCTGAGGCAGGGTGCGCCCCTCCTGCGCCGCGCCCGCAAGCGTGATCTGGAGCGAAAGCAGGTACAGCGGACGTCCCGGGGACGGCTGCAGCTGTGTGTCGCTAGCGATGAGATGACGGCGACCCTCGCCGCGCGTGGTCTTGACCTCCACCTCGAATCTCTCGAGAGAGAAGTCATGCTCGGATGCGACTGGGCCGAGCCATGACGCGACCGCGGAGTGCTCGCCGATCCCGCTGACAAGATCTTCTAGAAGAGTCAGCTCACCCCAGAGACCTGTCTCTTCGTCGTCGGTAAGTCGGCCACGATTGGCCAACAGGTCCTTCATGACCGCGATCGATTCAGCCACTGCCCTCGTGAAGGTACTGCCCTCTCGAAGGTAGGCCACGATCGACTCAATCAGCTGGTATCCGGCGTAGTGCATACCAGCAACGTCCAAGACGATTCGATATCGACTACCGCCGCCCGGTCTGGCGATCCTGTCGACTTTGACCCGCTCCAACCCGTCGACTTCGGGCATGCCACCTACGGCCGGAACGAAAAGGCGGAGCTGTTCGCTCGTGGGATCGATCTCGAGCAGCGCATCGGCCTTCTCGCTCAACTGAAAAATCGAAACGGCGTCCAGCCTGAAGTACTTATCAAGGGAATCCGGGTTCAGGTGCACTGCTTCGTCGTCAGCCATGAGTGTCTCCTTGCGGGTTCCCACCCAACCTAGGGGATCTGGCCCTGACGCTCCGATGACCGCATGTGAAGCGCAGCTGGCTGTCCGTGACCGCCGATAGGATCACGAGGCATGGGGGACATCACGAGCGACGTTGTCGAAACCGTCGAGCTTGTTCCCGATGAGAGCATCACTGACTCAATCGGTCGGGGCCATACTCTCGCCACGGCGGTAGCGGACATAATCGACAACTCGCTCGATGCGCACGCAGAGCGTATTCTCGTCCGATTCGTGGTCGAAGACGATCGGCTCGTCGCCGTCAGAATTCGCGACGATGGTGACGGCATGACACCGCCCATGTTGCTCGATGCCATGCGACTGGGTCGACAGCAGAATCGCGACGATGCTGCACTCGGGCACTTCGGCATCGGCCTCAAGGCGGCATCGCTCAGTCAGGCGCTTACGCTCACGGTCTACTCCATGAGCCACGCCGTCGCTCCGTGCGCCGTGCGAATCCGTAGGGGCTCATTCACAGGCGAGGTTCTTGATCACGTCGCGGCGGAACGTGGTTTCGAGTGGGACGCGCGAGGACCACAGTCGACGGGAACGGTCGTTGAATGGCGGGATCTCGAAACGATCAGCCACTCACAGATCCCCACCGAACGTCGCGGCTGGCTCGACAGAACGATTACAGCTCTCGCACACGCCCTAGGACTCACCTTCCACAGAATCATCCAGCTGCGCGGCGTTCGCATCACGATTGACACGTGGGACCAACGCACGGAGGCGGCCGGACCTCCGCGGGTCGTAGAGCCGAGAGATCCGTTCCAGTTCAGTTTGACGGGCAAGACCGGTTACCCGACAGCGATAAGCGCGACGACGAGTGATGGGGCACAACTCGACGCAGAGTGCTTCATCCTGCCCCCGAGGTCCGATTCGCCATCCGTATGGCTGCTCGGCCGTACTCCCGTCGATTGGCAGGGCATCTACATCTACCGCAACGACAGACTTCTGCAGGCCGGAGGCTGGCTGGATGTGCGCCCCAACGACAAGCGGCTACGCCTCGCGCGCATTCGAATCGACTTGACCAAGCCTCTCGAGCGGCACCTTCGGCTCCGACATGAGAAGAGCGGGGTCACCCCCACGCCTGAATTCAGTTCCGCTTTGGAAGCCGCGGTCAATTCGTCTGGGCTCACTCTCGACATTTTTCGTTCTCATGCCCAGGACGTGCTCCGCGCTTCTAACGTGCGCACGTCGACGGTCAAGCCAGCCGTCCCCATCGGTCAAGGGCTTCCCGACCGTGTCGTAGAGGCCATTCGCAACGAGCTGGGTGAGCGCGATGATGACCCAATCGAAGTCGAATGGGAGATGCTCTCCGAAGACAGACTCTTCGACATGCAGCTCGAACAGCGACGCATCGTGTTCAATCTCGGCTATCGAGCCGCTCTGGGTAGCAGCGACAACGCACTTGTCCCCACTCTGGTGTACCTACTACTCGAGAACTACTTCACCAAAGACTGGCTAAGGGACAGCACTAAGGCGCAGATCGACGCCTGGCAGAAGATCGCCACCGCAGCAATGCTCGCTCAGCTTGGCGACGACACCTTCGATCCGCTTGCCAACTGGACGCTTCAGCCGAGCAATGATGCTCAACGCGTGCTCCCTGGTCCCCCGCCGTCACCCAGGCCCTCTCCACCCCGGGTTGAACTTCGATGGGCACGCCTCGACCCAAGCGGCGAGGACCCGTCCAGCGACGACGACCGTTGGGCAGACGAGCTGGGGGCCGTAGATGTAGACGTCCACAGCGGCGAGCTAGCAATTGAGGTCGCCGCTGCTGATGGACCTCGGCCCTCGTTGCCGATCAGCGAAGAGGCCGATCTCGAAGTTCGCGGGACCGATGGCTCGGGTAACGAAGAGGAGACCGCACCGCCACTTGCGTCCGAACCGGCAGCCGCTCCACAAATCGCGCCGCGAGTTGAGCCGAGCGCATTCCGGCGCGAGCTGCCGCTGGTTCGCGCGCGTCCGGGTGACCGGGAGATAGTCGCGATCTACCGCACAGGAGCCGACATCGACACGATCGCTAACACTCTTGATGCCGATTCGAGGGATATCGCGCTGCGGCTATGTGCCCTTCTACTCGACCTCGAAGGCGACGACGTCGATGATCCCAACCTCGCCGCCATGCACGGGCAGCCATACACTCCCGCCGACCGAGAGAAGATCATCGAGATGTATCGGGGTGGTACGCCTGCGAGACGGATTGCGGAGCACCTCATGCGAACACCCTTCGCGATCGGATGGCTGCTCCTATCGAGCCCGAAGCGCCCCGTAGTGGTGCCCCGAAATTTGCTTCGGCGAATCGACCGCGCCCTGGACGACACCGCGAGCGCGCCGGCGCGGTTGGAGTCAGCGACTCTCGATGCCGGCTAGCATGACTAAGATGCCCCGACAGTCGCCGATTCGAGTGCTCGACCTCTTCGCCGGAGCGGGGGGGCTTACTGCTGGATTCCAGACTGCGTCGACACGCTTCAAATCGGTTCGGGCGGTCGAGTTCGATTTGGCAGCCGCAGCGTCGTACGAAGCGACGTTTGGCGAAGATATCGTCTACCCAGGCTCGATCCAGAATTGGCTCGCCTCAGAAGACGTACCAGAGGTGGACGTTGTTGTCGGCGGGCCGCCGTGCCAAGGCTTCTCGGCTCTTGGAAAGCAAGACGTGCAGGACAAGCGCAACTTCTTGTGGGAGGAGTACGCCGACACGGTCGTGCGGGCAAAGCCGAAGTACTTTGTCGTCGAGAATGTTCCACAGTTCGCTGCCTCATCGCAGTTCCGAGATTTCGTTGAGTCGACAGGGCGAGGCGGTGAGCTCGCCGACTACGCGTTCCAGTATCGAGTTCTCAACTCTGCTGACTTTGGCGCGCCGCAGGCTCGAAAGCGAACCGTGATCATCGGTCATCAGCGGGACCTTGACTTCCCCGGATTCCCTTCTCCGACCCGCACCACGAAGACGTACTCTACGGTTCGCCAAGCGTTCGCGGGAATTCCCGTAGAACCTCATGGTGTAGAGCTTCCCGAGAGCGACGGCGTCGAGATCGCAGGGAGAGTCTTCGACGGCGCGTATTCTCCGTCTCAACTACACCTCGGTCGGAACTACGGCAAGTTGTCGAAGGACCGTTTCGAGGCCATCCCTGAGGGCGGCAACCGGTTCAATCTGCCGCTCGACTTGCTTGCGCCCTGCTGGGTAAACCACAAGACGGGCTCGGGCGACGTGATGGGGCGGCTGCACTGGGACCGACCCTCAGTAACGATACGGACCGAGTTCTTCAAGCCGGAGAAGGGTCGATATCTGCACCCGGTCGCGCACCGAGCTATTACCCACTACGAGGCAGCCCGACTGCAGGGGTTCCCGGAAACGCACAAGTTCGTTGGCTCCAAAACTGCGATTGCTAAACAGATCGGAAACGCCGTGCCCATCCCTCTCGGTGCAGCGATAGCACGCCAGATTGTTGCGCAGTTCAACGGTTAGCCCGAAGCGCGGAACGTGGCTGTTGGTGGAGAGTACGCCGTGACGACGGCATGCCTCCGGGGAGTGATCCAGTCCTCGAGTAAACTCCCGGTGACTTCGTCACGCGAAGCGCCCGACGGGCCGGGAGTTTACTCGAGGACTGGGAAAGACGAAACCCCGGCGATATGGCTAGGCCAGTGATCGTTCCGGGGTCTTCGTAGAAGAGCTTACGTCATGGAGGCTGAGTGTCAACCACATCCGGCCCATTCGAGACCGACATGTACAGCGAACTCCTGCCTCTCGTCACGGCAGAACGCCTCGGTTCGTATCTGCGCGCGAGCGGTCGCGACGTCTCCGATGCGTTCGCGCTCTACGAGTGGAACATGCGCGCTGCCGCAAGCATCATGGAGCTCACCTCGATGGTCGAGGTGCTTGCGAGGAACGCGCTCGACCGCGAACTTCGAGACTGGGCACATCAACGCCGCGCCGGTGCATCGTGGCTCGATTTCGCACCCCTCGACCCGGAGGGATCGGCAGACATTCAGAAAGCGCGTGACCGAGCCACGAGACGGGGGCGACAAGCGGAAGTCCATGGCCGCGTTATCGCAGAGCTTCCGCTCGGATTCTGGCGCTTCCTGGTTGAGTCTCGATATCTGACGGCGCTCTGGATTCCTGCAACTCACCGCGCATTTCCCGACGGCGATCCCGACCTACGGACACGTCAGAAGGAGGTCGCATTCCGAATGCAGCAACTCAACTTCGTGCGGAACCGTGCAGCTCACCACGAGCCGATCCATTCGAGAGATCTCGGCAGGGATCTACAGTTCGCTTTGGATCTCGCGGCGTGGATCTCGCCGGCGGCAGGGAGCTGGGTCACAGCAACCACATCGTTGCCGTCGATCATCTCTAGCAAACCGTAGCGAGACAACGCGCATCTGGGCCGGTTCTGGGCCGGGAACCCGGCTGAAACCACCCAGAACCAGCCACCACCAACGAGCACGACCTCCGCGGAATCACGCGGCAAACGAGCACTCGTGAGCACTCGTCAACCCCGCGCATACAACTGAAAATCGTGAGGTCACGGGATCGACGCCCGTCGGAGCCACCACTGGAAGCCCCCGCGACGTCGGGGGCTTTCCTGCTCTTCGGACTTACTCGGGGAAAGCCCCCAATTTCGGGCTCCACCCCCGATTTCCCCCGAACTGGGGGCGCAGGCGCGGCCCTCCGCTAGGTAAGGTCGGGGGGTGCATATCTGAATGGACGACGTCCATCCGGTGAACACGATTACCCGACGTAGTACCTGTAAACCCGAAATGCAGGGAACGAATTGTGATGTACTCATCGCGTCTCCGACGCGTGCGCCCGATTCGCCTTACCCGAGGCGAGCCTTCGGCGCGCCTTGAGCAGACTCTCTCCTGGAGAGTCCGTTGAGCGAGCTGAGACCGCGACTGCACAGCGTCGCCGTCCCGAGACCGCACCTCCGCATCGTCGAGCCGACGGTAGACGACGGCGTCGATGCCCCGTCCTCGGGCGTCGCCTGGGCGCGACGTTATCGTGACCGACTCCGCCTGAGCGACACCCTCATCGTCATCGCGGCCTTCGCGATCGCCCACGGTGTACGTCTCGTAGCCGAGATTCTCGCGGGCACCGCTCCCGGCCCGCTGTTCAGCTACCTCGGCGTTCCGGCGCTCGTCGCGGCGCTCTGGCTGGTCTGCCTGTCGGCCTTCCGCACCCGCGACCCTCACGTGATCGGCGTCGGCGCCACCGAGTACCGGCGCATCGCCAACGCCAGCGCTCTGGCCTTCGGCATCTTCGCCATGGGATGCATCGTCTTCAGCGTCGACTTTGCTCGGGGCTACTTCCTCGTCGCCCTCCCCCTCGGCATGGTCGGACTTCTCGTCGGTCGTTGGTCATGGCGCCGGTGGCTGCTCAACCAGCGCCGGTTCGGCCATTACCTCACGCGCGCGCTCGTCGTGGGTGCCCGTGACGACGTGCAATACGTCGTCGACCAGATCACGCGCCGCTCTGGCGCCGCCTATGCCGTCGTCGGCGCGGCCGTCGAGGAGAGCGACCACTCCGACCTCGTGTCGGACGGCAATCGCGTACCCGTCGTCGCCGATATCGAAGGGGCCGCGACATCCGCCGCCCGTCTGCGTGCCGACACCGTCATCGTGGCCGGCCAGCCCTCGGGTGGCGGCGACTTCATCAAGCGCCTCAGCTGGCTGCTCGAGGGCACCGCAACCGACCTGGTGCTCTCCAGCCGGCTGACGGATGTCGCCGGCCCGCGGATCCACTTCCGCCCCGTCGAGGGCCTCCCGCTCATCCACGTCGAGATCCCGACCTTCGAAGGATGGAAGCACACACTCAAGCGCACCTTCGACATCGCCTTCTCCGCCCTTGCTCTCGTCCTGCTGTCGCCGCTTCTGCTGGCCATCGCGATCTGGGTTCGACTCGACAGCCCCGGCCCAGTCGTCTTCCGCCAGGAACGCTGCGGCCGCAACGGTGAGTCGTTCGAGATGTTCAAGTTCCGTTCGATGGTGATGACGGCGGAAGACGACCTCAAGGGCCTGCTCGACGGTAACGAGGGCTCGGGGCTGCTGTTCAAGATGCGCAACGACCCCCGCGTCACGCGCGCCGGACAGTGGCTGCGCAAGTTCTCGCTCGACGAGTTGCTGCAGTTCTGGAACGTCTTCAAAGGCGCCATGAGCATCGTCGGGCCCCGTCCCCCGCTGCGGGCCGAGGTCGAGCGCTACGGCGACGACGTCCACCGTCGCCTCTACATCAAGCCCGGCATCACCGGCCTGTGGCAGATCAGCGGTCGTTCCGACCTGTCGTGGGAGGAGAGCGTCCGCCTCGACCTCTACTACGTCGAGAACTGGTCTCTCACCGGGGACTTCATGATCATCTGGCGCACCCTCAAGACCGTCGTGAGCCCGCAGGGAGCGTACTGAGCATGGCGCACGACCGAGCAAGGTCTGATCGTCCGCGTTATTTGGTTGTCCACTTCAGCACCGAACTATTTGGTTCGGACCGCATGCTGCTCGAGAGCGTGCGAGGTCTCGTCGAGTCTGGAGCTGACGTTGTCGTCATGGTTCCCGGTGATGGCCCCCTGGTGCACCTGCTGCTTGAGGCTGGAGCCTCCGTCACGCACGCACGGACACTGGTCGTCCGAAAAGACCTGCTCTCCATTCGACGCGTCCCCCGGCTTATAGCCGAAACGATCCGTGGCACAGTCAGCAGCTGGAGGGCGATTTCACGGGTTCGGCCCAGCGCGATCTACATCAGCACGGTGACCTTACCTCTGTTTCCCTACCTCGCAAAGGTTCGACGTATACCTAGCGTTCTCCATATCCACGAAGCGGAGCTTGAGGTCAGCCGGACCATTCGCTGGCTCCTTTATCGGCCCAGTCGCCAGGCGACCCGCATCATCGTGAACAGCCAGTTCACGCGTGGCGTGCTGGAGTGCTCCTATCCGAGGACCGCCGCGCAGGCATCGATCGTACGCAACGCCGTCGCTGGACCGGCTGGCAGCGAAGCAGCGCGCGAAAGTATCGACGGGGCCGTACGTCTGCTCTATGTGGGGCGCTTGTCTCCTCGAAAAGCTCCCGATCTATTGCTTGATGCCGCGGCACTCATCCGCGCGAGCGGTCAGCCCGTTCACGTGGATATCGTCGGCTCGCCCTTCGCCGGTTATGAGTGGTACGAGCAAGACCTTCGCTCGCGGGCCGAAGCCGCCGACTTGGCCGGCGCGGTCGATTTCCACGGATTCCAACCAGACGTGTGGAGCTTCATGCGCGATGCCGACATCGTGGTTGTACCTTCACGGGACAGTGAGTCATTCGGTAACGTCCTCATCGAGGGCGCACTCGCCTCGCGCACCGTAATCGCCAGCCGTATGGGCGCGTTACCCGAGACCGCCAATGGACTACCCTCCGCGCACCTGTTCGACGCGAACAGTGTTGAATCGCTGAGCGATGCCATCCGGACGGTTCTGAGCGAATGGTCGACGGAGCGGATGCACGCGATTGGAAGCAGCGTTCTCGCACGTCGGAGCTTCGACCCGGACGTCTACCGAGGCGCAATCGCCGACCAGATGCTCGCGACGTTAGGACAGCGCGCAGTGACTTCATGGGGGCCGCTGACCGCAAGCCCTTCAGCTTCGCATTAGACGGCGTGACGACAGCATTCCTTGGCGCGTCGTCAAGACAATTCGTGAACGAGTGACACCGTCTGTTCAATGTGCTCTCGGGTGGACGCGCCGAAGACGATCGACTCGATGTTCGGCTGATCGATGATCCATTCGATGGCCTCGCGTGGCGGAATCGCGCCGGACGCGAACACTGACATCGCGACCGCCCGAAATGGTCGCTCGGCAAGAACCGTCTGGTAGGCGTCGATTCCGCCTGACATCCTGAATCCAAGTTTGTTGATGTTCGCGCAGATCAACGGATCAACGACGCCGATCTCGTCGAGAGCCCTCAGTAGAAGCGGCAGGTTCATCGTGATGAAACCCGCTTGGGCCCCGTAACGCTCGCGAACGAATGACTCGAATATCCGGAAGGGTTCCAGGAACCCCATCCCGAGAAGCAGGTCCACCACGACGTTCTGTAGCCAGATGGTCGGAGTACCGACCCCGCGGAAAGCTACCATCTCGGCCTCGATCAGCAGCGTGATGACGCCTTCGACATCCTTGCGTGCGAGGGAACGCCCACCTCGGAGGGCCGCGCTGAGCAGCCCGTCCTCGGGGAGGAACCGACGGAGAGCACCAAGAAGCCCCGCCTCGGTGACCGCGTCCGAGTATTTGTGGGCATATGGCATGCAGGGCTGGAACGCGAAGTCGGCGAACCTGTCCTGCGCTGCCTTCACCTTGCTGACGAGCTGGCCGATCCTGTCATGAGTTGTGCACATGAAAGATCGGATCCCCAGACTGTAAGCGTCTTCGATGACCTTCATGATCGCGCTGTTGTCTTGAAACCGGATCGCCTGTGCCCTGGCGCGTTCCTCTGACATATGGTTGACGCCGAAGAATTGGTTGTCGCCCAAGATCAGCTGCATGTCGGCACTCCCCACGCGTGCTGGAGTTGGAGCGCTCCATCGAGGAACTTCACTTCGACTTCCTCGACGACAACAACCTCCGTGCACGCGGACGTTCGGATCCGCTTGTCGAAGCTGGTACGCCTTTCCCCGCCGCATCCGTCGAGATGAGGTCCATTACACGGTCGGTGACAGCTGCGCTCGAGAAGTCGTTGGTACCCGCGACCTCGCCGCGGCGCACCCGGTCGATGAAACAATCGATTTGGGCGCTGTACTCTTCGCCGCGGAGATAGAAAGCGACGGGATCCGTCAAGTCCGTCGTATATCGCACGTTCCAGCCTTCGCGGTATCCCTTGGCCATCGGAGCCCCACTCCTGAAGAATGCCTGGACCTCCTGCCGATCGGCAAAGATCCGTCCTTGGGTTCCGGTGGCCGTGATCCGGGTGGTCATCTTCCGATATGACTCGTCCGACCAATTGACGGACAGTTGAGCACTCGTGCCGTTCTCGTAGAACAACGTGCTGTACACCTCGTCGTCCGTCGACTCGGAAAAGACTCTCCCCAAGACGCTCCCGCCCGCTCTGATCGGCTCACCGACATACCATGAGAGCAAGTCGAGTGGATGAGCGGCGTAATCGTATAGGGCACCGCCACCCTCTGACTTCTGAGCCCGCCACGTAGCCCCCTTGGACTTGAGCACGACAGGCCCATACGCTTCAGCGAGGACGTGCGTGACCCTTCCGATGGCGCCACCGTTCAACAGCCGGTGCATCTCTTGGAATGGTGCGACGAACCTGTTGTGATATCCAACCTGAGTGACGACCCCGTGCGTATATGCAAGTTCCGCCAGTTCGCGGGAAACATCCGGGGAAAGTGTCAGGGGCTTCTCGCAGAACACGTGAATCCCTTTGCCTATTGCCGCCTTGACCATAGGGCCGTGCAACCGGCTTGGAGTGGCCACGAGGAGAGCATCGAGATCGACCTCCACAAGCATCTCCTCGAGAGACGAAAAACCTCGGATGCCCGTGTATTTCGACAACACATCGACGAGATAGCCGCTCGCGTCGGCTACTCCGACGATTGTCACCTGGGGATGGGCCCCAAGTATGGACAGATGCGAAAGCCCCATCTTCCCCAGACCGACCACGCCGACCCGGATCATCGGCGCACGGCTCCGTTCGCCGCGTCAACAGCGGGTAAGGCATATTTGCCGAGGAGGGATCGGTACTGTCCGGCGACGTGAGTCCAAGTGAACTCTTCGGCATGCCGATCCCGCGCCCTCTGAGAGAGACGCGAGCGCACATCAGTCGATTCCAGAATTTGGCTGATTGCTTCGTCGGCCTGATCTTCGTCGCGGAAGTACAAGGCCGAGTCCTGTGCCACCCAGCGGTTGTACACGTTGTCGTGGGCGACGATCGGGTTACCGGCGGCCATCGCCTCGACCAGAGAGGGATTCGTGCCTCCTACTGTGTGACCATGCAGATAACCCAGCCCGTGAAATCTCAGAGCCGCAAGCGAGCTCGGCTCGTAGACGGGCCCGACGAACTTCACCTCATCGCTGGCAGCCGCCATCACCGCCCGTTGGTAGTCATCGCCGAGTGAGTATCCTCCGACGACGGCGAGCAAGACTCCGCGATGTCTCCTGGAGAAGGCTCGCACCAGTTCAAGGATCGAGTTCTCCGGTATCGGACGACACACGAGCGTCAGGTATCGACCCGGGATGAGATGGAGATGGGCCACGGGAGCGACCGATGCGCTGTCGACGGCGTTCGCCCCGTACGTGATTGTCGTTATCTTTCCAGAAGGCGCCTTGCGGGACAGGTATGCGGCTATCTGAGGATGATCCGCGATGAGCTCGTTGCCAACTAAGCACGCGATGCGCTCATTCACGTAGAGAATGGCTTGGCGGAATTTGCCCCAGCGAGCACGCGACCATTCGATGCCATCCATATTGATCACGTTCGGGATGCCCATGACGCGTTGCACCACGTTGAACAACGCCGTGTTGTAACCGAAAGTCAGACACGGGTCCCCCGATCGCACTGCGTGCATGATTGAGCGCCAGTCGAATTCGCTGGTACCCAACCATCCGTCCCTGGCGACAGGAATCGTGACCCGGCTGATACCGTTCCATTCGTCGACAACGATGGGCCCGGAGCCTGAGCCCTGACAATAGACCACCGGCTCCCAACCGTGGGCGAGCATGTCCTTCGCAATGTTCTCGGCAGCGGTCTCGAAGCCACCGTAGGATGCGGGAATACCGTGCGTGCCGAGCATACGAACGACGGGATGCGGCGAAATGGAACGAGACACGCAGGAGACTCCACGGCAGGGGCAAAGCGGGCGCGAAATTCGGGTCGCACAACTTCACAATCGGGTCTCGTAAGTCTATTTCGTGTACTGCTGCCGATCACCCCCCAACAGTGGGGACGCCCCGCCAGGTGCCTACCGGTAGAGTGGCGAAACTCACACCGTTCCCAAGGAGATGAGTCGGTGAACGCTGGGACGTCTCCACGCCCGACAGCGGAGCGCTCTCCGGGGCCAGACGGCGCAACGGTTGATCCGACATCGAGGGTGGGGAATGCAGACGCTTAACCGCATCCGAGTGGTTGAGACCTTCCGCGCACCTCGGCGGACCACCAATCCCTACATCGTCATGCTCGACGAGGCGCTTTCAGAGACGGACGGATTGGACTACCACCGGTTCAGTTGGCCTCGCGCGATTCTCGGGCGCTACGACGTCCTTCATATCCATTGGCCCGAAACTCGGCTGCAGGGGTCGACCCGCGTCAAGCGCGCCCTCAATCTGTGGCTGTTCGAACTACTGCTTGTGCGTCTGCGCCTTATCCCGACGGCCGTTGTTCGAACCGTCCACAACCTCGAACTCCCGTCAGACCTAACGATGCATCAGCGATCGGCCCTCACCAAGCTCGACACGTTGACCTCTATGCGCATCACGCTCAATCCGGTCACCCCGACCCGTAACGTTCCCAACTGCTTCATCCCGCACGGTCATTACCGGGATTGGTTCAGAGGTTTTGCCCGTGCCGCTCCCACCACAAACAAGCTCGGCTATTTCGGCTTGATGAGAAGGTACAAAGGCATGGATGCGCTCCTCAGCGCGTATGCCGAGGCTCGCGATTTGGACGACAGCGTCAGCTTGGACGTTGGTGGACTGCCTTCGTCAGCCGACATCTCTGCGACTGTGGAGCGGGCGCAAGCCACAATTCCGGGAATCAAGTCGACGCTCCGTTTCCTCGAGGACTCGGAGATCGTGCGACTGGCGACTGGGTCGCAGCTCATCGTTTTGCCGTACGTCACGATGCACAACTCGGGGGGCGCCTTGGCGGCGCTGTCGTTGGACAGGCCGGTGCTGGTCCCGGAGACCGAAGCCACGATCAGCCTTCGTGACGAGGTGGGCGAAGGGTGGGTGATCTGCTTCTCGCCACCACTAACGGGCGCGACGTTATTGAATGCCCTCGATGCGAGCCGTGAGTTGACGGGGAAGCCGGATCTGTCTAGACGCGACTGGAGCGATGTGGGCGTGCGCCACCGAGATGCGTTTCTCGAGGCTATGGTCGAACGACGTGGATCCGGCCGGCGATGGCGTCGGTGGGGGCGCCGTGGTTGAAGAACCTGGCTCTGAAGCAGTCGCCTCGACTCCGATCCGAGTGACCGTCGCGGTACCCACTTTCCGCCGCCCGGCTCAACTAAGCAGGGTTCTCGCTGCTATTTTAAGTCAGTCGGTGTTCGAGCGAGATTTCGTCCAGCTGGCCCTCGATATCGATGTGCTGGTCATCGACAATGATCCCGCTGGAGGGGCACGGGAAGCCGTCGCCCGCCTGCAACCGACCGTGGGTTATGTGGTCGAGCCAACACCCGGTGTCGCGGCTGTTCGAAATCGAGCCCTAGATGAAGCGGCCTCGTCTCGTCTGTTGATCTTCGTGGATGACGACGAAGAACCGACACATCGGTGGCTCGAGGAACTTGTCGGGTTTTGGACTGTTGGCCAACCTGATGCCGTGGCGGGAAAGGTCGTCTCCGTATTTCCGGTCGAGCGGAATGCTTGGCTTACCGCAGCGCGAGCCTTCGAGCGTCCTGAGCGCCTCACCGGGCAACCGATGAGAGCCGCGGCAACGAACAATCTTCTCTTGGACCTCGCCAGCATCCGACGTCGTGAACTTCGCTTCGATGAGAGATTCGGCCTAAGTGGCGGAGAGGACGCCCTCTTCACCGCCCAACTCTCCGCAGCGGGGGGCCTCATTTTATGGTGCGACGAAGCACTGGTCATTGATCACACCGCTGCGGAGAGAATGACCCGAAGGTGGTTCCTCGTTCGTGCATTTCGAACAGGTAGCGTTCAGGCAGCGATCAACACCCGTTTAGCTCGACCCTCGCGGAGCGGGCTGCGTGTGCGCCTACAGTGCAGCGCGGGCGGGATCGGAAGAATGACCGTCGGAGTATCGGCCTTCACCCTGGGGGTCATGCTCGGGAGTCTCCGTCATCGGGCGCTCGGCGCCAAATTGATCGCCCGCGGCGCAGGGCTGCTGTCCGGGTCGCTCGGTCACCTTCACCAGGAGTACTCGATACGCCGTCGTCGGCCATGACAGCAACGCTGACGACGTTTCTCACGGCCTCCCTATCGGCGGCCGGAACACTCCGCGCTGATCTAGAGCTGTTAGGACGGCAGCCGACACATGCGGGATCGCCGTGCTTCCGATGTGCAGTGCCACCGCGGCTCGACGCTCGCGCTGGTCGTTTCCCCCGGCCGTCACGTCTAGGGCGAAAGCCTCGTAGTCGCTGTCGGCCTCCAGGCGGGGACCAGGCAACCAGTCCAGGACGTCGACGGTGCTGAACCCGCGCCCTGCCGCGTACTGTGCCTCGTCAGGAACGATAAAGCCGATGGGACGATCAAGGGCGAGAAAGTCGATCCAAACACTCGAATAGTCCGTGAGAAGGGCATCGGAGGCGCCGATCAACTCGTAGAGTTGAACCCCTGCCCTGAGCAGGTCGTCGTTGGTCACGATGATAGCCCCCCGAATGTTCCGGCTGTCGGCGTCCACCGGATGGGGTTTGACGATGACGGTCAACCCGGCGCGTGTGAGAATTTCGACGGCGTGCTCGGCCGCGTCATTAACGCCATGGCCGTCATCATGAGACTCCGACCACCCAGCTGTGAGGCCGCGACCAGTATTCTTGCGGAAGGTCGGCATCCAGACGACTATCGGCCGATCCGTCGACACACCGAGTCGCCGTAAGTGCTCGCTCGAAGAGCGGGCGAACTGATCGATACGCGGATTACCTGTGAGCAGGAGTCCCTCGGGCGGGAGGTGGCATTGGCGAGCGAGCTGTGAACCGAACTGAGCGCTGCTCGCGACGAGGAAGTCAGAGTGGATGGCTGGTCGGCCCCGCGCGTCCGTCATAATCGACGCCTTGAGCCCTCCGCCGTGCCACAGATTGACAAATGTCTTGTGCCGTGGTGGTCGCGGATTTCCATACAGCCCATGCGTGAACATGACGACTTCCGCCGTCGCAAATCTCCACATCGCCGCCATCGATCGGTGCCTGACAAGAGTGATCCGGTCCAGGTTCAATGCGGACGCTGCGGCGATCGACCGGCCCTCTTCGATCCGGCTGACGAGCCAGAAGATACGACGCGGATACCGATCAGCCAACCCCCTCAACATCTCGACGGCATTTCCTTCGGCAGTGGGAAACCCGTGAACGACGACGTATGGTCGCCGAGGCAGCACGACGAGAGCCGCTCGCATGATCGCTCGCTGTGCGACGCGGATGATGCGGGTTGCCACGTTCCTGCTCACAGCGACCCGTTCTCAGTGCTCACCATGGACCCTGTTCAGTGCGGCTCGGAGCTCGGAGCTCGAGGTCGTGGGAGTGTAAGGGAAGTAGATCACCGCGACACCAACTTCCGAGAATTGCAACTCGATCGAGTTCCACCGATCTGTCCCGCGCCAATCATCTCCCACGAACATGCGGTCGAAGCGCAGAGCCTCCCACGCAGCCATTTTGTCCATCGTTGCCTGAGGAACAGTCAAATCGACGCATCGTATAGCGGAGACGATCTGCCGACGCTCTGCAAACGGAACGATCGGCGACCTGCCTTTCACCGACATCGATAGCTCGTCAGTGGTTATTCCGACGATGAGTTGATCGCACTCCGCCTTTGCGCGCTCAAGCAGCCGGAGGTGCCCCACGTGGAACATGTCGAACACGCCAGTCGTGTACCCGAAGATCATCTCGTCCCGTCCATCCCTTCAACCCGAAGTTCTCCAGCAGTTTGTCGGAAACAGGGCCATTGACGAACCGGGCTGACTTCAAGTATGCCGATCAGAGGATTTCCTCGGCCCCCGCGTTCGGGGTGCATCGGGACGCGGATGCAGCAGCGAAATGGCGAACCAGACGTCTCGCAGATCTCGTCGTACGGGACGGAAGCCAATGAAACCCACCACGTAGCAGGTTAACGTTGCGAGGATCGCACATAGAGCTGCCGGCCAGCTTCCGAGGGGTTGCGCAAGATCGGAAGCGGCGAAGGAGGCGCCTGCACCCACTCCAGCCATCACGGACATGCGAATGAATCCCCAGGTGAAGACCGCAATGGGTACGCCGTCGATCGCGCGAGCGATCCACATGAGTGACAAGGGCCAGGAGGCGGCTGCTGCAAGGAGATATCCGACGGCGACACCGTTGACGCCCCATTGCGAGCCCACGACGATCGCGAGCACCTTGATGGCGACGCTGATCAAGTTGTACCCGAAGAGAGCACCGGTGATCCCTTTCGAGACGTAAACCCAGTACCCGAAATATCCGAGCGTCTGCAGAGCAGCTGCGGCTGCGAGCAGGCTGAGGATGGGCGCAGACTCGAGCCATTTCGCCCCTAACAGGATGGCGGTCAGCGGTTGCGCGGCCCCGACGACCCAACCGAGGACTGCGACGATGGTGTAACCGAGCGCGATCTGACCGACTCGCGCGAACTCCCAGTAGCGCACCGGGGAGTCCTGCAGGCGAGCGAGAATGGGGATGGCGACGTTGGTGATGGGTGCCCTCATCTGGTTGGCCGTGTTCATCACGAGCTGGTACGCGCGGTTGTAAACGCCGAGTGGAACCGCACCGAACCGAGCGCCAATGGTGATCGAGTCGATGTTATTGCCCATGTACGTCACGATCTGCGTGGCGACCATGTGGGACCCGAATCGGGTGAAGGCGCGAACATCAGTACCGCGCTTGGGCCATCGCGGGACCCAGTGCGCGAAGGCAACAACAGACACCAGCACGACGAGCGATTGGGTAAGAAACTGGATCACGAGCGACCAAGCGCCGAAGCCACCGACAGCGAACGCCACGCCTGTCCCCAACCCGATGACCGTCGACGACACATCGGTAGTGGCGAGTGCGGTGAATCGAAGGGACCTCGTCAGCCCCGCGCGAAACTGCGTTGCGACCCCATTCAGCACAAATGCGACCGCAGAGAACTGGATGAGTGGACGGACGTCCGGCTCTACAAAGAACGCGGAGACGGGCCACGATGAGAAGAACACTGCGACAGCGAGGACAGCGCCGATTCCTGTGTTTATCCAGAACAGTGCATTTCGTTGGTCCACACTGAGCGTCTTCGCCTGGACGGCCGCTTGAGTTAGACCGAAGTCGCGGAACACCTCTGCAATACCGGCGACCGTCATCACCATCGCAAACTGGCCGTAAGCCTCCGGGTTCAGGAGCCGCGCCAATATGACAACGGACAGAAGTTGAACCAGAACGCGGGCTACCTGACCCGCTACGGTCACCGTCGCACCACGCACGGCCCGACGGCCCAGGCCATCCGGCGCGGGATCGGTACTCGACGTATCGGTCACGAGGCTACGCCGCGCTCGAACGGACGAAGCGGGTTGATGACGATCGAAAGCGTGGACGACTCGAGTAGTGCCGACCTGGCGTTGACGGAAGTCTCCAGATCAAGCTTCGGACCGCCCAGGGCCTGAGCCATCTCCGGGAAACTCGAGTAGTGGGCGCCGAGCAGATGCGTGGATGAGCCGAGCAGGTAGAGGTCGACGACCGCGGCACGAAGTGCGTCGGCCGAGTTGTAAAGTCCCTTTTCGCGTCTGCCGCATATGTCGGGAAATTCCGTTTTCAACGCGTCGAACGCGTCAGGAGTATCGGCGGAGACGAAGAACTTCATGTCCGGCCAGATGCGGCGTATGGCTCTCATCCGTTCGACGAACCATCCGATCGGTGAACGCTCCAGGGTCGCCGCATGGGACACGGGGTGCGCCCGAACCATGACTCCAACGTACGCACCTCCACCGAGTTCTTCGGCGAATGTACGGAGGATGACATCCCGTATCTCATCTGTGGGCGTCAGAGCTCTCAGTCGATCCTGCCAGCTATCCACCCCGGTACCAACATCCAGAGCATGGGGTGTTCTGATCTGCAGGACTCGTTCGGAGCGGACGCGATCGTCGAGCCATCGAAGGCTAGAGTCCCGGTATGGATAGCGAAGCGAGAGGGTCTTGGAGACGATCGGAGCAATGAGACGGGTGGGTAGCGTCCAGAGTTCGTCCAGACGTGCTCCGAAGCTCCGGCCGACGGGCCACGTGAAGTAGAACCGTCGGCGCTCCGAGTCCGCCAACGCATGGGCGCCGAGGACCACGCGGACCCGATTGCCGAGTCCGTGATGCTCCTTCGTGACGGCGACCAGTGAAGGGCCGACAAGAAGTCGTGAAATCTCAGTCCACGTCATCGACGAACGGCGCCCTAGTGCGTATGGTTTCAGAATTCGCTGATGCCGTGGCCGCTGCCTTCTTGGCTGCTCGAGTTTGCGCGGCCTTCTTGGCCGCATCGCTGCGGGCACGGGCCCGTGCATCCTGCAACGGCCGCTCGGTATCCTCTTCGATTTCCGGCGGTCGCCCGGCGGGGTCTTGCTGATGGGTCTCGGTTTGTAGATTGGCTGAATCCGAGCCAGCAGAGGCCTGGGTTGACGGCGAGTTCCGGGGCCACCGCTTGGTCTTTCCTTGGTTCGTCCCTGTCTCGTCGTCGGACGTGTGCGAAGAGTAGTAGTCGCCGAGCCGACTGGCGGCCTTCACCTTGTTCAGGACGACGCCGGCGATGTGGGCTCCGGACAGGGTGAGGTCGTCAATCGTCTGGCGCAGCTGGGGGCTTCGGACTCTGGTCGCATCCACGACGATGACCGCGGAATCGGTGAACGGCACAAGAGCTGTCGCGTCCGCCACGGACCCAACCGGCGCGGTGTCAACGATGACGAGGTCGTACTCCTCCTCCGCTTCTGCTATCAGCGCTCGCATCCGTGATGATGCGAGCAACTCCGCGGGATTCGGCGGGATCTCGCCCGCCGCGAGAATATCGAGCGTCGACGTCCCCACAGTCTGCCGCACGTCATTGAACGTCGCCGACCCGACTAGAACGGACGTCAGTCCGACTGCGCCTTCGAAGCCGAAATACTGGGCGACCGACGGGCGCCGAAGGTCGGCATCGATGAGCAGAACACGCTGCTGAGCTTCCGCCAACACGAGCGCCAAGTTCGCCGAAACGGTCGTCTTTCCCTCGCCGGGGAGTGTCGACGTCACCACAACGCTCCGAATCTCGTGACTCGCCGAAGAAAACCGAAGGCCCGACCGGATCTGGCGGAAGCGCTCGGCGGGTGGGCCATTCGGTGCTTTGAGGACGACGGGTCGACTATCTCCGCCGTCAGGCGTTCGTTCCGAGACACCGAGGAGCGGAAGATCGGTCACAGAGGCCAGCGCAGCCGCGGACCGCACTCTCGTGTCCAGAGCGTTTGAGAGGACCAAGATCACCGAAGACAGCACGAGACCTAGTAGAGCGCCGAGCAAAGCGTCCTGCTGCTTGTTGGGCGAGCTCTGGTATTTCGCGGGTTCAGCCGGATCGATGACCTGTGCCGACACTGTGGACTGACCGTCGGCGTCCGAAGGAGAGACTTCCGCGACTTGCGCGACAAGGCTCGTCGCCGTCAAGTTCGCTGCCCTCGAGGACAGCTTGCGGTCGGTGGAGTCCACGCGGATGTCGAGAATCACCGTGTTCTGAGGGATGGTGACGGAGACGGCGCGGCCCAGGTCCTGCCGTGTCATGGCACCGTCCAATTCGTCGGCCACCGGGTCGAGCACTGCTGACGACGTCGCGAGAGCCGCGAAGGAAAGCATCTGATTCTGGGTGTAGGTCGAACCCTGGTTGATATCCGACCCGCTCGCGCCCGTGCGTAGCGAGAAGAACAACGACGTGGACGACTGATAGATCGGGGCCACCGTTGCGGCCAGAGCGAATGCGCCGGCGCCACCAAGAATCGCAGCCAGCACGAGCACGTACCAGCGCCTTCGCAGCACGCCGAAGATCCGCGTCGGTCCTAGGACTGTGTTACTCATCTCAGAAGTGCTCGCTCTGCTACGGACCTGACCCTCAGGTCGACTTCGATCCGAGGGGATGCCCCGGCTCTCGGCAAAAGGGTATACGAGGCCACGGCCAAGCCTGCGACGAACCAGACCAGGCTCGCATACTGCGTTATCAGGGCAACGGTTGCGAAAGCCGGGATCTGCGCCACCAAGGCAACCGAAGCCGGCGTAGCCTTGCCGCGGATAAGAGAGACGGCAGCGATCCCCAACCCGATCAGCAGGAGACCGAGGGCGACGAGCCCGAACCGGAGTCCCGTGAGAACCAACTCACTGTCGATGGATTGGAATGTGCCGTAATAAGTTTCGCCGTTCGGCAGCACGCTCCACGTAGGAGTGATTCCGAATGGCGCCATGTCGCCGATGAGGCGGAGGAGGTCACCTCGGTATTCGGCACTCCCGGCCGCCTCTTGACCTGCTTCGGTCATCACATCCACGATGATGGGAGCCCCGACGACGACGACGAGCGCAAGCAGGGTGATACTGCCTATTCTCACCTGGCGCGGAACGAATCTGGCGAGAAGCGCTGCCGCCAAGCACATCGTGAGGACCAGTCCGATCATGCCGATCCGGCTGAACGTCACTCCGACCGCGACCATGACGAGAAGTTGGGAAACGAGCCGAAGCCACGCCGGCCATGGTGCGGCTACGACGAACACGACACAGATGGCGAGGGACGCTCCCAGAGCGATCGAGTGGCCGAAGGCGCCCTCCACACGAAGGAGGCCGCTCCGGTACTGCAGATCCCCCCAGACTTTGTAGAGCTCGTTCTGAACCGTCAGACCGATGAACAGGTTGACCCCGGTCAGGAACTCGATGATGGCGAGAATCGCTGCCGCGACGGCACCCCCAGCGAGACAGGAGTAAACCCACGATGCGGGAACGCTGGTCAGGATCAGCCTCCCCCACACGTAAGGCACTAGCCACCCCACTGCCACGATCAACATATGGCCGTACGTGATCCATCCGAGGGCGAATGTCACGCCGATAAGCAACGCGAAGCCAGCGATGAGGACATCCATCATCGATACCTTGACCGCCGATGGTGACGAGGTTGCTATGCCCATGAGGGTCACGGCAGTCAGAACGGAGAAGAAGATCCCAGCCTGAACGCCTATCCAGATGGGGACAAAAAAGAGAGCGATGCACCAGATCACCACCAGAGCGCGGCGCGCCCACCGGAAGACGAACCATGCTGCGACAGCGCAGCATAACGCGGTGATGATGGCCAGCACCGATTGAAGAGGAATGTCCATCACTCCCCCGCCTTCTCTATCTCGGAATGCTAACGCGCGCGGAGACGTCACCGTGTTTGACACGGTGACGTCTCACCTCTCCGGGGTGCTCACCCTCGCGATGCGACGGAGCGGTTCACAACGTAGGAGCTTGGACGGCGAGGTTGTCGAGGAGGACGTTGACTGGCCCGTTGGTGGCGGAGCCGGACA
>NZ_SSSN01000012.1 GCF_004801905.1 Orlajensenia flava | reverse complement strand
CATGTGTTAAGCACGCCGCCAGCGTTCGTCCTGAGCCAGGATCAAACTCTCCGTAAATGATCAACAGCCACACACCCGAAGATGCGTGACAAACCATAAAACGCACCAACACCCCAAAAGGCGCCAGCACAAGTTCGACACTGACAAGAACAAGACATTACTGACTTGCTTCAATCAATATTCAAATACATATTCCAAAGGAATCCCAAACCCACCCAAAAGGGCAGACCCGGGGTTATTGGCATTTGACAATGTGCACGCTGTTGAGTTCTCAAGAACCGGATGCACCCGGCATCGCGCTCTTCCGAGCGATCACACCGAGGCGGTTCGTTACCTTCGCCGATCGACTCGCGCTTTCGACCACCTGATGAACAGACGTGGTTGTTCGCGATTTTCGAAGCGTTTCGCGCTTCGCGATCGGAGTTTCAATCTTAGGCGCGAAAGCACGGGATCGCAACTCGAGGTTGCTGTGTTTTCGGACCGAGATCCAGTCCCTCTTGAGGGCCGGGGAGCTCTTCCGCTCTCCCGCACCTTTGGGGTGACGAGGGATAAATCTACGTCGGGCTGGCAGGGGTGGCAAATCCATTCCACATCCCGGGCGTGTCGGTCGAATCGAGGGCGTTGATGCCGCTCGTTCGCGGCGCGCATACTGCAGGAGTGACCGTTCTCGGCGTGGCTCTGGCCGATCTCGGAGAGGCCGAGACGGCCGCCTCTCGGGTGGAGAGCATCGGCCCCGCCCCGCTGGCGAGTCGCTTGGGCGTCGCAGCGCTCGCGCAGGGCAGCGTCGACACGGCTGCGGTGGCGGCGACCCTCATCCTCGAGGAGCGTGGCGCAGGGACACGCGCGGTGAGGTCCGACCCGCGCCGAGTGGCTGCCGCCTATGGCAGCGAGCGGCTGTTCACCATCGACGGCACCCCACCAGCAGTGTGGGCAGCCCTGTCCGGCTTCTTTCCGACGGTCGACGGGTGGCTGCGCACGCACGCGAACTATCCGCATCACGCGAAGCGACTGACAGGGGCCCTGGGACTACCCGACGACGCGACCCGCGAACAGCTCGGGGATGCGCTGGCCCGAACACGGGCGACGGAAGCGGTGCGACGCATCCGGGCCGCCGGGGGTGTCGCCGCAGAGGCCCGGCCGGGGGACCCCGCCGAGGACCGGAGAAGGACATCCGCGGGCATTCTGGCGCGGCAGAGCTTCGCCGGTCCGCGCCGACCGTGGATGGATGGGGAGTTGCCACTGGCGGGCATCCGAGTGCTCGACCTGACCCGCGTGATCGCCGGCCCCGTGGCCACCCGTACCCTCGCACTCTTCGGAGCTGACGTCCTCCGCGTCGATTCGCCGCGCTTGCCCGAGATCGGCTGGCAGCACCTCGACGGCGGAGCGGGCAAGCGCTCCACCCTGCTCGACCTGGAGGCCAGCGGAGACCGCGGCCGTTTCGATGCGCTCCTCGCCGACGCGGATGTCATCGTCCTCGGCTATCGACCGTCGGGGCTGGCACGGCTGGGACTCTCTCCCGCTGATCTGGTGGCGAGGGTGCCCGGCATCGTGATCGCGCGTCTGTCCGCGTGGGGCTTCGACGACGGGGATGCCGATCGTCGGGGGTTCGACAGCATCGTCCAGGCGGCCTCCGGGATCGCGTGGAAGGAGTCGGCGGATGGCCGCGTTCCCGGCGCGCTCCCCGTCCAGGCCCTCGACCACTCGGCCGGCTACCTGCTGGCAGCGGGTGCGATGAGCGCGCTGCGGAGGCAACGCTCGCAGGGCGGAACCCACGTCGTCGCCACATCACTCAGGCAGGTCGCCGCGCACCTGCTGAGCTCGCCGGCCGGCCGAGCGGTCGAGGTGGACCCGGACCTGTCCGACCAGACGGTGAGTCATCAGAGTGCGTCCGGGCTGCTGCGTTACGCCCTGCCGGCGCCGTCGTACGCGGGATCGCCCGCCGACTTCGCGCATCCGCCGCACCCCTGGGGCTCGGATGTCGCGAAGTGGTTGCCGCGCTGACGACGCCACTCGAGAGGGATCGGTCACTCCACGAAGACGCCGGCGAGGGTCTTCTTTCCCCGACGCAGGACCGCCATGCGCGAGGGCAGCATGAGCGTCGTGATGGCCGGATCGTCGGTGACCTTGACGTTGTTGACCGAGACGCCGCCCTGCGCGATCGCCCGGCGAGCCTCGCCGAGACTTGCACTGAGGCCGGTATCGACGAGTAGCTGCACGATCGTCGTGTTCGGAGCGGTCGTCGTGTTCGGCAACTCCCGCAGGGCGGACTCGAGGGTGGCGTCGTCGAGCGCCGTGACGTCGCCCTGGCCGAACAGGGCTTCGGCCGCCGCTACGGCCGCATCCGTCGCCTCGACACCATGCACCAGGGTCGTCACCTCACGAGCAAGCGTGCGCTGCGCCTCCCGGCGGAAGGGTTCGTCGATGGTCGCGCGCTCGAGCCGTTCGATCTCCGCGCGGTCCAGGAAGGTGAACACCTTCAGCCGTTTCGCGACATCCGCATCGAGCGTGTTGAGCCAGAACTGGTAGAAGGCGTACGGGCTCACGAGTGCCGCGTCGAGCCAGATCGCGTTCCCCTCGCTCTTGCCGAACTTGGTGCCATCGCTGTTGGTCATGATCGGCGTCCCGATCGCGTGGACACTGACGCCCTCCGTGCGATGGATGAGGTCGGTGCCGCTCGTGAGGTTGCCCCACTGATCACTCCCGCCCGTCTGCAGCACGCAGCCGTACTGGCGGTACAACTCGAGGTAGTCCATGCCCTGGAGGAGCTGGTAGCTGAACTCGGTGTAGCTGATGCCGGCGTCGGAGTTCAGGCGCGCTGCCACCGCGTCCTTCTTGAGCATCGTGCCGACGCGGTAGTGCTTGCCGATCTCGCGCAGGAAGTCGATGGTCGACAGAGGGGCCGTCCAGTCGAGGTTGTTGACCAGTGTCACGCCGTTCGAGCCCACGGCGCTGAGGAAGCGCGAGACCTGCTCCTGCAGGTATCCCACCCACTCCTGGACGGTCTCCTTGGTGTTGAGCGTGCGTTCGGCCGAGGGGCGCGGATCCCCGATGAGTCCGGTCGAGCCGCCCACGAGGCCGAGCGGTCGGTGGCCGGCCAGCTGCAGTCGGCGCATGACGATGAGCTGCACGAGGTTGCCGAGGTGCAGGCTGGGTGCCGTCGGATCGAAGCCGCAGTAGTACGTGATGGGAGCCCCCGCGAGGAGGCTCTTGAGTTCCGATTCGTTGGTGGACACGTGCACGTGCCCTCGCCAGACCAACTCCTCCCAGACGTCGTCGAAGGACGGATCGTTGGACTGCGCGGCGAGGATGGCGGGGTCTGACACGCCTGCCAGAGTACATCGGGCCGGGCCGACATTTCAGTTCAGGGACTTATGTTGAGAGAGATCAGGTATTATTCTTAAGTCACTGTCGCATAGGCATGAGGGATTCATCGAATCGAGTTCAGCCGACAGACTGAAGGGAGAGCGCATGTTCGTCATCACCGCCGATCAGGTGGGTAGCCGGGCCGGCGTCGACCACGCTCCGGCGGCCACCACGCTGCTGAACGAGCGATACGCCGCCCAACTGCTCCTGAGCTTCGACCAGACCGCGGGCGATGAGATCCAGGGCGTGACGGAGTCCGCGCCTGTCGCGCTCGCCATCGTGCTCGACCTCGCGCGCGAGCAGCGCTGGAGCATCGGCCTCGGGGTCGGAGATGTCCGCCATCCGCTTCCCGATGCTGCCCGCAAGGCAGCCGGCGCCGCCTTCATCTCGGCACGCGATGCCGTCGAAGCCGCCAAGCGCAACGAGGCGCGCTTCGCCCTGCGCTGCACGCCGTTCGGTGATTCCGTGACCGCTGATGACGTCGAACCGCTCATCCGGCTGCTGCTCATGGCTCGTGCGCGTCGCACCGATGCGGGCTGGGAGGTCGTCGACCTGCTCGAGGCGGGTCGCACGCAGAAGGAGGCTGCTGAGATACTCGACATCTCGGCTCCGGCCGTCAGCATGCGGCTCAAGGCCGCCTGGTGGCAGCTCGACCGCGAGACACGACCGGCCCTCGCGCGACTGCTCGACGACCTCGACGCCAATGCAACGCATCTTCTCCCCGACAACGGAAGGCCCACCCCCCGATGATCATCACCGTCGTCCTCTGGCTGCTGCTCGTACTCGTCCTCGGCGCCGGAGCGACCTTCGCGATCATCGCGTTCTTCAAGCCCGATCGCCTGATGACCTGGCTCGCCGCGGGGTCCGTCCTGCTGGCGGTCGCCATCGCCTGGGCTGCGGGCGCGCCGGCTCCCGTCATCCTCACCGCCGTTGTGGCGCTCGCCTCCACCGCTCTCGCGGTGTTCGGCGGAGGGCCCGCGGCCATGCTGGCGCTGCAGCTGGCCACGCGGGGCAGCGTACGGGAGGGCGTCTTCGGCGGCATCGTAGTGACGGATGACGGCCCGGCGTCGCTGGCAGCGGGCCATACGGCACACGAGGTGCTTCGCGGAGGCGCCACGATCGGAGTGCTCGAACGCTTCGCCGTCGTCGCCTCGATCATCGCAGGATTCCCCGAGGCGCTCGCCGTGATCGTGGCCGTCAAGGGTGTTGGCCGCTTCACCGAGCTGGCGGCATCCGAGGCCCGCGAGCGGTTCATCATCGGGACGCTGGCGAGCCTCACCTGGGCATGCCTGTGCGGAGCCATCGTCCGGCTGGTGCTGGGCTGAGGAGCCGTCAATCCGACGCTGCGCGATGCCGACGGTAGATCGACACCGTCGGGTCGTCGGTGACCCAGAACCGCCACGGGTAGGCCGCCCCTCCCCCGGCACCTGAAACGCCCACGCGGGGGCCCGATGAGATCGCCGGCTGCCCTGATCTCGCCGTCAATTCGAACGGAGCGGCGAACGGGTCGGAACCGTTGTCGGCCAGGGTGAGGCCGAGGGCGACCGTGAGGCGGGCCGGACCTCGCGCGAGGTCGCGGTCGTTGCGTGCGCTGGTTCGCCGCTCGCGCGCCAGCTCGACTCCCGACACCACCTCCCCGGCCCGGAGAAGCACGGCCGACGCGGATCCGGCCGGCGAACAGACCACATTGACGCAGGTGTGCATCCCGTAGGTGAAGTAGGCGTACAGGTGGCCGGGCTCGTCGAACATGACCGCATTCCGCGGTGTCATGCCCCGGAAGGCGTGGGACCCGGGGTCCTGTCCGTCGCCGCGATAGGCCTCGACCTCGGTCAGCCGAACGGTGACCGAGCCCTCCGTCGTGCGGTGGGTCAGAAGGGAGCCGAGCAGCCGCGGTGCGACCTCGACCGCGTCGCGTGCGAGCACTCGTCGATCGAACGGACGCCCGCCCATCTCAGCCGCGCGGCGCGGCGAGGTCGCGCACCCGCTGCGTGAGCGCGGCGAGTTGCTCGGCGACGCGTACCGGAGCCGTGCCGCCGGCGCCGTCGCGGCTCGCTATCGATCCGTCGACCGTGAGCACCTCACGCACCTCGGCGGTCAGGTGCAGTGAGATCGCCGCCATCTCGCCGTCCGGCACCTCGTGCAACTCGAGCCCGTTCTCCTCGCAGTACCGCACCAGGGCTCCGGAGATCTCGTGCGCGTCGCGGAAGGGCACGCGCTGCCTCACCAGCCAGTCGGCGACGTCCGTCGCGAGCGAGAATCCCTGCGGCGCGAGCTCGGCCATCCTGTCGATGTCGAAGCGAAGCGTCGCGACCATGCCGGTGAAGGCCGGGAGCAGCACCTCGAGCGTGTCGACCGAGTCGAACACCGGCTCCTTGTCCTCCTGCAGATCTCGGTTGTAGGCCAGCGGGAGGGCCTTGATGGTGGCGAGCAGGCCGGTGAGGTTGCCGATCAGCCGACCGGCCTTGCCCCGCGCGAGCTCGGCGATGTCGGGATTCTTCTTCTGCGGCATGATCGACGAGCCGGTGGAGAAGCCGTCGTCGAGCCGGACGAACCCGAACTCGCGGGTGTTCCAGAGGATGATCTCCTCGGCGACGCGCGACAGGTCGATGCCGATCTGAGCGGCGATGAAGGCGAACTCGGCGACGACGTCGCGGCTGGCTGTGCCGTCGATGGAGTTCTCGACGACCCGCGAGAATCCCAGTTCGGTGGCGACGAGCTCGGCATCGAGACCGAGCGTGTTGCCGGCCAAGGCGCCGGAACCGTACGGCGAGGCGTCCACCCTCCTGCCCCAGTCGGCGAGGCGCTCGATGTCGCGCACCATCGGCCAGCAGTGAGCGAGGAGGTGGTGCGCCAGCAGCACCGGTTGCGCGTGCTGGAGGTGGGTGCGACCGGGCATGACGGCGTCGCCGTGGGAACTCGCCTGTGCGGCGAGCGCGTCGATGAGGTCGACGAGGAGGGCACGGATGCGGTCGGCGTGGTCGATCAGGAAGAGACGGACGAGCGTGGCGATCTGGTCGTTGCGGCTCCGCCCTGCCCGCAGCTTTCCGCCGAGTTCGGGTCCGACCGCGGAGATGAGCGCCCCCTCGAGCGCGCCGTGGACGTCCTCGTCTCCGTCGGCGGCCACCAGCTCGCCGTTCGCGACGGCCGTCAGCAGCGTGTCGAGACCGGCGACCATCGTCGTCAGCTCTCCGTCGTCGAGGTAGCCCGCTGCGGCGAGCGCTCGTGCGTGAGCCTTCGATCCTGCGATGTCGTAGGGCGCCAGTCGCCAGTCGAACTGCGTCGACCGACTGAGCGCCTGCAGCTCCGGCGACGGACCGCTCGCGAATCGGGCGCCCCAGAGAGAGCCCTCGTTGGTCGAATGCTCGCTCACGCCGCCACCCCGTTCTGGTCAAGCAACCAGGACAGAAGCGCCTTCTGTGCGTGCAGGCGGTTCTCCGCCTCATCCCAGACCACCGATCGCGGGCCGTCGATCACGGCGGCGCTCACCTCGTAACCACGGTAGGCCGGGAGGCAGTGCAGGAAGATGGCGTCATCGGCGGCCAGCCGCATGAGGGCCTCGTCGACCTCGTAGCCGGCGAATGCCTCGACGCGGGCCGCCTTCTCCGACTCCTGCCCCATCGACACCCAGGTGTCCGTGACGAGGACGTCGGCTCCGGTCGCCGCGGCCGCCGGGTCGTGGCCGATCCGCACCGATCCTCCGGTGCGCTCGGCGATGGCCCGCGCATCCGCGACGATCGCGTCGGCGGGGGGAAAGGCGGACGGGGTGGCGATGCGCACGTGCATCCCGGCGGTGGTGCCGGCGAGCAGGAAGGAGTGCGCCATGTTGTTGGATCCGTCACCGACGTACGCGACGGTGAGCCCGGCGAGTCGGCCTTTGTGCTCGCGGATCGTCAGCAGGTCGGCGAGCAACTGGCACGGATGGAAGTCGTCGGAGAGCGCGTTGACCACGGGCACGGTCGTGCCGGCCGCCATCTCCTCCAGGCCCGCTTGGCTGAAGGTCCTCCAGACGATGGCCGCCACCATCCGCTCGAAGACGCGAGCGCTGTCGGCCACGGATTCCTTGCCGCCGAGCTGGCTCTCGATCGCGTTGATGATGAGCGGCGAGCCACCGAGGTCGGCGATGCCGGTGGCGAAGGAGACCCTCGTCCTCGTCGAGGTCTTGTCGAAGATCACCGCGACGGTCTGCGGTCCGGCGAGCGGTCGACGCGAGAAGCGGTTCCCCTTCAACTCGATGGCGAGGTCGAGGATGGTGGCCTGCTCTGCGGGCGTCAGGTCGTCGTCGCGCAGGAAGTGCCGGGTCATGAGATCCCCGTGCTGATCGCGTCGAGCGCTCGGGCGAAGCGCTCGGTGAAGGCGTCGACCTCGTCGTCGCCGATGATGAGGGGCGGTGCAATGCGGATGGTCTGGGCGTTGGGGGCGTTGATGATGAGGCCCGCATCCTGCGCCGCCCGCACGAGACGTGACGCGACGGGTCGTGCGAGACCGACGCCGATGAGCAGGCCCAGTCCACGGAGTTCCGTCACCAGCGGGGAACCGAGGGAACGGATGCGCTCCCGCAGCTGAGCCCCGCGCCGTTCGGCGTTCTCCACCAGCCCAGCCCGCTCGATCTCGCCCAGCACGGCGTTCGCGGTCGCGGTGGCGAGCGGGTTGCCGCCGAACGTGGAGCCGTGCATGCCGGGCGCGAACAGGCGCGAAGCCGCACCGAAGGTCACGAGCGAGCCGATCGGAACTCCTCCGCCGATGCCCTTGGCCACGGTGATGGCGTCGGGTTGAATGCCCTCGTGCTGGAAGCCGAACCACCGGCCGGTGCGGCCGGCGCCGGTCTGGATCTCGTCGATGATGAGCAGAGCACCGTGCTCCGCCGTGAGTTGGCGCGCACGGCGGAGGAAGCCGTCAGGGAGGTCGCGGACGCCCGCCTCGCCGAGTACAGGTTCCACCATGACGGCGGCGACGGATGCATCGATGGACTGATCGAGCGCCTCCAGGGTCGGGGCGATGTGCGCCACGCCTCCCGGCACCGGTTCGAAGTCCTGACGCATGGCCGGCTTGCCACTGAGCGCGAGTGCGCCCATGGTGCGACCGTGGAACGAGTCGGTCAGAGTGAGGATGCGAGTGCGACCGCCATGCCGATTGAGCCGGGCGAGCTTGAACGCCGCCTCGTTGGCTTCGGCGCCGGAGTTGCCGAAGTAGGCACGTCCCTGCTCGCCGGCGCCCGAGAGGCGCTGCAGCCGCTCGGCGAGCTGCACCTGCGGCTCGGACGCGAAGTAGTTGGAGATGTGCGCCATCCGCGCCGCTTGGGCCGCGACCGCCTCGACGAACACCGGATGCGCGTGGCCGAGCGAGTTGACGGCGATGCCGGCGAGGAAGTCGAGGTAGCGGTTTCCGTCGACATCCCAGACCCACGATCCCTCGCCGTGATCGAGCATGATGAGCGGCGTGGCGACGCTGCCCATCATGGCGTCGTGGAAGCGGCGCTGCCAGGCCGCCATGGTGTCCGACGGATTCATGTGGGGACCACCTCGGTGCCGATGCCGCTCTGGGTGAAGACCTCGAGCAGGATGGAATGCGGTTCGCGTCCGTCGATGATGGCGGCCTTGGCCACGCCGCCGTCGACCGCCTCGAGGCAGGCCGTCATCTTGGGGATCATGCCCGACTCGAGGGAGGGCAGGAGCTCGCGCAGTTCGTCGGCCGTGATGTCGGAGACGAGCGAGTCGCGATCGGGCCAGTCGCGGTACAGGCCCGCGACATCCGTGAGGATCACGAGCTTGGCCGCACCGAGGGCGACGGCGAGGGACGCCGCCGCCGAGTCGGCATTGACGTTGAGCGACTGGCCGGAACCGTCGACGTCCGGCGCGATGGAGGAGACGACCGGGATGCGGCCGGCATCCAGCTGGGCCATCACGGCCGCCGGGTCGACAGCCACGACATCTCCGACGAGGCCGAGGTCGACCTCCTCGCCATCCACGACGGCACCGCGGCGTCGCCCGGTGAACAGTCCGGCGTCCTCACCCGAGATGCCCGACGCGAGCGGACCGTGCTGATTGATGGCGCTCACCAGCTCCCGGTTCACCTGACCGGTCAGCACCATGCGCACCACATCCATCGTCTCCGGAGTCGTCACCCGGTAGCCGCCGCGGAACTCGCTCGCGATGCCCAGCCTGCCGAGCATCGCCGAGATCTGCGGGCCTCCCCCGTGCACCACGACGGGACGGATGCCGGCGTAGCGCAGGTAGACCATGTCCTCGGCGAAGGCCTTCTGCAACTCGGGACTGACCATGGCGTTGCCGCCGTATTTGACGACGATGATGGCGTCGTGGAAGGTCTTCAGCCACGGCAGCGAGTCGATGAGGGTCTGGGCCTTGTCGGCCGCGGTGGGTTCGCTCATGGTCAACTCGCGTACGCGCTGTTCTCGTGCACGTAGTCGTGCGTGAGGTCGTTGGTGAGGATGGTGGCGCTCGCCTCGCCGACCCGCAGGTCGATCAGCACGTGGACGGCGCGCGGTGCGAGGTCGACCTCCTCGCGGGGACGATCGGGACGGCCGCCGCTGCAGACGCGCACGCCGTTCATCGACACGTCGACGTCGTAGGGGTCGAAGGTGGCGCTCGTCGTGCCGATCGCGGCGAGTACCCGGCCCCAGTTGGGATCGTTGCCGAAGATGGCGGCCTTGAACAGGTTGTTGCGAGCGACGGATCGGCCGACCTCGACAGCATCCAGCTCGCTCGCGGCGCCGATGATCTCGATGGCGATGTCGTGGCTGGCGCCTTCCGCATCCGCCTGCAGCTGCTCGGCGAGATCGCGGCAGACCGCCGTCAGCACGGCCCGGAAGTCGGCCTCGTCCGGCGTGACGCCCGACGCGCCCGACGCGAGCAGGCTCACTTGGTCGTTGGTCGACATGCAGCCGTCGGAGTCGAGGCGGTCGAACGTGACCCGCGTCGCTTGACGCAGCGCGGCGTCGAGGGCGGGATGCTCGAGCGCGGCATCCGTCGTGATGACAACGAGCATCGTCGCGAGCCCTGGTGCGAGCATTCCCGCTCCCTTGGCGATGCCTCCGATCGACCAGCCGTCGCCTGATCGCACCGAGGTCTTCGGCCGACTGTCGGTGGTCATGATCGCGCGGGCGGCGTCCTCTCCGCCGGTGGTCGCGAGTGCTGCCGCTGCCGCGACGACCCCGGCGGCCAGGACCTCGCCGTCGAGCTGGTCCCCGATGAGCCCCGTCGAGCACACCAGAACGTCACCGGGAGAGATGTCGAGGACCTCGCCGACGGCCTCCGCCGTGCGGTGCGTGACCTGGAATCCCTCCGGCCCGGTGAAGCAGTTCGCCCCGCCCGAGTTGAGCACGATGGCTCCGACCACTCCATCCGCGGCGACCTGCTTGGACCACAGGATGGGATTGGCCTGCGCTCGGTTGCTGGTGAACACGACCGCCGCGTTCTGAAGCGGCCCTCGATTGACGACGAGCGCGAGGTCGAGCGCACCGGACGCCTTGATGCCGGCGGCGACTCCGGCGGCCTCGAAGCCCAGGGGGGATGTGACGGTCACGGTGCGACTCCGTTCACGGGGAGACCGAGGGTCTCGCGCAGGCCGAGCGCGATGTTGGCGGACTGGATGGCGGCGCCTGCCGTTCCCTTGACGAGGTTGTCGACCGCCGCGATCACGACGACGCGCCCGACCGCCTCGTCGACGGCGAGGCCGAGGAGTGCCGTGTTGGCGCCCAGGACGTCGGCGGTGCGCGGCATCTCGCCATCCGGAAGCAGTTGGACGAACGGCTCACCGGCATAGGCGGCCTCCCAGGCGGCGCGCACGGCGGCTGCGTCGGTCCCGGGCACGATGCGGGCCGTCGAGGTCGCGAGGATTCCGCGCGCCATCGGGACGAGCACCGGCGTGAACGAGATGGCGGGTTCCGCCGCCCCGGCCGCCCGCAGGGATTGGAGGATCTCGGGGATGTGGCGATGGACGCCGCCGACGGCGTAGGGGCTGGCGCTGCCGAGGATCTCGCTCGCCAGTAGGTCGGCCTTCAGGCTCCTGCCCGCACCGCTCGGACCGACGGCGAGCACGCTGACGAGGTCGCGCTCCTCGATGACGCCCGCCCGGATGCCCGGCGCGAGCGAGAGTGCGACCGTGCTGGCGTTGCAGCCCGGCGCGGCGATGCGGCGGGTCGACGCGAGTGCGCCGCGCTGCGTCCCGACCGCGAGAGGAAGCTCGGGCACGCCGTAGGTCCACGGCTCAGCGTGGTCTCCTCCGTAGAAGGCCGCCCAGTCGGCCGCGCTCTCGAGTCGGTGGTCGGCTCCGCAGTCGATGATGAGCGCGTCGGCGTCGAGCTGGGCGGCGACCGCCGCGGAGGCACCATGAGGCAGCGCGAGGAAGACCACGTCGTGACCGGAGAGCACCTCCGGCGTGGTCGGCTCGAGTGTCAGACCGGCGTACGAACGCAGGTGAGGCTGCTGGGAGATCAGCGACTGTCCGGCATTCTGGTGCGCTGTGACGGTGCGCACCTCGAACTCGGGATGGCCCGCGAGCAGGCGGAGGATCTCACCGCCCGCGTAGCCGGACGCGCCGCTGACGGCGACGGAGTACGTCATGGTTCCACCTTAGGGTCGGGAGCGTGCGAGGCAGGATCCGGCGACACCCGCTGCAACGGCCGATCGGCCGTCGACGGGGTCGCCTAGAGTCGGCGCTCGGCCCGGCGGCGCTCCACGATGGCCCGGCTCGGCTCGACGATCTCGCGCACGGTGCGCGAGATGTACGGCTGAGCGGTGGACATGACGCGACCCTATCGCGCCGCGACGCAATCGTGCAAACGACGCAATAATCCTGCGTGGGTTACTCCCGCAGGTGCGCCCCTGTCAGCTCCGTGGCGCGTGCCGCGCCGGCCAGCTTCGCCGCGGAGGCTTCAGCGGCCGTCAAGGTGCGGTCTGCCGCGCGGAATCGGAGCGCGAAGGTCAGGCTCTTCGCGCCGTCAGGCAGGCCCTGACCTCGGTAGTCGTCGACCAGGCGCGCGTCCTCGAGCAGCGCACCCGCACCCTCGACGATGGCCGAGCGAACGGCTGATGCCGCCACCTCATCGTCGACGACGAGGGTGAGGTCTTGCGTGGCGGCCGGCATCGTCAGCACGGGCGTCGCGATCACGTCGGACCGGCCGAGACGGATGAGGGCATCGAGGTCGACCTCGAACGCGGCGACGACGCGCGGCAGGTCAGCCGCCTGTGCCAGGTCCGGCAGCAGTTGGCCGGCGAAGCCGACCGTCCGTCCGCCGACGATCACGCGTGCGGTGCGACCGGGGTGGAACGCGGGGTGTTCGCCCTGCTCGATCTCCATCCGCAGGTCGAGCGCTCCGCCCAGGCGACGGACGACGCTGATGGCGTCCTGCCAGTCCCAGGCGAGTGCACCCTGACCGGGCTGACGGGTGACCGCGTTTCCGAGCAGCAGCCCCGAGACCAGTCGCGGCTGATCGGGGATTCCGCCCACGAGGGCGTCGAGCTGCTCATCCGTCGGGCGCTCGTTGCCGACCGGCAGTTCGGCGCTGCCGAACGTCCCGTTCGCGCGAGGAAGGAACACCAGCCCGATCTCGAACACGGCGAGGTCGGTCAGTCCGCGCGAAAGGTTGCGGTGGGCGACGTCGGCGAGCCCCGGCAGCAGCGACGTGCGCAGCACCGGTCGCTCGCCGTCGAGCGGATTCGCCACGCGCACCGGGGAGTCGATGGGGCCGCGCACACTGGCGTAGTCCGCGACGTCGGCGGCGCTCACGAACGGATAGGCGAGCACCTCGGTGAGGCCGGCACCGGCCAGGACGTCGGCCGCGACGCGGCGCAGGCGCTGCTCGCGGGTGAGACCTCGCCCGGGGGGCGCGACGGGCAGGATCGCCGGAATGCGGTCGTACCCGCTGATGCGGGCCACCTCCTCGGCCAGATCGTGCTTGCCGGTGATGTCGGGGCGCCAGCTCGGCGGGGTCACCGAGAGACCGGCCTCCGCTGCTTCGACGTGCGCGCCGATCTCGACGAGCGTCGAGCGGATCTCCTCGTCGGAGTACTCCACGCCGATGAGGCCCGAGACGTAGCCGTCGGGCAGCAGGATCGGCTCCCGCTCCGGCGAGGTCGCCAAGGGCGAGTTGCCCGCATCTGCGATCCCTCCCGCGAGGTCGACCAGCAGCTGCGCGACCCGGGCCGCCGCCACTTCGGCGATCTGCGGATCGACTCCGCGCTCGAAGCGCTTCGCCGCCTCGCTGGGCAGCTTGTGCCGCCGAGCGGAGCGGGCGATCGTGATCGGGTCGAAGGTGGCCGCCTCGATGAGCACGTTGCGGCTGCCGGAACTGATCTCCGTCCGCCCACCGCCCATGACCCCCGCAAGTCCGATGGGTCCCTCGTCGTCGGCGATCACCAGGTCTTCGGCGTCGAGCGTACGGTCCTTCTCGTCGAGCGTCACGATGTGCTCGCCGGGCTCGGCTCGCCGCACGGTGATTCCTCCGACCAGTGTGTCGAGGTCGTAGGCGTGATTGGGCTGGCCGAGCTCGAGCATCACATAGTTCGAGATGTCGACCGTCAGCGACAGCGAGCGCACCCCGGCGAGCTTGAGGCGGGAGACCATCCACGCGGGCGTCCGACGCGTGGGGTCGATGTCGCGCACGATCCGCGTGACGAACTGCGTCGCGCCGGCCCGACCGCGGATGGGTGCCCGATCGTCGATCGCCACCGGGAACGATGAGGTGCCGAGATCCTGGGCGTCGGCCGGGTCGCGGAAGGCGGCCCCGGTGGCGTGGGCGTACTCACGTGCGACGCCTCGAATGGAGAAGGCGTAGCCCCGATCGGGCGTGACGTTGATCTCGATCGCGGCATCGTCGAGGTGGAGCAAGGCGATGGCGTCCTCGCCGACCTCCGGGTCGAGGCCCAGCTCGGTCAGCCGGAGGATGCCGTCGTGTTCCTCGCCGAGGCCGAGCTCGCGCGCGGATGCGATCATGCCGTCGGAGACGTGGCCGTAGGTCTTGCGCGCGGCGATGGGGAACGGGCCGGGGAGCACCGCGCCGGGAAGGGTCACGACCACCTTGTCGCCGACGAAGAAGTTGCCCGCGCCGCAGACGATGCCGCGCACGGCGTCTCCGCCACTCGTGCTGAGCCCGGTCGACGTGTCCGCAGCGCTCCCGCCCTCGGGCGCGACCCGCACCTGGCACCAGCGGATGGTCTTGCCGTTGCTCTGCGGCTCCTCATCGAAGGAGAGCACCTCGCCGACGACGATGGGTCCGGTGAGCTCGGAGCGGTGGATGTCCTCCTCCTCGAGCCCGACCCTCACCAGGGCGGCGTGGATATCCTCGGGGGTGCTGCCGGGCACCAGGTCGACGTACTCGGCCAGCCAGCTCAGTGGCACTCTCATCTCAGACCACCATTCCGAACTGCTGCGAGAAGCGCACGTCGCCCTCGACCATGTCGCGCATGTCCTGCACGTCGTTGCGGAGCATCAGCCCGCGCTCGACCCCCATGCCGAACGCGAATCCGGAGTAGACCTCGGGGTCGATTCCGGCCGAGCGCAGCACATTGGGGTTGATCATGCCGCAGCCGCCCCACTCGATCCAGCGCGGGCCGTCCTTGAAGGTCGGGTGCCAGAAGTCGAGTTCGGCGCTCGGCTCGGTGAACGGGAAGTAGCTCGGCCGCAGGCGCACGCGCGCGCCCTCGCCGAAGATCGCCTGGACGAAGTGCTCGAGGGTGCCGCGCAGGTGGGCCATGGTGAGCCCCTTGTCGACCGCGAGTCCTTCGAACTGCATGAAGACGGGCGTGTGGGTGGCGTCGAGCTCATCGGTGCGGAACACGCGACCGGGCGCGAGCACGTAGATGGGCAGATCGCGCTCGAGCATCGCCCGCACCTGCACCGGACTGGTGTGCGTGCGCATCACGAGGTGCGCCTCGGGCGGGTCGATGAAGAAGGTGTCCTGCATGGCGCGCGCGGGGTGGTCTGCATCGAAGTTGAGCGCGTCGAAGTTGAACCACTCGCTCTCCACCTCCGGCCCCTCGGCGATCTCCCAGCCCATGCCGATGAACACGTCGCTCACGGCATCCTGCAGAAGGGAGAGCGGATGCCGCGCCCCCATCGGGTGCCGGTCCGCGGCGGCGGTCACGTCCACGCGCTCCGCCTCGAGCTGCGCGGACGCTTCGGCGGCCAGCACCTCGGCCTCGCGGGCGGCGAACGCCTGGTTCACGCGGGCACGGCCCTGGCCGACGAGTTTGCCGGACGCCGCCTTGTTCTCGGGCGCCACGGTCCGCAGCGTCGCGTTCAGGCGGGCCAGCGGGGAGTGCTCCCCCGTGTGCGCGGCACGAACCGCCCTGAGGGCCGCTGAATCGGCCGCGCCCTCGATCGCGGCGGTGGCGGCATCGACGGCGGCGTCGACGGTCGCCTCGCTTATCTCGGGCGTGGCCTCGGGAGTGCTCTCGGTGGGTTCAGACACGAGAACCGAGTTTACCGGCGAGCGGGACCCGGCGTGCTCCGGCGATCAGCTGCGCTGCGCGAAGGCGGATTCGTAGAGGCAGACGGATGCCGCCGTTGCGAGGTTCATCGACTCGGCACTGCCGTAGATCGGCAAGGACACGGCCCGGTCGGCGAGCGCCAGCACGTCGTCGGGTAGGCCTCGGGCCTCATTGCCGAACAGCCACGCCGTCGGCTCCGCGAGGACGCCGGCGGATCGGACGCTCAGCAGGTCGTCGCCCTTGATGTCCGCCGCGAGCACCTGCAGGCCGGCGGCGTGGGCGCGTTCGCGCACGTCGGAGAGTTCGACGTCGACGGCGATGGGCAGGTGGAAGATGGATCCGGTGGAGGACCGGACGACCTTCGGGTTGTAGAGATCGACGCTGCGGCCGGTGAGGATCACCGCGTCGGCCCCCGCCGCATCCGCCGCCCGCACGATGGTGCCGAGGTTGCCCGGGTCGCGCACCTCCTCGAGGATTGCCACGAGGCGCGGCTCGGACGAGAAGATGTCCTTCACCGAGGTGGGGAACTGGTGGCAGACGGCGACGAAGCCCTGAGGCGTGACCGTGTCGGCCATGGCGTCGAGCACGTGCTCCGTCACGAACTCGACTTCGATGCCGGCGTCCGCTGCGGCCTGCGCGATGTCGGGGTGCCGTTCCCAGGCACTCGGCGTCGCGAACAGATCGACCAGCAGCTGGGGGCGGAAGGTGAGAGCCTCGGCCACGGCCTGAGGTCCTTCCAGGAGGAACAAGCCGCTCTCCGCCCTGGCTGGTTTCTTGGCGAGCTTGGCGACGGCTCGCACGCGGGGCGAGCGCGGGTTCTCCAGCATGGGGCCAGTCTATCCAGCGGTGTCGGGACGCACGAAGACCCGGCCACCGTGAGGCGACCGGGTCTTCGTGTGACGTGCGGACTACGCCTTGGCGGCGTTGACGTCCTCAGGCAGGGCAGCCTTGGCGCTCGCGACGAGTGCCGCGAACGTGGCGGGCTCGCTGATGGCGAGCTCGGAGAGGATGCGACGATCCACCTCGATGCCGGCCAGGCCGAGGCCCTGGATGAGACGGTTGTAAGTCATGCCGTTGGCACGCGCCGCCGCGTTGATGCGCTGGATCCACAGGCGACGGAAGTCGCCCTTGCGGGCACGACGGTCGTTGTAGCTGTAGACGAGGGAGTGGGTGACCTGCTCCTTCGCCTTGCGGTAGAGGCGCGAACGCTGGCCGCGGTAGCCCTCGGCGCGCTCGAGGATGACCCGGCGCTTCTTGTGGGCGTTTACCGCCCGCTTTACTCTTGCCATTTCTCTATCTTCCTAACGGGTCTGTCGCGCTCAGCGACCGAGAAGCTTCTTGATGACCTTGGCGTCGGCCGGAGCCAGCACCTGGTCCTGGTTCAGGCGAGCCTTGCGACCCGAGGACTTGACCTCGAGGTTGTGACGCATACCGGCCTGCTGCTTCATGACCTTGCCGGTACCGGTGACCTTGAAGCGCTTCTTGGACCCGGAGTGGGTCTTCTGCTTAGGCATTTTCTTCCTCCTGCTTGGACGCCGCCTTGGTGGCGGCACGTTGTGCGTTGGCCTCGCCCTTGACCTCGCTCTTGTTCTTGAGCGGGCCGATGACCATGACCATGTTTCGACCGTCGATGGTGGGGGTCGATTCGACGGAACCGAACTCCGCCACATCTTCGGCAAATCTCTGGAGCAGACGCACGCCCTGGTCGGGGCGGGACTGCTCGCGGCCGCGGAACAGGATCATGGCCTTGACCTTGTCGCCGGCCTTGAGGAAGCCCTCGGCGCGCTTGCGCTTGGTTTCGTAGTCGTGCTTGTCGATCTTCAGACGGAAGCGAACCTCTTTGAGGATCGTGTTGGCCTGGTTGCGCCGTGCCTCTTTGGCCTTCTGCGCGGCTTCGTACTTGAACTTGCCGTAGTCCATGATCTTGGCCACAGGCGGCTTGGAGTTGGGGGCGACCTCGACGAGGTCCAGGTCGGCGTCCTGCGCCAGACGCAGGGCAACCTCGATCTTGACGATGCCGACCTGCTCGCCTGCGGGTCCGACGAGGCGGACCTCGGGAACGCGGATGCGGTCGTTTGTACGGGGATCGGTGATGCGAGTCTCCTCTAGTCGTTCTTCAGCGGTTGCCGCACGACGGATGCCGTGAGGCGACGAGAGAGAAGATCCACGCATTCCGCACACGCATTGCATGCGCGGTTCCTGCGGCACCCTGTCTACTCCGACGCCTCGCAGCGACGGAGCGGAGTGCAATCGACCCGGTAACCTAGTGAAGCGGTATGCGCGGGTGGGAGAATCTCCACTTTCGTTTCCGGGCGAAACTGCCCAGAAGCCTGCATGAGTCTAGCAGAGGATTTCAGTGAGTCACAGTTTCGAGCCCGGCAGCCCCTACGACGATAGCGAGGACGCGGCTGTCGGGGCCACTCGCGACATCGCCGAAGTACCTGCGGTCGAGGTGATCACCACCGCGGCCGTCCACCTCATGAGCGCCGCCGCGGTCAAGTGCGGCCTCGCCGACGATCCCGAGTCGCAGCTCGACCTCGACGAGGCACGCAAGCTCATCAACGCCCTGGCCGGTCTCATCACGGCGGGTGCACCCGAGATCAGCGACATGCACGCCCGGTCGCTCCGCGACGGCCTGCGCGCGCTGCAACTGGCCTTCCGCGAGGCGTCGAGCATCCCCGACCCCATCGGCAAGGGTCCCGGCGAGAAGTGGACCGGCCCGGTCACCTGAGCCGGTCAGCTCTGGCAGTGCGGACACCAGTACGTCACCCGCAGCTGCGGATCCTCGATGATCGAGCCGGATGTCTCACGTCCGAGTTCGCCGCGCTGGATCTTCGTTCCGCACCGGCGGCAGGGCTGGCCGCCCCGGCCGTAGACCCAGAGCCGCTGCCCGCGTCGGTCGACGCCCGTCGTCGTGCGGTCGGACCGGTCGCGGTTGGCCACGATGAGGCGGTGACCGAGATCGACGGATGCCGCCACGTCGGCGACATCCGCGACCGGCCGCTGCGGGAGCTGGCCCCGGAGGAAGCACAGCTCGTTGACGAAGACGTTTCCGAGGCCGGCCAGGTTGCGCTGGTCGAGGAGCGCCACAGCGATCGGCACGCCGGGTGCGGCCTCCACGCGCCGGACGGCCTCGTGGGCGTCCCAGTCGTCCCCGAGCAGGTCCGGACCGAGGTAGCCCATCTCATCCGCCTCGGCACTGGCCGCGATCACCTCGAGCAGCCCGAGTTCGAAACCGACGGCCGAGGTATCCGCGGTGTCGAGCACCACGCGGGCTTGGAACGCCGGCCTCGTCCAGCGCTCCCCTCGGCGGTAGACCCGCCACTCGCCCTCCATCTTGAGGTGCGAGTGGATGGTGACATCTCCGACCCTGATGAGCAGGTGCTTGCCCTTGCTGGCGACGCTGTGGACGAGCTCGCCGGCGAGGTCGAGGGTGGCGAACTTCGGCACCCGGAAGTCGGAGCGGATGAGCACCCGGCCCTCGATCGCCTCGCGCAGACGCCCCGCGGCACGGTAGACGGTATCGCCCTCGGGCATCAGCGGGCGCTCAGCCGGAGCCCGCGCGGCGTCTCGCCGAAGCCGGCCGTGCGGAGGGCGACGCCGAGCGGAGTTCCGAGCACGAAGAGCCCGTTGACCGTCTCGACGGCGAGCTTGCGGAGGCTCCCCCGCGTCACGACCGATGCGACCGAGCGTGCCGCCTGCTCGAGGATGTCGGTGTCGTCGGTGAAGGCGATGGTCGTGCGGCCGCCGCGCTCGATGAACAGCACGCACTCCCCGTCGACCATGACGACGAGAGCTCCGGCTTTGCGGCCGGGACGATGGGCGGTCCCATCCGGGAGCGCCGGCCACGGCAGGGCAGCGCCGAACGGGGATGCCGGGTCGGTGGCGGCGAGGGTGTGCACCGGCACCGCATCCGTCGCCGGCTCGACGTAACTGCGCAACCGGTCGACCGCCCCCGGGGCGGCGAACTGGGCAGCACCGAGCTTCTCGACGAAGTAGCCGCGCCGGGCGCGCCCGGACTCCTCGAACCCGCGCAGGGTGCGATAGACGAGAGCGAAGCCGCCCAACACCCCCTCGGACACCGCAACGCCCCGCGTGACGACTCCGTGGCGCTCGAGCAGCGTCTCGCCGAGGGCAGCGGCTCGACGGGTAGCCGACTCGTCGGGCAGCGGGAGGATCGACCACCGACCCGCGACGCTCGGCGGGCCTGATCGCGTGACCGCGGTGGGACGAGGCAGGGACCGACCGCGCATCATCCGCGAGCGCGGCGCTGAGCGCTGCGGCTTGTGCGCGCCCCGCCCGCCCGCGAGGAGCGATCGAATGGGGGCGAAGGTGTCGTTCGTGATGAGGCCCTCCCACGCGAGTTCCCACACCGCCTCGACGAGAGCGGCGTCATCCTGGGCGCCTACGGCGTCGGAGAGTTGGCGGAAGAAGTACGCCCCGCCGGAGCCCAGCGCGGCGAGCACGTCCTTCTGCAGCGCCGACGTGTCGGCGTCTGCGCTCACGGGGAGGGTCAACGCGGCCGTCTCGGCGAGGTGCAGGCTGACCCAGCCGTCGTCCCCGGCGAGCGCACCGGACCCGGCCCAGACCACCTCGCCCGTCGCCATCAGCTCGTCGAGCATCGCCGGACTGTAGTCGCCGACGCGAGCGGGCAGCACCAAGGACTCCCACGCGGATGCCGGAAGCTTGGCACCCTCCAACTGCTCGATGACGGAGGCGACGCCGTCGAGTCCGCGGAGGCGGCCTCCAACGTTCTGCCAGCGCGGCAGGAAGCGCCCGAGGACGCGCGGCTCGACCGGCTCGACCTCATGGCGCAGGGCCGCGAGCGAGCGACGACGGAGCTTGCGCAGCACCTCGGCGTCGCACCACTCCGCCGACGTCCCGTGCGGCCGGAACTCTCCCTCGACGATGCGGCGCGCATCTGCCAGCCGCCGGAGCACGCCGCGCGCGACGGCGACCCCGATGCCGAACCGGTCGGCGACGTCCTCGGTGCCGAACGGCCCGTGCGTGCGGGCGTAGCGGCTGATGAGGTCGCCGAGCGGATCGTCGACGCCCTCGGTGAACGCGGCGGAGATGCCGAGCGGAAGCGGGATGCCGAGTCCGTCGCGCAGGCGCGCCGCGTCCTCCACCGCCGCTGATTGCTGCCGGCCGCCCACCGTCACGGTCATCGCGCGGCGCGCGGACGCCAGCTCGCCCAGCAGGGTCGCAGCGTCGCCGGTGTCGGGTTCGAGCCTGGCCGCCACCTCCTCCACCGTGAGGGGACCGAGCGTGCGCAGCAGGTCGGCCACCCCTTCAAGACCACGAGCGCGCCGATCGGGCGCGAGCCTCTGCAGTTCCTGCTCGGTGTCGTCGATGACGCCGGGATCGAGGAGCTCGCGCAGTTCGACGCGTCCCAGCAGCTCGCCGAGCAGGGCAGAGTCGATGGCGAGGGCGGCGGCACGGCGCTCGGCCAGTGGTGAATCGCCCTCGTACATGAACGCGCCCACGTAGCCGAACAGGAGCGAGCTCGCGAACGGGCTCGGCGTCTCGGTGGTGGTCTCGACCAGGCGAATGCTGCGCGAGGCGATCTCCCGCGAGAGGGCGAGCAGGGCGGGAACGTCGTAGACGTCCTGCAGCACCTCGCGGATGGTCTCGAGGATGATCGGGAAGGTCGGGAACGTGCGAGCGACGTCGAGTAGCTGGGAGGCCTTCTGGCGCTGCTGCCACAGTGGCGAACGGGCGCCCGGGTTGTACCTCGGAAGTAGGAGCGCACGGGCGGCGCACTCCCGAAATCGGCTGGCGAAGAGCGCAGAGCCGCCCACCTCGTCGGTCACGAGCTGCTCGAGCTCATCCACCTCGAACACGAACAGGTCTGCGCCGGGCGGCTCGGCCGCCGTGTCGGGGATGCGCACGATGATGCCGTCGTCACTCGCGACCGCTGCGCCGTCGATGCCGAAGCGCTCGCGCACCCGAGCAGCCACGGCGAGCGCCCACGGCGAGTGCACGTGCATGCCGTAGGGGGAATGCAGGATGATGCGCCAGTCGCCGAGCTCATCGCGCGTGCGCTCGATGATGAGGGTTCGGTCGGTGGGGACCTGCCCGGTGGCGCGCTGCTGGTCGGCGAGGAAAGCCAGCAGGTTGCCGGTCGCCCAGTCGTCGAGACCACCCGAAGACACCCGCGCGCGAGCATCCTCATCGCTGGCCGAGGTGATCTCCCTCATGAACGCACCCAGGGCGCGACCGAGTTCAGCGGGACGACCAAGACTGTCGCCCTTCCAGAACGGCACGCGGCCGGGCTGGCCGAAAGCCGGGACGACGTTGACGCGGTCGAACGTGATCTCCTGGATGCGCCAGCTCGTGGCTCCCAGCGCGAAGACGTCGCCCACGCGCGACTCGTAGACCATCTCCTCATCGAGCTCCCCCACGCGCCGACCGGTGGTCTCGTCGCCTCCGACGAGGAACACCCCGAACATGCCGCGGTCGGGGATGGTGCCACCGCTCGTCACCGCGAGTCGTTGAGCCCCCGGCCGACCGGTGAGCGCGCCGCTCTCGCGATCCCAGAGGATGCGGGGGCGCAGCTCGGCGAACCGGTCCGACGGGTAGCGACCGGCCAGGAGGTCGAGCGTCGCCTCGTACGCGGAGCGGGGAAGGGTGGTGAAGGGGGCGCTCCGCCGCACGGTGGTGAACCACTCGTCGACGTCGAGGGAGTCGAGCGCGACCGCGGCGATGGTCTGCTGGGCGAGGATGTCGAGCGGATTCGTCGGGATGCGCATGGTCTCGATCGCACCGGCGAGCATGCGCTCGGCGGTGACGGCGGCGTGCACGAGGTCGGCCCGCTGCTTGGGGAAGATGATTCCGCGCGACACCTCGCCGACCTGGTGCCCGGCGCGTCCGACGCGCTGCAGGCCGCTGGCGACGGATGGCGGCGCCTCCACCTGCACTACGAGGTCGACGGCGCCCATGTCGATGCCCAGCTCGAGGCTCGACGTGGCCACCACGCAGCGGAGCCGACCCGACTTGAGGTCGTCCTCGATCATCGCCCGCTGCTCCTTGCTCACGGAGCCGTGATGGGCGCGGGCGAGCAGCGGTTCGGCGCCGGACGTCTGACCCGACTGGGCCATCATGGCCGCCGGTGGGGCGCCCACGAGTGCTGGCGTCACGGCATCCGTGGTGCGCTCCTCGTAGATCTCGTTGAGCCGGGCGGTGAGGCGTTCGGCGAGCCTGCGCGAGTTGGCGAACACGATCGACGAGCGGTTGGCCAGCACGCGATCGAGGATGCCCTCCTCGACGTGCGGCCAGATCGATCCGGTGGCGTCGTCGCTGGCCGGCAGGTTGGCCATGTCCTCGACGGGAACGACCACGCTCAGGTCGAAGCGCTTCTCGGACGGCGGTGCCACGATCTCGACCGGTGCGCTGGCGCACAGGAAACGGGCCACCTCCTCGGCCGGCTGGACAGTCGCCGACAGCCCGATCCGCTGCGCCGGCCGGTCGAGCAGGGCGTCGAGGCGTTCGAGGGAGAGGGCGAGGTGGGCACCGCGCTTGGTCGCCGCGACGGCGTGGATCTCGTCGACGATGACCGTGTCGACCGATCGGAGGATGTCCCGTGCCGCGGAAGTGAGCATGAGGAACAGGGACTCGGGGGTGGTGATGAGGATGTCGGGGGGCGTGCGCAGCAGACCACGACGGTCGGCGGCCGGCGTGTCACCCGAGCGCACCCCGACGCTGACGTGCGGCGGCTCGACGCCGAGCCGCTCGGAGACCCGGGCGATGCCCGTCAACGGCGCCCGCAGGTTGCGCTCGACGTCGACGCCGAGCGCCTTGAGCGGGGAGATGTAGAGCACACGGGTGCCGGGCGTCTCGGTCGGATGGGCTAGGAGCCGGTCGATGGAGGACAGGAACGCCGAGAGGGTCTTGCCGGAACCGGTGGGCGCGATCACGAGGGCGTGCGATCCGCGCCCGATCGCCTCCCACGCCCCGGCCTGCGCGAGGGTGGGCGCGCGGAAGGACTCCTCGAACCACGTGCGGGTGGCCTGGGAGAATCCTTCGAGCGGAGAGCCCATGCCTCCATCCTGCCGTGACCCGCCGACACATCGACCGGGCGCGAGCCGGGCATCCGCAATTCAGGAGTGGAGTGCGTGTCGCTCGGGCCTCTCCGGTAACGCGTGGCAGTGACACTCCTCCACTCCTGAAAGGTGCTCCCGGCGACCCGGTCAGCTGGCGAGCGCCCGCCGCACTGCCGTCACCGTCGCCTCGACCGCCTGCGCATCCGTCGCCCAATCGCTCACGGAGAAGCGCAGCACGTCCTGACCGCGCCAACGGGAGGGGAAGGCCAGCACGCCGCCGTCGGCATTGAGGGCGGCCGCGACGGATGCCGGACTCGCCGGCGCATCGAACGTCACGCACACCTGCGTGTAGACGACGTCGTTGATGACGCGCACGCCGGGGAGGGCGGACAGACCATCGGCGAGCGCCGTCGCCTGCTCGCCGAGCCCGTCGATGAGCCGCTCCACGCCCTCACGACCGAGCGCGCGCAACGCCGCCCAGACGGGCACGCCGCGCGCCCGACGCGACATCTCCAGTGAGATCTCGTGCGGGTCGACACCTCCGCCCGCCCCGGGCAGGTACTCGGCGTGAAGTCCCAGGGCCCCCACCATGGCGCGGCCATCCGCGACGATCGCGATGCCGCAGTCGTAGGGGACGTTGAGGGTCTTGTGCGCATCCGTCGCCCAGGAGTCGGCCTGCTCGGCGCCCTCCATCAGGGCGCGATGGCGCGGTGAGGCCGCCGCCCAGAGGCCGAAGGCGCCGTCGATGTGCACCCAGGCCCCGGCGTCGTGAGCGAGTGGGATGGCGCGTGCGAAGTCGTCGAAGGAGCCCGCGTGGATGCTGCCCGCTTGGAGGCATACGATGGCCGGTCCGTCCAGGTCGGCGAGGGCAGCGGCTAGTCGATCGACCTGGATGCGGCCCTCGTCGTCGACGGGTATGAGCTCGGGGACGCCGAGGCCGAGGTAGCGCAGGGCGAGGTCCACGGATGCGTGACGCTCGGCTCCGGCGAACACGCGGAGCCGCGGGGCGCCCTGCAGTCCGTCGCGGCCGACGTCCCACCCGATGCGCTCGAGCACGGCCGTGCGACCTGCTGCGAGTCCCGCGGTGTTCGCCGTGGTCGCGCCTGTCGAGAAGCCCACCAGCGATTCGGCCGGGAACCCCAGCAGGTCGACGAGCCAGCTGCCCGCGATCTCCTCCGCCGCGCTGACGCCCGGCGTCACGAGCCGCATGCCGGCGTTCTGGTCCCAGGTGCTGACCACCCAGTCGGCGGCGAGGGCGGCGGGGTAGGTGCCACCGATGACCCAGCCGAAGAAGCGCGGCGACTGCATGGCCATGACGCCCGGTTCCGCCGCCTCGATGAGCAGGTCGACGACCTCCGTGGCGTCCGTCTCGAGGTCGGGCAGCTCCCGACCGAGTCGTTCCTTCACCTGATCGATGTCGAGTGACGGTGGTATCGGTCGGTCGGCCAACCCCTCGAACCAGCGCTCGGCGTAAGCCGCTGCTGCCGCGAGCGGGGCCCGGTATCCCTCCGTGAAAGAGGTGGGCCCTGCCGGCGTCATGGGCGCCGCGTCATCCTGAACTGAGACCATCGGTGTCTCCCTTCCTGCCGCCTCATCGTGCTCCCACCTTCTCGAGCACGCAACAGGGTTCACACGGATGCGACGATGCGCACCTTCAGGGAGTCGACGCCGGTGGCGATGGCATCGTCGGCCGCCCATCGCTGCGCGAGTCGCGCGAGAACCGCGTCGAGCTCGCCGCGATCGAGGCCGGAGATCAGTTCCAGCTCGACGATGAGCTCGGGACCGGCCAGCCGCGCGTCGGGGTCGCCGTCGATCAGCTCGATCGCGATGACCGCCAGCTCGCTCTCGATGGAGCGCGCGAACGCGGCACGAACGCCGGGCGACTCGAAGCTCGGTCTCCATGGCTGCGATTGTGCGACGGCCCACAGCGCGGGCCGACGGATGGCGAACTCGGTCGCCGACGTGGGGTCGATGACCACGAGGTCGGTCTGCTCGCTCGCGGCCGCGAGAGCCACACGCACCCCGTCGGCCGGCACGGGACGCGCGAGGCCGTTCCAGGTCGCCATCGCGGTGACCGAGGTGAACACCGGGAGCACGCTGCGCCCGTCCGGTCCGGCGACCGTCACGATGGCGAGCTCCTGCGTCTTGTCGACCAACTGCCCGCGCGCGTTCTCGCCCGATTCTCCGAGCCGCGCCACCAGCGGGATCAGCAGGCGCGCGTCGCGTACCGCGTCGATGACGTCGGCGGCACCGAGCTCGCGTGCGCGGAAGCGCAGCAGCGCCTCGAGCAGGCGCGGCGGGGCCGAGCCATCGTCGGCGACGTGGGCGTTGCGGTCGAACGACCGGCCGGCCCACGGCTGGCCGGCTGAATCGCTCGGCGGCTCAGGCGGATGCGACATCCAGCGCCTCGGCAAGGGTGAAGGCTCCGGCGTAGAGGGCCTTGCCCACGATCGCTCCTTCAAGACCGCGGGGAACGAGGTCGCGCAGTGCGGCGATGTCATCGAGGCTCGAGATGCCGCCGGATGCGACGACGGGGCGCTCGGTGCGCTCCATCACGCGTTCGAGCAGCTCGAGGTTCGGCCCCTGCAGGGTTCCGTCCTTGGTGACGTCGGTCACCACGTAACGCGCGCATCCGGCGTCCTCCAGCCGCGCGAGGACCTCCCAGAGGTCACCTCCCTCACGCGTCCAGCCGCGGGCGGCCAGCGTCGTGCCCCGCACATCGAGGCCGACGGCGATCGCCTCGCCGTACCGGGCGATGGCGCTCGCGGCCCACTCCGGGTTCTCCAGAGCCGCCGTGCCGAGATTCACCCGCTTGGCACCGAGGTCGAGTGCGGCATCGAGCGACTTGTCATCGCGGATGCCTCCCGAGAGCTCGACGTGAGCGCCGTCGACGTGGCGCATGACTCGCCGCAGCACGTCCCGGTTGTCGCCGCGTCCGAAGGCGGCGTCGAGGTCCACGAGGTGGATCCACTCCGCCCCCTGCTCCACCCAGTCCGCCGCCGCATCGACGGGGTCGCCGTAGCTCGTCTCGGTTCCCGCCTCGCCCTGAGTCAGCCGGACGGCCTTGCCGTCGGCCACATCGACGGCCGGAAGCAGCACCAGGTCGGCACTCTCGCTGAAATCGCTCATCTCATCCTCGATCGGGGCGGCTGCGCCGCACGGTACTGGGGCGGACGCCGGGTGCGGCATTCCGAAGTCTCACTCGAGGGAGTCGATCCAATTGCGCAGCAGGCGGATGCCCGCGTCCCCCGACTTCTCGGGGTGGAACTGGGTGGCCGCGAGCGGGCCGTTCTCGGCAGCCGCGATGAACCGCGACCCGTGCTCGGCCCAGGTGATGCGCGGCTGCGGGAACGGCGGCATCACGTCGAGCTCCCACGCCTGCGCGGCGTACGAGTGCACGAAGTAGAACCGTTCGTCGCGGATGCCGTCGAACAGAACAGAGTCCTCGGGAGCCTCGACCGTGTTCCACCCGATGTGGGGAAGCACGGGGGCGTCCAAGCGGGTGACCGATCCGGGCCACTCGCCCAGGCCCTCGGTGTCGGCGCCGCCTTCCACGCCGCGCTCGAACAGCACCTGCAGACCGACGCAGATGCCGAGGACGTTGCGACCCCCGGCCAGTCGCCGATCGATGATCTCGTCGGCTCGCGCGGCCCGGAGGGCGCCCATCACCGCGGCGTAGGCACCGACGCCGGGCACCACGAGTCCGTCGGCGTCGAGGGCGGCACGACGATCGGATGTGAGACGGACATCCGCCCCGGCCCTCTCGAGCGCCTTGGTGGCCGAGTGGACGTTGCCCGACCCGTAGTCGAGGACGACGACGCGTGGAGCGCTCACAGGGAGCCCTTGGTCGACGGGACGCCGACGATCAGCGGATCGAGCGCCTTGGCCGCGCGGAAGGCGCGGGCGAACGCCTTGAACTCCGCCTCGGCGATGTGGTGCGGGTCACGGCCGCGCACAAGGGTGACGTGCACGGTGAGACCGGCCGCGAAGGTGATGGCCTCGAAGAAGTGCCGCACCATCGAGCCCGTGAAGTGGCCGCCGATGAGGTGGTACTCGAAACCGGCCGGCTCACCCTCGTGGACGAGGTAAGGACGGCCGGAGATGTCGACGACGGCCTGCGCGAGCGCCTCGTCGAGCGGTACGAGGGCGTCACCGTAGCGGGCGATGCCGCGCTTGTCGCCGAGCGCCTGCCTGATCGCCTGTCCCAGCGCGATGCCGGTGTCCTCCACGGTGTGGTGCACGTCGATGTGGGTGTCGCCGCTCGCGCGGACGGTGATGTCCGTGATGGAGTGCTTGGCGAACGCGGTGAGCATGTGGTCGAAGAACGGCACCGTCGTCTCGATATCGCTGCGGCCGGTCCCGTCGAGGTCGACGCTCAGGTCGATGCTCGACTCGCTCGTGGCTCGCTCGATGCGGGCGGTACGAGGTGCTCTCTCGCTCATGCGTCGATCCTAGAGGCGGGCCGCGCGACGGGAGCGAGCACGGCGATGGCCGCCAGGAACGCGCTGGTCTCGGCTTCGGTTCCCGCCGTGACACGGAGCGTATGCGGAATGCCGACATCGCGGATCAGGATGCCCTGGCCCAGGAGTTCCTCGAAGACCGCCCCTGGATCGTCGACCCCGCCGAACAGCACGAAGTTGGCGGAGCTGCGATAGGCCTCGTAGCCAAGCGTGGTGAGTTCGGCCACGATGCGATCGCGTTGGATGCGGATCTCGTCGACCATGGCGAGCATCTCGGCGCTGTGGGCGAGGGCACCCTCAGCGGCGGCCTGCGTGAGTGCGGAGAGGTGGTACGGAAGCCGCACGAGGCGCAGCGCATCCGTGACCGCCGGGTCGGCGGCGAGGTAACCCAGGCGCACACCGGCGAAGGCGAAGGCCTTGCTCATCGTGCGGGAGACCAGTAGCCGTGGGCGCCCCTCGAGCAGGGTCAGTGCGCTCGGGGTGCCGGCCGGGGCGAACTCGGCGTACGCCTCGTCCACCACCACGACCCCGGATGCGGCGTCGTAGGCGGCGGAGATGGTATCGAGTGACAGCGGTGTACCCGTCGGGTTGTTGGGCGAACACAGGAAGACGATGTCGGGATCGTGCTCCCGGATGGCCGCGGCGGCCGTCGAGGGGGTGATCTCGAAGTCGGCATCGCGGTCGGCGGCGATCCAGCCGGTGCCGGTGCCGGCTGCGAGCAGCGGATACATCGAGTAGGTGGGTGCGAAGCCCAGCAGTGCGCGGCCGGGTCCTCCGAACGCCTGCAACACGTGCTGCAGGACCTCGTTGGACCCGTTGGCCGCCCAGATCTGATCGCTCGTGATGCCGTGCCCGAGGTAGTCGGCGAGGGCGTTCCGCAGACCGGTGAACTCGCGATCGGGGTAACGGTTCACCCCCGGGATCGCCCGAGCGATGCGGCCGACGATGTCGATGGCCACGTCTTCGGGGATGGGATGCGTGTTCTCGTTGACGTTGAGGGCGACGGGCACGGACTTCTGCGGGGCGCCGTACGGCGTGCGTCCGCGGAGGTCATCGCGCAGGGGAAGGTCGTCGAGACTCGTCACTCAGCCCATGGTACCGGCGCCGATCCGCTGTTACGGGGGCTGCGACTCGCGTCACCGGGGCCGCGACCCGGCCGCCGTGGCCGGGCGTCGGTCGCCGCTCAGTACTTCGCGGGGATTGCGAGACGCTGGCCCGGCTCGATGTCGGTCGAACCGAGCTGGTTGAGCGAGACGATGTCGGCGATGACGTCGCGGGGGTCGGCATTGGGGGCGATCGTCTCCGCGAGTTGCCAGAGCGACTCGCCCGACTGGACGGTGACGTAGTCGAACGTGGAGCCCGCACCGCTGGAGCCAGCGGCGGCGCCTCCCGCGTTGAGGCCGAACACGAGCGCTCCAGCCACGAGGGGACCGGCGGCCAGGGCCGTGAAGACGACACGTCCACGCCGGGTCAAGTGCATGCGCGTGCGCGGCGAGGGGAAAGCTGTGCGGCTCGAGGTGCTGAAGGCGATGGTGCTCAAGGCGTCCTCCTGGAGGTTCTCGCATCCGGCTCTCGGCCGGGAGAGCCGGATGCGAAGCTGTGTTCCGAATATATCTTCGATTATTCAAACAATCAACACCTGCGTTCGTAGAATTCGCGAACCGATCCGCGACACACTCGAACGAATGTTTGTCGTTGTCCAGCCACCCGGATACAGTTTCGAGTGTCTGGAGACAGGTAATCAGCACCCACCGACATCGTTCGGTTCGGCTCTGCTGAGCACGACGAGGAAGGTGCGATCAGTGGGGACCGACATCGACAACGCCGGCAGCGACGGAGCCAAGCCGGGGACGCGACGACGCAAGAGCCTGAGCGTCAAACAGCGCGCCATCCTCGAGTTCATCCAGCGATCGGTGAGCCAGCGCGGTTATCCGCCGAGCATGCGCGAGATCGGCGATGCCGTCGGACTGGCCTCCCTCTCGAGCGTCACCCACCAGTTGGGTCAGCTGGAGCTGTCGGGGTATCTCCGACGCGACCCCAATCGGCCGCGTGCCCTCGAGGTGCTCATCGAGGTGCCATCCACCGAGACGGCGGACAGCGCAGGCGAAGACGGCTACACCACCGGTATCTCGATGGGAGACGCCGCGATGGTGCCGATGGTCGGTCGCATCGCCGCGGGCATCCCCATCACGGCCGAGCAGCAGATCGAGGAGATCTTCCCACTCCCTCGCCAACTCGTGGGCAAGGGCGAGCTGTTCATCCTGAAGGTCGTCGGAGATTCCATGATCGATGCGGCCATCACGGACGGCGACTGGGTCGTCGTGCGCCAGCAGAATACGGCCGAGAACGGCGAGATCGTCGCCGCGATGCTCGACAACGAGGCAACCGTCAAGGTGTTCCGCCAGCGCGACGGTCACACCTGGCTACTCCCCCGCAACTCGGCCTTCGAACCGATCCTGGGCGACTTCGCCGAGGTGCTCGGCAAGGTCGTCGCGGTGCTCCGATCCGTCTGAGCGTCTCGAGAACGCAGGAACTGCGGGTGTCCGGTTCTACCAACCCGCATTTTCTGCGTTCTCGACGGCTCGGAGATCAGGAGGGAACGCCCGCACGGTCGCGCACCGCGCGGGTCGCCTCGATGATGTTGCGCAGCGACGCGATCGTCTCGTCGTAGCCGCGCGTCTTGAGCCCGCAGTCGGGGTTGATCCACAGCGCACGCTCCGGCACCACCGCACTCGCCCTCTCGATGAGCTCGACGACCTCGTCGACGCTCGGAACGCGAGGGGAGTGGATGTCGTAGACGCCCGGCCCGATTCCGTGGTCGAACCCACTCGACGCGATGTCGTCCACGACGTCCATCCGACTCCGCGCCGCCTCGATCGAGGTGACGTCGGCGTCGAGCGCGCGGACAGCGTCGAGGATCACGCCGAACTCGGAGTAGCACAGGTGGGTGTGGATCTGCGTGGCCGACGCCGCACCCCCTGTGGCGAGCCGGAACGCGCCGACCGACCAGTCCAGGTAGTCGGATTGAGCGTCGCGCTCGAGCGGCAGCAGCTCGCGGAGCGCGGGCTCATCGACCTGGATGACGCGGATGCCGGCGGCCTCCAGGTCGCCGATCTCGTCCCGTAGGGCGAGCGCCACCTGCCGAGCGGTCTCGGCCAGCGGTTGGTCGTCGCGGACGAACGACCACGCGAGAATCGTGACCGGCCCCGTGAGCATGCCCTTCACGGGCTTCTCGGTGAGGCTCTGCGCGTACCGAGACCACTCCACCGTCATCGGCGCGGGACGCGACACATCACCCCAGAGGATGGACGGCCGCGTGCAGCGGGAACCGTACGACTGCACCCAGCCGTTCTCCGTGACGTCGAACCCGGCCAGCCTCTCGGCGAAGTACTGGACCATGTCGTTGCGCTCGGGCTCTCCGTGCACGAGCACGTCCAGCCCGAGCTGCTCCTGCAGGTCGATCACCCGGCGGATCTCGGCGCGCATCTCCGATACGTAATGGGACTCCTCCGCCTCCCCGCGGGCGAACGCCGCCCGGGCCCGCCTGATCTCAGCGGTCTGGGGAAAGGAGCCGATGGTGGTCGTCGGCAAGGCCGGAAGCTCGAGCTCCGCGTCCTGAACGGGGGCGCGATCGGCGTACGGCATCCGCGAGAAGTCGCCACCGGACAGGCCCTGCAGGCGGGATCGGACCGCGCCGTCGCGCACGCCCGGCGCGACCCGGCGCCGATCCAGCGCGGCGGATGCGGCGTCGAGCTCCGCTCCCACCGCCGCACGACCCTCCCGGAGGCCGCGGGCGAGGACGCCGACCTGCTGCACCTTCTCGTCGGCGAAGGCCAGCCAGTCGAGGCGGTCGCCGAGCCCTGTCTCGTCTTCCGTCGTGTGGGGGACGTGCTGCAGAGACGTGGACGTCGACACGGCGACGGATGACGACAGCTCCGCGAGCGACAGCACGGCATCGAGGGCGCCGGCGAGATCACCGCGCCAGACGTTGTGGCCGTCGATCACTCCGCCGACGAGGGTCTTCTGCGCGAGCCTTGCTCGCGTGGCCTCGGCCAGGTCCGTCGGGACGGATCCGCGCACGAGGTCCAGGCCGATCGCCTCGACAGGGGTCGCCGCGAGCACGTCCAGGGCGTCGCCGAGGCTGCCGTAGGGCGCGGCGACGAAGATCGCCGGCCGCGGGGAGGCGGCTCCCAGGACGTCGTAGGCCTGGCGCAGCGCGGTGAGCTGGTCGGAGCGATCCACCTCGATGGATTGGTTGACGAGCGCCGGCTCGTCGAGTTGCACCCACTCCGCCCCCGCTGCGTGGAGTCGACGCAGCAGCTCGACGTACACGGGCAGCAGGTCGGCGAGCCGGTCGATCGGCCGGAAGCCGGCGGGCGCGGAGCTGGACGGCTTGCTCAGCAGGAGCAGGGTCACCGGGCCGACGAGCACCGGGCGCGTCGTGAAGCCGGCATCCGCGGCCTCCTCGACGGCGCGGACGAGACGGTCGGCGCTCGGCTGGAACACGGTGTCCGGCGCGATCTCGGGGACGAGGTAGTGGTAGTTGGAGTCGAACCACTTGGTCATCTCGAGCGGTGCCCGATCACCCTCTCCGCGGGCGATCGTGAAGTACCCGGCGAGGTCGAGCTCTCCGTCAGCGTCGACGAGATCGGAGAAGCGGTCGGGAATGGCGCCCACCGCGACCGCCGCATCGAGCACCTGGTCGTAGTACGAGAACGTCTCGGGGATGGCGGAGTCCGTCCGCCCCAGTCCGAGGTCCGCGAGCCGTTCCCGCGTGGCTGCCCGCAGAGCTGACGCCGCCTCCTCGAGTTCTGCCACGGAACTGCGGCCCGCCCAGAACGACTCCACCGCCCGCTTGAGTTCGCGGCGACGGCCGATGCGCGGGTAACCCAGGATGGTCCCGGTCGGGAAGGACGGCGTGCTCATGCATTCTCCTGGCTGGTGGCGGGAATGGCACGGAGGCCCAGTCGGTCGATCACCGCGAGCACCGCCTCGTGCTTGTTGAGGGTATACAGGTGCAGGCCGGGGGCTCCTGCGGCGATGACGTCGGCGGCGAGGGAGGCGAAGAACTCGGTGGCGATCTCTGCCCGGCCCTCATCCGTCGGCTCGATCTCGAGCGGGATCAGCAGGTCGTCGGGCGACTTCTCGCCGGTGAGTTCGGCGATGCGGCGCAGGCGCGCGGCGCTCGTCGCCGGCATGATGCCCGGCAGGATGTCGATGGTCACGCCACCGGCACGGGCACGCTCGACGAAGTCCAGGTAGTCATCGGCCCGGTAGAACAACTGCGTGATGGCGAGGTTCGCGCCGGCGACCTGTTTGGCCAACAGTGCGTCGACCTCCTGCTGCGGGCCCCGCGAGTCGGGGTGCCCGCTCGGGAAGGCGGCGACGGCGACGCGCTCGGGCCGTGGCCGAGCGCGCAGCCGACTGGCGCGGGGCTGGCCGGGCATCGGCTGCTCCGTGAACGGCTCGCGCTCCTGCTGCACGCGGTGGATGAGCTGGACGAGCTCGGCGGCGCTGCGGAGGTCGCCGACGTCGGCGCTGCCGTCGGTCGGCGGGTCCCCCCGGAGGGCGAGGAAGCTCGTGATGCCGGCGTCGAGGAACCGTCGCACCAGCTGGTTGGCCTCCTCGGCGGATGAACCGATGCAGGTGAGGTGGGCCATCGGCTCGACACGGGTGTTCTCGAGGATGTAGCTGAGGACCGTGAGAGATCGATCGCGCGTGGACCCCCCGGCGCCGAACGTGACCGATATGAACGACGGATCGGCGTCGGCGAGTCGGTCGATCGACCGACCCAGCGCGATGGCTGCCGCATCCGAACGGGGCGGGTAGAGCTCGAACGACACGGGCACGCGTCGGGGTGCGGTGTCCGATTCCATGGCTGCCTCACGCGTCGATGATCCCTCGGCTCGGCCGAGGACGATGTCGTGGGCGGGTGCCGGGCTCAGCTGTCGCTCCTGACGGCACGGAGGTGCCGACGATTTCGAGCCTAACCGCGATCCCCCGACCGCGGAACCGTGTGACGCCGTTTGACGCGGCCCTATCGAGCTGCGGCCACCGCCGAGTACGCGGTCAGCGATCCGGCGAACTCGGGGGTCACGAGGGCACGGATGCGCGTGCCATCCGCCTCGTGCTCTGCCGTGATGACCCGTCCGCGCTCGTGAAGCGCCGACACCAGGTCGCCGCGCGTGTACGGCACCAGCACGTCGACCTCGACGCTCGGGTCGGGCAACCGGGCGGCGATCGCCTCCAGCAGCGCGGGGATGCCCTCGCCGGTGCGCGCGGAGACGAACACCCCGTTCGGCTCGAGCCCGCGGAGGACGAGGCGGTCGTCATCCGTCACCAGGTCCGCCTTGTTGAACACGACGAGTTCGGGGACGTGTCGGGCGTCGACCTCGCCGATCACGTCGCGCACGGTCTGGATCTGGCCGGCGGGGTCGGGGTGGGAGGCGTCGACGACGTGGACGATGAGGTCGGAATCGGCGACCTCCTCGAGGGTGGAGCGGAAGGCCTCGACCAGCTGGTGCGGCAGGTTGCGCACGAACCCGACGGTGTCTGCGATGGTGTACACCCGACCGTCGGGCGTGACGTTCTTGCGCACGGTGGCGTCGAGCGTGGCGAACAGCGCGTTCTCGACCAGCACGCCGGCCTTCGTCAGCCGGTTGAGCAGGCTCGACTTGCCTGCGTTGGTGTAACCGGCGATGGCGACGGATGGCACGGCGTTGCGCTTGCGGTTGGCCCGCTTGGCCTCGCGAGCGGGCTTCATGGCCACGATCTGCTTGCGCAGCTTCGCCATGCGGGTGTGGATGCGACGACGATCGAGCTCGATCTTGGTCTCACCCGGGCCACGCGAGCCCATACCGGCTCCGGCACCACCGACCTGGCCACCGGCTTGGCGGCTCATCGACTCACCCCAGCCGCGCAGGCGGGGAAGCAGGTACTCGAGCTGCGCGAGCTCGACCTGCGCCTTGCCCTCCCGGCTCTTGGCATGCTGGCTGAAGATGTCGAGGATGACAGCCGTGCGGTCGATCACCTTGACCTTGACGACGTCCTCGAGCGCGCGACGCTGACTGGGGGCGAGCTCGGTGTCGGCGATCACGGTGTCCGCGCCGAGCGAGGCCACCACGAGAGCGAGCTCCTGCGCCTTGCCTTTGCCGAGGTAGGTCGAGGCATCGGGATGGGGTCGGCGCTGCAGCAGTCCGTCGAGCACGGTGGCGCCGGCGGTCTCGGCGAGTGCGGCGAGTTCGCGGAGGGAGTTCTCCGCATCCGTCTGGGCACCCTGGGGGTAGACGCCGATGAGCACGACGTTCTCCAGACGCAACTGGCGGTACTCGACCTCGGTGACGTCCTCGAGTTCGGTCGACAGTCCGGAGACGCGGCGGAGAGCAGCGCGATCCTCGCGATCGAACTGTTCGCCATCCGCGTCGTCGCCGAGTCCGATCCCGCTGGCCGGGTCGGTCTGGAGTGCCTGCGCGGAGCCGCCGAAGATGGTGTAGCCGGCGCGCGAGTCGGCGCTGGCCAGGACGCGGGCGACGACGTCGTCGCTGGGCGTGGCGGTCTCGGTTTCATTCATTGCGTTAACGATAGTTCTTCCTGTGGGGTAACTTGCCTGACATGGCCTCGGAGCATTACTTCACGTCCACACCGGCGACCGAGTTGAAGACCCGTCAGATCGATGTGCGACTGTCGGGTCGGGAGTACACGCTCACGACGGCCAATGGCGTCTTCAGCCCCGATCACATCGACGACGGCACGGCCGAACTGCTGTACAACGTGCCGAAGCCGCCGACGTCGGGCGACCTGCTCGACCTCGGATGCGGATGGGGGCCCGTCGCCCTGACCCTCGCGCTCGAGGCCCCGGATGCGACGGTGTGGGCGGTTGACGTGAACGAGCGGGCGCTCGAACTGGTGCGGCGGAATGCGGAGAAGGTGGGCGTATCCAATGTGAACGCCGTGAAACCCGAGGATGTTCCCGCCGACGTGCGTTTCGCCACGGTCTGGTCGAACCCTCCCATCCGCATCGGCAAGGACGCATTGCACGAGTTGCTGCGCCTCTGGCTCCCCCGCGTCGCCGATGACGGTGACGCCTGGCTCGTCGTGCAGAAGAACCTCGGAGCCGACTCGCTGCACCGGTGGCTGCGCGAGGAGTTCCCGCACCTCACCGTCACGCGCGAGGGAGTGGGCAAGGGCTACCGGGTGCTGCGCGCCGTGCGCTCCTGAGACCCCCATCCGTTGGGCAGGAGATGTCGCCAGGGCGGGCCGCGACGGGACATCTACTGCCCAACGGCGTCTTCTCCGCGAGGAGAGGCTAGGCGAGGAAGTCGACGACCGTGTCCTTATAGGCGCGTGCGGTCAGCACGTTGATGTGGTCGCGGCCGGGGATGCTGACGTAGTGGGCGCTCCAGTCCTCCGCGAGTTGGCGCGCCCCCTCGGTCACATCGTCGAGTTCGCCCGCCACGAAGAGCACGGGCGCATCGCCGGGCGCGATGAGCGGTGCGCCGGTCATTCCCCGCACGCACGCGAGCATCGCCTCGGGATCGTTGCCCGCCTCGAGGGCTCGTCGAAGGACCGCCCGGGTGATGCGATCCTCGGCAGGATCTCCCCCGTGCAGCATCCGTTCCACCTCCGCGATGTCCCATGTGGCGAAGCGTTCGATGGGGCCGGTCCCACCCAGGACGACTCGACGGATGCGCTCGGGCGCGATCTCACCAAGGGCCGAGGCGACGCGCGTGCCCATGGAATAGGCGACGACGTCGACCTCATCGACCCCGGCGGAGTCGAGGACGGCGAGCAGGTCGGCGCCCTGAACGATGGGCGCGTACGCGTCGGCATCCGTCGGCTTGTCGCTCGCGCCGTGCCCGCGGAGGTCCATGGTGACGAGCGGTCGGTCGCCGAGGGCGCGCAGCCAGCCGGTCTGCTCCCAGGTGACGGCGGCATCGGCGGCGAACCCGTGCACGAACAGGACGGGAACGCCGGGCCGGCCGCCGCCATGCACGTCGTAGGAGATGAGCGCTCCGTCGCGGGCCTCGGCGTAGAGGCTCACGCGGCGACCACGGAGGAGTCGACCACGTCGGCGCCGGCGTGAGCGAGCTCCGCGAGGGCGGAGGCGCTCGATTCGTCGGCGACACCGGCGACGAGGTCGGTGAGCACCCGCACGTGCTGACCGTGTTCGATGGCGTCGAGGGCGCTCGCACGCACGCAGTAGTCCGTCGCGAGACCGACGACGTCGATGTCGGTGATGCCGCGATCGGCGAGCACCTGCGAGAGCGTCTCGCCATCGGGCGTCGTCCCCTCGAAGATCGAGTACGCCGGCTGCCCCTGCCCCTTCTGCACGTGGATGTCGATGGCATCCGTCGCGAGGTCGGAGTGGTACTCGGCGCCGGGCGTGCCCGCCACGCAGTGCTCTGGCCAGGTGGCGACGAAATCGGGCGCCTGCTCGCCGGCGAAGTGTCCGCCATTGTCATTGTCGGCGTCATGCCAGTCACGGGAGGCGACGACGAGGTCGTAGGCATCCGGATGCGCCTCGAGCAGCCGGCTGACGCCCGCGGCGACAGCAGCGCCGCCGTCAACGCCGAGCGCTCCCCCCTCGGTGAAGTCGTTCTGCACGTCGATGATCAGCAATGCTCGGCTCACGGTAGCTCCTCGTCCCCCTCCATCTTCGCACCGCAGAAATCGGCGACGAGACGCTGCAGCACGGCGGTGAGCGAGGCTACGGACTCGATGTCGACCCACTCGTCCGCCGCGTGCGCTCCACCGCCGGCGGCACCGAGGACGAGGACGGGGATGCCCGCCTCGGCGATGAGGCCGGCGTCGGTCCACCACGGGTCGCCGCGGCGCACCGGGGCCTCGCCCATGACGGCGGTGAACGCCCGGCTCACGGCATCCTCGAGAGGGCCCGGCGCCGTGTCGAGGGCGGAACGCGAGACGAGCTCCTCGAGCAGCCAGGTCACGCCGAGCCGCTCGGCTGCGGACGCGAGGACGCTCTCGAGCTCGGCGCGCACGGCGTGCGGCGTCTCACCCGGCAGGGTGCGCCGCTCGAGCGTGACGGTGCAGTGATCGGCGATGGTCGCCGCATCCGTTCCTCCCTCGATCGTCGAGACGCGCACGGTCGAGAAGCCGAGCAGCGGATGCGCCGACCGCCCGGCGAGGGTGTCGCCGAGGGCGCGCACCGCGTCGAGCAGGTGCACGGTACCCGCAATGGCGTCGACGCCGAGCTCGGGCTGCGAGCCGTGAGCCGCACGGCCCTGCACCTCCAACCGGAACCAGGCGAACCCGCGATGGGCGACGGTCAGCTGCAGGTCGGTGGGCTCGACGACCACCCCACCATCGATCGCCTCGTGACGGAGCGCCCTGAGGACGTCCTCCGTGCCCGTCGAGCCGAACTCCTCGTCCGCCACGAGGGTCAGGATGACGTCGCCGGCCGTCGACTCTGCGCGTTCGGCAGCGACCACCGCCGCCGCGATCCCGCTCTTCATGTCGTAGCTTCCGCGGCCGTGGAGACGACCCGCCTCGACCCGGGGCTCGAGCCCGTCGCCGGCGGACCCGGATACGGGCACGGTGTCGAGATGGCCGTTGATGAGCAGGGTCCGGCCGCCGCCGGTTCCGCGCCGGATCGCGATCACGCTGGGCTGCAGCGCATCCTCGCCGATCGTCCGGACGTCGAATCCGCTCTCCTCGAGGCGGCAGGCGAGGAGCTCGGCCAGGACGCTGTTGCCCGGGCCGCCGAGGCGGACGTTGCCCGAGTCGATGCGCACGAGCGCCGCGAGCAGATCGACCACGTCGGCGGCGATTGCACCGTCATCCGCGACGCCGTCGTCCATCGCACGGTTCAGCGGGCCGCCCTCGATGTCCATGGCTCGATTCTGGCGCAGGAGAACGGCCGCGCGTCAGGCCGAAATGGGCCATTTCCGCCTGACTCCACGGCGATCGCCTGATTCACGTTCACCAGGTCCCCGTCACTCCGGCCTCCTGGAAGGCCCAGGGCACCGTCAGTTGTTCGAGAGGTCGTCACCGCATCGGTAGAACGCCGCCGTGAGCAGGTCGATGGCGGTCTTGGCGTCATCGCCGACGTCTCCGAGGGCATAGACGGCGAACGTGAGCGGGGTGCCGTCGGAGGAGTGGATGACGCCCGAGAGGGTGTAGCCGGTGTCGATCCATCCGGTCTTGGCGAAGACGGATCCATCCGCGACCGCCGCGTCGCCGGTGAAGCGGTCGCTGTAGGAGAGCGATCCCGTCTTGCCGGCGATCGGCAGGCCGTCGAAGATGACGCCGAGGTCGCCCGTGCGGGCGTTGATCTTGACGAAGAGCTGCGTCAGGTAGTTCGGCGGAATGGCGTTGTCGTCGGAGAGACCCGATCCGTCGGCGACGTGGATGCCGGTCGTGTCGATGCCGTACGAGCCGAGGGCGGCCACGACGGCGGCGTTGATGGACCCGAAGTCGCTGCCGGTTCCTGCCTTGATGGCTGTCAGGCGTCCGAGCATCTCGGCGATCGTGTTGTCCGAGACGATGAGCGCCTGCTGAATGAGCGAGGCGACCGTCGGAGACTGCACGAATCCCAGCTGAGCGGCTCCCGCTGGCGCCGGTCCGCGTTGAACGTCGCTCACGCCGAGCTCGTCGGCGAAGGCCTGACCGGCGCGCCCGACGGGGTCGTCACTCCGGGGGGATGTCGCTCGCGCGGGGTTGTCGCGGTCCCCGTCGACCTCGAGAGCCGCGATGTGCGGCATGTAGCCGTCACCCTGCTCCTTGGTGTTCCAACTCGGTTGCCACTCCGGACCGCTGAAGAACGAGGAATCCAGCACGAGCGTCGTCAGCGGAGGATTGGACGGGTCGGCGCTCCACGCCGCCTTCACCTGTCGCGCCAGGTCGTCGAGGTGCGCCACGCCGTCGTAGGTGGAGTGCTGTCCGCCCGGCAGTCGGGAGAGGGTGAGGTCACCGCCCCCGACGAGTACGACCGAACCGGGACTCGAGCCCTTCACGACCGTCGTGGTAGCGCGGTAGTCCGGGCCGAGGACGTCGAGTGCTGCGGCCGACGTGAGCACCTTCATGACGCTCGCCGCGCGCGACGGGGTGCTGCCACCGCGGTCGAAGAGCAACTCGCCCGTGGTGGCGTTGCGCACCTGCGCCTGCATCTGGGCGAGCCGGCCATCCGCCGCCTGAGCGGATACGGAGCACGTGCGCAGCCTGCTGACGGTGGGGTTGGCGGCGACGGGTCTCGCGGTCGCCGTCGGTGCAGTCGTCCCTGTCGTCGAGGCGGCTGCGGCGACTCCGGGGGGCGGCACCGTCGCTGCTCCCGCGGCGATTGCTCCACCCGCCAGGAGCGCGAACACCGCGGCGACGCCGGCGACGACCCACGCACGGCGGTGCTCGCGGAAGAGTCGACTGATGCCCGGACGTTCGGACGTTGGCTCGGGTTCGGTCATGACCGCGGTAGCCTACGCGGCCGACTCTGGGAATCCTCGGAACACGAGCATTGCTCGCGGCCTCACTCGCCCGGGTAGCGCAGGCCGATCTGGTCGCGGATCGTGTCGAGGGTGCGCATGATGGCGAGCGTCTCGTCGGTCGAGAGGATGTCGCCTGAGATGCGCCCCGCGGCGATCAGCCGCTCGGCCTCGGCTGCCTGGAACTGCATGCCACGGCCGGTCACCTCCGCCGTGAAGCTCTCGAGGACCTCGCCGTCCGGCTTCACCACACGGAAGGTCGTCGGGCTGTACCAGACGCCGTCGATCTCGATGCGCGCATCCGTTCCCAGCACCATCGCGGCGTTCGGTCCGGCGGTGTCGCTGGCCGAGAGGGTCGACGCGACCTGATCGCCCGAGTAACGGAACAGGGTGGCGACCTGGGCATCCGCCCCCGTCTCCTTGAACGTGGCCACCGCTTGCACGGTCTCGGGCTCGCCGAACAGGTCGAAGGAGAACGAGATGGGGTAGATGCCGAGGTCGAGCAGGGCGCCGCCTCCGAGGGCGAGGTCGTTGAGGCGGTGGCCCGGGTCGTCGGGCAGGTCCTGCGTGTGGTCGGCGATGAGGGTGCGGACATCGCCGAGCGTTCCGGCGGCGATGATCTCGCGGATGCGCACCATGTGCGGAAGCCAGCGCGTCCACATGGCCTCCAGGACCAGCAGGTTCTTCTCTCGGGCGAGCCGGATGACGGCCTCGGCCTCCTCGGCGTTGATGGTGAACGGCTTCTCGACCAGAACGTGCTTGCCGGCGTTCAGCGCGAGTGTCGCGTGCTCGGCATGGAACGGATGCGGTGTCGACACGTAGATGATGTCTACCTCGGGGTCCGCGGCCAGGGCTGCGTAATCGGCATGCGCATGGGGGATGTCGAACTCCGCGGCGAACGCGTCGGCCGACTCCTGGCTCCGAGAGCCGACGGCCTGCACGGTGAAGCCGTTCGCCACCAGGTCGCTCGTGAACATGTGGGCGATTCCGCCCGTTGCAAGAATTCCCCAGCGCAGCGCATCCGTCATGTCTCGAGCGTAGCGGGGCCCGGTTCGAGGCCGTCGCGCGAACCCGGTATGCTTTCCTACTGTGCAATCCGGCGTGAGCCGTGAGAGCACGACGCCGCCTTAGCTCAGTCGGCAGAGCGATTCACTCGTAATGAATAGGTCCCGGGTTCGATTCCCGGAGGCGGCCCTTGCATAAGCCCCGGCATCACGCCGGGGCTTCTCTCGTCTGCGGTTGCGCTCCTGCGCTCGCTCAGCAGTTCGGGTCGGACGCCGGCGGTTTCCCGGTGAGCAGGAACGTGTCGACGGCATCGTTCACGCAGCTGTTCGACTTGTTGTAAGCCGTGTGGCCCTCGCCCTTGTAGGTGACCAGCACGCCGGAATCGAGTTGCTTCGCGAGCGCCTGCGCCCACACGTACGGGGTCGCGGGGTCGTTGGTTGTCCCGACGACCAGGATCGGCGGCGCGCCCTTCGCGTGGATCTCCGTGCGCTCGGCGCGGGTCGCATACGGCCAGTTGGCGCAGGCGATGTCGCCGTAGCCGAAGTACGGTCCGATGACGGGCGCGGCGGCGGCGAGCTCAGTGGCCTGCGCGCGCATCGCGTTCGGGTCGTCGTTGTAGCTGTAGTCCATGCAGTTCACGGCCATGAACGCCTCGGTCGAATTGTCCTTGTAGCTGCCGTCGTCCTGCCGTCCGTTGTACTGGTCCGCGTAGTAGAACGCCGTGTCGGCATCACCGGCGAGCACGGAGTCGAACATCTTGCTGAGGGCCGGCCAGCCCTCCTTCGAGTAGAGCGGGTAGATGATGGCCGTCGTCAGCGTGTTGGCACCGAGCATCCGTCCGTCGCCGCCTCGGATCGGGCCCGCCTCCACCGACGCGAGCAGCTTGGAGATGGTCTGCATCGCGCCGTCGACCGATCCGGAGAACGGACAGGACGAGGAGTCGCCGAGGCAGTCGGCGAGATAGGCGCGCAGGGCACTCTCGAATCCCTTGGCCTGCTCCTTCGTCACGTCGAAGTTGTTCGTTGCCGGGTCGAGGGCGCCGTCGAGCACCATCCGTCCGGCCTTGTCGGGGAACAGCCCCGCGTAGGTCGCACCGAGGAACGTGCCGTAGGAGTAGCCGAGATAGCTGAGCTTCTTGTCGCCGAGTGCCGCGCGCAGGACGTCGAGGTCGCGCGCCGCGCTCTCGGTGTCGACGTTGTCGAGGAGGGGGCCGGTCTTGGCGTTGCATGCTGCCGCGAACGCCTTGGCCGTCGCATCCTGCTCGGCTATCCACTGGTCGCTTCCGCGCGTGCCAGCCGGGATGTCGTAGAGGTAGTGGTCCATCGCGGAGGCGTCCAGGCAGGTGACTCCGTCGGAGCGGGCGACGCCGCGCGGATCGAAGCCGACGATGTCGTAGTGCTCCTGCAGCTTCTTGTCGACCGCGTAGTCGAGCGAGTCCTTGACGAAGTCGTAGCCCGAGCCGCCCGGACCGCCCGGATTGACCAGGAGGGAGCCGATCCTCTCCCCGGTCGCCGGGTGGCGGACGAGGGCGAGCTCCACCTCTCCGGTCGTGGGGTCACGATAGTCGAGGGGCGCCTTGGCCTTCGCGCACTGCATCCCGCCTCCGCACGACGTCCAGGTGATCGACTGATCGTAGAAGGGCTGTAGTTGCGCCGGGACCGTCTCGCCGGTCGGCGTCGACGTCGGCGAGGTCCGGCTCGCGGATGGCACGCACCCGGTGAGGACGATCGCGGCAACCGCCAGGGCGGCCAGCGCTGCGGTCCAACGGGGGACGGTACGCGTCATGAGACGGATTCCTCTCTGCGACGGAAGGCGATGAGCATCGCCTCGAGGGCGAGCAACGGGGCGACGTTCCCCTCGATCCGCGTGCGCGCGGCGGTGATGGCGTCGAGCGAGGCCAGGGTCTGCGCGGGGGTCGAGAGGGATGCGGCTGCGGCGAGCCCGTCGGACAGCTCGACGTTGATGGTCGAGTCCTGCCGTCCGAGCTGTCGCATGAGCACGTCGCGGAAGAGGGAGGACAGGTCGACCAGGATGCGGTCGATGCCATCGCGCAGGCTGCGGGTGGCCCGACGCTTCTGATCGTCCTCGAGCGCCTTCAGCTGGCCGCGCAGGGCGGCGGGCACCGTCGCGCCGGGTTCGACGCCGAGAGAATGGAGCGCCTTCTGCCGCTCCTCCGCGTCCCGTTCGGCGGTGATGGCCTTCGCGTCGTCACCCGCTATCTCGAGCAGGCGCGCAGCGGCCATGACCGCATCCGTCACGGTGCGGATGCCGAGAGCAGCGACCAGCGTCTCGTCCCGTCGGTCTCTCGCCTCCCTGCTGGTGGCCAATCGTCGGGCCATGCCGATGTGACTCTGCGCGTGGCGCGCCGCCTGCTCGGCGAGGGGGGGTGGCACGTCGTCGCGGGCGATGAGCAGGGCCGCCACGTCATCGACGCTCGGAACGCGCAACCGTACGCTGCGCACGCGGGACCGGATGGTGGGGATGAGGTCGGCCTCGCTCGGAGCGCAGAGGATCCAGACGGTGCGCTCCGGCGGCTCCTCGAGCGCCTTGAGCAGAACATTGGACGTGCGCTCCGGCATGCGGTCCGCGTCTTCGATGACCATGACGCGATAGCGCCCGACGGATGGCGAGTAGGCCGACGACCGGACGATCTGGCGCACGTCGTCGACCTTGATCGACACGCCCTCTGTACTCAGAACCGCGAGGTCGGGATGACTGCGCGCCTCGACCTGGGCGGCCGTTACGGCATCGCCGTCGGGATCGCCCGAGATGAGCGCGGCCGCGAAGGCGTATGCGATGTTGGAACGACCCGAGCCCGGCGGCCCGGTGATGAGCCAGGCGTGCGACATGGCGGAATCGGTGGGCGCGTCACCCGAACCGGCACGGTGGGACGCCGCCGTCGCCGCCGACCGGAAGAGCTCGATGGCCGCCGGTTGCCCGCTCAGCTCGGTCCACACGCTCATGCGACAAGGCTATGCGATACGGCCGACGTCACCGTGGCGCCCCAGGGCGCCATAGGCGGGACCGGGTAGCTCGCAGCCGCCACGCCGCACCCGTCAGATCAGCGGTTCGACGCGGGCGCGGATGCGCTCCGCGATGTCGTCGACGCCGAGCGCCGCATCGATCACGATGAAGCGCTCGGGTTCGGCCGTCGCCAGCTCCAGGTAGGCGGCTCGCACTCGGGCATGGAACTCCGCCTTCTCCGCCTCCAGGCGGTCGTAGCGCGTGCGGGCGGCGTCGAGCCTGCCTCGGGCGACCCCCTCGTCGAGGTCGAGCAGGACGGTCAAGTCCGGAAGAAGACCGTCAGCCGCCCACAGCGACAGCTCGCGCACCTCTCCCGCCCCCAGCACCCGTCCGGCGCCCTGATAGGCGATCGAGGAGTCCAGGTAGCGGTCCTGCACGACCACCTCCCCGCGTGCGAGCGCTGGGCGCACCCGGGTGGCGATGTGCTGGGCACGGTCGGCAGCGTAGAGCAGTGCCTCGGTGCGCGGTGCGATCTCCCCGGGGTGATGCAGCACGATCTCCCGAAGCTCGTGGCCGACGTCCGTTCCGCCCGGCTCGCGGGTGCGGAGCACCGTGCGGCCGGCATCCGTCAACCACCTCTCGAGCAGGGCGGTCTGAGTCGACTTGCCCGACCCGTCGCCCCCCTCGAGAGTGATGAAGAGTCCCTCGCTCACTTCTTCGGCGCCGCCTTGCGAACTGCGGGCTTGCGGGCCGGCGCCCGCTTCGGCCCCGCCGGGCCCTTGGCGCGCTTGTCGGCGAGGAGCTGGACGGCGCGATCGAACTCGAGGTCGTCGATCGATTCGCCCTTGGGAATCGTGGCGTTGGTCTCGCCATCGGTGACATAGGCGCCGAAGCGACCGTCCTTCAGCTTGATCGGCTTGCCGCTGACCGGATCGGCCTCGAACTCCTTGAGCGAACTCGATGCGCCGCGGCGGGCGCCGTATTTGGGCTGGGCGAAGATCTCCAGTGCGGCGGGCAGGTCGACGTCGAAGATCTGCTCCTCACTGGTGAGGGAGCGGGAGTCGGTGCCCTTCTTCAGATAGGGCCCGTACTTGCCGTTCTGGGCGGTGATCTCGGCGCCCGACTCGGGGTCGGCGCCCACGACGCGCGGCAGGTCGAGCAGCCGTAGGGCGGTGTCGAGGTCGACCGTGGCGAGGTCCATGGTCTTGAAGATGGACGCCGTGCGCGGCTTGTCCACCGGAGCCTTGGCCGTCTTCTTCGCCTTCTTCGGAGCGGGATCGTCCGACACCTCGCCGGTCTGCTGATCGACGACCGGGTCGGCCGGGGCCTCGAGCTCGGTGATGTACGGGCCGAAGCGACCGTCCTTCGCCACCACCTGCTTGCCGTTGGAGGGGTTGACACCGATGACGCGGTCGGTCACCACCGGGGCGTCGATGAGCTGCTGCGCGCGCTCGGGGGTGAGCTCGTCGGGCGCGAGCTGCGGCGGGATGTTGACGATGCGCGGCTTGGCATCCGGTGAGGCGTCGGGATCGGTCACCTCCAGGTAGGGACCGTAGCGACCGAACCGCAGGGTGATGTTCTCGCTGATGGGCGCGCTGTTGACCGCACGGGGGTCGATCTCGCCGAGGTTGTCGATGACCTGTCGCAGACCCTTGTGACGCTCGTCTCCGAAATAGAACTGGGTGAGCCAGTCGACGCGATCGGCCTTCCCGCTCGCGATCAGGTCGAGGTCGTCCTCCATCTCGGCCGTGAAGTCGTATTCGACGAGGTCGCCGAAATGGTCCTCCAAGAGCTGAACGACGGGGAACGCGATCCACCCGGGCACGAGCGACTGCCCGCGGTGCTCGACGTACCCGCGATTCGAGATGGTGTCGAGGATCGAGGCGAACGTCGAGGGACGGCCGATGCCCTTGGCTTCGAGCTCCTTCACGAGGCTGGCCTCGGTGTACCGGGGAGGAGGCGTGGTCTGGTGGCCGTTGGCATCGATCTGTAGGACCGCGAGCTTCTGGCCCTCGACGAGCAGCGGAAGCTTGGACTCGGCCGCCTCGGTACTGGCGTGACGGTCCTCGTCGCGGCTCTCCTCATAGGCGGCGCGGAATCCGGGCGACGTGATGACCGTGCCGCTCGCCTGGAATTCGGCCATGGTCTCACTGGCCACCGGTTCGGCTGCGGGGGCCGTCGGGCCTGCGGTGATGGTGACGGATGCCGTGACGCCCTTCACATCCGCCATCTGCGAGGCGACCGTGCGCTTCCAGATGAGGTCGTAGAGCTTGAAGTCGTTGCCGTGCAGGCTCGACGCAAGGGAGGACGGCGTGCGGAAAGTGTCACCGGATGGCCGGATCGCCTCGTGCGCCTCCTGCGCGTTCTTGGATTTGCCGGTGTAGACGCGCGGCTTATCGGGAACGCTGTCCGGCCCGTACAGGCTCACGGCCTGCTTGCGGGCGGCCGCGATGGCCTGCTGCGAGAGCGACACCGAGTCGGTGCGCATATAGGTGATGTACCCGTTCTCGTACAGCGACTGCGCCACGCTCATGGTCTGGCGGGCGGAGAAGCGCAGCTTGCGGGCGGCCTCCTGCTGGAGAGTGCTCGTGGTGAACGGAGCGGACGGGCGACGCGAGTACGGCTTGGACTCGACCTTGGACACGGTGAAGTCGACGCCCGCCTGCAGGGCGTCGGCAAGCGAGCGAGCGCCCGCCTCGTCGAGCACGACAGCCTTGCTGGTCAGCTGCCCGCGGTCGTCGAAGTCCTTGCCGGAAGCGACGGGACGGCCTCCGACCCGAGCGAGGCGCGCGTCGAAGCTCTCGGCATCCGTGCCGGACCCGTCGAGCGCGGCGCTGAGCACGGCGGCGAGATCCCAGTAGCCGGCCGCGACGAAGGCGAGGCGCTCCCGTTCGCGATCGACCACCATCCGAGTGGCTGCGGACTGAACGCGGCCGGCTGAGAGGCCCGGCCCCACCTTGCGCCACAGCACGGGCGAGACCTCGTACCCGTACAGGCGGTCGAGGATGCGACGCGTCTCCTGTGCGTCCACGAGCGCGGTATCCAGCTCCCGCGTGTTGTCCTTGGCGGCGAGGATGGCGTCCTTGGTGATCTCGTGGAAGACCATGCGCCTGACCGGGACCTTGGGCTTGAGCTCTTGGAGGAGATGCCAGGCGATGGCCTCCCCTTCGCGGTCCTCATCCGTGGCGAGCAGGAGTTCGTCGGCATCCTTGAGGGCCCGCTTGAGCTCGGCGACGGTCTTCTTCTTCGCCGTCGAGACCACGTAGTAAGGCTCGAAGCCGTTGTCGACGTCGACCGAGAACTTTCCGATCGACCCCTTCTTCAGCTCGGGCGGGAGGTTCTTCGGCTCGATGAGGTCGCGGATGTGCCCCACGCTCGAGAGCACTTCGTATCCGTCGCCGAGATAGCCCGCGATGGACTTCATCTTCGTGGGCGACTCGACGATGACCAGCTTCTTGCCCGGCACCTGACTCCTCTTTATACGTTCGAATCGGATTGGCGCGCGAATGTGCATTTCGTGCCGACCCCTCAACGGCACACCATACACACCACGCGGCGACCATTGCTTGGCGTGAGCCGATGGTCGGAGCGAAGTCCCTTGTTTCTCGGCGCCACGGGAGGAGAATCGATGCATGGAAACGACATCGCGCACGTACACGGCGAAGCTGATGGATGGGCCGCTCGAGGGTCGCACGATCGCGACCCGATTCTCGGAAGCGGGCGAGCCGCAGCCCAGGATCGAGATTCCGACGGGAACCGCCGACAAGCGCTACCTCTATGTCCGGGGCGCCGGACGCGAGTTCGACGCCGAGGGGGACGAGCGGCCGACGGCCGTCGACTACCGCTTCCTCGAAGCACTCTTCGGGTAACGGTCGGCGGAGCGGCCAGCGGTCGCGGGGCTCGGATTCCTCCGTCACTGCGGGGGCCCGGCGCGCGATCGGGCGACGATGCCCACTCCCAGCCAGTCGACGGTGGCGGAGACCGTGATGCTCTGCCCATCGACGACGCAGTCCCCCAGGGTGGCGAGGTTGGCCGACGCGACGGAACGCGCCGCATCGCAGATCGACCCGGCGATCGCGCCCGACGCCACGTCGGCTCCGGCGAGCGCTGCCGCATCGGCAGCCCCGGCGGCCTGACCTCGGGCGACCAGGAGTCCGAGCGCTGGGACAGCCGCCGCAGTCACGGTCAGGATTGCGGCGATGACGCCGACCCCGAGCACTGTTCCCGAGCCGCGTTCGTCCCTCACCGGCCGCCATCCAATGCGCATGAGCGAGCCGAGACCGTGAGCGCCGACAGCATGGGCCCGGACCCGGCGTCCGCGACCACCCGCGCGCAGACCAGGTCGCCGGAGCGCTCCGCCGCGACGACGGCGCCCGGCACGGCCTGACCGACGAGTGCAGCCGCACGACCCGCTCCATCGCCGCGCGAGAGCACCCGCGCGGCGGCGGCGGCGGCATCCGTCACCCGCACCTGAACGGCGACGACCTGCACCGCCCCCAGAGCCAGACCCAGGACGAGCGCCACGGCCGGGAACACCACCGCTAACTCGGCCGTCACACTGCCGCGCTCCTCACCCGACCGTGAGCGCATGACGCACGAGATCGGTGAGGATGCCGCGCACCTCGTCGCCCCGAAGGATCACGACCAGCAGTCCCGCGAATCCCACGGCGGCCATGGTTGCCACCGCGTACTCCGCGGTCGCCGATCCCTCCTCGCCTCGAAGCCGGCAACGAGCCCGTTCGATGAACCCCATGATGACTCTCCTTTCGCGTCGAAGACGCCGTCGGGCACGAACCTCCTCGATTCTCTCGAGGCCGAACCCGACCTCCCGCAGCGCCCGGAAATCTGTGCCATCGACTCAGAACTCGAGCCGCGTGGAGGAGACGACCGAGATGAGCATGGGCGCGACGCCGAGCAGCATGAAGGCCGGAAGCACGCACAACGCGAGAGGCACCATCAGCGTCACGCCGAGCCGGGCGGCACGTTCCTGTCCGGCGCTTCGCGCCTCGAGCCGCTGCTGGTCCGCCTCCGACCGCAACAGCTCCCCCGCGGGAATCCCCGCCCGACCGGCCAGCTCGAGGACGGCGTCGATGCGCGTGCCGTCGAGCGTGCCGGCGACGATGCCCGAGGCGTCGACCGCCGCCCGTGCGCGAGGAATGGACGTCCCGCCCGCAAGGGCGATGGCCGTCAGATCGAGGGCGAGGCCGGGCAGCGCCGGCTGTCGGGACGCTCTAGCCACCATCACCGCGCTCCAGCGCGAACCGGCGAGGAGGAGGATCACACCAGACACGAGGCAGCCGATGCCGATCGGTGTCGCGAACAGCACGCGCAGGGTATCGAACCCGAGGAGCACGCCGAACCCGACAGCGACGACGGGCAGCAGGGCCACGAGCCGGGCGGTGGCCCGCGGACCGGCCAGCGCCACGACGAGTTCGCGCTGCAGACGCCCGACCTCGCGGAACGACTCCGCCATCGTGCGCAAGGTGGACGCGAGCGGAGCTCCGACGGCCGACGACACCGACCAGGCTGCGGCAACCGCCTGCCACGCGTCCGCCGCGGGCTCGGAGGCCGCGGCCCGGCAAATGGCCACGGCGACGTCGCCGCCGGCTTCGGCTGCTGCGACCGCCGCTTCGAGGACGGCATCGTCGTCTGTCTCTCGCACGTGGGCCAAGGCCGACGATGGTGCGACGCCTGCTCCGAGCAGGACGGCCAGTCGTTGCGCGACCGTCGCCACCCGCTCGATCGGTGGTGGAGGCGGATGCCGGTGTCTCATGCCGGTCCGATGGCGAGTCGTGCGTGGGCATCGAGGTGGAATCGACCGAGTCGCGCGAGCCTTCTGACCCCGCCGACACGCTCGAGGTGGAGGACGAGTCCGATGGCGCTGACCGCCTGACGGGCGACGCCAACGTCCGTCATCCCTGCAAGGGCGCCCAGAGCTTCCAAGCGGGCGGGAACGTCGTCGATGGAGTTCGCGTGGAGCGTGCCCGCCCCGCCGTCGTGGCCGGTGTTCAGGGCGGTCAGTAGCTCTCGCAGTTCGGCTCCGCGACATTCGCCGACGACCAGACGATCGGGGCGCATCCGCAGGGCCTCGCGCACCAACTGGTCGAGTCCGACTCCTCCGGCCCCCTCCAGGTTCGACTGACGCGCCTCGAGGCCGACAACGTGGGGGTGGTCGACCCGCAGTTCGGCCACGTCCTCCACCGTCACGATGCGCTCGCCGCCATCGGCCTCCGCGAGGAGGGCGGCCAACAGCGTGGTCTTCCCGACGCCCGCCGCGCCGGTGATGAGCAGATTCTCGCGGGCTTCGACGACGCTCGCGAGCCGCTGCGCCTCGTCGCCGGTGAGCATGCCTGCGGCGCGCAGGTCGGTGAGGCGAGAGGTCGAGAGCCGGGGGATGCGCACCGAGAGCAGCGTCCCGCTCGTCGAAACGGGAGGCAGGACGACGTGCACGCGCACCCCCGCCCCGATGCGGACGTCGACGCACGGATGCGCCTCGTCCACGTGCCGCCCGCCGATCGCGATGAGTCGGATGGCGAGTTCACGCACGGCGGCCTCGTCGAGTGACCAACCTGACGCGCGGGTCGGTCCATGCCCGTCATCGACCCAGAGGCCAGCCGCCCCATTCACGAGCAGATCGGTGGTCTTCTCCGTGACGAAAGCGGCGAGTGGGCCGAGCGGAGCCGTTTCGATGGTCGACGCCGCCGCAACGACCCGTTGCCTGCCGAGCCGGTGGCGCGCGGGCCGGGCATCGCGCGGCCTGTCTCGATCGCCGGCTTCGGCGATGATGGCGTCGTTCGGCGAAAGGCCATCGGGTACTGGCGTGTACCCCGATCCCTTGGTCGACCTTGCGGAGGTCGCAGCGGTCACCTCCCCGCGCTGCAACAGCGGAGTCGGCAGGTACGGCTCGATGACGAGGGACACGACGTCGACACTAGGGTACGAGCTCTGCGCGACCGGGGTACATCAAGATCCGTGGAATTCCGGGCCACAACGGTCGGTTCGGGAGGAGACGGGACATCCGTTAACAAGAAGGGGCGGCACCCATTGGGGGGAACAGGTGCCGCCTCGGTGGCGCGGAGATTGGGGGGAATCGCGACGCGCCACATGCCCGAAGTTTTCATTCAGGCGCATGAGAAGTCTACGACACCACGCCGTGAGCGCAAGTCGCAATGTCCTCATTTCGGTGGACACGCAGGATTCCTGCGCGTATGCGCACGGCGGCAGGTCGGCGCTGCGCATCCGCCCGATCTCTCGGTCAGCTGGCAAGCCCGCCCATGACGTCACGGAGCGTCGATGAAAGTCCTGAGACGGTATCGTCGCATCCGGGCGCGTGCATCGCCCATCACCCATTCTCGCAAGGGAGCGAACACCCCTCATGAACGTGCAGATCGACCACAATCTCGAAGAGATCCGCCGGTTCCGGCCGAGCCCCGAATTCGCGGCGGGCGCGATCGCCAAGCCCGATCTCTACACGGATGCCGCTGCCGACCGGGTGGGCTTCTGGGGCGAGCAAGCCCGCGACCTCCTGCACTGGCACACGCCGTTCACGAAGACGCTGGACTGGTCGAATCCGCCGTTCGCCACCTGGTTCGAGGACGGCGAACTCAACGTCGCGTACAACTGCCTCGACCGGCACGTCCTGGCGGGCAACGGCGAGCGCATCGCGATCCACTGGGAGGGTGAGCCCGGCGACAGCCGCGACATCACCTACGCTCAGCTCACCGCCGAGGTCAAGAAGGCGGCGAACCTCCTCACCTCCCTGGGCGTCAGCGCGGGCGACCGGGTGGCCATCTACCTCCCGATGATCCCCGAGGCGGTCGTGTCGATGCTCGCCGTCGCGCGCATCGGCGCCATCCACTCCGTCGTCTTCGGCGGGTTCAGCCCCGACAGTCTGCACTCGCGCATCGTGGACGCTGAGGCGAAGCTCGTCATCACGTCGGATGGCGGATACCGCAAGGGTCGTCCGTTCCCGCTCAAGGAGACGGTCGACGCCGCACTCGAGAAGAGCGAGACGACCGTCGAGCACGTGCTCGTCGTCAAGCGCACTGGTGAGGACGTCGCCTGGACGGAGGGCCGCGACCTCTGGTGGGACGACGAGATCGCCCTCGTCGACGCCGATCACGAGGCGAAGGCGTTCCCCGCCGAGCAGCCGCTGTTCATCCTCTACACCTCGGGCACGACGGGCAAGCCCAAGGGCATCCTGCACACCTCCGGCGGCTACCTGACCCAGACGGCGTTCACGCACCGCAACGTCTTCGATCTGCATCCCGAGACCGATGTGTACTGGTGCACGGCGGACGTCGGATGGATCACCGGACACAGCTACGTCGTCTACGGGCCGCTCACCAACGGCGCGACGCAGGTGCTCTACGAAGGCACGCCCGACACTCCTATTCCAGGGCGCTGGTGGCAGATCATCGAGAAGTACCGGGTGTCCATCCTCTACACGGCGCCCACCGCCATCCGTTCGTTCATGAAGATGGGCCGGCAGATTCCGCAGCAGTTCGACCTGCGATCCCTCCGCCTGCTCGGCTCCGTCGGAGAACCGATCAATCCCGAGGCGTGGATCTGGTACCGGCACGTCATCGGCGGCGGATCGATCCCGGTCGTCGACACGTGGTGGCAGACGGAGACCGGCGCGATCATGATCTCGGCGCTGCCCGGCATCACCGACCTCAAGCCGGGGTCGGCGCAGGTGGCGATTCCCGGTGTCTCGATCGACATCCTGTCCGACGACGGGGAGCCCGTGACGGGGACGGATGGCGGACTGCTCGTCGTCACGGAGCCGTGGCCGTCCATGCTGCGCGGCATCTGGGGAGACCCGGAGCGTTTCACGGAGACCTACTGGGAGAAGTTCGGCGACAAGTACTTCGCCGGCGATGGTGCTCGACGCGACACGGATGGCGACATCTGGTTGTTGGGCCGTGTCGACGACGTCATGAACGTCTCGGGGCACCGACTCTCCACGGCGGAGATCGAATCGTCGCTGGTGGCGCACGACCTCACCGCGGAGGCCGCCGTCGTGGGGGCAGCAGACGAGACGACCGGGCAGGCCGTCGTGGCCTTCGTCATTCTCAAGGAACGTCAGCAGGGGGTCATGACGAACGAGGAGGCCAGCGAGCTGCTGCGCACCCACGTCTCGAAGCAGATCGGCGCGATCGCGCGGCCCCGTCAGGTGTTCATCGTGCCGGAACTGCCGAAGACGCGCTCAGGCAAGATCATGCGCCGCCTCCTGCGCGACCTCGCGGAAGGCCGGGAGATCGGCGACACCACGACGCTCGCCGAGACGAGTGTGATGACGTCCATCATGGAGCAGGTGCGCTGAGGCGGACGCGCACGGTGGCGTGCGGCGTCGCCGGGCCGGCGGGCTTCGTCGCCTGCTGGGCCTCCGGGATTCGCCCCTGACGCCACGCATCTGTGCAATAACGCGCATCCCCTCGACGGGATGCGCGTTATCGCACCGCTGGTCAGGCGAACGCGAGGATGAGCTCCACCTCGACGGGCGCATCGAGGGGAAGCACGGCCACACCGACAGCGGAGCGCGCGTGGCGTCCTGCGTCTCCGAAGACCTCGCCCAGCAGTTCGGACGCGCCGTTGATCACGCCGGGCTGTCCGGTGAAGGACGGGTCCGACGACACGAAGCCTGTCACCTTCACGACCTGGGTCACACGATCGAGTGAACCGATCGCGCCTGCCGCCGCCGCGAGCGCGTTGAGGGCGCACGTCCGCGCGTGGGCCTGGGCATCCGTCGGAGACACTAAAGCGTCGCCGTCGCCGACCTTGCCGGTGGCGGCGAGCGCGCCCGATGCGTAGGGCAGCTGCCCCGCGGTGTAGACGAGGTTGCCGGTCACGACGGCTGGGACATATGCACCGGCGGGAGTCGCCACCGCCGGCAATTCGATGCCGAGCTCGCGGAGTCGATCGGTGATGGCTCCCATCAGCGGTCCTCGAAAGCAGTGGCGGCGGATGCCGACGCTGCCGCTCCCGCTGAGGCCGCGGCGGAGTCTCCGCCGCCGCTGGGGCGTTTGAAATAGGCGACGAGACCGCCCTCGGGACCGGTGACCACCTGGACGAGCTCCCACCCGTCGGATCCCCAGTTGTTGAGGATGGCTGCGGTGCTATGCACCATCAGTGGCGTCGTGACGTATTCCCAGGCAGGCATGGCGCTCCTTGTTGTCGGCGTCGGGTTCCCCCCGTCGGGGCGGCAATCGGTCCCTGTCACGCAGGTGCGACAAGCGCGCAGCGACAGGGCGGTTTTTCAGCTTCTACCGCTAGCCTCCACTATATGTCTGCCCAAAAACGAACGACGAGCGGCGTGCTCGGAGGTCTCCTCGCCTTCCTCGGCATGAGCGTGGCCGCCGGCGTGCTGGTGACGGCTGCCGTCACCCCCGCCATCGCCGTCACGGGTATGGCCACCACGAACAGCATCAACCTGTTCGAGAACCTGCCGAGCTACCTCGAGATCGGCGACCTCGCGCAGAAGACGAACATCTACGCGGTGAACAACGACGGGAGCCCGCTCCTGCTCGCGTCCTTCTACGAGCAGGATCGCGAGGAGGTGGGCTGGGACAGCATCTCCCAGTTCACAAAGGATGCTGCAGTTGCCGGTGAGGACCCCCGGTTCTACGAGCACGGCGGGGTCGACATTCAGGGCACGGTGCGGGGTGCGCTGTTCACTGCGCTCGGCAAGACCACGCAGGGTGGTTCGTCGATCACTCAGCAGTACGTGAAGAACGTGCTGGTGCAGAAGGCCGAGCTGTCGGCGAAGACCGAGGCGGAGAAGACAGCGGCCTACGACAAGGCGACGGAGACCACAGCCGACCGCAAGCTCAAGGAGATGCGCTTCGCGATCGGGCTGGAGAAGAAGTACTCCAAGAATCAGATCCTGCAGGGCTACCTCAACATCGCGGGCTTCGGCGGCCGCGTGTACGGCATCCAGGCTGCCGCGCAGTACTACTTCGGCGTTAATGCCAAGGATCTGAACATCGAGCAGTCCGCGGCGTTGCTCGCCATCGTGAACAACCCGGAGAAGTTCCGTCTCGACCAGCCGGACAGCAAGACGAACGGCGCTGCGACGGTCGTCAAGGGTGCACCAGTGCCGTACGCCGCGACGAAAGAGCGGCGCGATTACATCATCGACCAGATGTACAAGTACAAGAAGATCACCAAGGAGCAGCACGACGCGTCGATCGCCGCTCCCATCGCGCCGGCGATCCATCAGCCCTCGACGGGCTGCTCGACCGCTGGGGGCTCGGCCTACTTCTGCGACTACGTGTATTGGACCATCCTCAACGACCCCGCCTTCGGTAAGAACCAGGATGACCGGCTCACCACCCTCAAGCGCGGCGGCCTCGACGTCTACACCACCCTCGACCTCGACCTGCAGGCTGCGGCAGAGGGCGCGATCAACGACAACGTCCCGCAGGTGGATCCGCGCTTCGACGTCGGTTCGAGTGCCGTCTCGGTTCAGCCCGGCACCGGCCGAGTGCTGGCGATGGCGCAGAACAAGACCTACAGCCAGGACGAGACCGTCCTCGCATCCGGTGGTCAATTCAGCGCCGTCAACTACAACACCGACTTCGACTACGGCGGATCGAGCGGATTCCAGCCGGGCTCGACGTACAAGACGTTCACCCTCGCCGAGTGGCTGAAAGAGGGCCATTCGCTCAACGAAACCTTGGACGCCCGCGTCCGGTCGAACTGGGGAACGTTCCAGGACAGCTGCAACGGACCTCAGGCGACGCCTGGCTGGAGCCCCAAGAACGATGAGGGCGGCGGCGGCGGAGTATGGACCGCGCTCTACGCCACGCAGAACTCCGAGAACACCGGATTCGTGGCCATGGCCAAGCAGCTCGACCTCTGCGGCATCCGCAAGACGGCGCAGTCTTTCGGCGTTCACCGCGCGGACGGCAACCCCCTGCAGCAGGGACCGGCATCCATCCTCGGTACCAACGAGATCGCTCCCGTGACCATGGCTGCGGCGTTCGCGGGGATGGCGGCGAGCGGCATGGTCTGCAAGCCGATCGTCATCGACAAGATAACGAAGCAGGACGGCACCACGATCACCCCGCCGTCCGCGGACTGCGCACAGAGCGTGGACCCCAAGATCACCGCCGGCATGCAATACGCCATGCAGCGGGTGATGACAGCCGGTACCGCCACGGCGTCCTACGGACGCACGAGTCCGAAGGTGCCGATGATCGGCAAGACGGGAACGACCGACAACAACGAGGCGACCTGGATGAGCGGGGCGAGCACGAAGGTCGCGACGGTCGTAGGCGTCTACAACGCCAGCGGCCACACCAACCTCCGCAACACGTACATCAACGGGACGCAGGCAGCCGTCATCCGACACGTGATCTGGCCGAAGATCATGTCCGTGGCCAACGCGAAGTACGGCGGGGATGCCTTCCCGCAAGTCGACTCGTCAAGCCTGAAGAGCGTGTCGGCCACCATCCCCGACGTGCGTGGCAAGTCCATCCAGGACGCCCAAAGCATCATCGAGGGAGCCGGCTTCGGCTTCGCCGACGGCGGCCAGCAGGATTCCGAGCTTCCCGCCGGACAGGTCTCGGGGACCAACCCGTCGGGCAACGCGGCCAAGGGCTCGGTGGTCACGGTGTACACCTCGAACGGTAGTCTCGTGCTCCTGCCGAATGCCGTCGGTCAGGACGAGGGCACCGCGCGCGGCACCCTCAACCAGTTCCAGATCAAGAAGCAGGACGGCGACGTGACGGACCCCAACCAGGACGGCAAGGTCATCGCGACCGATCCGGCCGCCGGGGCCGCGACGAAACCCGGGTCCCAGGTGACGATCACGGTCGGGAAGCTCAAGAAGTAGTGCCGCGCAAGCGAACCAGCGCAGCCGCCGCCGTCACCCTGACGGCGGCGGCTGGTCTGGCGGCACTCATCTGGGGCACCCTCATCGAGCGAACCATGTGGACGCTGCGCGAGGTGCGGGTGCCCGTCCTGCCGGTCGGCGCGACGCCCATCCGCGTCCTGCACCTCAGCGACCTGCACATGGCACCGTGGCAGCGCGAGAAGCAGGAGTGGATCCGCTCGCTCGCCGACCTCAACCCCGACCTCATCGTCGACACGGGCGACAACCTCGGCCACCGTGACGGAGTACAGGGCGTCGAGTACGCCTTCGAGCGGTTCCGCGGGATCCCGGGCGTCTTCGTCAACGGATCGAACGACTACTACGGGCCGGTCGTGAAGAACCCCCTGCGGTACTTCCAGGGGCCGTCGTCGAAGCACACGGGCAAGGCCGAACGCCTCGACACGGATGCCCTGCTGCGGCTCTTCGACGACCTCGATTGGGTCGACCTCAACAACGCGGCCGGAAGCCTCGACATCGCCGGGACCCACTTCGAGTTCTTCGGCGTCGACGACCCGCACAAGCACCTCGATCGACCCGAGCTCATCACCGGCGCCATCGACGAACTGCGGGCCAACGATCCCCTCGGCGAGGAGACCTGGCCGGATCGAGGCGCATCCAACCCACGCCCCACCGTCACGATCGGCGTTGTCCACGCTCCCTACCAGCGCGTGCTCAACTCGTTCGTGACTCACGGCGCTCAGCTGATCTTCGCGGGCCACACCCACGGCGGGCAGGTGTGCGTGCCCGGATTCGGAGCCCTCGTCACCAACTGCGACATCCCGCGCAAGCAGGTCAAGGGACTCTCACTCTGGTGGCACGGCGTGCGAAACGCCTACCTCAACGTGTCGGCGGGCCTCGGCACGTCGATCTACGCGCCGGTGCGGTTCGCCTGCCCGCCCGAGGCGACGCTGCTGACGCTGGTTCCCGAGAACGACCGCTGAGTCGGGGCCGGCTTCTCGGCGTTCCGCCCGGCCGGTGACGGATGACGCTGGTCGAGACGTCGCTGGATATCGGCTATCCTGATGGAGGCCTTCGGGCCACTCGGGGTGTGGCGCAGCTTGGTAGCGCGCCTCGTTCGGGACGAGGAGGTCGTGGGTTCGAATCCCGCTACCCCGACACCATCGGAGGGCCCCGCTCAGTGAGCGGGGCCCTTCGTCGATTCCGGATGCGGCTGGACGGGGATCGCGTCCTCGATCAGCCGCGCGGCCGTGGCCAGGAGGACGAGCGCCGGAGCGACGACGAGAACGAGAGTCATCGAGACGGCGCCGTCGGCGAAGCACGTCAACGACGACGGGCACTCCCCGTCGTAGATCACATCCGTACCCTTCCGTTGGCCGCTGGCGAAGGTGCGTCGTCTCAGTAGGCGCCGTCCTTGCCCAGGACGGCCTTCGCCGTGCGCCACAGGATCATGAGGTCGCCGGCCATGGTCCAGTTCTCGACGTAGTAGAGGTCGAGCCGAACCGTCTCCTCCCAGTCGAGATCCGAGCGGCCGCTCACCTGCCACAGTCCCGTGATGCCCGGCTTGACGAGGAAGCGGCGGTGCACGTGGGTGTCGTATTGCTGCACCTCACTGGCGAGCGGCGGGCGCGGCCCGACGATGGACATCGATCCCCGGAACACGTTGAACAGCTGCGGCAACTCGTCGAGACTGAACCGACGGAGGAACGCCCCGATCACGGTGACGCGAGGATCATCCTTCATCTTGAACATGACGCCGTTGCCCTCGCTGCGATCGGCCAACTCGTGCAAGCGCGCCTCGGCATCGGTGTACATCGATCGGAACTTGAGCATGGCGAATCGGTCGCCGCGAAGGCCGATGCGTTCCTGCCGGAAGAAGACCCCGCCCGGTGTCGTGGCGCGAACGAGTAGGGCGGTGACCAGGAGGACGGGCGAGAGGACCGCGATGAGGATGGCCGACCCCAGAACGTCGAGGAGCCGCTTGGCGTAGAGCTTTCCCCCGTCGTATCGGGGCGTCTCCACGTGGATGAGAGGCAGGCCGGCGACGGGCCGGGTGTGCAGACGCGGTCCGCCGATGTCGGTCAGGCTCGGCGCGACGACGAGGTGCTGGTGGCCGGGTTCGAGTTTCCAACTCAACTCGCGCACGAGAGCCGACGACATCTCGTTGGCGCTCGTGACGACGACGGTGTCCGCCTCTACGGCGTCCAGCGCGGCCGGCAGGTTGGCGATGGATCCGGACATCGGGATGTCGGTTCCCTCGATGAATCCACCCGTCGCTCCGCTCGCCGTGCAGGCGCCGACGACCTTCAGGCCCGCCGTCGGTGTGCGGCGGAGCGCCTTCTCCATGACCGCGACGGAGTCGTCCGAGCCGACCAGCAGCACCCGATGGCTCATCCGTCCCTCACGCCTTCTCGCCGCGAGCCAGCGCCGGCACAGCCACCGTTCAGTGACCAGGCCGACCAGGCTGAGCGCCAGCGCCGCGATGAGGAACCGCTGCATGCCGACGATGGAGAGCGCGTAGGCCGTGAGCCCTCCGGCCCCGAAGAGCACGAGAGTGGAGTTGATGACCCTGCGGTACTCGGTCACGCCGACGCCCACGTAACGCTGGGCGCGCGAGCCGGAGATGGTGAGCATCAGCACGATCGCCACGACGGTCACCGCCATGATCACGATCGGCGTCGGCACGCTGCCCACGTGACGGATGCCCCACACCTGTTCGGGCAGGCCTCCGAGGAGGTGGGCGACGAGCACGCAGGCCGTCGCGGCGACGAGGTCCGAGGCGAGGAGCAGACGGCTGTAGCTCAAAGCCCAGTCCGAATGCCGCGTCACCCTCGAGTCCGTCGCCATCTGGGTAGCAATGGCTTGAGTCAAGAGTTCATCCCCGTCGAGTCGCTTTCACTGTAACCAGACCCCGCCAGGCGGTGGACGGGGGTGCCGAGAGTTAACAGGACCGACATATCCGCGACACCGGCTGGTGTCGGGGCGTGGGTGGAATGGAGACCTGACAGCGCGAGGACGCGGCGAATCGGCCGGGCGGATGCGCTCACGCGTATGGCGTTCGGCCCGAACGACGGGAACCCGGACACGCATGAGCGCACGCACCTCGGCACGCAGCGGGTCGACACGGCCGGGCGCGACAGCTCTCCTCGCCGCCGCGATGGCGCTCTCCCTGGCAGCCTGTACCGCGACGCCCGCCGCTTCGTCGGCCACGCACGGCGTGAGCATCGATGCCGGGCTGGTGTACTCCTCGCCGAAGGGCACCGACCTCGAACTGGACGCCTGCACCCCGAAAGGCGCGACCAAGCCGACGCCGGCAGTCGTCCTTGTGCACGGCGGTGGGTTCACCGAGGGAGATCGCGCGAGCGGCGGGATGCGAGCGCTGTGCGAATACTTCGCTGACAACGGACTGGCGGCGTTCTCGCTGGACTACCGGCTCGGCGCGGGCAACGGCTACCCGGCACCGCTGGAGGACGTCGACGCAGCCATCACCTGGATTCGCGACGACCAGCACGCCGCCCGGTTCAACATCAGGCCGACCTCCATCGGCATCCTGGGCAGCTCGGCGGGCGCGATCCTGGCTCAGACGGTGGCGACGAGCGGGAGCGGCTCCCTCGAGAAGGGCACCAGGGTCAAGGCGGCGGTCTCCCTCTCCGGCGTATCGCTCATGACGGAGGATGCACTGACCCTCGGGTCGCCCACACCCCAGGCGGCTGCCCTGATCCTCGCCTACCTCGGCTGCCCCAGCCCCGCGGCCGACGTCTGCCCCCAAGCGGCCGAGGCGTCGCCGGAACTCGCGGTGGACTCCTCCGACCCGCCGATGATCCTCGTCAACGGATCTCACGAACTCGTTCCGGCGGAGCAGGCGACCTCGATGGCCAAGGCGCTCAAGGCCGCTGGTGTCCCCGTTCAGCTGAGCATTCAGGACGGATCCAAGCACGGCGTCCAACTGCTCGGTCCCGACACCCGCAAACGCATCATCCAGTTCTTCACGGCGAGGCTCTCGTGATCGACCGTTCCCGACCATCCACCACCCGGAGGTAGACGCTTGGACTTCATCGAATGCATCCGCGCGATCCGTCGCCACGCCGTCGTGATCGTCGTGATCGTGCTGGCCGGCCTCGCCGCGGCCGCCGTGTTCGTCGCCGTGGCGCCCGCGCAGTTCACGTCGGACGGCAGGCTGCTGCTGACCCCGGTCGCGGCGGTCGTACCGGGGGTCACGCAGAGTCCCGCCGACCTCGTCGCCGGCAACAACCTCGTCATCCAGCAGGTCGGTACGTATGTCCAGCTCGCTTCGACGCCCACCGTGCTGCAGCCTGTGATCGACGAGCTCGGGCTCGACGAGACCCCGGCGACGCTCGCGAGGAGCGTGAGCGTCTCGGCGGTGGGGGCGTCGGCGTTCATCGCCGTCCAGGCGACGGCGGCCACGGCCGAAGGCGCCGCGTCGCTCGCCAACTCCGTCGCGTCGCAGCTGAGCACCCAGGTCAAGACGCTGACGACCACCGCGCAGTCGCCCGTGACGATCTCTGCGACGCTGGTGGAGCGGCCGGTGGCTCCCACCTCGCCCTCCTCGCCGAACCTCGTGCTGAGCGTGCTGGTCGGGTTGCTGGGCGGCGTGGCGGTGGCGTTCATCGTCGTCGTCCTGGCCGAGGTGCTCAACACGCGCGTGCGCCGTGCACGGGACCTCCTCAGCGCGACGGATGCCGGCTACCTGGGCCGCCTGGCGCGCGACCGGCGACTCCGCCGAGCCCCCGTCGCCGACCTCGACGGCCCGCCGAGCGCGTTCATCGACGACCTCCGCTCGATCAGGGCGAAGCTCGTCGCGAGCGCCGAGGGAGAAGGCGCTCCCGTGTTCGTCGTGAGTTCGCCGACGACCCAGGAGGGGAAGAGCGTCGTCGCGGCGAACCTCGCCACCGCCTTGGCGGAGACCGGGCTGCGCACGTCGCTCGTCGATGCCAACCTTCGTGCGCCCGTCCTCGCCGCCTACTTCGGCACCGGCACCGAGAAGGGCTTCTCCGACGCGCTCGGCGGCGGCATCCCGGCCACCGACCTCGCGATGACCTCGCCGTCGGAATCGCTGCAGGTCATCGTCTCGGCCCCGGCCGACCGCGCCGGCGAGCGGCTGGCGTCGGCGCGCGCCTCGGATCTGCTCGCCGCCATCCGAGCCGGGTCCGACGTCGTCGTCATCGACGCGGGATCCGTCCTGCGCCCGTCGGACGCTCTCGAACTCAGCGGATCGTCCACGGGCTACGTCATCGTGGCCCGGGCCGGACGCTCCCGGATCGACGAGGTGAAGTCGGCTGTCACCGCGGTTCGGGACGTCGGTGCCCGTGTCTACGGCGTGGTCCTCACGGACGCGCCCACGCGCGGGGCGGACGCCCGGGACTGAGATGACCGTCACCACGACACGTCCGGCATACCGGTCCTCGGCGCGGCCCGCCGTCAGAACGGAGGCGGTCTGGGCCGTGGTGGGCGCGATCGTCGCGGCGGCTCTCGTCATCGCGTCGCTGTACGTCGCCCCGGCCGTGCTCGGGGCGACGATCGCGGGCCTCGTCTGCGTCTACCTCGCCGCGTTCCTGCCGAAGGCGTTCGCCCTCGTTGCCGTCACGGTGATCGTCCTGTCGAACGTGCTGCAGAACACGGTGGGGACGGTGGCGTCATCGGCCGACGAGGCGGTCATCGCCCTATCGGTGATCGCGTTCTGCGCGCGCCGACTGGTGACGGAACACCGCCTCGTGCTCCTGCCCGGAACGTTCTGGTTCCTGGGCTTCTTCGCGTTCGGCGTCGCGAGCACCATCGCCCAGCACGCCTCGTACTCGACCATGGCCGAATCGGCGATCCTCATCGCCAAGGGCCTGCTGTTCGCCTTCGCCCTCGCTCAGCTGCGCTGGACGCAACGGGACATCCGCATCCTCGTCGTCGCCGGCATCGTCGCCATCGCCATGATGGCGTTGACCGGCCTGCTCAACCTGGTCTTCCCGGCCTTCTGGAGCAGCCTGGTCGCTCGCGGGTCCGGGGGCGTCGGCCCGCACGTCGCCGGCATCCCGGTGCTGCAGGGACTGTTCCAGCATCCGGCGGCGTTCGGACGGTTCTGCTCCGTTCTCGCGGTCGCCGCGGTGAGCTACGCCTGCGTCGTGCGCACGTCGATCGGCAACCTCATCATGATCGGCGTGGCCGGATTCCTGGCGATGCTGACGTTCGAGGTCAAGTCGATCGTCGGGCTCATCGTGTCGGCGGGGCTCATCGTGGTGCGATTCAGCCGCCCTGTGCTGCTGTTCGCGGCGCTCTGCATCGGACCGGTCATCGCGGCCGTCGCCATCCCTCCGCTCTCCGCCCTCATCGGAGGCGCGATCGAGACGTACATCCTGCAGGACTCGGCGCGCTCCACCCTCACGCTCGGCTCGCTGCACGTGGCCAGCACCTACTTTCCGCTCGGAGCGGGGTTCGGTCGGTACGGCAGCTATCCCGCAGGCGTCTCGTACAGCCCCGAGTACTACGCCCTCGGCTTCGACCACGTGTACGGCCTGGGGCCGGGCGACAAGGGCATGTTCCTGAACGACACCCAGTGGCCCGCGATCGTCGGGGAGTCGGGTTGGCTCGGGGCGATCTGCTTCGCAGCCGGATCGCTCGTCATCCTCGTCTTCCTGCTCCGCCCCGTGGGACCCGACGAGCCCGTCCTGACCCGCTGGTTGCGCATCACCGGTGCCGGATGGTTGATCCTCCTGATGATCGAGTCGAGCGCTGCCCCCGTGTTCGTCTCGGCTCCGTCGTTCCCGTTCGTCTTCGCGGCGGCGGGCATGGTTGCTTCGCTGCGGACGAGCGCTCGCGACGAGGCTCGGCAACCGGACGCGCTCGCTCCCCGTGCGTCGGGGTCACGGCTGCCGGACCCTCAGCATCCCGGCTCGAGTCCGGCGCGGACGAAACCGGCGGTCTGATAGCCGTACTGGTAGATCCAGTCCCCCACGCTGAGCGGCTCGTCGGCTGCATGCATGGCCAGGGTCCCGCTGAAGCAGCGCTGGATGATCATGCGCGCGCGGGCGATGTGCGGAGTCATGGTGATGGCGATGGCGCTTCGCCATCCGCTCCGTTCGGCGAGCCGCCCGAGTTCACGAGCCTCGCCACGCGTGGTCGTCGGGTCCGGCTGGAAACAGTGCACCACCGGGTCGTCGCGCGTGCATGCAGCGAACTTCTCGTGGTCACGCGTCCCCGACACGTACACACTCGGAGGCACTGACACGAGGATGCGGTCGCTGACGCCGGCGGTTACCAGGTCCCGCGCGGCGCTCATGCGCTGACTGGTCGGCGGTCCGAGCACGAGGATGACGTCGGCGTGAGCAGGAGTCGACTCGACGGTCGGGAACACGTAGACGGGGAGGCCGGCGAGCGCAACGAGCGCCACCCCGACGATGGATGCCGCCGCGATCAGGAGCGGGCGCGTCACGCGCGCGTCGCTCCGGCCGGCCGCGTGAGCACCCCCCGCCAGAGGTCGGCGACGCGCGGGTAGACGGCGGATGCAGAGAACGCCTCGGCGAAGCGCTGGCGCCCCGCCGCCTGCATCGTGGAGAGGGCGCCCGCATCGTCGATGAGCGACTGCAGCGCCCCCGTGAGTGCTCGGGTGTCGGCCGGCTCGACGAGCAGTCCGGCACCGCCGACGAGCACCTCGGGAACGCCCCCGACGCGGGTCGCGATGACGGCGCACCCGCGGGCGAGCGCCTCGAGGATGAACATGGGCATCGCCTCGTCGCGCGACGGGAGGACCGCGATCGCGGCATCGTCGAGGAGTGCCATGAGCTGATCGTGCGGAAGGGCCCCGTGGAAGGTCGCGTCGGCAAGGTCGTCGACGATGACGTCCTCATCGGCGGTCGGCCCCACGATGTCGAGCGTCCACCCGTGATGCTCGACACTCCTCCACGCCTCGACGAGCACGTCGACGCCCTTCCGACGGGAGACGGCGCCCCCGAAGACGACACGGTGCGTCCCCGAACTCCCACCTCCGCCGGGCACGGCATTGGGAACGAGGTCGATCACGGCATCCGGCACCAGCGCGCGAACCGCATCCGCCGTCTCGTCGCTGAGGGCGAACACACGATCGGCGCGGCGCAGCACGGCGCGCACCCGTTCCGGATCGGCGTGCGCGAAATCAACGAAACTGCTGCCGTGCAGGTGGGCGATGGTGCCGAATCCGCGCGCGGCCGCGAGCCGCAGGAGCAGTCCCTCACGCACGAAGGAGCCGCCCTGGGAGAGGTGGACGACGACCGCGTTGGTGCGGGGGTCGCGGAGAGAGAGGAGGCGGGCCGCCGCCGCCGCGAACAGCCGCATCGCGCGGAGGCCGGATGATCCGTCCCGCGAGATGATCACGTCCACGCGGCAATCGGCGAACGGCCACTCGAGGTACCCGTTGAGCACCTGGGTCATGCCGCCCGCCACCTCGCCGCGGCGCCCGACGTGCCACGCCGTGAACGCCGTGCCGGTCGACGTGCGGAGCCCATCGATGTCGAGGCTCATGCGCTCACCATCGCGCGGTCGTCGACTCCGGCCGCAAGCAGTCCCCCGAGTCGGCTGCGCACGTCGTCGAGCTCCTCCCGCGCGGAGGCGAGCGCCGAACGCGTCTCATCTCCCCGGAGCGCCGCGGCCTCGAGAGCCGAGACGATCTCGGCGCTGCTCATTCCGGCCGCGCGCACGCCGACACCGTCGAGTCCCGCCGCCTCGAAGTGGCGCTCGATCTTGTCGGATCCGTCCACCAGCAGGGCGATGGGGATTGCCCCCTCGGTCGCAGCGGTGATGAGCACGTGCAGGCGGTCGCTGACCGCGAGTACGCTGCGCCGGTACAGGTCCCTGAGTCGCTCCTCCTGCGCACCGTGCTCCGTGCCGTCCCAGTCGACCAGCTCGGCACCCAGACGCCGGGCGATCATGCGCGACCAGTCGCGGTCCCGCAGCACCTGCGTGACCACGCTGATATGGAGGCCGCTCCGAGCGGCGTATTCGCGGATGCCGTCGAACCACGCGTCGGACGGCTCGACTCGGTCGCTCCTCATCGACACCACCAACCCGTCACGGTCATCGGACGGGTCGGTGCGTCCACCCTCGCCGAACGCGAGATCGGGCATGACCTCTCCACCGAGGTAGTCGGCCGTTGCCGCATCGCGCCACGCTGCGAGGTCGCACATCGCCATGGACGGGCGCATGAGCAGGCGCGGCACCGCGGCGAAGTTGCGGGATCCGGCGCCCACCCGGGCGACCTTGCCCCCTCGGGCACGGATGACGGCCAGCAGCGGCAGGACGACGACGTGCTCCTTCATCCCTCCCACGGTCAGTTGGATCTCGCCCGGCTTGAACAGGTAGTGCGCGTGGCCGCGCCATGCCGCCCGCAGGCCGGCCCGGTACCACTGCGCGAACGAGCGGTAGACGACGTCGTCCTCACCGATGCCCAGCGATTCCGCGTACCCCGACGGCGACCCCCCGACGAAGACGTGCAGCCGTCCGTGGGGCCGCAACCAGCTCATCAGCTGGCGGCGAAGGATGATGTCGCCGATGTTGTCGTACTGCCCGATGCCCGGGACGAAGATCTCCCGTCGATCGCCCGGGACCCCGGCAGCCTGCTCCGGGCTCACGCCGCGAGTTCCGTCTGGATCGCCGTCGCAGCAGCAGTCAGGAGCAGGTCCGCGTCGAGGTCGTCGACCTCGGTCGGGAATCCGATGCCGAGCTCGGACATGAGCCGGGCGATCTGCTCCTGGTGGTTGTCGACGTGCTCGCCGCGCTCCTTCCGGCGCACGACGGTCACGGGGGCGATGCCCATCTCGAGCAGGCCGAGCACCGTACCCACTCCGGCGTGCGTGATCACGACGTCTGCCTCCCTGGCCGTACGCTCGAACAGCTCGGCCGGCATCTGGGCGTAGGTCGTGCCCGGGAGGTCGCCGGGCGAGATCGTCGAGCCGAGCTGCCAGACGGTGTCCGGTCCAGCTATCCCGAGGCCGACGATGCGCTCGACCAGCGCGTCGAATCCATATCCCTCGATGGTCCCGAGCGTCACGAAGAGCTTGAGTGGGCGCTGCGAGACGGTGCGCGACGTGTTCCGGTAGGTCGCCAGGACGCTCGGGTGGACTCCCCAGCGAGCCGTCGACCACTGGGCATGCTGCGTGCGGAGTTCCGAGACGTGGAGGCGCTCGAGGATCCGGCCGGACAGCGATGGACCATCGACGCGTGACACGCTCTCGATGTAGAGCGTCGGCACACCGGCCAGGCGTGCTGCGGGCAGGGCGGCGAGAGCCAGGGCGGCTCCCGTGCTCACCGCACCGTCGAGCTGCTCGTCGCGCACGGTCGCTCGAAGCATCTGGAACGCCCGCATCACGCTGCCCGCGTCACGCGGGCGGATGTACGGCACGTAGCGGACGTCCCGGCCCTTCAGGAGCGATTCGCTCTGCGGGCTGCGGAACGTCACCCACACGGAGTCGTCGCTCGCGCCGAGGCCCGGCGCGAGCCGGACCAGCTGGGCGAGATGGCCCCCCGTCGATGCGGCTAGGAGGAACCGTCCCTCCGATGTGGTGGTGCTGGCGGTGTCCGACATGCGCTGCTCCTTCATATTCGAGTCGTTCGGTGGTTCCGTGGGTTCGGGACGGGATCATTCGGTTCGAGTCGACGCTGACGCGGGATGCGAGGGACGGCGGTTCACTGCACCTGGGGCACCGCCTTCGGTTCATCGGGCTGACGCCGACGCCTCGGCAGACGCGTCGGCGGCACGTACAACCAGCGCACCCGAGTGGTCAGCCGGGAGAGAAGCAGCGAGAGTGCGATTGCCGCGGCGACGAGTGCGAACTGCATGGCGACACCGACGGGACGGGACACCCCACCGACCGCGAGGCCGAGGAGCGCGGCCGACGGAACGATGATGAACAGGTGCAGGAGGTAGATCTGCAGGCTCTCCGCGCCGAGCGTCGACACGAACCGCAGCGGTCGCAGCTTGACGAGATAGGCCGAGAGCAGCACGCCGAGAACGACGGCGGATGCCTGGCCCACGAGCACGAGGAACGGCAGCCAACGCGCCGGGAGGAGCAGGAGCACCGCCGACACGGCCACCAGCACGGCCGCCGTCGCGAACGTTCGCGGCACCGAGACACGCGATACGGCGCCGAACACCTGCCGCGCGTAGAGCGCACCGAAGACATAGAAGACGTACAGCGCCCCCACCCGATTCCAGCCGACGTTGTGCGTGTTGAGCAGACCGGCCGTGAAGGCGGTGGAGATGGTGGCCGCGATCAGCACGTGCAGCCACCCCGGAAGGGCGCGCATCGCCCAGGCCGCGAAGGCGAACACGGCGAGGGCGTAGATGAACCAGTAGCTGCTGCTGGGCCAGACCAGTACCAGCGCGAGGCTCAACGGATGACTGGCGGGCAGCTCGCCGATCTCACCGGAGAGCCCGGGCACGACGAGGTAGAACAGGAACCGGATGACCGACCAGACGAGATAGAGGTAGAGCACCGGCCAGAGTCGGCGCATCCAGAGGTTGCGCAGGCTCCAGGTCATGGCACGCGCGCCGAAGAGACCCGCGATAAGGAAGAACACCGGCATCGGGAAGAGCTCGAGCACGAGCTTGATGCGGTTCGGCAGCCCCAGGATGCCCTCGTGCTGCAGGTAGAGCGTGACGTGGTAGAGAACGACGAGCACGATCGCGACGCCCTTGGCGAAGTTCACCCACGCGCGCGGCCGTTGCTCGACCTCGATCCATCGCGAACTCTGCACGGGCCGTCCATTCTCATGGGATGTGCCCGCGCGAAACCCGGCGGACGCACACCCTCCGTCGGGTTGGCAGGGTCGACTCCGACCGCCGGCCCTTCCGTTCGGGCGATCTTCCGACGCGACCTCGCACTTCTCACGGTAATGAGGAAGGGTCAGCAGAAGGCGTCGAGGAGGTTAACTCTGACGCCCGCTGCGTTACGTTCACGTGACGCGGCGGATGCGGGTCCTCACTCGCGCGCACCGCGCGTGCGCATGATGAGCTGGTACACCGGCGTGCTCGTCCGTGCCGCGCACAACAGCACGAATCGCCGGGCGTCCCGCGCCCGGGCCAGGGACAGGACCACCGCCGGGCTCATCTCGCTGCGGGCCCGACGCACCAGCTGCCGACTCTCCGCCGTCGTGTAGGCGCCGGAGGTGGCGTCCTTCACCCGCGAGAGAAGCGAGAAGCGGGCCGTGTAGTAGGCGAACTCCTCGCTCTCCACAACTTGCGGACCCAGCTTCTCGGCGCTCGCGCGCACGACGGCGGCGACCGTCTCGAGCGACTCGGCACGCCGGGTTCCCGAGCGGATGATCGAGCCGGAGCGCAGCCGGTAGCTGTAGACCACGTCGTCGATCGAGACGACGGATGCGGCAGTCGCCAGCAGCTGCGCCACCATCGCCTGGTCCGAGTGCACCCGCGCAGCGGTGAAGTCGATCGACGGGAACAGGCGCGCGGAGAACAGCTTGTTCCAGAGGTGTCCGGTGATGCGCCCCATCAGGAGGGCTCGGAATGCGCCTTCGCCGCCGAGCGTCGTGCCGGCAGCAGGATGCGGCACCGGCCGAGTCGATCCGTCGGCTCCCCGGTACTCGGCACCGGCGCAGACCACGTCGGCATCCGCTGCCTCTGCCGCCGCGAGCATCACCTCGACGGCGGACGTCGACCAGTCGTCGTCGGCGTCGACGAACCAGATGTACCTCCCTGATGCCGCGGCGACGCCGGCACGGCGCGCTGCCGCCACCCCGCCGTTCGTGCCCAGCCCGATGAAGGTGACCGACTCGTGCCCCTCGGCCAGCGCACGGGCGATCGAGGGCGTCCCATCGATCGAGCCGTCGTCGACGAGGACGATCTCGACCGGCTCGGTCTGCGCGAGGAGCCGCGTCACGGCATCCGCGAGGAAGGACTCCGCGTTGAATGCCGGGACGACCACGCTGACGGCGACCGGGCCGCCTCTCACGCGGCCACCCCGTCCGTCACGGACTGCAGCACGCTCTCAAGATCGCGACCGCTCGCCGAGACCGAGAACCGGTCGAGCCAGGCATCCACTCCGACGATCTCGATGGCGCTGGCCCGCGTCACGGCGTCCGCGAGCTGCTCAGGGCTCGGACCGAGGGCGAGCTCTCCCGTGATGCCCGGCACGATGGCGTCCGCCACGCCGAGGGCACCCGACACAGCGACGGACGGGACTCCGGCAGCGGCCGCCTCGACGAGCACGTTGCCGAATCCCTCCCGGTCGGACGGCAGCAGCACCACGGAGTTCGGCTGGAAGTGAGCGAACCAGTCCTCGACCCAGCCCTTGTCCTCGAACGGGACGCCGAGGCGCTCGGCCTCCGCCGTCACGGCACCGAGGAGCGGTCCTCCGCCGAAGGAGATGACGGTCGTCGAGATCCCGCGCCGGTTGAGTTCCGCGGCCGTGCGGATGGCCAGCGCCGGTCGCTTCTGTCCCACCAGTCGGCAGGCGAGCACGATCTGCAGGCCGTTCACCGTTCCGGGCTCCCGCCCGACCTGCGGACCGTCGACGACCTTCGCCGTGGCAGGGTTGGGCACCACCGTGCAGCGGTCGCCCGGCACGCCGAACGCGCTGACCAGCTCACCGGCCACCGGGTGGGAGATGGCGATCACGTGATCGGCCGTCCGGTACATCCTCCGGGCGATGGCCATCTTGAATCGGTGTGCACGATCCGCCGTCGGAAGTCCGAGCGAAACGAGGTTGCGCTCGCTGATCACGATCGCGGGCCGTCTCGACCGAGGCGTGATCGCCTTAGCCGTCAGCAGGATGAGGTTGGCGTGCGCCTGGAGGCTCACGGCGATGTCGGGACGGAAACGCTCGAACGCGGCACGAACCGCGCGTGCCTTGCCGAGCTGACCGCTGGCGCTCGCGACGCTGATGCGGACGACCCCGTCGGGGAGGTGGTCATCCGTCGCCTTCGCGGACGTCGTGACGACGGTGACGGTGTGGCCGCGACTGACCAGCCACCCCATCCAGGTGCGCGCCACGAACTCGGCGCCGCCCCCGTGGAGGGAGGGCACGACGAACATCACCCGTAGCGGGTTGGTCGCCGGCTCAGGCATCGGCACTCATCCTCGCGTCGGGCGTCGGCACATTCGGCCGTGCGGGAGTCGATGGATCGAGGGTGCGAACGGCGCGCGCCGGAACGCCGGCGTAGACCGTGTCGGGCTCGCACGACGCCGTCACCACGGCACCGGCGGCGATCACACAGCCTGGGCCGATCTCGACGCCGCCCAGGACGATCACGCCGGCGCCGAGCCAACTGCCATCGCCGATGGTGATCGGCGCGCTGCGGGACGTTCCGGCGCGCGCCGAGCTCGGTCCGATCTCGTGCGTGGTCGGGAGCAGCTGCACGCGCGGGCCGATGGACACGTGGTCGCCGATCGAGATGGGCGCGTTGGAGCCGATCATCGCGCCGGCGTTGATGAAGCACGAGCGACCGATGGTGATGAGGTCGACGCGCCCGATGAAGTGGATGCCCGCGCGCACCCGCGTCCCCTCTCCGATGCGGGCGCCTGCGAGCCGCAGCAGTCGAACGCGAGCGTGGGGACTCCAGACCGCGCTCGAAGCGACCGAGTTGGCCAGGATCTCGCGAAGTCTGCCCATCAGCGGAGGCCGCCAGCGTGGGCATCGACGACGTCGACGCGGCGGGGCGCGTCACCGAGGCCGGCGACGTTCTCCAAGGCCATGAGCGTCACGCCGGGCAGGGCGCCCGCGATCGCTCGACGCGGTGCGGACCGATCCGGCAGGGCGTCGTCGATCGCGGCGATCACGCCGGAGGCCATCCACGGGCCAGGTCGCACGCACAGCTGACGGATGCCGAACAGGTCCATGAGACCCTCGACCTTGCCCTGCGTGGCCATCGTCACGGCCGGGGTGCCGCCGAGGAACGACATGATCGCGAGGTGCATTCGCCCCGTGACCGTGATGCGCGCATCCGCCGTCAGGGAGCGGATCTGGCCGGGTGTGAGCAGGTGGGTGACGAGTGTCACGCCGCTCTCGCCGACGGCATCGGCGATGCGGAGGGATGCGCGGAGGTCGTCGCTGAGCGGCTTGATGACGTGCGGAACGAGCACGACGTGGAGGCCCCGGGACCTGAGATGGGCGATGATCCGCCGGTACGCGGTCACCTGGTCGAGGCTGCGGCCGATGAGGCCGCTCGCGTTGACGACGGCGTACGGCCGCGGCGGCGTGATCGGAGACTCCGCCGTCAGGGTCGCGGCGAAGACGAGATCGGAGACCAGTCTGGCGCCCTCGACGCCGTCATCCGTCGCCCGCTGCGCGGAGAAGGGGTCGCGGAGCATCGGCACGGCGCCGGCGCGGCTGGCCTTGACGAGAGCCCGCTTTGCGCCGCTCCGGGGGTTGGAGGCCCAGCTGAACCCGACGATGCGGGTGTCGAGGCCGGCCAACGCGCCCAGCTCGGCGATGACGGAGCGGCGCACCGAGCCGCGCAGGCTGTACCGGCCGTCCATGATGTCAGCCCCGATGATCGACAGGCTCAGTGCTCGATGCAGCAGGGACGAGAGCTCGGCGATCGCGCGCGCGTGGTCATTCCCCTCGCCGTAGATCAGGGCCGGCATGGCCAGCAGGGTGACGCGTTGCTTCAGTACCTCGGGAACGTCGAAGTCAGCGGTTCGGCGGACGATGGCGAGCACGTTTCCCGGCGCGTTCTCGATGAAGGCCTCGAACAGGGCCTGGTCGCCGATGTTGCCCTGGCCGGGCGGCGCCACCAGCAGGTGGACGTCGCGCTCCCGTGCGAGCGACGCCGGCGACGTCGCGCGGGCGGCTCGCCTGTCCTTTGCAGCGGGGGCCCCGCTGTTGTACCGCAGGTTCGTCCACCTCCGGCGCAGCTCTGATCGGATCGCGGTGATCATCGGTCCTCCACGGTGGTGTCGGGTGCAGCGGCGGGGGCGGGGGCCGAGGGCTTGCGCTCCCGGGCGAGGTATTTGCGGGCGCCGATGACCGCCAGGGCATCGCGTCGGAATCGCGGCCAGAGAGCCGCCTCGATCACGAGGGACAGAGCGAGAGCCAGAGTTCCAACGACGAGTCTCAGCACCGGCTGATCCGCGGGCATGGCCATCGTGGATGCGTAGCTCGCCAGCGTCGCGACGCCGAACACGACGATCATCCTCAGCCCGTTGAAGAACAGTTCACGGCTATCGACGTCGGACACGCGGCGGATCCAGAGGAGGGAGATCGGCCAGGTGATGCCGAGCCCGAGCGCGAAGCCCGCGGCGACGCCCGGCACGCCCCACTGCGACCCGAGCGCGATGAGACCGATCGTGATGGGGCGGGTCACGAGCGCGGAGAGCAGGTTCGCCCGGGTGAGCCCCTTGGCGAGGAACACCCAGTAGGTCACGTAGGCGGCGGCCTGGAAGTAGCCGGCGACGAGGAGGATCTGGAAGGTCGGGACGGCGGCCAGCCACTTGTCTCCGAGCATGACCTGCACGACGGCGGACGCCTGCGCACCGAGGATGCCGAACATGAGCCCGACGAGGGTGAGCAGGGCGGTCTGGCCGAAGCTGATGAAGGCGTTGAACCGTATACGGGTGTCCTGCAGGCGGGACAGGATCGGCAGGGCGACGCGGGTGGCCGGCGCCTGCAGCTGCAGGAGCGGGAGCATCACGAGCTGGAATGCGCGGTTGTAGAGACCGAGGGGGACCGCGCCGAACCGGGCGCCGATGATGACCGAATCGACGTTGCGGCTGACGTAGTTGAGGATCTGCGCGGCGAACACCGTCGAGCCGTAGGTGATGAGCGGACCCATCCCCGCGCGCCGGTGGATGAGCCCCGGAAACCAGTCAGCCACGATGACGAGGACGACGAGGGTGATGAGCGACTGCCCCACCTGCTGCACGGCGAGCGCCCAGTACCCGCCTCCGAGCACCGCCACCGTGATGGCGCCCGTCAGCCCCACCACCTGGCCGACGGCATCCGCGATGACGAGCCTGCCGAACGCGAGATGACGACCCAGGTCGGCGCGGAACTGGGTCGACAGCCCGTTCATCAGGAAGGTGACCGAGAGCACCATCGTGAGCGTCCGGAGACGGTCGTCCCCGTACAGGGCGGCGATGGGACCGGACAACAGGAACGTGGCGATCGAGAGCGCGAGGCCGATGCCGGCATTGATCCAGAACAGGTTGTCCTTCTGGTACGGGCTGAGGTTCTTGGCCTGCACGGCCGCCGAGGACAGGCCGAAGTCCCGGAACACCTCCCCCACGCCGATGATCGCCGTCACCATGGCCACGAGACCGAACTCGCTCGGGCCGAGGAGCCGCGCGAGCACCACGACGCCGCCGAGCTGGACGACGATGCGCGCCCCCTGGCCGCCCATCATGACGACCGCTCCGCGGGATGCCGACCTGGCCAGTCCGACGCTGGGGGTCTCGTCCGCGACCTTGGTCACGATCGCCCCCTCACCATCTGGATCGCTCGTCGGTAGGCGGCCCGATGCTGCTCGCCGATGACGCTCCAATCGCGGCCGCCGAGGTCGGGACGGCTCTCGATCGGCAGCGCGCGCACCTGATCGATGGCATCGACGATGTGTCGGGCCTCGAGCTCCCCGTCGTACTGGATGATCCAGCCGGCGCCCACCTCCTCGCTCAGCGCGGTGTTCGTGGGTGATCGGGGCACCAACGACGGCCGCCCGAGCGAGAGCGCGACGAGCACCGACCCCGAGTTGTGCATCTCGCGGTAGGGCAGCACGACCAGCTCCGCGCGGGTCACCTCGTCGACCAGCTCCTCATCGTCGACATAGGCCAGGCGGGCTGAAGCGCGTGGATCGAGCGCGAGGCGATCGGCGACCATCTCGGCCTGCCCGCGGCTGGGGCTGCCCACCACCCGCAGCGTGAGCCGGTCGTCGGACACGTCGCGGAACACGTCGAGCAGGCGGTCGACGCCCTTGTACTCGCGGATGATCCCGAAGTACAGGATGCGACCGCTGACCGGTTCGGCGTGCGGAAAGTCGCTGAAGCGGTGGAGGTAGTGCCCGTGCGGGATGCGGACGAGCGGAGCGGATGTCGGAGCCTTCGTCGTCGGGTTGAGCGCGATGAACAGCGTGGTCGAGCGATCGAAGGCGGCCAAGGCCCTCCGCTCGGGAGCCGAGCCGACCTCGTGCGGCGCGAGGTTGTGCACGGTGCGGACGATGGGAACGCGGAGCAGACGCAGCCTCAGTCTCAGCACTTGCATGGCCCGCCGCTGGGCGAAGCGCTTGGCCGCACTCGAACCGCGGATCATCAACTCCGGCCAGTGGGCGTGGAACACGTCGTAGGACCCGGACAGCGCGCTGCGCCACGAGAAGTACCGCAACTCGACGCCATCCGCCGCGCCGTCGACGAGCTGATCGACGTACTTGGTGCGCCCATCCGGCGGCCTGAGGGTGAGCTGCACCGCGATCCGATCGGGTGCGATCGCGTCGGCGGGCTGCAGTGGCAGGGAGGCGGCGGATGAGGTGCGGGCCATGCGTCATTCCTCTCGGGAGGTGTCCTGGGCGGGAACGACGCTGAGCCTGAAGCGAGAGTATCCGGCTCGGCGGCCGGGAATCGGTAACGTTCACAGATGGACTCCCACTCGTAACTGGCGGGTAACACAGCGATCATGCGCTTTGGTAGAACTTGAACAGGAGCATCGTGCAGAGCCGCACCGCCAGCTGGGAACGACGAAAGGGCTACTGTGAAAATCTCCGTCATCGGATGCGGGTACCTCGGCGCCGTGCACGCCGCGAGCATGGCCGAACTGGGCCATGAGGTGATCGGCATCGACGTCGACCCGGCCAAGGTCGGGGCGCTGTCGGAGGGGCGCGCTCCCTTCTTCGAGCCGGGCCTGCCGGAGATCCTCGTTGCGGGCGTCCAATCCGGTCGGCTGCGGTTCAGCACCGACATCGCGGATGCCGCGGGTGCGGCCGTGCACTTCGTCGCCGTCGGCACCCCGCAGCGCGCCGGCTCGTACGCGGCCGATCTCCGCTTCGTCGACGCTGCCATAGACGGGCTCCTCCCCCACCTCGCCGACGGCGATCTCGTGGCCGGCAAGTCGACCGTTCCCGTCGGCACCGCGGCGAGAATCGCCGAGCGGATCGCGGGCAGTGGCACGGGCGCGATGCTCGCCTGGAATCCCGAGTTCCTGCGCGAGGGCTTCGCGGTCAAGGACACCATCACCCCCGACCGGCTGGTCTACGGCCTCCCACCCGAGAGCGAAGCGGCCGAGCGCGCCCGCGAGCTGCTCGACGAGGTGTACGCGACCGCTCTCGCCGCCGGCACGCCGCTCGTGACCACGGACTACGCGACGGCCGAGCTCGTCAAGGTGTCGGCCAACGCCTTCCTCGCCACGAAGATCTCGTTCATCAACGCGATGGCCGAAATCGCCGAGGTGACCGGCGCGGACGTCACGCAGCTGGCCGATGCGATCGGCTTCGATGCGCGCATCGGCCGCCGCTTCCTCGGCGCGGGCGCCGGATTCGGCGGCGGCTGTCTCCCGAAGGACATCCGGGCGTTCACGGCGCGCGCGGAGGAGCTCGGGCGCGGGGAATCCGTCGCCTTCCTCAAGGAGGTCGACGCGATCAACCTGCGTCGGCGGCAGCGTGTCGTCGACCTGGCCGTCGAGGCTCTCGACGGCCAGCCGTACGGCAAGCGCGTCGCGGTGCTCGGCCTCGCCTTCAAACCGTTCTCCGACGACATCCGCGATTCTCCGGCCCTCGATGTCGCCGTGCGCCTCAAGGGACTCGGCGCCGAGGTGGTCGCCACCGACCCGGAGGCCATCGCCAACTCCCGGCGCATCCATCCGCAATTGGACTACGTCGAGGACGTATCCGACGCGCTGGAGGGGGCCGACCTCGTCGTGCTCGTGACGGAGTGGAACGAGTACCGGCACATGGATCCGGCCTTCGCGGGCGCACGGGTGAAGCGTAAGGTCGTGATCGACGGGAGAAACTGCCTCGACGCCGTCGGCTGGCGCGCCGATGGCTGGGAGTATCACGGACTCGGCCGTCCCTGACTCGGTGGCCGAACGGGGGGCGTGATGGCGAAGATCGAGATCATCTCACCGGTCACCGGTGCCCGCGTGTCCGGCGTGGTCACGGTGTCGGCGCGCATCACGGGGTACTCGTCGATCGGCAAGGTCGTCATCATCATCGGCGTGCCGGAATACGGCACCCTCGAGGCCACCGCGACATCGCCGGGCGTGTACTCCGTCACGTGGGACACGCGCAAGAAGTTCCTTGACGGGTCGCAGACGCCCTCGGACAGCGTGTTCTGGATCCGCGCGAGGGCGGTCGTGGACAGCGTGGTGATCAAGTCGGGTTACATCGGCGTCGGCACGGCGAACCGTCGCTCAGGATCGGGGCTGCCCGTCGGCGGTTGGAGGAGCGAACTCGGCTGGGCGGCCGACTACAGCGGAACGATCGACCAATGGAGGAGCGGACACGGCGCCGTCGTGGGCGCGGCGTACGCCCAGTTGGTCGATGACCCGGTCCTCGGAAAGGCCCGCCGCGTGCTCAAGGTCTCGGTGCCCGACAGCGCACGCTACGACAAAGAACAGCCGACCAGCACGACGGTGCGGTTCCAGTCCTCGAGCCGGCGCAACATCGTCGAGGGCGACGAGTTCTGCGTCGGGTTCGCCTACATGCCATCGGACGACTTCCCCACCGTCTATCCCAAGGACGATCCGGCCAATCCGAACGGACACGACGCCACCGGCTACATCGCCATCTTCCAGTTCTACGGGCCGCCGTACGACCAGGGGTCGCCTCTCCTCCTCCATGCCAACCGCTGGGGGCCGAGCGATCCGTTGGACGAGTTCGTCATCCGTGGCAACGAGTTGAACGCGGGAGATCCCTACCCCTATCTCTCGCTCCCGTATCGACGGGGACGCTGGACGGATGTCGTGCTCCGCATCCACGTGTCCCAATCGCTGGACCGCGGCTGGATCGAGACCTACGTCAATCAGGGCACCGGCACGGCGGTGCGCCAAGTGCCGTTCGTGAACGGCTCGATGCGGCTGCCGAGGGTGCTCTTCCGCGCCGACTCCGAAGCGTTCCGCACCGACATGCAGATCTACCGCGTGGCGGGCCGCATTCCCGTGGTGACGATGTGGCAGACCGGGCACAAGATCGCCAAGACGGTCCAAGAAGCGGATCCCGGCTCGTATCGGAGCGGGGCGCGACCATGACGCGGAGGAGCGAGAGCACGGGCGACGGCGAGATCCGGGATGTCACGCGGACGACATCCCCCGGCCTGCCGCGTGCGCGCTCCGGCCTCTCGCGGCGGGCACTGATCGTCTCGGGCGTCGGCATCGTCGGTGCGGGGGTTGCGGGCGCGCTGGCGATCGGCGCCGGCGATCGCCCGGTCGCCGTGGATGCCGCCGTTACACCCTCCGCGACGCCCACGCCCGCATCCGGACCGACCCGCACGATGGCGGAGGTGCGCGCGGATGCCGCGGCCAGCGCCGGCAGGCAGTTCGCCGGGAGTCCGTGGCAGGCGTCGCCGGTCGGTGACGTCGGCGCCTGGGCGTCCGCATTCGCGCTCTGGCTGCTCCGCGGCAACGTCGATGCGACGGCTCTCGCTCCTCAGGCCCTGCACGACCGCTTCGCCGCAGCGGGCATGACGGGGGGCGAGGCGCGCGAGGGCGCCCTCATCTTCTACACGGCGGGAACGCCGGACAGCGTCTACCACGTGGGATTCGTGGACGCGGTCGGAGCGGGGGGCACCCACACCGTCGAGGGCGACGTGCCCGGTGATCTGCCCCCGGATCGCACCTTCGTGCGGCTGTACGGCCAGCCGTGGGACGGCGACGTCGTCTACGCCTATCCGGCGTATCGCGCGGCGTCCTGACTCAGACGTCGAGCCAGCCGGCGAACGTCGTGATCATGTCCTCCTGGGTCCAACCCGGGACGGTGTGACCCTCGTTGTGATACTGGACGATCACGTCGCTCGCGACCGGCCGCGCTCTGTTGGCGAGCGCGACGCCGTGCCGGTCGGGCGGAACCAGCACGTCCAGCTGCGAGGCCACCACCTTCATGCGCGCTCCGCTCCACGATGACTGCGGCAGGGCGGCCGGGTTCGTGGCCAGCATCGCGCTGCGGCTGTTCCCGTACACCGGTGGCACACGCGGATCGCGGTCGTACAGGTCCTCCATGTCGTAGGTGGCGTTGGCCAGGTACATTCCGCGCAAGGCCGGAACCATCCTTCGGCCGTAGGCGTAGGTCATCAGCGAGCCGCCGCCCGAGTTCGCCCGCAGGAAACTGACGCCGATCTTCCACACTGCGGACATGTACTTCGACGCGTTGACCTGCGCGGTCAGCGACGGCTGGCTGGTCCACAGGCTGCCCCCGTAGTTCGGGCAGACGACGACCGCCCCGCGATCCACCGCGAGCTCCGCCCCGTACTTGTAGGCGCCGTCGATGGAGGTGTAGTCGCTGCCGTTGGCGTGGTACAGCCACAGCACGCCGGCCGCGGTCTTCTGGCCGGGAGGAGTCGCGTGGGGAACGAAGATACGGGTGCGGTCGCCCGCGATCAACACGTCGACGGCCTCGTAGGAAAGCTTGCCGCGCCGGGTTGTTCGGGTGTCCGCGCGGCTGATCTCGTAGGGGAGTTTGGGAACGGGAGAGTAAACGGGAGCGGCGAAGGCGACCGTCGTCGACAACGCGCCGGTCACGAGTCCGGCCGCCGCTCCGATGATGATGGTGCGGCGTCGCACCAGCGGGGTTGTCGGGTCTTCTGTCGCGGTCATCGTGTCACTCCACTCGGTGGGGGAAGCGGATCGACATGGGGCGCCCTCGGCCCACGGCAGCTCGACTCTACAAAGCGGCGCAACGGGCGCGAAGGGATGCGACCAAGTGTTTACACAACCGTCACACCGCTCTCGCCCGCCTGCGCGCGGTTATCCTCGGGGGATGAGGCAGACCACACCGCGAGTCGTCCTGGCAAGCGCCGGATTCGCGGTCTACCTCATCGCCCTCGCGTTCATCGCCTTCTGGCCGATCCCTGTCGACCGCCCCGTCGACGGACGGATCTCGGAGTTCATCGCCTGGGCGCACTCCATCGGCATGGATGCGATCACCTACGCCCGCATCGAGTGGACAGCCAACGTCGTGCTCTTCCTGCCGCTCGGCGTGTTCCTCACGGTTCTCCTCGGCTCGCGGCGGTGGTGGATGTCGGTCGTCATCGGCATCCTCGTCTCGTCGCTGATCGAACTCGGCCAAGGGATCTTCCTGGCGGATCGGACGGCGAGTGGATGGGATGTCCTGGCCAATTCCACGGGAACCCTGATCGGTGCGCTGCTGACCGTCGCCACCACAGCGACCATCATCGAGACCCGGAGCAGGTCCAGAAACCGATCAGGCGACCTCAGCGCCCGAGCCGGCCAGCCGACTCCTGGAGGTAGCACGCGGCGCACAGCGACTCGTAGGTGACGTCGACGCCGTCGATGGCCACTTGGGCTCCATCGAAGACGAAGCGCCCGTCCACCTTGCGAGCGTTGAAGATGGCCTTGCGCCCGCACCGGCAGATGGTCTTCAACTCCTCGAGGCTGTGGGCGATCTCGAGCAGGCGGCGGCTGCCGGGGAAGGCGACGGTGAGGAAGTCGGTGCGGATGCCGTACGCCAGTACCGGCACGTCCTCGAGGATGGCGATGCGCAGCAGGTCGTCGACCTGATCTGACGTGAGGAACTGCGCCTCGTCGACCAGCAGGCAGCTCACGTCGCGGGCCGATTCGGTGAGCACGGCCGAGCGGTGCTGCTGGAAGGCGGCGTAGGCATCCGTCTGCGGCGCCAGCACGAAGTCGACGGCGCGCGTGACGCCGAGCCGGGAGAGGATGTCGAGGTCACCCCTGGTGTCGACGGCGGGCTTGGCCAGAAGCACCCGGTGCCCGCGCTCCTCGTAGTTGAACGCCGCCTGCAGCAAGGCGGTGCTCTTGCCGGAGTTCATCGCCCCGTAGCGGAAGTACAGCTTGGCCATGGGGCGTGATCTCTCCTGGTTCCGTGCCGGATGCGGCTCGGAACACGCTACTCCAGGTGCCCGTCCTCGGCCGCACGTCGGATGAGGTCGACCTTGCGGCTGGCCGGCCTCCCGGCCTTCTGGTACTTCTCCCGCACCCGGCGGAGGTAGGTCTTGGCCGTCTCGTACTTGACGTGCATCCGCGCGGCCACCTCCGCCGTGGAGAGCCCGCTCACGTAGAGCCGCAGGGCTTGCGTCTCGCCGAGACTCAGGTGAGGACCGTTCACCGGGCTCACCCGTCCACTACCGGGAGCGAGTTGAACGGAGTCGCCGTTCGGCTCCGGCATCCGCAAGGCCGCCCGCACGGTGCCGATCATCGACTTCATCGGCACGCTCTTGCCCACGAAGGCGATCGCTCCCGCAACGGTGGCGCGCTCGCGGGCATCATCGGTGTCGAGGGCGCTGATGACCACCACCTTGCAGCCGGCCGCACGACAGGTGCGGATGCGCGCTTCGATCGAGACCGGCTCGACGAGCTGGAAATCCATGATGACGAGGTCGACCGGGAAGGCCTCGCTGCGCACGAAGTCGACCCATCGCGGGGCGGTCAGCGACAGACGGAAGTCGGGCGCGTTCTCACGGATCCAGCTCGACATCGAGTCGAGCAGCAGTTCGTGGTCGTCGAGCAGGCCGACGCGCACGGGGTGAGTTCCCCAGACCGCCTCACGACCCGACATAGTCGAATTGTACCGTCAGGTCTGTTTCGGCCCAGTTGCAGCGCACCCCCAGAAAGAGAACGCGGATGACGCTGACGTACTGCTTCACCAGGCGATTGATGCCGCGCCCGCGCAGGGCCGTGGACGCGTTCACCCGCACCCGGCTGCGGTCATCCGTCGTCGTATCGATGGACACGGACACCGCGTCGACATCAGGGTGATCGCACAGGCCGAGCACGAGCGCGGTGAACGCCGCCCGCTGCTCCGCGCCCATCGTCGACGCGCGACCGGCAGGATCGGTCACGAGCGGCACCTGCGAGCGCCGGGAGCGTTGGCGTTCGACGAGGTCATCGAGCCAACTGCGATCGAGCTCCTCGACGAGGGTTCCACGCAGGGCGCGGGAGAGCTCACGCGCCCGATCGACGTCGGCCGTACTCACCTCATCCGCAGCGACGACCCGCAGCAGGAACGGCAGTGCGTCGCGAGAGAGCAGGGTCACCTGCTCCTGCTGGACGGATCGCGCGACGCCACGCCGTTCATCCAGGTCGGCGGCCAGCACCGCTCGGGTGGCCGTTCGCTGCCACAACTGCACGCTGCGGGCGAACTGCTCGCCGAACGCCGCCCCGGCCAGGCCGAGGGCGAGCACCGGCACCGTCACCACGACGACGTACTCGGCGAACGGCACCTGCACCGCCAGCGAAGCGGCCTGAGGCCACACGAGCAGGCTCAGTCCCACGGCCGACGCCGCGGCGGCGACCACGATGCTCGCCGCCGGGCGGTAGGGCGACAGCGTGACGAGCAGGAGTCCGAGCAGAAGGGGCCCGAAGTCGTCCTGCAGCAGTTCGTTGCGCCCCAACCGGCTGGCGGTCTCGAGGATGGCCGCGCAGAAGGCCAGGATGACGGCGGCGATGCCGGTTCCGGCCAGCATCGGCGCGCCAGCCGGGCGAGCGCCGGCGATCACGAGCGCCCATGTGATGGCGACGACCACCACCGCGCCGATCGCCGCAGCCGGGTCCACCACCTGGTTCCACTGCACGACGGTCGCCACCACCGCGTACCCGACGGCGACGACGCTCGCCGCTGCCGTGAACGGCCACGCCGCGAGCGTGCCGAGCGGATCGAGGCGTTGCGGGCTGACCAACCAGGACGACCCGGACGGACGGGAGTAGGAGACACGCGTGAACGGGTTCACAGGCCGACGTCTTGTCGTGCATCCCCGGCATCGAGCGGGCCGGTGATCGAGCCGGCACCGCCCGGGTGGACGCCGGTGATCGCGGCGACGGATGCGGTCCCGGTGCGCAGAACGGTGGTGCGGGGAACGGTCAGCATGACCGAGGTTCCCTCGCCGGGGCTCGACCACACCTGGACCTCGCCGCCCACGTCGACGATGCGCTGGCGGATGGAGTGACGCAGGCCGATGTGCGAGGTCTGCTCGGTGGGCGTGAAACCGGCGCCGGCATCGGCGACCATGACGGAGACCTCGCCATCCGTCGCCATGATGGCGATCTCGACCCGATCGACGCCGGCATGCCGTTCGACGTTGGCGAGACACTGGCGCACGGCCAGCCCGAGCGCGGCGGCGGTGTCCGACGGCAGAATGGCGACGACCTGCCGGTCGCCGGCGACGTCGACCCGGAGGCCGCCCAGCCGAGCCGCATCGATGGAGTCGGCCAACGGCGTCGCGGCCCATTCCTGCGCGGACGCCGCATACGCGGCCTCCTGGCTGACCAGCCAGTCTCCGCCGACCAGCCCGTCGAGGTCGCGTGAGACGAGCGAGCGCATCCGTGGGTCGAGCGGTCCCGGCTCCGCCGCGGCGATGCTGATGAGGTGGCTGAGGACGGTGTCATGCATGAGCGAGGTGGCGCGGGCCTCGAGATCGCGGCGGAGGGCGAACGCGTTGTTGTCCCGGGCGGCGCGCAGGATGGACGGTTGCGCCGCACGATTCACGCGTCGGTTGACCGCCTCGAGGAACAGCACGCTCACGAGGAAGAGGTAGGTGAGCGGAACGAACCAGTCGAGGCGATACGTCTGCCCCGTCACGAGGCACGCTGCGATGATGGCCCCTTCGCCCACCAGCAGTCCGCCGGTGGCCCACAGAACGCCTCGGGCCGAGCCGACTCCTGTTGCTCCGACCATCACGAGCGCCATCGCCGGAAGGGCGACGATCAACATGCTGCTGGAGGGGAAGGCCGTCCGGTCGCCGAAGATCGTCACGGTGTAGACGAAGCTAGACAATCCGCCGATCACGAGGTAGCCGGTCGCCGCGAGCGATGTGCGATTGGTGGCGAGGGTCGCCAGCAGGAGTCCCATCGGCACCAGCGCGATGACCGTGGGCCAGAGCGCCTCGGTCGGGCGCGCGGCACTCAGCGCTATGGCTGCTACGAGAGCCCCGATGAGACACACCGATCCGAACAGGTGAGCCGCCCTGGCCAGGGCGCGATTGAGGGTGTCGTCAGCCAGATGATCCGGTAGACCGAGCGCCATATTTCGCCCCTCCCCCGGCTATTCCACTCCGGACGAGCCCGATTGCCCCCCGGCTGCGCCGAAATGTACCCCGATTGGGGACGTTTCGGGCGCGTCGGTCGCGAGAGCACAGAGGGGCTGGTTCAGAACAGGGTGGGTTCGGGATCCGCTTGCGACAGCACACCGCCCGTAGCCGGCGAGGTGCGGATGCGGTCGAGTCCGTGGGCGCGCTGGATGGGACGCACGCGTTCGGCCAGCCATTCCCGGTACTCCTTCGGCCCGTATGTCGTTCTGTACATGGCGCGATAACGCGGCACCAGTTCGGGATGCTCGCGCTCCAGCCACAGCATGAACCACTCCTTCACCCCCGGCTTGAGGTGCAGCGCGGAGTGCGCGACCCCGGTGGCGCCCGCCGCCTTCGCCCGGCCCATGGCCTCGTCGAGGTGCGCTTTCGTGTCGGTGAGGAACGGCAGGATCGGCATCATGAACACCGTGCAGTCGAGACCCGCGTTGCGCACGGCCGTGACCGTCGCCAGCCGCGCGGTCGTCGAGGGCGTCCCCGGCTCCACCGACTGCTGGAGCTCGTCGTCGTACACCGCGATCGACATGGCGATGTCGACGGGAACCCGAGTCGCGGCATCCGCCAGTAGGCCCAGATCGCGACGCAGGAGCGTGCCCTTCGTGAGGATGCTCAGCGGCGTTCCGCTCTCGGCGAGGGCGCCGATGATGCCGGGCATGAGGGAGTAGCGACCCTCCGCACGCTGGTACGGATCGGTATTGGTGCCGAGAGCCACCGGATGCCGCTGCCAACTCGGACGCCCGAGCTCCTTGCGCAGCACCTCGGCGACATTGACTTTGACGATGATCTGCCGATCGAAGTCGTCGCCCCCGTCCAGGTCGAGGTAGGTGTGCGTCGGCCTCGCGAAGCAATAGGCGCAAGCATGGGAACATCCTCGATACGGATTCACCGTCCACTCCAGCGGAATTCGCATCTGACCGGGGACCTTGTTGAGGGCTGACTTCGCGAGCACCTCGTGGAAGGTGATGCCGGCGAATTCGGGGGTCTGCACCGAACGCACCAGATTGTTCAGCTTGACGAGTCCCGGCAGTGCCGCGTCGTTCTCGACTCCGAGTTCCTGACCACTCCATCGCATATCTCCATTAGAACATAGTTTCGAATGTCTGCGCCATTCCGATCCACAGGTCCGCCTTCACGACGAGCCGATCAGCTCGAGCTCCTCCCCTGACCAGCGCCTCCGCAGCCACCGATCGTGACTGGCGATGACGACCGCACCGGGATAGCTCTCGAGCGCCTCCTCCAGCTCGGTCGCCAGTCCGAGCGAGAGATGATTCGTCGGCTCGTCGAGCAGGAATACATGCGGGGGCCGGGCGATGACGAGAGCCAGGGCGAGACGACGCTGCTGACCGACGGAGAGGGCGCCCACCGGGCGGTTCTCATCCCGAGGCGGCAAAAGCCCCAGACTCGACAGCGGGACCTGCTCGACCCTCCGCTCACCGAGCGTCGTCGCATACAGCTCCCGCGCTGAGCGGGTCGGGTCGGGGAACCGCACGTCCTGTTCGAGCAGTCCGACCCGCAACCCTCTGCGTCGATGCACGGTGCCGGCATCCGTCTCGAGGCGCGCGGCCAGAACGCCGAGCAGTGTCGACTTTCCGGCCCCGTTGGCGCCCGTGACGAGCATCCGGGAGCGTGGTTCGACCCGCAGCGAGACGGCGGCGAGCCGCCCGGCGACGGCGACGCCGGCGAGCTGGAGCAGCACCCCGTCGGCGAGCACCTGGGATCCGGTGGGAATGCCGGCGAAGCGCAGCACGGCGGGCGGCTTGCGGACCTGGTCACGCTCCAGGCTCGCCAGGCGCTGCTCCGCGTTGTGCACCCGCCGCGCGATGGCCTGATCGTTGCGGGCTCCCTTGAATCCCTGGATGAACTTGTCGTTGTCGCGAGGACCTCGGCCGTGCGCCACCGTGCGAGCGGTCACAGCCACCGTCCGCCGCAGCACGCCCAGTCTCTCTTGCTCATCGTCGTACTGCCGTTGCCAGCGCTCGCGCTCCTCGGCCTTGTGCGAACGGTAGTCGCTGAAGCCGCCGCCGAAGACCGTGACGGATGCGCCGCGTCCGTCGTGGAGCGATCGTGCGGCATCAAGATCGACGAGCCCGGTCGCAACCGAATCGAGGAAGCTTCGATCGTGACTCGCGATGAGGACCGGCCCGACCCACGCGCGCAACTGCACCTCGAGGAAAGCCGCAGCCTGGTCGTCCAGGTGATTGGTCGGCTCGTCGAGCAGCAGGGCATCCGGTCGCTGCAGCAGCAACGCGGCGAGCGCCACCCGGCTGCGCTGCCCGCCCGAGATCTCCCCGAGCCGTCGCCGCAGACCGATCGCCGACACCCCGAGACCATCTCGGAGGGCGTCTCGGCGCGCATCCGCCCCCCAGACATCAGCGCGCTCAGCGGCCTCGAGCGCGGCGGAATACCGCTCGGCTGCTGTCGTATCGTCGGCGTGCATTGCCGATGCCGCCGACTCGAGCTCGCGCTCGATGGAACGGATGTCGGCGAGCGCGTCCTCGAAGACGGCGCCGACGGTCTCACCGGGGTCGAAGAGGAGCTCCTGCCAGAGCATCCCGGTGCGCAGGGGCCGCGTGATGATGCCGCGATCCGGTGTCTCGGTGCCCGCCAGCACGCGCAGGAGGGTGGACTTGCCCGCGCCGTTCTCGCCGATGAGCCCGATGCGCTCGGTGGCGCCGACGGCGAGACCCACATCGGAGAGCACGCGGCGGTCGCCGTAGGAGTGCGAGAGTCCGTCGACGCGGAGGTGATCGGAATGGATGGGTCGCATGAGACCGCCTTTTCGGCCCGCCGCGAGCCGATCGACGACGCGGATGCGCGCGAACTCGGCTACAGCGGGTGGTGAATCCCGCCGGGCACTCGCCGCGATCGTTCGTCACCACCCCACGGCCGCGTCGAGATCGGGACGCGGCGCGGATGATCATTGTCGCTGAATACGCATATGCGCGGGCGACCGATGCATCCGCCGGGGGGAGGCCGAACGTCTACGGCGCCTCGGGCGCGGGACGGATCGGCGGTTCTACTTCATGGCGACGCCGACGCTAGCACGCCCGGTCGCCGGCCGTCCAGCAGCGGCAGACGTCAGGCGGTGACGGCCTCGCGCCGCTCGTTCGCGCCGATCGCCGCTGCGGGGGCTGGCAGGCCGAGGACGGATGCGGTATGCGCGAGCGATTCAGCGGCCAGCTCCGGCTTGTCGTTGAGCGTCACGCCGAAGTGCGGGACCATCTCGCGCAGCTTCGGCTCCCAGCCGGGGAACTCGGCGGGGAAGCACCGCTGGAGCACGTCGAGCATGATCGGCGCGGCCGTCGAGGCTCCCGGGGACGCGCCGAGGAGCCCGGCGATGGTGCCATCCGCTCCGGTGATGACCTCGGTGCCGAACTGCAGCACGCCGCCCTTCTTCGCGTCCTTCTTCATGACCTGCACGCGCTGGCCGGCCGTGATGAGCTCCCAGTCGGCATCTTTCGCGCTCGGCATGAACGCCCGCAGCGCGGCCATCTTCTTGCGACGACCGGCGAGGAGCTCGCCGACGAGGTACTTGATGAGGTCGAAGTTGTGACCGGCGACGGCGAGCATCGGCCAGATGTTGTGCCAGCGGATGGAGAACGGCAGGTCGAACCAGGTCGAGGATTTCAGGAACTTCGGGGTGAAGCCGGCGTACGGGCCGAACAGCAGGGACGCCTCGCCGTCGACCACGCGGGTGTCGAGGTGCGGCACCGACATGGGCGGAGCTCCCACCGCCGCCTTGCCGTAGACCTTGGCCTGGTGCTGGGCGACAACCTTGGGGTTGGAGGTCTTGAAGAACTGCCCGCTGATCGGGAAACCGCCGAACCCTTTGATCTCGTCGATGCCGGACTGCTGCAGCAGCGCGAGCGCCCCGCCGCCGGCTCCGACGAAGACGAACCGCGCGTTGACCGTCGCGCTGTTGCGACCGACCGTGTGCAGCACCTTCACGCGCCAGGTGCCATCCTTCTGACGCTTCAACCCGGTGACCTGGTGGTTCAAGTGGATCTCTCCGCCGTGACGCTCGACATCCGAGAACAGCAGGCGCGTGAGCGAGCCGAAGTCGACATCCGTGCCAGAGTCGATGCGGGTGGCTGCGATGCGCTGGCGGGAGTCGCGCTGCTTCGCGATCAGCGGCGTCCACTCGGCGATCTTCGCGGGGTCGCTGCTGAACTGCATCCCCTCGAACAGTGGCTGGTCCTTGAGCGCCTCGTAACGACGCTCCAGGTACTCGATGTCTCTGGAGCCGTGCACGAACGTCATGTGCGGCGTCGTGTTGATGAAGCGCTTCGGGTCGGGCAGGGCGCCGATCGAGACGAGGTGCGCCCAGAGCTGGCGACTGGTCTGGAACTGCTCGTTGATGCTGATGGCCTTGGCCGGGTCGACCGACCCGTCAGCTCCCTCGGGCATGTAGTTGAGCTCGCACAGGGCGGCATGGCCGGTGCCGGCGTTATTCCACGGGTTCGAGGACTCCTGGGCGACGTCGCCGAGTCGCTCGTAGACGCGGATCGTCCAGTCGGGCTGCACCTGCGTGATGATGGTCGCGAGCGTAGCGCTCATGATGCCGCCACCGATGAGGACGACGTCGATGGGGGCGGGAGAAGTCACGGTCTCCAGTCTAAACCGTCACCGTCGAGCCTTCGGCCGGAGCATCGAACGCTGAGAACGGATGGCGGCGCGCGCTATCCGAGAACCGGGAGGCCGCGCTCGTCGAGCGGCCAGAACGGGTTGTGGGCGAGCTCCCAGAGGTTTCCGTCGGGGTCCGCGACGTACCCGCTGTACCCGCCCCATTCGGTCTCGGTCGGCGCCTTGCTGACCGCTCCCCCGGCCGCGAGCCACTCCGCGCAGGCGTCGTCGACGGCGGAGCGCGACTCCAGGTTGATGGACAGCGCGACCGCGCGGAAGGCCGGCGCGCTGGCGTGCATCGTCGATACGCCGGCTTCCGCCGCCAGTTCTCCGGTCTTCCAGAGCCCCAGCACCCCGCCGGCCGTGGTGAAGAAGGTCACGTCGCCCTCGGCCGAATGGCTCGACGGCACCCAGCCGATCGCCCGGTAGAAAGCTGTCGACGCGATGACGTCGGCGACCCCCAGTGTGACGAGAGAATAGCGCTGGGGAATGGTCATGGGGCTCCTCGAGGTGAACGGCTTGCACAGACGCTAGCCGGGATCGCCTGTACTGCCTAGTCCGGCCGGCTCAGGAGCTCGCACCGGCGATGATGAGACCCACGCCGGCCGTGACGAGACCGACGGTGAGGACGACGACGCCCACCCAGAGCAGGGCGATGAGGCGGCTCGGCTTCTGCGGGTCCCGCCCGATGACCGAGAGGAAGAAGCCGGCGGGCATGAGGATGGCGGCGATCGGCACGGCCGTGCGCCCGACCCACATCCAGAAGCCGGTGAGGTGCGTCTGATCGATCACCCCGAGGATGGCGAGGCCGAGCACCAGCAGGACCGCGGCGTGGGCATGACCGGCGCGGAAGAAGCCGGTCTGGAGGGCATTGGCGGGAACGCGGCCGCGGACGACCTTGGTGAGGAAGTACCCGCCTGACTCGACCGTGACGAGCGCGAGCAGCAGGATTCCGGCGAGCGTGACGCTGGAGGACGACATGGCCGATCCTTTCCGTGTTGTGCGGCGAGGCGGGTTGGATAGTTGTACTATCTAGATATTAGATAGCTTCACTATCCAGCGTCAAGGGAGTTCTGTGCGCGTCTCCGAACTGGCCTCAGAGTCGGGCGTCGCCGTTGCGACGATCAAGTACTACCTGAGGGAGGGCCTCCTGGCGCCCGGCGCGGCCACGTCGTCGACGGGAGCCTCGTACACCGAGGAGCACCTGCGCCGGCTCCGGGTCATCCGCGCCCTCACCGGCTCCGCGGGGCTCAGCGTGCACCGAACGCGCGAGATCCTCGCCATCATCGACTCGCCGCAACCCGACCTCTACGACACCCTCGGCCGAGCGGTCGCCGCCCTTCCCCCCTACCCGGACCCCGAACTGCACACGGACCACCCCCGAGCGCGCGCGGTGCTCGAGCGGCTGGGCCAGCTCTACGACCCCGGATACGCCGCCGTCGCGCAGTTGGAGGACGCCCTTCGCGCGGCCGAGGAGGCCGGCGTGGCCATCGACGACGAACGCATCGACGTCTACGGCACGCACCTGCGGGCGATCGCGGAATTCGATGTGGCACGGATGCCGCAGGGCGCGCCATCGTCCTCGATCGAGTACGCGGTTCTGGGAACGGCCCTCTACGAGCCGATCATCCTCGCACTGAGACGACTGGCCCATCAGGACGTCGCGGCCCGCACGCTGGGCTGACTCAGAGCGCGATCGTCTCCAGGGCCGCGTCCATCTTATCGGCCATCGCCGCGTACCCGGCATCGTTCGGATGGAGTCCGTCGGAGGCCATCCACTCCGGATGCCCCTCGATCCAATGCGAGGCGCCTGATAGGTAGTCGGCGTCGATGCGGGCGGCACCGGCCTTAACCCAGCCGATGATCTCGCCGAGAGACGTCGGCCGCTCGTCGGTGTACCAGAACGGCTCGACCACGACGATGCGGGCGTTCGGTAGCTCTTTCGCGAGCCGCGAGAAGTCGACGCGGATGGCGCTCTGGATGTCGGCAGCATGCTCGGGCATGGAGAAGTTGTCGTTCAGCCCCATCGTCACGATGACGATGTTCGGATGCGCCGCGATGACGGTATCGAGTTCGTCGACGCTCTGCAGGCTCCGATTGTTCACGAAGCCGAGTCCGTTGGTGCTCGGGTTGACCTCGTTCCACCCCCGCTCGCGGCAGATGATGCTCGACCAGCGCTTCGCCGGATCGCTCGCTCCCGTGCCCAGCGTGTACGAGTCGCCGTAGAACGCGACGACGGGACCGCCCGCGACCGAGGGCGCTGCGCTGCTCGGCGCAGCCGGGTCGACGGATGCGCAACCGGCCAGCAGGCCCACCGTGACGAGGGCGGTGACGACGAGGGAGAGGATGCGCATACCTCCTGTTCGTACCCGACTCCGCAGGCGGATGGCCCACGCCCGCACCCCCCATTCGGGGTGCATTCATCGTGCGTCGGTCATCCGTTCACGGGGATTTGGCTTGCGGCTGCTGACCTATGGATCGCCTGTGGATCTCACGGCAACGCCCTATGGCGGACCTCGCTCAGTGGAGAAGACATGTCACTCGGAAATTCCCGCCGCCTCGCGCGCGGCGGCGCGATCATCGGCGGCCTCGGCCTGGCCGTGGCGCTCGTCGCCGGAACCGGCCTCGCGGCCAGCGGCTCATCCGCGCCCACCCCCGACCAGCCGGGCGGTGCCGCTCGAAACGTCAACCTCGGCCTCAAGGACGCCAAGGCGATCGCCTCGTCGCTGCTGCCGATCCCCGCCCGCAACGTCATCCTCCTCATCGGCGACGGCATGGGCGACAGCGAGATCACCATCGCCCGCGACTACCTCTACGGCGCGGGCGGAACGCTGCCCGGCATCGACGCCCTCCCCATCACCGGCCAGTACACGACGTACTCGCTCTACAAGGACGGCGACCCCAACGCCGGCAAGCCCGATTACGACCCAGACTCGGCCTCGACCGGAACGGCCTGGGCCACGGGCACCAAGACGTATGACAACGCGATCGGCGTCGACATCCACGGTGCCGCACACAGCAACCTGCTCGAACTGGCCAAGGCCAGCGGCCTGCGCACGGGCGACGTGACGACGGCGGAGATCCAGGATGCCACCCCCGCCGTGCAGCTCGCCCATGTCGCGGCCCGCAGCTGCTACGGTCCCGACAGCCCGACCTGCGGCGCTGACGCGCTCGTGGCCGGTGGCGCCGGTTCGATCACCGAGCAGCTGCTCGACACCCGTCCCGACCTGGCGATCGGCGGCGGCTCGGCCACGTTCGCCCAGACGGCGAAGGCCGGTGAGTGGAACGGGATGACGCTGCTCGACCAAGCCGGCGACCGGGGCTACCAGGTCGTCACCGACAAGGCCGCCCTGACATCCGTCACCATCGCCAACCAGGACAAGCCGGTGCTGGGGCTGCTCGCCTCCGGCAACCTGCCCACCCGGTTCGCGGCCTCGTCGGCATCCATCGGCGGATCGGGTGCTCCGACCGGCGAGACCTGCCAGCCCAACCCCGACTACCTCGGTGCCGGGGCGACGCTGAAGGACCTCACCTCGAAGTCCATCTCGCTGCTCAACGACAAGAAGGCCAAGAAGGGCTTCTTCCTCCAGATCGAAGGGGCGTCCATCGACAAGCGCGACCACGCGGCAGACGCCTGCGGCCAGATCGGCGAGACGCAGGACTTCGACGAGGCCGTCCAGGCCGCGCTGGCGTTCGCGAAGGCCGACCGGAACACGCTCGTCATCACCACGGCCGACCACGCCCACTCCAGCCAGATCGTGGATGGCGCCACTCCCGGCCTCGGCACCACGCTGACGACGGCTGATGGAACGCCGCTGCGCATCTCGTACGGCACGGCGGCCGCCGGCGGTTCGCAGCAGCACACCGGAACCCAGCTGCGCATCGCGGCCTACGGCCCCAGTGCGATCGGAGTGCTCGGGCTGACCGACCAGACCGACACCTTCTTCACGATCGCCAACGCGCTCAAGCTCGACACGCGCGTGAAGGTCGGCTGGCCGGTGCTCCACGGCCCCGGATCGGGCAAGCCGTGGAACCAGAAGGGGTGGAAGGGCTCCGGTCACTGAGCGGGCACTGAGCGCCTCGCGCGCACTATTCAGGAGCGGAGCCGCGTGTCGCGGATGCCCGGGGCCTTCCCGGGGCCGCGACTCGCCTCCGCTCCTGAATTGCGCGGCGGACAGACCCGCGAGCGAGAGGCGCGGTCAGGCTGAGCTCGGCCAGGCAGGGGTAGGTCAGGCTCAGGCCGGCTGCACCGCGAGTCGCTTGGCCGCGATGAGCTCGGCGATCTGCACGGCGTTCAGCGCGGCGCCCTTGCGCAGGTTGTCGTTCGAGATGAACAGGGCGAGCCCGCGTCCGTCCGGCACGCCCGGATCCTGACGGATGCGGCCGACGTAGCTCGGGTCGGTGCCGGCCGCCTGGAGGGGCGTTGGCACGTCCACGAGTGCGACACCGGGCGCGTCGGAGAGCAGTTGCTGGGCGCGCTCGACCGAGAGCGGGTTGGCGAACTCGGCGTTGACCGACAGCGAGTGTCCCGTGAAGACGGGCACGCGAACGCAGGTGCCGCTCACCAGCAGACCGGGCAGGTCGAGGATCTTGCGGCTCTCGTTGCGCAGCTTCTTCTCCTCGTCGGTCTCGAAGTCGCCGTCGTCGACGATGGAGCCGGCGAGCGGGATGACGTCGAATGCGATGGTGCGCGGGAAGGTCTTGGCCGCGGGAAACTCGACGGCGCCGCCGTCGTGGACGAGCAGGATGGTGTCCTGCTCGACGGCTGCGCGCGCCTGCTCGAGGAGCTCGTCGCCGCCCACGAGACCGGCACCCGACACGGCTTGGTAGGTCGAGACGATGAGACGCTCCAGACCGGCTTCGTCGTGCAGCGCCTTGAGCACCGGCATGGCGGCCATCGTCGTGCAATTGGGGTTGGCGATGATGCCCTTGCGGGCCATGTCGATCGCCTCGGGGTTGACCTCGCTCACGACGAGGGGAACCGCGGGGTCCATCCGCCAACCGCTGGAGTTGTCGATCACCGTCACGCCCGCTGCCGCGAAGCGGGGCGCCTGCTCCTGTGAGAGGGTCGCTCCGGCCGAGAAGATCGCCACGTCGAGTCCGGTGGGGTCAGCGGTGGAGGCATCCTCCACGACGATGTGCTCGTCCTTCCACGGCAGGGTGCTGCCGGCGGAGCGCGCGGAGGCGAAGTAGCGGATGCTGGCGACCGGGAAGTCTCGCTCGTCTAGCAGGCGCCGGACGACGGCACCGACCTGCCCGGTCGCGCCGACGACGCCGATGTTGAGTCCTGCTGCGTTGCTCACGTGCTGCCTCTCGTTCGTGCTACCAGTGTCTCAGCGTCCGGTGCCGCCATGCACGACGGCGTCGCCCTCGCCGTCGAGGCCGAACGCGGTGTGCACGGCGCGTACGGCGTCGTTGATGCTCGCCGCGCGCGTGACGACCGAGATGCGGATCTCGCTGGTCGAGATCATCTCGATGTTGATGCCCGCGTCGTAGAGCGACTCGAACAACTTCGCCGAGATACCGGATGCGCTGCGCATCGCGTTGCCGACGATCGCGAGCTTGCCGATCTGGTCGTCGTACTGCAGGTTCTCGAAGCCGACGCCCTCCTGCGCGTTGCGCAGTGCGGTGATGGCCTTCTCGCCGTCGGCCTTCGGAAGGGTGAAGGAGATGTCGGTGCGGCCCGTCGCCGCCGCAGAGACGTTCTGCACGATCATGTCGACGTTGGCGTTGGTGTTGGCGACGATCTTGAAGATCTTGGCCGCGGCGCCCGGGATGTCGGGCACGCCGACGACGGTGATCTTGGCTTCGCTCAGGTCGGCGGCGACGCCGGCGATGACGGATTCTTCCATGAACGTTTCTCCCTCGGGGGACGCTTGGGGGTCGTAGACGATGGTGCCCTCGGTGTAGCTGAACGACGAGCGCACGTGCAGGGTGACGCCGTGACGGCGGGCATATTCCACCGCGCGGATATGAAGCACCTTGGCGCCGGATGCCGCGAGCTCGAGCATCTCTTCGCTCGTGATGCGGTCGAGCTTGCGGGCCTTCGGCACCACTCGTGGGTCGGCCGTGAAGACGCCG
>NZ_SSSN01000011.1 GCF_004801905.1 Orlajensenia flava | reverse complement strand
GGGCCTTCGGCACCACTCGTGGGTCGGCCGTGAAGACGCCGTCGACATCCGTGTAGATCTCGCAGACGTCGGCGCCGAGGGCCGCGGCGAGCGCGACGGCGGTGGTGTCGGATCCGCCGCGACCGAGCGTGGTGATGTCACGAGACTCGCGACTGAAGCCCTGGAAGCCGGCCACGATCGCGATGGCGCCTTGGTCGAGCGCCTCCCGCAGCCGGCCCGGCGTCACGTCGACGATGCGGGCGGCGCCATGCTGGGCATCCGTGATCATGCCGGCCTGGCTGCCGGTGAACGAGCGCGCGTCGTAGCCGAGCGAGCGGATCGCCATGGCCAGCAGGGCCATCGAGATGCGCTCACCGGCAGTCAGCAGCATGTCCAGCTCGCGCGGCGCGGGGATGGGGGTCACCTCATGGGCGAGGTCGAGCAATTCATCCGTCGTGTCACCCATGGCGGAGACGGCCACGACCACCTCGTTGCCCGCACGGCGGGTCTCGACGATGCGCTTGGCGACGCGCTTGATGCTCTCGGCGTCGGCGACGGACGACCCGCCGAACTTCTGCACGATCAAGCTCACGTGTACTCCTGAGGGGTGGGGGCAGCAGATGCCCGAATGCCCATCATAATTCGGGGTGCATGCGGATTACGGCACGTGCGCCGCCGCCTCCGCCGTGCGGGACGGCGCCTCCTCCCGGCGCCGCAACCAACGCAACTGGACGAATCGCACCACCTCGATGCAGGCACAACCGATCCCCGCGACGACCAGCGTCGTCGTCAACAGGGCGGCATCCGGCGTCACGAGCACGAAGAAGTCCCGGGCCAGTGGGACGACGAAGAGCAGGCCGAGACCCGCGTACATGGCGGCGACGACTGCCGCCTTGAGCCACGTGAACGGTCGGCTGAGCACCACCAGGACCCACAGTCCGATGATGGCCAGCGCGATGGTGGATGCGGTGCGATACTCGGCCGGATCGGCACCGAGGGTGCGCGCGTAGCCGTTCACGACGACGAGTGCCAGTGCCACCACGACGCCGGCGGGGACGGCGAAGCTGAGCGAACGGCGGAGGAAGCCCGGCACGTAGCGTCGGGTGTTGGGCATGAGGGCCAGGAAGAACGCCGGGATGCCGATGGTGAGGCCATCCGTCGCCGAGAGCTGGCGGGGGAGGAAGGGGAAGCCCCACAGCAGCACGCCGAAGACCACCGACAGCGCGATGGCGTAGGCGGTCTTGGTGAGGAAGAGCATGGAGACGCGCTCGATGTTGGCGATCACCTGGCGCCCCTCGTCGACGACCCCGGGCAGGTGCGAGAAGCGGCCGTCGAGCAGCACCAGCCGGGCGACCGCCTTAGTCGCCGCTGAGCCGGACTCCATGGCGATGCCGATGTCCGCCGTCTTGATGGCGAGAGCGTCGTTCACCCCATCGCCCGTCATCGCCACCGTGTGCCCTCTGCTCTGAAGTGCGAGCACGATGGACTTCTTCTGCGTGGGGGTGACCCGGCCGAGGACGAACTCGCGATCGAGTACCTCCGCCATCCCCTCGATGTCGTCGGGCAGCTGCCGGGCGTCGTAACCGGCTGCGTCCACTCCGGCGTCGCGGGCCACGGCAGCGACGGTGAGGGGATTGTCGCCCGAGATGATGCGGATGCCGACGCCCTGCGCGGTGAAGTAGGCGAGGGTCTCGGCGGCATCCGGCCGGAGGTTCTCGCGGAAGGTCAGCAGCACCACGGGGACTAGTGCATCCGGCCGGTCGCCGGCCTCCGCCTGCGCGTCGGTCAACACCGTGTCGGCATGGGCCAGGACCAGCGTGCGCCTGCCCTGTGCGGCGAGCGCGGCGGCTCGGGAGAGGACGGGCGACGACGGGTCGTCGAGCACCATCTCGGGAGCGCCGAGCACCCACGTTCCGCGGGCTTGGTGCTCGAAGGCGATGGCGCTCCACTTGCGGGCGGAGGAGAACTCCACGCTCGCGACGGGCGCCTCGCTCGGCGGTTCGGTGAACCGGGCGGTGAGGCAGCGAGCGGTGGCGTTGGCCCGCGGATCGGCGCCGCACGCCGCGAGCACGCTCTGCCAGCCGGGCTGCGGCGCATCCGTCACCGAGTGCACGTCGTCGAACACGATCTCGCCGTCGGTGAGGGTTCCGGTCTTGTCGAGACAGATCACGTCGACGCGGGCGAGACCCTCGACGGCGGGCAGTTCCTGCACGAGCACCTGACGGCGGGCGAGCTTCACGGCGCCGACGGCGAAGGCGATGCTCGTCATGAGCACGAGGCCGAGCGGGATCATCGCGATGACCGCCGCGACGGCGCCGACGGCAGCCTGACGCCACGACCCCGACTCGATCGCCTTCTGCCAGCCGCCGACGACCTGGATCTGCGAGTTCACGACCAGCAGCATGATGGGGAAGATGGCCCAGGTGATCCACTTCAGGATGCGGTTGACGGATGCGCGCAGTTCGCTCGAGACCAGCGAGAAGCGGCGGGCCTCGCCGGTCAGGCGGTTGGCGAACGAGTCGGCTCCGACGTTCGTGACGCGTGCGCGCCCCTCGCCGCCCACCACGATGGAGCCCGACAGGACGTGATCGTCCACGCCCTTCTCCACCGGATCGGACTCGCCGGTCAGCAGCGACTCGTCCACCTCCATGCGGCGGGCGTCGACGAGAGTCCCATCCGCCGTCACCTGATCGCCGGCCACGAGCACGAGGAGGTCGCCCTGCACGACGCCTGCCACCTCGATGAGCTGCTCGGAGCCGTCGCGCAGTACGCGCGCTCGAGGAGCGTGCAGCAGCGCGAGCCTGTCGAGTGCCCGCTTGGCGCGGTACTCCTGAACGGTGCCGATGACCGCGTTGGCAATGGCGGTGAGACCGAACAGGGCGTCCTGCCACTGGCCGAGGAGGAGCAGCAGCAGGAAGGCGCCGAGGACGATCGCGTTGAACAGCGTCAGCACGTTGGCGCGAACGATGCTCCAGATGCTGCGGCTGGAACTGTCATCGACGCGATTACTGAGACCGCGGCGCGTCAGGTCCGCCACGTCCGCCGCGGTGAGCCCCTGTTCGGATGCCACCGTGTCCGTCATCGCCGCCCCGTCATGTCGATCCGCCTGTCAGTCACGCTAGTGCAGCACTAGAGTGCGGCCTATGGGTCTCGAGGGATGGAGCGACTTCAATGTCGCCACTGCGGGGGCGACTGCCGCCCTGGCCGGACTGATCATCGTCGCGATGTCGGTCAACATCAAGGAGGCGATCCAAGCGGAGACCATCCCATCGCGCGTCGCCGCGGCCATCGCCGGACTCGTGCTGGCGCTGGTCGCGAGCCTCGCTGCGCTCGCTCCCGCACAGCCGGTATGGGCGCTCGGACTCGAGCTGCTGGTGCCCACGCTGGCGGCCGGTACCCTTCAGTGGCGGGCGAGCGGGCACATCATGGCCGAGACGACGGCGCCCCCCGGGTGGCGACTGCCGAAGGTGGCGCTCGGATGGTTGCCGATCGCCGCGTACCTGGTGGCCTCCGTCACGCTGATGGCCGGCGCCCCGTGGGGCTACGGGTTCGCCGCTGCCGGGGGCATCCTGGCGATCATCAGTTCGGTGCTGCTCGCGTGGGTGGTGCTGGTCGAGATCCTGCGCTGAGGCGCGCAGGCGCGCGCAGCTCAGCCTCAGCCGACGACGCGGCGCCCCTCGAACGCGCGGCCGAGGGTGACCTCATCGGCGTACTCGAGGTCGCCGCCGACCGGGAGGCCGGAGGCGAGCCGGGTCACCCGGATCTCGAGGGTGGTCAGCATTCGCGAGAGGTAGGTGGCGGTGGCCTCGCCCTCGAGGTTCGGATCGGTGGCGATGATCACCTCCTGAACGGTCCCGTCAGCGAGACGCTGCATGAGCTGACGGATGCGCAGCTGGTCGGGGCCGATGCCGTCGATGGGCGAGATGGCGCCGCCGAGCACGTGGTAGAGGCCCCGGAACTCGCGCGTGCGCTCGATGGCGACGACATCCTTGGCCTCCTCGACCACGCAGATGAGCGCGGGATCGCGTCGCGGGTCGCGGCAGATGCTGCAGGTCTCCTGTTCGCTGATGTTGCCGCAGATGCTGCAGAACCTCACGCGCTCGCGCACTGTGGTGAGGATCTCGGCGAGCCGGGCGACATCGAACGACTCGGTCTGCAGGATGTGGAACGCGATGCGCTGGGCCGACTTGGGCCCGATGCCCGGCAGGCGACCGAGTTCGTCGATGAGGTCTTGAACGATTCCTTCGTACATGGGCTAGGGCCGGAACCCCGTCTTCGGCGTATGCGGCTGCTCCTCGAGGAACGTCGCGCCGAGTACCTCGCGCACGACGGATTCGCCGTAGCGCTGCGGGCCGCCGGATGCCGTCGCAGTGCGTGGAACCGGTCGCCGGGCCGGCTGCGAGCGCTCCGGCGCGCCTCCCTGAGGTTCGGGCGACGTGGTCGGCGTGGTCTGGGCGGTCAGGCTGCCCGTCGTCGAAGGGCGCGCAGGTGCCGATCGCTGGCCCCGCGGGAGCTGGGACCCGGACGTCGCACGCTCACGTGCCGGCGGTGGGCCGGACGCGGCGGGATCGCGACGGTCGGGTGGCTCGGGCGGCGCATCGTCGGGCGGCGGAGCGTCGTCGTCCGACGGGATGCCGAAGTCGTCAGGCTCGGCATCCTGCACGACACTCCGCGTGGCCTCGGGCCCGGAGTCGAGCGAAGCAGATCCCTCGACATCGGGTGCGGCAGCCGCTGTGCCAGCTGACACGGGGTTCTCCGCGACACCGGGTGCGGCGTTCGTCTCCGGCGCGGCAGCCTCGTCCTCCACGGCGGTCGAGCCATCGTCGGCGGGACCGCCCGGGATCGTGATGGTCGCCCATCCGTCGTACTTCTCTGGGGCGTTCTGCACCGCGGCATTCTGCCCGGGAGCATTGCCCGACCCGCGCGGCGACGAGGAACGTGCGGCTGACGACGGTCCACGGCCGACGCCGGCCGCTGCCCCCGTCGACCGGGCTGGAGCAGGCTCCTCTGCCCGGGCGGAGGCGGTCTCGCCCGCCGCAGCCGAGGGGGCTTCGCGGCTCGATTCGGTCGCTCCCTGCGGCGTATCGACGCGGGCGACGAGCTTGGGCGTGAACCCGAGGATGTCGGAGACGGCGCGCTTGAGGATGTCGCCGACGCCCTGCCCGGGGGCAGCCTGCTGCTTGAGGTCGGCGACGTCCTTCTGGCTCGGGAAGCCGAGCACGAGCACGTCCCCATCGCGCAGTTCGCGGACCTGGGCCGTGAAGACGACCATCCAGGCGTTCATCTTGGCGGCCCGCACGGCCTCGAGCACCTCGGGCCAGGCGTCCTTCACCTGTTGCAGGCTGACGGGGCCGACGGGAAGCACGCGTGCGGCGGGCGCGGCCGGCGCGGACTCTGTTGAAGCGTTCGGCGCCGTGCGGGACGACCCGGCAGGAGCATCCGGCGCATGCGGGGCGGATTCCGCGGACGCGTCGGGTGAGGAAGCCGAAGACGCTCGCGTCTGCGTCGGCGCCCCAGACGCCGCCCCGCCGGCGGGTGCGGCGGGGGATGACTCCTTCGGCCGCGTCGATGTCACGGGCGCAGATCCGCCGGAGGGTGCGGACGCTGCAGGCGCGGGTTCGCGGGCCGGAGTTGCCTTCTGCCCGGAGACCTCCGTCGGCGCTCCGGCGGCGGCGGCTGGGGAGGTCGCGACGGGCGCTGCGCCGATGCCGCCCGCGACATCCGTCACGCCGACGCGGCGCTCGAGCCGTTCGACGCGGGCGAGCGCGCCACGATCGGTGGTGTCGGCGGATGGCACGAGCGCCCGCGCAACGAGGAGTTCGAGGTGCAGACGCGGCGACGTGGCACCGGTCATCTCGGTGAGCGCGGTGTTGACGATGTCGGCGGTGCGCGACAGCTCGGCCTGGCCGAAGCTTGCGGCCTGCTGCGCCATCCGGTCTATCTCGTCCTGGGGAACTCCCCGCAGCACTGCAGCGGCACCCTGAGCCGACGTCGCGCCGACGACGATGAGGTCGCGCAGCCGCTCGAGCAGGTCCTCCACGAAACGGCGGGGGTCCTGCCCGGTCTGAATCACCCGGTCGACGCCGGCGAAGGCGGCCGAGGCATCGCGGATGGCGATCGCGTCGATCACCTCGTCGAGCAGAGCGCCATGCGTGTAGCCCAGCAGCGAGACGGCGCGCTCGTAGTCGACCGTCGAGTCCTCCGAGCCGGCCATGAGCTGGTCGAGCAGGCTGAGGGTGTCTCGCGGCGACCCTCCTCCGGCGCGGACGACGAGCGGCAGGACGCCGGGTGCGACCGACACGCCCTCGGCGTCGCACAGCTGCTGAACGTATTCGAGCATCTGGCCGGGCGGGACGAGGCGGAACGGGTAGTGGTGCGTGCGCGAGCGGATGGTGCCGAGCACCTTCTCGGGCTCCGTCGTGGCGAAGATGAACTTGACGTGGTCGGGCGGCTCCTCCACGAGCTTGAGCAACGCGTTGAACCCCTGCGGGGTGACCATGTGCGCCTCGTCGAGGATGAAGATCTTGTAGCGGTCGCGTGCCGGGGCGAAGATGGCGCGCTCGCGCAGGTCGCGGGCATCGTCGACACCGTTGTGGCTCGCGGCGTCGATCTCCACGACGTCGAGCGATCCTCCGCCGCCGCGCCCGAGCTCGATGCAGCTGTCGCACTTTCCACATGGCGTGTCGGTGGGGCCTTCGGCGCAGTTGAGGCAGCGGGCGAGGATGCGGGCGCTCGTGGTCTTGCCGCAGCCGCGCGGGCCGCTGAACAGGTAGGCGTGATTCACCCGGTCGGCGCGCAGGGCCGTCATGAGCGGATCGGTCACCTGCGACTGGCCGATCATCTCGGCGAACGACTCGGGCCGATAACGGCGATAGAGGGCTGTGACCACGCACCAATCGTAATGGCCGCCCCTGACACGATCGCCCTCTCGCGCAGGGCCACGACCGCGGCTCAGGCGATGGTGCGCTGGTCAGGACGGAACCCGGGATTCGCGCCTGAATCCACGCCGATCGCCTGAGCGGCGCGCTATCGCCCGGGCGCGTGCTGTCGCCCGGGCGCGTGTTGTCACCCAGGCGCGTGCTGTCGCCCCGGCGCGTGCTGGCACCCGGGCGCGTGCTGTCACCCGAGCCGCACCCTATGTCGTACGCCGCGCTACCGATTCACACCGAGCCCAGCACGCTCAGGCCGGCGCGGGCGTGCCGGGCGAGCGTGCCTCGGAGAGCTGTTGGAACGACCGGTCGAGGAGCGGCGTGAGGGTGAGGCATCCGTACAGCACGGCGGCTCCGACCAGCGTCAAGTGGAGGCCGACCGCCGAGACGGCCAGCCCCGCCAGCAGGGCGCCCAGCGGCATCGACGCCGCGGTGCCGGCGAAGGTCGCGCCCAGGACGCGCGCGCGCATCCGCTCGGGAACCTGCCCGTACATGACGGTCGCGATCATCGGGTTGAGCGCTCCCGCCGCGAACCCCGACACCACCAGCCCGCCGACGAGCGCCGCGAAGGGAACAGCGAGCGCCATCGCCGCATACGGAAGCACCCCAGCGAGCACGAAGCAGGCGACGAACATCGCCCGGCCCGAGAAGCGGTGGCCGATGCCGGCGAAGATCACGGACCCGGTGAGGGCTCCCCCGGCGAAGCAGGCGACCATCGCGCCGAGCGCCGACGGATCGCCCACGACGCTGGTCGCATAGACCGGCTTGAGTACGCTCATGCCGGCCGCGTCGATGGCGTTCGTCGCGGTCACGAGCAGCACGATGCCGCGCAACAGGCGGTTGTTCCAGACGTAGCGGATGCCGGCCGCGAGACCGGCGAAGTAGTGCTCCGGCTGGGCCTCGACGGATGCGCGCGGCGCCCGCCGGGGCACGAACAGCGCGATGACGATCGCCGATATCCCGAACGTGGCAGCGTCGACGACGAGCGCGGCGATCGGCCCGGTGAGTGCGACGAGGCCACCTGCAATGGCGGCACCGAGCATGCCGGCCGACCTGCTGATCGCGGCCTGCGCCCCGGCAGCACGGGCGAGCGGAGTGCGGGCCAGCTCGGCGAGGTCGGGCACGAAAGCCGCACGCGCGGTGTCGCCGGGAGTGTCGAGGAGTCCGCTCACGAAGACGAGCAGCAGCAGCGCCCAGAACGGGAGGCCGACCGTGGCGGCGAGCACCGGGATGGCGAGCACGGTGACGCAGCTCGCGAGGTCGGCGATGATGCTCGACGTCCGGTAGCCCAGCCGGTCGACGATCACTCCCCCGAGGGCGCCGCCGATGACCACCGGAACGGTCGCGAACACGCCCGCGACACCGGCGGCGAGCGGCGAGCGGGTCGTCGCGAGCACGTAGAGGGGAACCGCGATCAGCGTGATCGCGTTGCCGGCGAGCGAAATCAGCTGCGCGGTCAGCAGGGCGACGAGGGGCATCCGTCGACGTTCGACCACCTCAGCAGGCGCGCCGTCCATCACGGCCTCGGGAAGCTGCTGAACAGGACCCGGGTGACACGCGTCCCCTCGCGCGGCTCCCGGCGATCGGTCGTCCACTTCTCGACGAGCGCTTCGAGCTCCTCCCCGAACCGAGCGAACTCCTCGAGCGTGAGGTGGGCGAACGCATCGCCGCCCGTCGATGCGCCCAGCCAGGCGGCGTCGAGCGTCGACTCCGCGTCGAGTGCCGCGAGCTGCTCGGCCAGGTAGGACTGCAGGATCGACTGCCTCAGAGCGACGGATGCGCCGCGTCGCGCCGGGTCGTCGCGCAGCTCGGCGGGGTCGAAGTGCGTCTGCTCGTGAGCGGCCCGCCACCAGCGCTCCCGTCCGTCGTTGGCGAGCTCGGGTGCCTCGACGACGAAGCCGGACTTCGCGAGCGTGCCGAGGTGGTAGCTCACGGTTCCGGGCGCCTCGTCCACCAGATCGGCGAGCTGCCCCACCGATCGCGGACCCTCGACGCGGAGAAGGCCGAGCAACTTGAGCCTCAGCGGGTGCGCGAGCGCGCGGAGGGAGGTGGGCTCGGTGACCGTGACGCTGCGCGCCTGGGCGGTGCTTTCGTCGTGTGGCATGTCTCGAGCGTATATACACAATAGTTGTTGTGCAATAACCCTTGTGCTCCTGAGCGAGGCGACCCGATCTCGTTTACAGGACCAGCGCCTAGCCGGCCTCCCCACAGAGGCTGGCGACGCTCTCGTCCTGTGAACGAAGAGGGGAGAGGGTCCAGGAAACGAAAGCGGGAAGGCGAAGAGCGGGGAGGGCGAAGATTGGGTAGGGGCGAAGAGAAGGGGTGGGGCGAAGAGAAGGGGTGGGGCGAAGAGAAGGCGTGGGGCGAAGAGAGGATCAGGCGCGCGTGACAGCCAGCGTCTGCCGGGCGATCTCGAGCTCCTCGTTCGTCGGAACCACGAGCACGGTGACGCGCGAGGCATCCGTCGAGATCACCCGCGCCTCCCGCGAACGCTCGGCATTGCGGGCCTCGTCGAGTTCGATGCCGAGGCCCTCCATACCGACGAGCGCGCGGGACCGCACCATCGCGTCGTTCTCCCCCACCCCGGCGGTGAAGACGATCGTGTCGACCCGTCCCAGCCCGACGTAGTAGGCGCCGATGTAACTCCGCAGCCGATGCGTGTAGACGTCCAACGCGAGCGCCGCGGCGGCATCCCCGTGTTCCGCCGCCTTCTCGACGTCGCGCATGTCGGACTGTCCGGCGAGGCCGAGCATGCCGCTGCGCTTGTTGAGCAGCGCGTCGACATCGTCGACCGAGAGGGATGCCCGGCGTTGCAGGTGCAGCAGTACGGCGGGGTCGATGTCGCCCGACCGGGTGCCCATCACCAGCCCTTCGAGCGGCGTCATGCCCATCGAGGTGTCGACCGACCGACCCCCGGCCACGGCGCACGCCGATGCCCCATTGCCTAGGTGCAAGATGATCTGGTTCAGTTCCTCGACCGGCCGACCGAGGAACTCCGCGGTCGCTCGCGACACGAACCGGTGCGAGGTGCCGTGGAATCCGTACCGCCGCACTCGATGCTTGGCGGCCAGTTCAGCGTCGATCGCGTACGTGTACGCCGCCGGTGGCAGTGTCTGATGGAACGCCGTGTCGAAGACCGCGACGTGCGGCACGTCGGGGAACGCCTTCTGAGCAGCGACGATGCCCTCGAGGTTGGCGGGATTGTGCAGCGGCGCCAGCGACGAGAGCTCGTCGATGTTGATGCGCACGAGGTCGGTGATGATGGTCGGCTCGAAGAAGCGCGCGCCGCCCTGCACGACCCGGTGGCCGACGGCGATGACCGGATGCTTCTCGAGCGACGGGCCGGACGCCGCGAACGCGTCGAGCATGACCTGGAAGCCCGCGGTGTGATCGGCGATCGGCAGGGTGCGCTCGGTCGTGTCACCGTGGACGGTGTGGCTGGCGCGGCCCTCCGGCTCGCCGATGCGTTCCACGACGCCGGCTGCGAGCATCTGTTCGCTGTCGGAATCGATCAGCTGGTACTTGAACGACGACGATCCGGAGTTGACGACGAGCACGGAGCTCATGGGCGCCTTTCGATTCGGTGGCGGATGCGCGGAGCTCAGGCTCCGGCCGCTTGGATGGCGGTGATGGCGATGGTGTTCACGATGTCCTGTACCGTCGCACCGCGGGAGAGGTCGTTGATGGGCTTGTTGAGACCCTGCAGCACGGGGCCGATGGCCACGGCGCCCGCCGAGCGCTGCACCGCCTTATACGTGTTGTTGCCGGTGTTGAGGTCGGGGAAGATGAACACCGTCGCCCGGCCCGCCACCGCAGAGCCGGGCGCCTTGGCTGCCCCGACTGCAGCATCCGCGGCCGCGTCGTACTGGATCGGACCTTCGACCGGCAGCTCGGGACGACGCTCCCGGACGAGCGCCGTGGCCGCGCGCACCTTCTCGACCTCGGCGCCAGAGCCCGACGTCCCGGTGGAGTAGGAGAGCATGGCCACGCGCGGGTCGATTCCGAACTGCTCGGCGGTCTCCGCCGACGACACTGCGATGTCCGCCAGCTGCGTCTCGGTCGGCTCGGGGATGACGGCGCAGTCGCCGTAGACCAGCACGCGGTCGGCGAGCGCCATGAGGAACACGCTCGACACGACCGACACCTGGGGGCGCGTCTTGATGATCTCGAAGGCGGGACGGATGGTGTGCGCCGTCGTGTGGGCAGCGCCCGAGACCATGCCGTCGGCGAGTCCCGAGTGCACCATCATCGTGCCGAAGTAGGACACGTCGGTCACGGTGTCGCGCGCCTGCTCGATGGTCGGCGCCGCCTTGCCCTTGTAGGCGCGCAAGGCCGCGTAGGCGTCGGCGAACTTGAACCGCAGCACATCGTCGAAGGGGCTGATGACGTCGGCGGCCTGGATGTCGAGCCCGAGCTCGATGGCCCGGGCGCGCACCTCGAACGGCTCGCCGAGGATGGTGATGTCGGCGATGCCTCGCGTCAGGGCGGTCGCAGCGGCGCGAAGGATGCGATCGTCATCGCCCTCGGGGAGCACGATGCGACGCCGGTCGGCCCGGGCACGCTCGATGAGCTGGTACTCGAACATGAGCGGCGTCACCACGGACGTGGTGCCGAGCTCGAGCAGTCCGATGAGCTCGTCGGCGTCGACGTACTGGTCGAACAGGGCTCGCGCGGTGTCGAACTTGCGGGTCGACTCGGCGGCGAGCCGCCCCCGGGTGTGCGTGATGCGCACCGCGGTCTCGAACGTCGAGAGCCCCGTCTGCACGATGGGCAGCGGCGAGCGCAGACCGTCGAGCAGGCGCTCGACCTGCTCGGGCAGCTCGAACCCGCCGTTGATGATGAGGCCCGTGAGCGAGGGGAAGGTGCCCGACGCGTTCGCCATCAGCACGGCGAGCAGCACCTCGGTGCGGTCGCCGGGCACGATGACCACTCCGCTCTCGACGAGGCGGGTCAGCACGTTGTCCATGCTCATCGCCGCGACGACGACTCCGAGAGCCTCGCGGGTGAGCAGTTCGGCGTCGCCCTTGATGAGCGTCGCCTCGGTGGCCTCCATGATCGCGCCCATAGTGGGGGCGACGAGCACCGGGTCCTCGGGGATCGACCAGACGGGAACAGGATCGCCCGACCGGGCGACGGATGCCGCGACCGCCGCCGTGATCTCGTCGAGAGCGGACGGGTCGGCGCGGTTGACGATGACGGCCAGCAGGCTGGCGTGCTCGCGACGCAGTTCGCTGAGGGTGAGGTCGGCGAACTCGTGCATGTCCTCCGGCGTGCGCGGCTCCCCCTGCCCGAGCCGCTCCCCCTCGCCGGTGGTGAGGCGTCCGCCGAGGGCGAGGATGACGGGCGCTCCGAGGTTGGCGGCGATGCGGGCGTTGTACGCCAGCTCGGTCGGGCTGCCGACATCCGTGTAATCGCTGCCGATGATGACAACAGCGTCGCAGGCGGCCTCGACCGCCTTGAAACGCTCGACGATGCGGGAGAGGGCGGCATCCGGGTCCTCGTGCACGTCGTCGTAGCTGACGCCGATGCAGTCGTCGTAGTCGAGCTTGGCTGTCGCGGAACCGAGCAGCAGGTCGAGCACGTAGTCGCGCTCGTTGACGGAGCGGGCGATGGGGCGGAACACACCCACCCGCGCCGCGTTGCGCGTGAGAGTGGCGATCAGCCCGAGGGCGATGCTCGACTTGCCGGTATGCCCCTCCGCGGAGCTGAGATAGATGCTGCGCGCCACACGTCCAGCCTATGGGCACGGGATGAGCATTCGCCCGGTTCTTCCCTGCGGCGCTTCCCGCCCGGCGCTGCTGCCAGCGGCGTGCGACCGCGGGCTCCTCCGACATGACGAAAACTGTCGGCACCGGCCCGGACCGCCGACCGTTTGCGTCATCTCGACGGCGAACCACGCTGCGGCGAGCCGATGCAATGCCGGTTAACGACGAGGACCCCTCGCGCACCCGCCAGAGCCCGGTTACCCTTGCTGCGTTTCCGCCCTGGGGGAGTTGGCCTGGATGGCGCCACGCGAGGAGCCGTCGATCAGTTTACGCGACGAACGGATGCGCCCCGACCACCGCGTGCGCGCGGCCCGACGGCGGCGCGGCGTGCGGCAGTCGATCCGTCGGGTAGGATTCTCTAGGTCCTGCCAGTGATGGCATCCAGGAGAATTCGCCTAGTGGCCTATGGCGCACGCTTGGAAAGCGTGTTGGGTGAAAGCCCTCGGGGGTTCGAATCCCCCATTCTCCGCCGATTTCTCATCCCGATGGTGCCCGTACGGTGTTGCCCGCACTCGATCTCGAGCGGCTCAGCCGGCGGGACGCGAGAACAGGTTGACAAGATTTCCGTCTGGGTCACGGAACAGGGTCGACCGGTTTCCCCACGGCATCGTGGTCGGTTCGAGCACGACGTCGTCCAGGGCGTCGCGGAGGCGTGCGAACTCGGCATCGACGTCTTCGACGAGGAACTCGATGATGACCGAGTCGTTCATGCCGGGCTTCGGCGCGCGGTCGCCCAGCATTGCGACGGTGGCCGTGCTTCCGATCGCCAAGACGCCTGCCGTGGTGCGGACCTCCGCGAACACGGGCGCCGGCCTCACGGCGATCGTACCGGTGACGGTCTCGTAGAACCGGGCGAGCCGGTCGACGTCGTCGGTGATGATGCGGATGGACGCGAATTCCATGGTGCTCCGATCTGTCGGGCTCCTGCCTCGACGGATCCATCTTCGGCCGACCTACCGACATTGTCGGCCGGGTCGCGTGCGGCTCGCCTGCGCCGGGCTCTGGGGGCCCCGTTCGAACTAGTGCAGGACCCGGTAGTGGAGGTGGGTGACGCCGCCCCCGCCGAGAAGGACCCGAGTGCGTTCGAGGGGGATCTGCTCCGGGGAGAGGTTGTCGAACAGACGCCGCCCCTGCCCCAGCAGGACCGGGACGACATGCAGTTCGAGTTCGTCGAGGATTCCGGCCGTCAGTGCCAGTTGCGCGACCGCCGCGCCATGAACGAGGACGTTCTTGTCACCCGCGGCCTCCTTCGCGTTCCGGAAGGCGACGTCGACGTCGTCGACGTATGTGACGAGGGGCCAGGAATCGATGTCGATCGAGGGCGCTTCGCGACTGAGGATGAAGATGGGAACCCCGTCGTGGTGGTCCCCGCCCCATCCGTTCGCCGGTTCGAAGGTCCCTCGACCGGCGACAACCGCTCCTGTCGCCATGAACTCCGAGATGACTTCGCTGTTGACGCCGGTCGACACCATCGGCCTGCTGCGATCGGGATCGTGCTCCTCATCCGTCCAGAGCCAGTCGTGGAGCAGTTCGCCGCCATCACCGAGGGCATTGGCGGGGCCCTCGTTAGGTCCGGCGATGAACCCGTCGAGGGACAGTGACATGTAGAGGACGGTGGCGCTCATTCTTGCTCCGCTTCTTTCGGTGTCGTGGCACGAGAGGCTCAGTGAATCTCCTGAGCCTGGCCACGCGTGAGAAATGCGAGTTCCGTCTCCCAGCGGGTCTTGCGCGGCTCGGTGCGGGGGTCGGTGATGTAGATCTCGAGGCGTCCTGCCCAGGCGGCTCCCGCATCCGTCTCCGAGACGTCGAAGTCGATCTGCTGCTCATCCTCCCAGCCGAACAGGAGTCGGTGAGCACGCATGGAGTGGTTGATGTAGCGCAGGACGACGTAGCTGCCTGCGGGCACGACGCCCTCGGTCACCATCCCGTCGCCGGTCCCTGTCGCGAAGACGCCGACTTCGATGTCCATGTCGCCGGCCATGTCCACGGTGTGCAGCCGGAGGAAGAAGGGCCCGTCGGGCTCGACGCGGTTGTCCCGCATCCAGTCGATGAGCGATTCGAGCAGCCGATCGCGTTCGGCGAGCATCCCGCGAAAGGGCGTGCGCTCACGGATGCCGAGCGTCGAGCGCGAATCGCGATACTCGACCCGCGGGCCGTCGATCACCTCCATGTTGCGTCCTTCCCGATCGAACGCCCCAAGATCACCAGCACGCCCGCGAGAAGGAATTCCATGTGCTGCACGCTATCGGCTGTCGGGTGTCCGGCGGATCGCCGCTTGGATCGCGCGGATGTTCGCGCCGAGCTGCCCTGACGCGAGGAGACCGGCGCCCAGCGGACCAGACGAGTCCTCACCGAGCTGAGGCAGGCGGGCGAGCGCCTGCCGGACAGGCTCGCTCATCTGCGCGAGCTGCCAGTCGATCTCCTCGGCGGAAGATCTCCCGTGGGTGGCCGACGCAACAGCCTTGGCCGCATAAGCAGCCGCGCCGAGCGCGTGAGCTCCCATGTGCGCCACCCCTGCAGCCTGACCGGCGGACCGCGCCGCCGCTCGGGCAGCCGGTGAATGAACAGCCTGCGCGGCCCGTCCCGCAACGAATCGCCTGCGAATCTCCCCTGCCGCCTCGAGTTCACCCCGCGCGAAGGCACGGGCACGGGCGATACCGTCCCTCGGCCGGTCGTCGGTGGGTGCTTCCGCCTCGAAGATCGGCAGCACCCTCTCGGCGCAATCCGCAGCCCACGCGGCCGTCAGCCGGCGGTCTTCGATGCTGAGGGTCTGCGGCGAGAGCATGACGTCAACCCTCCCACGGCCCGCGCTCATCCGCTTCGTGGTCCGGCGCCGACCGTCGACCCGAGCAGCCCTCGTCGATAGTCTGGCGACGAATGGAGGCGGCAGTGGCGACCACCGATCAACGAATTCCGACTCTGGCCTGGGACCAGCGCCGCAATTGGGCTGCGCTCGGCATCGCCACGATCGTCTCGCTCATCGCGTTCTTCACCTACAACGCGTTCATCCCCATCCGGTTCACCTTCGACAGCGTGATCGTGACCGCCTTCGTGTTCTGGATCGGGTATTCGCTCGGGCACATGATCCTCACCCAAGTCGTGTTCGGACGCCGGGACACCGAGACGCTCCGGCGCTGGATCACCGCCACCACTCCGAGGCGGCGGGTGGCGAAGATCGAAGCCGTCATCGCCGGGGCCGGGCCCACCGCGAACGCCCAGTGGTCGGTTCTGGCGATCGCAGCGGTCGGGCTCGTGCTCATCTCGCCGGGTCTGCTCGACAGCCCGCTGGCGAATGCGCTGAGCTTCGGCGTCGTCGTCTCGGCATGGGCGGTCACCGTGTCCGCCTACGCGGTGCACTATGCCCGACTGGACGCCGGGGAGCCGAGCCTGGCCTTTCCCGGCACCGCGGCCGGGCCCGTCTTCATGGACTACATCTACCTCTCGGCGCAGATCGCCACGACGTTCTCGTCGTCGGATGTGTCCATCCTCACGACCCGCGCTCGCGCCGTGGTGACGGGCCAGACGATCATCGCGTTCGTCTTCAGCACCTTCATCATCGCGATGCTCATCTCGGTGCTCTTCCTCACCACCGGTGCGGCCGGGAACTGAGCGCGACAACGCGAGCCAGGCAACGGATGCCGGCGCCCGACGCCACGAGCGCTCAGCGGCGCTTGCGGGTTCCGAAGATGCCCGCGAGCACGCCCGTCAGGATGGTGCGGGTGGCGCGCGAACCGAGCACGTCGGTGATGACCTTCGTGTTCGACTTGGACCGCGCAGCAGCCTCGCGCTGATCGCGCCCTGCCGCGGCATCCGCCTCCTTGCGCGCCTTCTGACGCGCCTTCTCCTCGGCATCGAGCTGCTTCTGAACGGCGGCCTGCTGCTTGGCCAGCTCGGCGTCCGCCTTCTTCTGCGCCTCGGCGGCGTCGGCCGCCTGCACGACGGCAGCGGCAGCGTTCATCTTGGCGGTGAGGATCTCGGAGGCGGACTCCCGGTCGATGGCGGTGCCGTAGGTCGCGAGCAAAGGCGATGCCGCGACGGTCGCGTCGATAGAGGCATCGGACGACGGCGACATCAGGCCTTGAGGAGCGCGCAGGCGCGTCCACGCGACGGGACTCGGCGCACCCTTCTCGTTCATCACCGTGACGATGGCCTCGCCGGTACCGAGAGTCGTCAGCACCTCCTCGAGCTCGTAACCCGAGTTGGGGAACGTCGACACGGTCGCCCGCAGCGCCTTGGCGTCGTCGGGGGTGAAGGCGCGCAGCTGGTGCTGCACGCGCGAGCCGAGCTGGGCGAGCACGTCGCCGGGCACGTCCTTCGGCGTCTGGGTGACGAAGAAGATGCCGACGCCCTTGGAACGGATGAGGCGCACCGTCCGCACGATCTGGGCCAGGAAGTCCTTCGATGCATCGGCGAACAGCAGGTGAGCCTCGTCGAAGAAGAACACCAGCTTGGGCTTGTCGAGGTCGCCGACCTCGGGCAGGTCGTTGAACAGGTCGGCGAGCAGCCACATCAGGAAGGTGGAGTAGAGCGCCGGCTTGTCGGCGACGCCGGGGACCTCGAGCAGGCTGATGATGCCGCGACCGTCGGATGCGGTGCGCAGGAACTCGGCGGTGTCGATCTCGGGCTCGCCGAAGAACACGTCGGCTCCCCCGTCGGCGAAGACGATGAGCTCGCGGAGGATGACGCCGACCGTCGAACTCGAGAGGCCGCCGAGGTTGACCAGCTCGGCCTTGCCCTCGTCGCCGATGAGGTAGGTCAGCACGCTGCGGAGGTCGGCCAGGTCGAGCAGTGCGAGCCCCTGCTGCTCGGCGAAGTGGAAGACCAGGCCGAGGCTGGACTCCTGGGTGGGGTTGAGGCCCAGCGCCTTGGACAGCAGCAGCGGTCCGAAACCGGCGAGGGTGGCACGGATGGGCACGCCCTTGCCCACGCCGCCGAGGGAGTAGTACTCCACCGGGAAGCTGGCCGGCGTCCAATCCTGGCCGATGCCGGCGGTGCGCTTCAGCAGCTTGTCATTGCCCTCGCCGGGGGTGGCGACACCCGAGAGGTCGCCCTTGATGTCGGCGGCGAACACCGCGACACCGTTGGCGCTGAGCTGCTCGGCGAGTCCCTGCAGGGTGCGCGTCTTGCCGGTTCCCGTGGCTCCTGCGACGAGGCCGTGCCGGTTGGTCATGGCCAGGGGAATGCGGATCTGCACGTCGGGCACGGGGTCGCCGTTGACGAGAGCGCCCATCTCGAGAGCGGCGCCATCCATCTGGTAGCCGACGCGGATGGCGTCGACATGCTTCTGGTCCAGCGGACCGGCGGCAGGCGCAGCCTCGGCGGCCGGCGGAGCCTCGGCCGGAGGAGCCTCGGCTGGCGGAGCCGCGGCTGGCGCGGCAGCGGTCGGCGGGGCAGCGGGGGTCTCGGACGGTGCGGATGCCGGCGTCTCGGCGGCTGCGGCATCCGTCACGGGAACGGATGCGGCCTGAGCCGCTGCCACCGCCTTCTCGGCGGCCTCCTGTGCCCGAAGCACGGCCGCCTGCGCCTCGGCCTGCAGCCGCTCGGCCTCGGCGGCCGCCGCGCTCGCCGCTGCCGTCGCCTGAGCGGCCGCATCCTGAGCACTCTGAACCGATCCATCGCTCATGGCTCGATCCTAGCCACGGCCGACACCGGAGGGCGGGGTATGCCGATGACCCCGCACTGTCCCCCTTAATGCGGATGCCCGCGCGCAGACGTACCCGACACAATGGACATCGGGGGATGACAGATGGTGATGGTGCGGGAGCAGGTGGGGGTGACGCTCCGACCACGGGGTCACCTGTTCGCCCGCTCCCTCACCGCTGTCGCCATCGCGGTGCTGCCGGTCTTCGGGGTGCTCTACTGGCTCTCGCTCGGCAGCGGACTGTGGCCGCTGGTGGCGTTGGCCCAGCTCATCGTCATCGCGCTCTATATCGTCGCTTTGCTGGCCACGCGCAGCGTGTTCTTCCGCCAGCACCCGTGGGGCGTCGAGGACCACGTGCCGTTCGGACTGACCAGGCACATCCGCAGCGACGACGTCGACACCGTGCTGTTGATCGACCTGTACTCGGGATCGGGCATGGAGAGTTGGCCTCACCTGTTCGCCGTCGATGCCGAGGACCGGCTGCTGCTGCGCATGCACGGCCAGATCTGGAGTCGCTCCTCCATCCAGCAGGTGGCGTCCCGACTGCAGGCACCCGTGGTGCACGCACCGACGCCGATGACCTTGACGGAGTTCACGAGCATCGAGCCGCAACTGCTCGCCTGGTGGGAACGCCGTCCGTTCTGGCGGCGCGTCGCACGCTGAGCGGACGCGCGACCTCGGCGGCGGAATACTGGAGGGGTGCTGAACCCTCTATGCTCCGCGTCGGCGCGATGACACCGGATGCCGGCCCGGTCGACCCCGGTCACGCCGCCGAGTCGGAATGGCTGCCGCGCTGGGGGCTGACCCCCGTCGGCGACGCTGTCACGACGGCATCGAGCACCCTGACTCCCGTTCGGACGCGCGACGGGGCTCCCGCGATGATCAAGCTCTCGCACTCGGAGGAGGAGACCCGAGGCGCCGCCCTGCTCGATGCCTGGGACGGCCACGGCGCGGTGCGAGTGCTTCGGCGTCAGGGCGACGCCGTGCTCATCGAACGCGCAGAGGATCCGTATGCTCTCGTGACGCTCGTCGAGACCGGCGATGATGACGCGGCGACGCGCATTCTGTGCCGCACAGCCGACACACTGCACGCGGCGTCCGATGCGGTGATGATCACCGACGCCCGTCTTCGTCCCGTGCCGCTCGAGCAGTGGTTCCGCGACCTGTTCGCGCACGAGGACGACAGCGACCTGCAACGGCGCGGCGCGACCATCGCACGGCGCCTGCTGGGAGAACAGCGCGAGGTTCGCGTGCTGCACGGGGACCTGCATCACGGCAACGTGCTGCACTTCGGCGACCGCGGCTGGCTCGCGATCGACCCCAAGGGACTCGTCGGCGACCGGGCGTTCGACTTCTGCAACCTGCTGTGCAATCCGTCGCACGAGGTGGCGCTGCGGCCGGGCCGGCTCGAGCGGCAATTCCGCGTGGTGACGGAGGCGGCGAGCCTGGACGCGAAGCGCCTCGCCGACTGGCTCGTGGCCTGGTGCGCGCTGTCGTCGACGTGGTTCGCGATCGACGGCGCGGACGCCCTCGCTGCATCCGCGGCACGCATCGGCGAGCGCGCCATGACCCTCGTGCCCTGACGCTCGCAACCTCCTCACGCGGTGGGATGGATCGCCACCTCGGCGGCCTTGACGGCCAGCCAGACAGGAGATCCGACCGCGAGGCTTAGCTCAGCCACGGTGGCGGGGGTCACGTCGGCGGCGACCGGGATCGGACCCGTCCTCACACGGATGCCCGACTCCGTCGGCTCGAGCGCCTCGATGACGGCCTGCCACTGGTTGCGCACGCTCGAACCCTCGGCGCGGGTCAGCGAGACGATGACCGAGGACGGACGGAACACCGCGGCCGACGGGCCACCGTCGAGGATCGGCGTGGCATCCGCCGGCGCGGAGAACAGCACGTCGGCGACGCGCACCCGCCCCCGGTCGCCCACGCCGATCACGAGGTTGACGCCCGCGATCCGCGCGGTGAACGGCGTGGTCGGCGCGCTCAGCAGCTGGGCGGTCGTGCCCTCCTGCGCGATGCGCCCGGACTCGAGCACGGCCGTGCGCCCGGCCAGGACGATGGCGTCGAGCACGTCGTGGGTGACGATGACGGCGGTCGTTCCCGCCTCGCGGAGGGTGGTGCGCAGCAGCTCGCGGATGGCCGGGGCCGTCTGCACGTCGAGCGAGGCGAGCGGCTCATCGAGCAGCAGCACCTCTGGCCGGGCGGCGAGGGCGCGGGCGATGGCCGCCCGCTGCTGCTGACCACCCGAGAGCTGGGCCGGCATCCGTCCGCCAGCGTCTGCCAACCCGACCCGCTCGAGCCACTCCCGCGCGGTATCGGCGGCCTGAACGGCCGACGCGCCCTGCGAGCGCGGACCGAACGCGACATTCGCGGCGACGTCGAGGTGCGGGAACAGGCGCGGGTCCTGCCCGAGCAGGCCGATGCCGCGCTTCTCGGGCGGCACGACGATCGACCTCTCTCCGGGACGGATGCGGGTGAGCGTTCGATCCCCCACCTGCACGTAGCCCAATTCCGGAGCGCGCAGACCGGCCAGGAGGGCCAGCACGGTCGACTTGCCAGCGCCGTTCGGTCCGAGGAGCGCGAGCACCTCGCCGTCTCGGACGTTCAGCGCCGCGTCGAGCGTGAAGCTGCCGCGAACGGCTCGCAGGCTCGCGGCCAGAGCGCTCATCGGGTCGCACCCGGTCGCCATCCGCGCACGAAGACGAGCAGCAGGAGCGCGACGATGAGGAGGAGCAGCGAGAGCGCGATCGCACTGCCCTGGCTCACGCCTGCTCCGTTGAATGCCGTGTAGATGGCCAGCGGCATCGTGCGCGTCACCCCCTCCGCGTTGCCGGCGAAGATCGCGGTGGCGCCGAACTCGCCGAGAGCGCGCGCGAAGCACAGCACGGTTCCGGCGACGAGTCCGGGAGCCGCCAGTGGGAGGGTCACACGCCGGAACGTCGTCCAGCGGCCGGCGCCGAGGGTTCCGGCCACCTGCTCGTAGTCGGTGCCGACGGAGCGCATCGTGCCCTCGATCGTCAGCACCAGGAAGGGGAGGGCGACGAACGCCTGCGCGATGACCACGGCCGCCGTCGTGAACGGGAGCTGGATGCCGAGGGCGGTGAGCGCTCCTCCGAGGGCCCCGTTCCGGCCGAGCAGGAAGAGCAGGGCGATCCCGCCGACCATGGGCGGCAGCACGAGGGGCACCGTCACGACCGCTCGCAGCGCCCCGGCGAGACGCGGTCCGGACCGGGCGATGACGAGAGCCAGCGGCACGCCCACCAGCAGGCACACCGCGGTGGCGACGGTCGCGGTCAGCAGCGAGAGCCCGAGCGCGGACAGGGCGGAGGGGGAGGTGGCATCCGTCACCACCGTGCCCCATTGCACGCGCGCGACGAGCCCGACCAGCGGCAGCACGAGCAGGGCGATCGCGAGCGCCGCCGCGACGTAGAGCGCCCGAGGCACCCGAGCTGGGCTCACGGCGCCTCGAAGCCCGCGGCCTTCAGCACCGCCTGACCCCGGTCGCCGACCACGAACGCGATGAACGCCGTCGCGACCTCCGGGCTCGTCGAGCTCTTGAGGGCGACGATCGGGTAGGTGTTCACCACGGCGTCAGCCCCGTCGGGCTTGATGGAGGCGACGGCATCGCCTGCGGCCTGGACGTCGGTCACGTAGACGAGGCCCGCATCCGCCTCACCCGATTCGACCTTGGTGAGCACGGCGGTCACGTTCTGCTCCTGGCTGACCGGCGTGACGGAGATCTTGGCGTTGCTCAGCAGGGTCGCCGACGCGGCGCCGCAGGGAACCTCGGGCGCACACACCACCACCTTGAGCCCCGGCTTGGCGAGGTCGGCGAGCGTCTTGATGCCGCCAGGATTGCTCGGCGGCGTGACGATGCGCAGCGTGTTGGTCGCGAAGTCCTTCGGCGTGCCGTCGACGAGGCCGGCATCGACGACCTTCTGCATGTTCTTCTCGTCGGCGGAGGCGAACACGTCGGCGGGGGCACCGGCGATGATCTGGGTCGCCAGCACGCTCGAGCCGTCGTAGACGGCCGGCTTGACGTCGACGTCAGGATGCTGCGCCTCGAACTCGGTGGCGAGCTCGTCGAACGCGAGCTTGAGGGACGCGGCGGCGTAGACCGTGAGCGAGCCCTTGAGCGCGGGGGCGATGCTGGCCGTCGGTGTCGGAGACGACGCGCTCCCTCCGGATGCGCAGCCGGCCAAGGCTGCGGCGAGTGCCATGGCGACGGCGGCTGCGACGAGGCGGGCGCGAGGGGCAGGACGATTCATCGAGGGGTCTCCACAATCACGTTGGTGGCTTTGACGACGGCGACGGCGAGAGAGCCGATCTGTAGGTCGAGTTCTCGGACGGCCTCGCTGGATAGCAGCGACACGACCCGATGCGGCCCGGCCTGGATCTCGACCTGCGCCATGACGGTGTCGGTAATGACGTTCGTCACGATGCCCACGAAACGGTTCCGGGCGCTGCGGCCGACGGTGCTCGGGTCATCCGGCGCACTGGCCAGAGCGACCGCGTGAGCGGCGAGGACGTCGCCGGCGACGACCTGCCGGCCGCTGCCATCCAGCGCCACGGGCACGTTCTCGGCCTCGATCCACCGGCGCACGGTGTCGTCGCTGACTCCGAGCAGGGAGGCTGCCTCCGAGATCCGATACTGCGTCATGGATCGGAGACTATCACCGCATCTGCGGCGATGCGCCGGAGACAGCGAAAGGCCCGCCGCACCGGGTTCGGTGCGACGGGCCTGTCGTCCGGTCGTTACTTGGCGACCTGGGCGGTGATGGTGGCAACGCCCACGAGGAGGCCTTCCTTGACCGCATCGGTCTTGAAGGTCTGGTTCAGCAGACCGGCGGCGTCAGCCGAGATGTGCACGGTGGTGCCGGTGAGGATGGCGTTGTTTCCGTCCATCGACAGGGGCTTGAGGGTCTTGCCGTGCAGTTCGAAGATGTACGCCTGCGTGGCAGCGACCTGGCCGTTGACCGAGACGTCACCGTAGAGCTTGGAGTTGCCCGGGTTGACGGTGAAGTTGCTCAGCGTGACGGTGGTGTCGCCGGCGGTCAGGTTCAGGCCCGATCCGTCGTGCTCGAGGATGCCCTGAACGTAGGGACGGTACTTGGCCTTCGGGTCCCAGTAGGCGACGCTTCCACCGGTGATCGGGAAGTGCAGCGATCCGTCGGTGAGGGTGGCGGTGCCGTAGGTCGAGGGGGTCAGGCCGAGCGTGGTCAGCGCGTCCGTGAATCCGCTGTCCAGAGCGACGCCGGTGTTGCCACCGAAGACCTCGGGGACGGCCGCGAGAGGGCCGGGGATCTTGGTCGACGTCGCGGTGGCGACGTGTGCCGGTGCCGCGTTGGTCGCGGTGTCGGCGTTGGCGGCGGATGCTCCGACGCCGGCAATGCCGACGACGAGGAGTCCCGCTGCCGCGAGGCTGATGCTGGCTGTGGAGAACTTGCGCATGATGTGATCCTTATCTGGATGATGGTTTGGGCTCTCGCCCGTTGTGAGGTGTTCGCTCCCCTCGCCCGAACGGATTGGTGCCCGCGCTCGATTGCCCACGAGGAGCGGTTAGTTTGGTCGCATGCCCCTTCCTCCGCTCGTGGACGTCGGCCCGGAACTGACGCCAGACGAGGTGCGTCGCACGTCTCGGCAATGGATGCTCTCCGAGCTCGGTGAGGCCGGCCAGCGCCGGCTCGCGGCCGCCCGCGTCCTCGTGATCGGAGCCGGCGGCATCGGCTCGCCCGTGCTGCTCTACCTCGCGGCAGCCGGGGTCGGAACCATCGGCATCGTCGACGACGACCGGGTGGAGCCGAGCAACCTGCAGCGTCAGGTGATCCACGCGATGGCGGATGTCGGCGCGCTCAAGGTCGACAGCGCCGCGTCGACGCTCGCGGGGCTGCATCCCCACGTCTCGGTGCAGACGCACCCCGTCCGCTTCGACGTCGTCAACGGTGAGAGCATCGCCGCCGGGTACGACCTCGTCATCGACGGCAGCGACAACTTCGACACCCGCTACGCCGCCGACGACGTCTGTGCGGCTCTCGGCATCCCCCTCATCTGGGGAGCGGTGCTGCGCTTCGATGCCCAGGTCTCGGTGTTCTGGGCGCATCCGCCCGTCGGCGTCGGCGTACGCCTGCGCGACCTCTTTCCTGTTCCCCCTGCGCCCGGCGAGGTCCCGTCGTGCAGCGAGGCCGGAGTGCTCGGCGCCCTCTGCGGCCAGGCGGGGTCGATCATGGCCGCGGAGGCCGTCAAGCTCATCACGGGCGTCGGCGAGAGCCTGCTCGGCCGCGTGCTCGTGATCGACGCCCTCAGCGCCCGGACCCGAGAGGTCGCGCTCACCGCGTCACCGGTCGGTGCGGGGCGACCACGGGCGGAGGCGCCAGCATCGACGAGTGCGCACATCGACACGGATGCGCTCGCCGCGCGGTTGGCGGCTCGCGACCGCGGCGAGGACTCCTTCCTGCTGCTCGACGTTCGCGAACCCTCCGAGCACGCCGAGCGCGCCATCCCGGGTTCCGTGCTCCATCCGCTCGGCGAGGTCCTGCGCGACCCGTCGACGATCGACATCGCTCTGCCCGTCATCGTGCACTGCCTCGTCGAAGCGCGTGCCGAACGCGCTGCGGCCGTCCTTTCGGCCGCCGGAGCCGACGTGACCGTGCTCCGCGGCGGCATCACCGCGTGGGGACAACGGTCGTGACCGCGCCTGCCATGATCACAGTCGAGGAGCACCTGGCGCATGTCCTCGACACCGTCGCTCCCCTCCCGTCGCAGACCCTGCCGCTGGCCGAAGCCCTGGGCGCGACGCTCGCCGAGGACGCCGCCGGTCGCCACGACATCCCCGTGTTCGACAACTCCGGGATGGACGGCTACGCGGTTCGCGGAGTCGATGTGGCGACGGCATCGACGAGCTCGCCCGTGACGCTCCGGGTGGTCGCCGACATCCCCGCCGGCTCCCCGGAGGATCCGCCACTCGCGCCGGGCGAGGCCGCCCGCATCATGACCGGGGCGCCGCTGCCCACGGATGCCGACACCATCGTTCCGGTCGAGCAGACCGTCGGAGGCGGCTGGAGCGACTCCCCCGAGGTCGTCGTGCTCGACGCGCCCCTTCCCGGAGCCCATGTGCGTCGGGCCGCGGCGGATCTCGCTGCCGGGGACACCGTGCTGTCGGCCGGCGAACGCCTGACCGCGCGCCACCTCGCCGCCGCGGCCGCGGCCGGCATCACGGAGCTCGTCGTCCGTCGAGCGCCGCGCGTGGCGATCATCTCCACTGGAACCGAACTCGTCGCGCCCGGGCACCCGCTCGAACGCGGCCAGATCCCCGAGTCGAACAGTGTGCTGCTGGCGGGCCTCGTGGCCGAGACGGATGCGCGGGTGGCGAGCGTCGAGACCGTGCCGGACGACGCAGACGCTCTCCGTGCCGCTCTCGGTCGCGCCGAGCACATCGCAGACCTCGTCGTGCTCTCGGGTGGGGTGAGCGTCGGAGCGTACGACGTCGTGAAGGAAGTGCTGGCGGGAACGGTCGACACCGTCTCCGTCGCGATGCAGCCCGGCAAGCCGCAGGCGTTCGGGGTGCTCGCGGGTGGCACCCCCGTCTTCGGCCTGCCCGGCAACCCCGTGAGTGTGGCCGTGTCGTTCGAGGTGTTCGTGCGGCCGGCGCTGCTGCGCATGCTCGGTCGCACCGGGGTCATCCGCCCGGAGCAGAACGCGATCGTGGCCATGGGCTGGCGGACGCCGCCCGGTCGTCGCCAGTACATGCCCGTCGCGGTCGATCACACGGATGGCGCGCTGAGCATATCGCCGGCCACCCGCGGCGGCTCGGGCTCGCACCTGGCCGGTGGCCTCGCCCGCGCGCACGGCTACGCGGTGGTCGCGGCGGACGTCGACGAGGTGCGCCCCGGCGACGTGCTGCCTGTCATGCTGGTGTGATGGAGCAGCCCTTCACGCACCTCGACGACGCCGGTCAGGCGCGCATGGTCGACGTCACCCTCAAGCTTCCGACCGTGCGCAGCGCGACCGCCACCGGGTTCGTGCGCTGCTCCCCCGAGGTCATCGCGGCCCTCCGGAGCGGCTCCGCGCCGAAGGGCGACGTGCTCGCCGTCGCGCGCATCGCGGGCATCCAAGCCGCCAAGCGGACCGCCGAGTTGATTCCCCTCGCGCACGTGATCGGTGTGCACGGGGCATCCGTCGACCTGGCCGTGCGCGATGAGGGCATCGACGTGAGCGCCACGGTGCGCACCGCCGACCGGACCGGCGTCGAGATGGAGGCCTTCACGGCTGTCTCGGTGGCCGCGCTCGCGATCGTGGACATGGTCAAGGGCATCGACAAGGCGGTCACGATCACCGACATCCGGCTCGTCGCGAAGTCGGGCGGGAAGTCCGGCGACTGGTTGCGGGCGTGACGTGGCGCTCGACGCGCTGATCCTCGCTGGCGGCCGGGCCACCCGGCTCGACGGGTTCGACAAGGCCGAGCTGTCGATCGAGGGGTCGAGCCTGCTCGCGATCGCGCTGCGGGCTACGGATGCCGCCGACGCCCGCACCCGGGTGGTGGTGGGGCCGGATCGCGCTCTTCCGGCATCCGTTCGACGCGCGCGGGAGGATCCGCCGTTCGGTGGACCGGTCGCCGCCATCGCAGCGGGTCTGGCCGCGCTCGACCCCGCGACGGATGATGCCGCAGGAGCCGACCTCGTGCTGGTGCTCGCCGCCGACATGCCTCGGGCCGAGGATGCCGTCCGTCTGCTGCTGACGGGTTGGTCGGGTGCCGGCGACGGCGCCCATCTCATCGACGCCGATGGACGCGAGCAGTGGTTGTGCGGCGTCTACCGTCGCGCGCCCCTCGGGGCCGCCGTCGCCGTGGTCGCCGACACGAGCGGCGACATCGAGCGTGGCGAGACACGGGGACTCTCGGTGCGCCGGCTGCTGGCGCCCCTCACACTGGAGAGGGTGGACGACCCCGACGGCGTCGCCGCCGATATCGACACCTGGAGCGACGTCGAGTGCGCTCGAGCGAAGGGAACGCCATGACCGCCGACCGAGACCCGCTGCCTCCGGAGGCGCTCGATGAATGGTCGGCGGCACTCGCCGACGCCCTCCACCTCGAGCCGGCCGACATCCGCACCGCCCTCGTGCTCGACCTCGCACGCGACGTCGCCCATGGCGTCGCCCGTCCGGCGGCACCGCTGAGCGCCTTCCTCGCCGGCCTCGCGGCAGGGAAGACCGGCGGTGACGCGGCATCCGTCGACGCGGCCATCCGCACCACCGTCGCCCTGGCCGCCGACTGGGCGGAGCACTGATGGCCACGGTGCGCTACTTCGCCGCTGCCGCCGAGGCCGCCGGAGCCGACGAGGAGGTCGTCGACGCCACATCCGTGGGCGCGCTGCTCGACGCGGTGACCTCCGCTCACGGCGCCGCCCTCGAACGCGTCATCGCGCGCTGCTCACTCGTGCTGCGCGGCCAACGAGTCGACGATCTGACAACGCCGCTGACGGATGCCGACACCCTCGACGTGCTCCCGCCGTTCGCCGGCGGTTGAGTGCGCCGACTCGGCTCGTTGTTCGGCGCCACCGCCACCTCACGGTTCACGCCGCCGCCTCGCCGTTCACGCCCCCCCGCCGCCTCGCGGTTCACGCCGCCTCGCCGTTTACGCCGCCGCCGCCTCGCCGTTTACAGGACGAGAGGCGAGCGAGGCCCCCCACGGCGGGCCGGTCGCCTCTCATCCTGTGAACGACGGACAGAATCTCACGACGGACAGAATCCACGACGGCCGGCGTCGATGGAGGTCAGCGATGGAGGTCAACGCAGAACGACAGACCGCGCCGGACGCCCGACAGCGCCAGAACGGCGGACCGCGCCCTACGACCAATAGCGGCGAACGATCGAAGCACCGCCGAGCGTCAGCCGCCGATGGCGCTCATCGGCCGGTCGGGCTGCAGGAAGCCCTCGTCGTCGATGCCGTGCCCGGCGCGCTTGCCCGTGATGCACAGCCGCAGCATCGCCTCGATGGCGTCGTCGTCGGCTCCCCCGCGCAGCAAGGCGAGCAGGTCGGACTCCTCGCGCGCGAACAGGCAGTTGCGCAACTGGCCGTCGGCCGTGAGACGCACGCGATCGCAGGCACCGCAGAACGGAGCGGTGACGGATGCGATCACGCCCACCGTCGCCGGTCCGCCGTCGATCGCCCAGATCTCGGCCGGGGCAGCGCCGCGCTCACCCACCGGGGTGAGGTCGAACACCTCGCGCAGCCGGTCGAGGATCTCCTCGCCGCGCACCATCTGCACGCGCGACCAGACGTGTCCGGCATCGAGCGGCATCTGCTCGATGAACCGCATCTGGGCGTCGTTGTCGACGGCGAAGCGCACGAGGTCGACGATCTCGTCCTCGTTGGTGCCGCGCATGGCGACCGCGTTGATCTTGATGGGGTCGAACCCCGCAGCGCGCGAGGCCGCGATTCCCGCGAGCACGTCGTCGAGGCGGTCACGGCGCGTGAGTTCGAGGAAGCGGTCGGGCCGCAGGGTGTCGAGGCTGATGTTGACGCGGGTGAGGCCCGCTGCGGCGAGGGGCGCGGCCAGTTCCGGCATCCGCAGCCCGTTGGTGGTCATGGAGATCTCGAGCGGTCCCTGCTCGCCCTCGATGCGGGCGAGGCGCCCGACCAGGTCGACGACGTCGCGCCGCAGCAGCGGCTCTCCTCCCGTGAGGCGGACCTCGACGATGCCCACGGATGCGGCCACCCGCGCCACCCGCTCGATCTCGGCGCTCGTGAGGATGTTGTCCTTCGCGAGCCAGGGAACGCCCTCCGCGGGCATGCAGTACGTGCAGCGCAACGAGCACCGGTCGGTCAGTGAGATGCGGAGGTCGCGGTGCACGCGGCCGAAGGCGTCGACGAGCGGCTCGCCCCTCATGCGATACCCACCCAGCTGTGCGATCCGTCGCGTTCGAGCTGTCGCTTCCAGACCGGCAGCTCGGCCTTGACGGCCTCCACCAGCGCGCGGCAGACGTCGAACGCCTCGGCCCGGTGAGCTGTCGACACGCACGCGACGAGCGCGACGCCGCCCACCTCGAGGTGGCCGATGCGGTGGCTGACGGCGATGCGCACCCCGTCGCCGTCAAATCGCTCGGCGATGGCGCCGAGAGCGACGATGGCATCCGGATGGGCGGTGTAATCGAGGGCGACGACCTCGCCGTCTGCGCCGGGATCGTGGTCGCGCACCCGGCCGATGAAGCTCGCGACGGCGCCGGCGGACGGATGCTCGACCGCCGCGAGGTGCTCCGCCACGTCGATGGGGCGATCGGAGAGATCGGCGATGACGACCGGCATCAGTGGTCCCGTCCGTCGAGCTGGTCGATGACGTGGGCCGCGAGTGGAAGCATGACGGCGATGCCCTCCTCGACGGCATCCACCGAGCCGGGGAGGTTGACGACGAGCGCCTCACCGGCCGATCCCGCGGCGATGCCCGCGAGTCCGCGGGAGAGCACGGCCGTCGGAACGGTCTCGGCGCCCCGCCGGCGGAGCTCCTCGGCGATTCCCGGCAGCTCGCGAACGAGCAGAGGGCGGGTGCCTTCCGGGGTCTCATCGCGCGGCGCGATGCCGGTTCCGCCGGACGTCACGATCAGCCGGGCACCGTCGGCGAGCGCCGCAGAGAGCGCTTCGCGGACGGATGCCTCACCATCGGGCACCACCCGCGGCTCATCGGCCATCCATCCGGCCGCCCGCAGCAGTTCGACGGCACGCGGCCCGGAGACATCCGCCCGCCGTCCGCGGGCGCTGCGATCCGACACCGTGATGACCACGGCGCGTCGCTCGCGCTCTGCGTCCATGCGTCCAGCCTAGGCGTCGCGCTGTCGGCATCTGCCGCGCGCGGCATCCCTTCGCCACGGGTCAGAGTCCCAGCACGCGCTCCAGGTAGCGGTTGACGAACACCCGACGCGGGTCGAACTGCCGGGTCAGAGCACGCGCGTCGTCGAAGCGCGGGTAGAGCCCGGAGATCGTGTCGACATCCGCGGCGAACAGCTTGCCCCAGTGCGGACGGGCGTCCATCGGCGCCAGTGCCTGCTCGAGCACGGGGAGCAGAGCCTCGACCGCGGGCTGGTCGGGCTTCCAGGTGAAGTGGATGGCGACGACGTCCCGCCCGAATGCCGGGCTGAGCCACAGGGAATCCGCAGCGACCGTGCGGATCTCGCTCACCATGACCAGCGGATGGATGCGCGACGCGAGGTCGCGCATCGTGTTCAGCGCATCCGTCGCCCGAGCTCGGGGAACGAGGTACTCCGTCTGCAGCTCGTCCCCATTGGACGGCGTGAAGCCGAGCTTGAAGTGCGGCAGCCGATCCAGCCACAAGCCGACGCGGCCGCCCTGCTGGGTGGCGTTATCGGGCGGAGCCTCGGCCAGCGGATGCCCGTCGTCGACGCGAGCCGGCGAACCCAGCAGGGTATCGGGCGGCACGTCGTGCTCGGTGCGCCGCTTCACCCAGGCGGCGTCGACGCGGTCGGCATCCGCCCAGCTCGTGAACATGCTGACGCTGTAGCCCGCACCGGTGACGGCCGAGAGGTCGGCGAGCACCTCGTCGAAGGCGAGGTCGGGATAGGCGGTCTGCGCGACGCTGTAGCGGGGCTCGATGTCCAGCTCGACCGCTGTGACCACCCCGAGGCTGCCGAGCGCCACGACGGCGCCGTCGAAGGTCGCGTCCCCCCGGGCGAGGCGCACCTCGTCTCCGTCCGCGGTGACCAGCTCGATTGCGCGGACGGATGCGGCGAGCGACCCGACGCGATCGCCCGAACCGTGGGTTCCCGTCGCGACGCCTCCCGCCACGGAGATGTGCGGGAGCGACGCGAGGTTCGCCAGCGCCCAGCCCGCGGCATCCAGGCGCTGGGCGACATCGCCGTACCGCAGGCCGGAGGCGACACGGGCGACCCGTTCGCCGGAATCGATCGACACCTCGGCGGGAAGCGCTGCCGTGGTGATCAGGACGCCGGGCGTGTCGGCGATGTCGTTGAAGGAGTGCCTCGTGCCCAGCGCGCGCACCCGGTCTGCGCCGCGGAGGATGCCGCGCAGGTCGTCGATGGACCGCGGCGCAGCGACCTCGCGCGCCGAGAACGCGAGGTTGCCCGCCCAGTTGGTTCCGGCATCCGTCGTCATCAGCGCTCCGTGGGCTCGGTCGTGGCGGTCTCGGCTTGCGTGGTGTGGGCATCCGTCGTCTCGGCGCCCGTCCCGGTCGACGGCGGCCCCCGTCGCTCCGCCGTCAGCGACGCGGCGAACGGCAGCCACAGCAGCAGGGCGACGCCGATTCCGACGAGCGCGCCGCCGAGCGTGTCGGTGAGCCAGTGCGCGCCCAGGTAGGTGCGGCTGAGCGCCATCATGATGCTCCAGGCCGCGCCGGCGATCCACACCCACACGACCGGGAAGATCACGGACAGGGTGACGGCCATCGTCACCGCGTTGGCCACGTGGCCGGACGGGAACGAGCCGAAGTCCGACGTGACGAGCATGTCCTCGGGTCGGGCTCGGCCGAACAGGTGCTTCAGGATCTGCACACCGAGGGCGCTCGCGAGCGTCGTGACGAGAAAGTAGAACGCCGCCCAGCGGCGCTTGAACACGAACAGAAGGATGGTGATGACCGCCGGAACGACATACGTTCCGACGAGGTGGCCTCCCGCCGTGTCGAAGAACAACGCGAGGGCCGTGCCGACCGGCCCCCGGATGTCGAGCATCTCCTCGGCCCATTCCTCGTCGAGGCCGATGAGCCCGGACTGCTGCCGCACCACGATGAGAACCCCGAGAAGAACGGCGAGAACCAGCGCGCCGCCGCCGAGATACAGCGGCCACCGGCGCAGGACGGCACGGGGAGGCTCGATTGATGCGGGACGGTGCATCCGTCAACGCTAGCGTCAGCCCTCTTCCCACTCGACAAATAGCGAACTAGGTTAGGCGAACGGGCACCTCGGCGCCCCGCTGCATCCACCAGGGTCTCCCGCTCGTCGGGGGACCCTCACCCGGAGGGGACGGCGCATGAGCAGACGCGTTCGATCCTTCCTCGCGGCCATCGCGGCGCTGGCGACGGCCCTCGTCCTCGTGGGGCTGACCCAGTCGGCCACCGGCCTGTCGATCACGCCGTTCGGCGTGCGTTTCCAGACCAATGACAACGGTGCGATAGCGGTGATCGGCAACCAGCTGCAGACCTGCCCGACGGATGCCCCGAACTGCGTGGGCGCTCGAGCGGGTTCGGCGCGTTACAACAACAACTCGTTCGTCATGACGAACCTCGACGTCGACGCTGACCCGACCACGTTCAACTCGTCCAGCGCTCAGCTCGATGTTCCTTCGGGCGGAACGGTGTTGTGGGCGGGCCTTTACTGGGGCGCACGGCTCTCGGCGGGCACCGGCGGCACGGCAGCCACAGGTGACCGGCGGACGATGTCGTTCAAGGTGCCGGGGGCCGCCGGCTACCAGTCGATTTCATCGCAGGTGACGTTCGGGCCGACGACATCCTCCGACCGGGCCTATCAGGAGTTCGCCGATGTGACAGCGCTGGTGCGCGGTGGAGGTGGTGGGGACTACTGGGGCGCGAACGTGCGCGGCGGAACAGGCGAGGACCGCTATGCCGGCTGGTCGCTCGCCGTCGTCTACCGCTCGCCCGACCTGCCGCTGCGCAACCTCACCGTGTTCGACGGCTTCGCGGATGTCGGCCAGGGCGAACCGCAGACGGTCACCGCGAGTGGATTCCTGGCGCCGCTCTCCGGCCCGGTCGACACCCAGATCGGCATGGTGGCCTACGAGGGCGACTTCTCGGCGTCGGGAGACAGCGTCGCCCTGAACACGACGCAGCTCGGCACGGCGATCTCTCCCGGGACCAACTTCTTCAACGGCTCGAACGACCGGAACGGCGTCTCGGTCACCACGCGCAATCCGGCGGACCGCAACATGCTCGGCTTCGACGTGAAGCAGCTCGGTGCATCGGGGGTCATCCCGAACGGGGCAACCTCGGCGGACTTCCGCTTCACGAGCAGCGGCGACCGCTACTTCCCGGGTGTCCTGACGACCGCGATCAACCTGTTCGCCCCCGATTTCACGCCGTCGAGCAAGTCGGTCGTCGACCTCACCGGCAACTCACCCGCGCAGCCCGGCGACCGGCTGCAGTACACCGTGAACGTCACGAACGTCGGCCAGGATCCGGCCGATCGGTCGGTGCTCTCCGATCCGCTCCCGCCGAACATCACCTATGTTCCAGGCAGCCTGCAAGTGCTCTCGGGCGCGGGGACGGGTCGGAAGACGGATGCCGCGGGTGACGACCAAGCCGAGTACGACCCGGGCGGCCGACTCGTGCGCTTCCGGGTCGGAACCGGCGCGACCAGCGCGCGCGGCGGCGTGCTCGCGCCCAACGGGCTGGCGACCGTGCGATTCGAAGCCACGGTCGATGCCGCCGCCGGTGGCGCCACGGTGACGAACGGGGCGCAGCTCGACTACGTCGCGCAGACGACGGGCAGCGCCCTGACCTACCAGGTGCGGCCCGTCTCGACGCCCGTCACCGCGCTCGCCGACCTCGCCATCACCAAGACGGTGGCACCCGACCCGGCGCTCGCCGGGGGCCCGACGACGTTCACCATCACCGTGGTCAACAACGGCCCCAACGCCGCGAGCAACGTCGTCGTCGCCGATCCGACACCCGCCGGCGTGACGGTGAGCGGAGCCACCTCCACACAGGGCGACTGCGCGATCAGTACCACCCCGGACCGGGTGAACTGCGCCATCGGCACTCTCGCCAACGGCGCCTCCGCGACGATCACCGTCTCCGGAAGCACCGACCCGAGCTCGACGGACCCCTCCGTGACGGATATCGCCACGGTCGGCTCGGACACCGCGGATCCGCGCCCGGGCGATAACACCGCGGGAGCCACCGCCCAGCTGATGCAGTCGGCCGACCTCGTCGTGACCAAGACCGCGGATCCGACGACGGTGGTGCCGGGCGGAACGACTGCCTACACCGTCACGGTGAGCAACCGCGGCCCATCCACGGCCACCAACGTGACGGTGAACGATGCGGTGTCCGACCCGTCGACGCTCGTGCTCACCGGCGCCTCGACGGTGACACCGGGCGCGACCTGCGCGCCCCCTAGTCCGAACGCCACGTGCGCGCTGCCCCAGCTGCTGCCCGGCCAGTCCATGACGGTCGACCTGACGGCACTGCTCTCCTCTGCCGCCACGCCGGGATCGTCCATCGACAACGTCGCGACGGTGAGCTCGGCGACCCCCGATCCGAGGCCGGACGACGATCGGGCGGTCGCGCCGATCACCGTGGCCGCCGCTCAGGTCGACCTCGTCGTGAGCAAGGCGGCGCCCGCGACCGTCGTCGCCGGCCGCACTCTCGCCTACTCCATCACCGTCGCCAACGCCGGTCTGTCCGACGCGACGGACGTCGTCGTCTCCGACAAGCTGCCGGCCGGGATAGTCGCGACCTCGGTCGCGAGCACGCGCGGCTCGTGCACCAGCGGCGCCACCGTCACGTGCAGCATCGACGCTCTCCCTGCGGGGATCGCCGGGTCGCCCGGCGCATCCGTCACCGTCACCATCCAGGCGACCGTCGACGGCGATGTCCCGGCCGGCCCGATCGAGAACACAGCCAGTGCCACCGCCTCGCAGACGGATGTCAACGCCTCGAACAACGCGGACACCGCCACCACAACGGTGTCCGCCGTCGCCGATCTCGCCGTGACCAAGACTGCGACGCCGAACCCGGCTGTCGCCGGTCGATCGATCACCTACACCGTCACCGTGGGCAACGACGGGCCATCGACTGCGAGGGGCGTCACCCTCCGCGACCTCCTCCCGCCTCAATTCGCCTTCACGTCGGCGACACCCAGCACCGGAACGTGCTCGCCCGCGGACGCGACCGGGCTCGATTGCGCCTTGGGCGACGTGCCGAACGGCGAGACGCGCACGCTCGTCGTCGTCATGCGCGTACCGCCGGGCTACTCGGGCACTCCAGCCGCCGTTGAGACCGTCACCGTCGCGAGCACCACCGATGACCCCAACGGTACGAACAACACCGCATCGTGGACGGCGACCACTCGAGCATCGGCCGACCTCTCGCTCGACAAGGACGCTCCCGCGTCGGCAGCTTCGGGCTCGCAGTTCTCGTACACGATCCACCCGACCAACCTCGGCCCGTCCAGCGCGTCCGACGTGGTGGTGACCGATCCGCTGCCGAGCGGGGTCACGTTCGTTTCGGCGAGCCCACTGTGCACCGAGAATGCAGGCACCGTCACGTGCCCCCTCGGCGTGCTCGCCCCCGGTGCGGCGCCGGAGATCACCATCACGGTCCGGGTCGGAGGCAACGTCGACATCGGCACGCTGCTCACCAACACCGCCACGGTCGCGTCGAGCACGCCGGACCCCACCCTCGCCGACAACTCGGCGACGGCGGTGACGGAGACCACGGCGCTCGTCGACCTCTCGGTGACGAAGGCAGCCACGCTCGGATCCACCGCACCCGGAGGCGAGGAGCTGTTCACCATCACGGTCGGCAACGCCGGGCCGTCCACCGCGAGGGCGGTCTCCATCGTCGACTCGTTCGAAGCCTCCGCGCTGGTCGCCTACATCGACGGCGCCGATTGCTCCGGATCCAGCGGCGACCTGACCTGCACGCTGCCCGCCGCATTAGGACCGGGACAGAGCGCGACCATCCAGATCGGTGTCATCGTCTCGTCCTCCCTGCAGCCCGGGTCCTACGCCAACACCGTCCAGGTCTCGACATCCACTCCGGAGTCGGACCCCGACAACAACGTCGCAAGCATCACCGAGACGATCACCGCGCCGACAGCCGACCTCGCGATCGCCAAGACCAGCCTCACCGATCCGCTCGTCGCCGGAGCTCCGTTCTCGTACCGAATCGACGTCACCAACACCCCGCAGACCTTCTTCGGCTCCGACGCGTCGGACGTGGTCGTCACCGACCGCGTCCCCGCGGGCCTCACGGTCACCTCCGCCTCCCCGAGCCAGGGCACCTGCACGGTGACCGCAGGGGAGGTGCGCTGCGACCTCGGCGTCGTGCGGGGACTGGTGTCCACCGATGAACCGCCTCCCGTCGTCATCACCATCAACGGCATGGTCGCCTCGAACGGCAGCCAGCCGATCACGAACAGCGCGTCGGTGAAGAGCACGACGAACGACCCAGAGCTCGCCAACAACACGGCCGAGGTCACCACGAGGGTCGAGCAGCAGGCCGCCCTCTCCATCGTGAAGACGGCGGACACCGACCCGATCGTGGCGGGCAGCACGGCGGGGTACACCATCGCGGTCACCAACAGCGGGCCATCGGATGCCGCCGGCGTCGTGGTCGCCGACCTGCTCGACCCGGCGATCGCCTTCCGCGCGGGCGACTCCGATCCGTCCTGCACGCCCGGAGCGACCGGACCCTCGTGCACCCTGGGCACCGTCCCGGCCGGCCAGACCGTGACCGTGCGAGTCGCCGGCATCCTCAGCGCGGCATCGACCATCACCGCGCTGACCAATACGGCCTCGGTCACCTCCGAGACGACGGACCCCGACCCCGGCGACAACTCCTCGACGATCTCCACGGCCGTCGTACGGAACGCCGACCTCCGATTGAGCAAGACGTCGGACAGCAGCACGCCGTCGGCGGGCACCGAGGTGACCTACGCTCTCACCCTGACGAACGCCGGCCCCTCCGACGCCGCGAACACGACCATCGTCGATCCGCTCCCCGCCGGCGTCGACCTCGTCGGCCTGCAGCCATTCGGCGTGACGTGCACGTCCTCGCCCGCGCCCGTCGTGGTCACCTGCGCCGCGAGCGGGCTGGTGGCCGGCCGCGCTCAGGGCGTCGCGATCACGGTGCGGCTGCCCGACGGCCTGTCCCCGGGCCCCGTCCTGAACACCGCGACCGCGGCATCCGCCACTCCCGATTCGAACCCGGCCGACGACACCGCATCCAACACGGTCGACGTGCAGGTGGTGGCCGACACTGCCATCACGAAGTCGGTCGTCACGGACGACCCGCGCGCGGGACAGCCGGTGGCCTTCCTGCTGCAGGCCGTCAACAACGGTCCGGCGACGGCGCCCGACACCGTGTTCACCGACACGCTCCCCGTTGGCACGCGCCTGATCTCGGCCGAGGTCACCGGCGGAGGCGCGAAATGCACCACGACCGAGCAGGAGGGCAACATCGTGGTGGACTGCCCGGTCGGCCCGCTCGCGGTGGGCGCGTCGGCGAGTGTCGTGATCACGCTCGACACGTCGGCGCTGACCGTCACCGCCTTCAGCAACACCGGCTACGTCGGCTCGGGCGCGCTCGACGACTCGTTGTCGGACAACGACGCCACGGCAAGGGTCGAGCTCGGGCCTCCCCTCGTGTCTCCGCCCCCACCCCCGCCGCCCGGTGGCGGAGTCCTGCCCGGTGGTGGAGTCGTGCCCGGCGGTGGGGCGAGTCCGGCCGCCCCGTCCCCCGCCGGCACTGGCTCGAGCGGGCTGAGTGAGACCGGGGTGGACGTCGGCGTCTCGGTGCTGGCGGCACTGGCCGCCGTCCTGCTGGGCGCCTGGGCGTTGATCGAGGCGCGCCGGCGACGTCTCGTCAGTGTGCCAGGGCGGGCACGGTCCTCGGCCGCACGACGAACCAGAGCAGAACGATGGAGATGAGTGCCGTCGTCGCCATGACGCCGGCCATCGGCAGGGCGCTGCCGACGCCGAGCACGCCGACGATGGGCGAGAGAACGCCCGCGAGACCGAAGTTGAGGGCTCCCAGAACGGATGCGGCCGTGCCGGCCTCCTTGCCGTGGTTGGCGAGCGCGAGCACCTGGATGCAGGGGAAAGTGAACCCGCACGCGGTGATGAAGAACCAGAGCGGCACGATGGTGCCCCAGAGCCCGGCGCCGGTGACGGAGAGCACACCGATGGTGGTCGCCAAGCAGACCAGCGCAATGGTGGTCGTCGCGATGATCCACTGAGGTCCGACGCCGCGGCGCATCAGGAGCGAGCTGGTCTGCACGCCGATGATGATGCCGACGGAGTTGACGGCGAACAGCAGCCCGAACTGCTGCGCCGTGAAGCCGTACACCTCCTGGAACAGGAACGAGGAGCTGGAGAGGTAGGCGAACAGGCCCGTGAAGGTCATTCCTCCGATGAGGGCGACGCCGACGAAGACGCGGTCGCTGAACAACGCTCGGTAGCGCTGGCCGACGGTGCTGTGGCCGGCCACCCGGCGGTCGACGGCGGGCAGGGTCTCGACGATGAAGAGGGCGACGGCGGCGATGACGAGCGCTCCGTAGGCCGCCAGCACCCAGAAGATGCCGCGCCAGTCGACGACGCGCAGGAGCTGCGAGCCGATCACCGGGGCGAGCACGGGCGCAAGACCGCTGATGAGCGCCAACCTCGAGAGCATCTTGACGAGCGGCCGGCCGCCGAACAGGTCGCGCACCATGGCCATCGCCACCACGCCGCCTGCGGCTGCCCCGAAGCCCATGAGCACGCGGAACGCGCCGAGCCAGTAGATGTCGGGAGACAGGGCCGCTCCGATACACGAGGCGATGTGCATGCTCGTCGCGAGCATCAGGGGGAGGCGACGTCCGACCTTGTCGCTCCACGGGCCGACGATGAGCTGACCGAGGCCGAAGCCGACCATGGTTCCCGTCAGGGTGAGCTGGATGACGGCCGGGCTCACGTCGAACTCGCTTTGCAGCGCCGGAAAGGCCGGCAGGTAGGTGTCGATCGTGAACGGCCCGAGCGCGGTCAGCGCGCCGAGCACGACGATGTACACCAGCCGCTGGCGCGCGGTTAGTCGGTCACCGGGGTGGGTGTGGCTGACGGCGGCGTCGGGAGTGATGGCGGGAATGGAGCCGGTGTACGTCACGAGGGGTCCTTCGAAAGTGGGGCGGCGCGGAGGGCGCACGGGTGCCCGGTCCGACGGATGCAGGCGCGTCGCATCACGGGAGAACCGAGCAGGGGCCGACGAGCGATCGGCCGACGGGATCGAATCGATTCGAACCCGTACATCCAGCTTAGCGCGTCACGCGCGCCGAGCCTGCTCCCAGGCTGAGAAGGCACCCGGATCGGCGAGCAGAGGCTCGAAGGCGAGTTCTGCGGCGCCGATCATGAGCAGGTCGCCGCCGAGCTCCGCCGTCGTGATGCGCGTATTCCGCCACGGCGCATCGAGTGTCTGCCGGGCGACCCGCTTCTCGAGGTAGTCGGGGTCGGCTGAGTGGATCGACGCGAGGAAGCCGCCGAGCACCACCAACTGCGGGTTGAGCACATCGATCGCGTTGCGCAGGGCGACGGCCAGATGGTCGAGTTGGCGGTGCACGAGAGCAGAGAGCGCATCCGGCCGCTCCTGTGGATCGCACGATACAGGAGCGGAGTCGTGTCGAGCCGGCGTCCGCGTGGGCGATGGAGGCCTGACGCGCGCCGACTCCGCAGTTCTCGTGGGTGCAGAGCCGCGCGCACCCGCGAAAACTGCGGCGTGGGGAGAAGGTGGCGGCGGTCTCGCCGACGCGGCAGGCAGCGTCAGCCGTGCACGACATCGTCGAACCCGCAACAATTGCGGGTGCAGAGCCGCGCATACCCGCAAAAGCTGCGACCTCGCGTCATGTCGCTCTCGAACCGGTCAGATGCGCGCGTCGCGGGCCAGCCGAGCGCCCGCCTCGCGCAGCCACCGTGCGGGATGAGTCATCGCCTCGGCGGTGCCCCCGGCTAGATCGGTGAGGGCGATCGTCAGGGCGAAATCATCCACATCTGCGGCGATCGAGCCAGCCACGAGGGCGACCGGAACCGACCCGGCCCCCTCGAGCACGGAGGACGGAACCTTCCCGACGCGTGACTGATCGTCGAACCGACCCTCGCCGGTGATGACGAGCGACGCCCAGGCGAACGCCTCTCGCGCCCCCACTGCCTCTCCGACGGCGCGCGAACCTGCCTCGATCGTCGCGCCCCACGCCAGCATCCCGAATCCGGTACCGCCGGCCGCCCCTGCCCCCGCCGCATCGGCGTCCACCCGACCGGGCGCAGCCGCCCGCTCCAGCAGCCGAGCCCAGCGCGCGAGGTTCGACTCGAGCCCTTCCGCGACAGCCGGGTCCGCTCCCTTCTGCGGTCCGAACACAGCAGCGGCACCGCTCGGGCCCAGCAGCGGACTGGTGACGTCGCTGTGTTCGCGCACCCAGACGAGCGGATGCCGCAGCCCGCCATGCTCATGTTCCGCTACGACCTCGCTCTCGCCGACCAGCTGGAGGAAGCAGTAGCGTTCGTCGACGAGCGTGAACGAGTCGATACCGTCGACGAGCGGATGCGAGAGCGCCTCGACGTGGGCCTCCCCGCGCGGCGGGTGCATGGAGATCTCGGGCAGCCACACGGCGCCGATCGCCGCCGCCCAGTCCGGGTAGTCGCGCAGACTCGCGGTGGCGGAGTGCACGCCGAGCACGCCCATGCCGCGATCGAGCGTGGCGCGCAGGCCGGAAAGGGACTCGGATGGCGCTCCGTGCCCGGTCGCACCGTTCGCCCAAGGGTCCCCGGCGCAGACGACGAGCAGGTCCACGCCATCGAGCGCGGCGGGCGCCCCGTCGAGGTCGTCGTCGATGCGCACGTCGAACCCGTCCGAGCGAAGAATCGCTCCCAGAGCTGCGGCGTTCTCGGCGAACGGATGCCACGGGTCCGCGTAGCGCCCCGTTCCGACGGCGATGAGAGCGCGGGGTTCGGCGGTGCGCCGCATCCGTCCTCCTCCCGCGATTCCGCGAGGCGTGCCGATCAGCGCGGTATCTCGATGGCGCTCACGCCCTTGAGGCTCACCCACCGGCGACCGTCGCCGTCCATCACCGTCGCGAGCACGGCGTCGCAACTCGCGCAACGAACGACGAATGCCGATCCGTCGACGTAGACCATCGCCCGGGCCAGCACGTCGACCGAGTAGCAGTTGGCGCAGCGCGCCCGAGCGAGCGTCGGGTCGAACGTGAAGACCTCGCTGAGCACTCCCGCGAGCGCATTTCCGTCGAGGTGACTCATCAGGTGCCTCCGAACCTCTCCGTGCGGATCATCCGCGGGTCGTGGCCGAGTTCGACCAGCCACGCGGCCACGGTCTCGACGAATCCCGTCGATCCGCACAGGAACACGCGCGGCTTCTCGGCGGCTGCGAAAACGGATGCGGCGAGCACGTCCTTGGTCAAGCGGCCGGCCGGCGTCGGCCAGCCGTCGGGCGCCCGTCGCGTGTAGACGTAGTCGACGTCGGCATCCTTCAGCACCTCCGGGAAGAAGGTGTCCTCGGGGGTGCGCAGCGAGTACAACAGCCGGAACGGCGTCGCGTCGGCAGTGTCGTGATGGGAGCGCAGCATGGCGATGAGCGGGACGACGCCCGACCCCCCGCCGATCAGCTGCACCGGGGAGCTCGCGGCATCCGGCCTCCACACGAACCAGCCGCCGAGCGGACCGTGCACCTCGAGCTTGTCGCCCGCCATCACGTCGTCGACGAGGAAGGGCGAGACCTCCCCGTCCGGGAGCTTGTCGACCGCGAGGTCGACGACCATTCCCGGGCCGGCCGACGCAATCGAGTACGAGCGAGTGGCGGTGTACCCGTCGGGAGCAGTCAGTCGGATGTCGAGGTGCTGGCCGGCATCGTTGCCGGGCCAGCCGTCGACGTCCAGCACGATACGCGCGGCACTCGGCGTCTCCTTGCTGATGCGCGACACGCTTCCCACCCGCCACGCGGTGTCGGCGGGACCGCTCACCAGTAGCGTTCCTCTTTCCACGGATCACCGTGGATGTGGTAGCCCGACTGCTCCCAGAACCCCGGGTCGTCGTTCGGCATGGTCACCAGGCCGCGCACCCATTTGGCGCTCTTCCAGAAGTAGAGGTGCGGCACGATGAGACGGGCAGGCCCGCCGTGTTCGGCCTCCAGCGGCTCGCCGTCGAATTCGAAGGCGATCCAGGCCTGGCCGTTCAGCAGCTCGTCGAGCGGGACGTTGGTCGTGTAGCCGCCGTAGCTGTGGGCCATCACGAAGTCGTGGGAGGTCTCGATGCCCTCGAACAGGGTGTCGATCGAGACGCCGCGCCAGCTCGTTCCGAGCTTCGACCAGTGCGTGACGCAGTGGATGTCCGTCGAGACGTCGTCGATCTTGAGCGCCATGAACTGGTCCCACGTCCAGGTGTGGGCACCGTTCTCGGTGCGGATGCTGAACTCCCACTCCTCCGTGTCGACCCGGGGCGTCGGACCGGCGGAGAGCACCGGCCAATCGGACACCTCGGTCTGGCCCGGTGGCAGTCGTGGATCGCGATCGTGCGACCTCCCCGAGAAGCCCCTCGTGATGAACGACATATCCGCTCCCTCCGCCTCCGCCAACCCTACCGACGGTCCGAGGGATCCAACAGGTCACTCGTCGCGCAGGGCCGCCGGGCCGATCTCCACCCTCACCGACTCGCGCACCCACCGGTCCCCGCTCGACCGCAGTTCCGCTCTCGTCGAGAACCGGTAGCGATAGGTGCGCACCCGGACGAATCGCGGCCGCACGCTTCCGAACGGGGTGTGGCGGAGCATCCGCAGCGTCGCGGCATCCGCCTCCAGCAGCTTGCCGAGCAGGGCGTACAGCCAGTCCTCGTGCACGCTGCCGAGCGGGAGGAACCACATCAGCCAGTCGAGCCGCAGGTGGTAGGGAGCCCACTGCCGCGGGATGCGACGCACGTCGCCCGGCTTGCCCTTGAAGGCGTACTCCTGCCAGGTGGCCTCTCGCGGATCCTCGTCGAGCGTCGCCTCGATCACCACCTCGATGCGCTCACGGGTGACGGTGCCGAACGCCCCGTAGGCGTTGGCCAGCTGCCAGCGGTTGAAACTCGCGTTCATCAGCTGGCGCCGCGAGAACAGGTTGCGCAGCGGCCACCAGCTCAGCACGACGAGCAGAGCGGATGCCGCTCCCACCACGACGATCCACCACACCGGCGAGGTGGTGGCATCCGTCCACCGCTCGGGAATAGCCGGCACCACAGCGTGCGCGATCGGATCGCTGACGCGGCTGAACGCGAGCACCACCGTGAGCCAGTTGAGCCAGGCGAAGTTGCCCGTGATGATCAGCCAGAGCTGGGTGAGGATGACGATCATCGCCGCGACGTCCGCGACCGGAGCTGGGGCGAACAGGAAGAAGGGCACGACGAGCTGCGCGACGTGGTTGCCGAGCACCTCGCCGCGATGCATCCACTTCGGCAGCAGGTGAGCCTGACGCGAGAGCGGATTCGGCATCGGCTGCGTCTCGTGGTGGTAGTACAGCGCGGTGAGGTCGCGCCACTCGCTGCCGCCGCGCATCTTGATCATGCCGGCGCCGAACTCGAGGCGGAACACGAGCCACGCGACGAGCAGCAGCACGGGAGTCGGCGGGGGCACCTGATGCGAGCCGAGGAAGCCCACCGTGAAACCCGCTTCGAGCAGCAGCATTTCCCAACCGAAGCCGTAGAAGGTTCCGCCGGCGTTGACGATCGACATGTACAGCAACCAGAGCACGAGAAAGACCAGCAACGGCACCCACGGCGGACCGGCCTGCGGAATTCCGACGACGACGGATGCGGCCAGCACCACTCCGGCGACGCACACGGCGACGAGCAGCCGGTCGGAGTACCAGTGCCGGAACAGGGTCGGCCGCGCGCGGCGTCGGGAAGCGGCTCGCAGGCGACGGATGCGGAGCGGTCGAGCCGCCCGTGGAATCAGCCCGTGCTCACCCACCAGCACCCGGAACTGGCCGAGGCTGGACAGGAACGCGACGAGGAAGATCGCGGCGGTCCCCCGCTGCAGCACCTCCCGGGCGAACTCGTAGTCCGGTGCGTCGAACCACCCCATCCGCTCACGCTACGCCGCCCCCGCTAGTCGAGTACCGCCTCCGCTGCTGCCATCGCATCGTGCTGCTCGTTCGGACACGCGACCGCGTCGCGCTGCTCGCTCGGACAGAAGCGTCCGCCGCGGCGCCCACATCTGTCCGTCGGAGCAGCCCAACCGAGCAGGAGGCCGGTCAGCCGGACGTGCGGGTGTAGGTCCAGGGGCAGGCGCGCATGTCGAGGCGGTGGCGGCCGCCCTCGTCGTCCAGCACGGCGTCATCGGCATACGCGACGTCGCCGTCCCAGAACACCACCTTTCCCCCGACGCCGAACCGCGCGGCGAACTCCTGTGCTCCCCGGGTCCGCGCCGCGTCGAGGGTGTCGTCGACGCCTCCCGCACCGACGAGCGTGTGCAGCGTCACCCACGTCGGCGGGTAGAGCAGCATCTCCCCGGCCGCGTGGCGCTCGAGCGCGTCGCTCGGCGAGATCCACTCGTAGCCGACGGCCTCATGCGGGCTCACCACCACGTCGCCCGCCGGCGCCTCCGCGGCGAAGAACGAGGTCAGCAGTCGCTTGGGGGCCTGAACCGGCGGATGCCAGCGCGCGAGCGCGACGAGGTCCCCCTCGGCCAGCACGAGTCCCGTCTCCTCGAGGGTCTCCCGCACCGCCGCGCGCCGCAGGGCCCCGTCGTCCCGAGTCTCGCGAACTCCGGCCGACACGTCCGCCGGAGCGGAGTAGTCCTCCAGATCGACGCTGCCGCCCGGAAAGACCCACGCCCCTGCGAACGACCCACGGTCCGGCCGCTCGAGCATGAGAACCTCGGGGGCCCCGGCATCCGTCGACGCGCGCAGCAGCACCACCGTCGCCGCCAGTCCATCGGCCGCAGGCGCCTGGTTCGTCATCGATGCCTCCTGCTGCCACGATAACGCCGCGACCGGGGCCACTCCCGCCGCCGCCCGCCTAGGCTGGCGACGTGACCGAGACCACCAGCCCCCTCACCCGGCGGGTGCTCGCGCCGAACGCCGGCCCGATGACCCTCGACGGCACCAACAGCTACCTCATCGGAGCCGACCCCGTCGAGATGGGCGTCGTCGTCGTCGACCCCGGGCCGGATGACGGGGCGCACCTCGAGGCACTCGCCGCCGACGCCGTCGCGCTCATCCTCATCACCCACCACCACGCCGACCATGTCGATGGGGTTCGAGCCTTCGCCGAACTCACCGGCGCACCCGTCCGTGCGGTGGACCCGGACTGGTGCATCGGCGCGGAGCCGCTCCGCGACGGGGAGATCATCGAGGGGGGAGGCGCGCAGATCCACGTCCTCCTGACGCCCGGCCACACGGCCGACTCGGCCTGCTTCCTGCTGCCCGACGACGGTCCGAACGGATCCGTGCTCACGGGCGACACGGTCCTCGGCCGCGGAACGAGCATCATCGCCGATCCCGACGGGGCTCTCGGCGCCTACCTCGACACCCTGCGTCGACTTCGCGACCTCGGCCCGGCCACCGTCCTGCCGGGCCACGGCCCCTCCCTGCCCGACCTCGTCGCCATCTGCGACGCCTACCTCGCTCACCGCGCTGAACGACTCGACGAGTTACGCGCCGCGCTCGAGTCCCTCGGGGCGGATGCGTCGCCGGCATCCGTCACAGACATCGTCTATGCCGAGACGGATGCCGCCGTCCGTCCAGCTGCGGAGGCGTCGGTGCGCGCTCAGCTCGCCTACCTGAGAGCCGAGCAATAGCCCTCCGGCACTAGCCGCTCGACTGGCGGAGCGCAAACCCCACCTCGCCATCGAACACGGGAGTAGATTCGCACCGACGGCAGAAGTTCCGCCGCCCACCGACCCGGAGAGCACAGGCGCCCCGGCTCGCGTAGCGTCGAAGGAGACCATCGTGTCGAATGCGAACCCCTCAGCCACCGACACCGGCACAGCCGTTCCCGAACCGACCGGAGCGATGAAGCGGAAGGTCGTGGGCCTCGCCATCGCCGCCGCCGTTGGCGGCTTCCTGTTCGGCTTCGACTCCTCCGTGGTCAACGGTGCCGTCGACGCCATCCAGCACGGTTTCGCGCTCAACGCCGTCGTGACCGGCTTCGTCGTCGCGATCGCGCTGCTCGGCTGCGCCCTCGGCGCCTACCTCGCCGGCCGGCTCGCGGACCGCTTCGGGCGCCTGCGGGTGATGCTGGTCGGGGCGATCATGTTCCTCGCGAGTTCGATCGGAGCGGGTCTCGCCTTCTCCGTCTGGGACCTCGGCTTCTGGCGCGTCATCGGCGGTATCGGCATCGGCATCGCCTCCGTCGTCGCCCCCGCCTACATCGCCGAGATCGCACCCAAGCAGTCCCGCGGAAGCCTCGCTTCGCTGCAGCAGCTCGCCATCACCATCGGCATCTTCGTGGCGCTGCTCTCCGACGCGCTCCTCGCCGGCATCGCGGGCTCGGCCTCGAAGGAACTCTGGTTCGGCGCCGAGGCCTGGCGGTGGATGTTCATCGTCGGCGCCATCCCGGCGATCATCTACGGCATCCTCTCGTTCACGCTGCCCGAGTCACCCCGTTACCTCATCGCGACGGGCCGGCGCGACGAGGCGCGGCAGATCTTCTCGACGCTCGTTCCCGAGGAGGCCATCGACACCCAGATCTCCGACATCGAGAAGTCCATCAAGGAGGACGAGGCCGGCGAGAAGTCCACCCTGCGCGGAGATCGCTTCGGCCTGAAGCCCATCGTCTGGATCGGCATCATCCTGTCGGTTTTCCAGCAGTTCGTGGGCATCAACGTGATCTTCTACTACTCCACGACGCTGTGGAGGGCGGTCGGCTTCACCGAGAAGGACTCCCTGACGATCACGGTGATCACCTCGGTCACGAACGTTCTCGTCACGGTGGTCGCCATCGTTCTCGTCGACCGCATCGGTCGCAGGCCCATCCTGCTGACGGGCTCGATCGGCATGGCAATCTCGCTGGCCGTCATGGCGATCGCCTTCAGTTTCTCCGTGAAGAATTCGGATGGCGTCGTCACTCTGCCCGGCGCCTGGGGACCGATAGCGCTGGTCGCCGCGAACATCTTCGTGGTCTGCTTCGGGGCGTCGTGGGGTCCGCTGGTCTGGGTGCTCCTCGGCGAGATCTTCCCGACCAAGATCCGCGCGAAGGCGCTGGGACTCGCGGCATCCGCTCAGTGGATCGCCAACTTCCTCATCACCGTGAGCTTCCCGGCGCTGGCGGACTTCTCGCTCACCTTCACGTATGGCATGTACGCCGCGTTCGCCGTGCTCTCGTTCTTCTTCGTCATGTGGAAGATCCCCGAGACCAAGGGCATGGCGCTGGAGGATGCCAAGAGCACCTTCGAGACCAAGCCCGCACGGCCCACGAAGGCGCACGCGTCCTGACTGCCTGACGCGCTCGCGCGGTTCGCGAGAGTGTCCATCGGCTGAGCAATCATCTGCTGACACTCAGCGCGCGTACACCTTGCGCCCAGTCGGACTGGCATGATCGAGGCATGACATCGCGCCGCCGGCGCCGCTCCGCCGGCCTCGTGATCCTCCTCGCCGGTCTGGGGCTGGCCGTGCTGTTCGCGTTCCACGACGTCGCGCCCGGTTTCGGCGGCGCGCTCTCGATGCTCGAGTCCGTGTTCCCGTGGTTGGCCATCGCTCTCGTCGCCCTCCTCATCGGCGCGGCCTATTCGCGCACGCGCGGGGCGTGGATCGGCGTGCTCGCCGCGGCACTGGTGTGGGGCATCACGGTCCTTCCGGCCGCACTGCCCGCATCCGCGAGCACGTCGACGGACTTCACGATCGTCAGTGAGAACGTCGAGGCCGGCAACGTGGACGCTGACGCACTCGTGACATCGCTGTCCGAGCGGAATCCCGACGTGATCGTGCTGCAGGAGTTGAGCGGCGACATCCGCGACTCCATCGCCGCGACCCTCGACGACCGCTACCCGCATTCCTACATCGTCGGGACGGTCGGCGTCTGGAGCCGCACGGCACTCTCGGGCGGCCAACGCCTCGATCTCGGTCTCGGCTGGAATCGCGCCCTGACTGTCGATGTCGACACCCCGAACGGCCCGACGACGATCGTCGCGGTGCACATCGCCTCGTTCCGTCCCGGCGAACACGAGGATCGCGACCGGATGCTGGGCAACCTCGCCACCGACCTCGCCGAGACGAAGGCGAAGCGCCTCGTGGTGATCGGCGACTTCAATGCGGCCACCGACGACCACGTGCTCGCCCCGGTGATGGCTCAGGCGCGCGCCGTGCAGACCTCCGGTTTCGGATTCGCGTTCACCTGGCCGTCAGCAGCGCCGTTCGTGACACTCGACCACGCCCTCGTGCGGGGCATCTCCGATGCGTCGCTGCGCGTGCTGGACGCCAATGGCTCCGACCATCGCGGCATCGCGCTCACGATCGGTCGCTGAGCCTCCGCCCTCGTTCACTCCTTTCACCGCCGAACCCCGATCTGGCGCACTTTCCGTGCACGGGCGCACGGTGCACGGTGCGCCGATGCACACAGAGTGCGCCAGACGCCCGATGCCGTCGGCATTCGCGTGGTGCGGGCACGCGCGTGACGCCGTGTTGCGCGGGCGTTCGCATCCGTTCGCAGCGATCGGGATGATGGCGGGCATGACATCCGAGCAAGCGCAGCCCCGCGAGATCCGTTTCAACGCGTTCGACATGAACTGCGTCGCGCACCAGTCGTCGGGCATGTGGCGGCATCCGCAGGACCAGTCCTACCGGTACAAGGAGATCGGCTACTGGACCGAGCTCGCAAAGCTGCTCGAGCGCGGCACCTTCGATGGCATCTTCATCGCGGATGTGCTCGGCACGTACGACGTCTACGCGGGCAGCAACGAGGCGGCGATCCGCAACGGAGCCCAGGTTCCCGTAGCCGACCCGTTGCTGCTCGTCTCGGCCATGGCCGCCGCCACCGAGCACCTCGGCTTCGGGGTGACCGCCGGCACCGCGTACGAGCACCCGTATCCGTTCGCCCGCCGCATGTCGACGCTCGACCACCTCACCAACGGGCGCGTCGGCTGGAACGTCGTGACCGGCTACCTGCCGAGCGCCGCCCGCAACATGGGCCATGACGACCAGCTCGAGCACGACGACCGCTACGACCACGCCGACGAGTACCTCGAGGTGCTCTACAAGCTGTGGGAGGGGTCGTGGGAGGACGACGCCGTGGTGCGCGACCGCGAGACCGGCGTGTTCACCGATCCGTCGAAGGTGCACGAGATCGGTCACAAGGGCAAGCACTTCACGGTGCCCGGCATCCACATCTCGGAGCCCAGCCCGCAGCGCTCCCCCGTCATCTACCAGGCCGGGGCCTCTCCGCGGGGCATCGGGTTCGCGGCCGAGAACGCCGAGGCGATCTTCGTGGCGGCGCCCACGAAGGAGGTGCTCAAGTCCACGGTCTCGCGCATCCGCGACGCCCTCGAGGCTGCCGGCCGCGACCGGTACGCCGCCCGCATCTACACGCTGCTGACGATCGTGACGGATGAGACCCCCGAGATGGCCCAGGCGAAGTACCAGGACTACCTCTCGTACGCGAGCGAAGAGGGTGCGCTGGTCTTCATGTCGGGCTGGATGGGCATCGACCTCTCGCAGTACGACCTCGACGAGCCGGTCGGCAATGTCAAGTCGAACGCCATCCGCTCGGTGATCGCCAACTACGAGGAGTCCGCGAAGAACGGCGAGGTCTTCACGGTGCGCGACATCGCCCGTGGCGGCGCCATCGGCGGCCTCGGCCCCACCATCGTCGGCTCCGGCGAGGAGATCGCAGACACCCTCCAGGAATGGGTGGACTACACGGATGTCGACGGCTTCAATCTCGCGTACGCCATCACTCCCGGCACGTTCGAGGACGTCGTGGAGCACGTCATCCCGGTCCTGCGCGCGCGGGGCGCCTACCCCACGGAGTACGTCGAGGGAACGCTGCGGCAGAAACTGCACGGCCGGGGCGACCGCCTGCCCGACGAGCACCGCGGCGCGCGGTACCGGGTCGGAGCGTCGGTCGCGGGGTAACACCGCGGCGCACAGCGGGCAGGCGCGACCGGCGCACAGCGGGCTGGGGCGGCCGGCACAGCAGGCTGGCGGGACCAGCCCGCCGCTCGGTCAGGCGGCCGAGCGCTCGGCGCCCGGCCGTCGGCGCTTGCCGGGATCGCCGACCTCGGCACCCCGATAGACCATGTCCATGGCGCCGATGCTCTCGCCAGGCGGGACGATCTCGTCGATGCGGTCGAGCACCTCGTCGGAGAGTGCGACGTCGACGCCGGCCAAGGTGTCCTCCAGCTGCTCCATCGTGCGCGGCCCGGCGATCGCCGAGGTGACGCCCGGATGCGCGATCACGAACGCCATCGCCAGGTGGGTGAGCGGAATGCCGACCTCGTCCGAGAGTGCGATGAGCTGCTCGACGGCGGCCAGCCGGCGCTCGTCGCGGAAGTGGTGCATGCCCGTTCTCGCCGAACGGAAGTTGTCGTTCTCCTGACCTGCCCGGTAGCGGCCGGTCAGCGTGCCTCCGGCGAGCGGACTGTAGACGAGGGTCCCCATCCCGTAGCGCTCGGCCACCGGAAGGATCTCGCGCTCGATCTCGCGGTCGAGGATCGAGTAGTTCGGCTGCTCGGTGCGGAAACGCTCGAACCCGCGTCGCTCCGACATCCACTGAGCCTCGACGATCTCGGACCCGCGCATCGATGACGAACCGATCGCACGCACCTTGCCCTGACGGACGAGGTCGGTGAGGGCGGAGAGCGTCTCGTCGATGTCCGTGTCGGGGTCGGGCCGGTGCAGCTGGTACAGGTCGATGTGGTCCGTCTGCAGGCGGCGGAGCGAGCGCTCGACCGCCTCCATGATCCAGCGGCGGGAGGCACCACGGTGATTCACGTCGTCGTCGACCGGGCCCCAGAACTTCGTGGCCAGCACCACCTCGTCGCGACGGCCCTTGATGGCCTCGCCCACGACCTCCTCGGAGTCTCCGTAGCGGTCGGCCGTGTCGACGAAGTTGATGCCGGCGTCGAGGGCCCGATGGATGATGGCGATGCCGTCCTTCCGGTCGGGATTGCCCATGGCCCCGAGCATCATCGCGCCCAGTGCGTAGGGAGTGACCTTGATGCCGGTTCGGCCGAGTGTGCGGTACTGCATGGCGTCTGCTCCTGGATCGTCCACGTGCGCCCGGTCGCATCGGTGTGCGATGCTTGCCGGAACACTGTTCCTGTTAGGATGGACTCTAACGGAACATTGTTCCGTTTCGCAAGGGAGAATTCGCATGTCAGCCACGGACACCACCGGCTCGGTGGCCGCGGAGCCGCGTCGGATGCGAGCCGACGCCCGGCTCAACGTCGACGCCTTGCTGGAGGCAGCCAAGGCGGTGTTCGCCGAATCGGGCGTCGATGCGCCCGTGCGCACCATCGCCGAACGGGCGGGCGTGGGTGTCGGCACGCTGTACCGGCACTTCCCGCTGCGCTCCGATCTGATCTCGGCGGTGTTCCGGCGCGAGATGGACGCCTGCGTGGATGCGGCGACCGGGATCGAGGCGGCGTACCCGCCCGGCGAGGCGCTCGATCGGTGGATCATGCGCTACACCGAATTCGTCGCGGCCAAGCGCGGTCTGGCCGCGGCGCTGCACTCCGGCGACGCCGCGTACGAACCGCTGGCGGAGTACTTCGCGACGCGGCTCGCGCCCACGCTCGAGCGCCTGCTCGCCGCGGCGCGGGCATTTGGAGAGGTCACCCAGGACGTCGATGCGGCGGAATTCCTCGGAGCGGTCGCGAACCTCTGCCATGGCTCCGGCCCTGACGCGACCGAACGCTCCGCCCCCGCTCAGCGGATGGTGCGGCTGCTGCTCGCCGGTCTGCGCACATCGGACGACGACTCCGCCGACTGAAACGGGTCAGGGAGCGGAACACTCACTCGACCCGTCCCGGCCACAGGTCGGCACCGAGCGCGCTCTCGAGCGTCGCGATCGTGTAGGCGTCCGGCCAGACGCGACCGGCGAGGATCGCCAGCAGCGTCGCGTGGTTCACTCCCGCGTGCGCGGCCACCGATCGGATGCTCCGTTCCCCGATCACGGAGCGCAGATTCGCGGCCAGCCGGCGGGCCACCTCGCCGGCGGCATCCGTCGCCGACTCGTCCGGCCAGCTCGGTGTCAGCTCGCGCGGACTGGGCCGGGTCGGACGTGGCACGGCTTCCTCCGGTTCTGCGCCCACCCTTCTCCGTCGGCGCGATGTGTGTCACGATACCCGCGGGATGCCCGCCATCCGTCGAAGGAGCTCTCATGGGAAACGTCGTCGTCAACTTGTTCATCACGCTCGACGGGGTCTATCAGGCCCCCGGCGGTCCGGACGAGGATCGCGAGGGCGACTTCCCGTTCGGCGGCTGGCAGGCGCCGCTCACAGGAGACGAGGGCGAGGCGATCCTGGCCGAGATCGAGAGCATGGACGCATTGCTGCTGGGCCGGAGGACCTACGACATCTTCGCGGGGTACTGGCCCAACCAGTCGACGGAAGACCCCATCTCGGCGAAGCTGAACAGTGCGCCCAAGTTCGTCGTCTCCCGCACCCTGCAGTCCGCCGATTGGGACGGCACGACGATACTCGCGGATGTCGCCGACGTGGCGGCGGTGCGCGACCGATACGACGAGGTGCATCTCATCGGCAGCGGCGCTCTCTCCGCAGCGCTTCTGGACGCGGGGCTCGTCGACCGCATCCACCTGTGGCTCTACCCCGTGACGCTCGGCACGGGAAAGCGATTCCTCACCGAAGGGCTCGTTCCGAAGACCTTCGCGCTCGCGGAGCAGCCGCGCGTGTTCTCGCAGGGCACCATCTCGCTCGTCTACGCCCCCGCCGGCGATGTGCAGACCGGCGACATGACGTAGGAGCGTTCCCGCCCTGGTGCATCCGCACTCAGCTGCGCGGCACCCGCACGGTCAACGCGCCCGGCTCGACCCAGGTGTTGAAGGCGGTCGCCTCACCGAAGGTGTCGCCGTCGAGTTCGATCTCCTCCGGACGTGACAGGCGCGCGACCAGCCGAGTGCCCGTCCGGTAATCGAGGTCGCCGTCGCTCTTCTGCTCTCCGGCGAGCTCCCTGCCGGTCTTGGTGCGTCGGATGACGCCGTTCGTCCAGGCGATCTTCGCCCACACCCGAATCCAGCCGAGGATGCCGCCGGGTCGCATGAGCAGGATGTCGAGGACGCCGTCATCGACGACGGCGTCGGGCAGCAGCAGGACGTTGGCGGGCAGCGACCCGCAGTTGCCGACGATCAGGGTGTGGGCGGTCGCCCGCTTGGGCTTCTGGTCATCGAGTTGGAAGTGCAGGTGCAGCTCGTTCGGGTCGCGCAGGGACTTGACGATGGCATCCACGTAGGCGGCCCATCCGGCCTTCGCCTTCAGGTCGTCGTCGGTGTTCTTGATCATCTTCGCGTCGAGGCCCATCCCGGCCATGACGACGTAGGCGTGGCGGTCTCGCGACCCGTCCTGTCGTTCGATGTCGATCACGCCGAGATCGATCGGCCGGTCGTCGCCGGTGAAGGCCGCGATCACTGACCCGGGAACGTCGTTGAGCGTCAACTTGAGGTTGCGGGCCAACAGGTTGCCGGTGCCGGACGGCAGCAGGGCGAGCGGGATGTCGCTGCCGCGCAGTGCCTCGGCGACCGCTCGGACCGTGCCATCTCCGCCGGCTGCGATCACGAGATCGACGCCGTGCTCCTTCGCCTTCTCCGTCGCCCCTTGGCCGGGGTCATCCTCGGAGGTCTCCAACCAGATCGACTCGTTCCAGCCGGCGTCGGCGGCGGCGGTCGTCACGGCATCGCGGAGTGCGTCGATATCGACGTTGATGGGGTTGTAGATGACCGCGGCTGTCTGGGGTGAGGGGGCAGGCATGCCCTTCATCGTAGGGTGCAAGGCGAGGCCCGACTCGCCTGTTCCCCCGTCCGCCGGGATACGACATACTGCGACAATGTCGGGCTCCAAGAACAAGAAGACGAAGAAGATCGCTCGGATGCCGAAGGGCGCATACGAGAAGGAACTGCAGCGGCTCCAGATCGAACTGGTCAGCATGCAGCAGTGGGTGATCGAGTCGGGCGCCCGCGTCGTAGTGATCTTCGAGGGACGGGACGCCGCCGGCAAGGGCGGCGCCATCAAGCGCATCATGCAGTACCTCAATCCCCGTGCGGCACGCGTGGTCGCACTGCCGACGCCCAGTGAGCGCGAGAAGGGGCAGTGGTACTTCCAGCGCTACATCGAGCGGATGCCGACCCACGGCGAGATCGTCCTGATGGATCGGTCCTGGTACAACCGCGCCGGAGTGGAGAAGGTGATGGGATACTGCACGCCCGAGCAGTACCGCCGCTTCCTCGACCAGGTGCCGACCGTGGAACGGATGCTCGTCGACGACGGCATCATCCTGGTCAAGTACTGGTTCTCCGTGTCGGATGCCGTCCAGGAGCAGCGATTCCGCTCCCGCCTGAACGACCCGATGCGCCGCTGGAAGCTGTCGGAGACGGACGTGCTCTCGATCAGCAAGTGGGAGGACTACTCCCGCGCCAAAGACGCGATGTTCGAGGCGACGGACAACGCCCACGCGCCGTGGTGGACGATCGAGAGCGACGACAAGCGCGCGTCGCGAATCAACACGATCAGTCACCTGCTCTCCCAGATCCCGTACGAGCCGAGAGAGCCCGAGGAGGTGAGCATTCCGGATCGCCCCGAAGCCGACGACTACGACCGACCCGACAAGGCGCTCTACCGCTACGTTCCCGATCGCGCCGCCACCGTGGCCGGGTGACAGCGGTCGGGTTCATCCTCCCAGGGCGTACTGTCCGTCGTCCCTTGCCGGCGCCGGGACGTAGGGCCTCAGCCGAGGCCACCAACAGCGGACCGCCGCGCGGTAGCGCCGGAACTCGTCTCCGAACCGCGCCTCGAGGTCGCGCTCCTCGTGGGGTCGTACCGCGTAGTTCCAGAGCAGTGCCCCGCTGATGGCGTAGAGCACCACCAGCCAGGAGGAGAGGAGCAGGCCGACGGCCACGCCTTGAGCGATGCTGGCGAGCGCCATCGGATTCCGCACGACACGGTACGGGCCGGCGATCACGAGGCGATTCGGCATCGCGGCGGGGAGGGGCGTGCCCCCTCCGATGCGCGACATGACCGCGGCCGACCACAGCCCGAGGGCGCTCGCGAACACGAGCACGACGACGCCGACGGGACGCGCAGCGGCCGGGAACGGGATGCCCAACCCCCAGCGCAGCTCGAGACCGCTGAGGACGAGGGGGATCACGCCGAGGAACAGACCCCAGAAGATCACGATCTCGAGGGCCGTCAGCATCAGATGGGCGGCGGGACGCGCCCGCATGTCGGCAGGCCGAAAGCCGAACGGGCCGGCGATGATCCACTCGGTCGGCACGCGGCCGATCAGTGTCAGGCTCAGCGCGAGGAGCGATCCGCCCGCCGATACCGACATCAACAGGACGCCCCATCCGGCCTCGCCCGTCATCGTCGCGTACACGCCGAGCGCGACAGTGACGATCAGCGTCCAGGCGGTGGTCGCGACGGCGGCCGCCTTCAGCCCCGAGGCGGCTAGAGCCGAACCGACGACGAACAGCGGGATGTCCAGGATCGCGATGACGACGGGATCGAGGCTCCCGAGGGTGGCCCCGCGGACAGGCGGGAAGACGAACACAGCCGCCCACCACGCGGCGCCTGCGATCGCCTGAATGGCGAAGTAGACGCGGCCCCAGGACATGAGCGAACACTATCGCCCGATGACGAACCGCTCCCTACGACGCAGGCGCGGATGGACTGGTGTCGCGGGCGAAGCTGGCGAACAACGCCCGTCCATCGGGCCACGCTCCGATTCCACTCCGCTCGTTGAGATGACCGACCGCTCCGGCATCCACGAATTCCGACCCCCAGTCCGCCGCCAGCGTGCGGTCGTACTCGATCGACGCGTACGGGTCCGAGCTGCTCGCGACCAGCACGCTCGGAAAGCGGAGCGGAGCGCGCGGCGCCCCTCCGAAGTCCGGCGCGGCGTCGGGGAAAGCCGGGCCGTCGGCGTCGGGCACGGCGACGAGGAACGCGCCGGCAACCAGCGCATCCGACCGGGCCGCCCAGTGCGCGACGAGCAGCGTCCCGAGGCTGTGCGCGAGCAGCAGCGGCGGCTCGTCAGTTGCATCCACGGCCGCGTCGAGGGCGTCCATCCAGTCCACCAGATCGGGTTCGTCCCACGACGCGGGAGCGAATCGGACGAAAGTCGGGTCGCCAGCCTCCCAGAGGCTCTGCCAGTGGCCGGGGCCGGATCCGCCGATGCCCGGCAGCACGATCGTTCGCATGCCTGCCATCCTCTCGCGCTCGAGCTCATCGAGACTCCATAGCACGTGCAGAGGTGACGAGCAGTCCGGGACGGCAGAGTGGGATGCACAACGCGGACGGAAGGCGGTCTCATCGTGGCACTCCCGTCGGCATCCTCAGCGTTGAGCCGCCGCCCGCCGCAGTCCGCCCCGACTCTCGAGCTCTCGGTTCGGCGCTCGCGGCTGCGGCGACGGATGCGTGCGGCCGACCTGCTGATCGTCGCGTGCAGCACGTCGGTGGCACTGGCAGTCGCCCTCTACCTCGCCTCGGGCGGAGCCGCGCAGGTCGTCGACGGTCCCTCTGCACTGAACGCGGTGGGCATCGTGGCGGGACTCGTCGGCACGGACCTCATCCTCGTCATGCTGGTGCTCGCCGCCCGCGTCCCGTTGATCGACCGCACCGTCGGCCAGGACGTCGCCATCCGCTTCCACCGCAGGCTCGGAAAGCCGGCGCTCTACCTGATCCTCGGCCACCTGCTGTTCCTCTCCGTCGGCTGGGCGCTGCAGGACGGCCACACCCTCGTCGACGAGACGGTCGTCCTGTTCACCACTCCCGACATGGCCATTGCCTACCTGGGGCTCGGCCTGCTCGTCGTGGTGGTCGTCAGCTCGATCGTCATCGTGCGGCGACGCCTGCCGTACGAGGCGTGGCACGCCATCCACCTGCTCACCTACGTCGCCGTGCTCGTCGCGGTGCCGCACCAGTTGAGCGTCGGAGGCGTGCTCACGGAGGGGTCAGCCGAGCGCGTCTACTGGATCGCGCTGTACGTCCTCGCGTTCGGCGCGGTGGCGTGGTTCCGCTTCGCGGTGCCGATCGCGCTCACCCTCCGGCACCGCATGCGTGTCAGTTCCGTCGAGACCGTCGCACCCGGCGTGATCTCCCTCCACTTCACCGGTCGCTCCCTCGACCGACTGCGCGCCCGAGGCGGCCAGTTCGCCATCTGGCGCTTCTGGAGTGCCGGCACGTGGTGGCACGCGCATCCGATCTCCTTCTCAGCGGTCCCGACGGCGACCACAGCTCGCATCACCGTCCGAGCCCTCGGCGCCGGCAGTGCTCGCCTGGCCGCACTCCGCCCGGGCACGCGCGTCTCCATCGAAGGGCCGTACGGCATCTTCACGGATGTCGCCCGCACCGCCTCGAGACTCGCCATGGTGGCAGCCGGCATCGGCGTAACGCCCGCTCGCGCCCTGCTCGAGAATCAGCGCCTGCGACCGGGTGAGACCACCGTGGTGCTGCGAGGCGCTGACGACACCGCTCGCTACCTCTGGACGGAGATCGTCGAGCTCACCCGGTCGAACGGCGGAGCGGTCTACTCGATGATCGGGCCACGTCCGCACGGCCAGGACAGCTGGATGAGCGGCGCCGACCTGCAACGGGGCGTGACCATCACCTCCGTGTTCCCGCACCTGCTCGAGTCGGACCTGTTCGTCTGCGGACCGGCCGTGTGGTCCGACGCGGTCATCCGCGACGCACGCGCGGTCGGCCTGCCCGAGGAGCAGATCCACATCGAGAGGTTCGACTGGTGAGGCGCCGCGCCGCCATCGCGAGCGCCCTGTCGGCGACCGTCGTGCTGATCGTGGGTTGGGAGCTCGGAGCGTCCGCGCGCACAAGCATTCCGACCGCGACCGATGTGTCCGCCCCGACGACGGGAGACGCTGCGTCGGGAGGATCCGCGTCGGGCGACGCCGGGTCGGGCGACAACTCGGCCGCCGCCTCTGCGGGCGCTGCGGCATCCGCCACCGCGACGCCCTCACCCGCCGTCACTGCGCCGGACAGCTCCACCGCCAGCGGAACGTACACAGGCTCGGACGTGCAGACCCGTTTCGGCGACGTGCAGGTGCAGGTGGTCGTGGCGAACGGCTCGATCACGGATGTCGTCGCCCTCGCGCTCACCGACGATGAGAACCGCTCACGTCAGATCAGCGCACGCGCCGCTCCGATCCTCCGCACCGAGGTGCTCGCCGCGCAGTCGTCGCAGGTGCAGATGGTCTCGGGCGCGACGTACACCAGCGAGGCCTACCTCACGTCGCTGCAGGCCGCACTCGACCAGGCCGGCCTCTCGTGAGCTCGGGCATCCACGTGTTCGAGACGATGGGAACCGTGGCCAGTCTCGTCATCCCCGGAGCGGATCGCGCACTGTTCGAGCAGATCGAGCGTGTCTTCGCCGATCACGACGCCCGGTTCAGCCTCTACCGCGCCGACTCCGAGATCAGCCGCATCGCCCGCGGCGAGCTCGTGCTCTCACGCTCGAGCGAGCCTCTCCGTGCCGCATACACGGAGGCCATCGGCTGGCGCACCTCGACGGCCGGCGCCTTCGACCCGTACCGGCCGGACGGCGTCCTGGACCTGTCGGGCGTCGTGAAGGCGCTCGCGATCCATGCAGCGCGTTCGGCCGTCGTGGGGGCAGGCCTCGACGACGCCCTCCTCTCGGTCGGTGGCGACGGGGTGGCTCTCGGGCGACGGAGGTCCCGAGCCGATTCCGGCCGAACGCCCGCCGATTCCGCTGCCTATGCACCCTGGATGGCCGGAATCGTGGACCCCGAGAATCGCGAGCACCTGCTGGGCGCCGTGCCCCTGCACCCGGGGCGCGCTGCGATCGCGACCTCCGGCACTGCCGAACGGGGCGAACACGTCTGGCGGCGAAGCGATCCGAGCAGCCGGACCGAGGCTCCCTACCGCCAGGTGACGGTGCGCGCCGCCGACATCGTGACGGCCGATGTGCTCGCAACGGCTATCCTTTCCGGCGGTGCCGAAACGCTCTCCGACGCCTGCTCGCAGTGGAACATCGATGTGCTCACGGTCGACGCGTCCAATGGGTTGACGGCGACGCCGGGCTTCCGCCGCGAGCTCACCGTCGGCGCTCGCCTTTCCGCCTGACCTGGCCCGCTCTGCGCCTATCCGACGCCGTCCGCGCCACGTCAACGGGCGCGGCCGCCGACGAAGTGGCGCAGCCGACCGGCGGGGGACGTCGGCGGGGCACCGGCAAGACAGCGGGCGGGTGGCGAGGCGAGGTGGCAGGGCGCGCCACCGCCCTCACCCCAGCGGCACGTACGGCAGCACGACCGGCGACGACGCCCTCCAATCGAGGATGGTGCTCTGCGACTGACCGGCCGGCGCCAGGATGTCGAGCGTGTTCGGGTCCCGTGAGTCGGTGTCGCGAGCGGCGTTGGCATCCGTGTACTCGCCCGCGCCCCCGCCGAAGCGGTACTCCTGGATCCACGACTGGCCGTTGGCCGGCGCGGAATCCCAGTACGCCCGGTCGTAGACGGGACGGATGCCGCCGACACCCTCTCCGTTGGGGTCGGCATGCGACATCATCGCCACCTGGTAGCCGGCGGCTGCGAGGTCGGTCGAACCGAACAGCGCCTTCGGTACGCTCAGCGCGATCTGGTGGGTGTCGGGCAGAACGAGCAGTCCCGCGTTGCCGAGCACGGCGCCCGACGCGTCCTTGATGGTCGGCGTGATGAAGCCCGACCCGCCGATGACGAAGGCGTACGGATGCGCGAGGTCGGCATTCGTACCCGCTTGAGCCGCGACCGGGGAGCCTGCGGCATCCGTCGAGACGTAGATGTCGAGGCGCTGCACCGAGAGCTGGTTGCCGCCCCACGGGTTCTGGATGTCGCCTGCGATGGTCGTGACGAGGTTGATCGACTGGCCATCGTCGTAGACGCCGAGACCGGTCACGTCGAACGCCCCGGCGTTGAAGGCGCTGTTGGTCGGGTAGACGTAGTCGCCGGGCCCGTTGTCGTCTCCGGTCGGGTCGGCGATGGTGCCGAGCGGTGTGCCGAAGTTGGTCGAGGTGATGCCGCGCTGCACGGTCGTGGTGCCGCCGTTCGCACCGACGGCCACCACCGTGATCGTGTTCGCGCCGAGCGCCAGCGGCACGTCGGCGGTGAAGGAGCCACCGGAGACGGATGCGGCGACCGTCGCTCCCCCCGCGCTCACCCAGACCGCTGCGGCATCCGTTGTGCCGGCGACGGTCACGGTCGCCTCACTCGTCACTGCACCCGTGGGGGCGGTGAGTGTCAGGGCTGGACCGGCGGGCAGAGAGCCCGACGCGTAGCGATCGGAGACGACGGATGGCGTCTCGACGGGCTTGCCCGCGTCGATGGACTGGGCCAGGCGCACGAACTGCGCCATCGACCAGGCCAGCGGGGTGGCGGAGCCGGTGCCCTCGCCGAAGCTGAATCCGCTCGAGGCAGGGTCGGCTTGATCCCAGACCTGCTCGGGGATGAGGTAGCCCTCGTTCGCCGACGCGGCCATCGTCTTCAGGTACGACGACGCGCTGCGTCCGTTCGCCAGCTCGTACTCGCCGCGCTCGCCCGACAGAAGGGGCCAGAGCCGACCCACGCCGGTGCCGTCGTACGGCGATCCGTCGGCCTTCTCGCCGTAGCCGTCGTGGTTGTAGCGGTACCACATGGCACCGTTCGGGGTGTCGACCTTGATGGTGGCGTCGACCTCGGGCAGCGATGAGGCCACCGCCGCGTCAGTGGGGGCCTTCACACCGAGGCGCACGAGGTCGAGGAAGCCGGCATCGACGATGGACCGCTCGTCGAAGGCTCCTCCACCGTTGTTGATGTCGACCGTGTGGCCGTCATTCGGGTTGCCGTTGTCGTCGATGCGCTCGTAGTAGTTGCCGTCGCCGATCGGTCCGGTGGTCGTGTACGTCCACGACTCGACGGAGCGCTGCCACTGGTCGGCAACGCCCTGGTAGACGGCGGCCGATCCGTCGTCTCCGTTGGCCTTGGCGAGGGCGGATGCCGCCGTCAGCCCCGCGATCTCCGCGGCGATCGTGCTCGGTGAGTAGCCGCCCTCCTCCTCCCAACGCTCCTGCGGGGTGGCCGGGCCGTGGGAGACGATGAAGTCGGCCGCCTTCTTGACGTGGTCGGTGTAGGTGGCGGCATCCGCTCGCTTCAGCTGCCACGCCAGCACGATCGGGAAGGCGACCTCGTCGAGTTGCAGGCTGCCCCAGTAGGGCGTGCCGTTCAGCAGCGAGTTCTGCGGGAAGGAGCCGTCGGGCTTCTGCTGCACGTCGAACAGGTAGTCGAGCGAGCGGTTGGCCGCTGCGGTGTCGCCGATCGCGATCTGCGCGGACGAGACCTGGTAGAGATCGCGCGCCCAGACCAGGTGATACCCGCCGACGCCCGCCTCGTTGGCGTTCTGCGCCTGGCCCCACGGAACCGTGAGGGAGGCGATGTTGGCGCCGCGGTAGGTCTTGTCCTCGTGCGCCTTGAGGGTCATCGCGGCGACGTTGTACTGCGTCGTCAGCGCGCTGCTCCCCTTCACGCTCGCGGGCGCCGGCTTGATGGAGCCGAGGTAGGAGTGCCATCCCGCGATGTAGGAGAGCGTGGTGGCGGCCGCACCGAGCAGGCCCTTCGACATGGTGGCCTTCGCGGTGGCGAGCGCCTCGGTGCCGGTAGCGCCGAAGCCGAGCGCGAGGGTGGAGGTGGAGAGCCTCGACGTGCCGAGCATGTTCAGCTTCGCGGTCTGCACGACGTTTCCGTCGAGCGCCTGCGTGTAGGTGTGGTCGAGGTGGAAGTCGCCGGCGAGGTCGCTCCAGCCGTCGCTCGCGCCCGCGAACCCGTTGGAGGTCGCCGCGAACGGCCGGTCGGCGATGAGGGCGCTGCCGACCTTGTCCGCTCCCGTGAGGTCTTCGGCGACAAGGGCTCCGCCGACCGTGCGAGCGGAGTCGTGCATGCCGCTGTTGGCGAGCGACGGGTCGTACTGGACGTAGACCTGGTACTTCCCGCCGTCGAGCGAGCGCAGCGTGACATTCTCGATCACGGTCGCGCGCTTGGGATCGGTGACGTAGGTCTTGATGAGTTGGTAGCGCTTGTCCTTATCGGTGTTGATCTGCGAGTAGAGCAGCACCTTCGGGTCGAGCAGCTTGACGGCGTGGGTCGTGTCCTTCGACTCCAGGTCGGCGAACGTCTTGCCGTCGGTCACGATGAGTTCGAGGCTGCGGGAGTTCGCCACGTCGACGCGGGGGTAGTAGACCTCCGACATGGTTCCGTCTGCAAGCGTGTACCAGACCTTCGACGCCGTGCTCGTGGCCGTGCCGAAGCCCTGCTTGGCGCCCGTCGACCAGGTGGCCTGCGCTCCCGGGGCGCCGGGCGCATCCGTTGGGGCTGCTGCTGCGCCGGAGCCGGCGACGAGAGCGGCCGCGATGAGCGCGGCCGTGCCCACGGATGCCGCAAGCCCCCGTATCCGCTCTCCGCCGGGGCGTGGCTGCTGGGGTCGAGCCGTCGTGGGGGTGATCGATCGCATGGCTACTCCTCGTCGAGCGCTGGCTTCTCGTGCCAGTCGCCAGCCTAGGAGTACCCCTCGAACGGGGTCAATGGCCGATGCAAACGTTTACCGGCGGATCACGCGGCGTGCTCGGGGATCCACTCCCGCGGATCGCCGAAGCCGAGATCCGTCACGCCGTGGCTCGTGAGCGCGCCGAGCACCTGCACTCGGCGATGGCCTCCGAAGGTGAGGACGTGGGCGATCAGTCCGCCGTAGGTGTACAGCTTCGGGCCGTCCTTCTCCACGAAGACGAAGGTGTCGTCGAGGCGACCCTCCGCCACCACCCGGCGCATCTCGTCGAGGAAGACCGGGCCCTCGCGGTCGAGCCGTGCGCTGATCGAGCCGACCGGCTCGTCCTGTTCGAGCGACCAGTCGTAGTCGCGCGACGCCATCACGTCGTTCCACATCTGCAGCTGTCCGACGATGCGCGAGAGCAGCGAACGGATGGTCGGTGCGTCGTCAACCAGTTCGGTCGACGGCACCGGCGCGTCGAGCGCCGCCTCCGGCAGCCTTCCCGCTCGGTGGGCGAGTTCGCCCGTCAACCAGAGGTGGTGCTCGACCATTCCGATGAGGACGTCCATGGTTCCGATCCTTTCCATTCCGGGAATCCGCAGCCCTGAGGGCGGCAGGAAGTGCACGCCGTTCGGCGAGGGCAGCGCCACGGGGCCGGGTGCGACCCGCCACCGGGAGGGCGCAGCCCCGTACGCGCGCTCGAACGCTCGCAGGAATCCCTCGTGCGAGTCGTAGCCCGCGTCGACGGCGACCTGCATGACGGTCGATTCCGATCGCAGCAGCGCGACGGCGGCTCGCTCGAGCAGGATGCGTCGCGTGAACCGTGCCGGCGTCTCGCCCGACGCCGCCAGCACCACCCGACCGAGTTGAGCGCGGGAGAGGTGCATCGCGCGGGCCAGATCGTCGATGCCGCCCGGTTCGTCGAGGGATGCGCCGAGAACGGTCACGAATTCGGCGAAGTCATCCGTCTCGAGGGTGCCGTCCGCTGCCATGCCCCCAGTCTGTCGACCGCGCGTGCGCTCGGCTTGACTTTCCTGCGCATCCTGCGCGGCCCGCCCTGCCTCTCCTCATCGACTGGGCAGCAGATGTCGCGCGAGCGAGGTCCAGGCGACATCTACTGCCCAGCGGATGAAACGCGGGCTAGAGGGTGGCGGCGAACGGGTCGAAGTCGTCGGCGACCAGGGGCACGGGGGCGACCGTGCTCGTCACGTCGACGGTGCTGCGCGAGCTGACCGCCTCGTCGATCGACACGAGCGTGTCGAGCACGTGATAGCCGAGCTCACCGGATGCCAGCGGCCGTGCGCCCGTGCGGATGGCGCGCGCGAGGTCGAGCGCGCCGAGCCCCCGCCCGGTCAGCACGCCCGTCGTCGGCACGATCTCCCATGCGGCCGGATCGTGCATCTGGTCGAGCGTTGGCGCCCGCGTGATCTTCACCTCACCGGTGAACATGTTCGGGTCGGGGATGACGAGCGTTCCCTCGGTGCCCGTGATCTCCACGACGCCCTGGCGCGTGAGCGGCGACTGGAAGCTGAACAGGCTCTGGCTCACTCCCCCGCCCTCGAACGCCGCGATGGCGCTCACGTGCGTCGGCACCTGCACCGGGAACTCGGTTCCGGCGCGGTCGCCCACCTTCACCGTGCGTGTCGCCAACCCCTGCGAGCCGACGGCCGCGACGGATGCCACGGGCCCGAACAGGTGCACGAGCGTCGTGACGTAATACGGCCCCATGTCGAACACCGGCCCGGCACCGATCGCGAACAGGAACTCGGGGTTCGGGTGGAACGTGTCCGGACCGGCGTACTGCATCACGGTCTGTGCGGACAGGGGGACGCCGATGTCGCCGCGGGCGATCGCGCGCCGGGCGGTCTGCACGCCCGGGCCGAGCACCGTGTCGGGCGCGACGCCGACGAGCAGTCCGGCATCCGTCGCCTGCTGCAGGAGGGCCTGCCCGCTGGCGCGGTCGACGCTGATGGGCTTCTCGGTCCAGACGTGCTTGCCGGCAGCGAGCGCGCGTGAGGCGACCTCGGCGTGCACGGCCGGGATGGTCAGGTTGACGACGAGCTCCACGTCGGGATGGGCGAGCACGTCATCCGCACTACCCGATTCGGCGATACCGTGCCGAGCCGCCTGGGCCGCCGCACGCTCGATGTCGAGGTCGCCGAGGATGACGACACGGATGTCGGGGAAGCTGGTCAGGTTCTCGAGGTAGGTGTCGCTGATCATCCCCGTGCCGATGAAGCCGACACCGACGGGTCCGCTGCGCGCCATCAGCGGATGCCCCGAGCGGTGAGGAAGTCGACGCTCTCGTTGACGGCGGCGAAGATGTCGCCGGGGTAGGTGTCGAACTCGATGATCGCGAAGCGGGCGGACGGCGCGGCCGCGAGGTAGTCGAGCAGTGGCACCTCGCCCTGCCCGGCGGGACGCTGGTCGAGGTCCTGCGCGTCGTGCGGACCGGTCTCGCCGACGAACGGATCGGGCCCGATGATGCCGTCCTTGACGTGCAGCGCCTGGACGCGTTCGCCCAATCGACCGAGGAGGCCGACGACATCCTGCTTGGCGGTGGCCGCCCAGAACAGGTCGACCTCGAGGGCGACGCTCTCGTCGAGCTGATCGGCGAACACCTCGAAGGCGCTCCGACCGCCGAACGACGCGGCGAACTCCTGCGTGTGGTTGTGGTACCCGACTCGCAGGCCGTGATCGGCCGCCCGCTCCGCCGCCCGGTTGAGGCGGGCAGCGGTGTCGGCCACCGCGTCCTCGTCGAGCCACCGCTCCGGCGCCACGAATGCGTCGATCACGATCTCGAGGCCGAGCGTCTTCGCGGCGGCGAACACCTCGTCCTGCGAGGCGACCGGGAAGACGTCGTCGCCCACGCGGATCTCGTCGGAGAGCATCGTCGCGTGGCCGGTGCGGGCGACCAGTCCGTTCGCCCGGAACGACTCGGCCAGCTCGGGCGCGCGCGACACGAAGTCGAATGCCTCGACGTTCGTCAGCCCCATCGCGGCGAGGCGCGCGAGCGTGCCGTCGAGGTCGGCCGCGAGCTGGTCGCGCACGGTGTAGAGCTGCACCGAGAGGGTCGGCGTGAGGGGGGTGGTGGCCATCGTGGGCGCCTTTCGCGGGTGGATGCTTGCGCCGGCCCGGAACGCGCCGTCGCGGATGCTGCTGGGTGCGGGATGACGGCGAGTGATCGCCGGCGAGACCCGCCGCGGTCGAACGTAGCACAAAACCCGACACGCCTGACTAATTTCGTGAGGGGCGCTGACCGGGAGATGATGGTGCCGTGATCCACCCGCAACCACCGTCGGCGCAGGGGCCCCGTGGGGCCTATGCCAAGACGGCGGCGCGGCGGAGGGAGATCGTCGAGGTGGCGACGGGCCTGTTCGCCCGGGAGGGCTACCGCTCGGTGACGATGCTGCAGGTCGCCAACGCGTGCGGCGTCTCCCGCACGGGCTTGCTGCACCACTTCCCGACCAAGGAGTCGCTGCTCGAGGAGGTGCTCCACGCCCGCGAGGAGACGGACGCCCATCGCCTCGATCACCTCGACCGATCGCGCATCGACGCCGTCACCGCGTTGGCCGACCTCGTGGCCCTCATCGAGCACAACACCACCATCCCCGCCATCATCAACCTCTACGCCGTCCTCTCCGCCGAGGCGGCCGACCCCACCCACCCCGCCCACGCCTACTTCGTCGAGCGGTACGCCGGATACTCGCGTGCGCTCACCGCCGACTTCGAACGAGCCCGCGCCGACGGCACTCTCGCCGCCGGCGTCGACCCGGCGCGGTTCGCCGTCGAGTTGATCGCCCTCATGGACGGCCTGCAGGTGCAGTGGTTGCTCGACCCGCGCATCGACATGGTCGGGATGGTGCGCGGGCGCATCCAGTCGGCCCTGACCGTTCCGCTCCCTAGAGCCTGACGGATGCGGGGCTGACGGATGCGGGGCCGCCGCCCGCGACCGCCCCGCCCGCGCCATCACCGAGTCCGTTGCGGAGCGCGTCGAACAATCGCTCGAATCGCTCGCGCGCGCCATCCGTCACGGTGCTCGGATCCTCGTCGTCGATGAGTCGACTCGCCGTTTCCACCAGAACGGATCCGTAGCCGGCGATGAACAGCGCGGCGAGCAGGCGCGCGTCGCCGGCGAAGATCGCGTCGCGCTCCAGTTCGTCGACCAGTGTGCGTTGGAGGTCGGCGGCGATCCCCCGCGCTCGAGCGATGAGCGCGGGCGACGCCGCCACCGTCCGGAAGAACGGGACCGATCGGTCGTTCACGCCGGAGAGCGGATGACGGTCGTCGAACAGGCGGATCGCGGTGGCGTGCAGAGACGTCAGCACGTCGACACCCGTCGGCCGGTCGCGCACCGCCGAACGCAGGTATCCGTCGGCGTCGACCGCGCGATCCAGGAACAGGTCCTCCTTGCGCGGGAAGTGATTGAACACCGTCACGCTCGACACGCCGGCCTCACGCGCGATCTCGGCGACGGTGACGGCGTCGTAGCCGCGCTCGAGGAAGAGCCGCGCTGCGACGTCCGCGATCTTCGCCCGCGTCCGGGGTCCGCCCCGCTCGGCGTTCCTGGGCATCCGCTTCTCCGTCCGTTCCTGATTAACTTGTGTCACTAAACTTAGTGAGCTAAGATAGTGCCATGTCCAGCGTTCCGTCCACCGCCATTGTGCCTCGCTCCCCCGCCTCCCTTCGCGAGGCGTGGGTGGCGCTGGTCGGCCTGTCCGCGGTGTTCCTGTTCGAGATGCTCGACAACTCGATCCTCAACGTCGCCCTCCCCACTATCGGGCGTGAGTTGCACGCCTCGACGGTCGCACTGCAATGGGTGACCGGGGCGTACGCCGTCGTCTTCGGCGGCCTGATGCTGGCCTTCGGCGCGCTCTCCGATCGGGTGGGGCGCCGTCGCGTCATGCTCGTCGGTCTCCTCCTCCTGGCGATGGCGAGCCTAGCCACCGCCTTCGTCACGACGGCGGAGCAACTCATCGCCGTCCGGGTGGCGATGGGCGTCGCGGCCGCCATGACGACTCCCGGATCGATGGCGCTCGCCTTCCGGCTCTTCGACGACGATGGCCTGCGAGTGCGGGCGATCACACTGATCTCGACCGTCGGCCTCGTGGGGCTCGCGATCGGCCCGACCGCGGGCGGCCTCGTACTGGCGATCGCGCCGTGGCAGGTGCTCCTACTGGTGAACGTGCCCATCGCGGCGCTCGCCTTCCTCTGCGTGCGCCTCGGCGTCCAGCGGGATGTCGCGAGCGACCTGCACCGCGACCCGGTCGACATCGCCGGCGCCCTGCTGGGAACCGCGACCATCGTCATGGCCCTGGTAGCGCCGACCCTGTTCGTCAGCGACGGGGCGTCATCGTGGCTGCCGTGGACCGTTACGGCCGGCGCCATCGCCGCCGCGACCCTCTTCGTCCTCCGCGAGCGCACGGCCCGGCATCCGCTGCTCGACCTCTCGCTGCTCGCCCTCCCGCTCGTCTCGAGCGGTCTCGCGTTCAAGGCGGCGACCGGCATCGCCACCGCCGGTCTCGGCTACCTCGTCACCCTGCAGCTTCAGCTCGCCTGGGGATGGCCGCCCGCACTCGCAGCCATCGGCCTGCTGCCCCAGGTGGTCGTACTGGTCGCATCCGGGCCGTTCGTGAATCCCTTCGTGCAGCGGGTCGGGTTCGACCGCGCCGCGTGGCTGAGCGCGTCGGCCGTCGTGGTGGGACTCGCCGTATACGGCCTGCTCGGCAGCTTCGGCTACGTCTGGGTGGCCATCGCCCTGGTTCTCGTCGCCGCCGGCATGCGCGTGGTCGGCGTCGTCGCGGGCACCAACGTGCTGCGCGGCCTGCCCAAGGAGCGCACCACGATCGGCGCCGCCCTCGTCGATACCGTGTCGGAGGTCGCGTCGGGGGTCGGCATCGCCGTCACCGGCACCATCCTCGCCGCCCTGTTCACCGGGAGCATCGCCACCGCGGACTGGAGCGCGCGCCAGGCCGCCGAGTTCCAGGAGTCCGTGACCATCGCGGGAGTCGTGCTCACGGTCGCGGCCGCCGCCCTCGTAGGCTGGGGCATCATCCGCGGCCGACGTGTACCCCGATGAGTCGACCCGGACTACCGCCTGTCTGCGGCGCCGGGTACGTTATGGCACATGTGTGGTCGGTTCACGAACAGCGCGTCGCAGGATGAGCTCATCCGCGACTTCATCGCCGACGGCGGCAGCTACGACGACTGGGAGGCGCAGTACTCGATAGCGCCCACCGAGGTGGTGCCGATCGTGCGCGAACGCCACTCCCGCGAGTCGGGCGAGCTCAGCCGCTCGGTGGATGCCGCAGTGTGGGACTTCCATCCGGCGTTCCTGCGCGAGAGCAAGCGACCGCAGTTCAATGCCCGCATCGAGACGGTGACAACGAGCGGGCTCTGGAAGGGCGCGTTCGCGTCCTCGCGCTGCCTCGTGCCGATGGACGGCTACTTCGAGTGGACGGGAGAGGCCGGCCACAAGGACGCCCACTACCTGCACGGCCAATCCGGACTCCTCGCCGCGGCGGGCATCTACACGGCCCGCAAGCTCGAGGATGGTGAGTGGCAGGTGTCGACCGCCATCATCACGCGCCCGGCGCGGGACGCCTCCGGTGAGGTTCACGACCGCATGCCGGTGTTCCTCGAGCGAGCCACGTGGGACGAGTACCTGAGCCCCGAGAAGCTCGACGACGCCGGCAAGGACGCCATGATCGACCTGCTCACGACCGAGTCGGAGCGCGTGGCGTCGACTATCACCACGTACCAGGTCGACCGTCGCGTCAACAACTCGCGCGGCATCGACCCGCACGACCCGACGCTCATCGACCCGCTCGACTGAGCTCGCGACGTGGACCGAAGCGACTGGATCGAGCACCGGCGGGCGGATGGCGAGCTCCTCGGTTGGATGACGCCGGATGGCGACGGGTTCGCGGTGGTCGACCTGCTGGGCCGCGAGGTCGGCGCGTCCCTCGACTGGCTCACGGCCGAGGAGCTGCTCGAGCAGCGCGGCCTCGGCTACCTCGCCGAGCCGTTCCTGCTGGAGCGCGCCGACGGCGAGCCGATCCGGGTGCGCATCGTCGAGGTGAACACCCGTCTCATCCGGCTCAAGAAGGACGACTACGGAGACATGAGCGCACCAGCCTACGAATACACGCTTTCGTGGCCGGCTCCGTCCGAGCTGCGACCGCTCGACGCGGGGCGCTGACAACGCTGACCCCCGGAGGGGTTGTGCTGTACCCCGAATGGTGGTCGGATGAGCGGGAGCGCGCCGTCACCCTACGACGACGCTGCCGCCCCGACCAGGGAGTCACGGTGTCGAAGACGATCCGCATCCGCAGCATCAGCATCCGTCTCGCCGTGGCCGTCGCCGCGGTGCTCGTCGCGGGGGTGATCGCTGGGCCGACGACCGCAACGCCCGCGCTGGCTGCGACCACCAACGCCACCATCCAGGGCGTCGGCTCAGGCCGGTGCATCGACGTGATCGGCGCCAGCACAGCGGTCGGCACGGGCATCAACCTCTACGACTGCGACACGCGCGTCAACCAGCAGTGGACGTACACGGCGGCGGGCGAGTTGCGCATCTACGGCGGCACGCGGTGCCTCGACGTCGCCGGCCGCTCGACCACTGCGGGCGCGACGGTGCAGATCTACACCTGCAACGGCGGCACCAACCAGAAGTGGACCCTCGGCAGCGACCAGACCATCAAGGGCGTGCAATCGGGCCTCTGCCTCGACGTGATGAAGGCCCTGACCGCCAACGGGTCCGCGATCGCGATGTGGACCTGCAACGGCGGGTCGAACCAGAAGTGGCGCACCGCCATCGGTGCTGCAGACACCACCCCGCCGAGCGTCCCGGGCAACCCGCGGGTGAGCAACCTCACCTGCAACTCGGTCACGTTCGCGTGGAACGCGGCGACGGATGACGTGGGCGTCGCGTTCTACGACGTCTACCACGACGGCCAGCTGATGACCTCCGTGAGCGGCAGCACGTTGTCGGCGAACCTCACCGTCGTGCCGAGCGCCAAGTGGGGCCTGTACGTCAATGCGCGCGACGCGGCAGGCAACGTGTCGCAGGCCAGCACGACGGTGCCCATCGACGTGCCGCCGTGCCAGGTGGACACCACGGCCCCGAGCACTCCGACCGGGCTGACGGCATCCGCATCCGGAACCACCGTCACCCTCGGCTGGACCGCGTCGACCGACAACGTGGCCGTCAAGGCGTATGACATCTACCGCGACGACGTGAAGGTGAGCTCGGTCACCACGACCGGATCGACCCCGCCGCCGACGACCTACATCGACAGCGGGCTGGCCGCCACCACGACCTACCGCTACCGCGTGGTCGCCCGCGACGCAGCCGGCAATGTCTCCTCGTCGAGCGCGACCGCCTCGGCCACGACCGGCACCGCGTGCAGCAACGCGGTGTGCGACGTCACCACGGTGACCACCGACACGGACATCCCGTGGGGACTGACCACGCTGCCCGACGGCTCTGTGCTCTACACCCGCCGTGACGCGCAGACCATCGTGCGACTCGACCCCGCGACGGGCGCGAAGACCACCGTCGGCACGGTGCCGAACGTGCAGAGCACCGACGGGGAGGGAGGGCTGCTCGGCCTCGCCATCTCGGCGAACTTCACGAGCGACCAGTGGCTCTACATCATGCACACGTCGCCGACCGACAACCGCATCGTGCGCATCAAGCTGGTCGGCAACTCCCTCGACCTCAGCACCGAACAGGTGCTGCTCTCGGGCATCCTGCGCAATAAGTTCCACAACGGCGGACGCCTGCGGTTCGGTCCGGACGGCAAGCTGTACGCCTCAACCGGCGACGCGCAGAACGGTGACAACGCGCAGAACCTCTCGAGCCTGAACGGCAAGGTGCTGCGCATCAACCCCGACGGCACCATCCCGTCCGACAACCCGTTCGGCAACGCGGTCTGGAGCTACGGCCACCGCAACCCGCAGGGCCTGGCCTTCGACTCGCAGGGGCGGCTCTGGGAGCAGGAGTTCGGCAACTCGGTGATGGACGAGACCAACCTCATCCAGAAGGGCGGAAACTACGGCTGGCCGGCCTGCGAAGGCACGACGGGCACCTGCGGCACGGCCGGCTTCATCGCGCCCAAGAACACCTACCCGACCTCGGAGGGTTCCTGCTCGGGCATCGCCATCGTCAAGGACGTGCTCTACGTCGCCTGCGAGCGCGGCACTCGGCTGTACCGCGAGGTCATCAGCGGAACCTCGCTGACCAACGTGCAGCAGTACTTCGTGGGCACCTACGGCCGGCTGCGCACCGTCGAGCCGGCACCGGGCGGCGCGCTGTGGCTGACGACGACGAACCAGGGCGACAAGGACAGCATCGCGAACAACAGCGACGAGAAGATCCTCCGGGTGCAGCTCGGCGGATGATGTCGCGGCCCGGGCCCGGTGCGTCAGTCGGCGCGCACGGGCCCGCTGGAACCGCGAACAACCAGTCGCGTCGCGAGCTCGGCGTGCAGTGAATCGATGGGGGCGCGCTCGATGAGTCGGGTGAGCTGAGCCACCGCCAGGCGACCCATCTCGGCGAGCGGCTGCCAGACGGTCGTGAGCTCGGGGGTCGACGCGCGGCTCACGTCGCTGTCGTCGAACCCCACGATCGACACGTCGCCGGGCACGCCCAGCCCCAGCTCCCGAGAGGCCCGGAGGGTGCCGACGGCCACCTTGTCGTTGAAGCACACCACCGCGGTCGGCCGTTCCGACACCGTGAGCAGTTCGAGCGCAGCGCGGTGGCCCTCCTCGGTCGTGGCCCCGATCGACCGCTGGAGAGCGGCATCCGGCAGCAACCCGACCGCGGCGAGCGCCGCGGCGTGTCCCGAGACCCGCTCACGGCTGACCAGCCAGTCGTCCGGGCCGGCCAGCACGGCGATGCGTCGATGCCCGAGCGCCGTGAGGTGCGCGGTGAGCGAGCGCGCGCCCTGGTGGTGAGCGGCCGAGACCACCACCGACCCCGTCGGCGACGCCGTCCGCGGGTCCACGATGACGAAGGGGAACCCGTGCCGCCGGAGGGCTCCCAGCTCGCTCGCGTCTTCGGGCGGAAGGATCAGGATGGCTCCCGCCGCCTGCGCGCGGATCGGCAGCTGGCCGAGCGGATGCCGAAGCTGCGACGACTCACCGGCGTCGAGAAGCATGGCCCGTCCGCGCGCAGCGAGCTCCTCCGCGATCGCCGAGACGATCAGGCCGAAGTAGTCGGTCAGCACGTACGGGCAGCGTACGAAGACCGGTCCGCCCGTCGGGCGGTCGTGGCCGCGGGCGACGGGTGCGGCCGATCCCAGCTCTTCGAGGACGTCGAGCACCAGTTCGCGGGTGTGCAGTCGGACGCCCTCGCTGCCGTTCATCACACGGGAGACCGTGGCGATCGAGAGGCCGGTCCGCGCGGCGACATCGCGGACGGATGCTCGTGTCGGTGAGCTCTCCGCCATCCGTTCCCCATCTCCGCTATTGACGCGTTCCCCATTCGGGGACATGATGTCTGCGCGTCGTTACAGTTTCGTTTCAATTGTTACATAAGGCGCCACGTCGTCCGTCTCGAGGAAGAGGCAGCAATGAAGATCCGCACCCTGTCCGTCGTGTCCGTGGCGGCGGTCCTCGCCCTCGTCGCCACGGGAAGTCCGGCCATCGCCTCGGTCCAGGGCACCATCGCGTCTCAGCAGGGCGCATCCGGGCAGGACGTCTCCGCGCCGCAGGCGAGCGTCTGGCTGACCACCCTCGACCGGCAGAACATGCTCACGCCCCAGGCGCCGGTCTCGTTCGGCGACGCCGCATCCAGCGCGCCGACCATCGTGATCGACCCGGAGACGACGTACCAGACCATGGACGGCTTCGGCGCCTCCATCACGGACTCGTCAGCAGCAGTGCTCTCCGCCCTGCCGACCGCGCAGCGGGACGAGACCATGCGCAGCCTGTTCGACCCGACCGAGGGCATCGGCGTCAGCTTCCTCCGCCAGCCGATCGGCTCCTCCGACTTCACGGCGGCACCAGAGCACTACACCTTCGACGATGTCGCGCCGGGCAAGACCGACTTCCTGCTCCGCCACTTCAGCATCGACCACGACAAGAAGCAGGTCATCCCGCTCCTGCTTCAGGCGAAGAAGCTCAACCCGGCGCTGAAGATCGTGGCGACCCCGTGGAGCCCGCCCGCGTGGATGAAGACCGGCGACTCGCTCGTGGGCGGACGCCTCAAGAGCGGCGTGCTGTACTCGGCGCTCTACGCCGCCTACCTCACCCGCTTCGTCGCCGCCTATCGGGCAGCCGGCGTGCCGATCGACTACATCACCGTGCAGAACGAGCCGCAGAACCGCACCCCGAAGGGCTACCCGGGCACCGACCTGCCGGTCGCGCAGGAGGCACAGGTCATCTCCATCCTCGGCCCGCTGCTCAAGCTGGCCAGCCCGAAGACGAAGATCCTCGGCTACGACCACAACTGGGCGACGCATCCCGACGACATCGCCAATACGCCGCCCGGTCAGAATCCCGAGACCGACTACCCGTCGAAGCTGCTCGCCACCTCGGCCGCGAAGTGGATCGCGGGCACCGCGTTCCACTGCTACTACGGCGACCCGAGTGCCCAGACTACGCTGCACGACCAGTACCCCGACAAGGGAATCTGGTTCACCGAGTGCTCCGGGTCGCACGGGCCGACCGACGCCCCCGCCCAGGTGTTCAGCGACACCCTCAAGTGGCACGCCCGCACGATCGCCATCGGCGTCACCCGCAACTGGGCCAAGAGCACCGCCAACTGGAACATCGCGCTCGACGAGAACGGCGGCCCGCACCTGGGCGGCTGCGACACCTGCACGGGTCTCGTCACCACTCACGCCGACGGCACCGTGAGCAAGGATGCCGAGTACTTCACCATCGGCCACCTCTCCAAGTTCGTGAAGCCCGGAGCGGTGCGCATCGCGAGCACCTCCTTCGGCACCACCGGCTGGAACGGCCAGATCATGGATGTCGCCTTCCGCAACCCCGACGGATCGACCGCGCTCGTGGTGCACAACGAGAACGACGACCCGCGCACGTTCGCCGTGTCGGAGGGCGCGAAGACCTTCGAGTACACGCTGCCCGGCGGATCGCTCGCCACCTTCACGTGGCCGGCATCCGCTGCGCTATCCGACGGCCTCACGCCCGTGGACATCAGCGGTGCGACGGCCACCGCGACGAGTGCGACGACGGATGCGGCACTCGCCGTCGACGCGGACGCCTCGACCCGGTGGTCGAGCGGCCAGGCACAGACGCCCGGGCAGAACCTCACGGTCGACCTCGGCTCCGCGAAGACCTTCACGCGGGTGGCGATCGACTCCGGCGGAAACGAGGGCGACTACGCGCGCAGCTGGCAGCTCGAGACCTCGATCGACGGCGTGACGTGGATCGCCGCGGCGAGCGGAGCCGGCACCGGTCAGCTGACGAACGTCGACCTCCCGGCGACGACCGCCCGCTACCTGCGCATCTCGTCGGCGGGCACCGCGGGCAACTGGTGGAGCATCTCCGACATCAGGCTGTACGTCTGAGCTCGGCGAGCAGCTCGTCGACCCAGGCGGGCACCAGCTCGCTCGCGCGCCCCATCCGCACCTCGTCGAAGACCGACGACACCTCGCTCACGGTGAGGTTCAGTTCGAGCGTCCGGGCTCCGGCCTCCAAGGCCGAGGCGACGAATCCGGCGGCCGGATAGACGGCGCCCGAGGTCCCGACGGCGACGAACAGGTCGCACTCCGCGAGTGCTCGGCCGATGAGGTCGAGGTCGTAGGGCAACTCGCCGAACCAGACGACGTCGGGACGCAGAGTGCGTCCCGCGCAGTGCGGGCACGGGGGACGGTCGAGCAGGGTGGCGGGCGCTGCGGACGGTCGCCCGCAGCTGCGGCAGAGGGCGATGCCGATGCGCCCGTGCATGTGGATGACCGTCCGCGACCCACCTCGCTCGTGCAGGTCGTCGATGTTCTGGGTGACGAGCAGGAGGTCGTCGCCGAGGGCATCCTCGAGGCGGGCCAAGGCACGTGCGCCGCGTTCGGCTGCACGGCGGCGATGGCTGCGCGGCGATCGTCGTAGAAGCGCTGCACGGTGTCGGGGTCGCGCGCGAAGCCCGTGGGCGTGGCGACATCCTCGACCCGATGTCCCTCCCACAGGCCGCCGGCGTCGCGGAAGGTCGCCACCCCGCTCTCGGCGGAGATGCCGGCCCCGGTCAGGACGACGACGCGGAAGCGTCCGTTCTGGCGCGTCACCGGGCCCCGGCTGCTCTCATCCGATGGCCTGCGCGATCGGCTCCTGACCCTCGTTGAAGCGGATGGTGCGGCCGATCGTCGAGTCGTCCGCCAGGACCGCGGCTATCACGGCGGCGACATCCGCGCGGTCGACGTTCCCGCTCTTCTCTGCCTCGACGTCGATGAGGCCGGTACCGGGACCATCCCGGAGTCCACTCGGTTGCAACACGGTCGCGTCGAGCCCGCTGGCCCGCAGGTGCTCGTCGGCCTCTGCCTTGGCGTCGGCATAAGCGAAAAACGGGTCATCCTGGGGCACGCCGTGCTCGGTCGATGCCCCGAAGTACGACACCATCACGTAACGCCCTACCCCGGCAGCGCGGGCGGCATCCATCGATCGGATGGCCGCATCCCGGTCGACGGCGTAGGTGCGCTCGGCGCTGCCGCCGCCCGCCCCCGCCGACCAGACCACGGCGTCGTACCCGGAGAGGACCTCCGCCAGGGTGTCGACATCGCTGCCCTCCATGTCGAGCACGACGGCGTTCGCGCCGGTCTCGAGCACGTCGGGCGCGTGAGCGGGATTGCGGATGACGGCATCGACCTCGTCGCCGCGCTCGGCGAGCAGCCGCTCGAGCTGCAGCGCCACCTTGCCGTGTCCTCCGAGGATCACGATGCGTGCCATGTCAGTTCCCTTCATCGGTGTTCTCAAGCAGCCAGTCCATGGCCGCGGGTACGGCGTCGAGCACGGAGACGTGACCGTCGCCCTCCCGAATCCAGAGCTGCGCTCTCGGGATGCGTGCCGCCATCCACCTGCCGTGCTGCGGGGGAACGACCCTGTCGAGGTCGCCCTGCACGACCAGGACCGGCGCCGTGATGTCGCCGGGATCGAAGCCCCACGCCGAGGTGAACGCCACGTCATCGTCGATGAGTCCGTCCGGCCCGTAGGCTTCCGACCGCCCGACGTCAGCACCGAGCGACTCCCACTGAGCCTGCAGGGCGGCGATGTCGACCGGTAGGAACTGGTCCGGGTCGAACTCGGCGGTCTCCTCGAATCGCGCGCGGGCGGCGCGTCCGTCGAAGGCCGAGCGGATGCCGGCGGGTGAGGCCATTCCGTCGAACCAGTCGTACTCGCGCGTGAACGGTGCGATGCCCGCGAGCGTCACGGCGCCCACCGCCCGATCGGGCAGGAGGGCCACGGCGGCGAGCGCGTGCGGGCCGCCACCTGACGCACCCATGGTCGCGAAAGTGTCGATGCCCAGTGCATCGGCCACCGCCGCCGTGTCCGTCGCCGCTGACGCGACGGTGCGGCCGGGGTTGGAGCTCGAGCCGCCGTAGCTCGGGCGCCCGTACGAGAACAGGCGGATGCCGCGCTCCGCCGCCGCCTCGACGAGCGGCTCGAGGGGCGCTCCGGTCTGAGGCGACCCGTGCTGCCAGAGCAGGGCGAGCCGGGCGCGGCTGCCGGTGCCGGTGTCGGTGTCGTAGGCGTGCAGCGAGCGGCCGTCGCCCAGGGTGACGTCGAGCTCGGTGGCTGTGGGGCTCATCGGGTGCGGCCGAGGCGGCTTCCGCGCAGGCTCACCAGCACCGCGGCTGTCGTGACCAAGCCGATCGCCAGTGGCAGCACGTTCGCGTCCACGCCCCGGTGCGAGGACATGACGGCGTTGGACGACGCGCTCGACATGACCGATCCGCTCGAGGCGAACGAGGCCATGCCGAGCGAGGTCAGTGCCGACGCGATCGAACCGATGGAGAGGAAGGACCCCACCGACCCGATGGAACCGAACGAACCGACGGACCCGACGGAGAGCACCGAGTTCGTCGACGCGATCGAGAGCACGGAATCGCGAGAGCGCCAGGACCAACGAGAAGCCATTTCTCCATCCTCCTCCCCACCCGGATGCAGGCAACGGGCTTGCGCCAGCGGTCGCGAACGTGAGTGGGGCCGCCACGTCCTTGCTCACTCGAGGCACGCGAGCTCCAGCGAGCGGGCCGAAGCGTCCGCGCTCACGGCGGGTTCGCAATACGCTGAACGGATGCTCGACAAGCCGCTTCACCCCGACACCACGGCCGTCGTGGCGGGCCGCCCTCCGCATGAGTCCGACCGGCCGCTCAATGTGCCCGTGACCCTCGCGTCCACCTACGTCGCGGGCGGCGAGCTCGAGTACGGCCGGTTCGCGAACCCGTCGTGGTCGGCGTTCGAGGATGCACTCGGCGCCCTCGAGGGCGGTTCCGCGGTCTCGTTCGCCTCGGGCATGGCGGCGATCGCCGCGGTGCTCTCGCTCGTGCCGACGGGCGGTCGCATCGTCGCACCTCGACACTCGTACACCGGCACGATCGGCCAGCTCGACGACCTCGCCGCGCGCGGCATGGTGTCTGTCGAGTTCGTCGACATCGCCGACACGGCAGCCGTGGCGTCGGCGGCCCACGGCTCCTCGATGGTGTGGATCGAGTCGCCGACGAACCCGGCGCTCGAGGTCGCCGACATCCGTTCGATCTCCGAGGCGGCCCACGCAGCAGGATCGATCGTCGTGGTCGACAACACTTTCGCCACTCCCCTGCTGCAGAGGCCGATCGAGCTGGGCGCCGACCTCGTCGTCCACTCGGCGACCAAATACATCGCGGGACACAGCGACGTGATCATGGGGGCCGTCGTCGCATCCGAACCCGAGCGCGCTGCATCCGTCCTCGCCCGCCGCACCCTCCACGGCGCGACGCCCTCTCCGCTCGACTCCTTCCTCGCCCTGCGCGGCCTGCGCACATTGCCGGTACGCCTCGATCGCGCACAGGCTAATGCGAGCGAGCTCGTCGCCAGGCTCACCGATCACCCCGCCCTCGCCGAGGTGCGCTACCCCGGGTTCGGCGCGATCATCTCGATCGTCTTCACCGGGGGCGCGGATGCCGCCGACGCCATCATCGGACGCACCGACGTCTGGGTGCACGCCACGAGTCTCGGCGGAGTGGAGTCGACCTTCGAGCGCCGCCGCCGGTGGTCCGCCGAGGCGCCCACGATCCCCGAGGGCCTCGTGCGGCTCTCGGTCGGCATCGAGCACGTCGATGACCTGTACGACGACCTCGTCTCAGCGATAGGCCAGCCCTGACGCCCGGGAAGCCCGAGCGACAGCATGGGGATCCTGCTGCGTGGGGCATCGAGGAGCGCACCGCGTCAGCGTGAGCCCGATTCCCCGAGCACATCGGCGTCGATGCGCTCCGGTCGGAACCCGTAGCCGACGAGACGGGCGATGAGCGGTCGCACGAGAGGAAGCACGAGGCGGATCGCCAACCGCTCGCCCATCGTGGGCGGATTGTGCAGCACGACCATGTCGCGCCCGCGCCCGATGACACCGTGCACGACCATCTGCACGCGCTGCATGAGCGTCGTCGGCATGCGGCGTCGTCGTTCGACCCGCACGAGGGCACGGTCGATGGCTGCGGGGCCAACACCCGACTCGCGCAGGACGGGCACCAGGATGTTCGCGGCGGCGACTGCATCCTGGACCGCGTAGTTGATGCCGACGCCGAACACCGGCGACATGGCGTGGGCTGCATCGCCGATGCACAGCGCCCCTCCGCGCGACCAGCGTTGAACCCGGTCGATCTGCACGGAGAGCAGCTTCACCTGGTCCCAGCTCCGCAGGCCATCGACGACCGAGCCCAGCCGCGGCGCCACCCGGCGGATGCGATCGCGGAACGCGTCCATCCCGGCTGCCTTCACGTCCGAGAAGCCGTCCTTCGGAATGAGCAGCCCGCACTGAAGGTATTCCGGTCGGGGAATGGTGATGAGCACGGATCCATCTCGCAGATAGCCCAGCGTGTCCGGCACGGGCGCGACCGGTCGATCCAGCCGGAACCAGGTGAGGTCGATCGGTACGCCGAACTGGTCTACGCCGAGGTCGAGCGCCTGCCGCACGGTCGAGTCGCGCCCGTCCGCCGCGACGGTCAGGTCGGCGCGAACCCGCAGTTCGCCATCCGGGGTCTGTGCCATCACGCCCGTCACGTGCTGGCCCGTCCACGTCACGCCGGTCACGTCGGCGTCCATCACGAGCCGGAACGACGGCGAGTGCCGCGCCTCCTCCGCGAGCAGGTCGAGCAGGTCCCACTGCGGCATGAAAGTGACATCGCGGTTCGGCTTCGGCAGGCTGCGGAAGTCGATGGCGTGCAGCCGGATGCCGTCGACCACCGCGTCCAGCCGAGGAAGGCGGGCGTGCGGGATGCGCTCGAAGGCGTCGCGGATGCCGAGCTGGTCGATGAGGTTCATCGTCGACGGGTGCACCGTGTCACCACGGAAGTCCCGGAAGAAGTCGGCGTGCTTCTCCAACACGACGACGTCGATGCCGGCACGCCCGAGCAGCAGGCCGAGCATCATGCCCGCCGGGCCCCCGCCGGCGATGCAGACCCGCGTGGAGATCTCCTCGATCATGACCCGAGCCTGCCACCGCTGCATGCTCACCGTCTACGGGTGGTTGATCAACCCCGCCCGCGGTCGCGCCGCGCGCACTAGCCTGAATTCCATGAGCGATCCGGTCGATGCAACCACCACGTCCGCCTGGGCGGAACTCACCGCACTCCACGCGGACTTCCACCCCGACCTCCGGAGCTGGTTCGCCGATGACCCCGAGCGCGTGCAGCGGATGAGTCTCACTCTCGCCGACCTGCATGTCGACCTGTCGAAGAGCCTCGTGACGAGCGAGATCGTCGCGGCGCTCGTGAAGCTCGCCGAGCAGACCGGCGTCGCGGAGCGGTTCCAGGCGATGCTCGCGGGTGCGCACCTCAACACCTCCGAGGATCGCGCCGTGCTGCACACGGCGCTCCGCCGACCGCCGGGCGTCGAGCCGGCCCTCGACGTCGACGGCCAGCACGTCGACGAGGACGTGCAAGGCGTACTGGACAAGATGACCGCCTTCGCCGACCGCGTGCGCTCGGGCGAGTGGGCCGGGGCGACCGGCAAGCAGGTGAAGCACGTGGTCAATATCGGCATCGGCGGCTCGGACCTCGGGCCGGTCATGGTCTACGACGCCCTCGAGCCCTACGCCGACGCCGGAATCGCAGCGCGCTTCGTCTCCAACATCGACCCCACCGACATCGCGCAGACGACGGCAGACCTCGACCCGGAGACCACGCTGTTCATCGTCGCGTCCAAGACCTTCACCACCCTCGAGACCCTCACCAACGCCCGCCTCGCCCGTGACTGGCTGCAGAGCGGGCTCGTCGCATCCGGGGCCATCGCCGACGACGATGACGCGAAGACGGATGCCGTTGCCCACCACTTCGTCGCGGTCTCGACGGCGCTCGACAAGGTGGAGGCGTTCGGCATCGATCCCCAGAATGCGTTCGGCTTCTGGGACTGGGTGGGCGGCCGCTACTCGGTGGACTCGGCCATCGGGCTCTCACTCGCCATCGCGCTCGGGCCGGAGGCGTTCCGCGAGCTCCTCGCGGGCTTTCACGCCGTCGATGAGCACGTCGCCACCACACCACTCGAGAAGAACGTTCCCGTCCTCATGGGGCTGCTCAACGTCTGGTACTCCAACTTCCTCGGCGCCCAGTCGCACGCCGTGCTGCCGTACGCGCAGCAGCTGAGCCGCTTCCCGGCCTACCTGCAGCAACTCACCATGGAGTCCAACGGCAAGTCGGTGCGCTGGGACGGCACCCCCGTGACGACCGACACCGCCGAGATCTTCTGGGGGGAGCCGGGCACCAACGGCCAGCACGCCTTCTACCAGCTCATTCACCAGGGCACTCGGCTCATCCCGGCCGACTTCATCGCCTTCGTGAATCCCGCGTATCCGCTGACGGATGGCGGCCGCGACGTGCACGGCCTGTTCCTGGCCAACTTCCTCGCGCAGACCAAGGCGCTCGCCTTCGGCAAGACGGCGGAGGAAGTGGAGGTCGAGGGCACCACCGGAGCACTCGTCGCCGCCCGCACCTTCCCGGGCAACCGCCCCACGACGTCGATCTTCGCGGATGCGCTGACGCCGCGCGTGCTGGGAGAACTCGTCGCGCTCTACGAGCACATCACCTTCACTCAAGGGACCGTCTGGGGCATCAACTCGTTCGACCAGTGGGGCGTCGAGCTCGGCAAGCAGCTCGCCCTGCAGATCGCCCCGGCCATCGAGGGGGATGACGACGCCGTTGCCCAGCAGGACGCGTCGACGCGCGCGCTGCTCGAGTACTACCACGCGCATCGGACGCCCTCGCCCGACGCATGAGCGTCATCCGCGGCGCCGACGCGTGAGGCTCCTCCGCGGCGCCGACGCTTGAGGGTCATGCGGCGCCGACGCGTGAGGGTCATCCGCGCCCGACGCTGCGCGTCATCCGCTGTGCGTGAGGGCCGCGAGCACCATCAGGGAACGATGTGCCCGGCGGTGCGGAACAGCTCGTACCACTCCGCGCGGGTCAGCGGGAGGTCCGACCCGAGCGCGGCCGCCGTTACGCGTTCCGGCGTGGTGGTGCCCAGCACGACCTGCATGTTCGCCGGGTGCCGGGTGATCCACGCCGTCGCCACCGCGATGGGGGGAACGTCGTAGGAAGCCGCGAGCCGGTCGATCACGGCGTTGAGCTCCGCGTACTGCGGGTTGTCGAGGAAGACGCCGGTGAAGAACGCCGCCTGGAACGGGGACCAGGCCTGCACCGTGATGTCGTTGAGCCGGCAGTAGTCGACGATCCCGCCGCCGTCGAGGGTGACGGACTGGGCCTCGTCGACCATGTTGGCCGAGACGCCCTGGGCGATGATCGGCGCGTGCGTGATGGAGAGCTGCAGCTGGTTGGCCACGATCGGCTGCGTCACGTACCTGCTGAGCAGGTCGATCTGGCGCGGCGTGTGGTTCGAGACGCCGAAGGCTCGCACCTTGCCGGCTGCCTCGAGCTCCTCGAATGCCCGCGCCACCTCCTCGGGCTCGACGAGCGCATCAGGCCGATGCAGCAGCAGGATGTCGATGTAGTCCGTCTCGAGCGCCTTCAGCGAGCCCTCGACGGACGCGATGATGTGGTCGTGACTGAAGTCGAAGTACGGTCCGTCCGGAACGATCCCGCACTTCGTCTGCAGGGTGAACTCGCTCCGCTCCGACGGCGAGAGCTGCATCGCCTCGGCGAACCGGGTCTCGCAGCCGTGCAGGTCTGAGCCGTACACGTCGGCGTGGTCGATGAAGTCGATGCCGGCGTCGCGCGCCGTGTTCACGAGTTCGCGCACCTCGTCATCCGTCTTGTCCTGGATGCGCATGACGCCGAGCACCACGTTCGGCGCCTCGATCTCCGTGCCCTTCAGGGTGATCCGCTTCATTCCTGCTCCCTCGCTCGATGCCGATTGTTCACTCACGCTGTCTCCACCTCGAGGGCGATCGGCTCCCCGCCGAAGGTCAGTAGCGCCCATCCGTCGTCCTGCAGGTGCAGTCGCGATGACGACCCGTTCTCGAGGTAGGGGTAGTGGGTGCGTTCGTGGCCGCTGATCTCCGCGAAGACCGCGCGGATGAGCGTGCCGTGGGCGACGACGATGACGTCGCGGTCACCGTGCTCATCGGCGATCTGCTGGAGTGCACGCAGCCCGCGCGGACCGACCGACTCATCGGGTTCGCGCCCCGGCGCCTGCCAGTCCGGCCACCGCTCGAGCACCGTGGCGACCTCCATGCCCTCGGCCTCGCCGAAGTGCTGCTCGACGAGCTCGTCGTAGCTGGCGCCGAGAGGCGCACCGACGCGCTCGGCGATGATCGCTGCGGTCTCCCGTGCGCGCACCAGCGGAGAACTGACCACCGCATCCCAGTGGTCGACGGAGAGCACGTCGCCCGCATCCCGAGCCTGCTCGCGGCCGAGCTCGTTGAGTGGGATGTCGCTGGTTCCCTGCATGCGGCGCTGCAGGTTCCAGTCGGTCTGACCGTGGCGGACGAAGGCGATGACCATGATTCCAGCCTAAGCGGGTGCGGTCGACCCTTCCGCCGTCGTGCTCAGGTCGCCGTCGCTGGGATCGACGCACTGCACGTCGCCGATCCAGGAGTAGTCGTAGTCGTTGCTGCCCCAGACCAGGATGACAGGTTCGAACGCGGCGGCTTCCGCCTGATCCGTCGTGCGGGTGTCGTCGGGAGTCACCGAGGTCTCGTCGTTCGAGAAGGCGTAGGTGACCTCGAGCAAAGTGCAGTCCTGCTCGGGGAACACCGCGGCCGACCAGCATCCGTCGACCAGGTCGCTCGAGCAGCGCTCGGTGTTGCGGCCGTCGTTGTAGTAGTCGAGGTTGGCCGGGAAGGTGAAGCCCGTCTCGCCCGAGGTGTAGTGACTGACGGCGTCGGCGGCGCCACTATCGGGCGGGGTCCCGGAGGCGCCGTCCGCCTTGCTCATCGCCTTGGTCGCGGCATCGATGCTGTGGCTGGCGTCGGCGAGATGCCGACCGAGGGAGACGCCTGCCGCGACCACCGGCGCGGCGAGCAGCGCGGTCGCGAGCACGGCGCCGGCCACGGTGGCGACGACCGCGCCTGGCGCCATCCGTCTGCGAGGAACAGGTTCATAGGTGGGCGCGGCGGCGGTAGGCGCGGGCGCGGCAGCGGGAGGCGGGCCGGACCGGAGCGCGGCGGGCGCGGGTGGCCCGGACAGCGGCGGACCACCCGGAGGCGCCCATCCGATCATCGCGGCGCGCTGCCGTTGCCGCGCCAGCTCAGCGTGCAGCTCCGCGCGCGCCTCACCGAGGTGACGCGCCCATTCCACGGCCGGAGCGCGCTCATCCTCGGGGTACTTGAGCGGATGCCACAGCTCGAGTTCGCGCTGGTAGGCGGCGTCGATCTGCTCGTCGAAGAGCGCGCCGCTGGCCGCGATCCCGAGCGCCGCACGGGCGTGTTCGATGTCCATCGCGCCGAGAATATCGAGCGCGCGGCGGCCGCCGCAATCGCCCGTTCGGGGTCGGTTGCGACTCCGGGTCGACCCACCCTCGACCGCGCCGCCGGCACCTGATTACGCTGAACCACATGACCGACGAGATCACGCTGTGCTGCCTGCTGTGGGCGCGCCCCGGGCGGGAGCGCGACCTCACCGCGTATGAGGATCGCGTGCTCGAACTCCTCGCCGATCATGGTGCGACGGTCGTCGAGCGGGTCATCCGGGACCAGCCGGTCGACACGACGGACCAGGGGTCAGCCGCATCGAGAACTACTGGCCGCGCGGTCGACCCTGCCGCGCGCACCGACGATCATCCGGTGGAGGTGCAGGTCTACCGCTTCCCCGACCAAGGCGCGCTCGAGCGATACCTCGCCGATCCCCACCGGGTGGCCCTCGCCGCTGAGCGCGACCGTGTCATCCGGCGCACGGAGCTGTTCCCGGTACGACCCCGCCCCCGCGCTGACGTTCTCAGCCGGCCGAACCGCCGCCCGTTCCCCGCGTTTACAGGATGAGAGCCCACCGGGGGGCCACACAGCGGGCGGCGCCGGTCTCACCCTGTAAACGAGGACGAACCCGCGCGCGATCGCCCGTCGAACCCCGCCCCCGCGCTGACGTCCCCAGCCGAGCCGAACCGCCGCCCCTTCCTCGCGTTTACAGGACGAGAGCCCACCGGGGGGCCATTCAGCGGCCGGCGGCGGTCTCATCCTGTAAACAAGGACGAACCCGCGCGCGGCCGCCCGTCGAACAGCAGCGTCGGCACCCTGAATGGCGTGCCGGGCACGGAGTACGTCCTCACGTCGGCCGCCTCGAACCTCGCGGACAGGGCGGGTTCGGGGTCGCGGTCCCAGTGGCATCCGTGGAACAGCCGCGTGGTGAACGGCGTGGCGACGTGCTGGAGCCCGCGCACCAGCGTGCCCGCGGGAGCGATGACGTGATCGACGAACAGCACCCTGCCCCCCGGCACGAGCACCCGTTCCACCTCCGCGAGCGCTGCGGCGATATCGGGCACGGTGCACAACACGTAGCTGGCGACGACGGTGTCGATCGATGCATCGGGCAGCGGGATGTGCCCGGCGACGGCGGCCAGAGGTGGCGTCGTGTGGCCCCACTCCCGGGCGCGCTGGGAGAGCTCGGCCAGCCGATCCCCGTCGGGCTCGAGCCCGATCCACTCGATGTCGAGCGGGAACGCGCCGAAGTTCTCTCCCCACCCCGCCCCGATCTCGAGCACGCGACCGTGAGCCCTGCCGAGCAGGTCGCGCTCGAGGCTGTCGAGTTCGTCGTCATCGATCTTCGGCGCTGCGCCGGGGCGTGCCATGACTTCAGGGTAACGAGAACACTCGCCTGAGCCCGAGCGGCGTCACCGGACGGTAGCGGTCCGCCGTGCTCTCGATGCCGGTCGTCGGCCTCCCGCGCCGGCGCTCGAGGCCCTACCGTGGACACATGGAGCCGCACCGCCTCTCGGCAGCCGACGCTCGACGGGTCGCCATCCGAGCGCAACGTCTCGACGCGCGCAGGCCGACGCAGCTCGTTCCACTCGTGCGCGACCTCACCCTGCTGCAGATCGATCCGACCGCGGCGATCGCCCCGAACGCCGACCTGGTCGCCTGGAGCAGGCTCGGCTCCACGTACGACCCCGACGAGCTCGTCCGAGCACTCGAGCTCGATCGGTCGCTCTTCGAGCTGAACGCGCTCATCCGTCCCATCGAAGATCTCGCGCTCTACCGCGCCGACATGGCGGGCGCGCCGTCGTACGAGACCTCGCGCGCGTGGCTGCGCGACAACGGCCCCTTCCATCGGGACGTGCTGGCGCTCCTCCGTGACACGGGCCCCCTGACGTCGCGGGAAATCCCCGACACGAGCGTCGTCGCCTGGCCATCGTCCGGCTGGACCAACAACCGCAACGTGACCCGGATGCTCGAGGTGCTCGCCCTCCGCGGTGAGGTCGCCATTGCGGGGCGCAGGCGACGAGAACGGATCTGGGACCTCGCCGAACGTGTCTACCCGCCCGATCTGCCCGCCATTCCCTCGGTCGAGGCTGCTCGCCTGCGCAACGAGCGTCGATTGGGCTCCCTCGGCATCGCCCGGGCGAAGTCGCCGGCGATGCCGATGGAGCCGGCCGACGTGGGGGAAGCCGGGGAGCCTGCCGTCGTCGAGGGGCTCGATGGGGTGTGGCGTGTCGATCCCCGGCTGCTCGACGGGGAGTTCGCGGGACGCACGGCTCTCCTTTCGCCGTTCGACCGGCTGTTGCACAATCGCGTCCGCACGCTCGAGCTGTTCGGCTTCGACTACACACTCGAGATGTACAAGCCGGCCGCCCAGCGCCGCTGGGGCTACTTCGCGCTGCCGATCCTGCACGGCGATCGCCTGGTGGGCAAACTGGACGCGCGAGCCGATCGGAAGGCCGGGGTGCTCGCGGTGACCGCCGTGCACGAGGACGAGGTCTTCTCGGCGAAGACCCGGCGAGCCGTCGACCATGAGATCGCGGACGTGGCGACGTGGCTGGGCCTCGAGGTCAGCTCTTGAGCAGCGCTCGCAGCGTCTGGATGGTGTCCGCGTCCTCCGCCCGCTTATCCTCCCGATAGCGCTTCACCCGGGCGAACCGCAGGGCGATCCCGCCGGGGTAGCGCGTCGAACGCTGCACGCCGTCGATTGCGATCTCGACGACCGTGATGGGCTCGACGTACACGGTGCCAGCCGTCCGTCGCACCTCGATCTCGGGAAAGCGCGCCGTCTGCCAGCGCAACAGCTCGTCGGTGAGTCCCTTGAACGTCTTGCCCACCATCACGAACTCGCCGGGCTCGCCGAACTCCCCGGCCGCGTCGAGCGCCCCGAGGTGCAGGTTGGACAGCAGCCCGGTACGCCGACCCGACCCCCACTCGCACGCCAGCACCACGAGGTCGTAGGTGTGCACCGGCTTCACCTTGATCCAGCTGGAGCCCCTCCGTCCGGCCGCATACGGGGCGTCGATCGCCTTGACGACCACGCCCTCCTGGCCGGCGGCGAGCGCCTCGGCGGCGATGCGCTCGGCGACGGCGGGGTCATCCGTCACCTCCCCCGGGATGCGCGACGACCCGGCGATGCGCTCGAGTTCCGCCATCCGCGTCGACAGCGGTTCATCGAGCAGGTCGCGTCCATCGACGTGAAGGACGTCGAAGAACCACGGATGCAGCACCGTCTCGCGAGCGGCATCGGCACCGAACCGCGACATCGTCTCCTGGAACGGACGCGGGGCGCCCTCCTCGTCGAGCGCGAGGGTCTCGCCGTCGAGGATCACGTCGTGCACCGGCATCGCCCGCACCACGTCCACCACGTCGGGGAGTCGGCGCGTGATGTCGGCGAGGTTGCGCGTGACGACGCGCACGTCATCGCCGCTCCGATGCACCTGGATGCGGGCTCCGTCGAGCTTGTATTCCACGGATGCCGTGCCCGTCGCCTCGACTGCTGCCGAGGCGGAGGATGCCGTCGCCGCGAGCATCGGCAGCACGGGCCGGCCGACGACGAGGCCCACGGCGTCGAGTTGCTCCGCGGACCCGGTCAGCGCCAGGCGGGCGGTCTCCCCGAGGTCGCCCGAGAGCATCGCCGCTCGTCGGACGCTCGCGATCGGGCGCTCCGAGGCGCGGGCGACGGCGTCCGTCAGCACACCTTCGAGGGCTCCGGTGCGCATCTCGCCGAGGAGCACGCGCGAGAGGAAGTCCTGTTCGGATGCCGTCGCCCGTGACATGAGGTCGGCCAGCTGGGCAGTGCGTTCAGCCGCCGAGCCGGCACCCGCCGTCGTGGACAGCCGTTCGAGCTCGGCGTCGACGTCCGTGATGGTGATGGACGGCTCCGTGGCAGCCTCGCCCGCCATCGCCGCGACGCTGCGCCACCCGACGCCCACCCGACCTTGGCGCGGCCGCCCGAGCAGCAGCCCGACGGCGATGGCGATCTCGTCGGGTTCCAGCCGGCGCAGCAGGTCGGCCGCCGCGTCGACCTTGGTCAGTCGCGAGCGCGTGGCGGTCACCGCATCGGTCGTCGTGACCAGCGCTTCGAGCAGCATGCGCTCAGTCTGGCATCGACCACCCACATGACCGCCGCGGGGAGGACCGCCGCGGGGTGACGGTCACGGTATAACGTCCCCTGCATTGCCTGGGCCGCATGCCGCCGACCCCTCGGCACCCCATCCGGGCGCGACCAGCACGAAGTCGTGGCACAGATAGCCGCCGAGATAGACCGCCGAGTACTTGGCGTCCTCGGCGTCGGGCTCGAACTGCATGACCTCGAAGTCCTTGCCGCCGTTCGAGATGCGCTCGGCCGTCTTGGCATCCCCATCCCACACCGTCATCTCGAGGTGCGTGCGGCACAGCGCGCCCTGTTCGACCGGGTTGAGGTCGACGACGACCACGATCTCCTCGTCGTGATCGAGCGTGATGGTGTGGTCGGGGAAGTACGGATGGTCATTGCCCGTCGCATCCACCTGGTAGGGCTCGCCGTCGACCCGCCCGATGTCGATGTTCACCCGGGTCGAGTCGACACCCCCGCCGCGCCCGGTGACGAGGCGGGCCAGCGTTCCACGCGGGGGCGCCCCGCAGGTCTCGACGGGTTCGAGGTCGGTGATGCGCACCTGGTGAGTGCGATTCCCGCGGAGGGTGAGCACGACGCTGCGGGTACCGGCGATGATGCCGTCATCGTGCTGTTCGAGGTAGCCGGCCTGCCGTTCGGGAGGCAGTTTGTCGAGCCGGGCGAGGTCCGCATCCGGGATGTCCTTCGCCGCGGGGAGCGTGACATCCTCGATGCCATCACGCACCTCGACCCGCGCCGCGACGGGAGGGCCGCTGGTCGTGACCGCTCCCGTCACCCAGTTCACCGCCTGGGTGAAGTAGCCGATCAACACCGCGGTCACGGCGGCGACGACGATGCCGCCCGCCCGCACGCCCGCTCTCCGCCACCACGGACGCACTTCGGTCACGTTCGCCGCACCCTGCGCCCGCCCACTGCCGCCTGCAGCCATGTCGCACCGGTCTCCCACTCGAACCGATCTCCATGCTAGAACCGAGCGATCCTCAATCGATCAGGGAACGCCCGGTGCCTGCTGGTGCTCAGCGCGGGTCGAGCTCCTCGAACAGCGTGAGTTGCAGCCCGGCCGGACCGGACAGTCGCGAGTTCACCGATCGCCACGGCGTCTCGCGGGGCGCGGCGATGAGATCGGCTCCGCCGTCGACGGCCGAGGCAGTGACGGATGCGGAGTCGTCCACCTCGAGCGCGACCCGCAGCGTCGCGCTCGGCACCCCATCCGCCTCGACCCGGTCGATGAAGCGCACCTGCGCCGCGTTCGAGAGTTCCAACGTCGCGCGGCCGGCACCGAGGATGACCACGCGGGCGTCATCCTCGCCCTCGTAGGCCTCCTGCTGCGGCATGCCCAGCACGTCGCGGTAAAAGGCGAGCGCCGACTCGAAGTCCTCGCCCTCCGGCACCGACACGACGAGCCTCAGCTGCCGAATACGACCGTTCGATTCCTGCGCGTCCATGCGCCGTCCCTTCGTCGTCCCACATGATCCAACAGCCGGATGCCGCCCGACATTCCGCTTGCCACCGTGCGGCGGCGGTCGTACGGTGGCCGCATGGACGCACGCAAGCAGGGTCTCGCGCGGCTCGAGGTGATCGGACCCGACCTGCTCGCCCTTCGCGACGCCGGCATCGGCCGCATGTTCGGCTCGGACAGCTACTCGGTCCGCGGCAAGCTGTTCGCCTTCGTCTCGTCCGATGGCGCGCTTGTGGTGAAGCTGCCGGCTGAGCGCATCGAGCAACTCGGGTTGAGCAACATGGTCATGCGCGGCAGTGTGATGCGCGAGTGGGCGACGGTTCCGCTCGACGACAGCGCGCGCTGGCGCGCCGTGGCTGTGGAGGCGCACGCGTTCGTGGATTCGATAACGCCGTGACGGCGCCGCGGCATCCGGCGATGACGGATGTCGGCGGACGGTGGCAGAGTGTGGATCGCGCCGGTCGAGGTCCGCTCGGCTGATGGTGGACGCATCGCAGGAGGTCTCGACGTGGACGTGACGCAGTGGTTGCTGGAATCCGATCCGTCGATCCGATGGCAGGTCATGCACGACCTTCAGGACGAGCCCGCCGAGGCCGTCGCAACGGAGCGTTCCCGGGTCGCGACCGAGGGGTGGGGCGCCCGACTGCTCACCCTGCAGGATGCCGACGGGTACTGGGGCGGTGACGAGTACGGCCGCGACCGCAAGAGCGTCACCTGGACGCTGCACAGCCTCCGTCGTCTCGGCGTCGACCCGACCGACCCGCGGGTGCGCTCCGCTGTGTCGCGCGTGCGCGAGAACGTCCTCTGGCGTGACTGGGGCGACCTGCCGTACTTCCACGGGGAGGTGGAGGAGTGCGTCAACGGCGGAGTCATCGCCTTGGCGGCCTACTTCGGCGAACTCGGCGCCGGCAGCGACCGCATGATCGGCATGCTGCTCGATCAGCAGCTCGACGACGGCGGGTGGAACTGCGAGCCCATCGAGGAGTCCAGGCACTCCTCGTTCGACTCCACGCTGTGCGTCCTCGAAGGCTTCCTCGCCTACGAACAGGCTCTCGGCCACGCGCCCGAGGCGGTTACGGATGCTCGCCGGCGCGGCGAGGAGTACCTGCTCGAGCGGAGCCTGTTCCGCCGCCGGTCCACCGGAGAGCTCATTCTCGCGCGCTATGCCGACTTCGCGTTCCCGCCCTACTGGTTCTACGACGTCCTGCGAGCGCTCGACTACTTCCGCTCGATCGGCGCCCGACCCGACCCGCGCATCGCCGACGCCGTCGATCTCCTTACGTCGAAACGAACAGATGACGGTCGCTGGCTCGCGGGCACACCCCACGGTGGGGACGTCTTCTTCGCGCTCGACGCTCCAGCGGGAGAACCCAGCCCGTGGAACACGCTGCGCGCCCTGCGCGTGCTGCGCTGGTACGAGGGGGCCGACGGCCGAGCGGGCTGAGCGTCAGGCGCGCAGCCAGACCGTCGTCGCTCCGGGCAGTCGTCCGTCTTCGAGGGGGCCACTGCTGAGGACCACATCACCGGCTGGTAGAGGGCAGGCGGTGTCGCCGAAATTGGTCGCCACCTCCCAGCCGTTCGGGCGCCGGAAGTGCGCCACCGCGTCGGGCGAGTCGACCCAGACGAGCTCCTCATCCGTCTCGAGTTCTCGGCGGAGGGCTAGTGCCGCGCGGTACATCGACAGCGTCGACGCGTCGTCGCGCTCCTCTGCTGCGACGGAGAGCTCCCCGAACCAGCTGGGCTGCGGCAGGTGCGCGGCAGCATCGCCGAATCCGAACGACTCGCCATCCGAGGTCCACGGAATCGGAACCCGACACCCATCCCGCCCGACATCGACTCCGGGATTGCGGAAGTAGGCGGGGTCCTGCCGCTCGTCGGGTGCGATGTCGACCACCTCCTGCAGTCCCAACTCCTCGCCCTGGTAGAGGTAGGCAGAACCGGGCAGGCCGAGCACGAAGAGCGTGGCGGCTCGGGCACGCCGGAGGCCGAGGTCGGCGTCCAGCACGGGATCTGCGCCACCCGACAGCAGCCACGCCGCCCCGCGCTTCTCGGCAGGATCGACCGGGTCGGGCAGGCCGTAACGCGTCGGGTGCCGCACGACGTCGTGGTTCGAGAGCACCCACGTCGTCGAGGACCCCGACTCTGCGGCGAGCGCGAGGTTCTCCTCCACGATCCGCCGGAACACCGAGGCGTCGAACGACGCCTCGAGCAGGTCGAAGTTGAACGCCTGCCCGAGACCTTGCGGACTGGCATACCGCGGACGCCGGGACGACTCGACCCAGGCCTCCGCCACGGCGGTCCTCGGCGGCGAGTAGCTGTCGAACACCTGGCGCCACTCCGCGTAGATCTCGTGCACCTCGTCGCGATCCCACAGCGGATGTCCGCCCGCTCGGGGAAGCGAGTCGAGTGTGGCCTGATCGGGAAGGTTCTCCCCGAGCTCCTTGGCCAGGCCGTGGGCGACGTCGATGCGGAAGCCGTCGACGCCCCGGTCGGCCCAGAACCTCAGCGTGGCGAGGAAGTCGTCGCGTACCTCGCGATTGTCCCAGTTGAGGTCGGGCTGTTCGATGGCGAAATAGTGCAGGTACCACTGCCCGTCGCCGACGGGCTCCCAGGACGGACCCCCGAATGCGCTCGTCCAGTCCGCCGGCGGCTCTTGGCCGTCGACGCCCGATCCGTCGCGGAAGATGTACCGGTCGCGGGCGGCGGAGCCGCGCGGCGACGCCAGGGCCTCGATGAACCAGACGTGCCGATTCGAGGTGTGGTTGGGCACGATGTCCACGATGATGCGGATGCCCGCGCCGTGCAGGGCGTCGACGAGCGCGTCGAAGTCGGCGAGCGTGCCGAGACGCGGATCGACGTCGCGGTAGTCGTCGACGTCGTAGCCGCCGTCGGCCAGCGCCGAGGGATAGAACGGGCTCAGCCAGACGGCGTCCACGCCGAGTCGCTGCAGGTACGGAACTCGCGAACGGATGCCGGCGAGGTCGCCGATCCCGTCCCCGTCGGCATCCGCGAAGCTGCGTGGATAGACCTGGTAGACCACCGCCTGCCGCCACCAGGTGGCGTCGTCCGACGAAGCGGCGACGTTGCTCGACGGGCCTTCGGCGTCGCCCGCCGTCCCGGTCGGGTCTTCGGACGGGCTGGCTGCGTCGCTTCGGAGGAGAGCGTCGGTCACGGTTCTCGTCCTTTCACGGGTGGAGTGCTCGCGCGGCGGTCCTCATCCCTTGACGGCGCCCTGCGTCACGCCCTCCATCACCCAGCGCTGCGTGAACAGGTAGGCGATGATGGCGGGCGCCATGGCCATGAGATACGACGCGAACGAGACGTTGTAGTTGTTGCTGAACTGGGTCTGGAAGATCTGCTGCACGACCGGCAGCGTCTGCATGCTCGAGTCGGCGATGATCAGCGACGGCATCATGAAGTCGTTCCACGAGGCGAGGAAGGCGAAGATGCCGACCGTCGCACTCATCGGTGCGAGCAGCGGGAACACCAGTCGCCAGAACGTCTGGCCGGTCGTGGCCCCGTCGATGCGCGCACTCTCCTCGAGCTCCAGCGGAATCGAGCGGAGGAACGCCGTGAACAGCAGGATGCTGAAAGAGAGCTGGAACATGATGTGCAGGATGATGACGCCCAGCGGGTTCGCCAGCCCGAGCAGGCCGGTCAGCTGGATCTGCGGCAGTGCCACCACGGGGAAGGGCAGGAACATCGCGGCCAGCAGGTAGAAGAACGAGTACCGGAAGAACTTGCGGTCCCAGTTGCGGGCGATGGCGTACGACGCGAGCGCGGCCAGCAGGACGGTGCCGATGACGGATGCCGCCGTGACGAGGATCGAGATGGTGAACGCGACCGGGAAGTTGGTCAGCGCCCACGCCTTCGAGAACCCGGAGAAGTCGATCGGAGACGGGAGCGAGAAGGCGTTGCCGTCCACCGCCTGCGCCGTCGACTTGAGCGACATCGAGATCGTCACGTACAGCGGAACGAGCACCGTGAGCGCGCACAGGAACAGGACGATCGTCGTGCCCCAGTTGGTGCGCTCCTGACCGACCCGGCCACGGCGTCGGCGGGTGACGCTGGCCTCTCGAGCGACGCGTCGTGCGTCGCCGAGGGGGATGCTTGCTGCTGCCTGGGTGCTCATGCGATTGCCGCCCTTCCGCGGGTGAGCCGGAGTTGAAGTACGGAGATGAGCACGGCGATGATGAAGAAGATCGTCGCGTTCGCCATCTGGTACGCGTAGTCGCCGCCGGTGAAGCCGGTGAAGATCGTCATGGCGATGCTGCGCGTCGCCGTGCCTGGGCCGCCGTTGGTGAGTCCGACGATCACGTCGTACACGTTCAGGAAGTTCTTGAACCCGAGGATCGTGTTGATCACCACGTAGCCCGCGACGAGCGGGAGGGTGACCGACCAGAGCTGCCGCAGCGGCTTGGCGCCGTCGATCGCTGAAGCCTCGTACACCTCGCCGGGGATGGAGAGCAGACCGGCGATGTAGATGAGCAGGGTGCCGGGAATGGACTGCCAGGCGGCGACGAGGACGATCGCCAGCCACGCCAGGTCGGGGTTGGCGAGGATCGACTCCTGCAGGGGCCCGAATCCGATCGAGGTGGCGAAGGCGGGCAGCGAGTTCGAGAACAGGAAGTTGAACACGTAGGCGATGACGATGCCCGAGATGACCATCGGGATGACGAAGACCGCCCGAAGCCCTGTCTTCACGCGGATCTGCGACGTCAGCCCGACCGCCAGGAGGAATGCGATGACGTTCACGATGATGACCGTCACGATGGCGAACCCGAACGTGAACAGGTAGCTCGAGAGCACGGCCGGGTCGGAGAACACGGCGATGTAGTTGGTCAGCCCGATGAACTTCCACTCACCGAAGCCGATGAAGTTGGTGAAGCTGTAGAAGATTCCGAGGATCGCGGGAACCGTGATGGCCAGCGTGAACAGCACGAGCGTCGGAACGAGGAACCAGAGGTAGATGCCCTCGGTTTTCAGCCTGGTGCGCGCGGCGGCCCGCGGCGGCGCTGTGGTGGTCGTCGCGCCATCCTCCGAGGTCGCGCTGCGCCCGGCCGGATGCGTCGAGGGAAGGGTCTCTGTCGTCATCGTGGTGTCCTCTCAGGTAACCGTCTCGTCACCCGCGAAGGGCGAGCCTGGCCCAGTCGGCGTCGAGTTGGGAGAGCGTCTTCTCGGCGTTCGCCCCCGTGACGATGGACTGCAGGTAGTTCTCGGTCGGGATGCTCAGTTGGATGAACTTCGAGGCTCCCTGGTAGAAGCGACCGTCGTCGTAGTACTTCTGCATGCCGGTGATGCGATCATCCGTCGCCGGTGCGGCATCCGTCGTCGTGCCGAAACCGAGATAGGCGGCGTTGTATGCGTCCATCACCTTCTGCTGCATCAGATACGAGACGAACTGGCGCGCAGCCGGCTTGTTGTCGCTCGCCTCGGGCACCCAGAGCGCCAGGTCGAGGTTGACGCGCACCTTGAGGTCGCCCGGATCGTTGGTCATCGGCAGCGGGAACGTGCCGAGCTTGAGGTCGGGATTGGTCTTGGCGATCTCGCCGAGTGCCCACGGCCCCTGCATGTACATGGCCGCCTCGCCCTTGGCGAACGCCACGTTGCCGTCGCCGTAGCCACGGCTGGGCGCGTCCTTGTTCGAGTAGGCGGCGAGCTGGTTCATGCGATCGACCGGCTTCTGCAGCGTCTTCTCGAACGAGACGCTCGAGTTCGGGCCGACCGCAGTGCCCTCCTTGTTCAGCTTCTTGTAGAAGCCGGCGACGTCGATCGAGCCGCCGACGGTGTAGTCGAACAGTCCTTGGGCGACGGTCCACGGGTCCTTGAACGTGCTGTAGATCGGTGTGACACCCGCGGCCTTCAGCTTGTCGCACGCCGCGATCAGCTCGTCCCAGGTGGTCGGCACCGCGATGTCGTTGTCGGCGAAGATCTTCTTGTTGTAGATGACCGACTCCGCCGCGACCGAGTAGGGCAGCACGCTCGTGCGGCCGGGGTAGGAGGGCAACTGGTCGACGAGCGCCTGGACATCCGGACGGATGCGCGACGCCTCCGGCATGTCGGAGAGATCCGAGAGCGCCCCGCGCTCCTGGAACCGCGCCATCTCCATGTTGTAGTTGAGCAGCCCGACGTCGGGCGGATTGCCGCGGAGGAAGCCCGCCGACAGGCTCGACGCCGAGTCGAGCGTGACGTGCACTCCGGTCTGCGAGGAGTTGAAGTCCTTCACGACGTTCTGGAAGTACGGGATCGCCTCGGGCTTGCTGAGGAAGAAGGTGATGTTCGCTGGGCCACCCGCTGCACTGGCGCACCCGCCGAGGGCGAGGGCCACGGCCGCGGCGGTTGCCACGGCGATGCCGATGCGTACGCGCCGGAAGCGCCCGGCTGTTCTCTGGGCCACGTCGTCGTCTCCCTGGTGAACGGACCTCCGTGGGCCGTCCTGAGTTTATTTAGAGCGTATATTTACTGCGTGTCGTAAATAATGCTCTTGGGTTGCGGAAAGGTCAAGGGTCTGGTGGATAACGAGGCAGCGCGGTCGCCGCAGGTACTGCGCGCGCTCAACGCCCGGCGCATGCTGGCGTATGCGTGGGAGACGAGTGCTTTCACCGCGTCGGATGCGATGACCGGCGTCGGCCTGACGCGCACCACCGTGATCGACGTGTGCGATGCCCTCGTCCGTGACGGCTGGCTCGAGGAGCTCAGCGATGCGCGCGCGGCCGGCGACTACGCGAAGGGCCGCCCGGCTCGCCGCTACGCGCTCCGTGACCGTGCCGGGATCGTGGTCGGCCTCGACGCCGGCTTCGATCGGATGTCGGCGGTGTCAGCCGACCTGCGCGGTCGGGTGGTCGCCGAGAGCTCGATGCGGATTCCGGCGCGTTTCCCTCCGCTCGGCGACGGGGCGGCGGATGCGGAAGAACGTCGCGCGCTCGCCCGACGTCTCGTCGACGACGTCATCGCGCGGTCGGGCGCAACGGATCGCGACGTGCTGGCGGTGTCGATAGCCGTGCCCGCCCCTGTGGACTCCGCGGGATTCTCGCCCGAGGACGAGACCGGCTTCTGGCGCATCATGAACCCTCGCCTCGCCGAGGCCGTCGCCGGAGTCGCCCCGATCGTGGCGATCGAGAACGACGCCAACCTCGCCGCGATCGCGGAACAGGCGGCGCTGACCGGGCTCGGCCATGACGTCGACTCGTTCATCGCCCTCCTGGTCGGCGAAGGCATCGGAGCGGGGTTGATGGTGGACCGAAGGCTCATCCGGGGTCGGCGGGGCGGCGCCGGCGAGATGCGCTTCCTCGACCACGTCGAGGGCGTGCGTTCGGCCGACGGCTTGGCACTCCTCGCCCGGCAGTGGGCTGCGGAGGCCGTCGCGGCCGGCGAGGGTGGCGCGCTCGCTCATCACGAGTCGCCCGACGAGAACGATGTCGCCACGGCCGCGCATGCCGGTGATGCCGTGGCCACACGCATCATCGACCGCCTCGCTGACCGACTCGCGCGCATCTGCCTCGTGCTCGGAGATCTGCTGGATGTCGACCGCATCGTCGTCGGCGGCGCCGTGGCGGAGACTCTTCCCGACGTCATAGACCGTGCCGCGGTGATCCTGGCCTCGAGCGACGATCCGACCGTTCCGCAGCTGCTCGCGTCGTCGTTGAAGCAGGATGCGGTGCGTATCGGGGCGGTCGAACACGCCCTGGCCCTCGTACGCGAGAACGCCCTCGACCTCCGCGGTGGAGTCGTCCGGGTGGCTTAGCGTCCGCACAGTGTTCACGCAACGAGAACGATGGCCTCGCTCGTTCTGCATAAGCTTGGCGCGATGAAGGTGATCAGTTACAACCTCCGCAAGCACCGGGCCGTCGGTGAACTCGTCGAACTCGACGAGCGCTACTCGCCCGATCTGATCTGCGTTCAGGAGATCGACACGGCTGATCTGCCACGGCACTTCGGACGGCTGGAGCTCGCCCGGTCGACGACGGCCAACCGTCTCGGTCTCGCCGTGTACTACCGAGCCGACAGCTACGAGCTGCGGGATGTCCGTGCCATCGCACTGAAAAAGTCCCTCCACGATCGAGTGGCCAAGCCCGCCCATGAGCGTCTCGTCGGTGTTCGCCTCCTTGATCGTCATGCCGACCGGGAACTCGTCGTCGCCTCCTTCCACGCCGCCCCTCTCACCGCTCTCAACTCGTTGCGTCGCCACCAGATCAAGGCGGCCCTCGGCGAGCTCCAGCTGCTCGGGCCGGGCCTGCCGACCCTCATGGTCGGCGACTACAACTACCCGATCTTCAAGGACAACCTGGCTGAGAAGGTGCGCGAGGTGGGATACGAGCTCACGCTGAGCGACAGCCGCACGTACACGCGCTACAAGGTGTTCCGCGGGCACTTCGATCTGGCCACTTCGGTGGGACTCGACATCGACAGCGTCGAGACGCTTCCCCGGGGTTCGTCGGACCATCTGCCGATCCTTGTCGACGCGAGCTATTCAACTGGCGCCGTTGCGGGTGAAACCCATCAGATCGACGAGATCGCCTGACACCCCTCACTGCCGCAGCCTCTCCGCGAGGGCTGCGATCCGTCGGGTGGCGGAGCCGCGAGTGGGCATCCACACCTGCGGTCCGAGCCACGGCGGTGGCATGACCTGCGGGCATCCCTCCACCATGCGGATGCGCCACCCCGAGGTGTCGATCGTGCGGTGATGAAACCAGCACAGCAGCACGCCATTGTCGACGTGAGTGCGTCTGTCTCGCGCCCACCCGATGTGATGGTGGACCTCGCAGGCCCATGCCGCCTCGCCGCAGATGATGCAGCCCCCGTCCCGGGCGATGATCGCTCGGCGCTGGCCCCGATTGAAGGTGCGCTCGGTAGTGCCGAGCGACATGATCTTGCCGTCGTGACGGATGACCACGCGCTGGATGCCGTTGGCGCACGACACGTGATCCACGGCGTCGGTGGGAAGTGACACAGCGAGAACGCCCGGTCCCCACAGGAGCCGGGCGTTCTCGAAGAGCCGATCAGGCGGCCTGCGCCAGGTCGACCGAAGCGGACTCGACGACGATCGCGCCGTCACGTGCGTCGACACGCACTGCGCCGCCATCCGTCACCGCACCGCTCACGAACAGGTCGGCGACGCGATCGTCGACCTCGCGCTGGATCAGCCGGCGCAGCGGACGAGCGCCGTAGAGCGGCTCGTAGCCGTGCTCGGCGAGCCACTCTACGGCGGCATCCGTCACCTCGATCGACACCTCGCGGATGGCGAGCCGCGCCGTGGTGGCCCCGAGCATGAGGCGCACGATGCGGGCCAACTGCGGCTTGTCGAGCTTGCTGAACAGCACGATCTCGTCGATGCGGTTGAGGAACTCCGGTCGCATCGCCTCACGCAGCCGGCCCATCACTCGATCGCGCAGGGCCTTCTCCGATCCGAAGCCGGTGGTGTCGCCATCCGTCTCCGCGATGAAGCCGAGCGCGCCCGACCGCGAGGCCAGGAACTCCGAGCCGATGTTCGAGGTCATCACGATCACCGCGTTGCGGAAGTCGACCGTGCGACCCTGACCGTCGGTGAGGCGTCCGTCGTCGAGCACCTGCAGCAGCAGGTTGAACACGTCGGGGTGCGCCTTCTCGATCTCGTCGAACAGCACGATCGAGTACGGGTTGCGCCGCACGCGCTCCGTGAGCTGCCCGGCCTCGTCGTAACCGACGTATCCGGGAGGCGATCCGACGAGACGCGACACCGTGTGCCGCTCGCCGAACTCGCTCATATCGAAGCGGATGACGGCGCTCTCGTCGTCGAACAGCGACCCCGCCAGCGCCTTGGCCAGCTCGGTCTTGCCGACTCCGGTCGGTCCGAGGAACAGGAACGAGCCGACGGGGCGGTTGCCGTCTCCCATGCCGGTGCGATTGCGGCGCACGGCCTTGGCGACAGCGGTCACCGCGTCATCCTGCCCGATCACGCGACCGTGCAGCTCGTCCTCGAGCACGGCGAGGCGCTCGCGCTCTCCTTCGGTGAGCCGGTTCACGGGGATGCCGGTCGCCCGCGAGATCACCGCGGCGATCTCGCCCTCGTCGATCACGGCCGCTGGAACGGATGCCGCGGCGCGACCGGTGGCCGACGCCTCGTCCAAGCGCGCCTGCACCTTCGAGATCTCGTCGCGCAGCCGCGAAGCCTCTTCGTAGTGCTCAGCACTTACGGCAGCGTTCTTGTCCGCCTCGAGCGACGCGAGCTGCTCGATGAGCGCGCTTACGTCGACCTTCGCGCCGAGCTTCAGGCGAAGCCGCGCACCGGCCTGGTCGATGAGGTCGATGGCCTTGTCGGGAAGTACCCGATCGGCGAGATAGCGCGCCGAGAGTTCGACGGATGCACGCAGCGCGGCATCCGTGTAGGTGACTCCGTGGTGCTCCTCGTAGGCACTGCGCAGGCCGTGCAGGATCAGCACGGCGTCCTCGATGGAGGGCTCGCCGACGCGCACCGGCTGGAAGCGGCGCTCGAGGGCCGGGTCCTTCTCGATGGTGCGGTACTCCTTGAGCGTCGTCGCCCCGACGAGGTGCAGGTCGCCGCGAGCGAGGCGGGGCTTGAGGATGTTGCCGGCATCCATCCCGCCATCTCCGGCCCCTCCGGCGCCGACCACGGTGTGCACCTCGTCGACGAACACGATCAACTCACCCTTGTGGGCGGAGATCTCGTCCATCGTCTTCGTGAGGCGCTCCTCGAAGTCGCCGCGGTACCGGGTGCCGGCGAGCATGGCGGGAAGGTCGAGTGAGAGCACGCGCTTGTCGCGCAACTGCTCGGGGACGGATCCGTCGACGATCGCGCGGGCGAGCCCCTCCACAATCGCCGTCTTGCCGACTCCGGCCTCGCCGACGAGAACCGGGTTGTTCTTGGTGCGCCGAGCGAGGATCTCGATGGTCTGCTCGATCTCGTCGAGTCGGCCGACGACCGGGTCGAGCTCACCGTCGCGCGCGAGAGCCGTGAGGTCGGTGCCGAAACGGTCGAGCATCGGGGTGTCTGACTCCTCCTCCGCCGCCTGCGACTCAGCGCCGTAGGAGGACCCGTCGCCCTCCGCGGCCTCGCGCATGCCCTGCGTCAGAGCATCCGCCGTGACGCCCGCAGTCGCGAGCACCTGTCCGGCGGGGGAATCCTGGTTGAGCACGAGCGCGAAGAAGAGGTGCTCGGGGTCGATGTAGGTCGATCCGCTCGCGCGCGCCACCTGGTAGGCGTGGAACAGCGCGCGCTGGGCCGACGAGGTGATGTTGGCCGCGTTGACGGATGCCTCGCCCGATGCCTGCGGAAGCCGCCGGTCCACGGCGAGGGCGATGGCGGCGGGGTCGACGCCGAGACGACGGACGGCGTCCTTCGCCGCATCCTCGTCGATGATCACGCGCAGGATATGCAGTGCATCCAGCTCGTTCTGGCCGCGCTCGAGGGCGAACCGGCCGGCGCGCTGCAGGATCTCCTGGGTGCGCGCGCTGAGGAACCGGCTGAGGTCGATCGACCGCGCCTCGCGGGCACGCTCGCCGGCCATGTAGCGGGCGAGGAAATCGTCGAACGAGTTGCCGTTCTCGGGGGTGAAGTCTTCGGGCACGAACGCCTCCTGGTTGAAACTTGAGTGTGTTGCACTCAAGTCCAACGCGGGCGCCGCGTTCGTATTCCCGGGTAGGGCGGCCTCGTCCGAAGTCGACGATCCGTTGGGCACTAGATGTCCGGTTCGCACGCTGGGAGGGCAACAACTGCCCAGCGGATGGCCGGGCTCGCGAACCGTTGGGCGCTAGATGTCCTGTTCGGGCGGCGCGAACGACAACAACTGTCCAGCGGTCTGCGGCATCCCCCATCCGCGGCCGACTCCACGCTTAGAATCGGGCCGTGCACACGGACGCGACCCACGGCAAGATCCGTTGAGTACCGACGACCGCGCGACCCGACGCGTCGACCTCACCCTTCACAAGCCGTGGTTCGCGCTGTACTGGGGCATCAAGCCGACCGTCGTGGTCGACGGGCGCGGTCATCCGGCGCAGTGGGGAGTCGGCACGTGGCAGGTCCCGGCGGATGAGACGGTCACGCTGGCCGTGTTCCTCTTCAACCGGATGTGGCGCTTCGGCCGAGCCGAACGGGCCGTCGAACCACACCAGGCCCCGGCACTCGTCTATCGAGCACCGGCGCTACCATTCCTACCCGGCAGCATCCGCGCCCCGCAGACGAAGCGGTCGCAGGCCTGAGCGGACGATCGAACTCGCTACCTCGGCGCGTAGCGTGCGGCGATGACGCCCGAGTCGTAGCTCTCCACGCCGAGCAGTCTCAGGCCGACCGGATGCGGCGTCGTCAGCCGAACCTCCGCGTCGCCGATGAGGAACGGATGGATGCCGGCGCGCACCTCATCGACCAGCCCCGCATCCATGAGCGTCGCAGCCAGTTCGCCATAACCATGCGAGATGAGCGACCCGTACCGGTCGCGCAGTCCGCGTACCGCATCGGCCACGTCCCCGTCGATGAGCGTCGCGTTCCAGTCGAGCGGGCCCGACAGCGTTCGCGAGGCGACGTACTTCGGCAGGGCGTTGTAGTGCGCGGCGAAGCCGCGATCATCCGTCTGCGTCGGCCAGTACTCGCGGAAGAACTCGTAGGTCTCCCGACCGATCAGCACCGCGTCGGCGCCGAAGACGAGCTCGTCGGAGGCGCGCTGCAGGCCCGGGTCGCCGGGATCGAACCACTTGTCCATCTGATCGAACACGCCGTCGAGGGTCATGTCGAACGAGATCTTCACTGTTCCCATGCCCACCAGACTCCTCTCATCGCCGCCGGATGTCACGGTCGTCGAAGCAGTCGACACCCGGATACCACGCCCATAGTCTCGAGGGCATGACCGTTCTGCGCCTGGACAATATCGCCATCGTTGTCGACGACCTCGACGCGGCGATCGCGTTCTTCACCGAGCTCGGCATGGAGTTGGAGGGCCGGTCTCACGTCGAGGGTGCCTTCGCGGACCGGACCGTCGGCATCGACGGAGTGCGCAGCGAGATCGCGATGATGCGCATCGCCGACGGACCCGGCCGGTTGGAGCTCACCCGAAACGATTTCCCCGAGGCGATCGCCGCGACGCCCCAGAACCCGGCGCCGAACACGCTCGGTCTTCATCGCGTGATGTTCGCCGTCGACGACATCGACGAGACCGTGGCCCGCCTGGAGTCGCATGGCGCCGAGCTCCTGGACGAGATCGCCCGATACGAGGACCAGTATCGGCTCTGTTATCTGCGCGGGCCAGCGGGCATCATCGTCGCCCTGGCTGAGCAGATCGGCGGACCGGAGGGGTGACGCGAGGATGAGTGAGCCGAAGCAATACAAGCCGTCGAGGGTCATGAACGCGGCCAACGCCGTGATGCGCGGGCTCGTGCGCATCGGTCTCGTCCCTCACGTGGTCGTGCTGACCGTGCGCGGACGCACGAGTGGCGAGCCGCGCTCTCTCCCCGTCACCCCGATCGAGCAGGGCGGGTCGATCTGGCTGGTCTCCCCCTACGGAACCGTCGCCTGGGTGCGCAATGTGCGTGCTGCCGGCGACATCACGCTCTCCCGAGGACGCACCATACGGCGGTTCACCACCCGTGAGGCGAGGCCGGATGAGGTGGGCCCCGTGCTCAAGCGATACGTCGCGGTGGTCCCGATCGTCCTGCCGTACTTCGCCGCGGGAGTGGCTGACCCGGCGGAGGCGTTCGCAGCCGAGGCGGACCGGCATCCGGTGTTCGAGCTGACGGCCGTCGACGGCTCGGGCTCGCTCGGCGGGCCGGGGCCCGCTCCTCGGAACGTCTAGGAACACCGCATGGATCTCGCGTTCACCGGCACCGTGTGGTTCTGGCGCGGCCCGGCGCCCTGGCACTTCGTCACGGTGCCCGATGGCGCATCCGACGGCCTGGCGGCCATCTCGCCGGCCGTGAGCTACGGATGGGGGATGATCCCCGCCACCGTGCGCATCGGAGCGAGCGAATGGCCGACCGCGCTCTGGCCGAAGGACGGCGGCTACATCGTGCCCGTCAAGGCGTGGGTACGCGAAGCCGAGGGCATCGATGTGGACGACGTGGTGACGGTGAGGGTCATGGTGGCGCCCCACGGACTATCGTCGGGCTCATGATCACCTGTGTGGTGTCGTACACCATCGACGCCGGCCAGATCGCGACGTTCGAGCGCTTCGCGCGGGCCTGGATGCGACTCGTCCGGTCGCATGGCGGAACACACCACGGCTACTTCCTTCCGGGTGAAGGGGCCAGCGACCAGGCGCTCGCGTTGTTCTCGTTCCCCTCCTTGGCCGAGTACGAGCGATATCGCGCACTCTTCGGCGTCGATCCCGAGTTCATCGAGGCCGACCGCATTCGCGATGAGAGCGGCTGTGTCCTGCGCTACGAACGCACTTTCATGCGGCCGCTCCTCGAGGACGGCGAGGTCGACCGCGGCGTCGAGGTGGACGACGACGGCGAGGTCGACCGCGACGTCGAGGTCGACCGCGACGGGGCCGCATCATGACGTCGGACGAGCCCAGCGAGGTCACCCCCATTTTCGATCGGCCACTCGAGGAGCGCATCCGTGCCTACAAGCGGCTGCCCGAGCATCCGTCCCTCCCTCGCACCGCTGAGCAACTCGTCCGCGACGAGATCATGCTCGACGGCAACGCTCGGCTGAACCTCGCCACCTTCGTCGGCACCTGGATGGAGCCCGAGGCCCGCGCCCTCTACAGCGACGCGTTCGACAAGAACATCGTCGACAAGGACGAGTACCCGCAGACAGCCGCCATCGAGGAGACCTGTTGGCGCATCCTCGCGGACCTGTGGAACGCTCCGGATGCCGCTGCCGCGATCGGCACCTCCACGATCGGCTCGAGCGAGGCGTGCATGCTCGGCGGCCTCGCGTTGAAGCGCCGCTGGCAGCACGCTCGCACAGCAGCGGGCCTCGACACCGAGCGGCCGAACCTGGTGATGTCAAGCGCCGTCCAGGTGTGCTGGGAGAAGTTCTGCAACTACTTCGACGTCGAGCCGCGCTTCGTGCCGATCTCCGAGGAGCATCCCACCCTCGACGGCCACGATCTCGCGTCGCACATCGACGAGCGCACCATCGGCGTCGTCGCCATCATGGGTGTCACCTATACCGGCATGTACGAGCCGGTCGCAGCCATCTCCGCGGCGCTCGACGACATCCACCAGAAGACCGGCCTCGATGTTCCGATCCACGTCGACGGAGCATCGGGGGCGATGGTGGCACCGTTCCTGCAACCCGATCTGGCGTGGGACTTCCGCCTTCCGCGGGTGCATTCCATCAACACCTCGGGGCACAAGTACGGTCTCGTCTACCCGGGTCTCGGGTGGGTGGTGTGGCGCAATGCCTCGCTGCTGCCCGACGACCTCATCTTCACCGTCAGCTACCTCGGCGGCGAGATGCCGACGTTCGCGCTCAACTTCTCGCGCCCCGGCGCTCAGGTGCTGCTGCAGTACTACCAGTTCCTGCGTCTCGGCCATGCGGGCTATACGGCGGTGCAGCGCGAGTCGCAGCGGGTGGCGCTGCACCTCGCGCACGGCATCGACGCGATGGACGCATTCGACCTGTGGAACGACGGCAGCGACATCCCCGTGTTCGCGTGGCGGCTGAAAGCGGGTCACACGAAGAACTGGACCCTCTACGACCTGCAGGATCGATTGCGGATGCACGGTTGGCTCGTTCCCGCATACGCCATGCCCGACGACCTGGCCGACGTCACCGTGCAGCGCATCGTGGTGCGCATCGGGCTCAGCATCGACCTCGCCGAGAAGCTGCTGGCCGAGATACGCACCCAGGTGAGGTACCTCGATCGGCTCGACTCGCCCCTGCCCGACGACGCGAACCGCTCAGGCTTCCACCACTGAACGGATGACGCGGCCTCGGCTCACTCGAACACCTCGACGGTGTACGAGACGATCTCGGTGACGAGCCCCTCGGCGAAGTCGTAGATGTCGCACGATGCCACGACGGACACCTTTCCCGACGGGTCCGTGTATCGGGCGAGACTGTCGACCGCCACGCTGTCCTCGCCGACGACGGTGCGGAATCGCTGGAACTCCGTGGTCGCGTTCGCGAGATCCTTCGCCGTGCTCGCGCAGACCGTCCTGACCGCGTCACGTCCGACCACCGGATCGCTCGCGCCCACGAGCGTCCAGATGACGTCGTCGGCGAAGTGCGACAGCGCGGCCTCGAAGCGATGGCTCGAGAATGCGCGGGCGATCTCCTCGGCGGATGTCGCGCCGGTCGTGTCGTCGCCGGTGGTGCCGCCTGTCGTGTCGCTGCCGGTCGCCATGAGCCTGCCCTTCGCGCGGCATCCCGCGTCTCTGCGGATGGTGGACAGGCCCAGCTTCGTGTGAACGACCGCCGCCGTCAAGGTCTGCCCGACGCAGCGGTGGCCTCTCCTACGATGGTGCACATGGACGATGGCGAGCCCGACACCGGAGGCCTGCACGCCGGACCTCATCGGCCGACGATGGTCGAGTCGACGTCGTGAGCGGTTTCCTGTCCGGCATCGGCCTGCTGTTCCGCGGCTTCGGGTACTGGCGACGTCGACCGGGCGTCATGCTCCTGGGCCTGGTTCCCGCGGTGATCGCGTTCGTCGTCATCGTCGCTGCGCTCGTCGGTCTCGGTTTCACCCTCGATGGCTTCGTGCACTGGGCGACGCCGTTCGCCGACAGCTGGGACGAGCAGTGGGCGAGCGCCCTGCGCCTCACCATCGACGTCGTCGTCTTCGGAGGAGCCGCCGTGCTCGCCGTGCTCACCTTCACCGCGCTCACCCTCGCGATCGGCGACCCGTTCTACGAACGCATCTGGCGCGCGGTCGAACTCGACCTCGGTGGGGAGGTTCCTGATGACGGTGCCGGCTTCTGGCGGGCCGCCCGCGATGGAGCCGTGCTGATCGCACTCGGCATCGTCACGGCCGTCGTCGTCACGGTCGTCGGGTTCATCCCCGTGGTCGGCGCCATCCTCGGGCCGGTGCTCGGCGTCGTCCTCTCTGGGCGGCTGCTCGCGCGAGAGCTGACCTCGCGAGCCTTCGAGGCGAGAGGCATCGACTCCGCCGGGCGCCGGGCGCTCATGCGGCCGCAGCGATCTCGGGCGCTCGGCTTCGGCATCGCGACCCAGCTGCTCTTCCTGATTCCCCTCGGAGCGATCATCACGATGCCGGCGGCCGTCGCCGGTTCGACACTCTTGGCGCGTTCCGCCTTGGACGCTGCCGCATCCGGCGCCCCAGCGGTCGGCCACACCAGCAGCCAAGTGAACTCCGCGGTCTGAGTACGGGGGCCACGGCGACGCCGTTACCCCGACGGGCGAGGCGGCCGGGTCGGCACGCCTCGCCTCGCGGTTGGGCCGGTCAGCCGCGCCAATAGCCGTTCGCGGCGGCGATGGTCTGAAATTCGATGGCGATGACCTGGCTGACCGCGACGAGGCTGTCGGGGTTCGTCGAGTAGTTCGGCCGGCCGCCCTTCAGGATGTCGAGGTCCGGTTGGATGTTGTGGATGCTGTGTCTGGCCATGGTGATGGCGAGGGCTCGACCGTCGTCGGGAGTGGCCGTGATGAGCGTGCCGCCGGGTACGAGCACGAGCTCTGAATCTGGGACTCTGTTCATTTCTGTTCTCCTTCTCGTGGCGGGGCGATGTGTCCCGGTGTGGTGGTTGGCCCCTTCCGGGCCGGCAGTACCTGCAGAACTGTTTTTCCCGGTCTTCGCGACTTCGGTCCGTCCTCGAAGGCCGCGCGGCCATCGGCGAGAGGGAACACCTGCGCCACGGTGGTGCGCAGGTCTCCTCGGTCGACGAGCCCAGCGATTCCCGCGAGCTCGTCCGGGTTGGCCTCGACGACGAAGAAGGAGCCCGTGATGTCGCGCCCGGCGAGCAGCTTCTGGTCGACGGGTTGGCTCAGTGTCACGAATCGGCCTCCGGGCCTGACCATGCCGATCGCCTCCGCCGTAGCGGGGCCGCCCACGGCATCGATCACGACGTCAGCCTGAATACGAGCGCTTGCCTCGGTCAGTGTCTCGTAGTTCACGACGACATCGGCACCCAGACCCGAAACGAACTCGAGGGCTCCCGCGCCGGCGGTCGCGGTCACGTGTGCGCGATGATGCTTCGCCAGTTGCACCGCGAAAGATCCGACGCCGCCCGCACCACCGAGCACGAGCACGTGTTCGTGGGGCTGAAGGTGAGCGTGATCGAAGAGAGCCTGCCAAGCTGTCAGCGCCGCCAGTGGGAGAGTCGCGCTCTCGAGATGGCTGACCGACAGGGGGCGGAGCGCGAGGTCTGAGGCTGGAGTCGCCACATACTCTGCAGCGGCGCCGTTCCGGTTGAAGCCGATGCGGCCGTAGACCTCGTCGCCTCGGGCGAAACGTGAGACGTCGTCGCCCACGTCCTCCACGACCCCTGAAACCTCGTGAGCGGGAATGATCGGTGTGCGATCGGCGCCGTCCGCCGTGCGCCACGTCTCATCCCAACCGAGTTCGGTGAAGGTGATCCCAGCCGCGTGGACCTTGACGAGCACTTCCCCAGCCCCCGGAACGGGCACGGGAGCGTCCTCGTAGACCAGCGTCTCAGCGCCACCACGATGGTGGGCTCGTAGTGCTTTCATGGTGTTCACAGCAATTCCGTCCCGTTCGAGTGGTTGCTACAGGCCCTGCGCCTTGAGCCAGGCCAGAACACTGTCGGCGACGTCTCTCCACCCGGCGTCGATGGCGAGTGAGTGGCCCCTGTCTTCGAAGTCCGTGAACTCGGTGACGGCGGTCGAGTGCCGATACAGATTGAATGCCGCCTTCGTGGTCACCTCGGGAGCGGTGTGATCCTTGCCTCCCGCGATCAGAAGCAACGGCCCGCGCCCTTCGTTGCGTGTGTCGGCCTTGTTCGCGGCGTGCGGGTTGAAGTTTCCCGCGGCGACTTCGAACAGTGGCTTCGCCGGCGAGGGGATGTTCCACGCGTTGTAGAGGGCGTCGGATTCCTCCTGACTGATCGCATTGCCGAATCCGAACCGGAATTGCTCACTCGTCAACGACACTGCCTTGTGGATATTCGCCGGATTGCCGAGGCCGGGGAACCCGGCGCGCAGCTGTGCGAGGGGGAGCGGCAACACGCCCTTGATCTGGGCGGGGTCGATCGCGACACCAGCGACGCCGAGACCCTCGCCCATGAGGAGCTCGGTGATCAGACCGCCGAAGGAGTGTCCGATGATGATCGGTTCACGCTCCAGGCCGGCGACGACGGTCTTCATGTAGTCGACGACCTCGGTGAGACTCTTGTCCGCGACGGCGTCAGGGGCGGCACGCGATTCTTCGACGGTCGTCGCCTCGCCCGGCCACCCGGGTGTGATCGGTTCGTAGCCGTTCTCGTGGAACAGCTCCACCCACGGCTGCCATGAGCTGGAGTGCAGCCAGAGGCCGTGGATGAAGACGACGGGTGTGCGTGAATCTGACATGACGAGCTCCCTGATGTGATCTACACGTCCGGTTGGACGTTCTTCAACACTGCCCGCACCGTCATCGGCGTCGAATCAGTCATCCGACTGGTCAGTGACTGCGCCGGTGTCTCAGTCGTTGTGGCTCTCAGGTCGGACATCCTCGAGGGCGCGACCGAGTGAGGATCGGCTGGAGATCCCGAGTTTGGGAAAGATCTTGTACAGATGGGAGCCGACGGTTCGTGCCGAGAGAAACAGTTGGGCACCGATCTGCTTGTTCGTCAGGCCCTGCGCGGCAAGCTCGGCGATCTCGGTCTCCTGCGGACTGAGCCGGGACACGGGTCGGTGTGAGTCAGTCTGTGGAACCTGGGTGGCCGCCACACCGGCCGCGCGGAGTTCTTGACGAGCGCGCTCCGCCCACGGCATCGCGCCGATCTGCTCGAAAGCCGTCAACGCCTGGCCCAGTTCGTCCCGGGCGAGCGTCAGCTCTCGATTGCGCCGGAGCCACGCTCCGTAATCGAGACGCACACGAGCGTGATCGAAGGCGAACTCGGAGGCGCCATCGACGGCGAGCGCCCGTCGATACAGGCTGCGAGGCGTTTCCGGAGCCTGACGACCCACGCCGTCATCCGTCGGGTCCGCGTTCTCGGAGGTGATCGCGAGAGCAGCCAGTGTCATGAGCTTGTAGCGGGCGGAGATCGACTCGAATCCGGCGTCGCGGGCGGCGAGCGCGTGGGCGCGCGCCTGATCCTTCCGCCCTGAGAACACCGCGGCTTCGACGAGATCGAGCACCATCCGGGGTGCTTGCTCGCTGTGCGGCGAGAATGTTCCGGGCGTGGTGACCGACGACGCATGGCGATAGGCGCCCTCCCAATCGCCTCGGCCGAGAGCGCTCACGGTACCGATCAGCGACGCGTATTGAACGAGCAGACCGACGGCGCGCTCCCGCCCCCACCGATCGACGGCCGCTCGATACCGTTCGGCTTCTCCCGTGTGCCCCCGAAGAGCTGCCGTCATACCCAGATACCCCATGAACTGATGGGCGAAGAGCGCATATCCGTGAGCCTCTGCGAGCTCCCGGCCTTGGAGTGCCGTGGCATCGGCCGAGTCGAGCTCGCCCATCGCGATATAGTCGAGCGCCAACACTTCGAGCCCGACCATCATGTTCGTGATAGCGCCTGTGGCACCTTCCTGGTCCACGATTCTGTGCACGTAATGCCGGTAGTCAGCGACGGCGTCCACATAGAACGCTGCCACCGCATACCGCACGGCAGTCCACGGTTCGCGGTTGGCTTCGACGTCGTCGAAATTCTCTGCCAACCGGGAACGAACCGAATGACCCGCGCGCGCAACATCGCCCCAGGCGTCCCGGAGCACATGCGAGATGGGGTCGACTCGAGAGCCGAACCGCTCGAGTTCAGCGTCGGTCGAGGCCCACACCCGGGCATCACCCGAGAACAGGCTGAAGGTGATCAGCACGTTCAGGGCACGTTGCAACGCCTCCGGAGAGGCGGCGTCGGTCGGTGCGGTTCGCAGCACCTTCAGGAGCCCACGGTGGGCGTCATTCACCTCGCCGTTGCGATACAACAGGATATACATCTCCGACACCGTGGTCGCATACGGGTCCACATCGTCGACAGGGCCGCGGCGTGACTCCTCGAGAAGCCGCGCCGATACCTCGAGCTGGGCGCTCTGGCCGGCGATGTAGGCGGCATCGGCGAGTCGTCGAGATCGATCCTTGATGTTCGGGCTCAACTCTGCGGCCCGAGTCAGAGCCGACACGGCTGAACTCGCTCCTCCTCGCAGGGTCACCAGTCGAGCCGCGCCGACGAGCGCGAGTGCAATGCCCTCATCCGGTTCCGTCGCTGCTGCGGCGAGATGCCAGGCTTGCCGTTCCGGATACGCGGCGGAGACCGCGGCGAGATCCGCATGCGCGGCGCGGCGTTCGGAGGCCGTCGACCCCTGCACGATGGCTGATCGAACCAGCGGATGCCGGAACCGGTGACCGATGCCACTCGAATCTCTCACCAGCAGGCCCAGAGCGACGGCCTCTT
>NZ_SSSN01000010.1 GCF_004801905.1 Orlajensenia flava | reverse complement strand
ACTCGAATCTCTCACCAGCAGGCCCAGAGCGACGGCCTCTTCGGCGTGATGGGGCGTGTAGAGCTCGGTTGCCAGTCTGTGATCGGAGCCACCCCAGCCGATTTGACCGCTCAGCGCTGCGCGAAGGAGTTCACCGCGAACCTGTTCGGAGAGTTCATCCAGGCGTGCTGCGTAGATCCGCTCGAGCCGACTGCTCAACGGCAGGTCGACCGGGAGCTCGGAGACGACCAGCTCATTGCTGACGCTCGCGCGGACAAGCTCCTCAAGGGCGAGCGGGTTGCCGTCGGCGCCCGCGAGCACGCGCGCTCGTAGACCCGGCTCGAGTTGAGGAGAGATTCTCGTGAGCAGAAGATCGGCGTCGTGCGATGTGAGAGGACGAACGTCGATTTCAGGCAATCGGCCTGAATCGAACACGGTACTGGCGCCCGCGCGGGCGGAGATCAGGGTGGCCGCATCGATTCCTCGCAGCCGACGAACGACATATGCCAGAACTTCGGCACTCGCATGATCGAACCACTGGACGTCATCGAGCACGAGCAACAGGGGCTGCGATCCGGCAGCAAGACTCACGAGATCGAGAGCAGCGGCCGCGACCCCGGTCAGCTGTGAACCGACGGGATCTCCCCGGCCCAGTGCGGCCAGTATGACGCCGCGTTCTCGCTCGCCGAGTCGAGCCGTGAGCCCGAGCACGGGGTACAGCAACTGGTGGAGGCTCGAGAAGTCGATCGCCATCTCGTTCTCGACGCCCGATGCCCGCAGAACTCGGATGCCCGACGCGACTGCCAGCGCGTCAGCCGCATCCAGCAGGAAGGTCTTGCCGACACCCGGTTCTCCGCGCAGGAACACCACGCATTGCGAACCACCACGACCGAACACGACCTCGGTCATCCGGGCGAACTCTCGGTCCCGACCGAGTGGCTCCGTGCGTTCGGGCCCGCCAGACACCCCGCCCATCACCGCCTCGAAGCGAGTGCGTCAGGATCTGCACTCCATCGGGCCAACCGTATGAGAAACGCGCCGGAAACCGCAAGATCCCCCGTCCGAGATCGCTTCCGAGGCATCCCCATATGCCCCCTCGTTGCGAATCGCCCTGGTCGACGCGCGCATCACGCCTCTGCAGCGAGATGACCCCGCGAGCCCAGCACAACCCCCAGCCGAGTGTCCGCACCCGCGCGTAGCATCGCGGCATGAGCGATATCAACGCCGACCACGACATCCCCGCCGACTCCCCCGACACCGCAGCTCCCGACACTGCAGCTCCCGACACCGCAGCTCCCGACACTGCAGCATCCGCCACCGAAGCCCCCAGCGCCTCAGCGACCGACTCCGCCGACGACGCCCTCGGAACCCGAGGCGACGACGCCGACAATCCCGCGAGCAAGGATCCGGCCGACTGGGTCACCGGCGATGAGCCCATGACCGCACCGCAGAAGAGCTACCTGGACACTCTCGCTCGTGAGGCTGGCGAGGAGGTGCCCGACGACCTGACGAAGGCGCAGGCATCCGTCGAGATCGACCGACTGCAGTCCCGCACGGGTCGCGGCCAGTAGCCCCAGCTGAGCCGTGAGCCCTGAGAAGGACGACGCGACCGTCCTCGAGATCGACGGTCATGAGGTGCGCGTCAGCCACCCCGAGAAGATCGTCTTCCCCGAGCCGGGCCTCACCAAGCTCGACCTGGTGAACTACTACGTCGCGGTGGCAGACGGCGCCCTGCGGGGGGCGGCCGACCGCCCGATGGTGCTCAAGCGCTTCGTGAAGGGCATCGACCAGGAGGCGTTCTTCCAGAAGCGGGCGCCGGCATCCCGTCCCGACTGGATCCAGACCGCCGTGCTGGAGTACGCCCGCGGCACGTCGGCCGAGGAGGTCGTCGTCACGGATGCTGCGGCCCTGGCATGGGTCGTCAACCTCGGCTGCATCGACCTGAACCCGCATCCCGTGCGGGCTTGGGACCTCGACCATCCCGACGAGCTGCGGGTCGACCTCGACCCCATGCCGGGCGTCGACTGGTCGCAGATCGTCGACGTGGCGATGGTTGCGCGCGAGGTGCTGGCCGACATGGGCTTGGTGGGTTGGCCCAAGACGAGCGGATCTCGCGGCATGCACATCTATGCGCGCATCGAGCCGCGGTGGAACTACCGTGACGTGCGCTTGGCCGCCGAGACGCTGGCCCGCGAGGTCGAGAACCGCGCACCGGGTCTCGCGAGCGCTCACTGGTGGAAGGAGGAGCGCGGCGAGAGCGTCTTCGTCGACTTCAACCAGAACGCGAAGGACCGCACCGTCGCGTCGGCATACTCCATCCGTGCCCTGCCCGACGCTCGGGTCTCGACCCCGCTCGACTGGGATGAGGTGCGGCTGCGCCGGCCCGAGGAGTTCACGGTCGCGACGGTGCTGCGGCGCTTCGCCGAACGCGGTGACGCAGCCGCAGGCATCGACGATTCGGCCGGCAGTCTCGACGGACTGCTCGCCCTCGCGAAGCAACTCGGGCCGGCCGAGAAGGCGCCCGCCTCCTCCGACGGGTCCGGGAGACGGCAGTCGACGATGCCGCTCATCGAGATCGCCCGGGCGAAGACGAAGGCCGAGGCGCTCGAGGGGTTGGAGCGCTGGAAGGACCGCCACCCGGATGTCGTCTCCCTCCTCGAACCGTCGGACACCCTGGTGGACGGTATGCGTGGCTCGAGTTCGCTCTGGTACCGCATCCGCGTGAACCTGCAGCATGTGCCCGAATACGAGCGGCCCCAGCAGGCGGAGCTCGAGATCGACTACGACCCCTGGGCGGGTCGCGGCTGACGCGACGGCGGGCGACTGAGCCGCGGCCCACGGATCGCCGCTAGCTCGCCGGGACTCCCCGCGTGCGCTCGTAGTGTTCGCGCACCCGATTGCGGTTTCCACAGTCGCTGGCGATGCACCACCGCCGGTTGTGCCGCGGGGAGGAATCCAGGAACACCCAGCCGCAGTCGGCATCCGAGCACTGGCGCAGCAGGCCGAGGTCGTCGCGCGTGAGCAGGTCGACCGCGGCGAGGGCGATGCGTCGGCGCGGCAGGGAGAGATCGAGTGGGAACGCCCACCGCCAGCCGTCGCCGAGTCGCTCGAGGTGCCCCTCCGTCAGCGCGACTGCGTTCTCCCGCGCGACGGAGTCGGTAGGGCCGCCCTCGTACGCGGCTCGATAGAGCGCCTCGCGCAGCTCGATCACGCGGCCGATCTCCCGGCCGGCCGTCTGCGGATCCGCGGCTGCCTGCTCCCGCAGCGCCGCCGCATCCGTCTCGTCGATGAAGCCGAACTGCAGCGACCAGCGGATGAGCGTCGTGTACCGCGGAAGCTGCTCTACCCGCCGCTCCGCGTTGAGCCTCCACGAGACGGTATTGACGAGGTCGAGCGCTGGGTCTCCCGCGATCTGCGGGAAACCCCGGCGTTCGATGGTCTCGACGGATTCGGCCATGAACCCACCCTAATGCGTGAATCACGCTTTACGCATTGACGATCTTCTGGCACGCTCTAATGCATGGACGAAGCAAAGCACATTAGACCTGGATGGAAGCGCGACTTCGGCTGGCTGTGGGGCTCGCAGACCGCGTCCGTCGTGGGGGAGCAGGTCAGCGAGATCGCCGTGCCACTGCTCGCCGTGCTGGTGCTGCACGCGTCGGCCGGCGAACTCGGCCTGCTCGGCGTCGCACGCTGGGTGCCGTTCCTGCTGCTGGCCCTCCCGCTCGGCGTGCTGGTCGACCGCCGTCGCCGTCGCCCGCTCATCATGACCGCCGACTGGTCACGCGCCGCTCTGACGCTGGCCATCGTGGCCGCAGCGGCCGTCGGGGTCCTGTCGCTGCCCCTCCTGGCCGCACTGGTGCTGTTGATCGGCTGCTTCACAGTCCTGTTCGAGGTGTCGTACCAGTCCGCGGTGCCGAGCATCGTTCCCGTGAGCGGGCTCGCACGGGCGAACGCGCGTCTGCAGGCGTCATCCGCCGCCGCTCAGATCGGCGGCCCCGGCCTCGGGGGCCTTCTCGTTCAGGTGCTCACGGCGCCGTTCGCCATGCTCGCGCACGGCGCCCTCTACATCGTCTCCGCGCTCGCCATCGGGCGCATCCGCTCGCCCGAGGTCATCACTCCGCGCGAGGGCACGAGCTTCGTCGCCGAACTGCGTGCGGGTCTGCGCTTCGTCTTCCGCGATCGTTACCTCGTCGCCAACCTCGGCTTCTCGGCGCTGTACAACCCGGCCGAGCAATGGGTCATCGTGCTCTTCACCCTCCACGCGGTGCGGGTTCTCGGGTTGTCGCCGGCGGAGATCGGGCTGGTGTTCTCCCTCGGTGCCGTCGGCGCTCTGGTCGGAGCCGTTCTCGCAGGGGTCACGGTGCGCCGCTTCGGTGCAGGAGGTCCGGTGATGTGGTGCGCGGCCATCGAGTGCGCGGCCCTGTTCGGCATCCCGCTCGTGGACCTGTCGTGGGGTCGGGTCGCGGTGATCGTCTCGCTCGGGTCGATCATCGCCGTCAACGGAGCGTGCACTGCGCTGTCCAGCGTCATCCTCGTCACGGTGCGACAGCTGCGCACGCCCGATCGCATGCTCGGACGCGTCAACGCCAGCATGCGCTGGCTCACCTACGGCACCGTCGCGCTCGGGGCGGCGGCGGGCGGCATCGTCGGCGACCTCGTCGGCACGAGGCTCGGGATGCTGTTCGGCGCGTGCTTCGGCCTGGTGACCGTCGTCTGGGTCGCCCTCTCGCCCCTGCCGCACATCGGCGACCCGGCGGAGCTGGCCATCGCCGAGCGTCGCGAGGAGGCGATCGCCCCCTGATCGACGACGCTCGGCGAGGAGCGGCTAGGCCGAGAGGTGGCGGGTGTAGTGCCCGGCCTCGAGGTCCTCGAGCAGCGTCGCGTGGGTCGGCGTCCACCCGAGCAGGTCCTGCGTGGCGTCGCTCGATGCGGGCATGTCGATGCCGAAGAACGCGCCGATCCACCCGAAGTGCTCCGCAGCATCCTCCGGCGCGATCGACTCGACCGGCACGTCGAGCTGGCGGCCGATCGCCTCGGCGATCTCCTTGGTCGTGACACCCTCCTCGGCCACACCGTGCACGCGCGAACCCGCAGGCGCCTTGTCGAGGGCGAGCACGATCATGTGCGCCACGTCGAGTCGGTTCGCAGCCGGCCAGCGGCTGGATCCGTCGCCGATGTAGCCCGAGACGCCCTTCTCCTTGGCGGTGGAGGCGAGGACGGCCATGAAGCCGTGATCGCCCTCGCCGTGCACCGTCGGCGCGAACCGCAGGCTCACGGGACGGATGCCGCGGTCGACGTAGGACAGGGCCAGGTTCTCGGCGCCGCCGCGCGGAGACTCGGACCCGGAGAAAGGCGACGCGTCATCCTCGGTCGCCACCGTGCCGGGCGCGAGCATGGCGACACCGGACGCGAACAGCAGCGGCTTGTCGGTGCCCTCCAGCACATCGCCGAGCGCCTCGATGGCCGCGCGCTCCGTGCGCCCCGACTCTTCGAAAGCAGAGAAGTCGTGCTTGAACGCGAGGTGGATGACGGCGTCGGCGTCGGCCGCGCCGGAGCGCAGACTGTCGAGGTCATCGAGGCTGCCGCGCAGCACCTCAGCCCCAGCCGCCTCGACCGCGGCGGCCGACTCATCGGATCGGGCGAGGCCCACCACCTGGTGTCCCGCTCCCACGAGCTCCTCGACGACGGCCGAACCGATCCAACCCGATGCCCCGGTGACGAAAACGCGCATGATGATCTCCTTGGTGCCGACGACCGTCGGCCTCGTGATGTCAGGGTATGTCATCACGCTACACCTGATGTCAGCGTCTGTCATCAGTAGACTCGTCGGCATGGGACGCTGGCTCGAGGACGCGCAAGGGCGGCTGCAGCACTCCGCCCTCGAACTCTTCGGCGAGCGCGGCTTCGAACAGACGACGGTCGCCGACATCGCCGACCGGGCGGGCGTGACCGAGCGAACCTTCTTCCGGTACTTCGCCGACAAGCGCGAGGTGCTGTTCGCGGGCTCGCGTGAGCTGCAGGCCGCCGTCGTCGAGGCGATCGCGAGCGCTCCGAGCACGCTCTCTCCCCTCGACACCGCGTGCGGGGCCTTGTCGAGCGGAGGATCGCTCTTCGTTCGCGCGTACTCTCAGCAGCGTTCGGCGGTGATCGCCGCGAACCCGAGCCTGCACGAGCGCGAACTGCTCAAGCTGGCCACGATGGGGGCCGCGGTGGCGGGCGCACTCCGCGCGCGCGGCGTCTCCGATGAGAATGCGGCCGTCGCCGCCGAGACGGCCATGACGGTGTTCAAGCTCGCATTCGAACGCTGGATCTCCGACCCGGGGTCGGGCGAGTTCGAGCAGTGCTCGACGGACGTGCTCCGCCAGCTGCGGCAGCTGACCGGCTGACGCTCAGTCGTCCGCGACGACGATGAGCACCTTGCCGACGATCCCGCCCTCGACCGCATCGTGCGCTGCGGCGGTCTGCTCGAGCGCGTAGCGATGGACCGGCAGCCCGGCGTCATCGCCGATCGACAAAGCCCCGTCGGCCGCGGCCGCCGTCACGGCCTCACCGGCGGCGGTCCAGGCATCCGCTCCCATCGTGTAGATGAGCACGAACTGGTAGCGCAGGTTCTGCGCGATTGCCCGGCCGAAGTCGATCGTCATCGGCGCTCCCCCGTCGTTGCCGTAGGAGGCGATCGTCGAGCGCGGGTGCGTCACGGCCTGGTCGAGCTCGGCGTTAGCGCCGGCGGCCACCTCGACGACGATGTCGACGCCGTCGGGAGCAAGAGTCCGGATCTGGTCGCCGGCATCCGGATCGCGGTACACGACGACGTGGTCGGCTCCCGCAGCCGCCGCGAGCGCCGCCTTGTCCGCGCCGCTCACCGTGGCGATGACGGAGGCGCCGGCCCAGCGCGCGAGCTGGATGGCCGCGTGCCCCACCGCCCCAGCGCCTCCGGCGACGAGGACGGTCCTGCCCTGCAATGCTCCCGGGGCGAGGCGATCGGGACCGTCTTCATCGACCGTCAACGCCCGGTGCGCCGTCACGGCGGGCACGCCCAGGCTGGCGCCCTCGTCGAAGCTCACCGAGTCGGGCAGCCGGAACGCCCGTTCGACGGGCGTCACCGTGTGCTCCTGCGCCGTGCCGGATGCGGGTCGCTGCCACGCGGAGATCGCCAGCCAGACGCGGTCGCCCACGGCGAAGCCGGTGACATCCGGGCCCACGGCGTCGACGATGCCCGCGCCGTCCTGATTGGGAACGCTCGGGGTGCCCTCCGGCGCAGCGTTCGACCCGCGGCGCGCCTTCCAGTCGGTCGGATTGACCCCGGAGACCACGACCCGCACGCGGATCTCGCCTGATGCGGGCTCGGTCACCTCGCGCTCCACGGTCTCGAGGACGGATGAATCTCCGGTGCGTGTGTAGACGATGGCTCTCATGGGGAATGCAACCGGGCGGCCGCGCTCAGGATTCCGCGGAGGCGGCTCGCACGTGCACGCGCTCCCCCTGGGTGCTGAGCAGGCTGATGATCTCGGCGGGCTCCTGCGACGCGCTCGCGTGTCCGTGCGGCAGCCTGGTGTCGAATTCCGCCGCTTCGCCGGCGTCGAGCACGATCTCCTCGTCTCCGAGCGCGAGGCGCACGCGTCCGCTGAGCACGTAGACCCAGTCGTAGCCCTCGTGCGCTCGCTGTTCGACCGGCGCGTCGGGGTCGTGGCCCGGCAGCACGATCTTGAAGGCGCTCACGTCGGGGTTGTCGCGGGTGAGCGGGATGATCGCCCGGCCGTTGCGGTAGAACGGTCGCGGTCGGATGCGTGGGTCGGCGATCTGGGGAGCGCCGACCAGGTCGTCCAGACTCACCCGGTAGACGCCGGCGAGACGCATGAGCAGGTCGAGTGCGGGCTTGCGGGCGCCGGACTCGAGTCGGGAGAGCGTGCTGACCGAGATGCCGGTCTGCTCGGACAGGTCGGCGAGCGTGAGCTCCCGCCATTGCCGGAGGGCGCGCAGACGGCCGGCGACCTTGTCGAGGGTGGTGTCGGTCACGGCGGCCTCCTTTGCCGATTCAGCAAATGCACTTGCCATTCTAGCGACAGATGACCACGATCGGAGGATGGACAACGACACCTGGGACGTCATCATCATCGGCGGCGGCAGCGCAGGACTCAGCGCAGCGCTCATGCTCGGACGGTCGCGCCGACGCGTGCTCGTGCTCGACGACGGCAAGCCGCGCAACCGCTTCGTCGCCCACATGCACGGGGTTCTCGGGCGCGACCACACGTCGCCTCTCGCTCTGCTCGCGGACGGTCGCGCCGAACTCGCCCGCTACGACTCCGTCGAGGTCAGGGACGCCTCGGTCTCGACGGCAAGGGCGCATGCTAGCGGATTCAGCGTCGAGCTGGACCCCGGCGCCACGCATCGCTCGCGCCGCCTGCTGGTCGCCTCCGGACTGCGCGACCAGCTTCCCGACATCCCCGGGCTGGCCGACCAGTGGGGTCGCGGTGTCGTCATCTGCCCGTACTGCGACGGCTGGGAGGTGCGCGACCGGCGCATCGTCGTCATAGCCGGAGGTCCCGCGAGCACGCACCAGGCGCAGCTCATGCGACAGCTCTCGAACAGCGTGAGCTACCTCGTCAACGGCTCCGAGCTGCCGGACGAGGCGGCCGCGGGGCTGCGGGCGCGAGGCATCACGATCGATGATCGGCCGATCGCCGCGATCGTGACGGATGCGGGCGACGTGCTCACCGGCATCCGGTTCGCCGATGGCTCCGTGCTGGATGCCGACGCCGTCTTCGCCGGGCCGCTTCCGATGCCGAACGACGCTCTCTTACGCGCACTCGGCGCCAACGTGGTCGAACGTCAGGGCACCGAGTGGGTCGAGGTCGACGGGTTCGGCCGCACCAGCGTTCCCGGCCTCTGGGCGACGGGAAACATCACGGACGGGCGGTCGTCCGTTCCCTATGCGATGTCCGCCGGGAACATGGCCGGCGCCGGTCTCAACGCCGACCTCGTCGAGGAGGACGTGCGCATCAGCCTCGACGCCGCCTGACGCCGGCCCCGACTCATTGCCGCGCGGCGCGCGAATTCCCTAGGCTCGAGCCGTGGGTCGAACCCTCGAGAACCCGGTGATCGTCGAGTTCCCCCTGCGCGGCTCCGGCTGGATGGCCGTCACGACGCCGGCGACCCGCGTGCCGAGTCACGGCGTCGACATCCTCGGTGAGGCTTACGCCTACGACTTCCTGCGGGTCGATGAGCGGCCGACTGCGCACTTCCACCCCGCCGGCACCCTGCGCACCCTCGCGCTCGGCGTGCCGACTCGGGAGTGCTACGCCTGGGGCGCCGAGGTGCACGCCCCGTTCGACGGCGAGACCGTGGTGGTCGAAGACACCATCCCGGAGCGCGGGCACGTGCATCCGGTCCGAGAGGGTGCGGCGATGATCGTCAACGGTGCCACGTTCACCCCGGCCAAGCTGCGCTCCATCATGGGCAACCATGTGATCATCCGGGCGGCCGACGGCATCTGCGCGGGCTTCGCGCATCTCGTGCCGGGTTCCGTCACGGTGCGACCCGGACAGCGGGTCTCCACCGGCGATGTCGTCGGTCGCGTCGGCCACACCGGCAACTCGACCTCGCCCCACCTGCACTTCCAGCTGATGGACTCGCCTGACCTGCTCGTCGCCGGGTCCGTCGCCTGCGCGTTCCGGGCCTACGAGGTCGAGCGCGACGGTTCGTGGTCGCGGGTCGCGAATGGCGTGCCGACGCGGCACGACCGCATCCGCTCCGTCGACGCGAGCGAGTGAGCTCGGTCAGAGCGCCCCGTTTGCCGCCTGCTCGATGACGTGGGGTGTCCCGTCGAAGATCAGCAGGCGATCCGCGAGCTTGTCCACGAAGAACCGGTCGTGCGAAACGACGACGACCGCGCCGGGGAAGTGGATGAGAGCCCGCTCCATCACCTGCGTCGAGGTGATGTCGAGGTGGTTGGTCGGCTCGTCGAGCACGATCACCGCGGCACCGGAGAGCAGGCACTGCGCGATGGCGACTCGTGCTCGCTGGCCGCCCGAGAGGGTTCCGATGCGCTGCTGCAGGTCGGACTCCGAGAACTGGAGCATGGAGAGGAAACGCCCGACGCTCTTCTTCGTCGCGGTGAAGGCGAGCGAATCGGGGTAGGCGTTGACCGCGTGCCCGACGGTGTCGCCGAGGTCGAGCTCGGCGTAGACGCGATTGTACGAGACGAACCGCACGCCCTTCGCCCAACGCACCTGTCCGGCATCCGCCTCGGTATCTCCGGTCAGCACGTCGAGCAGGGTCGACTTGCCCGAGCCGTTCGCCCCGAGAACGGCCACTCGATCGCCGCGGTGCAGGCTGAAGCTGAGCCCGTCGAACAGCGGGTCGGCTCCGAAGCCCTTGGCCAGCGAGACCACCTCGAGCAGGTCGTTGCTGACCCGGAGCCCGCCGTAGATGTCGGTGATGATCTGGTCGATCGGTCGTGGCGCCTGCCGTTTCTTGATGTCGGCCAGCCGACGGGCGATGGCATTCGACGGATTCCGAGCCGCCTCACGCCGAGCCGCACTGGCGGCCTGCTCGTACGCCAGCAGCTCCTCCTCGTGCGCGAACTGCTTCTCGAGCGTCTTGAGACGCGACTGCTTGGCATGCACATATGCCGAGTAGTCGCCGTCGTACTCCTGCAGCCGGTAGTTCTCGATCTCGACGATGCGGGTGACCACGCCGTCGAGGAACTGCCGGTCGTGCGACACCACGAGCACCGCGCCGGTGTAGCGGGAGAGCCACGTCTCGATCCAGCGCACGCCGTCGAGGTCGAGGAAGTTGGTGGGCTCGTCGAGCAGCAGCACATCGGGGTGCTGCACGAGGATCTGCGCCAATGCCGCCCGGTTGCGCCATCCGCCCGACAGCCGGTCGACAGGGAGATGCCGGCGCTCCTCGTCGAAGCCGAGGCTCGTCAGCACCGTGTCGATGGTGTTCTCGAACGACCAGCCGTCGATCGCGTCCATGCGCTCGAACAGCTCGCCCTGCTCGGTCAGCAGCGCCGTCATCGCGTCGACGTCGAGCGGATGCGCGAGCAGCTCGCCGATGGCATCCAGCCGCGCCTGCGTCTCGTGAACCGGCGCGAAGTGCGCGCTGAGCGTCTGCCACGTGCTCAGCTCGCCATCGAGTTCGGAGAACTGCGAGAAGTAGCCGATGGTCGTGCCGCGCGTCACGTCGACCGTGCCGCTGGTCGGTTCGATGCGTCCGAGCATGAGCTCGAGGAAGGTCGTCTTGCCCGTGCCGTTCTTGCCGATGAGCCCCACCCGATCGCCCGCGCGCAGCTTGAGGAACGCCTCGCGCAGCACGGGTCGCCCATCGAAGGTCACGTTGACGTCGTTCAGGCGGATGAGGCTCACGGGATCCTTCGAGGTCGGGGAGGGACCCGACAACGCTACCCCGAGGGACGTTGCAGGTCGTCGGGCTCCACCACGCGGGTGGCGTCCCACGGCTGGGCCCAGCCGAGCTCGTCGAACATGCGCGAGAGCACGAGGGCGGTGAAGCCCCAGATGAGCCGGCCGTCGACATCGAACGCCGGTGAGCGGTACTCGAGGTCGCCGAAGACATGAGCGGTGATGGCCCGGTTCTCGGCCCGCAGCAGGCTCGCCACCGGCACACGGAATACGTCGACGGACTCGTCATGGTCGACGGCCGCGACCTCCGACGGTCGTGTCCACCAGGCAGGAACCGGGGTGACGAGGTGCCTGCTCACCGGGACGGGAAAGGCCGGCAGGGTGCCGAGCGGTTCGATCCCGCCCGGGTCGAGACCCGTCTCCTCGGCGGCCTCCCGCAAGGCGCCGGCGATGGCGCCGTCATCGGAGGCCTCGAGCCGCCCACCGGGAAAGGCGATCTGGCCGGGATGGCTGCCGAGAGTCGCCGCCCGGCGCAGCAGCAGGACGTCGAGGTCGCCGGGCACCGCCCCGGTCGACGCCACCGTTGCGGAGTCGAGGACGCCGAACAGGACGAGCACCGCCGCGGGGCGAAGTGGCGAGGCATCCGCCAGTACCCGCGGGGTGTCATCGCGCCACACGAGGCCGCGGTCGCACAGCGCCGAAAGGTCGGCCCGAGCGCCCAATGGTGCGCTCACGCGTGGACTCCGCCGCGATCGACCGGTGCGGACGACGGAGGCGCCGCGGACGGTCCCCCGACACCGGACCGGAGCCCGGCGAGGCGACGGATGATCAGCTCTGCGAGTGCGGGCCGGTCGAGCGGGCCGAGACGTCGATAGTCCGCACGCTCGGGCGCTTGAAGGGTCGCCATCCCGTGCAGACCGACCCACACAAGGAAGGCGTCGCGGTGCGGATCATCGCTGACGGCCGTTCCGGCGTCGACGCACTCGCGCAGGAGACGCTCGATGCGCTCGAAGGTGACGACGGCGTCGGGACTGAAACCTGCGGCGCCCATCATGAGTCGCAGGCGGGACCGGTGCTCCCACCCGAATCGCACGTAAGCGAGTCCCGCCGACACCAGGGCGGCATCGGGAGAGGTTTCATCCTCGATGGCGTCGGCGACGCGCCTGTCCAAAGACTCGAAGCTGAGCGCGAGGACGGCATCGACGATCCGCTGGAGGTCGGAGAACCGGGTGTAGATCGACGGAGCACTGATGCCGGCCTCGCGCGCGATGCCGCGCAGGGTCAGATCTTCGTCGCCGCCGTCGACGACGCGAACGGCCGCATCGACGATCTCCGCTCGCAGTCGCTCACCGTCACCGCGGGCGTTGCGCGCCCGGCCAGAACCGCTCATGGATCTTCCCTTGCCATTCAACCTAACGTCCGTTAGTTTACACTCGTTCAGTTTCGATGAAGAGGAGACACGCATGTACATCGCCCTGGTCCTGGCGCAGACCCTCGTGCTGCCCCTGCTGTTCGCGGTGGGGCAACTGGTGCTGTTCGGCGGCGAGCCGCTCGTCGTCGTGGGTGTCTGGTGGGCCTTCTGGGGCGTCGGCACGCGTCTGACGGTCGCCGGCGTCAGCCAGCTCGTCAACCCCGGGCGCACGTCACGCGGCATCCTCGGCATCGACGACGCGGGCGCCGAACAGGTCGTCCACGAGCTCGGGTTCGCCAATCTCAGCATGGGCGTTGTGGCCCTCGTCGCGGCGTTCGTGCCGGGCTGGGGAATCCTCGGCGCTCTTCCCGGAGCGATCTACCTCGGGCTCGCGGGCCTGCGGCACATCGCCAAGCGGGGCAAGAAGACGGAGGAGACGGTGGCGACCTGGACCGACCTGCTCGTCTTCGTCGTCGTGGTGGTCGCCATCGTCGGGTCGGCCGTCATCGGGCGGTGACGACGGTGGCCCCCTCCGCTGGCGTTCTCAGTCGTGCGAGCTGCTGTTCGCCCGGCTCGCCTGCTCGGCGAGCGCGGCCAGCAGCGGCGGCACGTCGAGTGGCGGAACCACCGCTTCGATGAACGTCAGCCCGCCCCGGTCCGCATGACCCGCGAAGGCAGCGGACACCTCGTCGGCCGTCCGAGCCGTGAACGGATGCGCGAAGCCGTTCGGGTCGAAGGCGCTGACGAGCGCGGTCCAGTTCCACGCGGCGATGTCGTTGTACGCCTCCGTCAGCCCGTGGATGGCGCGCTCCACGGTGTACCCGGAGTTGTTCACCACGAGCACGATCGCGGGCACCCGATTGCGGATGAGCGTGCCGAGTTCGGCGATGGTCAGCTGGGCGGCCCCGTCGCCGATCAGCACGATGGGTCGCCGCTCCGGCGCGGCGAGGGCGGCCCCGAGCAGGGCGGGAAGGGTGTAGCCGATGGCCGCCCAGAGCGGTTGGCCCATGAAGGTCACTCCCGTCGGCATCCGGTGGGTGCCCATGCCGTAGAACGAGGTGCCCTGATCGGCGATCACGACGTCGCCGGCCTGAAGGTGGGCGGCCACGGCGTTCCAGAGACCGGTCTGGTCAAGGGGGCCATCGGTGGCGCCCACAGCTTCCGCGTCGGCGACGACGGCCGGGTCCGGCGTGCCGCCATCCGGCGCGCTTCGCCCGACCACATCGCTCTCGGCGAGGGCATCCCGCAGCACCTCCAGCGCGTCGCTCATCTCGATCGGCTCGAACGTCCGGAGCCCGAGGTGCACCGATCCTGGCGTGATCTCGATGGTCCTCGCGGGCAGTCGTTGCGAGAAGAAGCCGCTCATCAGGTCGGTGAACTGCACGCCCACCGCGATCAGCACGTCGGCGTCCTCGATGGCCGCGCAGGTCTCGGGCGTGCTCACCGCGCCGATGTATGGCCCGAGGTAGTGGGGCGAGCTCTCGTCCACCACCCGCCGTCCCCAGAGGGTCACCGCGTGCGGGATGCCGAGGGCGAGCACGTCGTGAAGCGCGGGCTCGGCCCCCATCCGCTGCACCAGGACGCCGGCGAGGAGCGCGATGGATCGTGCAGTGGCGAGTTCGCCCCGGACGGCGTCGCGCAGCTGCTCGAGAACGCCGGCGGCCGTCAGCGGCGCTTCCTCGACCGGCGGATGCGTCGGCTCGGGCACCGGGGCCTTGGCGACATCGGCGGGGATGACGAGGTATCCCGGACGACGCGCGGCGAGCGTCTGGCGGATGACGCGATCGATCTCGTCGACGGCGTTCTCGGCGGTCAATTCGGCCTGTGCGTGGGTGACCTCGGCGGTCATCCGAGCGAAGTGGTGGAAGTCTCCGTCGCCGAGCGTGTGGTGGGTCGCGCGGGCCGCCGCCTGGGTGGCGGTCGTGGGCGCGCCGACGATGTGTATCACGGGCACGTGCTCGGCGTACGCCCCGGCGATGGCGTTGATCGCGCTCAGCTCGCCGACGCCGAAGGTGGTGCAGACGGCGCCGAGCCCGCGGAGGCGGGCGTACCCGTCGGCCGCGTAGCCGGCTCCGAGCTCGTTGGCGCAGCCCACCCACTCAATGGACGGATGAGCCTCCACGTCATCGAGCATCGCCAGGGTGAAGTCGCCGGGCACGCCGAACAGCTTCTCGACGCCGGCTTCGGCGAGCCGGTCGAGCAGGTGGGTCATGACGTTCGCATCGCTCATGACGCTCATCCAACCACTCGGGGCGGCGCCGCGGGTGACGGCAGTCAGCCTTGGAAGTCCTCCGGGTCGACGTCCTCGAGGAACCTCTTGAACTCGTCGAGCTTCTCCTCGTCACCGCCGAGCTCGACCATCCCGGCCGGGATGCCCGCCTCGTCGATGACCTCGTCGGCGACCCAGATGGGCGCGTCGACGCGAACGGCGAGCGCCACGGAGTCCGACGGCCGCGCGTCGAGCACCGTGCGCCCCGCCGGCGTGGAGAGCGTGATCGCGGCGTAGAAGGTCCCGTCGTCGATGCGGGTGACGTCCACCCGCTCCACGCTCGCTCCGACGGTGTCGAGCAGTGTCTTCATGAGGTCGTGGCTGAGCGGCCGGGGCGCCTGCTCGCCCTCGATGCCGAGGGCGATCGACGTGGCCTCCTGCGAACCGACCCAGATCGGCAGCACGCGCCCCTTGTCGGGCTCCTCGAGGATGGGTTTCAGCAGCACGATGTGCTGCATCGCCGAGTCGAGTGCGACACCGAGAACGCGAACCTGAACCATGGAGACTCCCCCGTCAGAACTCCATCGTAGAGGCGGCTTCGCGCGGGAGCGCGGGCATCCGCAACTCCCGCGACCGGCGAGGTACCTGAGGTCCTCACCGACGCCCGCTCAGTCGTGCTGCGCGTTTGCCGACCGCCCTGTCCGCCGCGCACCCCCGCTTGTAGTCTGATCGCGCCGTGGAGGCTCTACCGGCCGATGACAACCGCGATCGTGCCGGGCGATACGCCAGAGATGAGCTCGAGGCGGGGCATCCACAGATCGGAACCACCGATGCGCACCACCACTCGCACCTTGCTCTCCGCCGTGCTGACGGCGGGAACCCTCGTGGCGACACTCGCCGCGACCGCGCCGGCCGCCCAGGCCGCCGGAGCACCCCTTCCACCCGTGAACGCGCAGTTCGACTACCAGATCGGCGGCCCGTACACCCCGGCCGCGTCGGTGGGCATCCTCGACCGCGACCACACCGCCTCCCCCGTGGCCGGCAGATACAACATCTGCTACGTCAACGCCTACCAGACCCAGTCCGACGACACGACGACGTGGGCCGGCGGCAACAGCGACCTCATCCTGCGCAACAGCAAGGGCGTGAAGGTGGGCGATCCGAAGTGGAACGAGTACCTCCTCGACACCTCGACATCGGCCAAGCGCGCCCGAATCGCGGCGATCGTCAACGGATGGATCGACGAATGCGCGTCGAAGGGCTTCCAGGCGGTCGAGCCGGACAACCTGGACTCCTGGACGCGCTCGAAGAGCGGCGGCAAGCAACTGTTGACGAAGCAGAACAACATCGACCTCGCCACGCTTCTCGCCGCCCATGCCCACCAGAAGGGCCTGGCGATCGCCCAGAAGAACACGTCGCAGCTCGGCAGCGTCGGCAAGAACACGGTGGGCTTCGACTTCGCCATCGCCGAGGAATGCCAGGCCTACGAGGAGTGCGATGCCTACACCGATGTGTACGGAGCCAACGTGATCGAGATCGAGTACACCGACAACGATCTCTCGGCCTACACCGACGCCTGCGCCGCCCAGGGCTCGACCATCTCGGTCATCCTGCGCGACCGCGACGTCGTCGCGAAGGGCAAGAGCGGCTACACCTACAAGTACTGCTGAGCGGCATCCGCCCCTTCTCACCCGGCCGGTCCCCTCGTAGTCTCGAAGGAGGGGACCGGCTGGCGTCCCACCGAGACGGGGGTTTCGATGTACTACAGCAACGGCAACTACGAGGCGTTCGCCCGACCGCGCAAGCCCGAGGGCGTCGACGACAAGACGGCCTGGTTCGTGGGGGCCGGACTCGCCTCGATGGCGTCGGCGACGCTCATGATCCGCGACGGACAGATGTCGGGCGACAAGATCACGATCCTCGAACGCCTGAAGCTGCCGGGCGGTGCGCTCGACGGCATCAAGGAGCCGAAGAAGGGGTTCGTCATCCGCGGCGGTCGCGAGATGGAGGACCACATGGAATGCCTGTGGGACCTCTTCCGCAGCATCCCGTCGCTCGAGATCGAGGGCGCCAGCGTGCTCGACGAGTTCTACTGGCTCAACAAGGACGACCCCAACTCATCGCTGTGCCGGGTGACGGTGAACCAGGGCGAGGACGCGCACACGAACAAGCTCTTCACCCTCAGCGAGAAGGCGCAGAAGGACATGGTCAAGGTCTTCCTCGCCACGCGCGAGGAGATGGAGGACAAGCGCATCGACGAGGTGTTCGGTGACGAGTTCCTCGCGAGCAACTTCTGGCTGTACTGGCGCACCATGTTCGCGTTCGAGGAGTGGCACAGCGCGCTCGAGATGAAGCTCTACCTGCACCGCTTCGTGCATCACATCAGCGGCCTGCCCGACCTCAGCGCCCTCAAGTTCACCAAGTACAACCAGTACGAGTCCCTCGTGCTGCCGATGTACCGCTGGCTCCTCGACCAGGGCGTCACATTCGAGTTCAGCACCGAGGTGACCGACATCGACTTCGACATCACGGATGGCCGCAAGCAGGCCACCCGCATCCGGTGGAAGCGGGATGGCGAGGAGAGCGGGGTCGACCTCGGACCGGATGACCTGGTGCTCGCGACCATCGGATCGCTCACCGAGAACTCCAGCGATGGCGACCAGCACACCCCCGCGAAGCTCGACGTCGGACCGGCCCCGGCGTGGGAGCTGTGGAAGAACATCGCGGCTAACGATGACGCGTTCGGGCGCCCCGAGGTGTTCTGCGGCGACATCGAGAAGACGAAGTGGGAGTCGGCGACGGTCACCACGCTCGACACCCGCATACCCGAGTACATCCAGAAGATCAGCCAGCGGGATCCGTTCAGCGGCAGGGTCGTCACCGGCGGCATCGTCACGGCGAAGGACTCGAGCTGGTTGCTGAGCTGGACCGTCAACCGCCAGCCGCACTTCCAGCAGCAGCCGAAGGACCAGATCGTCGTCTGGGTCTACTCGCTCTTCGTGGACACGCCAGGCGACTTCGTGAAGAAGACGATGGCGGAGTGCACGGGCGAGGAGATCACCCAGGAGTGGCTCTACCACATGGGCGTCCCGGTCGATCAGATTCCCGAGCTCGCGGCCGAGGGGGCGCGTTGCGTTCCGGTGATGATGCCGTACGTCACGTCGTTCTTCATGCCGCGCAAGGCCGGCGATCGTCCCGACATCGTGCCGGAGGGCTCGGTGAACTTCGCCTTCATCGGCCAGTTCGCCGAGACCACCCGCGACACCATCTTCACGACCGAGTACTCGGTGCGCTCGGGCATGGAGGCCGCGTATCGGTTGCTCGGCGTCGACCGCGGCGTGCCGGAGGTGTTCAACTCCACGTACGACATCCGTCAGCTGCTCAAGGCGACCACGCGACTGCGCGATGGCGAGGAGGTCGCCCTGCACGGACCGACCTTCCTGCGCAATCGGCTGCTCAAGCGGCTCGACGGCACCGAGATCGGCGAGCTGCTCACCGACTTCGGGCTGGTGCCCGGTGCCGGAGACACCACGGCGCGGGCCCGGGCGGACGACGCGGTGTCCTGAGGGTGGATGCCGCTGCTTCCTCGGCTGGCGCTGCTTCCTCGGCTCCCGCTGCTTGCTCGGCTGACGCGGAAGCAGCGGCTACGCGTCGACCACCGCAGCCACCTCGGCCGCCGAGGGTGCCGGCGCGCCATCGCGCAGGAACGGCAGTTGCCGATATCCGTCGCCGTCCAGAATGGCGACGGTCGACTCGGGCACCTCGATGAACGCGCCGGGCAGGTCGGTGAGCGGCTCCGACACGATGACGCGGGCGGTCGCGGAGAACACTCGCAGCTGGTCGAGGTCGGGGTAGGTCTTCTGCAGCGTCTCGCCGTCCTCGGAGTAGAACAGCGTGCGCGAGTTGTGCTCGGTCGAGTAGCGGAACGCCCAGATGGTCATGCCATCCGTCACCGCGAAGGTGCCTTGCACCGGGTTCTGGACGCTGAGCGCATCGCCGATGCGCTCGACCTCGCGGATCGCGCGCGCCATCGCGCCGATGGGGTCGTCGCGCAGGCCGAGGGTCAGGGCGAGGTAGAACAGCGCCTCGGAGTCCGTCGTGCCCTTGACCTTCGAGAACAGGGCGGGGTCGACGGCCAGCAGGATGTCGCGTTTCATCACGCCGAACTGGCGCAGGGCGCCGTTGTGCATGAACATCCAGTTCTCGTAGCGGAACGGATGGCAGTTCGTCTGCTGGATGGGCGGCCCGCTGGCTGCTCGCACATGGGCGAAGAACAGCGGCGACTCGATCGCGTGCGCCAGTTCGCTCAGGTTCTCGTCGTACCAGGCGGGCTCCACGCTGCGGAAGAGCGCTGGCGCTCCGCCGGGGGTGCCGTGGGTGGGGTACCAGCCGACTCCGAACCCGTCGCCGTTCACGGTCTCCTTGCCGAGCGGCGAGTTGAGCGACTGCGCGACAAGCGAGTGGGGCGTGTCGAGAATGAGCGTCGAGAGCCGCAGCGACTCTCCCGAGTAGACCACCCAGCGACACATCGCGACCCCTCTCCGCGCCGCGTCGTCGCTGCGCCGAACGTCGCCTTCAGGCTACGCCCGCCCGCCGGTCGAGTAGCGAGCGATGAAGGAGCCCGCGTATCGAGCGGACCCTCGCACCCCCGAGCGAACCTCAGCTGAGCTTGCGGCGGTAGATCACGATCGCGAAACCATACGCAACCACGAGGATGCCCACGAGCCACGCCAGCGCCACCCAGATATCGCTGCCGATCGGCTGCTGGGCGAACAGCGCCCGGATCGTGTCCACGATCGACGTCACCGGCTGGTACTCGGCGAACCACGCGACCGGGCCAGGCATGCTCGCGGTGGGCACGAATGCCGAACTGATGAACGGCAGGAAGATCAGTGGATAGCTGAACGCACTCGCGCCGTCGACGCTCTTCGCCGAGAGCCCGGCGATCACGGCGAGCCAGGTCAGTGCGAGGGTGAACAGCACCAGGATTCCGGCCACCGCCAGCCACGCGCCGACGGATGCACCGGTGCGGAACCCCATGATGAGCGCGACGCCGATGACGATGGCGACCGAGACGAGGTTCGCGACGAGCGACGTGAGCACATGCGCCCAGAGCACACTCGACCGCGCGATCGGCATTGATTGGAACCGGTCGAAGATGCCGCCCTGCAGGTCGAGGAACAGCCGGTACGAGGTGTACGCGACGCCCGACGCGATGGCGATGAGCAGGATGCCGGGCAGCATGTAGTTTACATAGGACTCATCCGATCCCGTACTGATCGCACCCCCGAGGACGTAGAAGAACAGCAGCATGAGCGCGATCGGCGTGACGGCGGTGGTGATGATCGTGTCGGGGCTCCGGAGGACGTGGCGGAGCGAACGGCCGGTGAGCACGCCGGTGTCGGCGAGGGCGTAGCTGGTCAAGATGCTGCCTTTCGTGCCGGTGCGGACGATGCGATGTCGTCGCTTGGGGCATCCGTGTCCCCGACGAGGGCGAGGAAGACCTCCTCGAGCGATGGCTGCTTCTCGACGTACTCGACCTGTGCGGCCGGCAGGAGTCGCTTGAGTTCCGCGAGGGTGCCGTTCTGGATGATCGTGCCGCCGTGCAGGATGGCGATGCGGTCGGCGAGGTGTTCGGCCTCGTCGAGGTACTGGGTGGTCAGCAGCACGGTCGTGCCGCCCTCCGCGAGCCTCTTCACCGTCTGCCACACCTCGATGCGCGCCTGCGGGTCGAGCCCTGTGGTGGGCTCATCGAGGAAGATGACGGGCGGATGACCGATGAGGCTCATGGCGATGTCGAGCCGGCGGCGCATGCCGCCCGAGTACGTCCCCGCCTTGCGCGCCCCCGCCTCGGCGAGCGAGAAGCGCTCGAGCAGCTCATCCGCGATCGCGCCGGCATCCGTCAGGTGTCGCAGCCTCGCGACGAGCACGAGGTTCTCTCGTCCGGTGAGCACCTCGTCGACCGCCGCGAACTGGCCCGTCAGGCTGATCGACTCGCGCACGTCGCCGGGCTCCGACGCGACGTCGAAGCCGCGCACCGTCGCACGGCCGGCATCGGCCTTCAGCAGCGTCGACAGGATGCGCACCAGCGTGGTCTTGCCCGCCCCGTTGGACCCGAGCAAGGCGAAGATACTGCCCGGCGCCACGTCGAGATCGACACCGCGCAGCACCGCCACGTCGCCGAACGACTTCTCGATGCCCTGAACCCGGATCGCGGGCACCGGGGCGTTGTCGATGGTCATCTCGTCATCTCCGTTCTGGTCACGCCTCGTCGGCGACCGTCTGCTCGATCGCGTCGGTCAGGCGCTTGCGCTCCTTGTCGATCCACCGGGTTCCGCCGTACGCCTGTGTGAAGGTCTCGGCGAACTCGACCGGGTCGTCTCCGACGATCGTGCTCACTGGCGTCCCGTCGACGGCGGCGCGCTCCCAGAGGTCGGTGAAGTCGCCCAGCATCGTCACGAGGGTGTCGCCGTCGGTCACGCCTCCGTAATAGATGAAGTAGCGCTCGAATGCCTTCGCCGCGGTGGCGTAGGGCTCGGGCAGCGCTGCCATGCGGGCCTTGTTCTGCTTGTACTGCCTCTTCTGCTCGAGCGATCCGGTGAGGGTCTCGATCCACTTTGCTGCCATGGTCATGCTCCTTCTGCGTGCTGTTGCGTGATGTCGGTGCGGAGATGCTCGATGCGGTCGGCCAAGAAGCTCCAGGACTTCCAGAACTCGTCGAGGTAGTCGCGGCCTGCGGTGTTCAGCGTGTAGACCTTGCGCGGCGGACCCTTCTCCGACGGCACCTTCGTGACGTCGACGAGCCCGCGTTGCTCGACCCGCACCAGGAGGGCGTACACCGTGCCCTCGACGATGTCGGCGAATCCCTGCTCGCGCAGCCGCGCCGTTATCTCGTAGCCGTACGCCGGCTGCAGGGCCAGCGTCGCGAGGATGACGCCCTCGAGCGTGCCCTTGAGCATCTCGGTCATCTGCTTGGCCATCGCGCCTCCATCTCGTACTCAGTGTCAATGACTACCGGTATATAGTAAGCACGAGTACCGGTAAATAGCAACACTGAATACCGGATGACGAACCGTCGCTAGGGTGAAGGGCATGAGCGACTACGAGGTGCTGGAGATGGGCGGCTTCGACGAGTGGCGAGAGCACTACGGCGGTTTCCGCCCGGAGACCTCGCGGGACGGCCGACGGGTCGTCGATCACGACATAGCAATGCAGTACATCGGCATGACATCCAACGCGTTCGAGGCCGGTGAGGAGGCCGGCTACTGGCACCGGCACTCCCGCATCGAGGAGCTCTACGTGTTCCTCGCCGGGCGGGGGCAGATGGGCCTGAACGACGCCGTCGTCGACGTGGGTCCCGGCACCGTCATCCGCGTGGCTCAGGGTGTGTGGCGCACCTGGCGCTCCCTTCCCGACAGCCCGGATGGCCTGCGTTGGTTGTGCATCCGCGCGGGCGGTTACGAGCTTCCGCAGCTGCCGGATGACAGCGAGCGCGACCCCGATCGTCCTGCGCCGTGGTGATGGGCGCTGTCGCGAGAGCCATCTCTTAGCTCCAGACGTTGCGGTAGTCCTCGACGAACTGGCGCATGGTCGTGGCGGGCTGCCCGGTGAGCTTGCGGACGGCACGATTCGGCAGTGCCGAAATGTTCCAGCGCACCACGCGGTAGATCATCTTCTGCACCGCGACGTAATCGGCCGGCGCGCCATCGCCGGCGAGCTTCGCGAGGTATTCCTTCTCCGAGGGACGGGCGTACCGGATGGGCCGGCCGAGCACCTCCGTCATGATCCTCGCGACCCGGCGGTAGCCCATGGATTGCTCGCCGGACAGGGTGTAGGCCTTCCGCAGGTGGCCGTCCTCGGAGAAGACCGCCGCGGCGACCCTGCCGATGTCCCTCGCATCGATGAGCGCCGTGAGAGCGCGGCCGGCGGGGAGATAGATCTCGCTGCGTTCCCGGATGTCGGCCGCATACGTCGAAGACAGGTTCTGCATGAAGAAGTTGGGTCGGAGCGACGTGTATGGCGCGTCGGTCTTCTTCAGGTACTGCTCGACGGCGTAGTGCGGCGTCTTCCGGTTGCCCTGCACGCCCTGCAGGGAGAGGAAGACGATCTGCCGGATCCCATTGCGCCGGGCGGCATCGATGAGTGGAAAGAGGTAGGTCGCCACGTCCTCGATGGCTGGAGGACGCATCAGAAACAGTCGATCGGCGCCGGCGAGCGCCGCGTCCACCTCGTCGTCGGTGGCGCCGAACTCGAAGACCCGGTGCTCGACGCCCGGCGGCAGGCTGGCGGCATCCGTCTCCTTGCGCACCGCTGCGATGACCGACTGGCCTTTCGCCCGCAGGTTCTCGACGACAGCCGAGCCGACGATGCCGGTCGACCCTGTCACGAACACTGATCCGCTCATACGACTTCCTCACCGACCCTGGGGACGACCGGGTCTCTGCAAGTCGAATCTAGCCACCAGTCGCCCGCTGCCATACTCGTGCCATGGCAGAGAGCATCGGAACGCCGGGCGGCTCGACCGAACGCCCCGCCCAGTTCTTCTCCGGTCCGGAGGAGTTCCGCGCCTGGCTCGCGGTCAATCACGCGAACCAGACCGAGCTGTGGATGGGGCTCAATAAGAAGCACGTGGCCGATCGCGGGCTCACGTGGGAGCAGGCCGTGCCCGAGGCGCTCTGCTTCGGCTGGATCGACTCCGTCGCCCAGCGCATCGATGAGAACGCCACCCGCCAACGTTGGACGCCGCGCAAGCCCGGCAGCATGTGGTCGAGCGTCAACATCGCCTTGGTCGAGAAACTCACCGCCGAGGGACGGATGCGCGGAGCGGGATTGGCGGCCTACGCGAAGCGACGCGACGATCGCTCGGGGGTCTACTCGCACGAGAGCCCGGTCAAGGAGCTTCCACCCGCGTACGCCGGACGGTTGGCGGCGAACGTCGGAGCGACGGCCTTCCTCGAGGCAGCGACAGCCGGCTACCGCCGTCAGGTCATGCACTGGATCCTCACGGCGAAGCAGGAGTCGACGCGCGAGAAGCGCCTGGAACAGCTGATCGACGACAGTGCGGAGGGCCGGCTGGTGCCCTTCCTGCGCTATGGCGAAACTCCGAAGTGGGTCGAGCGGGCGGGGGACGCTGCCCGCGCGGCCGTGAGCGCTAGCGCGGATCGGTCAGGTGACGCAGGAGGCGGGCGAGCGTCGCCTTCTCGTCGGGACTGAGGCTGCGCAGTTCCTCGGCCTCTCGGCTGGCCAGCCGGGTCATGGCGTCGTCCACGTGTTCGGCGCCCTCGGCGGTGAGACGAACGAGTACGCTACGGCCGTCGCGCGGATGCGGTCGTCGCTCGATGAACCCGCGCCGCGACAGGTTGTCGAGGCGGTTCGTCATGGCTGCGCTGCCGATCATGGTGGCATCGATCAGCTGCGCGGGGCTGAGCTCGTGCGGCGTCTCAGCTCTCGCCAGTGCCGCCAGCACGTCGAACTCCCAGGCCGCGAGTCCGGCACCGCTGAACGCGCTCGCCCTCAAGCGACCGAGTCGGTTCGACGCACGTCTCAGACGCGACATGACGTCGAGCGGAGTGAGGTCGACATCCGGTAGCCGGCGCGACCACGCATCGATGATCAGGTCGACCTCGTCATCCGGCTGCCTCACCTGTCGACCCTACCGCCGCTCCTCATAGGATGGCCGAGTGCCCCTCCTCGACCACCTCGGAATCACCGTCGACGACCTTCCCCGCGGCATCGCGCAGTTCGACCCGATCATGCAGGCGCTCGGCTGCGAGCGCACGGATGCCGAGAACTCCGTCTCCTGGTGGAGGGAGGGCGAGTCGGAGCTGATCCTCTTCCCCGCCCGAGAGACGGGCAGCGGCCCCCACCAGCATGGCCGGGTCGGATGGCAGCACCTCGCCTTCGCCGTCGAGACGCATGCCGAGGTGGACCGCCTGCACGCGATCGCCCTGGATGCCGGCTGGACGGCGGTGCGCGAGCCCAAGCCCTATCCGCGCTTCAGCGAGCGCTACTACGCGTCGTTCGTCGAGGAGGACAACGGCATCCGCATCGAGTTCATGTACCACCCGTCGCGAAAGGTCGCAGCGGACTGACCGCGCCGGTTCAGCTCGCCGGGTCGTACATGAATTCCCGCAGTTCTTGGGGACAGCGACACGAAGCCGCAATCTTGCGGGCCCATTCCTCGGCGGCCGCTCGATCGGGCAGCTCGAGGACGGTGAACCCGCCGTCGATCTGGACGTCGGAGTAGGTGTCGGCGCTGATCGTCCCGTCGGCGGAGACCAACGCTGGGCTCACGCCTTCATCGAACCCGCCGCCGAACACGTACACGCCGGCAGCCTTGGCCTCCTCGATCACGGCATGCGAGTCGGCGACGACATCCGGGAACTCCTCCTCCGTCACCACCATCGCTCGGCTGGGAAAGGAGATGAGGTACTTGGTCATGCGTCGATCTTGACCTGCCGAACTCCGTCAGACAAGGGCGGCCGAGGGTTCCGCCGCCGGCGCCGTGCGGATTCTGACCTCGCGCTCCATGCGCTTCTCGTGCCGCTGCCGACCTTTGACCGCCTCCACCTCGCGACTCTTCGGCGGCGCGATCGTGACGAGTTGGTCGAGCATCCGCCGAGTGGCCTCGGCGATCTCGTCGATCGCCCGGTCGAACGCCTCCGCATTCGCGCGCGAGGGACGCGTCGACCCGCTGACCTTTCGGACGAACTGGAGGGCGGCCTCCCGCACCTCGTCGTCGGTCGTGGCTGGCTCGAAATTATGAAGGCATCGGATGTTCCGGCACATGCCATCGACGATACGCCCGGTTCGCGGATGAGACACGTCCGCCGAGATCGCGATCGGACACCCGCGGTTCTCCCGCCGGCCACTTCGCACCCCTAGTTTGGGGGAGAGCACCGAGCTCGCCGCCGAACGAAGGAGTCCGCATGCCCGGCCCGCGTCCGATCATCACGACGATCGCCGCCGTCGTCCTCGGCGGGCTCGCCGCCGCCACGCTCGGCGCCGGAACAGCCACTGCCGCGAGCGCGTCGGTCTCGTCGCAGGCTCCGGCATCCGTCGCCTCCGGGTTCACCCTTCCGTCCGCGACGAATCTGCGCGTCGCCACCTTCAACCTGTCGCTCAACCGTTCGGCGCCCGGCCAGCTCGAAGCCGACCTCGCCACGGGCGCCAACGCCCAGGCGCGCACGGTCGCCGAGATCATCCAGCGGTCGGCCCCGACATCATTCTGCTCAACGAGTTCGACTACGTGGCAGACAACCGCGCGGTCGATGCGTTCCGCCACGACTACCTCGAGGTGAGCCAAGAGGGCGCGAACCCCGTCACCTTCCCGTACGCGTTCGTCGCGCCATCGAACACCGGCATCCCGAGCGGATTCGACCTCAATAACGACGGCACGATCGGCGGCGGGGACGACGCGCTCGGCTTCGGCGCGTTCGAGGGGCAGTACGGCATGGCCATACTGTCGAAGTTCCCCATCGCGACCGACAAGGTGCGCACGTTCCAGAAGTTCCTCTGGAAGGACATGCCCGGCGCCCTCCTGCCCGACGACCCCACCACCGCCGCCCCCGCCGACTGGTACACGCCGGAGGAGCTGAACGTCGTGCGCCTCTCGAGCACGTCGCACTGGGACGTGCCGGTGAAGGTCGGCCAGGCCACCCTGCACGTGCTCGCGTCGCATCCGACTCCGCCAACGTTCGACGGGCCGGAAGATCGCAACGGTCGCCGCAACCACGATGAGATCCGCTTCTGGGCCGACTACATCTCGCCCTTCAAGGCGAACTACATCACGGATGACGCGGGCCGTCGCGGCGGCCTGTCGCCGCTCGCGCCCTTCGTCATCATGGGTGACCAGAACGCCGATCCGCTCGATGGGGACTCGGTCGACGCTGCAGTGAACCAGCTCCTCGACAGCTGGCGCGTGGTCGACCCGAAGGCGACATCCGCCGGCGGTCCGGAGGCTTCGCAACTGCAGGGCGTCGCCAACACGACTCAGCGCGGCGACCCGAAGTACGACACCGCCGACTTCGCCGACACCGCGCCGGGCAACCTCCGCGCAGACTACGTGCTCCCGTCGCTCGGCATCCAGGTACGGGATGCGGGGGTGTTCTGGCCGCAGCAGTCCGACCCGCTGTCTCGGCTCACCGGCGTCTATCCCTTCCCGAGCAGCGATCACCGCCTGGTCTGGGTCGACATCCGCATTCCGCGGTTGTTGAGCCTCATCAGCTGACGCGCCCCATCCGCGCCGACAAGGGTCTCGATCAACGTCGAAACCCTGTCGGTGCGGATGCCGATGCGCAATGCTGGCATCGTGCTCGGGGCGGATCGCCGCCGATCCGAAGGAGGATGCCATGTCGTTCCAGTCCTATCTCGACAACATCGAGGCCAAGACCGGCCTCACTCCGCGGCAGTTCGTCGACCTCGCCCACGAACGCGGTTTCGACGAATCGACGAAAGCCGCGCCCATCGTCGCGTGGCTGAAGGAGGACTACTCGCTCGGGCAGGGGCACGCGATGGCTCTGGTGCACGTCATCACCAAGGGCCCCCAGATCAGTCAGAAGCACGTCGACTCCGGCACCGCGCACAGCGATCCGAGCGACGCGCTCTGGCTGGACGGCGCCGCGACTAATCCGGCGCGCCCTTAACCCAGCTCGCCCGTCAGCTTCGCCTCAGGCAGACGCAGGCAGCCGTGCCCGTTGATGCGACGTGTTCGGGCCGAGACGACGTTTCCGCACCATTCTCGAGGGGAAGATCGATGACCGAACAGGTGGAACTAATCGTTGAGATTCTGGCGAAGAAGGGACGGGAAGCCGAGCTGCGCGAAGCCGTCCTCGAGCTCGCCGGTGAAACCCATGCCGAATCGCCCGGACCGGTGAGGTTCGATCTCGGTGAAGACCCCGCCGACGCGCGGAAATTCTCCGGGCACGAGATCTGGGCCAGCCAAGCTGATCTCGATCGGCATGCAGAGCTCGTACACACTCGCCGCTTCCTGGAGCGTGTTCGTCAACTGGTGGAGGATCCCGAGCAGGTATTACGCGTGACTCGCTGGGCGCCCATGGAACCCCCGGCAGCCGCGCCAGCGGGCTTCCGTCATCAATACGCTCACGTCCGCGGAACGCAGCTGCACTACGTTCGCGGCGGGTCCAACGATCCGGTGGTTCTCCTGCACGGTTTCCCCGACACCTGGTACGCCTGGCGAGAGGTCATGACTCGCCTTGCCCTCGACTACACCGTCATCGCGGTCGATCTGCGCGGACTCGGCGATTCCGCTCGTCCCGGCGAGGGCTACGACGTGCCCAGCTCGGCCGCCGACATCGCCGAGCTCGTCAACCAGCTGGGCTTCGATTCCGTCTTTCTTGCGGGTCAGGACTGGGGTGGTTCTATCGCTTTCGCCTACGCCGCCGAGCATCCTACCGCCGTGCGGAAACTGGCAGTTCTGGAAGCCATGCCCGCTGGTCCGTGGACCGAATCGGGCGGCGGTCGCTCAGCGTGGTTCGCCGATTTCCATGCGATTCCAGACCTTCCCGAGCTTCTCGTGGAGGGAAGGGAATCCGAGTATCTGGGTTGGTTCTATGAAGCGTTCTCGGCCACCGCGGGGGTCCCGACGCCTGCAGCTACGGATGAGTACGTGCGCACTTATCGACAACCGGGGGCCATGACCGCTGCCTTCGAGCTCTACCGGCAGGCGGAGCGGGAAATCGCCCACAACTCTCGGTTCGCCTCGACGCCGTTGGATGTGCCGGTTCTTGCCATTGGCGGCGACCAGGTCTTCGGCTCCGCGGTCGCCGAGAATCTCACATCCGGCGCAGCATCCGCCGTCGAGTCGCTGGTCCTCGAAGACTGTGGTCACTTCCTGACGGAGGAACGTCCGGACGAAATCGCAGCCGCCCTGCGTCAGTTCTTCAGGTAAGCAGAAGGCTCTAGTGATGATCGCGCTTGTATCTGCTCCCAGCAATCTCGGTCTTCGTCCGCCTCAGCGCGGGAGCGTCCCGGGCGCGGCGAAGGCGCCGGAGGCGTTGCGTGAGGCAGGGCTGTTCCGCCGGCTCCTCGATGGCGGAGCCGTCGATGCGGGTGTCCTGGTGTGCGGTCGTTACCTCGACGATGATGACACCCGGCCAGCTGGCCATGTGCGCAATGAGGCAGCACTGGTGGACCATGCGCGGCGTCTCGCTGTCAGGCTCATGAGCATCCTGGACAGCGGCGACATCCCGCTGGTTATCGGCGGTGACTGCAGTGTTCTCATCGGGATCGGGTTGGCGCTCTCTCAGCGGGGTGGGACGGGGTTGGTGCATGTCGACGGCCACACCGATTTCAGACATCCGGGCAACAGTGACGCCTGCGCCAGTGTCGCCGGTGAGGACCTCGCGGCCGCGGTCGGCTTGCACTGGCCCGCGATCGCGGACATCGACGGTCGTAGCCCGTATTTCGATCGACGACGCACGGTGCATATCGGGCACCGGAACGACGACGAGGAGGCTCCGGAAGCCCGTGAGGCTCTTGGGCTCGTGGTCTCCGCCGCGGACGCGATCGAGCGGAACCTTGCGGATGTCGTGGCCGAGACGCACGGGGTGGCTGGTCGTGGGTACTGGTTGCAGGTGGACGTGGACGTGCTCGACGCGAGCATCATGCCGGCGGTGGACAGCCCCGATCCGGGAGGACTCGACACCTCACAACTCGCCGCGCTGCTGACCCGTCTCGCGCCGGACGCGATCGGAGCATCCGTGACGGTCTTCGATCCCGATCTCGATCCTGACGGCCGCTACGCAGAACTGGTGACCGAGGTGATCGTGGCCGGCCTCAGCAAACTCGGTACGGGTCTCTGACGAGATACCGCTCAGCGCGGGCGGCGACCCGCGAAGACCGTGAACAGCAATGGCACGACCGAGGCGATCATCAGCACCGAGCCGAGCACCACGTCATCCGCCCGCATCACGGCACCGGCGATGAGCAGGATGCCGAACACGAGCACCGACACGACCCGGCGCGCGGTGCGCTCGAGCCGGGCAACGCGACGCTCGAGTGCAAAGCTCACCGTCGCGACGTTTCTGTAGCCGTCAGACGGAGGCCGATCAGCTGCGTTCGCCGGCCGCATGATCGAACCGCGCCCGGCCGCCGAGCCGAGGGATCCGCCCCGGGTCGACGTGCGGCGGCGGGATGAACGAGACCCGACCTCGGCGCACCTGCACCTCCCACCCGTCGTGATGCATGCGCTGATGATCGGCCCGGCAGAGGAGGACCCCGTTATCGAGATCCGTCGGCCCAGCGTCTCGTTCCCACCAGCGGATGTGGTGTGCCTCGGCGTACGCCGCACTCATGCCACAGAACGAGCAGCCTCCGTCGCGTTCTCCGAGTGCAATCCGCTGCGCGACGCTGAAGAGTCGTTGGGTGCGGCCGAGATCGAGAATCTCGCTCTCGCCGCCCAGAACCATGGGGATGATGCCCGATTGGGCGGCGAGTCTGCGCACCGTGCCGATGCTGATCGGTTGGTCGATCCCGTCGATCATCGCCGCCCCGGAGCCCGAGCGGAGATCATCGAGCGTGCAGCGCACGATGATGGTGGCCAGGTCGAGGGGCGCGACGGTCTCCCGACAGCTCAGGCTGTGGCGGGCGATCACGCTGAGGGCATCGGCCTGCAGGGCGGGAATACTCCGCGATGGATGCGATCCGCTACACAGGTCGGCATCCCGAGCCCGACGAATCTCAGCGGTGACCAGAGTCTCGACCGCCGTCTTCAGGCACGCACCGTTCACCGGATCGAGCCGAGCACTGAAGAGCACGGAGCCAGACGCCTCCTGTCGGATCCGCAGCCACGACGCCGCCGCCAGGGTGTCTTCCCGTTCCGGCACGCCGTCGGTGTCGAGCCTGGCCTCGGCGTGCTTCACCAGCCGTCGCACCTGTTCGAGGGTGAGCGACGGCGCACGCCGGGCGAGGGTCCTCTCCGTCTTCATCGACTCCTCATGGTCGGCTCGCGGCGCCACCCGGTCGAGCATCTCCGTGATCACGGCCGCCGAGTCGAGGCTGAGGCATCCGCCTTTCATGGCCTCCGCTACGTGGGGATGCCACGGAGCCATCCGCTGCCCCGAGAATGATGACCGCTCGGCCGTCGCCACGCCCACGCAGATCAGCCGGGCCGCCTCAGCGCCTGAGCCGCCCGTCGCAGCCGCGATAAGTGCAGCAGCATTCCGGTATCCCTGCTGCTTCGCCATTCCGTCGCGCCCGAGCTCCGGCGCGGAACGATGGGCGATGGCACCAGCGATGCGGATGTGCAGGGCGTCCAGATCGCGACGCGTCTGTGCGAGAGCGTCGTTCACCGCCATCAGGCCGGAGGAGCTCATGCACTCGACGGCCGCGTCCGGCGACGAGTCGACGGCTCCGAAGGCGGGCAAGCTGCCGAGCCATGCGGAACGCACGGACTCCACATCTCGTTCGAGTATTGCCGTCGCCTCTTCCATAAGAAAAGTCAACCAGCACCTACCGACATTGAACGACCGGTATACCCACCTGATCAGGAATAAGTTATGCACACGCTGTCAGAAACACTCGTCGCCCTCGCGCTGTGGAGGAGTCGTGTACAACGCATCGGCGGCGGAGAGGAGGGCGTCAGATTATTCAGCTCCAGACCCTGCCGCTGGCAGCGGTTAGCGAAGTCGAACAGGAGCTCGGCAGGTGCATCGACCGTAAAGTCGAGGTCGGCTGACCGAAGAGCAGTCCTCAGACGGATGCCGACGGCCACACGTATGCCAGATCCGCCGGCACATCGTGTGCCATCTCGGCGTAGTGCACCGGGTCCTTCCGCAGCAGGTTCGACCGGTGCGATCGGTGCACTTCCTCCGAGCCGAACCACGGCGGCAGGTCGTAGGTTCCAGCGCGGTACGCCGCCGCATCCTCCGTCACGGCCTCAAGGTCGATCAGCGTCTTGAGGCGGCAGGTGTCGACGTGGCCGCGCGCCTCCCACTCGTCGCAGGTGGCGTCCTGGTAGGCCATGAGTGCCGGCCGGTAGCCACGCCACATGCGCACCACCGGGTGGTTCTGCCACCCATAGCCCGCAATGGTGAGGGCCCGCATCACCTGCAGCGTCTCGACGCGCTGCTTGCCGAGGCGCGGTGTGTCAAGTGCCGCCATGCTCAGGTCGAACTCGGGGTACGGCAGGAAGGTCTGAATGGTTGCGCTCCGTTCACGTCGTCGTTCGAGCGTACGTCGGGGTGGCATCCGGCCCGTGCCCCTTGACGAGCCGCTGGCGGCGAACGCAGCGGCACCACGCGCAGTCGGCGCTGGCTCTCACTTTCCCGGCGGAATCGGGAGCGCATCGGTGAATCGGGGCGGGTCGGCAACCAGCGCAAGCGCCTCCTCCTTGCTGACGTTGTTCGGAAAGTTGTAGTGCGCGAACCTTCCCGACGGGTCGTCGGGCGAATCGGGCATTGCGATGCGGGAGGAGCCGATGACCTCTCCGAGGTGGACGGCCGCGGCAGGGTCGATCGGTCGTCCCTGCCGGTCTCGCAGCATCACGAGAACGCGAAGACCGCGGGGTTGGCCCGTGCTGAGTTCGAGATAGAGCAGGCGCCGCGTCTTCGATGCACTCACGAGCAAGCGGGCCGTGGTGAGGTCCGAGAAGTCGGCGGTCTTGCCCCCAGCGCGGATGCGGTGGCCGGCCAGGTCGGCGAGAGCACTCGGATAGCGCACTCGCAGATAGAGAACCGTGGCCGCAGCGATCAGCGTAAACAGAACGACGGCTGTTGCGATGGTGGCGAGCCATCGCCACGGGCCGGCGACCCAGAGGAAGATGACGGGCCGCGCGAGATGGAGGATGACGAGGGCACCGATCAACCAGGCTCCCGGAATGCCCACGATGAGCGATTGGAGGCCTGGCGGCTGACCGGTGAGTTGCACCCATTCGGTGCGAGCCTCAGGACTCACCATGGGTCGAGCTTGGCATAGACCGGGTCAGATCACGGACGCCGAGCACGGTGCACTAGCGCGGGCGGCGACCCGCGAAGAGCGCGAACAGGAGCGGCCCGACCGACGCGATCATCAGCACCGAGCCGAGCACCACGTCATCCGCCCGCACGACAGCACCGGCGATGAGCAGGATGCCGAACACGAGCACGGACACCACGCGCCGGGCGGTGCGCTCGAGCCGGGCGACACGACGCTCGAGTGCAGGGCTCACCGTCGCAACGGATCCGTCCTCGAACCGGGTGACCAAGGCGTCCAGGCGCTTCGGAAGGCGCCACGCGAGGCCAGCGACCTCGAGCGCCTGCTTGGCGACATCCTGGACCACGTTGCCGCGCTCGTCGCGCAGCAGCTTCGACGCGTACGGCTCGATGGAGTCCCAGAGGTTGAACCCTGGGTCGAGAGCACTACAGACCCCCGAGGTCAGCGACATCGCTCGGATGATGAGCAGGAAGTTCTCGGGCAGCTGGAACGGCAGCGAGCGCACGACGTCGCCGAACTGCACGGCGAAATCGCGGAACTCACGCGGGTCCACCTCGCGCAGCTCGGCGAACCCCATGCCGCCGAAGCGCGCGAAGAGCTGGGTCATGGCCCGCTCGAGCTCCGTCGTCTCGGCCGATGGGAGCAGCACACCGAGGTCGCGGATGGCGTCCACCAGGCCCTTGCCGTCGCGCGAGGCCGCAGCGATCAACAGCTTGCGCAGGCCACGGCGGGTTCCGGGCGGCACCTCGCCCATCATCCCGAAGTCGATGAAGGTGAGCTTCCACCCTCGCTCGTCGCCCACGCCGACGGGACCCGGCGTGATGAAGATGTTGCCGGGATGCGGGTCGGCGTGGAAGAACCCGTTGGTGAACAGCTGATCGAACATGACCGCGGCGAACACCGGTGCCACGTGCGCCGGATCGATGTCCGCCGCGCGGAGGCCCTCCGCATCCGTGATCTTGATCGCCGTCACGTCCTCGAGAGTGAGCACGCGCCGGGTAGTGCGCTCCCAGACGATCTCGGGAACGCCCACGCGGTCATCGTCGGCGAAGTCGGCCGCGAAGCGCTCGAGGCTGCCCGCCTCATGCAGGTATTCGATCTCCTCGCGGCTCGTGAGGGCGAACTCCTCGACGAGTGCCCGCGCATCCACCCGGTCGGAGACGAGGCGAACGCGGCTCAGCCACCCGCCGACTCGGCGCAGGGCCGCGAGGTCGGTCTCGACGATCGCGTCGATGCCGGGTCGCTGCACCTTGATGACGACGGCGTCGAGCCCGGTATCGGCCGCATCGATCGGGCCGAGCACGGCGCGGTGCGCCTGACCGAGGGATGCGGCGGCCACCGGCATCTCATCGACCGAGGCGAATGCGCGCTCGAGCGGCAAGCCCAGCTCAGCCTCGGCAAGCGCCCGGATCGCCGGGAACGGGACCGGCGGCACCTCATCCTGCAGGCCCTCGAGCTCCGTCGTGATCTCGGGGGGCAGCACGTCGAGCCGCGACGACATGAACTGCCCGACCTTGATCATCAGCCCCCCCAGGTCGACCGCGAGAACGTGGAAGCGCTGAGCGAAGCGGCGCATCCGTTTGGATCGCGAGCGTTCGGCGACCTTCGCGAGCCCGATGCGAGGCAGCAGCAGTTCGAACCACCACGTGAGGGCGAGATTCCAGCCGGCGAATCGGAGGATGCGGCGGTAGCGGGCGCGAGTGTCCCTCGCGCCCGGGGTTTCGCTACCTCGGGGTTCTGATGCCACCCTCGTCAGTCTTGCGCGAGGATCGAGTGAAGTCGACGCCGCGCGTCATCCAGGGCCTGCACGGCTGCCCGGATCTGCTCGGGCGAACCCTCGCTGTTCACCTGGGCGGCCACACGGGCGAGCTGCATGCCCGCCTTCGGCAAGGCCGAGAAGCCGGTGTCGTCGCTCGAATCGGGGGAGGTGAAGGGCGACGAGTCGCTGGCGCTGGCCGCTTCTGCACGCCCGGCCTCGGTCAGCGAGTAGGTCTTGCGCCCATTGGACTCCTCGGACGTGATGAGGTTCTCGTCGGCGAGCAGCTGCAGGGTCGGGTAGACAGAGCCTGCGCTGGGCTTCCAGCTGCCGCCGCTGCGCTCCTCGATCTCACGGATGATCTGGTAGCCGTGCATCGGCTGCTCCGCGAGGAGGGCGAGCACTGCCGCACGAACGTCTCCGCGCCCGACGCGCGAGCCGGCGCGCTTCTCGAAGGTCGAGCGGAACTCCTCCATCTTCTGCCAGATGCCCTCGAGGGGGTTTCCGGTTCCGAATCCGCCGGTGGGGAATGAGTTGGCCATGGTGATCTCCTTCGTCGCGTCGTGAACGATACTCAACGATATGTCGCGACCGGCGGTGAACGACAGGGTCTCACCCCACACTCACAGCCAACATCACGCTCCGTCGCGATGCGGGCGACGTGGGTATTGACAGTACGCTGTCAGTTGGCCTACGCTACCCATATGCGTCCTGACCCACCGGCTGACGACTGGACGCAGTTCGCGACCGCCGCCTTCGCACTAAACGCGCTGCTCATCGAGGCCGGTGAGACGATCGTCGCGCCCATGGGCCAGAGCAGCGCACGTTGGCAGGTACTGGGTCGCGCTCACCACCCGACGACCGTGGCAGACATGGCCCGCGACATCGGGCACGCACGGCAGAGCGTGCAGCGCATCGCCGACGTGCTGGTGCGCGAAGGCCTGCTCGAGTTCCGCCCCCACGATCGCGATCGTCGCACTCAGCTCGTCGGGCTGACTCCCGGTGGTGAGCAGATGCTGGAAGCCATCTATTCCCGCCAGCTGGCTTGGTCGGACGATGTCGTCGTCACCATCGGTCCCTCTCGACTCGCGGCGGCGACCGAGAGTCTCACTTCGATCACCGAAGCGCTCCGGACCGCGATAGCCCCAGCACCACAACAGAAGGAGTCATTGTGAGCAGGTACATCGTTCTCTACCACGCCCCTCTCGATGTCGCTCAGCGCTTCGCGCAGGCGACGCCGGAGCAGGCCGCCCTCGGCCTTCAGGAGTGGGTCGACTGGTCGACGCGACTAGGTCCGGCCCTCATCGACCCGGGGCGGCCGCTCAGCCACGCGAGAAGCGTGACGTCGACGGGCGTTGACGATGGGCGTGACGACATCATCGGCATGTCGATCCTCGAGGCGGCCTCCATGAACGAGGCGCTCGGAATGGTGGAAGGTCACCATCACCTGCGCTGGGCCGACGGATGCTCCATCACCGTCCTCGAGGAGATGGGCGTACCTGAGCTGGCGTAGTAGGCGTCCGGCCTCCGCGGTCGCGCCCGACGTGACCGCTAACCGTCCTCGCCGTCGAACTCACGACGCAGGTACTTCGGCGCCTGCATTCGCCACGCCTCGGTGACCAGCTCGATGAGGTGGTCATCGTCGATTCCGGCCATGCGGAAGGCCACCTTCGGCTCGCCCCACGGCGTCGTCGTGCGCAGGAACACGTCGGGCATCATCTCGACCAGCGCGAGCGCATCCACCTGATCGGCGACCTTCACGCCCACGACGAGCTCGGCCGCGATGACTTCCCGCATGTCCGCCGGGACGCTCGGCCACGGATGGCACTCCCATGCGTACGGCTTGCCGCGCACGAACCAGGCGGCGCCGCCCGTCGTCGAGCGCTCCTCACTGCCCGGCATCCGCTCGGCCGTGCGGCGCAGGTCGTCGAGAGTGGCCACGCTCCGAGACTAGGACGCCCCGCCGACGTTCAGCCGATGAGCTTCCAAACGCCCCACAGGGAGGTCTGGCTGGGCGCCGTGCCAACGGTGTACCACTGAGCCTGATAGATATGGCCCGAGCCGCTCACCTTGTCGCCGCCGGTGTAGACGGTCGCGGGGCTCCAGGCGGGCACGCCGCCGGGGGTCGTGGGGGCAACGATCTCGCTCCATGGTCCGCCGACCCCGCCGGGAGCTGTGCCGCGGGTGTACCAGAGCGCCGTGAAGGTGCGGCCCTGGTAGACCACCACATCGCCTGCGGTGAAGACGCCCGTGGCCGTCCAGAGCGTGGAGCCGTCGGACGCGATCGCGATCTCGGCCCACGCGCCGTAGGTGCTGCCCCCGGGCGTCTCGCCTCGGGTGTACCAGAGCGCCCGGAACACCGAGCCGCCGTAGCTGACCAGGTCGCCGCTGGCGTACGCCGTGCCCGTGTCCCAGGCGGCCGGCTTCGGCACTCCCTGCCCGCCGAGCCCGAGGTCGCAGTCGATGCGGCCGCTGTAGAGCGCGTGACCTTCGGATGCGGTGCCCGGTCCCGCTCCGTAGATGCCGTCGTCCGACCAGACGACCTCCTTGGTGCCACCGACACAGGTCGAGTTCGGCGCCAGGGCGAACCCCTCGAGGTTGTTGACCGGCAGTGGGGCCGGCTTGGCGTAGGCGACATCCGGAACGATCGAGCCGGTCGCACTCACCTTCAGGACGGTCGAGGTGACCCCGCAGGTGTTATCGCACAGAGCCCAGATGCGCTGGGTGTCGGCGTCGAACGACACGTCCATGACGTGACCCATGCCGGTGTCGACCACGGCCACGCGGTGGAAGGAGTGGTCGTTGTTCAAGGCGTAGGCGTAGAGCTTGCCGTCGTTCTCGAGCGCGGCGAAGTACAGGCCGGTTCCGTGCTTCGGGTAGTCGATCGGCTTGTAGGCCTTTCCGGTCGACTGGTCGACGAATCCGTTGCCGGTGAGGTAGCCGTCGGGCACGAAGGTGACGCCCTCGAAGCCGAGGTTCGCCTCGGTCTTGTTGCCGGCGTGCAGCTCGGGGAACTCCGCGGTCAGGTTCCACTCGTCCGTCGCCACGAGCTGGGTGCCGGCTTGCGCCGGGTCGAAGCGCAGGATCGAGTTGAGCGGAATGGTGTTGGCGGCGTTGTTGCGTTCTGTGGTGACGTACAGCGCGCCATCCGCGCCGATGGTGAGGCCCTCGGAGTCGGGCTGGTTGGTCTGCGTGTCGGTGCTGCCCGGGAAGAAGATCTGCTTGCCGGCGCCCCATCCGTTGCTCGTGTCTGCCACCCACGTGTCGCCCTGCTTCACCATGCGGAACACCCAGCTCTTGTTCTTGACGCTGTAGAGCACGTTGGCGTTGCTCGGGTCGAAGACGAGCCCGCTGACATCACGACCTTCGGGTCCGGTGGTGGTCTTCCAGGCGCACCGCGGGTCGGCGACGGCGACGGATGCGCTGCCGGGCCAGGCGGCGGGAGCGAGCGCGCTCGCGGGGAGGGTCCCCGTGCCCGAGGGTGCCTCCGGCTGGCAGTTCAGCGTCGGTGCCGGCGGGCCCGTCGGGCCGGTCGGATCGGTGGGGTTGGTCGGTGCGCCCGCACCGAACCGGCTCGTGCCGGGCGATCCGATGTCGCCCGCGGTGGAGGTCCGCGAACCTTCCGCATCGCCGACCGCGGAGAGCTGCCACTGGGACGCGTCGTTCGCGCCGAGTGCGGCAGTCGTCTTAGGGATGCCCGCGACGCCCTGCGTGCGCGGCCCCTTCACGGTGCCCGTGCCCTGGTCGTTGTAGGTGAGACGATCGGCCAGGTTCGCGACGGCATCCGGGCCGTTGAAAAGGTTGATCTCGTCGGCCCGGCCGAGGTTGGTGGTGTTGCCGGCGAGGATTTTCACGTCGGCGCCGAGACTCCACTCGGTGCGGAAGGTGGCATCCGCCGACTCGGTGATGATCGCCGACTGGCCGACGGCGAGCGTGCCGAGGCTGTCGAGCGGCACCGTGCCGGGCGTCCTGCTGTCGTCGTCGAACGACCAGCCGGCGAGGCTGACCGGTGCCGCGCCGAGGTTCGTGAACTCGACGTACTCTCCCGACGAGCTCACCGGGTTGTACATCCACTCGGTGATCTTGACGGATGCGGCATCGGCGGCCTGGACAGTCGTGGGCACCGCGAGCGCGGCGCAGACGGCGGCGGATGCTGCGACGGCAGCGACGACGAGGGAGAGGGAACGTCTCATGAATCGAAACCTACTGACGCCGTCCATACGGGGGTGAACGGGAGAGTGAACGAACGGCGAACGCGTGCCGGTCGAGTAGCGCAGACGCGAAGCGGCTCCGCGTATCGAGGCCCGCGCACCTGCGACTGACGGGTTTCGAAGCTTCTATATGTCAATGGGGGCAGAGGAGTGGGAAGAGTTCGCGGCAGAG
>NZ_SSSN01000009.1 GCF_004801905.1 Orlajensenia flava | reverse complement strand
GAACCACACCAGCCAATCACTGATACGCCTGCTCGCTGCGCTCGCGGGCTACTCAACCAGCGGTGCCACTGCAGACGCGAAGCGGCTTCGCGAATCGAGGCCCTCGCACTTGCGACCGGCGGGTTTCGATACGCGTGCTCCTTCGTCGCTCGCTACTCAACCAGCAATGCCACTGCAGACGCGGAGCGGCTCCGCGTATCGAGGCCCTCGCATGTGCAAGTGGCGGGTTTCGATACGCGTACTCCTTCGTCGCTCGCTACTCAACCAGCGATGGAGAGCAGCGGATCAGCCGGAACAGTAGACGACGTCGACGGTGGACTTCTGCGGCACGTCGCCCGGCGCGATCGACTGAGACGTGATCGGCTGGTTCGGCTTCTGCTTGCACGAGGTGTCGGGCTTCGGGTTGGCCGTCAGTTGCAGATTGGATCCCTGGAGGATGTCCGTCGCGGCGCTCAACGACTGACCCGTGAGGTCGGGCAGCGTCACGAGCCCGCTCGAGACGACGAAGTCGATCGTCGAACCCGAGTCGACCGCCGTGGCACCGACCGGGTTCGTGCGGAGCACGACATCCGTTGCGATCGTCGGCGAGTTCTCCTTGCTGACCGCACCCACCGCCATACCGGCTCCGGTGATGGCGGCCTGCGCATCCGCGATGGGCTTGTTGGTGACGTCGGGCACGGTCACCTGCTCCTTGCCGGTCGACACGTACACGGTGATGTACGTTCCGGGAGCGACGGTCTCGCCCGACGGTGGATCGGTGCGGGTGACCTTGCCCTTCTCCACGGTCGCGCTCGGCTCGGGCACCTGCGTCGCAGACAGGTCGCGGTCGGCGAGCTTGGCCGAGGCATCCTCGAAGGTGAGTCCGGTGATCGACGGCACCTCGCGCGACGACGACGGGATGTCGCTCGACGGAGCCAGGTTGAACACCCAGAACATGACGGCGGCGATGATGACGATGACGCTGAGGATGCCTGCCCAGACCCAGATGGCCGGCGGCCGCCGCTGGGTGCGCACCATCCGCTGGTCTTCGGAGAGCTGCTTGAAGGCGAGCTCGGTGCCGGTGGTGATGGGAGGCGGCGTTCCGAAGAGGTTCGCCTCCTCACTCTGCTTGTGGATGGGCAGCTTGCCGGATGCGGCGATCTCGAGGTCGCCCCGGAACTCGGCCGCGGTCTGGTAGCGGTCGAAGCGATCCTTCGCGAGCGCCTTCGCCACGACCATGTCGAGCGCGGGCGAGACGTTCTGGTTGATGGAACTCGGCTTGCTCGCCGTCTCGCTCACGTGCTGATAGGCGACGGCCACCGGAGTGTCGCCGCGGAACGGCGGGCGACCCGTGAGCATCTCGAACAGCACGACGCCGGCGGAGTAGAGGTCGGTGCGCGCGTCGACGAGCTCGCCCTTGGCCTGCTCGGGCGAGAAGTAGGAGGCCGTGCCGAGGATGGCGGTGGTCTGCGCGACCGTCGTCGACGAGTCGGAGATGGCCCGGGCGATGCCGAAGTCCATCACCTTCACCTGTCCGGACTTGGTGATCATGATGTTGCCGGGCTTGATGTCGCGGTGCACGACGCCGGCGCGGTGCGAGTACTCGAGCGCGGTCAGGACGCCCTCGAGGATGCGGACGGCCTCCGACGACTCAAGCGCACCCCCGCGGATGACGTCCTTGAGCATGCGCCCGTCGACGTACTCCATGATGATGAAGGGCTGCTGCGTGTCGTGGCCCGACGTGTCGGTGACGGTCTCCTCGCCGGCGTCGAACACGCGCACGATGGTGGGATGCGCCATCCGCGCCGCTGCCTGAGCCTCTTGGCGGAACCGCGTGCGGAAGGCCGGGTCGAGGGCGAGCGACGACTTGAGCAGCTTGATCGCCACTGTCCGGCTCAGCCTGGTGTCCGTTCCGAGGTGCACCTCGGACATGCCGCCGCGGCCGATGAGTTCACCAACACGGTAGCGGCCTGCGAGCAGGCGGCCATCGTCAGTCAATGCGAACTCCTCGAATGTGGGCGGACGGGTGCGGAAAGCCTAACGGACGCGGCTGATCACGGGCCGACCACGGTCACGCTGAGGGGGTCGGACGCCGGGGAGGCGACGGATCCGCACTGGTACACGAGCGTGGCGGTGAACGTCGAGTCCTTCGGTCCCGCGGTGAAGGTAGCCGTGCGGCTGCCATTCGGAGTCGCGTCGGCCTGGACGTTGGTCGCGCCCTGTCCGGTGACCGTCAGGTTGTAGCCACTCAGGGTCTGACCGGCCGGGCAGCTTTGGGCTTCCCAGGCGATCGTTGCCGACGCCACTCCTGCTTTCACCGTTGTGGGGGACTCGCCACCCTGCAACGTCGGTGCCGCGGTCGGCTTGCTCGGCTGAATTACACCGGCGTACACGGACAGAGTGATGGAGGCGCCCTTCTGGAGGTTGCCGGTCGGGTTGACCGCGTAAACGGTGTCGACCTTCGCCGGATCCGTTGCAGCATTGCCGGTGTTGACCGTAACGGTGAGACCCATGCCCTCCGCCTTCGCACGGGCGTCCGCGCTCGAAAGGCCGATGAAGTCGGCCTCCTTCACTGGGATCGTCGTCGAGGTGGGCGTCGACGTGGGTGTCGGAGTCGATGACTTCGTCGGTGCGGGTGTCGAGGTCGTGGTCGTCGGAACCGGGGTGTTGTTGTTGCCCCCGTTCACGGCGAGGGCGATGATTCCGCCGATAAGCAGCAGCGCGAGCAGGATGATGAGGACGATGAGCGGCCAGGTCCAGGGGCTGCGCTTCTTCTTTTCGGGCTCGCCGGTCTCCTCGGTCGTCGTCGTGGTGGTCACGGCGGCGGGGAACACCGTGGTGGCCGCGCTGGTGTTCGCGTTGGAGGAGGGCATCAGCATGGTCGCGGCTGTCGCGCCCGCTCCGAGGATGGCGGGCACCGCGGCTGCCGCGGCCTGCACGTCGCCCTTGCGGAGCGCGGTGGCTGCGCGAGCGAGGTGGGCCGCCGACTGCGGCCGGTCGGCCGGGTTCTTGGCGATGCACGCGAAGACGAGGTTGCGAACCGGCTCGGAGACCGTGATGGGCAGGTCGGGTGGGGTGTCGTTGATCTGCGCCATGGCGATGGCCACCTGCGACTCGCCTGTGAACGGACGACGGCCCGCCAGGCACTCGTAGGCGACGATGCCGAGCGAGTAGATGTCGGTGGTCGGCGAGGCCGGGTGGCCCGATGCCTGCTCGGGAGAGAGGTACTGCACCGTTCCCATGACCTGGCCGGTCGCCGTGAGCGGCACCTGGTCGGCGATGCGCGCGATGCCGAAGTCGGTGATCTTGACGCGGCCGTCGGGGGTGATGAGCAGGTTGCCCGGCTTGATGTCGCGGTGCACGAGGCCGGCCGCGTGAGCGGCGTGCAGTGCTGATGCCGTCTGGGCGACGATGTCGAGCACTTTGTCGGTCGACAGGGTGTGCTCGCGCTCGAGAATGGTGGAGAGCGCCTCGCCCGGCACGAGCTCCATCACGAGGTAGGCGCTGCCATCCTCCTCGCCGTAGTCGAACACGTTGGCGATGCCCTCGTGGTTGACCAGCGCGGCATGGCGAGCCTCGGCGCGGAAGCGCTCGAGGAAGCCGGGGTCGCCGAGGTACTCGTCCTTGAGGATCTTGATGGCGACCTGCCGACCGATGACGAGATCCGTCGCCTGCCAGACTTCACCCATGCCGCCGATCGCGATCCGCGTCTGCAGCTCGTAGCGCCCCCCGAAGGTGAGCCCTGATGTGGGTCTCATTTATTCAGCACCGCCTCTAGTACCTTTTTGGCCACTGGCGCGGCAAGGAGGTTGCCGTACCCGTTCGTTCCCATTCCGCCACCGTCTTCGATGAGGACCGTGATCGCAAACCTCGGGTCGTTCGCTGGCGCGAATCCGGTGAACCAGAGCGTGTACGGATCCGCCTTGCCGTCCGCTCCGATGTTCTCCGCCGTGCCCGTCTTACCGGCCACGTCGACCCCGTCTATTCTTGCATTATCGGCCGCTCCGTCAGCGACGTTGGCGACCATCATCTTGGTGAGCGCATCAGCGGTTTCCTTGCTGATCGCGCGGCCGAACTGCTTCGGCTCGAAGGTGCTCACGACCGACAGGTCGGAGTTGGTCACCTGATCGACCATCCCCGGTTGCATGACGATGCCGCCGTTCGCGATGGCGGCGGACACCATGGCCATCTGGATGGGCGTCGCGCGCACCTCCCACTGGCCGAAGGCCGACAGCATCGTCTGCGGAGTATCCGCCACGGCGGGGTAGACGCTCTTCTCGACGGTCATGGGAATGTGCTGCTCGACGTTGAAGCCGTACTTCTGCGCCTGGTCCCGGATGGCCCGGTCGCCCAACTGCTGCCCGAGTTCGGCCATGGGGATGTTGCAGGAGAGCCGCAGCGCATCCGCGATCGTGACTGTCGCGCCCGGTCCGCAGGTGCCGCCGCCCGAGTTGATGACGACGGAGTCGGTGCCGGGCAAGGTCAACGACCCGGGGTTCGGGAAGGTCGATTCGGGCGTGTACCTGCCCGATTCGAGGGCGGCTGAGACGATGACGAGCTTGAAGGTGGATCCCGGCGGGTTGAGGTCGCCGCCGCGGTTGCGGTCGATGAGTGGATCGGTCGGGTCCTTGACGAGTGCGTCATAGGTGGAGTCGACCTGCTTCGTGTCGTGCACGGCGAGAGTGTTGGGGTCGAAGCTCGGCTTGGACACCTGCGCGATGATGCGGCCGGTCTTCGGTTCGGTCACGACGACCGCTCCGGTGAAGTTTCCGAGTGCATCCCACGCCGCCTGCTGCGCGACCGGGTCGATGGAGACCTGCACGGCGGCACCCTTGGGCTTCTGCCCGGTGAAGATGCGCTCGAGCTTGGTGAGGAACTGCGAGTTCGCGGTGCCGCTGAGGTAGTCGTTCATCGACCCCTCGATGCCGGTCGGCTCGCCGTTGACGGGGAAGAAGCCCGTGACGGGGGCGTAGAGCGGCCCGTTGGCGTAGGTGCGCTGCCACTTGTAGTTGTCGTTGGCCGGTGTCGACGACGCGACCGGGGTTCCCGCGACGAGGATGGGCCCGCGCTCGACCTGGTAGCTCTCGTAGAGCGTGCGGGTGTTGCGCGAGTCGTCGCCGAGCTGGTCGGCGGCGACGGCCTGGATGACGGTCGTCGACGTGAACAGCGCCACGAAGAGCACTATCACGACGATGCTGACGCGCTTGAGCTCGCGGTTCACGACTCCACCACCAGCCTCGGCTGGTTGCGGACGGTGTCCGAGATGCGCAGGAGCAGCGCCGTGATGATCCAGTTGGCCACGAGCGAGGATCCGCCCGCCGCGAGGAAGGGTGTCGTGAGGCCGGTGAGGGGGATCACGCGCGTGACGCCGCCGATCACGATGAAGCACTGCAGGGCGATGACGAACGAGAGGCCGACGCCGAGCAGCTTGCCGAAGTCGTCCTGCCCGGCGAAGCCGACGCGGAACCCGCGCGAGATATAGAGGATGTAGAGGGCGAGGATGGCAAACAGTCCAGCCAGCCCGAGCTCCTCGCCGAGGCTCGCGATGATGTAGTCACTCTGGGGCACGGGCGTGAGGTCGGGGCGACCCTGCCCCCATCCCGTGCCGATGAGGCCACCGTGGGCCAGCCCGAACAGGCCTTGAACGAGTTGGTAGCTGCCACCGTCTGCGTTGTAGACCGCCGGGTTGAAGGCGTCGAGCCAGTTGGTGATGCGCCCGTTGACGTAGTCGAGGGTGCGGCTGGCGACGAATGCCCCGCCGAGGAACATCGCCAGGCCGAGCAGCACCCAGCTGAGCCGCCCGGTCGCCACGTAGAGCATGACGAGGAACAGGCCGAAGTAGAGCAGCGCCGTACCGAGGTCGCGCTGGAACACGATGACCGACATCGACAGCGCCCACACGATGAGCAGCGGCCCGAGGTCGCGGGCGCGCGGGAAGCGCATGCCGAGGAAGGTGGTGCCCACCATCGACAGCGAGTCGCGGTTGCGAACGAGGTAGCCCGCGAAGAACACGGCGAGGGCGATCTTGGCGATCTCGCCGGGCTGGAAGGTGGCGAAGCTGCCGAAGCCGATCCAGACGCGGGCGCCGCTCACCTGACGGCCGAGCCCCGGCACGAGCGGCAGGAGGAGGAGCACGATGGCCACGAAGCCCGAGACGTAGGTGTAGCGGAACAGGGTGCGGTGGTTGCGGATGATCACCAGCACGCCGATGGCGCACAGGATCGCGATGGAGGCCCAGGCGATCTGCCGCACCGCTGCGCTGTCCCAGCCGTACTGCTTGTCGGCGATGTCGATGCGATAGATCATCGCGATGCCGAGGCCGTTCAGCACGGTGGCGACGGGCAGCAGGAACGGATCGGAGTCGCGCGCGACGAAGCGGAGTGTGATGTGCAGGCCGAACACGAGGATGGAGAGGGTGGCGAACAGGGAGACGAGCGTGAGGTCGAGGTGACCGAGCGCCCCCAGTTGCACCAGCACGATCGACGCGCCGTTGATGACGCACGCGAAGATCAGCAGGCCGAGTTCGAGGTTGCGCAGCTTCTGGGGGAGGCGGATGCGGCCGACCGGCGCGGTGGGAGGCGCAGAGCGCACAGCGGTGTCATTTGCCACTGGAGCCCTCCAATCGATCCGCGATGGCCGTCGCCGCCTTGAGGGAGTCGGCGCTGATGGTCGCCTCGACAGCCTGCCGGTCGTAATCCGTGAGAGAGCTGAGTGCGATGCCGGTGTCCTCGTGCACATGGTGCAGGGAGATGGGACCGAGATCCTGTTGCACGCCTTGGAAGATCGCCACCCTGTCGCCGTGCGCCCCGACATAGAAGCGCGACTGGCTCCACCCGTAGGTGATGAGGACGGCCGCCACGATTCCCAGCACGATCAGGGCGATGGAGGCGATCCAGGTGGCGCGACGCCGGCGGACGCGCCGGGCATCCTCCTCGATGAGCTCGTCGAGGTAGTCCTCGACATCGGGCTCGAAGTGCGCCTCGGGCACCGCGTGCAGGCGGAAGGGCGGCAGGCGGAGGGCGCGACGCGGAGGCTCGTCAGCGGCGAGGTCGAAGGCGAGCGGATGAGCGGCGGAGCCCACCGTGCGCTTGCCCTGCTCGCCGTGCGGCTCCGCACCGATGTCGACGACGACGACGGTGACGTTGTCGGGAGCGCCGCCGTCGAGGCTCTCCTTGACCAGCCGGTCAGCGACGTCGAGCGCCGTGACGGGCTGCGCGAGCGCCTCGCGGATCTCGTCGAACGACACGACGCCCGAGAGTCCGTCGGAGCAGATCAGCCAGCGGTCTCCGGCGACCGTGCCGAGGATGCTGGTGTCGATCTCGGGCGACGCTTCGACGTCGCCGAGGACGCGCATGAGCACCGAGCGCCGCGGATGAACCGCTGCCTCCTCCTCGGTGATGCGCCCGCTTTCGACGAGCCGCTGCACGAAGGTGTGGTCGACGGTGATCTGGCTGAGCTCCCCGTCGCGCATGAGGTAGATGCGCGAGTCGCCGATGTGGGCGATCGCCACTCGGTCGCCCAGGATGTACAGGGCGCTGACCGTGGTGCCCATGCCCGTGAGCTCGGCGTGCTCGAAGACTGTTTCGGCGAGCTGGCCGTTGGCCGCCATCAGCGCCGACTGCATGGCCATCTCGGCGTCGCTCACGCTGTCGTATGGCCGATCGGCCTCCGCGATGCGCCGGGTGGCGATGGCGGATGCGACGTCACCGCCGGCGTGACCGCCCATGCCGTCCGCGACGAGGTAGAGGTGTTCGCCCGCGAAACCGGAGTCCTGGTTGTTCGATCGGACCCGGCCGACGTGCGAGACGGCCGCGCTGTCGAGGAGCGTCGGCATCCGCTACCGCCGCAGTTCGAAGGTCGTGGCGCCCACCTTGACGCTGGAGCCGAGGGCGACCGGCGTGGGGACGGTGACGCGGTGGCCGTCGAGGAAGGTGCCGTTGGTCGAGTCGAGGTCCTGCAGCATCCACCCGTTGTTCCAGAGCATGAGCCGGGCGTGGTGGGTCGACGTGTAGTCGTCGCGGATGACGATGGCCGAGTCGGACGAGCGCCCGATGGTGATCTCGTCGCGACCGAGCGGGAACTCGGCTCCCGCCTTGGCGCCGGAGGTCACCACGATCGCGCGTGCGTTCTCCGAGGTCGCCAATTCGCCCTTGCCGGAGGACGGGGCGACGGATGGGCGGGCCGCCGTGACGGGTCCGGTCGGTGCTGCCGTCGCTGCCGCAACGGGCGGAGCTGGTGAGACGGGGATGCCGCCGGGAGGGGTGGCGACCACCTTGCGCACCCGCTGGCCGAACAGGTCGGTGCGCAGGGCGTAGACGACGGCGAACACGAAAGCCCACAGCAGCGCCAGGAACCCGAGCCGCAGCACGAGCAGGGTGAGTTCACTCACGAGGCGGGCCCCCAGAATCCGCCCATGTCGTGACGCATGGTGGCATCGTCCACCCGCTCGGCCGCGCGTGCCGGCGGAGTCGCCTGGGCGAGGACGCGGAACACGATGCGAGTGCGGCCGATGGTGATGACAGAGTCGGGTTCGAGGACGGCCTGCTTGACGGCACTGCCGTTCAGCTGAGAACCGTTGGTGGAGCCGAGGTCGCGCACCTGGGCTCGACGGCCGTCCCAGGAGACCTCGATGTGCTTGCGGCTGGTTCCGGAGTCGTCGATGGTGATGTCGGCGTCGCTGCCGCGGCCGATGACGGTGCGGGCCTTGAGCAACGGATACCGCTTGCCCGCGATCTCGAGGACGGGGGTCCACGCGACCTCGCCCTTGACGTTGCGGGAGTCGACCTGCACCATGCCGAGCGAGAGGGAGGGATCGGAGGCCAGCGAGATGCTGATGCCGCCGGCGAACTGGAAGTGCTGGCTCGCCGCATGCTTCTGTACGAGGTCGACGAGTTCGTCGATGAGCGTCGGGCCGAGCGCCTTCATGCGCGTGTAATCGTCGGCGCTCATGCGCACCGTGAAGGTGTTCGGCACGAGCACGCGGTCGCGCGACACGACAGCCGCCTTGGTGTCGAGCTCGCGTCGCAGGGCCGCCGTGATCTCGACCGGCTGCAGCCCCGACCGAAAGGTCTTCGCGAAGGCGCCGTTGACAGCGCGCTCGAGACCCTTCTCGAAGTTGTCCAGTATCCCCACAGGTCTCCCGATCCGGTTCTTTGACTCTTGAATGTTAGTCGGAGAGGTGGGAAATGCCTGTCAGGGGAGACTCAATCACCGGGTCCCGGCGCCTCCGCCACCTCGTACTCCAGCGCGATCGCGGGGATGGAGGCGGTCAGGAGCGTGCCGTCGGATCGACGCTGGCCGCGGACGTCGTCCATCGTCGGACCCCCGACCAGGCGGGCTCCCTGATGCGTGAGCGGCACGGTGATCGGGCTGCCCTCGCGCACGTGCACCACCTGCCCTCGCACGCTGAGTTCGGCCTCGTGGCCCTCCTCGACGGTGAAGGTGACGGACTCGGCGACGAGGTCGACCCGAATCCGGGTTCCCCGCAGCGTGAGCTTGTAGGTGAGTCCCTCCCACGTGGCCGGGAGGCGCGGGTCGAACGAGAACAGCCCGCGGTGATCGCGGAATCCGCCGAAGCCGTTGACGAGCGCGGCCCAGACGCCGCCCGTCGATGCGACGTGAACGCCGTCCGACGCGTTCTTGTGCAGGTCGAACAGGTCGACGAGGAGCGCAGCACGGAAGTACTTCATGGCGAGCTCGCCGTATCCGACCTCGGCGGCGATGATCGACTGCACAACGGCCGAGAGGGTCGAGTCGCCGGTGGTCAGCGGGTCGTAGTAGTCGAAGTCGGCACGTTTCTGCTCCGACGTGAACTCGTTGCCCTGCAGGAACAGCGCGAGCACGACATCCGCCTGCTTGAGCACCTGGAAGCGGTAGATGACGAGCGGGTGGTAGTGCAGCAGGAGCGGGAAGTTGCCGTCGGGCGTCTCCTCGATGTCCCAGATCTCCTTCTGCAGGAACGCCTCATCCTGCGGGTGGATGCCCAGGTTGTCGTCGTAGGGGATGTGCATCGCGTGAGCAGCGCGCGACCACTCCTCGACCTCGTCGTTGCTGACGCCGAGGCGCCGGACCAGGGCCTCGTAGGCGTCGGGATCGGCAACCCGGATGTTCTGGACGGCCGTCGCCGCGGCGCCGAGGTTGGCTCGCGCCATGACGTTCGTGTACAGGTTGTCGTTGACCACGGTGGTGTACTCGTCGGGCCCGGTGACGCCGTGGATGTGGAACACCTCGTCGCGCTTGCTGCCGCGCCAGAAGCCGAGGTCGGCCCACATGCGCGCGGTCTCGACGAGAATGTCGATGGCTCCGCGGTCGAGGAAGTCGGTGTCTCCGGTCGCCGAGACGTACTGGCAGACGGCGAAGGAGATGTCGGCGTCGATGTGGTACTGCGCGGTGCTGGCCGCGTAGTAGGCGCTGGACTCGAGGCCGTTGATGGTGCGCCACGGGAACAGCGCGCCGCGCACGTTGAGCTCCTGGGCGCGCAGGCGGGCCGCGTCGAGCATCTTCTGCCGGAACCGCAGCACGTTGCGCGCCACGACGGGCGAGGTGTAGCTGAGGAAGGGCATGACGTAGATCTCGCCGTCCCAGAAGTAGTGGCCGCCGTACCCGGTGCCCGTGACGCCCTTGGCGGCGACGCCGCCTCCATCCGTTCGCGCCGTGGCCTGCGCCAGCTGGAAGAGGTTCCAACGGATGGCCTGCTGCAGCGCCGACCGGCCCTTCACCTGCACGTCGACACGGTTCCAGTAGCTCTCGAGCCAGCTGCTCTGGTCGTCGAGGATGGCGTCGACACCGTACTCGCGCGCCGAGTCGAGCGAGCGGTCGCACCGGTCGGCGAGCTCGCGCACCGGCAGAGTGCGGGCCGTGTGGTAGCTGATCACCTTCGTGAGACGGATGGTGTTGCCCTGCTTCGCGTGGATGCGGTACGCCATCTTGGCCAGGTCGTCGTCGAGCGAGACCGAGGTGGAGTATCCGTCGGCCGACTCGATGTGGTGGTCGGCCGCCACCGCGATGGTCATCGCCGAATTCGTGCAGCGGTAGCCGAGCATGATGCGGCCGTCGCGCTCGCGCTTGATGCGGGGCTGCAGCACGCGCTCGACGAACGTGTCGGCCTTGCGCGGATCGAATCCCTCGATGGGGGCGTCGACGTTGGCGCGGTACTCGTCGCGACCGTCCTGGCGGTTGAGGATCTGGCTGGAGAGGGTGACGTTGGCGTCGGCGTCGAGGAGGGTGACCTCGTACGTGATGACCGCGATGTGGCGGTCGGTGAAGCTCGTCATGCGCTGAGAACGGATGGCGACCCGCTTGCCGGCGGGAGTGCGCCACTCGAGGTCGCGTTCGAGGATGCCGGTGCGGAAGTCGAGGCGGCGCTCGTAGCTCAGCAGGTCGGCCTCGGTGATGACCAGCGGTTCGTCGTCGACGTAGAGCCGCACGATCTTGGCGTCGGGGGCGTTGACGATGGTCTGCCCGACCCGCGCGAACCCGAAGGCCTCCTCGGCGTGACGGATGGGCCAGGTCTCGTGGAATCCGTTGACGAAGGTGCCGTGCTGGTGGCCGTCGCGGCCTTCCTCGATGTTGCCGCGCATGCCGAGGTAGCCGTTGCCGACCGAGAAGATGGTCTCGGTCTGGCCCATGTTGTCGGGACTGAACGACGTCTCGACGAGCGCCCAGTCGTCGACCGGGTAGCGCGTGTAGTCGTAGGAGTAGTCCTCGGGCAGCCTCACGGGCGGTCCTCTCTGATGTCGTGCAGGTCGGGGATGATCTCGTCGAGCTCGTCGACGACGATGTCCGCTCCTTCGCGTTCGAGTGTCGCACGGCCAACGCCCCGATCGACGCCGAGGACGAGGCCGAAATCGCCGGCCGCTCCGGCGCGCACGCCCGACTCGGCGTCCTCGACGACGACGCAGGCATCCGAGGCAATACCGAGCAGCTCGGCCCCGTAGGTGTAGGTGTCGGGTGCTGGCTTGCCGGGGATGCCGTGGGCGGCTGCGACGTTGCCGTCGACGACCACCTCGAAGAAGCCGTCGAGGCTCGCTGCCCGAAGTACTTCCGGTGCGTTCTTGCTGCTCGAGACGACGGCCATCGCGTATCCGAGTCGCTGCGCCTCCTCGACCAGGGCGAACGAGCGCGGGTAGGGCGCGACACCCTCCTCGGCGATGGTGGCGGTGAAGACGGAGTTCTTGCGGTTGCCGAGCGCGCAGACGGTGTCGTCGCCCGGCGCATCGGCGGGCGAGCCGTAGGGCAGCTCGATGCCGCGGGAAGCGAGCAGGTCGCGCACCCCCTCGTAACGCGGCTTGCCGTCGATGTGGGCGAAGTAGTCCGCCTCGACGTACGGCGCCGCGCCTCGTTCAACGAGGAAAGGGGTGAACAGCCGCGACCAGGCATGCATGTGCGAGACGGCCGTGGGGGTCAACACTCCGTCGAGGTCGAACAGGAATGCGCGGATCGTCTCGGGGACTCGCGACCGGGTCGTCGTCTTCTCGTGGCTCACGCTGGGCCTCCATCTCGTCTGGGGCGAGAAATGGGCCAACGGCGGCCCGGCGGTGCTGGAGAAAACGCTATACCCGCGCGGAAGGCGTTGGCGACGGGGTGTCGGATGCGCGCGCCTCTTATATAGGGTGACGGGCGCACGGGCGGGCTCCGGCATCCGTCGCCTCGAATGGCTTATGCGGGGGTGAAGTGCTAATCTCGCTGAGTTGGTCTGCCCGGTTCGCCGGGCGGCCGACAGGATGCGCGAGTGGCGGAATTGGCAGACGCGCTGGCTTCAGGTGCCAGTACTCGCAAGGGTGTGGGGGTTCAAGTCCCCCCTCGCGCACCACACGTCGGAGGGCCTCCGACCCTCTGCCATCGCTGAGGCAACGCTCATCGCGACAAACGTGGTGACGCCGGAGCGCGGGCATCGTCGGCGATGCCGTCGAGGAGTTCTCGCAGGGCGGCGGTCGAGGTGTGCTGCGGCTCCCAACCCAGCAGCACGCGCGCCCGTTCGGTCGACATGACGGGGACGTTGGTCGCGATGTCGAGCCAACCCGGGTCGGCGCGCTGGAGACGCAGCTTCCATGTCGCCCACATGAGGGCGCGAACGACCGTTCGACGGATCGGCAGCACGACGCGCGCGCCGAGGACGCGGCCCAGAGCGGCGGGGTCGAGGACCGGCTCATCCGCGATGTTGAATGCGCCACCGGCCCGTCGCTCGAGGATGCGCGCGAACGCGTCGGCGAGGTCGTCGGCGTGGACGGCCTGCGAGATGACCTGAGCCGGGACGGTGAGGATCGGGAGGCGAACCTGGCCGAGCCAGCGCGTCGGGACGAGTGGTCCGATGAACAGGTCGACGATCTCGTGCGCCGCGCTGCGCTGGAAGACGAGGCCGGGGCGGACGCGGCTCACCACGACGCCCGGATGGGCTGTCTCGAACGCATCGAGCTGACGTTCCACCACGGCCTTCTGCCGGGCGTAGTGAGAGGTGTGGACTCCGCCGGTCGGCCAGCTCTCGTCGACACGATGGTGCTTGGGGCCACGACTGTAGGCGCCGACGGAGGACGCGACGACGAGATGAGGAACGCCTGCGGCGGCCACGGCGGTCAGGACGTTGCGCGTGCCGACGACATTCGTCGCCCACAGCACGTGCTCACGATGGTTGGGCTGGAGGAGCCAGGCCAGGTGCACGACGGCGTCGGCTCCGGCGATCGCCTCGGTGAGCCGCTGCACGGCATCCGTCGCCGAGATGTCGAGCTGGTGCCACTCCACGTCGCGATACGGCTCGACCGTCTGGTCGGGTCGGTGCCTGCTGATGCCGACGAGGTCAGCGGATGGGTCGCCAGCGCTCAGGCGACGCAGGATGGCGGTGCCGATGTTGCCGGTTGCTCCGACGATGACGATGCGCATGGATGGCCCCTCGCGTTCCTGATGCACGCTAGTCGAGGGGAGTGGGCGTATCCGCGGGGTTGACGGCGGCCGATCAGCGCAGGCGTGCCACGGAGTCGCGCAGCACGAGACGCGCTGGTGCGATGGTGCTGTCCGCTGCCTCGTCGCCGTCGATAGCGGAGAGGAGGAGGCGGGCGGCCTCGCGACCCAGATGACGGGGCGCCGTGCGGACGGTGCTGAGGGTCGGTCGCACGTGCTCGCCGAAGTTGATGCCGTCGAATCCGGCGACGGAGACGTCTTCGGGCACGCGGAAGCCGAGTTCGATGGCGCGGTTCATGAAGCCGATCGCGGAGAGGTCGTTCGCGCAGAAGACCGCGGTGGGTCGGCGCTCGCCGGTCATGAGCACGTCGGCCGCGCGTCTGCCGCCGTCGGAGGTGAAGCCACCGTTGACGGTGTCCTCCGCCTGCAGTCCCACGGCCTCCATCGCCTCCCTCCACGCGGAGATGCGCTCGAGCGAGTGCACGTAGTGCGGCGGACCGCTGACGTGCGCGATACGGCGATGGTCGAGTTCGGCCAAGGTGCGCACGAGCTCGTGGATGGCCTCGGTGCCACTCTGACGCACGGCCGGGAACGGGAAGTCGCCGACGGCGGGGTTGATGCCGACCGCCGGAAAACCCAGCTCGGCGAGCTCCGCCACGCGAGCATCGTCCGCCTTGATCTCGTTGAGGAACACCCCGTCGACGCGCCGACTTCGCGCCAGGGCGAGGTGGCGGTCGACGGTGAGGGTGCTGTCCTGCGTGATCTGCAGGGCGAGGACGTAGCCGCGCGGCGCGATGTACTCCTCGATGCCTCCGATGAACGCGCCGAAGAACGGATCGGACTCGAGGATGTCGAAGTCGCGCTCGACGACGAGTCCTACCGAGTACGCGCGCTTCGCCGACAGCGCCCTGCCGCGCGCAGAGGGAACGTAGCCGAGCGCGCTCGCGACTGATCGCACCCGATCGCGCGTCGATTCCGAGACGCCGGGCTGCCCATTCAGGGCAGTGGACGCGGAACTGATCGCGACACCGGCTTCGCGTGCGACGTCGATGATGGTGACGCGTTCGCGCGGGGTGGGCATGAAGGCACACTACCGCCCCGAACCCTTGCGGAACCGAAGCTTCATGGCTATATTCGGCGAAAGAACAGAAACGTTTCGGTTCGGGTCATCACAAGGGAGTGAACCATGGCGAAGAGGTTGTCAGGTGCCCGTAAGAGGGGCATCGTCGGAGCGATCGGAGCGGCTGCGGCCCTCGCGCTCCTGAGCGGATGCACGAGCGGATCGACACCATCGGACACGGGCGCCGTCACCGGCAAGCTCGAGATCCTGGTCTCGAGCGCCACCGCATCCGACAAGGCCTTCAAGGAGGTCAACACCGCGTTCATGAAGAAGTACCCCGACGTGAAGGTGGAGTTCAGTGCGGTTCCCAACGACAACTTCCCGGCCAGTCGCTCCTCACGACTCACGGCAGGAAACGTCGACGTGACCCTCGCTGCGCCACGCGAGATGCCCAGCTACGTCAAGAACGGCGCCGTCGACGACGACACCGCTGCCGCCGAGGCAGGCCTGTTCGTCGACCTGACGGGCCAGGACTTCCTGAAGAACTTCACGCCGTCGGTGATCGACCAGCTCAAGTACAAGGGCAAGGACTACACGGTTCCGACCGGCCTCAGCTACTACACCGGCGTGTTCTACAACAAGAAGATCTTCGACGACAACGGGCTGTCGGTGCCGACCACGTGGTCGGAGTTCGAGAAGGTGATGAGCACCCTTCAGGGCGCGGGCGTGACACCGCTCGGCATCGGAGGAAAGGACAGCTGGCCGGCAGGTCTCGACATGATCGCGGCGGTGCAGGGACTGTATCCGACCGCCGATGACAAGACGAAACTCGCCGAGGACCTGTGGAAGGGCAAGGCCGACCTCGCGGACGGCAAGCAGCTCGAGGTGATGAAGCGGGTCTCCTCGTTGTACGACGTGGCGCAGAAGAACTTCGCCGGGGTCGGCTACGACGCCATCCCCTCCGGGTTCGCCAGCGGCCAGTTCGCGATGACGGTCGACGGCACCTGGAACCAGACCACGATCGACTCCGCGGTCAAGGGCGCATTCGACTACGGCTACTTCCCGCTTCCGGTCAGTGACACGGCAGCGGACAACCAGTACCTGGGCGGCAAGGTCGAACTGCGGATGGTCGCGGCGGCCAACGGTCACAACAAGACCGCCGCGCTGGCCTACCTGAGCTTCTTCTCGCAGCCCGACGTCTACACGAAGTTCATCCAGACGACGGGCTTCGCACCGGCCGAGCCGAACATCCCGGCCAGCGAGTTCCTCAAGGGCATCGAGAAGTACACGTCGACCTTCTCACCGGCGTGGGACACCGTCTGGCGCGCCAACCCGGATGCCGGCCAGGCCGCCGTCTTCCCGTTCAACTACCCCGCCATCTCCCCGCTCGGCGGCAAGTCCGCGGCCGACGCCGCAGCAGAGGCGCAGTCCGCGTGGAAGGCCGGACTCTGAGAACGCTCGCGGGGGCGGACCTCCCGTCCGCCCCCGCGCGAGCGTCCTCACGGGACACGCCATGAGCACCTATCCCTTCGGAGCCCGGTCTCCGCTGCGCATCACGTTCGGCTTCGGGCTCGTCGTCCTGGTCGTCTTCGCGATCGTGCCGGCCGTAGCGGTCTTCCTCATCTCGTTCACCGACATCCGCGGTCTTCCCGGCATCCCGGTCAACTGGGTCGGCCTCGACAACTACGAGCGGTTCTTCTCCGCCGCCCGCATCGGCTACAACGTGAACGCCCTCAAGAACACGCTCATCTATGCGGTCGTCTCGACGGTCGCGATCAACGCGCTCGGGCTCGCCATCGCGGTGCTGCTCAACCAGAAGCTGCGCGGCAAGACGTTCGCCAGGGCGGTGGTCTTCCTCCCGACGATCCTGGGCGTGACCGTCATCGGCCTGATCTGGTCGCTGTTCTTCAACCCGTCCGCTGGACCCGCTGCGACGGTGTGGTCGTGGTTCGGTGCGGACTCGGCCTTCTTCGGCGATCCCAACCTCGCCCTCGGCCTGGTCATCTTCGTCCAGATCTGGGCCGGACTCGGTGTCGCTGTCGTCATCTACCTCGCCGGACTGCAGGCCATACCGGAGGAGCTCTACGAGGCGGCCGACATCGACGGGGCCAGCGGCGGCCAGCGGCTCAGACTCGTCACCGTGCCACTGCTCGCGCCATCCATCACCGCGAACGTGCTCCTCGCGATCGTCGGGTCGCTGCAGAGCTATCAGCTCGCCTACGTGCTGACGGGGCCGAACAACCCGGCCACCCAGCTGCTCTCGCTGGCGATCTTCTCGCAGGCCTTCGGAGGAAGCAGCACGAGTGGACTCGGGCAGTCGCAGGGCTACGCGGCGACGATCTCGGTCATCCAGTTCATCATCGTGAGCGTTGCGTCATTGCTCGTGCTGATCTACCTGCGCCGACGGGAGGCCCGACTGTGACCGCCACGACGTCGACCCCGCGACCCGCCGAGAGGGATGCACCGGTCGCGGCTCGGACCGCCCTGGATGCCCGTCGTCGGCGGCTGATCCGACCCGGGCGCATCGTGAACTACGCGCTCGTGGTGATCGTGGTGTTCTGCTACCTGTTCCCGCTCCTGTTCCTGCTCAACACCGCGCTCAAGTCGAACGCCGACTTCTTCGCGAATCCTGTGGGGCTGGTCACGTCGCCGCAGTGGGCGAACTTCGGGCAGGCGTGGGTGCAGGGCAACTTCGGCGCATACATCCTCAACAGCGTGCTGTACACGATCTGTGCGGCCGGACTCGGAACCGCGATCGCCGTGCTGATGGGCTTTCCGGTCAGTCGCGGCTATCTGCGCTGGCCGCGGCTGTGGAACGCGCTGTTCGTGGTGATGCTGTTTCTGCCCAACGCCCTCATCACTCAGTTCCAGCTCCTGCTGCGGATGGGCCTGTACAACACGCAGTTGGGCTACATCCTCATCATGGCCGCGGGGGTCGGGGTGGGCCCGCTCCTCATCGCCGGCTACGTCAAGTCGCTCCCCCGGGAGCTCGACGAGGCGGCCGCCGTGGACGGGAGCGGATATTGGCGCTACCTGATCACGTTCGTCATCCCGATGGCGAAGCCGGCCATCGCCACGGTGTTCATCCTCCAGGCGATTGGCGTGTGGAACGACATCATCCTGGCGACGATCCTCCTGCCCGACCCGGCGAAGTCGCCGATCTCGCTCGGCCTCTACGCCTTCCAGGGGACCTACACGAACGACTGGGGTCTGCTCGCCGCGGCTACCATGATCGTCGCAGCGCCGCTCGTGGCCGCCTACCTGTTCCTGCAGCGTTACCTGGTCGGCGGCGTCGTCGGAAGCGTCAAGGGCTGATCGACCGTGCCGCTCCTCCCTGAAAGGACCCATCGACAATGAGGCCCGATTCCTCGACAGCGACCTCGTACCGCCTCGAACGCGTCGGCATCCTGATGTCGCCGGCATCCGGGAGGGCGGATGAGGCGGAGGGCGTGATCAACCCGGCGACCGCTCGCGAACCGGATGGCTCCATCCGTCTGTTCCCGCGGCTCGTCGGCGTCGGCAACTTCTCCCGCATCGGCGACGCACGCGTGATCGTCGAGGGCGGTGTGCCGACGGATGTCGAGCGCCTCGGCATCGCGCTGCAGCCCGAGCGCACGTGGGAGCGGGGCAGCGGACACGGGGGAACGGAGGATCCCCGCATCACCCGCATCGAGGAGCTCGATCTGCACGTGATGACCTACGTCGCCTTCGGACCGACGGGACCGCGCCCGGCGCTCGCGGTGTCGCGCCACCTGGAGAGCTGGACTCGGCTCGGCCCACTGCAGTTCGACTACGACGACGAGCAGGGCGTCGACCTCAACATCTATCCGAACAAGGACGTCGTGTTCTTCCCCGAGGCGGTTCCGGGGCCGGATGGCGAGCCGAGCTTCGCTGTGCTGCACCGGCCGATGTGGGACCTCAGCTTCGTCCGACCCGACGACACCGTCGCGGTTCCGGACGGGGTCGATGACGCGCGACCGAGCATCTGGATCTCCTACGTTCCCGTCGCCGAGGTGATGGCCGACATCTCGCGGCTGGTGCGGCTCGGCGGGCATCGCATCGTCGCGACGCCGCTGTTCGACTGGGAGGCGCTCAAGATCGGCGCCGGGCCGCCGCCGCTCCGCGTGCCGGAGGGATGGCTGCTGATGCACCACGGGGTGTCCGGCCATCTGGAGGGGGGAGCGTTCGTTCCCCAGCGCCATGTGCGCTACTGCGCCGGGGCGATGATCCTCGACGCGAGCGACCCATCCCGCGTGTTGGAGCGGTTCGAGCGCCCGCTGCTCGAGCCCGAGACGCCCGAGGAGACCGACGGCATCGTCGCGAACGTCGTCTTCCCGACCGCCATCGAGCGCATTGACGGAGTCGACTTCGTGTTCTACGGCATGGCCGACCACAAGATCGGGGTGGCACGCCTCACCCGCATCGGCGGAGGGGAGGGGTGAGGCCGTTCTCCCGGCACGAGGAGTCGCTGGCGCTCGCCGAAGCGCGCCTCAGGCGCAATCCGGCGACCGCCGCGCTCTCGCAGTCGACCTTCCTCGGGCAGTTTCCGCCCGACACGGATTGGGCCATCGGTCCGTTCGAGCGCCTGAGCGGCCTCGACTTCACGCCCGAGCGTCAGTGGCACGACCCGGCGGCCATCGGATGGACGAGCGAGTCGATCTTCAATCCCACCCTCATCGCGCGGGATGACGAGCTGCACCTCTTCTATCGTGCGTCGCCGAAGAAGGAGTCGCTGGCCTCTCGCATCGGCCACGCCGTCTTCACCGAGCGGGACGGCTGGGTCGACGATGCGGCCAACCCGGTCGTCTCGCCGTCGCTCGACAACGAGACGCTCGGCGTGGAGGATCCCAAGATCTATCGCGCCGACGGTCGCTGGTTCCTGTTCTACAACGGCATCTTCGCCGTGACGGATGCCGACCGCTCGCGATATCCGGCGCCCGGGTATCCTGTCGATTCGATCGGCTGCGACATCAACGTCGCCGTCTCCGATGACCTGCGCACCTGGTCCAAGCTCGGCCCGGTGATCGACCACGGCACCAGCCGGCTGTGGGCCAAGGGCGCCGTCATACCCCGCGACGCTTCCGGCAACGCAGTGACGGTGGGCGGCGAGTACCTGATGTTCCTTTCCGAGGGGTGCGACGGCGTGCCGCACGTCGGGCGGTCCGACGACCTCCGATCGTGGACGTTCAGTCCGCAGCCCTATCTGGACCTCGGCCGCGGCCGGGTGCACGAGGTTGCGACGGCGTTCGTGCGGGACGATCGCCTCGTGCTCGACTTCTTCTACGATCGCGGCGGCGTGTGGTCCGCCGGGCAGGCGCTGTACGAGGTGGGCGACCCGTTCCATCCGATCGCCCTCACGACCGGGGGAACGCTTGCCTGGGGCGGGATCATCGACTGGCGGGGTCGGGACACGTTCGCCCAGGGGTGGGACTCGCCGGTGGGGGAGCGATCACTGCAGTTCTACGGGCGCCAGCTGCCAACCGACATCCGTCCGAAGAGCATTCGAGGAGAGAAACCATGAGCCCGTCCGTACGACCCAGAGTGCTGTTCGGCGGCGACAGCATCACCGATGCCGGACGCCGCGAGGATCCCGACGGATGGGGTGACGGATATGTCCGCCTGATCGCCGAGGACCCGGCCGCCGCCTCGGTCGAGGTGATCAACGCCGGCGTCGGTGGCGACCGCGTGGCCGACCTGCGTCGACGATGGGCGGATGACGTGCTCGCCGCGCGGCCCGACGTCGTGACCGTGCTCGTGGGCGTCAACGACATGTGGCGGCGCTACGACAGCGACGACCCCACGACAGCGACCGCGTTCCGGGAGGGCTACGCGGCCGTCCTCGACGCGACCGTCGCAGCAGGGGTGAGCAGGCTCGTGCTGATGGAACCCTTCTTCGTACCGCTCACCGACGATCAGCGTGCGTGGCGGGATGACGACCTCGAGGAGAAGATCGCTGTGACCCGATCCCTCGCCGAGGAGTACTCCGCACGGCTCGTTCCCCTCGACGACCTGTTCACCGCCGCCGCGGCCCGCGAGGGTGTCGAACAGATCGTGCCGGATGGCGTGCATCCGTCTGCGCGCGGCCACCGGATGATCGCCGATGAGTGGTGGCGAACGGCATCCGATCTGCTGGTCGAGTAGCGGAGCCATATCGAGGCGTCACGAAACACGGTCGTAAACGGGGAGGTCGTACGCTCGACGCGTGACCAACATCTCCGACCGCCTGGACGAGCCCGATCGCGAACTCGTGAGGGGCGGCGTCGACGAGGCCCTACGCAACGACGTGAGCCTGCTGGGCAACCTGCTCGGCCGGGTGCTCAGCGAGGCGGGCGGCGCCGAGCTGCTGGGTGATGTCGAGCGTCTGCGGGGGCTCGCCATCGGCGCCTACGAGGGTGATGGAAGCGTCTCGATCGACACGGCCGCCGAACTCGTCGATGCGTTCACCGCCGATCGCGCCGAGCAGGTGGCTCGGGCCTTCACGGTGTACTTCCACCTCGTCAATCTCGCCGAGGAGCACCATCGCGTGCGCGTGCTGCGTTCGCGCGACTCGGCGCGGACGGATGCGGCGAGCGACACCCTGCCGGGCGCTCTGGCCCGACTGATCGAAGAGGTCGGGGTGGAGGAGACCGCCGAGCGACTGAGTGCGCTGCGATTCCATCCCGTACTTACAGCGCACCCCACCGAGGCTCGCCGGCGGGCGGTGGCCTCGGCCATCCGCCGCATCTCCGACCTGCTCCAACGTCACGACGCCGTGCTCGCGGGGAGTGCGGCGGCCGTCGAGTTGCAGCGGCGTATGCTCGAGGAGATCGACACCCTGTGGCGCACGTCGCCCATCCGCACCACCCGTCCGACGCCCCTCGACGAGGTGCGGACGGCGATGGCGATCTTCGACCAGACGCTGTTCGAGGTGGTTCCGCGCGTCTACCGCATGCTCGACGACTCGCTCCTTGAGGATGCCGCCGGCCGCGCGCCCGCCGAGGCTCCCGCGTTCCTGCGACTGGGCACCTGGATCGGCGGCGACCGCGACGGCAACCCGTTCGTCACCGCGGACATCACGACCGAGGCGGCTCGCATCGCCTCGGAGCACGTTCTGCTGGGCCTCGAACGTGCGGCGACGCGCATCGGCCGTTCGCTGACGTTGGACTCCTCCGAGGCGCGGCCATCCGCCGACCTCGATGCGCTGTGGACGCGACAGACCGAGCTCGCCGAGACGGTGACATCGCAGATCGGCACCCGCGCTCCGAACGAACCGCACCGCCGGGTGCTGCTGGTCATCGCCGCCCGCATCGCGGCGACACGCACGGGCAGCGACTTCGCCTACGCCGCACCCGAGGAACTGCTCGACGAACTGCGCGTCATCCAGGCCTCGCTCGCCGCGGGTGGCGCTCGCCGCAGTGCATACGGCGCACTGCAATCGCTGATCTGGCAGGTGCAGACGTTCGGGTTCCACCTCGCCGAACTGGAGGTGCGGCAGCACTCGCAGGTGCATCGAACGGCGCTGGCGGAGATCCGTGCCGGCGGTGACCGTGCGGAGATGACGGATGAGGTGCTCGCCGTCTTCCGGTCCATCAAGGGCCTGCAGGATCGGTTCGGGGTCGACGCCTCGCGCCGCTACATCGTCTCGTTCACGCAGAGCGCCGAGGATCTCGGCAACGTCTACGCGCTCGCCGACGCCGCGCTCGGCACGGATGCTCCGACGCTCGACGTCATCCCGCTGTTCGAGACCTTCGCCGACCTCCAAGCCTCGACCGACATCCTCGACGGCATGCTCGCACTGCCGCCCGTGCAGGCCCGACTGGAAGCGACCGGCCGCAGGGTCGAGGTGATGCTCGGCTACTCCGACTCGTCGAAGGATGTCGGTCCGGTCGCTGCCACGCTCGCCCTCGACGCCGCCCAGGCTCGCATCGCCGACTGGGCCGCGCGCAACGACATCGTGCTCACGCTCTTCCACGGCCGCGGGGGAGCGCTCGGCCGCGGCGGAGGGCCGGCCAACGAGGCCGTGCTGTCGCAGCCGCCGGGATCCGTCGACGGACGTTTCAAGCTCACCGAGCAGGGCGAGGTGATCTTCGCCCACTACGGCGACCAGGCGATCGCCGAGCGCCACATCGAGCAGATGGCCTCCGCGACGCTGTTGGCATCCGCTCCCTCCAACGAGGAGGCCAACCGGGCAGCCGCCGAGGAGTTCCGCGACCTCGCCACCGCGCTCGACAGCGCATCCCGCACGCGGTTCTTCGAGCTCGTGAAGGCAGACGGCTTCGCACCCTGGTTCGCCCGGGTCACGCCGATGGAGGAGATCGGGCTGTTGGCGCTCGGCTCGCGGCCGGCCCGTCGCGGCCTGTCGGTCGAGTCGCTCGACGACCTGCGCGCGATTCCGTGGGTGTTCTCCTGGGCTCAGGCGCGCATCAACCTGACGGCATGGTTCGGACTCGGCACGGCGCTGGCATCCGTCGGAGATGAGGATGCGCTGAGGAGAGCGTATGAGGGCTGGCCGCTGTTCCGCTCCATGATCGACAACGTCGAGATGAGCCTCGCCAAGGCCGACAGACGGCTCGCCGAGAGGTATCTCGCCCTCGGTGATCGGGACGAACTCGCGGCGCTCGTGCTCGACGAGATGGCGCTCACCGCCGAGTGGGTGCTCCGCGCGAGTGGCCATTCCGAGTTGCTCGAGGGACGGCCGGTGCTTCAGCGGGCGGTACGGCTGCGCAGTCCCTACGTGGATGCGCTCTCGCTGCTGCAGCTGCGGGCCCTCCGGCGTGTGCGTAGCGGTGACGATTCCGACGGAACGGATGAGGCCAAGCGCCTTCTCCTGTTCACCGTCAACGGTGTCGCGGCCGGCATCCAGAACACGGGCTGATCCGCGTCAGCCCCTGCCGAGCGCCACCCGATCGCGCTGGGCACGTCCCATCAGCAGCAGGGCCACGAACGGGCTCGCCGTGAGGGCCGTCCCGAACGCCGCGAAGAACAGACTGCTCACCGTGAACGGCGCGAGCAGCAGGCTCGCGACGAAGAAGCCCAGCAGCACGAGGCCCGAGAGCAGTGCCGCAGCGACGAGAAGGCGCCCGGTCGCCGCGAACACGGCGCAGGCAACGCAGGCGAGCAGGCACAGCAACTCGGCCGCGATCATCAGGGGCAGGTACCAGGGCGACTCGATGGAGACGCCGAAGTTGCCCGGGGAGAGGCCCACCGAGTTACTGGAGAACAGCAGCGCGAGCAGCGCCGCGACGATGATGGCAGTCCAGCGCCAGAACGATCGCGTGCGAGCTGAGAGCACAGATGCGGGCCGGGGGATGCCCGAGCCGAACACGGCGCCGTCGTTAGCCTCAGGGGCCGGAGTCGAATCTGCGGGTCGCGGCATCGGGGTCGCGGGTGCAGCGGTCGGGCCGGCCCCACGTCGTGCCGGATGTCGGCTGAGTTCCTCATATGCTCGGCCGACGAGGATGAACCGTTCCGATGCCTCGGCTCGCTGCCGGGCCGTGCCATCCGCGAAGCGATCGGGATGCGCGGCTCGGGCGCGCGCTCGGTAAGCGGCCCGGATCTGCGCGTCCGTCGCGGAGGGGGAGACGCCGAGGACAGCGGCGGCCTGATCGGGACTCATCGGCCGCAGAGGTTTCCGCGGATCCACTCGGCCGCATCCGCCGGCTCCAACTGGCCGGAGCGGATGCGCGCGACGAACCCGACGGCGAGGTCGGTCAGGCGGCCGTCGGCCGACTCCGGGGCATCCCGGCCGACGTGGATGGAGAGCCAGCGGGTGAGACCGGGCCCGAGACGGGCGGCCACTGCCACGATGCCTGCGAAGTGACGAGCCTGCCCATCGGTGTCGTCGTCGACCACGGGACGGAAGCCCCGCCCACGCAGACGGTTGCTTCCGCCGCTGGCGGCATCCGTAGCCCAGAACACGCCCCGACGCACTCCGCCGACGCGCTCGCCGAGCTCGATAAGGAAATGTCGCGGCGATGCCGCCGTTCGCGCGAGATCGGACGCCGTCTCGGCGAGCTGGGAACAGGCATCCATGCGTCCATCCTGCCCCGGATCGGCGTGGCACCCCGCACCGACTGGTCAACGCTCGGCGACGCGTCTCGCGTCGGCGAGGAGCTGGTGGGGTGGCTGCGGCGGCTGTTCGCAGCGACTTTCTAGGGGCGGACAGTGGGGGTTTGCCGCGCAATCGTTCTTTCGCTTTGGCCACGAGAAGGTCGTCCATCTGAAATGGTGTCGCGCAGGGTTCGAAGGACCGTGATCGTGGTCTCGATGTCCGCCACGTTCACGCTCCGGGCCGTCTGGTTGGCCCAGGCATCCCGAGCGGGTTCGGTGGCGCGGAAGGCCCGCCATCCCTCAGCGGTGATGCGAAGCAGAGGGGCACGCCCATCGTCGGGATTCTCTTCACGCTCGACAAGTCCGTCGGCGATGAGGCGATTCGCGGCCTCCTGAACGCTCTGCCGGCTCAACCCTCGGGAGCGGGCAAGAGAGGCGACGGTGACAGGCCCCCGTCTGATGAATCCGAGGACCTGCAGTTTCGCGGCGGTCAGACCCGCAGCCGATGTGAGGTGGTTGCCGGCAGCTAAGAACGCCCCATTGGCGCGGAACACTTCGTTGATCAACTCCGTCAGAACCTGCCCAGGATCTCGCTCGTGCGTCATGTCCATCCCCTCATTCGCTCTGTCTGCGACCGACGGCGGGTTCACGAAGGTCACGGCGTCCCGCCACCCCCCAGCCTTACAGCTTGACAGGTACCTGTCAAAACTGTGACGATCTCGTATGCCTTCTCAACACCCCGATCCGTCAGTCCTCAGGTTGATCGTCTCTGTCAGCGTCTTGGAGCCGGCCATCCACTTCTACCGGGACGTGCTGGGCCTGGAGCTTCGCGATCGACGCGGCGAATTCGCGTGGCTCGTGACGCGAGACAACGTGGAGGTCATGTTGCATGAACGCTCGACAACCCCGAGCGATACCAGCGTGGCGGTCGGTTTCGCCGTCGACGACCTCAGTGCGATCGTCGAAGCGTGGAAGACGGAGGGCGGGATCGTCGTCGATGAACCCATGTGGCGACCCTGGGGTGAGACGATGGCCGTCATCCGCGATGTTGACGGCCACCTCGTGTGCCTCTCCACTCGATGAGCGAATCATTCAGAGGGGACGGAGACCCCGCATTCCTCCGGCAAGCGATCCGCGACCTCCGCAGAGTGCTTCCAAACTCCGAACTCGTCGAATTCGACGGCCTAGGGCACGACGCCCCGTGGAATGACGGCAAACCCGAGCGCGTCGCAACCGCACTCACGCGGTTCATGCTCGCCCACCCCTGAATGGCGCAGCACACCGCGATCATCGTGTGCGCAGCGCAGCGCAGCGCAACGCAGCGCAGCGCATCGTCAGCGATCGGCGGGCAGCACGCGCAGCTCGAACTCGACTCCATCGGGATCGCGAAGGAGCATGCCTGAGGAGATGCTGACGGCATCCGTGGCTCCGAGGGTTGAAAGGCGGTCGAGTTCTGCTCGGAGCTCGGCACGATCAACGGCGAGGATGAAGCGTTGGCGGGTGTTGTTTCGTGCCGGATCGACATCATCCCCGCTCCAGGCGAGCTTCGTTCCGCCGGACGGTGACTGGATGGCGGTCTCCTCTCCCTCCTCCCACACCATCGGCCAGCCGAGCGCGCGGCTCCAGAATCGGCCGACGGCGGCGGTGCCTTCGCACGTGACCTCACCGAGGGGTCCGCATCCCGAGAGGTAAGCGTTGCCGTCTTCGATCACGCAGAACTCATCAGCAACCGGATCGGCCATCACGGCAAAGCTGTTCGCCGGCACGTGACCGTTGCCCTGAAGCCAGCCACCGACCGCTTCGCAGGCGGCGATGGTGTCTTGCTGAGCGCGTCGCGCCTCGCTCAGATGCAGGTGGAGTCGATTCTTTCCATCGCCGTGGCCGTCGCCGTGGGTGAAGCGCAGTCCGATCTGTCCATCGCAGCCCGCTAGTTGCCATTCCCCGCCATGGTCGACCGGGGACCGTTCCAGAATCGCACCCCAGAACGCGGCGGCACGCTCCGGATTCGGAGATCGGAAAAGTACAGAATCGAACCCGACGACCATCCACCGAGCATACGCAGCAGTATCCTCGTCTCGCGTCCGGTGAGGGATCAGCAAGCGATCAGGCGGGGAATCCCGGTACCGGGAGCGCGGATGCCGTTTTCGCGCGCCAAGACATCTCATCGACGAGCACTTCCTGGGCTCCCTCCGCGATGGCCGACAGTGCGGCATTCGAGACGTCGCGTGGGCTGAGCTTCGCGCCGGGAAATGCGGCCATCATGTCGGTGTCGATGAATCCGGCATGGATTGCGGTCACCTGCACACCCTTCGGTCCCAGCTCGGCCCGCATGTTGTTCGTCAACGACAGCGCAGCAGCCTTCGAGACGGCGTACGCCAGGTTGCCCGGCCCGGCAAGCCACGACCCCGCCGAGAGCATATTCGCGATCACGCCGGCCCCGTTCGCGATGATCACCGGCGTGAAAGCCGCGCTCACAGCGAGCGTGCCGAGCAGATTCGTGCGCAGTACGGACTCGACGACATCGACAGCGTCGTCATCGAACAGTGAGGTGCGCCGATGGATACCGGAGTTGTTGATCACCATCGTCACGTCCGACAGTCGTTCTGCCAGTCCCGCGAGCTGTGTGTGGTCCGTCACATCGAGCCCGACCGCAGTGACTCCGGGAGTGCGGATCGCCTCGGGGTCGCGGGCTGCCGCGTACACCTTCATCGCTCCCCGTTCCACGAGCGCACTCGCGAACGCGGAGCCGAGCCCGCGATTAGCTCCCGTGACGAGCACGGTCATCTCCTCGAAGCGTTTCCTCACGCCTGCCTCCTCTGCCGAGTCCCAGACCAACGGTGACCGCACTCACTTACACGGCTCTGTCGTCGTACTTGCAACGACGCGGAACCGTTGCCAGTCAGCGAATCGGCTTGTGGATGGTGGACTCGGCCCAATTGCGCGACAGCCTGCGCGAACGCGGCATCGGGGTCGTCGACCGCCACGGCAGGCGGGCGCGGTCACGATTGGGATCGGGTCTCGACGAAGAGGGGGCGACGTGTAACGATGAAGTCGAGACTGAGGAGCAGCATGGGCAGGTACAACATCGCCACCGTGAAGGTCGGCACCTTGCTGGATGATTCAGATGCGGTTGCGATTCTCGAGCGCATCGCTCCTGGGGTGTCCTCCAACCCGATGATCAGCCTGGCCCGCGGGATGAGCCTCGACGCGGCACTCGGCGCTGCCGGTGGTCGAGTCGACGACGCAACAAAGCAGCGGCTGCGCGACGAGCTCAGCGCGCTGTAACAACTGTGGGCGGCAGATCGACACGCCCGCTGGTGGGGGTCCTTCAACCGCCGGATGGATTGTCCACCGGACGGTCTTCGTCGTCTGTCGTGTCGGGCGCGTCCGGGGCGCCACCGGAAGCAGTGTCGGCTGCTTCGTCCTCGTCCGGCGTTCCCTGAGTGTTTTGCTTTTCGCTGTCCATGGAGGCAGCCCACGCCCCCGCCGTGGTTTCCGCTACGGCTTGACAACAGGGCAGCCGTGCCGTGCATCGAACAAACATCGTCCTTGTCGCCCGGTTTGGGCTCCCATCCTCGTACCACGCGCGGTGGTGTGTTGTCATGCCCCTGCTCCAGACGGCAGTGAAGGCGCACTCTTTTCAGAGCGGCGATCACATGACCAGCACCACGCGAGCGGGTAGGAGTTGTTGTGTCCTCAGAGACGGCGAGTAAAAAGCAGGCGGATGCCCCGGCGCCCGATGACGAGCGCAAGCCCGATTCGCCCACCGAGGTGACGCGGCGCTCGTGGGGGTACGTCGCCAAGAAGACCTTCCGAGAGTTCATCTCCGACCAATGCCCTGACATTGCCGCGTCACTGGTCTATTACGCCGTGCTCTCTTTGTTTCCCGCACTGTTGGCCATCACCTCGCTGCTGGGCGTCTTCGGGCAGGGAAAGAGCGCCACGACGGCGCTGCTCGGCATCGTGAGGGATGTGGCTCCGGGCGGCACCGTGGAGATCATCCGTAAACCGCTCGAGCAGTTCGCCGCTTCACCGGCGGCGGGCTTCGCCTTGGTAACGGGAATCGTGCTGGCCATCTGGTCGGCGTCAGGGTACGTCGGCGCGTTCAGCCGTGCGATGAATCGCATCTACGAAATCGAAGAGGGTCGCCCGTTCTGGAAGCTGCGAACGACGCAACTCGTCGTGACGGTCATCGCCATTGTGCTCATCCTCCTCATCGCGATCCTGCTGGTGGTGTCGGGACCGGTCGCGGATGCCGTCGGCGATGCGCTCGGAGTGGGGGCGGCCCTGAAGGTCACGTGGTCGATCGTCAAGTGGCCGGTCCTCGCGTTCGCCGTCATCCTGATCCTCGCCGTTCTGTACTACGCGACCCCCAACGCCAAGCAGCCGAAATTCCGGTGGGTGAGCCTCGGCGCCATCCTCGCCCTCGTCGTGCTGCTGATCGCATCGGTCGGGTTCGGCTTCTACGTGAGCAACTTCTCCAACTACGACCGCACCTACGGTTCGTTCGCGGGAATCATCATCTTCCTGCTGTGGCTCTGGATCGCCAATCTCGCCCTGCTCTTCGGAGCAGAGCTCGACGCCGAACTCGAGCGGGGCCGACAGTTGCAGGCTGGTATCGCGGCCGAGGAGAACATCAAGCTGCCCCCGAGGGACACCGTCAAGAGCGACAAGAAGGACAAGCAGGAGCAGGCCGACGTCGAAGAGGGCAGGCGTATCCGGCTGAGCAACGGCGAGGACGATGGGTCCGAGGCTGACAAGAAGCGCGCAGAAGCAGCTGATTGACGGGGGTCGAGTGGGGACGGTCGCGGAAGCCTGCGTTATAGCAGTGGCTCGCACTGTCGCGGGGTCCAGCTTGGCAACCCCTGCGGCTCGTTGCTGTCAGTAGTGCAGGCTATAGCGGTGAAAGAGATCGCTTACGCTGGCCGAACCGTGTGCACGTCGGATGAGATCGGGTCGCTCGTGGTGCAGATCTCGGCCTTGCTTGCGAAAAGAAACATCGCCGAGGCGATCACCGTTCCTATTCGACTGGACGGAGCGGGCGAGAACCCAGTGGCGGAGATGGTGGTCGGTCTCGGCAACGACGTGCTGGCAACTCCGTGCGACGAAGAAGCCGACGACTCGCTGGACGCAGGCGAGCTCGCCGACACGCTCCGCACGCGACTCGCCGAACTTCAGGGCCGACGGCCCGGTCCGACGCCCACCGTCGAACATTTCAATGAACTCGACTGGATCTGACAGGAGAGGCGAGTTCTTCACCTCGCCGCCTCCTGGACGCGGGCGCGTTATCTACGGCCGGTGTCCGAGCGTGACGGCGTGGTGTACCAGCGGATGAGTTCCCGGAGCGCCCTGATCGTGGTCGAGTCCGGCTCCTCCTCGACGGTCAGGTCATCGAAGGTCGCTCGGTAGCCGGGAATGGCTGCACCATCCGAGGTCGATCCGGTGGTGTAGCCCATGGTCCACTCCGGGAACTGGCGCTCCTGGATGGGTTCTTCGATCAGGGTCCGAATGTCGCGATGCCGGCTGTCGGCGGTGATGTGGGACATGCGGTCCAGCACGCTCGACGCCGGTCCCTCGAGAACCTGTATGAAGCGTCCGCTCCGGTGCAGCAGCATCCCCGTCACGTCGGTCCGGGCGTTCGTCTCGCGGGAGACCGCCAACAGCCCCTCCAAGTCGGCCCCGCTCATCGCGTTCGTTGCGGTGCTGGAGTAGACGACCGAGAGCAGTCCGTCAGCAGAAGATCCCATCACCCCATTCTCCTCCCGATCCAAGCGCCCTCCGACGCAAGTGCCTCTGTGGTGCAGTTACCCAACGGGCCGGCGCGCCCGAGCTGATCCCGAGACCTTGCCAGCGCGCTCGGATGGGATCGCAGACTCCCGCGGCTCATCGTGGAGGGTGAGCCCGTTCGAACTGTACGAACTCTCGACGAGCTCGGCGATCCAAGCCGCGTTCAGCGTCGGCGCCCTCGACCCCTCGAACACGAACACCATCGGCACCTTCGGCGTGATCCACACCGACCGGCCCTGATACTCCGCGTCCCAATGGAAGAAGAATGACTCCTTCCGGCGCAGCTTCGCACTGAACACCACCTGCAGGTGCGCCAAAGTCCGGTCATCGAAACTGAACACGATCGACCGGCCGCCGTACTGCAAATACCCCACAGCCGCACCATAACCCCCACCACCGACACGGTCCCTGAGCCTCGAGACACTGACGGAGTCGAGCCCTGTTTGCAAGGGCGTCAGTGATCAGTTCGCGCTGTCGAGCGCTTCGAGTTGCCGCAATGCGTCGCGCGCTCGCTCCAGTCGCGTCTCCTCAGGCTCGTCCCACCAGTACGGCCCCCGCTCTCCCAGCCCTCTCTTCGCGAGGCCTACCCGAACCCGCGCTGACGCCGTCGCGCCGTCGTCGTTCTTGAGTTTCGCGCTCCTGACGCCGGACCTACCGCGTCCCAGGTGCGACTTCAGGGCGCGCACGAGGTCATCGGGTAGCGAAGGATCGGTACGGCGCCATCGTCGACCGCCTATCGTCAGCCACCGCTCGCTGTCGGCCGGCTCGGCCGGTGAGTCCTGTTCACGGTCCACCACATTCATACGGTAACGGCGCCCGCCCGCCCGAGTGAGTAAGACCCCGGGCCTAACACCGCCCAGGCTCCTCGCGAGTAGCCTCTTCGCATGACCCTCAGTGCGAAAGACGCGGCCAGGGACGTCGACTCGATCCGGCGCGACGTCCCCGCTCAAGACCAGTTCGGCGACGCGGCACGATCGCCTACCGTCGTATCTGGGGTTGGTGCCGCGTGAGCGTGCACCTCATCGGCGGCGGCGCGACCACGGTTGCGGATGCTCCGCTCCACGCGTCATTCGTCGCAGAGGCGACGCTGCGTGCGCGTCACGCCGGCCGCGCGCAGGCACGCGTTGCCGTGATCTCACTGCACCCCGAGGCTGAGGAGAAGGCGGCAGCGCTCGGCGAGCTCCTCACAGCGGCCGGATCGGGATCTGCGATCGAGGTGCACCTGACCGCGGGTCGATCCACCGAGCACGTCGGGCTCGGTGCGCTCGCCGACGTCGACGGCATCGCGGTGGGGGGCGGCATCGTCGAGGAGGTGCGCGCCGGGCTCGAGCCGGTGTTCGGGGAAATACGCCGGCTGGTTGCTGACGGAGTGCCGTACCTCGGGGTCTCGGCCGGCGCGATGATCGCGGCGAAGGGCTCGCTCGGAGGCGCGTCGCGCATCCGCGGTGTGGTCGTCTCCCCTGAGGACCCTGACGATCCAGGCGAAGAGCTGGAGATCGAGACCGGTATCGGCCTCGTCGACGTGGCCATCGAGGTGCATGTGGCACAGCGCGGCATGCTGTCCCGGCTGGTCGCCGCCGTCGAATGCGGGATGGTCGCCGGCGGACTCGGCATCGACGAGCGCACGAATCTGATCATCGGTGAAGGCGGGCTCCAGGTCGAGGGCAGCGGCAGCGTTTGGCGGGTGCAACGCACCGAGGGAGGCGTGCTGGTCTCCACGATCGGCGGCTGACGACGTCCGCGACCTCCCTGCGGTCGAGAAGCCGCACCCAAGTGGTCGAGAGCTCACGGGCTCGAGCGCCTCGAGGTGGTGGCTAAGCCTCTTCGTTTTCCGGGTTCATCGGCGGGGTCCAGGTCTTCTCGCGACCGATGGCGGTCGAGATCTTTCGGCTGGCGATCCCCAGCTGCGTGGCTTGATTGCGGGTGAGGACGTCGAAGACGAGGCTGTGCACCAGAGCGTTGTGACCAGGCGTCGAATCGGCGACCTTGTCATGGCCCTGGGCTGTGAGGACGCCCAGCGTGAACCGCCCGTCGCGTGGGTCGATCACACGCTCGACCCACCCTCTCGATTCCATTCGCGACACCGCGCGCGAGAGGCGGGACAGCGTGCAGCTCGCATAGTCGGCAATGGTGCTGAGGCGTAGTGTGCGATCGGGAGCGGCGTCGAGTGCGTAGAGGACTCCGTACTCGAAGTGGGTCAGACCGCTGTCGCGTTGCAGTTGAGAGTCGAGGGCTGCGGGAAGCCGCTCCAGCATCGTCGCAACGGATGACCATACGGTGAGGTCGTCAGCGCTCATCTCGGTGCGAGTGGGCGGTTCTGTCATGACCATGAGTCTAGGTCGTCTCTCGAGCGTTCTCTCTCGAGTTGACTTGTCTACGCAAGTCATGGATCCTTGGAATAACTTGCCTAAGCAAGTGAATCAACGGCTCGATCGTCACGGATGGAAGAAGTATGGACATGCGCCTGCAGGGTAAGACCGCTTTCGTGAGCGGGTCGAGTCAGGGAATCGGGTACGCGATCGCGTCGGCGCTCGCTGGCGAGGGCGTGGAGGTGACTGTCAACGGGCGATACCCGCACCGGGTGGACGCTGCCATTGATCGGCTCCGTAAGGATCACCCGGGTGCAAACCCGAGAGGTCTCGTGGCGGACTTCGCCAAGCCCGGCGAGGTGTCGGAGCTGCTGGATTCGCTCGGCGACATCGACATCCTGGTCAATAATGTCGGACTGTTCGGTCTCGCCGAGTTCGCGTCGCTCGCCGACGAGGAGTGGTCACGCTATTTCGACGTCAACGTCATGAGCGGGGTACGCCTTTCCCGGCACGTCCTCACCGGAATGTTGCAACGCAACTGGGGACGCATCGTCTTCATCAGCAGCGAATCGGGCGTGAACGTGCCGGCCGACATGGTGCATTACGGAGTGACGAAGGCCGCCATGATCGCTCTCAGCAACGGCATCGCGAAGCTGACCCGCGGCACATCCGTCACCGTCAATACGGTGCTCGGTGGTCCGACCTATTCCGACGGGGTGGCCGCGACGATCACGGCGGTCGCCGAGAACCAGTCGATGCCGGCCGAAGCGATGAAGGACATCATCATCGGGCAGAACCGCAGCTCCCTGCTCGAGCGGTTCATCGAACCCACCGAGATCGCGACCCTCGTCACCTACCTCGCCAGCCCGCTTGCCTCGGCCACCAACGGCGCGGCCGTGCGCGCGGATGGCGGGGTACTGACGACCACGCTGTAACGCGCGGGACGACGGTGTCCACCGCCCGCCCGGTACCCATGCGCATCAGGAGCTCAGCGCTGTTGCGTTCAGCGACGTCAGCCAGCAACGTCGTGTCGGCGTCGGCCCGTAGCGGGATCTCGAGCGAACGCATGAACCCCTCCAGTAGCTTCTATTCAGACTGTCACCCGTCAACCGACCGCGGGCGTACATTCACAGGGCCAGAGGGAGCCAGCGACGCGTGGAGTTCATCGGAGCGTTCATGGGTTGGTGTGTCGCCATCGGCGTGGTGCTGTCGGTGCCGCTGATGGTCCGGTGGTGGCGGGCTGAGATGCTGCGCGGAGACGATGAGCAGTACGAGGCGACGTCGGCGGCCGCCCGGTACGCCGGGCGGGTTCGGCGTAAAAGGGCGAAGCACCGCTCGGCGGACCCTGAATAGGGGCAGATCATCTTCCGGGCCGGTGTGGCGAGGATCTCAGCGATCCTGCAGGCGGCTCAGGCTCTCCGGGTCGACGAACAGCCGCACCTCACCGGTCTTCTCATCGACACTCGCCCGGAGGGGGACCCGCCGCTTATCGGAGACGTGCCTCCCTGAGGACAGCTCCACCAGGTAGACGCCTCCGGCAAACAGCGACAGTTCAGTAACGTCGTCTTCATCCATGAGCCCAGTATCCCGACTCGGTCTCGATATGCCCACTGACGTTCCCCACGACTGACTCACGTGGGCCGCTCAGTCGATGGCGGCCATTTCGATGACGATGCAGTGCTGAGGGAACAACACGGGCGCGGCGACGCCGACGGTGCGCAGCACCCGACCCGACAGTTCGACGCCCGACTGCGCCCACTCGAGCGCGGACTGGCCGGCGATGGGGTCGGATGCCGGTTCGACCGGGATACCCACGCGATAGACGATGTCGTCGTCGAGCCCGGGAAAGCGCAGCGGTGCTGGCGGGTAGGTGTCGCTCGACCGCACCTGGGTGAAGACGAAGACGGCTCGCGAAAGGTCCTCCGCTACCACGCCGCGCAGGTCGCCGGTGTCATCGTCGAGCTCGGCGTGCACCGCGGTCCCCGTGTGGAACATCGCGCGGTGGCGCTGGTGATAGCCGACCCACGCGGCCAAGGCGTCCAGTTCCGGCTCGCTGAACGTGCGCAGGTCGGACTCGATGCCGAAGTGGCCGAACAACGCGGTCGCGGAGCGAAGCGGAAGGGTCGATGTGCGCCCGGTGGAGTGCGAGACCGTGCCTCCGACGTGTGCCCCCATCAGCTCGTAGGGCACCACGACACCGGTGTACTTCTGGATGGGGAGGCGCTCGAGCGGGTCGATGCAGTCGCTCGTCCAGATGCGGTCGGTGTGCGCCAGGATGCCGAGGTCGACGCGTGCCCCTCCCGAGGCGCAGCTCTCGATTTCGAGGCCGGGATGCGCAGCCTTCAGATCGTCGAGCAGTCGATAGAGCGCCTCGACGTTGTCGTGCACGGCCGCTCGTCCGGTGATGGTGCTCCCGGCGTCGATCAGGTCACGGTTGTGATCCCACTTGAGGTAGTCGATCGAGTGATCCGCGAGGAGCGCGAGCATCCGTTCGCGGACGTAGGCGTATGCGCCCGCGTGCGAGAGGTCGAGCACCTGCTGCTGGCGCCCTTCAATCGGCATCCGGTCACCCGTCTGCAGGACCCACTCGGGGTGCGCCCGCGCGAGGTCGGAGTCGTCGTTGACCATCTCGGGCTCGACCCAGAGGCCGAATTGCATATCGAGGCCGTGCACGTGTTCGATGAGCGGATCGAGTCCATGCGGCCAGATCGCCTCATCGACGAACCAGTCGCCGAGCCCCGCTCGGTCGTCGCGTCGCCCGCGGAACCAGCCGTCGTCGAGCACGAATCGCTCGACGCCGACCCGGGCGCCGACGGATGCGAGGTCGCGCAGCCCGTCGAGGTCGTGGGCGAAGTACACGGCCTCCCAGGTGTTGAGCGTGACGGGCCGAGGCGAGCGCGGATGACTCGGTCGCGCGCGGACGTGGGCGTGCAGCCGAGCCGTGAACGCGTTGAGGCCGTCGCCCCACGAGGCGATGAGCGGGGGAGAGAGGTAGCTCTCGCCGGGCTTCAATCGCACCTCGCCCGGGGCGAGCAATTCGCCGCCCTGCAGGATCGCGGCACCGGTGACCTGACGCTCCACGAGCATTCGGTGGTTGCCGCTCCAGGCCAGGTGGGCTCCGTGCACCAGCCCACGCTCGAAGCCGAACCCGGGTGTCCCGACCGTGAGGAAGAGTGTGGAGTCGGCCCCGGGGCGACCCTTTCGGCTCTCGCGAACGTGCGAGCCCATGACGAACGGATGCCGCTGCGGCATGCGCTCCCGCAGGTGACGCCCGCTCGTGTCGAGGATCTCGCGGGCACTGGACGGCAGCGGCAGGGTGGCCGAGAGGCGCTCGAGTTCATAGTCGTCCTCGCCGGCGTTGCGCACTCGCAGGCGTTGCAACAGGGTGCCGGACCCGTCGAGCGAGAGCTCGGCGTTCAACTCGAGGCCCGCCGCCGGGTCGAGCCCGCTGACAACGACGGATGCGGCATCCGTTTCGACAGCGGTCGTCACGAAAGCAGGCGAGAAGTCCCGGCCCGCTCGTGAGCCGACGAGGCCGGGGGAACCCTGCCAGCCATACGCCTCGCTCGGGAGGATGCTCAGGCGGGCGGGATGGTCGAGTCCGCCGGAGACCCGTTGCACGAGGGAGGCCGAAACGAGGCCCGCGAGCTCGGAATCGGACAGGTCGCCGAGGTCTGCGCCCCAATGGACGAACGCAGGCATCCCGGCGGCCGAGAGGTCGAGGACGAGGCTGGTTCCGCCGTTGCGAAGGTGGAGCACTTGCGCGCCGTCCTGCATGGTGTTTTCTCTCCGCACGCACCGACACTAGCGGGACGTCGGGCGATGAGCGGGGCATCGAGGACGATCGGATGCCGGACCCCGGGAATGCGTGGTCGGGCCGCGCGGTTGTCTGAAACATGCTCATCGACGACATCCCGATCCAGACCATGGACGGAACCGAGACCACGCTCGCCCCTTACCGCGACAAGGTGGTGCTCATCGTCAACGTGGCATCACGGTGCGGCCTTGCTCCGCAGTACGAGACGCTCGAGCAGTTGCAGCGCACCTACGGAGACCGCGGCTTCACGGTGCTGGGCTTTCCGAGCAACCAGTTCCTTCAGGAGCTCTCGAGCAATGAGGCGATCTCCGAGTACTGCTCGACGACGTGGGGCGTCACGTTCCCCATCTTCGATCGCGTCCGCGTGAACGGTCGCAAGGAGCACCCGCTCTACACGGAGCTGAAGAAGGCCCAGGACGCCGGCGGCAAGGCCGGCAAGGTGATGTGGAACTTCGAGAAGTTCCTCGTGCTTCCGGATGGCGAGATCAAGCGATTCCGGCCGAGGACTGTCCCGGACGCTCCCGAGATCATCGAGGCCATCGAGGCCAACCTCCCCGCCTGAGGCGCCTTCCTCAGACCTCGACGAGCGGCCCGCTTTGCTCGGTGAGTGCGAGGAGCAGGGCTTTGTAACTGTCGAGTTGGGCCGAGGTGGACGGCGCCTCGAACAGTGCCGCCAGCGCTAGGCCGTCCGCCGTCCGCGAGATGAGAAGCACCCGTTGCGGGTCGAGTCCGTCATCGGCGAGCGCGGCGTCCCAGCGCGCGGCATCCGCCTGACAGCGCTCGGCCACGCCCGGAATCGTGCCGAGGGCAGCCCACAGGATGGCGTGGTCGCGCGCGTAGCCGAACTCCACCAGGTCGTCGAAGGTCGCCTTGACGTAGGCGCGCATCAGGCTGCCGGGCGCGGTGTCAGCCGGATCGGTGTTGCGACGGACCGCGTCCACGAACGACTCGTTGAGATCGTCCGCGAGCTCCTCGAACAACGATTCCTTGCTCTTGAAGTGGTGCAGCAGGCCGCCCTTCGAGACGCCGGCCTCCCGTGCCAGCACCTCGAGGCTCACCGACGTGCCTTGGTGGACGACCAATCGGGCGGCCGCGTCGAGCAGTGCACGCCGCGTGCGGTCGGGGTTGCGTTGCAGCCGGGTCGGTTCCATCAGCCCCAGCCTACCGTCCATCCGGATTGCTAACCAACCGTCCGGACGGTACATTAGAGGAATGATCGACACTCTGACCGACAGCACCGCCACGTCGCCCGCCCGCGCCGGCTGGCGCGAATGGGCCGCTCTCCCGGTGCTCGTGCTGGCCGTCGTCCTGCTCGCCATCGACGCGACAGTCCTGTCGCTCGCCGTGCCCGCGCTGAGCCGCGACCTCGCACCGACCGCGACGGAATTGCTGTGGATCGGCGACGTCTACTCCTTCGCCCTCGCCGGACTACTCGTGACCATGGGAACGCTCGCCGACCGCATCGGACGGAAGCGGATGCTCTTGATGGGCGCTGTCGCGTTCGGAGCCGCATCCGTCTTCGCCGCCTTCGCGCCCACAGCCGGGATGCTCATCCTCGCCCGCGCGCTTCTCGGCGTCGCGGCGGCGACCCTCATGCCCTCGACTCTCTCGCTCATCCGGCAGATGTTCCGTGACCCGACGCAACGCCGCACCGCCATCGCCATCTGGTCGGCGGGCGCGAGCGCCGGTGCCGCCCTCGGGCCTATCGTCGGTGGCGCCCTGCTCGAGCGCTTCTCGTGGGGTTCCGTCTTCCTCATCAATGTGCCCGTCATGATCGTGATGGTCGTCGCCGGCGCGTTCCTGCTGCGGGAGTCGCGCGATCCGCGTCCCGGTCGCCTCGATGTGCTGAGTGCCGCCCTGTCGATCGTCGCCGTCGTGGGGGTCGTCTTCGCCATCAAGGAGCTGGCGACCCACGGCGTCTCATGGCTGGCGGCGGCAGTCGTCGTGGTTGGTGTCATCGCCGGAGTCGTCTTCGTGCGCCGCCAGAGGACGCTCGCGGTTCCGCTCATCGACCTCGAACTGTTCCGCAACCGCGCGTTCAGCGGGTCGGTGCTCGCCGACCTCATCGGCGTGCTCGGATTCAGCGGCATGATCTTCTTCCTCTCGCAGTACTTCCAGCTCGTGCGCGGGTACGGACCTCTCGAGGCGGGGCTGCGCGAGCTACCCGCCGCGCTCGCATCCGTCGTGGTCGTCGTCATCGTGAGCCGCGTCGTCGGCCGCCTCGGGATGGGGCGCGCCATCGCGACCGGCCTCCTCGTCGGTGCGGCGGGCCTCGTGCTCCTGGCCGTCGCCGAGGGCGCGGACTCCTACCTCTGGCTGGCCGGTGCCCTCGCGTTGGTCGGACTCGGCGTGGGACTGGCCGTCACCCTCACGACGGATGCGGTTGTCTCCGCGGTGCCGCCGCGCAAGGCCGGCGCCGCGTCCGCCGTCTCCGAGACCGCCTACGAACTCGGCGTCGCCCTCGGCATCGCCCTGCTGGGCTCACTCCAGGTGGTGGTCTACCGGCTCGTGCTCGACGTCCCGTCATCCGTTTCCCCGCAGACCGCGGCTGCTGTGCGCGAGTCGCTCGCTTCCGCGACCGCGGCCATCGGCGGGTCGGATGCGCCGCAGGCGGTGGAGGTGCTGCAGCACGCGCAGCACGCGTTCACCATCGGCATGCAGACGACGGCGGTGATCGCTGCCGTCATCATGAGCGTTGCCGCGATCGTGGCGTGGCGGGTGATCCCCTCGACGCGCGTCGACGCGTCGGCGCGCCGGAGGTGATGGAACGACGTGCAGGCGGGATGTCAAGCCTTGGGTTCTGTGCATGTGCGAACGTAAACTGACGGAGTCCGGAGGTAGTGCTCGGCGCACCACCGGGATGAGGTCGGAGACGACGATGTCGCCGATGCCGATTCAGGCCCTGACCGAAAGAGGGCTCCCGGCTGAGGACAGCCGGGAGTCGTCGGGCCGGCTCCTTTCATGTGCAATTCTCTTGCGCGAATCGGCAGCGCGAATCTGCGCGGAATCGGGCTTGGGCGCGCGATCCTTTCCCCAACGGTGGCGTGTGACGCGCGCATTCGCCCTTTGAGCCCGTCGACGCGCACGGAACGGGTTCGGAGATCCCGTGGGCAATCCGTCACAATCGGAACTGGCCACGACGGCGGAAGGATGACCATGAGCAAGCGCGAGAAGACCCAGACGGGTGTTGCGCCCGCCAATCGCATGCACACCGTCTCGGAGGAGACCGGGCAGATCGTCGACCTCGTCCTCGACTACTCGCGCCGACGCATGCTCGGCAGCGACACCCCCCTCGACAAGCCGATGTCGTTGACCGAGCTCACTCGCCTCGCTGGGTCGACCATCACGGAGGACGGCATCGGGGCACGCCGAGCGCTCGGCCTGTTCGAGAACGTTCTCGCTCCGGCGTGCATCACCACCGACCACCCGCAGTACCTGTCCTTCATCCCCACCGCACCCACCAAGGCGGCCACCGCGTTCGACCTCGTGGTGTCGGCCAGCGCGGTGTACGGCGGATCCTGGCTCGAGGGATCGGGCGCGGTCTACGCCGAAAACCAGGCGCTGGCGTGGCTCGCCGCCGAGTTCGGTCTCCCGTCCACGGCCGGCGGCGTCTTCGTGCAGGGCGGGACGCTCGGCAATCTCTCGGCGCTCGTCGCCGCTCGCGAGAACGCCAAGCGCGCCCGGGCCGAACGCGGCGATGAGACGCCCATCCGCTGGAAGATCGTCTGCAGCGTCGAGGCGCACTCCTCGATCGCCTCGGCCGCCCGCGTGATGGACGTCGACGTCGTCGCCGTTCGTCCCGACGAGTTCGGGCGTCTGGCCGGTGGCGCGGTGCGCGAGGCCCTGGACGAGCACGGCGAGTCCGCATTCGTCGTCGTCGCGACCGGCGGATCGACCAACTTCGGCATCGTCGACGACATCGCCTCGATCGCCGCCCTGAAGGACGACCACGAGTTCTGGCTGCACATCGACGGCGCGTATGGTCTCGCGGCGATGCTCTCGCCGATCGGCCGCCCGTACTTCGCGGGGGTCGAGCGAGCCGACTCGGTCATCGTCGACCCGCACAAGTGGCTGTTCGCCCCCTTCGACGCCTGTGCGCTCATCTACCGCGAGCCGGAGTTCGGGCGGCTCGCGCACACGCAACACGCTGAGTACCTCGACACCCTCACGCAGACGCCCGACTGGAGCCCGTCGGACTACGCCGCCCACCTCACCCGTCGTGCGCGCGGACTGCCGCTCTGGTTCTCCCTCGCGACCTACGGCGGGGGCGCCTACCGCTCCGCGCTGACCGCATCGCTCCAACTCGCGCGCGACATCGCCGCCGAGATCGAGAGACGGCCCGAGCTGAGACTCGTGCGGGCGCCGCAGCTGTCCATCGTCGTCTTCGAGAGAGACGGATGGGCGGCCGCCGACTACGAGGCCTGGTCCGCCCGCCTCCTCAACGAGCAGCGCGCCTTTGTCACGCCGAGCTCGCACGCCGGCCGGCCGAACACGCGATTCGCCATCGTGAACCCGATGACGACCTTCGAGCAGCTGGTGGGCATCCTCGACTCCATGTGAGCCATCGGGCCCGACAACCGATCGACGTCAGTCGGATGACGTACGTCCCGCCCGATCGGGCACCGGTTCTCTCGTCGTCGGTCGACCGCTCGTCAGGTCCTCATTCGCCGACGGCGTCGTGGCGATGGCGGTGTTGAACAGCGACTCGGTGCCGTTGTCGAGGTAGCCGAAGGTCGACTCGTGCGCGAGGTACTGCTTCTCGAACACCTTCACGTCCTTGATCTTGGACCACGCCGACGAGAGCGGATCGTCGTTCCACTCCGAGTGCAGGATCGGAGCGTGGCCCGTTACCGGCAGCAGGGCGAGCCGCGCATCGCCGTCCACCTCGATGACGGTGGCACCGAAGCCGGGCGCGCGCGGATCGTGGCGACTCAGCCGACCCCAGGCCGCCTCGGGGTCTTTCGTCGCCTCGCCCGAGTAGACGTGGGCGGCATGCAGGTCGGACGCGTGGGCGATGTAGTTCTCGATGCCCGCTGAGCCCAGCATGACGAACGAGTAGACGCCCAGCTTGTTCTGCGCCAGGGCATCAGCGGCCGTCGTCGTGCCGTAGGAGTGCGCGATGACGTTGACGACGGGCGCGATCGTCTTGCGAACGCTGCGTGACGCCGTGAGACCGGCGATGTCCTCGGCTAGCAGGGGGCCGCCGCGCGCGGCGTAATCGCCGAGGGTTGCGTCCACGCCGGGCGGCGGCGTCTTGTAGCCGATCCAGGCGACGACCGCGCGACGATGGTTTCCGCCGACGAGTCCCTGCTGGTCGTACACGTTCTGGGCGGACTGGGTCCACAGCTGCATGTCGTTGGTGTACGTGCCCATCCCGGGCACGTTGAAGGTCACCACCCGGGCGGTGTCGAGGTCGCCGATGGCCACGGCAGCGAGCGGGGGCTGGTCATCCGTGAAGCTGATGAGGTGCCGTGCGGGTGAGTGTTTGCCGTTCAGGGCGCCCTCGATCGCCTTGAGGGCGGCGAGCATTCCAACCGCCTGAGCATCGGCGGGCGTCTTCGCCACCTGCGCGGTCGTCTTCTTCATCGTCTCGGCGAGGAAGGCCCGGTTCATCCGGTCGCGCGAGGCGTAGTCGATTCCGTCGAGGTCGCCCAGCCCATCCGCAAGCGTGCGAATGAGGTGCTCCTTCTCGGAGGTGGTCTGCGAGGTCCACCACTTGGCCATCTCCTTGGGCGCGGAGTTGATCAGCTGCTCGCCGAGGTCGGGGTGTGCTGCGATGAAGGCCTCGACCTGCGTGTTGGTCATGCCCGCGAGCTTGTTGAGCGCGATCTGGGTCGCCGCAGTCTGCGAGGTCGGCGTGAGGATCCAGAACAGGGCGATCGCGACGCTCATGAGCACGGCGATGCGATGCGGCCACGTGCTCCACATGGTGGCACCCCCTTGCGTCGTCCGTCGTGCAGGTTCGGGCATCCGATGTTCAGTGAATCCTAGTCAAACCCCACCCACGACCGGATGCGCCCGAATTCGAGGTTTTCTCAGCCGCGCGGAGGGCGCTGGCGTCGCGGAGGGGTCTTGACCACCTCGCCGAACAGCTGGGCGACGGGCTTCGTGAGGACCGGTCGTGCCGCGAACCAGGCCAGGACGAGGAGCACCGTCGATGCGGCGAAGATGCCGAAGCCCACCCACGACTGCGTGTCCTGCGACGCGTAGATGTGGTTGAGGTTGCGCAGGGCCCCGGTCGTGAGCACGAGTGTGACGTGCACGATGACGAACGCGACGAAGAACAGCATGGTCGGGTAGTGGAGAGCGCGGGCGAGCCCCAGCGGGTACCAGCGGGCGCGCCGCCACTTCGCCGGCCAGTACGACGAGAGGCGGATGCCCGTGACGATGGCCAGCGGAGCCGCGAGGAAGACGACGGCGAAGTAGCTCAGCAGCTGGAGGGCGTTGTAGTTCACCCACCCGTTTTTGGTGGGCCAGTCGAGGGAGGCGTACTGCAGTGCCGCGGAGACGGCGTTGGGCACGATGTCCCACGAGGTCGGCACGATGCGCACCCACTGGCCGGTCGCGAACAGCACGACGACGTAGATGACGCCGTTCGCGATCCACAGCGTGTCGACGGCGAGATGGGTCCAGAGTTCGAGCGTCATGCGATGCGGCGGCTTGCCCCCGCGACGTGCGCGCCCCGTCCACGCGTGCGATCCGCGCGCGTCGGCGCGCACCTGCAGCCCCGTACGGACGATGAGCACGAGGAACAGGGCGTTGAGGTAGTGCTGCCAGCCGAGCCACGCGGGGATGCCGACCGGGGCGCCGGCCGGGAGCTCGGAGGCGCCCGGATAGGTGCGGATGAAGTCGCCTCCCGCGGCCGTCGAGCGGAATCCGATGGCCAGCAGCACGATCACGGCGGCCGCGAGGATCGCTGCCGGGATGAGCCAGGCGAGCGATCGCCAGCGATTGCGTCCCGGCGCGTCCGCTGAGGAGGGGGGCGCGCTCATGCGGGTCTCCTCGGATTCGGATCGGGCGGGGCTGGCGGCGGGCGGATGCTGGTGGGTGGGCGCGGCGACCGCGCCGGGTCGCAGCCTATCGCGGGAGGCCTGCCGCCTGAGGTGAGCCCTAACACGACGCAGCCGCGGTCCGGACACGACCCTCGGTGCTCGGCCGCGCATCCGCAACCGCTTGCCCTCGCCCATCGTCGCATGGCTGACTGGGAGCATGACCGCCTCTAACTCCGTCCCCCGCACCATCGGCCGCGTCGTGCTCGGCTCGTTCCTCGTCTTCGCCGGGGTCAGCCACCTCACGTTCGCGCGCAAGGAGTTCCGCAACCAGGTTCCACCGTGGGCGCCGATGGATCCCGACGGCGTCGTGGTGGCCTCGGGTATGGCCGAGATCGGGCTGGGTGGAGCGCTGCTCGCCCTGCCGAAGGAGCGGCGGCGAGTGGGCTGGATCGTCGCGGCGTTCTTCACGGCGATCTTCCCGGGCAACATCGCCCAGTACACTGAGCACCGCGACGGATTCGGGCTCACCACCGATCGAGCCCGCTTCATCCGTCTGCTGTTCCAGCCGCTGCTCGTGCTGCTGGCACTCTGGTCGACCGCGGCGGCCCGGCGCGATCGATGATTCGCAGCGGATGCGCATGGCCCGCATAGCTGCGTGATAGCCGGGCGGCGCATCATCCCGGAATGACCTCTCCCGAGCAGCCCGCCCACGAGCCGTACGGCAACGCCGCGCCGTATGCGAACACTGCGCCGTACGGCAACACGACGCCGTATGCCGCTCCTGCCGAACCGCATTCGCGCCGCACGCTCTGGCTCGTGCTCGGGGCCGTCGGCATCGCCGTCGTGTGCTTCTTCAGCGGGGCCGTGGCCGCCACCGGCTTCATCACGGTCTCGCACTCGATGCATCAGGGCATCGATCGCCCGGGCCACGGCGCCTTCGGCCCTGGTGGCGGCAACCGCAACGGCACCGGCACCGGCAGGGACGGCCGGAACGGCAACCGGAACACCGCCCCCAACTCGTAGTCGGTACCAGCCGGCTCGCAGACGTCTGTGCCGGGGTCGCCCCCCAGTCCCCGGCACCGGCACAATAGGGGAATGGATGCGGTCGAGGCGCTCGAGGAGATCGCGTTCCGCCTCGAGCGGGAACTCGCCTCGAAGTATCGCGCTAAGGCCTTCCGCAAGGCCGCGGCGATCATCCAGCCCCTCTCGGCCGCGGAGGTCGCCAACCGTGTGGCCGACGGCAGCCTCAAGCGCATGGCGGGCATCGGCGACACCACCTACGCCGTCATCGAACAGGCGGCGGATGGCCGGGTGCCCGACTACCTCGCCGAGCTGCGGGCCCGTGACGCCCCGGCGGATGCGCCGGCATCCGGCCTCCGCACGAGGCTCCGAGGCGACCTGCACGCCCACACCGACTGGTCCGACGGCACGACCAGCATCGAGTCGATGGCCCGCGCGGCGGAGGCACTGGGTCACGAGTACCTCGCCATCACCGACCACTCGCCGAACCTGCGCGTGGCCAACGGACTGAGCGCCGAGCGTCTGACCGAGCAGATCGAGATCATCGAGGGCATCGACGCGCACGGCGGCGGCATCCGCCTGCTCACGGGCATCGAGGTGGACATCCTGCCCGACGGGACGCTCGACCAGGCGCCCGAGATGCTCGCGCAGCTCGACCTGGTGGTCGCATCGGTGCACTCGAAGCTGAGGACGGAGTCGGAGGCGATGACTCGGCGGATGCTCGGCGGAGTGAACGATCCTCGCACGAACATCCTCGGGCACTGCACCGGCCGGTTGGTGCAGGGTTCGCGCGGCACGCGTCCGCCGTCGACCTTCGACGCCCGGCGGGTGTTCGCCGCCTGTGCCGAGAAGGATGTCGCGGTCGAGATCAACTCGCGGCCCGAGCGGCAGGACCCTCCCGACGACCTCATCGCCCTGGCACTTGCCGAGGGATGCCTGTTCAGCATCGACAGCGACGCCCACGCGCCGGGTCAGCTCGGCCTGCTCGACCTCGGTGCGGCTCGGGCGGAGGCCGCCGGTGTGCCGCCGGAGCGGATCATCACGACCTGGCCGCTCGAGAAGCTGCTGGAGTGGGCGCGTCCCGCCGGGTGACGCCGTGCACGCCGCCCAGTCGGTGGGTTAGCCCGACGTGGCGTCACCTCGCGCCAGTTGGTCGGGGTCCGCGCCAGTTCAACTGGCGCAGAGAACGACGAAGTGGCGCGGAGCTCGCGGATGGCTGGCGCGGGTGCGACCTGAGCCGCATCCGGCGCCACGTCCGGCAGTCAGGCGATCGAACGCGGGTCAGGCTTGATTCGCGGGATCCGGCCTGAGTGGCGTGCTATTGCCTGAATCCGGGGCGGCCGGGGGCTCGCCAGTGGCGCGGGAATCGCTGGCCATGGCGTGGTCCGGCATGTCGCCGCATCCGGCACCCCGTCCGGTATTCAGGCGATCGAACGCGGGTCAGGCTTGATTCGCGGGATCCGGCCTGAGTGGCGTGCTATTGCCTGAATCCAGGGCGGCCGGGGGCTCGCCAGCGGGACGGGAATCTGCGGCGAGCCGGGAGTCGACCTCAGCGAGGCGGGCTGCCACCGCGTCCTCGAACACCGCGGCCCAGATGCGGTATCCGCGGTCGTTCGGGTGGAACAGGTCGCCCGCGAACTGGGTCGTCACCCCCCACAGCCCCTGCCGGGCGGTGGTGTCGTGGAGCGGAACCACCGTGAACCCGCGCTCGGCCGCAGCGGCGCGCAGCAGGGTGTTGGCAACCCGCACCTTCCGCTCCCCGGGCAGAAAGTAGAAGCTCGGCAGGTCGGCGACGATCGCGTGGTCGGGCAGCCGTTCGAACAGCTCGCGCACGTCACGGTCGAAGCGCTCCGGGTCGAAGGCGGCGATGTCGTTCGCGCCGATGCACACGGTGAGCACATCGGGATGCAGGGCCTCGAGCAGAGGCAACTCCTTATCGATGGCGATGCGGATGGTGGCCCCCGAGATCGCGAGGTTCGCGACCCGAACGCGTCGCGTGGTGAGCTCGCGCATCCGTCTCACGACGAACCCGACGTAACTGTGCGACGGGCGACTCGCCCCGATTCCCTGTGCGGCCGAATCGCCGATGGCGACGTAGAGCACCTCGCCCGACTTCGCGCCCTGCTCGCGCCAGAACGCCGAGTTCACCGGAATCGCATCGGCCAGAGTGCGCGCCCAGTGATGCTGCCGCCGCGCCAGCCAGCGCGCCCATACTGTCGCACCGCCGGCGATCACCACGGCGCCGGCGATCGCCGTCCGCCCCCTCATGCTCCGCATCCCATACTCCAACGCTAGAAGATCCGCGCGACGGCTCGGTACCCGTTGCCGACGTCGGCGGGGTGTGGTCGAGTGTCGCCATGGCGTTCTCCCCCGACTTCCTGACCGTGCGCGTCGACCTGCCGCGGGGGGCGGATGCCGTGACGACCCTCGATTACACGCACTTCACGGTGCTCCTCGACGCGAGCAGGCGCCTCGCCCGCGTGGCGGGCGTGAATGTCGATGGGACAGCCCTCGTGGACCTCGAGCGGGGCGACGACTGGCGGCTCGACGATCGCGTTCCGGCCGAGGCGCAGACCGGGCCCGCGGTGTACGCGAACAACGGCTTCGATCGCGGGCACCTCGTGCGCCGCCGCGATCCGGTGTGGGGTGTTGACGCGAAGCAGGCCAACTCCGACACCTTCCACTACACGAATGCCGCGCCCCAGGCATCCGAGTTCAACCAGTCGGCCGAGCTGTGGCTCGGGCTCGAGAACCACGTGCTCGACTTCGCGAGCGTCGAGCGGCTGCGACTGAGCGTCTTCACCGCGCCCGTGCTCTCACCCGACGACCCGCCCTACCGCGGCATCCGCGTCCCGCTGCGGTTCTGGAAGATCATCGCCTGGGTCGCGGGCGACGACCTCGCGTCGGCCGCGTTCGTCCTCGACCAGTCCCCTCTGGTGCCGGATGCCGAGAAGCGCCGCGCCATCACCGATGAGCCGGAGCTCGGGCCGTTCCGCACCTTCGAGGTCGCCGTGCAGCAGGTTGCATCGCTCACGGGCCTCGTCATGCCCGAGCTCATCGCTGCCGACCATCTGCCCGAGACTGTGGCAGCCGAGCCGTGGCGGCGACTGAGGTCGTTCTCCGACATCGTGCTCTGACTCCCGGCCTGGCGGTTCGGGCGGTGCCAGACTGCGAGCCATGAGCTTCGCTGACGTCATCGAGACCATCGGCAAGGTGCTCGACGCCACCGGGGTCGCCGCCATCGTCATCGGCGCGCTCGCCGCGGGTGTCATGACGATCGTGCGACTGACGCGTCACGAGTCCGACAGCTACCGTCGCTTCCGCCAGCAGCTCGGGCGGTCCATCCTGCTCGGCCTCGAACTCCTCGTCGCGGCGGACATCATCCGCACCGTCGCGGTCACCCCGACGCTGGAGAGCGTCGCCGTGCTCGGCGGCATCGTGCTCATCCGCACCTTCCTCAGCTTCTCGCTCGAGCTCGAGATCACGGGGTACTGGCCCTGGCAGAAGAATCGCGGGTCGGGCGGCGACCCGGCATCCGCGACCCCGCCGGTGGACTCGACCTCCGCCAGCTCGACGCCGTCGGGCTAGCTCTTCCTCCGCTAGCTCGACGTCGTCGGGCTAGCTCTTCCTCCGTCAGCTCCGACGACGCCCGGGGGCTAGCTCTCCCACCTCCAGTCCGACGCCGTCGGGCTAGCTCTTCCTCCGCCAGCTCCGACGACGCCCGCAGGCCCAGTATTCGCCACCCCGCCGCCACCCTCGACGCTAGCGGGCTGGCATCCATGGCACGCGGCATCTCATCGCGGGTCGGAGGCGGGCGCGGCGCCGCCTACGCTCGAGGGGTGAGTGAGCAGTCCGCATCCGTTCGCCGGCGCAGCGCCGTCGGAGCGGCGACGCAGCTCGGCACCGAGGTCAGCATCAACCTGGGCTCGGCGCTCGCGGGCCTGGTCATCCCCATCGTCGGCGCCTTCGTCGTGGTGGCGGTGCGTCAGCTGGTGATGGCGGCGGTCGTCCTGCCGTTCTACCGGCCCAAGCGCGCGGAGCTGACGTGGCAACGGCTGTGGCCGGCCATCGCGCTCGGGGTCGTGCTCGCCGTGATGAATCTCTCGTTCTACCAGGCGGTCCACCTGCTCGGTCTCGGGGTCGCCGCCACCATCGAGTTCCTCGGCCCACTCGCTCTCGCGCTGGTGATGTCGCGGCGCATCATCGACGTGATCTGTGCTCTCGCCGCTGCCGTCGGCGTGTTCCTGCTCACCGGGTTCGACGGTCGGGTCGACGGATGGGGCGTCGCCCTCGCGCTCACCGCGGCGGCGAGCTGGGCGGCCTACATCGTGCTCACGCGCCGGGTGGCCCTCCGCCTGCCGGGACTGGAGGGACTGACCGTCGCGGGCATCGTGAGCCTCGTTCTCCTCCTGCCGGTGGCGCTCGTCACGCTCGACGTCTCGGCACTCGACGGGCGCGTCATCCTGCTCCTCCTCGGTGTCGGCGTGCTCTCTTCGGCCCTGCCGTACAGCCTCGACACCGTCATCCTGCGGCGCATCACTCCTCGGCTCTACGCGATCATCACGAGCTTCGGGCCCGTGGTCGCCGCGGTGTTCGGCGTGCTCGTCCTGCACGAGCAGTTCACGCCGCTCGAGGTGATCGCCATCGCGGTGGTGTGCCTCTCGGCCGGCATCGCCATCGCGACCCAGCGCCAGCGCCCGCACACCGATCTCGAGTACACCGCCGAGACCATTCCCTGAACCCGGCCAGGGTCATTCCGGTTGATCCTGGCTCAGTCGTCGATGGACTCCAGCAGACCCTTCAGCGCCTTCTCGATGTCGTCGTGGTCGTACTGACCCGCGCGGCTCTCCGCCGAGATCACGCCGCAGCGATGGACCTTCGAGAAGTCGCCGTACGGAAAGCTGTACCGGCCCTTGGTGTCCTCGCTTGCATCCGCATCGACGCCGAGGTGCCACTTCGAGTACTCCGCATAGCCGTGCTTGTCGATGAAGGCGTTCTCCTCGTCGGCGCTGGGAGCATCCTCACTCCAAGCATCGCGTTCGTCCTTCACGACCTTCCCGTCGCGCACGAGCGCGCGCGCGTGCTTCAGGGCTGCCTGATTGAGTTTCACCGTCATGTGAAGTCCCTTCCGCACGCGACGATACGACCGGATGCCGCCCGACGCGCGGGATTGACAGGTGCGGAGGGGCGGTCGCCGAGTCGTCTCGAATTCGGCTCTGGAGTGCGCGGCGTCGGAGGACTAGCGTGACGATCGGACCCACCCCCGCCTCCCCTCAGCCGTCGGCGCCGCCGACCGTCAACGCATCCGAAGGGCACCATCATGACCGACGCCGAAACGCCCACCCTCGCCGACTGGGAGCTCGCCGAGATCGAGCGAGCCAATGAGTCCGGCCTCCCTCCCGTCCTGTTCGTCCACGGGCTGTGGCTGCTCTCCAGCAGCTGGCAGCCGTGGCGCGACCTGTTCGAGGAGGCCGGCTACATCACCCTCGCACCCGGCTGGCCCGATGACCCCGCCACCGTGGCCGAGGCCCGCGAGCACCCCGAGGCGTTCGCCAAGAAGATGGTGCAGCAGGTCACCGACCACTACATCGCCGCCATCTCAAAGCTCGACCGAGCCCCCGTCGTGATCGGCCACTCGTTCGGCGGACTCATCGCCCAGAAGATCGCGGGGGAGGGCGCCGCATCCGTCACCGTCTCCATCGACAACGCACCGTTCAAGGGCGTGCTGCCGCTGCCGGTCTCGGCGTTGAAGTCGGCCTCCCCGGTGCTCACCAATCCCGCCAACGCCGGCAAGGGCGTCTCACTCACGTGGGAGCAGTTCCAGTACGGCTGGGTGAACAACCTCGACGAGGAGGAGGGCCGGCACCTCTTCGAGACCTTCCACGTGCCGGCCGCGGGGGCGCCACTGTTCGAGGCCGCCTTCGCGAACGTGAACCCGTTCAGCGGAGAGACGGCCGTCGACTCCAAGAACCCCGACCGCGGCCCGCTGCTCATCATCGGCGGGGAGAACGACCACACCGTGCCTCCGGCCATCACGAACGCGAGCTACAAGATCCAGTCGAAGAACCCCGGCGTGACGGAGGAGATCACCATTCCCGGCCGCGGCCATTCGCTCGTCATCGACAGCGGCTGGCGCGAGGTGGCCGACGAGGCGCTCGCGTTCGTTCAGCGGTACGGCGGGTAGCTCGTGCGGGGCGGGGTCAGCGCCTCGCCCCACCGCCCGTCGAGGGTCTGCGGATGAGCGGCCCGATGCCGGGTGCGGAAGACTCAGCCGATGACGTGGGTGCCGAGAAGCACACCCACGACGGTGCCGACGACGACGCCCGCGAGACCGACGATCGCGGTGGTGAGCACCCACGGCTTGCGCTGCCGGTCGCGGTCCGCGCTGCGAACGGTCGCCCGCGCGCTGCCGCGCTCCGCGTTCGCGGCCCGTCGTGAGCGGCGAGAGGTGTGCTTGGCGCGTCCTTCGAGGATCGACGCGCGAATGATGTCGCGCAAAGTGGCAGCGACCTCGTGAGCGGTGGGCCGCGCCTGCGGATCGGTAGCGGTCATCGCGGTGAGGATGTCGCGCCACTCATCCGAGAGGTCCTCGGGGACGGAGGGCGATCGGCTCAGGCGAGCCAACGCCGCCTCGATCGCCGTGCCCTGGTACTCGCGCTCGCCGGTGAGGGACTCGAGCAGGGTGAGGCCGAGCGAGTAGATGTCGGTCGGCGCTCCGACCTCCTGGCCGCTCGCCTGCTCGGGGGAGATGTACTGCGCGGTGCCCAGGACGGAGTTGTGGTCGGTGAAGCGGGTGGCATCCGTGAACTGGGCGATGCCGAAGTCGGCGAGCTTCGCGATGAGGGTGTAGCCGTAGGCGGCCTGCTCCGTGAGAAGGATGTTGTCGGGCTTCACGTCGCGATGCACGACGTCGTGGGAATGCACGTGAGCGAGGGCGTCGGCCACCTGGGCGCCGATGTCCGCGACCAGACGCGCCGACAGCGCGCCGCTCCGCAGACGCGTGGCGACGGAGTTGCCCTCGATGTACTCCATCGCGATGTACCGCCGCAGTGATCCCCGGTCGTCGAAGGAGCCCGCATCGAAGATCTCGACGAGCCCCGGATGCCGCAGCGATCCGAGCAGCTGGATCTCACGCTCGCGGCGCACCTCGTCATAGGGCGTGGCCGCCTCGGCGCGGAACAGCTTGATGGCCACCTCGCGTCCGAGGTGGTTGTCGCGGGCTCGGTAGACCTCGGCCATTCCACCGGTGCCGATGTGCTCCTCGAACACATAGCGTCCGGTCTGCTGACCGCTCGCGGGGAGGGGGTGGGCTGCCTCGTTCACGCTCGAACTCCGTCTCGGGTCGTTCGGGCGGGCGCCCGGCCTAGATGACCAGTGTCATCAGTGTAATCAACGCCGCCGACACGGTGAGACCCTTGCAGGCGGACGAGAGATAACGTAGGCGGGCGGGCGCCTTCACCGGCGGAGTGGGCGGTGCTAGCGTGTGCACACCGGCGGGGAGGGGAAGGCCATGGCTCAGGGCATCCGTCATCCAGGAAGCGGTCGTCGGGGAAGGATCTCTCGGCGCGTGGCCGTCGTGATCATCGCCGCAGCCGCCCTCGCCACGGCGGCGTGCAGCACGACCCAGCCGGCCACTCCGACCAGCGCGCTCCCGCCGATCATGGCCGACGTCGGGTCGGTGGACGGCACCACGGTGACGGTCCCGTTTCCCGGCACCCTCGTGATCACGGGCGATGAGAACACCTACGCCTCGTGGGAGGCGAAGATGACGGATGATCGCGTCCTCACCTTCGTGGCCGGCCACGACGACGGATCGACCGCCTTCAACCCCGGGTTCAGCGCCAAGATGGTCGGCACGACCGACGTGACGATGACCAACACGTCGAGCGGTGACGTGCTGCACTTCACGGTCGACGTCACCGGCTGACGCGACGGAGGGCGCGAGGCGTCAGGCGGACGCGGGCAGGACCCGGTCGAGGGCGGCGACGACGTCGCCGAGACGCTCGGGCGCGACGACGGCCGGCAGCAGGAAGAGCCACATCTCCCGCACGCGCTGCGCGAAGTCGGCGTAGTCCGTGAGCGCGCCCGATACCAATTGCACTCCCGTGAAGGCCGGGATGGCGAACCGCACGAAGGTGGGCACGTCGAGATCGGCGCGGGCCTGTCCGGTCGCGACGGCGGCTGAGAACAGCTGCTCGAGGGCGATGAACCAGTCCTCGAACGGCGAGGTGAGCGGCGGATCGAACTCGCCCGCCTCCGAGGTGAGACGCACCCCCGCGCGGATGATGGGGTCACTCGCGACGAGACGCGCGAAGTCCCCGCACAGCCCCATCGCGGCCTCCAAAGGGCTCGCGGCGGCGGCGATCACCGTGGTCGCCGACTCCTTCGCGAGGTTCTGCTCGTGGTCGACGATGGCGCGGGCGATGTGCTCCTTCGACGTGAAGTGGAAGTACAGCGCGCCCTTGGAGGTGCCGGCCTCGGCCGTGATGTCGCTCAGCGAGGCCCCGGCGAAGCCGACGCGGGCGAAGACGCGCGCCGCCCCCTCGAGTACCCGCTCTCGCGTGATGCGAGCGCGCTCCTGTTGCGGCACGGATTCTCCTGGTGGCGGTCGGAGCGGGTCGGGATGATCTCAGCGTAACGCGTCCTCGGGCGGCGGCCAGAAAACAGCCCGCTCGGTTTACTCGGTCGGATGTCGGCCGCCCGGGCCGTCCATCCCGCGACCGGTCAGCGGATCTCGGATGCAACCCGCCGCCGCCCCGCGGGGCCGGACCGGTGTGTTGCACGCGGCATCCGCGGACCCGTCACGGGGCCGCCCCGTATGGCCCGGCCGCCGTCGCACGCGGCATCCGCTGAACCGTCACGGGAGGCAGCGGGCCTCCGCGACTGGTCCCGGGCTGACAAGCGCGCGTCTGCGGCGCCGGGAGGTCAGCCGGCGAAGGGGAGGACGGGCAGGCCGCTCACGCCCGGTCGCGCTGCGAACACGGACCCGGCCGCGGGGTCGTCGCCATCCGCCAGTCCCTGTCGCGACGTCGTGATGAACAGGGTTGCCAGGTCGGGTCCGCCGAAGGTGCACGCGGTCACCTGTCGGGCGGCGACCTCTATCACGGATGCGAGCATGCCATCGGCGGAATATCCGTGCACCGCCGAGCCGTCCCAGAGGGCGACCCAGACGCTGCCGTCCGCCGCGACCGTGAGCCCGTCCGGGTGTCCGCGGTCGATCTCGACGAACGGGCGGCGGTTCACCAGCTCCCCGTCGAGGTGGTCGAACACGTCGACGCGCCCGGTCGGCGTGTCGACGTAGTAGCACAGGCTCTCATCGGGGGAGAAGGCGATGCCGTTGGAGATGCTGACCGAGGGGAGGATGGTGCGCGCGGTGAGGTCGACGTCGATCAGCCGCAGCGATCCGCGTCCCGCTTCCTCGTCATACGCCATCGACCCGGCGTAGAGGCGACCGGACGGGTCGGCGCCCCCGTCGTTCATGCGCACCTCGGGGTCGGTCCACAGCTCGACCGACCGCGTCGGCGGGGTGTCGACGTCGTCGCTCAGGGCGATTCCGCGCTCGATCGCGACGACGTAGCCGCCACCCACGCGGGGCCGATGGAACGCCGCGACCGGGCTGCCGACCGAGAGGTGACGGATGCCGGCATCCGTCACCGTGACGAGCTCACCGGCCATCATGTCGACGAGCCGGAGGCCGCCCCAGGTGTCGGACCACACCGGTCCCTCGCCGTGGTGCGTGATGCGGCCGGTGAGGTTGTCGGCGCGCACGGGTCAGCCGAGCAGCTTCTTGCAGAGCTGGTCGACCGAGTGCGCCGTGGAGATCGCCTCGACCGCCTCGACGGGGGAGCCGTAGCCCCATTCGACGAGGATGGTCGGGATGTCGTTGGCTGCCGCGCCCACGACGTCGTAGCCGCGGTCGCCGACCATGACGGCGCGCTCGGTGTCGACACCGGCGTGACGCAGGTGCTCGATGGCATCCGCGACGATGTCGCTCTTGGCGCTGCGCGACTCATCGTCGGATGCTCCGGCGATCGCGGTGAAGTACTTCGTGAGGCCGAAGTGCTCCAGCAGGGTGCGGGCGACGCGCTCGGGCTTGCTGGTGGCCAGAGCGACGGGCATGCCGGCCCGTTGCAGGCGCTCGAGAAGTCCGGCGACGCCGGGGAAGACGGCCGTGCGGGTCGCGTCCTTCTCGTAGTGCGAGCGGTACAGCGCGAGGGCGTTCCAGGCGTCGGCGTCGCTCAGCCCGGCGAGGCTCTTGAGCGAGTCGAGCAGAGGCGGGCCGACGTAAGCCATCAGCTCGTCCTGGGTGGGAACCGGCAGGCCGAGCTCGGTGAAGGTCACCTCGAGGGCGCCCGTGATGGAGCGCGCCGAGTCGAGGATGGTGCCGTCGAGGTCGAAGAGGACGGCGGTCCAGGTTCGGGTGGCCGCCGTGGGAGGGGAAAGGATCGGGGTAGTACTCACGCCCGCAATGGTAGGCGAGGAATCTGGGTGCATGGTCGAGAACTCCTGTTCGGGGGGTGGGAACGCCCGGGCGTTTCGGCCCGGGCGGTCCCGTCGATGATGGTGCTTCGATCAGCGCAGGACGACCCTGACGACGGCGTCCAGCTTGGACGTGTTGCCGGCGACATCCGTGGCCCGGAAGGCTACGATGCGCAGGCCCGGCTGAAGGGTGATCGGGCCGGTGTAGGTCTTCCACTGCCCCTTCAGCACGGCCGTCAGCGAGTCGGCGTACTGGATGGTCGCGACGCCGGAACCGGCATCCGTTCCCGTAAGCACGACCGTCTTGCCCTTGCCGCCCGCCGACACCTTCGGCGCCTTCGTGTCGACCTTGCCGGTCCACGTGACCGCGTCTGACGTGTTGCCCGAGGCGTCGACCGACCGCACCAGCACGGTGTGGTTGCCGTCGGCCAGTGTCACCGAGCCCGTGAGCGGTGCCCAGGCCGCCCCGTCGACGCTCGCCTCGAAGGTTGGTCCCGGCGTGTAGTCGTCGGTTCCGGATGCGGTGAGCGTGACCGGGCTGGTGTACCAGCCGTTGCTGCCGTTCGGTGCGGCGGGGGTCGCCGTCAGCGCGACCGTCGGAGCGGTGGTGTCCGCCGGCGGGTAGCTCGCGAGCTGTGCTGTGGCGTAGCTGCCGATGACGGGTGCACCCGCGTCGTTGATGACGTGGGAGATGCCGCCCGATCCGCTGAGGAAGACGCTCGTCATCGACTCGAACGTGACGTTCTTCGACTTCGGCGCCTGAATGCCGCTCTCGAGCAGCACCGGGACGCCCTGGTTGAAGAAGGAGTACACGCCCATTCCCACCGCGTGGTGGCTCGTGACGGAGTCGGCCACCCGGTATGAGGCGTAGCCGTTGCGTGTGCCGTCCATCCACGAGGCCTGGTCGGGCACCTCGTAGGGAATCTCGCTCTGGTAGAAGGTGGTCGATCCGCCGTTGCCGTTCCAGAGCACCTGGTTCTTCTGGTAGTGCTCCACGAACAGGCCGGTCGCCGTCACGTCGTCGCCGTTGACCACGAGGCCGTGGTCGCCGGTGCTGCCGGTCCAGGTTCCGCTGCCGCCCAGGCCGTGGTCGGCTCGCCAGGCCCAGATGTGGTCGAGCAGCACGTGGTCGCTGTTGACCTCGATGCTCGTCGTGGCGTTGCCTGCCCACGGTCCGCCGACGCGGATGAACACGTCGGAGAGCGTGGTGGGGTCGGCTGCTTCGCTGTGCGCGGCATCCGTCGGTCCGACCTTGATGAGGGTCGCCGAGTTGGTGGCGCCGGCGTCGACGGTGATGCCGGCGATCTTCACGCCGCTGACGTCGCCGACCTCGATGGCCGACGTCCCGTTGTCGGGCGTGAGTGATGCCAGGCCGATGCCGAGCACGACCGTGTCTGCGCGGGTGACGTGGAGCGTGTCGGCGAGGTGGTAAACGCCGGGCGTCAGCAGGAGGTTCTTGCCCGCCGCGAGCGCCGCGTTGATGGTGGCCGCCGAGTCGCCCTCGTGGGCGATGTAGAAGTCGGCGATGTCGATGGAGTCGCCGTGAGCGGCATCCGTCGACCAGTCCGGGCCACTCGAGTCGGCCTCCGCCTTCGGCACGAAGACCTTGTAGTCATTGCCGTCCAGGTAGAGATACGGCGCACCGCGACTGACGCGAGTGGTGTCCTCAGCCGTGACGATGCCGGTGCCTCCGCCGGTCTTGGGTTCGGCGAAGTTCTGCGCCGGGGCGCCCTGGACGCCCGAGAAGACCATGTTCCACGCCCCGCCGTCGAAGCCGCCAATGGTGGAGTTGCGGGTGTACCACTGCTGCTGCGAGCCGGCCTGTACGGTTCCGTCGATCTTGCTGTCGGCGAGGAAGCCGCCGCTGGAGTAGCCGCCGAAGTGCGGGAAGATCGAGAGGTTGCCCTCGATGTGCACCCGACGCAGCGGCGCTGCCTGCGAGACCGCCCAGCGCATCTGGTGCGCATCCGCTCCACCCTCGGGGAACAGGGCGGGCGGATAGCAGGCGCCCGGCTGGCCGAGGTCGTCGGCCACCGGTCGCTGGATGGGGTTGATCGCCACGTTGCTGAGTGAGCGCCAGAAGTTGGTCAGGGCGGTGTCGCCCTCGCCGCCGTCCCATGGGCAGCGGTCGGTCGGAGCTCGGCCCTCCGAGTGGACGGCGCCGTTGATGGTGACGTCATCGGGGGTCGCGCCGAGTCCGGCGACAGAGGTGTAGTAGCCGATCTGACCGTTGACGATGTCGGTGGCCGTCGCCGGGTCGTTCTCGCCAGCCGCGCTGCCGTAGGTGCCGGGCTTGAAGAAGAACGCGTGCCGGTTCTGGCTGAACTCGCTCTCGTGCGAGGCCGCGACGAAGGCGGCGTTGATGTCGTCGGTCGACCAGCTCGGGTCGAAGACGGTCACGTTGGGACCGAAGTCCGGCCCGCTCGGATCGGCCAGGGCCGGTAGGGCGAAAGCGCTGGATCCGGCGACGACCGCTGCCACCGCGACGCCCACCCCCACGCTTCGAAGAGCTCGAGACACGGCATGTTCTCCCTTGAACGGCGCCCCCGTTCAGGGCGCACTGCTGCACATGCTAGCGAGGACACTTACTGAGATGTAAGTAAATTCTCGGATTGCGTCGGATGGGATGGCTCTGCCGGCGGATTACGGCGGCGCGTCGTGCGGCGTGGCCCCTTTTGTTCGAGTCGACGCATATCGGCGGTACTCGAGTTGACGCAGATCGTCGGTGCGAGCGGCGGAAGCCGACGTTTTGCGTCAACTCAGAGACCAGAGGCGGCGGAGGTGGAGGCGGCGGGGGGAAGGGTATGGGGCGGGCGGACCAGGAGGCCGGGAAGCCGGTCAGAAGAGGCGGGCTATGCCGTCGTCGATTCCGCGCATCGCGTCGTAGTCGAGCACCACGCAGCGGATGCCGCGGTCTTCCGCGAGCGTGCGGGCCTGCGGCTTGATCTCCTGGGCGGCGAACACCCCGGCGACCGGCGCAAGACGCGGGTCGCGATTCATCAGCTCGAGGTAGCGCGTCAGCTGCTCGACCCCGTCGATGTCGCCTCGGCGCTTGAGCTCGACGGCGACCGAGCGGCCCGCCGCATCCGTCGCCAGGATGTCGACCGGCCCGATCGCCGTCATGTACTCCCGACGCACGAGCCGGTGCCCGTCGCCCAGGAGGTGGATCTGTTCGGCGAGCAGTTTCTGCAGGTGCGCCTCCACGCCGTCCTTCTGCAGGCCCGGGTCGACCCCGAGCTCGTGCGCGGAATCATGCAGCACTTCGTAGAGCGAGACGACGAGCAGGTCGTCGGTCTTTGCGTGCCTGACCGTCCAGAGTGCGCTCACGCCGGCCTCGCGCTGCTCGTCACTCGGCTCGCTGATGGTGAGCGTGCATGGCGGGCTCATCCAGTTGAGCGGCTTGTAGCTGCCGCCGTCGGAGTGCACCAGCAGGCTGCCGTCCGCCTTGATCATGAGCAGCCGCGTCGCGAGCGGCAGGTGCGCCGAGAGTCGGCCCGCGTAATCGACGGAGCAGCGGGCGATGACGAGGCGCATCCGTCGATTCTAGGCGGGCGGATGCGGGCGATCTCCGGCGCGCTGCGCCACTTCGCCGGGCCCCGCGCCATCTCAACTGGCGCGGAGGCCGGTGAAAAGGCGCGGAGGACGGGGAGGTGCGGGGACCGCGAGCGGGTAGGCGCTGAAGTGGCGCGGAGGACGGGGAGGCCGGTGCAACGGCCGGAGGGCGGGAGGCTGCGGTAGGCGCGGGCGTGGACGTGAGGGCAGCGGTGGGCGCGGGGAAGACTCTCAAGCCCGCTCGGCGCGGGCGAACACCAGCACGCTCGGCCTGGTTGAGCCGCGTAAGCGTCAGGCGCGCGGCGCGCGGGTGCCCTGCTCGCGGGCGGCGGGGGCGGCGATTCCCGAGGCGACCATGAGCACCAGCAGCACAATGAGGGCGTTCAGGATGCCGAAGTGCTGGCCGAGGAAGCCCAACAGGGGCGGGCCCGCGAGGAACGCGCAGTAGCCGATGATGGCCACGGCGCTCACCCGGGCAGCCGCACGCTTGGGGTCGTCGGCCGCCGCCGACATGCCGACGGGGAAGCCCAGCGCGCATCCGAGGGCCCAGAGCACCGTGCCCGTGATGTACATCCACGGCTCCGATCCCCAGATGAACAGCGACAGCCCGACAATGCCGATCGCGGCGCACACCCGCAGGACGGGGACGCGACCGAAGCGATCCAGCACGGGGCCACCGAGCACACGGGCGACGGTCATCGAGATCGTGAAGACGCCGAACACCACGGCTCCGAACGTGTTGTCGCCGCCATGACCGTCGACGACGGCCAGAGCCACCCAGTCGTTGGCTCCACCCTCGGCGAACGACATTCCGAGCATGATCACGCCGATGAGCAGCAGGCGTACGTCGCCCCACGCGGACAGGTTCTCGCGGACCCGCTCCCGCCACGGCACGCTGGGCGCATCCGCCACCGTGTCCTCGGCGTCGGCATCGACCGGCACGAAACGCACGGCGACCACGATCGCGATGGCGACGAGGACGGCGACGATGCTGAAGTTCCACAGCACGGGCAGGCGGATGGCGGATGCGAGCACGCCGATGCCGGCTCCGGCCGCCGTGCCGAAGCTGAAGAACGCGTGCATGAGCGGCATGAGCGTTTTGCCGTTGGCTCGCTCGGCGAGAGCGCCCTCGACGTTCATGGCGACGTCGACGGATCCGTTGCCGAACCCCAGCAACGCCATGCCGATGATGAGCACGGGCAGCGAGCCGAACACCGTGCTGCCGATACCGACGATGACGAGGCCGACGGAGACGATGAACAGGGAGACCATCATCGAGCGGCGGGCGCCGAGGCGGGCCATCATCCACGGGGCGGCGATGAGGCCGATGACGGAACCGATCGACATGCCGAGGATGACGAAGCCCACCGTGACGAGGGCGAGGTGGGCGTCGTCGCGGACCGCCGGGATGCGGGCGACCCAGGTGGCCATCGACAGGCCGCTGAGGAAGAAGATGGCGAAGATCGCATTGCGCCACGCCACGAGCTCTCGACGTGAGCGGGTCACGGGGGTCGAGGAGGTGTCGGGGGTGGCGTGCGACATTGCTAATCCTGGCTGCTGAGGAGGCTGATGGGGTCGAATCGATTCGATCGAATCGATTCGACTAAGATATCGAGCCAGACGCAGACGGTCAAGCCGGAATCGGCCTCGATCGCCTACGTCACACTGAAGCGGCACCCCCGACAGTCACCACCCGCAGCCTCATCGCCGGAGGATTCATGGACACCGACACGGCATCCCGACCCACCCTGGCGGATGTGGCCGCGCGGGCCGGGGTCTCGCCATCCACCGCCTCGCTCGCCTTCAGCGGAACCGGGCCGGTCTCCGGTGCCACCCGCGAGAAGGTGCTGGCCGCCGCGAAGGAGCTCCACTACGCCGGACCCGACCCGCGCGCCCGGTCGCTGCGTCGCGGCCGGAGCGGCATCGTCGGGGTCGTCATCGATGAGCGCGTGAGCGAGGCGTTCCGCGATCCGGTGAACATCGCGATGCTCGACGGCGTGGCCGAGGCGATCGGCGAGATCGACGCAGCCATGCTGCTGCTCACGGGCACGACCGGCAGCGACACCCCGGTCAGCCTCGAGACGGCGCCACTCGACGCCGTCGTGTTGTTCGGCTGCAGCCCCACGCTCGAGCGCTCGGTCGCCTTGCTCACGCAGCGGGGCATCCCGGCCGTCGTCATCGAGGGGGATGCCGGCGACGACGTTCCCGAGATCGCACTGGACAACCGCGAGGCGACCCGGCTCGGCGCCGAGCATCTCCGCGAGCTCGGGCACGAGCGGGTGGCCATCGTGGCGCTGCCGCTCGAGCCGTCCCGTGCCCGCGGACCCCTGACGGCCGCGCGAGTGGACGCGTCGACCGTCGAGACGGCGATCGAGCGTGCGCGGGGTGCGTGGGATGTCTTCCCGGATGCGCGCGGCGTGGTCACCGCGGCGAGTTACGTCGAGGAAGGCGTCATCGCGGGGCGCGAGTTGCTCGGCGACGGCGGCGGTGGTGACCGGCCGACCGCGATCATCGCTCAGAGCGACCTGCTGGCGGCCGGGGTCATCCGTGCGGCCGAGGAGCTCGGGCTGACCGTGCCCGGGGACGTCAGCGTGGTCGGGTTCGACGGGGTGGCCGTTGACGGCCTGGACTACGACCTCACCACCCTCTCGCAGCCGTCGCAGGCCAAGGGCAGGGCGGCCGGGGACGCGGTGGTACGGATGCTCGCCGGCGAGCGGCCGGAGTCCGTTCGGTTCACCAGCACGTTCCACCGCGGCGGAACGACCGCGCCACCCCGAGCCTGAACTCGCGGACGCGGGGATGACGCTGCTCGATCGGACAGTTGCGGCCGCCGCGGCGCGTGCATCTGTCCGGTGGAGCAGCGCGAGCTGGGCAGCGACGCAAGCTGCGGAGACGCGGAGGCCGGGGCGGGCGAGCGTGAGCAACCGGTCGGGCGGGTCGGCGACGCGAAGGGCGGGGCGACAATCCGTCCGTCGGAGCAGTGCAAGACCCGAAGTGAGCGCCGGAATCGGCACTCCGCTAACGCTGCTGGCGGCATCCGCGCAATAGTGGAGTGCATGCCGAGCACCCTCGATGAGTTGTACCGCGACTTGCACTCCCACCCCGAGCTGTCGTTCGACGAGCACCGCACCGCAGCCATCGTGGCCGAGCGGATGCGCGACGCCGGCCTCGCCGTCACCACCGGCATCGCCGGAACGGGCGTCGTGGCCGTTCTCGAGAACGGCGACGGCGCGACGGTGCTGCTGCGGGCGGACATGGACGCCCTGCCCGTGCTCGAGGACACCGGACTCGACTACGCCTCGACCGCGCGCGGCGTCGACCCCGACGGAACGGACGTCCCCGTCATGCACGCCTGCGGGCACGACATGCACACCACCTGCCTGATCGGCGCCGTGGAGGAGCTGGTCGCCTCGCGGGACGAGTGGTCGGGAACGCTGATCGCCCTCTTCCAACCGGCCGAGGAGCGGGAGGGCGGTGCGCGCGCGATGATCGTCGATGGGCTGTTCGACCGCATCCCGCACCCCGATGTCGTGCTCGGGCAGCACCTGAATCCCTTCCCGGCGGGCCTCGTCGGAGTGCATGCCGGGCCGTTCATGGCGGCCGTCAACACGCTGCACGTGAAGATGTTCGGCCGCGGCGGGCACGGATCCCGCCCGCAGAAGACGATCGACCCGGTGGTGATGGCCGCGGCGACGGTGATGCGCCTCCAGACCGTCGTCGCGCGTGAGGTGGCGCCCGCCGACACCGCCGTCGTGACGGTCGGCACCCTGCACGCCGGCACCAAGAACAACATCATCCCGTCTGAGGCGACGCTCGGCCTGAGCATCCGCAGCTTCGACCCTGTGGTGGGCGAGCGCCTCGACGCGTCGGTGCGTCGCATCGTGCGGGCGGAGTCCGACGCATCGGGAGCCACCCGTGCGCCGGAGTTCCGCAGCGGCGAGGTGTATCCGGTGACCGTCAACGAGCCCGTCGCCGCCGGGCGGGTGACGGATGCGCTCCGCCGCCGCTTCGGCGCTCCTCGCGTGATCGACCCGGGCGTGCTCATGGGCAGCGAGGACGTGGGCATGCTCGCCACGGCGGCCGGGGTCCCGCTGGTGTACTGGCTGCTCGGGTGCGTGGACCCGGGAACCTACGACCGTGCGGCGGCCGCGGGCACGCTGGACACCGACATCCCGTCGAATCACTCCGCCCAGTTCGCACCCGTCATCGAGCCGACCCTGACGACGGGTGTCGCCGCCCTCGTCGCCGTCGCCCGGGAATGGCTGGGCTGATGGCTCACGCGCGATGCCGAGGGTCTGAGCGCATTCAGCGGGTGGCGCCCACCACCATCCAGGCCGCGCCCCGAGCGCGCAGGCCGAGAGTGACGGCACGCGCCGCGAGGTAGCCGATGGCGAAGGCGCCGGTGAGGAGCGCGAGACCCGTCGCATCCGACGGAGCCCATGCCCCGACCGCGAGAACCAGCGGCACGAAGGCGGCCAGGTTGAGCACGCCGGTGATGGCGAGGTAACGGGCGTCGCCGGCTCCGATGAGCACGCCGTCGAGCACGAACACGTAGCCGAACAGCGGTACGGCGAAGCCGAGCACCACGAGCGCGGGCGGCAGCAGGTCGACGACGGATGCCGCGCTCGTGAACACCGGCGGAATGACCCAGGCGAGCGCGATCGTCCCGATGCCGAGCACCGCTCCGCCTCCGACGCCCCAGAACAGACATCGTCCGAGCACGGCGCGCACGAGTGGCACGTCTCCTGCGCCGAGTCCGCGCCCGACGAGCGCCTGGGCGGCGATGGCCAGGGCGTCGAGAGCGAAGGCGAGAGTGGAGAACATCGTCATGACGATCTGGAAGCCGGCGAGCTCATCGGTGCCGAGGCCGGTGGCGGTGAACACCGCCAGCAGGATCGCCGCGCGCAGGCTGAGCGTGCGGAGGAACAGCCAGCCGCCGGCCCGCGCGCCGCTCATCACGCCGGCGTGGCGCGGCATCCGTCGGGAGCCCACCCGCGTGACATGCCGGGCGATGACGACGAGGTAGGCGGCCACCATGGCCCACTGCGCGATCACCGTGCCGATCGCCGAGCCCGCGATGCCGAGCCCGACCGGGTAGATGAGCACGAAGTTGAGCACCGCGTTCACCGCGAAGCCGCCGACCGCGACGGCGAGTGGAGTGCGCGTGTCCTGGAGCCCACGCAGCAGGCCGGTGGCGGCGAAGACGATGAGCATCGCCGGCAGTCCCGCCATCGAGAGCGACAGGTAGACGGACGCCTGAGCCTCCACCGCGGCCTCTGCCCCGAAGGAGCCGACGAGCAGTGGAGTGGCGAACCAGCCCGCCACGGCGAGTACCACGCCGAGGGCGAGCGCCATCCACAGCCCGTCGACACCCGCCTCGACGGCCCCACGCTCGTCGCCCGCGCCGAGCCGACGAGCCACCGCCGGCGTCGTCGCGTAGGCGAGGAAGACCATCAGGCCGATGATCGTCTGCAGGATGGTACTGGCGATGCCGAGGCCGGCCAGCGAGACCGCTCCGAGGTGGCCGACCATGGCGGCGTCGGCGAGCAGGAAGAGCGGCTCGGCGACGAGGGCGCCGAGCGCGGGCAGTGCGAGCCGAGCGACATCGCGATCGACGCTGCGGCGAAGGGTCGCATCCACCCATCGAGGCTAGGGCAAGCCACCGACGTGAGAGGCAGTTGGAAGCGCGGTCGACACAGTATTCACAAAGTTGTGAAACAAGCGTAATGTCACGCCCATGACGAACGTTGTGGAGATCTCCGGCCTGCGCAAGAACTTCGGCCGGGTCACCGCCCTGGACGGGCTCGACCTCCGAGTGGCCTCCGGCGAGGTGCACGGCTTCCTGGGCCCGAACGGCGCCGGCAAGTCGACCACGATCCGCATCCTGCTCGGACTGATGCGGGCGACCGGGGGCGATGTCACCGTCTTCGGGAGAAACCCGTGGACGGATGCCGCCGACATCCACCGCCGCATCGCGTACGTGCCGGGCGACGTGAACCTCTGGCCGAACCTCACCGGCGGCGAGGCGATCGACCTCATCGCCCGGCTCCGTGGCATCGGCGGCCGATCGGCCTACGCCGCCCGACGTGCCCACCTGGTCGACATCTTCCAGTTCGACCCGGGCAAGAAGGGCCGGGCCTACTCGAAGGGCAACCGGCAGAAGGTGGCGCTCATCGCCGCGCTCGCCCTGCCGGCCGACCTCTACATCTTCGACGAGCCGACAAGTGGTCTCGATCCGCTCATGGAGGCCGTCTTCCGGCAGGAGGTGACGGGCGCGCTCGCTGATGGGGCGTCGGTGCTGCTGTCGAGCCACATCCTCAGCGAGGTGGAGCACCTCTGCGATCGCGTCAGCATCATCCGCGCCGGCCGCACCGTCGAGTCCGGCACGCTGGCCGAACTGCGCCACCTCACGCGAACCGAGATCTCCTTCGGGAGCGAGGGGATGGATCCCGCCCGCCTGGGCGCCATACCGGGCGCCCATGACCTCATGGTCGACGGAGGCCGGGTGCGCTTCACGGCGGACTCCGACGCCGTCCCCGGTCTTCTCGGAACGCTCGCCGAACTCGGAGCACCGGGCCTCACCATCACGCCGCCGAGTCTGGAGGAGCTGTTCATGCGGCACTACCACGACGACATCAGCGACCGGCAGTCGGAAACGGATGCCGACGGGTCGCGCCGTCAGCACGCTCGACGGGGCGCCCGATGAGCGAGCTGGGCGTCCTTCTCCTGCAGCGGCTGCGGCGGGACCGCGTCCAGCTGGTCGCCTGGCTGCTGGGGTTCGCTGCGCTCGCCGCCGTGGGGCATTCGGCCGTCACCAGCCAGTACGGCGACCCGAACCAGCGCGCGGAGGTCATTCGCGTACTCGAACAGACGCCGAGCGTGCTCGTGCTGCGCGGCACTCCGCAGGGCACCCAGATCGACGCGTTCCAGTTCATGCTGCTGTTCGCCTTCCTCAGCGTGCTCGTCGGGCTCATGGCGACGTTCCTCGCCGTGCGTCACACGCGCGGGGACGAGGAGGCCGGGCGCGCGGAGCTCGTCGAATCCACTCCCGCCGGCCGCGTCGTGCCGCTGCTGGCCACCGCCGTCGAGGGCGTCATCGCGGTGGTCGTGATGTCGCTCGTCGGGTCGATCGGCTACATCCTCACGGGCGCGAACACCGGTGAGGCGCTCCTTGCGGGGGCGGCTCTGGCATCCGTCGGCGTCGCCTTCCTGGGTGTGGGGCTGCTGTGCGCGCAGGTGATGGCGACGTCGCGCGGGGCGAACGGGCTGGCGGCGGCGCTCGTTGCCGCGGCTTATCTCGTGCGCGGCATCGGCGATGCCACCGGCACGATCGATGCGGGCGACGGCCTGCACGTCACGCCCGGGTGGACCAGCTGGCTCTCGCCCATCGGGTGGGGTCAGCGCACCAGTCCCTTCTCCGACCCGACCGGGTGGCCGGCGCTGCTGGGCGCAGCGCTGGGGTTGCTCTGCGCGGGGGCTGCGCTCGCCGTCCGGTCCGTGCGAGACATCGACGCGAGCATCGTTCCCGAGCGACCGGGCCGGACGAGCGCCGGAGTGACCCTGCGTGGCCCGATCGGGCTGGTCTGGCGTGAGTTGCGGGGAGCGACGATCGGCTGGCTGATCGCCGCCGCCCTGTTCGGGCTGCTGGTCGGCTCGCTCAGCGAAGCCCTCAACGCCACTGCTGACAGTGGCCTGAAGGACACCCTCGGCGGCACGGTCGGTCAGATCGCGGGGCCGGATGTGCACGGCGACCTGGTCGACCTCTTCATCGTGGCGATGTTCGCGATCATCGGGGCGATCGCGGCGGTGAATGTCGCGCAGGCGATCATCCGGGCCCGTCAGGACGAGGCCGGCGGCAGCGCCGAGATCGTACTCTCGACCCCGGTGACGAGACTGCGCTGGATCCTCGCGTACCTCGTTGTCGGATGCGCATCCGTCGTCGCCGTGCTCGCCGTGGCCGCGCTGAGCGCGTTGGCCGGCGCCACTGCCGCTGGAGCGCCGTCGAGCGCGGCCGGCACGATCATGGCCGCGTCCGTGGCCCAGCTGCCGGCCGTGCTCGTCATGATGGCGGTCGTGACCCTCATCTTCGCGCTCGTTCCGCGACTGACCGTGGGTCTCGGCTGGGGGGTCCTGCTGCTGGCAATCTTCATCGGCCAGTTCGGCGGGCTGTTCGGCTTGCCCGACGGCGTCCGCGAAATCTCGCCGTTCTCGCACACGCCCGTGGTGATCGGTCCACACGTCGACTGGTCCGCGGCGTGGGTCATGCTGGGAGTCGCGGTGGTGATCGGCGGGGCATCCGTCCTCCTGCTTCGCCGCCGCGATCTGGCGCTGGGAGGCTGAGATGGCACGCGACGATCGGGCGATCTCCGACTTCGTCGAGCAGTCGGCGGCGGCGCTCGCCGGTGCAGGTTTTCCCCGGATGCCAGCCCGGGTGCTCATGACGCTCATGGTCACCGACGAGCCGGGGCTCACCGCTCGGGAGCTCGCCGACTACCTCGGCGCGAGTGCGGCGGGAATCTCGGGCGCGGTGCGCTACCTGCAGACGGTACGGATGGTGCACCGCATCTCGCAGCCGGGCTCCCGCCGCGATCGCTACGAGGTGCCGGAGCACACCTGGTACACGGCGACGCTCGGCGGCACCAACCCGACCTACGAGACCATCCGGATGCTCGCCGCCCGCGCGGTGCCGGCGTTCAGCGAGCCGTCATCGCCGGGCGCGCTGCGCGTGCAGGAGATGTCGGACTTCTTCGCGTTCATCCAGCGCCGCCTGCCCGAGCTGCTCGAGGAGTGGCGGGTGAGCCGTGAGGAGCCGGCCGAGTAGTGGATCCTATTCGGTCAGCCTTATCGGCCCAGCGCCCACAACGGATCCGTCAGCGGACGACGTTGATCAGGTGTTGGGGGTTCGGGCTGGGCTCTGGTTGTCGGTTCGTTCCATTCGTTGCAAGCGGTCGTTGTAGGCGTTGAGGTCGGCGTCGCCGTCGCGGTCGGCTTGCCGGTCCAGTCGTTTTGCGGTGCGTTCGTCCGATCTGATCCATTGGTAAACCACACCGAGAGCGATGAGCACCATGGGAAGCTCGGAGGCTCCCCAGACTATTCCTCCGCCGATGTGCTGATCGGCCAGAAGCACCGTGTCATCGGATTGCCCCAGTGCGTGCCACCAGTCCAGAGCGAGAATGTCGCTGCTTTCCATGAGCGCCACCCCGAAGAAGGCGTGGAAGGCCATCGTGGCCAGAAGAACGATCAGAAGGATCGGGTACGGCGGTCGGGTAGGACCGGGATCGATGCCGATGAACACCCAAGTGAACAGGTATCCGCTGAGAAGGAAGTGCACGATCATGAAGATGTGCCAGGGGTGGCTGAACAGGGCGGACTGGAACGCCGGCGAGTAGTAGAACACGATCAGGCTGCCCGCGAAGATGACCCCGGCCACCGCTGGACGCGACAGTAAACGGAGGAAGCGGGAGTGGGTGAAGAGGAGGAGCCACTCGCGGATGCCGCGGCTGCCGTCGTGCCGCGTTGGCAGCACGCGCAGGGCGAGCAGGACGGGTCCGCCGAGGACGAGGAGTGGTGGCACGACCATCATCAGCGCCATGTGTTGCACCATGTGGGTGCTGAAATGGATCTCGCCGTAGACGGCAGCTCCTCCGCTGGTCACCCACACCAGTGCCAGACAGCCGAGCAGCCACGCGACGAGCCTGTACACGGGCCACCGGTCGCCCCGCTGGCGCATGCGTGCGTACGCCCATGAGTAGAGTCCGGCGAGCGAGGCGGCGACCATGACCCAGGACCAGTCCCAGTGGAACTCGGTGAACATCCGTGCGAAGTCGACGGCGGGTGGGTAGGGGAAGCCGAGGAGGCCCTCGCGGCGGAGGTCGCCGGACAGCGGCTCCTGAGAGACCGGCGGGGCGCTCTTGGACAAGCCCACGGAGATGCCGATCGCCACAGCCATGAAGACGACCTCGGCCACAGCGAACCGGATGAACAACCGGCGCTCCGTCGGTGCCTTCAGCAGTGCGGGGATGATCCGTCGTCGTTGCATGAACCCGGCCAGCCCGAGGACGACCAGGATGGTGGACTTGGCGATGATGAGCACACCGTAGGGCTGGAACAGGTCAGCCGGAGTGCTCAGCCTCAGCGAGGAGTTGACTATCCCCGAGGCCGCCACCGCAGCGAATGCCCACCCTGCGAGCGTTGAGTACCGTGCGACGCTGGTGCCGAATCCGCGCCCGATCGTGCCGCGGAGCAGGATCAGGGCGAGGAGTCCGCCGACCCACAGGGTGACGCCCACCAGGTGCAGCGCGAGACTGTTCACGGCGTTGGCGTGCTCGAACGAGCCCGCCGCGTGGCCCGAAAGCGCCAGAGGCAGCAGGGCGAACAAGCCGATGCCGAACGCGAACGCCACCGGTGTCAAGCGTCGCGCGAATGCGGCGACGACCAGCACGATCAGCACACACAGGGTGGAGAACAGGAGAGATTGGCCGAGCTCGACGGAGAACAGGAAGATCTTCATGGTGTCGATGAAGCCGGGCTGGCCCGGGCCGACACCCGAGATCTCAACGCCGGTGAGCACCACAACAGTACTGGCTGAGGCGAGCCACACCGCAGCAGCCCACGCCGCCCACCTGACTGAGCGCCATTGCGACCGCCCGAGCGCGCCCAGGTCCTTGGTCTGGCCGGGTGCGATGAAGACCGCCAGAAGCAGGAGCCCGATTGTGGCGGCTGCAGCGAGATCGTGAACTGCTCGGGCGATGGGAAGGCCGTAGGTGACCAGGTCGCCCGGGTCGAACAACGCCCTTCCCGTGGTGAACGCACCCGTGAACACCATCGCCAGCAGGGTCATCGCGACGGTCAGCGGAACGCACAGGGCCAAGACGAGCGTGGTCACGTCGACGTGCGGGAGACGAATCTGCTCCCGGTTCACGTCCTCGGCAGGGGATTCGGGCGCCGCTTCAGTGGTGGGCGTGTCAGACATCGTCGGAGATGCGCTGTGCGCGTCGACCGGACCGCCGGCCGGAGAGGATGAGGATGATCGACGTGAGCAGGGCCAGCACGACGATGCCGATGCCGATCCCGATGATCACGACAGCATCCGGTCGCACACCGCCGCCACCCGCTGACTGCGGGACAGCGGTCGAGGTGCCGGCATCTGTTCCGCACCGGGGTCGGCCGGTCCGGCCCGTGGCGGACGTGGCAGCTGCGTCGGGACGGTATTCGAACACGATCGAGTCGGAGACGGTGTGCCCGTCGGCAGAGACGATCTGCCACGTCACCGTGTACTTCCCTTCTCCGCCGAGCGCTACTGGCACGGTCACCGTCCGATCGAGGATCGACGGACATGCCGTCTCGAAGTGCTTCCCCTTCGGGCCGATGACCTGGGCCAGGGCGGAGGAACCGTCGCCCGTGAGGTCGAGGACACGATCGTTGAAGGTGAGCGACACCTCGGCGATCGGCGTCGTCTGGACCGAGTTGGCTGCCGGGGAGCTTTGCACGAGGAAGTCGTGCGCGCTGGCGCCGGCCGCGGGGGCCAGCGCCAGCACTCCGACCAACGGCACCAGCAGGGCGCCGGCGAACGCGCGGAGAGACCGCCGACGTTTCCGCGCGTCCATCGGGTTACTTGCTTTCGCCCTGAGCGGCGCGTCCGCGGCGGGTGGCGGCGAATACGGCGACGACCAGTGCGATCGCCCCGAGCGCCAGTCCGGCGATGCCGAGCCCGGTCGCGACCGGGTCACCGGTCGAGGCAGCGGCCGTCGGGTCGGGGATCGGCGTCGCGGTCACGGCGGCACCCCTCGATGAGCCGTCCTCGGTCGGCGGGGCGTCGTTGACGTACACCGTTGGCGCCGGGTTCTCGGGCTCCTTCCCCGAGGCGGGCGTCTTCTCATCCCAGTCCACGACGGTGCCATCGGAGTAGCTCTGGTGAGCAGGCAACAGGATGCTGCCGGTGTCGGGCATCGCCCCGGCGGAGATGACGAACTCCTGGAATTGGCCCGGCGCGATCTGGACCCCAGCGTCAGCGGTCCAGACGATCTTCGTGGGAGCCTCCGTCACCGTCCCATCATCTGTCTTGATAGGTGTGGCCAGCTTCTCCGTAACAACCTCGGCAGTCCAGCCCGCCAGTGGCTGGTAGGCGACGTAGCCGAAAGGGGTTTCGGTGGGCAGGTCCACCTCGAGCTTGACCGTTCCCGCGGTCGCGGATTCGGTGGGCACCTTGAAGGTGAGAGTTGCGTAGCTGCCGGGGGCAGCCTGGTCGGGGGTGACGCGCACGTGTGCGCTGGCCGACAGGGGCGCTGCGACGATCAGGATCGCGGCAGCTGCGGCGGCGATGGCACCGCGCGTGAAAGTGGGGTTTTTCATGAAGAGTCCGTTCTCAACCGGATCACGTCCGGTCGACAGAAGAGGAAAGAATGGTCGACGTCGCACCACGTCCATGGCAGCGGCTGCGGGGTGCAACGCGATTGTGTGGCGCCGGAGACCGAGCAGATCAGCCGTGCGCGATGGCGCCAGCAGGGGGCCCCCGGTGTCGCATCGAGCCGATGATCAGGTCGAGGTGGGGAAGGCTCGCCGGCCGGGAATCGACGGGAACCCTCACCGAGGTCAACCCGACCATCACCACCGGGCGCAGGACGCGCCGCACCGACAGGGCGGTGAACTCCCACAGCCCCCAGAAAGCCCTCTCACCAAAGCGCAATGCCGCGATGGTCACAGCCGCGGCGGCTAAGTGAGACGCCCACATGAGAGTCGTGTCATGCGCCATCCCGGCCATGGATGGTGCGAAGCCGGCGACGATCTGAATGTGCTCACCCGCATGGAGATGAGCCGATGTACTCAGGACGGTGCCCGAGCCGCTGAGGGAGAACAGCGCGTGAAACAGGAACTGACTGAACACGACGGACGCGGCCAACCGCCACAGGTTCAACGCCCGGCCCGCGAGAGCGATGCATGCCAGCGCGGAGAAGGACAGGCTCAACGTCACAGCAAGAACGCCCGGAACCGCCCCCCCACCGGCCACATGGAATAACGCGGCCGTAAGCGTCGCGACGAGTGCAGCCACGAGGCCGCGAACGACCCGAGCCGATCTCGATGACATAGCTCTCCCAATACGCCCAGGACACCAGTCTAAGACTTGACACTCTCCGCAACCGCGGCCGAGTGGCCGGTCAAGCCACACGCCGCATGCGTCGGCCGAGTCGACATGTCCAGGTCGACGACGGCGTGATGTGATCGGTATGCGGCTCGCGAGGGTGTGGCGGTCGCGAAGGCGAAGGGACGGCTGGGCGGCGAGCCCTGAGCACACCCGCCCAGGTACGACATCGGGTCGCCTCCACAGCGTAGGGACGCACACGATGAACCGGGCACCGGCGGCCACCCATAGGCTGGAGGAATGACCGATGACGCGCTCACCTCTGGAATCGACACCGCCGAACTCGACGACAGCATCCGTCCGCAGGACGACCTGTTCCGTCACGTCAACGGCTCGTGGATGGCGCGGACGGAGATTCCGTCGGACAAGGCGCGCTGGGGCTCCTTCTACGTACTGCACGAGGCGGCCGAGCAGGCGGTGCACGACATCATCGTCGAGTCGGCCGACAAGACCGACGGGCGCACCGACGAGGAGCGGAAGGTCGGCGACCTGTTCGCGAGCTTCATGGACGATGAGCGCATCGAGTCGCTCGGGGCCGCCCCGATCGCCGAGCAGCTCGCGCTCGCCGCATCCGTCCACTCCGTCCCCGACCTGCTGAGCGCGCTCGGCAGCCTCGAGCACGACGGCGTCAGCGGGTTCGCCCAGCTGTTCGTCGACAACGACCCCGGCAACCCCGAGCGCTACCTCGTTTTCGTCGAGCAGGGCGGCATCGGACTGCCCGACGAGAGCTACTTCCGCGAGGACTCCTTCGCCGAGATCCGCGATGCCTACCGCGCCCACCTCGAGCGCATGTTCGGCCTGGCCGGTATGAGCGACGCCGCCGAGCGTGCCGAGCGCGTCTTCACCCTGGAGACGGATGTCGCGGGCCACCACTGGGACAACGTCGCCTCGCGCGACAGCGAGAAGACCTACAACCTGCGCACCTGGGACGAGGTGGCCGCTGCGGTCGCCGAGCCGGCGGGCGCCGACCTGAACGTCTGGCTCGACGCCGTCGGTGCCCCGGCTGGAGCCCTCGCGAACGTCGTCGTGCGTCAGCCGGAGTTCCTCACCGGGCTCGGCGCGCTGCTCGTCGACGAGCACATCGACGCGTGGCGGGACTGGCTGAGCTGGCAGATCATCCGTTCCAATGCCGCCTACCTCTCGACGGCGTTCGTCGAGGCCAACTTCGACTTCTACGGCCGCACCCTGTCCGGCACGCCTGAGATGCGCGTGCGCTGGAAGCGCGGTGTCTCGCTGGTCGAGGGCGCGATGGGAGAGGCCGTCGGACGCATCTACGTCGAGCGGCACTTCCCGCAGGAGTCCAAGACGGCGATGGACGTGTTGGTCGCCAACCTCGTCGAGGCCTACCGGCAGTCCATCTCGCAGCTGGACTGGATGGGTGAGGACACCCGCGCCCGCGCGCTCGAGAAGCTCGGCAAATTCACGCCCAAGATCGGCTTCCCGGTGAAGTGGCGCGACTACTCCTCGCTCGCGATCAGCTCCGACGACCTGGTCTCCAACGTGCGTGCGACGGCCCACTACGAGTTCGACCGCGAGCTCGGCAAGATCGGCAAGCCGCTCGACCGCGACGAGTGGTTCATGACCCCGCAGACCATCAACGCGTACTACAACCCCGGGTTCAACGAGATCGTCTTCCCGGCGGCGATCCTGCAGTACCCGTTCTTCTCGCCCGAGCGGGATGCCGCGGCCAACTACGGTGCGATCGGCGCGGTCATCGGCCACGAGATCGGACACGGTTTCGACGACCAGGGCTCCAAGTTCGACGGCGACGGCCGGCTCACCGACTGGTGGACCGAAGCCGACCGGGCGGCTTTCGACGAGCGCACCGCCTCCCTGATAGCCCAGTACGACGCGCTCGCGCCGCTGCAGGTGCCCGACCACCACGTCAACGGCGCCCTCACGATCGGCGAGAACATCGGTGACCTGGGGGGCCTGGCGATCGCGTGGAAGGCGTACGTCATCTCGCTGGACGGCGCCGAGCCACCCGTCATCGACGGCCTCACGGGGGCGCAGCGGTTCTTCCTGTCGTGGGCGCAGGCGTGGCAGCTGAAGGCTCGGGATGCGGAGGTCATCCGTCTGCTGGCAATCGATCCGCACTCGCCGAACGAGTTCCGCTGCAACCAGATCGTGCGCAACATCGATGAGTTCTACTCCGCTTTCGGAGTGCAGGAATCGGACGCATCCTGGTTGCCGTCCGACGAGCGCGTGACGATCTGGTGACACGCGGGCGGCACCCCCGATGAGGGGCTAAGCTGCCGTGAGCCTCCCCCTTTTCGTCCCCTCAGAAGGAACAACGTTGTCGATCCCTGCGATGGAATCCGAACGTCGTGCGCGCCACACGTCCATCCGAGCGGGGCGCCACACCGGGGGCGAGAACCAGGACAACTTCGCCCGCGGATTCACCGCGTTGGGCGAGCTCGCGATCAACGGCGTGCAGGTCTCGGCGCGAGCGGTGGACCTCTCGAACGGCAAGGTGCTGTTCTCCGTAGACGACCACGTGGTCATGCCCACCGCGTCGATCGGCAAGGTGCTGCTGCTCGTCGAGGTCGCCGCGCGGCTGGCGGATCCCGCGTTCAACGCGTTCGCCATCCTCGACCGCAATTCGGGCGACTACGTGGGCGACTCGGGCATCTGGCAGCACCTGCAGGCGCCGGCGCTGCCCATCGCCGACCTCGCGGCACTCATCGGCGCCACGAGCGACAACCTCGCGACGAACGTGCTCATCCGCACCGTCGGGCTGGAGGCCGTGCGCGCCCGCACCGAGTCCCTGGGGCTCAAGCGCACCGCCCTCCTCGACCTCGTGCGCGACCACCGCGGTCCCGACGACGCGCCCCAGCTCTCCATCGGTTCGGCCAACGAGCTGACTTGGTTGTTCTCGGCGCTCGCCCGCGGCGAGATCGTCTCGAAGGAGGTGTCGCAGCGGGTCATCGGCTGGCTCTCGCTGAACACCGATCTGTCGATGGTCGCCAACGCGTTCGGCCTCGATCCGCTCGCTCATCGCACGGGCGACCACGGCATCCTGCTGGTCAACAAGACGGGAACGGATGCCGGAGTGCGCGCCGATGCCGGCGTTCTGCGCGGCCCCCGCGCCGCGGTCTCCTACGCCGTCTCCATGTACTTCGCCGACACCAACCTCACCGCGCGACTCGCGGTGCTCGACGGCATGCGCCAGGTCGGCCTCGACCTGCTGGAGTACGTGCACTGAGCGACGCATCTGGCGAGGCTGCCGACTGGATCGACGAGACCCTGCGGCGGGAGGGATCCGGTTGGGGCGATGCCGGGTCGTACGGCGCATCAGTCGGAGCAGTGCGCGGGACCGTGCGGGATGCGCTCCGCCGCTATCCGTCGCTCGGTCACGACGAGCTGACCGCGCTCAGCAGTGAGCTGTGGGCTCGAGGGGTCGAGGAGCTCCGCCTCGCGGCGGTCGTGCTGCTGCAGTCGCGCGTGGGGGAGTTGCAGGCGACGGATCTCACACGCGTCGAGGGGTTCGTGCGTGATGGTGAGCGGCGGCAACTCGTCGACCTGCTCGCCGTCGACGTGGTCGGGGAGCTGATGAGCGGGCTCGACGCCCGCTCGCGGGGGCGCGCTGAGCTCGTGCTCGATCGGTGGTCGCGCGAGGACGGCCCGTGGCTGCGTCGTGCAGCCCTGCTCGCGCCCCTCCGCGAGTTGCGGGCCGGCGGCGGCGATGTCGAGCGGGCGGCTCGCCGCATCCGCTGGGCATCCGTCGTCGAGGACGACCCCATCGTCGGCGAGGCACTCGCCCTTGCGCGTGCCGCCCTGCAGGTCGAGTAGCCGCTGGTTGAGTAGCTGCTGGTTGAGTAGCCCGCGAGCGCAGCGAGCAGGCGTATCGAAACCCGCCACTCGCACGTTCGAGGGTCTCGATACGCGGAGCCGCTGCGCGTCTGCGCTACTCGACCGGCAGGCCGACCTGCCGGGGGCGACGCTTCGGCGCTAGCGTTGACGCGACGGCGGGAGTGGTGGATGGCGGACACGGGTTACGGGCGTTCGGTGCAGTCGGCGATCTTCCGCGCCGGCGTCAGCGGTACTCGACCGATCGTGCCCGTCGACCGCGATGAGCTCGCCCGCGCGGCGGAGCACACCCTGCGTCCGGAGGCCTTCGCCTATCTCGCGGGAGGTGCCGGGTCGGAGCACACCGTCGAGGCGAACCGCGCCGCGTTCGCCCGGCACGCCATCTGGCCCCGCGTCCTCCGCGACGTCTCCGAGCGCGACCTGACCGTCGACCTCCTCGGAAAGCAGCGCCGCACGCCGTTCGTACTCTCCCCGGTGGGGGTCGCCGAGCTGGCCCACCCCGAAGCGGACCTCGCGGTCGGCCGGGCCGCCGCGGCGAACGCGGTGCCGTACGTGCTCTCCAACCAGGCATCCGTGCCGATGGAGGAGGTCGCCGTCGCCATGGACGCGACCGCCCCCGGTCGTCCGCGCTGGTTCCAGCTCTACTGGAGCTCCGATGACGCGCTCAACGAGAGCTTCCTGCAGCGGGCGGAGGAGTGCGGCTGCGAGGCGATCGTCGTGACCCTCGACACCCACCTCCTCGGCTGGCGTGCTCGCGACCTCGACCTCGGCTACCTGCCGTTCACGCGCGGACGTGGGATCGCGCAGTACACCAGCGACCCCGTTTTCGCGGGACTCGTGCGAGAACGCGCCGGTCGGCCCCGCCACGACGACACCGCCGTCAAGGTCACGCCCACCGCGATCGCCACGGCCCTCCGGATGGCGCGCGCGAGCGCGGGCACGTCGGTGAGCCCAGGTGGTCTGGCAGGCGCCCTGCGCTCACCGCTCCCGCGGGCGGCCGTCGAGACGTTCCTCGACGTGTTCTCCGATCCGGCGCTCACGTGGAACGACCTCGTGAAGCTCCGCGAATGGACGACGCTGCCCATCATCCTGAAGGGCATCATGCATCCGGATGACGCTGCGCGGGCGCTGGATGCCGGAGTCGACGGCGTGTGGGTCTCCAACCACGGCGGCCGGCAACTCGATCGTTCGGTGGCGACGCTGGACGCGCTGCCGGGGGTCGTCGGACGGGTGGCCGGCGCGGTTCCGGTGATCATGGATGGCGGCATCCGGAGTGGGACGGATGCGCTCATCGCGCTCGCTCTCGGTGCGACGGCCGTAGGCATCGGTCGGCAGTACGCCTACGGCCTCGCGGTGGGCGGTGCGCTCGGAGTCGCCGAGGTGATTCGCAACCTGCTCGCTGAACTGGACATCGCGCTCGCGCTCGCCGGTGAGACCTCGGTGCGCGGCCTCACCTCGAAGGTATTGCGCTCATGACGGCGCGGCCCGATGCGGTGACGCCCGCCGCGCCCCCCGGCACCGAGTCGCCGGGCGTGCGTCGTCTTCTCACGCTCAGCGTGCCGGCGATCGTGATTGGCGTCGTGTCCGCACTCGTGCTGTTCGCACTCGACGAGGTGGCCGGGGCTCTTCAGAACGTCATCTGGTCGACCCTGCCGCACGCCGTCGGCGTCGACCCCGACTCCGGCTGGTGGATCTTCGGCGTGCTGAGCCTCACAGGCCTGGCCGTCGGGCTCTGCGTCTGGTTGCTTCCCGGGCACGGTGGCGACGATTCAGCAACCACCGGACTGACGGCCCCGCCGCTGCCGCTGGCATCTGTTCCGTCGCTCATCGTTGTCACCGTCCTCGCCCTCGCCGGCGGCGTGAGCCTCGGGCCGGAGAGCCCGATCATCGCCATCAACACGGCCATCCTCGTGGCTTTGCTCGCGCGGCTATGGCCGGCGCTGCCTGTGCAGTTCGTGCTGCTCATCACTGCGGCCGGAACGATCGGCGCCCTGTTCGGCACCCCCGTCGCGGCCGTGCTGGCCTTCACCGGCATCGTCGGGGGCATGGCGGCGGGCGGTGCGCTGTGGGATCGCCTCTTCATGCCGCTCGCGTCGGCCGGCGCCGGAGCGGTGACCATGACGCTGCTCGCGCATCCGTCGTTCGCCGTTCCCATGCCCGCCTACACCTCCGTCGCCCCGATCGACCTGCTGAGCGCCGTGGTCATCGCTGTGATCGCCGCAGCCATCGGCGTCCTCGCTGCCGTCGTCTTCCCGCGGGTTCACGCGACCTTCCGGCTGCTGCGCAACCCGGCGCTGTACGTGACCGTCGGCGGCGTCGTGCTCGGCATCCTGGGCGCGATCGGCGGGCCGATCACCCTGTTCAAGGGCCTCGCACAGCTCGCTCAACTCGTTGCAGACCGCGCGGACTTCACGGCCGGCCAGCTAGTGCTCATCGTCGTCATCAAGCTCGTCGCGCTCATCGTCGCTGCCGCGGCCGGGTTCCGTGGCGGTCGCATCTTCCCGGCCGTCTTCATCGGTGCCGCGATCGGCGTGCTCGCCCAAGCGCTCCTTCCGGGCATCCCGGTGCCGATCGCCGTCTCCGCGGGGGTCCTCGGCATGCTGCTGGCCGTCGGTCGGGACGGATGGATCGCCCTCTTCGTCGCCGTCGTCATCACGGGGAGCATTGCCGCCCTCCCGGTGCTCTGCCTCGCGCTGCTTCCCGCGTGGCTCGTCGTCACCAAGGCGCCCGAGATGATCGTGCGCGTGCCGGCCCCTCGACCCGACCGGTTGCCGCCGACGGATGTCCCACCCTCGATTGGACCGGAGGCGCCCGGTGAGACGGCGCGGGCCGATGAGCCGGTTCGGCCCGATCAGGATGGCCAGCCCGATCAGCCGGCGCGGCCCGATCAGCCGGGGAAGGCGTCCTCGGCGTCGTAGGGGAACCACTCGCCGGCTCCATAGCGCGACACCATGATCGGGAACGCATCGCGCCAGTCGCCCCCGCGCGCCTCCGCCGCTCGCAACGCCGAGACGGACCACTCGATCGCATCCGTCATGCCGTCGCGGTAGCTCACCGCCTGCCGATAGCCGAGTTCGCGTCGCGCGCGATCCATTGGCATCCGCAACGGATGCGCGAGCGCCCACGGGCTGTCGCCCACGCCGTCGGCGCGCGGCGGTCCCGAGATCGTTCGGATGGGCGCGTCATGACCCATGAGGTCGAACACGGTCCGCCCGATCTCGGCGACCGTGAGCAGCTCCTCGTCGACGGCGTTGAGCAGTCGAGCGCCGGGATTGTCGGCGCACAGCGCGATGAGCTCGGCGATGTTGCGGGTGTCGGTCGTCGAGAACAGGCTCTCGCCGTCGTAGGCCAGGATCGCGAACGGCCTGCCGTCGAGCACCCGCTTGATGAAGTACCACTCCCGCAGCATCGGACTCGCCGGGCCGTGGATGGCGCCCGGTCGCAGGATGCTGATGGGCAGCTCGGTCGCGCGCAGTCGCCGTTCGACCTCGGCCTTATTGGGCGAGTAGGCGTCCGTTGCGCTGTCGAGGATGGCGACGTCCTCGTCGAGCGGATCGGGGTAGCGCGGTGCGTCGTCCAGCCCGGTGGAGGCCTCGAGCCAGGTTCCCGTCAGCGGTGCGGCCACCGATCCGGTTGAGATGACGACGAGCGAGCCGACCTCCGGAGCCAGCTCGATGAGCTGGTCGGCGTGCTCAGGCCGGTAGGCGACCGTGTCGACCACGACGTCGTGGCCGGCTGCTGCCGAGCGCAGCGCATCCGTGTCGTCGCGATCGAGGATCACGGATGTCGCGCCCGCCACCCCCGCGGCCGAGCGCTCGCCGCGATGGGCCGTGGTCACGCGCCATCCGTCTCGGAGGAGGCGCTCCGCCGTCGCGGTGCCGATCTGTCCCGTTCCGCCGATGATGAAGGCGCTGCGCTCGCTCATGCCACAACGCTAGGGCGGCGGGACGGATGCGCGCAGCCCCGTCTGCTGAGGGCAGAACGCGGGGCACTCGTTGCGTCGGCCTCACGCTCGGGCGGCGTCCCGCTAGGGCGCTCCTGTTCGGGCGGCACCCCCTCGGCCGGCCCCCCTGCTCAGCCGCCATCCCGCTCCCGCGCCGCGACCCCGCGCGGATTCAGGCAATAGAACGCTGTTCAGGCTGAAACCCCGAATTACAGCCTGACTGGCGACCGATTGCCTGAATGCGCGGCTGCAAGAGGGGGAGTGGGACGAGGTGAGGAAAGAGGGTGCGAGGTGCGGGTGAATACAAGAGGAGAGGGTGTGGGGTCGAGTGCGAGATGAGGGGATGAGATCGGGAGGGCAACGGGCGCGCGACGCTACTCGCCCGCGTCCAGACCCAGCCGCGGGTAGAGCACTCGGAAGCCCTCGTCGAGGCCGCCGTCGAGAGCCTCGAGACCGTGACCCGCGCCGATGATGAGCTTGTGCGTCACGCGCATTCCCGCCGCCTTCGCCACGGGCCACAGCCGCTCGTAGCCCGGACGGAACTCCTCGTCGTACTGACCCATCGTGAACACCGCCACCGTGTCGGGATAGTCGCCCGTGGCCCTCATGATGCTCGCGGGCTTCACCGCGTCGAAGGCGGACTGGTCGCCGTCGAAGATCTGGTCGAGCACGATCGAGCTGGTCTCCGCGCCCGGGTACTCCACGCCGGACACGTCGAGCAGGTTGCCGAAGACGTCGGGGTGCTTCGAGCCGAAGTACGCCGCGCACGCCCCGCCGTTCGAGTAGCCCGCGACAGTCCAGGCATCCCGGCCCTGCTGGATGTTGAGGTGGCTGCGTGCCCAGCCCACGACATCCGTCATCACGTAGGTCTCGACCTGCCCGCGCTCGGTGTTGAGGCAGAGCGGGTCGGTGAACGGATCCCCGAGCTGGTCGACGACGAGTGCGATCGGGGCGAGGCCGTCGTGCTGCGCCTGGTAGTCGTCGAGCACGTCGCCGATGTAGCTCGCATCCGGGTCGCCGGGCTGGCCCATCATCATGATCACGAGCGGCAGTTCGGGCGGGTCGGCCACGAGCGCTGCGGGCGGCAGGTAGATCTGCGCCGGGCGGGCGTCGAATCCCGATGCGGTGTTGGGGATGCCGCCCGGAACCAGGCCGACCGTCCCGTGGGCTGGCATGTCCTTCGGCGGCTTCCAACGCTGGTACAGCGGGGTGGTGCTGGCGCCGGGGGTCGGTACGACGCTCGGGATGGCCACCGGCGAGGCGGTCGAGACGTGCAGGAAGGCGGCGAGCGTGCGTCCGATGCCGTAGACGGCGTTGACGCCGAGGAAGGTCGTGAGGGTGAAGACGAGGATGGCGACGACCGCGACCACCACGCGCCACCAGCGCGCATGCCAGAGATTCACGACGGCGAGACCGATGGCGGCGAACCCGGCCGGCGCCCAGAACCAGACCCCTCTATCGGCCGGTCCGCCGAGAAGGCCGCCGACGTTGACGATCCACAGCAGGCCGCAGCCGACGAGGGCTCCGACGAGCATCGCCGCTCCCGCCGTGACGAACCACTCGGCATCCCGCCCGCGCAGCAGCAGGTAGATGACGAGAGCGATCGAGAGCGTGCCGAGGATGGCGAGCACCGGGCCGTCGATCACGTCGATCGACAGCAGCAGGTTCACCGCGCGATCCACTCGCGGTGCAGCACGGCGAAGACGGCGGAGTCCGTCCATTCGCCCTTGAAGAACTCGTCTTCGAGGAAGGTCGCCTCGTGGCGCATTCCGAGTCGTCGGCAGAGCGCGGCGCTCGCGTCGTTGCGTGCATCGAGCATGGCGTGCACCCGGTGCGCTCCGAGACGGTCGAAGGCGACGTCGATGGCTGCGGATGCCGCCTCGCTGGCGAGCCCGCGGCCTTGGAAGTCGGGGTGGAACACCCAGCCGATCTCGATGTCGGCGCTCTCGAGGTCATCGATGCGCAGCATCACGTCGCCGATCACCCGGTCGCCCGGTCTGCCGATGGACGACTCGCCGATCAATTCGCAGGCGAGGATGATGCCGTCCTCGTTCTTCTCCATCAGCCTCATGCCCGATCGTCGGGCATTGTGGTCGCGCGCCTCATCCTCCGAGCGCTGCGGCCACGGGATGTAGCGGATGACGTCGGGCAGCTGGGCGTACTCCCACACATCGCGGGCGTCCTCGACCACGAGCGGGCGCATCCGCATCCGCTCGGTCAGGATCGGTTCGCGCTCGAGCGTCGACGCCGAGAACGGGATGCGGAGGGCGGGTGGCGCGTCGGATCCGAGCGCGGCGGCTGCACCCTCGCTGGTCTCGCCCATCAGACCGCGGGGCGCTCGTCGGGTACGTGTCGGGCTTCGACATCCGATTCGGCCTCGGGCACGATGCCGAACAGCGCCTCCAGCCCGTCGAGCCACGCCTGCGCGTCGCCCGAGTGCGCGTACTCGCGAGAACGCTTCATCGGGGTGTGGAGCAGGACACCCACGAGGTGGCGCAGCGCCTTCTCCGTCGCCTCCGAGTCATCGCCGCGAGCACGTGCCCGCTCGATCTCGGCGTCGAGGATGCCGATGACGTGGCCGCGCAGCGCAACGACGGCGGGGGTCACGTTGATCTCCTCGGCCACCGCACCGAACTTGCGGGTCGCCTTGGCCACCATCGCGTGCGCTTCGGTCGAAGCCTCGTCGAAGGCGTCGAGCGGGGCGTGCAGTCGGATGGTCTCGAGGTCGAGCAGCTCGACGCCCTCGACGGCGGACACGTCGGGGTCGATGTTGCGCGGCAGGCCGAGGTCGATCGCGAGTTGGCTCTTCGGCGCCCGGCCCGCACGCCCGATGGTCAGGTCGGCGGCGGAGAGCACGTGGGCCTCGGTCGCCGCACACGCGACGACGACGTCGGCGGATGCCGCTGCCGCTGCGAATTCGGCGGCCGTGACCGTGGGGATCCCGTGGTTGATGGCGAACCGGGCTCCGCGCCCCGACGGCGAATACACGCGCACGTTCTCGGCTCCGCGCTCGCGGAGAGCGGCTAAGGAGGCGCCGGCGTAGCGGCCGGTGCCGATGAGCAGCACCTCAGCATCCGCCCAGTCGCGCACCCGACTCTCGGCGAGGTCGAGGGCCAGACGCACCAGGGAGCGCCCGGCCGAGCCGATGCCGGTGCGGTTCTTGATGCTGCGCGAGGTCTGCGACGCCCGTTGGAACAGGCGCTCCAGCTCAGGACTGGTGGTTCCGGCGGCGCGCGCGTTCTCGAGTGCCCGCCGCACCTGTCCCGCGATCTCGCCTTCGCCGACCACGACCGATTCCAGACCGGCGGATACGGAGAACAGGTGCTCGGCGACGCCGTTGCCGTGTGCGAGCTCGAGGGTGGCGCGCAGGTCATCCGCGGGCACGCCCGAGACGTCGCTGACGGCGGCGATCGTCGAGAACACGGCGGGGAGAGGGGACGTCCCGTAGGGCTCGTCGAGGTCGAGATAGGCCTCGAAGCGGTTGCAGGTGGCGACGACGACGGCGCCGCTCAGAGTCCCGTGACCATCCACGATGCTGCGGCCCAGCGTTTCGGCGTCCACACTCAGTCGTTCGAGGAGTTCGAAGCTCGAGTTCTTGTGACTCGCGGAGATGCAGATGAGCACCGGTCGATTCTATCCGCACCGCGCACGGCCATCGTCGGCGCTGGTCTTAGGCCTCCCGCTGGTCGAGTAGCCCGCGAGCTGTCCGCTAGTCGAACAGCCCGCGAGTGGGCGGTGCGGCCGAATGCGCAGCCCACCGTTGGTCGAGTACGAGCATCACCGGGTGTGCAAGCCACCGCTGGTCGAGTAGGCGGCGCGCGGAGCGAGCAGGCGTATCGAGACCCGTGCATGGTCGAATGGACTCATGCCTCGTCGAGCGCCGACATCCGCTACCCCGATGCGGGTCGTCCTGGCGGCTCTCGCTGCTGGCCTCGGCTTCGTCGCCTGGGGTGAGTGGACGACCCGGCGTGCCTCCCGGTCGGGCCTGCCCGCCGATCGCCTCGACGCCCGGGTCGTCGAGCCCGGCGAGGTGGTGGTCGTGCCGGGGTTCCGTTCGAGCCGCGGCGGACGCGCCAATGCGATCCAGCGCTGGCGGGTGCGCATCGCCGTGCGCTCCACGGATGAGGCAGGCCGGTTCGTGTTCACCGGGGGACCGGTGCGGGGCTCGCGGTCGGAGGCATCCGTGATGGCCGACCACGCCGTCGCGCGATTCGGTGTCGCGCCGGAGCGCATCATGCTCGAGCAGCACTCCAGAACCTCGTGGGAGAACATCGCGTTCAGCCTTCCGCTCCTCGCCGATGCCTCCGTCGTCAAGATCGCATCCAACTCGTTCCACGCCCGGAGATTGCGCGCCTACCTCGCCACGCAGTCGCCGCAACTGGCGGCCAGGCTGCGGCGCGCGGCCGACTACCGGTTCGGCGAGTACTTCTGGGCGAAGCCGCTGCTGGCCGTGCACGAACTCGTTGCCGTGCGGGTTCGCGCCGCCGCGCTCGAGCGAGAGTTCGGCGCCACGTCGCGTCGGGTCGCCGAACAGAGTGGGCGAACCGCGCCGCGGTCTGTGGCGGTGAGCGGATGATCCGCCCCTCTCGGGCGGCCGCAGTCGACGGGCTCTCCAACGTGCGCGACCTCGGCGGCCTCCGATGCCGCGATGGATCCGTCACCCCGCACGGCGTCCTGTTCCGCTCGGAGTCGACGGACCAGGTGACGCCCGAGGGATGGCGACACCTGCGGGAGCTCGGCATCCGCACCGTCGTCGACTTGCGTCAGCCCGATGAGCGCAATGCGGCGACCAATCGGCCCGCTGAGATCACGATTCGCGAGATCGACCTCGACGGCCTGGAGAACGCGTCGTTCTGGGCCGACTACTGGGATGCGGGTCTCGCCGGCACCGCGCTCTATTACGGGCCGCATCTTGCGGCGATGCCCGAGCGCACCGCGGCTGTCCTGCGTGCGATCGCGGATGCGCCGGACGGAGGCGTTCTCTTCCATTGCGCGGCGGGACGCGACCGCACCGGCATGATCGCGATGGTGCTGCAGGCGGCGGCCGGAGTCATCGAGGAGGACATCGTCGATGACTACCTCGAGTCGATGAGACTCGGCCGTTCGGGGGCGCTCGGGGCGCACCGGATGCAGGATGAGGCGAAGGTCGAACTGCTCTGCGCGTCGCTCGGCACGACGCCAGAACGCCTGTTCCGAGAGTCGCTCGCGGCATTCGACGTCGGCACCTGGCTGGCGCTGACGGACCTCGACCTCGCCGAGCGCAACGCCATCCTGAGCTGGCGCGGAAGCCTTCCTCTCGCCACCGATCAGCCGTCGGAATAGACTGCGCTCGTCTCGGGGACGGAAGAGGTGGGGATGGCGGAGCCGTGTCGCAGCGCGCAGGCGCTCCTGAGGCCGACCCGATGCCCTACCGCTCGCGTCGGGGTTGGCTTGGTCCGGCTTGGATGCTGAGCTGCGAGGCTGCAAGCACTCAACGCCGAGGCGTGCGTGCCTTACATGGGGACATGCGTCCGATGGATCCCGAACGTAGGCTGGCCGCGGCGGCCCCGCTTACCCGGATCCGCCGTCGATGGAGCGATCTGCCGTGCTGCGGCGCATCGTCCGACCGGCCCGTCGCATCCGTCGCATCATGCGCCCGCGTAGGGGCGGAAACGCAGGGGTGGGGCCGCACGCGAGTGCGGCCCCGCTTCCATCGTGAGCGCCTCAGAGCAGGTCGAGCACGGCGCGCGCGAACGCGTCGGGAGCCTCTTGAGGCAGGTCATGGCCGGCATCCGGGACGGCGCGGATGTCGAGTCCACCGGTGAACAGGGGACGGTCCTCGGACGAGTCGTCGGGGCCACCGAGCCCATCGGCGAGAGCGTCGAGCGCGATCGTCGGGACGGTGATGGAGGGCCGTGCGGCCAACTGGGCCTCCAGTCCGTCGTAGCGGGAGTCGCCCGCGGCGAGCCCACGACGGTGCCGATAGGAGTGGACGACCACGTCGACGAAGTCGGGGTTGTGCAGACTTGGGGCACTCGCCGTGAAGGCGTGTGCGGCATCCGTCCACGTCGGAGACCACAGCTGCCACAGTCGAAGCGCGAATTCCTCACGGTACCGAGATAACCCCTCGCGACCGCGCTCCGTGTAGAGGTAGTACTGATACCACTGTCCGGGCTCGAAGTCGCGTGGTTGGGGAGGAGTCGCCTTCGCGATGTCCTGGATGTTGTAGCCGCCGACAGTCACGAGACCTCGGATGCGCTCCGGCCACAGCGCGGCGGCGATGCACGCAGCTCGGCCTCCCCAGTCGTAGCCACCGACGACCGCGCTCTCGATGTCCAACGTGTCGAGGAGGTCGATCAGGTCTTGGCCGAGGGCTCCCTGCTGGCCGGAACGCATGGTGTCGTCGCGGAGGAAGCGGGTAGGCCCGTAGCCCCGCAGGTATGGCAGGATGACGCGTGCGCCGGCATCCGCGACCACGCTCGCGACATCGTCGTACGAGCGAACGTCGTAGGGAAAGCCGTGCAGCAGTACGACAGGCGTACCGGCCGGGTCGCCGACTTGCTCGTACGTGATCTCGAGCACGGGGGTCCCGGCGGTGCGGATGGGTTCTGTTCGCATCAGTGCAGTCTCCTCCCCAGTCGCCAGAACGGGCTAGTTCTCCCCAGCCTGTGGATAAGAAAGTCCAGATCAACAGTAGAAAACACTTTCGAATGTCTTGCCGTTATGGGACAATCGAGTCATGGAAGATCCGCTGCAGAACCTCGAGGAACATCTCGGGACCCTGCATGCGACGTGGGCTGGGGCTCTCCCTCCGTTCGGTCTCATTCCGGGCCGCGCGGGCGCGGTGATGAAGCAGATGAGCAGCTCCGGACTCGTCGCCGTGACGGATGCGCTGGCGCAGATGCGTCGCGACACCGAGGCGCTGCTGACCTGTGCCGCGGCTGAGGTGTCGCAACGTTCCGGGGCGGAGTTCGGCGTCGACGGACTGGCCAAGGCGTGCGGATTCCACAATCCCGCGCGCCTCATCGCGGCGTCGACGGGCACGAGCGTCACCGAGGCGTCCCGGCTCATCAGGGTCGGAGTGGCGACGGCGTCGAGAGAGTCGTTCAGCGGGTCGCTTCCCCCAGCGCATCCGCACGTCGCCGACGCGCTGTCGTCCGGAACCATCGGCGTCGATGCAGCCGACCTCATCACGGCGATGCTCGATCGGGTCGCGAATCGGGCCGACCCGGCGTTGGCGGTCGAGGTGGAGGGAATCCTCGTCGATCACGCCGTGAACCTGCCGCTCGACCTGCTCGCTCGAGCCGTGAAGGAGGCCGCGGCCGGACTCGACCAGGATGGACTCGAACCCGCCGATGAGCTGCGGTGGCAGAGCCGGTCGCTTACCTTCCGCGAACATCGAGACGGCATGATCCACCTGAATGCGCGGCTCGATCCGTTGACGGCAGCGGGCATCAAGACCGCGATCGACGCTCTGGTCACAGCCGCGCTGCGACAGCAACGCGGAGTCGGCTCGACGGGTCGGAGCACGAGCGACCAAGCCGCTTGGGACAGCACCGACGGGGAGTGCGTCGTGTCCGGCGGGGATACCCACGGCGGTCGATCGGCCATCGACGACACCCGCACCATCCCTCAGATGCAGGCCGATGCTTTAGCCGATCTCGTCACCCACAACCTCGGCTGCTCCTCAGCGGACACCGCACTCGCGACCACCACGACCGTCGTGCGCATGGACGTCGAAGCCCTGATCGATGGGCTCGGTCGGGCCACGATCGATGGAATCGACCAGCCCATCAGCGCTGCATCGGCCCGACTCCTCGCCATCGACGGCGAGTTCCTGCCACTCGTCCTCGGCGAGGCGTCCGTCCCCTTGGACATGGGCCGCAGAGCGCGACTCTTCAGCAGAGAGCAACGCCTCGCCCTCGGAGAACGCGACGGTGGATGCGCCTCATGCGGACAGAACATCCGCTTCGCCCACGCTCACCACATCAGGTGGTGGGAACGCGATGGCGGACCGACGGATCTCGACAATGGGGTCATGTTGTGCAGCTTCTGCCACCACATGATCCACCGGGACGGTTGGGGAATCGCGATCAGGGCCGGAACGGTCTGGTTCACTCCTCCACCCCACATCGACCCACTGCAGAAGCCTCGCATCGGGGGACGCGAACGGTTCCGAGTGAAGGTCCCTGCCCTCGTCTAGGAAGAGCCGGCCCTCGCGGGCAAGGATGCGAGCGTTTGGGTGTCTCTCACCAACGCAGAAGTCCACGACCGCCGAATGCATGTCCAGCACCGCGGGCCGGGCCCCGGTCCTCGAGCGCCGCCGGCAGGTGCACGAGTCCTCGAGCGCCGCCAGCAGGGCTCGAGTCGTCCAGCACCGCCGGCAGGGGCGCGAGTCCTCAAGCGCCGCCGGCAGGTCTCGAGTCGTCCAGCAAAGCCAGCAGGGGCGCGAAAGCGGGGAGGGTTCGGTCAGGTGCCCGGTGCGACGAGTGAGGCGAACACCACGTAGTTGTTGGCGTACGAGTGCGCGGCGTCGTCGTACGGCCCGTTGCACGTGATGAGTCGCAGCTGGGCATCCGGAGTCGGTCCGTACACCTCCTGGGTCGGGAACGTCTTCTTCTCCACGTTGATGGCACTGTCCACCGCGAACGTGGACTGGCTGCCATCGGAGAGGGTGACGGTGACCCGGTCGCCCGCGACCAGTTGCTTGAGGTGCGCGAACACCGCCTCGCGCAACGTCGTGTCCAGGTGTCCCGCGATGATCGCCGGTCCGACCCGGCCGGGCAGCACGCCTGAGCGATACCAGCCGGCATCCGCCCATTTGCCCGGCGGGAGCAGCACGCCGGTCGCGTCACGGTCGATCAGCTCGACGGCCGCATCCACTCCGATCGCGGGAATCTGTACGCGACTGACGGTGACGCCGCTCACGTCGGCGGACGGGATGGGGATCGCCGGGTCCTGCAGGCCTCCCGCCGCTCCCTCATGGGACGCGTTCGAGGAGGGCGATGGCGTCGCGCCGACCGAACCGGACGCGTGCTGAACGGCGCTCGGCGCTGACGCCGACCGGTTCACGGCGAACGACGACGCGAGTGCGCCCCCGCTCACCGCGAGAACTCCGACCACGAGCACCGCGCCCACGACGAGCGTGCGCCGCAGACGCGCGTGCGTTCGTGGGGCACGATGCCGCGGTGCGGAGTTCGTCATGATGCACGCTCGCCGATCAGTGGGCCACGCCGGTCAGCGTGTGCCGGCCGGGGCGCCGAACAGGTGGGTGAAGAACGTGACGACGGCGCTCCACGGGTCGTTCGCCGGTGCAGCGGCGAGCCCGCTCGAACCGGAGTCGCGCAGGCCGCCCCCACCGGTCTCGATCGGTCCGTCGGGCGATTCGCCGGCGCCGGAGCTGTCGAGCACCGACATGAGTGTGAGCCCGCCCGAGGCGTTGTCGAGCACGAAGAGCGTGTTCACCGTGCCCGGCGCGAGGCTGATGGAGGCTTGCGATGTCGTCGTCGGCGACACCAGATTGAGCCCCCACGGCCCGACCGGGACGCTGGCGTAGCTGGTGGCGCTACCCGCCTTCGCCCCCTTCGCGATGGCGATTCCCGTCGTCGTCGAGACGTCGACGCTCTTGACCCGCGTGGACGCCTGGATGAGCCGGATGCGGGACTGCCCGGCCGCCGGACCCGTCAGGTCGTCAGTGAAGACCTTCGTCTTGATGCTCTTGTTCGGCCCGTACGCCGCGACCGTGGCAGCCTCGCCCGGCGTGATGGTGACGTTGGCCGAGATCATCGCCGGGGTGCTGGCGGGGGAGCCCGCCGGAACCATCGACACCACATAGGTGCCGGCCCCGACGTTGCTGTACGGCGAGACCTGTCCGTACGCGACGTTCTTGAGCTCGAAGATGACCGCCCCGCCCGAGAGGGCCGAGAGCTTGACGTCGACGGACGTGGTGTCGGGCGACAGGTGGCCGACGCGGACCCAGCCGGTGTTCGTGCCCGCGGTCTGGACGGACGACGACACCGACGCGGGTACTGCCGCGTTCGCCGGAGCTGCGGCGAGACCGATGGCACCGGCCACGGCGACAGCGGCGATGCTGCCCGCAACGACGCGGCGGATGATGGACGATCTGTTCATGAGAGGGACTCCTTGTTCGATTGAGGGCGATGAGGATGTTCTGTTGCGAGGGGGGAAGAGCGAGGAGAAAACGGGAAGCGGGTCATCCGAACACGTCCGGTTCATCGGCCGAGACGGTTAGTCGGAGACCGGATGGCACGGCCGAGGCGTCGGGAGCATAGGTGCCCGTCATGGCCTTGAGCGAGGCCAGCAGCTCGGCATCCCCGGCGGCCGAACCCGTCGTCAGCGTCACCATGCGGCGGACATTCGTCGTCTCGGTCAAGCCGGTTGGGGCGGACGTCACCGCGACGTCGCCGGATGCCGCGAGCTGGCCGAGCAGCACGATCAGCCGGCCGTCGAGGTTTCCCCCTGCGATCACGCCCCGGGCACCGGTCGAGACGGTCAGCGCCGGATTGGCGAGGAGCTCGGCGCCCGCGCGGGCGCGCTTCTGCGTGAGCGCGGTCTCCGTCGCTCGCGCCGCCGTGGGATCGACGGTCTCGATGCGGCGAACCTCGACGGCGCGATCTCCCGACCCGAAGCGCACGACGCTCACCGAGTTGGCGACGGCTCGACGAACCTGTGACAGGCCGGCCGGAATCGCGCCGGAAGAAGCGGGCGCGACGACATAGTCCGCGGGACGAGCGGTGCCGAACACCTGCTCCGGGGCGGACGCACCGGCATCCGTCGGGTCGTATCCGTCGACGCGGTCGGGCGAGAAGCCTGCGGCGACGAGGTCGACCCAGCTGGAGTCGTCCACGATGACGCGCGCGTTCGACGGCACGTTGTCGGTCAGCCACTGTTCTGCCTGACGCGCGGGTCGGTCGGCATCGCCGGCGAGGAACCCTCGAATCTGCGAGACCGCGGCGGGAGCGGCGATGACTATCGCAGCCACCGCGCCGGCGAGGATGACTCCACCGATGCCGCGGTCCGCCATCCGCAGCCAATAGGAGCGCTCCCGCGAACGGACCAGTATGACGGCCTCCTCGACCACCCCGGCGATGAGCAGAGCAATGAACGGCAGCAGGACGATGGCGTAGGACGCGGGCGTCGCCGCCCCGGGCATCAGCACGAGCAGGGCGGAGAACACCACGAATGCAGCGATCGGCCGCAGTCGGGTGAGGAACAGCGCCGCTATGGCCGCGACCACTCCCGAGACGAGGAGGACCGGATCGAGCTGCCACCAGGTCGACAGGGTACCGGCCGTCGTCGCGCCCGGGTCGGCGAGCGATGCGTTCGAGAGGGATGCGGCGAACGGGAAGATGAGGCTTCCGAGCAGGCCGCCGCTGCCCGGAGCCTGGGTGAGTCCGCCGTTGCTGGATCCATAGAGCACGTACGCCAGGCCGCTCACGACGACGATGGCGCCGGCGGTAGGCAGTGTGTAGAGACGCGTCTCCGAGTCGGACGAACGCCACATCACCCAGGCGAGGAAGGGCAGCGCGAGCAGCGCCGTCTCGCCGCTGAGCATGGCGACGGAGAAGGCGACCGCGCTGCCGGCGAATGCCACCAGCTGGTAACGACGCAGCGTCGCGAGCACGAACGCGCCCAGCAACCACGGCACGGCGACGTTGTCGAGGTAGACCGTTCGGTGAAGCTGCAGAGCCAGAGGCGACAGGGCGAACAGCAGCACGGCCCCGGCAGCGGCCGGGCGGGTGAGCCGCAGGCGCCGGGCGAGCACCCAGACCAGCAGTACCGACACGAGCGCGAAGGCGACCATCGCTTCACGCGCGGCCAGCACTGCGAGGTCGTAGCGGTCGAAGGCGCCGGTGAGGCCCGCGTACCCCGATATCTGAAGCCAGCCGAGCGGCGGGTGATCGAACCAGTTGGCGTCCCTGACGAGTTCGCCGAGCTTCAGCACCGACCATGCCTGCGCAGTGTTGGTGCCCTCCTCGGCGATGCGCGCTGGAGATCCGGCGAGGTTGACGACCTGGATCACGGCGGCGATGGCGAGCAGCGGAAGCAGGTAGACCAGGCTGTGCGCCGTGCGGTCGACGGCGCGCTTGAGGCTTGCAGACCGCGGGTCGCGCTTCGCGACGGATGCCGGCGCCTTGAGCGCAGCCGGCGTCGCACGCGGCGCGCTCGCCGGTGCATTCTTCGGTGTCTTCTCGGCCGGGATGGCCGATGGGGTCGCCGGTTCGGACGGCGTCGTGCTCGGTTCGACCAGGAGAGCGGCGGACGATGCGCCCGCGGTCTCGCCAATCGACATGCCAGCCGACGCTGGGCTCGGTGCCGCACCGGGAGCGTTTTCTGCCGAAGCGGCGGCCGCGTCGGTGAGTGCTGCGTCGGGCAGGGCTGTGTCCGGGAGCGTCGTGTCGGGAAGCGCTGTGCCTGGGACTGCCGCGTCGGGCTCGATGGCGGAGGACGTGGCCGCGTCGGTGCTCGGCTGCGGCCCTGTGTCTGACCTCGAGTCGGGTACGGACCCCGCGTCGGTCGGAGCGGGCTTCGCCTTCGTGACGGGCTTCTGCTTCGTAGCGGACGTCGTGGCGTTGGTCGAGGCGCTCTTCACCTGCGTAGGACGCTTCGGGCGCGCTGTGGTGGCGCCGGTCCTCCCGGTCGTCACGGTGGTACCCGTCGCTTCGGTCTTCGCGGTGGAGGGAGCCGGTACCTGGGCGGCCGGTTTCTTGGCGGCTGGTTTCCTGGCGGTCGCCGCCTTCGTGGCGGGTGCTGCAGAACCGGCACGCTTCGAAGCCGCCGTCGTCGGGCCGAGTGCCTTTGCGCCAGTTGCCTCGGCGACAGCCGCTTTCGTGACGGTCGCGTTCGCTGACGGGGTCCGCGTGCTGGAGGACTTGGGGGTCGGTCTCTTCGCACGCGGAGCCTGCTCAACCGGCGACTTCGTACCGTCGTCGGCCTTGTCGGCGCTGGCCTTGCTCTCAGGAGCCTTCGGGGTGCCTGTCCGGCTCGTCACCCCCGTCTTGCTCAGCGTCTCCGTCTTGCTCGCGACACCGGCTTTGCTGGGCGCACTGCTCTTCGCCGCACCGCTCTTGGCCGTGCCGTTCTTCGACGCGCCAGGCTTCGGTTCGGCGGTGGCCAGCTTTGCGGCAGCGGGCGTCCGCACGGTCCGTGCGCTCTTGGACGGGGCGTCGTCGGTTGTCTCGGGCCGGATAGCCGGGGTGGTCGACTTCTTGCGACTGTCCGCGCCAGCATCCGTCTCAGCAGCATTGGTCTTAGCAGCATCCTGCGCGTGAGCGTCCTGAGCGACAGCATCCGTCGCGACAGGGCCCGACTGGGTGGAGCTCGGCGCATCCGGCGATCCCGGCGCGCCGTCGCCGTCGCCGTCGGTGCCGTGCGTGCGATTGATCAGGTCGGTCATCGCGTTCCTCCCAGAACGGTGGTGGCCGGAGCGGCTGCGGGGGCAGCAGGCACGCCGAGGGGTGACGTCACTGCGGTCATGACGGATATTCGGAACCATCCCCCCTATCGGTTTGGTCGAATGCGCCCTGTTCTGGGGACGGGTGCCGGAATCCGTCCACACCGATGCAGGATGGGCAGCCGAAAGCGTGCCCCGAGGTGGCGGCCGCACGGAGACAGCGATGGCCCTCACCGCGACAGCGCTCGCTCGAGGTGGGAGACAATGGAGCACGTGACTCTTCCCGCCGCCCATCCGCTCGCCTCCGGCCAGACGACCGAATCCCCGCTGGTGCGGGCCTACCAGGGTGAGCGCGGCGATCGGCTGCCGGTCTGGTTCATGCGCCAGGCCGGCCGGTCCCTGCCCGAGTACCGCGAGCTGCGAGTGGGCACTCGGATGCTCGACGCGTGCCTCGACCCTGCGCTCGCGAGCGAGATCACCCTCCAACCGGTGCGCCGCCATCACGTCGACGCGGGCATCTTCTTCAGCGACATCGTCGTGCCGCTCAAGCTCATCGGCGTCGACGTCGAGATCGTGCCCGGTCGCGGACCGGTGTTCGCGCAGGCGGTGCGCACGGGGGCGGACGCAGCCGAACTGGTGAAGATCGACCCCGCAACGCTCGACTCCGTCATCGATCCCATCACGGATGCCGTCGGCCGCACGGTCGCCGAGCTCGCGCACTTGGGCCCCGACTCGAGCGCCGTGCCGCTCATCGGCTTCGCCGGTGCGCCCTTCACGCTCGCCGCCTACCTCGTCGAGGGCGGCCCGTCGAAGGACCACATCGCGGCCCGGACGCTCATGCACGCCGATCCGTCGGCCTGGCGCGCGCTGATGGACTGGACGGCCGACGTCTCGGGCCGCTTCCTGCGCGCGCAGGTGATGGCCGGCGCCAGCGCAGCGCAGCTGTTCGACTCGTGGGCGGGCGGCCTCTCCCTCGCCGACTACGAGGAGCACGTCGCTCCGGCATCCGCCCGCGCCCTGTCCCACGTACACGAGATCTCCTACACCGTCCGCACCCACGACGAGGGCGCTGACCCCTATCGAGAGCGGCGCCACGTGCCGCTCGTGCACTTCGGGGTCGGGACCGGAGAGCTGCTCGCCGCCATGCGCGACGTGGGCGCCGACGTCGTGGGCGTCGACTATCGCATCCCGCTTGACGAGGCCAACCGACGCCTCGGCGGCGACGTGCCCCTGCAGGGCAACATCGACCCCGCCCTGCTGTTCGCGCCCTGGCCCGTGCTCGAGAGCCACGTGCGCGAGGTCGTCGCCCGCGGACGCACCGCGCCGGCTCACGTCGTCAACCTCGGTCACGGCGTCGCACCCGAGACCGACCCCGATGTGCTCACCCGCGTCGTCGAACTGGTGCACGAGCTGGGCGCATGAGCGAGTCGGCCGCACTCGACGTCGTCGTCATCGGCGGGGGTGCTGCCGGACTGACGGCTGCTCGCGAGCTGGTTCACGTCGGGCTCACCACGCTGGTCGTTGAGGTGTCCGACGCGGTCGGCGGATGCGTCCGCTCGCACGACGTCGCCGGCATCACCCTCGACTCCGGCGCGGAGAGCTTCGCCACCCGCGGGGGCACCGTCTCCGCCTTCATCGACGAACTCGGGCTGACGGATGCCGTCGTCTCCCCGAATCCCGCCGGTTCGTGGCTGCACCTTCCGGCTCTCCGCCGCGGCGGGTCGATGAGCGTGCCGTCGCCCCGCAACACCCTCCTCGGCATCCCGGCGTCGCCCCTCGCCGACGACGTGCGCGCCGCGATCGGCGCCCGAGCATCCTTCCGTGCCTACCTCGACCGCTTGCGCCCCGTGCTCACCATCGGCGGTTCGGACAGGCTCGGGCCGCTCGTGACCCGGCGTATGGGTCGAGCGGTGCTCGAGCGCCTGGTCTCGCCGATCTCGACCGGTGTCTACTCAGCAGATGCCGACGAGCTCGACATCGACGTCGTCGCACCCGGCCTGAACGCCGCCATCACCCGCGCCGGTTCGCTCTCGGGCGCCGTCGCCGAGCTCCGCAGCGGAGCCCGGCCGGGCGCCGCAGTGCTCGGCATCCGCGGGGGCGTCTCCCGCCTGATCGACGCCGTGGCTGCGGATATCGAGCATTTCGGCGGCGAGATCCGCACCTCGACCCGAGCGCGCGACCTGCAGCCGACCGATCTCGACGGCGAGCCGGGGTGGACGCTCACCCTCGAGGGCGCCGGTGGTGCCGAGCAGCGCGTACGCGCCCGCCGCGTGATGATCGCCGCTTCGTCGGGCGAGGCCATCCGCCTGCTCTCCACCGCCCGGACGGAATGGCAGCGGCTGGCACGACTGGACTGGCCGCAGCCCACCACCATCGAGCTCGCGACGCTCGTGATCGACGCGCCCGCTCTCGACGCCGCACCGCGAGGGACCGGCGCTCTCGTCGGTTCGGGAACCCCGGGCGTGAGCGCGAAGGCCCTCACCCACGTCAGCGCCAAGTGGGCCTGGGTGGCCGAGTCCCTGGCCGACGATGCCGGTGCCGGACGCCATGTGCTGAGGCTCTCGTACGGACGGGTCGGCGAGCTGCTGCCGACATCGGGAATGAGCGACGAGGACGTCACCGCGCTCGCCGTCAGCGATGCGAGCGCGATCCTCGGTGTGCCCCTCGACCCCGCGGCCGTCGACGGATTCGCCCGAACCCGGTGGACGGATGCCGTCTCGCAGGCCGCCGTGGGCCAGCGCCAACGCGTTGACGAGGTACGCGAGGCTATCGAGGATGATGAGACGGTCGCCGTCGTCGGATCGTGGGTGTCGGGCACCGGCCTGGCGTCGGTGATCCCGGATGCGCGAGAAGCCGCCCGCCGACTTCGTCGTAGCGCGCTGCATACCGATGGTGGAATATAGGATCACGGAACCTGTCAAGCCCCCCGCCCGGTAGAGGTGCGGCGCTACGCTGGGCAGATCGATTCGAAACGGGGTGCACAGTGAAAGGCAAGCTTCTCTTCGTGACAGGAGCGGCCGTGGGCTACGTGCTCGGTGCGCGCGCCGGCCGTGAGCGATACGAGCAGATCAAGGACGCAGCCGATAAGGCGTGGAACACGCCCACGGTGCAGAAGGGCGTAGACGCCGCGAAGGACTTCGCGATGGCGCGGGTGACGGTCGTCTCCGACGCCGTCCTCGACGGGGCCAAGAAGCTCGTCGGTGCCGCCACCAACGCGCAGAAGTCGAGCAATACGCGGGCATCCGCCTCCTCACCGAGGACGACCGCCACGAAGGCGCCCGCGAGGTCCAGCTCGAGCGACTCCACCACCTCCAAGCCGGCAACGACGTCGGCCACCTCGAAGGCATCCACCGCCAAGAAGGAGTGAGCCCGTGAACGAGTTCAACCCGAAGCGCTCGAAAGGGCTGTTCGAGCTCGTCGGCGAATTGCCCGGCCACGCCAGAGACCTGGTCGTCGCCGAGATCGCGGCCTACAAGGCCGAACTCATCCGCAAGGGCAAGAGCATCGGGTTCGGTGCTGCCATGTTCGCGGCGGCCGCGTTCCTGCTGTTCTGGGTCGTCGCGGTCCTCATCTCGAGCGCAATCATGGCCTTCGCCCTCGTCCTGCCCGGTTGGGCAGCCGCACTGGTCGTCGCGGCCATCCTGCTGCTCATCATCCTGCTGCTCGTGGTCATCGGGGTCGCGCGCATCAAGGCGGGGACCAACACGGAGGGCGAACCGATCAAGGAAGCCATCCAGCACGACGTCGAGGCAGTGAAGGGAGAGGGCGTCTATGAGTGACAAGCCCCATGACAAGACCCGCGTCGAGCTCCACGCCGACGTGGAGGCCGCGCGCGTGCAGCTGGCCGCGACGCTCGACGCCATCGAGGACCGCCTCAACGTGCCAAAGCGCGTCAAGCGCGCGACGCGTCAGACTACGGAGAACATCCGCACGATCACGCGCGAGAACCCCCTCGTGCTGGTCGGCATCGCCGTGGGAGCCGCCGCAGTCGTCGGCGGGGCAGTCTGGGCGATCGTCGCCGCCGTCATGAAGGACTGAGTAGGCCGCTCGGCCTCGCCAGCGACACCGCCTCTCGGCCACGGCGCCTATAACACTCGCGCGCCCGGGAACCCACCCCTTTTGGATCGCGCTCGAAACCGAGAGAGACTGGACGCATGACTCACCTCGCTGATGACGAGGCGGACGACGTCGTGCCGAACCCTTCCCAGTCGGAGGCGGATGCGCGCCCCGAGGTCGGACCCGAGGGTTTCACGCTGTTCGCCGTCCTCCGCCGTGACCCCGCCGTCCCCGACGACTTCGACGGCCACGACGTGCCCAAGATCGTGGCAGAACTCGACGACACCATCCGTCTCATCGAGAGCGAGGGCGTGACCGTCCGTGGTTTTTACGACGTCTCCGGTCTGCGCGCGGACGCCGACGTCATGATCTGGACCCACGCCGACGACGCCGAGACCCTGCAGTGGGCTCACCGCGAACTCCGCCGGGCACGCCTCATCAAGTCGTTGCTGCCCACGTGGAACGCGATGGGCGTTCACCGCGACGCCGAGTTCAACAAGGCGCACGTTCCCGGGTTCCTTCGGGGCGTCGAGGCCAAGAACTGGATGACGGTCTACCCCTTCGTCCGCAGCTTCGAGTGGTACCTGCTGCCCCCGGAGGAGCGCGGGCGCATGCTGGCGGAGCACGGCCGCAAGGGTGCGGCCTTCCGCGGGGTCGTCGCCAACACCGTCTCCTCGTTCGCCCTCGGCGACTACGAATGGCTGCTGCCGATGGAGGCCGACGAGCTCACCGACCTGGTCGACATGATGCGCGAACTGCGCGCGACGGATGCCCGGCGCCACGTGCGCGAGGAGGTTCCGTTCTACACGGGGCGTCGCATCACCACGGCAGAACTCGTCGAGGTGCTGCAGTAGTGGCCGCGCACAACCTCGGAACCGCCGGCCGCAAGCCGGCGCCCGCCACGGACGCGTTCTGCGCATCCGGGGCTCGCGTTCCGGGCGCGACGCCTGCCGCCCAGTCCGGCCCGGCGCATGTGGAGCAGCCGGTCGCCTACGACGCCATCCTGCTGGCCGGTTTCGGCGGGCCGGAGGGACAGGACGACGTCATCCCCTTCCTGCGCAACGTGACCGGTGGCCGCGGCATCCCCGACGAGCGTCTCGAGGAGGTAGCCCACCACTATCGCCACTTCGGCGGCATCAGCCCCATCAACCAACAGAACCGCGATCTGCGCGCGGCACTCGAGGCCGAACTCGCCGCCCGCGGGGTCGACCTCCCCGTGCTGTGGGGTAACCGCAACTGGGACCCCTACCTCAACGACGCGCTCGTCGAGGCCGAGGGGCGCGGATTCCGCCGACTCCTCACCCTCGCGACGAGCGCGTACAGCTCGTACTCCAGCTGCCGGCAGTACCGCGAGGATCTGGCCGACGCATTGCAGGACACCGGACTCGGCGGCGTGATCGAGATCGACAAGGTGCGCCAGTTCTTCGACCACCCGGGATTCGTGCAGCCGTTCGTCGAGGGCGTCCGCGATGCGCTGGCCGCTTACGAGCGCGCCGGTTACGGGCCCGGCGAGGTCGAGGTGCTGTTCGCCACCCACTCCATTCCGACGACGGATGCGCTGCGCTCGGGCCCGGCGGTGTCCGCCGACGAGCTCGACGCCGACCGGGGCTTCGGCGGGGGCGGAGCCTACGCGGCCCAGCACGCTGCGGTCGCCGAGGTGGTCATGCGGGACGCGACCGCCGATTGGGACGACACGTACACCTGGCAGCTGGTGTACCAGTCGCGCAGCGGCCCGGCGACGCAACCGTGGCTCGAGCCCGACGTCAACGACGCCATCGCCCTCCTGCCCGCGCGGGGCATCAAGGCCGTCGTCATCGTGCCGCTGGGCTTCATGAGCGACCACATGGAGGTGCTCTGGGACCTCGACAACGAAGCGATGGAGACCAGCGCGGAGCACGGGCTGCAGGCCGTGCGGGTGCCAACGCCCGGCACCCATCCCGCCTTCGTCTCCGGCCTCGTCGACCTGGTGATGGAGCGCGTCACCGGTACGCCCGCATCCGACCGGCCCGCCGTGACGGAATACGGCCCCTGGTACGACGTCTGCCGACCCGGATGCTGCCAGAACGTGCGTCGCGGGTTCCAGCCGGCCCTCTCCGGAATCGCGCCGTGACCGTCATTCGCGTCGGAACCCGTGCCAGCGCCCTCGCCCTGGCGCAGACCCAGCAGGTCGCGGCGAGACTGGGGTCGGCCGCGCAGGCCGAGGTCGAGCTCGTCCCCATCACCACTCACGGCGACACCTCATCCGACTCGCTCTCCTCGTTGGGCGGCACGGGCGTGTTCGCGTCCGCCCTGCGCGACGCCCTCCTCGCCGGCGAGTGCGACGTCATCGTCCACTCCCTCAAAGACCTGCCGACGGTTGCGCACCCGGGCCTGCGCATCGGCGCCGTGCCGAAGCGCGCGGATGCGCGTGATGCCCTGTGCGCACGGGACGGCCTCACGATCGACACACTTCCCTCCGGGGCCCGGGTGGGCACCGGTTCCCCTCGACGGATGGCGCAGCTGCGGGCCGCTCGGCCCGACCTCACGATCGTCGACATCCGCGGCAACATCGACACCCGACTGGCACGGGTCGGCGGGACGGATGCGGGCATCGACGACGACAGACGGCTCGACGCCGTGCTGCTCGCCGCGGCCGGTCTCGGTCGGCTCGGCCGATCGGACGCCATCACCCAGTTGCTCGAGCTCGGCGACTGGCCGACCGCGCCCGGTCAGGGGGCGCTCGCGCTCGAGGTGGTCGACATCCGCCCCTCCCGCGAGTTGGAACAGGGGCTGCAGGCCGTCGATCACGCCGCGTCGGCTGCTGCGGTGGATGCCGAGCGGCTCGTTCTCGCCGGCCTCGAAGCCGGATGTGCTGCGCCCGTCGCCGCATCCGCCGTCCTCGACAGCGAGTTGCTGTTCCTGACAGCGACGGTCTACGCTCCTGACGGCACCGCGCGCATCACCGCGTCGCACGCCGCGACCCCCGACTCGCGTGGAGCGAAGCACCTGGCGGAAGCCGCGCGCGACGTGGCGAGTAGAGTCGTCGCTGAACTGCTCGGCAACGGTGCCGCCGACCTCGCTCCGCTGCGGAGCATGAAGGACTGACCGTGATCGATCGAGCCACCCGAGCTCCCAAGCCTCTCGAAGGCTGGCGTGTGCTCGTGCCGCGCGGCGGTCCGTGGGGCGACAGCGTCGCAGCCAACCTGCGCGCCAAGGGGGCCTCTCCCGTCGTCGCCCCGATGATCAACTTCGCCCAGACCGATGACGTCGAGGCGCTGGTCGCCGCGTTGGAGGACCTCGCGGCCGGGTCGTTCGACTGGGTGACCGTGACGAGCGCGACCACGGTCGACGTGCTCTCGTCGCATCGCGCCACGATCCCGGCCACCACGCGCGTCGCCGCCGTCGGCGAGACCACGGCGGCAGCGCTGACCGCAGCCGGATACCGCGTCGACATCGTGCCCCACGAGGACAACTCCGCTCGAGGGCTGCTCGAGGAGTGGTCGGCCGCGACCGACGGCGTCGTGCCGTTGCGCGTCCTGACCCTGCGCTCGGAGATCGCGAAGCCGCTGCTGACCGAGGGCCTCAAGCGCGTCGGGCACGAGGTGCGATCGGTGGTGGCGTACCGGACCGTCGGCGTCCCCGTGTCCGACCAGGTGCGCGCCGATGTGGCATCCGGTCGCGTGCACGCCGTGCTCGTCACCTCGGGAAGCGTTGCAGAACAGGTGCAGCTCCAGCTCGGTCCGCTGCCCGACCACACGCTCGTCGTGTGCATCGGGCCGCAGACCGCCAAGGACGCCCGCGAGCACGCGCTGCGGGTCGATGCGATCGCCGACGACCGCACCGCGGAGTCGCTCATCGACGCGCTCGTGCGCGAGGCGGCCGCCAGCGCCTGAGCCTTGGTGCGCTGCCTCGGCCGCCGGCGCCTGTGCGCTGCCCGGGTTTCGTACACGCCCGTTGTGCCAGATGCGCGTTATGGCACCGTTCGTCGACGGGATGCGCGTTATGGCACGTCTGCTCGGCGGGCGACCTCGTCGTCTTGCCGCTCGCCTCCGCGGGATGCGCGTTATGGCACCGTTCGGCGACGGGATGCGCGTTATGGCACTTCTGCTCCAAGGGCGCCCGCGTCGTCACGCCGCTGAACCCCGGCTGATGCGCGTTATGGCACTTCTGCTCTGTGGGCACTCTCGTTATCGGAGCCGCTCACCTTGGCTTATGCGCGTTATGGCACCGCTGCTCGTCGGGATGCGCGTTATGGCACCGCGGCGGAGGGGCGGCGGGCGCGACGTAGGCTTGTGCGGTGAGCGATCCGATCCTTCCGCGCGTCCGTCCGCGTCGACTCCGGTCCAACGCCGCCATGAGACGGGCCGTCGCCGAGACGCACGTGAACCCGTCCCAGCTGGTGCTGCCGATCTTCGTGCGGGAGGGCATCAGCGAACCGGCGCCTATCGCGAGCATGCCCGGGGTCGTCCAGCACACGCTCGACAGTGTGCGGAGGGCGGTGACGGATGCCGCAGAGTCCGGCGTCGGAGGCGTGATGCTGTTCGGCGTGCCCGAGGTGCGCGACGCCATCGGCTCGGGCGCGACCGACCCGCACGGCATCCTCAACCAGGCCACCCGGATCGTCCACCACGAGGTGGGGGACGCGCTCGTCGTGCAGACCGACCTGTGCCTCGATGAGTTCACCGATCACGGGCACTGCGGCGTGCTCGACCCCGACGGGCGGGTCGACAACGACGCCACACTCGAGCGCTACCGCGACATGGCTCTCGTCCAGGCCGGACACGGATCGCAGTTGCTCGGGCTGTCGGGCATGATGGACGGCCAGGTCGCCTCCGTGCGCGAGGCCCTCGACGACGCCGGCTTCCTCGACACCGCCATCCTCGCCTACTCCGCCAAGTACGCCTCGGCCTACTACGGCCCGTTCCGCGAGGCCGTCGCCTCCACTCTGCAGGGCGATCGACGCAGCTACCAGCTCGATCCGGGCAATCGCCGCGAGGGCGTGCGCGAGGCCATGATCGACATCGAGGAGGGCGCCGACATCGTCATGGTCAAGCCAGCCGGCAATTACCTCGACGTGCTCGCCGACGTCGCGGCGGCCAGTGACGTGCCGGTGTGGGCCTACCAGGTCTCGGGGGAGTACGCCATGATCGAGGCCGCCGCCGCGAACGGCTGGATCGACCGGCAGCGCGCCATCCACGAGAGCGTCATCGGCATCCGTCGTGCGGGGGCGGATGCGGTGCTCACCTACTGGGCGGTCGAACTCGCCGACTGGATCACCGAGGGAGTCGTGGCGTGAGCCTCAACGACGACCTGTTCGCTCGCGCGCAGGCCGCGATCCCGGGCGGCGTCAACTCGCCCGTGCGTGCGTTCCGCTCGGTGGGAGGCTCGCCGCTCTTCATCACGTCGGCGAATGGCGCGTACGTGACGGATGCCGACGGTCGCGAGTACGTCGACCTGGTCGCGAGCTGGGGTCCGGCGATCCTCGGGCACGCGCACCCCGTCGTCGTGGACGCCGTCCAACAGGCGGCTGCTCGAGGTCTCTCCTTTGGCGCGTCGACGCCCGCCGAGACCGAACTGGCCGAACTCGTCGAGGAGCGGGTCGCACCCGTCGAGAAGGTTCGGCTGCTCTCCACCGGCACCGAGGCGACCATGACGGCCATCCGCCTCGCGCGCGGATTCACGGGACGCGACCTGCTGGTCAAGTTCGCCGGCCACTACCACGGGCACTCCGACGGGCTCCTCGCCGCAGCCGGGTCGGGCCTGGCCACCCTCGCGCTGCCCGCATCCGCCGGGGTCACGAAGGCCACAGCGGCCCAGACACTCGTGCTTCCCTACAACGACCTCGACGCCGTGCGGGCCGCGTTCGCCGAGCACGGCTCCAACATCGCCGCCGTCATCACCGAGGCCGTCGCCGCCAACATGGGCGTCGTGGAGCCGGATGCCGGCTTCAACGCGGCCCTCGTCGAACTCGCCCACGCCTACGGCGCGCTCGTCATCCTCGACGAGGTGCTCACGGGCTTCCGTGTCTCGCGGGCGGGCTACTGGAGACTCGACCAGGTACGAGGGCCCGAGCATCCGTACGCCCCCGACCTGTTCACCTTCGGCAAGGTCATCGGCGGGGGGATGCCGGTCGCGGCGCTCGGCGGCCGTGCCGACGTGATGGACCACCTCGCGCCGCTCGGGCCGGTCTACCAGGCCGGCACGCTCTCGGGCAACCCCGTCGCCGTGGCTGCCGGCCTCACGACACTGCGCCTGGCCGATGACGCCCTGTACGCCCGGCTGGATGCGGCAGCCGCGTCCGTGTCGGAGGCCGTGACGGATGCCCTGACGGCGGCCGGCGTCGCTCACTCCGTGCAACGCGCGGGCAACCTGTTCAGCGTCGCGTTCGGATCGTTCGACGGGCCCATCCGCGACTACGACACCGTCCTCGCCCAGGAGGCCTGGCGCTATCCGGCGTTCTTCCACGCGATGCTCGACGCGGGGGTCTCGCTGCCTCCGTCGGTGTTCGAGGCCTGGTTCGTGACGGCCGCCCACGACGAGGACGTCATCGGCCGCATCGCGGAGGCGCTTCCCGCAGCCGCGCGCGCGGCGGCATCCGCGCAGCCCCCGGCCTGACCGGACCCCGGCGAACGAAGCCCCCAGCACAGCGAAGGCCCGATGTCCAGCCTCACGCCGATCTGCGCGATCGGGTCGCCGAGGTGATGTGATTCGACGGTGAGAGAACTTCGAATCGTCGGATTGCTGTCCCGTGTCGAGGGCGTCGCGGCGCTCGACCCCCTCATCGACCGGATCGTCGGGAGCGTCAACGCGGTGGTGCGGCCTCGTGCCGTGCGGGACGTGCTGCACGGAGTACCGATCGGCCACCCGCTGCACCCTGCCGTGGTTCTGCTGCCGCTCGGCTCCTGGATCAGCGCGAGCCTGCTCGACCTCGTACCCGGCACGGAGCGCTCGGCACGTCTCCTCGTCGCCGCAGGACTGGTCGGTACGCTGCCGGCCAGCCTCACCGGCTTCACGGATTGGGCCGAGCTCCACGAGCAGCAGAAGCGCGTCGGCCTGCTGCACTCGGCGGCGAACGTGGCGGCCTCCGGCCTCTATCTCGCCTCCTTCCTCCGTCGCACCCCGGGCACCGGCCGCGGGAAGCTGCTGGCGTTGCTCGGCCTCGCCGTCGTCTCCGGGTCCGCGTTCGTCGGAGGCCACCTCAGCTTCCGTCAGGCCTCTGGCGCCAACCACACCGAACACGTCCCGCACCTCTTCCCGGAGGGATGGCAGCGACTCGTCGAGTTGGACGCGCTCGTCGTCGACCAGCCGACGCACGTGGAGGTGAGTGGTCAGCCGTTGCTGGTCGTGCGGAGCGGCGACGGAGTCGAGGTGCTCTCCGACGTGTGCAGCCACCTCTCGGGACCGCTGTCGGAGGGACGCCTGGTCGGGACCGGCGCCGACGCGTGCATCGAGTGCCCGTGGCACGAGAGTCGATTCCTGTTGGCGACGGGCGAGGTGGTGCACGGTCCGGCGACCGCGCCCCAACCCCGCTTCGACACTCGCGTCGTCGACGGACTCGTCGAGGTGTGCCTGCCCGGAGCCGGCTGAGAGGCGCGCATTCTCTTCCGCGGGAGTCACGCGTGACATGGCCGGGGCGATGTCACCCGCGTCAAGCCCGTCGACTCCGAGACCGAACACGCGTAGACCAGAGGTATGAGAGCACTCACCTGGCAGGGAACGAAGAAGGTATCGGTTGAAGATGTGCCCGATGCGCGCATCGAGGATGACACGGACGCGGTGATCCGGGTGACCTCCACCGCCATCTGCGGATCGGACCTGCATCTGTACGACGTCCTCGGGCCGTTCCTGTCGGCGGGCGACATCCTCGGCCACGAGCCGATGGGCATCGTCGAAGAGATCGGATCGGCTGTGACCGACCTCGCCGTCGGCGATCGCGTCGTCGTCCCGTTCGTCATCGCCTGCGGGCACTGCTACATGTGTTCCCGCGGCCTCACCACGCAGTGCGAGACGACCCAGAACCGAGGCTCGGGCACGGGCGCCGATCTCTACGGGTACACCGAACTGTACGGGTCCGTCCCCGGCGGCCAAGCCGAGTACCTGCGGGTGCGGCGCGCCGACTTCAACGCCTACCGGGTGGGAACCGAGCTGCCAGACGACCGGTACCTCTTCCTCAGTGACATCCTCCCCACCGCGTGGCAGGGCGTCCGCTACGCCGAAGTCCCCGCTGGCGGCACGTTGGGGGTCCTCGGGCTGGGTCCCGTCGGACAGTTCGCCTCCCGCATCGGGCGCTACCTCGGCTTCCGCGTCATCGCCGTCGATCCGGTGCCCGAGCGCCGCGCGATGGCCGAGAGGTACGGCGTCGAGACGCTCGACCTGACGGATGACGTGCTCGATGCCTTGCGCGATGGTACGGATGGCCGCGGCCCCGATTCCGTCGTCGATGCGGTCGGCATGGAGGCCCACGGCAACCCCGGGACGTCCTTCGTGCAGAAGGCGGTCGGTCTGCTGCCCGACGGGCTGGCCAAGCCGATCATGCAGACGGCCGGCGCCGACCGCCTCGCCGCGATGATGCTGGCCATCGAAGCCGTGCGGCGCGGTGGCACGGTCTCGCTCAGCGGGGTCTACGCGGGCGCTGCCGACCCGATGCCCTTCATGACGATGTTCGACAAGCAGCTCTCGATGCGGATGGGCCAGTGCAACGTGCACCACTGGCGCGACGAGCTGCTGCCGATCGTCGAGGATCCGTCCGATCCGCTCGGCACCGAGGATCTCGTGACCCATCGGGTCGGCCTCGATGAGGCTCCCGTGATGTACGAGACCTTCAAGAATAAGGACGACGGCTGCATCAAGGTGGTCCTCCAGCCCTGACCCGACCGGCCGTCGTCGGGCGTGCTGAGCGGCGCGCGCCGGGCCTGTCGACGCCCGAGGGGTGGACACGGCAGGATGGGACCATGGCCTCACTGCGCGTGCACTCCGACCGGCTCGAGATCCACCTCTCGTCCGCCGAGAAGGTGCTCTCGCTGCGACGCGACGACATCGTCGTGCCGCGTGACGACATCCGCTCGGTGGCCATCACGGACGACCCGTGGATCTGGATCCGCGGCATCCGCGCGCCCGGCGCGTTCGTGCCGCTGACGCTCGCCGTCGGGACATGGAAGTTCCATGGCGGCAAGGACTTCCTCGTCGTCAAGAACAAGAGGCAGACGGTCATCATCGACATCGCGGACGGCGAGTTCTCGCGCGTGATCGTCAGCACCCCCCAGGCGGTCGAACTGATCGGCTCGCTCAAGATCAATGAAACGGATGTGGCAGCCTCATGACGGGATTCAGCGAGATGCCCGGACAGGGCCCCGACGACCGCGGCAACTCCGAGCGTCTCAACGGCTTCGACGCCGAGCCGCTCGAGCCCACCGACGCCGACTACCCGGGCCGCACGCTCGGAATCGTCGGGCTGGTACTCGCCTTCTTCCTCAACGTCGTCGGCCTGATCGTCAGCATCGTGGCCTATTCGCAGTCGAGGAAGGCCGGACGCAGCAACGGGTTCGCCGTGGCCGGCATCGTGGTCGCCGTCCTCGAGATCCTCATCGGCGCGGTGATCGGCATCGCGCTGATCGGGACAGCGGCATCCGTCGTCGGTCGCTGAACACGTCGCCCCGCGGTCGGCAGGATGACTACAGCGCGCAGCCGATCGCGAAGAGCACGAAGCCGACCAGCGGAAGCGTGCCCTGAATGAGCGCCGGTCGCAGATAGCTGCGCCCCGTGGTCGTCAGCACTGCCGCGGCGAGCACCATGCACCCCGTGCTGAACAGCACGAGTGCGCAGCCGGCCGCGTGAGCGCCGGTGGCGTAGAGCACGAGGCCGATCACCGCCCCGACGCCGAGGAACAGGTTGTAGAAGCCCTGGTTGTACGCCATCGGCCGGGTGGTGTCGGCGGCGGCCTGGTCGGCGACGCCGAAGCGCTTCCACGTGCTCGGCCGGGTCCACCACAGGCTCTCCATCAGAAAGATGTAGACGTGCAGCAGGGCGGCAAGGGCGACGAAGATCGAGCCGGCGATGATCATGCGCTCATCCTGCCACGCACGCAGGAGACGACGGATGCCGCACTCACTGCAGCAGCAGCTCGATGGGGAGGCCGAGGTAGCGACTGTAGTCGGCGACCGCCACACGCAGGGCGGCGGCGGTCGCGTCGTCGAGGGGAGTGATCGCCCGTAGCTGCAGCCGGGCGTCGGAGCTGCGCAGCTCGTGCTTCCACGACCCGGAGATCACGCCATCCGTCAGCATCCAGTGCATGTTGGTCGTTGGCGTGGTCGGTGGAGTGAAGCCGTCGGGGAAGATGTGCGCGCGCGTGCGGCTGTACGACATGACGTACTCATCGAACGCCTGCACCAGGTCGACGCGAGGTGAGCGCGGCGCGCGGGACAGCTCCGCGGGGGCGAGCCAGCACTCCTGGCCGTCCAGCTCGACCGGTTCGAGCGAACCCGGGGCGCGCTCGAGCGCGAGAGCGATGCCCCGTCGGCCGTCGCCGATGGTCAGCCCGCTCCACGCTGCCAGGTCGGCGACAGAGGCCGGCCCACGGGTGGCGAAGTATCGCCCGGCGAGCTCGGCCAAGGCGCTTTCGCGGTCGAACGACGAGGCTCCGCCCACGAATCCCGGCGGTACGCGCTCGTCGAAGGCTGCATGCGTGCGTTGCTTGCCGTCGCTCGCGCCGCTGATGAGCACGCGCTCGAGCTCGGCCGCCATGAGGACGCAGGTGAACCCCAGGCTCGAGAGGTGGATCCCGGCGTCGCCCAGCGCGCTGCGCAGCTGATCGCGAGTGCGATGCCGACCGCGGTCGACCTCGCGGGCGAAGAGGTCGATCGCACGGCTGATGAGCGCATCGTCGATGTTCTCTCGCGTGAAGATGGGGGCGTTGAATCGACGGACGCGCCCGTTGGTGAGCGTGAGCAGCCAACGAGCGTCGGCGGGCGCGACCAGGTGCCAGGTCGGGCGCATGACGTGAGTGCGCAGCACGTCGCCGAGGTCGTAGGCGACCGCCATGTCGGCTGCGGTCGGGCGCGAGTCGTGTTCGATCCGTTGCGCTACCGACCAGAGGGCGTACGGATGCTCCTGACCCTGCACGGCGACGAGCCGGTGCACCACCTCGGTCGGGGTTGCTGCTTCGGGCGCCCACAGCCGGAGCCCGTCCAGGCGCCGAGTGCGCGCCTCGCGCGGCTCCATCCCCGTCACCGCCTCACGTCGACGACGGTACGCCCGCGGGTCGCGCCGGCCAGGATGCGGTCGGCGGCATCCCGCACCTCGCCGAGGCCGATCTCCTCGGTCATGCCGTCGAGCAGGTCGAGGTCGAGGTCGCTCGAGAGCCGCCGCCACGCCTGCTGCCGCAGCTCGACGGGCGCATCGACGGAGTTGATGCCGAGCAACGCGACGCCGCGGAGGATGAAGGGCATCACCGTGGTCGGCAGGTCGGCGGATGCGGCGAGTCCGCACGAGGTGGCCGCCGCCCCGTAAGCGAGCTGGGCCAGCACGTTCGCCAAGGGGACGCCGCCGACCGAGTCGACGGCGCCGGCCCAGCGCTGGGACTGCAGCGGCTTGCCCGGCTCGGCGAACTCGGAGCGGTCGATGACGGATGCGGCGCCGAGCTCGCGCAGGTAGCTCTCGTTCTCGTCCGCGCGTCCGCTGGCCGCCACAACCGTGTGACCGAGCCGGGCGAGGAGTGCGATCGCCACGGAGCCGACGCCCCCGGACGAACCGGTGACGAGCACCTCGCCGGCGCCCGGGACCAGCCCGTGGCGCTCGAGGGCGAGCACCGAGAGCATCGCGGTGAACCCCGCCGTTCCGACGGCCGCCGCCTGACGGGCGGTGATACCGTCGGGCACGCGCACGAGCGAGCCGCTGTCGACGATCGCCCTCTCGGCATAACCCCCGTGGCGCGTCTCACTGAGGCCGGCACCGTTGAGCACGACCCGTTCGCCCAACGCCCAGCGGGAATCGGTGCTGGCCGAAACGATGCCGACGAGGTCGATGCCGGCGACGATCGGATAGGCGCGCGTCACGCCCGGCCGGCCAGCGACCACCAGCCCGTCCTTGAAGTTCAGGCTCGAGTACTCCACGTCGATCGTGACGCCGTCCTCGGCCGCCGCAGGGCCTGAGGAGAGGTAATCGGGGCCGATCTCGCGGAGGGAGGACGACAGGGATGTTCGCCCGTTCGCATCCGTGTCCCGGTCGACGACGATGGCACGGAACGTCTCGCTCATTCCGTCAGCGTAGCGAGCACCGCCCACTCAGGAGACGTCGCGACGCCAGCTCACGAGGTAGCCGAGCACGGTGAGCACGACGGCGTAGCCGAGCAGCACGAGACCGCCGGCCCACCAGTCCAACGCGTCGGCTTGAGTAGAGCCGTTGATGGTGAAGAAGCTTGCGCCCACGAGAGCGTCGCTGGCCGCCCCCGGCAGGAAGCGGGCGATGTCGGCGGTCGCGGGGATGAAGCCGGCGGCGAGGCGCAGCAACGGCTCGACGAACTGCGTGAAGGCCAGCACGATCACGATGGTGGCGACCTGGCTGGTGACGAGCGTTCCCAGGCCGACGCCGATGGAGGCCCACAGCGCCATCGCGAGGATGCCGCGCCCGGCGAGCGCCCACGTGTCCGAGCTGTCGAGTCCGGTCGGCAGGCCGGCTGCGCCGAGCGTCGCGGCGCCGGCGGCGATCGTGGCGGCCCAGGCGATCACCCCGAAGACGGCGCCGAAGACGACCAGCACCTTGACCTTGGCGAGCAGCACGAGGCCGCGCCGCGGAGTCGCCAGGAAGGTGGGAGTCAGGGTGGCGTGGCGAAACTCCCCGGTGGCAGCGAGGGCGCCGAGGAGCACGGGGAACACGTAGCCGACGGTGGTGGCGAAGCCGTAGATGAGCACTTCGAGCCCGGAGCCCGTCGGCACCCCGCCTCCTGCGCCGGGTCCATTGGAGCGGGCGGCATCCGGATGCTCGGAGAGGTAGCCGAACGCGGCCCCGAGCCCGCCGGCGGCGATCGCCACGTAGCCCGTCATGACGAGCGCGAGCACCCACCACATCCGCGTGGTGAGCAGCTTGAGGAACTCGGAGCCGATCGCTCGCAGCAGCGTGCTCATCGGTCGTCCCCCTCGGCGTCGGGTGCTGTCGCGGGGTCGGGTGCTGGATCCGGGTCGGGGGCGGGTTCCGCGGCCCCGGTGCGGCCGGCGTCCAGCGTCGGTTCCGGAATCTCGGCGTGGTCGGGGGCGGCCGGGTGCTCGTCATGGTCGGCGAGTTCCCCGCCGCCGACCAGGGTTAGGAAGGACTCCTCCAGCCCCGCGCGCTGGCGGAACAGGGCGGACAGCTCGAGCGAGTTCATGAACGCGATGTGACCGATGCGCGCGGGGTCGGGGCTGGAGACGAGCAGGCCGGTACGACCATCGCTGAACTCGAGCCCCTCCGCCCTCAACGCGTCGGCGAGCCGGGCGCGGTCGGGCGAGTCGACGACGACGCGAGGCGCGACATCCGTGTCGAGGGTCGACAGATCGCCCCGGTGCACCAGCCGTCCCTTGGCGATGATGACGACCTCGTCGACCGACTGCTGCACCTCGCTGAGCAGGTGCGAGCTGACCAGGACGGTGCGCCCTTCGCCGGCGAGTTCGCGGAGGAAGCCGCGGATCCACTTGATGCCCTCGGGGTCGAGGCCGTTGATGGGCTCGTCGAGCACGAGGACGCCGGGGTCGCCGAGCAGCGTGTAGGCCAAGCCCAGCCGTTGCCGCATGCCGAGCGAGAAACCGCCGACACGGCGTCCCGCGTATTCGGAGAGGCCCACCCGGTCGAGCACGACGCCGACCCGAGCGATGTCGATTCCCGCGGCCGTCGCGTAGACCCGCAGGTGATTGCGGGCGGTACGACCGGGGTGGAAGCTCGCGGCCTCGAGCGCGGCCCCGACTGTCGTCAGCGGGCTGGGCAGCCGGTGGTACGGGGTGCCGCCGATGGTCGCCGTGCCGCTCGATGCCGTGACGAGACCGAGCAGGATGCGCAGGCTCGTCGTCTTTCCGGCACCATTGGGGCCCAGGAAGCCCGTCACGCGACCCGGTTCCACCGAGAACGAGAGGTCGTCGACGGCAGTGACGGGGCCGAAGGTCTTCGACACCGCGGAGAACTCGATCGGGAGGCCGGTCGGCATGAGGATCCCCCTTCGTCGATGGCCCCACCATAGCGCTCGGTCGCGCGGGCGGTCAGCAGCCGCACGGTGGACGCTGGCATTCATCAAAAAAGCTAGTTAGACTAACTAGGTATCAGTTTCACGGAAGGACTGCAGATGGGCGTCATGAGCTACGGCACCGAGGATTACCGCTTCGACGATCGCGTCCTGGCGCACCTGCAGACCGTGATCGGCATGCAACTGCGGCGCCGCGAGTCGTTCATCCTCGGGTGGACGGACGCCAGCACGGGCCTTCGGCAATCGGTCTGGGTCGACACGGGCATCCCTATCCGCTTCTCCTTCCACGACGACGGAAACCACGTCCTCAACCGGCACTGGGTGTCCGAGCTCATCGACGGCAGCCGCCGCCCTGCGGGCCTGGTGCTGGGAGAGGAGCCGAAGGACGTCCCCGCGGACGACGCACCCCACGCTCACGCGAAGAGCGAGACCGCGGCTCGTGCCCCGCGCCCCGCGTCGGCCCCGTACGTGCGCACCTCGGCCGTATACTCCGTGTGACCAGCCGACCGTCCGGCGACGAGGCACCCTCATGACAGCACAGGAGGACGCCTCCTACTGGTATCAGGACCGTCAGACCCGGGCCCGTCTGGTGTTGGAGGCGCTGCGCCGTTACCGCGATGCGGAGTTGGCGATGCGCGAGCGTGCGCGCACCTCCACCGGGCTGGGTGACAACGACCTCTCCGCGATGCGCTACCTCCTCCAACAGGATCGCGCGGGGCGCCAGGTCACGCCGGCCGAGCTCGCCGAACACCTCGGACTCACCCGGCCCTCGGTCACCGTGATGCTCGACCGGCTCTCGCGTGCCGGCTACCTCCGGAGGCGCCGGGCGCCCCACGACCGCCGCTCCATGATCCTCGTCCCGCGGGAGCCGGAGGATCCCGGCATCCATGAGCACCTCGTCGACCTCCGAAGCGGGGTGGCGCGACGGGCGGCGGAGCTCGATCGGAACGACGCCGCCATCGTCGTCCGCTTCCTGCACGACATGCGCGCGGCCCTCGACGACGGGGTGACGCCGATGCCTGATCGGTTCTGGTTCGGAGCCGACGACGACGCGGCCACCGCCGTGCTCAGCGGCCTGCGCGAGTACCGCGCCAGCGAGCAGCGGATGCGCCAGCGCACGAGGGACTCCATGCGCATGGGCGACAACGACCTGCACGCCCTGCGCTACCTGCTGAAGGGCCAGCGCCAGGGAACCTGCATCAATGCGGCCGACCTGGCATCCGAGCTCGCGATGAAGTCGTCGTCGGTCACGGCGATGCTCGACCGGCTGAGTGCTTCGGGGCACGTCATCCGCGAGCCGCATCCGTCCGATCGCCGCAGCGTGGCGATCATTCCCACGCCGGCCGCCGACACCGAGGTGCGAGCGACCCTCGGCACCATGCACGGGCGCATGATCGCCGTGCCCGGCGCGCTCGACGAGCACGCCGCGGTCGTCGTCGAGCGCTTCCTCGCCGACATCACCGACGCCATCGCCCTCGTCGGCGCGGATCGCTGAGCCGCGGTCGAGACCTTCAGCGCTCGGCGAGCAGCTCCGCCAGCGCCGCGAGCACGCGGTCGATCTCCTCGGAGGTCGTGTAGGGAGCCAGCCCGAGTCGCAGGCCACCCGTGTCGCCCAGCCCGAGCAGTCGGCTGGCCTCGAGCGCGTAGAAGTTGCCGGACGGCGCCAGGATGGCGCGCTCGACGAGCGATCGATACAGCTCCGCCGCAGGAACCGACTCGAACGTGACCAGCAGCGTCGGAGTGCGACGAGCGGCACGTGAGAAGACCGTTGCGCCCGGGAGCGAGCGGATGCCGCGCTCGAGCAGCTCGAGCAGCTCGGCCTCATGCTCGTGCAGCGCGTGGAACGAGGCGGTCAGGCGCTCGCGACGCGTCCCGTCCGCCGCGTCGTCGAGGCCGGCCAGCACGTCGACGGCCTCCGTCGCGCCCGCCATGATCTCGTACGGCAGCGTGCCGAACTCGAAGCGCTCGGGCACGGCATTCGTCGACGGCAGCAGCTTGTCGGGGTGGACGCTCTCGAGCACCTCGGGGGCCGCCGCGAGCACGCCGCAGTGCGGGCCGAGGAACTTGTAGGGGGAACAGACCAGGAAGTCGGCGCCGAACTCGCCCAGGTCGGGCAGCTCGTGCGCGGCGTAGTGCACGCCGTCCACCCAGACGAGGGCGCCGTGGGCATGGGCGGCGTCGGCGATCGCTCGCACATCGGGAATGGTGCCGATGAGGTTGGAGGCGGCCGTGACGGCCACCAGCCGGGTGCGCTCGCCGAGTGCGGACGCGACGGCATCCGTCAGCAACTCTCCCGTTGCCGCGTCGAAGTCGACCCATCGCACCGTCGCCCCGGCCCGCTCAGCCGCCTGCACCCACGGCCGGATGTTGGAGTCGTGGTCGAGCCGCGTCACGACGATCTCGTCACCGGGCGCCCAGTCGCGCGCGAGGTGGTGGGCGAAGTCATAGACCAGCTGGGTCGCACTGCGGCCGAGGACGATGCCACGTGACTGCGCACCGAGCAGGTCGGCGAACGCCGAACGGAACGCGGCGACGACGGCATCCGCGGTGCGTTCCGATGCACCTACGACGCCGCGATTCGACAGGGGTGCACTCAGCGTGCGTGCGATGGCTTCACCGACGGATGCGGGGGTCTGCGTGCCGCCCGGACCCTCGAAGTGGGCCACCCCGTCGGCGAGAGCGGGAAACTGCGAACGGATGCGATCGACGTCGTAGGCCATTCCCCGAGCCTACGGGCGCCCGTCTGCGGTCGGGGATGCGGGATCGGCCCGCGTTAGCATGTGGACATGGCCGCGACGCAGGTGGTGGGCACGACGGACGCGGTGACGCGCCCGCGTCGGTCGTTCACGGCCTTCCTCGATGGATTCTTCTTCGTCTTCGCCGCTCTGGCCGCCATCTGGCTCGCCACCATCGTGTTCAACGAGAGCTTCCAGTGGCGCTGGTCATCCGTGGTCTATTTCGTCGCATTCTGGGTGCTGCTGGCCTACCTTCTGCTGCCTCGAGTCCACCGCATCCTCACCACCATCTACGTGCCCGACTACTTCATCGGGCGGGCCCGCACGAGTGACGGCTTGCTGGGTGACCCGGTCAATCTCGCCCTCCTCGGCTCCGAGGAGGAGGTGAACGCCGCCATGGTGGCCGCCGGGTGGACGCGAGCCGACGACGTCACTGTCGCGTCGAGCCTGCGCATCATCGGCTCCACCCTCTCCCGACGCAGCTACGACGAGGCTCCCGTCAGCCCGCTGTTCCTGTTCAGCCGCAAGCAGGACTTCGCCTACCAGCAGGAGGTCGCGGGCAACCCGGCCAAACGACACCACGTGCGCTTCTGGCGGTGTCCCGACGACTGGCTGCTGCCCGGCGGCCGACGCGTCGAGTGGCTGGCGGCCGGCACGTTCGACCGCGCGGTGGGCTTCTCGCTCTTCACCATGCAGATCACGCACAAGATCGATGCGGACACGGATGTCGAGCGCGACCACATCATCGCGACCGTGCGCGAGGCGGTGCCATCTGCGCGTGTCGACGTCATCCGCGACTTCTCGACCGGCTATCACTCACGCAACGGCGGCGGCGACTCCATCACCACGGACGGCGATCTGCCCATCCTCGACGTGCGATCCGATCGACGCGCCGATCGCGAGTTCCTCGCGGCCCGCGCCGATCGAGCGGTCGTCGCGGAGCAGCGCGCGGCTCGAGCGGATGCCGCGATCCCCGGCGCCAAGCGCAACTCGTACGAGAACCCACTCGACCTGGCCGATCGCGCGAGCGGCGAGGTGGTCCGCGTCCGTCCGTCGACCATCACGATGGGCGTCGTGCTACTGGTCATTCGCGTCCTGGCCGGGGGCGTCTGGCTGGTCGACCTCGCCGTCAACTGGCAGAAGGCCGTGAACGATTCGATCGGCACCGACGACGTCGACGTCGCCTCGGCCAACGTGTCGCTGTGGATCATCGCGGTGCTCGGCGTGCTCGGCATGCTCGTGCAACTCAGCGTCGTGCTGTTCGTCTACCGCGGCGTCAACTGGGCGCGCATCCTCGTGCTCCTCGTGTCGACGATGGGGATCATCGTGGCCGCGACCGACTTCTTCTCCGGCGGCCAGCAGATCACCGTGAAGACGACACTCCTCACCCTCTCGATCGACATCCTCATCCTGCTGGCGCTCTCGAGCCGTTCCGCGCGCGCCTACTCGAGGCGGAAGAACCGACCGGCACCGCTCACGCGCTGAGGTGCTCCCGGCAGAACGCTTCTCCCGCGTGCCGCTCGCAGACGACCAGTTGTTCGCGGCAGGACGGCTCGGCGCAGCTCTGCATCCGCTTCGACGGTTCGCCGCACACGGCGCACGATCCGATGACCGCGGCGTGATCGCTGAAGTCGAGTGAACCGCGCCGGTCGAACACGTAGAGCGAGCCCTCCCACAGGCCGTCGTCGCCGCGCGCCTCGCCGTAGCGGACGATGCCGCCCTCGAGCTGGTACACCTCGCCGAAGCCGCGGCTGACCATCAGGCTCGACAGCACCTCGCACCGGATGCCGCCCGTGCAGTAGGTGACGACGGGCTTGTCCTTGAGGTGGTCGTACCGGCCGCTGTCGAGTTCGGCCACGAAGTCGCGTGTGGTGGCGACATCGGGAACGACAGCGTCGCGGAACCGCCCGATCTGCGCCTCGAACGCGTTGCGCCCGTCGAAGAACACCACGTCGTCACCGCGCTCGGCCACGAGAGCGTCGAGCTCGGCGGGTGCCAGGTGGGTGCCGCCGCCGATCACGCCGCCGGCGTCGACCCGCAGTTCGTCGGGCGCGCCGAACGACACGATCTCGTCGCGCACCTTCACGCTGAGCTTCGGGAAGTCGATGCTCCGTCCGCTCTCGTCGAGGCCCGACCCCTCACTCCACTTCACGTCGATGCGGGCGAAGGCCGGGTAGTCGCGCGTCCTCCGCAGGTAGCGCTTGACCGCGCGAAGCTCGCCGCCGACCGTGGCGTTGATGCCGTCCTTCGAGACGATGATGCGTCCGCGCAACCCGAGCGACTCGCCGAGGTCCCGCTGCCACAGTCGCACGGCGTCGGGGTCGGCGAGCGGTGTGAACGCGTAGTACAGCAGGATCTTGGGCACGGGCATCCGTCCATTCTCGCCGACGGCGCCTGATGCCGTGCCCGGCCGCCGTGCCCGGCCGACGTGCCCGGCCGCAGTGCCTCCTCGCGCTGCTCGTTCGGACAGCTGCGGCCGCCGAGGCACCCGCATCCGTCCGTCGCAGCAGCAAGACCCCGTAACGGATGCGGCGGGCCGGGCAAGGGGGTTGTCCGGGCGCGGGCGGGGTGCTTGCGTTGAGAACATGTTCGATCACGATCCGTATGCAGAACTCGCCACCCTCCGAGACATCCCGCCGCTCACCGTCACAAGCGATGACGTGACGGATGGCGAGCCGCTCGACAAGCAGTACTGGGGTGCCGACTCGGGCGGCAGCGACATCTCGCCCCAGTTGTCGTGGAGTGGCGCACCACCGGAGACGAAGAGCTTCGCGGTCTCCGTCTACGATCCGGATGCGCCGACGGGGTCCGGCTTCTGGCACTGGGCGGTGTTCAACATCCCCGCATCCGTCACCTCCCTGCCGACCGGGGCCGGTACGCCCGGGTCGACGGCGCTGCCGGCCGGAGCTGTGACGCTCCCTAACGAGATGCGACTGACCTCGTTCGCCGGCGCCGCTCCGCCTCCCGGCACCGGCGTGCACCGCTACTTCATCGTCGTCAACGCGCTCGACGTCGAGACGCTCGACATCCCGGCGGATGCGACGCCCGCCGTCCTGGGGTTCAACGCACACTTCCACTCGATCGCGCGCGGCATCCTGGTGCCCACCGCCACGTCGGACTGACCTGCCGGCGGTTGACCGCGGCGTGTTCACTCGCTCGCGATGCGCGCTCGGTCCCGCTCGTGCTGGTCAGACGGACGGATGCTGACGCCTCGGCGGGCGCATCCGTCCGTCTGAGCAGCACGATCTCAGTGAGCGCAATCCGGCCCCAGGTCAGTGCTTGTTGCCGCTGAACGCGAGGACTCCGCCGAGGCCGATCATCATGACGCCGCCCGTGGCCGAGAGGCGCGAGATGCGTCGGGGTGAGCGGGCGAACCAGTCCCGCGCGCTGCCCGCCGCGAGTGCCCAGATGCTGTCGCAGCACAGCGCCAGCACGACGAAGATCGCTCCGAGTTCGGCCAGTTGCAGGGCGACCGCGCCCGCACGGTAGTCGACGAACTGCGGCAGCACCGCGACGAAGAAGGCGATCGTCTTGGGGTTCGTCGCGCCGACGATGATGCCCTCGCCCACCAGCCGCCGGTGCGATCGCGGGGCGACGTCGGTCGTTGCGGTCGTGGCCGCATCCGCCCGATGGCGAATGGCCTGCACCCCGAGACAGACGAGGTAGGCGGCTCCGGCCAGTTTGACGACGGTGAACACGACGACCGATTCGGCGATGATCGCGCCGAGTCCGAAGAGCCACCGCAGCCACGAGGGGCAGCATCCCGATGGCATTGCCCAGCACGCTCAGCAGACCGCCGACACGTCCGAGTGCGAGGGCGCGGCCGATCGTGAACAGCACGCTGGGACCGGGGATGGCGATGAGCACGACCGACGCCAGTGCGAACGCGAGCAGGTTCGATGCAGGCACCATCCCTGAATCGTAGACGCGCCCGTCCGCCCGGTGGTGGGATTGCGCTGCTCCGACGGACGGATGCTGCCGCCGCGGCGGGCGCGAGCGTCCGTCCGAGCAGCGCGACCACATCCATCCCGCCGTCACGACCGCTCCCGGCGCAGCGGCTAGCGTGGCAGGCATGACCGATGCCGAGATCCTCACTGACGTCGCCGACGGCGTCGGACGCATCACGCTCAACCGACCACGCGCCATCAACGCGCTGACCTACGGCATGATCACGCTCATCACGGAGACCCTCCAGGAGTGGCGCTCGCACAGCGAGGTCTCGCTCGTCGTCCTCGACGGCGCGGGCGACCGAGGGTTCTGTGCGGGCGGCGACATCCGTGCCCTGTGGGAGAACGCGAGCGCGGGCCGCAACGTCGATTCGCGCGTGTTCTTCCGCGACGAGTACCGCCTCAACGCGCTCATCGCCCGCTACCCGAAGCCCGTCGTCGCGCTGATGACCGGCATCACGATGGGGGGCGGCATCGGCGTCGCCGGGCACGCGTCCATCCGTGTGGTCACCGACAGCTCGAGACTGGCCATGCCCGAGACCCGCATCGGATTCGCCCCCGACGTCGGCGGAACCTGGCTGCTGGGCCGCGCGCCCGGCCGGCTCGGTGAGTATCTGGGGCTGAATGCGGTGACCATGTCAGCCGCGGACGCCATCGAGGCGGGATTCGCCGACTACCTCGTCGACGACGAGCGGATGCCCCACCTCCGCGAGGCGCTCGCCGAACGGGCCGACCCGGGCTCGGCCGCCGAGGTGGTGCTGTTGTTCGACGAGACGCCGCCGGTGTCGCGGCTGGCAGCCGACCGAGCGTGGATCGACGCGTGCTACTCGGCCGACACCGTGCCCGAGATCATCGACCGCCTCCGCGGACGCGACGACGAGCAGGCGCATGCCGCAGCGGACGAACTCGCCGCGCTGTCGCCGACCGCGCTCGCCGTCACGCTCGCCGGGGTGCGGGCGGCTCGCGCATCCGGCAGCCTCGAGGCCGCGCTGGAGCTGGAGTACCGCACCTCCGCGTGGCTCATCGAGCAACCCGACCTGCGGGAGGGCATCCGCGCGCAGGTCATCGACAAGGACCGTGCCCCGCAGTGGATGCCGCTCATTCCGGATGCCGCCGAGCTCGCCCTCGGCAACGAGCTGCCGGACTCGGTGTTCTGACCCGCGAACGCCCCTCGCCGGTCCGGCCGACCAACGTTGGGCAGTAGATGCGCGCGCAGGGCGCTTCGGGCAACAACAAGTGCCCAGCCGATGAGGCCCGTCTGGCCGTCCGACCAACCGTTGGGCAGTAGGTGCGCGCGCCGGGCGCTTCGGGCGACAACGAGTGCCCAACCGATGAGCAACGAGTGCCCAGCCCACGACCGCGCGCACGGATGCGGGCGCGAGCGGGTCGAGCCGCTCCCGCCCGCGGGCGGAGGGCTCAGGTACCGTTGACGCGTGGATGAACTCTCCGTACGCGTGCACCGCAGTGATGAGAACCTGGCCCGCGAGGATCAGCTGGCCTGGAAGCTCGCCGGTGTGGCGGTCGACGACGTCGAGGTGAGCGACGAGGTCACCGAGATGGTGATCAACCGCGTCATCGACAACGCCGCCGTCGCCGCCGCGTCCCTCCTGCGACCGCCTGTCACGTCGGCCCGGTCGCAGGCGCTGGCGCATCCGGTCTCTATCGCCGGCCAAGGTGCCACCGTCTTCGGGGCGGATGGCGGTCGCCGCACCTCTCCCGAGTGGGCGGCGTGGGCGAACGGGGTGGCCGTGCGCGAGCTCGACTACCACGACACCTTCCTCGCGGCGGAGTACTCGCACCCGGGCGACAACATCCCTCCGGTCGTCGCCGTCGCGCAGCACCTCGCCGACGCCCGCGGGCTCACCGGCCGGGATATCGTGCGCGGCATCGCGACCGGCTACGAGGTGCAGATCGACCTCGCGAAGGCCATCAGCCTGCACGCCCACAAGATCGACCACGTCGCCCACCTCGGCCCATCCGCCGCCGCCGGAATCGGCACTCTCCTGGGACTCGACCAGGCCACCGTCTACCAGGCCATCGGGCAGGCGTTGCACACCACCACGGCCACGCGGCAGTCGCGCAAGGGCGAGATCTCGACCTGGAAGGCGCACGCTCCCGCCTTCGCCGGCAAGATCGCGGTCGAGGCCGTCGACCGGGCGATGCGCGGAGAGACCAGCCCCTCTCCCATCTACGAGGGCGAGGACGGCGTCATCGCCTGGCTGCTCGACGGCAAGGATGCGCGGTACGACGTCTCGCTCCCGTCCGCCGGCGAGGCCAAGCGCGCCATCCTCGACAGCTACACCAAGGAGCACTCCGCCGAGTATCAAGCGCAGGCTTGGATCGACCTCGCCCGCAAGCTCCACGACGAGTACCCGCTCATCCTCGACGACCCCGATCGCGTCGAGCGCATCGTGCTCCACACGTCTCACCACACCCACTTCGTGATCGGATCCGGCGCGAACGACCCGCAGAAGTACGACCCGACGGCGTCGCGCGAGACCCTCGACCACTCCATCCCGTACATCTTCGCCGTCGCCCTGCAGGACGGTCGCTGGCACCACGTCGACTCGTACCGGCCCGAGCGCGCCGCCCGGCCCGACACCGTCGAGCTGTGGAAGAAGATCACCACCGTCCAGGACGAGGAGTGGACGCGCCGCTACCACTCCCTCGACATGGCCGAGAAGGCGTTCGGCGGCCGCGTCGAGATCGTGCTGGCCGACGGCGGAACCATCAGCGAGGAGATCGCGGTGGCGGATGCGCATCCGCTCGGCGCCCGGCCGTTCGGTCGCGCCGAGTACGCGGCGAAGTTCCGCTCGCTCGCCGAGTTCGTGCTCGACGAGTCCGAGATCGAGCGATTCCTGACCCTCGTCGAGCGCCTGCCGGAGCTGGGCTCCGACGAGCTCGTGGGCCTGACCATCACCGCGGCCCCCGGCGTGCTCTCCTCCGTGGAGAACCCGACCGGCATCTTCTGAGGCGGCCTCGTGGTTGGTGACGACACCGCGACGCGCGCCCGGCTGCTGGCCGCGTACGACGAGCAGTTGCGCACGGATGCCGAGACGCCGAGCGCCATCGCCGTCACCCGGCTGGGTCCGCTGCGTCTCGTCACCTTTCGCGGCGGACGCGGGTTCATCACCTACCGTGGGCTGGGCGACGTGGACGCGGGCGATGTCGCTCGGCTCGTGCGCGATGGTCTCGCGCACTTCGCGACGGATACCGCGATCACCCGGGTGGAGTGGAAGACCCGAGGGCACGACCATGCGCCGGGACTGCACGAGGCCCTCCTGCAGAACGGTTTCGTCCCCGACGAGAGGGAGTCGATCATGGTCGGCGAGGCGCGGGCGCTCGCGGTCGATGTCGCCCTGCCCCCCGGCGTCCGCCTGCGCCGCGTGACGGAGGAGCACGACGTCCGCGCCATGGCAGCGATGCAGGACGAGGTGTTCGGCGACCCCGTCTCGGATGCACCGGCGGATGCCCTGCTCCACCGGCTCTCGCTGGATGACGGCATGCAGTTGTGGATCGCCGAGGCCAACGGCGAGATCGTGACCGCCGGACGCCTCGAGCCGGTGGCGAACACCGACTTCGCTGGCATCTGGGGCGGCGCCACCCGCAGCGAGTGGCGCGGCCGGGGAATCTATCGCGCCCTCACGGCGGCCCGGGCGCGCGCGGCCATCGCGTTGGGCAAGACCCTGATCCACAGCGACTCGACGGAGTACTCGCGCCCGATCCTGGAGCAGGCCGGTCTGATCGCCGTGTCCTCGACCACCCCCTACCTCTGGAAGCGATAAGGCCTTCTCCTGCGCCGACCCGAGCCAGCAGCGATTCCGACGACGGATGCGATGGGTCGGCGGTTCTAGGCTGGATGCATGCTCTACGCCCAGAAGACCCCGGCCGACAAGCGCGCCGATTTCCGCGCGGCTCTCGCATCCGGTGAGCTGCTCCGCTTTCCCGGCGCGTTCAATCCGCTGAGTGCCCGGCTCATCGAGCAGAAGGGCTTCGACGGGGTCTACATCTCCGGCGCCGTGCTCTCGGCCGACCTGGGTCTGCCCGACATCGGACTCACGACGCTCACCGAGGTCGCCGGCCGTGCCAAGCAGATCGCCCGCATGACCGAGTTGCCCGCCATCGTCGACGCCGACACCGGGTTCGGCGAGCCGATGAACGTCGCGCGCTCTGTGCAGGAGATGGAGGACGCGGGTCTCGCCGGCCTGCACATCGAGGACCAGGTCAACCCCAAGCGCTGCGGGCACCTCGACGGCAAGCAGGTCGTCGATCAGGGCACCGCGCTCCAGCGCATCCGTGCGGCCGTTGACGCGCGGCGCGACCCCAACTTCCTCATCATGGCGCGCACCGACATCCGCGCCGTCGACGGCCTCGACGCAGCCATCGACCGTGCCAAGGCCCTCGTCGACGCCGGCGCCGACGCCATCTTCCCCGAAGCGATGGCCGACCTCGACGAATTCGCGGCGGTGCGCGGGGCCGTCGACGTGCCGCTCCTCGCCAACATGACCGAGTTCGGCAAGAGCGACCTGTTCACCGTGCAGCAGCTCGCCGACGTCGGCATGAACCTCGTCATCTGGCCGGTCTCCCTGCTACGGCTCGCGATGGGCGCGGCCATGCGCGGCCTCGACGAGCTGACGGATGCCGGGTCGTTCACCGGCAAGCTCGGCGAGATGCAGCACCGCTCCGAGCTGTACGAGCTCATCGACTACGAGGGCTACAACCACTTCGACACCTCCATCTTCAACTTCACCGTCGCCCGCTGACCCCACCCCGCGCCCCCAGCGCCACGCGTGCCTCCCCTCCAGCCCGCCCCGGAACACCGCCCCCCGCGCCACTTGGCCGGCTTCCGCGCCACGTCGATGGGCGCGGACCCCGCAGAAGTGGCGCAGGGCGGCCGCGCGAGCAGTTGTCACACCACGAGGCGGCTGCGCAGAGCGGATGGCCCACCGCGGTCGGTAGTGTGAGACCCGCATCGCAGACGAAGGAGACGTGGATGGAAGAGCGCGAGATCTACAAGGGCCTGGCGGGCGTTCCCGTCGACTACACCGCCGTCTCCAAGGTGGATCCCGAGAGCAACTCGCTGCTCTACCGCGGATACCCCGTGCAGGACCTCGCCGCCACGAAGAGCGTCGAGGAGGTCGCCTGGCTCCTGTGGTACGGCGAGCTCCCCACGCCCGAGCAGCTCGACGGCCTCGTCGAGACCGAACGGAGCGCCCGGGCTCTCGCGCCGAACGTGCGCCGCGCCATCGACGACCTCCCGATGACGAGCCACCCCATGGATGTCGTCCGCACGGCCGTCAGCGTCATCGGGGCGAACGACCCCGATGCCGAGGACAACGATCCCGAGCAGAACCTGCGCAAGGCCAAGCACCTGTTCGCGCAGATCCCGGCGATCGTGGCGTACGACCAGCGCCGCCGCCACGGCCTGCCGCTCATCGAGCCGCGCGACGACCTCGACTATCCGCAGAACTTCCTCTACATGACGTTCGGCGAGGAGGCCAACCCCGAGGTGGTCGACGCTTTCCGGGTGAGCATGGTGCTCTACGCCGAGCACTCGTTCAACGCCTCGACGTTCACCGCACGTGTCATCGCATCGACCCTGAGCGACCTGCACTCCTCCGTCGTCGGGGCGATCGGTGCGCTCAAGGGACCGCTGCACGGCGGAGCGAACGAGGCCGTCATGGAGACCTTCGGCCAGATCGGCACGCCCGACAAGGTCGAGGAATGGCTCGACGACGCGCTCGCTCGCAAGGCCAAGATCATGGGCTTCGGCCACCGGGTCTACAAGAACGGCGATTCCCGCGTGCCCACCATGCGCGCCGCCATGGAACGGATGCTCGACCACTACGACCGGCCCGACCTCCTGGAGATGTACGAGCGCATGGAGAAGGCGATGGGCGAGCAGAAGAACATCAAGCCCAACCTCGACTACCCGGCCGGCCCGACCTACCACGTGATGGGTTTCGACACCGAGACGTTCACGCCCATCTTCGTGGCCGCGCGCGTCACGGGGTGGACCGCGCACATCATGGAACAGCTCGCGAGCAACGCCCTCATCCGCCCCCTGAGCGTCTACAACGGCATCGAGCGGCGCGCGGTTCCGGAGTAGTCGATACTCGTCGTCGGCATCCTGTGGGTTCCGGCAACGTCGACCGCCACCGGGCGACGGAAGCTGTGGCCACGTCACAGCGCACATGACGACCGTCGACGGCGGGGGTAGCGTGCGATCGTGCACATGTACTTCCGGACCGTCCTCCACTTCTGGCTCTCCCGCTTCGGCCGCCGGCTCGGTCACTACGACGTGGCGCGCACGAACTTCATCACACTGCCGACCGACCTCGACATCCTCAAGCACATGAACAACGGCGTCTACCTCTCGATCATGGACGTCGCCCGCTTCGACATGCTCAAGCGCACGGGCGCGTGGAAGATCATGCAGGACAACGAGTGGTACCCGGTGGTGGTCTCCGAGACCATCAGCTTCCGCAAGTCGCTCACGCTGTGGCAGCGCTTCAGCATCGAGTCGCGACTGCTCGGCTTCGACGACAAGGCCGTCTACATGGAGCAGCGCTTCACCCGACCAGGCGCGGATGGCGGAGCCGAGATCTACGCGAAGGCGTACATCCGCGCGCGCTTCCTGCGTCGCAGCGGCGGCACCGTTCCCGTCTCCGAGCTCATCACCATGCTCGGCGAGGTGCCCTCCGACGTGGTCGTGCCGCAGCGGCTGCTCGACTGGGGGGCGGGAGTCGCCCTTCCGGCGACGCGGGCCGAGGCGCCATCCGTCTGGGAGTGACCCCGGCGATGGCGAGGGTCGTTAGGAGGCGGCCTTCCGAGGCACGACCACTTCCTTGATGATCAGCAGGATGCCGGCCGCCACCGGGATGGCCACGAGGGCGCCGGGGAGCCCCCCGAGCGTTCCGCCGGCCAGGGCGGCGATCAGCACGATGGAGCCCGGCACCTGAACGGCCTTGCTCATCACCTTCGGCGTGAAGATGTAGGCCTCGACCTGCATGTAGACCAGCATCGCGACGAGCACGAAGAGGCCCGACCACGGCGAGACCAGGAGCGCGAGCACGGACATGACGGCGGTCGTGAGCACCGTTCCGATGAGCGGGATGAGGGTGATGAAGAACGCGGCCACCGCGATGACGAGGGCGAATGGAACCTGCGCGATCAGCAGCACGATGAAGCTGAACACGGCGTTGATGAATGCCAGCACGACCATGCCGCTCAAGTAGCGGCCGATGTTCTGCATGATGCGGTCGGCGTAGCCCGTGACCGACTCGCGGTGAGACGCCGAGACGAGCGAGTAGACGGCCGCCTTGGACGAGTCGAGGGTCGCGATGAAATAGATCGTGAGGATGAAGATGAACATTCCGCTCGAGATGCCGCTGATGATGGCAACGCCGACCTTCACGGCTCCTCCGCCGACCGTTGTCCAGAACGAGGGATCCGAGATGGTCGTGACGACCCACTCGTAGAGCGTTCCGAGGAGGCCGCCCGATCCGGATTGAGCCGCCTTGAACCAGTCCTGCTGCTGCAGCTTCTGATACATCGAGGGAACCTGCTGGATGAACTGGCTGGCCTGTCCGATGACGAGCGGCAGCAGCACCGACAGCAGAACGACGACGACGACCACGAACAGCAGGATGACGGTGACGAGCGCCCAGCCGCGCTTCATGCCGTGCCGCTGGAACCAGCGGATGAGCGGGTCGAGTCCGAACGTGATGAAGATTGCGGCGAACACCGCGAAGATGACGGAACCGAGGCCGACCAATGCCGACGCCAGCCCCAAGGCGACCAATACGCCGAGAGTGGCGATGAAGGCCCAACGGAAGGGGTGGTCGCTCATCACGCTCGTCGCGCTCTCGACGAGCTTCGAGTGCTGGGCCCTCTGGCGGATGTTGGTCACGGCGTCAGCCTAGGGCCGTCAAGCGCTTTTCGGCGGAACCATCAGCTCTCGATAGAACAACGAGTACGGCGAGAAGTACGCGTCGTAGGACGGCAGCGGCTCGTGGTGGCGGTAGGCCGTGAGGCGGTCGAGGTAGAAGTCGAGGGTGGGTCCGACCACGCCGGCCTCGACGGGGGAGTGCAGGCGCTGTCCCATCGTGAGGGTCGTGTGCCCTCCGCCCTCGGAGAGATGACAGAACACTCGGCGTTGGAACTCCCCGTCGCCGAGGTCGAACTGGAGCCGATGCGGTGGATCCCACTCCATCACCGTCGCGTACTCCCAGTCCGCGTGCGGCGACTGCGAAAGCTTCGCCTTGACCGCACCGGTGCGCGGGTTGCCCGTGTAAGTGCCGATCCAGTGGCTCATCGCCTCGGGGTTGGTGAGGCTGCGCCAGACGTCGTCGATCGTTGCCGAGAACAGGCGGTCGAGCTGCAGGTACAGGCCGTCTTCTCGCCGAACGAGTCGGCCCGTCGGTCGCGCTGACATGGTCACCTCCGTGTGAGTCGTCTGCCTCCCACACTAGGCCCGAGGCCGGTGCGCAGCCATGCTTCCGACGTGCCATAGAGTGTGTGCCCATGAGCAACAAGTCCCGCGCCGCGACCGAGACCCACCACGAGACCCACGGCGTCCTGCTCGCCGACGACCGCTCCACCGCCTGGGGCTGGCTGTCCGGGCTCGTCGTGCTGGTGTTCGTCGCGCTGCCGCTGTCGGCGTCGTTCGCCTTCGCGACCCACCCTGACACCAAGCAGCTGTTCGCGGGGCGGCTCTCGGATGCCACCACCGGCGGCTACCAGGCGTTCTGGTGGATCGTCACCCTCCTGCTGCTGGCGCTGCCGTTCATCGTCGGCTTCGGTGTCGCGCGGCTCTCGGGGCGTGCGCTCTCCATCCTCGCCGGTGCCGTCGCGGTGCTCGTGATCCTGGCCATCGTCCTGGGCCAGCTGTTCGTCTTCTGAGGCGTGCGCGGGGCTGAGTCAGCCGCGATCGGCCCCCGTGAAGGCCGACCAGGCCTTCGTGATGTCGGCGCGCATCTGCCGTGACGTGATGGTGGCCTCGCCGTCACCGGGCTGCACGCCGTAGTCGCCGAACGCCGCGTGGTTCGCCCCCGCGATCTCCACGAACACGGCGTTCGACGGAAGCAGCGGCGCAGCATCTTTGATCTTCGCCGGCGTGGAGAGTCCGTCGTGGGTCCCGCCGATGCTCAGCGCCCCGAGCCGGGTCTTCGACAGGTCGTTGGCGCAGTAGCTGCCGAACAGCACGATGCCGCGCACGGCCGGATCGTCGGCGAGCATGCACGCCCGCACCCCGCCGAGCGAGTGGCCGCCGACGGACCAGTCGGTCACGTCGGGGGCGTCGGCGGTCCAGGTCGACAACGGCCGGGTGTCGAAGAACGCGAGGTTGAGGGTGGGCTTGGTGATGACAACCGTCGTGCCGCCAGCCGCGATGCCCGAGAGCTTGTAGAGGTAGGCGTAGGGGTCGACCTTGGCGCCGGGGATGAACACCAGGCCGCTGCCGTCACCCCCATCCGTCGGCGTCATCACGATGCTGTGATCGGTCGAACGGATGGCGATCGCGTCATTCCGCCACGCCTTGAGCGCCGCCGGGCGTTCGCCGAGCATGACGATCTGCGTCCAGGTCAGGAATCCGACGACGATCACGAGCAGCACCGCGACGATCCAGATGAGCGTCGTGCGAACAGGGTGACGGCGCGGGCGCACGCCCGAGTCGAGGGTCGTGATGGTGTCGTCGGTCATCGGATGGCCTTCCCGTTGTCAGGTTCTCATCATGACGCGACGCGGTCGCCCGGGCGACCCGGCTCGCCCGTCGGCACGGGAGCCGAGTCGCGGCGGCTCAGTCGCTCTCCAGCACGGCCATCGCGGCGTTGTGCCCGCCGATACCGCTGACCGCGCCGCCTCGGCGGGCGCCGGACCCGCAGATCAGGATCCGCGGATGCGCGGTCGCCACGCCCCACCGGTCGGCCGGAGTGTCGCTCGGCTCGTCGTCCTCGAGGAACGGCCAGGACAACGGGCCGTGGAAGATGCTGCCTCCCGGCATGCCGATGGCTCGCTCGATGTCGCGCGTCGTCTTGGTCTCGATGCACGGCTCGCCGTTCGCGTCGAGCATGACGACGTCGGCGATCGGCTCGGCGAGCACCGAGTCGAGCGAGGCCAGTACCGCGGCCTGCAGCCGTGCTCGCAGGTCGTCCTCGTCACCGGTGTCCATCAGCCGGTCGGGAACGTGCAGGGCGAACACGGTGAGGGTCTGCGCTCCGGATGCGGCGAGCTCGGGCGAGAGGATGCTCGGGTCGCTGAGGGAGTGGCAGTAGACCTCGCACGGGATGACATCCGGGATCTCACCGCCCGCCGCCTGCTCGTACGCGCGCTCGAGCTGACCGTAGCGCTCGTTGATGTGGAACGTGCCGCCGAAGGCCGCCTCGGGGGAGACCGAGGTGTCACGCAGCCGGGGCAGCCGGGTGAGCATGAGGTTGACCTTCACCTGAGCACCTTCGGCTGCGTCGGCGGGTCTCCATACGGCTGCTCGCTGCACTCGCGGCCTGCTCGACCAACGCCGATCGTGATCGCCCGCACCCGTTCGGTCCCGCTGATCGAGTAGCGCGGGCGCGGAGCGAGCACGCGTATCGAGATCATCCGCACCCGCATCCAGCATCCGCTCCAGCACCACCGGCGCCACGTTCGCGAGCACCCACGCGCCGTGGGCGATCTGCTCGACGCCGTCGCGCACGTACCGTACCTCTCCGTCCGGCGTCACGGAGAGCACATCAGCCCCCGTCACGATGCGAGCCCCCGCTTTCCGGGCTGCCCGCTCGAGTTCTCCGCTGACGGCGCCCATCCCGCCGATCGGAACGTCCCAGTCCCCGGTTCCCCCGCCGATCACGTGGTAGAGGAAGCAGCGGTTGGCGTCCAACGTCGGGTCGTCGAGGGCGGCGAAGGTGCCGATGAGGCCGTCCGTCGCCACGACGCCGCGCACGAGGTCGTCGTCGAAACGCGCCTTGATCGTCTGGCCCAGCGGGCGTTCGACGAATGCGGTCCATGCCTCGTCGTCGCCCACCATTCGGCGTGCCTCCTCGCGCGTCGGCAGCGGCTCGGTGAGCGTCGGGAAGATCGCGCGCGCCATCCGGGCGGTCGTCGCGTAGAAGTCGGTCCAGCTGGCCGCATCCGCCTCCGCGCCGATCGCGGCGAACGATTCGCGTGTCGCCTCAGGATCCGCATTGTCGACGAGGAGGCCGCGCGACGTGTCGGCGGGGTCGGGCGTGTACGACGAGAATCGCCGTCGCACCAGACGGATGTCGAGGCCCAGCTCGTCGCTGATGCGCTGCGGAAGCAGGCTGACGAGGTAGGAGTAGCGGGACAGGCGGGCGTCGACGCCGACGAAGGCCGGGGCGGACACGGCGGCCCCGCCGACGTGATCGTCGCGCTCGAGAAGCAGCACGCTGCGGCCGGCGGAGGCGAGGTAGGCGGCGGCGACGAGACCGTTGTGGCCTCCGCCGACGATCACGACGTCGTGTTCAGCGTGGGTCATCCGACGACCCTACCGGCGCGGCGGCGCCGCCTCGCGCCCGCTCAGCTCGCTCGTTCGAGCGTGCCGATCTTCGCGTCGGTGTTGTCGTAGACGGTCATCGTGGCGCCGCTCACGGTGGCGGTGGACGCGCCGCCGAGCCAGGTGTCGACCTGATCGCAGGCCATCAGCGTCGAGACGAGCTGGCCGAAGGTCACGACGCCGTCCGCAAGCTTCCACGATCCGGCGATGAGGTTGCATCCGTCGCTCCCGCTGACCGTTCCAGCATCCGTGAACGTGAGATGGGGTTTGCCCTGCTCGCTGACGCCCCACGCGCCGGCCAGTGCGGGATTCGCATCTCCCGCGACGGGCGCCGAGGACGTCGCCTGCGTCGTCGCGGAGGGGACGTCGCTCGATCGCTTGAGTTCGCCGATCCTGCTGCCATCCGTGTCGTAGATGATGAGCGTGCTGTCCTTGACGCGGCCGGACGCCGCTCCCGAGAGCCAGGTGTCGACATCCTCGCAGGCCATGCGGGTGGAGGCGAGCCGGTTGAACGTCACGGTCCTCCCGTCGCCCTTCCAGTCGCCCAGCAGCCGGTTGCAGCCGTCGCTGCCGGTGACCCTGCCGTCACCCGACAGCTCGAGGTAGGGCTGCGCGGCGCCGGGCGCGGAGTCGCCCCACACGCCGGAGGGATCGGTGCCGGGCGGGTCGATCGCCGAGCAGGCCGTGAGAGCGAGGGCTGCGGTGGCGAGCAGGGCGACGACGCTCACGCGGGCGATGGATCGTGTCATGTTCGGAGCGTATCCCCGCCTCGGCCACCCCGCCAGCGTCATCCGTGAGCGTGCCGCATCCGTCCGCGCCCCCACCCTGCTCTGGCGCACCTTGTGTGCACGGGCGCACCGTGCGCCCTGCGCCGGCGCACACAAGGTGCGCCGCACGGTCGTGCGCGCGGATGCCCGCACGGTCGTGCCTGCGGATGCCCGTACGGTCGTGCCCGCGGATGCCCGCACGGTCATGCCCGCGGATGCCCGCACGGTCGTGCCCGCGGATGCCGCACGGTCGTGCCCGCGGATGCCCGCCCGATTCGTCCGCTTGCGCCCCGCGGAGGGGGGAGACTGGAGGGGCACACTCGAGATAAGGACGTCGCTGTGACCGACACCTCTGCTCCGCTCGCGCTCGCGACCGACGTGGTCGCTCTCGTCGATCGCTGGCTGGCGGTGAGCGCCGACATCCCCGCCGATCCGGCGGCGGAGCGTCTCGCCGGTGTCCTCAAGGACCCCCATGGCCTCGAGTTCACGGTCGGCTTCGTCGACGGCGTGATGCGGCCGGAGGACCTCATGGTGGCGGGCGAGAACCTCAAGCTGGTCTCGTCGGCCACCCCGCGATTCCTCCCCTGGTACATGCGCGCCGCCGTCTGGCTCGGCGGCCAGGTCGGACCGGTCATCCCGTGGGTCGTCATCCCGATCGCGCGCCGCGTCCTGCGCAGCATGGTGGGCCACCTCGTCGTCGACGCGACGCCCGCCAAGCTCGGCCCGGTGATCGAGAAGCTGCGTGAGGGCGGCAACCGGCTCAACCTGAACCTGCTCGGCGAGGCGGTGCTCGGCGAGAAGGAGGCCGCGCGCCGACTCGCGGGAACCCGGGCACTCCTGGCCCGCGATGACGTCGACTACGTGTCGATCAAGGTCTCGAGCGTCGTCAGCCAGCTCTCGATGTGGTCGTTCGACGAGGCCGTCGACACCGTCGTGGAGCGGCTCACACCGTTGTACGAGCTCGCCGCGCGCAACGCGAGCCCCAAGTTCATCAACCTCGACATGGAGGAGTACCGCGACCTCGATCTCACCATCGCGGTGTTCACGCGCATCCTCGAGCAGCCCTCGCTGAAGGACCTCGAGGCGGGCATCGTGCTGCAGGCCTACCTCCCCGACGCGCTCGGGGCGCTCCAGCAGCTCACCGCGTGGGCGCGCCAGCGTCGCGCAGCAGGCGGGGCGCCGATCAAGGTGCGGGTGGTGAAGGGCGCGAACCTGGCGATGGAGCAGGTCGACGCCGCCATCCACGACTGGCCGCTCGCCACCTACTCGAGCAAGCAGGACAGCGACACCAACTACAAGCGCGTCCTGAGTTGGGCGCTGACTCTCGAGAACACGGATGCCGTGCACCTCGGGGTGGCCGGCCACAACCTCTTCGACGTCGCCTGGGCGTGGCTGCTCGCCCGGCAACGCGGGGTAACGGATGCCGTCGAGTTCGAGATGCTGCTCGGCATGGCGACGGGGCAGGCCGAGGCGGTCAGCGCCACGGTCGGTCGACTGCTGCTGTACACGCCGGTCGTGGACCCAGCGGAGTTCGACGTCGCGATCGCCTACCTCATCCGGCGCCTCGAGGAGAATGCGAGCACCGAGAACTTCATGTCCGCGGTGTTCGAGCTGACCAGCGACCGCGTCCTGCTGCGACGCGAGCGGGATCGTTTCCTCGCCTCATTGGCGGCGCTGGACGAGAGCGTCCCCGGCCCGACGCGCACCCAGGACCGCACCCGCACGGCCCAGCTGGAGCCCACCGCCCACGGTGACGACGCCCTCGGCGAGACCCAGCCGCTGCTGACCGCCGCCGTGCTCGGGCTCACCCGCGGCAGCGGAGGGTCCACGGACTTCTTCAGCAACGAGCCGGACACCGACCCCGCACTGCCCGCCAACCGCGCCTGGGGTCGTCGCGTTCTCGAGCGGGTAGCGGCCTCGCAGCTCGGCGTGAACGCCATCCGTTCCGCCGCGTTGACGGACGCCGCCGACCTCGACACCCTCGTGCGCACCGTGTCAGCCGCCGGACGACGTTGGGGTGAGCGGACGGGTGGAGAGCGGGCGGCCATCCTGCACCGCGCGGGGCTCGCGCTCGCCGCGAACCGCGATCGCCTCATCGAGGTGAGCGCATCCGAGACCGGCAAGACCATCGCCGAGGCCGACCCCGAGATCAGCGAGGCGATCGACTTCGCCCATTACTACGCCGAGCGCGCCCGCGAACTCGACCACGTGCAGGGCGCGTTCTTCGTTCCGTCGCAGCTGACCGTCGTGACGCCGCCGTGGAACTTCCCCGTCGCCATCCCGGCCGGGGGAGTCCTCGCGGCGCTCGCCGCCGGGTCGGGCGTCATCATCAAGCCAGCGCCCCAGGCGAAGCGCTGCGGCGCCGTGATGGTCGAGGCGCTCTGGGAGGCCGGGATCCCGCGCGACCTGCTCGCCCTCGTCGACATCGAGGAGGGTGCGCTCGGCGAGCGGCTGATCGCGCATCCGTCCGTCGACCGCGTCATTCTCACCGGCGCCTACGACACCGCCAAGCTGTTCCGCTCGTTCCGCCCCGACCTGCCGCTCCTGGCCGAGACGAGCGGCAAGAACGCCATCATCGTCACTCCGTCGGCCGACCTCGATCTGGCGGCGTCCGACGTCGTCAAGAGCGCTTTCGGTCACGCCGGCCAGAAGTGCTCGGCAGCGAGCCTGGTGATCCTGGTCGGTTCGGTCGGGCGGTCGAAGCGCTTCATCAACCAGCTGGTCGACGCCACGTCATCGCTGCGGGTGGGGTATCCCGACGACCCGGCGGCGCAGATGGGGCCGGTCATCGAACCGGTCGCGGGAAAGCTGCGCGCCGGTCTCACCCAGCTCGGCATCGGTGAGAGCTGGCTGGTCAAGCCGAGGCAGCTCGACGGCAGCGGGCGGTTGTGGTCACCGGGCATCCGCGACGGGGTGGCTCCCGGCTCGTACGCGCACCTCACCGAGTTCTTCGGCCCCGTGCTGAGCGTCATGCGCGCCCGCACGCTCGAGGAGGCCATCCGGTTCCAGAACGCCGTGGACTACGGGCTCACCTCGGGCCTGCACTCGCTCGACCCGGTGGAGCTCGAGCTGTGGCTCGCCACCGTCGAGGCGGGCAACCTCTACGTCAATCGCGCAATCACGGGTGCCATCGTGCGCCGTCAGCCGTTCGGCGGGTGGAAGCGCTCGTCCGTCGGCCCCGGCTCCAAGGCCGGCGGCCCCAACTACCTGTTCGGCCTCGGCGACTGGAAGGCGGATGCCGGCAGCCCGTCCAAGACCCTGCACCTGCGGGGCCTCGAGCGCCGCGTCACCGACATCATCGAGGCGTCGCAACCCTCGCTCTCCTACGACGAGTTCGACCTGCTGCGGCGAGGCGCGCTCTCCGACGCGTTGGCCTGGCGCGAGGAGTACGGCGCCGTGAAGGACGTCTCGAACGTGGGCGTCGAGCGCAACCTGTTCCGTTACCTGTCGGTCCCCGTGGGTGTTCGGGTGTCGGATGACGCGTCCCTCGTCGACGCGTTGCGGGTCATCGCGGCCGCAACGCTGTCGTCGTCGGCCTTCTCGGTGTCGACCTCGTCCGCGCTTCCCTCCGCGGTCAAGCGGCTGCTCGCCGACCGCGATGTCCGCGTCACGGTCGAGTCGGACGCGGCGTGGCTGAAGCGAGTCGGCTCGCTGTTCGACGGCAGGAAGGGATCGGCCGAGGCGGATGCCGCCCGCCCGTCCCGCATCCGTCTCATCGGGGGCAGCATGCGCGCCGTGGCCGAGGCCACCGGCGGCTCGCCCGACCTGGCCGTCTACGCGCACGAGGTGACGGCATCCGGTCGCGTCGAGTTGCTGCCGTTCGTGCACGAGCAGGCGATCTCCATCACCAACCATCGCTTCGGTAACCCGACGACGCTGAGCGACGACGTGATCTGATCGTCGCTGGTCGAGCAGCGCGACCAAGGAGCCCGCGTATCGAGATCCGCTGGTCGCACGTGCGAGAGTCTCGATACGCGAAGCCGCTGCGCGTCTGCGCTACTCGACCAACACCGCCGCTCGTGCTACACGGCCGGTGCGACGTCCCGGTTCTGCTGGCGCACCGCACGGGGGGCGCGCCCGCCGACGAAAGAGCGCGCCGAATCCACCAGGAACCCCTGCTGCAGCGCCTCGCGTCCGATGAGCATGCGGAATCCCATCGAGTCGCGGTTGGTCAGCGTGACCTCCACCGCGAGCGTTCGGCCGAGCAGCGCGACGTCGAGCAGCACGACGATGCGTTCCTCGGTGTGCCCGGATGAGCTCCGCACCGAGCGCCGGTCGAGCACCGGCAACTCCACCACCACTGCATCCGCGTCGTTGTGCTGCCACGGCTGCACGCCGAACCGAACGCGGTCCCCGCCATCCGCTCGGATCTCCTCGATGTCGAAGGCGTGCAGCGAGCTCGTCTGCGCTCCGGTGTCGAGTTTCGCCTTGATCCAGGGCACTCCGAGCTCGGGCAGGCCGACCCACTCGCGCCACCCGGCGATGGTGCTTGAATGGGAAGGTTCGTTCACCCGTCCATCTTGTCAGGGGCACCCGATGAAACTCGCGATACTCTCGCGCGCCCCGCAGGCGTATTCCACCCAGCGTCTCCGGGCGGCGGCGTTGCAGCGCGGCCACCGTGTGAAGGTGCTCAACACACTGCGGTTCGCGATCGACCTGTCCGGCACCGAGCCCGACCTGCAGTACCGCGGCCGTCCGCTCAGCGACTACGACGCCATCCTGCCGCGCATCGGCAGCTCCATCACCTACTTCGGCACCGCGGTCGTGCGCCAGTTCGAGCAGATGGACGTCTACACGCCCAACACCGCGAACGGCATCACCAACGCTCGCGACAAGCTGCGCGCCAGCCAGATCCTCTCGCGTCACAACATCGGCATGCCTGCGACGGCATTCGTTCGCAACCGGGCGGATGTCCGGCCGGCCATCGAGCAGGTCGGCGGGGCACCCGTGGTCATCAAGCTGCTCGAGGGCACGCAGGGCATCGGCGTCATCCTGGCTCCCCAGGTGAAGGTGGCCGAGGCCATCATCGAGACCCTGCACTCGACCAAGCAGAACGTGCTCATCCAGCGCTTCGTCGCCGAGAGCCGGGGCAAGGATGTGCGCGCGCTCGTCGTCGGCGATCGTGTCGTGGCGGCGATGCGTCGCACGGCGAACGGGGACGAGTTCCGTTCGAACGTGCACCGGGGAGGCAGCGTCGAGGCGATCGACCTGCCGCCGGAGTACGAGCAGGCGGCCGTGCGCTCGGCGCAGATCATGGGGCTCAAGGTCGCCGGCGTCGACATGCTCGAAGGCAACGACGGCCCCCTCGTGATGGAGGTCAACTCCTCGCCCGGCCTGCAGGGCATCGAGACGGCGACCAACCTCGACGTTGCCGGCGCCATCATCGACTACATCGCCAACCAGGTCGCCTTCCCCGAGATCGACGTGCGTCAGCGGCTCACCGTCTCGACGGGTTACGGGGTGGCCGAGCTCATGGTCCACGGCGGCGCGGACCTGGTCGGGACGGCCCTCCGCGAGTCCGGGCTCGCCGAACGCGACATCAGCGTGCTGACGCTGCACCGCGGCACATCCGTGGTGCCGAACCCGCGCGGGAGCGTGGTGCTCGAGGCCGGCGATCGCCTGCTGTGCTTCGGAAAGCTCGAGGAGATGCGCTCCATGATCCCCGAGCGACGCAAGCGCCGGGCGAAGGTGCGACGTCTGCCCAAGGAGCCCCTGCCGGCGCTCGTCGAGTAGCCGCTTCTCCGCGGTCCGGCGCCGCACGCATCCGAAGCCGTGCATTCAGGCAATAGACGGCTGGTCAGGCTGCTTTCGGCGATTCAAGCCTGATTGGCGCACTATTGCCTGAATCCATAGCTTCGACCAGCGAGCCACTCGATCAGCACCGCTGGTTGAATAGCGCAGACGCGCAGCGGCTCCGCGTATCGAAACCCGCGCATTCGTCGCGTGCTGCTCGCTCAGCGCGCCCGAAGGGCCGCAGCGACGAGCGCCGCGGCCTCGTCGTCGTCGATCCCCAACTCCCGGATGCGGGTGGCGAACGCGAGCGCCGCGGCCTGCGCCTGCCGGTGCGTCACATCGCCCGTGGCGGCGATCACCGATCCTGCCCGTCCGCCGGTCACGATCACCCCGTCGGCCTCGAGCGCTCGATAGGCCTTGGCCACGGTGTTCGCGGCCAGCCCGAGGTCGGTCGCGAGCCCGCGGACGGTGGGCATCCGCTCTCCGGCGACCAGTTCACCGGACCTCACACCGTCGATCACCTGGCGGCGCAGCTGCTCGAACGGCGGCTCGCCCGCGTGCGGGTCGATCGAGAACCTCTTCATGCGCCCCGCCCTGCCATATGAAGGCGAGCCGACGTCCGCGTGAAGGCGCCTACGCCGCCTGGCCCGGAATCACGCGAAGAGGCCGATCGCGCCGCCTTCACATGGCCGACAGAAGCGGAAAAATGTGCGCATCGCACGCGCATCACTCGTCGGGGGAGCGCTGCACAAGGCGGGTGAGCACGATGGCGCTGCGCGTGTGGTCGACGTTGGGCGCGAGGCGCACCTTCTCGAGTGCGGCCTCGAGGCTCGCGATGTCACGCGAGCGCATCTGCACGACGGCATCCGCGCTGCCCGTCACAGTGCCGGCGTAGACGACCTCGGGGACGCCCGAGAGGATGCGCTGCAGTTCGTCGGGCGAGACGGTTCCGCGACAGAAGATCTCGACCCAGGCCTCCGTGGTCGCGCCGTCGATGTTGGGGTCGACATGGATGGTGAAACCCCGGATGACCCCGTCGGAGACGAGCCGGTCGACCCGTCTTTTCACCGCGGAGGCGGACAGCCCGACGACCGAGCCGATGTCGCCGTAGCCGGCGCGAGCGTTCTGCCGCAACCGGTCGAGGATGCTGCGGTCGATGTTGTCCATGCCCGCAGTCTAGGCGTGTCCGTTGCGTGGCGGAGGGAATCTACGCACGAATGCAGCGTCGACCTGCTCAGCTCTCGGGGTCGCCGAACGCCGCGATCGACACCGGCTGCCACTCGTTCCAGAGGGCGAGGCGCGCCTCGTAGTCCTTGGTCGCGGTCTCGAGCGGCGAGGTGCCGAAGAAGATGCGCAGCGGGGGATTCTCGGCATCCACGACCGTGAGCATGGCGCCGCGCGTGGCGGTCGGGTCGCCGCGGCGGGCGGTCGCCGTCGGACGGTTGCGACTCGCCTCGTGGGCGGCGGAATAGGCGTCGTTCTCGTCGGAGCGCTTGGCGGACGGGCCCGCCCAGTCGGTCGAGTAGCCTCCGGGCTCCACGAGAGTCACGTGGATGCCGAAGCCGGCCACCTCCTGTGCGAGCGCCTGGCTGAATCCCTCGAGCGCCCACTTCGACGCGTGGTAGGCGCCGATGCCGGGGAACGCGCTGATGCCGCCGATGCTCGAGATCTGAATGATGTGGCCCGATCCCTGTTCGCGCAGGATCGGCAGCGCGGCCTGTGTCACCCACAGCGCTCCGAAGACGTTCGTCTCGAGCTGGGCGCGCGCCTCTTGCTCGGTGAGCTCCTCGATCATGCCGAAGTGTCCGTAGCCGGCGTTGTTGATCACCACGTCGAGCGCTCCGAAGTGCTCGGCCGCCTGCTGCACAGCGGCGAAGTCGGCGGCGCGATCGTCCACGTCGAGCTGCAGGGGAAGGATGGCGTCGCCGTACTTCTCGACCAGCGCATCCAGCGCCGACACGTCGCGCGCCGTCGCGGCCACCCGGTCGCCGCGCTCGAGCGCCGCCTCCGCCCACTCCCGGCCGAAGCCCTTGGATGCACCCGTGATGAACCAGACCTTGCTCATGAAACCTCCGTCGTGGAAACGTCCACGTCCAGTCTGCTCCCGCCCCGCCGAACACGCCCCGGGGTTGCGAAGGTCCGCCGTGGGGTGGTGCCCCCATCCGCCCGCCGAAGTTTTCCGGGACGATCGCGAGACCCGGTGCCACACTGGGGGAATGAGCACAGAAACCCCCGCCGTCGACGAAGAACCGGTGGACCGCACGCTCGATCGCGGCTTCTTCGGCCAGCCCCGACCGCTGGCCACGGTGTTCGGCGTCGAGATGTGGGAGCGGTTCAGCTTCTACGGCATGCAGGGCATCCTGCTGATCTACCTGTACTACTCGGCGTCCCGCGGCGGACTCGGCGTGCCGCAGGCCACCGCTGCCGCCATCGTCGGCGCATACGGCGGCGGTGTCTACCTCTCGACCATCCTCGGCGCCTGGGTGGCCGACCGGTTGCTCGGCCCCGAGCGGGTGCTGTTCATCAGCGCCGTCGTCATCATGTTCGGGCACATCTCGCTGGCCCTACTGCCGGGGTTCGCGGGCGTCATCGTCGGTCTGATCCTCATCGCGATCGGTTCGGGCGGTCTGAAGGCGAACGCGACGAGTGTGGTCGGCACGCTGTATCACGCGGACGACCCGAGACGGGATGCCGGATTCTCGTTGTTCTACCTCGGCATCAACCTGGGCGCCTTCTTCGGGCCGATCCTGACCGGTCTGCTGCAGACCACGCTCGGCTTCCACTGGGGATTCGGGCTGGCCGCGGTCGGCATGGCGGCTGGTCTCGTTCAGTACGCGATCGGGCGCAAGAACCTTCCGAAGATCGCGCACCGCGTCGCGAATCCCCTCCCGCGCAACCGGTTGCCCCTCGTGATCGGCATCGCGATCGCCGCCGTGCTGGTCATCCTCGTGTGCGTCTTCACCGGCTTGGTCACGGCGAAGAACCTCGCGCTGATCGTGATCGGACTGATCATCGTGGCGGCCGTCGCGTACTTCGTCGTGATCCTGTCGAGCCACCGCATCGATGCGACCGAACGCAGCCGCGTATTCGCGTTCATCCCGCTGTTCATCGCGAGCGTGGCGTTCTGGTCGCTGTACCAGCAGCAGTTCACCGTGCTCACGATCTACTCCGACAAGAAGCTGGACCGCAACCTGTTCGGGTGGGAGATGCCGGTCTCGTGGGTGCAGTCGATAAACCCGATCTTCATCATCATCCTGTCGGGCGTGTTCGCGGCGATCTGGACCAAGCTCGGCGACCGGCAGCCATCCACCCCGGTGAAGTTCGGACTCGGCACCGCGATCATGGGCGTGGCCTTCCTGTTGTTCCTTCCGTTCGCCGGAGGAGGGCCGAACTCGACCCCCCTGCTGGCCATCGCCGGAATCATCCTGGTGTTCACGATCGCGGAACTCCTGCTCTCACCCGTCGGCCTCTCGGTCGCCACCAAGTTGGCGCCTTCGGCGTTCACGACGCAGATGGTCGCGCTGTTCTTCCTCTCGGTCGCACTCGGAACCGCGCTGTCGGGCCAGCTCGCGACCCTCTACGACACGAAGAACGAGGTGCCGTACTTCGGAATTCTCGGCGCCATCGCGATCGCCGTGGGCGTGCTGCTGCTGGTGATCGCGAAGCCGGTGCTGCGTCTCATGAGGGGCGTGCGCTGATCGGAGGGGACGGAGCGCTGCTTGGGCGGATGCCAGCGCGTGCGCGCAGCAGCGACGCGGGGCCGCCACGTCGTGGATGCGGGCCGAACCGTCGTGACCCACCACGGTGCTCGCGTGCGCCCGCCAACCGATTCCCAGGCGGATGCACCGCATGGCTTCGATCTACTGATGAAGGGACGACGGAAAGCCGCCATTCCGGCTAGAGATGGAAGAGACGACCGAGGGAGCACCGGCATGACCGAGACTCCCGACACCCGGACGAGCATCGGCGATGCCATGAAGGGCCTCACCATCGATCAGAAGGCCGGGTCTCCTCCGGCATCGACCCGAGGCCGCTGCGGGAGATCTACTTGCGGGGATTTCCGCGTGGTCCGGGGGCGCAGCCGTGGACGGTGATGTGCTCGTCCAACCGCATCAGCGGCGTCCACGCCTCGGAGGATCCGTGGCTCCTCTCGCGCCTCTTGCGAGACGAGTTGGGGTTCGAGGGGCTCGTCGTCTCGGACGGCGGAGCAGTGAACGACCGCGTCGCCGGTCTGGCCGCCGGGCTAGACCTCGAGATGCCGTCGAGCGGCGGAACGACGGATGCCGAGATCGTCGGGGGCCGTCGTCGCGAGCGGCAATCGCGTGAGGCCACGAGGAGCCCCTCCGCGCTCACCACCGAACCATGTACCGGCCGATTCCCAGGAAGTGCGTTTTTCACGCGAAGGTCGTTGCGAGTACCACGCAGAGCAGCGCCGCAATCGCCGGCACGGTCCGGATGAAGTGGAAGAGGCGCCAGCGCCTACGCAGTTCCGCCGCGTTCGGCGGCACCTCTCCTTCGGGCCGCCGACGGAACTGGGAGTTGATCCGCTCAGGAAGCGCGATCGAGAACACGATGACGGCGACGATCAGCAGGGCGCCGCTCCACGCCCATGCGGAGGCGGCACCACCGGTGGTCAACGCGAACACCACGCATCCGATCACTGCCAGAATTCCGAGGATCGGCTGCAGCGGGTCGGAGCGATAGAGCGATCGGCGGAAATCCACGACGTACTGATCGAGGGGCATGCGAGCCCACAGGTTGACGCGCTCGACAGCGTAGAAGAAAATCGCGCCTGCCCAGATCGCCGTCGGTACCACCATCAGAAGAGCAGCCAGCCTGGGCATGGTCTCCATCCGTCCTCCCTGTCGCCACGATCATCGGGGCTGCGCCCACAGTAGCTTTTCTGCATGCAGATTGCGCGAAAAATGTAGACAGAAATCGGGTGGCTTGTTACCTTTGCCGAAATGCAACAAGGGAGTGCACATGACCGAGAGTCGTCGCCGCCGGCCGCGTCCGATAACCCGACCGAAATTCCATCACACGACTCTGGCCACGCGGAAGCTCGACGAGATGGTCTCGTTCTACGAGAACGTCGCCGGTCTCGAGCCGGTCTATCACGGCCCCGGCGCGGCATGGCTGACCAACGACGAGGCGAATCACCGCATCGCCCTTCTCGCCCTGCCCGATCTCAAGGAGCCGGATGATAAGGGCCACACGATAGGACTGCATCACACGGCCTTCGAGTACCGCAGCTTCTCGCAGTGGATCGACAACTACGAGCGACTCGCTGCAGAAGGCATCCACCCGTTCCTCAATCTCGACCACGGCATGACGATGTCGATGTACTACCAGGATCCCGAGGGCAACGGTGTGGAGATCCAGGTCGACGTGTTCGGGGATTGGGCGAAGTCCAAGGAGTTCATGTGGGCCTCGGCGGAGTTCGATGCGAACCCGATCGGCGTCCACTTCGATCCGGCTCAGGTGTCGGCTGCGCGGAGGTCGGGGCTGACGTTCGAGGAGATCCACGGCAGGGCGACGGCCGGGGAGTACCTGCCCGACGTCATTCCCGAGGTCTACCTTCCGGAGTTCTGGTGAACTCGATGTTCATCGCCAACGTGAGCGGGCGGCTCAGTCTGCTCACCGACGAAACCGATGCCGCCGAAGCGATCGACGTCGCCGAGGTGAGTGGTGGCCGATTCGGCCCGGCGCCCGCGGATGCCTACGAGAGGTGGGACGACTTCTCCACGTGGCTGCGTCAGGCCGATCTCTCATCCTCGCCTCGGCGTGCCTTCGCCCCCGATGAGCTTCTGACTCCTGTCCCCACGCCGAGCCAGATCTTCGCCATCGGCCTCAACTATGCCGATCATGCCGCAGAGGCGCGGATGGAATTGCCCGAGAACCTGATCGTCTTCACGAAGTTCGGCTCGAGCCTCGCGGGAGCCGTCACCGAGGTAGCGCTCACCGGACCGACGATGGACTGGGAGGCCGAGTTGGTGGTGGTCATGGGCCGGTCCGGCCGTTCCATCGACGAGGCCGACGCCTGGGACCACGTCGCGGGGTTGGCGGTCGGTCAGGATCTCAGCGATCGCACGGTGCAATCACGGGGAAAGCCCGCTCAGTTCAGTCTCGGCAAGTCATTCGCCGGCTTCGCCCCGGTCGGTCCGGTACTGCCGCTCTCGGCAGTCGAGCATCGCGACTCGCTGCGCGTGCACAGCACCGTCACCGTGGAGGGCGGTGAGGAACGCGTACTCCAAGATGGCACGACGGCCGACATGGTGTTCTCCGTTCCGGCCATCATCGCCCGACTCAGTGACGTCGTCGAACTGCGCGCTGGAGACCTGATCTTCACCGGCACGCCATCGGGAGTGGGCCTCGGCCGCGACCCCCAGGAGTTCCTGGCGGCCGGCAGCACCTTGCACACCGGCATCGACCAGCTCTACCCCATCACCCAGAAGATCACCGACTGATGGAGCGTCGTCAGCGCGGTACGGGCGAGCCGTCGGCGGATGCGGTTGCGTTCGCCTACCGGACGCTGCGCGGAGAGATCCTCGACGGGACCATTCCGCCCGGCACCGTCCTGTCGCAGGTATCGCTCGCGTCCGCGTTGCAGATCAGCCGCACGCCGCTGCGGGAAGCCCTGCGCCAACTCGCGTCCGACGGGCTCGTAGCCGGAGACTTCAACCGGCGATTGAAGGTGACCAGCCTCGATCTTCGCGACTTTGACGAGATCTACGCCCTCCGCATCTCGATCGAGCCCTTGGCGATCCGATCGACCATCCCGCAACTGGGAGAGGCGGAGAACATCCGACTCGAGTCGTTCGTCTCGGGCATGGACGACGCCCTTGCGCACGTTGACATGATGGACTTCCGGGACAACCACCGATTGTTCCATCTCGGTCTGGCTGCCCACGCAGGTGATCGAGTGGGCAAGCTGCTCGCTGAACTGTGGGACCACTCCGAGCGATACCGCCTCCGATATCTGCACGCCGACGTCGACGACCTCGGGGGGGCCTCATCAGAGCGACTCGCCGTCTCGCAAGCTGAGCATCGCGAGATGCTGCAGGCAGCGATATCCAAGGACACCGACACCTGCGCTCGCCTCCTCGTGTCTCATCTCACTCGAACTCTGGAGGCCGTCCTCGCGGAGATGTCGGATGATCGGCGTCCGCGCCTTTCCCGATTCCTGGTCGAGCACAGGGACGGATCCCCGCATGGAAGGAACTGACCCAATGGCACCCGCATCACAGGAGACCGGACAGAACGGCATCGATCACGACGGCATCGACTACGACGTCATCGTGGTAGGCGGCGGACCGGTCGGCAAGATGGCGGCGCTCATGCTCGGGCGGAGGGGACACGCCGTCCTGGTGCTCGAACGCAAGGAGGAGACCTACCCGCTGCCTCGGGCGGTCGCCCACGACGCGGAGATCGCCCGTGTGCTGCAGGGCGTCGGCATGCCCGTGGACTCGATTCCGGATGCGGTCGAGCCCTACGACGATCTCTACGTCTGGGTGAACGCCGCGGGAGAGACCCTCCATCTGGTCGACTGGCGCGGCTACGACACGTCGGGCTGGAACAACACCTACTTCTACAACCAGCCGGCACTCGAACGTCATCTCGAGGCGGCACTCGGCGACTGCGCCGGCGTCACCCTCCTGCGCGGGTTCCACGCGACGGTGGAGACCCAGGACGAGCAGGGCGTGACCGTCTCCGGTGAGGGCGAGACGTTCCGAGCACGCTACGTCATCGCGGCCGACGGTGCGAACAGCGCGACTCGTCGTCATCTCGGCATCGAGTGGACCGATCTCGGATACTTCTTCGACTGGCTGGTCGTCGACGTCATTCCCGGCGAGGGCATGGAGAAGCTGACCATCGCCAAGCAAGTGGCCGACCCAGTTCGTCCGACCACGGTCGTTCCCGCGGGCCCGGGACGCCGGCGGTGGGAGTTCATGCGGCTCGAAGGGGAAACGAACGAGGAGCTGACCCGGCCGGAACGCATCTGGGAGTTGCTGAGGCCGTTCGATGTCACCCCGGACAACGCCCAGATCGAGCGGGGTGTCGTGTACACGTTCGCCTCCGGCTGGGCATCGGAGTTCCGCAGAGACCGAGTGCTGCTCGTGGGAGACGCGGTGCACCAGATGCCGCCGTTCGCCGGCCAGGGCCTCGCCGCCGGATTGCGGGATTGCCTGAACCTCACCTGGAAGCTCGACCTCGTGCTCAAGGGCGTTCTCGCCGACGCGGTGCTGGACACGTATGGCTCGGAGCGAGCGGTTCACGTGTCCGACTTCATCGACTTCTCGATCTCGCTCGGCAAGATCATCTGCATCATCGATCACGATGAGGCCGCCCAGCGCGACGCCGCCATGATCGCCGCTCTCGCCTCCGGCCGCGACCCCGAGCCTCCGCCGCGGCCGCGGCTGGGCGCCGGACTGCATCGCGGCGACCAGGGAGGTTATCTCTCCTGGCAGGGGCGGGTCGATGTCGAAGATCGCGCCGACGTTCGCTTCGACGATGTGTTCGGTCCCGCCGCGCTCATCGTGCGGTCAGCCGAAGACGCGCAGCGCTTGACGGAGCAGGAGATCGACCGCTTGCGGTCACTCGGTGTCGTCGCGGTGTGCTTCGACCCCGCCTTTCCCGGCTCGGCGGATGTCTCGGCCTTCCACGATGCCCGCGGAACGTATGCCGAGTGGTTCGAGCAGATCGGTGCCGATGCGGTGTTGGTGCGACCCGACCTCTACGTGTTCGGCGCCGAAGCCGGCCCGGGCTGCGCCAACCGCCTGGCGGATGCCTACTCGGAAGCCGTCGACGCCCCTGCTGCGGAAGGAACCCTTCCGCAGCACACGTCACGGCTGGTTGAGCCGGTGGCCCGGGTCTCAAGGAGGAGAACGAAATGAGCAACTGGATCGGAACCTGGGACGTCGAGCAGACCTCGATCGTCGGCACGTTCGTCATGACCATGACTGTCGCAGAGAAGGACGGAGGCATCGATGTGGCGTTCGACTCGCCCCAGGTCGTCGCGACGGTTTCGGATATCGCCTCCGACGAGGACAACCTGACGATGACCATCAACTTGACCAAGCCGCTGAAGGGAAAGGCCGATGCAGCGTTGACGCTCGGCGGCGCAGACTCCTTCGTCGGTACCGGCAAGATGAAGTTCCTGCCGGCCTCCAAGTTCTCGGGTGTCCGCCGAGCATAGCGAGAGGCGTGAGGGCGCGCGATCGTCGACGTCACCGGAAGCGGGGATAATCGATGACATGAACGGCGCGGAGCACAAGGTCGACGACGACGCCCGTCGTCCCGATGTCATCGGTGCGGTCGCCAACGCACTCGAGTTGCTCCATCTGTTCTCCGACGGGTCCAGCATCCATGTCGGTTCGGCGAGCAAACGGCTCGGGCTCTCTCGGTCGACGGTGCATCGGCTGCTGAATACGCTGAGCAGCTACGGGTACGTCGACCATGACGCGGTCGCGCGGGTGTACCGTCCGGGACCCGTGCTCACGGAGATCGGCCTGGTCGCCGTCAAGAGCAGCGACCTGCGCTCGATCGGGCAGGCGGCGCTCTCGAAACTTGCCACGCTGACGAACGAGACAGCCCATCTGAGTGTGCTCCGCAAAGACGAGATCTTATGCATCGACAGCATCGAGAGCACTCAGACCGTTCGAACAGGGAGCAGAACCGGATGGAGCCTGCCGGCTCATGCCACCGCAGCCGGTCGAGCTCTGCTCGCCGAGTTGAGCGACGAGGAGGTGCTGGCGATCTTTCCCGCTGAAATCATCGAGAAGCGGGGCGAGGCTCGTGAGCTTCGCCGGATCGACCTTCTCGCCGAACTCGAACTCGTCCGCGCACGGCGCTATGCCACCAACTTCGGCGAGAGCGAGCCCGACGTGAGCGCGATCGGAGTCGTGCTGCGTGATCGGCAGAATCGCGCACGCGCCGCACTGTCCATCACCGCACCACGCATGAGAGGCGACGACGGCTGGATGCGGTCGGCGGGAGCCGCCGCCCTCACGGTCGCGGCCGAGTTCGGCGGCATCATCGCCTGATACTCATGCCGATCGCGCTGTGCGAGCATGGGTGGATGTTCCGACGAGACACTCGACCGATCGACGAACTCATGTTCGAGATCTTCCGGGTGAATGACCGATTGCTCGCCGTCGGAGATGCGACAGTATCGAGCGTCGGGCTCACGAGCGCCCGCTGGCTCGTGCTCGGAGCGATCGCCCTCTCCCACGCGCCACTCTCGGTCGCTCACATCGCGCGCAACATGGGGCTCAGCCGCCAGGCGGTTCAACGGTCCACCAACGACATGGCGGCTCTGGGCCTGGTGGAGACCAGGGAGAATCCCGACAGACGCCGGTCGAAAGTGGTTGCGCTGACGGATGCCGGCCGGGCGTCCTATGAAACAGCCCTCGAGCTCTGGCGCACGGAGTGGACCGGGCCGATGGAGGAGATCCTCACGGAAGAGGAGATTCTGACCACCATGCGGGTGCTGCGTCGCCTGCGTGGACTGGTCAGGGCGGGGCATAGTCGCTCAGTCGACAACTAGTTGTCAATGTCAGGGGTAGTGACGAGGATGGCTCGTCGGCGAACTCTCAGCTGATTTCACTTGCTGCGGTACCATCCGACAGCTAGCCTTGCGTCAGGAAGTAAGCGCATGTGTCACCCTGCGCGACATTGTTAGACCATCAAAGGAGATTGTCGTGTCGATCGTCGTCGAAAACGCTGAAGTGGGTGCCCTGCCGGAGATTGCGCCAACGCGCCACGTGAAGCCGCCGACCGGCGAACGAGAGCCTCTGAAGGTGAGCATCTACGAGAGCATGGCCAAGTCGAACGCCCAGCTGATGCCGATCTTCCCGTACGACGAGGCCGGCGCCATGGTGCCGTGCGGCGCGATGCTCTACGGCGGGGAGGATCGCTTCCACGGACATTTCTTCCACTGGAACACGGTGTCGGAGATCCTGGTCGCGTGGGGGTCGAGCGACGCCATGATCGCGACCGGCTCGTTCATGGCGACTCAGCCCTTCCACGGTGTCAACTCCTTCCTCAAGGACGAGAAGAAGGACGGCGCATTCGCCCTCGTCACGATCACGCAACGGCAATCCTCCGAGGCGGGCCAGCGCGAGGCCCTGACGGCCAAGTGCGCGAGCTGCAAGAAAGATCTCATCAAGTTCGAGTACGACTCGGCACCACTCGGCGCCCCCGACTACGATGCGACCGCATTCGGCGACGCGGATGACGTCTTCCGCCAGTTCTCGACCCAGTGGGGCGGTGTCGAGTTCGTCAAACTGCGCAACTCCGACGAGGTGCGCGTGTGCGCCAACTGCGGTCACGAAAACTACCTGTTCGATCTGAAGCCTTGGGGCTGGGATCGCCTGTACAACCAGACCAAGATCTCGAACGCCGCCTACCACGCACTGCAGACCAGTGCGAAGGAGGTGCTCGGCTGATGGCCAGGCGACGGATGCTGCAGGCCTTCCAGGCCGCGAAGGATCTCGGCAACTACGCCGACGTGCCGGTGATGCCCATCGATGTCGATCCTCAGATCATCCTCTCCCGCAACTCCGAGCCGCAGCCGTTCTACCTCGCCTTCGAGGAGGACACGGTGATGGCCCTCATGTCGGGAACAGCGACCGTGCGGCTACGGGAGTCGAACGTCAACAGCTGGTCGCTCGTTCCCGGTGACCACGTGTACGTACCCGCGGGCACCCCGCACCGCATCGAACCGCTCGAGGAGAGCGTGATGCTCCGGTACGTCGGCAACGAGCCCGCCTACCGCGCCGCCGTCTTCGCCTGCGAGAACTGCGGCGAGGAGCTCCAGCGGCTCGAATGGCAGCAGGACCTCGAGGTCGATGCCGTCGCCATCTACTCGAACGTCGTGAACCGGTTCAACGACGATCCCGCTGTGCGGACGTGCCCGGTGTGCGCGACGACGGCCGGCGAGATCTCACTCGAGCGCCTCGGTTGGCCCGACGCTCTCGCATCCTGAGGCCATGACCCCCGGTGTGCGATAACGCCCACCACAAACCACCAAGAGAAAGCACCAGCAGATGACCGTCTACGTCAGCGTCCACCAGGCTCCCGCGCTCGATCCCGAGGAGGTCGCCTCCTACGTTCCCGAGATCAAGCAGAACACCTACGCCGAGTTCCAGCAGTGCTTCATCAACCTCGAGCTCGGCTACATCGTCACGGTGTACGAGGCCGAGTCGGAGGACGCCGTGCGCCAGGAGTTCGACCGCATCGGGTGGCCGGTCGACACGGTCACCGAGGTGCACTTCTCCGCAGACGCCGCCGGACTCGCTGCCATTCCCACGGCATGAGCTCGACCGATACGCGGTCGATGGAGCCCCGCCTGTCGTCGCCGGTCGATCTGCGCTTCAAGGCTGACTGGGGTCAAGCCAACCTGACTCGAATCTCGGGATGGCTCGCGCAAGAGATCGGCGATCGCTCCCCTATGGGGTCGACCTTCTCGATCCACGCCGGTCGCGCGGGGATCGACGCGATCGAGGCTCTTCGAGACGGCAAGGTCGACATCGCCCTCGTGACGCCGGCCGCATCCAGCCGCTTGCTGTACGACGGCAGCGGGCCTGCGGGGCATCCGGCCGCTCCGTGGCTCCGGTCGCTCGGCAAGATCACCCACCGCGACCGCCTGGTGGTCGCCGTCGACGCGTCCCTCGACGCTGAGAATGTCGCCGATCTGTCCGCGATCGCCGATCGACTCGTCATCGCGACGTCGGCCGACGACGGGGTTAATGCCATCGGCCTCGCCGCCCACTACGGACTGAAGCTCGCCGGGGCCGACCCCAAGCAACTCCTCCGCGACGGCGCCCGATTCCTCTACGACGAGCGCCCCTTTCCCCTCGTGCACGCGTTCGCGACCGGTTCGGCCAACGTGATCATCCAGGAGGCCGTGATGATGCCGGCCTGGCAGCACATCGCCGATCGACGCCCGGTGCGCTACCTCGAGTGGGGAGACGCCGTGATCGACGGATTCGCAGCTCTGGGCTGGCCGAGTGCCGTGATCGAAAAGGGGTACCTGCCCGGCCAGGACCGTGACCTGCTCACCCTCGACTTCGCGGATTTCCTGCTGCTCTGCCGTGAAGACCTCGACGACGAGGTGGTCTACCTCGCCACCTGGTGCATGGTCAAGACCCGCCTCGCGCTCGAAGGGCAGTACCGCCACATCCCCGCCGATCACACTCCCGTGGGCTACCCGCAGGACCCGGCCGAGATGCAGAACACCCCCGTGCCACTGCACGAGAGCGCGCAGCGCGCCTATCGCGACCTCGACGGCGAGGGGCCGCTCACCGACGGCCTGATCTGGACGTGACGCATGATCGACTGTGACTTGCTGATCATCGGTGCGGGCCCCGCGGGGCTGTTCGCCACCTATTACGCCGGAATGCGCGACCTCCGCGTCGTCGTCGTCGACAGTCTCACCCATGTGGGCGGCCAGGTCGCCGCCCTCTACCCGGAGAAGTTCGTCTACGACGTGGCTGGCCTGCCCGCGGTGCGCGGCCGCGACCTCATCGCCGGGCTGGCCGAGCAGGCGCAGAGTGCGCGGCCGCAGATCATCCTCGGCGAGGAATGCTCGACCCTCGAGGATCAGTCCGACGGTTCGGTCATCGTCACCACCACGGTCGGCACGGCGATCCATTGCGGCGCCGTGCTCATCACCGGCGGAATCGGACGATTCACTCCGCGTCCGCTTCCCGCCGTTGACGCCTTCACCGGGTCCGGCATTCACCGCGTCGTCGGGCCGGCCGAGGACTACGCCGGGCACGACGTCGTCATCGTCGGAGGCGGAGACAGCGCGGTGGACTGGGCGACCATGCTCGCCGAGACCGCAGCCTCGGTCACCCTGATCCACCGGCGCGAACGATTCACGGCACACGAGAGCTCGGTCGCTCGGGTGCGGGAATCCGCCTGCCGCATCATGACCCAGGCCGAGATCATCGACGTCATCGGCAGTGGCGGAGTGCAGCGCGTGCTCGTGCGAGATGCCGCGAGCGAGTCGATCGAATCCGTTCCGGCCTCCGTCATCATCCCCGCGCTCGGTCACATCGCCTCCCTCGGTCCGCTCGTCGGCTGGGGCCTGTCGATAAAGGGGCGCCAGATCGAGGTCGGCAGCGACATGGCGACAGGACGTCCGCGGGTGTATGCGGCCGGCGACATCACCGACTACTCCGGCAAGGTTCGCCTGATGGTCGTCGGTTTCGGAGAGGCGGCAACCGCCGTCAACAACATCGCGGTCGTGCTGCGGCCGGGCGAGGACCTCTTTCCGGGGCACTCGTCCGAGCTCGCGAGCACGCTACCCGTGGGAATCGGAGGCTGACCATGACCTACGTCATCGGCGAGAGCTGCATCGGCGAGATGGACGGTTCGTGCGTGGACGTGTGCCCTGTGGACTGCATCTACGAGGGCGAGGAGAAGCGCTACATCAATCCGGTGGAGTGCATCGACTGCGGGGCCTGTCTGACCGTCTGCCCGGTCGTGGCGATCACCGCCCCTCAGGACGGGCACGATCCGGTCTGGGAGCGCGACAATGCCGTCTTCTTCGACCTGACTCTGCCCGGCCGAAGTGAGCCGATCGGCAGCCCCGGCGGCGCCTCGACCCTCGGCAAGATCGGCGTGGACACGCCGCTCGTCACGGAACGGGCCGCGGGCGCGTGATCGAATCGGCCACCGAGATCGACGATGTCGTCGCAGCATGCGCCGCGCTCGCGGCAGCGGGGCTCGGCGACATGATCTGGGGGCACCCCTCCGTGCGCGACACGGCGGGCCGCGGCGTCTGGATGAAGGCCGCCGGCTACGGATTCGATGAGATCGACGCCGACCGGGTCGTCCTTGTCTCGTGGTCGGGCGATGTGCTCGTCGGCAGCGGTCGACGGCATCTGGAGTTCCACATCCACGCCGCCATCTACCGGGCGCGTCCCGACATCAACGCCGTGGTGCACACCCACGCTCCCGCGTTGTCGGCTTTCGCATCGCTCGACGTGTCCCTGCATCCGCTGTCGCACGATGCGGTCCCCTTCACTCACCCGCAACTGCCGCGTCTGACGGCGGTGACCGGTTCGCTCATCTCGACGCCGGGTCTCGGCGACGCGCTCGCGGAGGAGTTGGGTGACGCTGCCGCCATCCTGCTGCCGAGTCATGGAGCTGTGACCGTCGGACCCGACATCGCGGCGGCGGTGATGTACTCCGTGCTGCTCGAGCGCGCGTGCCGCACCGAACTGACCGCGCTTGCGGCGGGCGGACCGAAGGTGTTCTCCGACGAGCGCGAGACCGCCAGCAAGCAAGCCGAGATCTGGACGGAAGCCCAGCTCGACGCCGGGTTCCGCTACCTCGCCCGACGGGGCGCTGCCGCATGACCGACGCCTCGGACGGGTCGGGGGATGCGCAGATGGCGCCGGTCCTCGAAGCGCTCGAGCGCGAGACCTCGTCCCTCCTCGACGCCGTACTCGATGAGTTCCTCGAGATCGACCTGCAGGGCCAGCCCGTCATCGGCGACTTCACCGGGGGTCACGTGCTCACCCACCTGGCGCGAGACGCGGACCAGATGGCGGATGACCTCCTCGCCGCGACCGGACGAGAGGTGCCGCCGCCCGACGCCGATCGGCAGTGGAGTGTCGACTATGGAGCCGACCGGCCCGGCGCGGTGCTCATCGACGATGTCACCCGATCGTCCGAGCGTCTGCGGGACGCGCTCCAGGGGGTGGACGACTGGTCCTCGCTCTCCACGCCCGCCCGCGACATCCCCGCCCGGAGACTGACTCAACTGCTTGTGCACCGCGCCGACCTCGGACGCCCGTGGGAGGCGGTTCGGGAAGGCGACGCGGCACTGGTCGTGTCGTGGCTGCCCGTGTTCATGCCGGCGGAACTGGTCGGCATCCGCCTGGTGGCCGAAGCCGACGAGCCGCTGGTATCGGAGCGAACGGATGAGAGCTCGACCGTGGTCAGGGGCGACTCGCGATCGCTGCTGGCCTGGGTGTCCGGTCGGCGCTCCGGCGCCGCCGAAACCGGCTCGGGGCCACCCGGCATCGACGAGCGCATCTGGTTCTGACAACACCTTTTCGAACAGCCTGAAGGAGACGCCCATGAGACTCACGCATTTCGGACATTCCGCGGTTCTGGTGGAGACGAGCGGGGGCGCCAGAGCCCTCTTCGACCCCGGAGCGTATTCCTCCGGGTTCGAGGACCTCACGGGGCTCGATGCGATCCTCCTCACGCATGCCCATGCCGACCACCTCGACCCGAAGCGGCTCCCGGTGTTGCGTGAGGCGAACCCGAACGCGGTGCTGGTCACCAACAGCGAGGGTGCCGAGGCCGCGGGGCCTCCCCGCGACGGAGACAGGGTGGTGTCCGACGACGAGGCCTTCGACGTCGCCGGAGTGCGCATCCAGCCGACGGGGAGCGTCCATGCGACCATTCATCCCGCGCTGCCTCCCGCCGCCAACACCGGCTTCATCCTCGACGACGTCCTCTGGCACCCGGGTGATGCGTTCGACGCCGAGCCGCGACGGGTGGACGTGCTGTTGCTTCCGATCGGCGGACCGTGGATGAAGGTGTCGGAGGCGATCGACTTCGCCCGCGCCGTGCAGCCGCGCGTCGTCGTGCCCATTCACCAAGCTGGCCTGGCCGACGTGCACCGCCAGTTGCACTACGGACTGCTCCGCAATCTCGTTCCGGCCGAGTTGGTCATCCTCGAGGAGGGAGTGGCTCGTGACCTCTGAAGACCTCGCGGAGGACCTGCAGAACGCGGACCTCGAATCGACACCGGAACTCGAGCAGCTCTACGCCGATTTCGCCGCCGCCCACCTGGCGCCGCTGTGGACGCAGGCCTCGGAGGTGCTCACCTTCCACCCGCGATCGGATGCCGTGCCCTTCGTCTGGCGGTGGAACGAGCTGTATCCGCTCGCCGCTCGGTCGGGTGACCTGGTGCCGGTCGGCCGCGGTGGGGAACGACGCGCCATCGCCCTGGCCAACCCCGGGTTGGGCGGTGCGCCCTACGCGACGCCGACCATCTGGGCGGCGATCCAGTACCTCGGTCCGCGCGAGACGGCGCCCGAGCACCGCCACGCGCAGAACGCCTTCCGCTTCGTGGTGGAGGGCGAAGGCGTCTGGACGGTCGTCAACGGCGACCCCGTCGCCATGCGGCGGGGCGACTTCCTGCTCACCCCCGGCTGGAATTTCCACGGTCACCACAACGACACCGACGCCCCGATGGCCTGGATCGACGGCCTCGACGTGCCGCTTTCCGACCACATCGACATCGGGTTCTTCGAGTACGGCACGGAACGCGTCACCGATGAGGCCAGCCCCGACATCTCGCGCTCGGAGCGGCTCTGGGCCTACCCCGGTCTGCGCCCGCTGTCCGGCCTGGACGACCGCGTCAGCTCACCGATCGCGGCCTATCGCTGGGAGTACACCGACCGGGCCGTCGCCGAGCAGCTGCTGCTCGAGGACGAGGGCCACCCCGCCACCGTCGAGCAGGGACACGCGGCGATCCGCTACGTCAACCCGACGACCGGAGGCGACGTGATGCCCACCCTGCGTGCCGAGTTCCACCGCTTGCGCGCCGGCACGAGCACGCCCAGCCGACACGAGGTCGGGTCATCCGTGTGGCAGGTCTTCGAAGGCCGCGGCGCGTTCGTCGTCGACGGCGTCCGGCACGAGATGGACAAGGGCGACCTCGTCGTTGTGCCCTCGTGGATTCCCTGGTCCATCGAGGCGGAGACCGAGTTCGACCTGTTCCGCTTCAACGACGGGCCCGTGATCGAGCGGCTGGGCTTCGCGAGAACGCACGTCGTGGGCCGATGACGGGGGCTCGGACGGCGCTCGGCGGGCCGGCGGAGGATCTCCTTCTCGCTTACCGGGGCACCGCCTACTTCCTCCGCTGGCTCGCCCTGCTGCCCGAGCGGGCGTATGACGAACCCGGAGCCCCGGCATCCGAGTGCGATCGCCGCACGACGATCGCCACCGTCGGTTACGACGCGCGCGGCTGGGCGCGTCTCGCCGAGCAGCTTCGCGAGGGGCGAGAGCACCCCGCCACCTTCGCTCCCGGCGAGCGGGAGGCCGCCATCGTTTCGGGGGCGACCCTGCCGCCGCGAGCGCTCCGGCACCTCGTCGAGCACTCGGCCGTGCACCTGGCGGTGGAGTGGCGCGATCTTCCGGCGAGCGCGTGGCACGGGCGGAGCGTCGACGGAACCGGCCAGTCGCTTGCCATCGCCGACACACCGTGGCTGCGGGCGCGGCAGACCTGGCTCGCGGCCGTCGACTTGGGCTCGGGAGCGAGCGTAGCCGATTTTCCGTCCGCCGTGCTCGATCGCCTCATGGTGGAGGCCTGATGCGCGTCACCCTCACCTTCGACAACGGCCCGGATGTGGAGGGAACACCGATGGTGCTCTCTGCTCTAGCCGAGCGCGGCATTCCGGCGGTCTTCTTCGTGGTGGGGCAGAAGGCCGACGCTCATCCGGAACTCCTCGCGGCGGCGAGCTCGGCCGGCCACCTGATCGGCAACCACACCTGGTCGCACTCCAGACCGCTCGGGGCGGCGATCGAGCCAGGCTTCGCCGGTGCCGAGATCGGCAGAACGCAGCGGGCCATCGGCCCGTACGCCGAGGACCCTCCTCTGTTCCGCCCGGTAGGCGCTGCTCCGGGAGCGGTCATCGACGATCGGCTGCTCGACGACGAGGCGCTGAACGTGCTGGAGGCCGGCGGATACACCATGGCGCTGTGGAACGTCGTTCCCCACGACTGGGAGCGCCCCGACGACTGGTCGGATGGCGTCCTCGAGCAGTGCAAGCGCCTCGAACACGCCGTCGTCGTGCTGCACGACGGGTATCCCGCCGGCATGGGGCTGCTACCCGACCTCCTCGACGCGCTCGTCTCGGAGGGGGCCGACTTCAGGACGGATTTCCCGAGATCCTGCACCCCGATCGTCGCGGGCGTCGCCGGGTCGGCGGTCGGGCCCCTCGTCACACCACGTGCTGCATCCCGATGACGGCTCCCGTCATCCGTCCCCATTCGTCCAAGTTGAAGGAGTAGTCGTGAGCCGAACAGATCACGAGATCATCGTCGTCGGAGGAGGCATCGGCGGTCTCGGAACAGCGCTCGCCCTCGCGCAGAGCGGCATAGCGGTGCACATTCTCGAGCGCGCGCCTCAGTTCTCCGAGGTCGGTGCCGGCCTCCAGGTGGGCGCGAACGCCGTCCGAGCCCTCGACAGGCTCGGCGTGCTCGATGAGATCTACGCGACGGCCGTCTTCCCCGAGCGGGGAGTGATCTCCGACGCGCTGACCGGGCAGGTGCTGACCACGCTCGACCTCGGCCCGTCGTTTACCGAGCGCTTCGGTTACCCCTACATCGTGCTTCACCGCAACGATGTGCTGACTCCCCTCCTGGAGGCCTGCCGGGCCCACCCGCACGTCACGCTGGAGAACAATCGCACGATCAGCGAGATCACCGACGAGGGTGACCGCATGCGGATCCGGTGCGAGGACGGACACGAGCTCACGGCGAAGCTCGTCGTCGGCGCCGACGGGCTCAACTCGAAGGTGCGGCGTCTGATCAGCACCGACGAACCCGTCTTCAGCGGCTACATCGCCTTCCGCGGAGCGACCCCGATCGACAAAGGGACTGCGGATGCCGACGCGTCCGACGTGCACCTGTGGATCGGACCGAACGTCCACCTCATGCAGTACCCGGTGCGAAGCGGCACGATGTACAACCAGGTGGCCGTGTTCCGCACCGTGTGGAAGGACGAAGGACGACCCGACTGGGGCACCAGCGAGGAGTTGATCGAACGCTTCAGCGCCACGTGCGAACCGGTGCGCTCGACCGTTGCGGCCCACGCGGACGCCACCGCCTACCCCAACTTCGACAAGGAGCCGCTCCGCACATTCGTCGCCGGCAGGGCGGTGTTGATCGGCGATGCCGCGCATCCGATGCTCCAATACCTGGGTCAGGGCGCCTGTCAGGCACTCGAAGACGGCCTCGCGCTCGCCGCTGTGCTCGACGGGCAGGTCGACGACGTCTCGGGGCTCGCCCGCTACGATGCCCTTCGGGTGCCCCGGACGACGCGCTGTCAACGAGCGGCGAGGCCGTGGGGTGAGTCCTGGCACGCGACGGATCCGATCCTGCGCGCCTATCGCGACCGATACCTGCGGTTGCGCAGGCCCGACGACTACAACGAGGTGGCCTGGCTGTACGACGATGCGCTCGACGATCTGCTCGGGCCGGCGCGACGAGAACTGGAGACACGACGATGAGACTGGTCAGCTATCGAGAAGGCGGCGAGCACCGGCTCGGGGTCGTCGACGGTGATGAGCTCATCGACGTGACCGCCGGCGTCGGAGAGCGGAATCAGCCCGGCGCGGTCAGCCCGATGCGGGCTCTCCTCTCACGGGAGGAACCCGTCGCGGCGTTTCTGGAAGCTTTCGAAGGACGGCGAGTGCCGCTCGACTCGGTGCAGCTCGAGCCCGTCATCCCCGATCCCGGCAAGGTCATCGCCGCCCCGGTCAACTACCGCGACCACCAGGCGGAGATGCAGGAGGACTTCCACATCGACGCCCTCGGAGTGTTCCTCAAGGCGCCCTCCTCCGTGATCGCCTCCGGTCAGACGGTGCGCCTGCCCTACACCGATCGCCGGTTCGATCAGGAGGGGGAGCTGGCCCTGGTCATCGGTCGAGAAGCGCGGAACGTCTCCGTCGATGAGGCACTCGACTACGTGGCCGGCTACACGATGCTGCTCGACATGACCATGCGGGGTGGTGAGGACCGCTCGACGAGAAAGTCGTTCGACACCTTCACGCCTATCGGTCCCTTCCTGGTGACCCCCGACGAGGTGGGGGCTCTCGACGAACTGCAGCTGCGCACATGGGTGAACGACGACCTTCGCCAGGACGCCGACATCCGCGACCTGATCTGGGGTGTTCCGCAGCTGATCGCCTACGCATCGTCGGTGATGACCCTGCGTCCTGGCGACGTCATCACCACGGGCACGCCCGCCGGGGTGGGCCAGGTCGTGGACGGCGATCGGCTGACCGTCGAGATCACCGGTCTCGGCACGCTGACGGCAGCGGTCTCGAGCGAGGATGCCGTCGTCTGTCCGACGAACGGTGCGCGGAGAGGACCCCGCCCGCCGGAGGATGTGACGCCGGTCCGCTCGCGGTGATGCGTCTCAGCACTGCTGCCAGAGCTCGATGCGGTTGCCCTCGGGATCGGCGACCCAGCCGAAGCGACTGACACCGTCCATGTCCTGGATTTCCGCCGACACGTCGGCTCCCGGGCGCGCAGTTGCGCGAGCATGGCGGCGAGGTCGCCGACCCGGAAGTTGAGCATGGTCTGCTGCGCTCGTCGGCCGAAGTAGTCGGTCTCGGAATCGAATGCCCAGCACGCGTTCCATGCCGACCGCCTGCCATGTCGACCAGCTCGAGGCGCTCGCGCCGGCCGGACGTAGGGTGAGGGCATGACGAAGAAGGTGGCCCTGATCACCGGGGCGAACAAGGGAATCGGGCTCGAGACGGCGCGGCAGCTCGCCGAGCAGGACGTGACGGTTCTCGTCGGCGCGCGCGACGAGGGCCGCGGCGAGGAGGCTGCGCGGGTGTTGCGGGAGGAGGGAGCGGACGCGCGCTTCGTGCAGATCGACGTGACGGATGCCGCCTCCATCGACCGGGCGGCCGCGTGGATCGACTCCGAGTACGGTCTGCTCGACATCCTCGTCAACAACGCCGGCTCGGCCACGATCTCGCGGGAGCGGACCCTGCCCAGCGGCACCTCGCTCGAGGACATGCGCGCCGTCTACGACATCAACGTGTTCGGCCTCGTCGCCGTGACCAACGCGATGCTGCCGCTGCTGCGGCGCGCCCCCGCCGCTCGCATCGTGAACGTGTCCAGCGAGGTGGGATCGATCGGGTCGCAGACCTCCGAGACGAGTCCGTTGAGCGGGATGCCGCCGAGCGCGCAGTATCCGTCGTCGAAGGCGGCCGTCGACATGCTCACGGCGATGTACGCGAAGGAGCTGTCCGACACGGCGATTAAGGTGAACGCCGCGAACCCGGGCTTCACCGCGACGGACTTCAACGACCATCGCGGATTCCGTACGGCAGCGCAGGGCGCCGAGCCCAGTGTGCACCTGGCCACCCTGCCTGACGATGGTCCATCGGGGATCCTCTGGGGTCATCTCTGGACGACCGAGGGCGATGGCGACGGTGGCTACGGCCGGTTGCCCTGGTAAGCCGGACCTGCTGATCGAGTAGGAGCTGCCGGCGGAGTAGCGGGCGACGAAGGAGCACGCGTATCGAGACCCGTTGCGTCACCCGAGGATCTCGATACGCGGAGCCGCCCCGCGTCTGCGCTACTCGATCAGTAGGGGGAGGTGTTCGTCGCGGGCTACTCGACCGATTCCGCGGCATCCGTCGCCTGCTGCGTCACCGGAGTGAGGCGTGCGAGCTGCGTGACGTGCTGCGGACCGAGCTCATCGAGCGTCGCGACGCCGAGCAGCTTCATGGTGCGCTCGATCTCGCGGCGCAGGATTCCTATCGTGCGGTCGACGCCGGCGCGGCCGCCGGCCATGAGCCCGTAGAGGTACGCGCGGCCGATGAGCGTGAAGCGCGCGCCGAGGGCGATGGCCGCGACGATGTCGGCGCCCGACATGATGCCCGTGTCGACGTGCACCTCGAGGTCGGCGCCCACCTCGCGGGCGACGCTCGGCAGCAGCCGGAACGGAATCGGCGCCCGGTCGAGCTGGCGGCCGCCGTGGTTGGACAGCACGATCCCGTCGACGCCCCTGTCGGCGAGGCTGCGGGCATCCGCGAGTGTCTGCACGCCCTTGACCACGATCGTGCCCGGCCACATCTCGCGGATGATGTCGAGGTCCGCGAAGGAGATCGTGGGATCCATGGCGGAGTCGAGCAGCTCACCCACCGTGCCGCCCGTCGATGAGAGCGAGGCGAAGCTGAGCGGTGGGGTGGTGAGGAAGTTGATCCACCACTCGGGGCGGGGGATGGCGTTGATGACCGTGCGCGGCGTCAACTGCGGCGGGATCGAGAAGCCGTTGCGGGTGTCGCGCAGCCGTGCTCCGGCGACGGGCGTGTCGACGGTGAAGAACAGCGTGTCGAAGCCGGCGGCCGCGGCGCGGTGCACGAGCGCGTAGGAGATCTCGCGCTCCTTCATGACATAGAGCTGGAACCAGTTGCGCCCCGTCGGGTTGGCCGCCTTGACGTCCTCGATCGACGTGGTGCCGAGGGTCGAGAGGGTGAACGGGATGCCCGCTGCCCCGGCGGCTCCGGCGCCAGCGGTCTCACCCTCCGTCTGCATGAGGCGGGTGAAGCCCGTCGGGGCGATGCCGAACGGCAGGGCGCTGCGGCCGCCGAGCACGTCGCGGCCGGTGTCGACGTCGGAGACGTTGCGCAGGATCGACGGATGGAACTCGATGTCCTCGAAGGCCTGGCGGGCGCGGGCAATGCTGATCTCGCCCTCGGCTGCTCCCTCCGTGTAGTCGAAGGCGGCCTTCGGCGTGCGGCGCTGGGCGATGGCGCGCAGGTCGGCGACCGTCAGCGCGTTCTCCAGCCGTCGCTTCTTCGCATCGAGCGTCGGCGCCTTGAAGCGCATGAGCTGGGCGAGCTCGCGCGCATCGGGAAGTTGTCGTTTCATCATCAGGTGCTCCTCGGATCGTTCGCCGCCGCCTCGGCGGGATTGGCTTCGGCGTAGTAGCGGGTGATGTGGTTCTCGATGCGCACGTGCGCGGCCGCCGCGTCCCCGTCCTTGATGGCCTGCACGATTCCACGGTGCTCGCGCCGCAGCCGGGCGGAGGTCGCAGCCCAGTCGGCGATGCCGGAGACGCCGGCGAGCACGTAGCCCTCGATGGACGAGCGCAGCCCGGCCATCATCGCAGCGACCACCTCGTTTCCCGTCGCCTCTGCGAGACTCACGTGGAACTGCGCGTCGAGCGCGAGGAACTCCTCGGCGTTCAGCGCGTCGTCGTCCATCGCGTCGAGCAGGATGGTTGCGTCGCGGAAGTCGGGGGATCCCTCGGCGAGTTCCACGGCGATGGCCGTCTCGAGCAGAAGTCGTGTCTTGACGACGTCGCCGACGGCGAAGCCCTGGGCAGCGACCTGCAGCCGCATGAGCGCGCTCATCCCACCCTGCGGCCGCGCGAGGATGATCGCACCGGCGGTCGGCCCCGATCCCGTCTGGGTGCGGATGAGGCCCATCACCTCGAGCACGCGCACCGCCTCGCGCACGCTCGAGCGGCCGACGCCGAGTTCGGCGGCGAGGGAGCGTTCGGGGGGAAGGTGATCGCCGGGGCCGATGAGACCGTCGAGCAATTGCTGTTCGATATGCGTGAGGACGCTTTCCCAGGCGCGACGATCCGTGGTCTCCACGACTCTCCTCCGCGATGTCACGGCGATGCTCCTCATCCCGTGTGGTCTGGTCACACTATCATGTGGTCTGACCGCAGAGAAGTGCCTCGGGAGGGAATGTCAACCGCTCGATGCTCGTTGCTGCAAGAGCGCCCGCAGCGCGGCGCCCGACAGAAGGAGAACGCATGTCAGCCACCCGTCGCATCGGAGCATCCGACCTGACCGTCGCCCCCCTCGCCCTCGGAGGCAACGTCTTCGGCTGGACGGCGGACCGTGACGTGTCCTTCGACGTGCTCGATACGTTCCGCGCCGGCGGTGGCGACTTCCTCGACACGGCGGACGGCTACTCGCGCTGGGTGCCCGGCAATTCGGGCGGCGAGAGCGAGATCATCATCGGTGAGTGGCTCGCCTCCCGCGGAGGACGCGACGATGTCGTCGTGGCGACGAAGGTCAGCACGCACCCCTCGTTCTCCGGACTCTCCGCAGCGAACATCGCCGCGGCGGCCGACGCGTCGCTCGCCCGACTCCAGACCGATCGCATCGACCTCTACTACGCCCACTTCGACGACGCGTCCGTGCCGCTGGATGAGACCGTCGGAGCGCTGTCGGCCCTGGTCGACGCCGGCAAGGTGCGCGCCATCGGCATCTCCAATTACTCACCCGAGCGCATCGACGAGTGGTTCGAGGTGACCGAGCGGGGCGGCTTCCACCCAGCGGTGGCGCTTCAGCCGCAGTACAACCTCGTCGAGCGGGACTTCGAGGGAGCGCTTCGCGACCGCGCGGAGCGATTCGATCTGGCGGTCGTGCCCTACTACGCCCTCGCGAGCGGATTCCTCACCGGCAAGTATCGTGACGGCGTCACGGTCGACAGCCCACGCGCCGGCGGAGCCTCGAAGTACCTCGACGATCGGGGACGACGGACCCTCTCGGCACTGGACGCGGCGGCCGCGGCGCACTCGGCATCGGTCACGGCCGTGGCGCTCGCGTGGCTCCGCGAGCAGCGCACCGTCCTCGCCCCGATCGCGAGCGCGCGCACCGTAGAACAGGTGCCCGATCTGCTCGCCTCCCTCGAGGTCGAGCTCGGCGCAGACGAGCTGGCGGCGCTCGACGACGCCTCGGCGACGGACGGCCGCGACGCCGCCTGAGCCATCGACCGGTCGACGGATGCCGTGAGCGCACCCCATCCGTCGATGGACGGTTCCCTCGGCGAGAGTTTCGGACGAGAGTGGACGCATGACGGACTACAGCGACCCGCGGCGCACCTCCGAACGGCTCAGCAATACCGACCGGGACGAGGCCGTCGCCCGGCTCGCCGCGGCACGGGACGACGGTCGTCTCACGCCAGAAGAGTACGACGCGCGGGCATCCACCACGCGGATGGCCGTCACCCGAGGTGACCTGACGCCCTTGTTCAGCGATCTTCCGCTCGGTGCCGATGCGCCGCTGGTCTACTCGACCCCTCCGTCGGGAGCCATACCCACCCCGGTCGGCACGCCCGGGGCACGAGCCGGAGCCCTCGGCGGAGCGTGGGGCGCTACGCTCGTCGCACTCTCGCCGTTCATCGCCATCGCCCTGTTCTTCCTGTTCGGCTTCACGAGCAGCTTCACGTGGTCGTGGGTGTTCTTCCTGCTGATCCCCATCGCCGGCATCGTCGTCTACGGGCCGGGCGCCCGCTACCGCCGCTGATCGCCGCGGTCAGGCCTTGCGACCCTGGGGACGCAAGCGGATGCGCCGGGACGGATGCGTCTCGTCGAGCTCGACGAGTGATCCCTCCGACTTCACGAACTCGCTGAACGAGCCGAAGCCGAGCGCGCGCTCCTGGAAGGTCGGATCCATGCGCAGCATCTGGTTCTTGACGGCGCCCGCCGCCTGCCACTCCTCGTCGTTCTTGGCCGCTCCGAGTTCGAGCGCCCGCGTGAGCAGGCGGCGCGCTGTGCGCTCGGACTGGCGCCGCTGCTTCGACGAGTCGACCGCCACGACGGGCGTGGTGTTCTCGCTCACCGGCTCGGCGGGGTCGGGGAGGCTCTCCACGCCGGGCAGCGCGTCGTAGTCGGCGAATTCGTTGCAGGCCGCCGCGAGCGCCTTGCTCGTCGAGCCGGCCACGCCGATGCCGACCACATAGCGCCCGAGCGCCTTGCATCGCTGGGCGAGGGCGATGTAGTCGGAGTCGCCGGCCACCACGACGACGTGCGTGATGTCGGCCAGGCGGAACAGGTCGTCGACGACATCGAGGGAGAGGCGGATGTCGGCGCCGTTCTTCATCGACGCGACGACGGGGAAGAGCTGCACGAGGTCCACGGCCCGCTCCACGAGTTGCCTGCGATAGCCGGCGTTGATCGGAACCGACCAGTCGGCATAGGCGCGACTGACGGCGATCGTGCCGAACGACGAGGCGAAATCGAGCACGGCTCCCAGGTCGACGGTCGCTCGCTCGATCCGGGCGGCGAGGTCGGCCTCGTCGTTGTCGGCGACGCGCACCTTGTCGCGATTGAAGCGACCGCGGCCGAAGAGCTGGTCGTAGCGCGAGATCACGATGTTGTCGAAGTCGATGTAGACAGCCACCCGTGCTTCACCCGTGCCGTTCATCGCCGTCTCCTCACCGCCTGAACCCCGTGCCGATCCTACGGTCGTTGCTCGGTGGCCGCCACGCCCGCGCATGCGCCCAGCCCGGCCGGATCCCCCGCTAGCTGCGGAGCACGACGTTGCGAGGCTCGTCGCCGCGAAGCATCCGTTCGATCTGATCGCGCAGCAGCTTCGCCATCCGAGGCATCATGGCGGTCGTCGCCCCGCCGACATGAGGACTGAGAAGCATGTTGGGTGCGGTGTAGAGCGGATGCCCGTCGGGCAGCGGCTCGGGGTCGGTGACGTCGAGCGCTGCGCGCAGGCGACCGCTGCTCAGCTCGGCGAGCAGGGCTTCCGTGTCGACGACGGATCCGCGGGAGACGTTGACGAGCAGGGCCCCGTCGCTCATGGCGGCCAGGAACGCGGCGTCGACCAGGTGCTCGGTGTCCGGCGAGAGTGGCACGCCGATGACGACGATGTCGGCATCGGGCAGTAGCGACGGCAGGTCGTCGATCGCGTGGATGCGGCCGGTCTCGTCATCGCGCGCGGTGCGGGCGACCCGCACGACGTTCACCTCGAACGGGATGAGGCGCTCGAGAACGGCGCGGCCGACGCCGCCGACTCCGACGAGCAGCACGGTGCGGTCGGCGAGGCTCGCGTGTCGCTTCGGCGCCCACTCGCCCCGGTCGGCCGCGCGCACGAAGTCGGGGATGCCGCGCTGCGACGCGAGGATGAGCGCGACGGCGAGCTCGGCGGTCGAGGTCTCGTGCACGCTCGCCGCGTTGGCGAAGACGATGCCGGGAGGCAGCGCATCCTCGACCCCGTCGTAGCCAATGGACTGGCTCTGCACGAGTCGGGTCGTGACTCCGGACAGGGCGCCCAGCCGGCCGAGCGTGTCCATATAGGGGGGCACGACGATGTCGATGTGCTCGGCGGGCGGCGGGCCCGAGAGGTCCCACTCGAGGAGGTCGACGCCATCGGGCATCGCGCCGAGCGCGTCGCGGAGGGCTGTACCGGGCAGGCTCACGGTGATGCTCATGCGTCGAGCGTAGGCCGAGCGGGAGTGCGTCCGCTGCTCGTGACGGCATCCGCCCGTTCGCCTCTACCGTCTGAAGGCAATGGTCGCCCCTTGTGAAGGAGGTGGTGTGCTGAGCCGCGCGTTGCCGGGAATCCGCGCCGTCCGATGCCTTCACACGGCAGGGTCACGGATGCGGTGAGTAGTGCCGCGGGCTCGTCGCGGTCCGCACGATCGCCCGCAGCGACTCGAGCGAGCCCTCGGCGAAGCCCGCCGCACGCGCCTGCACGAGGATGTTGCCGATAGCCGTCGCCTCGACGGGTCCCGCGACGACCGGCAGGCCCGAGCGATCGGCGGTGCGCTGGCAGAGTAGTGAGTTCTGGGCGCCACCGCCGACGATGTGGACAGCCCGCACGGGCACGCCCGAGAGGTCGGCGGCTGCTCGCACGGCGTCAGCGAAGGCCTGCGCGAGAGACTCGATGATGCTTCGGGCGAACTCCGCCCGGCTCCGTGGAACGGATGCGCTGTGCTCTGCGCACCACGCCGCGATGCGCGCAGGCATGTCACCCGGGGGGAGGAAGCGGGCGTCGTCGACATCGAACACGCTGACGGGAGTGCTCACGGCCGAGGCCTGGGCGACGAGCGCCGGGATGTCGATGCTCTCGCCGTCGCGCTCCCAGTGCCGCACCGACTCGCTCAAGAGCCAGAGTCCCATCACGTTGTGCAGGAAGCGGATGCGGCCGTCGACGCCTCCCTCGTTGGTGAAACCGGCGTCGCGGGCGGCATCCGTCGTCACCGGGTGCCCGATCTCGACCCCCACGAGGCTCCACGTGCCACACGAGATGTAAGCGGCGCTGGTCGGGTCCATCGGGACGGCGACGACGGCGGATGAGGTGTCGTGCGAACCGACGGCGACGACGTCGATCGGTCGCCGGGCGCCTATCTCGTCGACGACGTAGGGCAGCGTGGCTCCGATGCGCTCGCCGGGGTCGACGAGCGGCGGCAGGAGTCCGGGGGGGAGGTGGAGAACGTCGAGCAGTCCGGCATCCCACTGGCGCGTGTGCACGTCGAGCAGTCCCGTGGTGGAGGCATTCGTGCGCTCGGCGACGGTCTCACCGGTCAGGAAGTAGCCGAGCAGGTCGGGCACCAGCAGCATCGTGTCGGCGAGCGAGACCAGGTCGACTCCATCGTGCTCGGCGGCGAGCTGGTAGATGGTGTTGAACGGGAGGAACTGGAGGCCGTTGCGGCGGTACAACTCGGCGAACGGAACGCTGGCATGCACCGCCTCGACGCCGGCGGCGGTTCGCGCGTCGCGATAGTGGAAGGGAGTGCCGAGCATGCGTCCCCGGCGAAGGAGGGCGTAGTCCACCGCCCACGAATCGACTCCGATCGAGGCGAGTTCCGGATCTTCGCGCACAGCGCCGCGCAGCCCGTCGACCGCCCCGCGGTAGAGCCCGAGCAGATCCCAGTGCAGACCGTTGACGGTGCGAACGGGCTGGTTGGCGAAGCGTGCGACGTGCGAGAGGTGAATCCGGCCGTCGCCCACCCGGCCGATGATGACGCGCCCGCTCGTCGCTCCGAGGTCGACGGCGGCCACCGCCCCGCGGCTCATCGCAGGAAGGCGGCAGCGACACCGGCGTCGACGGGCACATGGAGGCCCGTGGTGTGGCTGAGCTCAGGCCCGGTGAGCACGAACACCGCATTGGCGACGTGCTCGGGCAGCACCTCCCTCTTGAGGATCGTTCGCTGGGCATAGAATTTGCCGAGGTCTTGCTCGTCGACGCCGTAGGTCTTCGCCCGATTGGCGCCCCAGCCCGAGGCGAAGATGCCGGAGCCGCGCACCACGCCGTCGGGATTGATGCCGTTGACCCGCACGCCGTGCTCGCCCAGCTCGACGGCCAGGAGGCGCACTTGGTGGGCCTGGTCGGCCTTGGTCGCCGAGTAGGCGATGTTGTTCGGGCCGGCGAAGACGGAGTTCTTCGACGAGATGTAGACGATGTCGCCGCCGAGCTGCTGGTCGATGAGCACCCGCGCCGCCGCCTTCGAGACGAGGAACGAGCCCTTCGCCATGACGTCGTGCTGCAGGTTCCAGTCGGCTTCGGTGGTCTCGAGCAGCGGCTTGGAGAGCGAGAGTCCGGCGTTGTTGACGACGAGGTCCAGGCCGCCGAACGCGAGCACCGCGTCGTCGATCGCCCGCTGCACGGCCGCGGCATCCGTCACGTTCGCAGCCACCCCGATGGCGACATCCGTGCCGCCCAGTTCTGCGGCGGCCGCCTGCGCCTTCTCGAGGTCGAGGTCGGCGATCACGACGCAGGCGCCCTCGGCGGCGAGGCGGGTGGCGATGGCCTTGCCGATTCCGGATGCCGCGCCCGTCACGAGCGCGATCCGCGACGCGTGCGTCTTGGGCTTGGGCATCCGCTGCAGCTTGGCCTCCTCGAGAGCCCAGTACTCGATGCGGAACTTCTCCTCGTCACTGATGGGCGAGTAGGTCGAGAGCGCCTCGGCACCGCGCATGACGTTGATGGCGTTGACGTAGAACTCGCCGGCCACCCGGGCGGTCTGCTTGTTCGCACCGAAGCTGAACATGCCGACGCCGGGAACGAGCACGATGAGCGGATCGGCGCCGCGCATGGCTGGCGAGTCGGCGGTGGCGTAGCGCTCGTAGTAGGCGGTGTAATCGGCACGGTAGGCCTCGTGCAGCTCCTTGAGCCGGGCGATCGAGTCTTCGATGGAGGCGTCGGCGGGCAGGTCGAGCAGCATCGGCTTGACCTTGGTGCGCAGGAAGTGGTCGGGGCAGCTCGTGCCGAGAGCGGCCAGCCGCGGGCTTTCGGAGGCGGCAAGGAAGTCGAGCACCTCGGGTGCGTCGGTGAAGTGGCCGACCATGGGCTTGTCGTGCGAGGCGAGCCCGCGGATGGTGGGGGCCAGCGCGGCGGCCTTCGCGCGTCGCTCTTCCGGGTTCAACGCGACGAACTCGTCGCGGGCGGGGCCGAACGGCTCGGCCTTTCCGTGCTCGTCGATGTAGGCGGCGGCCGTGTCGATGATCCAGCGCGAGTTGCGCTCCGACTCCTCGGAAGTCTCGCCCCACGCGGTGATGCCGTGGCCGCCGAGGATGCAGCCGATCGCCCGCGGATGGGCATCCTTGATCGCGGCGATGTCGAGGCCCAACTGGAAGCCGGGCCGGCGCCAAGGCACCCAGACCACCCTGTCGCCGAAGATCTTCGTCGTCAGCGACTCACCGTCCGCTGCAGTCGCAATCGCGATTCCCGAGTCGGGATGCAGGTGGTCGACGTGTGCGGCATCCACCAGGCCGTGCATGGCGGTGTCGATCGAGGGGGCGGCGCCTCCCTTGCCGTGCAGGGCGTAGTCGAAGGCGGCGACCATCTCGTCCTCGCGCTCGACGCCGGGGTAGACGTTCACGAGCGCCCGCATGCGGTCCAGCCGCAGCACGGCCAACCCGGCCTCGGTGAGCGTGCCGAGGTCGCCGCCCGAGCCCTTCACCCAGAGCAGCTCGACGGGCTCGCCCGTCACGGGGTCGGTGTCGGTTCCCTTCGCGGACGTGTTGCCGCCGGCGTAATTGGTGTTGCGCGGGTCGGCGCCCAGCCGGTTGCTCCGGGCTATCAGCTCTGCTGCGGTGGGGTTGGTCATGTTCTTTCCGGTTCAGTCGGTGGACGAGGGGACGGTGGCCTTGAGAGGGTCGCCGAGTGGGATGTTGTCGAGGAACCAGACGTCGTAGTCCCTCTCCAGCAGATCGGTGTTGAGCGCGTTCAAACGCGCGAGCGGACGGCCTACGGCGTGCGCATCCAGGTCTGCTCTCGTGCTCCAGCGCTCGACCATGACGACGGTGTCGCCGTCCAGCTCGAGATGTGCTGCGTAGAGCTCGCAACCGGGTTCCTGATGCACGAGGGGGGAGACCTCCCGGAACGACTCGATCACCCCAGGACCGAGACCTGGTTTGGCGGTGAGCACCGCAACGACCGTGATGCTCATGCTCAGACCTGGCGGAAGTCGATGCCGAGCAACGACGACGCCGCCCGGTAGTCGGCCGCGCGGTGACCGATCGACAACGACCAGTGGTGCCCGATTCCGGTCGCGCTCCACTCATCGACCCACTCACCAGGGTCTCGGCCGAAGTCCACTCGGGAGGTGGTGTTGCCGATCGCGAGCAGGGGCCCGGGAACCACTGTCCCTTCCGAGGCGACGAAGGCGAGCGCGCCGTCGCGGTCCTGGCCGAGCCCGAGCAGCGTGACCGGCCCGTGCTGCACGTCGAACTCGACCGACACGCCCCAGCCCCGCTTGCCGTGATAGACCCCGAGTCCGCGCAGCAGCGGGTCCCGCGACGAGACCGCCAGGTGCGCAGGGCCGTCGTGCCCCATCTCCACGACGTCATCTTCGAAGTTCAGCGCCTGGATCTCGCAGAAGGAACCCCCCGCGCCGGCGACGTGCGTGGCGAGCTGGGCGACCGTGGTTCGCAGCTCGTACTCGCCGGTCGTCGGAATGCCGCGTGCGGTGAGCAACGACGCGCCGAGGATCATGCCCGCGCCCAAGCGCTCGTGCTGTTCGCCGTTGCGGCCTCGGTGGTAGTACGCCAGAGAATCGAGGTCGAACTCCTCGACGAGCCGATCCAGGCCGACCGAGACTCTGGCGCCCCACGCGAAGTCCTCGTCCTTGACCGTGTCGTCGAGGGTGAAGATCGTTCGTGCGAGGGACATGCGCTGCTCCGTCTGGGCATCCGTCACCTCGTCGACCAAGACGCGGAGGTCGTCGAACTCCACGACCTCCACGTGCGAGCCGAAGGTGACGGGAAGCAGGGTCAGGTCGGTGGACACGTCGAGCATGCCGGGATAGACGTGGCCCATGAGGCCGTGCCGGGCGTGCCGAAGCGCCGCTCGCACATGGGCAGCGGTGGTCCACTGCTCGATGCGCTTCCACGCGGAGGCCTGCCTCAACCATCCGGAGACGCTGCGGAACGGGATGCCCGCGCGGCGGAAGACGTTGCCGACCTCAGGCACGGGGCACTGGCCGCAATAGGCGAGCCAGAGGCCGGTGTCGAAGTTGGCGTGGTCCATCTTCTCGGTGGGCTGCAGGTCGATCACGAGTACCGGAGCGTCGGCCCGTTGGGCGATCGGGAGCACCATCGAGCTGGTCAGGTAGGTCGTCAAGAACATCACGATGAGGTCGCAATCGGCGAGGCGCAACGCTTCCGCGGCGGCATCGCCCTCCTGGGCATCGGAGATGAAGCCGACATCGACCACGTCTGCGTCCATCTGCGCGAAGCGCTCGGAGACGTAGCGTGACGACTCCTGCAGCTGGGGCAGCAGGCCGGGGAACTGGGGCCAGTAGGTGCCGAGGCCGCCGGCCACCAGGCCGATTCGGGGCTTGCGACGCTCCTTGGCAGGAAGGAGGTCGGTGAAGGTGTTGTTCTGATCGGTCATGTCCGCATCCCCCTGCTCAGGCGCCCCAGCCGGCCTGCACTCCGCCGACGCGTTCCTCGGCGATCCTCTGCAGATAGCCGGATGCCGCGAACGCCGCCATCGGGTCTGCCGGCAGGCCGCGAGACTCGCGCCAGGCCGCCAGGTCGGGGCGCACATCCGTGTAGAACGCGTCCATGAAGATCGCATTGGCGCCGAGCACGTCGCCGGACTTCTGCGCTGCTGCCAGCGCTTCGGTGTCGATGGACAGCGCGCGCGCGGTCATCTCCTGCACGTTCAGCACGCTTCGGATCTGGCCGGGGATCTTGTCCTCGATGTTGTGGCACTGGTCGAGCATGAACGCCACGTCGGGGTTGGCATAGCCGCCGCCGCGGATGACCTCGTAGAGGATGCGAAACAGCTGGAAGGGGTCTGCCGCGCCGACGATGAGGTCGTCGTCGGCGTAGAAGCGGCTGTTGAAGTCGAACGATCCGAGCTTGCCCAGGCGGAGCAGCTGCATGACGATGAACTCGATGTTGGTGCCTGGCGCGTGATGCCCGGTGTCGAGGCAGACCATCGCCTTGTCTCCGAGAGCGGCGACCTGGACATAACTGGTTCCCCAGTCGGGAACGTCGGTGTGATAGAACGCCGGCTCGAAGAACTTGTACTCGAGGACGAGCCGCTGCTCGTCGCCGAGGCCCGCGTAGATCTCGCTCAGCGACTCGTGCAGGCGATCCTGGCGGCCTCGGAGGTCGGCCTGGCCCGGGTAGTTCGATCCTTCGGCGAGCCAGATCTTCAGGTCGCGCGAGCCGGTCTGGTGCATGATCTCGATGCACTCGAGGTGATGGTCGATGGCCTTTCGCCGAACGGCGGCATCCTCGTGGGTGAGAGCGCCGAACTTGTAATCGTCGTCCTGGAAGGTGTTCGAGTTGACGGTTCCCAGCGATACGCCGAGGTCCTCGGCGTAGGCACGCAAGCGGATGTAGTTATCCACCTTGTCCCAGGGGATGTGCAGGGCGACGGTCGGCGAGAGGTGCGTGTAGCGATTGACCTGGGCGGCGTCGGCGATCTTCTCGAAAGGATCGCGCGGGGTACCCGGCGTCGAGAACACCTTGAAGCGGGTTCCGGAGTTGCCGAAAGCCCAGGAGGGGAGTTCGATCGCCTGGTGTTCGAGCTCGCCCAGGATCTCGGGGGTCAGAGTGCTCATGATGCGTCACTTTCTGTCGGTGCGGTGTCACGTACTCGCGCTGGGGCGAGCTGATCTTCGAGGTGGAACACCTCGGTGAGTCTGAGAAAGCCCTCGTCCGGCGAACCGTCGAGGTCGAGAAAGAACCGGGACATCTCCCCCTGCCATCGCTCGTTCACCTCGGTGGCCGCCATGCGTGCTTGGGCGTCGTCGAGAGACGAAGTCTCGAAGTAGCCGATGAGGAGTCCGTCATCGCGCAGGAAGAGGGAGTAGTTGTTCCAGCCGGCCGAGTGCAGCGCTTCGAGCATCTCGGGCCAGACAGCGGCGTGGCGTCGGCGGTACTCGTCGATGAGCTCGGGCTTGACCTGCAGGTGAAAACACACTCGCTCGCGACGCCCGCTAGGGGTGTCGACCGCCGTTTCGGTGCTCATCGGCTGGTCATCCATTCGCATCGTCCGAGTCTCGGAGCTTCCGGGGAGGAAAGACTAGGGGCCGGATGCCGACCGGCATCCGGCCCCTGGTGGCGACTAGAAGTCGTAGTCGTCGATGTTGTCCGTGGTGAAGGTCGTCGGCGGACCGACGATGACGGTGCCCCCTTCGCCGACGGTGCGCTCGCCGAGGTCGCCCGCCTTGAACTTGTCGCCCTTCTTGCCGGTGATGTCGCCGTCGGCGAGAGCCTTGCCCGCGAAGGCCGCGACGTAGCCGAGCTGCGCCGGGTCCCAGAGCGCGAACGCCGTGACCGTGCCGTCCTTGACGAAGGGACGCATCTCGTTCGGCAGGCCGAGGCCCGTCAGAGCGACCTTGCCCTTGTACTCCGAGGTGGACAGGTACCGTGCGGTGGCTGCGATGCCCACCGTGGTCGGCGAGATGATGCCCTTGAGGTCCGGATACGCCTGCAGGAGACCCTGCGCCTCCTGGAACGACTTGGTGTCGTCGTCGTCGCCGTAGACGGTGGAGACGAGCTTGATATTCGGGTAGTTGGCCTTCAGATCCTCCTCCATGTACTTGATCCACTCGTTCTGGTTCGTCGCGTTGGCCGTGGCCGACAGGATCGCGATCTCGCCCGATCCGCCGATCTGCTCGGAGATCAGCTTCGTCTGAATCAGAGCCACATCCTTGGCTACGACCTGGCTGATGAAGATGTCGCGGCACTTGGGGTTGGTGTCCGAGTCGAAGGCGACGATCTTGGCTCCGCCGTCGCGTGCCTCCTTAAGGGAGGAGCACACCGCGTCGGGGTCGTTGGCTGCGATCACGATGACGTTGGTGCCGGCCTGGGTCTCCGCGTTGATGAAGGAGACCTGGCTCGACGCGCTGGCGTCGAGCGGTCCCACGACCTGGCTCTTGGAGAACCCGGCGGCCTTGGCGCCGTCCTTGCCTCCGCCCAGCACGACGTCGGTGTAGGGATTGTTGAGCTGCTTGGGAATGAAGGTGATGGTCTGATCGCCTCCGCCGCCACCCCCGCTGCTTCCGCCCGTGCTGCCTCCGCTCGCGCAACCGGTGGCCACGAGAGCGACTGCCGCGATCAGGGCGGCGGCGGATACGACTCGCCGCACGCCGGGTCGCTTTGCGCGATTTGCGAACAACTCCATTGTTCTTCCTTTCTCAGTGCGCCTGGTGCACGGCGCTGGTTGACCCCGAGGCGGGTGCCTGGGGAACATGTCGACGCAGTCTTCGATCGTGGTTCCATCTGCGGATCGCGCTGATCACGCTTGGCGTGATGACGCTCAGGATCAGGAGGGAGCCCGTGACGATGATCAGCACGACGTCGGAGACCCGGCTCAGGCGCAGTGCGTAGTTGATCGAGCCGATCAGCAGCACGCCGGCGATGACGCCGGGAATCGAGCCCTTGCCGCCGAAGACCGACACTCCGCCGAGGAGGACGGCGGCGATCACGGTCAACTCCAGGCCGCTTGCGTTGTCGCTGCGCGCGCTCGAGTAGCGCAGGGTCCAGTAGACCCCGGCCAGTGCGGAGACGGTTCCCGTGGCCACGAAGAGCCAGAACTTGGATCGGTTGACGTGGATGCCGACGAAGCGAGCGGCCTCCTTGCTGTACCCGAGCGCGTAGAGTCCCCTGCCGAAGGGTGTGAAGTGCAGCAGCACACCGAAGAAGACCATCACGACGAGTACGCCGATCATGACGGTCGGGATTCCGGTCGCGCCGAGCTTCGAGATGAAGAATCCGGTGAGGGCGGGGGGAAAATTCGCGACGGCGTTGTCACCGATGACGACGAGGGCGAGGCCGCGGAAGAGTGCAAGCGTTCCGATCGTCACCGCCAGGGAGGGCAGTCCGACGACGGCGACCAGGAATCCGTTCAGCGCTCCAGCGACGACACCTGCCAGCACCGAGATCACGAGAACGGTGCCCATGTCGAGCCCGGCCTGCCAGAGCACGCCCATCAGCGCGCTCGTGAGCCCGGCGATCGAGGCCACAGACAGGTCGATCTCTCCGGTGATGATCACGAGAGTCATCGGCATGGCGATCAGCAGCACCGGAATCACGTCGAGCAGGAGGAAGCCGACTGTGACCGGGGACGCGAACCGCGGAAGAGCGATCGAGGCGTACACGAGGAACGCGAGCAGGATGTAGATCATGATCGCGTCGCGGCCGAGCAGAACGCGGGATGCGCCCGTGCGCCCCTTCGGTTCGTCAGCGAGGACGTTGGCCGTCTCGGACGTTCGCGTGGCCTGCTTGGTTGCGTTTTCAGACATCGCGCGACTCGCTCACTCGTAGTCTCCTTGCTGTTCGGACGGCAGCGATGCGGTCGATCACGATCGCCGCCAGGATCAGCAGGCCCACGATCGCCTGTTGCCAGAACTTGTCCACCCGAACGGCGGTCAGCGCGCCGGTGATGGTGGTCAGGAGCAGGGCTCCGAGGGCGGCTCCGATGACCGACCCGCTACCACCGAAGATCGCGACGCCTCCCACCACGGCGGCCGCGACGACGTCCAGTTCGAGGCCGGTACCGGTCGTCGCGCCCACGGAGTTGAATCGGGAAGTGTAGAGCACTCCCGCGAGGCCAGCGAGCACGCCATTGGTCACGAACGCGAACAGCACCCGTCGCGTCACGGGAACACCGAACACCCGCGCGGCATCGGGATCGGACCCGATCGCGTACAGGTCGCGGCCCGACCGCGTGCCAGACATGAAGACGGCCACGATCACGACGACGACGATCGCTATGAGCGTGATGAGCGGAAAGCCCAGCACCGTGTCGACGGACAGGTTTCCGAACTCCTGCGGCCGGTCGTCGGCGAAGAACTGGGTGCCGCCTGCCCACGCGTTGTTGAGGCCGCGGAAGATGTAGAGCGTTCCCAGCGTGATCACGAGGGCCGGCACCTTGGCGAGGGTGACCAGCAATCCGTTGATGGCTCCGAGGACGGCTCCGAAGAGCATTCCTGCCAGAATCACCACGATGATCGGAATGCCCGGCACGGCGACGAACAGGGACCCGGTGCCGAACGCGACCAGGCCCAGGATCGAACCGACCGACAGATCGACGTTGCGGGTGATGATGACGATCGCCTGGCCGGCGGCGAGGATGATGACGATCGTCGCGTTCAGCAGGATGTCTTTGACACCCTGCGGCGCGAGGAACAGCGGGTTGATGAGCCAGGTGACCAGGATCAGCGCGACGAGAGCGAGCAGCACCGGCAGCTCGCGAAGGTGCGCGATGGCCGACAACGGTGAACGGCGCCCCGACGAGGGGCGCGGCGAGTCCGTGCCGGTGGGGTGGACGGTCGTGGTCACTTGCTGCCCTCCATTGAAGCGGTCGCGGCATGCATGACCGCTTCCGGCGTCGCATCCGCGCGGTCGATCTCTGCTGCTATGCGCCCCTCGTGCATGACGAGCACCCGATCGGCCATGCCCAACACCTCGGGAAGCTCGGAGGAGATCATGAGAATCGCGATGCCGCGTGCGGCGAGGCTGGAGATCAGCCTGTGCACCTCGGCCTTCGTGCCGACGTCGATTCCCCGTGTCGGCTCGTCGATGATGAGAAGCCTCGGCTCGGTGGCCAGCCACTTCGCAAGGACGACCTTCTGCTGGTTTCCGCCCGAGAGGGTCGACACCGCGTACTCCTGGGAGCCCGTCTTGACCTGGAGTGTCTTGGTCCACTTCTCGGCCGCGCGGCGTTCTCGCGCGCTGCTGATGATGCCGAATCGAGCCAGAGCGCTCCGAAGCGTCAGCGTCGCATTGCGGCCGACGGAGAGGTCCATCACGAGGCCCTGCTTGCGGCGATCCTCCGGTACGAAGCCGACGCCGGCGTCGATGGCGGCCTGGGGGTCTCCGGCTGTGTACGCTCGCCCGTTCAATTCGACGGTGCCAGTGTCGTAGCGATCGATGCCGAAGACGGCGCGAGCGACCTCGGTGCGACCGGCGCCGACCAGTCCGGCCAGTGCGACGATCTCGCCCGCACGAACATCGAGGTCGATGTCGGCGAAGACGCCCGCGCGGCTCAGGCCGCGCACGGTGAGCACCGGATCGCCGATCTGCGCGGGCTCCTTCGGGAAGAGCTGGTCGATGTCGCGGCCGACCATCTCGCGAACGATCTCGTCCACCGTGACCGACGAGGTCTCGAGGGTCGCGACGTAACGGCCGTCACGCATGACGGTGATGCGATCGCAGAGGGCGAAGACCTCATCGAACCGGTGCGAGATGAACAGGATGCCGGCACCACGGTCTCGCAGGCTGCGAGCGACGGCGAAGAGTCGATCGACTTCCACGCCCGAGAGCGCGGCGGTCGGCTCGTCCATGACGAGCACCTTCGCGTCGAGTGAGATGGCCTTGGCGATCTCGATGATCTGCTGGTCGGCGATGGAGAGACCCTCGGCGCTGCGGTCGGGGTCGATCGGCACGCCGAGGCGCGAGAACAGTTCGCGCGCCCCTGCGCGCATCTCGGCACGGCTGATGAGGCCTGAGCGTCCCCGCGGCTGACGGCCGATGAAGATGTTCTCGGCAACGGTCAGGTCGGGGAAGAGCGTGGGCTCCTGGTAGATCACGGAGATGCCGGCTGCCTTGCTGTCGGCCACGGATCGGAAGGCGATCGGTTCGCCGTCCACGCGGAAATCACCGGCGTCGGGATGGTGAAGACCCGCGAGGATTTTCACCAGGGTCGATTTTCCCGCTCCGTTCTCGCCCACGAGCGCGTGGATCTCGCCGGGGAGGATCTCGATCGTCCCGTCGGCCAGGGCGATGACGGGACCGAACGCCTTGACCGCGCCGGTCAGGGAGAGCGCCGGCGTCCGCGCGGACGCCTCGTGGTCAGTCGCCATTGGCTGAATACCTCTCCCTCAAGGTGTGAATCGATTCAAAAGGAATGTATGCCATGCCGTACGAGACAGTCAAGAGCGCAATGATCACGGTTCGAGATCATTGGCTCGACTCGCTCGTCGAGCTGCGGCAGGCGTGCTGGCGGGGCGGGTCAGTTGAGGACGAATGTGTACGTCGCGGTGTTGCCTGCCACGTCGAACACGACGAGGGTGTTGGCGCCTCTGACCGCGCCGAAGGTGGGCGGCTTGATGAAGTTGACGTCCGACCAACGATTGTCGGTCAGATCCTTCACCACGCCGTTGAGCTCCACCTTGTCGATCTCGCCGGCGTCGGCGAGCTTGAAGCTGATCACGTCGTACGCTCCGCCCGCCTCGACGGTGTACGGCGCCCCCGCCTTGATCGTCGCTGTCGGCTTCGTCGAGTCGATCGAGAACGCGAACGTCCCCGTCTTCGACACGTTGCCCGCTACGTCGTGCGCGTTGTACTTCAGCGAGTACGAGCCGTCGGGCAGGGAGACGGTCGCGGTGTGCGTCGCCGCAGCCGCACCGTTCGCCGCCGTCTGCGTCGACTTCACGAGCCGGCCGTCCCGGTAGATGTTCGCCACGATCTTCGACAGGCCGACATCGTCGGTAGCGTCGACCCGCAACGACAGATCGGGGGATGGTCCGGCCGCGGTGGGAGCGACCAGCGTCACGACCGGCCTGGTGATGTCTGCGGGCACGGGCGCGATGTCCGCCTCGATGCGCAGCACTCGACCGGCCTCCGCTCTCCATGACGTGCCGGCGTCATTGCTGATGAGTGCCCTGCCCCCCGCGTAGGGAGTGGTGTCGCTGTAGGCGATCCCGTAAGCGCCCGTGGTCGTCGCGGAAGACGCGACGATCGCGTAGCGGGCACCGGCCTGGACGGCTATCGGCGTGGCGAGCTTGATCTCGGCCCAGGAGGCGGCCCACGACATGTTCTTCGCCGGAATCGAGGCGGTCGCCAGCACCGGCCCCAGTGCACCCGATGAGTCGAGCGCGCGCAGGTCGAGGCGGAGGTCCGCGTTGGGATGGTTGTCCTGGTACGACATGAATCGCACCGCGCTCATCACTCCCGCGGTGGGCACCGTGAACTCCTGCGCCCGCTGAAGGCCACCCGAGATGTCGGCGTGGGTACGGAAGCCTCTGTCCCCGACGGAGACCGCTGGAACCGGATGGGCCGCTCCGGGCTGACCGATCGGTATGGTGACATCGACCGAGTTCTTGCAGTCGATCGGCAGGATTCCACCCGCCGCGTCGAATTCGAGCGGGGCCCAGTACTGCTTCGCGAGCGCCTCGTTCGCCTTGGCGTCCATCCACACGTCGGACTGATAGAGGTAGGTCGGGCCCGCGGATGTCGGGATCTCCAGCACGTCCGTCGGTTGTCCGCCGCACGACGTGATGGTCAGATTCGTGCCCTTGACGATCCTCGCCGGACGGTTCCACTGGGAGAGATCGCCGCTGAAGTCGTCGCGCAGCAGCGTTGCACCCTGAGCATCCGTCACCTGGACGTCGTCGACCCTCATGCGCTCATTGTCGGGCGCACTGGCACGGAAGCCGACGCCTCCGTGATCCAGGGTGCTGTCGGTCGTCGAGTCGACGAGCACGCCGTCGATCCTCGTCTCGATCGCGCTTCCTGTCACGGTGATCGCGACGTCGTACGTCTGGCCGGTGGTGATCTTCGCGGGAAGAGGCACGACAGTGGCTCCCCGGCCGGGGATGATCTTGGTGAGGTTTCCGCCCTCTGCGCCGGCATGCGGGTAGTTGCCGATGAGCCACTGGTAGGACCCGGCATCCGAACTCCGAAAGACGAGTCCCGCCTGGGCGTAGTTTCCGGAGTCGGCTTTCAGCGGCGTCACCGACGCTCGGAAGGTGTAGTCGGTCCAATCGGCGCCGAGCTTACTGACGCCGACGTCGCCGCCGACGATGCCGAGCGCGCCGTCTGCGATCGTCCACGAGTCCGGAACCGTTCCCGCGCCCGTCCACGGTCCGAGCGGCGAGGTCGCGGTCACGTAGCCCGTACCGGTGGTGGCGTACCCTCGATTCGGATCGGAATAGGTGAGGTAGTACCGGTCCCCGCGCTTGAACATCGTCGGCGCCTCCGTTGACCGCAGGCCCACACTGGTCCACTGGCCGGAACCCGTGGTGTACGTCGGGTCGAGCTTCTCGATGAGGATGTCCCCGCCGACCCGCCAGTCGGTGAAGGACAGGTAGGCCGTTCCGTCGTGATCGACGAAGACCTGCTGGTCGCCGTAGTTGACCCCGCCGGGAGCGCCTTCCGGGACGGCGAGGTCTGGTTCGGCCGTCTCTTGGAAGCCCCCGTCGGGGCGATCCGAGGTGAAGACGTGGTAGCCCACGCCGTTGTCATAGGCGTTGATCCACAGTACATATTTGCGGGTGGATGCGTTGTAGACGACGTGCGGACGGTAGCAACCGTAGGTACTGCCGTCGCACCGGCTCTGCCAGAGAGCGGAGGTCGCGTCGAACAGGGGTCCATCCGGAGTCCAGCTCACCATATCGGGTGACGAGTAGGAGACGAACCCGCAGAAGGGTGCACCGGGCGTGTTCCACTCGTAGCCGCAGCCGTACGCCGTTCCATACAGGTGGTATCGCCCATCGAAGTACTGGATCTGCCCGTCGTGGGCGTCGATCGCGTTGCCGGAGACGTCGAACCTGAGCGTGGGAGCACCGGTCGTATCGCGGTTGACGAGGGTGCGGCTCTCCTCCGCACCCGCGGCGAAAGCGGTCTGTGCACCGCTGGTCAGGCCTGCCAAGAACAGGGCGGCCGTTGCCGCGAATGCCCATGCCTTCGTGCTTCTCGACATCATCGTCTTCTCCTACGTCATACGTTCAGCATTGAATCGATTTAAACCGTAACCGTGGCGGCGTGTCCGATCAAGACCGGTCGCAGAATCCGCCTCCTGAAAGTTGGTGTGACGCCGACCGCCGCCGGCCCGGCTCACCCTCAGGGAACGGCGCCGCCGGGTGCAAGATTGATTAGGGTACACATCGGTCACGACTCGATCGGAGGAGAAATGTCGGTGGACACGCGACAGCGAATGATCGAAGCCACGGCGCTGCTGCTCCGACGGGGAGGAATGAGCGCGGCCTCGTTCACCGATGTGCTGGCCGCCAGTGGCGCCGCGCGCGGAGCGATCTATCATCACTTCCCCGACGGCAAAGTGGAGTTGACGCGAGAGGCGGTTGTCTGGACGGGGAATCGGGTGAAGACCAACCTCGTTACCCTCCCCGGCTCGGAGCCCGCGGAAGTGCTTGCAGAGTTCCTCGACGCCATTCGGCCGGTCGTGGCAGAGGCCGCTACCGGTGTGTCGTGTGCGGTCGCCGCGGTGGTCCTGGAAACCGGTCAGGTCGACCGATCGCTGACTGCGGTTGCGTCCGAGGCGCTGCAGTCGTGGGTCGATACCTTGGAAGCACGGCTGGTCGCCACCGGAGCGCCGGCCGCAGCTGCGCATGCCGTCGCGGTGCTGTTGATCGTCTTCCTCGAGGGTACGCAAGTGCTGTGTCGTGCCGCGGGCGACATGTCGCCTTTCGACGACGGCGCTGCGGCCGTGCGGGCTGCTGGATCAGCGCTGACACTCGAGGAGAAGCCTTTCGAGATCGGCGTCTGAGCTGATAGCGTCGCACTAGTACGTTCATCCTAGAAGAAGGCAGGACCGCCATGGCCGTTTCATCAGTGTTCGATTTCCACTTCCCCGCGGACCACGCCGACGAGGGAGTGAACCTGGCTTTCAGCATCGGCGCCGACATGCCCGCGACCAGAGGATACGTTCGTCACGACGTGGTGCGCGATCTCGCCGACTCGGGTCACGTTGCGGTCATCACCCAGTGGCATGAGCAGGCCCAAGGCGAAGCAGTGCTCAAGGAATACCTCAATGACCCGAAGATCGACCGAGCGACGAAGCTCGCCGGCGGCAAGGCGCCGGCCGGTTTCCTCGGCGATGTGATGTGAGCGGGTCCATCCAGTGAGCGCGCGATATGCCCGGGGTACTGGGCGCCCCGATTCCAAGATGTCCAGGTCGGACGATGACGAGAAGCGAGGACGCTTCGGCGTAGGAAGCACAGCGCACCAACGTGTTCAAGACAAGGCGAACGTGAAGCGCAGGCAGCGCGACCGCTCCGCAGCCCAGCAGGACGGGCACTGATTTCGCAGAGATGCGAGTGCCGGAGATCGCGACGAAAGTGACTGCATACGAGCCCGACGCCTGGCATGACTTCCTGATCATGACGGGAGGAGCGTCTGCTGCGTTGGCTGGGTTGCTTTTCGTCGCGGTCTCCCTCAACCTCGAACAGATCCTCAAGTTCACTGCGCTTCCGTCCCTGGCTGCGGCATCCATCTCGATGCTCCTCGCTGTGGTCCTCGCCTGCTGCTTCGGCCTCGTGCCGGGCCAGCCGGCCGTCGCTCTCGGAATCGAACTGTTGGTGCTGGGATCGTCGACTGCATCGCTGCTGTTCGTCCTCGTCTCGCGGAGTCTGTCGAGACTGGAGCAGCTGGGATGGCGCGTGAGCAGACTGCTCATGACAGCCGTCTCTACGATCCCCATGGTGGTTGCGGGCGTGTCACTCATGGCCGGTGACGGAGGCGGGCTGTACTGGCTGCTCGTGGGCGTCGTAGCCAGCGTGACGACAGCCACGTACAACGCTTGGGTTCTCCTGATCGAGATCAGACGGTGAACAAGGAAGGAGCGCAATGCCTACTCACGGTATCGAGGTCGAGGTGAAGGGACCATGGTCGCTGGCTACGAGTCGCCGGTTCTGGGAGGGCTTCTCGCCGAACGCCCTGCCAGAACACGAGGGCGGCGCTCTGAGCTGCGTGTTCCTGGCGGAGAACGGATGGGGGCGCGTACAGGCGGAAGTCGTACAGGAGGGACACACAGCCCGTCTACGGCTTCGGGGTGAAGATCATCTGGACGAGGCGGCGACGCAGGTGGCCCGATTCCTCGCGATAGACATCGACGGTCGCGGCTGGACGAAGGTTGCCCAAGACGATCGCGTCATCGCGGATGCCCAAGAGAAACTTCCGGGCTTGCGCCCGTGCGGGTTCTATTCCGCGTATGAGGCTGCCGCGTGGTCCGTTCTATCGCAGCGAATTCGGATCACGCAGGCGGCACGACTGCGAAGCGACGTGATCGACGCGTATGGCGATGACGGGGCGTTCCCCGGTCCGGCGGCGCTGCGGAAGGCGCGCCTGGATCTACCCGGCCGCAAAGCGGAATATCTGAAGTCGGTCGCTGCCGCCGCGCTGGACGGGGTTCTCGATAGCGCCTACTTGCGGGGCATGCGCGCGGAGGAGGCCGTCGAGACCGTGCAAGGCGTGAAAGGCCTCGGGCCTTTTGCGGCGGAACTCGTGGTTGCCCGGGGTGCCAACGCTCCCGATCTGGCACCGCAGCATGAGCGTCGACTCGCGGACGAGGTCACCGAGCGCTACGGCCCTGAGGCGGACCTGGCGGATGTCTCGGAGGGATGGCGACCCTTCCGCACCTGGGCTTCCGTTCACCTGCGCGCGCTGCGCGAGGAGCGGCTCCACGAAATCGACCCCCGCCACTCGCACTGACGAGCGAGAGGATACCGGCCGAGTCTTCGCAGACACGTGTCGGGCGTGACGTCATGCTCGGAGCAGGATTTCGCCGCGATCGATAGGCCGCCCGGTGAGGCGACTCGGTAACGATTCGGATCTTCCCGTCGGTGTCGTGTCATCGCTGCACGAGCCGACGGTGGTTTGGTACGAGGGGTTTGAGTACCGGCTCTCGTCTGTTCTACTTTTCGCGTTGCGATATCTGCATCGCCCATCTAGGAGGAATAGACATGGTTACTCTCGATCCCGCCGCCGACTACTACACGTTGATCAACACCTTCGCCGTAGAACCGGATCAGGCTGAGCAGCTGCTGGACGAACTGACTCGCGCAACACGCGAGCAATTTCACAATCAACCGGGCTTCATATCCGCAAGCCTGCACCTCGATGTCGACCGCAATCACGTTGCCAACTACGCCCAGTGGCGCAGTCGAGCCGACTACGAGGCGGCGACGCAGAACGCGGACGTCAAGGCCCACATGGCGCGAGCCGCGCAGGTGGCGAAATCGTTCGATCCGATCTTCTACGAGCTTCGCGAATCGATCGAAGCCGACTGACCCCCCCCCGCAAGCACCGCCCCGGCATTCGATTGCCCGGGCTCGCCTCGGCGAGCCCGGGCAGGCGAGGTTGGCCGTGGCATCCAGACAAATCCACGCGGCTCGAATCAAGGCCGCGGCTACACCGTCGGTAGCGGGGGTCGAGCGGTGCGAGTGCACCGCGCGACCGCTCGTCTTCCCGAGCGATGCCGGGCGCGCACGCGGACTTGATTGGTAAAAGATCGCGGTCGTTGCTTGACGGGGGTGGCTACGACTAATAGCTTGATGCTAGACATCGTAGCTTTTGGAGGCAGTTGTGGTCGAGTACATGAGCATCGGCGACGGAACCATCGCGTATGACATCAGCGGGGTCGGACCGCTCGTGGTTCTCGCCCACGGCATGGGTGACAGCCGGCACTCCTACCGGTTCATCGTGCCCGAGCTGGTTGCTGCCGGTTATCGGGTCGCCAACGTCGACATCCGCGGCTGCGGAGACTCGAGCGTGGGCTGGAAAAGCTATGAGCGCACCGATATCGCCGGCGACGTGGTGGCCCTGGTGCGTCATCTGGGGGGCCCTGCCGTCGTCGTCGGGCAGTCCATCAGCGGTGGCGCTGCGACGATCGCCGCGGCGGATGCACCCGAGGACATTGCTGGCGTCGTGGAGCTTGCACCATTCACCCGCAAGCAGTCATTCGACCTGGTGGGCATCCTCCGGAACAAGCGCGTTCGCCAGGGGACAACGCAGCTCGCCAAGGTCATGATGAGCGGCAGTCTGAAGGGATGGATGGGATACCTCGACGTCGCCATCCCCGCCAAGCCCGCCGACTGGAGCGATGACCGCGCACGCATCGAGACCGCACTGAGTCGGCCCGAGCGGATGGCAGTTCTCCGCACCATGCTCAAGACATCCCCGGCGGACGCCGGGGCGAAGCTGGCAGGGGTGCGCTGTCCGGCTCTGATCGTCGAGGGCAGTGCCGATCCGGACTGGGTCGATCCGGGCGCCGAAGGGTCGAAGATCATCGTCGATCTCCCCGGCGGAATCGGCGAACTCGTCGTGATCGACGGCGCCGGCCACTACCTGCATCGAGAGGTACCCGCGAAGGTTCTCGCTGTCGTGCTGCCGTTCCTGCGCAGGTCGCTCGCCCCCTCCACGAACAATGCCTAGAGCGGGATTGATCGGTGCGTCCGTCACCGAGGCTGCGGCGCAGGTGGCGGACGAAATCAGTCCGGCTCCACTGAGGATGAGTGTCGTCGCCGAGCGTCTCGGGGTGAAGGGTCCCTCGCTCTACAAGCACGTCGACGGCCTCGATGACCTGACCCGCCGTGTCGCGATTCTCGGCGTAGCCGAGCTCGGCGATGCACTGAGGGAAGCGATGCAGGGACGGGCCGGCAGGGATGCACTCGCCGCCGCCGCGCAAGCCATCCGCACCTATGTGAAGCAGCACCCGGGACGATACGCCGCGACGATCGGACTCGGCCCTACCGAGGGGGATGACCCGGTGGCTGTCGAGCTGGACCGGACGCTGAGTTCCTTCGGCGCAGTCCTGCGGGGTTACCGGCTCGACCCCGATGCAGAGATCCACGCGATCCGTATGCTGCGCAGCGCGCTCCACGGCTTCGCGACCCTGGAAGTCGCCGACGGCTTCCAGATGAGCGCCGACATCGATGACAGCTGCAGGTGGATGGTCGACTTCATCGATCGCGGCCTCCGCGCTGCTGAAACATCGTGAGCGGCACGAACGCCGCTCGCTCGCCAACCCGCAGGCCGCCCGGCCACGATGTCGTTCGCGGCAGTCTCCGCTTCGCGGCCGAACTCACCGCCATGGTCGCGACAGCGTGGGCGCTCTGGCCCGTTTCCATCCCCCTTGCCATCGCAGCGGCCGTCGTTCTGATCGCACTACCAGCAGTGTTCAGCACTCCCGGCGACCGCCCAGGCGGCGGCGGGCCGATCGCCGTCCCAGGGGTAGTCACCATCCTCTTCGTCGTGATCGATCTGGCCGCGGCAACCGTGGCCGCGTGGGTTGTCTGGCCCTGGTGGCTCGCCATAGCGGTCACTATTCTGTGCCTCGTGGTGATCGGTACCGAGCAGACACGATGGAAGGCTCTGATCGGCACCGACTGGAGACAGCACACGAACGGGTGAGCCGACGACGTCGGTACCCCAGCTCCGGACGGCCTGGCTCCGCACCAGCCTTTCCATCACTGCCCCCCGGTGCTCGGACAGGCGTACTCGCACGACACCCATTTCGCCTCAGCCGCTCCCCAAGCCCTCCAGCATGAGGTCGAGTCGACCGAGCAGGTCGGCTTCAACAGCATCCGGGATGCCACCAGTCGTCGCCGAACGGAGCATGCTCCACCGGGTTGATCGGCCTCCGGATAGACGCCGCCTTCGGGCGACCGCGTCCCACGGGAACTCGCGAAGACGCGACTCCGATGCACGAGGGCGCCGCTGAATCGTTACACGGGCGGGCGCTCCTCGGTAGGATTCGTCGTGAAGGGGAGGGTCGCCCATGGCGGTGAGCGTGCGGGACGTCGCTGCGGCGGCATCCGTCTCGGTCGGAACCGTCTCGAACGTGCTCAATCGGCCAGACAAGGTGGCCTCTGAGACAGTGGCCCGCGTGCATGCTGCCATCGCCGAGCTGGGGTTCGTGCGAAATGACGCCGCGCGTCAGTTGCGCGCGGGCAAGAGCCGTTCCATCGGCATGGTGGTACTCGACGTCGGAAACCCCTTCTTCACCGATGTCGCCCGAGGCGCAGAGGATCGAGCGGCCGAGGCCGGCCTCGCACTGCTGCTCGGCAACAGCGACGAGAAGGCCGAGCGCGAGGCGACCTACCTCGACCTGTTCGAGGAGCAGCGAGTGGCTGGAGTGCTCATCACGCCGGTCGGTGAGGATCTCACCCGGCTCGACCGCCTCCGTCGCAACGGCACTCCCACCGTGCTCGTCGACCATCAGGCCGATCGTGATGGCTTCGCGTCCGTCGCCGTCGACGACGTCGCTGGCGGCTACCTCGCCGTTCGTCACCTGCTCGACACGGGAAGGCGCCACATCGCCTTCGTCGGTGGCCCGCACACACTCCGTCAGGTGGTGGATCGTCTAGCCGGTGCACGCCGGGCGATCGCAGAGGTGCCCGGCGCGCTCCTCGAGCTCGTGGGAACGGATGCGCTGACCGTGCTCCAGGGCCGTTCCGCCGGCGCGACCCTCCGCGAGCGTGACGTCACCCGTCGGCCCGAAGCGGTGTTCGCCGCGAATGATCTGCTCGCCATGGGCGTGCTGCAAGCCCTTACGATGGTCGGCGACATCCGCGTCCCCCATGACATCGCGCTCATCGGCTATGACGACATCGCCTTCGCCCAGGCGGCCGTTGTGCCGCTCTCGAGCATCCGTCAGCCGGCCGCGCTCATCGGCTACACCGCGGTCGACCTCATGCTGCAAGCGAGCGATTCCGAGACGGATGCCGCGGGCGAATCGCAGAAGGTCCTGTTCCAACCCGAGCTCGTCGTGCGCGAGTCAACCTCGCCAGCCTCCACCTGAGACGATCGACGCTCGGCGAGATCTGGCGGCGCGACTAGACCTCGCGCGGCTGCGATCCCGATCGGGACTGCTCGTGTGCGGCGAACCGGTCGGCAGTGCTGGCAACCGGATCGGCGAGGTCATCGCCACCTGGTCGGAGAAGTCGTCGGGGTCGGGACGTACCGCCTGGAGTGCTCCCGTCGGCAGGGCTTCCGCGTCGCCATCGGCGATGGCCTCCGTCGCGGCCGACCAGGCCACGCCGAAGCGCCAGCGCGACGCCGGCAGCCGAACCAGGCGTGCGCCTCGCGCGAAGACCAGCCAGCCCAGCCCGATGGCGAACGCGGCGTAGCCCGACACTGATGCGACGCCGAGCGCCCACCGCGGACCGAACGCGTCGGCGACCCAGCCGACGATCGGGGCGCCGATGAGGGTTCCGCCCATGAGGGTCGCGGTGTAGAGCGACATGACGCGCCCGCGCACCTCCGACGGGGTCGTGGTCTGCACGTAGCCGTTCGCGGTCGTCAGGAGAGTGACCGAGCTGAACCCGATGAGGATCGTCGACGCGGCGAAGGTGCCGTAGGTGGGCATGAGCGAGGCGATCAGAGCCGCCGTTCCGAATGCCCCGGCCCCGATGAGCACCACCCGCAGACGCGCTCGCTCGCGTCGGGCCGCGAGCAGCGCCCCGGTGAGCGATCCGATCGCGAGTACCGAGGAGAGGATGCCGTACTCACCGGCACCCTCGCCGAACATGACGGCCATGGTCGAGGAGAAGATCGGGAAGTTGAGTCCGAACGCCCCGATGAGGAAGACGATCGAGATCACCACGACGAGGTCGGATCGACTGCCGACATAGCGGAACCCCTGCACGAGCGGATTGCCCGTCCTGACGGGTCGCGGCCGGTGCGCGAGTTCGCCGGTGCGCAGGGCGAGAAGCGCGCCGATCATGGCGACGAAGGTGAACGCGTTGATGAGGAACACCCATCCCGAACCCACCAGCACGATGAGCCCGCCGGCGACGGCGGGTCCGATGAGGCGGGCCGTGTTGAACGAGGCGGCGTTGAGGGCGACGGCGTTGGAGGCGTCCTTGCCCGCGACGACGTCCGACACGAAGGTCTGGCGTGCTGGGGCGTCGAAGGCGTTCGTGATTCCGAGAGCGAGCGCGAAGCCGTAGACGTGCCAGAGCTCCGCGTGGCCGCTGAGCAGCAGTAGACCCAGTCCCGCGGCGAGCAGCATGAGCATCGTCTGGGTCACCAGGAGCAGCCGGCGCCGGTCGAAGCGGTCGACCACCGCTCCCGTCAGCGGCACGAGCAGCAGCTGTGGGCCGAACTGCAGTGCCATGGTGGTGCCGACCGCGGCGGCGTTGTTGTGGGTGAGTTCCGTCAGCACCACCCAGTCCTGTGTGGTCGATTGCATCCACCCGCCGACGTTGGAGATGAGGGCACCGAAGAACCACAACCGGTAGTTGTAGATGCGGAGACTGCGGAACATCACTGGTCGGCGAACCTCGCCATGATCTCGGTGGCACGCGCGAGCGCGACATGGTCCTCATGGGAGAGCTCGTTCAGGCGCTCGGTCAGCCAGGCATCGCGCTTCGACACCGTGCGCGTGACGACGTCGGTGCCGGACGCGGTGATCTCGATGTTGGTGCGACGCCGGTCGGCGCTGTCCTCGCTGCGCATGATGAGACCGGCCTCCTCGAGGCAGTTGACCGTGCGGTTCATCGACGGCGCCGAGACCCGCTCGCGCTCGGCGAGCGCCGAGAGGGTGTGCGGGCCGAAGCGGCTGAGTGCGCCGAGCACGGTGAACTGGGCATCGGTCACCGAGTCGTCCGACTTGTGCGTGCGCAGTCGGCGCGCCAGTCGGAAGGTGGCCAGCCGCAGCTGCGAGGCCTGTCCGGGAGTCGTCATCAGAATACTTAGCCTAGCTCATTAGTGTTGCTAAACAAATCCTATACCGCTTGGCGCTCCCGCCATGCTGAGGTGACGGTAACTGTCGCACCGTTGCGCTCAGAACCGACAGTTTCCGTCATCTCGGCAGGCGGGTGGCTCTACCGAGCGGGACGGGCCGCCGGCTCGACGAATGCCGGCTGCGTCGACAGAATGATGCCTGAGCGTGCTGCACGCCACCATCGGCCCCGACGCCTGTCGGAAACACCGTCGTAACCGATCGCTGGAAGGCTTCCTGCATGGCGAACCTGTTCGAGGGCTACGGATCCGTCGCCACCCGGCGCTCCGGCGCGTCGCCGTGGGACGAGATGTTCGACGCCATCGGCGACGAGGCGTCGCCGCGAACCGCGTACGCCGACATCCACCGGGCTCTGGCGCAGATGACCCAGGATGAGCTGCGCGGTCGAGCCGACGCGCTGGCGAGCTCCTACCTCGCGCAAGGCGTGACGTTCGACTTCGCGGGGGAGGAGCGCCCGTTTCCGCTCGACGCGGTCCCGCGCGTCATCGAGAGCGATGACTGGAACCTCGTGCAGAGCGGCGTGCAGCAGCGCGTCCGTGCTCTCGAGGCCTTCCTGTCCGACGCCTACGGACACCAGGCCGCCGTGCACGACGGCGTCATCCCCGCCGCGCTGATCTCCTCGTCCAGCCACTTCCACCGTCAGGCCGCCGGCATCGTGAGCGCCAACGGCGTGCGCATCCAGGTGTCGGGCATCGACCTCATCCGTGATGAGAACGGCGCCTGGAGGGTGCTCGAAGACAACGTGCGCGTGCCGAGCGGGGTGAGCTACGTCATCTCCAACCGTCGCGTCATGGCGCAGACGCTGCCCGAGCTGTTCACCTCGATGAGCGTGCGGCCGGTGGGGGATTATCCCGCTCGGCTGCTGCACGCGCTGCGCGCCAGCGCCCCCGAGAGCGTGGACGACCCCAACATCGTGGTGCTCACGCCCGGCGTCTACAACTCCGCCTATTTCGAGCACACCCTCCTCGCCCGGTCGATGGGCGTGGAACTCGTCGAGGGTCGCGACCTGTTCTGCTCGGGCGGCCGCGTGTGGATGCGCACGACATCCGGCCCCACCCGCGTCGACGTCATCTACCGGCGAGTCGATGACGAGTACATCGACCCGCAACAGTTCCGGCCCGACTCGGTGCTCGGCTCGCCCGGCATGCTGCTCGCCGCGCGGCTCGGAAACGTGACCATCGCCAACGCGGTCGGCAACGGGGTGGCGGATGACAAGCTGGTGTACACCTACGTGCCCGACCTCATCCGGTACTACCTCGGCGAGCACCCGATCCTGCCCAACGTCGACACCTGGCGGCTCGAAGAGCCCGAGGCGCTCGCCGAGGTGCTCGACCGCCTCGACGAGCTGGTCGTCAAACCGGTCGACGGGTCGGGCGGCAAGGGACTCGTCGTCGGCCCGGACGCCTCCCGCGACGAGCTCGACGCCCTCCGCACGCGTCTCGTCGCCGACCCGCGCGGGTGGATCGCGCAGCCGGTCGTGCAGCTCTCCACCATTCCCACCCTCGTCGACGACGGGATGCGCCCGCGGCACGCCGACCTGCGTCCCTTCGCGGTGAACGACGGCGACGAGGTCTGGGTGCTGCCCGGCGGCCTCACCCGCGTCGCCCTCCCCGAGGGCGAACTCGTGGTCAACTCCAGCCAGGGAGGCGGCTCCAAGGACACCTGGGTCCTCGGTCGGCGGGGGACGGTCGCCATCACGGATGCCGCGGGCATCGTCGCCGATCAGGCCACCATCGGCGCCGCCGCGGTCGTCTACGACGCCATGGCCGCACCGGGCTCGTCGCCGCAGGACAACGGATCCGTCCGCCAGCAGCAGGAGCAGCAGCAACAGCAGGCCGAGCGGTCGGCATCCGCGCTGTCGTCATTCGCCCTGTCGACGGCCGCTCTGCCGACGGCCGCTCTGCCGACGGCCGCTCTGCCGACGACCGCTCTGCCGACCACTGCTCCGCCGACGACCGGGGAGGCCGACGGATGCTGAGCCGCATCGCGGAATCGCTGTTCTGGATCGGCCGCTACATCGAGCGGGCCGACGGCACCGCCCGCATCCTCGATGTGCACCTGCAGCTGTTGCTCGAGGATCCGTGGATCGACGAGGACACCGCCTGCCGCTCGCTCGTCTCGGTGATGGGCGGCGAGGTGGACGATGACGTCACCCTCAGCAGGTCATCCGTGCTGACCATGCTGGCCGTCGACCGCGACAACCCGGCATCGATCGCCTCGTCCATCAATGCCGCCCGCGAGAACGCCCGCCGCGCCCGCGAGATCATCTCGACCGAACTGTGGGAGTGCCTCAACACCACCTACACCCGCACGCCCCGGCGCATCGCCGGCGACAAGTCGCACGAGTTCTTCCGCTGGGTGCACGAGCGCACCGCCCTGGCGATCGGGGTGACCGAGTCCTCGACCAGTCGTGACGACCCGTGGCTGTTCTTCGCGCTCGGACGCGCCATCGAACGCACCGACATGACCGCACGCCTGCTCGCCACCCGGTCGCTGACCGAGGCCAGCGGCCCGAGCTGGACCACCATCCTCCGCAGCTGCGGCGCATTCGAGGCGTACCTGCGCACCTACCGCGGGGCGCCGTCGGCGCGCAACGCGGCCGAGTTCCTCCTGCTCGATCGGCTGTTCCCGCGCTCGGTCATGTTCGCGGTGAGCGCCGGGGAGCAGTACCTGCGGGCACTGGACCCGTCCAACGACCGCGTCGGCACCCGCGACGCGGCATCCCGGATGCTCGGCCAGGTCCGCGCCGAGCTGGATTACCGACCCATCGCCGAGACCATTGCCGATCTCCCCGACCAGATGGAGGAGCTGCAGGTGCAGATCAGCGGCGTGAGCGAGGCGATCCGGCAACGCTACTTTCCCACCAGCGCCGTGCCGATCTGGATCGGGGAGAACTCGTGAGCCGCATCCGCATCGTCCACCGAACGGGGTTCAGCTATGCGCAGGCCGCCAACGCGTCCTACAACGAGGCGCGGATGCTGCCGTGGCACGGCGACCGCCAGTTCGTCCTCTCCTCGGAGCTCGCCATCGAGCCGACGGCGCACCAGCACTCGTACATCGACTACTGGGGCACGCGGGTGAGCACCTTCGAGGTGCTGCATCCGCACACCGAGCTCTCCGTCACCGCGACGAGTCTCGTGGAGGTCTCGCCGGGCAGCCATCCCTCCTCGTCGATGGGATGGGAGGAGCTCGCCGCCCTGCGCGACACGGCGACCCTCTATGTGGAGCAGAGTCGGCAGACCTTCCGCACGCAGCCTCCGGACGAGGTGGAGGCACTCGCGGCGGAGGTCGCGTCGGGATACGACGACCCGCACGAGACGGCGATGGCGATCTGCGGGGCGATACGGGAGCGCATCGACTACATGCCCGGCGTCACGGCCGTGACGACGACCGCCGAGGAGGCCTGGGGCGTCGGCAAGGGCGTCTGCCAGGACATCGCCCACGTGGCCATCGGGGCGCTCCGCTCGGTCGGCATTCCCGCGCGATACGTGTCGGGCTACCTGCATCCGCGGCCCAGCGCAGCCGTCGGCGAGACGGTCACGGGCGAATCGCACGCCTGGGTCGAATGGTTCAGTGGCAGCTGGATGGGGTTCGACCCCACCAACCGCATCGAGATCGGCGAGCGCCACGTGCTGGTCGGGCGCGGGCGGGACTACCGCGACGTCTCACCGCTCCGTGGCGTCTACGCGGGTACCAAGGCGAGCGAGCATTTCGTGAAAGTGGAGATCACGCGCGAGGCGTAACCCGGTGCGCCGCCGGTCGCGGACACCTTCGCCCCCCATCAGTGCCATAACGCGCATCCACTCGCGCGTCCGTGCCATAACGCGCATCCCGCATCCCGCATCCGTCACCGCAGCGACGGTCGTGTCCAACGCCTGACCAGAAGTGCAATAACGCGCATCAGCTCGCGCGTCCGTGCCATAACGCGCATCCGGGAGAGGTGGCGCCCGGTCCTCACCGGCTGCGCCCAGCAGAAGTGCCATAACGCGCATCCCGAGTCGTGGATGCGCGTTATGGCACTGTGGTCCACTCAGGACGACGTGATGTTGTTGAGCGGCCGACCGCCGACGGCCGACCACCCGAACCCCCGCACACGCCCCGCCGTGCGCCAGAATGAGCGCATGACCATCGAGGCTCGCAGCTACGTCGACGCCGAGGGCGTGCGCATCCACTTCGACGTCTACTCCGCACAGAACCCCCGCGGTGTCGTCCAACTGGTGCACGGGGTCGGGGAGCACGCCGGTCGCTATGGCCACGTCGCCGGCGCACTGACGGATGCCGGATTCACCGTCTACGCGGCCGATCAGCGGGGGCACGGGCGCACCGGCATGGAGCAGCACGGGGGAGACGCCACCCAACTCGGGCGGCTCGGCCCCGGCGGACTCCGCGCAACCATCCGAACGGCGTCGCAGCTCACGGGCATCATCCGCGACGAGAATCCCGACTCGCCCGTCGTGCTGCTCGGCCACTCGTGGGGATCCTTCGTCGCTCAGATCATGCTCAACCGGCACGCGTCCGACTTCGCCGCCGCCGTCCTGACCGGCACGGTCTACCGCTGGCCCGGCTACATGTACTCCGGGCCGCTCAACAAGCGCCACCAGCATCTCGGCACGACGGGAGCCGAATGGCTGAGCCGCGACGCCGCGGTGTCGCAGGCGTTCTTCGACGACCCGCTCACCACCAACGAGTCGCTGCAGAAGCTGTTCGGGCTGACGGATGCCGCACGCCTGCTCGGCCGACCGTCTCCCGAGATGGCCGATGTGCCGATCCTCATCCAGGTCGGCTCCGACGACATCCTCGGAGCAGAGCGCAGCGCGCTCAAGCTCGTCGACGCCTATCGTCGCCGCGCCGGCATCACCGACATCGAGCTGATCGTCTACGAGGGCGCGCGGCACGAGGTCTTCAACGAGACCAACCGTGACGAGGTGCTCGCCGACACCGTCGGGTGGTTGAGCGAGCGCATCCCCGCGTAGCAGGCCTTGGTGAGATGACCCCTTGACAGGGGACACGATCGCGGCCACGCTGGTCTTGATCCGGTCGAGAGAGCGCTCTCACATCTCGCTCGCCCTGACGCTCCGTTCACAATGACGTCGAACGCGGTCGACGTAGACCCTCGGGAGAAGCGCATGCCCAGATCGATACCTGCCCGAGCAGCACGCCCGCTCGCTCTCACGGCCGTCGCGGTCGCCGCCCTCGTGGCGGCCGGGCTGTCGCCACTTCCGGCCTTCGCGGCGAACGATGTGCTCGGGGATGGCACGACGCTCTACGCCGACCCGCACTCGACGACCCTCGAGGCGGCGAGCGGCCTGAACGGTGAGGCGCGATACGACGCCCAACTCCTCGGCAGCTTCCCGAGCGCCACGTGGCTCACGAAAGGAACGCCGGCGGAGGTGCAGCAGGCCGCATCCGTCACCGCGACCGCCGCCACCGCGGCCGGCCAGGTGCCCACCTTCGTGGTCTACGACCTGCCCTACCGCGACTGCTCGCAGTACTCGGCCGGCGGCGCTGCGGACACGGCGGCATACGAGGCGTGGATCGACGGCGTGGCTGCCGGCATCGGCTCGGCCAAGGCGGCGATCATGCTCGAACCCGACGGGCTCGGCATCATCCCGTGGTACACCACGAACCAGAACGTGAAGGAGTGGTGCCAGCCGGCGGATGCCGATGCCGCGACAGCCGCCGCGGATCGATTCGCGCAACTGAACTACGCCGTCGACGCCCTCACGGCGCTGCCGAACACCGCGGTCTACCTCGACGGAACCCACAGCGGCTGGCTGAGCGTGGGAGACATCACCGACCGCCTCGTCAAGGCCGGGGTGGCGAAGACCGACGGGTTCTTCCTCAACGCGTCCAACTACGTCACCACCGACCGTCTGACCAAGTACGGCACCTGGATCAGCGACTGCCTCGCTCTGACCACCTCGGTGAGCTGGTGGAACGCCGGCTGGTGCGCCAGCCAGTACTACCCGGCCGACCCCAACGACTTCTCGACGTGGACGGCGACCGACGACAAGTACGCCACCGACATGGCCGGCGCCGGCCTGGTGCAGGATGCAGCGACGCAGAAGCACTTCGTCATCGACACCAGCCGCAACGGCCAGGGAGCGTGGTCGCCGCCCGCATGGAACGGTGACATCGAGGCGTGGTGCAACCCGCCCGACCGCGGAGCCGGGCTGCGCCCGAGCACGTCCACGGGTAACCCGTTCATCGACGCCTACCTGTGGATCAAGGTCCCCGGCGAGAGCGATGGCCAGTGCTATCGCGGCACCGGCGGCCCGACCGATCCCATCCGTGGCATCGAGGACCCGGCAGCGGGTCAATGGTTCCCGCAGCAGGCCCGGGAGCTGATCGCCTCGGCGTCGCCCACGTTCGCACCCGTCGGCTGCCACGTCGCGTACTCGGCGACCAAGCCGCTGTTCGGCGTCTTCGCCGGTGGCATCGCCATCACCAACCTCGGCCAGGCCCCGCTGAAGTCGTGGACCCTCAGCTGGAACTGGGCGGGCAGCGAGAAGCTCGTGACCGTCGTGGGGGGTGTGAAGAGCCAGGCCGGTGACGCTGCCGCCATCACGTCGGGCAGGCTCACTGGATCGGTGAAGGCAGGCGGCAAGACGGCCGTCGCCTTCCTCGCGAAGGGCGCATCGACCCGTGTCGAGCCGTGGTTGTTCCGCGTGAACGGACAGCCCTGCTCGTCGGACTGAGACGGAAGCGGGTCCCGAGGAGGGGCGCTGTGCTCCGCCTCGGCTGCGGCGGGAGCGCCTGACGCAGCGCGCGCCTCGATCGCGCGACCGGTCGACCTAGGCTGGATGTCATGCACGGTGAATACAAGGTGCCCCAGGGCAAGCTCGTGGTGGTCGACTTCGAGGTCGAAGGCGACGCGTTCGCCGACTTCCGGCTCGCCGGCGACTTCTTCCTCGAGCCCGACGAGGCGCTCGCCGCCATCGACGGTGCCGTCAACGGGCTCTCGGTCGAGACAGATGCGACCGCCATCGGCCGCGCGATCACCGCTGCCCTCCCGGCTGGAACCACCATGCTCGGCTTCTCCGCCGAATCGGTGGCCGTGGCCATCCGTCGCGCCCTGAGGAGAGCCACGAGCTGGCGCGACTACGAATGGGAGCTCGTGCACGCGAGGGCCGTGAGCCCGGCGACGCACCTCGCGCTCGACGAGGTCCTCGCCATCGAGGTCGGCGCCGGCCGCCGCAAGCCGACGCTGCGCATCTGGGAGTGGGACACCTCAGCGGTCGTCATCGGCAGCTTCCAGTCGGTGCGCAACGAGGTGGATCCGGATGGCGCGGCCCGCTTCGGCTACGACGTCGTGCGCCGCATCTCGGGCGGCGGCGCGATGATGATGGAGAAGGGCGCGGTCGTCACCTACTCCCTCTACGTGCCGAGCGAGCTCGTGCAGGGCATGACGTTCGCCGAGTCCTACGCCTTCCTCGATTCCTGGGTCATCGACGCCCTGCGCTCCCTCGGCGTCGACGCCAGCTACCAGCCCCTCAACGACATCACCAGCCCGACGGGCAAGATCGGGGGTGCGGCGCAGAAGCGTCTCGCCGGCGGCGGCATCCTGCACCACGTCACCATGAGCTACGACATGGACGGTGAGGTGATGACCCAGGTGCTGCGCATCGGCCGGGAGAAGATCAGCGACAAGGGCATCGCGTCGGCGGCCAAGCGCGTCGACCCCCTGAAGAGCCAGACCGGCCTTCCGCGAGCGGCCATCATCGAGCGGATGGAGGAGGTCTTCACCGCGTTGACCGGAGCCGTGCGTGGCGACATCACCGCCGACGAGTACGAGCAGGCTGAGGAGTTGGTGCGCACCAAGTTCTCCACTGAGGAGTGGCTCACCCGCGTTCCGTGACCGAGCGACCGACATCCGTCGTGCCGGCTCGGAGCCCTGTGGCATCGCTCCGTCACCGACGGGACACGGCGGCCGCATAGGATACCCAGATGAACTGGTGGATCGTCGGGGGCATCGTCGCGCTCGTTCTGCTCATCTGGCTGGCCTCGAGGCTCGGCTGGATCGACCTCAGCAACAAGACCCGCAGGGGTGGCCCGATCGGCAACGCGTTCGGCGTCGTCGACGAGGTCTTCGCACCGCACCGGCACGAGATCGAGGTGCAGCGCGAGAAGGAGGCGGTGCTCCCGGTCGAGAAGCCGATCCCGGGCGACGGCGACCTGGGCATCGCGGCGATCGCCGAGTCCGATCCGGATGCCGCGCCCGACGAGCGCTTCGACGGTACCGTCCGCATCGACGTATGACCGCTTGAGGCCGTCGAGCCGAGCGGATGCCGCTGCTCGAACGGATGCCGCTGCTCGAACGGACAGCCGCGCCCGCCGCGGCGCCGGCATCCGTCCGTCCGAGCAGCGCGACCGCGCTTCGGAGAAGGTCCTGCAGCGACTCAGCGACTGCAGCGACTCGGCGACTCAGCGCGTCAGCAGGTCCTCGTAGGCTGGGTGCTCGTCTATGTAGCGCGCGACGAAGGGACAGGTCGCCCGCACGGGGTCATCGACGTCGGTGCGGATGTCGTCGAGCACCTGCTGGACCATCCGTCCGCCGAGCCCGACGCCCCGCCTGACGGGGTCGATCTCGGTGTGGACGATGTCGATGGAGCCATCGTGCAGCCGGTAGTCCGTGAGCCCCACTTGCTCGTCATCCACCCAGAAGGTGTAGCGGGAATACTCCGACTCGTGCCGCAACTCCGTCGTCATGGGCACACACTACGCTCGCGCCGGAGGCGGCACCATGCCCGGCTGACAGAATGGGCGCATGCCCAGCGCCCCCGTCGGCACCGTCATCCACGGCGACAACCTGGCCGTGCTGCCGTCCCTCGCCGACGGGCGCTTCACGGTCGTCTACCTCGACCCGCCGTTCAACACCGGCCGGGCTCAGGCCCGTCAGGCGACCCGGCACGAGGCGGCCGACGCGCCGTCGACGGATGCCGCCACCCGCGCCATCGGCACGGTCAGCGGCTTCAAGGGCAAGGCCTATCGCCGCATCCGGGGCGACCTGCTCAGCTACGACGACCGCTTCGAGGACTACTGGGGCTTCCTCGAGCCGCGCATCGTCGAGGCCTGGCGACTCCTCGCCGACGACGGCACCCTCTACCTCCACCTCGACTATCGCGAGGCGCACTACGCCAAGGTGCTGCTCGACGCCCTGTTCGGCCGCGACGCGTTCCTCAACGAGATCATCTGGGCCTACGACTACGGTGCCAAGTCGAAGAGCCGGTGGCCCACCAAGCACGACACGATCCTCGTCTACGTCAAGGATCCGGCCGCCTACTGGTTCGACTCGACGGCCGTGGACCGGGAGCCGTACATGGCCCCGGGGCTCGTCACTCCCGAGAAGGCCGAGCTGGGCAAGCTGCCCACCGACGTGTGGTGGCACACCATCGTGTCGCCGACCGGGCGTGAGAAGACGGGCTACCCCACCCAGAAGCCCGAGGGCATCCTGCGCCGCATCATCCAGGCGTCCACGCGCCACGGCGACGAGGTGCTCGACTTCTTCGCCGGCAGCGGAACGACGGGCGCCGCAGCGGCCGCTCTCGGCCGCCGGTTCACCCTCGTCGACGAGAGCGCCGACGCCATCGCCGTCATGCGCGCACGCTTCGCATCGCTCGACGTCGCCTTCGAGGAGAGCCCATTGGCCGACGCCCTGTGACGGCTCGGCTTGGCAGGGGTCGAGCGGTCGCTGAACGGATGCTGGGAGAGTCTCGCGGCGTGCTCGCCGTCCCGCTAGCGTGATGAGCACGCGTTCGGATGCCGGCGCGGTCGCGGTTGGAGGCAGTGTGGCGGGGCGTGCACCCTGGAGGGCGACACTGGCAGTCCTCGCCATGACAGTCGTCGTGGCGATCGTCGGGCTGCCGGGCACCGCCGCCTACGCGGAGTCACCCGTCGACTTCGGTTCTGGCGACATCGTCGACTCGGCCGGCGTGCTCGGCGGCGACACGTCCTCCGTGCAGCAGGCCATCGACAAGCTGCAGGCCGACACCGGCCAGACCCTTCTCGTGACCTACGTGAACACGTTCGACAATCCCAGCGACCGCGAGCAGTGGGTGCAGCAGGTCCGGGATGCCAACCAGCTCGGAAACACGAACGTCGTGCTGGCGATCGCGGTCAAGGACCGGCTCTACCAGCTGTCCTTCTCCGATCAGTCGCCCCTGCAGGCCGATTCCGATGCCATCGCCGAGCAGTACGTGGTGCCGAGCCTGTCGAAGAACGACTGGGCCGGAGCGGCGATCGGTGCGGCCGACGGCATCCGTGCCGCGGCCGCCGGCCAGCTGAACGGCGGCTCGGGCTCGGGCACCGGCTCGGGATCGTCCGACTCATCGGGCGGTGGTGGAGCCGGATGGGTGTTCGGCATCCTGGCGGTCATCGCCGTCGCCGTGATCCTGTTCATCTTCTTCCGTAGGAGCCTCAAGAAGCGAGCGGTCGCCCGGGCAGCAGCGGAGCAGCGCGAGCAGTTGGAGCGCAAGGCGGGCAGCCTTCTCGTCCAGCTCGACGACGCCCTCAAGACGAGCGAGCAGGAGGTCGGCTTCGCCCAGGCGCAGTTCGGCGACGATGCGGTGAAACCGTTCACCGATGCGCTGACGAAGGCCGGCGGAGCCGCGCGCGACGCGTTCGCGATCAAGCAGAAACTCGAGGACGCCTTCCCCGAGACCCCCGAGCAACGCGCTTCGATGACGGCCCAGATCACCACGCTCGCCGAGGGCGCCATCGCCGAGCTCGACGCCCGCTCCGCCGACTTCGACGCCCTGCGAGCGCTCGATGACCACGCGGTCGACGCACTCAAGACCGTGACGGCGGATGCGGAGACCCTGCGCGGTCGGCTCGACGCCGCGCACGCGCGCATCGCCGACCTCCAGCAACGCTTCGAGGGCGAGACCACGGCGACCCTGGTGGGCAACGCGACGCAGGCCGATCAGTTGCTGGCCTTCGCGACGGATGCGGCTCAGCAGGCGGCGGCGACGCTCTCCGCCCCCGTCGCGCCGAACGGGCACCGAGCGAGCGTCGCGATGCAGGTGCGCGCCGCACAGCAGAGCATCGGACAGGCCGGCCAGCTTCTCGACGCCGTCGACAAGGTGGAGCAGACCCTCGCTGACGCGACCGCGGCGGTCGCCAAGGAGGTCGACGACGTGCAGAGCGACCTCACCGAGGCTCGAGCTCTCGTCGGACAGGTCCCCGCTCTCGCCGGCCCCATCGCTGCGGGTGCCGACGCCGTGACGGCCGCGACTGCTCCGGCACCTGCATCCGACAAGACCGACCCTGTTGCCATGGTGCACCGCCTGCAGAAGGCGGAGGCCGCGCTCGACGCGGCGCTCGCCCCGTCGCGCGAGGAGCGCGTGCAGCGAGACAAGGCCGTTGCACTCCTCGGTCGCACTCAGGTGGCGGCACAGCAGCAGATCGCCGCGGCGGGGGATTACATCGCCACCCGCCGTGGTGCCGTCGGCTCCGAGCCGCGTCAGCGACTGTCGGAGGCGCAGCGGCTGCTGGACTCCTCCACAGCGCTCGGTGCCACGGATCCCGTGCAGGCCCTCACCCAGGCCCAGCGCGCCCAGTCGCTTGCGGCATCCGCAATCCAGCTCGCTCAGAGCGACGTCGACCGGTACCACGACGATGACAATCCGTGGGGCGGAGGAGGCGGTCGACGCTCCGGTAGCGGCGTCATTCCCGCGGCCGTCATCGGCGGCATCCTCGGCGGACTGCTGGGCGGCGGCGGGGGCGGTGGCGGGGGTTGGTCCGGGGGTGGCGGCGGCTTCGGTGGCGGCGGCGGAGGTTTCGGAGGCGGCGGCGGGGGATTCGGCGGCGGTTTCGGTGGAGGTTTCGGCGGCGGAGGATCCGGCGGCCGGTTCTAGAAGAGCAACATCTGTAAGCAGTACGAGAGAGGGAACATCATGGCAAAGCAGTCCATCATCGGTCGCATCACTCAGCTCGCGCGCGCCAACATCAACGCGCTCCTCGACCAGGCCGAGGACCCGCAGAAGATGCTCGACCAGATGGTGCGCGATTACACCGCGAGCATCGGCGAGGCCGAGAGCGCCGTTGCGCAGACCATCGGCAACCTCCGCATGCTCGAGGACGACCACAAGGAGGACGTCACCGCCGCTGCCGACTGGGGTCGCAAGGCGCTCGCGGCCAGCCAGAAGGGCGATGAGCTGCGTGCATCCGGCAACGCGACGGATGCCGACAAGTTCGACGCCCTCGCGCGCGTTGCGCTCAGCCGCCAGCTGCAGTCGGAGAACGAGGCCAAGGGTGCCGAGCCCATGATCGCGTCGCAGACCGCCGTGGTCGACCAGCTCAAGGACGGCTTGCAGAAGATGCGCGAGAAGCTCTCGCAGCTCTCCGCCAAGCGCGACGAGCTGACTGCTCGGTCGAAGACCGTCGAGGCCCAGTCGCAGGTCAACGACGCCATCAAGAGCGTCGACATCACCGACCCGACGAGCGAGATCAGCCGCTTCGAGGACAAGATCCGGCGCGAGGAGGCGAAGGTGCGCGGCCAGCAGGAGCTCGCGGCGTCGAGCCTCGACGCGCAGTTCGAGAGCCTCGAGGACCTCGGCGAGCTCACCGAGGTCGAGGCGCGCCTGGCAGCGCTGAAGACGGGCGGCTCGGAGCCCAAGGCCGTCGAGTCGGCTGCGTCCGCCCCGACCTCGGCACCGGCCGACCAGTAGGCGCCGGTTCTCGACACGCTCCCCGCTGGTCGAGTGACCCCCCCGAAGCGGATCTGCCGGTCGAGCGGCCCGTGAGCGCAGCGGACCTGCCGGCGAGTGATCCCTTGCCGGTCGAGTAGCCCGCGAGCGCAGCGAGCAGGCGTATCGAGACCCGTCGTCATCCCCAACAGAGGTCCCCGAGAGGAGAACACACCATGGCCGACATCGCCGACCACCGTCATTACCCGCAGGGCGTCCCGTCGTGGGTCGACCTCGAGGTGCCCGACCCGGCATCCGTCACCGACTTCTACGCCCGCCTGTTCGGCTGGGAGTTCCACGAGGCGGTCCCGCCGGGGGCACCGGGTTCCTATCTCATCGGGACGCTCGACGGGCATGACGTCGCGGCGATCGCACCGGCTGCAGCCTCCGTCGGCCGGTGGAACACCTACGTCGCGTGCGACAGCGCGGACAGCTCGGCCGCCCTGGTGCGAGCCGCGGGCGGGCGGGTGGTGCAGGACCCGCTCGACACGGGGCCGGCCGGCCGGTGGGCCGAGTGCTCCGACCCCGACGGTGCGGTCTTCCGGTTGTGGCAGGCCCGGCATCGACTGGGCGCGCAGCTCGTCAACGCGCCTGGTGCGTGGAACTTCAGCGTCCTGATCACGCCTCGGCCAGCGGATGCCATCACGTTCTACGGCGAGGTGTTCGGGTGGGAGGTCGACGCCGATCTCGGCGCGGGCATGGTGCGGCTTCCGGGCTACGGCGACCACCTCGCCGCGACGGTCGACCCCGACATCCATGAGCGCCAGTCATTCGCGCCTCCCGGCTTCGCCGACGTGGTGGCCGGCGTCGAGGCGCGGGAGGGCCAGCCACGGTGGGAGGTGCGCTTCGCGGTCCAGGACCGCGACGCATCCGCCGAGATCGCGGAGGAGGCGGGCGGAACCGTGGTCTCGCGCGGGCACGATGAGTGGACCAAGGGAGCGCTCATCCGGGATCCGTCCGGCGCGGAGTTCGCGATCAGCCAGTTCGATCCGGAGTAGCAGGCAGGCGAATCAGGCCGAGTCGCGCACGACGAGCGAGGTCTGCAACCGGGTGATCAGCTCGGTCGGTTCGCCCTCGATCAAGCGCACGAGCACGTGCGCCATCTCGCGGCCCATCTCGACGGACGGCTGGTGCACGGTCGTCAGCGGCGGCGATGCATTGAGGCCGTAGTTGTCGTCATCGAAGCCGACGACGGCGACGTCCTGCGGGATCGACAGACCGGCTTCACGGATGGCCGTGTACGCGCCGATGGCCATCTGGTCGTTGGCGGCGAACACGCCGTCGATCGGCACGCCCCGATCGAGCAGTCGGCGCATGGCAGCGGCTCCGGACGCCGGCGAGAAATCCCCGACCTCGACGAGCCCGGCATCCAACCCGTGCGCAGCCAGCGTTTCGTACCACCCGGACAGCCGGTCCACGCCCGGCGGCATGTCCTGCGGCCCGGCGATGGTGGCCAGGTGACGGCGGCCCGACGCGATGAGGTACTCGACGGCGGTCTGAGCGCCAGCGGTGTTGTCGACGTCGACGAAGTAGTTGCCGTGCTCGAGCGGACTCAGCGGGCGGCCGCCGAAGACCACCGGAAGCGACCGGCTCAGTTCGGCGTAGGAGTGGTCCCCGGTGTGGTGCGACACGACCAGAGCGCCATCGACGTTGCCGCCCAGCAGGAAGCGCCGCGTCTTGCCCGCCTGCGACTCCGACTCGATGATCATGTTGAGCGTGTAGTCGGTGTCGGCCAGGTGCAGCGCGACACCCTGGACGACGGAGGCGAAGAACGGGTCTGCGAACAGGCGCGCGGCCGATTCCGGCACGATGAGGGCGATCGCCTGCGTCTTGCGGGAGACGAGGGAGCGTGCCGCCCGGTTGGGCACGTAGTTGAGCGCCTCGATGGCCTGCTGCACGGCGGCGGCGACGTCGGGTGTGACCTTGGGCGATCCGTTGACCACCCGTGACACCGTCGCGCGCGAGACTCCCGCCCGTGCCGCCACCATCTCCAGGGTCGGCACGGCGTGATCGCGCAGCTTCTCGGCCACTGGGTCGCTCCCCGTGCTCAGGATGGTCTCACCCTATCCCCGCTCAGACGACGGCTCTGGACCCGGCGATGATGGCGGCGTACTCGCGGGCGCTCCGCTTCGGCACGCGTTCGAGCGTCTCGTAATCGACGTAGACGATGCCGAACCGCTTGGCGTAGCCCCAGGCCCACTCGAAGTTGTCGAGCAGCGACCAGACGAAGTATCCGCGCACGTCGGCGCCGTCCTTCACCGCAGCGCCGACCGCGGCGACGTGGGCGCGCAGGTAGGCCACCCGTTCGGCGTCGTCGATCTCATCACCGACACGTTCGTCCTCGTACGCCGACCCGTTCTCCGTGACGTAGAGCGGCGGCAACGTCGGGTACTCCCGGCCGAGCCGAACGAGCAGGGTGCGCAGGCCATCCGGGTTCACCTCCCAGTCCATGGCGGTGCGAGGCAGGCCGCGCGATGGGAACGAGACGTGCTCGCTGCCGGGGAAGGGCGACGCACCCGGCTTGGCGGTCGGCCGTAGCGACGGCGGGGCATCCGGAGACGCGGGATGTCCGCTCACGTTGTCATCGTGATAGTGGTTCACGCCCAGGAAGTCGATGTCGGCCGCGATGATCTCGAGGTCGCCGGGCTGCACGTATTGCTCGAAGTCGAACTCGCGCAGATCGGCCAGGACGTCGGATGGGTAGGCACCCAGAAGCAGCGGCTCGAGGAACATGCGATTCCAGAGGCCGTCGATGCGTCGGCTGGCGTCCAGGTCGACCGGGTCGGTCGGGTCGTCGGCGACGGCGTTGGTCAGGTTGAGCGTGATGCCGATGTGGAGCTCGCGACCGTCACGCGCGGCCAGCTCGCGCAGCCGGCGGACGGCGAGTCCGTGAGCCAGGTGCTGGTGGTGCAACGCCGCCAGCGCCGCGTCGGGATCGGTGAGGCCGGGCGCGTGCTCGCCGCCGGCGTAGGCGATGAGAGACGAGCACAGCGGCTCGTTGAACGTCGTCCAGTGCGTCACCCGATCACCGAGGACGTTGTAGACCACCTCGGCGTACTCCGCGAACCGGTAGGCGGTCTCGCGGTTGGCCCAGCCGCCCTTCTCCTGCAGGGCCTGCGGGAGGTCCCAGTGGTACAGCGTCAGCCACGGCAGGATGTCGGCGCCGATGAGCTCGTCAACCAGGTCGCTGTAGAAACGCAGTCCGGTGCGATTGATGGCACGGTCACCCGGGATGACACGCGCCCAGCTCGTGGAGAAACGGTAGGAGTCGAGGCCGAGGTCCTTCATGAGTGCGACGTCCTGCGGCATCCGGTGATAGTGGTCCACCGCCCGCTCGGGCGTGTCGCCCCCCGCGATCGCCAGCGGCTGGCGCGCGTAGGCATCCCAGATCGAGTCCTCCTTGCCGCCCTCGTGAGCGGCCCCTTCGATCTGCGCGGCGGCAGTGGCAGAACCCCAGAGGAAACCCGGCGGCCAGGTCATGTCGGCACGTGGATCGTTCATCAGCCCTTGACTGCTCCTGCCATGATGCCCGAGACGAGTTGACGCCCCGCGAGAATGAAGAGGACGAGAAGCGGGATGGTGGCCATCACCGCTCCGGCTAGCACGATGGAATAGTCTACGTACTTCGCGCTCTGGAGCTGGCTGAGCGCCACTTGCAGGGTGGGATTCTGCGGTGACACCAGCAATGGCCAGAGGTAGTCGGTCCAGGCCGTCATGAAGGTGAACAGGCCGAGGATGGCCATCGCCGGTCGCGCGGCCGGCAGCCCGACGTGCCAGAAGGTGCTGAACATGTTCGCGCCATCGACGCGGGCCGCCTCGATGAGCTCGTCGGGGATGACGTCGACGAGGTACTGGCGCATGAAGAACACACCGAACGCGGTGACGAGGGTCGGCACGATGACGGCGCCCAGAGTTCCCGTCCAGCCGAACTGCTTCATGAGCATGAACAGCGGGATGATGCCCAGCTGGGTGGGCACGGCGAGCGTCGCGATGACGAAGACCATGAGTCCCTCGCGGCCCCTGAAACGCAGCTTCGCGAACGAGTATCCGGCGAGCGTCGAGAAGAACACGACGCTCGCGGTGATGACGGTGGCCACGATGACGCTGTTGGCGAGGGCCTGCCAGAAGGCGACGGTGTCGAGGACTGATGCGACGTTGTCCCAGAAACGTCCGCCCGGCAGTAGCGGCGGCCAGGTATCGCCGAGGACCTTGTTGTCGCTGGATCCGACGACGAAAGACCACCACAGCGGGTACGCGCCGCCGAGGAACAGGGCGATCAGCAGCCCGTAGGTGAGGAATCCGGGGCGGCGTTCGATGCCGAGCGCCCGGCGCTTCCTCTGCCTTGGAGGGTTTGAGGCGCGCGTATCGCCCGACTCGGCCGACGTTTCTCTGGTCTGCACTGTGGTGCTCATGAGCGCCTCTCCTGGGCGATGACGGCGGCGGGTTCCACAGACGCGGGAACCTGATCGGGCGTGGTGGGGACCGCGCTCGAGGCATCCGTCTCCGCGCGGTACTGCGCGAGCCTGCGCGCCCTCCGCGTGCTGATGCCGGCGCTCTCGACGGACGCGATGCGCCGCGAGATGAGGAAGTTGAGCAGCCCGAAGGCCACGATGATGATGAACAAGAGCCAGGCGATAGCGGAGGCTTTGCCGAAGTTGCCGCGGTTGAACGCCATGTCCCAGAGGTAGAGCACCGTGGTCTGGTACTCGCGGTGCGGACCGCCGAGGTTGGCGCTCTGCGGGTTGAACAGCTTGGGCTCGGTGAAGATCTGAAGGCCGCCGATGGTGGCGGTGATGATGACGAAGATCATCGTGGGCCGGATGCTCGGCAGCGTGATGGAGAAGAACCGTCGGAACGAGCCGGCACCGTCGAGCGCCGCGGACTCGTGGATGTCGCGGGGCACGGCCTGCATCGCCGCGAGCAGGATGAGCGCGTTGTACCCGGTCCAGCGCCAGTTGACCATGCTCGCGATGGCGAGGTGGCTCGGGAGGACCTCGGTCTTCCACATCACCGGGTCGAGGCCGAAGCTCTGCAGGATGTTGTTGATGAGGCCGTACTTCTCGCTGAACGCGCTCGAGAAGATGATCGCGACGGCCACCGGAGTCACGACGTAGGGAATGAGCACGCTCATGCGCCAGAACGTCTTGGCGCGCAGGTTCTGGTCGAGGATCGCGGCGATGAAGACGGCGGCGATGATCTGCGGGATGGAGCTCAGCAGGAAGATGCTCAGCGTGTTGAAGAGCGAGTTCCAGAAGTAGGGGTCGGACAGTTCGGTGCCGTAGTTGGCGAGGCCGATCCAGTCGCCCGGACCGGAGAGGATGTCCCAGTCGTTGAGCGAGACGACGAAGGTGTAGACCAGCGGGAACAGCCCGACCAGCCCGAACAGCACGAAGAACGGTGCGATGTAGAGGTAGGGCGACGCCTTGACGTCGAAGCGGCTGAGGCGCTGGCTGAAGCTGAGCCGCGGTGGCGTGCTCGTGGGGCGCTCGGCGTCGGGCCGGATATCCGGCAGCTGATGGCGCGTCATCGTGGACATGCAAGATCTCCTTCGAGGAATCAGGCCCCCCGGAAAGCGGGTCTCCGGGGGGCCTGACGTGAAGCGTGTTGTTACTTGAGGTCGAGGTTCTTCAGGGTCGTGAGCGCGTCATTCCACGCGGTCGTCCCATCCGTTCCCTTGTCGAGTTCCTGCGTGGCGGGACCGAAGACCTGCTCCTGGATGACCGAGTCGTTCGGACCCTTGTACTGGGCGACGACGCCGTCGGCGCGCGATGCGAGGATCTTGCCGACCGGGGCGTTGTTGAAGAACTTGGTCAGGTAGCTATCGCCCGTGACGCCGGAGTCGCTCTGCGCCTCCGTGACGCTCGGGAATGTGCCGGCTGCCTGGAACGCAGCCACCTGAGACTTCGCGGTGGTGAGGTAGGCCGCCAGTGCTGCCGCCTCCTTCGGGTGCTTGGACTGCGTCGGCACGGTCAGGAACGATCCGCCCCAGTTGGCCGGGCCGCCGGGGAACACGTCGGCGAAGTCCCATCCGGAGGTGGCGTCTCCGCCGGCCGTCTCGACCTGGCCCTTCACGACACCGAGCATCCAGCCCGGGCACATGAAGGTCGCGAACGAACCGTCGGTGAAGGCCTTGCCCTTGCCCCAGTCCCACGCCGTCTGACCGCTGGAGAGGCCGGCGGCCGCACCCCCGGAGAGCTTCTCCCACTGCTTCTTGAGGTCGTCGTTGCTGGTGACGTCGATCTTGCCGTCCTTGGAGTAGTACCCCGCGGGCAGCTGGTTGACCATGGCGTTCCAGACGAACCCGGACTGGTCGTAGAACGCCTTGCCGGTCGCCGCCTTGTACTGCTCGCCGACCTTGAAGAAGTCGTCCCAAGTCGCGTCCTTGCCGCCGAACAGCGAGGCCACGCCGTCGCGGTCGCTCGGCAGGCCGGCCGCAGCGAAGAGCTTGCTGTTGTAGCAGAGCCCCTCCGGGCCGATGTCGGTGCCGTATCCGATGATGCGGCCGTCCTTATCGGTGGCCTGCTTGAGCTTCCAGTCGACCCAGCGATCCTTGATGTCGCCCGCGCCGTACTTGGACAGGTCGGTGAAGGTATCGGAGACCTGCATCACCTGACCGAGCCAGCCCTCTTCGACGGCTTGCACGTCAGGGAGGCCCGATCCGGCGGCCTGCTTCGTCTTCCAGTCGGTCAGGGCGTTGCCGCCCGTGTCGATGTTCGTGGCCTTGATGGTGATGTTCGGGTTGGCCTTCTCGTACGACTTGTAGAGGTCGTCGAGGCCCATGGTTCCGAACGTCGTGACGTTCAATGTGATCTTCTCGTCGCTCGATCCGCCGGACGAACCGTTGGTGGAACAAGCGGTGGCGAGAAGGGCGATGGATGCTGCGCCTGCGACGGCCGCAACAGCCCTGGTGCGTCGTGAAAGCTTCACGGTCACTCCCTTGTGCGTGGTTGAGTTGGATGAATGAGAGCGCTCTCTCACCTGCGCGTGAGAGCGCTCTCACAATTGCGAGGTCGATGCTATGGCGGCTCGTGCCACCCTGTCAAGAGAGCGCTCTCACGAACCTTCGGTCGGGCCGATCTCGTGTCCTAACCGTTATCCGTTGGGCAGTAGTTGCGCGTTTTTCCACCGCTAATGGGCATCTACTGCCCAGCGGTTTCAGGGTGCTGGTCATCGACTCCTCCCCAAACGCGGGCGTGCCGCGGATAACCTGCAGTCCGGTATTTGGTGCTCGCCGGGGAGTCCCCAGTGGGCGACGGTGACGCATGCGAAATTCATGGATTGACGAACGCGAACAGGCGGATAAGACCGGCGCCTTCACGACCGCCGAGGGGGCGGCCAACGGGCTTTCGATCGGGCGAATGCGCGGGAGCGCATTCGTCGCGCCGCACCGCGGCATCCGTGTCCCTGCGGAGAAATACCGGAGCACAGACCCGCGTCGCCTCGCCGAGGCGTACGCCAAACGGATGCGCGACGATGAGTGGTTTAGCCACTCGACGGCGGCGGCCCTGTTCGGCGTGCCGATGCCCTGGTCGATTGAGTCCGCGCCCGTATTGCATACGACGACCCGCGGATACGACCTGCGACCCCGGGTGGCGGGCGTCGTGGCGCACCGCACGATGCGACCGGTGCGATGCGTGATGGTAGACGGTCTGCGCTGTTCGTGCGCGGCGGAGACTTGGTGCGATCTGAGCGCGATGCTGGGTATCGACGACTTGGTCGCGGCCGGGGACTTCTTCGCGACCGGCAACGAACCATATTCGGGCGAGCCGCCATTGGCCTCGATATCCGAACTAGCCGACGCCTTCGCCTACCGAGCTCGAATGAGGCTGCCGGGAATTCCCAGGCTCCGCGTCGCGGCGGGGCTCGTGCGCTACGGATCGCTTTCCCCGCAGGAGACCGCAACGCGCTTGGTTCTCGTGGCCGGGCTGCCCGAACCCGCCCTGAACCACCGCGTCTACTCGCCCACCGGCTTGTTACTTGGGATGGTCGACCTGGCCTACCCCGAACATCGCATCGCGATCGAGTACGAGGGTGATCACCACCGTGATCGCGGCCAGTTCCAGCGGGATCTCGCCAGACGGGCGCGGTTCGAGGATGCCGGTTGGATCGTCATCACCGTCACCGCAGCAGACCTGCGGGATGGCGGCGAAGCACTCATCGAGCGAGTCCGCTTCCGTCTCGCCCAGCGCGCCACCGCTCGCTAACCCGCCCTCACCACCCGCTGGGCACTAGATGTCCGGCTGGGGACTCGAGGGCGCCATCAACTGCCCAACGGACGGGACCGCGCGCCCATCTCCGGTCAACTGCTGGGCACTAGATGTACGGCTCGAGGCTCGAAGGCGACACCTGCTGCCCAATGAATGGGGTCGCCCGTTCACCCCACTAATCGCTGGGCACTAAGTGTCCGGTCTTTCCCTCGTGGGCGACACCTACTGCCCAGCGGATGAGACCGCGCACCCGGGCGCGATCGACCGTTGGGCACTGGATGCGCGGCTCGGGTCTCGAGGCCGACGCGTACTGCCCAACGGTCGAGAGAAAGGGGGAGGGACGGGTCAGGTGCGGTCGTGGTCGATCGCTCGGGTGGAGCCCGTCGCGGTGCCCGGGTCGACGAGGGCGCCGAAGGTGTCAGCGGCACGCTGGGCGTAGACGCCCTCGTCGTGCTCGACGTCGCCATCGCGCTCGAGCACGTCGGTACGAGACCCGCGAGCCCCTCGGTCGCGCGCCAGGTCGGCCGCATCCGCTCCCGTGTATTCGGCCTCGGCGCGACCCGCTCCGACGGCGACGGGCTCGCCGTCGTCTGCGGCATCCGCGGCGTCGGCGGCTTCGCGGTCGGCAGCAGCGCGCTCGGCTTCGGCCCTGTTGTCCGCCGCCTCCTGAAGCGCCGACTTCGCCCGCAGCGGCGGCGCCTTGAAGAACAGGGTGAGGACGAACGCGATCAGCACGACGATGAGAGCGACCCAGTAGACCTGTACCGCTGACGCATTGAACCCGCTGAGGAACGGCTTGCTCAGGCGCGGGTCCGCCCCCTTGAGGAACGACGTGTCGTCGAGCGTGCTGCTGCCGAACGAAGCGCCCGATCCAGACCCCTTCTCCAGAGTGGCCTGGATGGTCGGAGCCACCTGATCGACGACGGCGGCACGAGTAGTGTCATCGGAAAGATCCGTGCCGGGCGGCAGTTGCGCCTCGATCGGCGTCACGATGCGGCTGTAGATGGTGTCCATGATCTGCTTGTTCTCGGGAGCACTCGCCACCGCAGGGTCGAGAGCGGCGTTCAGGGCGTCGTCCAACGTCGCCTTGTCGGAGAGCGATCCGGTGATATTGCCGGGCATCAGCGTGAACAGCAGCGAGAGCAGAACCGCCGTGCCGAGGGTTCCACCGATCTGACGGAAGAACGTCGACGCGCTGGTGGCCACGCCCATGTCGCGGAGGCCCACGGAGTTCTGGCTGGCGATGGTGAGCGTCTGCATCAGCTGGCCGAGGCCGAGGCCGATCATCAACATCGCGCCGGCGAGGAACCAGTACGAGCTGTCGTAGCGCAGGAATGTCAGGTAGAAGAAGCCACCGGAGAGGAACGCGGTTCCGAGGATGGGGAACTGGCGGTAGCGACCCGTCCGGGCGATGATCTGGCCGCTCGCGATGGAGGAGATCATGAGGCCGAGGATCATCGGCAGCGTCTGGAATCCGCTCTCGGTGGGAGTGGATCCCAACACGAGCTGCAGGTACAGGGGGAGGGTCAGCATGGCGCCGAACATGCCGAACCCGACGAAGACGCCGATGATGGTCGCCATCGAGAAGGTCGGCGAACGGAACAGCTTGAGCGGGATGAGCGCGTCATCCTTCATCGCCCGCTCCACCAGGATGAACGAGATGATGCCGGCGACGCCGATGACGTAGCAGGCGATCGCGCCGGCGCTGCCCCAGCCCCACTGGCGTCCCTCTTCGGCGACGAGCAGCAGCGGCACCAAGGCCATGATGACCGTGGTGGCGCCCCACCAGTCGATCCGCACCGAGTAGCGCTCGGTCTTGGGCAGGTGCAGGAAGCGCAGAACAATGCCGAGGGCGATGAGCCCGATCGGAACATTGATGAGGAACACCCAGCGCCATCCGGCGAGCCACAGAATCTGATCCGCACCCGCGAAGAGGCCGCCCACGAGCGGCCCGATCAGGCTCGAGATGCCGAACACCGCGAGGAAGTAGCCCTGGTACTTGGCGCGCTCCCGGGGGGCGAGCATGTCGCCCATGATGGCCAGAGGCATCGACATCAGGCCGCCGGCGCCGAGGCCCTGGATGGCACGGAACCCGGCCAGTTCGATCATCGAGCCCGAGAAGCTCGCGAGCACCGACCCGAGGATGAACACGACGATCGCGAAGATGAACAGCGGCCGTCTGCCGAAGATGTCGGAGAGCTTTCCGTAGATCGGCGTCGAGATGGTCGACACGATCAGGTAGGCCGTGGTCACCCAGGCCTGCTGGCTGAGTCCGTGCAGGTCGTCGCCGATCGTGCGGATCGCCGTTCCGACCACGGTCTGATCGAGGGCCGACAGGAACATCCCGGCCATGAGTCCGAAGATCACGAACAGGATCTGACGGTGACTCATCAGGGGCTTGGACGGCGCTGCGTCAATCGACATGGTGCGGCCTCTCGAGGGGTGGGTGGGTCGGTATCGAGCCCATCGCAGGGTTCTCACAAATCGCTTACAGCTTCACAGCTCCTCCAAGTGTCCTCCCATTTCCACCTTGTTAGGGTTCTCGGATGCTCCGCACCCGATCCGTCGCATCCGTCATCGCCGCGGCAGCACTCCTTCTCGCCCTCTCCGGATGCGCAGAGCAGAGCGCCGACGCCGTTTCACGCGACGCTGCGCCGAGCGAGCAGACGACGGCTGCGCCTCTCTCGCCGGCCGTCGATGCCCAGCTCGCCTACGTCCGGGCGCACTGGAAGCACTACAACACCGCCGAGTACGGCACGCTCTCCGACAACGACTGCGTGAACTTCGCGAGCCAGTCGCTCGTGGCGCGAGGGTGGACGCAGACCGACGAATGGAACTACGGCTCCGGCGACGTCGAGGACTCAACTCCGTCGTGGCGCAGCTCCACGGCGATGGCCGACTGGCTGGGCATGCACCCCGAATTGGCTGTTCAGCTCGACGACTCCCAGCGCGCCCAGGTGAAGGTCGGCGACCTGGTGCAGTTCGACTGGGACGACTCCGGCGACCGCGATCACACGGGAATCGTCACCCGTGTGGAGCACTCCGCGTCCGGAACGCAGATCTATTTCGCCGGACACACCGACGACAGCGTCTATCGCAGCGTCGATCAGGCGATCCACGTCGACCACCCCGGCGCGCGGGTGTACTACTGGTCACTGGCGAACTGACCTGAGGTCGTACTCTTGAGGGGTGTCAGAGACCCCCGAGCTCAGCGGCCCATCGCGCCGCGTGCGTCGCAACCGTGCGATCGCCGCGGGCCTCGGGCTCGCTGTGCTCGGAGTCGCGGTAACCGCGGGGGGCATGGCGATCGGTTCGCACACCGGTAGAGCGGCGATGGCATCCGTCGCGCAGACATCGACGCCGAGCCCGACGGCAGCGCCGCGACCGACGCCAGCGCAGGTGGTCGCGCCCGCCGCCGTGCCGACGTTCGACAAGAAGGCGCGCTCCATCGACGACCCGACCAGTATCTGGGTCGTCAGCGACAAGCTGCGGCCGCTCAATCCGGTCGACTTCGTGCCGCCCGATCTCGTCGACGTGCCGGTTCCGCACACCTGGGCGCCGCAGCTGCGCAAGGAGGCGTCGGATGCGGTGGTCGCGCTGTTCGCCGCGGCGACCTCCGAGGCCGGCTTGACCCTCGCGTCGAACAGCGCCTACCGCAGTTTCGACTCGCAGACCAGCGTCTACAACGACGACGTCGCCGCGAATGGGCGGGACGCCGCGGACTCGCTCACCGCGCGCCCGGGATTCAGCGAGCACCAGACCGGGCTGGCCATCGACATCGGCGCCGACTCCGGTGACTGCTCACTCTCCGCGTGCTTCGCCAGCACGGCGGAGGGCACCTGGCTGGCCGCCAACGCGTGGCGTTTCGGCTTCCTCCTGCGGTATCCGGCCGACAAGGTCCCGGTCACCGGGTTCGAATTCGAGCCGTGGCATTACCGCTACATCGGCACCGACCTGGCCAAGGAGATGCACGACAAGGGTGTCACGACGCTCGAGGAGTTCTTCGGCCTTCCGGCCGCGCCGAACTACGGATGACGGCTGCCGCGCGAACGGTGCGGTTCCATGCGTTCCCATGGAATGTCGAGGATTTGTTCAGTTCTCGCTCAAACCCGCGTGATGGAGTGACGGGTCCCTCGCCACGCAACCCGGAATTTCTCTTACGTGACCCGCACCATCGCTTACCCCTCCTTCTCCTCACCCTCCCTTCGCTCCCGCTTCGCCCTCGTCTTCACGAGCAGGCACCGCGCGGGCAGGCACGCGAAGCAGTCCGCGTTCACTGGCGGAACCCTCCTCGTCGGCTGCGGCATCGCCCTTGCGGTGACCACCGGTGCGCTCACCGTGGGCGGTGCATCCAGCTCGGCTGCCACGGCATCCGTCGCCCCCGTCGTGAAGCACAACCACGTCACGACCAGCATCACGGGAGCCTCGACGCACGTTCCGCTCGTCGTCAACGACGGCAAGCCCGTGATCGCATCGCTCCCGACGGTCAGTAGCGGCTCGATCGTGGGCGGGACGACACTCACGCTCGCCGGTGACAACCTGACCGCCGTGACCTCGGCCACGGTGGGCGGGCAACCCGCGACCGTCGCGGCCGTCACCAAGGATGCCGTGACCATCGCTGTTCCTGCGTCCGCGGACTACACCGAGGGTGCGGCGCCCATCGACCTGTACGACACCACGGGCGCGGCCGTGCCCGTCGACCTGACCCCCGCGACCACGCCCGCCGGTCTGGTCGTGACGCAGAACGCACCGGCTCCGGCGCTGACCTTCACGTACACGCCCGATCCCGGCATCGAGGCGCAGGAGGCCTACGTGCTCGCGCACTGGGCGAACTACAACCCTGACTACACCGTGCTCGACGGCATGGACTGCGCCAACTTCGCCAGCCAGGGGCTCGTCGCACGCGGCTGGGCCATGGACGCCGACTGGTGGTACTCGGGCGGCGCGACGAGCTCCGCGTGGATCAGCTCGACGGCCCTTCGCGGCTACCTCGCCGCGCACCCCGAGCGGGCCACTCTCCTGAGCGATGCGCAGCGCGACCAGGTGAAGGTCGGTGACATCGCTCAGTTCGACTGGGATGACTCGGGCGACGAGGATCACACGGCAACGGTCACCCGCGTCGAGCACACGGCATCCGGAACCCGCGTCTGGACGGCAGGGCACACCAAGGACGCCGATTACTGGGACGTCGACGAGGCGCTCGCGAGCGGTGGCGGCACCGTCGTGTACTGGAGCATCCACTAGGCGCTTCGAGACGGGTCGCAGACGCTCGTTCAGGCGATAGGCCGCGGCTCAGGCACGGATCCTCGAAAACGTCCTGAGCAGCGCGTCATCGCCTGAATCGCAGGTCGACGAGCGCCGGCGGGTTTCGATACGCCCGGCTCCTTCATCGCGCGCTACTCAACCAGCGGGGTGGTCAGCTGATGGCGGCGTCCACGATCTTCTTCGCCTCGGCCTGCACCTTCTTCAGGTGCTCCTCGCCGAGGAACGATTCCGCGTAGATCTTGTAGACATCCTCCGTGCCGCTCGGCCGGGCCGCGAACCACGCGTTCTCGCTCACCACCTTGACCCCGCCGATGGCCGCGTCGTTGCCGGGCGCCTTCGAGAGCTTCGCCGTGATGGGCTCGCCCGCGAGCTCGTCAGCGGAGATGGCGTCACCGTCGAGCTTGGCGAGAGCGGCCTTCTGGGCACCGGATGCGGCAGCGTCGATGCGCTGGTACGCCGGGTCGCCGTGTTCGGCGACCAGCTCGGCGTACAACTCAGACGGGCTCTTGCCCGTCACCGCGCGGATCTCCGACGCGAGCAGCGCCAGCAGGATGCCGTCCTTGTCGGTCGTCCACACGGTGCCGTCCATCCGCAGGAAGCTCGCCCCGGCGCTCTCCTCGCCACCGAACGCGACGGATCCGTCGACGAGGCCCGGCACGAACCACTTGAAGCCGACCGGAACCTCCCACAGCCGTCGACCGAGTGACGCGGCGACCCGGTCGATCATGCTGGACGAGACGAGCGTTTTGCCGATCGCGGCGTCCTCGCGCCAGCCGCTCCGGTGCCCGTACAGGTACTCGATGGCCACGGCGAGGTAGTGGTTGGGGTTCATCAGCCCCGCGTCGGGCGTCACGATGCCGTGGCGGTCGGCATCCGCATCGTTGCCGGTCAGGATGTCGTAGTCCGCGCGGTGCTCCACGACGGATGCCATCGCGGAGGGGCTCGACGGATCCATGCGGATCTTGCCGTCCCAGTCGAGCGTCATGAACGACCACGTCGGGTCGACCTTCGGATTGACGACAGTGAGGTCGAGCCCGTAGCGATCGCGGATGGCACCCCAGTAGCCGACGGATGCGCCACCGAGCGGATCGGCGCCGATGCGGATGCCGCTGCGCTTGATGGCATCGAAGTCGATGACGTTCTGAAGGTCCTCGACGTACATGCCGCGGTAGTCATACGTGTCGACGGCGCTCGGCTCGCTCATCTTGACGTCCTTCAGACCACCCTCGATGAGCTCGTTGGCTCGTCCCGCGATCCACGTCGTGGCGTCGGTGTCTGCCGGTCCGCCGTGCGGCGGGTTGTACTTGAAGCCGCCATCGGCTGGCGGGTTGTGGCTCGGCGTCACGACGATGCCGTCAGCCGTCTGGCTGCCGCCGCGGTGGCTCGGGTCGTTGTTCCAGGCGAGGATGGCGTGCGAGACGGCGGGCGTCGGCACGTAGTCGCCGAACTCGTCCACCATGACATCGACGTCGTTCCCGACGAGCACCTCGAGGGCGGTGGTCATGGCCGGGGCGCTGAGCGCGTGCGTGTCCGCTCCGATGAAGAGCGGGCCGGCGATGCCCTGCGCGGTGCGGTAGTCGACGATCGCCTGAGTGGTCGCGGCGATGTGCCATTCATTGAAGGCGGTGTTGAGGGAACTGCCCCGGTGGCCACTGGTGCCGAAGACCACCCGCTGCTCGGGGATCGATGGGTCGGGCCGCCGTTCGTGATAGGCCCTGATCAGCTCACCGACGTCGATGAGGTCGGAGGGGGTGGCCGGAGTTCCTGCGCGATCCGTCATGGTGCCCAGTCTGTCACCGGCGCCTCGACCTTATCGAGGGTTGACGCGTCACCGGCACCTCCTCACTAGGCTGTCGGCATGTCCGATGCCCCGTCGCCCACCATGAGTTACAGCTACCTGGGCCCGGCAGGCACGTTCACCGAGACGGCGCTCGGCCAGGTGGAAGCGGCGCGGGGCCAGGCGTGGAGCCCGGTCAACAACGTGGGAGAGGCGTTCGCCGACGTCATCAGCGGTCGCAGCGTCGCCGCGATGATCGCGATCGAGAACTCCATCGAGGGCGGTGTCTCGGCGACACAGGATGCCCTCGCGAGTGTGCCGGGCCTGCGCATCATCGGGGAGTACCTGGTGCCGGTCAACTTCGTGCTCGTGGGTCGCCCGGGTACGACCCTCACGGACGTGAAGGTCATCAACGCGCATCCGGTCGCCTACGCGCAGTGCCGCGGCTGGCTCGAGACCGCCCTGCCCGATCATGGTCACATTCCCGCGACCAGCAACGTCACGGCGGCGTCGGCCCTGCTGCTGAACGATCACGCCGAGGCCGCCGTCGCCCCGCCGGGCATCACGGCGCACTACGACCTCGACGTGCTGGCCGAGGACATCGGAGACAACCCGAACGCTGTCACACGCTTCGTGCTGGTCAGCCGCATCCGAGCCATCCCCCCGCGCACGGGCGCCGACAAGACCAGCCTCATCGTCGAGCTGCCCGACGACCACGCCGGAGCGCTGCTGGAGATGCTCGAGCAGTTCAGCACCCGCGGTGTGAACCTGAGCCTGCTCGAGAGCCGCCCGATCGGCGACGCCCTCGGCCGCTACCGCTTCGTGATCGACGCGGACGGGCACATCGAGGACGAGCGGGTGGCTGATGCCCTGCTCGGCCTGCGCCGGTTCAGCCCGCAGGTGATCTTCCTCGGCTCCTATCCGCGAGCGGACAAGCAGCCCATCGAATTCACCTCCCGCTACGACGACGAGGTGTTCATCGAGGCGCGCGACTGGCTGCGGGGAATCATCACCGCCGAGCCCGTCGACCGGGAACCTGTCGATGCGGACGCCGTCGGAGGACGATAGGACTCACGATGACGGATGGCGACGACGCCGAGCTCGACCCGCGGTTCGATCCGCGCTTCCAGCGCGGGTACACGCCGGAGGTGCCGGAACCCGGTGCCGACACGGACGCGGATGCGCCGACCCGTCGTGCCGGCGAGCGCCTCGACCCGCGGTTCGACCCGCAGTTCCAGCGCGGCTACGACCCCGACCGGCACGCCCCGACCCGAGCCGACCGAGACGCGGCTCCTCCGGTGTTCTCGTCGACGATCAAAGGACCGGCATCCGCTCCGCCCGTGGCGCCGCGCGACGAGCGCCCGAGAGCTCCCGAGCGGCCCATCCGCCCGCTGACCACTGAGGAATCTCGAGCCGCCACTCCACCTCTCGCCGACAGGGATCGGCGCGGCGGGACCGCCGGCGGTGGCGAACGCCCTGACGACGAACGCCCTGACGACGAACGCCCAGCTGATCAGCGCGAGCCCCCGGCCGACGCGGCGCAGACCGCGACGACGCCCCGCGTCAACCCGTTCATCGTGGCTCTCTGGATCGTCAGCGCGCTCCTGGTCGTCGCCGGGGCCTATTACATCCTGCAGGCGTCGGAGAATCCGACCGCTCGCTTCGTCGCCTCGGTCGCGGTGGGCGACATCTTCGCGCGCACGGCGTGGACCGTCGCGCCCATCGCCCTCCAGTTCGGCCTCACCGCCATGGTCGGGCTGATCGTCTGGCACGCGATCACCTGGATGCGCCGTCACCCCCGGGGTACCCGCTGATGCGCAACCGGTGGCTGGTGGCGCTGTGGGTCGTCTCGGGCGTCGGCGTGGTGGCGAGCATCGGAGGCGCGTTCGCCCTCGTCGAGGCACTACCGCGCAGCAGGACCGAAGCGGGTTACGCGGGAGTCGACTGGGCCTGGGTCAACATCATCCAAGTGCTCTGGCTGCCGGCGGCCGTCACGGTGCTCGTCAGCGCAGTTCTCGGCCTGCTGGTCTACTACGCGGCCGGCTTTCGCACGCGCACATAGAGCGATTCCGGGTCGACGGATGCGGTGAGCGTGCTCACGATGGAGACCTCGTCGCCATCGAGCTCGAACACGCGGGGCTCGTCGAGGTCGATGCGCAGCCCAGTGCCGCGGAAGCTCGTCATGGTGGCCGGGCGAGCGGCATCCGTCAGCTCGATGATGCGACGGCCGACCGCGAAGCGTCGCAGCACGCGGTTCTCCCACGCGATGCGCCGCCAGATGTCGAGCCAGCCGAACAGGTTCTTGGGCTGGAGCATGGCGATGTCGAGAACGCCGTCGTCGATCTCGGCGTCGGGGAACAGCGGCAGGTTGCCGGGGAGCGTGCCGCAGTTGCCGATGAGGATGGAGCTGATGTGCGCGTGATGATGGCTGTGGCCGTCGAACTGGTAGCCGATGCGGAAGCGTGCAGCCTTGGGCAGCGCCCGCACGCCCGAATCGACGTAGGCCAGCCAGCCGACACGCTTCTTGAGGGCAGGGTTGGCGTTGGCGATCATGTCGGCGTCGAGCCCGAGCCCGGCCATGACGACGAAGGCGTGCTCCTGCTCGGTGCCGTCCTCCGCGGTCACCCTGGTGATGCCGACATCCATCGACCGGGTCTCGCCGGCGAAGGCGACGTCCACGGCGGAACGGATGTCGCCGAGCGGCAACGCCAGGTTGCGCGCCAGCAGGTTGCCGGTTCCCTGAGGCACCAGCGCAAGCGGCACGTCGGTGCCGCGCAGGCTTGCCGCCACCGCTCGGACCGTGCCGTCTCCGCCGGCGGCCAGGACCATGGCGGCTCCCGCGGCGACCGCCTCATCCGTCACTCGGTGTCCCGGGTCCTCGACGGTGGTCTCGAACCAGAGCGTTTCGCCCCACCCGGCGGCCTCCGCTGCCCCGTGCACGGCATCCCGCAGCAGCGCGACATCGATCTTGGTGGGGTTCACCACGACTGCCGCGCGCCGCTCACCCGATTCAGCCGCCGACATGAGCACTACCGTATTGCATCGCAACTGGGCGGGGCCCTGTGGAGGCGGCGGCCGGGCCCGAAGGCGCGCTTGTAGACTCGTCGCGTGATCGATCCCGTACTCCTGCGCGAGAATCCCGAGCTCATCAAGGCCTCGCAGCAGGCCCGCGGTGACTCCCCGGAGCTCGTCGACGATGCCCTCGCAGCGGATGCCACCCGGCGGTCGGCGATCTCGGAGTACGAGCGACTCCGCGCCGAGCAGAAGGCGTTCGGCACCCGTGTCGCTCAGGCCTCGGGTGACGAGAAGAAGGCGCTCGTCGCCGAGGTGCAGAGCCTCGCCGCTCGGGTGAAGCAGGCGGATCAAGCAGCGGATGCCGCATCCGTCGCCTTCGACGACGTGGTGCGCGGCATCGGCAACCCCATCATCGACGGCGTCCCCGCCGGTGGGGAGGACGACTTCGTCGTGCTGCGCGAGGTCGGCGCGATTCCCGAGTTCGACTTTCCCGCTCGCGATCACCTCGAGCTCGGGGAGCTGCTCGGCGCGATCGACATGGCGCGCGGGGCCAAGGTGAGCGGGGCCCGCTTCTACTTCCTGCGCGGCATCGGCGCCCGGCTCGAACTCGCCATCATGAGCATGGCCCTCGACAAGGCGCTCGGCAACGGATTCGTGCCGCTCATCACGCCGACACTGGTCAAGCCCGAGATCATGAGCGGCACCGGATTCCTCGGTGCGCACGCCGACGAGGTCTACTACCTGCCCGCCGACGACCTCTACCTCACGGGCACGAGCGAGGTGGCGCTCGCCGGATATCACTCCGACGAGATCCTCGACCTCACCAACGGCCCGATGCGCTACGCCGGCTGGTCGACCTGCTACCGCAAGGAGGCCGGAAGCCACGGTAAGGACACCCGCGGCATAATACGGGTGCACCAGTTCAACAAGCTCGAGATGTTCGTCTATACGCTCCCCGAGGACGCGGAGGCCGAGCACGCCCGCCTGGTGGCCTGGCAGGAGGAGATGCTGCAGGAGCTGGGGCTCAGCTACCGCGTGATCGACACGGCCGCCGGAGACCTCGGCTCGAGCGCCGCCCGCAAGTTCGACGTCGAAGCGTGGGTGCCGACGCAGGACGCCTACCGCGAGCTCACCTCCACGAGTAACTGCACGACCTTCCAGGCGCGGCGGCTCGACATCCGGTACCGCGCCGATGGCGGCAAGACCACCCCGGTCGCGACGCTCAACGGAACGCTCGCGACGACGCGATGGATCGTCGCGCTGCTCGAGACGCACCAGCAGGCCGACGGATCGGTGCGGGTGCCCGAGGCGCTACGGCCCTACCTCGGCGGACTCGAGACACTCGAGCCGGTCGGCCGGGCATGAACGCCGAGCACTCCGTCGACGGTCGCCTGCTCATCGCGCTCGACGTCGACGGGACCGTGCTGCACGAGGACGAGACGCTGAGCCCGGCCGTGGTCGAGGAGGTCGAGCGCGTGCACGCCCTCGGCCACGAGGTCACCCTCGCCACCGGGCGCAGTTGGAACACCGCGCGCCACGTGCTGGCCGACCTCGGACTCGACCCGGAGTACGTGGTGTGCTCCAACGGCGCCGTGGTCATGCAGCGCGATGCGACCGCCCCGGACGGATATCGGCGTGCGCTCGTCGAGACCTTCGACCCGCGTCCCGCCCTCGAGCGGGTGCGCGAGCACCTGCCGACCGGCCGCTTCATGGTGGAGGACGGCGACGGCGAACGTTACTTCACCGAAGGCATGGACGAGTGGGATCTCGATGACGCCAACATGGTGCCGTTCGAGGAGTTGGGCACGCGACTCGCGACACGCGTTGTGGTGGTGTCGCCTGACCACGATCTCGAGGAGTTCCTCACTATCGTCGAGGGCATGGGCCTGCACCAGGTGACGTACGCCATCGGATGGATGGCGTGGCTCGACATCGCGCCCGATGGCGTCAACAAGGCCACGGGGCTCGAGAAGGTGCGCGAGCGTCTCGGCATCCCCCGGCACAACGTCCTCGCCGTCGGTGACGGCCGCAACGACATCGACATGTTCGCCTGGGCGGGCGAGCACGGGCGAGCCGTGGCGATGGGGCAGGCTCCGTCCGAGGTGAAGGCTGCGGCCACCGAGGTGACGGCATCCGTTCGTGAAGACGGCCTCGCCCGCGTGCTGGCCGGCGTGGGGGGCGGCGAGAGCTGAGCGAACTCACGCGGCACGGCCGCCTGCGACGGTCCCGTCCGATCCCGACTCTGCTCGGGCTCGTGGGAATCGTGGCGGCCGTGGTGCTGGTGAGTGGCACCTCGGTGCTGGCCATCGCGCTCGGTAGCGTGACGACGAGCGTCAAACCCACCATCGACCTCGACCCCGTCGCCGGCTCGACAGGCACGCCCTCCCCGCTTCCGATCCCCGACGTCGGCGCGATCCCCGGAGGAGTGAACCTGCTGCTGGTGGGCAGTGACAGCGGGCAGGGTGACCCTGCGTACGGCGATCGTGGCGAGCACCTCGGCGACGTGACGATCCTGCTGCACATCGCCAACGACCACTCCAACGCCACCGTCGTCAGCTTTCCGCGCGACCTGTTCGTGCGCATCCCCGAGTGCGACGCGTCGCCATCCGAGGACGCCCCCGGCTCGGACGGCGGTAAGGACAAGATCAACACGGCGCTCTCCTACGGCGGACTCAACTGCACCGTCCGCACGGTGAGCAAGCTCACTGGGCTCGAGATCCCCTACGCGGCGACCATCGAGTTCAACGGCGTGGTCGCCATGTCGAACGCGGTCGGGGGAGTTCCCGTCTGCGTCGCGGAGAAGATCGAGGACGAGTACACCGGCACCTACCTCGACCCCGGGATGCACACCCTCCAAGGCGTCGATGCCCTGCAGTTCCTGCGCACCCGGCACGGCATCGCCACCGGGAGCGACACGGCCCGCATCTCGAACCAGCAGGTCTTTCTCGCCGCGCTGGCGCGAACGATGAAGAGCGATGACACGCTGACGAACCCCATCAAGCTGTACTCGCTGGCCAAGGCGGCCGCGGCGAACATGACCCTGTCGACCTCGCTGAACAACATCGTGGTGATGGTCTCGATCGCGAAGGCGCTCAAGGACATCCCGCTCGACCGGGTGAGCTTCGTGCAGTACCCGACCTACACCGTCGAGACGGGGCTCGAGCCCAACACGGATGACGCCGACGTCCTCATGCAGGCCATCGCAGCCGACCAGGCGGTCGTCCCGGCTGGCGTGGGGCAGGGCAGCCAGCAGGCCGACCCGGCGCCCGTCGCACCCCCGGCGACGGATGCGGCACCGCAGCCGATCGCAACGGCCCCCCCGGCACCGGTGTCGACGCCGGTCGCGCTTCCCGACTCCATCACCGGCCAGACCGCGGCCGACCAGACCTGCAGCGCTGGCCGGACGCTCGACAACCAGTAGCCGTCCAGCATCCTGCCAGCGGCATGTGCAAGGCTGGTGAGAATGCCATCGGCTAGAATCGGGCACTGTTCGATCGTGCGGCCCCCTCAGGTCATGCGAACCGGATCGGAGGGCTGTCCGAGCGGCCGATGGAGCCAGTCTTGAAAACTGGTGGGCAGAAATGTCTCGTGGGTTCGAATCCCACGCCCTCCGCTGGCACAGCCGGCACCCATTCACCGAGAGGAAACGTGTGAGCGACCCGCGCCCCAGCAATCGCCGCGCAGCGCGCACGCCGACCATCGCTCGGCACGGCCGACTGAAGCGGTCCAGCGCCCTCGCCACGATGGCGAAGCTGATCGGGGCGGCGCTCGCCGTCATCCTCGTCAGCGCCGCCGGTGTCGCCGGGATCGCCACGGTCAGCCTCGCCTCGGCTGCGCAGCCATCCGTTCACCTCGCCAATGAGAAGGCATTGGGCAAGATTCCCTCCATCGGTGCGATCGACGGTGGCGTGAACCTCCTGCTCGTCGGCAGCGACTCGCGCAAGGGACAGGATCCCGTGTTCGGCGCCGAGGACGAGACCGGCGACCTCAACGACGTGACGATGCTCATGCACATCTCGCAGGACCACTCCAACGTCACCGTCGTCAGCTTCCCGCGCGACATGTTCGTTCCGATCCCGTCCTGCCCCGACCCGTCGGGCGGAACGTTCGACTCGATGACGCGGCAGAAGATCAACACCACCCTGACCTACGGCGGCCTGCCGTGCACGGTCCTCACCGTCGAGAAACTCACCGGCCTGACCATCCCGTTCGCCGCTGAGATCCAGTTCGGCGGCGTCATCGAGATGTCCAACGCGGTCGGCGGCGTTCCCGTCTGCGTGGCCGACAAGATCGAGGACGAGTACACCGGCACCTTCCTCGACCCGGGCGAGCACACCCTCTCCGGGATGGCGGCGCTGCAGTTCCTGCGCACCCGCCACGGCGTCGGCGATGGCAGCGACCTCACCCGCATCTCGAACCAGCAGGTGTTCCTCTCTTCGCTCGTGCGCACCATCAAGAGTGCCGACACCCTTTCGAACCCGGTCAAGCTCTACTCCCTGGCCAAGGCGGCGCTCGGCAACATGACCCTGTCGGACAGCCTGTCCAACATGGATCGCGTCGTCTCGATCGCGCTCGCGCTGAAGGACATCGACCTCGGCAAGATCGTCTTCGTGCAGTACCCCACTGGCAGCACCGAGGGCGGCGTCATCCCGCGGGTCGACGCGGCGGATGCCCTGAACGCGGCGCTGCTCGCCGACCAGCCGATCGCCCTCTCGGGCACGACCGGTGGATCGGTCACCGACCCGAACGCTCCCGCCGCCACTCAGGCGCCGGCGACGACGGATGCGACAGCCGCCCCCGACCCCGCCGCGACCTCGGGGACGGACGCCGTGCTGCCGAGCGACGTCTCGGGTCAGACCGCTGGACAGTACACCTGTTCCAAGGGCCGCACCCTGGACGACCAGTAGCATCCGCGATTCTGCCGTCGCCTGAACTCTGGTTATGATGGCTGTCGTGTGTTCCGCGGTAGCGGATCTCACGGAGACGTCGCATAGTTCGGCCTAGTGCACCACCCTGCTAAGGTGGAGTGCCCTAACGGGCACCGTGGGTTCAAATCCCACCGTCTCCGCCCAAGATCGCCCTGATCAGGCTGATTCTCGCCAGGCGATCACGGTTTCCAAGAACGTTCCCCCCGTGGCGGATTCCCTGCCATCCAGCTGGTCCAGCACCCGCTGTGCAGCCATCCGCCCGAGGTCCCCGGCGGGCTGGCGCACGGTTGACAGCGGCGGCTGGCAGCGGAGCGCCCATGCGCTGTCATCGAAGCCGACGATGCCGACATCCTTCGGGATCGACCGCCCCGCCGCACGCAGAACATCCATGGCCCCAGCCGCGATCGCGTCGGATGCGGCGAAGACGCCGTCGATGTCCGGTGCCCGATCGAGCAGTCGACGCATTCCTTCGACGCCGCTGTCGTACGAGTACAGCGGGTAGTCCACCACCAGTGCCGGGTCGAACGCATCGCCCAGGGCAGCTCGGAACCCGGCTACGCGGTCGCGCCCGGAATCCCGATCGAGTGCGCTGGCGATCATTCCGACGCGTCGGCGTCCGGTGTGCAGAAGGCGGGTGGTGATGGCCTCGGCGGCCTGCACATTGTCGATGCCGACGTAGGCGATGCCGTCGATGTCGGGCGGATGACCCACGAAGGCGGCCGGGATGCCCATCGCGACCACCGCTCGTCCGATGGGGTCGTTCTCCCGAGCCGAGATGATGATCACGCCGTCGACGAAGCCGCCCCGGAGGTACTCGGCGACTCGATCGCTGTCCCGCTCGGAATCGACGATCAGCGAGACGAGTTGGTAGTCGGCGGCTGAAAGCACCGAGTTGGTACCGAGGAGGATCGCGCCGATGTTCGGATCCTCGAGGAAGAGCGAATGCGGTTCATGGACGATCAGGCCGATGGCGTGGGAGCGCTTGGTCTTGAGATTGCGCGCGGCCGTGTTCGGCACGTATCCCACCTCGGCGATGGCCGACATGACCGAATCCCTCGCTTCGGCGGAGACGTACCTCTCGCCATTGATGACGCGCGACACGGTGCCCCGGGACAGACCGGAGGCGGCCGCCACATCGTGGATGGTGGCCGAGCGTCGCCGAGCGAATTCGGAAGGCACAGACAGATCGTAGCTTGACAGTCGACGATGGCCGTGCTTATTGTGTGAACGTTCCCAGAAAGTCTACCTGCGGATCGTGGGCGATCGACTGGGAACGTTCACAGCATGGATCCAATGGAGGAGGTCGCTTATCATGACGACGACCGAACCGACTCCGACGACTGTTGAGACAGTCGGCCCCGGGACGTACATCGCGTTCGGGTGCGACTACAACCCCGAGCAGTGGAGCCCGGACATCTGGCCCGAGGACATCCGCCTGATGCGCGAGGCCGGCATCACGATCGTCGCGATCAACGTGTTCGGCTGGGCGCTGCTGGAGCCTCGCCCGGGCGTCTACGACTTCAGCGGGCTGGACGCTGTCGTCGACTTGCTTCACGAGGCGGGCATCCGGATCAATCTGGGAACCGGTACGGCGTCGCCACCGCCGTGGCTGACCACCGAACATCCCGAGATCCTGCCGATGGCCTCGGACGGCACCCGACGCTGGCCGGGCGGCCGACAGGCCTACTGCCCGAGCTCGCCGATCTTCCGGGAGCACGCCGTCCGCTTGGCCACCGCGGTCGCCGAGCGGTACGGAGCGCATCCGGCCGTGGAGCTGTGGCACGTCTCGAACGAGCTCGGTTGCCACAATGCGCTGTGCTACTGCGACGTGTCGGCGGAGTCCTTCCGTAAGTGGCTTCGCTCCAAATACGGCACCCTCAAGGCGCTCAACTCCGCGTGGGGCACCAGCTTCTGGAGCCAGCGATATGGCGAATGGAGCGAAGTCCTGCCGCCTCGAAGGACGTTGTCCGTCGGCAACCCCACCCAAGCTCTCGACTTCGAACGATTCAGTTCCGATGAGGTGCTCGAGTGCTATCTGATGGAGGAGCGGGTGCTCCGCCGGCTGAGCGATGTACCCGTCACGACGAACTTCATGGTGACCGCCCACATCCGGACGCAGAACTACTGGGACTGGGCCCCTCACGTCGACGTCGTCGCGAACGACCACTATCTCGACCACCGCCTGCCGGAGCCGCATCAGGAGTTGTCGTTCGCCGCCGACCTCACCAGAGGGCTCGCCGACGGCAGGCCGTGGATGCTCATGGAGCAGTCGACGGGCGCCGTCAACTGGCAGCCGCACAACATCGCGAAGGTGCCGGGGGAGATGCTCCGCAACTCGCTCACCCATGTGGCGCGGGGGGCGGACAGCATCTGCTTCTTCCAGTGGCGCGCCTCCGCTCAAGGCTCGGAGAAGTACCACTCGGGAATGGTTCCCCACGCCGGAACCGACAGTCAGACCTGGCGTGAGGTGCTCGAACTCGGTCGAGTCCTCCGCAGCATCAGCGAGGTCGCCGGGAGCACGGTCGTCGGCGAGGTGGCGATGGTGTTCAGTTGGGACTCGTGGTGGGCCGTCGACGCCGACTCCACTCCGTCACGCGATGTGCGCTACCTCGACCAGATCCACGCCGCATACCGAGCGCTGTGGGACGCGGGGATCACGGTGGACATCGTCGCACCAGGGACCGATCTCTCCGCGTACAAGATGGTCGTCGTTCCGGCCCTCTACCTCGTTTCCGACGCGGCGGCGCAGACCATCGCCGCCTTCGTCGCCAGCGGCGGATCGGCGTTCGTGACCTTCTTCAGCGGCATCGTCGACGAGGACGACCGGGTGCGTCTCGGCGGCTACCCCGGAGCATTCGTCGATCTGCTCGGCATCCGGATCGATGAGTTCTTCCCGCTGGCGCCCGGCCAGAACGTCGGGCTCGATGACGGCTCGGCGGCCACCATCTGGTCGGAGCGGATCGCGGTCGAGGCCGCGACGGTCGTCGCATCGTTCGTCGATGGCCCCATGGCGGGATGGCCGGCGACGACGCGCAACAGCTTCGGCGACGGAACCGCGTGGTACGTCGGCACCGCCCTGAGTGAACCCGATCTGCGCCGTGCGCTCGAAGCCGCGGCGGAGCAGGCGGGAGTGAAGTCGACCGGCGACGGTCACGACGGTGTCGAGGCCGTTCTGCGACGCGGATCGGATGCCGACTATCTGTTCGTGATCAATCACCGCGACCGCGACGTCGACCGACCTGAGCGCGGATACGAGCTGACGACAGCCGTCGACGTCGACGGATTCGTGGTGCCGTCCGGAGGCGTGCGGGTGGTCAGACTCGCAGCCCCGCCATCGCCGGCGAACCCCAGTGAGGAACAGTGATGACGACGACGTCACTCGAAACGACAGCCCCGACGACGGGGTCGCTCTCTTCCAAGCGCCGCGGGCGCCCCGGCGGTCTCAGCCTGAGACGAGCGGTGGTGGTCTTCGTCGCGCCGTTCGGAGTGCTCTACGCCCTCTTCTACGTGATCCCGATCGCGTTCGCCATCTACCAGTCGTTGCTGACGGTCAAGCGGGAGGGCACCTTCGGTGCCGCGCAACAGGTGTTCGGCGGTCTGTCGCAGTACATCCTCGTCTTCCAGGACGGGGCGTTCTGGGGCTCGGTCGGCCGGGTGCTCGTGTTCGGCATCGTGCAGGTGCCGGTGATGCTGTTCCTGGCCCTACTGTTCGCCCTTCTCCTGGACTCACCGCTGCTCAGGGGCAAGAAGTTCTTCCGGCTCGCCTTCTTCGCTCCGTACGCCGTGCCGGGCGTCATCGCGGCGATCATGTGGGGCTTCCTGTACTCCCCGTCGCTCTCGCCGTTCAGCGCACTGACCTCGAGTGTCAACTTCCTCTCGGCCGACCTCGTGCTGTGGTCCATCGCGAACATCGTGACGTGGGTCTACGTCGGCTACAACATGCTGATCATCTACTCCTCGCTGCTCGCCATACCGCAGGAGATCTACGAGGCTGCCAAGTTGGACGGCGCGAACAACTGGCAGATCGCCGTGGGCATCAAGATCCCGTTGGTCACTCCGGCCATCATCCTGACCGCCGTCTTCTCGATCATCGGCACGCTGCAGCTCCTCGCCGAACCGCAGACCCTGCGCAGTTTCAGCTCGGCCATCAGCAGCACGTACACGCCCAATCTCGCTGTGTACACCACGGCTTCCATCCCCAACTACAGCCTCGCGGCCGCGTTCTCGGTCGTGCTGGCGCTGGCGACCTTCATCCTCTCCTTCGTGTTCCTCAAGCTCACCCAGAGGAGGGCGTTCGCATGAGCACCACCGCTACGCAACGCCGCCTGATCCGCAACGACGCCCCTCCTCGCACAGCAGGGCGGGAGAGCATCGTGTCGAGGTCGGGCGCGATGCTCGTCATGGCCGTCTTCACCTTCTACTTCCTGATCCCGGTGTGGTGGCTCCTGGTCCAGTCCACCAAGACGCGCGGGGAGTTCTCATCCACGGCGCCGCTCTGGTTCACCCCGGATGGATTCAGCTCGTTCGTGGCCAACCTCGGAACGCTGTTCTCCTACGACTCGGGCGTCTTCGTCCGCTGGCTGGTCAACAGCGTGTTCTACGCCGGAGCGGGCGCGTTCCTGGGCACCCTCGTCGCAGCCATGTGCGGGTACGCGTTGGCGAAATACCAGTTCCGCGGGCGCGAGGTGCTCTTCAACGTCGTCCTGAGTGGCGTGCTCGTCCCGGCGACCGCTCTGGCCCTCCCGCTCTTCCTCATCTTCAGTCAGGTCCAGCTCACGAACACCTACTGGGCCGTGTTCCTGCCGAGCATCGTCAGTCCGTTCGGCGTCTACCTGGCGCGCATCTTCGCCGCGTCGAGCGTGCCGGACGAGTTGCTCGAGGCCGCGCGCCTCGACGGCTCGGGTGAGGTGCGCACCTTCTTCACCCTGGCCATCCGTCTCATGTCGCCGGCTCTGGTGACCATGTTCCTCTTCCAGTTCGTCGCGATCTGGAACAACTTCTTCCTGCCGCTCATCATGCTGCGGGATCAGACCCTGTTTCCCGTCACCCTCGGGCTGTACGCGTGGAACAGCTCGATCGGTCAGGCGCCGGAACTCCGATCGCTCGTCATCATCGGCGCCTTCGTGTCGATCGTTCCGCTCATCATCGCCTTCCTCAGCCTCCAACGGTTCTGGAGCGGTGGTCTGGCCGCCGGAAGCATCAAGTAAGCGCATCACCCCAACGAAGAGGACACCCAATGAAAACGCAGTCCAAGATGGTCGCCGCAGCAGTGGCCGTCGTCACCGCCTTCGCCCTGTCGGCGTGCACCGGCAGCTCCGGGGGTGACAGCAGCACCGCCTCGAGCAGCTGCGCACCGTCATCCGGCAAGGTTGACCTCACCTTCACCACGTGGGTGCCGGGGATGGACAAGGTCGTCGATCTCTGGAACCAGAAGAACCCCGACATCCAGGTGAAGTTCCAGACCGGCCCCAGCGGCAACGCCGGCACCTACCAGAACTTCTTCAATCAGATCAAGGCAGGAAACGCTCCGGACCTCGGCCAGGTCGAGTACGACGCCCTGCCCAACTTCCGCGTCCAGGACGGATTGACCAACATCGCAGCGTGCACGCCGGTCTCGGGCGCTCAGGACAAGTTCGTCGACTGGACCTGGAAGCAGGTGACCTTCGATGAGAAGGACGCGGTCTACGCCGTGCCGCAGGACACCGGGCCGATCGCCATGTTCTATCGCAAGGACCTGTTCGACGCCGCGGGGATCCCGGTGCCCACCACGTGGGACGAGTACGCGAAGGACGCGGCGCTCATCAAGGCGCAGGGCTCGTACATCACCAACTTCCCCAAGACCGACGTGAACTGGTTCGCCGGAATGGTCTGGCAGAACGGCGGCCAGTGGTTCAAGAACGATGGAAACGACTGGACCGTCGACCTGACGGGTGACAAGTCGACCCAGGTCGCCGACTACTGGCAGAAGCTGATCGACAACGGCGAGGTGTCCAAGCTCGCCTCGTTCTCTGATGAGTGGAACAAGTCGTTCAACGACGGCCAGCAGTGGACCTGGATCTCCGCGGTCTGGGGTGCGTCGACGCTCGAGACCGGGGCTCCTGACACATTGGGCAAGTGGGCGGTCGCCCCGATGCCGCAGTGGAAGTCGGGCGGCGATCAGGCGGGCGACTGGGGCGGGTCCTCGACGGCGGTGCTGAAGGGATCGAAGCACCCCTACGAGGCGGCCAAGTTCGCGATGTGGCTCAACAGCGACCCCGAGGCACTCGCCCTCGAGAACAAGCTCGGCGGCCTCTACCCCGCGGCCAAGGCGGGCGCTGACCTCGATGCGTTCACGAGCGGCCAGGAGTTCTACGGCGGGCAGAAGATCTACGACGTGTTCAAGGAGGCCTCCAGCCAGGTGAATCCCGACTTCACGTGGGGCCCGACCATGACGCAGACCTACACCGACGTCTCGGACGGCTTCGGCTCTGCGCTCGGCGGAAGCGGGACATTGACCGACGCGCTGAAGACCGGCCAGCAGAAGACGATCGACGCGCTCAAGGCGCAATCCATTCCCGTCAAATAACGGAACGGATCGGGCGGGTCGCGGTGCACGTGGTGCGTCGCGGCCCCCCCCGTGCGCGAGATACTGACGACCGGCAGGCGAGCTCGCGCCTAGTCGCAGACCTCGCGCCAGTCGTCGGTGGTGATGTGCGAGCCGGCTTGCGGTCCCATCTGCAGCATCCCGCCGTCGACGGCCCACGATGCGCCCGTCACATAGGACGCGGCGGGGGAGGCGAGGAAGGCGATGACGGCCGCTACCTCCCGGGCATCGCCGGGTCGCCCCAGCGGGATCCCGGGTCGGCGGATGTCGGTTGCGTCCTCGTCCTCCGCGCCCGTCATCTCCGTGGCGATCTCGCCGGGCGCGACGCTGTTGGCGGTGATGCCGAACTCGCCCAGCTCGAGCGCGAGGGTCTTCATCAGTCCGCCGAGGCCGTGCTTGGATGCGTCGTATGCCGAGGAACCGACTCGTGGCTGGTGCTCGTGCACGCTCGTGACGGCGATGATCCTTCCGCCGTGCCCGGCCTCGACCATGCGACTGGCCGCCCGCTGGATGCACACGAACGGCCCGCTCAGGTTGGCTGTGATCGTGTCCTTCAAGGTCTCCCAGGTCGTGTCGAAGAACGCCGGCCCGCCGTTCATGCCGGCGTTGTTGACGAAGACGTCGATTCCGCCCAGGGCCTCGGCGAGGTTGTCGATGACGTCGCCGCACGCGGGCGCATCCGTCGTGTCGAGGCGTGCGATGACGGCGCGACGCCCGGCCAGTTCGACGAGTCGGGCGGTCTCACGGGCGCCGTCCTCGTCGGAATGCCACGTGACGCCGACATCCATGCCGCCCTCGGCGAGCGCGACCGCCGTCGCCCGCCCGATGCCGGAGTCCGATCCCGTCACGATGGCTGTGCGTGGGGTGAAGGCCATGATCGCTCCCGTTCCTATTCGATGCCGATGTCGCCGTTCGATCGGCGTGATCTCCGGTCTACGGGCGAAGCGGGCCTGCGTCGACCGGTTGCGAATCCGGCGCCGAGGGGGAAGCGATCAGGCGGGCGTTCCCGGCGGCTGGCCCATCGCCTCATTGAACCGGCGCGTGATGCCGATGTCGTCGACGCGCTGGGCGTCGCGACGTTCACGGGAACGCGAGACGTAGGCTTCCGCATCCCCCGCCTCGAGAGCGGCCAGCGTCTCGGCGATGAAGTCCTGGAGATGCATCGCGCGCTCGTCGGTGAGGTTGACGGCCTGGAGCGCGGTGCGGGTGAGAGGTGGGGCGATCTCGACGACCGTCGGCGCGGCGTCGCCCAGGCGATGGCGCAGGGAGAGCGTGTACGAGTGCATCGCCGCCTTCGTCGCCGAGTACAACGGGGAGCGCGCCAGTGGCGCGTAGCCGAGCATCGAGGTCACGTTGACGATGACGGAGTCCGGCGTGGCGCGCAGGTGCTCGATGAGCGCCGAGATCAGCCGGATCGGCCCGAGCACGTTGGTGGCCATGATGCGCACCAGACCGTCGTCGTCGATCGGTTCGGCCGGGTCGTCGTCGGTCATGATGCCGGCGTTGTTGATGAGCACATTCAGACGCGGATGCCGGCCCAGCACAGCCCGGACGCCCGTCGAGATGCTCTCCGCATCGGCGACATCGAGCACCTGCATGTCGATGCCGGGCGTCGCGTCGGCGACCGGCGTGAGGTCATCCGCCCGCAGCCCGGCGATGATCACCGTGTTGCCGCGGGCGGCGAGGGCTTCGGCGAGGGCGCGTCCGATGCCCGTGCCTCCGCCCGTGATGAGCACCACGTTGCCGTCGAGTCTCACGCCGCCGCCTCAGGTCTCACCTTGGCGACCGGGCGTTCCGACACTCAGGCGACCGCCGCCTTCGCACACTCGAGCGCGAAGGCGAGCTCGGAGCCCTGGAAGTCCCCGCTCGGCCGGTGGAAGTCGATGCAGTGGCCGCTGCCGGTCTGCAGGGCGGCGTCGACGGACGCCGCCGATGTGAAGCCGGCGCCGTACTGGTCGACCTCGTCCTGGCTGGTCACCCACAGCGCGTCGAACTCGCCCTGGCGGTGGAGGACGGGAACCGTCACGCGAGCGCACGTCTCGGCGCGGCGCTCGATCCAGTTGCCGGTGATGTCGAGCAGTTCCGCCTTCGGCACCAGGGTGTTGGAGGGGTAGCTCGCGGCGGGCATGTCAGCGTCGAGTGTCTCGGCAGGCCCGAACATGAGCTGATCCTTCATCGGCACGGGCAGGTCGATCATGGGGATGGGAGGCAGTTGCGCCCACGCCGCCTTCGACTCCTCGGGAACGCGCACGAGGCATCCGGAGGTGGCAAGGCCCAGGAGCGGCCACGACGGCGAGGATGCGGCGATGGCGGTGGCGACGGCGCCACCGATGGAGTGCGCGACCAGTACGACGCCCGGTCGGCCATCGCCGTACTGCTCCCAGATCGAGCCGATCGCCTCGGAGAGCACCTCGGCGTTGTCGAAGATGATCGACCCGTCGCTCTCGAGCGGCGAGGAGTCCACGTAGTTGGGGCGGTCGAGAGCGATCACGGGAACGCCCGCCGCCGACCCGCGGTCGAGCAACGAGTACCCGGGGATGTCGAAGTACTCGGAACTGTACGTGCCGCCGTGCAGGGCGATCACGAGGGGAGCGCCCGGTGCGGCGTCGACGCCCGCCCCGATGTTGGTGCGGCCGCTGTAGTCGCGGTCGGCGACGGAATGCGTGAAGGAGGTGGACATCGTCGTCCTTTCGGGTCGGCAGGAGCTCTGCGGTGAGCTACTCGCTAGGATATATTCTGCATCGTCGCACGCCCGGCCTCCGGACGCAATGCCATCACGACGGGTTCTGCTCCGACTCCAAGCGGGCGATGAACTCGCGGATGCGCTCCCGGTTCGTGGAGAGGTGCTCATCGAGAGCGGCACTCATGGCAGCGGCATCGCCGGCGAGCGCGGCGTCCACCAGCACCTTGTGGCGGCCGTACCGGTAGGCGCGCTCCTCCTCGGTGATCTGCGTCGGATCGAAGACGAGGTGCGAGTAGCGCTCGGTCGCGAACCAGAGGGTGTGAAGCACGCGCTCGTCCCATTCGTTCGCCGCGGGATGCACCAACGCCGCATGGAGGTCGTAGTGCGCCTGCCAGGCGCGCTCGGGGTCGTGGTCGCGGCTCATCTCGAGGAGCTCGTGCAGGCGAGTGACCTGCTCGGGCGAGTGCCGTCCCGCCGACGTGCCGGCCAACGGCAGCTCGATGACCGTCCTGAGCCGGTAGATCGCCTCCATATCGGCGATGGACAGCGGCGCGACGGCGGCGCTGCGAGCCTGTCGCAGCACGATGAGCCCCTGCGACTCGAGGCGGCGCAGCGCCTCACGGATGGGGATGTGGCTGACGCCGAGCTGCAGGGCGAGGTCGCGGATGGAGAACTGCTCGCCGGCCGCTAGAGCGCCCGTCAGCACTGCGCGACGGATCTCCGCCGTCACCAGGTCGACCGCCGAGCTGTTGTCGCGGGCGACCGAGCGCACCTGCCCCTCAAGCGCCACGCTGCTCCATCCGTCGGTCTACATCGTGCCATCACGCCTGCCGCGCGCTACCGGCTTGAGATGCCGTTGGCTAGGATATAGCGTATATCTCCAGCACGGCGAAGCGCTGACAAGACGAAGGAGTCGCCCGATGAACGCTGAGGCAGGCGCTCGGCGCGAGCCCGCGCTCGCGGATCGGCTCGTCGCCCTCGGTGAGGTCGAGCGCAAGGTGCTCTGGCTGTCGACGGCCATGATCGCAGCGGCGAACGCGCCCGACCGTCGCGACCCCGACGGCCTCAAGATCGGCGGGCACCAGGCGTCCAGCGCGTCGATGGTGAGCATCATGACGGCGCTGTGGTTCACCGAACTGACCAGCGATGACCGGGTGTCGGTCAAGCCGCACGCATCGCCCGTCCTGCACGCCATCAACTACCTGCTCGGCGAGCTGGAGCCCGAGCAACTGGGAACGCTGCGGGCCTACAAGGGGCTGCAGAGCTACCCGAGCCGATCGAAGGATGCCGACACCGTCGACTACTCGACGGGTTCCGTCGGCATCGGCGCGACGGCGCCCATCTGGGGAGCGATCGCTCGGCGCTATGCAGCGGACACCGCCGGACGTCCGCGACAGAGCGGACGTCAGTACAGCCTCGTCGGCGATGCGGAGCTCGACGAGGGCGCGGTGTGGGAGGCGATCCTCGACCCCATGGTCGCCGAGCTCGGGGAGATCGTCTGGATCGTCGACTTCAACCGGCAGTCCCTCGACCGGGTCGTGCCGAACATCTCCGCGACGCGCCTGCAGGCCATGTTCACGGCCGCCGGCTGGCAGGTGATCACGCTCAAGTACGGGCACCTGCTGCAGGAGCTGTTCTCGAGACCGGGCGGTGAGCACCTCAAGGCACGCATCGACGGCATGTCGAACCCCGAGTACCAGCGCATGCTGCGTTGCTCGCCGGCCGAACTGCGCGACCGGATGCCGGGAGCCGGCGCGGGCGCCGAGCACATCCGGACCCTGCTGGAGGACGTGGCCGACGAGGACATGCCGCGGGTCATCGCCGGTCTCGGCGGCCACGACATCGGCGGTCTCGTCGACGCCTTCGGCGAGATCGACGACACCCGACCGACCGTGATCTTCGCGTACACGATCAAGGGAAACGGCCTGCCGAGCGCCGGACACCCGCAGAACCACTCCAACCTGCTGAACCCCGCGCAACTGGAGGTTGTCGCCGCCCAGCTCGGCGAGCGTACGGAGGACCCGTGGCGCCGGTTCGCCGCGGGAACGGACGCCGCTCTGCTCTGCGCTCGCACCGCCGAGCGGCTGCAGCGCGACCCGGTCGACGCATCCGTTCCACCGGTCGTTCCGCGGGACTTCGGTCGGACGGTCGTCGGACGCAGCTCGACGCAGCAGGCCCTGGGCCGCCTGCTGCTCGACCTCACCCGGCTCGCCCCGGACGCGGCACGCCGCGTCGTGACCGTCGCACCCGACGTCGCCTCGAGCACCAACCTGGGGGGCTGGCTGAACAAGGCGGGAGTGTGGTCGTCGGCGCAGAAGCGGGACTGGTTCGCCGACGACGGCGAGACCATCCTGCACTGGGACGAGCGCCCGACCGGGCAGCACATCGAGCTTGGCATCGCCGAGGTGAACCTGGTCTCGCTGCTCGGCGAACTCGGCGCCACCTGGAGCAGATGGGGCGAGGCGCTCCTGCCGATCGGCACGCTCTACGACCCCTTCGTCACCCGCGCGCTCGAACCGTGGTCGTTCGGCGTCTACGGCGGTGGGCAGTCCATCCTCATCGGCACTCCGTCCGGCGTGACCCTCGCGGCTGAGGGCGGAGCTCACCAGTCGATCATCACGCCGTCGATCGGGATCGAGCAGCCCGGTGTCGTCGGCTTCGAACCGGCGTTCGTGCAGGACTTCGAGTGGTGCATGCTCGACGCGCTCTCCCGGCTCGGGCGGCCCGACGGCTCGTCCAGCTACCTGAGGCTGTCGTCGCGGATGCTCGACCAGGCCCGGGCATCCGTTCCGGCCGATCCGGCCGCGCGCGAGCGACGGCGTCGCCAGGTGGTCTCGGGCGGGTACGCGATGCGGCGCGCCGAGCACCCCGTCGTGACCCTCGTGGGCATGGGAGCACTCATGCCCGAGGTGCTGGCCGCGGCCGACCGTCTCTCGGCACTCGGACTCGAAGCGGACGTCGTCTGCGTGACGAGCGCCGACCGCCTGTATCGCGCGGTCCGCGCGCGGGGCGGTCGCGGCGATGGAGACTCCGCGATCATCGAGCAGGTCTTCCCGGCCACGCGGGCGGCGCCGATGGTCACCGTGCTCGACGGACACCCGCACGCCCTGGCGTTCCTGGCCGCCGTCAACGGAGTGCGCAGCACCAACCTCGGCGTCACAGAGTTCGGCCAGACCGGCACCCTCCAGGAGCTCTACGCTTCCAACGGCATCGGGACCGATGCGATCATCGAGGCAGCACTCGATCTGGTGGACCCGACGTGACCGATACCCCCATCCGCTCACCCCAATCGATCTCGAAGGAGAGACATGCCTGAGAACATGGCGAAGAACTGGCCGGCCAATCCGCCCAAGCTGCACCACACCACCTTCACGACCCTCCGCATGAGCGACATGGTCAGCTGGTACGGACTCGTCTGCGGCCTGCGCCCGGTCTTCCAGAGCAATGAGGCGTCGTGGTTGACCAACGACGAGGCGAACCACCGCATCGCCCTGCTGTCCCCTCCCGGGCTCAAGCACCCGACCGACAAGGGACACGAGACCGGCATCCACCACACCGCCTTCGAGTTCGGCACGTTCGACATGTGGCTGAACAACTACATCCGCCTGCGCGACCACGGCATCCTCCCGTTCCTCATGCTCGACCACGGCATCACCATGTCGGTGTACTACCAGGACCCCGACGGCAATGGCGTCGAGATCCAGGTGGACGGATTCGGCGACTGGGCCGATTCGAGCGAGTGGATCGCCAACGCGAAGGAGTTCGCCGAGAACCCGATCGGCACGTTCTTCGACCCGGAGAAGATCGTCGCCGCCCGCGAGGCCGGCCTGTCCTTCAAGGAGATCCACGAGCGGACGCGCGCCGGCGAGTACCTGCCTGCCGTCATCCCCGAGGACATCTTCCTTCCCGAGGTGTGGTGAGCATGGGCGCGTTCTCGATCGAGAACGCCCGGGTATTCGACGGTGAGCGGCTCAGCGAGCCGCGCTCGGTCCACGTTGTCGACGGACTCATCACGGAGGAGCCCGGCGCCGATTCCGAGACGGTGGATGCCGCTGGCGCGGTTCTGCTGCCGGGCCTCATCGACGCCCATGTGCACATCAGCGATCCGGAGCAGGCGAGGACGCTCGCGCACTGGGGCGTGACGACGGCCCTCGACATGGGCGCGAAGGACCCGGGCGTCATCGAGGCGACGCGGGGCGTGGCCGGTGGGTCGGACGTGCGATCGGCGGGGTTCCCGGCGGGTCCACCGCACGGCACCCACATCGCCCGGCTCGGCTTCCCGGAATCCGTCGGCATCAGCGGGCCGGATGAGGCGGAGGCCTGGGTGGCTGCGCGCGTGGCAGAGGGGTCGGACTACATCAAGGTGCTTCTCGAGCCCGAGATCCCGCAGCAGCCGAAGCCGCTGCAGCCCGAGACCGCCGCGGCGATCGTTCGTGCGGCGCATGCAGCGGGCAAGAAGGTCATCGCCCACACGACGACCGGCAGGACCGCGGAGATCGCCGTCGCAAGCGGCGTGGACGCGTTCACCCACACTCCGCTCGGGGACGTGCTCGGCGTCGAGTTTGCGCGGGAGGTCGCATCGAGGGGCGTCATCGCCATCCCGACCCTGTCCATGATGAATGCGATGGCGACGGACTGGCCGTTCCCCGTCCGGCCACCGGGGGTGAGCTTCGAGAACTGCCTCCAGTCATTGCGCAACCTGCGTGCCGCGGGTGTCACGATCGTGGCCGGAACGGATGCGAACACCAACCCTGCCACGCCCGCGAGCCCGCCCCCCGGGGAGTCGCTGCACACCGAGTTCGAGCTCATGGGGCAGGCGGGCGTGACCCCCGTGGAGAGCCTGCGCGCAGCGACCTCCACCGCAGCCGACTTCTTCGGTCTCGCCGACCGCGGTCGAATCCAGCCCGGTCTGCGGGCCGATCTGGTGCTCGTGGATGGCGACCCGACCGTCGACATCAGCGCGACCCGCGCCATCCGCGGGGTCTGGATCGCGGGGGAGCGCGTACGCTGACGATGCCCCCGATCCACACGCCCGTCCTCATCGTCGGCGGCGGCCCCGTCGGGCTGACCGTCGCGCTGGAGCTCTCCCACCACGGCGTCGCCTCCACCGTCGTCGAGCCGCGGCTGGTCGTCGAGCACGACCGTCCGCGGGCGAAGACCACCACGGCACGCACGATGGAGTTGTTCCGACGCACGGGGGTCGCCGACGAGATCCGTCGGCGCGCGGGGATCCCGGTCGACTACTCCGACGAGATCCGCTTCTGCACGACGGTCACCGGCGCCGAGATCACCCGCATCACCGGCGCACTGGGACTCGACCTCACCGGCTCATCACTCACCTCCGAAGCCGGGCAGCAGGTGACGCAGCCCGTCGTCGAAGAGGTGCTGCGCGATCGCCTGGACGGTGACCCGCTGGTCACCCTGCTGTTCGGCTCGCGTGCTACCGCGGTGAGTCTCGGTGAACCGACGCAGGTCGAGATCACGGACGCCTCCGGGGAGGTGCAGGTGATCGAGGCCGATTTCGTGGTCGGCGCCGACGGGTCGCGGAGCGGCGTGCGTTCCGCCATCGGTGCGCTCTACGAGGGCGCGCCGGGCGGTCGCCCGAACGTCAACATCACCTTCCGTTCGCAGGCGCTCGCGCGGCTGCTTCCGGGGCGCGCCGCCATCCATCATTGGGTGCTCAACCCCGAGGCGCCGGGCGTGGTCGGCCCGCTCGACCTCGACGGAACGTGGTGGGCCATCGCGACCGGTGCCGCATCGATCGCCGATGACGATGAGGCGATCGCCCTCGTGCGTGGGCTCGTCGGTGCCGACATCGACGTCGAGGTGCTCGCGACCGACCCGTGGCAGGCACGGCTGCTGCTGGCGGACAGCTACGGGTCGGGCGTGGCCTACCTGGCCGGGGATGCCGCCCACCAGAACCCGCCGTGGGGCGGTCACGGCTTCAACACCGGAGTCGGCGACGCGGTCAACCTCGCCTGGAAGCTCGCCGCCGTCATCCACGGCTGGGCGCCCCGCGAGCTGCTCGCGAGCTACGAGGAGGAGCGTCGCCCCATCGCGGTGCAGACCATCACCTTCGCCGCCTCCAACATGCGCACCCTGTCCGTCGACCTCAGCGACGCCGCCCTGATGCGCGACGACGAACAGGGCGTGCGGGCGCGATCGGTCGCAGCGGCGGCCATCCAAGCCGCGAAGCGCGCCGAGTTCCACAGCCTCGGACTCGTGCTCGGCTACGGCTACGCGGCCGAGTCGGCAGACCAAGCGCCCACTGGCGAGATCTACCGCCCACAGGCCCGGCCCGGCAATCGCCTCCCGCACGCGCGCACCGCGGCTGGTGCCTCGCTCTTCGACGCCCTCGGTCCGGAATTCACCGTCATCGGCTCCACCGAGAAGGCGCAGCCGCTCGTCGACGCTCTCTCGGATCGCGGCGTGCCGGTCGCGCACCTCGACGCCGTCGCTCAGGGCTTCGACGAGCACGACGTCCCCGTGCTGGCGATCGTGCGGCCCGACCAGCATCTGGCCTGGGTGGGGGAGACGGCGCCGGAGCAGCTCGACTCCGTCATCGACGCCGCCCTGCTCGGCTTCACCACCGCGGCCGCCGCCGCATCCTAGGAGGATCACCATGCGCATCGCCAACCTCAACGGCCGAGCGGCCCTCGTCGCCGACGGACGAGCCATCGACATCGCCGAGGCGTCCGATGGCACTTTCCCGTCGGATCCCGCAGACCTCTTCGACCGGTGGGATGAGCTGATGGCCTGGGCGGGCGACCAGAACCCCGTGACGGACGCCGCGTCGGAGTCCTACGCGGCCACCGATCTCGGAGCGCCGTCGCCGCGGCCATCGCAGGTGTTCGGCATCGGGCTGAACTACGCCGATCACGCCGCGGAGGCCGGCCTCGAGAGCCCGGACACCCCGCTGGTGTTCACGAAGTTCGCCTCATCCGTCGCCGGACCGGACACGGATGTGACGCTCCCGGCAGACACCGTCGACTGGGAGGCCGAGCTCGTCGTCGTGATCGGGCGCGGCGGCCGCAACATCGCGGCGGAGGATGCCGCCGCGCACATCGCCGGCTACACCGCGGGCCAGGACCTCTCCGAGCGCACCCTGCAGTGGGCCGGAGGCACTCCGCAGTTCAGCGCGGGCAAGTCCTACGAGGGGTTCGCCCCCATCGGTCCGGTGCTCGTCACCGTGGACGAGCTCGCCGATCCCGAGAACCTCCGCCTCACGACGACCATCCACGGCCCCGACGGCGCCGTGACGACGGTTCAGGATGGGCGGACCGATCAGCTGATCTTCAGCATCCCGGCCCTGATCGCGTGGCTGTCCGCGATCGTCGAGCTGCGCCCCGGCGACCTCATCTTCACCGGCACGCCGCCCGGAGTCGGCGCGGCGATGGAACCCAAGCGCTTCCTCCGCGATGGCGAGCGCCTGATCACCGAGATCGAGGGCATCGGGACGATCGAGCAGCGCTTCCACGCGCGGGAGTGATGGGCATCCGTCGGCGCCGTCCATAGACCTCGGGCGCTGATCTGGCAAGCCCAGCGATGTTTCGCGCCGCCGGGGATGCACTGGTAGGACACGTCGCCCGTCGACCGGTGCGGCTTCGGATCGAACCAGGGAGATCATCATGCGAGCACTCGTCTATCACGGACCGAAGAACGTCTCGGTCGATGAGGTCCCGGACGCGACCATCGAGCGACCGACCGACGTGCTGGTCAGAATCACGACGGCCAACATCTGCGGCAGCGACCTGCACATGTACGAGGGTCGCACCGACGTGGAGAAGGGCAAGGTGCTCGGCCACGAGAACATGGGCGAGGTCATCGAAGTCGGCGACGGCGTCGACCGGGTGAAGGTCGGCGACATGGTCGTGCTGCCCTTCAACATCGGCTGCGGATTCTGCAAGAACTGCGGGGCCGGCCTGACCGGCTTCTGCCTGACGGCGAACCCGCCGAACGCCGGAGCCGCCTACGGCTACGCCGACATGGGGCCGTACAACGGAGGACAGGCCGAGCTGCTGCGCGTACCGTACGCGGACTGGAACGCCCTGGTTCTGCCGGATGACGCCCGCGAGAAGGAGAAGGACTACGTCATGCTCTCCGACATCCTGCCCACGGGTTATCACGGCACCGAGCTGGCGCAGGTCGGCATCGGCGACTCGGTGGTCATCTGGGGAGCCGGGCCCGTGGGACTCATGGCTGCGATGTCGGCCGATCTCCGCGGCGCCGACCAAGTCTTCGTCGTCGATCGTCAACCCGACCGGCTGAAGCTCGTCGAGACCATTGGTGCCACGCCGATCGACGACAGCACGGGCGACGCCGTGCAGCAGATCCTCGACGCCACTCTAGGCGAGGGCGCCGATCGTGGTGTCGAGGCTGTCGGATATCAGGCGCACGATCACCACGGCAACGAGTCCCCGGGCCTCACCATCAACAGCCTGATCGCCGCCGTGAGGCCGACCGGTCGCATCGGCGTCGTCGGGGTGTTCGTGCCCGAGGACCCGTCGGCGCAGGACTCGCTGGCCAAGAAGGGCCAGTTCGCGATCGACTTCGGCACCTTCTTCTTCAAGGGGCAGTCGATGGGCACCGGGCAGGCGAACGTCAAGCAGTACAACCGCCAGCTCCGCAACCTCATCCACCGCGACAAGCTCAACCCGGGCATCATCGTGTCGCACGAGCTGAGCCTCGATGACGCCGCGGAGGGCTATAAGAATTTCGACGACCGCCTCGACGGATGGACGAAGGTGCTGCTGCACCCGGACGGTCGATGACCGGCGCCCACTGATGGCCCACGCCGAGCGCTAGGATCGCTGCACGACGGTGCTCGGTTCGGGACGGTGGCCATGGTGGATGAGTTCGATGGCTTCGATGCCAGCCGGTCCGTCTCGACGGGCCACCTCCCCGACCGCCCGCTGATCGACTCCCTCCTGCTCGACGCGTGGGAGCGCTACCGCGGCCTCGACGAGGGCGCCGTGGCCGACTACATCCCCGCGCTGGCCGCTGCGGATCCCTCGCTCTTCGGGCTCTGCGTGGCCGAGGTCGACGGCACGATCCACGCGGCCGGTGACGTCGACCACGAGTTCTCCATCCAGTCCATCTCCAAGGCCTTCGTCTTCGCGCTCGTGTGCCAGGAGCGGGGCTACCAGGAGGTGCTCGAGAGGGTCGGAGTCGACAACACCGGCCTTCCGTTCAACTCGGTGATGGCGATAGAACTCAACGACGGCCACCCCATGAACCCGATGGTCAACGCGGGCGCGCTCGTGACGACCAGCTTGGTGCCGGGGGCGTCCGCCGCGGCGAAGTGGGAGTACATCCAGAATGGCCTGTCGGCCTTCGCCGGGCGCCGGCTCGCTCTCGACGTGCAGGTCTACGAGTCCGAGGCCGCGACGAATCAACGCAACCAGGGAATCGCCCGGCTTCTGCAGAGCTACGGGCGGATGGGGTTCGATCCGCTCGAGACCACCGACGTCTACACGCGGCAGTGCTCACTCCTCGTCTCAGCGAGGGACCTCGCCGTCATGGCGGCCACCCTCGCCGACGGCGGCGTCAACCCCATCACGCGCGAGCAGGTGGTCGACCCGGCGGTGTGCATCCGGGTTCTGGCCGCCTTGGCATCGTCGGGCCTGTACGAGCACTCGGGCGAGTGGCTCTACGAGATCGGCATGCCCGGCAAGAGCGGCGTCTCCGGGGGGATCGTGACGATCGCTCCCGGCAAGGGCGGCCTGGCGACGTTCTCTCCGCGGCTGGATGTCGCGGGCAACAGCGTTCGCGGCAAGCGTGCCACCCGCTACCTGTCCGGCGTGCTGGGCCTCAACCTGTTCGCGTCGGCAGCCGCCGCTGACGACGGACCGCTGCAGATATCTCGAGAAGGGTGAATCGATGACGTCGTCCGTCGCTCAACCGACCGCCGTCAAAGCCTCATGGGCTCCGATGGTCGCGCTCGCGCTCGCTCAGGTGCTCATGTCGTTCAACGTCTCGGCCCTGCCGATCTCGCTCAGTGGCATGGTCGACGACTTCGGCGTCCCGCCAACGGCGATCAGCACCGGCATCGTGACGTACGGACTCGTCGTGGCCGCACTGGTGATGACCGGCGCCAAACTCGGGCAGAAGTTCGGCTGGGTTTTGGTCTTCTGAGTCGTGATCGCGGTGTTCGCCGTCGCGATGCTCACCATGACCTTCGCCCCGAGCGTCGGGTTCATGATCGCGGCCCAAGCCCTCGCGGGGGCTTCAGCAGCCATCATCGTGCCGGCGCTCGTGGCGCTGATCGCCGAGAACTACCACGGGGAGCAGCAGGCCACCGCCGTCGGCTCGCTCGGTTCGGCGCGGGCGGCATCCGGCGTCAGTGCCTTCCTGATCGGCGGGGTGCTGGCCACCTACGTGAGCTGGCGGCCGATCTTCGGCATCCTCGTCGTACTAGCGGCCGTCGTGTTCATCCTCAGCTTCCGGCTGCGTTCGGCACCCGGCAGCAAGGACGTCAAGATCGACGCGGTCGGCGCCGTGCTCATCGGCGCGGCGGTCGTGTCACTGACGCTCGGCTTCAACAACCTCAACGGGTGGGGCGACCTCGCCGCCGAGCCGGGAGCGCCGAACGTCTTCGGACTCTCCCTGGCTCCCGTGCTGGTCGTCGCCGGAGTCATCCTCGGTCAGGGCTTCCTCGTCTGGACCCGACGACGCACGCGGTACGGGAGGACGCCGCTCATCAGCCTCACCGTGATCGGTTCGAAGAAGGAGCGCGCAGCCGTCTACGCGCTGTTCATCATCGTCGGGCTCGAGGCCTCGCTGAACTTCACCATTCCGCTCTACATCCAGATCGTCCAAGGCCGCACGCCCCTCGCCACCTCGGTGGCGATGCTGCCGTTCAACCTCACCGTGTTCTTCTCGGCGCTACTGGTGGTGAGGTTCTACAAGCGATTCAGCACGCGGGTGATCGCCCGCGCGGCGTTCATCCTCACGACGGTCGCGCTGATCTGGCTCTCGTTCGTGGTGACGAACAACTGGGAGACCGTTCCGACCATCCTCGGCCTGATCGTCTTCGGCATCGGGCAAGGGGCGCTGGTCACGCTGCTCTTCAATGTCCTCGTCACGTCATCGCCCAAGGAGCTGGCCGGCGATGTCGGCTCCCTCCGCGGTGTCACGCAGAACCTGGCGTCCGCGGTGGGGACCGCACTGGCCGGTGCCATGCTCGTCACGCTGCTGGGAGTCGGGGTGACGCAGGCGTTGGCCGGAAGCTCGGAGCTCCCCGCCACGATCCAGCAGGAGGCCGGGCTCGATCGCATCAACTTCGTCAGCAATCCTCGCTTGCGCGAGGTGCTCGAGGGCACCAGTGCGACACCGAGCCAGGTCGACAAGGCGGTTCAGATCAATACGGATGCACGGCTCTCGGCGCTGCGGATCGGCCTCGTCGTGCTCGCCGCCATCAGCGCGCTCGCGATCATCCCGGTCGGACGCCTGCCGCGTTACCGTCCCGGCGAGATCCCCGACCCCTCAACGGTCGACGAGTAGGACACCGGGACGTCTTTCCTGTGCAGTGCCGGTCACCCGAGGCCGACGCGTTGGAAGTCGAGGTCGATCAGCGCGACCACCCGCTCCTGCTCTCGGCTGTACGGCGCGCCGGTGTACTTTCTGGCGAGCTCGTCCACCGCTGCCCAGCCTTCTTCGCCGTCGAGCCACTCGACGACTCGACCGCGCAGCACCACCGGGGGGAAAGCTGCGCCGGGCGGTGTGAGCGAGATTGCGACTCGAGGATCGCGGCGCAGGTTGCGCGCCTTGCGCGAGCCGGGTCCGGTCAGGATGGCGACGTGGTCGTCGTGGACGCCGATCCACAAGGGGACCGAGTGTGGCGAGCCATCGGGAAGAAGAGCGGCCAGGTGGGCGATCGGCGTTCCGTCGAGCAGTTCCCTGACTTCCGGTAGCAGTGACATCGTGCTCCCCACCTTGGCATCCACGCGATCGGCGGATACCACCAACGGTGACGCCTTCCGCCCCATGATGGCAATCTAGTCAGAGCCTGGGCGCGAGGGAAGGCCCCGAGCGAGGAATCGTCATCGACGTCGAGCCGCGTTGGCGATCGCGTGTCATGCTGGGCGCATGCGGATATCGAGATGGGTGGTGGGCGTCGCGATTGTGGTCGCCTCGGTTGGACTGACCGGCTGCGCGCAGGACAACAGTCCTGCCATTGCGCCGGTGACGAAGGATGTGGGCGACCTGCAGGGGGCGACCGTCGATCTCGTCGTCGGGCAGTCGCTCGACATCAACACCGGCGACCTCGCCGTCGACAGCTACTCCGGAAAGGTCGACGACACCGGAGTCGCCGCCTTCTCGAAGGGCCGGAAGGACGGCGGCACCACCTACAACCCGGGGGTGAAGGGCCTGTCGGCGGGGAGCACGAAGGTGGTGCTCTCCAACTCCAACGGAGGCATCCAGGACGTCACGTTCACCGTCGACGTCGCCAAGAACTGACGCGCCGTCAGACGGAATCCGCTGCCGAGGCGAGGTCGTTCAGTTCGAGGATGGCATCCACGAACGCGCGCGGAGCCTCCTGGGGCAGCGATGGGTGTAGCCGCCGCGGCGATGTTCTGGATCAGGTACCCGTTCACCGACACCAGTCCGGTGCACCGTTCCGGCCAGATCGCCGCGGCGACGCAGCCAGCCCGGCCGCCCCAGTCGAAGCCGGCGAACACAGCATGGTCCAGATTCAGACCATCCATGAACTCGACCACGTCTGCCCCGATCGCCGCCTGCTGACCCGAGCGCCCGGCATCGTCGAGGGAGACGGTACCGCCGTGTCCGCGCAGGTAGGGAACGAGCGCGCGGCGGCCGGCGTCGGCGAGGAGCGGCGCGACATCCGTGAAGCTGTGGATGTCGTAAGGGAACCCGTGCAGCAGGATCACCGGGTCGCCGTCCGGCGGGCCGAGGTCGACGTACTCGATCTCGAGGGTGCCGGTGCGGACCCTCTGCAGGGCGAGCTCTCGAGTGAGTGCACCGCTGACCTCCGCCGCAGTCCGTCAGGTGACGTCGACGAACGAGGCGAGCGGCTCGTCGGGCTCGACGATGTAGGTGGAGAGCGTCGGGCCGGTGTCGGGCCCGAGGTCGCGCGCGTTGTGGGCGGTGCCGGGTGGCATCAGGATTGCATCGCCCGTGTGAAGGGTCAGCGTGGGTTGCCCCTCGATCCTCATCTCGACCGTTCCGGCGAGAATGTAGCCGACCTCTTCACCCGGATGGGTGTGCCAGCCCGACTCGACGCCCGCGGGAATCTCGGTCAGCACCTGCACGATGTCGCGACCCGGGAGCGATGACGTCCGGTGTTGAATCTCGGTCCTCTTCAGCTTCCCCGCCAGCGCATCGACGGGCTCCGCATCCGCCATCAGGACACGGCCTTCACGGCCTTCAGGATGTGGTCCGCCACCTCCTCCGGGTGGGCTCTTCCTGCGACGCTGCATGGAATGAGCATCGCTCACCTCACGATCGTCCTCCCCTGACGGCGCTCTGTCGAGAGCATGTTCACGAGCGGTCGGATGGAAGGGAATCGCGTCCCGGGGCCGAGATCAGGCGCTGGTCAGGCGCGGTCGCAGCTCCTTCTCGAAGAATTCGAAGAAGCCATCGGGATCGGGTCCGGCGTTCATGAGGGCTACGTGGTCGAAGCCGGCATCGGTGAACTGTCCGATCACCTCGAGGTGGCGTTCGACATCCGGTCCGCAGGCGAACTGCTCACGGATGTCCTCCTTGCGAACGGTCGCTGCCGCCGCTTCGAAGTTGACGGGATTCGGGAGTTCTGCCATCACCTTCCATCCGGTCACCGACCAGGCCGACGTCTCGTGGGCGGCGTCGACGGCGGCTTCCTCGGTAGCAGCCCAGGCGAGCGGCGCCTCGCAGTAGAGCGGTCCGGTGCCACCGGCCGTGCGGTATCCGTCGACCAGGGCGCTGTCCGGCTCGACCGCGAAGAGTCCGTCGCCGAGCTCGGTCGCCAGGCTCACGGAGTCCGGCCCGCTCACGGCGACCGCCATGACGGGCAGCGCATCGGGGAGGTCGAAGATGCGGGCGTCCTCGAGCTTGAGGTAGGTGCCGTCGTAGTTCTGGTAGCCGCCCTGCCACAGCAACCGGATGATCTCGAGGGACTCGCGGAACATCGCGTGCCGCTCGTGGACTCCGGGGAACCCGCGACCGACGATGTGCTCGTTGAGGCGCTCGCCAGCCCCGACGCCGAGGGTGAACCGTCCCTCCGACAGCAACGCGAGGGTCGCGGAGGCCTGGGCGATGATCGCGGGGTGGTAGCGCACGCTCGGACACGTCACACCCGTGGCGAGACCGAGCGTGCTGGTCTTGGCCGCGATGGCGCTCAACACCGACCAGACGAACGGCGAGTGCCCCTGAGCTTCGACCCATGGATGGAAGTGGTCGCTCATCTCGACGAAGTCGAACCCCGCCTGCTCTGCGCGCACCGCTTGCCGCACGAGTTCCTGAGGGCCGAACCCCTCGGCCACGAGCTTGTATCCGATCTGCATGCCTCGACGCTACGCACTCGAGCGTCGACGGCAAGGCGCTTGCAAGGAGCACGCTGACCGGCCACAATGCGGCGCGAACGGCGGCTCTCAGCGGAAGAGGTCGATCTCGTCGAGACGTGCGAGGAGGTCGGCCGGGTTCTCGAACACGATCCGGGCACCCGCCTCCGTCAGCAGGCTCTCCGCGACGCCTCCGGACAGCACGCCGAACGGCGAGACCCCGGCGCGCTCGGCCGCCTCCATGTCCCAGACCGAGTCGCCGATGAACACCGCGCGGCTCGCGTCGACGCCGGCGCGTTCGACGGCGACCTCGACGATGTCGGGCTTCGGCTTGGCCGCGTCGACATCTTCGGCATTGGTGGTTGCGTCGATCGCGTCGTCGGCGTCGATCACGCGGAGCAGGATGTCGAGTTCCTCGGGCGACGCCGACGTCGCCAGCACGACGACCACACCGCGATCGGAGAGCGTCCGCAGCAGCCGTCGCGTTCCGTCGAAGGCGCGCAGCCGCGGGGCGAGAGCGGTGTAGTTCGTCGCGTGGAGGTCGGTCGCGCGCTCGACCCAGCTCTCCTCCTTGTCACCGACGAGCGACGAGATGAGCAGGCTCGAATCCTGGCCGATGGCGCGATGCACACGCCAGGCCTCGACATCCTCTCCCAGCGTTTCAAAAGCGTGCTGCCACGCCGCGACGTGCAGGTAGTTGGAGTCGACGAGGGTGCCGTCGATATCGAACAGGGCGGCGATGCGGTCATCGGTCATGCGTCCAGTCCTCAGGTCGCGTCGGTGGGTCAATGGTTCTCGAGCGCAAGTCGCCCGGCGAGCAGCACGTAGGTGGCCCCGAAGGTTCGTCGCAGCCACGTCACGACCTTCTGTCGGCCGATCACCTGCGTGCGCATCGTCGCGGCGAAGACGCCGTAGACCGCGAAGACTAAGAAGGTGATGGCCATGAAGACGAGGCTCAGCCAGACCATGTGCCAGGTGCCGTTGGGCTCTCCCGCCGGAACGAATTGGGGCAGGAAGGCGAAGAAGAAGATGGTGAGCTTCGGGTTGAGCAGGTTGATGAGCACGGCGGTGCGGATGACGAGCCAGAACGACGCCGCCGACGGGCCGTCGTCGACCGCAATCGGGGAGGTGTCGCGGAAGCTCTGCCAAGCCAGGTAGAGCAGGTACGCCACGCCGATCCACTTGATGGTCTGGAAGGCGACCGCGCTGGCGTTCAGGATGGCCGCGAGGCCGGTGATGGCCGCGATCATGTGCGGGATGACTCCGAGCGTGCATCCGAAGGCGGCGATGATGCCCGCCCGAGTCCCTCGCGAGAGTCCGGCCGCGATCGAGTAGACGGCACCGGTACCGGGAGTCGCCACGACCACCAGTGTCGTCAGCAGAAACGCGACGCTCATCGGCCCACCTCCTCTGCGATCGTTCTCGAAGGCTACCGGGTGGACAGTCTCGTCGGCATGCCGGTTCCACTCTCGTTCCCTCAGCTGAGCGCGCTTCGGAGTATCTCGAGAGATGGGCGGACGTCGATGTGCGCACGGCGCGTCAGCAACGAATCGAGGCGCTCCGCGAGAATGTCGCCGCTTTCGTGTGCGGCATTCGCGACGGGGTGAGGCTCGTTCTCGCGTCGCTCAGAGCAGGCCGGCGTCGCGAAAGGCGCGTTCGTAGATCTCGCGGATGACCGGTTGCTTGCGCTGGTTGTAGTCGAGAACGGATGCGGCGCCCGGCGCCGCTCCGCGCTTGGCGGCGACATACGCGTCCCGGTCATCCGCGTCGCCCCGCAGCCGATCGCGGAACAAGCGGTGTCGAATGAGCTCGGGGCAGTCGGGCTCGAACACGTGCAGATTCACGCGGGGTTCGGCGAGGCGGAGCATGCGGTGCTGGAACCACCACTCCTCCCGGATGGTGAGGATGTAGCCGATCGCCTCGAGAGCCGGCACGTAGTCCGCCTCGACGCGGGTGTCGGCCACGGTCAGGTCGACGTCGATGACGGGCTTCGCGGCCAGCCCGGGCACCGAGGTCGAGCCGACGTGTTCGATGGTCAGCGCGCGCTCGCCGAGCGCCGAGCGGATGTCGTGCGCCAGTGCCTCGAAAATGATCGGCCACTCGCTCTGGTAGTCGACCAGCGTCACCTGCTCGATGATCTCGTCGACGACCCACGGGTTGCCGTCGGGCGCTGGATCGTGATGAGTCGTGATCTCGGCGGGCGTCGGCATCCGCTCAGTACTCCATCGGCTCTGCCGCGACCAGGCGCGACTGAGGGATGGCGGCCTCGGTGAACGGGCCGCGTCCGTCGCGCCGGTACTGCGGCTCATCGAAGGCGACCAGCCAGATCGGTCCCGATCGCGACGAGATCGGCAGGCCGTCGGGCCGCGGCGCGCCGTTGGACACGATGACGCCGGTTGGCTCACCCGTCCAGTCGTACTCGCGCTCGGTCGACGGCTCGTCCACGTGCACCTGCACGCCGACTCCGAAAGTCGGACCAGGTTCGCGGCGCTCCTGCGCGGGATGCTTCCACATGCGGCCATTCTGCCATCCGCCCCCCACGGGCACGCGCCCCATGGCCCGTGATGTTCTGTGCCATAACGCGCGTCCCGCGAGTCGCTCGGTGCCATAACGCGCATCACCCGTTCGGCGCGATTGAGCCGGCGCGTCCCCGGACGCGCGATAGAGCGACGCCGGCGAATGACGTCAGCTGGAGGACGCAGCCTCTTCCGCGGCCTCACCATGCTCGACGATGTCGCCCTCCTTGAACAGGATTCCCCGCGCCGTTTCGCGCCACTGCGGCTTCTTGCGCAACAGGAACTCGAGCTCCATGCTGAAGTGCTTGAACTCCTCGCCGAGCGAGTCGGTCATGATGGCCTTGGCATCCTCATCCGTCTCCACGGCGATGCGCTGCTCGTACCAGCCGATGGCCTCGGCTTCCTCCGAGAGGCTCGCGCACATGCGCGCGAACGTCCTCACTTCGGCGCTCAACTCGCTCGGCGGCTCGTGGTACTGATCGGTCGACACGGAGGCTCCCCTCATGGAACGGATGATGCTCGAGAGTACGCCGCGCCGTCTGGCCACGCGAGGGGTTGCGGCACGCGGCTGAGGGGACGCCTCGGCACGGTGGGAGACTTCCTCAACCGTGCTGAAGCGTCCCCTCGGGACGCTGGGCTGACGAATGTCAGCCGATCAACTGGTAGTTCGCGTCGAGCACCTGCCCGCGGTCGGGCTTGTACTGGTCGAACCCGCGCGGGTCGCACTGGAGCCCGCCGTTGATGCAGTGCTTCACCAGCGCGTCGAGCGTCGCGGGCTCCCACGCGTTGAAGAAGTCGTAGTGCCACGAGAATCCGCGGCCACTCGCGAAATGCGCCCTCGACATGTCGCCACTGAGCGGGAAGGCCATCTTGAACTCGATCATCGGCACCGCGATCGGGAAGCCGTCGGGGCAGACCCCGTTCACCGGATAGGCCATGTTCTTCGAGCCGGCGTGGTGGGCTTCGGCATCCTGGGGGGTCAGGTGCTCGCCGTCCCAGCAACTCGGAGCCTGGTAGCGGATGTTCATCTGGCTACCCGGATCGCAGTACGACGGGATGTCCCAGCTCTTGGAGATGTTGCCGCACTCGAAGCCTTCGACGGCGCCGGGCGCCGTGCGGAACTCATCCTGCGTTGCCATCATGTTTCCGGTCACGAAGCGCAGCCCCTGCGGGAACGGCACCACCTTCTTATAGTCGAGGATGCCGGACTTGTAGTAGATGACCTGCTTGAAGTTGGGCAGCACCTGCTGGTCGCCGTTGTAGAGCGTCGGGAACCAGTAGGCCGAGTGATCCGCCGGCACCAGACAGGTGGTCGACGACGCGAGCAACGACTCGGTCGTGGTGTTCGCGTTCGTTGTCGTGGCACCGAGGAAGGTGTGGTTGTGAGACCTTCCGGGCTGACCCGGGTAGACGATCGGATCGTCGGGTGCGGTGTGCGAGACCCCGCAGTTGACCTGGAATTCGTGGTGCGAGACGTAGTCGTCGGCTTGAGCGCTCGACGACGGCGAGGGGGCGAGCACCCCGAGAAGCGCCACCGCCGCAGCCATCGTCGCGCCCACGAAAACCGTGAGCGCTATCGGACGTCGGATCATTTCATGTTCTCCTTCTGATGGAGGTTTCCCTGGAATCCCAGGGGCGGGCGGTTGCAGCCCGCCCCGGGGACGATGTGGCCGAGTGGCCGTCGTTCGACTACTGGTAGACGCCGAACTCGTAAAGCGAGTAGCCCCAGGGGCTTCCCCGCTGACTGAGGTCGAGACGCACGTAGCGACCCGAGCCGGAGACGGCGAAGTCGTCGACTCCGCCGTCACCATCGGTGACGGTCTTGACCGTCGTCCAGACAACGCCGTCGTTCGACGTCTTCACCGTGTACGCCTTGCCGTAGGCCTTCTCCCAGAGCAACTGCACGTGGTTGAAGGACTGCACGGAACCGAGGTCGACCTGCAAGTACTGCGCGTCACTCCAGTCGCTCGACCAGCGCGTTGCCGCGTTTCCGTCGAAGGCCTGACCGGGCGTGAAGTTGTCGACCGTGGTCTGGAAGGAGGATGCCGATGCCGGCTTTCCCTTGGCGATGTTCGTGCCGGCCACCGGGGGAGCCACGACGCGGAACGATCGGGACTCGACGCTCACGTTGCCCTTGCCGTCCTCAGCCCACACGTAGGCCTTCCACACACCGAGCGTCTGCGGAGCGGTCAGCTGGAAGGTGCCCGGGGTCGGCTGGGGGCCGTCCTGGAAGAGCAGACCGTCGGCGCCGTCGATGTACTTGCTGTTGAAGAACGGCACGTACTTGATGGCATCGCCGTCGGGGTCGGTCGCCTTGAGGCTCACCGTCATGCTCGCGCCGGCAGCCACGTTCTGCGTGACCGTCATGGACGAGATGGTCGGTGCCGTGTTGGCGAAGGATGCGCCCCACGCCTTGCCGATCGAGTAGTAGCCGGGACGCTTGTTGCCGCCGGGGATCACGTTGAACCACACGCCGCCGAAGTCGCCCTCAGTGCCGTAGTGGAAGAACGTCGCTCCGAGTCCGACTCCGGTGTGGTCGATGATGCACTTCCACGAGTTGACCAGCGCCGCAGCCTTCTGAGACTCGGTCGGCTCGGTCGGCACGCCGTTGGCGTCGTTCGGGGTCTCCCACTCGCCGGCTGCTCCACCCTCCGTCACGATGTACGGCTTGTTGTAGCCGCCGTCGATCCAGGTCTTCTTGATGTTGCAGACGTCGCCGTAGGAGTTGACGGCGAGCAGGTCCAGTGCCGGAGCGTTGCGCTTCAAGTAGGGCCAGGCGCCGGTCCAGGCATCCGTCGAGGTGACCGGGTGGTTGGCGTCGACGCCGTGGATGGCGACCGCGACCTCGTTGACGAAGGCGGCGTAGGCGTTGCGAACGTCTTCCAGCTTCTGACCCGAGTAGCAGTTCTGCAGACCGAGAATCGACTCGTTGCCCACGTTCCACATCAGAACGCCCGGGTTCGACTTGTAGGTGTTCACCCAGTTGAGGATGTCGGCCTTCTGGTCGGACTTGTACTTCGAGTCGCTCGTGTAGTCAATGCAGCCTCCGCTGCCGGGGCCGCCGCCTGGTGCCAGCCAGAAGCCGTTGATCACGCGGATGCCGTGAGTTGCGGCAGAGTCGAGCAGCGTCTTGGTGTCAGTGCCCGTGCCCCAGGTGCGGATGGTGTTGGCGCCCTCGGCGACCAGGCCCGGCATGTAGGTGTCGGCCTGAGCGGCTGACGGACCCCAGGTCCAGCCCTTCACGGTGTAGGGCTTGCCGTCGACCTGCAGCTTCCAGTTGCCGTTTCCTCCGGTGACCTTCACCACGCTGGCCTGAGTGAACGGGCCGGGCTGGTTGGGGTAGCCGGGGTTGACCGAACCGGGGTCTGTCGGAGGATCGGTGGGAGGGTCGGTCGGCGGATCGGTGGGAGGGTTGGTCGAGCCGGCTGAGCCGAACACCTTGAACTCCCACAGCGAGTATCCGTAGCCGTTGGCGCGCACTGTTCCGTACATGCGCACGTAGCGGCCCGTGCCGGAGACGGAGAGCGTCTCGTTGCCGCCGGGACCCGTGGTTGTCGAGTAGATCGGCTTCCACCCGCCGGTGCCCGAGTCTGAGACCTGAATCTCGTAGGAGGTGGCGTAGGCGGCCTCCCACGTCAACTCCACGCGGTTGATTGTGGAAGTCTGGCCGAGGTCGACCTGAAGCCACTGCGGGTCGGAGCGTTCGCTCGACCAGCGGGTGCCGGTGTTGCCGTCTACGGCGTTGGCCGCCGGCGTGTAGTCCTTGTTCTCGACGCTGGACGCCGTGGCCGGCTTGCCCTGCGAGAGCAGAACGGTGTCGGCGGCGTTGGCGATGCCGGACGGCACCAGCGCTGCCCCGGTGAGGGCGAGGGCGACGGCGACGGCGAGCATGGCGACCTCTCGCTTCGAGCGGCGCCACCTCCTCGCCGGGCCGGTCGCGACGGATGGGGTTGGATTCACGAATTCCTCCTGGTGTGTCTCATGCGGGCAGCGCGACGCGTTGCCTGTTCGCGGTGTTGCTGAAAAAACGGTGGTGCCGGAAAAGCGGATGGAGGGCCGGGACGGGGACGCCCCGGCCCTCCAGGTGGAAGCTTCCTTAGTGGAAGCTGGTCACCGTCGAGGTGGTGGTGTTGGAAGGCGTGACGTCTCCCACGTTGTTGATCACGTGGCTGATCGTGCCGTTGTTGCCGAGCGAGATGGTCAACAGGTCGTGGAACTTGACTCCCGAAGCGCTTTCCGGAACTTCGAAGGCGCGGGCGGAGTCCACGGTCGGGTCGGAGGCGAAGTAGGCATAGCTGCCGAGCCCCCACGCCTCGTGGGTGGTGACGGAGTCGGCGACCTTGTAAGCCGCGTAGCCGTTCGTGTTCGGGGTGCTCTTCCACGCCGCCTGGTTGGGCACGTCGTAGGGCATCTCGTTCTGGAAGAAGATGGTCTTGCCGTTCTGGCCGTTCCAGAGCACCTCGTACTTCTGGTAATGCTCCACGAACAGTCCGGTTGCCAGCACGTTGTCGCCGTTCACGGTGAGTCCGTTGTCGGCCGTGTTGACGTTCCATCCGACTCCGTCGACGCCGTGGTCGGCGCGCCAGGCCCAGATGTGGTCGACCAGCGTGTTGCTGCTGTTCACGACCAGGCTCGAGGTGGCCTTGCCGACCGCCGCTCCGCCGATACGGAAGAACACGTCCTGGATGGATACCGGGTCGCCAGCGTGGCTGGTCGTGTTGCCCGCGGTTCCCACCGTGAGCAGCGCAGCCGAGTTGACGGTGCCGGCATCGAACAGGATGCCCTTGACGCGCACGCCGTCGACATCCGCCACCTTCATGGCGTTCACCCCGTTGTCGGGGATGAGCGTCGGCAGTCCGATGCCCAGCACGACCGTGCCGGCCTTGGTCACGTTGAGCGTCTCACTCAGGTGGTAGACCCCCGGGGTGAAGAACAGGTTGAGTCCCTGTGCCAGCGCCTGGTTGAGCTTGGTCGCGCTGTCGCCCGGCTTGGCGACGTAGAACGTGTTCATCGAGACCGAGGTGCCGGGGGTGGGTCCACCCGCCCAGCTCGCCCCGCTCGCGCCGGTGCGCTGGGAGGGGAGGAAGACCCGGTACTTGCCGCTGCCGTCGAGGTAGAGGTAGGGCACGTCACGAGAGACGGGCGTCGAACCGAGCACCGTGTAGGGAGGCTTGGGGAAACTCTGCGCCGGGGCTCCGTTCACTCCCGAGAACACCATGTTCCACACGCCGCCGACCCAGCCCTTGATGGTCGAATCCTTGGAGTACCACTGCTGCTGCGAGCCCGACGACACGGTGCCGTCTACCTTGGTGTCCGAGATGTAGCCGCCGGAGGACCAGCCACCGCTCGCCGGCTGCAGTTCGAGGTCTCCCTTGACGTGCACACGACGGAACGGAGCCGCTTGCGACACCGCCCAGCGCTCGCTGCCGCCCACCGGGGTGAGCGCGAAGTTCTCGGCCGAACGCCAGAAGTTCTGCGTGGCGTTTCCGGTTCCGTCGAACGCGTCGACCGTCACGGCGCCGTTGATGGCGACGTCGTCGGGGTTCTGGCCGAGGCCGGCGATCGACGTGTAGTAGCCGATGTTCGCGTACACGCCGTTGTAGGTTCCCGGCTTGAACAGCAGAGCGTCGCGCTCCGACCCGAACTGGTTGACCTTCTGAGCGTTGAAGACGCTGTCGAGCTTCGTCTGAATGGTGCTCGCTGGCATGGACGGGTCGAAGATCGCCACGTTGGCGCCGAAGTCGGGGGTGTCAGAGGTGGGCAGGGGTGTGCCCGTTCCCGTTCCGCCGCCCGTGCTTCCGCCGCCTCCGTTGCCGTTGCCGCCCGTTCCGTTCACTGTCAGCTCGTAGATCGAGTAGCCCCACGGGGTGGCGCGCTGCGTACCGTTGACGCGCAGGTAACGTCCGGTGCCGTTGACGGTGAGGGTCTGCGTACCGCCCGTTCCGTTCGTGGTCGAGTACAGGGGCGTCCATCCGCCGGTTCCGGTGTCGGAGATCTGGATGTCGAAGGCCTTCGCGTATGCGGTCTCCCAGGCGATCGTCACCGAGCAGACGGCGGTGCGGGCACCGAGGTCCACCTGCAGCCACTGCGGGTCGGATGCCGCGCTCGACCACCGGCTGCCGGCGTTGCCGTCAACGGCTGCCGAGGCCGGCGTGCCGCCGTTCTCCTCGCTGGATGCCCTCGCCGGCTGGTTGAGGGCGGCGTTGCTCGTTTCGCAGGTTCCGCCGGTACCACCGCCGGTACCACCACCGGTTCCGCCGCCCGTTCCGGCGGTGCCGAACACCTGGAACTCCCAGAGGGAGTAGCCGTAGCCGTTGGCGCGCTGCGTTCCGTACATGCGGACGTAGCGGCCCGAGCCGCTGACAGTGAGGTTCTGTACCCCGCCCGGCCCGGTCGTCGTCGAGTAGATCGGAGTCCACGTGGACTCGTCATCGGAGGTCTGGATCTCGAAGCCGGTGGCGTAGGCGCTCTCCCAGTTGAGAGTGACCTTGCTGATCGTCGAGACCGCGCCGAGGTCGACTTCGAGCCACTGCGGGTCGGAACGCTCGCTGGACCATCGCGTGCCCGCGTCTCCGTCCACGGCGGCCGATGCGGGAGTGCCGGCGCCTTCGATGCTCTTGGCTGTCGCCTTCTTGCCTTGTGAGAGCAGGGTGTCGGCCGCATGAGCCGGGCCAGCCTGAGCTACAGAAACCCCGGTCAAGGCCAGGGCCGCAGCCAAGAGGATGATCACTCCCCTTCGCATGCGCCGGCCGAGCGGAGATCCGCCGGAATCGGAAAGGGGACTACTGCTGATGCTCATCGGCTGACCTATCGACTTTGGTAGTGGAGCGCTGATGCGCCACGTTCGACCGGGTCGAAGAGATCCGACGTCGACGGTGACGCTTTTCGTAACGACTTAGAACATAGCGTGAAGAAAGCACCCCTACAAGGGGGACGTGATGAAATCTCGATACCGACCGGACAGTACGGTCACGGCTCCACCGTGTACCCCACCCGACGAGCGAGGGGGACGAAGACCTACTCTGCTGCCGTCAACCGGCGGCGGGGAGTCGCCGACTCCTCCGACTCCCCACCCGAGCGGAGGAAGCTCGCGACGGGGAGCGTGGCGGCGCCCATGGCCACCGCATCCGTTCCGAGTTGTGCCGGCGCGAGCTCGAGCCGGGACATGGGGCGATGCAGCGCGTTGGAGGCGATCTCTCCGCGCAATCGGTCGAGGGCAGGTGCGCCGAGCGCGTGACCGACCCATCCGCCGATCACGATGCGGTCGGGCGTGAACAGGTTGACCAGATTGCCGAGGCCGACGCCGAGGTAACGGTAGAGCTCGTCGATCACCTGCGCCGCATGGGCGTCCTCCGGCCCCGCGGAGAGGATGGCCACGAGCCGATCCTCCACCTCGCGGGGATTCGCGGCCTGACGCCGGGCGTTCAGCTCGTCGTAGCGGGCGACCATCGCATCGGCGCCCGCGTAGGCCTCGAGGCACCCGAGCGCGCCGCACACGCAGGGTCGGCCCCCCGCTACCACGGTGGTGTGGCCGAACTCGGCTGGCAGCGATGCCGTCTCGTCGTGCTTGGGCGGCCCGGAGACGATGCTCGCCCCCACGCCGGCGCCGAGCAGCACGATGATCGAGCTCGCGTTGCCCCGGGCCGCACCGAACCAGCGCTCAGCCTGACCGAGCGTGTTGGCACCGTTGTCGACGGAGAGTGGAAGGGATGTCCGTTCCCGCAGCATCCGCTCGATCGCCACGGTTCCCCAGCCGATGCTCTGGTCGAAGACCACGGCCTCGCCGGCGACGGAGTGCTCCACCAGACCCGGAACGCCGACGCCCACGCCGAGGATCTCGCTCTCGGACCGCCCGGACTGCTCGAGCACGGCCTCGATCCCCTCCACGACCTGGTCGACGACCTCAGCCGGTTCGAGCCGTGTGTGCGTGGTCACCGAGCGGTGCGACGCGAGCGCCCGCATCCGCAGGTCGAACAGCTCCACCATGATCGCCGTCTCGCCGACATCCACGCCGATCACGTGGCCGTAGGCGGGGTTGATGTGGAAGAGCCCGCGGGGCCGCCCTCCGTTGGAGTCTTCGACACCGACTTCGAGCACGGCGCCCTGTCGCAGCAGGTGGCCCATCACGTTGCTGACCGTGGCGATGCTCACTCCGGCGGCCGTCGCGAGTTCCTGGTAGGTCAACGGCCCGTGCAGGTAGAGCTCCCACAGGGTGCGTGACTGGTTGCTGCGACGCAGGTCACGCACGGTGGTCGTGCGCGTCTCGGGCATTGCTTCCGCGATTCTGATCGGGTGTGCGGTCGTCCTGCCATCGTAAGCCGTGCGTGGTCGCCTCGTCGTGACGGCTTCCCATCCGCCTCTCCTACTTCGTCAGGGTTCTCACGAGCGCGACGGCTTCCTTCGGACTGACCTGCGGAAGGTACGCCTTGCCGATGGCCATGCCGATGGTCGGCAGCTCGATCGGGTCGGGGTAGGCCATCGATATGGTCTCGTAATCGGGATTGAACTTGGCCTTGAAGCGGAACAGCGAGGAGAAGCCGTATGCGGGTTCCAGCGTGTTGGCGAGGAACTCGCTGAGGCGCGTCATCACGGTGGGCGGCGGCGCACTCTGCCCGGCTGCGAGCGGCTTGGTGGCCAGCGGGGCACCGCTGAGGCTGAGCACCTCGGCGCCGCTCTCCTTCATGTGGAGCGCTGCCGATGCGATGAGGAACTCCATGATGCCGTTCATCGACTCGTCGGTGCGCCTCATGAAGTCGATGGTCCAGCCGATGGGCACTCCGTCGCGGTACACCGGCAGCCAGCTCGTGACGGCCTGCATCCGTCCATCGGGATCGACGGCGAGCATGAGCTTGACCTCAGGGTCCTTGAGCTCCTCCATGCCTCCGAGAGTGAACCCCATCTCGGGCAGTTCCTTCTCGGCCACCCACTCCTCGGAGATCGCGTTGATCTGGGCGACCGTCGACAGCGGCAGCTCGTCCCACGTCGTCCAGACCGTCGTCATGCCCTCCTTGATGCCGCGGTTGAGGGCCTGGCGCACCTTCTGCCACGGCTTTCCGGCCAGCTCCAGACCCTTGGTATGCACCAGGGTCTCCTCGCCGACCGACATGTGCAGCCAGCCCAACGACTCGAAGACCGGCAGGTACTGCGGATGCACGCTGTAGAACACGGGCGTCCAGCTGTTGGCGTCGCAGAACGCGACGAAGCCGCGGATGACGTCCTCGGCATCCGCATCGCTGCAGATCGGGTCGGACAGGGTGATGGCGATGTCGTTGATGACCCGATAGGCGACGGCTCCGCGATCGTCGGGGGCGAACCAGTACAGGTTGCCGGGCCACGTCGCCATGAAGCCGAGCGTTCCGCCCCCGTCGCGACGGATGAGCTCGCGGATGCGCGACGCGTCCTCGGGGGTGGCGCGCGATCGCGACTTCTGCATGAGGATGACGGCCGCGACGATGAACACGATCCAGAACAGGATGCCGACGATCTGGTGGACGATGAAGGCGAAACCGTTGTCGGTGATGATGACGGTGCCCGACGCGCTCACGAAGTGCGCAGGCACGAATCGTTTGCCGGTGTCGATAACGATGTCCCAGACCGTTGCGACCGGGTAATAGCTCGTGATGTTCAGGAGGGCGACCACGAAGTACACGGCTGCGAGCGCGACGAAGGCGATGCCCACCGTCAGCCAGAAGCGTCCGAGCGCCCGGCGCGGAGAACGGATGGCGAACTCCCGGCGGTTCAGCAGCAGGAGGATGATCAACCCGAGCGGCAACAGGCCGCCGGCGATGATCCAGACAAGGAACTCGCCGAGGTCGAGCACGCTGGGGTCGTTGCTGGTCAGGTCCGCGATCGCCTGGCTCACCTCGAACGAGGCCTGGGCGAACAGGAGGATCGCGAGATTGACGCCGATGGCCAGCCACATCGCGAACCGGCGACCGTTGTTCAGACCCCAGCCGGCCAGGAGCAGCAGCGCGACGGGCAGCAGGGAGAGGACCAGCATGCCGAAGCCGTTGTTGTTGACCAGCACCAACTGCTGACGGCAGGTCTCGGTGATCGCGGCGCCGGAGTCGTTGCACTTGTCGATCAGCGCGCTCAGATCGGGCAGTTCGTCCTTGTACAGGTAGGAGGCCGAGGCGAGCGGGGTCAGCCCGGATCCGTTGATGAGTGCGACGACAGGACCGATCGCCGTGACGGCGATGATGGTCGCGATGAGCGTGCGGCGCTCGCGGTGGGAGGCGCGGCTGGGCTTGAGCAGCGCGGCATTGCGTGCGAGGAGGGCTCCGAGCAGGTAACCGGCGATCGCCGCGATGAGGCGGTAGCTGTTGGACGAGTCGCCGTCGTAGAGCACGAAGATGAGGATGAAGGCGAGCGTGACGACGCGCACTCGGCGTCGCCACAGTGCTCCCATGAAGGCGGTGGCTGCGATGAGCGCGCCGACGATGCCGGTCAGTGGGTCGAGGGTGGAGTCGGCGGCTGTCGAGGTCGCCCACCACTCCCCGACGTTGGATCCGAGCCACTGGATGAGCACGCCGACAGCGAGCCCGATCACGCCGGTCACGACGAAGGCGATGATCGCCCGGGCGGTTCCCATCAGTCGTTCGGCAACCCCGAGGAGCACGACGGACAGGATGACGCCCGCGACCAGCTGGAACGGATCGGCCGGCACGAACAACGCGGTGAAGGCGCTCCACCAGTGGCCGAGGTCGAAGGTGGTGATGACGCCGGCCGCCCAGTACGCGAGCGTGTCGGCTGTGGCCGGGCCGAAGAAGGTCCCGGTCACCAGCGCCGTGATGACGAGCACCACCGCGAGGCCGATCGCGAACGGGACGCGGCGTAGGAACCCGCCGATCGCCTCGGCCGTGCTGCGCAGGCGCCCGGCGGGAGCGCGGTCCTCTGCGGCCGACTCGGATTCGGTTCGCGTGTTGCTCATCGCTGGTCCCCTCGTGATGCACACGGCCTCTCCCTCCGGATTCTACGCAGCCGACACAGAGCATCGGGGGAGGTGCGGGGCCTGTTCATTAGGATGAGCGTGCACGACTTCGCCTTCCGACCCCGGGGAGAACCATGGCAGAGCAGTCCCGCCTCGACGCCGTCATCACACTGGCCCAGCACCGTGGCTTCGTCTTCCCCTCTGGCGACATCTACGGCGGAACCCGATCGGCGTGGGACTACGGGCCGCTCGGCGTGGAGCTCAAGGAGAACCTCAAGCGGGAGTGGTGGAACCGCTTCGTCCGCGGTCGCGGCGACATGGTGGGTCTCGACTCGGCCGTCATCCTGCCGACGGCCGTCTGGCAGGCCTCCGGACACGTCAAGGTGTTCAGCGACCCGCTCACCGAATCGCTGGTGTCGCACAAGCGCTACCGCGCCGATCACCTCTTCGAGGCGTACGAGGCCGAGCACGGCCATCCGCCGGAGAACGGCCTGGCCGACATCCCCGACCCCGAGAACCCCAAGGTCATCGGCCAGTGGAGTGAGATCAAGCAGTTCTCCGGGCTCATGAAGACCTACCTCGGTGTCGTCGACGACGAGTCGGGCCTGCACTACCTGCGTCCAGAGACCGCGCAGGGAATCTTCACGGAATTCGCGGCCGTCCTCCAGACCGCCCGCAAGAAGCCGCCGTTCGGCATCGGCCAGATCGGCAAGGCGTTCCGCAACGAGATCACGCCGGGCAACTTCATCTTCCGCACGCGCGAGTTCGAGCAGATGGAGATCGAGTTCTTCGTCGAGCCCGGCACCGACGAGCAATGGCAGGAGGCCTGGATGGAGCTCTGCTGGGAGTGGTTCATCGACCTCGGCATGACGCCGGAGAACATCCGCTGGTTCGAGCACCCGAAGGACAAGCTCGCGCACTACTCCAAGCGCACCGTCGACATCGAGTACAAGTTCGGCTTCACGGGCAGTGAATGGGGTGAGCTGATGGGCGTGGCCAACCGCACGGACTACGACCTGCGGGTGCACATGGAGGCGTCGGGGAAGGACCTCAGCTACTTCGACCAGACCAAGAACGAGCGCTACGTCCCGTTCGTCATCGAGCCCTCGTTCGGCCTCACCCGCGCGATGATGGCGTTCCTCGTGGACGCGTACCACTCCGAGGAGGTACCGAACGCCAAGGGCGGGGTCGACACCCGCACGGTGCTGCGCCTCGACCCGCGTCTGGCGCCGGTGAAGGTCGCCGTACTGCCGCTCTCCCGCAACGAAGCGCTCTCGCCGCTCGCACGCGGCCTGGCCGACGACCTGCGCAAGCGCTGGAACGTCGACTTCGACGACTCGGGCGCCATCGGACGCCGATACCGCCGGCAGGACGAGATCGGCACGCCGTTCTGCGTCACGGTGGACTTCGACTCGCTCGAGGACAACGCCGTGACCGTGCGCGATCGCGACACGATGCAGCAGGAGCGCGTGCCTCTCGACGGCCTGCGCGACTACCTCTCGCCGCGTCTCAAGGAGTTCTGAACCGCCGATCCGGCGGGGCGTCCGTCTGCGCCGGGTGCAGAGACTTCACAGGCACGCCACAGAACTCGTCCAGACAGGGCGCTTAAGCTAGTGCAGGTTCGCCGCCCTGAGCGGCGAGCTCCTGCGTGCGGCTCCGCTTGTTCCTCGACGGGTCGGCCGTGCGCCCTCCAGCCTGTCGGCGCCAGCGTGCTCACGCGCGCGCCCGCGGCCGCCGCCCCTGCGCGGCTCCCGCAGCAGGGAAGCACCAGCATTGGAAGCCCGTGCAGCGTCACCGCCACCGTCAGCAGTCCTCCCTCGTCCGTCCCGTCAGATTCATCACCACCGGTATCGTCGCGGTCGCCATCGCCGGATCCCTCGCATCCGCCCCGTTCATCGCCCATGCGAGCACTCAGCAGAGTTCTGCGCAGCGCACCACGGATGCCCTCTCCCAGCAGGGCTCCCTCGATCGCGAACACCTGTCGGTCTACTCCGAGCAGGCCGAGTACCGTGCGCACGCCGAAGCCGCTCAGACCATCGACAGCGCGAACACCGTCATCGCCGCGGCCAGCTCCAAGGTCGACGCGACGCAGCTCAGCACCACGGTGAAGCAGCTCGCCAATTACAAGCTCCTCAGCGTCGGACGGGTAGAAGCCCTCACCGATGCGACCCAGACGGCCGCGCAGCAGACGCAGAGCGCCATCGCGGCCGCGGACGCGGCAGCAGCAGCCGCCGCAGAGGCGGCCCGGTTGGCCAACACCCCCGACGGCGCCCGCGCTCAGGCCCGCGACATCATGGCATCGAGCTACGGATGGGGCGACGACCAGTTCAGCTGCCTCAACAGCCTGTGGACCAAGGAGTCCAACTGGCGAGTCGAGGCGTCCAACGGCGGCTCCGGTGCGACCGGCATCCCACAGGCACTGCCGGGCGACAAGATGGCCACGGTCGCGGCCGACTGGCAGACCAGCGCGCGCACCCAGATCGTCTGGGGCCTCGGCTACATCAAGGGCAGCTACGGGACGCCGTGTGCGGCCTGGAGTCACAGCCAGTCGCTCAACTGGTACTGAGCGTTCGTGCGGTCGGTCGGGTGAGACCCGGCTAGCCGCGGCGGCCCGTTCGGGCGTAATATCGGTGCTTTGCGCGATCCGCGAATAATCCGCATCGAACCGGGGGAGAACCCATGAAGAACACCCGTCCCGCCATCGCCGCCGTCATCGCCGTCTCCGCTGCCCTGCTGTTCAGCGGGTGCGCGTCCGGGGGAGGCTCGTCAGCGACCACGACCGCCGCTGCCGGCTCGGACTGCTCGAAGCTGCACTCCGATGTGCGCGACATCAGCAACGGAGCGCAGAACACGCTGGCCACCGCACCGGCCGACGCCGACGCCCAGACCGCCTCGGCATCCGCTCTCGCCGACTTCTCCGATCAGGCCAAGAAGCTCGAGGACAGCTACTCCGACAACAAGGGCGTCACCTCTGCTCTGGATGACCTCGCGAGCAAGATCGACGCCGGTCAGGATTGGGTGAAGGCGGCTCCGGTCGACGGATCCGATGCCGACGCCGACACGCAGGCGTCGGTAACCGCTGACATCGATAAGGCTGCAACCGCCGTCGACGACGCCTGCAAGAGCTGATTCACTGCACGGCCCCGGTTCGACCGCTCCCGACGAGCATCGGACCGGGGCCGTTCTGCTGCCCGATTGCAAGTCCTGTCGTAGAGTTGCGTTCATGTCGAGGCGTCTAGCGGATGTTGCGCGCAAGGTCGGTGTCAGCGAAGCCACCGTGAGTCGGGTGCTCAACAACAAGCCCGGAGTGTCCGAGACCACGCGACGGACCGTCCTGACCGCACTCGACGTGCTGGGCTACGAGCGCCCGACCAAGTTGCGCGGCGAGCGGGCGCGGCTCGTCGGCCTGGTCATGCCGGAGCTGCAGAATCCGATCTTCCCCGCGTTCGCCGAGGTGATCTCGGGCGGACTGGCCCAGAACGGCTACACGCCCGTGCTCTGCACCCAGACCGCCGGCGGCATCTCGGAATCCGACTATGTCGAGTTGCTGCTGCACCAGCAGGTCTCCGGGGTCATCTTCGTCGGTGGCGCCTATGCCCAGGCCGACACCTCGCACGAGCATTACGAGCGCCTGCGCGAGCTCGACCTGCCCACCGTGCTGGTCAACGCCCCGGTGCCCGATCTCGACTTCGCGACCGTCTCCTGCGACGACGGCGTTTCGATGGAGCAGGCGTTCAGCCACCTGACGCAGCTCGGCCACACCGAGATCGGCATCCTGCTCGGCCCCACCGACCACATGCCATCCCGGCGCAAGCTCGACGCCGCTCAGAGGGTCTCGAAGGCAGCCGGACTCTCCCTCCCCGAGAATCGTGTCGTGCACTCGCTGTACTCGCTCGAGGCCGGTCAGGCGGCTGCCGCGCGGCTGCTGCGCGAGGGCGTCACCGCGATGGTGTGCGCGAGCGACCCGATGGCCCTCGGCGCGGTGCGGGCTGTCCGGCGCGCCGGGCTCCGCGTGCCAGAGGACATCTCCGTGATCGGCTTCGACGACTCGGCCCTGATGAACTGCGTGGAGCCCCCGCTCACCACGGTGCGTCAGCCGATCGAGTCGATGGGCCGCATGATCGTCGAGCTGCTGATGCGCCAGATGTCGACCGGGTCGCCTCTCGTCGACGAGCTGCTGTTCGCGCCGGAGCTGGTCGTCCGGGCGTCGACAGGGCGGGTCCGCACCGCGGCCTGACATCGTTTCGACCCGCACCCTCACGCGTCTGATGCGACGTCAATTCACGCAAGTTGCTTGCAGATAATTGAGTTGTTGCATCAATTTGTTTCAAACACTACATTTCTACTCGACGCCGCTGATGCCGATCGTTCGCACTCACCGGTGCGCACGGGATCACCGTGCGAATCGATGAGGAGTAGCACGAGTGAGCATGACCGTTCTCGAGGCAGACACGGCGAAGGCGCTGGACGCCGACGCGACCTGGTGGCGCAGCGCCGTCATCTACCAGGTCTACGTGCGCAGCTTCGCCGATGGGAACGGCGACGGCACGGGTGACCTCGCGGGTGTCCGACAGCACCTCCGCTACCTCAAGGACCTCGGCGTCGACGCGATCTGGTTCAACCCCTGGTACCCGTCCCCACTCGCCGACGGAGGATACGACGTCAGCGATTACCGGGACATCCATCCCGCGTTCGGGACCCTGCAGGAGGCCGAACTGCTCATCACCGAGGCGCTCGAGCTCGGCATCCGCACCATCATCGACATCGTCCCCAACCACATCAGCGACCAGCACCCCTGGTTCCAAGCCGCACTCGCGGCCGGCCCGGGCTCGCCGGAACGGGAACGATTCTGGTTCCACCCCGGTCTCGGAGACAACGGCGACGAGATGCCCACCCACTGGGTGTCGAACTTCGCGGGCGACACCTGGACGCGCACGACCAACCCCGATGGCACTCCCGGTGAGTGGTACCTGCACCTGTTCACCCCCGAGCAACCCGACCTCAACTGGAACCACCCCGACGTCGTGGCCGAGCACGAGTCCATCCTGCGGTTCTGGTTCGACCGCGGTGTGGCCGGCGTGCGTATCGACTCGGCCGGTCTGCTCATCAAGGACGCGGCCCTGCCGGAAGTTCCCGAGAACCCGGGGCCCGGTCAGCATCCCACCGAGGATCGCGACGAGGTGCACGACGTCTACCGATCCTGGCGGCGCATCGCGGACTCCTACGAGGGCACCCGGGTGCTGGTGGGGGAGGTGTGGGTTCCGGATGCCAAGCGCTTCGCCGATTACCTGCGCCCCGACGAGATGCACACGGCGTTCAACTTCGACTTCATGTCCCGGCCGTGGGGCGCCGCCGAGTTCCGGGCCTCCATCGACCTCATGCTCGCAGCCCACGCGCCCGTCGGTGCGCCGAGCACGTGGGTGCTCTCCAACCACGACGTGACGCGTCCCGTCACCCGGTACGGTCGCGAGGACAGCTCGTTCGCGTTCGTCAAGAAGCGCTTCGGAACGCGGACCGATCTGGAGCTCGGCACCCGCCGCGCCCGGGCTGCCGCGCTCCTGACCGCCGCCCTTCCCGGCTCGCTCTACCTCTACCAGGGCGACGAACTCGGCCTGCCCGAGGTCGAGCTGCCGGTCGACCTGCTGCAGGACCCGATGCACTTCCGCTCGGGCGGCGTCGATCCGGGTCGGGACGGATGTCGCGTGCCGCTGCCGTGGCGCGGTGTCGAACCGCCCTTCGGGTTCAGCCCCGATGACGCCGCCAGCCAGCCCTGGCTGCCCCAGCCCGCGGACTGGTCATCGCTCACGGTTCAGGCGCAACAGGCCGATCCGTCGTCGATGCTCTGGCTCTACCGCCAGGCCCTGCGCATCCGTCGCCGCGATGACGAGCTCGGTGACGGCTCGCTGTCGTGGCTCGATCTCGGCGCCGACGTGCTGGCGTTCGTCCGCGGCCCGCACTTCGTCTGCGTCACCAACCTCTCCGCCCACGCGATCGCGCTTCCCGAGCACGAGAGCATCCTCATCAGCAGTTCCCCCCTCGACGGGAACGGACTGCTGCCCCAAGACTCCACGGCTTGGCTGCGTACGACGGCCTGACCGGCGGAGGCCGTCGGCGAGACATCCCTCGGCACCAACACCCCATCCACCCCCTCCACACACAGTTCCACAGCTCGAAAGGACCAGACGATGAAGTCAGCAGTCAAGATCGCGATTGCGAGCGCCGCAGCTCTCGCTCTCGCCGGCAGCCTCGCGGGCTGCGCACAGGGCGCGGGCGGTGACAGCGGCGGAAAGCTCCAGCTCCGCGTCGCCACCTTCCCGCCCGGCGCAGACCAGGCCGCTTATGACGCCTTCGCCACGCAGGAGAAGCAGTTCGAAAAGCTCCATCCCGACATCGACATCATCGGCGTCGAGTACGAATGGAAGGCGCCCACCTTCGCCGCGCAGCTCGCCGGCGGCAGCCTGCCCGACGTGTTCCTGGTGCCGTTCACCGACACCAAGACGCTCCTCGAGAACGGCCAGCTCATGGACGTCACCGATGAGATGAAGAGCCTCGGATACTCCGACAAGTTCAACCCCGTCATCCTCAACGAGGTGAAGGACGACAAGGGCCACATCTTCGGGTTCCCGCGCCAGGCGTACGCCAACGGCCTGCACTACAACCGCGACCTGTTCACGGCGGCCGGGCTCGACCCCGACAAGCCCCCGACAACGTGGGACGAGGTGCGCAAGGACGCCAAGATCATCTCCGACCAGACCGGCAAGGCCGGTTACGCCACGATGACCAAGGGCAACACCGGCGGATGGCAGCTCACCACGCAATCGGTCTCCCGCGGTGCGGTCGACCAGACCGACAAGGACGGCAAGGTGAAGTCCACCATCGACAACGCGGCGACCAAGGAGACGCTGCAGTGGCTGTCCGACCTCCGCTGGAAGGACAACTCGATGGGCAACAACTTCCTGCTGGACTGGAGCGGCATCAACAAGGAGTTCGCGGCAGGCAACATCGGCATGTACACCTCGGGGTCCGACGTCTACACCGCCCTGGTCCGCGACTTCGGCATGAAGCCGGCGCAGTACGGCCTCACCGTGATCCCGACCCAGGGTGACGACGCGGGCGTGCTCGGCGGAGGCGACGTGGCGGTCATGAGCCCGAAGATCGACGCGGCCCACAAGAAGGCGGGCATCACGTGGATCGACTGGTACTACATGCAGAAGCTGCTGGACAAGGACGCCGCCGTGGCCGACGCCAAGGCGCTGGCCGCGAGCGACCAGGCCGTCGGCACCCCGGTGCTGCCGGTGCTCGACAAGGCGACGTACGAGCAGGACCAGGAATGGATCAAGCCGTACGTGAACGTGCCGCTGGACCAGATGAAGGGCTTCTCCGACGGAATCTTCGACCAGAAGCCGGTCGGGGAGTCCAAGGTGCAGACCCAGCCCATCTACGCGTTGATGGACAACGTCGTGCAGGCGGTGCTGACCGATCAGAACGCGGACATCGATGCCCTCCTCACGAAGGTGGACTCCGACGCCCAAGCCCTGATCGACGGCAAATAACACGGAACGGATGCCCGGCGCGCTGAGCCCCCGCGGCGCGTCGGGCATCCCGCCCGCCCCCCTGGAAGGAAAGAATCGATGACGATGACCGACGATCCTCCGGCTCTGGCCGAGCCGATGCGCGACGAGGGCGTCGCTCGCCATCCGCAGAAGCGGAAGCGCGTGCGCAATCCGGCCAGCTGGGTGCGCGGCGGCGGTCTCTCGAACCTGATCTTCCTGGCGCCGATGCTCATCGTCTTCGCCGTGTTCAGCTGGGGACCGATCGTGCAGTCGGTGGTGATGAGCTTCCAGAAGACCAACCTGGTCACGCCGGCCGTCTTCGTCGGATTCGACAACTTCGCCAAGGTGCTGGCCGACCCGAACCTCGGGACCGCCATCGTCAACACGCTCTACTTCGCGGGCCTGGCGCTCGTCTTCGGTTTCCCGCTGCCGATCATCCTCGCCGTGCTGATGAGCGAGGTGAAGCGCGGCAAGGGCCTCTACAGCGCTCTCGCCTACATGCCCGTCGTCATCCCGCCGGTCGTGGCGGTGCTGCTCTGGACGGTGTTCTACGACGCGAGTCCCAACGGCGTCTTCAACGTCATCCTGGGCTCATTCGGCATCCCGCCGCAGCCGTGGCTGCAGTCATCCGCCACCGCCATGCCGTCGATCGTCATCGAGGCGACCTGGGCGGCCGCTGGCGGGTCGATCATCATCTACCTGGCTGCGCTCATCGGCGTTCCGCCCGAGCTCTACGACGCCGCGGAGGTCGACGGCGCGGGCATCTGGCGCAAGATCTGGCACGTGACGCTGCCCCAGCTGCGCGGGGTCCTGTTCATCATGCTCATCCTGCAGGTGATCGCCACCTCGCAGGTGTTCCTCGAGCCCTACCTCTTCACCGGCGGTGGCCCCAACAACGCGACGCTCACCATCCTGCTGCTCATCTACCGCTACGCGTTCCAGAACAGCCTGGGTGGCGCCTACGGCGAGGCGACAGCACTCAGCCTCATGCTCGCGATCTTCCTGGGCATCCTGAGCTTCGCCTACTTCAAGCTGACCGAACGATGGAGCACCAATTGACCGCCGGCGTCCCCACCGACCTGAGCCGCATCGAGCGGCCTCAGATGAGCGTCAAGAAGAGCAAGCGGCGTGAGTCGCTCGACGACCTGGCCGATCGTGGCGTGCTGAGCGGCTTCGACCGCAAGCGGCCCGGCGTCAAGATCACGATGAGCGCCGTTCACGTGGTGCTGCTCGTCGGCCTCGTCGTCGCGGGGCTCGGCCCCATCCTGTGGCTGGCGAAGGCGGCCGTCACGCCCACGCAGGACACCCTGCGCCAGCCGTTCGCGCTGTGGCCCCACGGCATCGACTGGGCGAACCTGTCCACCGCGTGGAACGACATCCACATCGACCAGTACTTCCTCAACACCATCATCATCGCGCTGGGGTCCTGGTTCTTCCAGGTGCTCGTCGCGACGACCGCCGGCTACGCGCTGTCCATCCTGCGCCCGAAGTACGCGCCCATCCTCAATGGGCTCGTGCTCGCGACGCTGTTCATCCCCGCCGTGGTGCTGCTGGTGCCGTTGTACCTGACGATCCTGCATCCGCCGATCATCGGCACCTCGATGCTCAACACGTTCTGGGCCGTGTGGCTGCCCGCCGCCGCCAACGCGTTCAACATCCTGTTGGTCAAGCGGTTCTTCGACAACCTGCCACGTGAGGTGTTCGAGGCGGCGAAGACGGATGGCGCCGGTCCGTTCCGAGTGTTCTGGTCGATCGTGCTGCCGATGTCGCGGCCCATTCTCGGTGTCGTGTCGGTGTTCGCCATCATCGCCGCGTGGAAGGACTTCCTCTGGCCGTTGCTGGTGCTCCCCGACCCTGCCGTGCAGCCGCTGTCCGTGCGTTTGCCTGCCGTGCAGTCGCAGACCGAGCTCGACGTGTTCCTCGCGGCCCTCGCGATCTCGACGATCATCCCGGTCGTGCTGTTCCTGGTCTTCCAGCGCTTGTTCCTGCGCAGTGCAGGCCTAGGCGGAGCCGTGAAGGGCTGATCGCCTCTCTCTCGCGCCGAGAACGGAGAATATGCGGGTGTGACGCCCTCACCACCCGCATATTCTCCGATCTCGGCGCGGGGCCGCCGTGACCAGGGCGCGAATTGGTCGGGGGCCGCATCCTGGGATATAGTCTCTAGGTTGCTTCCGAGCGGTTTTCGCCCGGACGAGCACGCGCCCGTAGCTCAACGGATAGAGCATCTGACTACGGATCAGAAGGTTGGGGGTTCGAATCCCTCCGGGCGCACTTTCCTCCGTTAGAGCCCCGACTTCGGTCGGGGCTCTTCTGCGTTCGTATACCGGTGCGGATGACGACTGACCAGCACACGTCGTATCCCAGCGGGCAGCCGCGCCGCACTCATGCGAATATGAGGGCGAGCCAGGACCGCCTGAAGGAGACCTCGATGATGGACACGCCTGCCCCCGACGTCGCCACGACCTACGACGTCGCCGTCATCGGCGCCGGACCGGCCGGCACGGCAGCTGCCCTGCGCGCGGCGGAACTCGGCGCGCGCGTCGTGGTGCTCGAGGCCGATCGCCTCGGTGGCACCTGCGTGAACACCGGGTGCGTCCCCACGAGGGTGCTCGCGAAGACCGCCAGGATGATGCGCGAGGTGCGCACCGCTCACGCCTACGGGATCGCCGTGCGCCTCGAGGACATCGACTGGCCGACAACCGTCGCCCGTGTCCAGCAACGCGTGGACAAGGTGCGCTCGATCAAGCGGGAAGCGCAGCGTTTCGCTAGTGCCGGCATCGACCTGATTCTCGAGGGCAAGGCTCGATTCGTCGACGCCAACACGCTCCAGCTCGACAGCGGCCGCCGGGTGACAGCCCGGTCGGTCATCATCTGCGTCGGAGGACACTCGCGCCGGTTGCCGATCCCCGGTGCCGAACTCGCGACCGTCCCCGAGCACGTGCTCGACCTCCCCGCTCTGCCGAAGAGCGTCGCCATCATCGGTGCGGGGAACACCGGAGCTCAACTCGCCACCATCCTCAGCTCGTTTGGATCGGCTGTCACGCTGCTCGACCTCGCGCCGCGGGTGCTCATGGCTTCCGACGGAGCCATTTCAGCGGCGATCGCCCGTGCATTCCGCGAGCAGGGCATGGTCGTGGAGGAGGGAATCGAGGGCGTCGAACGTCTCGAGCAGGCCGATGACGGATCCATTGTGCTGCACTGGCGTGCATCCGGGCAGCCGGTCGAGGCAGTCTTCGACACCGTCATCATGGCCACGGGTTGGCCGGCGGATGTCGAGGACCTCGGACTCGCTCAGGCCGGTCTCGAGACGGTAAGATCGGCGATCCCCGTCGATCCGCAGTTCCGCACCGCCGCCTCGCACATCTTCGCGGTGGGCGACGCGAACGGCAGCGACATGCTCGTGCAAGCTGCGAACTTCGAGGGCGAAGTGGCCGCCGAGAACGCCGTGCTCGGGACAAATCGCCGATCCCCTCATCAGCTCCTGCCCGCGGGAGGCTTCACCGATCCCGATTACGCGGGGGTGGGGTGGACGGAGGACCGAGCCCGGCAGAGCGACCCGCTCTGCGTCGTCGCCGTCGTCCCGTTCACGTCGCTGGACCGAGCCGTCATCGACGATCGCGAGACTGGTTTCCTCAAGCTCATCGCCGACCGCCGTCGCGAGGTCATTCTGGGCGCGCATGCCGTCGGCGAGAACGCGGTCGAGGTGATCCAGTCGGTGACGACGGCCATGGCGGCGAGTGTGGAGGTGTCGACGCTCGCGAGTGTGAAATTCGCCTATCCGACCTACAGCGCCATCATCGGCATGGCCGCGCGGGAGTTGTTGCGTGTGCCAGCGGACAACTGAGCAGGGTGCATCGATCCGGTACCGACCCGGCGGCGGTGCTTCGCGCGCGAGGCCCTATTTGGTCACGTTGACGAGCCCGTTGAAACCGTCCGGCACGACGACGAGATTTCCGGCCGCCGCGAGCTCCTTGAGAGTGTCGAGGTAGCGCTGACGCAGGATGGGGTCCGTCAGCGACGCCGCCAGGATGGCGTTCGCATCCGCCTCCGCCTGCGCCTGCACGACCTTCTGCTGCGCCGAGACCTTGGCAGCGTCGAGGTTCGCCTGCTCCTTGGTCACGTTGATCTGGGCCTGCTGTGCGGCAGCGTACGAGTCCACGACGGCCTTGGGCGGACGGATCTCCTGCAGGCTGATCGAGTCCACCGAGACGCCGTCGTCCTGCCAGCGCGCCTCGAGGGCCTTGAGGATGGCGGCCTCGACATCGCCACGATTGGTGATGAGCGCGAGCGTCGAGAAGTCGTTCGGCACCAGGCGCACCACCGAGCGGATGTCCTGCTCGATGAAGGAGGTCTTGAAGTTGTCCTCCGACAGGAACTTCTTGTAGATGTCGGTGACGGCATCCGGGCGGATGGAGTACCGCACCGCGATATCGATGTTCGAGGAGACGCCGTCCTTGTCCTGCACGGTGATCTGGGGGCCTGCCGCCGTCCCGCCGTTGTTGTCGGATGCCGCCCCGTTCTCGCCCGCGAACACGATCTGCTGGTTGCGGATGTTGAACGTGACCGTGTCGACCCACGGCGCCTTCGCCTGCAGGCCGGTGGAGTTGTTCTGCCCGACGACGTTGCCGGTGATGTCCTTCAGCACGTTCGCCTGACCCGGATCCTGGGTGTAGAAGCTCGTGACGGCGAGGATGACGACCCCGACGCCCGCGAGCGCGATCGCGATGCCGCCGGCGATGCGAGCGCCGAGCTTGTAGCCGCCGGCGCTCGTCGACACGTCGGGCGCGACATCCGCACCGCCAGCTGCCTGCGCCTTGCGGTAGCGGCTGAGGGCGAACACGAAGGTGGGAATCGCGAGCAGGATCAGGACGAGCGCGAACACGAACACGGGGGTCTGCTTTCTTCAGCGATGGCAATGCCGGTGCTGGAGTCTAGCGACGCCCTGACCCCCTCAGGGCGAGGTGTGCCGTCGACACTCCGAGAGGCTCGGAGACGGGGACGGATGCGCGGCGCGAGGTGCTCAGCGGCGGCGCAGGTCGCGGGTGGCCGGCCCCTCCAGCCGTTCGCCGGATGCCGCGAAACGGGACCCGTGAGCGGGGCAGTCCCAGCTCGCCTCCGCATCGTTCCACGTGAGGATCGCGCCCAGGTGCGGGCAGATTCCGGTGACGTGGCAGGTGCGTCCATCCACGGTCGATGCGGCGACGGGGGCGATGCCGATCCGGCCGACGGCGCCCGCGCCCTCGGGAGGTGTCGCATCCGGAAGCCGATGCACGAGAGCGCGCGTCCACCCGACGGCGTAATGCTTGGCCACCGCGGCGTTCATGCCGATGCCGCGTCCGATCGCCGCAGGAAGGGTGACCCGGTGATGCAGCACGGCCGCCCACTCGGGTGTACCGCCGAGCAGGTCGCCGGCGAGGGTAATGGCGCACTGCGCCGCGTTGGTCATGCCCCACTTGTCGTAGCCGGTGGCGAGGAAGATGCGGCCGCCGCTGCGCGGAAGCCACCCGACGAACGGCACGCCATGCGGGGTCTCGTAGTCCTGAGCGCTCCAGTCGTGCGTGCGTTCCGCGCCTGGCCAGGTCGACTCCGTCCACGCGAACAGTTCGTCACGCTGTGACGCGGGTGATGGCTCCCGTCCGACCGTGTGGCCGTAGCCCCCGACGAGCAGCAGCTCACCGTCACCCTCAGGAGTGGTTCGAATCGACCGACTGGGCTCGTCGACGCTCAGGTACATGTCACGCGGCAGCGACCCCGGCACGCGGTAACTCGCCGCGTACGAGCGCTGGGCGGCCAGCTTCGCGAAGTACAATCCGCGGTCGAGCATCGGGGTGCCGGTGGCGAGCACCAGCCGCTCGGCGCTGAACTCCCCGCGATCCGTGTGGACCCGCACCGGGTGCCGGGCGCTCGCACCGCTCACGCGCACTCCTTCTCGGATAACGCCGCCGAGCGAGCGCACCTCGTCCGCGAGAGCGGCGAGCAGCTGCATCGGATCGAACTCGGCCTGGTCGGCCAGCCGCACCGCGCCGAAAGTGGGGAACGGCAGTCCCGCGTCCGCCTCCAGCGTGACGGCGAGCCCGGCTGTCGAGGCGAGGCGATACTCCTCCTCGACGGACGCCGCGCCATCCGGCGTCGATGCGAAGCTGACGGCGTCGCGACGTTGCACGGCAACGCCATGGCCTTCGGCGAAGTCGAGCACCCAGCGTCGACCGGCGAGGTTCGCGCGCACGTAGGCGTGCGTGGCGCCGTCCGTACAGCGCGCGTTGATCTTCTGCAGGTGCGCGCCCTGCAGCACGCTCAGCTTCGCCGTCGTGTTGCCGGTCGCGACGGCGCCGACCGTCCGAGCCTCGAGCACCGCGACGCGTCGGCCGGCTCGGGCGAGCAGCACGGCGGTGATGAGCCCCGTGATGCCCGCACCCACGATGATCTCGTCGAAATCGGGTCGCGAACGTGCATCCGTCTCGATCGACGGGGACCGGTCCAGCCACAGGGAACTCATGGCTCGACGGTACGCTCGCGAGCCGACGCCGGCGACGGGGTTGCCTCGCCGCGAACCGCGCTATATCGCGAGGGCATGCAGACGCATAAACTGGACGCGTAACGGGGCCCTCACCCCTCGGCACGATGGGAAGAATCACCAATGGGAATCCTCTACTACGGCACGCCAGCCGCGGAATTCACGTTCGACGACCGGGTGCTCGCCCACCTCCAGGTCGTCTTCAGCGCCAAGCTGCGACGCCACGAGAGCTTCTTCTTCAGCTGGACGGATGGCGTCGACCTCGGCAGCGGTCGGCGGGCGCTCTGGGTGTCCGATTCCATCCCCCTCTATTTCCGCTTCAACGGCTCGCGCGCGCCGCTGCTCAACCGGCAGTGGCTCGATGAGCTGGCGGCATCCGCGGCGAGCACTCAGGGGCTGGTGCTCGGCGAAGAGCCCGTGATGGCCGAAGTCACGGCCTGACGTCATGATCACGGAGCTCGGCGAGGGCGAGATCTTCGTCTTCGGCTCCAACGCTTCGGGCGCCCACGGAGGCGGCGCGGCGCGGTACGCGTACGATCACTTCGGCGCCGTGTGGGGTCAGGGCGAAGGTCTGCAGGGTCGCTCCTACGGCATCGACACGATGAGCGGATTCGACGTGATCGCGGATGAGGTGGCCGACTTCCTCGAATTCGCCGAGCAGCATCCGCAGCTCCGCTTCCTCGTCACCGAGATCGGGTGCGGCATCGCCGGCTACCGGCCCGAGCAGATCGCCCCGTTGTTCGCGGAGGTGCCTGACAACGTCGTCCTACCGCAGCCGTTCATGGATCTGCTCTGAATCGACGTTCCGACTCGCCGATTCACCCCCCTTCTGGGTACTGTGTGGCACGATGCGTTTGTATATGGTTGTCCGAAGGTGTTCGCTCCGGTGATCACCCATACCCGATTCCGCGTCACGCGAGGTTCTTTCAGAGGCCTTGTGGTGCGCAGACACGTGATCCGACCCGAAAGGCACGTGGACATGGAGCCCGAACTCCTGTTGCCCACCCCGGAGCGCCCAGCTCCGGCCTCCCTCGACCGCGCCCGCGCTTCGTCCTTCGTGGCGACCGGACGTTCACGTGACGCGTCATCGGTGTGCTCTCGACGGGCCATGTTCGGGTAGCCCGGCCGAGGAGGCAATCCTGCGAGGGACTGCCGCGATGGGGTGGGGAGTAGGGTCTCCGCCCCATCGTCATTTAACGGATGCGCTGCATCACTCGGCGGCTTGGAGCTTGTCGCAGAGTTGGGCGAGATGGGTCATCTCGTCGGAGTCCAGCACGGACCCGACCCGGCGCCGGATGGACTCCGCGTGCTGCACGGCGACGCGGCGGTAGGCGGTGTAGCCGGCATCCGTCAGCAGGACGATGGCGCCGCGACCGTCTTCGGGGTCGGCGATCTTCTCGAGGAAGCCCAGGGCGACCAGCCGGTCGACCAAGCGGCTGACGCTCGGCTGCGTGAGAAGCACGTGCTTGTTGAGCTCGCGGAGTCGCAGTCGGCGTCCGGGCTCTCGGCTGACGTTGAACATCACGTCGTACTCGTTGAACGAGATCTCCTGCGTCGGAAACTCGGTCGCAAGGGTGCGCATCACCGCGACCTGGGCGCGGAACAGCGATTCCCATGTTGCGACAGCGAGCGCGCGATCCGACATCTGCCCGACCTCCCCTTCGAGTCCAGACTAGGGGTGAAGTCGCCGACCTACGCGCGGGCCAAGCCCGGTTGACGCAAGTCGTCCGAACGTGATTGAGGGCCGGTCGTTGAGGCTAACGACCGGCCCTCTCCCTTGCACCAAGAGTGTCCTGCAATCACATTCCGCGTCAGCCGCCACAGCAAACAACTGACGCTCTATGAATATATAACGATGAGGTAACGGCCGCTAGTGCGCCGCGATGAAATTCTCGGATTCTCATCGCGTTCATAGCCGCTCCGTCTTCCTGAGGACCTTTCCTTGACAGGCAAGCAGTTGCTTGCCTATTCTGGGCGCGTGAGCGACGTGTATCGGGCAATAGCCGACGAGACGCGCCGCGCCCTGCTCGACCTGCTCCTCGAGCGCGACGAGCAGACGCTGTTCGAGCTGTGTTCGAAGCTCGCCGTGCGGTACGACCTCACGCCATCGCGCCAAGCCGTCTCGCAGCATCTCGAGGTTCTCGAGCAAGCCGACCTCGTTCACACCGCGCGCCGCGGGCGCTACAAGCTCCACACGATCGATACCGCCCCCTTGAAGCAGATCGCCGATCGATGGCCCTCTGGAAGGACCCACCCATGAAACTTCAGACCGTCAGCATCTTCGTCGACGACCAGCAGCGCGCCGTCGACTTCTACACGAACCGGCTGGGGTTCGAGGTCGCCGCCGACGTCCCTCTGGCGAGTACCGATGGTTGACCGTCGTCGACCCGGCGAGACCCGATGGCACCCAGATCTCCCTCGAGCCGAAGGGTCATCCGGCTGCCGCACGATTCACCGACGCGCTCATCGCCGATGGGATCCCCTTCTGCATGCTCGGAGTCGAGGACGTCCAGGCCGAGTACGAGCGTCTCGTCGCGCTTGGCGAGACCTTCACTCAACCGCCCACCGAGATGGGGCCCGTGATCATCGCCGTGCTCGACGACACCTGCGGCAATCTGCTGCAACTCGCTCAGTTCATCCGCTGAGCGGGTATTGGCACGTCCGCCGGACTCGTCGGAGCCGAGGCGTCCCGACGGGGTGCGGTACGGAGATCCCCACCGCACCTCACGGCGGGTCAACTCTCCGGTCGCGCGGTGGCGACGTCGAGGATCCACGTGACTCCGAAGCTATCCGTGAGCATCCCGAACCCGGCGCTCCAGGCGGAGGCGGCGAGCGGTTCGAGGATCGACGCGCCGACAGCGAGCTCGTCCCAGTAGCCCCGCACCTCGTCCAGGGTCTCGCCTCGGACCGAGACGAAGAACGGCTGGTCGGTGATGGTGAGGCCGTTCTCGCGACGCGTGGAACTCGCCGTCTCTGCTGCAGCCGAGGGCTTCCCCGGGATGTCGTAGGCCATCACCCGGAACCCATCGGCGGCCTCGACCTGGCCGAAGACGACGTTCTCAGAACCGGGAAGATCCGCGGGCATCCCGAAATCTCCGTAAGTCGCAATCGTCGTCCGTCCGCCGAAGACCGACTGGTAGAAGCCGAGGGCGGAACGCGCTTCGCCGCGGAAGTTGAGGTGGGTGGTAGTGGTGATGCTCATGGCTGCTCCTCGCATAACCTGTCGGAGTCTTTCCCCGACGGGTTCAACTCTGACAGCGGTATAGGACGGGTTCTGTCCTAGGGTCGGCCTACTGTGGCGCAGTGCCCACGACCTCTCGATTGCTGACCCTGCTGTCCCTCCTGCAGACGCGTAGGGACTGGCCGGGCGGCGTGCTGGCTTCACGCCTGGCGGTCAGCGGCCGCACGGTGCGTCGTGACGTCGAACGGTTGCGCGAGATGGGCTACGCCATTGGGGCGACGATGGGGCCGGATGGCGGCTACCGGCTCGACTCGGGCGCCGAGCTGCCGCCGCTGCTGTTCGACGACGATCAGGTCATCGCTCTGGCGGTTGCACTGCAGGCGGCGACCGTGATCGGGGCCGGCATCGAGGAGGCGGCCCTCCGCGCCCTGACCACCGTGCGCCAGGTGATGCCTTCGCGGCTTCGCCACCGCCTCGACGCCCTCGAGTTCACGTCCATCGTCGCTCGACCCGGTGAGGCTGCGACGCTTGCTGTCTCGCCGGAGGTGCTCCTCGCCATCTCGGCGGCGACCCGCGCCTCCGAGGTGCTGCGGTTCGACTACTCCGATGGGCCGGGAGTCGGCGGGAAGAGCGCGCGTACAGAACCGCGACCGCCACGCCGAGTGGAGCCTCATCATCTGGTGAACTCCGGCGGCCGCTGGTATCTCCTCGCCTGGGACCTCGATCGAGATGACTGGCGCATCTTCCGTGCCGACCGGATCGAACCCCGTACCCCCACCGGCGGCCGCTTCGCACCACGCGACATCCCCGGCGGCGACGTCGCCGCCTACGTATCCGCCCGGTTCAAGGGATCGACCCAGGAGAACAGCTGGCCCTGCTACGGCGCGGTCGTCCTTCACCGGCCTGCGTCATACGTCTTGCCGTTCGCCGGCGACGGAATCGTCGAGGACCTCGGCGGCGACCGCTGCAGCATCGAAGGCGGCTCTTGGTCATGGACGGCCCTTGCGGCAGCTCTCAACCGATTCGACGCCGACATCGACGTGATCGGTCCAGCTGAACTGGCGGATGCGTTCGCGCGACTCGCCGCACGCAACTCGGACACCGTGGCCCAATACGAGCGCGAACACCGTCGCGTGACGACGGGAGAGCTTACGACCGCGGGCGACGTGTGAAGATCAGGTGGGTGACGCCGGAGGGCGACGGCGTCGCCTCGATGTCGAAGCGCTGCTCGAGTCCCTCGAGTCCGTCCCAGAGTCGTTCACCCCGGCCGAGAACGATCGGCACGAGGGCGATATGCATGTGGTCGATCAGGTCGGCTTCGAGGAACTGTCGGACCGTGCTGACGCCGCCGCCGATGCGCACGTCGAGGTCGCCGGCCAGGGCGCGGGCCTGCTCGAGGACGGTGGCGGGGTCGGCGTCGACGAAGTGGAAGGTGGTTCCGCCATCCATCTCGAGAACGGGTCGGGGGTGGTGCGTCAGGACCACGACCGGGGTGTGGAACACCGGGTCATCGCCCCACCACCCCTTCCACTCCTCGTTCTCCCAAGCGCCTCGCTGAGGGCCGAACTTGTTGCGGCCCATGATCTCGGCGCCGATCCCCGGTCCCCAGTTGCCGGCGAACGCCTCATCGACGCCGAAGGAGCCGTCGCCCTCGCCGGGCATCCCCATAGCGCGGAACGTACGTGTTGCGGCCGCCCACGTCATCAGTCGCATGCCTGCGTGGCCGAACGGCGTGTCGAGGGTCTGGCCAGCGCCCGCGCCGAAGCCGTCGAGGGAGACCGAGAAGTTGTGCACGCGGACGAGGGCCATGGCAGGAGCCTACTCGGCGACCACTGACAGTCCCGTCGCGGTGGTGAGTCAGCCGACGGCGCGACGCACGAGGTCGGTGAGGCTCTTCTTGGTCGCCGGGGTCAACTTCGCGAGCGCGAATGCCGTCGCCCAGAGGTCGCCGTCGTCGAGTTGCGCCGCATCGTTGAAGCCGACGGTGGAGTAGCGGGTCTTGAACTTCGACCCGGGCTGGAAGAACAGCACCACCTTCGCATTGTCGTCCGCGTACGCCGGGAACCCGTACCAGGTCTTCGGCATCAGCTGCGGGGCGACATCCGTGACGATCGCGTGCAGGCCCTCGGCGAGAGCCTTCTCGTGATCCGCCATCTCGGAGATGGCCTCGAGCAGCGCCTTCTCCCCGGCCGCCCGATTGCCAGCCGCTTTCGCTTCGGCGCGCAGCTCTTTTGCACGGTTCCTGACCGCGTCGCGCTCGTCCTTCGACAGCCCGTCGGCCGCCTTCTGCGTCTTGGTCTGGTCCGCCATGTCTCGCTCCCTCTTCTGGTGATGATCGACTCCCTAGACGCTATCCGTCGGGACGCCCTGGCGCTTCTCCAATCCTGATCGATCGAGAACCCCGAGGAGCAGGACGAGGATGAGTCATTGAGATCCCTGCTCGGCATCATCGTGACCGACATGCCAGCCGTAGTGCGGTTCTACCGACTCGTCGGGCTCGACATCCCCGTCTCAGCCGACGGTAAGCGGTTCGTGCACCGGATGGGCAGCGGTGCGACTCTCTTCCTCGACACCGTCTTCGCCCGTGGCGTCGATGCCGGACACGTTCGGCAGACGGCGGGGTACGCGCTCGGAGTGCGAGGCGGCGACGCTTGACGGGCGCATGGCACGGGGAGGCTTTCGATGCGGCTTCCAGGCGGATACGATCGCACCATGGGTGAGAATTCCGTGTCGCGGGACCGCAACGCGTCTGCCTCGGGAATCCTCTTCGGCCTCGCAGGGTTCGCGGCCGTCGTGGGCGTGTGGCTCGCGGTTCGCTGGCTGGCACAGAGCACGTTGATCGGCGCCAACCGGGCGGCATTCGCCGCGCGACCGGAGATCGAGAACTGGGCGGATCCCGTCGCCGGAACGCAATGGAGCGCCATCCTCATCGCATCCGTCATCACGCTCGTGGCGCTCGCGGTCGTCGGCCTGATCGCGCGTCTCCGACGTTCGTCCGCCCAGCGCTAGCGGCCCCCGGCAGAGCGCCGACTGCGCCTCAGACCACTCCAGCCGCGGTAAAGTCGTGATGCGGCGCCGAACGCAGGCGGAACCACGAGACCGCGGCTGAGCGCGATCGCTCGGTGAGCACGGTGAACGGGACGGGTGTCTGGCCCGCATCGCGCACCGCCTGCTCGAGGTAGTCACGCAGCTGCCAGACGTCGACCGGGTCGGTCGGGCCGTCGACCGCCAGGGTGGAGGCGAGGCGTCGTGGCGAGTACCCGAGGTCGGCGGCGACCTCCGCGGGCGTCAGTCCGGACACGGACAGGTTGCGGGTGAGCTCGTCACTCGTCCGGCGGCATTCTTCAGCGTTGAGCATGGGGTGCCTTTCAATTCAGCCGAGTGAACCGGCCGAGCGAGTCGGGACGGAATCGAGCTCGGCAAGGGTCGCCGCATCGAGGACGAGGCTGCCGACCTCGATGTTCTCCTCGAGGTGACCGATGGTGGCCGTTCCCGGGATGAGCAGTGACTCGGGGGCGTGGTGGAGCAACCACGCCAGGCCGACCTGGGACGCGGTGACGCCGAGGGACGTGGCGGCCGCGAGGACGGCCGGCTCATCCGTCACCTTCGGGATGCCGGGGAAGGCGCTTCCGAGCGGGAAGTACGGCACCCAGGCGATGCCCTCTGCCGTGCAGAGTTCCAGCATGTCCTCGTCGCCACGCGACACGAGACTGTACGCGTTCTGAACGCAGACGATTCCGGCGGGAAGAGCCCTCCGCAGTCCCTCGAGCGTCACGCTGCTGAGGCCGATCGCGCCGATCATGCCCTCGTCGCGCATCGCGGTCATGACCGCGAGCTGGTCGTCGAGGTCGACGGCCTGATCGCCTTCGGCGCGCAGGCCGGGGCCGCTGTCGAGGCGGCGCAGGTTCACCACCGGCACCTGATCGATGCCGAGGCTGCGCAGGTTGTCCTCCACGCCCGCGCGCAACTGCTCGGGGCGCTGCGCGGCACGCAGCGGGACGGGGCCGGCTGCGGGCTCCGCGCCGACCTTGCTCACGAGCGTGACGCCGTCCTCCGGTCGGATCGCCTCGCGGATCATGCCGTTGACCAGTCCGTCCCCGTAGAACTGGGCGGTGTCGATGTGATCGACCCCGAGCTCGACGGCACGACGGAGGAGTGCCACCGCGGCGGGACGGTCGTCGCGCAGCCGCTCCAGCTGCATGGCCCCGTAGCCGATGCGCGAGACGATGCGGTCGCCGATCCGTCCAGCTCCGCCGGGTCGGGGAGCACCAACTGCGGTGACGTCTTCTGAGCGGGTGTCAGCGGTCATGTTCTCTCCTCCGTATGAGATGATGGGAAGATCCGGAGGTCCCTCCGTTAGCCACGATAGCACTAAGTGGAGGTGCCTCCGCTTTGAGTTCGCTGAATCCCGTACTCGCCGAGGCGGCCGGGGCACCGGAGCCCGACGCCCGCCCTCTCCGAGCGGATGCGCAGCGCAACCGCGACAGGCTCGTCGCGGCCGCGCAGTCGGCATTCGCCGCCGCGGACGACACCGTGGCCCTCGAGGTCATCGCGCGCGACGCGGGCGTGGGCATCGGCACGCTCTACCGGCATTTCCCCACCCGTGAGGCGCTCGTCGAGGCGGTCTACGCCGCCGAGCTGGACGAGGTGACGTCGAGCGCCCCGACGCTGTTGGCGACCCTCCCGCCCGATGTCGCGCTGCGCGCGTGGCTCGACGGGTACGCCCGTTTCGCGGAGCACAAGCGGGGAATGATCGACACCCTCCGCGCCGGATGGGCGTCGGGACGGATGGCGACCCCCACCACCCGCGAGCGGGTCACAGCCGCCATCGCCGCCATCCTCGAGGCCGGAGTGCGTGCGGGCACGCTTCGCTCGGACGTGCTGGCGGACGACGTCACGACTCTCGTGCTCGGCGTCTTCCTCTCGACGGCGCGCAACGACGACGACGAGCAGATGGCACGTCTGCTCGACCTGATTCTCGACGCGGTGCGCGCGGCGTGAGGGCGGCCAGGGCTCATCGGCGCGGACAACGGCGTGCCAGTCGGGATTCCGGCGTCGCCGACCCGATGATGCCGTACCACCCGGGGGTATAGTGGAGGGATGATACCCACCGGGGGTATGGAGGTCGACATGAGTCACGAGCACCAGCACCACGATGATCAGCACGGCCACTCCGGCCATGCCGGGCACGGCGACCACGTCGCCCAGTTCCGGCGCCTGTTCTGGATCATGCTCGTCATCGCCGTGCCGGTCATCGGATTCTCGGCCATGTTCGCGATGCTGCTCGGATACTCGCTGCCTGCCCAGGGGTGGGTCGCCTGGGTGTCTCCGCTGCTCGGCACGCTCATGTACGTCTGGGGCGGCAAGCCGTTCCTGACCGGTGCCGTCACCGAGCTGCGCGCCCGTCAACCGGGGATGATGCTGCTCATCGCCCTCGCCATCACGGTCGCCTACTTCGCCTCCCTCGGGGCGAGCCTCGGCCTCCTCGACCACCAGCTCGACTTCTGGTGGGAGCTCGCGCTGTTGATCGTCATCATGCTGCTCGGTCACTGGATCGAGATGCGCGCTCTTGCGCAGACCACCTCGGCCCTCGACTCGCTCGCGGCCCTCCTGCCCGATGAGGCCGAACGCGTCGAAGGCGATTCCACGGTGACGGTCGCTCCGGCCGACCTTCGCATCGGCGATGTCGTCGTGGTACGTCCAGGTGGTCGGGTGCCGGCCGACGGCGCGGTCGTGTCCGGCGCTGCGAGCATGGACGAGTCGATGATCACGGGGGAGTCGCGCACCGTCCGTCGTTCCGAGGGTGACGCAGTGGTCGCGGGGACCGTGGCGACCGACTCCGGGTTGCGCATCCGCATCTCCGCGGTGGGCGACGACACCGCGCTCGCCGGCATCAGCCGGCTCGTCGCCGAGGCGCAGAATTCGTCGTCGCGTGCGCAGCGCATCGCCGACCGCGCGGCCGGATGGCTGTTCTGGTTCGCGTTGGGAGCCGGCATCCTCACGGCGATCGTGTGGACGCTCATCGGCTTGCCCGACGAAGCCGTCGTGCGCACCATCACGGTTCTGGTCATCGCGTGCCCGCACGCGCTCGGCCTGGCCATCCCGCTCGTGGTGTCCATCGCCACCGAACGCGCGGCGAAGGGCGGGGTGCTCGTCAAGGACCGTCTCGCGCTCGAGGGCATGCGCACCGTCGACACGGTGCTGTTCGACAAGACCGGCACCCTCACGACCGGTCGGCCCCAGGTCGTCGGCATTCACTCCGCGCCCGGGACGGATGACGACCAGCTGCTCGCCTTGGCCGCCGCGGCCGAGAGCGACTCCGAACATCCGCTCGCGCGAGCCATCGTCAGTGCCGCGCACGACCGAGGCCTGGTGGTCGCTTCGGCATCCGACTTCGCGTCGTCACCCGCCGTCGGTGTGACCGCGACGGTCGACGGTCGGCGCATCAGGGTGGGCGGCCCCCGCCTCCTCGAGGAGGAGGGCGTGTCAGCCATATCCGACCCGGATGCCGACGCCTCGACCGTCCTGCATGTCGTGGCGGATGGCACCGTCCTGGGGAGCCTGCGCCTCTCCGACACCGTCCGGCCCGAGTCGCGCGAGGCGGTGGACGCCCTCCGCGCACTGCACGTGCAGGTCGTCATGATCACGGGGGACGCCGAAGCGGTTGCAGCGGCGGTCGCCGCCGAGCTCGGCATCGACCGCTACTTCGCTGGCGTCCGCCCAGAGGATAAGGCCCACGCCGTTCGCACCCTGCAGGCCGAGGGCCGCCGGGTGGCGATGGTGGGGGACGGCGTGAACGATGCCCCAGCACTCGCGCAGGCCGACGTCGGCATCGCGATCGGAGCGGGAACGGATGTCGCCATCGCTTCGGCAGGCGTCATCCTCGCCGGCGACGATCCGCGCTCGGTGGTGTCAGTGATCGATCTCTCCCGAGCGACCTACCGCAAGATGACGCAGAACCTCTGGTGGGCGGCCGGTTACAACCTGCTGTCCGTCCCTCTCGCTGCCGGGGTGCTCGCGCCCATCGGGTTCGTGCTGCCGATGTCGGTCGGCGCGATCCTGATGTCGTTGTCGACCATCGTCGTCGCGCTCAACGCTCAGCTGCTGCGCCGACTCGACGTGAGTCCCGAAGCGAGCGTCCGCCGCGCGCTGGGGCACTCGGCATCCGCTCGCAGCTCCACCCCCGCCTCCGACCGCGAACTCGCGCGCGCCTCCCGCTGACCCGCATCACCCCCACGCATCTTTGACAGGACGACACACACATGGACCACACCTCAGCCGCTCACGGCTACATCAGCGACAAGGATCGCTACCTCGCGCGCCTCAAGCGCATCGAGGGTCAGGCCCGCGGCATCCACCGCATGGTCGACGAGGAGCAGTATTGCATCGACATCCTCACCCAGATCTCGGCGATCACCTCGGCGCTGCAGAACGTCGCGCTGGGCCTCATGGACGACCATCTCAAGCACTGCGTTGCCGACGCGGTGGTCGTCGGTGGGGATGCCGCGGACGAGAAGATCGCCGAGGCCTCGGCCGCCATCGCCCGTCTCGTGCGCTCCTGACGAGCGCCTGCCACTCTTGCGTTCTTGACGCGCGCGACCCTCGAGCGCCCGCGCAAAGGCCGACCCGCCCCGATTCGATCCCTCCGGCCGGCGCACTATTCAGGATCGGAGGTGCGTCGCACGGTGCCGCGCCCGGTGGACGAAGCGCGACACGCTCTCCAGTCCTGAATTGTGCGGGTGAAAGTCTCCGTTGACGGGGTGGGCGGATGCCCGGACTCAGGCGGCGACGGGCGGCGCGGCAGCGGCATCCGTCACCGCGTCGTCATCCTCGCGGACTCGCCCTGTCACGAGCGAGAGCGTTGTGAGGAGGCCGAGCGTCAGGAAGCCGGCGGCCGAGAATGCCGCGTAGCGGGTCGCATCGCTGAACGCCTCGCGCGCTGCTGTCGCTGCGGCCGGTGACTGCTTCTCGAGGGCTGGGATGGCGGCGCCCGCACTGTCGACGACGAGGTCGACCACCTTCGCGCGGGTCGCATCCGGAACCGATCCCTCGAGCCTCGAGTCGAGCCCGCCACCGAGCGACGTGAACAGCACGGTGCCCAGCACGGCGATGCCGAGCGCCGAGCCGAACTGCCGCGCGGTGCTCTGCGTGCCGGATGCCGCGCCGCTCTGCTCCACGGGCACGTCCGCAAGCACCACGCCGGTCAGCTGCGCTGTGGCGAGGCCCACCCCGAAGCCGTAGACGAACAGCCCGATCACGAGCTGCCACCACGGGGTGTCCGTCGAGATCACCAGGGCGATCGCGACGAGGCCGATGATCTCGAACAGGATGCCGGCACGCACGATCCACACGGCTGCGATCCGGTTGCCGAAGCCCGCCGCCGCTCCACTCGCCACGAACGAGCCGATCGCGAGGGCGAGCAGCACGAACCCGGTCTGCAGGGCGTCGTACCCGAGCACGTTCTGCAGCCACAGCGGCAGCGACAGGATGATGCCGAACTCGCCGAGGGAGACGATCATCGCGGCGATGTTGCCGTTGCGGAACGACGCGATGCGGAACAGCGAGAACGCGAGCATCGTGCTGCGACCCTGACGCTGGCGGTGCAGTCCCCACGCGACGAACGCGACGACACCGAGAGCAGCGACGGCGAAGGCGAACGGGATCACCGATACAGCGAACGGCCAGGTCCAGTCGTCGATCGTGAACGGCTTGTCGACCAGCCACCAGCCGTAGGTTCGGCCCTCGATCAGGCCGAAGACCAGACTCGCCGACATGATGACCGAGAAGATCGCACCGACGCCGTCGACCCTCGCCGCATTCGCCGCGCGGGACTCGCGCACCGCGAAGAGGATGCCGACGACGATGATGATGCCGAGCGGCACGTTGATGCCGAACGCCCACCGCCACGAGAAGTCGGTGGTCAACCAGCCGCCGAGCAGTGGGCCGACGGCCGCCATGCCGCCGATCGTCGACCCCCACACGGCGAACGCGATGCCGCGCTCCCGACCGCGGAAGGTGGCGTTGATGATCGAGAGAGTGGTCGGCAGGATCATGGCTCCGCCGACGCCCTGGATGACGCGCGAGCCGATGAGGAAGTCGCCGGTCGGAGCCAGCGCGGCCGCGATGCTCGACAGCGCGAAGATGCTCACGCCGATCAGCAGCATCCGTCGTCGTCCGAACCGGTCGGCGAGGGTGCCGAACACCAGCAGCAGCGCGGCGAACACGAGGGTGTAGCTCTCCTGCACCCACTGCACCTGGGTGGAGGTGATGCCGAGGTCGTCGATGATCGACGGGATCGCGACGTTGACGATGGTGGAGTCGACGATGATGAGTGCCACCGCGACGCTGATGACGACGAGGCCGAGCCAGCGACGTCGATCGGATGTCGGTTGCTCGGGCCGGGCAGGCGCCCCGGACTGCTCGGCGCTCATGCGTCGAGGACGTCGCGCAGGAATGCCGCGATCACCGCGCGATCGGCGGGCTCGCGCTGGGTGAACGCCCGCTCGACGACGCGGTCCGCGCGCGCCGATTCCTCGGCGAATGTGGGAACGTCGGCCTCGCGCATCGGGCTCGGCTCTGCGGTCTCGGACGCCATCCGCGGAACTCCTTTTATCTCTGCAGTGATATCTCTCGGACACCGAGAGTTTATTCGACGGCGTTCGTCCGCCACAATGGGGTTGTGGTCGCGTCGGATGCGGGGTACACGGAGGAGTCCTACCTCCGTCGCGTGACGCGCGCCCACCAGCGGCTGCACTCCGCCACCGAGGAGGTCTCGAGCCAGTTCGCCGCGGCGAACAGCCTGCACCGCGTCGACCTCGAGGCGCTGCTCGCGGTGATGAACGCCGAGCAGGCGGGCTCGCCGCTCACCCCCGGCCAGCTGGGGGCCGCGGTGCACCTCAGCTCGGCGGCCACGACAGGTCTGATCGACCGGCTCGAGAAGGCCGGCCACCTCGAGCGCCGGCGCGACGCGGTGGACCGCCGCCGCGTGCACCTGCACTACGCCGACCACGCCATGCGCATGGCGGAGGGATTCTTCCGGCCGCTCGGCGAGGTCACGACCGATCTGATGAGGCAGTACACGCCCGAGCAGCTCGACCTGATTCTGGGCTACCTGGACAAGGCGGCGGACGGGATGTCGGCTCACGCCGATCGCCTGCGCGGAGGCGAAGCGACCGAGTGACACGCCGGGCGAACGCCCGCCGAGAGGGGAACCCATGGACTGGCTGATCATCGGCGTGCTCGGAGTGCTCGCGATCGTCGCGGCGTCGCAGGTATCCACTCGCATGCGGGTCGCCACGCCGCTGCTGCTCGTAGTGCTGGGCACCGGCATCAGCCTCCTGCCGTTCACTCCGGACGTGCCCATCGAACCGGAGTGGATCCTCGCCGGAGTGCTGCCTCCGCTGCTCTACTCGGCGGCGGTGTCCATGCCGACGATGGACTTCCGGCGCGACTTCGGCGCGATAGCGGGGCTATCCGTCGTGCTCGTGGTGCTCACCTCCGCGGTGCTCGGCCTGCTGTTCTGGTGGCTGATTCCCGGTCTCGGGCTGGCGGGTGGCATCGCCCTAGGCGCCATCGTGAGCCCGACGGATGCCGTGGCGACGACCATCGTCAAGCGACTCGGCGTCTCTCCGCGCATCGTTGCCGTGCTCGAGGGCGAGAGCCTGCTGAACGACGCCACAGCGCTCGTGCTCCTGCGCACCGCCATCGTCGCGACCGCCGCGGCCGTCTCGTTCTGGGGTGTCATCGGCACCTTCCTCTACTCCGTCGCCGTTGCCGTGGCGATCGGGCTGGTGGTCGGCTGGCTGAATCTGCGCCTGCGCTCCAAGGTGCGGGAATCCGCCGTCAACACGGCCATCTCGTTCACCGTCCCCTTCATCGCAGCGATCCCCGCCGAGTACCTGGGGGCATCCGGCCTCGTCGCCGCGGTGACCGCCGGGCTCATCACCGGCAGCGGGGCGGCCAAGTGGCTCTCGCCCACCCATCGGCTCTCGGACTCCCAGAACTGGCGCCTCGTCGAACTGCTGCTCGAGGGCGCCGTCTTCCTGGTCATGGGTCTGGAGCTCTCCGTCATCCTCGGCGACGTGCAGAACGACGGCGGAGCCGGACTGGGCGTAGCCGCGGGCATCGCCCTCGCCGCGCTGGTCGTCACGGTGGCGGTGCGCGCGGCTTACGTGTTCCCTCTGTTGCGCGGTCTGCGGCGGTCAGCCGAGCGCAAGGCCGAGCGCAAGGAAGGGCTCGCCTCCATCCAGACCCGCTTGAACGGCCTCGTCGCTGCCCAGTCGACGGATGAGCCACGCGCGATCGTCGCATCGCCGAGCGGGGCTGCCGGGGTGGCCGGCGACAGGACGAATTCCTCGCAGACGGATGCCGGTGCCTCAGCGCTCCGCGAGCGCCCGACCCGGGCCGAGCGTCGTGCGGGCAGGCCGCTGGCGCCGGGATCGCCGGAGTCGATCCAGGCTCAGGACAAGCGGATGCGTCGCACCGTCAAACCGGAGGATGTCCTGCGCTTCCAGCAGCGCGCCGTGCGGTACGTGGCAGACGTCGCCTACCTGCAAGGGGAGCCGCTCGGGTGGCGCGAGGGCAGCGTCGTCGTGTGGGCGGGCATGCGTGGTGTCGTGACGTTGGCGGCCGCCCAGACGCTCCCGGCAGACACTCCGTCGCGTTCCCTGCTCGTCCTCATCGCCTTCCTGGTCGCCGCCGCATCGCTCCTCATTCAAGGGGGAACGCTCGGCTACGTCGCAACGAAGCTCGGGCTCACCGGCGTGCGCACCAACATCGAGGAACGCCAGCGGCTCTCCGACGAGCTGCGGGTCGCCGCCAAGGCCGCGCTCGACGACAGCGGCATCGACCTGCGGCGGGAGGGACGGCTCATCGTGGGTCAGGGCGAGAGCAGCGCCGACGGCGGCGGCGACGGCGGCCAGAGCGGTGCGGGCGGCGACGGGGGCGATGCGGACAGCAGGGTGGTCGGCGACAGTGGCAAGGAAGCCGGCTCTGAAGTCGGCAAGCGCAGCAAAGGCGGGCGCAGCGAGGGCGGTGACGGCAGCGAGGGCGGTGACGGACGAGGTGACGACGTCCGCAATGGTGCGGTCGGCGACGAAGGCAGCAGCGAGGTGGGCGGCGAGGGCAGTGAGGTGGTGACCGGCGGGGAGGGGGGCGAAGGCGGTGACGGCGACGTGCCCACGCCATCCGTCGACTTCGAGAAGTTCCGGGTGGCGCGATTGCTCATGATCGAGGCGCAGCGATCGCGGCTGCTGGAGTTGCAGAAGGCCGGCACCTACTCGTCGGGGGCGCTGTCATGGGCACTCGAGTCGTTGGACGCCGACCAGATCAGCATCGAGGTGCGATCCGTCGACGCGTGATGCACGTCGACCCACGTGCACGCTCGACTCCGGCCGCGCGAGCCACGCAGATTCAGGCGAACGTCGCGCAGTCAGGCCGAAAATCGTGGATTCTCGCCTGACCCGCGTCCGATTGCCTGAATGCGCGTCCATAGTGCCGAGTCGGATAGGAGAGCCCAAGCCCAAGCCCGAGCCCGAGCTCAGGCTCGCGCGCGAGCCCAAGCCCCAGCATCCGAACCCGAACCCGAACCCGAGCCGGAGCCCGAGCACCAGCGGAGCCCGAGCTCAAGCTCGCGCCCAAGCCCAAGCCCCAGCAGTCGAACCCGAGCCGGAGCCCCAGCGGAGCCCGAGCCCGAACCCGCACGCCCCAGAACCGGCCTCAGAACCGGTCGGGGCTGGGGGTGGAGGCCTGGCGGATGGACACGTCCGCGTGACGGTCGAACCGGTAGCCGACGCCGCGCACAGTCCGCACGATGTCCTCGTATGCGCCGAGCTTCGCGCGCAGACGGCGCACGTGCACGTCGATCGTGCGCTCGTTCGGCACGTCGTCCTCGTCTGCGGCGTCCCACAGCGACGAGATCAGCTCGGCGCGCTCGATGGTGCGGCCCTCGCGCAGCACGAGGTATTGCAGCAGCTCGAACTCCTTGTAGGTGAGCCCGGCCGAGTCGCCGTCGAGCAGCACGCGCTTGCGGCTGATGTCGACGATCACGCCGGCGGGGTGGCGGTCGGCGTCATCCGTCGTCTCGGTCGCCTGTCGGTGCTTGGCCAGCGCGGACGGGTCCTGCAGCGCGAGCCGGACGACGTCCACGTCGCGTCCGCCGGCTCCCTCGGGGGCGAGGGCGACGGCGGCGTAGGTCTGGGAGCCGGGTGCGACCTCCTCCGCCAACGCCTTCAGCGCTTCCACGACGCGGTGCAGCGACGTGCCGGCGGCGGCGGCTTTGGCCTCGTCGAATCCGACGTAGAGGACGAAGCCGCGGGCCTCGGTGCCCTCTGGCACGGCACGGATGCGCGGGGCGGGCGCGGTGGCCGGGGTCGGAGTGCCGATCGACGAAGGGGCGGCCACCTCGGCGAGATCGGCGCGACGGATGGCGGCGGGGGAGAGCTGGGCGATCGACATGATGAGTCCTTCAGGTGATGATGCTGGCAGATGATGAAGCGGAACCGTCGCTGAGGGGATCGCGAAGAGCGGTTCGAGAGGTTCGGCGTGAGCCGGTGCGGATCAGCTGATCCGGGAGTGCCGCACGGGCCGGGATGCGGGCCCTGCGTCGGCTGCTCGGCGGGAGTTCGTCGGTCAGCGGCACATTCGACAACACGGATGCGCCATGCCGGGCATCATCATGCCGGCAGGCCTCTGGGCCTCAGGAGAGGTCGAGGGGAGCGCGCTGGTCGTCATGTCGGTTAGTAAATCCACTGTGACGGCGTGTGTCAATCCGGCGTCGTCGCATGACGCCGATGACGCCGTATGACGTTCGATCAGGGCGTGATTCGCCACACATTCCGTCGTCGATCGCCAATCAATCGATAATTGTTCGACCGAAAGGCATTTCATCGGATATCCGTGAAGTTCCACACCGCCGGCGCGTCACCGCATGAAGAAGCTGCGCGCGCGAGGCTCAGACGAGTCCGTACAGCCGATCGCCGGCGTCACCGAGTCCCGGGATGATGTAGCCGTTCTCGTTGAGGTGGTCGTCGAGGGCGCCGAGCACGATGGTGACGTCATGACCGTCGAGCGTCTTCTCGATGGCGGCCAGGCCCTCCGGTGCAGCGAGGATGCAGATGGCGGTGACATCCTGAGCGCCGCGGGCGAAGAGGAACTGGATGGCGGCCGTCAGAGATCCGCCGGTCGCGAGCATCGGGTCGAGCACGAAGCACTGGCGGTCGGACAGGTCGTCGGGCAGGCGTTCGGCGTAGGTCGTCGGCTCGAGTGTCACCTCGTTCCGCGCCATGCCGAGGAAACCCACCTCGGCGGTCGGGAGCAGGGTGACCATGCCCTCGAGCATGCCGAGGCCCGCGCGCAGGATCGGCACGATGAGCGGCCGAGGCTCGCTGATGCGCACGCCCGTCGTGGGAGCGACCGGCGTCTCGATGGCGTGCGGTTCGACGCGGACGTCGCGGGTGGCCTCGTAGGCGAGCAGGGTCATCAACTCGCCGACCAGGGCGCGGAAGACCGGTGACGGCGTGTTCTTGTCGCGCAGCACCGTGAGCTTGTGAGTGATCAGCGGGTGGTCGGCAACGTGTACTCGCATAGGCTCATCCTAGGTTCTAGGAGGTGCGGCGAGCATGGCGACCTCCGGCGACCACGACGAGCGGATGACCGCAGCCCTCGCCGAGGCCCGCGCTGCAACGGCCACCGGGGACGTGCCGGTCGGGGCCGTCGTGACGGATGCCGCGGGCCGAATCATCGGCGTCGGTCGCAACGAGCGTGAACTGCGGCACGACCCGACGGCACACGCCGAGGTGCTCGCCATCCGCGCCGCCGCCGAGTCCCTGGGAGACTGGCAGCTGAACGGATGCACGCTCACGGTCACCCTCGAGCCGTGCGTGATGTGCGCGGGCGCCATCCTCGCCGCTCGCCTGCCCATCGTGGTGTTCGGGGCGTGGGACGAGAAGGCTGGCGCCGCAGGTTCGGTCTACGACGTACTGCGCGATCGACGGCTCAACCATCGTGTCGAGGTCCACGCGGGCGTTCGGGCCGAGGAGTGCGCAGCGCTGCTGCTGGACTTCTTCGAGCAGCGCCGCTGATCCGCGGAACTAGAGGTAGCGGACGGCACCCGTCGAGCGCCGCGAGCGCAGTCCGGCGAGGTAGTCGCCGAGGAGTGCGCGGGACGCGTCCTGCATCGCCGCGGAGTATTGATCGCGATCGCGGGCCATGCTCTCGGCGTCCTGTCCGTACTCGGGCAGCTCGTCGCTCCACAACCCGACCCACTCATCGTGCATCGCACTCGTGACCTCGGGGTGGAACTGTACGGCCAGCAGCCAGTCGTCGATGCCGAAGGCCTGGTTCTCGTATTGCGGCGAGGTCGCCAGCCGTGTGACGCCCTCCGGCAGGTCGAAGGTGTCCCCGTGCCACTGCATGACGGGCACGCCGGACAGGTGACGCAAGGGAGAGTCGGCTCCGGCATCCGTCGGCGTCACGTCGAGGTAGCCGACCTCCTTGCGGGGCCCGCGATAGACGGATGCGCCGAGCGATGCGGCGAGCAGTTGTGCGCCGAGGCAGACGCCGAAGATGGGCGCCTCCGCGTCGATGCGGGCGCGCAACAGGTCGATCTCGACGGCGATGTAAGGGAAGTCCGCGCCCTCGTACGCACCCTCCTCGCCGCCGAGCACGACGAGGAGGTCGGCTGCCGCCGGGTCGATGCCGGCGAGGTCAGCAGTCGGGGTGT
>NZ_SSSN01000008.1 GCF_004801905.1 Orlajensenia flava | reverse complement strand
ACCCTCCTCGCCGCCGAGCACGACGAGGAGGTCGGCTGCCGCCGGGTCGATGCCGGCGAGGTTTTTTAATGATGCGTCGACCACCGAGATCGAATAGCCGTTGTCGACGAGCGTCTGCTCCAGGTTGCCCAGCCCGATGGCCGGGTCGTGGCGCAGCACGAGGGCGGTGGGCATCAGTCGAACCCCTTGATCACGATCGTGTCGGTCTCGGGCTGGGGGCCGGTGTGGGGCCGCCAGACGTCGGGCTCGAGGTAGATCTGTCGGGCGATCGGCACGGCGGCGCGTACGCGGTCCTCGATGGCGTCGATGGCCGCGGCGACCTCGCCGAAACGCAGCTCCGACGGCATGGCGACCTTGGCGCCGACGAGCAGCTCATCGGGTCCGAGGTAGAGCGTCTTGATGTGGATGATGCGTTCGGTCTCGGGGCCGTCGAGGATGGCGTCCTCGATCGCCATGAGTTGCTTGTTCGACGCGCCCTCTCCCACGAGGAGACTCTTGGTCTCGACTCCGAGGATGATCGCCACGAGCACCAGCAGCACGCCGATCGCGAGGGTGCCCACGGCATCCCAGACTCCGTTGCCCGTGATGACCGTCATGCCGACGCCGACGAGGGCGAACACCAGACCCGTGAGCGCGGCGACATCCTCGAGCAGCACCACCGGCAGCTCCGGAGCCTTGGCGTGGCGCACGAATGCCACCCAGCTCTCACCTCCACGCAGCGGGTTCGACTCGGAGACCGCGGTGCGCAGGGAGAAGCCCTCGAGACCGATCGCGATGAGCAGTACGAGCACCGGCAACCACCACACCTCGAGCGGATGCGGGTGCTGCAGCTTCTCGACGCCCTCGTAGATGCTGAACACGCCACCGACCGAGAACAGCACGATCGACACCACGAAGGCATACACGTAACGCTCGCGGCCGTGTCCGAACGGGTGATCGCGGTCGGCCGCCTTGCGCGATTGGCGGCCGCCGAGCAGGAGCAGGAGCTGGTTGCCGGAGTCGGCCAGGGAGTGGACGCCCTCGGCGAGCATCGAGGACGACCCCGAGAAGAATGCCGCGATGAACTTGGTCACCGCTATGCCGAGGTTGGCCGCGAACGCCGCGACGATGGCCCTGTTGCCTCCGGATGCGCTCATGGCTCAATCCTAGGATGGTCGCGTGAGCACCGAACTCCCCGTCATCGCGTTCCTCGGAGCCGGAAGCATGGCCCGCGCCATCCTCTCCGGCCTGCTGCGTCCGGAGGTGAGCGTCGCCGGCATCCGCGCGACCAATCGCTCCGAGGCCAAGGCGGCCGAGCTCGCCGCGGAGTCGGATGTCACGGCCACGTCGACCGAGCGTGATCCGGCCGCCAACACGACGGCCGTCGCCGGCGCTCGAGTGGTCGTCGTCGCGGTCAAGCCCGGCATGGTCCCCGACCTCCTCCGCGAGATCGCCGACGCGCTCGAGCCGGGAACCCTCGTCATCAGCGTGGCAGCCGGCGTCACCATAGCCACGTTCGAGGGGCTGCTTCCCGAGCACGTCGCCGTCATCCGGTCGATGCCGAACACCCCTGCCATGGTCGGTCGCGCCGTAACGGGGATCTCACCGGGCACGCGGTCGAGCGACGCCGATCTCGAGCTCGCGACGACATTGTTCGAGACCGTCGGCTCGGTGCTCGTCGTGCCGGAGGAGCAGATCGATGCACTGTCGACCATCTCCGGCTCCGGCCCCGCCTACGTCTTCTACCTGATGGAGCAGCTCACGGCGACCGCCATCGGCATGGGCTTCTCGCGCGAGCAGGCCCGAACGATGGTGGAGGGAACGTTCCGCGGCGCGAGCGAGTTGCTCGCCTCCTCCCAGGTCGACCCGTCCGAGTTGCGCCGACGAGTCACGAGTCCGAAGGGTACGACGGAGCGCGCGGTGGCCGTCCTGGAGGAGGGCGGTATCCAGTCGCTCTTCGACCGGGCGACGGATGCGGCGCTCGCGCGTGCTCGAGAGCTCGCGCGGGGGTAGCGCGGTGCGGGCAACCGGGAGGACGACGTCGCGTCGAGCGAAGGCGTCCCGCGCCGCTCGCACGGCCACCGTCCTCACGGCGGCCCTGGCCGCGCTTGCGACGTCCGCGGCGCTCGCCGGTTGCACCTCCGCGTCCGTGACCCCGACCGAATCCGCGACACCGACAGTCCGGGCGCCGTCATCCTCTACGCCGGACTCCTCGGCCCCGCAGCTGGGGCCGCTCGGGGCACCCGGGTGCTCACCCGCTTCGCCCATCGTCACCGGAGGCGACGGCTTTCCGGAGGTCCAGGGAACGGGCACGGACGGCTCGACGCTGTACGGCCTCATCATGGCGTCCACGGTTCCCCTTGCGGCCTCGGATGACACGGCGAAGTTCGTCTGGCGCATGACGGGTGATGGGGCTGTCACGGTGCGGGTGACCGATCCCGCCGGGCACGAGAAGACGCCGGCCTGGGGTCCCGAGCGGCACGGCGGCAGTACTTATCACCGGCCGGGGGACGAGTGGGGAACCGGGATCGTGCTCTCCGAACCCGGGTGCTGGACCGTGCACCTGCACCGTTCGACCGGCGATGCCGACGTCTGGCTCGACGTGCTGCCGCCCGGCGGTTCCTGACACGCAAGAGCGACGCGAATCAGGGGGAACGCCCTGAGGTTGTTCCGGGGCGCGCACCGAGACCCCCTCCGTCGCGCGGACGTACCGTCTTCCCGGGAGCGACGTCGGTGCCCGACCGGTGCCGCGGCCCGCGGAGGAACCCGTGGACGAGACGCTCGACGCCATCCGTACCGAATACCGCGGAATGCAGCTGCAGGAGATCCTGCATCAGCCCGCGCGCGCACTGCTGGGGGTGACGACGGATGCGGAGGCCGCGCTGGCCAAACTCGAGGTGACAACCGTCTTCGATCTCGCCACCTCGGCGGCCTTCACCGCTGCCGCGCTCCTCGTGGAGGCCGGTACCGACCTGCGGTCCGCCTTCGCCCGCTACGGAGCGGCGACCGCCGACATCGTCCGCGACACGGTGACGGCGGGTGTTCCCGTCGCCGAGCTGCAGTTCCTCGGCATCGACGCCCTCGACGCGGTCCCCAAGACGCAGGCTCCGGCCATCTCCGCCGCCCTCGACGTCGCCACCGTGCGCGACTTCGCCCTCTACCCGCCGTATCGCACCGCGCGCGCCATCGTGTCAGAGGTGTACTTCCCCGACTCGACGCCCGACTTCGATCCGGAGCGGCCGGCCGACCTGCTCCCCGGAAACGGCGAGTACCCGACCGAGCGCGTGCAGTACCAGACCCTCCTGATGGACGCGATCGACCGGCCAGACGGTGAGCAGCTGGTGGGCATCACCTCGCAGGTCTTCACGCCCATCGATCTGGCCTCACTCGCGGCCGGCGACGCCGGATTCCAGCGGGTGGCCTTCGGTGCCCTGCTCACCTTCAACCAGTCCTGGTATTCCCAGGGGGTCACACTCGGCCAGCTGCTGCACTCGGCCGCCCTCGCACCCGGCGAGAGCACCCGCATCGCCGTCATCGACTGGTCGCGGCGGTCGCGGGCGGGCGAGACCGAGGCGATCAGCGAGACGGACGACCTGACCAACGACACCTCGCACAACCGGGGCATCTCCGAGGTGACGGATGCCGTGGCGACCGAGGCGCAGGAGGGTTTCAGTCACACCAACGCGACCAGCCGGTCCGACCAGTCGGGCACCTCGGAGGCCGGAGAGCTCTCGGCGCCGCTCGGCGGCCTGTTCGGCGGTCCGAGCGGGTCGATGGGGCACACCTCATCCACGGCCACCAACACCTCGACAGCCGACAGCTACTCGAGCTCGTTCGGGCAGCGCGAGGTCGCGTCGTCGATGAGCCAGAACATCGCCGACCGCACCCACCAGAACGCCCATTCCTCCCGGAGTCGTCGGGCATCCGTCGTGAAGGAGGTCGCGCAGTCCGAGCACGAGGGCGTCTCGACCCGCGTCATCGCCAACTACAACCACATGCACGCGCTGACCATCCAGTACTACGAGGTCGTGCAGGTTCACCGGGTCGACGTGACCCTCGCCAAGGCCGAGCGCATCGTCTTCATTCCGGTCAAGCTCATCGACTTCGCCGATGAGCGGATGATCCGACGCTTCCGCGCGGTGCTCTCCCGGGCTGCCCTCACCTACGCCATCCGCGAGGCGCTCGACAACCTCGATGTCGTGGAGATCAAGCCCGACCTGGCGCAGCCCTTCACCGTGCTCGGCAGCGGTATCAAGGACTACCTCAAGTTCTCGGCGGCCAAGGCGACGGGCCTGGTGCCCGCGGCCGCGGTCCTGCGCGCCGGCCAGGTCTACTCGACCGCTGCCGCGAGCACTCCGGTGGCTGATGCAGCGGCTGCCGTCGCCGATGCAGCAGCCGGCGCCGCCGCCCAGATCGCCGCGAATCCAGCCCCTCCCGAGACCGGTTCGGCCATCCCCAACGCCCGCATCCGGATCGGAGCCATGGTTCCGCTCGTGCAGACGGTCAACGACTCGCTGTGGTCGGCCGGGCAGACGGCACGGATCTCGAGCCTGATCGGCCGGGCGCTGCTACGGCCCGATTCCACCTCGATCTTCCTCCCCACCGAGGTCACCATCGAGGGCGCCCGGGTGGACGCCGGCGGTGCGCCCGTCAGCGCGTCCTTCACGTTGCGGAGCGGGGCGGTGGACCAGAGCGTGAGCACATCGGATCCGCTGTCCATCACCGAGGTCACCCGCATCGGCCTCCGCGGATCGAGCCCTGAACGCGACGTCACGGCCACGCTCACCCTCACGATCAACCGCAACGGCGTGCGGTTCCCCGTCGAACTGCCATCGGTGACCATCCCCAAGGGCCGTTCGGCCGAGACGTCGCTCGTCACCGTGAACCCCGGCGGCGTGGATGCGAACCTGACCCGCCATCTCGCGGACAACAGGCTCTGGTACTCCCAGGCGGTGTTGCGCTCCCTCGACGCGGCCCAGCTGGCCCTGCTCCTCTCCGGCTACTCCGTCACCGTCGGAGGCGATGACGTTCCCGTGGCCCAGGTGATCGACCCCATCCCGGTCCGCTACGTCGGCAACTACCTGGCGTTCCGCATGTCCATCGACGCGCGATCCGACGCGGAATGGGCGGCCTGGCTGAAGGATCACGACGTTGCCGTCGGCAAGCTCTACAACCAGGACATCGTGCCGCTGGGCACCGGCGGAACATTCGCAGAGGCCGTTCTCGGGCGCTCGAACTCCGCCGAGAAGCTCGACATCACCCGCTTCTGGGATTGGCAGGATTCGCCCATCCCGCTCCAGCCGACCGAGATCGCGGCCATCCAGACCGGTTCTCGTGCGACCGAGGAGAACGTCACGCCCGGCCAGCTGTCGACGCCCATCATCAACATCACCACGCCGACGACCCTGCCCGACCCGGCCGGCACCGCGGCCGTCCTGCAGGCGGTGCAGAACGGCAGCATGTTCCGCGACATGAGCGGACTGCAGGCCACCATCGGGCTCGCCCAGGCCGGCCTGCAGACCACGATGGCCGGAGCATCCGCTGCCGGCCAGCAGGCGGGAACCAACATGGACAACCTGCTCAAGGCCAACACCGAGCGCCAGCGCATCGCCGCCGAGATGATCACGAGTCTCGCCAAGACGGCCGCCGCCGCGTACACCGGTGGCGCGGTCGGCGCGGGCGGTGGCATCTCCGGCGGATCGGGAGGCGGCTCGTCGCAGCAGGGCGCGAAGATCAACTACTTCGACAAGACCAAGACCGATGGAACGTCGACGGATGCCGGAGCCGGCGGCGGAGGGGCGACCGGAGGCGGCACGTCGTCGGGCGGATCATCCGGTGGCGGCAGCTCGGCCGGCGGGTCGGGAAGCGGCCTGAGCGGCGGAGGGTCCGGCGGCGGCGCAGGCGGCTACTCGGCCAACCCCGCAGCACTGTCGTCGCTCTGGGGTGACACGCAGTCGCCGTCCGGCATGATCGGCAGTCTACTCGACAAGGTCGGCCTCGGCGGCGGCAACCCCGAGACCCCTGCCCCGCTGACGACCCGCAAGGCGTGGCCCAAGCTCGACCCGACGCTCGTCGTCCAGCGCATCAACGACCTGGCGGGAAACGCGAACCTCGTCGACCAAGGCTACTTCGGCCTCTGCACGGTGGCGGCGTTCCTGCACCACCAGTTCCAGGCCAAGCCCAACACCATGAAGCAGTTCGGCAACGCCCTGTTCGGCTCGGGCGTCGGATTCATCGGCGGCTTGAAAGTGGCGCCGGGAAGCGACCTGCGGAACGCCGACTACACGGCGATCGCCGCGGCAAGTGCCGGGCGCCCCGGGCACATCCCGCCGCAGGCCGACTGGATGATGATGAGCGCCATCCGCGACTCGGAGAACTGGTTCTTCGACTTCGAGGGCGCACCCGACGAGGAGTCCTCGATGTCGACGTCGGCCAAGGAGCTTGCAGGCTTCTATAAGGACACCGGCTTCTACAGCGACGTCACCTTCAAGGACGACGCCAACCAGGCCGAGTTCACGAGCATCAACAAGGGACCGAAGAACCACGTAGCGCTCTGGGTGGACAGCTCGCTCGTCATCCCGACGATGAAGATCGGCGACGGCAGCCACATGGTCACTCTCGAGAGCGCGATCAGCTTCGACGTCGGCGCCGACACCTGCTCGTTCGACTACTGGACGTGGGGCGAGACCACCTTCCGGCACTACAACGCGAAGCTCTCGGACATGGTCAAGCGCTACATGGGCGTCATCATCGCGACGCTGCCGTGACGCCCGCGCTCAGCCGCCCAGCGCGGCGAACCGCTCGATGTCGCCCTCGGTTCCCGAGACGATGATGAGGTCGTGGTCGGAGACGACGGTCTCCTCCGTCGCGTAGGTGAACGGCTTCCCAGGGCTCTTCACGCCGACGACCGTGATGCGGTGCTTGCTGCGCACGCCGGATGCCTGCAACGACAGACCGCGGATGGGCTTGGGCGGGTACATCTTGACGAGGGCGAAGTCATCGTCGAACTCGATGAAGTCGAGCATCCGTCCGCTCACCAGGTGCGCCGTGCGTTCGCCAGCCTCCCGCTCCGGATAGATGACGTGGTTCGCGCCGATTCGCTCGAGGATCTTGCCGTGCGACGTGGAGATCGCCTTCGCCCAGATCTGCGGAATCTGCAGGTCGACGAGGTTGGCGGTGATGAGAACGGATGCCTCGACGCTCGACCCCACCGCGCACACCGCGATCGAGAAGTCCTGGGCGCCGATCTGGCGGAGGGCGTCGATGGACTTCGCGTCCGCCTGCACCGCGTGGGTCACCCGCTCCGCCCACTTCTGCACGAGCAGTTCGCTCGCGTCGACCGCGAGCACCTCTCGACCGAGGCGATCGAGCTGGCCGGCCGTCGCCGCCCCGAACCGGCCGAGGCCGATGACGAGCACGGGGGAGTCGTGTCTGATGCGGTCAACCAACGATGGGCCTCTCTTCCGGTCTCCTGAACAACTGGCGCGACGTGCTGGCCGCGAGCGCGGCCGCCAAGGTCACCGTACCCACCCGCCCCATGAACATGGTCGCTGCGAGCACGTAGACGCCGGAATCGGGCAGGTCCTGCGTGAGCCCGGTCGAGAGTCCGCAGGTCGCGAAGGCCGAGATCACGTCGAACAGCACGATGTCGAGGCTCTGCTTGGTGATATGCAGCAGCAGGATGCTCGAGACCGCCACGGTCGTCGCACCCCAGAGCACCACGCTCACCGCCAACCGCAGGATGTCGCGCGGGATCCGGCGCCCGAACGCTTCCATCGAGGTGCGGCCACGGGCCTCGGCGAACGCGGCGAGGAAGAGCACGGCCAAGGTCGTCACCTTGATGCCGCCGGCCGTGGACGCCGAACCGCCGCCGATGAACATGAGCATGTCGGTCACCAGCAGGCTCGAGGAGTGCAGGTCGGAGATGTCGATCGTGGAGAAGCCGCCGGAGCGCGTCATCACCGACATGAAGAACGACTGGAACACGGTGTCGAACGCGTTCTGGTCGCCGAACGTCCTCGGGTTGTCGAATTCGAGCCAGATGTACATGATGGTGCCCGCCACGAGCAGGACGGCGAAGGTGAAGAGGGTGAGCTTGACGTGCACCGACCACCGGCGCGGCTGCCGCCACAGGCGCACGAGCGCGAAGATGACGGGGAACCCGATCGCCCCGGCGATGACGGCGAACATCAGCGCGCCGAGGAACAGGTAGTCGTGGACGAAGGGCGTGAGACCGGCCGCATTGGGAGTGAAGCCGGTGTTGGTGAACGCCATCGCGGCGTAGTAGAAGCTGTACCAGACGGCGTGGCCGAGGTCGTATCCGTGCGCGAGCATACGAGGCAAGAGGACCACGGCGGCGATGAGCTCGATCGCGAGTGCACTGAACGCGACGGTGGCCAGGAGGTTGCCGACCTCGCCGAGGCGCACCGCCTGCCCCTCGTTGACCGGGCCGGCCTGGATGCGGGAGGCGTTGGAGTCGCTCGCCGCCATGAGCCGGGCGCGGAGACTGAGCCGCCGCGAGACGACGAGGCCGAGGATGGACGCCAGGGTCAGCACACCGACACCGCCGATGTTGACGCCGATGAAGATGAGCGCGTTGCCGAAGCCGGACCAGTGGGTGGCCATGTCCACGGTCGACAGGCCGGTCACGCAGATGACCGAGACGGCGGTGAACAGGGCGTCGGCCAATGGCGTGCCCGATCGCGCATGGCTCGAGATCGGCAGCGACAACAGCAGCGTCCAGACGAGGATGAGCGCCGTGAAGACGAGGATGGCGAACCGGGCCGGGGAGTGCCTGGCGAGGAAGTCGACGCTCTCCCTCACGCGAACCAGCAGGCTGCGGGGCGGCTGGATGATGCGCCGACCGGTGAGCGTGGGCTGCATATCGCCTCCTCGCTCACGTCCCCTCGGGAGCGGGCATCCGGTCCGAAATGTCATGGTACTCCCCGCCGCGACTGACTAGCCTTGCAGCATGGCGGACATCTTCGACGTGGTGGCGGACACGACCAGGCGGGACATCCTCGGCGTGCTGCTGTCGCATCACGCCGCGGAGACGACGCCGGGCGAGGTGAGCGTTTCAGCCATCGTGGCCGAACTCGGGCTCAGCCAGCCGACCGTCTCCAAGCACCTCAAGGTGTTGCGTGAGGCCGGCCTCGTGGGAGTCCGCGAGGAGGGCCAGCACCGCTACTACCACCTGGACTACGCGCCGCTCGAGGAGATCGAGGACTGGCTCATCCCGTTCCTCAGCGTCGACTTCGAGCAGGTGGTGGCCGACGAGGTGGCCTTGGCCGGCGACGGCCTGAAGAATGAGCAGAAGGCGTTCGCCGCGGCCATCGGCAAGGCGGTCGCCGACGCGTCGCACCAGGTCTCCGCAGCCGTCAAGGAAGTGGCGCCCAAGGCCTGGCGCAAGTAGCGTCACCCGGAACCACTGGACGCCGGGGCCACGACGGTTCTAGAGTCTCGATCAGCACTCTCGTTGCTTTCCGTCACACGAGTGCCTCACCGGTTCGAGACGGGGGTTCGACCAGCATGACGAATGAACTCGCAGACATGCGCTTCCTCACCGTGGCCGAGGTGGCCGAGATGATGCGCGTGTCGAAGATGACCGTCTACCGGCTGGTGCACTCGGGGGACCTGCCCGCCATCCGCTTCGGGCGCTCCTTCCGCGTGCCGGAGTCGGCCGTGCAGGCCGCCGTGCGCAACCACGTGGCTGACACCGCCTGACGGCTTCGCCTCGCTCGACGGTCATTCGGCCGCTGCCACCTCCGAGGCGGCATCGTCGTATGCGCGCCGGAGCATGAGGCCGAGCCACTGCTGCGACACATACACGTTGTCCTCGCCGATGAGCTCCTCGAGACCCTCCCGCTCCAGCTGATGGCGCAGACGCTCGTCGGCGACGATGATCTTGAGGGTCGATCGGGCGGCGGAGAGCTGATTGGCGTATTGGCGGAGCACGTCGATGAGGGCGAGCCCCAGCTGGTCCACGCCGCGGAAGCGCAGGATGACCACCGACCCTCGGCTCGACGGGAGCACGATCGGCAGCTGCCGTCCGAAGGTGGGGGCGCTGGCGAAGAACAGGCTGCCGTACGGCTGGAGGACGACGATGGATCGAGCAGGCACGGTCGCGGGCGGCGCGGACTCGCGGATGCGACCGTCGTCGTGCACCTCGAGTCGCACCACGCGCAGCCGGTTGGACTGCTCGGCGACGTAGGAGAGGATGCCGAGACCCACGCCGACCAGCACCGCGAACTGCAGCGGGATGACGATGGTGAGCACGAACGTGATGACCATGACCACGAATGGGAAGACGCCCGTGCGCCACACCGAGACGATGTTCGGCGGCTTGATGGCCGAGAGACCGACGACGATGAGCAGGGCGGCCAGCGCCGGCATCGCGACGTAGGACACCAGCCCGGACAGCAGCAGGATGACGGCCGCCATGACCCCGCCGGCGATGAACAGCGCGAGCCGCGTACGAGCCCCGGACGCCACCACCAGCGCCGACGCCGACATCGATCCGCCGACCGGCATGCCCTGGAACAGCCCGGATAGCAGGTTGCCGGCGCCCTGGCCGATGAAATCGCGCGACTGGTCGGCCGGCAGGCCGTCCGGATTGCGGAAGGCGCCCGAGACGGCGGCGCCCTGGACGAGTCCCACGAAGGCCAGCGAGAGGGCGGGAACGAGCAGCGGTACGACCTCACCGATCGCCGGGAGGGAGAGCCCCGGCAGTCCGTTCGGCACGTCGGCGATATCGCTGACGAGGGCGACATCCAGGCCGAGGCCGCGATCGAACCACACCGCGAGCAGAGATCCGACGACGACGGCGACGACGAGCCCCATCGTGCCGAGCGCCGTGCGCTGCAGAAGGTAGATTCCGCCCATGGTGACGAGGCCGACGACCACCGTCGGCCAGCTCACCTGGACGATGTGGACGAAGAGGTCGAGCGTCCGCAGCACGCGCCCCTCGCCCTGTGCGGCGTAGCCGGTGAGATTTCCGAACTGACCGAGCACGATGTTGACTCCGACGGCGGTGATGAAGCCCGTCATAACGGAGGACGGAACGAATCGCAACAGGCGCCCCGCGCCGATGAGGCCGGCCACGAGCATGATGATGCCCGTGAGGATGGCCAGCGTGGACAGGGCGGCGGCCGGGTCGGGGCGCTGGGCGATGCGCGCGTCGGCGACGACCAGCGCCATCGCTCCGGTGGCCTGCACCGTGAGGAACGAGCTGCTGGTGAAAAAGGCCGCGCCGACCATGCCGAACAGGTAGGCGTACAGCCCGGCGACCGGATTGAGCCCGGCGAGCAGCCCGCCTGCCAGGCCATCCGGCACGCTCTCGACGCCGAGGACCACGCCGGCGAGGCTGTCGCGACCGAGTGTCTTCGGGGAGAGCAGGGCGAGTAGGCGCCGCAGGACGGTCGGGCGCTCCGGCGGCTGCTCGACGGAGCGCGGAGCATTCGCATCCGACCCGTCGTCCGTCACGGAACCCTCCCTCCCATCGCCCACCTCCAGCCCAGTCTGATCGACCGGGTGCCGCGCTGTCGATGGGGCCGGGCGGGCGGCCGGGCGGGCGGTGACGCCCGGAGGCGCTCCATCGGGTAGAGTGGACACTTCGTGTGACCGCGCATCCGCCGGTCTCTCCCGATTCGTGTGAGGTTCGCGTGGGTTCCGTTATCAAGAAGCGTCGCAAGCGCATGGCGAAGAAGAAGCACCGCAAGCTGCTTCGCAAGACTCGCCACCAGCGTCGCAACAAGAAGTAGGCATTCGCCTGCTGCACAAGCGCTCGACTGCGGTCGGGCGCTTTTTGCATGCCCGTCACCCGTCGCGAGAACGCAACATTTGCGGGTGCAGGGGGCGCTGCACCCGCAAGACCTGCGTTCTCGACACGATTACAGTGAGGTGGTGACCAGTCTCACCCTGCTCGGCAAGCCGGGATGCCACCTGTGCGACGATGCTCGCGCCGTGGTGGTCGACGTGCTCGCGGAGTTCCCGGCGGCGAGGCTGGAGGAGAAATCCATCCTCGACGACGAGGCGCTCAACGCCCGCTACTGGGACGAAATCCCCGTCCTGCTCATCGACGGCGACGTGCACACGTTCTGGCGAGTCGACGCCGACCGCCTGCGGGCCGCCCTCGGCGGCTGACGGGTCTCGATACGCGGAGCCGCTGGCGCGTCTGCGCTACTCGACCAGCATGCGACGCTGGCGCGTCTGCGCTACTCGACCAGCATGCGACGCTGGTGCGTCTGCGCTACTCGACCAGCATGCTGGTTGAGTAGCCCGCGAGCGCAGCGAGCAGGCGTATCAGTGATTGGCTGGTGTGGTTC
>NZ_SSSN01000007.1 GCF_004801905.1 Orlajensenia flava | reverse complement strand
CTGCCGCGAACTCTTCCCACTCCTCTGCCCCCATTGACATATAGAAGCTTCGAAACCCGCCACTCGCACCTGCGAGGGCCTCGATACGCGGAGCCGCTGCGCGTCTGCAGTGGCACTGCCGGTTGAGTAGCGCGCGACGAAGGAGCACGCGTATCGAAACCCGCCACTCGCACCTGCGAGGGTCTCGATACGCGAAGCCGCTGGCGCGTCTGCGCTACTCGACCGGCGGTAGTGCTGGTTGAGTAGCCCGCGAGCGCAGCGAGCAGGCGTATCGAAACCCGCCACTCGCACGTGCGAGGGCCTCGATACGCGAAGCCGCTGGCGCGTCTGCGCTACTCGACCAGCAGCACTCAGAGGCGGACGAGCGGTGTTTTGCCGAGCGCTGACGCGCGAGCGCCCGTGAGACCCGCACCCTCCAGCCAGTTGCCGAGCAGAGTGTAGCCGCCCTCTGTCAGCACCGACTCGGGGTGGAACTGCACGCCGTACAGCGGCGCATCCCGGTGCGTGACCCCCATGATCACTCCGCCGGCCGTACGCGCGGTCACCTCGAGCTCCTCGGGTACCGTGCCGTCCACGACCGCGAGCGAGTGGTACCGCGTGGCCGTGAAGGGCTGCGGCACGTCGTCGAACAGCGAGCTGTCGTCGTGCGTGACGACCGAGGTCTTGCCGTGCATCAACTCGTCGGCGTTCGTCACGGTCGCGCCGAAAGCCTCCGCGATCGCCTGATGCCCGAGGCAGACTCCGAGCAACGGCTTCTGCGCGTCGTACGCAGCCCGCACCACCGCTATCGAGACGCCGGCATCCGAGGGCTTGCCCGGTCCGGGCGAGACGAGCACGGCGTCGTACTCGGCGATGCGGTCGGCCGCCTCCTCGGGCGTGAAGTCGTCGTTGCGCACGACATCCGTTTCCGCTCCTAACTCCCGCAGGTAGCCGTTCAGGGTGTAGACGAAACTGTCGTAGTTGTCGATCACGAGCACGCGCGTCATTGGCCGACCGTCGCTTCCTGGGGGGTGATGATCTGGTCGACCCACGGGAACACCCAGGTGGCCAGGGCGAACAGCACCGCGGAGATGAGGACGATGACGAACACGATGCGCAGCCAGATGGGGCCGGGCAGAACGCGCCAGAATGCGGCGAACACGGGTCTCCTAACCGGCTGCTGGTTCAGCCGCGACGAGCGAGGCGATCTCGGATGGCGGACCGGCGGATGTCGGGCGCCAGCTGTCGAACACGCCGTACGCGATCATGCGCTCGGCCGTGGAGTACAGCGGGTTGCAGGTCGTGAGGGTGATGAGGCGATCACCGGCGGCCGCTCCATCCGTGTCGGGAACAGGATCGAGCACCGACACGTGGTCGGCCGTGACGTACTGCAGGTTGCGGAACCGGTAGGTGTACCAACCGTCCTGGGTCTGCACGACGATGGGGTCGCCGAGCTGGAACTCGTTGAGCACGTGCATGCCGCCGCCGTAGGCACTGCGGTGGGAGGCGATCACGAAGTTGCCGACGGCGCCGGGCATCTGCGTCTGCGGATAGTGCCCGATGCCGAGCTTGGTGCTGTTGAGCACGTCGGTGCCGGTGCCCTCGGCGATGTTGCGCTGGTAGCTGCTGCCGAAGCGAGGGACGAACAGGATGCCGAACTGCTTCCCTTCACCGACCGCGGCCTCGACGGGCGGGTCTCCGAAGCTCCCGGCGGTGGGGGTGGGCGTCGACCCGTCTCCCTGTGCGTGCGCCTGCTCGATCCACTTCTGGCTCTGCTCGGACGCGGCCTTGGTCTGCTGCCCGGCTGTCACCCAGTCGTTCCACCACAACTGCCAGCCGATGAACAGGAGGACGAGCACTCCCGCGGTGATGAGGACCTCGCCGAGAACGCTGAACACCGTGGCGCGCGACCGGCGGCGCGTTGGTTCGACACCAGCGGATGCCGCTGGCTCGGGCGGGGATTCGCCAGCCGTCGGGTCGGTCATGGCTCGATTCTAAGCTCGACGGCTGCGCAGGATAGAATCACCGACATGGCACGCACCAAGTCGACGAAGCCCGAGCGCCCCGCTGAGGCACGCAGCAGCGAGGATGTCCCGAACCCGGTGTGGTTCAAGCCCGTCATGGTCGGCTTCCTGCTGCTGGGCCTCGTCTGGATCATCGTCTTCTACGTGAGCCAGGGCCAGTTCCCGATTCCCTCGATCGGTTCGTGGAACATCCTGGTCGGCTTCGGCATCGCCATGATCGGCTTCCTCATGACCACACGGTGGCGCTGACCCCCACCGTTTGTACCCCGAAGCCGTCGACCCTCATCGTGATGTCGGCGGCTTCGTCCGTTGTTCACCCCCCGTTCGCGGCAATTACACACGTGTAACTATCCCCAGTGTTAATAACCCTGTGGATAACTCCGCGTCCCGGTGAAACGGGAGTTTCCGTCATGACGCCAGCGGGAAGATCAGGTAGCGGCTCGCGAGGACGAGGAGCACGACGGAGAGTGCGACGAGGAGGGCGATCTGAACCCCTTTTCGACGCGGGCTGCGCGTCTCGACGAGGATCAGTCCCACCAGTGCGCCGGCGGCCAATCCTCCGACATGCGCCTGCCACGCGATGTTCAGCCCAGGGACGAACCCGATCACCAGGTTGATGCCGACGAGCACCAGAAGTTGCGTCATGTTGCCGCCCAGGCGGCGTTGGATCACGAGGAAGGCGCCCATGAGGCCGAAGATCGCACCCGATGCTCCGACGACCGGGGTGTTGGGTGCGGCGAGAAGCACGACGCCGACCGACCCGGCCAGCCCGCTGATCAGGTAGAGCGCGAGAAAGCGACCTCGACCGAGCATCGGCTCGAGCAACTGACCGAAGATCCACAACGTGTACATGTTGAGGAGGATGTGGAAGATGAACCCGGTCGAGTGCACGAACACCGCCGTCAGCAGGCGCCACGGCTCAAAGGCCACGTCACTCACGTACAGCGGGGCGAACAGGAGCTGCGCCGTCGCGTTGAGGCCGGGCACCCACTGCAGCAGGAAGACCAGCACCGTGATGCCGATGATGGAATACGTCACGACGGGAGCGCCGCGCCCGCTCAGGCGAGTGAGGATGGCCGGCTTGGTGCGGGGGGCTTCGGCCCGTTGCTGCTTCATGCACTCCGGGCAGATGACGCCGACCGCCCCGGGTGTCTGGCACTCGGGGCAGATCGTGCGTCCGCATCGCTGGCAGAGCACGAAGCTCGCCCGATCCGGATGCCGGTAGCAGACGTTCGCATCGACACCCGGGGAATTCGTCACAGGGCTCTAGACCTCGTCGACCGTGATGGACTCGATGACGACATCCTGCAGCGGCTTGTCGCGTCCGTCGGTGGGGACGGCGGCGAGCTTCTCGACGACCGCCTGGGAGTCGGCATCCTCGACGGCCCCGAAGATGGTGTGCTTGCCCTGAAGCCAGGTGGTGGGGGCGACCGTGATGAAGAACTGAGACCCGTTGGTTCCCTTGCCGCCCTGGGTGCCGGCGTTGGCCATGGCGAAGACGTAGGGCTTGGTGAAGTCGAGGTCGGGGCTGATCTCGTCATCGAAGGTGTACCCGGGTCCGCCGAAGCCCTGACCGAGCGGGTCGCCGCCCTGGATCATGAAGTTCGGGATGATGCGGTGGAAGATGACGCCGTCGTACAGCGGCTCCGTGCTCTTCTTGCCCGTGGACGGGTGGGTCCACTCGATTCCGCCGGTGGCCAGACCGACGAAATTCTTCACGGTCTTCGGGGCGTGGTTGCCGTAGAGGTTGACCTTGATGGGGCCGACGGAGGTGTTGATCGTTGCGACAGCAGTGTGCTTGGACATGGGCTCAATCCTACCGACGGGCTCTTATCCAAGCTGGGCGAACGCGACAAGCCCCTAGCGAACACTCCAATCGGTGGCAAGATGGGAGAGTTCGCCACCGACGTGATGGAGGTCAAGATGGGCCTGTCCCGCAAGCGCAAGAAGGAATTGAAGAGGCTCCGCGCCAGTGTGGAGCAGTTGTGGGGTAACCAGCAGGATGTGCTCGGTCACGCAAACCACGTTGCGCGGGAGGCTGGCCGCCAGGTCGGTTACCTCACGCGTGAAGAGGTGACGCCGCGCGTTCGCGATGGATACAGCCACTACGTGCAGCCCGGAGTGGATACCGCTCGCGGCTTGGTCAAGAATGCCAGCGACGGTGTCGTGCCCGCACTGGGCAACGCGTTGGGAGCAGTGCTCTCCATCGGCGATGTCGCCAAGGACGCTCGCGTGCGCGCAGCGGTCAAGCGCATCGGCGCCGAGAAGTACCTGCCCAAGCAGAGCAGCGGCCCCGGAGTCGGCACCTACATCGCCATCACCGCGGGAGTCCTCGCCGCTGCCGGTGTCGCGTACGCGGTCTGGCAGACGTTCCGGGCGGATGATGAGCTGTGGATCGCCGACGAGCCGGTTTCGCCGACGACCTCGACGGCTGGCACCTCCAGCATATAGTTCTCGATCGAAGGCCGTCACCCGCGTGGTGACGGCCTTCGTCGTGCCCGTGCCCCATCACGGGTGGACTAATCAGTCCCGGCGGAACGTTCCTGTCGGGGGCTCGTCGGCATCCAGTCGCAGGCCCACCCGCACCAGATCGACCGTGGGAAGCGCCGACACCTCGTCGAGCGGAACCCAGCGGGCCTCATCCGTGCTGCCGCCGATCTCGTTGCGCAACTCCCCCGAGACCACCGACGCCCGGTAGACGATGCGCAGTGCCTGCAGTGGCCTGCTCGCCTGCGTGTGGCGGCGCGCCGTCGGGATGACCTGCGTGTCGATTCCGAGCAGCCGATCGAGCCGGGCGACGTAGCCGGTCTCCTCGAGGATCTCGCGCACGGCCGCGTCGGCTGGATGCTCGCCGGGGTCGATGCCTCCACCCGGCAGCGTCCACCCCGTTCGGCCGTGCTCGTTCCAGTGCGAGAGCAGCATCGATCCGTCACGGATGATCACTCCATACGCGGCGACGCGGATGTCCATGGCCATAGCGGTTACCTTATCTGCAGCCGATAAAGTATTCCGCATGACGGATGCGACGACGCGCTCGCCACTCTCCCGGTGGGTGCTGGTGGTCTTCACGGCCGGGGTGGCACTCGCCGCTCTCTGGCTGGCGTCGCGTCTGGCCGGTGTGTGCTCGTCCGTGGGTGGAACGACATCCTCGTGCGCCGCCTCCGGCCGGCCGACGCTCGCCGTCATCGGCGGCGTCGTCGTGGTGATCGTCGCCATCGGCACGCTGATCGCGACGGCTCTCGCCCCCGAGGAGGTGAGGCGCCAACTCTTCGCCCTCCTTTACGCCTGCCTGGTCATCCTCGCCGTGCTGGCGCTCGTCACGACTGTGGCCTCGGGCGGCTTCACCCTGCCCCCGACCTTCGACCTGTGACCACTTCCGCCGTATATCGGGTCGTCATCCTCTTCTCGACGTCGTAGCGATGTGGGCTGCGATCGGGGTGTCGGGCCACGCCTACGACGTACGGACCGGCATCGTGAGCACCGTCGTCGATAACGGAAGTAGAACCCTCAGCGGGCCCGGGCGATGATCGCTGCGGCGATCGCGTCGGCATGCGGCTGATGGATGATGGAGAAGCCCGAGCCGCCCATCGTGAACAGTTCTGAGCAGGTGTACTGGCCCGGGCAGTCGGAGACCGCCTTCTCGTCGGGGAGGGCGCCGGGCAGTGCGGCATCCGCAAGCCCGGCCGTGAGTTCGGTCGTGGAGATCTGATCCGTGACCAGATCCGCGCGCTGCGGGGCGATGAAGAACCCGACGCTGGCCTGGTCGGCGACCTCCGCAGCGCAGATGAGCAATCCAGCGCGTGGGATCGCGGCGTCGGTCGGGGTGTTCGGCGTATCCGCTCCCTTCTCGGCGACATAGGTGGCCGAATTCGCGCCCAGCGTGGACGCGAGCAGGGTCGCCGGCAGGAAGCTCTCGCATCCGCCGACCGCTGTGGATGGCGCCGGCGAGGCGGTCGGGGGCGCCGTGCCGAGCTGCTCGGGTGCGGCAGCACCCACGGCGGCGAAGACGTCGGTGATGGCCGGGGCGACATGGTCGAGCAGGGACTCGCCGATTCCGACGTAGATGGAACGGTCGGAGTTGCACCCCGCGGCGTTCACCCGGACGGCCACCCACGCGTCATTGATCACGGCGGATGCCTCGCTGCCGGGATCGCCGCAGGTGGCGGATGCGGTCACGGAGCCAAAGCCTTCGTCTGCGTGGTCGGCGCGTCGCCGAGCTGCACCGGGTGGTAGACGTCGGCGGCGTTCGGGAGGATGTCGACCCAGAAGTAGGCCCAATCACCCTCATACGCGAAGTCGTCCGCCGGCGCGGTGCCCGCACGCCAGGAGCACTGCAGCCCTCCGGCTGCCGTGACGGCTCGGGCCCTGAGGTCGTAGTCGGGCTGAAAAGCCGGAACGACCGTCGGGGCTGCGCCGGAGCCTCCCGTCAAAGCTGACGTCAGGTGCGCGGGAGCGACCAGGTCACTGCACGCGAGCGCCGGGGCCGGGGCGGGGTGCTCGACGTGGGCTCCGGTGTCCGGACCGCTTCGGGTTCGGCGGCGCATCCGGTCATCGCCAGCAGAGCCAGCAGAACCCCAGCTGGAAGGATCGCACGTTTCGCTGACCTGAACGCGACGTTACACGATGCCATGGCCTCACCCCCAGACAGCGACCGTTGACCGATTGTCTCGCATCCCCGCGGCATTCGCCCCTGGTGGTGGGAGTTTCGTCGTAAGTTCGTCGGGCGAGGGCCGAGCAGCAGATGTTATGGAGCCTAGGAGAATCGAACTCCTGACATCCCGCTTGCAAAGCAGGCGAGATTCGCGCGATCTCGGGCTCGACACGGGTATCAGGGCGCACCCGAGGCGCACGCGGACGCGGACGCCCTCGTAGTCAAGGCCCCCACCCGATGCTCACTCACACAAAAGAGTTGACAGGCTCAGTCCGCAGCATCGCTCACACAGCACCGAGCGGGTCTCCCTCCACGACCCCGTCTTGGCGCATGGCCCTGATCGTAGTGCCGTCCCAACCGCGGTGAGGACAACGCCTTGTATCATGCCGTTGGTCGGCGCCTCTCGCGTCGACCGGTCAGATCGAGGAACGGACCAGATGACCTACTCGGCAGCTCTCCCTCAGACAGCGCGGGCTGTGCGCTTCGATCGCTACGGGACACGGGACGTCCTGCAGGTTCGAGAAGTACCCATGCCGCGACCTTCTGCCAGCGAAGTGCTGGTGGAGGTGAGAGCGGCAGGCATCAACCCGGGTGAGGTGATCATCCGCTCCGGCGGTTTGCACGACCGGTACCCCGCGACGTTCCCCTCTGGTGAGGGCACCGATCTCGCGGGAGTCGTCGTCGCTACCGGATCGGACGTCACTCGCTTCGACATCGGGGACGCCGTTCTCGGGTATTCGTGGGCGCGATCGAGCCACGCCTCGCACGTCGTCGTGCCCGAGTACCAACTCATTGCTAAGCCGGAACAGCTGGCTTGGGAGGTCGCTGGAGCCCTCGATGTCGCCGGTACCACGGCCGTCGCCGCCGTGAGAGCAATTGCGGCTCACCCCGGCGAAGTCATCGCAGTCTCCGGTGCCAGCGGCGGCGTCGGGACGCTCGTGACGCAGCTCCTCGTGCGACAAGGCGCACTCGTGCTCGGTATCGCATCGACCGCCAGCGCCGAGCGACTCAGCGCACACGGAGCGGCCCCCGTCCCTTACGGCCCCGACCTGGCCGACCGGCTCCTCGCCGCCGGAGGAGGGAACGTCGACGCGTTCATCGACCTGTACGGACCCGAATATCTCCACCTCGCAATCGACCTCGGAATCACCCCCGACCGCATCGATACCGTCGTGTATTCCGACGCAGCTGTCGCGCTGGGCATCCGCATGGCCGGAGCCGCCTCACTCCCGGACCAGGAAATACCCGAGGTACTACAAGCCCTCGCAGATCTCCTCGCAGCGGGCGAACTCGAGCTGCCGATCGCCGCGACGTTCCCGCTGGAGCGAGTCATCGACGCCTTCGAGCAACTCGAACACGGACACACCCCGGGAAAGATCGTCCTTATCCCACATCAGAAGAACTGACCACTCCTGACGCCCAGAACGCGTTGCTTGTCCACGCGCCTCATTGCCGTGTTTGGCAGACGTAGACCAGCGGAGCCCGCCAGTTCTTCCGCGCCCGAGGGCGGTAGTCTCAACAACCGTATCCTTCCCGTACACCGGGACGGCGGACCCGAGGCGTGGGCGCAGAGGCGTTGAGGGCTGGATGTCCAGCGCTGACGCGTTCTGGTTCCTGCTCGAGCTTGGTGCCGACCCGGGCGACGAGCGGGGTGCGCATTCCCGCAGCGCCTCGACGACCTTTCAGTGCGAAGACCCGGTTCACGCTCGGCGGCGACGCACCGTCCGGGGGTCTGATGAGCCTGCCTGTGAGACGTGACTATAGAAATGATATCCGTGACTTACGAGCGGCTACGCCTCAGTTGACTCGCTGATGCTGCGCCACTCCGTCAATTCTGAACGAACGGATTCGATTTTGTGTTCAATGGTTGACACCGCGTCGCGTCCAAGTGGGAGGCGGAACGGGGGCGTCTCTGCGGTCACGGCGCTAATCAGTGCCAACGCGCCGAGGTCCGGGTCGTTCGCCTGGCTTCCACTGCGGGATCGGCTGGCTGCGCGGATCGGGTCGATCGTCGCCGCGTAGTCCTCGATGGATGTACTGGCCGATTGAAGCGAGGTGCTGTCAAGGAAGTCCGTGCGGAAGCTGCCGGGCTCGACGATCGTGACGCGGATGCCGAGCGGCTTTACCTCCGCGGCGAGAGCTTCGCTGATTCCTTCAAGGGCAAATTTTGTGGCGCCGTAGACGCCCCAGCCCGGCGACTGCGCAAATCCACCCATTGAGCCGATGTTGACTACCGTTCCCGAGCCTTGATGGCGCATGACGGGCAGGACTGCGCGGGTGACCGCGAGGACGCCGAACAGGTTGGTGGCGAATACTTCCTGCACGTCGGAGGCCGTCGCCTCTTCGACGGCTCCGAGTAGACTGCGGCCCGCGTTGTTCACAAGGAAGTCGATGCGCCCGAATCGCTCGACCGCTGCCCGTACTCCGGTCACCGCGTCGGATTCGCTCGTGACGTCGAGACGGACCGGCAGTAGGTCAGCATGTTTGGGCTGGTCTTGTGCCGCTTCCGGCCGACGGCTGGCTGCGACGACCTGGTCGCCCCGAGCCAGGGCCTGCCGCACGATCGCCGCGCCGAGCCCGCGGCCTGCACCTGTGATGAACCACACTGCCATCGTTCACGCTTCCATCTCCTGCGCCACCTTCAGCGCGTTGTCGCGACGGGACGACCTCGAGCCCACTCAAGGTCAAGCAGTTCCGTCCTGCCGTCACTCCCTGAGCTTTCGACCAATTGCCGATCAGTGAGGTCACCAGACGGCCTCGCACCCTTCGCTTGCTCTTAGCAAGCCGGTCTGCTCTTTGAGCCAGTTTATCGGCAGCTGGACACCGCCCATCCTCAGAGCGGGATGTCCTCGAACTGAACGTGTGCGACGCACTCCGCGGAACAGGGATGCCTCCCGCAGACCTGCGCCGCTACATCCCCGCTGCACGCTCCGGACCCGAGACGGTTCAGGAGCGGCACGCGTTGCTGAAGGTGCATGAAGCACGGGTGCGCGACCAGATGCGCGAACTGCAGCGGTCTCTCGATGTCATCACCGCTGAGGTACAGATCTACGGACGCGATAGAGATCGGCCCAGCCGACATATCCTGGTCTGAACGCACCAGCCTGAACGTGGGCCGGGCGTCGACACCCACCCGGACACCGTCCGCAAACGAGGTCTGTCTTCGGAAGCTGGTCGCTGAACCGGCGCAGTACGCACGCCGGCACTGCGCAGTCTGACGGCACCGCAGCGGTGCTCGAGGAGACGACAACGCGCAAGCGTTGCGGCGGACGTTAGCAGCCCGTCCACTCCGCCAGCAGCCTCGCGACCACCCTGATCTGGATCAAAAGCGACTTGATCAACACGGACTAGGTTGCTCTCCGTGACCCGGACGCTAGGACCTCAAGTGACTTTGAGGTCCTACTCCGCAAGCACAGCCGACCAGGCATCGCAGCGACGTAGGGAGCGCGCGGTCTCCGCCTGGCGCTGGGTTGGAAGACGAGCAGGGTGTCACCGAGAACGTGTGGACCGCTTTACCGCGACGCGTCCGCTATTGGATCGCTAGTACCGCCGCCTGGTTGACTGGCTGAGACCGAAGACCGGAATTAGGCCTCCGCCCGTAGGCGGTCGTAGTGCCGTCGGGCCTTTGCGCGATTACCGCACGTGGCCATCGAGCACCACTTCGCTTGGTTCGACCGGCTGCGGTCGAACAGGAACCGGCGGCAGGCGATGTTCGCGCAGGCTCGAATACGGCCGGGATGCTCCCGCTGCGCCTGCGCCCACGCCAGCACGACGCGGCTCGCTCCGCTTCGTCCCGGCGGAAAGGTTCGACTCCAGCGCAGTTCACCCTGCTCGAAGGTCGGCACGGCCGCGATGTCGCGGAGCCACTGATCGATCCCTACAGGCGTAGCCGCTGAGCGTACTGCATCTTGGAGCGCCCCCCGAGCGGCGATGAGGTACCCCTGCTCCTCGAGCGAGTCCTCCATTCCGTGCGCCACGAGCCACAGCTGGCCGATCTGGCCACTGAGCTGGTCCCGCTGCTCCCCCGCGTAGATCGGTGTGGAGTTCAGCACCTCCAGCAATAGATCGTCGTCATTCCACTCATTCATCACCTAACCCTACTGCGCCGTTTGACAAGTTAGACATGCCGGGACTACTGTCGCAGCACCTAACCACATCAAGCGATCTGAGGAGTTAGATCATGCGTGCGGTGCGATACCAAACGATGACCGTCGACGGGCTCGAGGTCTTCTACCGGGAGGCGGGTGACCCGCAGCGACCTACGCTGGTGCTTCTGCACGGCTTTCCGTCGAGCTCGCACATGTTCAGGGATCTGATTCCACTGCTAGCGGACGACTTCCACCTGATCGCGCCGGATCTGCTCGGCTTCGGCTATTCCGCTGCTCCCTCGGTGAAGCAGTTCAGCTACACGTTCGATTCCTTGGCCGAGGTGACAGCGAAGTTGCTCCGACAGCTACATGTCGAGTCATACTCCATCTACGTCCAGGACTATGGCGCGCCGATCGGATGGCGGCTCGCCCTGACTGACCCGGGAGTAATCGAAACGATCGTCAGTCAGAACGGCAACGCCTATGAGGCAGGGTTCTTCGACAGCGCGTGGACGCGCCGCGCGATGGCGTACGGAGCGGACCCATCGGCGGAGCATGAGGAAGACGTCCGCGGCGCCTTCACCTTGGACGACGTGCGCTGGCAGTACCTGACCGGCACGCCGAATCCCACGTTGCTGTCGCCGGATGCGTGGCACCACGCCGTCGATCGGCTCGCACGCCCTGGGGTCGACCAGATCCAGCTCGCGCTCTTTCGCGACTACCGCAACAATGTTCCGCTGTACCCGGAGGTCCACACGTACCTCCGTGAGAGCGCCGTACCGACCCTCGTCGTCTGGGGTGAGGGAGACCAAATCTTCGGCCCCGACGGTGCGCGAGCCTTTGCGGCAGACGCTATCGAGCCGGAGATCCACCTGCTTCCGGGCGGCCACTTCCTCCTGGAGAGCGCTGCCCCCGAAGTGGCTGCGCTGATCCGCGATTTCCTCAACCGCCGCCTCATCACCGTGCATCCCTGAAGCAACACCCTCACCTCACCGAACCGAGCAGAAAGAAGAACGCACATGGCTCGCATCACCATCATCGGAGGAACGGGATACGCTGGCAGCCATCTCGTTGCCGCCGCGGTCGCCCGCGGTCATCGCGTGACCTCGTACAGCCGCCGAACACCCTCCTCCCCTCCCGCGGGCGCGAAGTTCATAGCCTTCGATCTACTCGACGGAGGACAACTGCCTCGTGCAGCCCTCGACACGGACGTGTTGATATCCGCGCTTTCACCACGCGGTCCGTTGGCCGGACAGACTCGGCAGCTGCTGGCCGACCTGGCGGAGCGAGCTCGCGCTGAAGGGGTGCGCTTCGGGGTGATCGGCGGTGCCGGCACGCTCCGCATCAGCGAGAACGGCCCCGTGGTGCAGGACACCGAACACGTGCCGGCGGAGTTCAAAGCCGAGGCGCGGGAGATGGGTGCCGTGTTGGGGGACCTACGGGAATCGGATCAGGCGCTGGACTGGTTCTACGTCAGTCCCGCCGCAGGATTCGGCTCATGGGCACCGGGCGCCGCAACCGGGACTTACCGCATCGGCAGCGATGTACTGCTCACCGACTCGGAAGGCAACTCGGAGATCTCCGGCGCTGACCTGGCCGACGCCGTCATGAACGAGATCGAATCTCCCAGGCACCGCCGCGCCCGCTTCTCGATCGCCTACTAGCACTAACGGTGCGTACATCGCCGGAGCCGCCAGCGACGAAAGTACCCGTCGCGTTGGGTGCCCTCGTCGTTCTCGGACCACTCGCTCGGGCGCGGTCTATGGCTCCAACTCCTGGGTGCAGGTCGACGGGTCTATTTCCGGGCGGTTGGGAGCGACATTCACCTGGAGCACCGAGGGGCTGTCCGACATACCGTCGACAGTCAGGGAGATAGTTCGGGAGCGGAGCGTCGCTTGGTCCGGGACTACTCAGGGCATAACGGGAAGGCATGTATAGACGTTCGAGCCGACGGAGCGCGGCACGCTCGTGCGCACGGAGGAGTCATCGTCCGGCGACGTCGTCGTGACCAATCAGCACCAGCTGCAGCAGGCGCTCGACGCCTCGCTCGCGTCTGGGTTGCAACAGCTGAAGAAGGAGGTCGGGCGGGGGCAATCGCCGCCGGAAGAGCAGCAGTCGTTCGAGTAGAGGGCGGCCGGCCCGGGCCTGTCGATCAATCCGCATCTTCAGCGCCCGTAAGCGCGAGGCAAGACTTCAGGTCGCGTTGTGCGTAACAACTCGGGTTGATCGTGACTGCAACGAAGATCGGTCCCATCAGTGAGATGGCGCCCGCTTCGGCGAGGAGAACAGATTCCGCCACTGCTCGGTCCTAGCGCAGCAGTTGTCATGACGCGATTGTAGAGACGTCGGGTTTCAGGCCGATTGCTGTGCGTGAGCCGTCAGGATCTTCTCGAGCAGAGCGTGGAGTTGTCGTCGTTCGGCCGCTAATAAGGCCTTCAGCGGATCGTCCTGCGCGAGACTAGCCCGAGTGAGCAGGTCGACTCGGTGCGCTTGGCCGAGCGAAGTGACCCCGATCTTGTTGCGACGGCGGTCTGCATCCGGGACGCGTTTCACGTAGCGTCCGGCCTGCAGCCGATTGACGACGGCATTGATGTCGTTGCGGTCCAGACCCAGTCGGCGGCCGAGATCGGCCTGACTGAGCCGGCCGTACTCGTCGAGCGCGGCGAGCACCGCTGAGTCGGCGCGCGCGGTCAGCGGCATCCGCCGACCCGTCAGGCGAGTAGCCAGGGTGGATGCTTTGCTCAGCTGCCGTCCTTGGGCGCCGCATCGAGTATCGGCCGATGACGGTGGCCGAGCAGACCGAGCAGTTCGTCGGCTTCGGGATGTCCGCCGGCGTGGCCGGAATGAATGCGTAAGCGCTAGCGCTTTTCGCTCAGGGGGACTCCGACTGGGTCTCAGACGACGTGCAGCGCACCACCGGCCACGTGCCTCGCACAGTTGAAGCATTGCTCAGCGATAACGAGGCCGCGTTTACCGCTTACTAGTGGCGGGCGAGGTTGATGTCGTCGATGTTGACCCACTGGCCGGCTCCGGCGTCTGAGTAGAAGCCGATGGTGGCTTGGCCATTGGTGACGGGGACGTTGGCGATGGTTACGAGGGTCAAAGTACCGGATGCCGCTGACCGCATGTCGGTGGTGAGGTCAGTCCCGTTGCCGAAGTCCTTGATATTCATGTAGGCGGCGGTTTGGCCGCCGGCGGTGCGGATCCAGGCGGCGAGGTTGTACGTGCCGTTGGTGAGGCCGGTGATGGTCTGCGATGTGTAGACCCGGTAGGCGGTGTTCTTGTAGTGGGTGAGCATGTACGAACCGGTGCGCGCGTTCGATGGCGCTGATTTTGATTCGGTGAAGTCCGCGGTCGCGTTGGCGGTGGTGCCGAAGTCGTTCGTGGACCAGTTCGTTGGCGTTTGGGTTGCTGCGCTGTTGTCTTCGAAGGAGAAGTTGCGTGCAGTGAACGTCGGGTTCGTCACCGCGGCCGGGCTGAGTTGGACGTCGTCGACGTTGATCCATTTCGCGGCTGGGCTGTTGGAGTAGAACCCGATTGTCGCCTGTCGGTTCGTGACCGCGACGTTGGGGATCGAGATCTGTGTCCAGGAACCGGACGCGGGAATGGTGACGGTTCTGGCGGTGCCACCGTAGTCCTTGACGTCCATGTAGGTGGAGGTTTGGCCGCCGCTGCTGCGGATCCAGGCGGTCAGGTTGTAGGTGCCGTTGGGAACCTTTGCAGTCTGGTACTCATAGCTCTGGTAGGCCGTCGACTTGTACTGAGTGAGCGTGAAGTTGCCGCTGTGTGCGTTGTTCGGTGCAGCCTTCTGCTCGGTGAATGATGCGCCGTCGTTCGCGGCGTTGCCGAAGTTGTAGTTCGTCCAGGCCAGCGGCGTTGTGGTGCTGGCGTTGTTCGAGTCGAAGCCGGCGTTGAGCACTCCGGGATTGGTTTGCGCTTTGATCAACCTCTCCATGATGTCCACGCCGGTGTAGTTCCCTGATGAGAGGCCGTTGGCGGGCAGTGTGTTGGGCACATGCCAGTTGGTGTAGAGCAGGTTGTCAGAGAGGTGACGGTTCGCCCACGCTGTGTTCGCGTTGTCGAGCATCCATTGCAGGTATTGTCTCTGCCCGGTGGCCTGCATCCAGTTGATGATGCCGCGCGACATGATGCCCTTTGCGACGGTGTTCTGCCCCGAGTCGCCGTCCACCCATTGGTCGTAGTGGGCGCCTCCGTTGGAGGTGGTCCACTGGGGCCAGAGAATCTGGGCGCCGTTGTACGGGATGGTGAAGCGGTTGCGTGCCCAGTCGGTGACGCGTACGACGTCGCTGATGTAGCTGGTGTCGCCGGTGGCTTGGAACATCGCGGCGGCGCTGTCGGCGATGAGGCCGACGTTCATCATGTAGTGGTTCTTGTCGAAGTATCCGGTTTGGGTGCCGTCGGTTCCGTTGAGGATGCTGCCGTCAGGCTGGATCCATAGCTTGATCCAGTCGTAGGTTTTCTGGGCGTATTGCGCGTACGTGAAACTGCCGCCGAGCGCGGCGTTGTAGATGGTCCTGGTCGGGAAGTACTTGGCCAGCGCCATGGCGATGTAGGGCACCTGCCCGCCGGTGGAGATGTCCTTGTAGTCGTGTTGGCTCCAGGTGCGCCACACGCCGCCGTCACCGAATCCGGCCGTGTTGTCGAGCTGAGTCTCCAGGAGCCACCGGGTATTACGCTCGGCTTCTTGGAGCATGTGTGAATCGCCGGTGGCCTCGTACGCGCAGATCGCAGCGTTGACGTTCCAGAGGAAGTCGTCGTTGGCGTCGTGAACGCCGTTGCCCCACCAGTACGGATCGGTGGTGGTCTGGGTGGTGCCATCGATCGTTTCCGTCCAGCTGAACGGCTTCTTGAAGTAGTTTTCGAAGCCGTAGTAGCTGTCGCTGATCTGCTGACGGTATGCGCCGCCGGTGTTGTCGTTGGCTGCGCAGAGACCTTGACGGATGTAGGCGGATGTCCACAGATCGAGGGGGAGGTGGTCGCTTTGCGAGCTGTAGAAGAGTCCGTTGCTGGCGTTGTAGTAACTGCCGAGGAAGGCGGTCAGCGCCGTCTGGGCGTTGCCGGCGGTAAACGTCTGTGTCGCAGCTGAGGCGGGCGCCGCGCCTCCCGCCAAGCTGCCGATAGCGGCCACTATCGCCAAGGTGAGCGCTGAGATACGGAACCGGTTCCTGCTGGGAGTGCTCGACATTGAAGTCCCTCTGATACGTCCGCGGCGCTGCGTCGCGCTCGGAAATGCGTTTCTGCAATCTAGACTGGATCAACGTCCTACGTCAACCGAGTCCCTTGAACACAACGCACACAGCTTCTGAGCAGCCCGGAAAGGTTTCCGGATGGAGATTGGATGTCAGCACCCGAGCGCGATCTGGCGCATCCCTCACGTGAAGCGGCGACCGCCCTCACGACCTTTCCGCGGGCGCCGACCCTGGCAGATGTGGGAGCGCGAGCCGGCGTTTCCCATCAGACGGTTTCACGCGTCATAAACCATGCCGCAGGGGTGCGCGAGAGCACTCGCGTTCGCGTCATTACCGCCATCACCGAGCTCGGGTATCGTCCCAACGTGGCGGCCAAGACGTTGGCTTCCCGTCGACAGAATGCGATCGGGGTGCTCGCTCCGACCGTCGCCGACTACGGACCCACCAGTGTCGTTCACGCCCTGGAGGTTGCGGCGGCGGAGGTGGGGTTTCGGACCCTGGAAACCCGGGCCCTGGATTCCGCGGACTCCGCCCGAGCCGCGCTCCAAGCTCTCCTGGACCAGGCCGTGGCGGGCGTGATTGTGGTCGCCTCGAGCGTAGCGGCGAATCAGGCGGTCGCCGATTTCCCCACTGCCGTTCCGATCCTCCGATTGTGGCCGGGCGTTTCGACCCGTCCGGCTGTGTACATCGACCAGGCGGCCGGTATCCGTGCTGCCTTCGGGCATCTGGTGGGCTTGGGCCACCGGTACATTCAGCATCTGGCCGGACCGCTCTCTCACATCGAAGCTCGGCTGCGCGCGGACGCGTTCGCTCTGCAGTGTCGGCTGGCCGGCGTTCCGGAGTTGGATGTGCTGCGCGGGGACTGGTCGGCCGGATCGGGAAGCGCCGCCGCGGCGCACCGTGACAGCAGAGCGACCGCCCTGGTGTGCGGGAATGATCAGATGGCGTTAGGTGCACTCGCCGCGCTGCGCAGGGAGCGGGTGTCCGTTCCGGGCCGGGTCAGCGTCGTCGGATTCGATGACATCCCGGAGAGCGCCTTTTTCGCTCCTGCGCTGACCACGGTTGCTCAAGACTTCACCCGGTTGGGCTCGCTTGCAGTGGATCAGCTCGTCGAGGTGATCTCGACCGGCTCGGCGGCGTCGATTTCGATTCAGCCCACGCTCGTGATCCGCGACTCGACACACCCTGCCTGGCGAGCGACCCAGCACTTCTCGGCCGGCTGAGGATGTCGAACCTATCGGTGTTCGGGTACGAAGATCCGCATCACGGAGGGTCCCCGGTTGGCCCACAGGCTGTAGGGGATGGCGACCAGCTCGACGGGGCGTCCATCCACGGGCGGTGCATCCGCTCGGGAATGCCAGCCGGTACCCGTCCAAGACGTGTCGTCGCGAAGGTATCCGGCGGCCGTGATGAGGACGGTTTCTTGTCCCTCGACGTCGCCGAGCCTTTCCGCGAGGGGGCGCTCAGCCAGCAGCTCCACCCGGTTGAGGTCTACGTCGTCAGCCTGGTCGACGCTCTCGAAGGCGTACACGACGGGTCCGCGCTCGATGGCGACGGTGCCGCGCACGGCGTCCACCGCGGGATGCGCAACGGTCAACCTCGGGTGCATCGGAATGTCGATGACGAGGACGTCTCCCGCCTCCCACGTGCGGGTGATGGGGACGTAGCCCGCGTCCGTCGCATCGACATCGACGCTGCCGCCGTTGATGGCCACGCCGAGAGCATCCGCCCAGTCGGGTCGGCGTACGGAGAGGGTAAACGGGTTATCGGGCGCTTCGGTGACGGTGATGGCAACGCGTCCATCAAGAGGGTATTGGGTTTGGACGGAGAGGCTCACCGCGCCTGCGCCGAGCTCGAAGACGAGGTCGGCCGCAACGAACTGGTGCAGCTGGACACCGGAATCGTCGTTGCTGGCGAGGTAGGCGGGCAGGGTGGCGATCGTGCGCATGATGTTGGGTGGGCAGCAGGCGCACTCGAACCACGTCGGTCGGGTGCCGGGGGCATCCGCCCGGAGCGGGCGCGTGTCGGTAGGGGCAGCCGGATAAGGAGCTCGGCGCTGCGCGGGGTTGTTGTAGAAGAAGGCGGTGCGCTCGATCGAGGTCGAGGCTGCGAAGAGGTTGTAGAGCCCGCGCTCGAACGCATCGGCGAACCGGGATTGCCCGGTGGCGAGCAGGAGACGCCAACTGAGCATCATGTTGCCGATGGTGGCGCAGGTTTCGCCGTAGGCGAGGTCGGGTGGCAGTTCGTAGCTGTCGCCGAAGGCCTCTCCGGCGAACCGTGAACCGACGGCGCCAGTGAGGTAAGTCTTTGTGGCAGTCATCGAGGACCACTGCTCGAGCGCGGCGTCGAGCAAGGCTTTCTCGCCGGTCTCCAGGTAGAGGTCGACCACTCCGGCGAGGAGGTAGATGGCTCGAACGGCGTGTCCGGTGACGGTCGTCTCATCGCGCACCGGGATCGCGTCTTGGTAGTAGGCGCTGTCGAAGTGCAGGCTGGCGTCCAGCACCCCGTGCCCGCGGACGTCGACGAACTGTTCTGCCATCTCGAGGTACTTGCGTTCACCGGTCTCGCGGTAGAGCTCCACGAGTGCCATCTCGATCTCCTCGTGGCCGTCGGTGTCGTCACGCCGGAGGCCGCCGAAGTCCTCGACGATGACGTCGGCCGCCTTGATCGCGATGGTGAACAGCTCGGAGCGGCCGGTGGCGCGGCGGTCGGCGATTCCTGCCTGGATGAGGTGGCCCATGCAGTACAACTCGTGGCTCTTCACCAGGTTGTCCCAACGCACGTCGAGACCTGCCTGCACGAAGGAGTTGACGTAGCCGTCTGGCTGCTGCGCCCTCCCGATGATGCCGGCGAGGTCCGCGATGAGTGCGTCGCGCTCATTGGACTGTTCGAGCGCACTGTCCCACGCCACCGCTTCCAACGCCTTGTAGAGGTCGGAGTCAGTGAACCACAGTCCTCGCCGCGGCCTGTCGTCGCCGGCCTGGGGGTCGAGCCGACGAAGGTTGTCGATCGTTCCGTCGCGTTCCAGCCACTCGAAGGAGTGCGCCATGGTGACCTTGCGGTTGTCGTGCTGCCATTGCGCCCACGGTCCGTCGACGATGCGAGCAGCGTCGAGGCCGATGGGGCGGAAGGCGATGTTGCGCTGGTTGACGGGGATGACGGGGGCGATGGGACGTGCTGAGTGCATGGTGGTACTCCTTGGGCGAGGCAGAAGCTGAAGCGTTTCGAAGATGGGGTATGCGGGAGGGTCAGCCGCGGAGCGCACCGTTGACGAGACCGGAGACGTAGAAGCGCTGCAGGAAGAGGTAGAGCAGCAGTACCGGCACGATCGTGATGACGACGCCGGCCTGGATGGCGCCGTAGTCCACCGCTCCGTACTGGCCGATGCTGAGGTTCACCAGCATGATCGGCAACGTGTACTGGGAGCCGTCGCTGAGGAAGATGAGCGGGCCGAGAAACTCGTTCCAGGATGCGATGAAAGAGAACAGCGCAACCGTCACCACCCCCGGCATCACGAGACGCAAGGACACGTACCGCAAAGCGCCGAACGGACCGCATCCGTCGACCAGTGCCGCCTCCTCGAGCTCCCGGGGAATCGACTCGAAGCTGTTGCGCATGAGGAAGACCCCGAACGGCAGCTGGAACATGATCAGGACGAGAGCCAGACCGAAGACGCTGTTGGTCAGCCCGAGTCGTCCGAGGACGATGAACAAGGGGATGAGGATGGTCGCGTAGGGCACCATGAGGATCAGCAGTGTCGTGCCGAAGAGGAGGCTCTTGCCGCGGAACTGGAACCGCGCGAAACCGTAGCCGGCGAGCACCGTGATGATGACCGTGCCGACCACGACGAGCACCGAGAGGGCGATGCTGTTCCACAGGTAGGTTCCGAGGCCCGCGCCGTAGGTGGCGAGTTTCTGGTAGTTCTCGAGTGAGAAGCTGTGCGGAAACAACGTCGGGGGGTTGCTGTTGGCCTCCGCGGCGGGCTTGACCGAGTTGAGCACGGCCCAGAGGATCGGCAGCAGGAAGATCGCTGCCAGAACTCCGCTGAAGAGGTGGTAGCCGGTGCCGGCTGCGGCGGACCGCACGCGGGCCGCACCTGTCTTGTGCCGGGTGCCGCCCGGTGTTCGCGTGATGACGGTCATCGGTCGTCCTTGTCTCGGAGCAGGAAGAGTTGCACACCGTTCAGCAGCACCAGCGCGAGGAGCAGGACGACGGACAGGGCGGCCGCCTTGCCCAGGTCGAACTGCGCGAACGCGGTGTTGTAGATGGCCAGCACCAGCGTGATGGTGCTGTTGTCCGGGCCGCCGTGGGTGAGCACCTGGAACTGGTCGAAGGCCAGCAGCGAGCCGGTGATCGAGAGGATCAGCAGAAGGGCGAGCGTGGGACGAAGGTACGGCAGCGTGATGTAGCGAAGGCGTTGCATCGTCGTTGCTCCGTCCATCCGCGCCGCCTCGTAGAGTTCGTTCGGTATGGCCTGCAGGCCGACCAGGAGCACGATCACCTGGAACCCGATGAACTTCCACACCACCAGGGTCAGCGTGGTAAAGAGGGCCTGCCCGCCGGTGTTCAGGAAGCCCCACGGTCCGTCTGTGAACCCGAGTCGTTCCAGGAGGAAGTTGGCGACGCCGTTGCGGTCGTTCACGGCGGCCAGCCAGATCAGGGCCGCCGATGCTGTGCCGACCACGTAGGGCAGGAAAAAGGTGGTGCGGTAGAACTTCGCCCCGCGCCGGCTCGAGTTCGACACGGCGACCAGCACGAAGGAGATCCCGAAGATGAGGATGGTGGTCAGAATCGTGTAGATCAGAGTGAAGGTGATCGCTCCGACGAAGAGTGCGTTGGAGGGGATCTCGGCGTAGTTTCCCAGCCCGTTCGGGGTGGGCCCGCCGAGAAGTGGCCAGTTCTGGGTGGACATGAACAGCAGCACGCCGAGCGGGACCAGGAACAGGATCGCGACGATGATCGCGAGAGGCGCCACGAAGAGAAGGCCGACCGCCGGCCGGGCGGTGAGGGAGGACCGACGGGGGGTGCGTCGGTCGAGAGTGCGAGCCGGTGTTCCTGCGTCGCGCACGGTCGGGGTCGTTGTCATGTCAGAGCTTTCTGAGTGCGCCAGACCGGGTGCGAGCGCAGGAGTCGCGCTCGCACCTGGTCTTCGATGAGCCGGCTACTTGGCCTGGTCGATGCCGGCTTGGATGGCCTTCTGGCCGGCGGCAACCGCGTCGGTCTTGCCATTGAACACGTAGTCGCGAACCAGCGTCGACCACGGGCCGGTGGGTGCGTTGATCACTGCTCCGTAAGCGATCGAGGAGGGCGTGTAACCGGTGGCGAGGCCCTTGATCGTCTGGACGATCCGGGGGTCCTTCGAGCTGTACTCGTTGTCGGCCAGGTCGACGCGGGATGGAAGGTTGCCGCTCTTGGCCAGCACGTTCACCTGAGCATCCTTGCCCAGCGTCCACTTCAGGAAGTCGAGGGCCTGGGCGTAGTGCTTGGAGTCCTTAGTGATTCCGGCGACGTCGCCGCCGACGAAGGTCGCCGTCTTGCCGCCATCCGGAGCGGGCAAGCCTGCGACTCCCCAATCGAAGTTCGCCTTGGCGAGATTGCCGAAGTCGAAGGTGCCAACGGGCAGGATGCCGATCTGGCCGGCGTTGAAGGCGGTGGTCCAGCTGGATCCGTCCTCTTCCTTGGCGCTGGCCGGGATGATGCCCTCGTCGTACATCTTCTTGTACAGATCCAGGGTCGCCGTCATCGCCTTCGAGTCGAAGTCGCCCTTCTTGCCGTCATCGGTGAACGGCGGTGAACCTGCCGCGACGGCGTATGGGAACATCGTGTACGCGTTGCAGCCGGCGCAGTTGCCGCCGAAGTAGAAGCCGTAGGTGTCACCGCCGACCTTGTCGCGGATCGCCTTCGCATCGGTGTAGATCTCATCGAACGAGCTCGGACCCTGCTCGGGGTCCAGACCAGCCTTGGTGAACAGGTCCTTGTTGTAGATGATGAGGGAGGAGTCCACGACCAGCGGCGTGCCGTAGATCTTGCCGTCCAGGGTGGTGGCGTCGGTGTGAGCGTGCGAGAGGCTGTCATAGTACGGCAGCCCCTTCACCGCTGAGGTGATGTCCTTATAGAGACCTTGCTTGACGTAGTTGGGTGAGTAGACGACGTCGGCGCCGAGGATGTCGGGCAAGCCGCCGGATCCGGCTGCAGCGCCGACCTTGGCCTGGAAGCTGGCGCTGGGAACGAGGGTCAGCTTGACGACGTTCTTGTGCGTCTTGTTGTACTCATCGACCAGCAGCTGAGCGGTCGGCCCGTTGTCCGGGCGTGCCCACATGGTGAGCTTGGTTCCGTCGTCGGGTTTGCCGCTGCTCGATGAGGATGTGTCAGCCGAACAGCCGGCGAGCAGCAGTGCTGATGCCGCGGCTGTGGCCGCCAAGCCGAGGACGGCGCGCCGACGTCCCTTCGCCAGTGTGAGGGGGGCCATGGTTTCTCCTTTGAAATGACTGCGGGTGCCGTGTCGGGACGAAGGTGCAAGAAAATGCTCGCATGTTTCCGACACGGATAAGGGTTTCCTTGACAATAGGCAGCGTAGTGTCGGTTGTCAACTCGCTCTGATCCGGATTTCCCGCAAACGGTTTCAGAAACATTTCCGGATCTGCTAGGTTCGTGCCATATTGAGCCACACAGGCTTACGAAGGGGAAGATCATGGCTCAGCGCAAGGCGCGCGGCGTCGTCACCGTCGCAGACGTGGCGGAACACGCCGGCGTATCACCGGGCACCGTGTCGAAGGCATTGAACGGACGCGGTCAGCTCAAGAGCGAAACCCGGCAACGCGTTCTCGCGTCTGCCGAGAAGCTGGGGTTTGCTCCTAACCTGCTCGCCCGCAGTCTGCTGTCGGGCCGCACCTACACGGTGGGCGTGCTGACGACCGACAGTGTCGGCCGGTTCACGATTCCGCTGCTGACCGGTGCCGAAGACGCCCTCGGTGCGGGGCAGATGTCCATGCTGCTGTGTGAGAGCAGAGGCGACGCCATCCGGGAGCAGCATTACCTGCGGGTTCTGATGGCTAGGAGAGTCGACGGGATCATCATCACGGGCCGCTCCAGCAACGTCCGCCCCTCGCTGGGGCAGGACTTTCCTATCCCCGTGGTCTACGCCCTCTGCCAATCCGACAGTATGGAGGACCTCTCCGTCCTGCACGATGACGAGAAGGGCGCCGAGATGGCCGTCAATCACTTGGTCGAAACCGGGCGGTCGCGGATAGCGCACGTGTCTGGCCCTCCTCGGCACGCGGCGACTCAGAATCGTTCCCGTGGTGCTGCCACTGCTCTTGCTGCGGCGGGACTGAGTTTGGTCCTCGGGGAGCCGCTGCATGGCGAGTGGAGCGAGGCGTGGGGTCGAGAGGCCGCACAAAGGCTGATGAGGAGTGGAGAGAGATTCAACGGAGTGTTCTGCGCCAGCGATCAAATAGCGCGCGGTGTCGCGGACGGGCTGAGAGAAGGCGGCGTAGCCGTTCCCGAAGACGTTGGGATCGTTGGCGTCGACAACTGGCTGCCGATGGCTGAAGCATCCCGCCCGCCACTCACGACCATCGACCTGAACCTCGCCGAGCTCGGGCATATCGCGGCGACGAGGCTGCTCTCGGCCATCGAAGGGAAGGATGCCGCCTCGGGCATCGAACGGGTACCCGCTTTCCTGGTCAAACGGAGATCCACCGAAATCGGCTAGCAGTACGTACCGGACGTCCGATGACGGGCTGGCTATCGAGGGAGCAGCGGCGAGCCTATCTCGATCGGTGGCTCACCAGAGCGCGAGCAGATCAATCCGGTGGAGCGTCCCGCGAATGTCCCGTGCGGGTACTAACCGAGCGAGCGCGGGCCCTCGCGCCTCCCTCGGGATGAGAAGCCGCGACAGCATGACCACCATGTTCCAGTCCGCCCATCCGAGCGTCGCCCCGAGCCCGACCCGGTAATGAGGACCGAGCCAGGTCAACCAGACGACGAATGTGACCGGGATGAGGAGCCAGAGGAGAAGGCCTCGACAAACCAAGAGGAGAAACGTCGCTAATGCGTCGAGGCCTTGCGGTGTAGACGGTGGATCGTCTTGCACGCCGAACCTTACCTTGACACGCGGTCGAAGGCCGCCCGTCCCACGACGGGATCCCTCAGCGGGCCTCAAGGACGACGGTGAATCGCTCGAGGACGATCAGCGTTGAGTCGTCGAGCCGAAAGTTCGGACCGAGCTCCCCGTGCGGGGTACGGGAGCTCCAGAACTTGGTGTGTGCGGCCCGCCAGGCGGCGACATCCGCGTACCCTTCACCTTCCGCCACCGCGTGCGCCAAAGGGACTTCGCTCAGGGGTGACACCTCGACCGCGGTCGTTTCAATCACGGCACGCCTCGTTCCCGCTGAGTCGATGACCGTCCCGCGTTGACCGACCTGAGGGAGAGGCTCCCCGGCCGAGGCATATGCCACGGCGAGGGAACTGGTCGCAGTCTTCTCGCCGGCCACGATCGCGGCGACCAGCTTCTCGCGCAACTGCCCCTGGGAGGCGAACTCGAAGACCGGTAGCTCATCCATCTGATGATTCAATCAAGCAAACCCGTTAGCTCCTCGACCGTCCTCAGTAGATTCCCGTCACCAAGAGGCAGCGCCGCAGCCTGAACGCCTTCTGGCTGCGCCGCGGGCTTAGAGCGTGATAACCAGCTTCTTGGCCGAGACGCCGTGACGTAGTCGTTCGAGTCCGGCGGGAATGGCCCGCAGTCCGCTTCCGACGACTTCCGCCGGGGGTTGGGCCTGGTAGGCGCCGGTGCCGAGCGCGGCAGGAAGGAAGTCGTTGTAGATGGCTGGGCCCACCTCGTTGTCTTTGAGGGAACCGCCCCAGATTCCGCTGACGCAGACTCCTCGGGGTACTCGCCATGCGGAGAGATGGGTCAGGATCGCCGGAGCGGATGATGACACGCGCCTGCTACCCGCCACCCGAGCGGCGACTTTCATCACCTTCGGGAGCGACCCATTGCCGATCGCGACCGATCCGGCCAGGAAACGGTCCCCGATCGCAGTGACGAGCTCCTTCACCGCCGTGGGGCTGTTGCGGTCGACGACTTCATCGGCACCGAGCGTCTGGAGGTATTCGAAGTTGCGCGGTGAGGCGGTGGCGACGACACGGTATCCCGCGTTGCGGGCCAGCTGGATCGCGTTGCTGCCGACTCCGGTCGATCCACCCCAGACAAGCACGGTCTCGTCACGGTCGATGGGGTCGGCGGTGGGCAGCACCAGGGCCAGGCCGTTGGCCTGGAACATTCCGGAAGCTGCCGTCGAGAGCTGCAGGGGTAGGACCGCGGCCCGCTCGAACGAGAGGAAATCGGGAATCCTCGAGACCATGTGTGCTTTGAGGATGACGTACTCCTGGAAACCGCCCTGACTGGCTCGGTTGATCGATTTTTCCGTCCCGAGCGCGTGACCGAGCACTCGATCGCCGACCGTCAGATCGTGCGAGCCGGAGCCGACGGCTTCGATCTCGCCGGCGACATCCTGTCCGACCACCGCCGGGAAGGTGAGCCACGGCAAGACCAACCGGTAAGCGAGGCGGGGGATTCCATCGATCAGATTCAGCCCGACGGCACGGTTGCGCACGACGATCTCATTCAGACCGGGGGTGGGGTACGGCGCAGATCCCACCTCGAACGATCGCCGCTTCTTCGGCAGCCAGAGCGCATGGTTCTCGGGTATTGGTCGGGCCATCAGCGGGCCATCCTCTCGCTCGTCGTCCACACCGCAGTCGCGTTCTCGGCCGTGACAATCGCGGGCAGCGCAACCTCGCGGCCGTGGTCATCGACCATTCGGCCGCTGATCCCCGCCAGCGATCGGCTGCTCGCGAGGTGCTCGACGACGGTGCAGCGTTCCTTGGCGAACATATTCGAGATCGACCCCACAAGCCGAAGCGGCAGCGACTGCGTTGCGAGCAGGTTCGATCGAATCAGCCCCGGATGGAAGACGTTGACGGTGGGACCTTCAGGGCGGATGTCGGCGAGATGCCGGGCGAGCAGGAGCTTCCACGCGACCGCCTGGGTCATCAGCGCCGCCGCGGAAGCGTTCGGGTCAACGCCGTCGAGGCGAACATTCCGGATGCGCTTGACGAGCGCCGGGGCGACACCCACCATCAGCGCGCGGCTTCCGGGCGTGCGGTCCAGCATCGGAAGGACAGATCGCAGAAGCTGGAAGTGGACCAGGTAGTTCGTGGCGAACACCCGCGGAACACCGGCCGCAGTCCGGCCGGTCTCGCCGATGGACCCCGCCGTGCTGACGAGCGCGTCGAGCCGATCCGTGCGCTCCGTCAACGCGGTCGCCAGCAGCTCCGCCCCGGTCCTCGTGCTCGGGTCGCCCACAATCGACTCCACGAGCCCGCTGCCACGACCGTGTGTGTGAATGGTGTCGACGGCGCGCTGCCCGTTCGTCACGCTCCGCGAGATCACGATCGTCCGGGCACCGAGACGGGCCATACCCTTGGCAACCGCGAGCCCAACTCCGGAGGATCCTCCGAACACGGCCACGGTCCTCCCGTCCATGCGTTCAACGTCCATGCTTACCGATCCTCACCCATGACACTGTGGGACATGACGATAGCACAGAGTGTCATCATCGAATAGACTGTTGGAGTGCCCAGATGGACGAACAACGCGGAGAAGCGCCTTCGCAACGCCGCCGCGGAACTGTTCGAGGCCCACGGCTACGAGGCCGTTACGGTCACCGCGATCGCGGAGCGGGCGGGGCTGACCCGTCGTACCTTCTTCCGCTACTTCCCCGACAAACGAGAAGTTCTCTTCCCGCAGACTGACGAGATCGGAGAAGCGGTAGCGCAAGCGATCAACATTCAACCGAAGGACGCGGATGCGGGCGTCCTCGTCGGAGAGATCATCACCGTCCTGGTCCGCGCCGGCACCGTGATCACAAGCGACCGACAGGCCCAGCGCAAACGGCAGACCCTGATCCAGTCGAGCCCGGAGTTGCGCGAACGCAGCCGTACCAAATTGGCGACGACGGCCGCCACGATCGAGTCGGCGCTCACAACGCGGGGCGAACCCGATGCGCAAATCATCGCGGCGGTCGCCGTCGACCTCCTCCGTACCGCCTACCAGGCGACTCTGGAGGGCGATGACAACGCCTCGTTCGCCGAGCACGTGAAGAGGGCGCGGACAGCATTGCGCAGCTTCGACTCCTACAGCAGGCTCCCGGCACCCGTCTCCGATCCGTGATCAACGCGATGGGGCTGGCCCGGGCGACACTGCAAAGGGGCGTAGCTGATAGAGCCCGCGGGATTCTATTGATCGATGCAACGCCCCTTTTGGAGGTGTTTGCTTGTGGTGGTTTAGTTCTCTGCTCAAACAGCCGCTCGGTTTCTAGCTGCGATCGGTCATGGCCACGGTCTGAAAGGCTCCACCCGAATGGCGGGGATCGATAAGGACGTCGGATACCGCTTCCTACGCGATCGCTATCTCGAAATGCGCCGCAGCGGGTTGACGACGGCCGCGGCGACCAACGCGCTGGGTTTCACCTCGAGTCGTGTTACTACCTGGGAGGCCCTGGTCGATCACGATCATCGACACCACCTACGGGTTGACGTGTCGAGAGAGGCTGCGTTCTGGCTGGCTTTCAATGCTGGCGCGAGTCTTACCTCGTCGGCAGTTGCAGCCGATGTCGGATCCGCGACGGCCTATCGGTGGGTGCAGCGCCGCTTCCATGAGCTGCGATCGGAAGGCCACAATGGTGCACGCATCGCCCGCCAACTCCGGCTCTCAGCACGCCGCGCTGCGGCATTGGAACAGCAACATGCCCAGCGGAAGCAGCGTGACGTGCGCCGACCGGGGCGTGGGTGTTCTATCGGCCGATGGAAGCGGACGACCCCGCCCTTCCCGACGGAACGTCAGCGGCCGTGCACGTTGCTGTCGACGGTAAGGTCACTCGGTTCACCGGCCTGATTGACGATCAGGCGCTTGGGGTGACCCGCCACGGGCTCTGGCTGACGTCGGAGCGCATTCGCGACCCGGATGACGAAGCTGCGTGGCGTGGGGGTGGACGCCAAGCGAACGGGTTGGGCGTGTGGGTTTAGACGGGGCGTCGCTGAGTCCTGTTCGTGTGCCGTCTCGCTAGTCCGTCTCTGACGTGAGAGCCGTGAACGCGTCCGCGAGCAGATTGGGGAGGGGGTCGGGCGCGGGACGGTCGACCGCGGTGACGAGGCGGACCCATCGCAGCTCGGGTGGGACGTCGGTGACTTCGAGCATCAGGGTGTTCCGGGGAAGCGCATCAGCGAGCAGCGGCGGCACAGTGGTCACTGCCAGCCCATGGGCGACCAGCTGCAGCTTGGTCAGCCAGTCGGTGGTGCGGTAGCGGATCTCGGCGCGGTGGTCGAGTCCCGGCCAGACGCCCAGCACGGGGTCGCTGCCCGGCGAGGCGGAGTCTGCCCAGGCGGCTGCAGAGAGGTCCGCGATGCGCAGGTCCATGCGGTGCCCGAGCGGATGCGACTGCGAGACAGCGACCCGCAGTTCCATGACCCCGATCTCGTGCTCGTGGAGTCGTCCGCTGCCGTCATCGAGGGATCGGAACGGCGGACGGGAGACGACGACGGCACCATCCAGGCGGCCGCTGAGCACAGCACGGATCAGCATCGGCGAGGTGCCGTCGATCGTGCGGAGGGTTCGGTCCCAACCGATGTCTGTCAGTGCGTGAAGAGTCCTCGGTAGCAGCGTCGCGCCGGCGCTGATGAACAGACCGAGACGGTAGGCGGGCGTAGAGGTCTCGCCTAAGGCTGCCCGTTCAGCCGCCGATACGGCTTGGATGACCGCATCCGCATGTGGGAGGAGTCGTCTTCCTGCGGGGGTCAGTCGCGCACCGAACGCCCCTCGGTCCACCAGGCGCTGCCCGGTCGCGTTTTCGAGCACGGCCAGTTGACGCGACACGCCGGATTGTGTGTAACCGAGGTCGGCCGCCGCTGCCGAGAGCGAGCCACGCAACGCCACGACCTGCAGCAGGCGTAACCCATCTATCGTCATGGCCATGACTGAATATCATACCAGGCATGTTTATCTGGCGCTTTGGGCACGGTTCGCCATCGCATAACGTCGTTGGCGTGAACGATACGGAAGCCCCCCTCGGTGGCCGGTTGGAGCTGCTCGCCGAGGCGAATCTCGATGCGATGCAGCGCGCGGTCTGGGATCGCCTGGTCTCGACGCAGGTGCCCGAAGCGCGTCATGCGGGGTTCACTGCTCGCACTGACGACGGTCGCTTCATCGGCCCGTTCAACGCGTTCCTCCGCTGGCCAGGCCCGGGTGGCGCGCTGCTGGACTGGGCACGAGCACAAGTGCAGGAAGAGACGTTGTCACCTCTGGTCCGACAGGTCGTGACTCTTGCAGTCGGTGCGGTGTGGAAGGCGCCGTTCGAGGTCGAGGCACACATCGCCGGCGCGCGAGCGGCAGGCGCGACAGACGCGGCCATCACCGCTGTGTTATCCAGGCAGGACAGCGACGACCTACCCGCGGAAGCGGCTGTCGCCCGGCGTCTCGCAGATGCGCTCCTCGTTGCGCATCGAGTCGATCCAGGGCTCTACGCCGAGGCGATCGAACTGCTCCGAGAGCCCGGGATCAACGCCGTCGCGCACCTCGTCGGGCAGTACGTCACGATCTCCGCCCTGCTGATCGCGTTTGACGTCCCCGCGACCGGTCCCACCCCGGTCGATTCCTCGTACTGACCCCATCCGAACGAAGGGGCACCATGCCCATCATCAACATCTGGCTCCGGGCCGGAACCGACTCGGCCTACCGGAGAGCGCTGACCGACGGCGTCCACCGGGCGATGAACGAGACCCTCCGCACCCCGCAGGATGACTTCTTCGCCGTCGTGCACGAGCTCGACGAGGAGCACTTCCTCTTCGACCCGAACTACTTCGACATCCCTCGCACGGAGCGGTTCTGCATGGTGCAAATCTTCTTCAACTCCCGCCCCGCGGTGGTGAAGGAACGGCTCTATCAGGCGATCGCCGACCGCCTCGAGCAGGCGCCCGGACTCGCTCGCACCGATCTCATGATCAACATCGCCGAGGTCTCCCCCGAGGGCTGGTGGCTCGAGGGGCGCCGAATCGACCCCGCGAGCGGGACCGACGCACGCATGTCCGCACGCTGAGCCGGTCCCGGTCCATCTGTCTAGGAGTGAATCTCATGCCGTTCGTCAACATCTGGATGCGCGAGGGCAAAACGCCCGAGCACAAGAAGGCCGTCTCGGACGCCGTCTATGAAGCGATGCGGGAGGTGCTTAAGGTCACCGAGGACGACCGGTTCCATCAGATCCACGACCAGCCCGCCGAGAACATGATCCAGGATCCCGTCTACGCAGGCGTCCCCCGCAGCGGCGACTCCGTCTTCATCCAGCTCTACTTCACCAAACGGCCAACCGAGATGAAGCTGCGACTGTTCGAAGCGATCGTGGCCAACTTGCAGCATCTAGCGTCCGTCGGCCCGGATGATGTCTACATCAACGCCCTCGAGCCCGACCCGGTCAACTGGTGGATATCCGGCCGCGAAGTCGACCCGAAGACCGGCTTCGATAAGAGGATGGCCGACGCCGCAGCAGAAGCCCAGTGATCTCAAACCGCAGACGCAAAGGCAGCACGAGGGGGTCTACTTCCTGACGTTCTTGAACCCGTTCCCGAGACAACCCAGCGTGCCCTCCATATCACTGAGCATGCCAGAGCAGCAAAGGCGGCTCCGATGCCCGCAAGCGGATTCCAAACCGCGCCTTCAGCGGTAGCTGCCAAACAGGCGCGTCGCCAGCAGCCGCGAGGCCATACTGTCTCTGTGGGCGAGCGAATCGAGAAATTCCTGGATCGGGCCGCAAAGCCGACCTGGATTCACACCGGCACAGACCTTCGTGTTTTTTGGAACGCCGTCCCACACGCAGCTGAAGGGGCAGACGCAGAGAACAAAGACTGGTCCAAAAGCGAGCCCGATCCGAACGCCCCGTAAGCGGATCCCTCACTGGCACGCACAGGCGGATGCTTCGCGAGACGGTTCGGTGAAGCTATACCTGCTGGTAAAACCCTCGATGGTGCTTCCTGTCTTGGAGGGCAACCCACAGGGCCGGCCCGATAAGCGACAACTGCAGTAGTCCCAAGAAGCACCACACCCACGACCACGGCGAACTGGGATCGACGACTAACCGGACCACACCGATAGCGATCCAGAGGATGTATAGCACCGCCGACGCCGCCGCCCACTCCACTCGCGGTCGACCGAAGAACCGACGACGCAAACTCCTCGACCTATCAAACCCGGCGGGATCCTCGTACACCCATGCGTCTACGTCGACGTTGCCGCTGCCCCGAGGTGGCACCCCATCTGAGTCCGCATCGTCTTGTTCCCGTTCGGCCGGCAACTCCATGAGCACATGCTCCTCTTCCAACGGCACCGACGCAGTAGCCCGAACTAACGCCTGATTTTGATCATCACCGCCAGAGTGCGTTGCGCAGAGGATCCTCCACCGTGCGCGGCCCGGGACCGGGTCGCGGAACGGCTCGCCACGGCGGCCGAATTTGCAGAGATAATCACAGGGACCGTTCTCCGACTGACCCAGTCCCTGTACCTCCGAAGGAGTCCGCATGGGTTTGCTTCTATTACGGGGCGTCACGGTTTTGGTCAGCTGTTTCGGCGCCGCCATGTTCTACCTGCACGTTCGGCAGGTCTCGTCGCAAGGCAGCCGACCGGGAGACCGGCCGTCGCGAGCGACCGTTCCGATCCGTAGTATCCTTTGGGCCCTCCTTGCGGCAGCCGCGGTCCTAATAGGGCTCAAGTTGACGAACGTATTCTGATCTAGACGTCCTAAAGGCCCGCAGACGTATGTCCCACCCCGAATTGGACGTAGGGCGCGGTGAGTCCAACGGAAAACACGCGCAGTGTTCCGTTGAGCGATCCGCTATCGGACGTTCGTTGAGGGACCGGCTTACGGGCCTGCGTGGGCGTTGAGTTTCTTGTCCGAGCGCGCGGATCAATTCGCACGCCTAGGGAACGCAGGTGGTGTTCAATGTGGCGAAGAGATCAATCGGACCGGAGACATGAAGCACCTGACAATCACTGCCAAGGAAGCTTCCGCGCTCCTGGCGCGCACCGAAGACCACTACATCGATTTCAAGTCGATTGCCATCAAGCCCGCGAGCCTCGAGAAGCTGGTTTCCGCCTTTGGGAACTCATCGGGCGGCGAAATCATCGTTGGTATCGACGAAGTATCCAAGGGTTTGTTTGAGTGGCGTGGCTTCGCCCGATCCGAGGATGCAAACGACCATGTCCACGTACTCCTCGGGCCATTTCCCGATTCGGACACGTTTAAGTACGAGACATTGTCGGCGGATGGTTTCGAGGGGAACCTCCTCCGTATCACGGTCGCAAAGACTCGCGCGATCTGTCGGACGACTTCGGGCGACGCATATGTCCGGGGCGCCGCCAGCGTCAAACGGGTCGAAACAGCCGAACAGACCGCCGCGCTCGAGCTCCAAAAAGGCATCTCCTCACACGAAGATGCGACTACCAAGGCGCCGCTCGAAATGGTCACCGACTCACTCCAAGTAACGGAGTTTGTGGTCGACGCGCTCACGTTTACGGAGGCCGATCCATGGCTTCGCTCTCAACTGCTCATTGTTGAGAACCGGCCGACCGTCGCCGCTGTGGTCCTCTTTGCTGATGAACCGCAGATCGTATTGCCCAAAGCATCGATCATGGTCTATCGCTATGCATCCAGAGATCCGGTTGGCCGACGCGAGGACCTGGTTAGCGGCCAGACGTGGAACATAGAGGGATCGGCCATCAAGCAGATCCACGGCTGCGTTGCCAAGACCACCGAGTTGATTGAGTCCGTCAAGGGAACGAACTTGCAGGACGTCTCCTATCCGCCAGAGACGCTTCACGAGATCATCACAAATGCCGTAATCCATCGTGATTATTCGATTGCTGACAACATTCACGTTCGCATCTTCGATGACAGGGTCGAGGTAGAGAGCCCAGGGCTGCTCCCTGGACACGTGACACCGCGGAACCTGCCGGGTGCGCGGTTTTCTCGGAACGAAACGATCGAGCGCATGTTGCATAAGTTCGCCGACGCGCCGAACAAGAACGTAGGTGAAGGCCTAATCACTGCGTTCGAGGCCATGAAGGCGATGCGCTTGACCCCTCCTGAGGTGACCGAGACGGAAAACGGCGTCCTCGTCATCATCAAGCATGAACCGCTGGATAGCCCGTCCACCATCGTTCTCCGCTATCTATCGGAGCACGACACGATCACCAACAGAGAAGCTCGCGAGCTCACGAATATTCAGAGCGAGGGCCGAATGCGGCGCACTCTTGGCGCGATGATCGCGCAAGGCGCGCTCGAGCAGGTTCCGGGCACGACGAAGGGAGGATACAAGTACCGGCTCAAGTCGAACTGACACTGAGGTCCGCGGCGTATTGGACCCGATCGCGCAGGCCGGTCCCGTCGCAACCGGCGCCTCTTGCGCGCCATACCCGCATATGGATCGGCTTGCGAACGACCCCGAGATTGCGTGAGCGTTCTAGGAAAACATCAGGATGCGAAGCCAGATGCCCACGGCGATCAGGACGAGGCCGACGATGCTTAGGCCGACGGTCATGAGGGGTGAGGTCTTCATCTCCGTACCATCGGCCGTCGCGGTTGGTCCAGTGTCGTCGGAAGTAGATCAGGTACCAGACGCCGGCAGCGCTGATCAGGAGTCCGGCAAGGGTGAGCCACCACCAGATTCCTCCGCGCTCGAGGGCAGGGTCGAAGCACACCGCAGCGCCGACGAGCCCGAAGCCGATGATGAATATCGGGTAGAGAACACGCTGGAAGTAGTGAATCGCGCGAAGCGATCGAGAATCATCCTCGTCATATCCCACCTCTAGCCTGACCCCGCCACAGTTTCCGAGCAATTCGGAGCGTACAGCCAGTAGATCCTCCATGCGTGGTGAGGGATCCCTCAACGACCACGTCGGCTCCCGCGCCCGACTGTGGGCGAGCCGATGGGAATCGGCGCCTGTCTCGATGATGGTGCCGGCAATCCGTCGCAGCTATGACGACGGGGCTATTCGCCGGGTTTGGTCTGGAGTCCCGCGACGAGGACGTCGAGCAACCGAGGGACGCGCGCGTCCCACTCCTCAGCGGTGACGTGGGACATGAACCACGACAGCAGGATGACGTCGCGAGGGTCGATGTCGTGTCGGAACTCTTCCAATGACGCACCAGCGCTCAGCAATGTACCCAGGGCGCTGCCGAGCTTGCCCATGGTCGACGCGGACATATCCTCCCAGACGAAAGTCTCCACGACCTTTAGGATGCCCCGCTTGACGCGGACGTACTCCGCCAGACGGGCAAACCAAGATCGGAGTGCCTCGAGAGGTGGCTTCTCCCTCACGAGCTGATCGGCCGCGATGACGAGCTCACCGATCTCGGCCTCGTAGACGGCGGCGAGAAGCGCATCCTGTGTGGGGAAGTGCCGATACAGCGTCGCCTGACCGATGCCGGCTCTCTGGGCGACCATCGACAGCTTCAGGTCGTCGAAGCCGCTCAAGATCTCGCGGGCAGCGGCAAGGATCGCCGCACGGTTTCGGCTCGCGTCCTGACGCACGGCACCTCCCGGGTTGCTAACGGACAACACGTCCGCTTTACTGAAGTGGACAGTTTGTCCGTTCAGGAAAGAAGGTATCTCATGCAACAGGTCGTAGCAATCACAGGGGCCAGCAGCGGAATCGGAGCGGCGACCGCCCTGAGGCTGGCACGCGCCGGAGCAGCTGTCGTGCTCGGCGCTCGCCGTCGAGAGCGCCTCGACACCCTTGTCTCGGAGATCGAGTCGGAAGGTGGGCGGGCCGTCGCCACCGTCGTGGACGTGACCGAGCCCGAGGACGTCGAGCGTCTCGTCTCGGTCGCAGTCGAGACCTACGGCAGGCTCGATGTCCTCGTCAGCAACGCTGGAATCGGTCCCATCTCCCCGATGCGCTCCCGCAAGACGTCCGAGTGGAACGCGATGATCGACGTCAACATTCGCGGAGTGCTCCATGGCATCGACGCAGCGCTCCCCGTCTTCGAGAAACAGGGGCACGGGCACTTCGTCACCATCGTCTCGACAGCCGGGCTCAAGATTCTGCCCACGATGGCCGTATACGCGGGAACGAAGAACGCCGTCCGCACCATCCTCGAAGGCCTTCGCCAGGAGTCGACCGACGGGACCATCAAGACGACCGCCATCTCACCCGGGTACGTCCGAACCGACTTCGCATCGACGATCACCGACGAGTCCGTCCTAGCAGGCATCCTGTCAGGCATGGCAAACATCTCCATCGACCCCGATGCGGTCGCTCGCAGCGTCGAATTCGCCATCGACCAGCCGTGGGACGTCGAGATCGGCGAGCTCGTCATCCGCCCGACCGTTCAAGGCTGACCGGCCCGCCCGCTGACCCGGGGCGAGAGTCAAGAGCTGGAGAACGATGTGCAGAAGACGCTCAAAGCCGTAGAACCGCCGTCAGCCTTCACGGCCAGATGGTGTTGGAGGCGGCGCTTCGGGTCCACGAGGAGATGGTCGGTGATGCCCTCTCCGACCGTCTGACCGGTAGGTAGGCCAGCGCTACTCATTCGTGGAGCGAGCAAGCCCTCATTGCTGGTGATTTCCTGACTCATGCGGTGCTCCCGCTGGGCGTTGATGGGAGGACGGGCGCGGATCTTGGTCGCTGCCGGCGGTGTCCGGCCACGCCGTGGTCATGGCTTGAAGGGGCGGTGTTTGACGTTCGCTGACCGGGAGGAGATTGCGGTGTTGCGTGCGCAGGGGAAGTCGTTGCGGCAGATTGGGGTGGTGATTGGCAGACCGGCGTCGACGGTGTCGAGGGAGCTGTCGCGGAACACTCCGCGCGGGTCGGCGTATCGTGCGACTACTGCGCATGCCCTCTCGCATGAGCGGGCGGGGAGGCCGAAACCGGCGAAGCTCCATCTCAACGTGGAGCTGCGTGCGAAGGTGAAGAAGGATCTTCAGAAGTACTCGCCCGAGCATATCTTGGGGCGCCTGAAACGGGACTTCCCGGACTGGGAGGAGATGCGGGTGTCGCCCGAGACGATTTGCCAGTCTCCGTACGTCCCGTCGCGGGGTGCGCTCAAGCAGGAGCTGACCAGGTATTGCGTACCGGGCGGGGTCTGCGGAGTCCGTCCCGGAAGACGGGGCAGCGCAAGAACCGGATCCCTGATGGTCAACATTTCCAGCGCTCCGCGGAGGCCAGCGACCGGGCCGTGCCCGGCAGTTGGGAGGGTGATCTGATCATCGGGAAAGGCAACCTGAGCGCAATAGGAACCTTCGTGGAGCGGTCAACGAACTACACGATGCTGGTGCATCTGCCCGAGGGTTACACGGCGGAGAAGACCCGTGACGCGTTGACAGCGAAGATCAAAACTCTCCCCGAGGCGTTGCGGGGAACGTTGACGTGGGATCAGGGCGTGGAGATGCGCGAGTGGAAACGAGTCGCCGTCGACGCCGGCATCGAGATCTTCTTCTGCGACCCGCACTCGCCCTGGCAGCGTGGGATCAACGAAAACACCAACGGGCTGTTGCGTCAGTACTTCCCCAAGGGCACCGATCTCTCGGCCACTCCGAGCAGGACCTCGACTGGGTCGCCGCGGAACTCAACGACCGGCCTCGCAAACGGTTAGCCTTCCAGAAACCGATCGAAGCGATCGGAAAACTCCTGTTGCAATAGCCGCTTGAAACCGCCGTTCCACCGGTCATATCCGATCGTTCCTGGCGTCGTGCTCTCGTTCACCGACTGTACGGTGGGAATCGACGCGGCCGGCGGCAGAACGAGGGCCGATAGATGGACTTCGCGGGATGTTGAACTTGATCATGCGAGCACGGCTTATATGTGCCGAGTGGGGACGCTTGGCCATCGAGGCCTTCGGTGGAGGCAATGGCGACCCGCACGCGCTGAGTGCCCTCGATGAAGTCAGCAAAAAGACTCCACCAATCGACGGGGCCGGGAGCGCCCCGTAGGCATTCACGATCGCCAGTTGCGGATGGCCTTCTCTAGGTTTACTCAAACGGACTGACGACCCTTCCCGCCCGCTAGTCGATCGGCTTTCGGGTCGCAGCCGAAATAGCGAGCCGCAATTGGTGCTCGGCAGGATACTGATTCTCGTGGGCGAAGAATTCATCCGTATTGGCCTGAACGTCCTATCAAGGCTCGGAGGGATTCACGGTAGAACGCTCGGGCGCACCGGCGTCCGACTGGCTGCCACGGGACAGGCCATTCTCGTCGAGTCCGAGATGCTGGCCACGCGGACGACGCTGCACTCGAAGACGGAACGGCTTCTCAGCGGCGTCCACCCCGTCGCTCTCGCATACACGCGCGTCTCAATCGATAATTGGCTGCCGAAGTTTAAGAGAACTCGGAACCACATCGCGCATGGCAATGGAGGATCCACCACCGACGTCTGGACTGACGGCGCACTACTCCGCGCCGTGCGTGACGCAAACCGTGTGTTGTTGTCCCTTGCGCTCCTCACCCACCTCGGGGTGCCCGATGCGGCGCTGGAACGGACCGCGGAACGCCTTGGGAACCGCTACAGCGGACGTCATCGACCCACGGGGATCTTCCGGTGACTCCAGGGCGCATTCGGCGCACATTGCTCCAACGATCGATCAGGCGCCCCGTGATTCCGTGGAAGCGACGGCACGTGAGGGCGCACGCAAACAAGCACAAAATACTACCGAACGTATACCTATTCACTACCGCATAGATGAGTAGCGCCTACAAGAAGACCCGAATTCCGGGCAGGCGCGTGACTCCGGGGTTTTGACGAACTGTGGAGCCTAGGAGAATCGAACTCCTGACATCCTGCTTGCAAAGCAGGCGCTCTACCAACTGAGCTAAGGCCCCGTGCGGGAGTGTGAAGTTTTCGGTGGGGCTACGAGGACTTGAACCTCGGACCTCTTCGTTATCAGCGAAGCGCTCTAACCGCCTGAGCTATAGCCCCGAATTGGCCAGATAGAAGACTACCCGACCTCCCCCGTTCAATGAAATCGGAGGAGCCTCGCCGTCAGTTGTTGGTGAAGCCGACGAGGATGCCGCCGGTCACCTTGACGCTCAGGTTGTAAAGCACCGCGATGACCGCGCCGAGGACGGTCGTCACTACGAGGTTCAGCAGCGAAACGACCACCGCGAAGCCCATCACCTGACCCATGGAGAGGACGCTCTTCAAGTCGCTCGACCCGCCGGCGATGTCCTTGAACAGCTTGTTCGCCGCATCGAAGACGCCCGTCTGGCTGACGACCGTGAAGATGAGGAAGGTGCCGACGATCGTGACGATGGCCAAGCAGATGGCGACCAGGAACGACAGCTTCACGGCCGACCAGAAGTCGATGTACACCAGCTTGAGCCGAACCTGCTTGGCCTGGGTGCGCCGTGGGGCCTTCTTGGCCAACTTCTCGGCAACGCTACTCATCTACAGACTCTTCCTTTCCCGAATCGCCACCCTCGACGACCGGATTCTCATCGGCCGTCACCGTGCGTTCGGAGTTCTTCGCGATGGCGATGACACGGTCGTCATCCGCGAACCTCGCGAAGACGACCCCCATCGTGTTACGACCCTTCGGGTCCACTTCAGCGACGTCAGAGCGTATCACCTTGCCGCTGGCAAGAACCACAAGGACCTCGTCGCCGGGCGAGACGATGAGCGAGCCCACGAGGTCGCCCCGGTCGTCATTCAGCTTGGCCACCTTGATGCCCAGGCCACCGCGATTCTGCGAGCGGTATTCGCTCACGGCGGTGCGCTTGGCGTAGCCGCCCTCGGTCACGACGAAGACGGATGCCGTCGCGGCATCCCCGTTGGACGGCACGACCGCCGCGTCGAGCAGCTCGTCGCCGTCGCGGAAGTCCATGCCCTTCACGCCGGAGGTGCTCCGGCCCATCGGACGCAGCGCGTCATCGGTCGCGGCGAACTTGAGCGACATGCCCTTGCGGGAGACCAGCAGGATCTCATCGCTCTCGTCGGCGAGCATGGCCGAGACCAACTCGTCCTCGTCGCGCAGATTCACCGCGATGATGCCGCGGGACCGGTTGGTGTCGTAGGCGGTCAGATCGGTCTTCTTGACCAAGCCGTTACGGGTCGCGAGCACCAGGTACTGGGCCACGCTGTAGTCGCGGATGTCGAGGATCTGGGCGATCTGCTCGTCGGGCGCCATCTCGAGCAGGTTGGCGACGTGCTGGCCCTTGGCATCGCGACCGGCCTCAATGATCTCGTAGGTCTTCGCCCGGTACACCCGGCCGAGGTTGGTGAAGAACAGCAGCCAGTGGTGGGTGGTGGTGACGAAGAAGTGCTCGACCACGTCATCCGCACGCAACTGAGCGCCCTTGACACCCTTGCCGCCGCGGTGCTGGCTGCGGTAGTTGTCGCTGCGTGTGCGCTTGATGTAGCCGCCGCGCGTGACCGTGACGACCATCTCCTCCTCGGGGATGAGGTCTTCCATGCTCATGTCGCCGTCGAAGCCGTACATGATCTCGGTGCGGCGGTCGTCGCCGAACTTCTCCGCGATCTCGGTGAGCTCCTCGTGCACGATGTCGCGCTGACGGGTGGGACTGGCCAGGATCGCCTTGAACTCGGCGATCTCCCGCTCGAGCTCAGCGAGCCGGTCGAGGATCTTCTGACGCTCCAGGGCGGCCAGGCGGCGCAACTGCATCGCCAGGATGGCGTCGGCCTGTAGTTGGTCGATCTCCAGCAGGTCAATCAGGCCGGCACGAGCGGATTCGACATCGGGCGAGCGGCGGATGAGAGCGATCACCTCGTCGAGGGCGTCGAGTGCCTTGGCCAGGCCGCGCTGGATATGCGCATCCGCCTCCGCCTTGTCAAGGCGGAACTGGGTGCGCCTGACGATGACCTCGATCTGGTGGTCGATCCAGTGCGCGATGAAGCCGTCGATCGGCAGAGTGCGCGGCACGTTGTCGACGATCGCGAGCATGTTCGCGCCGAAGTTCTCCTGCAGCTGCGTGTGCTTGTAGAGGTTGTTGAGGACCACCTTCGGCACCGCGTCGCGCTTGAGCACGATGACGAGGCGCTGGCCGGTGCGACCCGAGGTCTCGTCGCGGATGTCGGCGATGCCGCCGATCTTGCCGTCCTTGACGAGCTCGGCGATCTTGACCGCGAGATTGTCGGGGTTCACCTGGTACGGGAGCTCCGTGACGACCAAGCAGGTGCGCCCTTGGAGCTCTTCGACGTTGACGACCGCGCGCATCGTGATGGATCCGCGGCCCGTGCGATAGGCATCCTGGATGCCCTTGACGCCGAGGATCTGCGCTCCCGTCGGGAAATCCGGACCCTTGATGCGCTGGATCAGCGCCTCCTGCAGCTCCTCGCGCGTGGCGTCGGGGTTCTCGAGGGCCCACAGTGCACCGGACGAGACCTCACGCAGGTTGTGCGGCGGGATGTTGGTGGCCATGCCGACCGCGATACCGACGGATCCGTTGACGAGAAGGTTCGGGAACCGTGACGGCAGCACGATGGGTTCCTGCGTCCGACCGTCGTAGTTGTCCTGGAAGTCGACCGTGTTCTCGTCGATGTCGCGGACCATCTCCATGGCCAACGGGGCCATCTTGGTCTCGGTGTATCGGTGGGCAGCCGCGCCATCGTTGCCGGGCGAGCCGAAGTTGCCCTGACCGAGCGCGAGCGGGTAGCGGAGGCTCCACGGCTGCACGAGACGGACGAGCGCGTCGTACACCGAGCTGTCTCCGTGCGGGTGGAACTGACCCATCACATCGCCGATGACGCGGGTGCACTTGGAGAATGCCCGGTCGGGGCGATATCCGCCGTCGAACATGGTGTAGATGACCCGGCGGTGAACCGGCTTGAGACCGTCGCGCACATCGGGCAGGGCTCGACCGATGATGACGCTCATCGCGTAGTCGAGGTAGGAGCGCTGCATCTCCAACTGCAGGTCGACCTGATCGATCCTGCCGTGGTTGTGGCCTCCGCCGTCGACGCTCTCGCCGGTTCCGAAGTCGTCAGATGTCAAGGAAACGCACGTCCTTCGCGTTCTTCTGGATGAAGGAGCGACGGCTCTCGACGTCGTCGCCCATGAGGGTGGAGAAGATCTCGTCCGCGGCCGCCGCGTCGTCGACCGTCACCTGCAGCAGGGTCCGCGTCTCGGGATTCATCGTGGTCTCCCACAGCTCCTGGTGGTTCATCTCGCCGAGACCCTTGTAGCGCTGGACGCCGTTCTCCTTCGCGATGCGCTTTCCAGATGCCTGGCCCGCGACCAGCAGGGCGTCGCGCTCGCGGTCGGAGTAAACGTACTCGTGCTCCGAGTTGGTCCACTTCAATCGGTAAAGCGGCGGCTGCGCGAGGTAGACATAGCCCAGTTCGATCAGCGGACGCATGTAGCGGAACAGCAGGGTGAGCAGGAGTGTGGTGATGTGCTGGCCGTCGACGTCGGCGTCGGCCATCAGCACGATCTTGTGATAGCGCGCCTTGTCGGCGTTGAAATCCTCGCCGATGCCGGTTCCGAAGGCGGTGATCATGGCCTGTATCTCGGCGTTGGCGAGTGCGCGATCGAGCCGCGCCTTCTCGACGTTCAGGATCTTTCCGCGGAGAGGAAGGATGGCCTGGGTCTGCGGGTCGCGCCCGGTCTTGGCCGAACCGCCTGCGGAGTCGCCCTCGACGAGGAAGATCTCGCTGCGCCACGGATCCTTGCTGCTGCAGTCGCTGAGCTTGCCGGGCATTCCTCCAGACTCGAACAGCCCCTTGCGGCGGGTCGCTTCACGCGCCTTGCGCGCGGCGATGCGGGCGGTCGCGGCCTGCAGCGCCTTGCGGATGATGTCGCGCGCCTGGTTGGGGTTCCGGTTGAACCAGTCGGTGAGCTGATCGCCCACGACGCGCTGCACGAACGACTTCGCCTCGGTGTTGCCGAGCTTGGTCTTGGTCTGGCCCTCGAACTGCGGCTCGCTGAGCTTGACCGAGATGACAGCCGTCAGGCCCTCGCGCACGTCATCGCCGGAGAGGTTGTCATCCTTCTCCTTGAGGATGCCCTTCTCGCGGGCGTACCGGTTGATGAGCGTGGTCAGCGCCGCGCGGAATCCCTCCTCGTGCGTTCCACCCTCGTGGGTGTTGATGGTGTTGGCGTAGGTGTGGACGCTCTCGTTGTAGGCCGTCGTCCACTGCATCGCCACTTCGAGCGCGATGTGCCGCTCGGTGTCCTCCGACTCGAACGAGATGATCTCCTCGTTGACCAGGTCGGCGCGCTTGGTGTGGTTGAGGTACTCGACGTAGTCCTTCAGACCGTTCTGGTAGAGGAAGGTGTCGGTGCGGGGATTGTCGTCCTCGTCGCGTGACACCTCGCGCTCGTCCGTCAGTGTCAGCGCGAGTCCCTTGTTGAGGAACGCCATCTGCTGGAAGCGGGCGCGAAGGGTCTCGTAGTCGTACTCGGTGGTCTCGAAGATGTCGGGGCTGGCCCAGAAGGTGATGGTCGTTCCGGTCGCCTCGGACGCCTCGTCCATCGAGAGCGGCGCATCAGGGACCCCCACGGTGTAGCTCTGGCGCCAGACGTGCCCCTGCCGGCTCACAGCCACATCCAGTCGCGAGGAGAGGGCGTTCACGACAGAGGATCCGACGCCGTGCAGGCCGCCGGATACCGCGTAACCGCCACCGCCGAACTTGCCGCCGGCGTGCAGCACCGTCAGCACGACCTCGACGGTCGAGCGACCCTGCGCCTTGTTGAGGTCGACCGGGATGCCGCGGCCGTTGTCGATGACGCGCAGCCCTCCGTCGGGGAGGATCGTGATGTCGATGGTGTCGCAGTACCCGGCCAGCGCCTCGTCGACCGAGTTGTCGACGATCTCGTAGACCAGATGGTGCAGACCACGGGGACCAGTGGAACCGATGTACATTCCCGGTCTTTTGCGAACGGCTTCAAGTCCTTCGAGAACCTGGATCTCGTCTGCACCGTATTCGTGCGCGGGAACGCTCGTATTCGATTCCGCTGTCATATGAAATTGGGCTCCTGACCGTCGTGAGACCGACAGTCCAGTCTACCAAACGGGGGGTGTCCGTTCGGCCGCCGACTGGCCCTGTGAGTGCATGAAATCCCCCATCCGACCAGATTTGCCTTCTCAGCCGTAGGTATCGCGCGGACCCCGCCCTGGAATCGATCTCGGACCCCTTTTCCACGACGGGGCGTCCGGGCCGAGAAACCGGATCGACGCGATGCCGGCATCCGGGTGCCGCGCCGCGATGCGCGTCATGATGTCGACGCGCATGAGCCGCAGCTGCGTCGCCCACGCCGTCGAGTCGCACCGCACCGTCAGCCGACCGTCCTCGATTCCGGCCGGCGTGGAGTGCCGGGCGGTCTCCTCCCCCGCGATCTCGGTCCACGAGACCAGCAGTTCCGATTGCGCCAAGGGCGATTGCCAGCCCAGTTGCGCGGTCAGCGACGAGAGCGCATCGCCGAGGCCTTTCGGCTCCCGTCCCGGTCCGTACGGCACCGTCTCATCGCCGGCCGAGGGATCTCGGGGGGCTCGACGGCGCGATCCAGTCGACCGAGGTCGGGCACCCGAGCCCGAGAATAGTCTCTTGAGGCGGAGGTAGGCGTTGCTCGACTCCGGCACGTCCTCCGCCCGATCGGCGGGATCGATCGGCTCACTCATCGACGACACGACCGCTCTCGATGCGGATGACGTTGCGAGCCAACTCGCTGGGGACGTCGTCGAAGACGGCTGCGGTGATGAGCACCTGCTCGTAGCCGACGATGGCCGTCGCCAGCCGCGCCCGGCGCGCCTGATCGAGCTCGGCGAAGACGTCGTCGAGAACGAGCACCGGGTCGCCGCTCGCGAAGTCGGTTCTCAGCAGCTCAGCCGAGGCGAGCTTGAGTGCCAGCGCGAACGACCACGACTCTCCGTGGCTCGCGTAGCCCTTCGCGGGCAGCCCATTCAGCACGAGGGTGAGGTCGTCGCGATGCGGCCCGACCAGCGTGACGGCGCGATCGATCTCCTGGCGACGGATGCCGGCGAGGGCTCGCCGGAACAACTCCGCTGTGGGCGCGCGGAGCGCATCCGTCGATGTCGGAGGATTGGCTGGGTCCGGCCGCGGGATGGCGTCGTCTGCCCTGGGGGAACCAGCGGTCGTCGGGGTCGGATCGTCCGTGACGACCTCGCTGGTGAGCGCGTCGCCGTGAATCGTGAGCACGGGGGTCAACTCCGGGTGGTGATCGTCACCCGCGACGGAGCGGTAAGCGGTCCGGACCGGCTCTCGCAATTGCTCGACGAGGCTGAGGCGTTCATCGATGATCTCCGAGCCCAACGCGACGAGGCGTTCGTCCCACAGATCGAGCGTCGAGAGCTGCTTCTCACGCAGACCGCTGGCCCGCGCCGACTTCAGGAGGCTGTTGCGCTGGCGCACCACACGTTCATAGTCGGTCATCACGCCGGCCAGCCGCGGTGTGAGCTGCACGAGGAGGTCGTCGAGGAAGCGTCGACGGCCGGCCGGCTCTCCGCGCACGAGGGCGAGATCTTCGGGCGCGAACAGCACACTGTGGCAGTACCGCACCAGCTCGCGGGGCCTGATCACGCCTCGATTGAGCTGAGCACGGTTGGCGCCGACACGATTGACCTGCAGCTCGGCCAGCAGCTCCCGTTCTCCGCTCTGCAGTCGCGCTCGGATGATGGCGGCGTCAGCACCCGCGCGGATCAGCGGAGCGTCCGTCGAGACACGGTGAGAACCGAGGGTCGCGAGATAGCCGACCGCCTCGACCATGTTGGTCTTCCCCTGGCCATTGCGGCCGACAATGAGGTTCGGCCCGGCGGTGAAGTCCACCTCGGCGCGTTCGTAGTTGCGGAAGTCGGTGAGCGAGAGGTGTCCGATGCGCATCCCGCTCCCTACTCGGTCATCCGGCGGATTTGACCGCGTGCCCACCGAACTGCTGCCGGAGGGCAGCGACCGCCTTCATGGCCGGCGACTCGTCCTGCCGTGAGACGAACCGAGCGAAGATGGACGCACTGATGGTCGGAACGGGCACGCCATTCTCGATGGCCTCTTCGATGGTCCATCGTCCCTCACCGGAGTCGTCGACGTAGCCGTCGATCTTCTCGAACTCCGGGTCCTGCTCCATGGCCCGCACGAGCAGCTCGAGCAACCAAGAACGCACTACGGTGCCGCGCTGCCAGGCCTTGAATGTGCCCGTGACGTCCTTGACGATGTCGTCGCGCTTGTCGAGCAGCTCGTAACCCTCGGCGTAGGCCTGCATGAGGGCGTACTCGATGCCGTTGTGCACCATCTTGGCGTAGTGCCCCGCGCCCACTTCGCCCGCGTGCACGAAACCCTCGTCGCGAGGCCCATCGGGGCGCAAGGCGTCGAAGATCGGCATCGCGCGCTCGACGGACTCCTTTGAACCTCCCACCATGAGCCCGTACCCGTTCTCGTGGCCCCAGATTCCGCCGGAGACGCCGGCGTCGATGTAGTCGACGCCCTTCGGGGCGAGCTCTCCGGCGTGCTTGAGATCCTCGGTGTAACGGGAGTTGCCGCCCTCGATGATGAGGTCGCCGTCCTCGAGTGATGCGCCGAGGTCGGAGATGACGTCATCGGTGATCTTGCCGGCGGGAACCATCACCCACACGATGCGCGGGGTCGGAAGGGCGGCCACCAGGTCGGGGATCGATGCGACCTCGGTGACCGCGGGGTTCGCGTCGTAGCCCGTCACCTCGATGCCGTGCTCGCGCAGCCGGGTGGTCATGTTGCCACCCATCCGTCCCAGTCCGATGAGGCCGATGTGCATGATGCTCCCTGTGGTGACGATGGTGTTAGCGCAGCAGCAGGTTCGGCTGCAGGAGGTAACGGTAGCTGTCGGAGCCCGCCTGCTCGCGCGAAGTCTGGCTGGTGATGAGGACGGGGCCCGGCTTGTTCGGGTTCTCGGTCTTCGTGAACGAGATGCGCACGAACTCGGAACGGACGGCGCCCAGTCCGTCGAGCAGGAACTGCGGCTTGAGGGAGACCACGGTGTCGCCGCCGACGAGGACGGCGTCGATGGTCTCGGACGCCTGCGCCTGCTCGGATCCGATCGCCTCGAGGGTGAGTCCATCGGAGCTGAACGTGTAGCGCAGCGCCGCCTCCCGCTCGAGCACCAGGGCGACACGACGGGTCGCCTCGATCAGCTCACCCGTGTTCACCACGGCGTAGTTCTCTACGGTGTCGGGGAAGAGTCGGCGGACGGGCGGGAAGTTGCCCTTGATGAGCAGGCTCGTCACGGTCTTCTTGTCCGCGGTGAACGCGATGAGCTCTCGCTCGTCCTTACTGGTGATGGCGACCGAGATGGTGCCGCTGTGCCCGAAAGTCTTGCCGACCTCCTGCAGGGTGCGCGCGGGAACGAGGGCGTTGATGGTCTCGGTGCGTTCGTTCGATCCGCCATCCCAGTCGATCTCGCGGACGGCGACCCGATAGCGATCCGTGGCGACCATGCCGAGGCTGTTCTCGGTGACCTCGAGTTGAACTCCCGTGATGACGGGAGTGACGTCGTCGCGGGAGGCGGCGACGGCCACCTGAGCGACCGCGGCGGCGAACTCCTCGGCCGGCACCAGTCCGGTCTGCTCGGCGACCTGCGGAATGCTCGGGTATTCCTCCACCGGCATCGACAGGAGCGTGAAGCTCGCCGAGCCGCAGCTCACCAGGATGCGCGACTCGTCGGTGCTGAATCGCACAGGCGCGTTGGGGAGGCGGCTTGCGATCTCAGCGAGCAGCCGGCCTGACACGAGGACAGTTCCGGGCTCCTCGATGTCGGCGGCGATCTCCGTCTGCGCCGACACCTCGTAGTCGAACGAGGACAGCACGAGCCCGGTATCGGTGGCGTGGATGAGCACACCGCTCAGAATCGGAAGGGTGGTCCGCTGCGGCAGGAGTTTCACGGCGAACGAGACGGCCTCGCTGAAAACATCGCGATTGGCTTGAAACTTCACTGAGCCACTCCTGTCGAACGTACGGGTCGTGGGCTCCATGCTAGCCCGTGCGTCACAGCCCGAGTACGGCCGCGTTCGGGTGTGATGCCGAGCGCCTGGAACGTGAGGAAGTTGTCGAGCGGATGGGCTTAAGGAATTGTGTTTAACAGTCTTAACCGCTGTGGAAAATGTGGATAACCGGCTGACGGACGGGGAAATCGCCGGGAACTACACGCGTGTGACTTGTTGAGCGGCTGTGGGATCGACGCGGTAATCGGCATCACTCGGTCTCTCGCGACGGCGCTTGTTTCACAAACGACGGGCATCGGCTCACACGCAGGCGGCAGTTGCTCGTTAACTTTCCACAGGTTATCCACAACGTGTTAGTAGCGGAATATCTTCGCGGACGTATTCTGCGGATCGCAAGGCCCTCGTTCGCGGGTGCTACTTGTAACGGTGGTTCTGCTTGATGCGATTCGTGAGTTCGGTGACCTGGTTGTAGATGGATCGGCGCTCCTTCATGAGCTCGCTGATCTTCTTGTTCGCGTACATCACCGTGGTGTGGTCGCGGTTGCCGAAGAGTTGGCCGATCTTGGGGAGGGACAGGTTGGTGAGCTCCCGGCAGAGGTACATCGCGATCTGACGCGCGGTGGCGACAGCCTGGGAGCGTGAGGATCCGTACAGGTCGTCGACGGTGAGTTTGAAGTAGTCGGCGGTGTTGGTGATGATGTCGACCGGCGCGATGACGTTGTCCTCGTCGAGCGTGATGAGGTCCTTGAGCACGGTCTGCACCAGGTTCATGTCCACCGGCGTCCGGTTGAGACTCGCGAACGCGGTGACGCGGATGAGCGTGCCCTCGAGTTCTCGGATGTTGCTCGACACCTTCGTGGCCATGAATTCGAGGATGTCGTCGGGCACCTGCAACTTGTCGTTCTGCGCCTTCTTGCGCAGGATCGCGATGCGCGTCTCAAGGTCGGGAGCCTGAACGTCCGTGATGAGGCCCCACTCGAAGCGGGAGCGCATCCGGTCCTCGAAGCCGGTCAGGTGCTTGGGCGGCAGGTCGCTCGTGATCACCACTTGCTTGTTGTGGTCGTGCAGGGTGTTGAACGTATGGAAGAACGCCTCCTGCGTCTCGGCCTTCCCCTGCAGGAACTGGATGTCGTCGATCAGCAGGATGTCGATGTTGCGGTAGCGAGCCTGGAAAACCGAACCACGGTTGTTGGCGATGGAGTTGATGAAGTCATTGGTGAATTCCTCGCTACTGACGTAGCGCACCCGGATGCCGGGATAGAGACTCATCGCGTAGTGGCCGATGGCGTGCAGGAGGTGCGTCTTGCCGAGACCGGACTCTCCGTAGACGAAGAGGGGATTGTAGGCCTTCGCGGGCGCTTCAGCCACAGCTACGGCCGCCGCATGCGCGAATCGGTTGGACTGACCGATGACGAAGTTGTCGAAGGAGTACTTGGGATTCAGTCGCGTGTCGCTGCTGAGCTCGGGCGGGGAATTCTCGAACACGGACTGCGGCGTCGCCGGCGTCTCGACCTCGTTGGTGGACTCCCCGGCGTCGGATGGCGTGCGTTGAGCGTCCTGTTCGAGCTCGGGGTTGACGACGACGTAGAAGGTGGTGACCTCCGTGGGCAGTGCGGCCATCGCAGCGAGCAAGGGGACGCGTAGACGCTGATTGAGCATGCTCGCGGTGAACTCGTTGGGAACCTCGAGGTAGAACGTGCCGGCGGCGATGCCCTTCGGCACAACGAGGGCGAGGAAGCCGTAGAGCATCGGCGTCACGCTGGCGTCTGCGGAGAGCGAGGTGAGCACCTCGCGCCAGGTCTCCTCGATCGGCCGATCGATCTCTGCCATCTGCACTCGCATTCGGTTGTTGTCCCGTGACGGGAGTATCCACTGAGTCTGACGCCCGGAAATCTATTCACAAAGTTATCCACTACCTGTGTGGAAAACAGGCGATTCTCCAGCTTCACTGCACCCCAAGCTGGGGATAACTCGTCTCTTCACGCTAGTAGCGTGTGTAGAGGCGACCAAATCGCCTTTCGCATCGACGGCGTGTCAGGGTGAGCGGAACCTCCGAACTGGCGCAGAATCGAGGGTTCGGGCGTGCGCTGGTTTGACCACAGCCTGTTGAAGCCCTAGTTTTAATCAGTTGACGTCGAGCCTGCGGGCTCCCCCCTGCCTTCCCGGCCATTTCTTGGTGCGTGGAGAATCACACGTGGAGAAACAATGAGCAAGAGAACGTTCCAGCCGAACAACCGCCGTCGCGCGAAGGTGCACGGCTTCCGTCTGCGCATGCGCACCCGCGCCGGCCGCGCGATCCTGTCCGCTCGCCGCCGCAAGGGTCGCACCGAACTCTCCGCCTGAGCATTCCGGTGCTGGCCAAGGCCAATCGAGTCACGACCGGTGATGACTACCGAAGCGCGGTGCGTCGTGGCCGGCGTTTCGTCGGGGCCAACACCGTGACCTACGTGCGCTCACGAACCGAGGGCGATGACGTCCGGTTCGGATTCATCGTGGCGAAGAACGTGGGTGCGGCGGTGCACCGCAACCGAGTTCGTCGACGACTCAAGGCGGCCAGCGCTGGCCTTCTGACTGCAGCTCCTCTTCGTGCCGACATCGTCATCCGTGCGCTTCCCGGCTCATCCGAAGCCTCGTGGGATACCCTGCGATCCGAGGTGGAGGATTCCGTGAGCAGGGCCAAGTCGTGAACGGTTTCATCACCGCGTTGGTGCTCGCGCCGCGGAACGCCGCAGTTCTGCTGCTACGCGGCTACCGTGCGATCATCTCCCCTCTGTACGGCGATGTCTGCCGCTACTACCCCTCTTGCTCGGCTTACACCCTGCAAGCCATTCAGGAACACGGCCTCGTCGTCGGTTCCGCACTTGGCGTCCGGCGCATAGCCCGATGCCACCCCTGGGCTGAAGGCGGGATCGATGACGTCCCCGCCAAGAAGAACCACCGCTACGGAGTGACCCCGTTCGGTTTTGTCGTTGCAGGCCGAGGAAAGGGCTGACACACACGATGGATTTCATCGGCACGATTCTGTGGCCACTCAAATGGGTGGTCGAACTCCTCCTGGTCGGTTGGCACTGGCTTCTCTCCAACGTCGGACTCGACCCTGCGGCCGGCCTCACCTGGGTGCTCTCCATCGTCGGGCTCGTGCTGGTGGTGCGAGCTGCCCTGATTCCGATCTTCGTCCGGCAGATCAAGAACCAGCGACGGATGCTCGAAGTTGCACCGCAACTGAAGAAGATCCAAGAGAAGTACAAGGGCAAGAAGGACCAGATCTCCCGCGAGGCGATGTCGCGCGAGACCATGGAGCTCTACAAGAAGACCGGCACCAACCCGCTGAGCTCATGCCTGCCACTGCTCATCCAGATGCCGATCTTCTTCGCCCTGTTCTCGGTGCTCAACGACGCTCAGCACAAGAAGCCCGGCGTCGGTCCGCTGAACCAGCAATTGGCCGATCAGTTCGGGAATGCGAAGCTGTTCGGCATCGCTCCGTTGCACGACTCCTTCGCTTCGCAGTGGAGCCTGATGACGGCTGGCCAGCCGTACACCGTGTCGGTCATGATCATCGCCGCCACGATGGTGGTGCTGATGACGGCGTCGCAGTTCTTCACCCAGCTGCAGATCGTGTCGAAGAACATGTCGCCGGAGACCAAGGCGAGCCCCATGTTCAAGCAGCAGCGCATTCTGCTCTACCTGCTGCCCCTCGTGTTCGCCTTCTCCGGTGTGGCCTTCCCGCTCGGCGTCATGTTCTACTGGCTCACCTCCAACATCTGGACGATGGTGCAGCAGTTCTTGGTCATTCGGAACATGCCCACCCCCGGCAGTGAAGCGGCCAAGGCACGGGAGGCTCGCCTTGCTCGCAAGGGAAAGCTCGTCGCCAACGATGGCGACATCATCACCATCGAAGAGAAGAAGCCCGTCACCACCCAGCGCCAGCAGCCGGTGAACAAGAACCGCGCCAAGAAGCAGCAGGCTCGCCCCGGCGATGCCAAGGGCTGAATCAGATAGCCGAGAGAGACCATGACCGACGTTCAGAACGACACCCAGACCGCCACGCGCGAGCAACTCGATCGTGAAGGCGATGTCGCTGCCGACTACATCGAGGAGCTCCTCGACATCTGCGACATCGATGGCGACATCGACATCGACGCTCGTAACGGACGCGCCTACGTGTCCGTCAACGCAGATGACGGCACCAACCTCCGCGTGCTGGCGAATCCCGAGGCCGTGAACGCCCTGCAGGAACTCACACGGCTGGCGGTCCAGTCGAAGACCGGTGTCTTCTCTCGCCTCATCCTCGACATCGGCGGATCCCGAGACGCCCGTCAGGCAGAGTTGGCCGCTCTCGTCGGCCGCGCCATCGAGCGCATCGAAGCCGGCTCGAGTGAGGCGGCTCTCCCCCCCATGTCCTCATACGAGCGCAAGCTCGTGCACGACGTGGTCGCTGAACGCGGATACGTCTCCGAGTCACGCGGCGAGGGTTCCGAGCGTCATACCGTCATCACTCCTGCGTGACGTTTCACGTGAAACACCGAGACGCTCGACGATGACCGACGACGTCCTCGTCGAGCCTGAACCTTCGGTCGCTGCTGAGTTGTTCGGAGACCGAATCGACCTGGCTCGGCGCTTCACGCACAACCTCGCCGTTCATGGTGAAGAGCTAGGTCTGATTGGTCCACTCGAACTCCCCCGACTGTGGACGCGTCACATTCTCAACAGTGCGATCATCGCGCCGCTGCTACGCCCAGGGAGGGTCGGCGATATCGGCAGCGGCGCCGGTCTGCCGGGTCTCGTGCTGGCGATCGCGCGCCCGGACGTCGACTTCGTGCTCATCGAGCCCATGGAGCGTCGCGTCGCGTGGTTGCAGTCTCAAGCGGATGAGCTGGGGCTGGTGAACGTGGCGGTGTTGCGGGGCCGGGCCGAAGAGGTGCGGCTGAGTCCCCTGCTCGATCAGGTCACGGCGCGAGCAGTGAGTGCCCTCCGCACCCTGATACCCCTGACGGCGCCGCTGGTGAAGACCGGTGGCCAACTGGTGCTGATGAAGGGCGCCGGTGCGGCCGCCGAGGTCGAGGCAGCAGCAAAGGTGATACGCAAGTTTCACCTCACCGACGTCGAGGTTCTTGTGCTCGGTGAGAACACTCTGAGCGAGGTCACAAGGGTCGTTCGGGCTACAGTGGATTAGTCCTCCCCGGAGGTCGGTGGGGCGTGAACCCTCCACAGTCGCGGCGCCGTCCACCACGGTTCGAGGCGACGATCGCATCATCGAAAGATGGCGTCATCTCTGACCAAATTGCTACGTAGGAGTTCTCTGCAGATGTCGAATGACACCCGCCGCGGCTGGTTCCACCGAAGGGAGCCCAGTCGGCTTGCTACCCCCGATACAGCGGCCGGTGGACAGGGCGCAGACGAGTCGCAATCGTCGGGTAGCACGCAGGTTCCGGCGGAGTCGTTTCACGTGAAACACGGCGATGTGCAACCGAAAACCGACGGTGGATCGGAGAATGAGTCATTCGCTTCCCGCCGAGGAGATTCCATCACCAGCACGACTGAAGCCAGCACTGTCGACCCCGACTCTCAGACGAGCATGTCGTCTACGATCGCTTCGGAAGCTGACACTCCTGACCATCCCTCGACGGTCGCATCGGATGGCGAGTCGGCGGCTGACGTCGCAGACGGGAATCAGGTCGATTCAGCTGACCCAGCTTCAGAACTCGATCTGCCGAGTCATGGCTCGACTCCCCCTGACGTGGCCGCAACGGCGGCCCACGTGGATGCCATATCGATCCCGCCGTCCGCGTTCGAGGGACGAGTGGACGAGAGAGACGGCTCGGTCAATGAGCCCGCGAATTCCGATCCAGTCGCCAGTTTCCCGTCCGACAGCGACAACGAGCCTGGCGGTGACCTGGAGGTGACCGCGGGCCAACCCCTCGAGGCGACACTCGGGAGACAAGACGAGAGTGTGCACGGCGTCGCGACGACGCCACAGGCGGCGGCAGATCCGAGCAACTCGGGTGCGACGCCCGAAGGACAATCGGGTCCAGAGGAGAACACTCCCCTCGCTCAGGAGATCGCCGACATGACCCGTCGGCGCCAGGCCCTCACCGAGACACCCCTCCCCCTCCCGCAGACCACCCGTGTCTTCACCATCTCCAACCAGAAGGGCGGTGTCGGCAAGACGACCACCACCGTCAACCTGGCCGCGGCCCTGTCGCTCTCGGGGGCCAAAGTTCTCGTGATCGACCTCGATCCACAGGGCAACGCGTCCACCGCACTTGGTGTCGAGCATCGTTCGGACACCCCGAGCGTCTACGACGTGATCATCGGGGATGTCGAGCTCGGTGATGTCATCCAAGCCAGCCCGGAACGCGGCGATCTCGATTGCGTGCCGGCGACCATCCACTTGGCGGGCGCGGAGATCGAACTCGTCTCCCTGGTCGCGCGCGAGCAGCGCCTCCGACGAGCCCTCGACGAATACCTGCGCTCGATGGATGATCCCTACGACTACGTGTTCATCGATTGCCCCCCGTCCCTGGGCCTGCTCACCATCAACGCATTCGTCGCCGCGAGTGAGGTGCTCATTCCCATCCAGTGCGAGTACTACGCACTGGAAGGTTTGAGCCAGTTGCTGAAGAACATCGAGCTCATCGAGAAGCACCTGAACCCGGATTTGGCGGTGTCGACGATTCTGCTGACGATGTACGACTCGCGCACGAACCTGGCGAATCAGGTTGCTCAGGATGTGCGCGATCACTTCCCCCAGCAGGTCCTCGACGCCATCATTCCGCGGTCGGTCCGAGTGTCGGAGGCGCCCAGCTACGGTCAGAGCGTCATCGGCTACGACCCGCAGTCGTCGGGTTCGCTGTCCTACCTCGAGGCGGCTGCAGAGATCGCACGCCGCGGAGCTCCCGCTACCCAAGGAGGCCGTCACTGATGGCGAAACGCACAGGTTTGGGCCGTGGCATCGGCGCACTCATTCCGACGTCCGATGAGGAGCGCCCCACGCGCCCCGTCGATGTGTTCTTCCCGGGAGCACCCGCGGCTCCTCAATCATCACCGGCAGAGGATGCCGAGCCCGACCTGGTCGCGGTGCCAGGTGCTCGCCTCGCCCACCTCAACCCGAGCGACATCGTTCCCAACGCGGCCCAGCCGCGCACGGTGTTCGATCCCGAGGATCTTGCTGAGCTCGTGCACAGTGTGCGCGAGTTCGGTGTGCTGCAGCCCATCGTGGTGCGACCACATCCGACCGAGCCGAATAAATTCGAACTCATCATGGGAGAGCGACGCCTGCGCGCCACTCGTGAGGTCGGCCTCGAGACGATCCCCGCCGTCGTGCGGGACACCGCTGACGAGGCGATGCTGCGCGACGCACTCCTGGAGAACCTGCACCGCTCCAACCTCAATCCACTTGAAGAGGCGTCGGCATACCAGCAGCTACTGAGTGACTTCGGCATCACGCAGGAGGAGTTGGCCGGACGGATCGGCCGGTCGCGACCTCAGATCTCCAACACGCTGCGGCTGCTCAAGCTGCCGGAGCCCGTTCAGGTGCGGGTGGCCGCTGGCGTACTGAGTGCCGGCCACGCACGGGCGATCCTGTCTGTCGTCGATTCCGAGGACATGCAGCGTCTCGCCGACAAGATCGTCAACGAAGAGCTCTCCGTACGTGCCGCCGAAGCAGCGGCCGCCACCGTGACGGGCGGGCAGCCGAAGCCGGTCAAGGCACGGCCGAGCGCGGGAAAGCACCGAGGCCACCTCGACGAGATCGCTGACCGTCTGGGTGATCGCCTGGACACCCGCGTGCGCATCTCGCTGAGTGCACGCAAGGGTCAGATCGTCATCGACTTCGCCACGATCCAAGACCTCAATCGCATCTTGGAGCAACTGGGCGAACGCAACTTCCCGGGCTGACCCACGTTTCACGTGAAACACATCTCGTTGGCTCACCGACGCCAGAGGGACGCATCGACGGGCCGTTTCACGTGAAACGTCGGAGTGTTGGCGACGTGCAACCGGCCGTCGAGGAGTTTCACGTGAAACGTCAGCCGAGGGCAGCACGCGCGATTTGCGAGTAGGTGTCCGCCAGGCTTCGACCTGATGCAGCGATTGCCTGCGGGACGAGCGAAGTCTCCGTCAGTCCCGGGAGGACGTTGGCTTCGAGGAACCACGGCTCGCCGGCCTGGTCGACGATGAAGTCGACGCGGGACAGGTGCCCGAGGCTCAGGAGCCTGTGAGTGGCCACGGCCGCGTCAGCCGTCTTCCTTGCTGTCTCCTCGCTCAGTCGCGCTGGCGTGAAGAACCGGGTCTCCCCCGCGTTATAGCGCGCGTCGAACGTGAACGTTCCATTGACAGGCTCGATCTCGACGATGGGAAGCGCCTCGGGCCCATCACCGACATCGATTACAGCGACGGTCACCTCGGTGCCTTCGATATACCGCTCGATCACGACGAGGTCGGAGTAGGTGTAGGCGTCGACCATCGCGCGCGGCAATTGACCCGGGTCGCGCACGATCGAGACACCTTGCGCCGATCCACCTTCGGACGGCTTGACGACCACGATGCCATCCAGCGCCGAGCGCACGACGTCCAGCACTCGAGCGGCGCCGAGATCGCGGAAGGTCTCGCGGGTCAGGGTGATGGACTGCGGAACGTCTCGTCCAGCTCTTCGTACCAGGGTCGAGGCGATCGGCTTGAACCAGGCGAGCGCAGCACTCTCGCCTCCGGCTGCCACGGTGGGATGACCCGCGGCGTCGAGCAACCCCAGAAGAGCACCGTCCTCGCCGGTCTTACCGTGTAAAGCGGGCCAGATCAGGTCCGGGTGATGGTCAGCGAGCTTATCGAGGAGGTGGGCGTCCGGGTCGATCACGCGCACCGTGTGACCCGCAGAAGCCAGCGCGTCGGCAACCCGACGGCCCGAACGCAGTGAGACATCACGCTCGTGCGAGATTCCGCCGGCGAGAACGGTGATGTCGAGAACGTCGTGAGTGGTCATCGTTTCCCTGTCAGGCCATGTCGGTGGGGGTGGTGAAGCGGTGAGCGCCAGTGTCGGTGAGGCTGCCCGTGCCGGCGAAGGTCTCGAGCAGATCGAGTTCGCCGCGCACGACGTTGGCCAGACGCCGGACGCCGAGTCTGATCTGGTCGGAGGTCGGATAGCAGAACGAGAGCCGCAGGTTCTGACGCCCTCCCCCGTCTCCGTAGAAGGCCGTCCCCGGAGTGAAGGCGACCAGTTCTTTGACGGCACGAGGGAGCATGGCCTTGGAGTCCAGCGGCTCGGGCATGGTCACCCACACATAGAACCCGCCGTGAGGATTGGTCCAACTGAACTCGGGCAGATGCTCCTCGAGTGCCGAGATCATGGCGTTCTTGCGCTCGTGGTAGACCCCGCGGAAGGTGTTGATCTGCCCCTTCCAATCGGCCGTCTCCAGATATTTGGAGATGACCAACTGGCTGAACGAGCTCGGGCACAAAATGGCGGCCTCGTTCGCGAGGACGAGCTTCTCCCTGATCGCATGAGGAGCGAGCGCCCATCCGACCCGGAAGCCGGGGGCCAGGGTCTTCGAGAAGGTCCCGAGGTAGATGACGCCCTCCTCCTCGACCGAACGGAGAGCGTCGGGTGCTGGGCGGTCGAAGTAGAGCAGCCCGTACGGGTTGTCCTCCAGCACGAGGATGTCGTTCTCGCGAGCGATCTGGAGGATCTCCAGCCGACGCTCCCACGACAGTGTCACTCCTGCCGGGTTGTGGAAGCTCGGGATCGTGTAGAGAAGCTTGATCGTGCGCCCTTGCGAACGCAACGCCGCGATGTGCTCCCGAAGCGCCTCGGGAATGAGGCCGTGCTCATCCATCGGCACGTGATCGACGTCAGCCTGATAGGAGCGGAAGATCACCATGGCCGTCACGTAGCTGGGTCCCTCGGCCAGCACGACGTCACCTGGATCGAGGAAAAGCTTGCTGACCAGCTCGAGTGCGTGCTGAGAGCCGGTCGTCACCACGATGTCGTCGGCGTTGGCGCGAATCCCCTCAAGCGCCATGACGTCGAGGATCTGCTCACGGAGTCGAGGAAATCCCTGACCAGAGCCGTATTGCAGTGCTACAGGTCCCTCGGTGCGCATGACTTCATCGATGGAGCCCTGCACGAGATCCTCCGGAAGCGCAGACACGAACGGCATGCCCCCCGCGAGTGAGACCACCTCGGGCCGTGATGCGACGGCGAACAAAGCACGCACCTCCGAGGCGCGCAGACCGGCGGCTCGCTCGGCGTAGTGGTCGAACCACGGGTCGAGGTTGGTGCCGGTCGGGAGCTGTTCGGTCACGGGAGGAATCCGTTCTGTGAGATGTCCATGCTATTGGTGGTGCCCCGCGGGCTGTGACGGGCCCGGGACGCGAAAGACCCGCCCGGCGTGAGCCGGGCGGGTCTGGGTTCGACCAGGTTGCCGGCTACGCGAGGTAGGCGGCCAGGTCGGCTTCGAGGGCGGGCTTCGGCTTGGCACCGATGACGGTCTTGACGACCTCGCCACCCTGATACACCTTCATCGCGGGGATGGAGGTGATCTGGTACTTCATCGCGAGCTGCGGGTTCTCGTCGACGTTGACCTTGACGATCTCGAGCTTGTCGGAGTGCTCCGTCGCGATCTGGTCGAGGATGGGGCTCACGGCGCGACACGGGCCGCACCACTCGGCCCAGAAGTCGACGAGAACGGTCTTGTCACTCTTCAGCACTTCTTGGTCGAAGGTGGCGTCGGTGACTGCACGTGCGGTCATTGCTGATCTCCTTTGTTGAAACGATGGTGAAACGGATGCGCGGCCTCAGTGGGCTGCGACGATCTCCTCGGCCTCAGCGACGACCGAGTCGCCGAGCTGGGCCAGGTAGTGTTCGGCGTCCAAGGCGGCCACCGTTCCCGAGCCGGCAGCGGTGACCGCTTGGCGGTAGTGGGGATCGATCACGTCGCCGGCAGCGAAAACCCCGGTGAGGGAAGTCTTCGAGCTTCGACCATCGACAGCGATGGTGCCCTCGGTGGTCAAGTCGAGCTGACCATGGACGAGGTGGGTGCGCGCGTCGTTGCCGATGGCGATGAACAGTCCACCGACCTCGAGCTCACGCTCCGACCCGTCAACGGTGTCGCGAAGGATGAGCCCGGTGACGGCATCCGTTCCCGTGATGCCGACGACCTCGCTGTTCCAGACGAACTCGATCTTGGGGTCGTTGAACGCGCGCTCCTGCATGATCTTCGACGCTCGAAGGGTGTCCTTGCGGTGGATGACGACGACCTTGGAACCGAAGCGGCTGAGGAACGTCGCCTCCTCCATCGCCGAGTCACCGCCGCCGACGACCGCGATGACCTTCTCCTTGAAGAAGAAGCCGTCGCACGTCGCGCACCAGGACACGCCTCTACCCGACAGACGCTCCTCGTCGGAGAGGCCGAGCTTGCGATAGGCCGAGCCGGTGGCGAAGATGACGGCCTGAGCCTCGTGCGTGACCCCCGAGCCGAGGGTGACCTTCTTGACGTCGCCGTCGAGTTCGAGGCGCACCACGTCGTCGTAGACGACCTCGGTGCCGAAGCGCTCAGCCTGCTGCTGCATCGACATCATGAGCTCGGGTCCTTGGATGCCCTCCGGGAAGCCCGGGAAGTTCTCCACCTCGGTGGTGTTCATCAGTTCGCCGCCGGCCTCCACCGAGCTGGCGATGAGAAGGGGCTGCAACTGCGCACGGGCGGCGTAGATGGCCGCCGTGTAACCGGCAGGGCCCGATCCGATGATGATGAGCTGACGCACTGGAACTCCTTGTGAAACGCGGCGCGCGACCGGGATGGACGCTCGCTGACCGATACAACACAGTGTAGGCGGCGGGTATTCCACCCCGCCGATCGCGGGCGATGAGGCGTGAACCCGCTGATGGTGCCCGCGAATCTCCCGCGCTCAGCGTCGCACGCCCGGTCGTCAGCGGCGACGGAGACGCGCCACCACCGGCTCTGCGAACGTGCGGAGCTCGGGGGCCTTCAGCACCCAGAGCGCGCCGAAGTAGGTCACGGCCATGACCGCGCCGATGACGATCATCGAGACGATCGCCTGCGGACGCCCGGATACAGCGAAGCCGCCCTCGCGCGTGCCACCGAGGAGCACGAGAAGCAGGATGCCGAGGCCGATCGGGATGATGGATGCCGCGGCGTAGCGAGCCAGCGATGCGGCGATCCGTACCGAGTCGATGCCGTCGAGACGCCGGCGCAGAAGGAAGGCGGCGAGGAGGAGCTGTGCCGTCCCGGCGATGGAGACCGACAGCGCCACGCCGGGCGTGATGAGCGCGCTCGGGAGACTCATGCAGATGAGCACCAGCACCGAGACCAGCACCGTCTGGAACAGCGTGAAGAAGAACGGGGTCCTGGTGTCACCGAGGGCGTAGAACGAGCGCTGAACGACGAACAGGATGCAGAACGGCACCAACCCGAAGAGATAGCAGATGATGACCGTGCCGAGGGCGGCCGTCTGCGTGAAGTCGTTGTTGACGAACACCGCGGCGAAGGGATAGGCGCACACGATGAGCACGCCGGCAGCCAGAACGATGATGAGGCTGATGCCGCGGATGGATGCGGAGATGTCCGTCCTCAGGTCCGCGAGCCTGTCGTGGGCGGCGTGCTCGGCCATCCGGGTGAAGTAGGCCGTCGCTATCGACACGGCGATGACCGAGTGCGGCAGCATGAAGATGAGCCACGCGTTGTTCAAAGCGCCGACGGATGCGTCGCGAGCCTCGGGCGACGTCGCCAGAATCACGACGTTGGTCTCGACGATGCCGGCGAAAGTCGTGAGCAGGAGCATGCCGAACGTCCAGCCCGCCATCCGTCCCGCGCTGCCGAGACCGACGCCTCGCCAGCGGAAGTCCGGCCGATAGCGAAGTCCGACTCGCCGCCAGAACAGGAAGAGCACCGTCGATTGCGCGACGACCCCCAGCGTCGCACTGCCCGCGAGCAGGGCGATCATTCCAGGAGTCCACGAGGAGATCGCCCGGTGTCCGGTCGGGTCGGAGCCGAACAGGATGACGAAGGCGACGAGGCCCAGGATCGCCACGACATTGTTGAGTACGGGCGCCCAGGTGAACGGGCCGAACGCACGACGGGCGTTGAGGATCTCGCCTAACACCGTGTAGAGACCGTAGAAGAAGATCTGGGGCAGGCACCAGTACGCGAAGGCCGTCGCCAGCGCACGCTTGTCGTCGCTGATCCCGATGCTGTACAGATGGGTGATCGGGGCCGTGAGCAGCACCGCGACGACGGTCGCCGCCGCCAGGATGACGAGAGCCAGCGTCACGAGCTTGTTGATGTAGCCGCTTCCCCCGTCGGCGTGCAGGCTCGCACGCACGATCTGCGGCACGAGCACGGCGCTCAGCACGCCGCCGGCGACGATGACGTAGATCGTGTTGGGCAGTTGGTTGGCGACCGCGAACATGTCGGCGCTGACGCCCAGGGCCCCGATCGTGCTCGCGAGCACGATGGCCTTGACGAAGCCGAGGATGCGCGAGACGACCGTTCCCGACGCCAGGAAGGCACTTGCGCGACCGATGCCGCCGTCAGCCACGGGCGTCGCCATCATCTTCGGCGACGTGCTCGGGCGCCTTGGTGCGCTCCGGGATGGCAGGTGCACCCGCGGAATCGTTCGTGCCATCGGCCTGCTCATCCGCCCGATCCGGAGTCGCGTTCCCCACACCCGCGGTCGAGCCATCCGGGGTCGCATCCCCCGCACCCGATGTCGCTGTCGCGCCATCCGCCGCGCTATCCCCGACAGTCGCACGCTCGCGCCGCCGGCGACGGATGCTCCGCCAGATGCCGATGCCGAAGAAGCCCACCGCCAGCACGCCGATGATGAGGGCACCGAGGCCCTCCCAGTCGGCCTGCACATTGACACCGATGGTCGATGACGGGCTCAACTGCACGCCGGTCGGACTGAACGCGGTCACTGTCAGTTCCACCGGACCGCTACCGATCTGGGCCGTGACCGGGATGTTGACCGTGTTGGTCGACCCAGCCTGGATGGTGGCCTCGATGGTCTGGTCGACGACGAGTCGCCCGTTCGACGGCACGGCACGGATGGTGACATCCACGGGGGACGAGTACGCGTTCTTGATGGTGACGGGGATGTGGGTCGGGCTGCCGACGACGAGGACGTCACTGGATGGCACGACGGAGACCGAGCCCAGGATCGACTGCGTTCTGGTCTCGTGGTCGTCGACCGCGGTCGCCCAATAGGCCGGCTCACTCGCCCATCCCACGCCGAGGAGCGCAAGCACCCGTGACCGCTCGTCACCCGTCAGGGGTGCCGGGTCGGCGAGTGCGCTGGAGAAGGCCCCGAGCTGAGCCTCCCCTGTCGCGAGTCGGATGGCGGCAGAGGTGCGTAGGGCGCTCTCGTTCCCGTCGCTCAGCGTGACGGCGTCTGGTGTTGCGGCGAGAGCCGTCGAGAACCCCGCCGGGGCGGCCCACGGCAGCCCCGACAGCGCATCGAGCGTGTCGGGCAGACGCGTGGAGGTGGGGGGCCAGCCACGGTCGAGCGCCGCGAGCACGGGCGCGCCGGCCGAATCGGTCGCCGCGACGGCGAGTACGGCTGCTGCCTCATCCACCGAGGCGCGCCATCCGTCGTCGGTGAGGGCGGTCGCCGCCCTGCTGGCGGCTGCCGAGAGTCGGGCGTCGGCGATGGCGATTCGGTTGCCGCCAGCCGTGGCTGAGGCGCGAGGGGTCGTGGCCGGAGCACTCGCGAGGTCGTCACTCGAGACGATCGATGTGGTCAGGCCACTTGCCGCGAAGAACGCCGGGTCGGAGGCCTTCACCCCACCCGTCAGAGGCCACGCGATGCCGGTCGCGGTGTAGTTCCACGCCAGCAACGACGCCAGATCAGGAACCGGAGTCGTCGTGGGGGCCGGGGTGGGCGTCGGGGCGACGCTGGGAGTGGCATTCGTGGTCGGGGTCGCGCCCGCCGGGAAGTTCTTCGCGTCGATCGCGTAGGCCAGGGAGGTGGGTGCCAGGAGGGCCGGGTACCCGGCCTGGGCCTGCGTCGAGGGGTCGGCATCGGCGTACCCGAGTGCGAAGGTCTCGTTGGGCAGAGAGGCGAGGCGCGCCAGCCAGTCGGTGGCGGATGTCGGCGCGGCCGTTCCGAGCACGCGGATGGAGGCGATGATCATCGGGTCGATGCCCACCGCAACCTCGCGTCCGGTGACGCCGTCGAGTTGCCGGGTGAGGATGCCGCCGGGACGGGTGAGCTTGGTGAGGTCGTCGGCGGAGAGCAGGCCGGTCGCGGCGGGCGGCGCCGTGATGGGGCGGACGACGGCCATCGGCACGGGAGCGACTGGCTGCCCGGCGTACCAGGTGAGCACGCCCCGACCCTGCGCGGTCGTATCGGGATCGGCCGTGAAGCTCGCGACCAGCCCTCGGACACCCCAGTCCGCGCCGTCGAGCCCGATCGACGCTGCGGGGATGGTGAGAGGGATGACGGTCGTCCCGGCGGGGAGGAGTCGGGGGGTCGGAGCGGCGGCGGACGGGCCGTCCGGCAGCGCGACGTCGTCCGACCCGAACCACGCGTCGAGTGCGGAGCGGGTCGCGATGCGCGTGCGGTCGAGCACGAGGGTGAGGGAACCCGCGGCGATCGCGTCCGATCCCGCGTTGGTGACGGTCACGTCGACGTGCAGGTCCTGTCCGGGCCCCAGTTGCGGCTGAGCCGCGGACACCGCCACGCTCACTCCGGACTCGGCAGCGCTCGCGGCATCCGGTGACGATACCAGCGGCAGCGCGAGGGCGAGAAGGGCGATGATCAGCGCCGTCACGATGCGCGCGCGTGCCGGATGCCGGTGCGCCGGCCGGAGCGCAGGGGTCATCGCGGCCGTCATGTGGGCGATTCTACGGCGTGGCACCGGAGCGCCTCCTGAGCGCGCCGGGCGCGGCCGTGCCGTTTAGGCTGTGAAGCATGCACAGCGTCGCCGAAGCACTCGTGCGCCTGGGCGAGGTAGCCGAAAGTGCGCCGGTCACGCGGCTGTCCGCGGCATTCGCCGCCGCCGGCCACGAGCTCGCCCTCGTCGGCGGACCTGTGCGCGACGCCTTCCTCGGCCGAGTCGCCAACGACCTCGACTTCGCAACGGATGCCACCCCCGAGCAGATCCTCGACATCGTTCGCCCGATCAGCGAGGCGCACTGGGACATCGGGAGGCAGTTCGGCACGATCGGGGCGAAGATCGCCGGGGAGACCGTCGAGGTCACCACCTACCGCGCGGACAGCTACGACGGCACGAGTCGCAAGCCCGACGTCGTCTTCGGTACGTCGCTCGAGGCGGACCTGCTGCGGCGCGACTTCACCGTCAACGCGCTGGCCCTGCGTCTGCCTCAGCTGCAGCTGGTCGATCCATCCGGCGGCATCGAGGACATGCTCGAGGGACGGCTGCGCACGCCATCCGCCCCCTCCTCCTCCTTCGGCGACGACCCCCTGCGGATGCTGCGGGCCTGCCGTTTCACGGCGCAGCTCGACTTCCTCGTCGACGACGCGACCGAGGCCGCCCTCGAGGAGCTGGCCCCCAGCATCCGTCGCATCTCGGCCGAGCGGGTGAACGAGGAGCTCTCCAAGCTGCTGCGGACCGACGACCCGCGCCGAGGGCTCGAGCTGCTCGTCGACACCGGTCTGGCGGCGGAGGTGCTGCCCGAACTGCCCGCGCTGCGCCTGGAAATGGACGAGCACCACCATCACAAGGACGTCTACCAGCACAGCCTCACCGTCCTCGAGCAGGCGATCGCCTACGAGAAGGCCCGCGGTGTGCTGCGCTCCCCCGACCTCGTGCTGCGCCTCGCCGCCCTGCTGCACGACATCGGCAAGCCGGCCACCCGCAGGCTCGAGGCGGCGGGCGCCGTGACCTTCCACCACCACGACGTCGTGGGGGCCAAGCTCGCGCGCCGACGGCTGCGGGAGCTGCGGTTCGACAACGACACCATCGACGCGGTGTCCAAGCTCATCGAGCTCCACCTCCGCTTCTTCGGGTACAGCGACGGCGTGTGGACCGACAGCGCGGTGCGCCGCTACGTGCGGGACGCGGGCGACCAGCTCGAACGCCTGCACATCCTGACCCGGGCGGATGTCACCACTCGCAACAAGCGCAAGGCCGACCGGCTGGCCTTCGCCTACGACGACATCGAGCGTCGCATCGCCGAGCTCGCGGAGCAGGAGGAGCTGAACGCGGTGCGCCCCGACCTCGACGGAGAGCAGATCATGGCGCTGCTCGGCATCCGTCCCGGCCGCGAGGTGGGGCAGGCTTACCGTTTCCTGCTCGAGCTGCGTCTCGACGAGGGGCCGCTGGGCCCGGATGTCGCCGCCGATCGACTGCGCGCCTGGTGGGCCGCGCGGTCCTGAGGTCGATGACCTGGGCTCGATAGCCCCGCGTGAAGTGGCGCGGATGTGCGCAGGGAGCAGGGGTCGGGTACACTGGGCAGGTTGTCTGAGTGCCGCTGTCGCGGCCTCCTCGGATGGCACATGCACAACCCTCCTGCTGCAGAGATACTGCAGCCGTTCAGTCCGAAGGAGGTGGGTTAGTCATGCATCAGTACGAATTGATGGTCATCCTCGATCCCGAGATCGACGAGCGCACCGTCGCTCCGAGCCTCGACAAGTTCCTCAATGTCGTCCGTAACGATGGTGGAACCATCGAGAAGGTCGACATCTGGGGCAAGCGTCGCCTGGCCTATGAGATCAACAAGAAGTCAGAGGGCATCTACGCCGTCGTCGACTTCACCGCCGAGGCGGCCACCACGTCGGAGCTCGACCGCCAGCTGAAGCTCAGCGAGGCCGTCATGCGCACCAAGGTGCTCCGGGCAGAAGAGGCGATCGCACAGGTCGCCGTCGCCGCCAAGCTGGCCGACGAGAAGGCCGCCCGCAAGGCAGCCAACGCTTCGAAGGCGCCCGCCGCTGCAGCTCCGAAGGCTGCCGCCGAGGCCAAGGCCTAGTCCATGGCCGGCGAGACGATCATCACTGTGGTGGGCAACCTCACCGCGGACCCCGAGCTGCGTTACACGCAGGGGGGCCTGGCGGTTGCCAACTTCACCATCGCTTCCACGCCGCGCACGTTCGATCGTGCCGCGAACGACTGGAAGGACGGCGAAGCGCTGTTCCTGCGTGCGAGCTGCTGGCGTGAATTCGCCGAGCACGTCGCGGGATCGCTGACCAAGGGTTCACGCGTCATCGCTACCGGGCGGCTCAAGCAGCGCTCATACGAGACCAAAGAGGGCGAGAAGCGCACAGCCATCGAACTCGAGGTCGACGAGATCGGCCCCTCGCTCCGTTACGCCACCGCATCGGTGACCCGTGCGCAGTCCTCCGGTGGAGGACAGCGCGGTGGTTCCGGCCAGGTGGGCGGCGGAAACGACGAGCCGTGGGCACCCAGCGCCCCCGCCGCCTCCGGCGGTTCGGACGTCTGGAACACCCCGGGCAGCTACAGCGACGAGACCCCCTTCTAGGCCCAAGCGGCCTTCCTGACGGATGCGCAGGCATCCGTTCGAACACTCAACTTCTTCAAAAGGAAAAACAATGGCTGGAAAGAGCAGCGGCGATCGCCGCAAGCCGCTCCGCGGAGGCAAGGGCAAGAACGCCGCCCCCGCAAAGAGCATCCGCGTCGGCGTCATCGACTACAAGGATGTCGCTACGCTTCGCAAGTTCATCTCCGAGCGTGGAAAGATCCGCGCCCGCCGTATCACCGGCGTCTCCGTCCAGGAGCAGCGCCTCATCGCCCGTGCCGTCAAGAACGCCCGCGAAATGGCGCTCCTGCCCTACGCCGGCAGCGGCCGCTAAGGAGGCACAGGATGTCCAAGCTGATTCTCACGCACGAGGTCTCCGGCCTCGGTTCCGCCGGCGATGTCGTCGAGGTCAAGAACGGGTACGCCCGCAACTACCTCATTCCCCAGGGCTTCGCCGTCGCCTTCACGCGGGGCGGCGCCAAGCAGGTCGAGCAGATCAAGTCCGCTCGCTCCGCTCGTGAACTCGCCACCCTCGAGGAGGCGCAGTCGCTCAAGGCGAAGCTCGAGTCGACCAAGGTGAAGCTCACCGTCAAGACGGGCTCCGAAGGACGCCTGTTCGGATCGGTCAAGACCGCCGACATCGCGGCTGCCGTCGCGGCTGCCGGGCTGGGCGACGTCGACAAGCGCACCATCGAGATCCCGAGCGCCATCAAGGTGACCGGCGACCACGAGGCCACCGTTCGTCTGCACGACGAGCTGTCGGCCACGATCACCCTTCAGGTGGTCTCGGCCAAGTAGCTTTCACGCACGGTGTAGCGGCATCCCACGGGGTGCCGCTACACCCGTTTAAGGGGCTACCGCAAGGAAATCAGCCGTGCCGTTTCCTCATGTTTGTACACAGGTGCCGGTTGCTCGTGGAGAGTCTCATCCACGGGTTCAGACTATTTTCTACACACAGGGTGTGACATGAGTTAGTCCTGTTCAGGGGCCTATTGCTGTTCGAAAATAGTTGTCTGTCCACAGGTCTTTCTACAGGGTTTGCACACGACACGCGGCGTTTCGCGCAGATTCTCCCCAACGTTATCCACAGGGCGTGTTGTGGCATCGCCCTGCCATCCGTATGGTGAGCGAGTCGGTACAGAATACGACCACCCGGTCAGCCGCCAGACGATGTCGGCGGCTACTGATATCCATGGAAGAGGGTCGCTCGAGCGACCCACGGCCAGAGGTCCCGTGCGGCCGTTTTCCAACAGGAGGTGCTGAGTGTCGATCGCTCATCTGGGCCTCGCCGAACCGTGGGATGCTGACGGCGCGCGACCGCCGGCCGAGCGCACTCCCCCCCACGACCTTCTCGCCGAGCAGAGCGCATTGGGCGGCATGCTTCTCAGCAAGGATGCGGTCGCCGACGTGGTCGAGACACTCCGGGGTCCCGACTTCTACATCCCCAAGCACGAGCTCATCTTCGACGCCATCCTCGCGTTGTACTCCCACGGTGAGCCGACCGACGTCATCGCGGTCACCGATGAACTGACCAAGTCCGGAGAGCTCTCACGGGCCGGCGGCGCCGACTACCTCCATACGCTCACGGCCCTCGTCCCGACGGCCGCCAACGCCGGCTACTACGCCGAGATCGTCGCCGAGCGCGCCCTGCTCCGCCGGCTGGTCGAGGCGGGCACCCGCATCGTTCAGATGGGTTACGCGGGCGAGGGTGAACCGCTCGACCTGGTCAACAATGCCCAGGCCGAGATCTACTCGGTCACGGGCAGCACCGAAAGCGAGGACTACATCCCGCTCACCGAGGCCGTCACGGTCGCCATCGACGAGATCGAGGCGGCCAAGCACACCGACGGGCGGATGACGGGGGTCCCGACCGGCTTCGCCGACCTCGACGACCTCACCAACGGGTTCCACCCCGGCCAGATGATCATCGTCGCCGCGCGCCCCGCCCTCGGAAAGTCCACGCTCGCCCTCGACTTCGCCCGTTCCGCCGCCATCGGCAACGACCTGCCCACCATCTTCTTCTCGCTCGAGATGGGGCGCAGTGAGATCGCGATGCGACTGCTGTCGGCAGAGGCATCCGTCCCCCTGCAGAGCATGCGCAAGGGCACCGTCGATGCCCGCGACTGGACGACCATCGCCGCCACTCGCGGTCGCATCAACGACGCGCCGCTCTACATCGACGACAGCCCCAACATGACGCTCGTCGAGATCCGCGCCAAGTGCCGCCGACTCAAGCAGCGCGTGGGCCTCAAGATGGTCGTCATCGACTACCTGCAGCTGATGACGAGCGGCAAGCGCGTCGAGAGCCGCCAGCAGGAGGTCAGCGAGTTCTCGCGCGCCCTCAAGCTGCTCGCCAAGGAGCTGCAGGTGCCCGTCATCGCGCTCTCCCAGCTCAACCGTGGACCCGAGCAGCGCGCCGACAAGCTCCCCGCCATCAGCGACCTGCGTGAGTCCGGCTCGATCGAGCAGGACGCCGACATGGTCATCCTCCTCCACCGCGAGAGCGCCTACGAGAAGGAGAACCCGCGCGCCGGCGAGGCCGACCTCATCGTGGCCAAGCACCGCAACGGCCCCACCCGCACGGTCACGGTCGCGTTCCACGGCCACTTCTCGCGGTTCGCGGATCTGGCGCCGGCGTAGGAACTTTTGACGGGTGACTGGTGTAGGGATTTTTCCGAGTTGTCCATTTCTCGGATGAAATGTCCACGCGGTGTCCATTTGGACATTTCTTCAATCGCGGCGCACGCCACACACCTGTGAGTGGTTGCTGAGGGCAGCCTCGCTATCGAGGGAGCGAGGAGCTGGCGCCGGTGAGCCCAGAGCGAGTCGTGCCGGTTGCGGTGCTCGCGGAGTCAGTGAGCACCGTCAACAACGCTCGATCACTCGCTCGACCTCGAGACGCTCGATATCTCGCGTGAGGAAAAGGAGCTCGCGGCAGCTGTCAGGCTGAACTGGAAGAGGTCGGGGTGGTGGCGTCAAACAAGCTGAGATCCGGACCCCACCTTGACGGTATGGCATGGGTCTCTGACGTCGAATTGGGTTGTACCTCAGGCCGACGGTAAGTGCGCGGCCGGCCGTTGATCGTAACCGCTCCGCCGTGCACAGGCTCATCTCCCGGATGATGCGCAGCAGAGTCGTCTGGCCGGCGCCGTTCCCGCCGATCAGCGGGGTGGTCGAGCCCTCGCCGACGCGGAAAGAGGTCTCGTCCAGCAGCGGCCATCCGGAAGGCTGCTCGAATGCGAGTCAGGCGCCCCGGCCGCGCAGAAGCCTGGTTAGGGGACCGTCGAGGAAGAAGAGCAGGAAGGCGATCGAGCCGATGAACGGCGCGACCAGCACAACGAGCGCGGAGATCAGGAGAGCGCTCAGCGCGCGGCGTCCGTTCGTCCGGGCATCGATTCCGGCGAGATCGGGCAGCATGACGTCGCGGTGACGGACCGCCCACATCCACTGCAGCCAGCTGATCAGAATCGCGAAGAAGAACGTCACCGGCATCAACAATCGGCCCGCGACCCATTCCGAGTACTCCGTCGTCAGGCTGGTGGCGAACGGCACCAGGACGATGAACAGGAGCCGCGCATTGTTGAGCCAGATCAGCACGGAATCCACCCGGGCGATGTGCTCGAACTGCTGAACGTGGGTCATCCACAGAAGGCACAGCAGCAGGAAGCTGAGCGCGAAGTTGACGAAAAGCTCCCACATGCCCCCGAGGGCTGCCCACATCTCGGCATCCGAGTCGATGGAGCCGAGCGCGTAGGTGGTGAGGTCGAGCACCAGCAGCGTGGCGGCGATGGCGAACACGCCGTCCGTGAACGCCTCGAGCCGGGTGGTCCCCTGGGTTGCGGCGGGGTGCGTCCGCTGCCTGATCACGCGACCAGCGTAGCGATCACGTCGGTCGGGGGGCGGGCAGACCCATGCGTGTGCCGGAACCTCGCAGAACGTCGTCAGATGACGGATGCCGCGCCCGTATCAACACCTCCGGTTGTCGAGGAGTGCCCCGTGGCGTATCGAGGACATCGCCTTGGGGAAGCGGAGGCGGTTCCATTGGGGTCTCGTGTGCTGACACCGGCTACTGCATCATAAGAATTTGCACAGGAGTCGTACAGGGAGTTCTCATCTGCAAATTATTTGACAAAACGGGTCGAGAATGGCAATCTCTCCTAAGCGCCTCACCGGCGCTCTTGAAGCTCGAGGAACCATGACGACGACGTTGACGCCATCCCGCCGCACCGGCCGCGGTCGGCGAGGAGTACGGGGGCAGGTCGGCTGGGTGTTCGTCGGCCCGTTCGTCGCGATATTCCTGCTCGTGCTGATCGCGCCGCTCGTCTACGCGATCTGGCTGAGCTTCTTCCAAGATCGCCTGATCGGCGGGGTGTCGTTTGTCGGCATCGCGAACTTCGTTGACGCGTTCACCGACGGTCAGCTCTGGTCGGCGATTGGCAGAGTGATGCGGATCATGGCCGTGCAGGTGCCGGTCATGCTGCTCCTCGCGCTGTTTTGCGCACTGGCCATTGACAGCGCCCGCTTGGCTTGGGCGCCGTTCTTCCGACTGATGGTGTTCCTGCCGTACGCGGTTCCCGGCGTGGTTGCCGCCCTGATGTGGGGCTATATCTACGGTCCCCGGTTCGGCTTGGTGGGCGATGTCAGCTCGTTCCTCGGAATCCCACTGCCTGATCCGCTCGGGCCGGACTTCGTACTGCTGGCGATCGGCAACATCTCGACCTGGCTCTTCACCGGCTACAACATGCTGGTCTATATCTCGGCGTTGAAGACGATTCCGACCGATCTGTACGAGGCGGCCGAACTCGACGGGGCGGGGCCCTTCCGGGTTATCCGCAGCATCAAGCTGCCGGCGCTGCGCCCGGCTATCACCATCACGGTGATGTTCTCGGTCATCGGATCGTTCCAGCTTTTCAACGAACCGAACATCCTGCGGCCGCTCTCGCCCAACGTGATCACGAGCGACTTCACGCCCAACATGTACGCCTACACGCTTTCGTTCGCCGGCGGCCAGTACAACTCCGCCGCCACCGTCGCCATCGTGGTCGGCGTGCTGACGATGATCGCCGCCTACGCCGTGCAGTTCATCGGCGCAAGGAGGGAGCGCTGATCATGGCCGTCGCCTTCGATGACACTCTCGCTCGTGACGCGGAGTCCGCTACTCGCACCTTGACCACCGTCGGCTCTCGGCGCCGGGGTCGGCGACCTGCGTCACGTCGCCCGCAGCGATCGTGGTGGCTGACGGCATCGATGTTCCTGGTGCTTGCCTACATGCTGCTGCCGCTCGTGTGGCTGGTGGTCTCATCGACCAAGACGCAGGAGTCGCTGTTCACCAGCTTCGGCCTCTGGTTCGCGCAGCCGTTCTCGCTGTGGGACAACCTCGTGGGCGTCTTCACCTACGACGGAGGCATCTACGGCCAGTGGCTGCTCAACACGCTGATGTACGTGGTCGTCGGCGCCGGAGGAGCGACCCTGCTGGCCACCCTCGCCGGCTACGGGCTCGCCAAGTTCGATTTCACCGGCAAACGCCTCGTGATGGCCCTGGTCATCGGAGCGATCGCCATTCCCGCGACCGCCCTGACGGTGCCGACCTTTCTCCTCTTCAGCAACCTCGGACTCACCAACACGCCATGGGCCGTCATCCTGCCCTCGCTCATCAGCCCGTTCGGCATGTTCCTGATGTGGGTCTACGCCCGCGACGCCGTACCGACCGAACTGCTCGAGGCGGCACGCATGGACGGCGCAGGTGAGTTGCGGACCTTCTTCAGCATCTCTTCTCGGATGCTGGGACCCGGCGTCGTCTCGGTGCTGCTCCTTGAGGTCGTCGGCTCGTGGAACAACTACTTCCTCCCGCTGATCATGCTCAACGACCCGCGCTGGTATCCGCTCACCGTCGGCCTGAACCAGTGGAACAACCAGGCCACGACCCAGGGCGGCGAGATCATCTACAACCTCGTCATCACCGGCTCGCTGGTCATGATCGTGCCCCTCGTCATCGCATTCCTCCTCCTCCAGCGCTTCTGGCAAGCCGGCCTCGCCGCCGGTGCCGTCAAGGCGTGACCGACCCATCCCGTTCGAACCAATCCCATCCCGAAAGGCAAGTACATGAAGCACCTCACTCCTCGCCGTCGAGCAACGCGGCTCGTCGCCGCAGTCACGGGAGTAGCCCTCGCGGCAGCGGCAATGTCCGGTTGCGCCACCGGCGGACCGGCCGCGGCCCCCACGCCCGACGTCGACCTCGACGCGGTGCTCGACGAGCCCGCAGAGCTCACCCTGTGGAGCTGGTCGACGAACGTGCAGGCGGTCGTGGACGCGTTCGAGAAGAAGTACCCCAAGATCTCGATCGAGGTCGTCAACGTCGGAACCGGCAACGACCACTACACGAAGCTGCAGAACGCGATCAAGGCCGGCAAGGGCGCGCCCGACATCGCCACGATGGAATACAACGTGGTGCCACAGTTCGCGCTGGAGGACTCGATCGTCGACCTGAAGACTTTCGGGTTCGAGAAATACGAGGACGAATTCACTCCCGCCGCATGGTCAGCGGTCAACGTAGGTGACGGCCTGTACGAGCTCCCACACAACTCCGGCCCGATGGCGCTGTTCTACAACGAGAGTGTGTTCACCAACCTCGGCGTCGAGGTCCCCACGACCTGGGATGAGTACCTCGACGCCGCGCGCGAGATCCACGCCGCCGATCCTGAGGCGTACATCGCCGCAGACACCGGCGACTTCGGCTTCACCCAGAGTATGATCTGGGCGTTCGGTGGGCAGCCGTTCCAGACCAACGGCTCCGAGATCACCATCGACCTCGCTGACAAAGGCACGACCGCGTTCGCCGACTTCTACCAGCAACTGATCGACGAAGACTTGCTCGCACCCGTGTCGTCGTGGAGCGACGAATGGTACAAGGGCCTCGCCTCTGGAAAGATCGCGACCCTCGCAACGGGCGCGTGGTTTGCAGGAACCCTCGCATCCGGAGTCAAGGACGGCGCCGGCCAATGGCGCGTCGCACCTCTGCCCACCGTGGCGAAGGGCGATACGGCCAGCTCCATGAACGGTGGCGGCGGGTTCGTCATCCCGAAGCAGAGCACCAAGCAGGCAGCCGCCGCGGCGTTCCTCCGCTACATGGAGACCGGCGAAGGCCGGGCGATCTGGATCGCGGCCGGACAGTTCCCGACGATGAAGGAAGACCTCGAGTCGGCCGACTTCTTGGCTGCGAAGAACGATTACTTCGGTGGCCAGGAGATCAACAAGATCTTCGCTCAGTCGGCGGCCGACGCTCTGCCGGGGTGGCAGTTCCTGCCCTACAACAGCTACGCCGGCACGATCTTCGGCGATTACGTCGGCAAGGCCTACCTCGGTGAGGCGACGCTGGCGGATGCGCTGCAGTCCTGGGGTGACGCGCTCGGCGAGTACGGCACGGAACAGGGGTTCTCGGTCAACAAGTAGCGCTCTGAACGGGCACAAGGACCCTGCGGGTCGACCGCCACCGACACTCGGTGGCGGTCGACCCATTGCCGCATCACCCCGACCATAGACTCGGAAGGACAGCATGACGATCGAAGTGACACGGAGGCCGACCCGGATGGAGAAAGCCGCCCAGGCCGACCCCCTGCAGACTCTGCGCGACGCCCTGCCGGTGCTCTCCGGCGCCAAGCGCGTTGTCGCGGAAGTGATCCTGACCGACCCGGGATTCGCCGGCTCGGCATCGATCACGGCGCTGGCCGAACGTGCGAACTCCCAGCCCGCGACCATCACGCGCCTGGCCACGGGGCTCGGCTTCAGCGGATACCCCTCCCTGCGCGCGGCGATCGCCGAAGAGAACGGACGCGGCACGCAGGCGGGCTGGGAGACCGACATCGGCACGGAGATCGCTCCGACCGACTCCGCCGAGCAGGTCGTCAGCGTCCTCGCGTCGCGGCAGTTCGCGGCGATGCGCAGCTCGATGTCATCACTCGACTTGGATCTCATTGAGCAGCTCGCCGACCATATCGTTGCGGCGCGTCGCGTGGCGTTGTTCGCGCAGTGGGGAGATCTGCCGTCGGCCCAGGAACTGCAGATGCGGCTCATGCGCATGGGCGTGCACAGCTGGCTGCACGAAGTCGGCTACGAATCCGAGGTCGCGGGCGCCCTGATGGCGCCGGGCGACGTCGCGCTGGTGCTCTGCCGCGCGGGGGAGAGCGACCTCGCCCAGCGGTTCTTCACTGTGGCGCGCGGCCGCGGCGCGACAACAGCCGTGATCACGGGCGAACCCGAATCGACCCTGGGCAAGGCGGCGGATCTCGCGGTCTTCACCGGAACACGTCTCGGCGGCTCGTGGACCGACTACTTCGCCGGGCGGGTCAGCGACTCATTCGTGACTTCACTGCTGTTTGTGCTTGTCGCGCAGCGCGTTCCTGCCGCCGTGCGCACCGGTGCCGCGCATCTGCTGTACAACCAGCCGCGCGACCCGGGCGCGGTCAGCTGACGATCGAGCCGGCGTGTTCGGGAGCGAACACTCGCACGCCGTGTACCATCGCGTGTTCGTCGCCGTTGGTCGCGTCGACGACGAGGCGCAGCGCACTTGTCTCGACAGGTACCTTGAGCGTGTGGCGACGGAGACGGCGCCGGTTACCGCTGTCGACGACGACGTCTACCCATCCACTGTCTGATTCGTACTGCAGACGATAGTCGCGCACGAGCTCAGGCATGACTTCGAACGGCGTGCGGTGGTGGTGCAGATTGATGAGGTCCTCGTCGACGTCGTCGTTGAAGATCAGCTCGATGCCGCCGACCCGCTGCGGCTGATCCCAGCGCAACTCGATGTGCTCGGAATCGTCCCCGTGGAGCGGCGCGGAGGACCACAGCTGCGGCCCGCGGAACGGCCGGGCGTAGCCGCCCACGGTCATCGAGGGACGGTACGCCTGCGTGTCGGGCTCGACGCGCACCGCGACGCTCTTGCGCCGCAGCTCGACGGCTGACCATGCGTTCGTCTGCGGGTACGCCTCGTTCTGCGGTGCAGTGAAGTGCGGGGCGCGGCTAAGCAGACCGAGCACGCCGTACGGCGCGCGGGTATCCGAGACCACGGCCGACACACCGGCGCGGCGACGAATCACAACAACGACGTCTTCGCTCGCTTCGGGTGCGTGGGTGAACTCCGCCCGCGCCCACTCGCGGCCATGCGGGATCGCGACACGCACGGTGTCGAGATGACACACCGGAATGTGGTTCTCGCCGCGGCCGGTGCTCCACAGCTCTATGTCGATCTCGGTCGTCGAGTCACTCTCGAGCAGCACCTCGACGGCGTCCAGTTGCGGGTCGATTGGCAGATGAATGCCCAGGTCTCGGCCCGAGAGATCAAGGAGAATGGCGTCCTCGGCGGGCTCCGTGTCGAGGGATTCGAGGGTGGAGGATGCCGTGACGCGCGCCGTCAGGGCAAGGTCACGCGGGTCGTCCCATTCGATGCCCAGCATCGCGGCATCCCCGCGCAGGAGCGACCGTCGCAGCTCGTCTAGCCGATCGGTCGCGAGCGTCCGCGGGGTGATCCCGGCAAGTGCGGCCAGGGCCGCGCCAGCGCCGGCGGCCTCGCCTGTCACCGCGCACGTGCCCATCACCCGGATCGTGCCGAAGGCGACGTGCGTGGCCGAGATGTCGCGCCCCGCAAAGAGGAGGTTCTCGACATTCACCGAATAGAGGCTGCGGAACGGGATGTGATAAACCCCCGAGGTGTGCAGGTGCTTCGAGCCGGGCTCGGTCGCGTACATGCCTCCCGGTGGATGCAGATCAATCGACCAGCCGCCGATGCCGATCGCATCGTCGAACCGGGTTTGCGCCATGATGTCATGCTGGGTCAGTGTGTGGTCGCCGATGAAGCGGCGGTACTCCCGCTTGCCCGGCACAGACCCGACCCACTCGAGGGTGAGCGTCTCCGCGTCGTACTCGCCCGAGTTCTTGATGTGGTCCCAGATGCCGTAGATCACGGCCCACAGCTCGTCGCGGATCTCCTCGTTGGCGGCAACGGCGTCAAGAGTGCCACCCCATTCGATCCACCAGTAGTCGCAGCCGTTGTCGGTTGCCTGAATGCGTCGGTGCGCCAGGATCGGCGTCGCGGAGATGTCTTTCGCGATCGACGGCGGAACGTACCGGACGGGGGCGCCGGTGTTTTTCGTGTAAAAGAGGAGGGTCGAGCCGAGCATGTCGCCGTCCGCGACCTCGGGCGCCCATTCCTCGCCGAACTCCGACCGCGCCTCACGCCCCTCGCGATACCGTGCGCCTGCGAGAGCCCCGACGGTGCCGTCGCCCGTGCAGTCCAGGAACATGGCGGCCGTGAACCGGAACGACTTCTCGGTGCCGAGCTGCCACCCGGTCACGGCAGAGATGTGGCGGGCGTGTTCCGGGCCGGAAGCTTCAACATCCCTCACGTCGGTGTTCAGGAAGAGACGGATGCCGGGCTCCGCTCGCACCGCGTCGAGCACGACCTGGTCCCAGAAATACGGGTTGCCCTCGGGGTTGCGGTACTGGTTCTCGAGGAACAGCTCACCCATGATGCCGGTCTCGCGGGCGTACTTCTGCGCGTCGTGAGCCGTCGCGCCACACACCCAGACGCGAACCTCGCTACTGGAATTCCCGCCGAGGACGGGCCGGTTGCCGACGAGCGCCACTGTGGCGCCCCGGCGGGCGGCGGCGATCGCGGCGGCCACGCCGGCAAGTCCACCGCCGATGACCGCGACATCCACCTCGACATTCACGGGGTGCAGCACTGGTTCCTCCGTTAGATCAGCAGGGCGCACCTGCGTGCAAATCATTTCCTCTCGCGATGTTACGCTCGAAGCGTGTTGAAAAGAAATTGCAACTCGTGACGTCGCGATTTGTCATTGGAGACGAGGACTTCCTGCTCGATGGGGAGCCGTTCCGTGTCCTCTCGGGCGCGCTTCACTACTTCCGGGTGCACCCCGATCAGTGGGCGGAGCGCATCCGTGCCGCCAAGATCATGGGGCTTAACACGATCGAGACTTATGTCGCGTGGAACCAACACGCGCCGACCCCCGATACCTTCGATGTGACCGGTCGGCTCGATCTCGCCGCGTTCCTCGACACCGTCTCTGCTGAGGGTTTGCACGCGATCGTGCGGCCCGGACCATACATCTGCGCGGAATTCGACAACGGCGGGCTGCCGGGCTGGCTCACGCACAGGCCCGACATTGCGCTTCGCTCGAGCGACCCGGCGTACCTCGATCCGGTCGAGGACTACCTGACGCGCGTGATCGCCATCGTCCGCCCGCGCCAGATCGATGTGGGCGGCCCGGTCATCCTGATGCAGATCGAGAACGAGTACGGCGCGTACGGCGACGATGCGGTGTACCTGCGCCGGCTGGTGGATCTGCACCGCGAACAGGGCATCACGGTGCCGTTCACGACGATCGACCAGCCTCAGCACGCGATGCTCACCGCTGGGGGATTGCCCGACATCCTCCGCACCGCGTCGTTCGGATCGAAGGCTGCTGAGCGGCTGCGCACCCTCCGAGCACACCAGCCGTCGGGACCCCTGATGTGCGCCGAGTTCTGGGACGGCTGGTTCGACAACTGGGGAGGCATCCACCACACCACGAGCGCTGCGGAGGCCGCCGCGGAGCTCGATGCGCTGCTGACGGCCGGCGCATCCGTCAACATCTACATGTTCCACGGTGGCACGAACTTCGGGCTGACGAACGGCGCGAACCACAAGGGGCGGTACGTGCCGATCGCGACGACGTACGACTACGACGCCCCGCTGGACGAGCTCGGCCGGCCGACCGACAAGTACTGGGCGTTCCGTACGGTCATAGCCCGGCACTTTCCGGTGCCGGAGCCCCATTTTGAGGCGGTGCAATCGCCCGTCGAGCTTGATGCCGTCTTCGAGGAGGGTGCGGCACTGCACGAACTGCCAGTTCACGGCGTGGCCACGGTGAGTGCTGACGGGCCGCCGACCTTCGATGACATCGGTCACTATCGAGGCATCGCGGTCTACACGGCAGACATCAGCGGGTGCGGCGAGAGTGTGCTCGAAATAGATGAGGTACGCGACCGAGCATGGGTGAGTGTCGACGGGCGGCGCATCGGCATTCTCACTCGCAGCTCGTACGAGCGCGCGCTGCTGCTGCCCCCCGGCAACCGGCTCGAGATCCTCGTCGAGGACCAGGGGCGCGTGAACTACGGGCCACGCCTGGGGGAGGCAAAGGGACTGATGGGTCCGATCCTCCTGGGGGGTCGGCCGCTCGAGCAGTGGGTCATTGCGCCCGTCGATCTGGACGTGATCACCGATCTACCCCTTCGGTCGTTGGACGGCGGCCTCCCGCACGCAGCGGCCGTCGTTCAGGCGGAGTTCGATCTCGACCAGGCGGACGATCTGATCCTCGACACGTCCACCCTGGGTAAGGGCTTCGCCTGGGTGAACGGGTTCTTCCTAGGCAGGTACTGGCAGGTCGGACCGCAGCGCACTCTCTACGTACCCCGACCGGTGACCGTGGCAGGGGCAAATACGCTCACGGTCCTTGAACTGGATGTGCTCACCACGCGCTCCGTGCGATTCGTATCCGCGCCAGATCTCGGCCCTGAGGAGGAGTGAGATGAGCGTTCCAAACGTGTGGCCGGCGATCGACGGCATCGCCTACGGCGGCGACTACACGCCCGAACAGTGGCCGCGGGAAGTGTGGCACGAAGACATCCGCCTCATGCGCGAAGCCGGCGTCAATCTGCTCAGCATCGGCATCTTCACCTGGGCGCTGCTGGAAATCGACGAAGGCGAGTTCGATTTCGCCTGGCTCGACGAGCTCATTGAGCTTCTGCACACGAACGGCATCGCCGTCGACCTCGGCACACCGACGGCCGCACCGCCGGCATGGTTCTACGCGCGATACCCCGACGCTCGCGTGGTCACGGCGGACGGCGTCGCGCTGGGCACGGGATCACGAGGGATGGCGTCGCCGTCCGCCCCCGAGTATCGGGCAGCGACAGTGCGTGTCGCGACCGAGCTCGCGCGTCGTTATGGATCGCACCCGGCCGTCGTGCTCTGGCATGTACACAACGAATACGGTGCGCCGATCGCCGCCGACTATTCCCCACACGCGGTGCGCGCCTTCCGCGAGTGGCTGCAGCAGCGCTACGACAGCCTGGACGCGCTCAACACCGCGTGGGGCACCGCCTTCTGGGGTCAGCAGTACCGCAACTGGGAACACATCGACGTGCCGCGGACGGCCGCTTCGACGATCAACCCCGCGCAGCAACTCGACTTCGCGCGATTCACCGACTATCAGCTGCGTGCATGCTTCATCGCCGAGCGCGACGCCATCCGTGCGCACGCTGAACAGCCGATCACGACGAACTTCATGGCGAACCAGATTGGTGTGGCCGACCTCTGGGCGTGGGCGGAAGAAGTTGACATCGTCTCGGACGACCATTACCTCGACGCCGCCGACCCTGAAGCCGAGATCGGTCTCGCGATCGCCGCTGACCTCACCCGATCGGTCGCGCGTGGTCGCCCGTGGATCCTCATGGAGCACTCCACGTCGGCGGTGAACTGGCAGTCCCGGAACATCGCCAAACGCCCGGGGGAGATGCAGCGAAACTCGCTTGCGCACGTCGCCCGCGGAGCCGACGCGGTGATGTTTTTCCAATGGCGCGCGTCCCGCTCGGGCGCGGAGAAGTTCCACTCAGCCATGGTCCCGCACGCTGGTACCGAGTCGCGCGGCTGGCGTGAGGTCGTCGATCTCGGGGCCACATTGAAGCGGATCTCGGAAATCCGCGGATCAGTTGTCAAGGCAGACGTCGCGATGCTCTGGGACTTCGAGTCCTTCTGGGCAGAAGAGCTCGAGTGGCGGCCGTCTGTGGACATCGATCACATCGAGCGGACGCGTGCGTTCTACGAGCAGCTATGGCGCGACGGTATCACCGTCGACTTCGCGCTGCCCTCGCACGACCTTTCGCGCTACCGGCTCGTCGTCGTACCGGCGCAGTACCTCCTCCGCGCGGAGGATGCTGCGAACCTCACGCGGTACGTCGAGAACGGTGGCACGCTCGTCGTGTCATACTTCTCCGCGATCGTCGATGAGAACGACGCCGTGCACTCAGGCGGATTCGTATCCGTGCTGCGCGATGTGCTGGGCGTCCGTGTCCAAGAGTTTCTGCCCCTGCGCAAGGGGCATCGCGCCGGTATCACCTGGGGCGACCCGACGTTAACCGACACGGACTCGGACATCTGGCAGGAGGACCTTGTCGTCGGCGAAGCCGAGATCGTTGCGTCGTTCGCAGAAGGCCCTGCGGCCGGTGGTGCAGCCGTCACTCGGAACGTGCGAGGCCTGGGTGCGGCTTGGTACGTTGGCACGCGACTCGACAGTGTCGGACTGAAACGGCTCATGCATGCCTCCTACGCCGATGCGGGCATCTCAGCTGTCAAGACGGACGGGCTCGAGGTGGTCTCACGCAGGCGGGGTGCGGAACACTTCACGGTTGCGATCAACCACCGAGATCGGCCCGGCGTACTCGATCTCCACGGCCAGGACCTGATCTCGGGCGAGCGTTTTGCAGGCGAGACCGAAATCTCGGCCGGTGCTGTAGTCGTGGTGCGGGGGCTCGTTGTGGACAGCGACTAGGGGACTAGCACCAGTTCTTACACACCGTCCAGCACGCGCTGTTCGACGCCGGCGGCGAACCTCTCCGTGCTACTCCCACACCAGGAACGTCACACGCGGGACGGCTGAGCGCCGTCAGCTAGCCGTCGGCAGTCGCTAAAGCGTTGGCAAACGATCGGGGTTCACAAGGTTCGTCCTCGTCACGGTCGCTGGTTGACCCTTGTGTTCATTCGCGCTTTCGGACGGTGAGCGTCGCGGCTGAAAAGAACTCCCAGGTCTGTCAAGGCGCAACTGCAAGGCATTCGCCCTCGCGATGTGATCGCCGTGATTAGTAGGGTCGATGGGGGAGGGGCGGGCGAGTGAAATGGCGTGAGGAAGACCTGGAGACAGTCGCCGCCATGCTCGCCGCATCCCGGTCAGGACGCCCTGCAGTGTTGACCATCGTCGGGGAAGCTGGCATGGGCAAGTCGAGCCTGCTCCGCGATGTTGTCCGTGACGCGAACGACTTCGTTGTCCTCCGCGCTGAAGGGCAGGACGCGAATTCTGCCGAGCCGTACGAGTTGATCGGGCAATGGGATGTGTCCGACGTGCGAGCGCCCGGAGGGTCGCTCAAAGATCCGATCCTGGTCGCGCAGCAACTCCGCCAGATGGTGGATACCGCCGCCGATCGCGGGCCCGTTCTTTTAGCGGTGGACGACTTGCACTGGAGTGACCGAGAGTCGGTCGAAGCGCTCTATTGGCTTGCCCAGCGTGCTGTTGCAGAGAACGTACTGATCGTCGTCACCAGTCGGCCCGATGGGATGGTGAAGCATTCCGAGTGGGCGCGGCTCGGGGCGCGGGGCGGCAACTTCGCGCGCATCGATCTGCTTCCCTGGAAAGGGGCGGCCGCGCGAACGCTCGTGCAAGACATCTATCCGGGGGCGGCGGACTGGGTCGTCGAGCGGCTCGTCGCTCACACGGGCGGGAATCCGCTATACATGCGGTCATTGCTGCGTCAGTACTCCCCGCGGGAGCTGGCCGTCATGGAACCGATGCCGGCACCCCGCGAGCTGGCTGGCAGCGTGCGCGAGGAGATCGCGTCAATCTCGGAGTCTGCTGCCGCCTTGCTCAACGCCGTGGCCGTATTGGGATCGCGATGGATTCCACTGCCCCAGGCTGCCTTTGTCGCCGGCGTGGATGACCCCGCCGCAGCCACTGAGATCCTAATCTCGCGAGGACTGCTTGAACATCGAGCGTTGGAGCCAGGCTCCCCCGTACGGATCGTGCATGCACTCGTGCGAACTGCCGTCTACCAAAGCATCGGCCTGACCGAGCGCCGCGAACTGCACCTGCGTGCGGCCGCCCATGCCTCCTCCCCTGGCGAAGCACTTGAGCATCGCGTGGCCGGGACCTATGCCTTCGACGACTCGCTGGCCGGCAACCTGGTGGCTGCGGCAGAAGCCGCCGCCGCGGACGTGCAATACCGCAAAGCCGCTCATTTCTACAGGCTGGCCGGCTCCATCACTAGTGACCCCAGTCTCGCCATTTCGCGCCGACTCGAGGCGCTTTTCCACATGGTTCTCGCGCGAGATCTGGACGCGGCTGAAGCCGAAATGGACACGATCGACCGCACGGGTGACCAGGTGCGATTTACCCTCGTTCAAGGCGCCCTGCTGCATGCCCAGAAGAAGCTCGAAAGGGCCGCCGCCGTGTTCGCCTCCCTCCCAGTCGAGGCACTGGAGAGCGCCGATTCCCGCACCCGGTATCGTTTTGCAGTTCTGCAGCTGCACACGGGCATCGGGCGCGGATACGAGCGCGAGGAATTGCTGCCGCTGCTTGCACGGGCGGATGCCGAGCCGGTCCGTGATCCTGCCATCGCCGTGCTGCACGTCCCCAGCGCGGGTCAGCTGGGCCTCCGCAGCGGCGACGCAGCAACCATCCTCGACACTCTTGACGCTCTGCCGTCACAGCCCGACAGGACTTCGCTCGCGCAGACGCTCGAGCTGGGATGGAGAGGAAGCCTGTTCCTCTTCAGCGGCGCCGCCGAAGAAGCGGAGAACGATCTGATCGAGGTCACGAGACGGATGCACGCCGGACAGGTGTCCTCGGTGGCGGAAGGGGTGTATGACGCCTTCCTCGGCCTGGCACGCTGGCAGCGGGGCGCGTGGGATCTCGCACGCGCCGACCTCGACATCGCCGCCGAATCCAGCTTCCCCGGTGCTCATCCCATCGTGGAGGCCATCAGGCCTGTGGCGTCGATCATCGACGGGGCGTGGGACGACGCGGATGGCCTGCTCTCATCCTTCACACCCCGTCTCCGAGACGCCCCCTGGTGGGAAGCGTTGGAACTGCACGTGGTTTCGCGCGTCGTGTACGCGCACGCCAAAGGAGATCCGCATGCCCAGGCGAACCTGTTTCCGACGCTGGTGGAGCAGTTCGGCGATCGGTTCCACGATCTCCGTGCGTATGTAGCGCCCTTCATTCTGTTTCACCTATCTTTGTCGGCAATTTGGGCGGGAGAGCTCACCGCCGCCCGCCAGTACGATCACCTCCTCAGCACCGGCCCCTATCGCCCCGCCTGGATGTCCTGGGGTGTGCCGTGGCTGCGTGCCCTCGCCAGCGAACACGCCGGCCATCTTTCTCAAGCCGGCCAGCTCGCCCGCTCCGCGGCCGCCGTGACCAGCACACCTACCGAGTTGCCGTTGTATCGCTGTCACCTTCTAGCTGACCTGTCCCGCATCGCCTCGGCGAACGGGCAGGACGATCTCGCGAGGACCGCACGTGAGCGGGCGGTGACCGGGTACCGGGACCTGCAGGCTCCCGTTTACGCACGACTTTTCAGCGCCGACACCCCCGCAACGACCTCACGGCCGGACGTACTTGCCGCGCTCTCGCCCCGAGAACGCGATGTGGCGACGCTGATCACCTCCGGGCTGAGCTACGCACAGGTGGCGCGCGATCTGTATCTCTCCCCCAGCACGGTGTCCTTTCACCTGACGAACATTTATGCCAAGACGGGCGTGACGTCCCGTCACGGGCTTACGGAGCTCGCTCGCTCGGCGGTCGCGTAATCCAGCCTCGTCGCCCCTCATCGACCTGAGAACTGGGAGAAAGTCCCGGGTGCGGCAGGCGTGCGTGCCTTGACACTGGTGAGCATCCCCCTCCTGCTGCGGCAGAAGAGGGTTCACCGGGAGCGTCCGCTCCACGTCACCCATTGACATCACGGAAGGGCTCGTCATGCACGCCGCCAAGATCATCACCAACTTCATACCTCTTGTCGTATTCGGAATCCTGGCCGCATGGCTTCCGATCACCGGCGCCGCCATCGGTGGGCTGGTCGCCGCAGTAGTCGTCGTCATGGTGACGGCGCACGGCGGGGTGGGCATCCTGCCCGTCGCCCAGGCGGTGGTCCTCGCGATCTTCGTCGTCGTCGCCGTCACCGGGGGTCCCGGTGTGGACGCGTGGCTCAGCCAGTGGGGCCCGGGCGGTGTCTCGGTCGTTCTCGGCCTGTTCATCCTCGTCAGCGCTGCGTTCTACCCGTTCACGACGCAGACTTCCCGCGCCGCGGTCCCTCAGGCGTACTGGCACGCTCCGCAGTTCATCGCCCTGAACCGCCGTATCAGCGTGGCGTGGGGGCTTGCCATCCTGGCGTCGGGCGTCGCGCACATCATTGTTTCCGTGGATCCCTGGCTTCTCACAGCAGCCCGGCCGCTGGTTGGATACGGCGTCGCGATTGCCGCCTTCACCCTTGCCTTCCTCTACACCAAGCGGGAAAAGGCGCGCGCTGAGCAGGCCGAGCACGCCCACCCGATGACCACCTCCATTCCCATTCCCGCCAAGACTGAAGCGGTCAAGTAATGACGGCCTCCACTCAAACCCGCATCGACGCCGCGCTCACTCCCGACGAACTGGATCACCACGGCCAAAGTTCACAGACGGTCTACACCGCCGGGTTCGGCAGCCGCCGCGACTTCGCGATCCGTTCCATCCTCGGCAAGTCCGGGCGCGGCGGTGCCGAACCGGGCGAAGTGCTCGCAACCGTCGCGAACATCGCCGACGACGACGCGCTCGGCTGGTTCACCGCGTGGCGGGGCCTTGGCCACAGCATTGCGGATCGGGCAGAAAGCCTTGCTCAGCAAGGACACAAGGTCAGCGCCGCTCGCGCCTATCTGCGCGCCGCGAATTACCTCGCCGTCGCGGTGAACGCTGTCGACGGGGCCATCGTGACCGGTGAGCACTTGCTGCCGACCATGCGCGCTCACATCCGGGCGTGGGAAGGGTTCGTGGATCACACTCGGTGGGACGTGCAACGCGTCAGCATCCCTTACCAAGACGACGTGCGCATGCCCGGTTGGTTCTTCCGGCCGGACAGCTCCGGGACGGCGCGGCCGACTCTGGTGGTCAACAACGGCAGCGACGGTTCCCTCAGCGGATTGTGGTGCCAGGCCGCAGAAGGTGCGCTCGAGCGGGGGTACAATGTGCTCCTGTTCAACGGTCCGGGGCAGCAGTCGATGCTCTTCGAGCGCGGCATCCCGTTCCGCTACGACTGGGAGAAAGTGCTCACGCCGGTCGTCGACCATCTCCTCGGCCGGGACGATGTTGATCCCGGCAGACTCGTTGTCGTGGGAATCAGCCAGGGTGGGTACTGGGTTCCTCGTGCACTGGCGATGGAGCATCGATTCGCCGCCGCTGCCGTGGACGGCGGGGTTGTTGACGTGTCGCGCGCCTGGTTCGACAACCTCTCTCCTCAGCTTCGCAACCTTTACGAGAGCGACCGCGCTTCGTTTGATCGGTATATGGGGCAGGCCATGCAGCAGCCGAGTGCGTCGACTGCGCGCCAGGTATGGGAGTTCCGAGCGCGCCCGTATGGGGTCACCGGGTATGCCGCGGTGTTGGACGAAGTGGCGAAGTACCGCTTGGCAGACGATGTGGCTGCCCTGATCCGCACACCCCTCTACATCGTTGACCCCGACGGGGAACAATTCTTCCCGGGGCAGCCTGCTGAACTCGCCACGCTTGTGCCGACATCTACGCTCGCACGATTCCGGCAGACCGAGGGCGCCAGTTACCACTGCCAACCCCTGGCCCGTGAGCTGACCGAGCAACGGATCTTCGACTGGTTCGACGACCAGCTCGGCAAGATCGCCTTCCACGAGTGAGTCACAGCCGGCGGCCCCCGTCGACGACATCTCGCAGGCGAAGGCTAGACCTGGAAGGGTGTAGCAATGGCAACCTGGGTGCTTATCCACGGCACGCCCCTCACACCGGCTGTGTGGCAGCCTGTCGCGGCTCTGCTCGACGGACCGAAGGTGATGCCTGACTGCACCCGTGTTCCCGGAAGGACAGACGCGCAGAATGCCATTGCGCGCACTATCGCCCCCACCCTGCCAGCGGGTCGGTGGGACGTCGTCGGCCACTCGTTCGGCGGCCAGATCGCCATCGAGCTGGCACTCGCGAACGCGGAAAGGGTGAAATCCCTGACCGTTCTCTGCAGTCGCGATACACCCTTTTCGCCATTCGCGGAGGTCGCCGAAGCCGTCCGCCAGGGGACCGGCCCGACCGTGGCGGCGGGTCTGGCGCGCTGGTTCACTGCGGGCGAAATTGATGCCGATGCCGAGGCGGTGCGGCAAGCTCGCGCGGATCTGGCGGCAGCGACGGCATCCCCAGAGGACTGGGCGAACGCTCTCAGCGCGATCGCAACCTACGACAGATCGGCAGACGTCGGACGGCTCGAAATGCCCACGTACCTCGTAGCCGCCGGCCGTGACTCGGTGTCCACCCCCGCCGTGATGACCGACCTCTCCGCTCGCCTTCCTCGTGCCACATTGCGGGTTCACGAAGACTGGGCGCACATGTCGGCGTTCACCGACCCGCCCGCTCTTGCGAAGATGCTGACGACTTCCCGCAGCGCTTAGTCCCGCCGCAGGGGCTGGAGCAGAGGAACGAGTCGGCGCAGGTCTGCGGAATTCCTGCTCCTTGGAGGCGCGAAGCTGCCTGGTCGTGATGGCGTCGGCATCCGCGCCCATTCGTTTCCCACACGGACTGTTACCCATCAGAACGTGCGGTACCTGCGGCGCCACTCGAGTCGTCCGAGACCCCGCTGCGGCAAACCTAGGACTTTCTAACAGGCGACAGCGCGAGACCTGGCGACAGGATCGACACGGCCCAGGGTGCATCGCTACCCTCACCGGCCGCCGCCAAACAGGCGGGCGACCGTCACTGTCACTCACCATCAGGAGATCATCATGGCCCCCCCGAACATCCACCCGGCAAGTCTCAGTCTCCCGCCGACGCGATCTATTGACATACCGCCCGCAGCGACCGAACTCGCCCCCGCCGCCAAACCGGTCATGAGCCCTACCGCGGCGACCGACCACTCGCGCGATCGCCGGCAGGGGCCCTCGAAGGGGAGAGCGCAACGACTCGCCATCTTGGCCGTAGCAATTGTTGCGGGGCTTCTATCCGGAAGCACGGTCGCTGCGTCGGCGCAAAGCTCCGACGTGGAGGTGACGGCGAACCCGTCGACCGTCGCCGTCGGTGAGGTCGCCCGGGTGACGGCGACCGGCCTGGGCGGTCTGGAGACTGCCGGCTTCGGCCTGAGCAACACCGATGGCGCGTCACTGTCCGCGGACGGCTCGACCTTCGACACCAGCGCCACGTCGCCGGTCACCGACGGCAGCGCTCAGGTCTACTTCAAGGCGAGTGAACCCGGCACGTACGCCGTGGACGTCACGGACGGCGAATCCCCGATCGGCGACACCACCATCACAGTTACCGCCGACGCCCCTGCTGCAGGGGCGCAGCTGACCGCCAGCCCAGGCACCATCACCGCAGGGCAACCCGTGACAATCACCGCCTCGAACCTCGGCGGCCTCGCGACTGCGAACTTCGGGCTCGGCGGCAACTCCGGCGACGCGACCCTCGATCCGGCCACCGCGACCGTCACGGACGGTACCGCGACCACAACGTTCACCGCGTCTGAGCCGGGCACCTACATCGTGGATGTCACCGACGGGGAAACCCCACTTGCCAGTACGCAGGTCACCGTAACCGGCGCAGATCCTGCCCCCAGCATGACCACAACCACCCCTTCCAGCACACCCACGCCCGCGCCAACTGGCACACCCTCGGGGTCGGTCCCATCTGGACCATCGTCGGCATCGCAGCCGTCATCCTCGCGGCGGCATTGATCACCATCCTCCTTGTGCGTCGGCGCCGCACCGGCACCGCTCCGACCACCTGACCAAGCCAATACCGTTCACCCATCTCAGAGGCCGTGCGCGCCCTCTCTACTCAAAGGACCACTGATGTCTGTATCCCTGCCGCCTGGACGCCGACCGCTGGCGGGGCGGGCCCGCCGATCGCTTTCCCTCCTGCTAGCCGTCGGTATGACCGCCAGTTCGCTCCTCGTCGCTGCCTCGGCCGCGTCGGCTGATTCGTCGGTGACTGACATTCCGGTGAATCCGCAACCGTTCACACCCGCTGACGGTCAGCAGGACCTGACAGTTCCCGTCGGCGTGCAAGCTGTGGCGTTCGTCGTGCAAGGAGGCTCCGGGGGAGACGCCAGCCGAGGCGCGACCGGTGGACGCGGCGCGGTGACGGGCGGGCAGTTCTACGTCAGCCCGGGCCAGCAGTTCGAAGTCATCGCTGGTGCCGCTGGCTTACCCGGAGCGGCCGGCTGGGCGGCCGGCAGCTATATCGGAGGCGCGCCGGGAACTCCCGGATGGAATGACTCCGACGGGCCTGTCACCGGCGGGGGCGGCGGTGGCGCATCCGTCATTCTCATGGATGGCGGAACCATCACGGTAGCTGCCGGCGGCGGCGGAGCTGGCGGCAGCGGAGATGCCAGCGCCGTCGGCTCTGGAGAACACCCCGATGGCGGCAACGGCGGCGATGCGGGGGATAGCCCCGCAGCGGGCGAGCCCGGCAGCAGCCTCGCAGGCGGTGGTCAAGGAACAAGAGCCGGCGGAAGCGGCGGCGTGCCCGGCTCCGGCAACGGGTACACCGGAGGAACCGGCGCGGCAGCGGCCACATCTGACGGTCAGACCTGGGGGCAGGGCGGTGGCGGAGGCGGCGGCTCCCCGCTCGGCGGAGGCGGCGGCGGCGTCGCCAGCACCTCTCAGACCTACGGTTCCGGAGGCGGCGGAGGCGCCGCGGGCCAATCCCTGAACTCGGCGGCCGTGTTTGACGGCTCCATCTCCACCGCACTCACCTCCGGGGATGGATCCATCCAGGTCTTCTGGATCACCGACCTCACGCTGAACGTGGTCCCACCCCCACTCGTGGTGACCGCCTCAGAAAGCCCTCACCCCCTCGACGTCACTGTCACGAACGGGACGCAGGACAGCTTCCCTCCCCCAACCGGATTCGTCTCCTGGAGCAGCACGGAACCCTCCGATCAGTTCACCGACGCGGGCGTGATCATGACCAAAGCTGACAACCGAACGCTCAGTGTCTGGTGGAACGGCAACCCGTCCACAACACAGACCTTTTCCGTGGAAGTAGCTCCCGGCCCGGCAGTAGGCCTTGCAATCCTGAACACACCCACCACCGCAACGGCCGGTGAGCAAGTCACCATCAATGTGGCCGGTGTCGACGCGTTCGGGAACCCTTTCGGCGACGCCTCGTCGGAGGCCACCTATACGAGCAACGTCCCCAGCGACACCTTCGACGCGTCCTCACCCAACCTCGTCACGATGACCGCCCTTGGGGAGCACATCATCACCGCCTCCTATGGGGAGCTCATGCCCGCAACCATCACGATCACCGTCACCGCAGCATCCGTTGTCGATCCTCCTGACGACAACGGCGCTCAGCCCGGCGCGGGTAGCACTGGATCGCCACCCTCCGACCGCGCCCAGAAAAGTGCGGCCGCTCAGCTCGCTCGGACAGGAACCACGATCCCCGTGGGATTCATTGCCGTCGGGTTGCTGGCGCTCGGAGGTGGAATGATCTCACTGCTCATCCACCAGCGCCGCAAACGGAGCAAAGCCCACACCACCCCGCGGTGACTGTGGGCATGTTGACCGCGGGCCCTGGCGGAGCGACCCCGCCGGCTCGGCCAGCACCGAGCACAGACCAGGACTGAAACGAGGGTGTCGTCGTGGTGAGCAACTCGGTCCGACCCGGGCGCAAAGGATCGCCAATCATGCTGGATCAGTACAAGGAGCAGGTGTCCGCAATGAGATCGATGAGCAAGAAGGCTCGGTGTTGCTTCGCCGTCATGGTGGCGGTGGCCCTGACGGCAGTGGGTGCGGTTACCTCCGCCGCACCGGCCACGGCAGCGGATGCAACAGTCGGCTGCGACGTCACAGAACTGGTCGCGGGAATCACCCAGGTCGATTCCGGTGGGGGCGGCACACTAACGCTCTCGGAAGGCTGCACCTACTCACTGACCGCCGTCGCGTTCACCGACCCGGACTACGGCCCGGCGGGCTTGCCGTCGCTGACCGCGACCATGAGGATTGTGGGGAACGGCTCCACCATCACTCGAGCTGCGGATGCGCCCGCATTCCGCATCCTGCACATCACGTCATCGGCGACGTTAGCCCTCGAGGATCTCATCATCAGCGGCGGAACCACCCTGGCTGGCTTGCCGGGCGCTTCGGGTGAACCGGTTGGCGACGTCGGTACCGGTGACCCCGGGCTGCCAGGCAACCTGGGCACCGACGGAACTGCGGGCCTTCCCGGCGGCGGAATCCTGAACGAGGGATCCCTCTCACTCACAAACGTGACGGTCACCGGCAACAGCACCGGTGCGGGCGGTCCCGGCGGTTCGGGAGGACCGGGCGGAGCAGGCGGTGAAGGTCCCGATGCTTCCCCGGGCCATCTCGGCCAAGCAGGCAGTGGCGGGCTGGGCGGAGCCGGCGGTGATGGCGGTGCTGGCGGCGACGGTGCAGGAATAGCGCTGTTCAGCGGCGCCACTCTGGCTCTGATGAACTCGCGTATTTCCGCCAACACCACAGGCCCGGGCGGCCCAGGGGGTGTCGGCGGGACCGGAGGTCTCGGTGGCTCCGGCAAACCGAACATTTTCCTCGATCACCACAGCAACGCCGGTGACGGCGGCGGTGCCGGTGCCGGAGGGTCCGGCGGGCGCGGCGGCGACGGCGCCGGAATCAGTAACAGCGGCGCGACTGTCACGGCCACCAACTCGACGATCTCCGGAAATACCGGTGGCATGGGGAACGCGGGTGGCCATGGCGGAACGGGAGGACTAGGGGGCAATGGTCCCGGCGTGGCGTCAGGTACCGGCGGCGACGGCGGTGCCGGGGGAGCGGGTGGCTCGGCCGGCCCCGGCGGCAGCGGAGCCGGCCTCTACAGCTCCGGTACGACAACGCTCAGTGGATCTACGGTCCAGGGCAATTCTGCTGGCGGGGTCTCGGCTTACGGTGGCGCCGGAGGCTCAGCCGGTCAGGCAGGCGTACCAGGCGACAATGAGAACGGCGCGACCGGCGGCGCGGGCGGTGCTGGCGGCAACAACGGTGCGGGCGGAACCGGTGGGGGCCTCGCTTCCACGGGAACCCTCACAATAACGGCCACCACCATCGCCGATAACAGCGGCGGCGACAGCTATCACGCGGACAGCGACACAAATGACCCCACCTCCGGTCAGCCCGGGGCGCCCGGTGCTGTCGGCGGAACCGGCACGCCGTCCCAGGAGGCGAACGCCATCGGCACCATGGGCACAGGCGGACGAGGCGGTGACGGCGCGGACGGCGGAAACGGCGGTTTCGGAGGCGGTGTCGCCGTCTTGGGCGGCACCGCCACGGTCACAGGCTCCACAATCAACGGGAACACCGCCGGCGCAGCGACGTATGGCGGCGACGGAGGCGAGGGCGGCGAGGGCCCGAGGGGTCTGCCCGCGACCACAGGACCCACGGAGCAGGACGGGTCGGGCGGGAACGGCGGTGATGGCGGAAACGGCGGTGACATGGGGATCAGCCGCGGCGGTGGCATATACAACGCCGCTGACCTCACCCTCACCAACTCCACCGTGGCAAACAACACTGTCCGCGGACCGTATACCGGCCAATTCGCCAACCTGATGAACGGCAATGGCGGCAGCGGCAACAACGGCGGCCACGGATACGAGGGCGGGAACGCCGGCAATGGAGGAAACGCGGGCATCGCCCCGGAGGGAGGTGTGATCGTTGACGGCGGCGGCCTGTTCAACCAGGGGGCCGCTTCAGTGGTGAACGTGACTTTCAACGCGAACCACTTCTGCGACTACTGCCAGGACAGCGGATTGGCCACCGGGCTGCTTCCGGGGCAGCCCGGAACGCCAGGTACCGGCGATTTCGATGGCACGTCCGGCCGGGCCGGAGAGGGCAGCAATTCGCTGGTTTGGGGTGGAGACTCGATTTCCACCGTCTCCCCACCTGACGGGGCGGCGACCCTCACGCTCTCCAACGTGGCCGCCGCGCCAGTCAACGACTACGGAATCACTGGCATCTGCCGCATGGCCATCGCGCCGGCCGACGGGGGCGGAAACCTGATCTCGGACACCAGCTGCGGCGTCGCCGGGGGTGGAACGGACCCAGGTCTCAGCCCCGTGGGGCTCGCCGACAACGGCGGACCCACCCAGACCATCGCGGTCCTTCCAGACAGCGCCGCGAAGGACGCCGGCAACGACTCAGTCTGCGACGCCGCTCCCGTGAGCCACTTCGACCAGCGCGGCGTAGGTCGACCTCAGGGACCGCACTGCGATACCGGGGCATTCGAACTCGCCGGTGGGCCACAGATCAACCCATTCGTCGTCACATCGACGCTGTTCATGGCGCTTGGTTCATGCACGCAGACTCTCTGCACGCTTCCCGATGCGGTCGCCGCCGCGAACGCACTCGGAACAGGGGCCACAATCACCTCCATCGTCACCGGCACGATCAACGTCACCGGCCCACTCGCCATCACGAACGACATCGCGATAATCGGACCCGACGCCGAGGAACTGACGATCAGTGGACCCCAGCTCTTCACCGTGAGTCAAGGAGAATCCCTGGCACTCCGTCAGTTGTCCTTCATGGGTGCTCCCGTCGCCAACACCGACCAGCACATGATCACATCGACAGGATCCCTGACGCTCGACGACGTCATGATGATGAACAACGAAGCCATCGGCGGACCCTCGATGCTCTTCAACAACGGCGGGTCTCTCACCGTGGCCAACTCGACACTGAGCAACAACTCGGCGCAGACCATCGAAAATCAAGGCGGGCTGCTGACCATCAGGGGAAGCACCTTCACCGCCAATATCGGGCCCAATCCGGTCATCGCCCAAGAGGGCTTCGCGACCATCGCCAACAGCACTTTCGCAGGCAACGGCACGGTCCTCGACAGCGTCTCCGGAAGCACGACGCTCCTCAACGACACCTTCTCGGGTAACCAAGGCAGCGACGGGGCAGACATCCAACTGAGTTCGACCGGTGCGGTTACCGCCGCGAACACCATCTTCGACAGTTCCTTCTCCGGCAGTTGTTCGGGCAACATCATCGACAACGGCCACAACATGGAAACGGGCGACACCTGCGGACTGGGCAGCGATTCCCGCAGCAACACGTCCCCGCAGCTGCTAGGACTGGCGAAGAACGGCGGGTCGACCCCGACCATGGATCTGGCGACCACGAGTCCGGCGCGCGACGCCGGCGACGATGTCACGTGTCAAGCCGCACCGGTCGACGGCGTCGATCAACGCGGCGTCTACCGCCCCCAAGGCGGGCACTGTGACATCGGTGCGGTCGAGGCCAACGCCCCGCTCGCCGTTGACCATGAATCGCCCGACGCGCCGTCGTCGGGGAACGATGACCGCCCCGCCGCAGAACCGCACACGCGCGGCCTCGCAGTGACAGGCGCATCAATACCCGTGCCCTTGCTCGCTGGCCTAACGGTGATCCTCCTAATTGGGGGAATCGCGATGACCCGATTCGCGCGTCGACACCGGCGGTCGTAGCGGCTCCCACTCGCCACCCGGCGCCCAGGTTACCGACTGCCTGCGCACCCCCATGCCCGACTCCACGGAACCGGACCGCACCACGATCGCGGCACGCCACGTGAGCACTAGCAGAAGGTCTGGGGCAGCAACCTCATCGGGCGGCTCAACTGGGAGTGTGCCGCGCCGAGATCTGCAGATCTTCCCGACCCCTTGAGCTGCTCGTTACTGCCCAACCCCGACAGGCGAATTGCACCACGAGATAGGACCTAACCAACGGCAGGTGTCGGGAGCGGCGACAGTGGCCATTTCAGGTCGTCGGGGTGGCACGGCGGTGCCGCACCGAAAGTTCTACGGCCGGCTTCACCCGCCACACGAGAGCAGGCGAAGAAGGGAGGCGACCGCGTTCTTTTGAACGGATCGCCTCCCTGTGCTTAGTCCCTGCGTATGGACACGTTGTCGATGTTGAGCCACTGACCTCCCGTGCCGTCGAGCCATGCGCCGATGCGTGCCGTCCCCGTCGTTACGGTGAAGGTCACGTTCTTCGTCGCCCATGACGACTGGGCCGCGTTGAGGTCAGTCTGGATCTCCGTCCCCCCGTGGTTCTTGATGGAGAAGAACGCCTTGGTCGCATTGCCGCTCGCCTTGTAGTCGAAGGTCAACGTGTAGGTGCCGTTTGGCAGGGTCACATTCTGAGCGACCCATGCGTTGAAGGCGTTCGCACTCCACAGCGTCAGCTGCCGGTTGGTTACGTCAGAGGAGGTGTTCTCGACCTTGACAGCGCCCGCGGTCCCCGTCGCTGCCCATTGGGGGATCGTCGTTCCTGCGACCTCCTGATCAAATCGTCCGTTCGCGACCTCATTCCAGTCGAGTGTGCCCGATGCGACGTCCACAGAGACGTCAGTTGCACCGTGAAGCGTCGGGACTCCGGCGTCAAAGGTGAGGGGGTACCACGCGTTGCGTCCGATCCCGCCGGGGGCGGGGGTCTTGCCGCCATAGAACTGCGAGTACCGATCGCCGTTGTAAATGAAGGCGGTGCCGTTGGTTCCCGTCACCGGAATGATCTGCTCGAACTGCGTGCCGAACGAGGTGCTGGACGCCGGCTGGTTCACGACGTTCGCCCATGTCGACCAGGTCACGAGGTTGGTGCTCGTGCGATATGCCGTCGGGGTTCCCGCCCAGTCGTTCATGCCGGATGCGAAGAGGTAGTACGTAGATCCGACCTTTACGATGCCGGGAGCCTCATGGTGACCGTAGTCACCCGTCCAGATCGGGGCACCGACCGTGAGCCAGTCGGCCGAGAGTGGGGCAATATTGAGATCGACGTTCCGGGTCTCCGTGCTGTCACGGACGTACACGAGGTAGGCGTTGTCGCCCTCGACGAAGACAGATCGATCTCCGGCGGAGCGGCCCTGCGTGAGCTGCTTTCCCTGATAGGTATACGTGCCCGTGAGGCTATCGCTCACGAAGACTGCCTGAGCGTTCCCCAGGCTCTTTCCTAGAGAGTTGGTGAGGCCCGACGCGACCTCCGCCCAGATGATGTACTTGCCAAATTCTTCGTTGTGGATGAGCTGGGGTCGCCCGAGCCACGCCCCCGTCTTTAGGTCGCCTGTCGTGCCGGACTGTGTGACCAGAGCTTTCTCAAACGTCCACTTCTCAAGGTCGCTCGAGCTGTAAAGATTGATCGACTTGGCGAGCGGGTTGCTGAGGTCGGAACTCTTGTCCATCCCGGTGCCTACCCAATACCAGGTATCACCTTCCTGGAAAACGTTGCCCCCCTGTGCCTTAATCGGGGCCGCCGCCGTGTCGAGCCACACAGTGTCGTTTGCGATGTCGTCATACGGATCAGCGGCCTGAGCGGGTGCCGCCCCGCCGACGGCGACCGCGAGGGCGACCGCGACGGCGGCAGCCCCGAAAAATGGCCTATGTCTCATCGGAAACTCCTTCGTTTCGCGCATGACGGCTCGAGCGCCGGCACGTCGGCACGAGCCTAAAGCAATTGAGAAGAATTTGCATCAAAGCGAAGCCGAACAGTGGTAACTGCAAAACTTTTGAGTGCACGCCGCGATCCAGGCATCTTGGTCCAGTCACCCTGTAGCTGTGCGTGGACATTTCGGCAACGTGATGCCGCTGATTGGAGGCGCCTCGTGGACATCACTGAGCGGTTCCTACAACTGGGTCCGTCCATGATCCTCTCGATCCTGTCGGGAGGCTGCTGTTCAACGTGCTCACGATCGCCGACATCCTCCGCGACGACCCCTTCGAAGGCATCGGAAAACCCGAGCCCCTCAAGCACGCCCTTGCCGGAGCATGGTCACGACGAATCGACGAGGCGCACCGTCTCGTCTATGTAGCCGACGAACGGTACGTCACCATCCTCCAAGCCCGCTATCACTACTGACAGGTTGTCCCCCAAGCCGACCGGCTTACGGACACTGCGATCGATGGCACTTGCCGTGGAGATTCAGTGTCGGAAGTCGTGTACGGTCGCGATGTGGTGGTCTGGTCAGTCGCGAACGGCGGCGCGACGTCGTTGATGCCCGATGTGCTGGGCGGCAACGGCGGTGACATTGTCAGGCTCTCTCAGCGGGATTTTTTCCGTCTGTCGTCGTACTCGTGGCGCACAACGTGAGGCGCCGGCGGCGCCCAAGTTCGACTTCGCAGCAGGACTTACAGACACTTCTAAAACTGTACGATCAGCGATCCATCGCCGGGCGGGTGAACGATACGTTGAGTGCGTGAGACTTGGGTCAGATGACGGAGCCTTCCTCGATCTGATGGTGGCTGGCTACGAGTTCCCTAACGTGCCACGAAGCAGTGACCCTTGGGACGCGAACTGGCTCAACATTCGCGGGTGGGTTCGTTTGGCCGATGGTCGCCAGTGGAAATTCATCCACCCTTGCCTGACGACATTCGAAGCGCGTCGTCTCGCCTCCTGGCTAGCACGGCTGGGCGAGAACGTCACCGCCCCTACGTCTGGCGATGCCAGGTCGAGACTCGATTTCACGGAGTTGCTGCTGGCTTTTGAAGCGGTGCCCACACCCGGCGGCCTCTCCGTCCGCGTCGTGCTGGGATTTGATGCACTACCGCCCTGGCGGCAAGAAGATCAGCGGACCGACCTAGACGAGTACATCGTCTCTATACCGATCGACTCACGACAACTCGCTGCGGCTATTGATCAATGGGAGCGGGACCTCGCCCCATTTCCAGAACGCTGAGGGACCGGTTTACGGGCTGTAGGCGCGTAGGAAGGTGGTAGCTCCAGCTGTGGCAGAGTCGGTGACGCGGTGTGGTTCGAGGGTGCGTGGTTCGAGTAGGGCGCGGTCGAGGGCGGCGCCGAGGACCAGGTATGCGAAATGCTCCGCTGCCGTCCGAGGATCGTCGATGTGCAGAAGACCGAGTTCGTGGTATCGCTCGAGCCGGGCGGCGATTGCCTGCAGTACGGCGGACGGCACTCGTTCGAAGTACTCGGCAGCCAGTTCGGGGAAGATCCGTGACTCACCGATCAGCAGCCTTCTGGTGGCGATGACGTCGGGGCTCAAGACGGCGCGGGCGTGGGTAAGGGCGAAGGCGAGGATCTCGTCGTGGAACTCGCCGACACCGATGTCGGATTCGACGCGTTCCGTGATGAATCGTTCCGAAGTCTCGGTGGAGCGGTGAATGACCGAGCGGAACAGATCGTCTTTCGTGGGGAACAGGTTGTACACCGTGCGCTTGGCGACACCGGCGGCGACGGCAATGCCCTCGACGGTCGAAGCGGTAAAGCCATGGGCGAGGAAATGAGGGAGGGCCGCGTCCAGGATCAGCTCACGGGATCGGGCAGGCCGAGGGTCTCTACGCTGCTCCCGATTCGTCACAGTTTGGTCTGAAGAGGTCGGCACAGGTTACATTATGCACCGGCCAGTGCATAATGTAGGGGTCGCGAGATGTTGAGCCAACAGGTGAGGGAATGATGACGACGACAGCAGCAGCCGATAGCGGCCTGGATCGGGCGGCCGCGGTGACCCGCTCGATGCTCGGGTGGGGTGTCGTGGCGGGACCGTTCTACCTCGTCGTCGGCTTGGTCCTGGCAGCTACTCGTCCCGGCTTCGACTTCGGCCGCGACGCCTTGAGCATCCTGCTGCTCGGCGACCTCGGCTGGCTGCAGGGCCTGAACCTCGTCCTATCGGGGCTGATGACGATCGTCGCTGCGATCGGCTTGGCGCGCACACCGAAGTGGCCGCGTGTGGCCGCCGTGCTCGTTGGCATCTACGGGCTCGGGCTGGTACTCACCGCGTTCGCGGCACCAGACCGGCCCGGAAGCGGTACCGGGACGGTGGCCGGGCTCCTGCACCTGGCGTTCGGAGGAATCGGCTTCCTAGCACTCGGCATCTCGGCATTCATCGCTGTGTCCTGGTTCCGCAGCCGTCACTCGCGTGGCACGGTCTGGTCCCTCTGCGCCGGGATCATCATCATCGGCGCCTTCATCGCCGGTGGTGCGCTCTCGAGCAGCACGATCGGGGTTCTACTCCTTTGGATTGCCGTCGTTGCGGGATGGGCTTGGCTCGCGTACACCTGCTTGGCGGCCTACCGAGCTGTGCCGCACCCGCTCTACTCACGCCGATAACCGCTGCTCCATCCACCCTGACAACAATTGCTCAATCCGCCACGCGCGGGACCACCGAACATGCACGCTTAGATCATCGACGGACAGGGAGGAGGAGATCGCCGACGTGCTGCGCGCCGAGCCCGACCTTGAGGACCACACCCGGCATCCAGAGGGCTAAGCCGCGCCAGATGGCGATCCATCCACGGGCGCTCAGCGGTCATACACGTCGCGGCGGTGGCCGAGGGTGATTACCGCGATGATGAGGATGTCATCGTCGATGGTGTAGATGATGCGGTAGTCCCCGATTCGGACGCGGAGGCCGGAACACCCCTGGAGCGCTTTGGCTCCTGGCGGCCGTGGATTCTCCCCCAGAAGGGCGATCGCCCCGCGAATGCGGTCGCGGTCCTGGTGGTCAATTCGCTTCAACGCGCGAACCGCGGCGGGACGCAGCTCGACCTGGTAGGTCACTTCCAGCCCAGGTCGGCTTTCACCTGAGCCCACGGGACATTGGGACCTTCCTCCGCCATGGCCTCGTCGAACGCCACGACATCGTCTGCGTCTTCGAGTGCCTCAAGCATCCGCTCATACTGCTCGGGACTCACCACAACAGCGGCGCGCTGGCCCCGACGCTCAATGAACACTGCTTCATTCTTCGAGCGATCGATGACATCGGAGAGGTGGTTGCGCGCGTCTGCGACACTGACGATGGACATGAGCTAATTGTACATCTCACCTTCTCGGATGTACATGGATGGTGAGCTGGACGGCGTCAGCCTCTCATCAGCAGACGCCCGCTAGCGGATCCGCATGCGAGACGAAACCTGTCTCGCTGGAGCACACCTGAACGGCCTCCCCGAGCTTCTGAAAGATCGGCGCCGGTGAACTTGGCACCTCGTGCGTCGGCTCCTGCGAAGGATCCGATTCGTGCGTCAGCGTGCGTGAAGGTCGAGTTGCGCAGATCGGCGCCGGTGAAGACGGCCAAGCTCAGTTTCGAATCGTCAAGCTTCGCGCCGGCCATGTTCGCGTTGACGGCGGCGGTGCCGCCGAGTTGAATACCCGACATGTCGACTCCTTCAGCCCGTGCGAACGCCATGCTGCCGACGAAGAATTTGGCTCCAGAGAGGTCTGCATTCTGCAGGGAAGAGTATGCCAAGAAGGCACCTTGCAGGTCCTCCTGCGCCAGCTTCGCTGCTCGGCATTGTGTGTAGGCCTGGATCGCACACCCCCCGATCTTTGATCCTGATACCAGCTGCTTGCCGTTGATGAGAGCGTTGATGGCGGGATAGAACACATTGCTGGCGGGCAGCGGGATGGGCTTAGCGGAGGGATCGGATGGGCTTGTCGCTTGTCCTGGGCACAGCCCCTTTTTCGGGTTCTTGACGTGACCGTTGGGCATCAGAGTGTTGCAGTACACGGCACCGTGGAGGTTCGCGCCGGTCAGGGTGGAGCCGGTCAGATCGGCATTCGCGAGATTGACATTGCTGAGGTTCGCGCCGGTCAGGTTCACACCGTTGATGTCGCTGTCCGAGAGGTTGGCGTTCGCGAGGTCGGCACCAGAGAGATCGGAGCCGATGATGGCGCCGAAATTCGCGTTGAGGCGTTGCAGGTTCGCGCCGGTCAGGTCGGAGTTTGCGATGCTTCCCAGGCGGAGGACCGATCCGGCCAAAGAAAGTTTCGGGGCATAGGCTTCGTTCAGCGAGACGCCGGTCAGGGTTGTGTCGCTGAGATCGGCGCCAGCCAAGGATGCATAGCTGAAGTTGGCCAAGGCGATAGTTGCCCCGTCCAACCGCGCTCCGGTCAGGTCGGCGTACTCGAACAGGGCACCCCTCAACATCGACTTCGACAGATCAGCTGAAGGGCAACTGGCTCTCGGCGCCACGACGCACCCGTTGACGGTGGTGCCATAGCCGACCGGTGGCTGGGTGCCTTGAATGAGCAGCTCGTAGTAAGGATTGTCCGGAGGCACGGACACCGTTGCGGTGTCGGCTGAGTTGCCGGTCGGGCTTGGGGTTGGTGCCGGGCTGAGGGTGTCTCCGGGAATGTTGGTCTGGACAGGATGTGCGGTGGCGGTGCATCCGGTTACCCCCAGGAGAAGGGCGGTCGTGATACCGCCGAGGGTGAGGAAAGCTGCACTGGGTGTGCGCCTCCGCGCCGACGAGCCGCGACGGGACCGCGTGGAAAGACGAGTCATGTTCATAGTCCTTACTGGGTGCTTATACCGGATCGACGAGGGGTTCGCGCGGGTCGGCGATGCGGGATACAGACATCACGTTCACTGCTGGGTTCACTCTGCCAGCGCTCGAGCGGTGCGGTCCTTCGCACCACCCCGAAACAGGTCAGAATTTCTGGTGGCGGCGAGACCGCTGTGGCATTGATTATTCGATGGCTTCGTTCATTCACCTGACGCGCTGACCCGACCATTACCAGCCGACCGAGTGGGAGAGAACCGGGCGCGTGGCAGAAGTGGAGCGCGGAAATGCAGGAGGACCACGGCATCCGGACCGCTGCGGAGCTAGTGACTGCAGATTCCGTGCGTGATTCCGCTGGCGATATCCGGGCGCATCGATGGTCGAAGTCGACTCGATGGAAAAGACTTCACGCAATCTGCCGCCGTCGAAGTCGCCCGGAGTGGCATTACCTGCGGGTGGGAATCAGCACGCGTGGGCGAGCCCGGCGCTGTGCACCGTCGCACCCGGCGAGGCGTTGACGACACCGACTGCTTTGCACCGTTCCGCCTACGAACGCTGGGGCTCACGGTTCCCTCCATCAGTTGGCTCAATCGGTCCGCGGGCAAACGATTCGACGTAAGCGATCGCCGAGGTCAGCGATGCTCTGAGCGGTCGAGCATCGCCGCTGACTTGTGCGAGTAGCGCTCCTCCCTGGAACGCTGCGAGCAGGACGTCGGCTAGTTCTTCGGTGTCGGCTTCGTCTCGCAGTCGTCCTTGACTGCGCATGATCGACAGACCCCGAGCGAATACGCCATGCCAGCGCTCGAAGCCGTGCGCGAGGTTCCCGAGGTTGGCGGGCATCGGCCTCGTAGAGTTCGGCTGCGAGCGAGCCGTAGCTGCATCCACCCCGCCAGGCCTGGCTGCGCTCGACGTACGTCTCGGCCCAGTGCCGGAGCGCGTCGATGCTCTCCAGGCCGCCGAACTCCGGTGACTCGTGCAGTGCCAGCACGCTGCCCGCGCGCCATTCAGGGACGGCGTTTATCAGATCGTCACGGCTTGGGAAGTAATGCGTGAGCTGCGATCCACTGACGGTCGCGCTCCGGCGGACGTCCTCGTTCCGCGTACCGGAACGCCGTGCTCGTAGATCAGGTCCGCTGCCGCCTCGACGATGCGAGCGCGAGTCTCCCTTCCAAGCGCCGACAGGACGGGTTCGCCTCGTTCTGAGCGCGCCAGATCCGAAGAATAGGCCTGAATGGGTTTGACAACCCACTCCCGCGCCGTTCTACTGGCTCCTACAACCCACTGCAGCGTGCTGGAAAGAAGGGAGCCGATGAATGCCCGAATTCGCGCACGAGCCTGCAAGTGTCCCCGAAGATCTGGGTCGATATTTCGTCCAGCGCGCCAGTGACTGCGACGTGGAGGGCCTAGTCGCGCTCTACGAACCGGATGCCGTACTCGCGCTCCCGGGAGGCGCGACAGCCCGCGGCGCCGATGCGATTCGCGCCGCCTACCACGATCTGTTGGCGCACCGGTCCGACTTCCCCATCATCGAGCAGCACCCTGCCATCGTTCTCGGTGATGTGGCGCTCACATCGACACGGACGCCGAGCGCGGCCACGGCCGAGGTCGCCCGGCGCCAGAGCGACGGTTCGTGGCTGTGGATCCTCGATCGTCCGGACGTCACGGCATGATCACCCTCCGTGATAGGGCTTCTCGCGTGGCGTAGCGGTCCGCGCGCGGGCTGTCACCCGTGGCGGGGGCAGCCGTCGCATCTACATCAGGGTCGATCTCTCTCGAGAATTGATGCTGTGCCGCTTCGAGTGTTCAACCCCTGGTCCGAGGCAGATAGCGATAGCGACGGGTCACGGCGGATTCCGCCACCAGGACCCTCTCGCCTGGGGAACCTCATTGAGGGTGTCCGAATACCCGAAAGCAACCCCCGACAACATGTCTAAGTCCGCGAGGGTGGCCGGGTCGCAGTTGCTCATCAGCTGAGGCTCGGTGATGCTGTTCGGATGGAGGTAGCAGAACTCGCTGGGGCGATCGCAAGCCGTCGCGCAGAACGTGGCCGCCCGATTGTCGTGGGGATTTCCGGCTATGGCGGCGCAGGAAAGTCCACGCTCGCGCGGAACCTGCTCGGGCTGGTCCCAGGGAGCGTGCGGATGAGAGGCGACGACTTCCTCGATCCATCGCGGTCGCACCGTCGATCGACGGATTGGGATGGGGTCGAGCGGTCCCGCCTCGTCAGGGAGGTACTCGGGCCGTTCCGCGATCGTCAACCGAGCATGTTCCGGAGGTTTGATTGGAGTGCCAGAGCACTCGGTGATCCGGAGCCGATTCCGACCGGGGAGGTCCTCATCGTGGATCTCATCGGTCTCTTCCATCCTGAGGCGGTCGGAGCGTTGGACCTCACGGTCTGGTGCGATGTCGATCTGGCGACCGCTCAACGTCGGGGCATGCGGCGCGACTCGGCGCTCGGGAGGGATCACTCGAGTTTGTGGAACGAGGTCTGGGTGTCGAACGAGCGCGACTTCGATGAGCGTTTTGGGCCGGCGTCGGCGGCGGAGATCCGGATCCCGATGCCCTAGACGGGCGCGCGTGCGCGATAAGCGGCGCTGCAGAAGTGGACAATTGGTTGATGCCCTAGGCGGGATTGCCCCGGTCTGTGTCTCGTGTTGGCTGGAGCAGATATCGCGCTCGCACCGCAAGCGGTCACGATCCCCGTACGCCGAATCCGGTACCGGGGTCCTCGCCATCGCGGCTGCGATCGTCCCACCCGTCATGCATCCGGTGCCTGGGCGCTGCTGCCCGTCGGCGGGTCGGGGAGCACGGCGGCGCGGTCAGCCGGCGAGCACGGCTCTCGCCACTCGATCACCGGACACGAGGGCTCCCTGGATCGACGCGGTGTCGCGGTAGTCGCCGGCGATGAAGAGTCCGTTGTCCAGGCGGGCGGGGTGCGTGAGGCGCAGCGGCGGCAGTTGCGCCGGTAGGGCGTCGGGGATGTCGTCGCGCCTCAGGAGCCGCCAGCTCGAGACATCCGCGTTCCAGATCTCGCCGAGCTGGCGTCGGACCTCGCTCTCTCGAGGAATCGCCTCCGCGTGCGTGGTCCGAGCATCCGGCAGCAGACAGGTGGCCTGGATGAGGTGACTCCCCGCCGGAGCGTAGCGGGGCGCAGCGTTGGAGATGACGACCGTGTTGACGATCGGGCCGTTGCGGCGGCCATCGACGGAGATCAGCGCAGAGGTCGTGGGCGCGGTGGTAGCGGCGAACCACCAGGTCTGCAGGCCTTTCGTCGCGGGCCGCGGAAGATCCGATAGGTCGCTGGTGGCGCCGGGGCCGACCGCGACGACGACCTTCTCGGCGCGGAGGGTGTCGCCATCCGTCACGTCGACGTCGAACCGATCGGCGCGACGCGTCATGCGCTTCACGCGCGCTCTGAGTCGCACCTGCGCACCGCCGTCTTTGGCGGATGCGGCCAGCTGCGCAGGCAGCGCACCGATACCCGCCGCCGGCAGACCCGGCCGGCCGATGGCGAACATTCGCGCCAGAAGTCGGGCGAAGGCGTCGGAGGTGTCACCCCGGTCGTCGGCGAGAACTCCGGCGAAGAATGGCTCCAGCACCTCGGTGCGCACCGATCCGTGCAGGCCGACGCGGTCCCAGCCCTCCTGGAGGGAACGGTCGCTTCCGGTGATCACCGATCGAGGACGCGCCACTGCCGGCAGCGTCCAGCGGAGCAGGGCTGCAGCATCGCGGATGGAGACCATTCCGCTAGCGAGCGTGCCGAAGCCCCTGATGGGATGCCGGAGCGGGTGGTGCAGCTCGACGATCCCGTTCTGTCGGCGCACCCGAACCCCGACGGGGAACGGCTGCAGGCCCAGGGTGTCCAGGTCGACCCAGCGTTTGACAGCCGGGTACGCGGGGTTCAGGACGTGGAAGCCGCGATCCAGCTGGAAGCCGTCGAGCAAATCCGTGCGCTCGCGACCTCCGACCGCGTCCTCCGCTTCGAGGACGAGCACCTGACGACCCGCCTCCGCGAGACGTACCGCACAGCGCAGCCCGGCGAGGCCTGCGCCGATGACGACGACATCGTGAGCTTCCACACTGTCACGATAGGCCCCACCGCATCGAGGCCGCTTCGAGCCCGTTCGCGTGCGGGCGCCCTGGAGGCGAGCCGGTTCGAGAACTTCTTGACCACTCGGCAGATCGGCGCTAGCTTAGTTACATCAGTAACTAACCAACGAACCAAGCACGACGAATCGTGCTTCAGACAGGACGGCATGGACGACTCGCGTCCACTCTTCATCCAGATCGCCGAACGCATCGAGAACGACATCGTGGACGGCGTGTTGGAAGAACACGCCCAGATCCCGTCGACCAACGAACTCGCGGCGTTCTACCGCATCAACCCCGCAACAGCGCTCAAGGGAGTGAACCAACTCGTGGAAACCGGAATCGTGGCCAAGCGGCGCGGCATCGGCATGTTCGTGACCGATGGGGCCCGCGCCCAGCTGATCGAGCGTCGCCAAGCCGACTTCGCCGACCGGTACATCCGTCCCCTCATCATCGAAGCCGAGAAGCTCGGAATCGGCCCCGACCAGCTCGCGGCCCTCGTCCGCTCGGAAAGGATCGAATCATGACCGACACGGTCGTCCGCGCCAGCGGACTCAGCAAGCGCTACGGCAGCTTCACGGCGGTCGACGCCGTCGACTTCTCGCTCGAGGACGGGCGCATCTACGGTCTCCTCGGGCGCAATGGCGCCGGGAAGACCACCATCATGCAGCTCCTCACCGGCCAGATCTTCCGCAGCGGCGGCCAGCTCGAGGTCTTCGGCCACGAGCCGGCCGAGCACGCGGATGTCCTGCGCAGGCTCTGCTTCATCGCCGAATCGCAGCGCTATCCCGACGATTTCACACCGGCGGACGCGCTCACCGCGGCTCCGTGGTTCTACGAGAACTGGGATGCGGGCTTCGCCCAGCGTCTCGTCGCCGACTTCCGGCTGCCGCTCAAGCGTCGCATCAAGAAACTCTCTCGCGGCCAGCTCTCCGCCGTCGGTGTCATCGTCGGCCTCGCGTCTCGGGCGCCGCTGACATTCTTCGATGAGCCGTATCTCGGCCTCGATGCGGTCGCCAGGCAGATCTTCTACGACCGGCTGCTGGCGGATTACGCAGAGCACCCCCGAACGATCGTGCTGTCCACGCATCTGATCGACGAGGTGGCGAACCTGCTGGAGCACGTGATCCTCATCGACCACGGACGCATCCTGCTGGATCGCGATGCCGACGAGGTGCGTGGCTCCGCCGCCACCGTCGCAGGCCCGGCTGCGGCCGTCGAGGAGTTCGTCGCGGATCGGCCGGTGATCGGGCGTCAGTCGCTGGGGGGTCTGGCATCCGTCACCATCGACGGTGCCCTCGATCGCGACGACCGATTCGCCGCAGCCGAACTCGGCCTCGAGATCGCTCCCGTGTCGCTGCAGCAACTCATCGTCCACCTGACCGGGCACGACCTGACCGGCCCCACCGCCGAGGAGGAAGCGGCATGACCACCACCATCGACCGGCCGATCGCACACACGGCCACCCGCGCCCGCGCCCACGACATCTGGCGCATCGTGCGCCTGCACGCCCTCAAGCCATCGGTCTTCGCGGGAGTGCCCCTCACCATCCTGGGCGGAGCGTGGGCCGTTTCACTCATCGTGGGTGTCATCCTGCGGCAGGCTGGAGGCGTCGGCGATATCGACGGCATGCGGTACAGCTGGGCGGTCCTTTCGCCGCAGTGGTACCTCGCCGTGGTCGGCGTCCAAGTGGTCGGGCTCACGTTCTCGTTCGCACTCGGATTCGGGGCGACGCGCCGTGACTTCTGGCTCGGCAGCTCGCTCGTGTTCGTGCTCGCCTCGGCGGCCTTCGCCGTCCTCATCGCAACCCTCGTGCAGGTCGAGATCGCGACCAGCGGATGGGGTCTCGGCGTGCACATGTTCGACGCGCTCTGGTACGGCAGCGATTGGTGGCTCGACTTCTACACGACGTTCGCCCTGCAGTGCCTCGTACTCTTCATCGGCGCCAGCGTGACGACGGTCTACATGCGCTGGCGCATCCGCGGAATCGTCATCATCGCCTTCGCCGCGATCGCTCTCGTGCTCGCCGCCGTCGCGATCGTCACCGGTACGGCGAGCTGGCCGTCTGTCGGCGCCTGGTTCGTTGGCCTGAGCATCGCGCAGGTCTTCTCGCTCATCCTCGCCGTCGCCGCGTTCTTCGCCGTCGCCGGCTATGTGGTCATCCGCCGCGCGACTCCCCGCTGACGAAACGCGGTCGCTGCGTTCGCAGGGATGCCGCTGGATCCGCGGCCTTGCCCGACGGGGCGGAGGTCGGCAGACTGGCGCACAACGCAAGGGGGCAGCCGTGGATGCAGAAGACGTGCCGACCGGGGACCGGTCCAGCACCGATGAGCGGGCGACGGGCAACCATGTCATCAAGCCGCTCACTCCGGAGACATTCCCGGCGTGGCTGGCACTCGCGCAGAAGCACAACGGAGTCTGGGGCGGGTGCTACTGCACCTACTTCCACGACGACACGGAGAGCACGGCCAAGGACGACTTCGACCGACCGACCTTCAAGCAGCGACTGGTGGAGGAAGGCATCGCGCACGCCGCGCTGGTGTTCGACGGGGACGCCGCGATCGCGTGGTGCGAGTACGGCAGCCCGGCCGAACTGCCGGGCATCTACCACCGCAAACAGTACGACGCGGGCGAGACGAGGCCCGCACCGTGGCGCATCACCTGCTTCTTCGTCGACCGTGATCACCGACGTTCGGGAGTAGCCCGAGAGGCGCTGGATGGCGCGCTCGAGCTGATCGGGCAGGCCGGCGGTGGCGAGGTGGTCTCGTTCCCGAACGAACTTCTTCCCGGCAAGAGGACCTCGTCGTCGTTCCTCCACAACGGTACGAGGGCCATGTTCGAGAAGGCGGGCTTCACGTTCGAACGTCACATCGGCAAGAGCAAAACGGTGATGCGCAAGACGATCCCGTCGGCGCGCGGCTGACGTCGTCGGACGACGGGGCATCGCGCTGTCCTACTCACGCGAGAGCATGGCGCGGGCTTCGAGTTCGAGGTCGAGGTACTGCTCGCCGCTGACATCCACGGCGACTCCGAGCAGCTTGCCACCGCGGAATGGGAACGGATTGGTGTACTGCCGGCTCACCGTGTCGGCGCTGTCGTAGCCGACGCAGAGGCCGTCTCCGCAGAGGGTGAACTTGCCGATCTGCGCCCGCATCGGGCCTTCTGCGACCACCTGGTCGTCGACGTACAGCCGGCAGGTGCCCACGGATTCGCCGTGCTCGCCAGCCGACTCACGTGTGAACTCCATCCCGAGCGCGTGCGGGCCGGGGGTCAACCGCTCGGACGTCAACGTCTGTTCGGGCGGGATGCCCAGGAAGTTGTAGACGTAGAAGAGCCTGCCGTCCTTGATGAAGAGGGAGTGACCGCCGAATCGTGAACCGTGGGCAAAGATCACGCCCTCCGCGTCCTCACCGAGGTCGGCGTCCGCGATGATCTTGAACGAGCGCCCACGCACGCTCACAGCGACGCTCTCGGGTACCGCGGCTGTGTTGGGGTAATAGACGTAGCGCTCGCGCGTCGGCTCGGCCTGCGGACGCGGTTCGGTGAGCACCTCGCGCGCGACCCGGTCATCCAGCGGCAGCACATGGTTGCGGTCGGCCTCCTGGAACCAGACGCGGATGAGCTCTTCGAGCTTCTCGGGCTCCTCGGCGGAGAGATCCCGCGACTCCGACCGGTCCTCGTCGACGTTGTACAACTCCCAGCGGTCGTCCTCGAAGTCGCCCTTGCCGCTGATGGGCGCGTGCACGGCTGCGGCCTTCCATCCGTTCTGCCAGATGCCGCGCGTGCCGAGCATGGAGTAGTACTGGGTCTTCTTCTCGGTGGGGCCATCCGCCTCGAAGCTGTACCGCATCGAAATGCCGTCGAGAGGACGCTGCTTCACTCCCCGGTAGGTCTCCGGCATCTCGATGCCGATGACGTCGAGCACCGTCGCGACGACGTCGGTGGAGTGATGGTACTGGTGGCGCACCTCGCCCTTGGCCTCGATGCCCTTCGGCCAGTGGATCACCATCGGGTCGCAGGTGCCACCGGCGAACTGCGAGTACCGCTTGAACATCTGGAAGGGTGTGGAGAACGCTGCCGCCCATCCGGTCGGGTAATGGTTGTACGTGTCCGGGCTGCCGATCTTGTCGATCATCGCCAGGTTCTCCGCGACATCGTCAGGGAATCCATTGAAGAACTTGTTCTCGTTGACGGACCCGTCAGGACTGCCCTCTCCGGACGCTCCGTTGTCGGCGCAGTAGAACACGATGGTGTTCTCGAGCTGTCCGGTCTCGTCGAGGTAGTCGATGATGCGACCGACCTGGGCATCCGTGTACTCGGAGAATCCCGCGAAGACCTCGGCGAAGCGCGAGAAGAGTCGCTTTTCATCGGCGCTCAGTTCGTCCCACGGCCGCACGTAGTCACCCGGGTTGGAGACGTCGTCGGGCAGCGGGTTCAGCGGAGTCATGGCCGTCCCCTCGGGAAGGATGCCCTTCTCGATCATGCGCTGAAGCACCCACTCGCGATACGCCTCGTAGCCGTCGTCGAAGGCTCCGCGGTACTTCTCGATGTACTCCTCGGGAGCGTGGTGCGGCGCGTGATTGGCGCCCGGGCAGAACCACAGGTACCAGGGCTTCGACGGATTCGACGATTGCTGATCGCGCAGGATGGTCAACGCCTGGTCGGCGAGGTCCTTCGAGAGGTGGTACCCCTCCTCAGGCGAGTAGGACTGTTCGATGAAGTGGTTGTCCTCGACGAGGTCGGGGTACCAGTTGTTGGTCTCGCCGCCGAGGAAGCCGTAGAAGCGGTCGAAGCCCATCTGCAGAGGCCACTGGACGCGACTTCCCCCACTGGAGACGTCCTCCTCCGGCACGTTGTGGTTCTTGCCGATCCAGAAGGTGCTGTAGCCGTTGTCCTGCAGGATGTGGCCGATGCTCGCGCACTCCTCGGGAATGCGGCCGGAGAACCCGGGGAAGCCGTTGGTGCCCTCCATGATGACGCCCATGCCGTTTGCGTGATGGTTGCGTCCGGTCAGCATCGTGGACCGGGTGGGCGAGCACAGGGCGGTGGTGTGCCACTGCGTGTAGGTGAGTCCGTTCGCGGCGAGCCTGTCCATGGTTGGCATGTTGATTCGCCCGCCATACGGCGACCACGATGCCAATCCGGTGTCGTCGTACAGCACGACGAGGACGTTCGGCGCACCTTCCGGAGCCTTCCGCAACTCGAACGGCGCCCAGTCGGGGACCGAGTCCCTCACATCGAGCTCGATCCTGCCGGTGAAGTCGTCGGTCATCTCTGCGTCCCCTCGCTCCGGTCGCGGCGCCGATACCGCGCTCCCTTCCGACGCTATCCCTGCCGCTCACATCTCGAAAGGGTTCATCTCGGAGTCGTCGGCACGAGGGCTGCAGTTTCGGCCAGCTGACGCGAACGGGCCTCGCCTGCGGAGCTGATTCCGCTGGCGAGGCCCGGCTGACCGAGGGTCAGCGCTGCATGTACTGCGCCACGAGAATCGCACCGAGGATCATCGAGCCGATGTTGAGCGCGATGCCGATGAAGCTGAGGATGATCCCCACCAGCGCGAGCCTGCGCGCCTGAGGCTCGCGTGAACGGGAGAGGAAGCCCAGCACCACTCCGACAATCGCCACGACGACCCAGAGGATCGGGAGGATCCAGCACAGGAGGATGCTCACCGCCCCGAGGATGATCGAGACGACGGCGAGTGTCTTCTTGGTCGTGGTGGGGGTTGTTTCGGTCATCGAGACTCCTTCTCCTGTGTCGACCGCCATGGTCGAGCACCGTCACCGTACAGCCAGCGAGAGAGCGGCTGCTAGAGCCTGTGGCGACCAATATCGGCGCACCTGAAGTTCGGCTGCGGCGCTTACCACCTCACCCCAGTGAGGTGAATGGCCGCAGCGCCCGAGCGTTGACGAATGTATACCCCATCGCTATCGTAGTAAACACATCAGTTTATAAAGAAAGATGTTGCAGATGGACGATGATCGACTGGATGAGGCCTTTCTCGCACTTGCCGATCCCGTGCGTCGTGCAATCGTCGCTCGGCTGAGCACAGGTTCGGCAACCGTCAACGAACTCGCCGAACCGTTCGACATCACGAAGCAGGCGGTGTCGAGACACATCGCCGTGTTGGAGAGGTCTGGCCTTGTCACGCGGTCTCGCGATGCCCAGCGTCGTCCCGTGCACCTCGACGCCTCAGCGCTTGAACGGCTCACCGCGTGGATCGACCGCTATCGACTGCAGGCCGAGGCGGCGTATCGGCGGCTCGACGCCGTGCTCGACGCCGTGCTCGCCGCGTCCGTGCTCGCCGCGTCCCAGCCCGCCGCATCCGAGCGCACCACGAAGGAGAAGGAATCATGAGCAACGCCCTCACCGTCGAGACGCTGCCCGGTCAGCCGGTCGTCGATATCGTCCGCGAGTTCGACGCCCCGGCCGCAGCCGTCTACGCCGCGCACGCCGACCCCGACGTCTACGTCAGCTGGATCGGCCCCAGCGCGTACGAGACGACTGTCACCGAGTGGGATCACCGGTCGGGTGGTGCATACCGGTTCGTGCAGAAGGACGCCGATGACGATGCCGGGCACGCCATCCGCGGCGCGATCCACACGGCACGGCCGGACGAGTTGATCATCCAGACCTTCGAGTGGGAGGGGGCGCCCGATCAGGTGAGCCTCGACATCATCCGGTTCGAGGACCTGCCCGATGGCCGCTCGCGCATCCTCGTGCGCGGCGTCTTCCCTTCGCTCGAGAACCTCGAGGCCATGGTGAACGCGGGCATGGCGCGGGGGATGGAAGACGGATATCGCGCACTCGACGCGCTTCTGGCGAGCGAGCGCGCGTCGGCGGAGGCGGCATCATGCTGAGGCGGGTCGCCGAGGGCGTGCTGGTTCACGAGAGTGCGTTCATCCAGAGCAACACCATCGTCGTGCAGGGTCATGAGGGAGTGCTGCTCATCGATCCCGGTATCACGACGGGCGAGATGGCCTGTCTCGCGAACGACATCCGCGAGCTCGGTCAGCCCGTGGTCGCCGGGTTCTCGACCCATCCCGACTGGGACCATGTGCTCTGGCATCCGGATTTCGGGGACGCTCCCCGGTATGGCACGGCGATCGGCGCGGCCTCCATGCACGAGCTGCTCGCCACCCCGGATTGGGAAGCACGCGTCGCCTCGGTGCTGCCGCCAGAGCAGGCGGACGACATCCCGCTGGAGTTGCTCGGTCGCATCACCGGATTACCCAGCGGAACCACCGAGGTCCCGTGGGATGGGCCCACCGTCCGCGTCATCGAGCATCGGGCCCATGCCGCCGGTCACGCGGCGCTGCTGATTCCGGAGCGCGGCGTCCTCGTCGCGGGCGACATGCTCTCCAACATCCTGATGCCTTTCCTCGATCTGGATGCCGAGGACCCCGTGGGCGATTACCTCGACGCGCTGCGGCTGTTCAACGGAGTGGCGAACGAGGTGGAGGTCGTCATTCCCGGTCACGGCTCCGTCGGCCACGGCGCCGAGGTACGCGAGCGCATCGCACGTGATCGCACCTACGCACTGGCCGCACGTGATGGCCGTGACCCCGACGACCCGCGCGTGAGCCCTGCGGCCACGTTCGGCACCGATTGGCTGCCCGGCGTCAACGAGTGGCAGCTGGGTCGACTCGCCGAGAGACGACGGAGCGAAGTGTGGACTGACTGACCCCTGGCCGAGGGCCAGACTGGGCACGTGCCATCGACGCAGATCGTTCCCACCAGCGCGGGGCCCGTTGAGATCCTCACAGTGCCGGGCGACCGGCCCCCCGTGATGTTCTTTCCCGGCGGTCATTGCTCCGCCCTCGCCGACTGCGGATGGAGCGTGTACACCGATGCCGGCTACGGCGTCGTGTCGGTCTCGCGTCCCGGCTACGGCGGCACGCGGGTGGGGGCGCTGGATGCCGCCGCTTTCGAGCCGCTGGTCCGCGAAGTGTGCGAGCACCTCGGCCTGACCGCCACGACGGCGGTCGGCGTCTCGTTCGGCGGGTTGCAGGCCGTTCATGCCGCGGCCGACCCGAGTCTCGGCATCCGTCGCCTCGCACTGCACAGCTGCGCTCCGTCGACGCTGCCGTTTCCCGACAGCCGGGCAGCTGCGATCGGCGGGCCGATCATGTTCTCGCCCCTGCTGCAAGGCGTCACGTGGTCGCTGGTTCACCGCATGGTTCGGTCGGACGCCGGGCTGCGACGCATGCTGGGCGCGCTCTCGACGATGCCGATCGACCAGTGGTGTCCGCAGCTGGATGACGCCGACAAGCGTCAGGCCCGGCTGCTGTTCCAGGGGATGCGATCGGACGGAGGTTTCGTCAACGACATGCGACAGGGTCGTGCGCGCGATGCCGAAGCACGCCGAGCTGTCTTGGCCGACGTGCACTGCGCCACGCTCGTGACGGGCTCGCCGTTCGACGGTGGTGTCGCATTCGCGCACGCTGAGGATCTCGCAGCCACGATTCCCGGCGCAGAACTCATCGAACTGGACTCCCCCAGCCACCTGCTCTGGATCGGCGAAGGTCGGCAGCGGGTGGTGGAACTCGTTGCATCCTTCTTGGCCGCATGAACACGTTGGGCTTCGACGCTCGTCTCCGAGGGTGCGCTCCGGGATGTCAAGCCCCGGGATCCTCAGTCGCTGCTGCTTAGCCTGATACCGACCGCTTCCGATGCATCGGATGCGCGGGCAGCGTGACAGCATCCGCGATCCCCGAGCGATAAGGACATCACCGTGACCGACGTGTACACCCCGAAGAATCCCGTCGACGCCTACCCCGCGCCACCGTTCCCGAAGCAGCAGCAACCCGACCCGGGTGCCACGTTCGCGATGGATCCGGTGCCCGACCACGGTGAGGAGTCCTACGTCGGCCATGGGCGCCTCGCGGGTCGACGCGCGCTCATCACGGGCGGCGACTCCGGCATCGGGCGGGCGGTGAGCATCGCGTTCGCTCGCGAGGGAGCGGATGTCGCGCTGGTCTACCTCCCGGTCGAGCAGGAGGACGCCGAGAGCACGGCATCCCTCATCTCGGATGCGGGACGGAAGCACGTCCTGCTGCCGGGAGACCTGACGGACGAGCAGTTCTGCATCGACGCCATCGACGCCGCAGCCGACCAACTGGGCGGGCTGGATCTCCTCGTCATGGTCGGGGGAGACATGGAGACCGTCGACAGCCTCGACGACTTCACGACCGACGTCCTCGATCACACGCTCCGCACCAACGTGCACTCGCTGTTCTGGCTCACGAAGGCGGCACTGAAGCACTTCGAGCCGGGAGCGGCGATCATCACGACGTCGTCGATCCAGGCGTTCCAACCCTCACCGCAGCTCGTCGAATACGCGGTGTCGAAGGCGGGAATCCTCAACTTCACCCGAGCGATGGCACAGCAGCTCGCGGAGAAGGGCATCCGGGTGAACGGTGTCGCGCCCGGCCCGTTCTGGACCCCGCTGCAGCCATCCGCCGTTCCTCCCGAGACGCTCGAGAAGTTCGGGGAGCAGACCCCGTACGGGCGTCCCGGTCAGCCGGCCGAACTGGCATCGACCTACGTGTATCTGGCGTCGCAGGAGGCCAGCTACACCAGCGGCGAGACCATCATCGTCAACGGCGGGCTCACGGGGCACTGACGAGCAGCAGACGAACTCGTGACCCGCGACGAGGACGGCTACGCACCGCTCCGCGACTACGCGGCCATCGGCGACGGGCGCACCGTCGCATTGGTGGCATTCGACGGCAGTATCGACTGGCTGCCTTTCCCCTCCCTGCACAGCGCGCCGGTGTTCGCAGCGCTCGTGGACAGCGCGAAGGGCGGGCGGATGACGTTGCGCCCCGTCGCGCCGTTCCGGGCGTCCCGGTCCTACATCGCGGGCACCAATGTGCTCGAGACACGGTACGTGACGGACTCGGGTGAGGTGGCGGTGACCGACGCCCTCGTCACCGGTGTTGCTGGACGACTCCACTGGGGGGAATTGGCGCGGCGAATCGACGGCATCAGCGGCAGCGTGGAGTTGGAGTGGGAGGCGAGCCCCGGCAACCTCTTCGGCACGGGATCCTTCGAGCGTCGGAGCACCATGCACGGTCCGGTGCTCGGCGCAGACGACGTCAACCTCATCGTCGTCGGCATGCACCATGGCCCGTCCGTCGGCGACTCAGCCACTTTCGCCGGCCGGTTCACGACGGCGCCGGCTTCCCGCCACGTGATCGTCCTCTGCGGAACGGATGACGAGCCGGTCCACATTCCAGACCCCGCCGTGGTCGACTCCGGCATCGATCGCACCATCGAGAGCTGGCAGACCTGGTCTCGCGAGTTCAGCTACGACGGTCCCTGGGCGCGGGAGGTGCAACGCAGTGCGCTCGCGCTCAAACTGCTCATCTTCAGTCCGACGGGCGCGATCGCCGCGGCAGCGACGACGGGCCTTCCCGAGAGCCCGACGGGCGGCAAGAACTACGACTATCGATTCGCCTGGGTGCGCGACCTCGCGTACACCGTCGGCGCGCTCGTGCGATTCGGACTACGAGAGGAGACCCATGCCGCGGTGTCGTGGGCGCTGGACTGTCTCAAGAGCCATTCCGATGACCTACCCGTGTTCTTCGACCTCACCGGGCGACTGCCGGGCGGAACGGACGAGCTTCGTGCGGACGGATGGCGCGGAATCGGCCCGGTGACGGCGGGCAATCCCGCTGCGGGGCAGGCGCAGCTCGGCATCTACGCCGATGTTCTGGGCATCATGAGGCAGTACGTGGAAGCGGGGAACATCCTCGACCTCCGCACCGGTGAGCTGCTGCGCTCTTTCACCGACGGAGCTTGCCGCGCGTGGCAGAAGAAGGACTCCGGCATGTGGGAGCTTCCGCACAAGCAGCACTACCTGGCCAGCAAGATCGGCTGCTGGCGTGCGATCTCGGATGCATGCCAGCTCGCCGAGTGGGGTCAGATCGACGCGTCCGACGACGAGTTGGCGCGCTGGCGTCACAACCGGGACCTCATCGAGCAGTGGATCTCGGACAAGTGCTGGTCGGAAAGACGCGGCAGCTATGTCATGTACCCGGGAACGGATGCGCTGGACACGGCGGTCCTCATCCACGCGGGCACTCAATTCGGCCCGGCAGCGCGCATGACCGCGACGATCGCCGCCATCCGCTCCGAGTTGGCGGTCGGTCCACTGGTCTATCGCTACAGCGGGGTGGAGACGGAGGAGAGCGCCTTCGTCGCCTGCTCGTTCTGGCTCGCCGAAGCGTACGCTCGCACGGGAGATTCGCGAGAGGCGGCAGCTCTCGTCGACGCGCTGATTCCGTTGGCCAACGACGTCGGCCTGTACGCCGAGATGATCGATCCGGCGGACGAGCAGTTCTGGGGGAACCTTCCTCAGGCCCTGAGCCATCTGGCGCTCATCAACGCGGTCATGGCCATCAACGATGCCCGTGAGGATTCGCCCGAAGGCTCTGCGTGAACGCGGTCGGGACGATTCAGCCTTCGTCGCCCGAGATCTCGCCCGCGGCGATCGCGTCCGCGTACTTCCGGAGGTCGGGCCCGGGTTCCCAGTCGATGAAGCGATCCTTCAACCGCGCGTTGAGAGCGGCGAACGCGTCGTCTGACGACGCGGCATCCTTCGTGCGAGCAACCTCCAGAACGGCCTCGCGAAGCACGCGGTCGGCATCCTCCACGATCTTCGCCCGGGCCGGTTCGTCCCAATGAATCTCTGAAGCCTTCATGCGCTCACCATAGGTTGCGCGGTTGGGGACGGATCGGGGGTTGCGCATCCGCCCCGAGTGTCATCCGGTCTCGCTGTTCCGCCCACGCGAGGTGGTCCAACGCCTTCGCCGGACGAACCCCCAGGCGAGGAGGGCGATGCCCACGATCGAGATCAGCACTACCGGCCAACTCAAGCCCCTCGCGATCGAGAAGATGAGTCCGAGACCTATGCACGTGGCGCCGATCAGCATCAGGGTCTCGCCGGGATTCCGCTTCGGGAGCGGAGGCCGATCCTTCCTCACCGAGAGCGTCATCTCCGAGACGCGCCAACCGCGCCACCACGACGTCCGCTTCTCAGGAGTGGGCTCCGACATGCCCGGAGCCTACTCCGGCGGCGGACCTCCGAGCCCTACCCCTCGAGTCGGATGGGTGGGACACTCGAGAAGGGTCGGACGAGGGGATGAGCCTCGGCCCGAAGACCAGGGAGCAGGTCGAGCGGTGGCAGAGATGATCGACACCGAGGTGCTTCCGAGCGGATCGGGATGCGTCGAGTGCGACGCCACCGGATCGTGGTGGGTGCACCTGCGTCGCTGCGCCGCCTGCGGTCACGTCGGGTGCTGCGACGATTCGTTGAACCGGCATGCGACCGGGCACTACTCCGCTACTGGTCACACCGTGATGCAGAGTTTCGAGCCGGGGGAGAACTGGTTCTGGGACTACCGGGCGCAGCAGCTCATCGACGGCCCGACGCTGGCCGCCCCCACCAGTCATGCGCCTCAGCAGAGCTCCCCGGGGCCGTCGACGCGGCTTCCGGCGGACTGGATGAGCCAGCTCGAGGCGCGCAACGCACGAGAAGCCAACACCTAGACCGACACCGAGGAGCAGGGAGCCATCATGGACGATCTCAGGGGCACCGCCGAGGAACGCGCCGAGCAACTGGCCCGCCTCGAGGACGAGGACTCACCGACCCCGGAATGGATCCGCCGACAGCTCGGACTGGTCCTCGAGGCCTGGGGCCGGGACGAGGACGTACTCGACGTGGAAGCCGAAGCGCGTCAGGACTACTGAGTCGCCGGTAGGGCGGTGACGCTCGCCGCGCGTGAATCCCACCGGCGAAGGGCGACAGCCTCGCCGATGAGCTCGGTGTCGATCAGGCTCTGCGCATCCGTCAACGACTCCACCCTCAGCCGCCGGGCGAGGGTGATGTGCGGGGTCCACTCCCCCGGAGCCGTGTGCGGAGCATCGTCGCCGGCTGGCGCGGCGGCATGAACGGCCCGATGAAGGCGCAGCAACTCCTCGCTCGGCTCGACCGGGCGCACGAGGACGCCTCGATCCCCGTGCCGGAAGAGGATCGGCGGCCCCGCGACAACGCGGATCGGCAACTCACGCGCGGCCTCCGCGACGTCGATGGCGTCCAGCCGAGAGCGCACCAGCAGGGTGATGTGCGGTCGATTGCTGGGAGAGGGATGCGCTGCCATGCTCGACAGCCGCGCCTCGGCGAGCCGCGTCCAGTCCGCGCGGACGAGCGCTTCGGTTACGGCGTCGAGCACGAGCTCGACACTGACGACATCGCCCATAGCCAGCACGCTACCGGTCGCGAGTAGCCTCGAGAGATGAGCGATCACGATCAGAACACGCCGACGACGGGCGAAGACGGCACGGATTCCGAGAAGCTCGGCGACCTGATCGAGCGGGTCGACCGGGAGCACGGCGAGGATGGAGCCGCCGCGATGGCCGATGAACTGCGGGGGCAGGTCGAGGAGACGAGCGCGGAACCCGAGGACGCCGGGGACGTCGAGGACTGATCGCGCACGACAGGAGGAAGCACGACCATGAGACTCGCACTCGTCACCGGGGCGTCATCGGGCATCGGAAAGGCATTCGCCGAGCGTCTCGCTGCTGACGGCTACGACCTCATCGTCGTCGGCCGGCGCCGGGAGCGACTGGAGGAGTTGGCCGCGTCGCTGGCGGACTCCGCGGTCCAGGTGGTCGTCGCCGACCTCGCGACCGCAGGGGGCATCGAGGCGGTCGCCGAGCTGTGCGCGACGCAGCCGGTCTCGATGCTGGTCAACAATGCAGGCGTCGCCCACTACATGCCGCTCGTCGATCTTCCCGCGCCGACGGCCGCCGAGTTGCTCAGCGTCAAGGTGGTTGCGCCGACGATGCTGACGCGAGCGGCGCTCGGCGGGATGATCGCCCGAGGGTCGGGGACGGTCATCAACGTCGCCGGGATGATCGCCTTCTCCGGGCCAGCCCCTGCTCCGGCGCCGCAGGGCGGGCGAACGGTCTACGCCGGGACGCTGGCGTACAGCGTCACGATGTCGCAGACGCTGGCTGCCGAGGTGGCGGGAACCGGGGTGGGAGTGCATGTCGTCTGCCCGGGCATCGTGGCGACGGAGTTCCACGAGGTTCAGGGGATGGACCTCTCCTCCCTCCCCCGCATGTCCGCTCAGGACGTGGTCACGGCGGCGCTGGCGGGCGTCGAGCGCGGCGAGGTCGTCATCGCCCCCGGCGTCGAGGACGGCAGCCTGCTCCAGAGCGTGTTCGACGCGGAACTGGCCGCCTTCCACGGCCAGAGCCCTCAGCTCGCCTCGCGCTATCGAGCGAGCTGAGCGGTCGCGCATCCGCAAGCCCTTGCCTCCGTCGTACCCGCCGACGCACCCTGTGGGTACGACGACCGAGAACGAAGGAGACGATCGGTGATCGACACGACACAGGGCTTCACACTGGTGCGCAAGGTTGACGCCTCGCCCGAGGACATCTGGAAGGCCTGGACGAATGCGGACGAGGTGGCGCAGTGGTGGCATCCGCGCAGCCTGGTGACCCCGCGGGACACGGTGACCATCGATGCGCGGGTCGGCGGCCACTACGCGTACACGATGGTGGACGAGGCCAACGACGACCGGTACCCCACCGGCGGCGAATACCGCGAGGTGGTGGCTCCCGAGCGACTGGTCTTCACGTGGGGAGATCCGGATGAGGATCCCGACGACCAGCCCCTCGTGACCCTTACGCTCGAGTCCGGCGGCGACCTGACCCGCCTGACCTTCGACCTGCGCGGGGTCGACGGCACGTCGGGAGACGAGAGCTTCTACGACGGCTGGGAGCAGGCGCTCGACTCGCTGGTGGATCACCTCGGGCAGACCGCCGTCCACGGCTGACGCGAGCGGCGCACTGGGTGGAGCGGAGGATCGGCGGGCTCGCAGGTGGGCGCGACGTAGACTGGAATCATCCCCGCTCGAAAGAGGTCGTAGTGTCGATCGACCGTGCCGCCGCTGATGCGCGCTCGCCGTTCTGGGTCGTCCCCACCCTCCGAGCGGCCCTCGCGCTCGTGCCGGCTCTGGTCATCACGTTCTCCCCAGACCACACCCCGGCGTTCGGACTCCTCGTCTTCGGCAGCTGGGCACTCGTGTCCGGCGCGGTGATCGGCGCCCTTCAGTTGCGACTCTCGACCGATCGCGGCGAGCAGGTTCTCTTCTCGATCTCCGCGGTGATCTCGGCCGTCGCCGGTCTGCTGGCGCTCGCGACGACGGATGGCGGTCTGCCCCTCTTCCTCTTACTGGTGAGCGCCTGGGCCGCTGTGGCGGGCATCCTGGAACTCCTGGCCGGCATCCGTCGTCGCGCTCGCGTCGCACGCAGCGGAGCGCCTTCTCCCATCGCCCGCGACTGGATCGTCGTCGGCGTCCTCACCGGCGTGCTCGCCGTCGCCTACCTGCTGCCGCTCGGCTCCGTGGTGGCCGTCGGCCTGCTCGGCGCCTACCTGGTGGTCGTCGGCGTCTACCTCGGCATTGCGGGACTCTCGCTGCGCTGGGATCGACCGGCCACCACCGTCACCCGAAACGAAGAAGCAGCATGAGCCAGACTCCCCCACCCTCACGCCGCGACCTGCTGCGGCCCATCGAGATGCTCGGCGGCGCGGCCATCGGCTCCATCTTCGTGGGGCTCATCGTGCTGATGGTGACCCGCGAGATCCAGTTGGCGGCCATCGCGTTCGGCGTCGTGTTCATCGTCGTGCTCGTCGCGCTGGCCATGTTCGCGCTCGCGATGAAGCCGGATGCCGCCGAGTTCGAGGAGATCGCAGAAGAGGACCGCGAGGGGCACTGAGCCCTTCGCCCGTGCTGATCGAGTAGCGCGCGGAGCCCGCGTATCGAGATCCGTTCCTCGGATGTGCGCGGGTCTCGATACCGCTGCTCGCTGCGCTCGCGGCGTACTCGACCAGCGGTCAGTCGAGCGGCGGGAGCTCGTCGACCAACTCGTCGGCGAGGCCGATGTAGGTGGCGGGCGTGAGAGCCAGCAGGCGTTGCTTCGCCTCATCGCCGATGTCGAGTGCCGAGACGAACTCGGCGAGCTCGGCGCCACCGATGCGGTTGCCGCGGGTCAGGTCCTTGAGCTTGGCGTACGGATCGCTGATCGACGAGCGGCCGGCGGCGACCTCGGCGCGGATGACGGTCTGGATGGCCTCGGCGAGCACCTCCCAGTTGGCGTCGAGGTCGGTGGCGAGGGCATCCGTGTCGAGCAGGATCTCTCCGAGGCCGCGCTGGATGTTCTCGAGCGCCAGCAGCGAGTGCCCGAAGCCGACGCCGATGTTGCGCTGCGCGCTCGAGTCGGTGAGGTCGCGCTGCAGGCGAGACGTCACCAGAGTGGCGGCGAGTGAGTCGAGCATGGCGCTGGAGAGCTCGAGGTTGGCCTCGGCGTTCTCGAAGCGGATCGGGTTGATCTTGTGCGGCATCGTCGACGATCCGGTCGCGCCGGCCACGGGGATCTGCCGGAAGTAGCCGAGGGAGATGTAGGTCCAGACATCCGTCGCCAGGTTGTGCAGGATGCGATTGGCGTGCGAGACGCGGGCGTACAGCTCGGCTTGCCAATCGTGTGACTCGATCTGGGTGGTGAGCGGGTTCCAGGTGAGGCCCAGCGAGGTGATGAACTCCCGCGACAGGGCGCGCCAGTCGGCATCGGGGGCCGCGGAGAGATGAGCGGCGTAGGTGCCGGTGGCGCCCGAGAACTTGCCGAGGTACTCGGAGTGCGCGATCTGGTCGGCGACCCGCGAGAGGCGGAAGGCGAACACCGCGAGCTCCTTGCCCATCGTCGTGGGGGTCGCCGGCTGGCCGTGCGTGCGGGCGAGCATGGGAACGCCGCGGTGCTCGCGTGCCAGGTCGGCGATGCGGTCGATCACGCCACGGAGCGTGGGCAGCCACACGGTCTCGACGGCCTGCCGCACCGTGATCGCGTAGGAGAGGTTGTTGATGTCCTCGCTGGTCGCGGCGAAGTGCGTCAGTTCGGCGATGGAGTCGAGACCGAGCGCGCTCAGGCGATCACGCACGAAGTACTCGACGGCCTTGACGTCGTGGCGGGTTCGGGCCTCGTGGGCAGCGAGGGCGTCGATGGAGGACTGATCGAAGTCGGTGACCAGCGCTCGGAGCCCGGCCTGCTGTTCGGCGCCGAGCGCGCTGGTGCCGAAGAACCCGCGATCGGTGAGGAAGATGAGCCATTCGACCTCGACCTGCACGCGTGCCCGGTTGAGGCCGGCCTCCGAGAGGAACTCGCCGAGCGCGGCGACGGCGGGCTGGTAGCGTCCGTCGAGGGGGCTGAGGGGCTGGGCGGGCAGGCTCATGAGCGGTCCTGTCTGGAGGGGGATCGTGCGGGAACCCCTCTATCATCCCAACAACGAGAGGGAGGCGCTGCCGATGGATGCTCCGGAGGCCGACATCGTCGTGGACGACGCGCTCGTGCGCCGTCTGCTCGCGGAGCAGCATCCCGACCTTCCCGGCCCGTTGCGACTCGTCGCCAACGGCTGGGACAACGCCGTCTACCGGCTCGGCGCCGATCTCGCGGTGCGCATCCCCCGCCGAAGCATCGCCGTGCCGCTCATCGAACACGAGCAGCGCTGGCTGCCCGCGATCGCTCAGCGCAGCCCGGTGGCTGTGCCTGCTCCCGTGCGGGTGGGCACGCCGAGCGAGGCCTTCCCGCATCCGTGGTCGATCGTGCCGTGGTTTCCTGGACGCAGCGCGGCCGACCTCCCGCCCGCCGAGCGCGGTGGCATCGCGGTGGCGCTCGCCGAGTTCGTGCACCGCATCGCGGTCGACGCCCCCGATGATGCGCCCGTGAATCCGGTGCGGGGCGCGCCGCTCGCGGTGCGAGCGGCATCCGTTCGGGAACGGCTGGAACGGATGGCGAACCCCGCCCTGACGGCGGCCTTCGAGGACGCCCTCGCCGCCCCGGCATGGCGCGGGCAGCACCGGTGGATGCACGGCGACCTGCACCCCGGCAACCTCGTGGTCGGATCGGACGGGTCGCTCGCCGCCGTCATCGACTTCGGCGACCTCGGACGAGGGGACCCGGCGACGGACCTGTCCACCACGTGGCTCAGTTTCGATGCCGCCGGCGCGCGGACGTTCCGCGAGCGCCTGGCGCAGCTGCGCGATGTCGACGCGGCGACGTGGCGGCGCGCGCGGGGATGGGCGATCGTCATGGGTACGGCGGTGGTGGAGTCGACCTCGGGCGATGGGCCGATCACCCGGATGGGCCGCGATGCTCTGACTCGGGTGCTCGAGGAGTGGTGAGGGTCAGGTCGTCGGCGAGCGCAGTGCCGGGGCGAGCTGACGGAACAGCGATGCCGTGGCCCGCTCGATGGTGACGAGCACCGACTCGAACATCTCGGGGCCGGAATAGTACGGATCGGGCACGTCTCCGAGGGCGGCCAGTTCGGGGTCGAAGCCCAGCAGCATGCGCACCTTGGCCGCATCCGTCTCGTTGTGGGCCCAGTTGCGCAGGATGCGGTCCTGGCTGCGGTCGAAGACGACGATGAGATCGAGGCTCGGGAAGGACGCGGACTCGAACTGCCGGGCGCGATGCAGGGAGCCGTCGTACCCGCGGCCGGCGAGCGCCTCGATGGTGCGCCGGTCGGCTTGTTCACCGACGTGCCAGTCGCCCGTTCCCGCGGACTCGACACTGACGCGTGCCTCGAGGCCCGCCCGTCGCACCTGCTCGCGCAGCACCACCTCGGCCATGGGGGATCGGCAGATGTTGCCGGTGCACACGAATGAGATGCGGAACGGCGGCATCTCGTCGGAGACGGGCGATCCGGAGGACATGGCTCTCATTCTGGCGTGAACGCGGCTCCGCGCACAGGTGTGGATGGTCTGCAGTCGTCCACGGATGCCGGTGATCGACGCTCGGAGCGTTCGGACAGCGGCGAGAGTGGTGCTCATGAGCGATGTCGAGGTGGAACGGGTGCTGCTGCGGAGGGTGATCGCGGAGGTGCAGCAGGCCCGGACGCGGATGGAGGCGCCCGTGCGATGGAGCTCGCCGGCGGCGCGGGTGTTCGAGGCGCGACGCGCAGCGCTGGAGAGGCAGCTCGAGGCCCTCGGTGAGGAGTTGGGCGCCGCGCTTCGCGCCGTCTTCGCCGCCACCGGAGTGAGGTGAGCGTGGCAGTCCGAGACGCGGATGGCGGAGGTGCCGTGCAACCTGCGCCGCCAGCCGGCGCCGTGACCGTCTCGGGTGGAGGCGCCACCACCGTGCTCACGGATGAGCTGGAGACGTTGGCATTCGCCGCTACCGACATCGCGCAGTCCGCCGAGGAGTGGACGGCCACCATCGGCACGGTGCTCTGGCTGGCGTCCCGCGACGACGGTGGCCATCTCGCGGCGGCCCATCGTGCGGCCACGGCGATCGCCGATGATGCACGGGCCGTCGCGGTCGGCCTGCGGCTCGCCGGAGAGGCCTACGGCGCGACGGAACGCGGGGTGGCTGCAGCGCAGGAGTCCGCGGCGGGGGTGATCGGATGGCTCGCCGGCTTCTTCGGCAGGGTCACGGTGCCGGTCGTCACCCTCGCCGCCGCTTGGGCGAGCGTCGAGGGGGCGACGGCGTTCTTCGCGTGGAACGGCATCCGTCGTCTGCTGGGTGAACCCCCGGTCGCGCCCGAACAGCTGGTGATGGCCGCACGCGGCCTGTACACCGACCCCTTCACGGCATCACTTCTGAGACTGCTGGTGTCGTCGGTCGACGATGCCGGAGCGGGCGCCGTGGGGTTGCCGTTGCCGGTGGCCCGTGTCCTCAGCGCCCGCGGCCTGACGGGCGTCTCGACGTCGGCATTCGGCGTGCTCGTCGGCGCGGGCATGATCGGCGCGCTCCGCGACCGTGGGACGGTGGACGTGCGGCAGGTCTCGGTGCGGGATGTCGCCTCCCCCGCCGGAGTGCCCGGTGTCGTCGCGCCGTCACGGGCACCGTCACCCGCGAGCCGGTCGGCCACCGTGCCGAGTCCGGGAGGCGTCGGCGACCTGCTCGAGCGCGTCCCGGCGGCGAGCGACGACAGCCCGCAGGTGCGCATCGAGCGGTTCGACACCGAGGGCCGGTCGTCGTGGGCGGTCTATATCGGCGGGACGGCGGCTTGGGATCTGACCGCGGGCGAGCAGCCGTGGGATCTCACGAGCGACGTCGAGGCGATGGCCGGTCGCTCCAGCGCCTCCTACGACGCCGTCGTTCAGGCCATGCAGCAGGCGGGAGTGCAACCCGGTGACCCCGTGCTCGCGGTCGGCCATTCGCAGGGCGGCCTGCTGGCAGCGCAGCTGGCGTTCGACGACCGGTTCTCGGTGGGCGGCATCGTGACGGCGGGTGCGCCGATAGCCTCGGTGGACGTCCCGTCGACCGTCGCGGTGCTGCAGCTCGAGCACACCGACGACGTCGTACCGGCGCTGGCTGGTGCGACTCCGCCCGATCCGTCCCCCGAGCATCTGATGCTCCGCCGCGAGTACCTGACCCCGGCCAACGTAGACGTCGCGGGGTATCTCCCGGCGCACGACCTCGACGGCTACCGCCAGACGGCAGCGTTGGTCGACGCGTCAGCCGATCCTCGTGTGCAGCGCATGCGGGAGGAGGTGCTCGGAATCACGTCCTCTCGTGATGGAGAGGCCTCGTGGTGGATCGGTGAGCGGACTATGCCCGGCGGTCGCGGGTGACGGGACGGAAGATGAGGCCGAGGATCCAGCCGATGAAGCCGAGCACGATGGCGCCCAGCACGCCCCACCAGAAGCCGTCGACGATCAGTCCGAAGCCCATGAGCCCTGAGATCCAAGCCACCAGGAGGAGGAGAAGGCCGTTGACGATGAACGAGAGCAGGCCGAGCGTGATGACGTAGAGCGGGAAGGCGACGATGCGGACGGCGGTGCCGATGACGCCGTTGACGATTCCGAAGATGAGCGCGACCAAGAGGTACGTCAGAACTGTGGCCGTCGCGGTGGCCTCGTATGGCTTGACGTGCACGCCGCTCACGATGAGCGTGGTGAGCCAGAGCGCGACGGCGTTCAGGACGAGCTGGATGAGGAATCGCATGGGCTGAGTATGCCACCGACCGGCGCGGATGCGGGAGGGGCGCAACGTGAACTCATGCCTCGGCCGGAATCGGTGCTGCCTAAACTGGGCAGGGTGACCGATCCCTCCGCCCTGCGCCCCGGCGTGAAGCTCCGCCCCGAGATCGCGGCGCTCCCGCCCTATCGACAGGGACGTGCGGCCGCTCCCGACGGTTACAAGCTGTCCTCCAACGAGAATCCCTTCGACCCGCTGCCCGGTGTCGCCTCGGCCGTCACGGCGGCATCAGACTTCAACCGCTATCCCGATGCGACCGCGCTGGTGCTCCGAGGCAAGCTCGCCGAGCGTTTAGGCGTCTCCGTCGATGAGGTGCACGTCGGCGCCGGATCCGTGTCGATCATCGCCCAACTGGTGCTCGCTGCCGCCGGGCCCGGCGACGAGGTCGTCTACTCCTGGCGCTCGTTCGAGGCCTACCCCGGCCTCGTGACCGTCGCCGGCGCACGCAGTGTACAGGTGCCCAATCGCGCCGACCACGGCCACGACCTGCCGGCGATGGCGGCGGCCGTGACCGAGGCGACCCGTCTCGTCATCGTCTGCACGCCCAACAACCCGACGGGGGCGATCGTCACGGCCGACGAGTTCTCCGCCTTCATGGGCGCGGTGCCCTCGGACGTCCTGGTCATCCTCGACGAGGCCTACGTCGAGTTCGTGGGCGATCCCCGAGCGGTGAACGGCATCCCACTGCTCGGCCACTACCCCAACCTCGTCGTGCTGCGCACCTTCTCCAAGGCCTACGGGCTGGCGGGCCTCCGCATCGGTTACGCAGTGGGACCGGTGGCCGTCCTCGACGCCGCCCGGGCGACCGCCATCCCTCTGTCCGTCACCGGTCAGGCCACCGCCGCGGCGATCGCCTCCCTCGACGCCGAGGACGAGCTGCTCGACCGGGTGCGCACCATCGCCGCCCGACGGGACGACGTCTGGCGCGGGCTGAACGAACAGGGTTGGGCCGTTCCGAAGCCGCAGGGCAACTTCGTCTGGCTGCCCACCGGCGAGCACACCACTGCCGCTGCCGACGAGCTGTTTGCTTCCGGGTTGGTCGTGCGCGCCTTTCCGCCGGATGGCATCCGCATCTCGATCGGAGAGCACGAGTCGGTGGAGAAACTCCTCAGCATCACGGGAAAGATTGTGCAGAACCTACCAGAGGGCCACTCGGCCCGGCGGATAGCGTAGAGCAATGGCCGCATCCGAGAACGACCTCAGCGTGCCCACCGTGCAGCTGCTCGCCCCCGACGGCAGCTACGCCCCGAACGCCGCCGCCGAGCAGTTCGTGCCCTACGTCGAACGCCTGACGGAGGACGATCTCCGACGGTTCTACCGCGACATGGCGACCGTGCGCCGGTTCGACCGCGAGGCCGCAAACCTGCAGCGTCAGGGCCAGCTGGCCCTCTGGGTGCCCAGCCACGGCCAGGAGGCCGCCCAGGTCGGGTCGGGCCGCGCTGCCCGCCCGCAGGACCACATCTTCCCCTCGTACCGTGAGCACGTCGTCGGCATGATCCGCGGCCTCGACGTCGTCGACATCCTGCGCGTGCTCAAGGGCGTGACGATGGGCGGTTGGGTGCCCGAGGAGAACGGCAACTTCCGGCTGTACTCCTTCGTGCTGGCCTCCCAGACGTTGCACGCGACCGGCTACGCGATGGGGCTGCAGTTCGACGGCGCCACGGCGACCGGCGACCCCGAACGCGACGAGGCCGTCGTCGTCTACTACGGCGACGGCGCATCCTCGCAGGGCGATGCGAACGAGGCGCTGGTGTTCGCCGCGAGCTATCAGACTCCCCAGGTGTTCTTCCTGCAGAACAACGGATGGGCCATCTCGGTTCCGGTCGAGCGCCAGTCCCGCACGCCGCTGGTCTGGCGTGGAGCAGGCTTCGGCATCCGCGCCGATCGCATCGACGGCAACGACGTGCTCGCGAGCTACGCCGTGACGGCGCATCACCTCGACGAGGCGCGCGCCGGCCATGGCCCAGCCTTCATCGAGGCGATGACCTACCGCGTCGGCGCCCACACGACCGCCGACGACCCGACCAAGTATCGGCTCGACACCGACCTCGAGGACTGGGTCCGCCGAGACCCCATCGCCCGACTGCGCACGTACCTCGAGGGTCGCGGCATCGAGGGCTCGTTCTTCGACGAGGTCGACGAGGAGGCCGCGGACTTCGCGGCGGATGTCCGACGCCGCGCCCTCGAGATCGTCGGCCCCGACCCCGACGTCATCTTCGACAACGTCTACGCCGAGGCGCATCCCGCGCTCGCCGAGGAGCGCGCGTGGTTCGAGGCCTACGAGGCATCCTTCGAGGAGGCGGAATGACCGACACCGCGATCCGCGCCGAGGCGCCGTCCCGCCCCAGCGGCACGAGCATCCTCCCGCTCGGCAAGGCGATCACGGCGGGCCTCCGCCAGGCCATGCTCGACGACGACAAGGTCCTCCTCATGGGCGAGGACATCGGGCCCTTGGGCGGCGTGTTCCGCGTCACCGAGGGGCTGCACGCCGAGTTCGGCGACCAGCGGGTCCTGGACACCCCTCTCGCCGAGTCGGGGATCGTCGGCACCGCCATCGGGCTGGCCATGCGCGGCTATCGCCCCGTCATCGAGATCCAGTTCGACGGCTTCATCTTCCCGGCGTTCGACCAGATCACGACGCAGCTGGCCCGCATGCGCGCCCGGCACGAGGGCGGCATCAGCATGCCGGTCGTCATCCGGGTTCCCTACGGCGGTCACATCGGATCCATCGAACACCACCAGGAGAGTCCTGAGGCGTACTTCGCGCACACGCCGGGGCTCCGTGTGGTCAGCCCCGCGACGCCCAACGACGCCTACTGGATGATCCAGCAGGCCATTCGCAGCGACGACCCGGTGCTGTTCTTCGAACCCAAGAGCCGCTACTGGCCCAAGGGAACGGTGGACTTCGACGCCGAGCCGACCCCGCTGCACGCCTCGCGGGTGGTGCGCACCGGAACCGACGTGACCGTGATCGGCCACGGCGCGATGGTGACGACTCTCCTCGAGGCGGCTGACCTCGCGGCCGACGAGGGCACCAGCATCGAGGTCGTCGACCTGCGCTCGCTCTCCCCCGTCGACTACGGCCCCGTGCTCGCCTCCGTCTCCAAGACGGGGCGCGCAGTGGTCGCGCAGGAGGCATCCGGATTCGTCAGCGTCGGCAGCGAGATCGCCGCCACCATCGCCGAGCGTGCCTTCTACCTGCTGCAGGCGCCCGTGCTGCGGGTGTCGGGATACGACACCCCCTTCCCGCCGGCCGCCGTCGAGACGCACTTCCTGCCGAGCGCCGACCGGGTGCTCGAGGCCGTCGACCGCACGCTGGCCTACTGACATGCGCGCGGGCGAACGGCGAAGAGGAGAGATATGAGCGAGCTGACCTTCCTGCTTCCCGATGTCGGAGAAGGCCTCACGGAGGCCGAGATCGTCAACTGGCGGGTGGCGCCGGGCGATGCGGTCGCCGTCAACGACGTGCTCGTCGAGATCGAGACGGCCAAGTCGCTGGTCGAGCTCCCCTCCCCCTACTCCGGCGTCGTCGGGTTGCTCCTCGTCGAGGAGGGCCAGACCATCGACGTGGGAACGCCCATCATCACCGTGACGTCGGCGACGGATGCGGAACCTTCTCACGCGCCGGGTGTCGCCGCGCCGGGTGCCGCCGCGCCGGGTGCCGCCGCGACGGGCGCTGATACGGCTGCGTCTCCTGCCGAGGCGACGACCGTCGAGCAGGCGACGGGATACTCGCTTCCCGCCGAGCCCGAGTCGGCCGGCGACAAGCCCGAACCGGTTCTCGTCGGGCACGGCAGCTCGGCTTCGACGGGCACCCGCCGCCGGCGCGCTCGCAGCGCCCCGGCCGCTCACGAGCATCTCGCCCCGGCTCCGGTGCACCACAGCACTGCCGAGCCGCTGCCGCGTCCAGCCGCTCCCACGCCCTCGGCATCCGCCGGGCCGGTGCTGGCCAAGCCGCCCATCCGAAAGCTCGCCAAGGACCTCGGCGTCGACCTGGCCGTCGTCACCCCCACGGGCCCGATCGGGGACGTGACGCGGGAGGATGTCGTTCGCGAGGCGAGCCAGGCGAGCGTGTTCCGCAACATCGACACGCCCGAATGGCCCGACCAGCGCGAGGAGCGCATCCCCGTGAAGGGCGTGCGCAAGATGATCGCCCAGACGATGGTGGGCAGCGCGTTCTCGGCGCCGCACGTGTCGCTGTTCGTCGACGTCGACGCGACCCGCACCATGGAGTACGTCAAGCGGCTGAAGGCCGGCACGGACTACGCCGGCATCCGGATCTCCCCGCTGCTCGTGATGGCGAAAGCGATCATCTGGGCGGTGCGGCGCAACCCGACGGTGAACGCCGCCTGGACCGACGAGGAGATCATCGTCAAGCACTACGTGAACCTGGGAATCGCGGCGGCTACCCCGCGAGGGCTCATCGTGCCGAACGTCAAGGACGCGCAGGCGATGAGCATGCGCGACCTCGCCAGCGCCCTCGAGCAGCTCACGCTCACGGCGCGTGATGGCAAGACGTCACCCGCCGAGATGGCGAACGGCACCATCACCATCACGAACATCGGCGTGTTCGGGATGGACACCGGAACGCCCATCCTCAACGCCGGCGAGGTCGGCATCGTGGCGCTGGGCACCATCAAGCCCAAGCCATGGGTGGTCGACGGCGAAGTGCGCGTGCGTCAGGTCACGACGATCGGCGCATCATTCGACCACCGCGTAGTGGACGGCGATGTCGCCAGCCGCTTCCTGGCCGACGTGGCGTCGATCATCGAGGAGCCCGCGCTCCTGCTCGACTGACCGCCGGTCGCAGGTGCGAGGGTCTCGATACGCGGAGCCGCTACGCGTCTGCGCTACTCGACCGGCAGTTCCGCTGGTTGAGTAGCCCGCGAGCGTAGAGAGCAGGCGTATCGAAACCCGTCACTCGCAGGTGCGAGGGTCTCGACACGCGGAGCCGCTACGCGTCTACGCTACTCGACCGGCGCGGGTCAGTTGGTCGCGAGGATGTCGATGACGAAGACGAGGGTCTGGCCGGCGAGCTGGCTCGTGTTCGAGCTGCTCTTCTCGCCGTAGGCGTCGGCGGGCGGCAGCACGGCGATCACCTGCGAGCCGACCGTCTGACCGGCGATGGCCTTCGAGAAGCCGGGCACGACCTGCGAGAGCGAGAGCGGCGCGGGGGCTCGGCCCCAGCTCTGGTCGAAGACCTTGCCGGTCTCCCACGAGGTGCCCTGGTACTGCACGGTGACCGTCGCGCCGTCGGCCACGACAGCCCCGTCGCCCTTCTTGAGAACGCCGAGCTGGAAGTCCGTCGGCGCATCCGTCTTCGGCAGGGTCACCGTGGGCTTGCCATCCTTGGCCAGCTTGACGGTGGGAAGTCCCTTCGGGGCCGGCTGGGCGGCGCCCGTCGCCTTGGTCGGCAGGACGCTCTTGACGTCGAGCACGACGACGAGCGAGTCCTTGGCTCCGACACCCAGCTGCTTGTTGCCCGAACTGCCGAAGGCATCCGCCGGCGGGATCACCGAGACGACTCGGGACCCGGCGTTCACGCAGCCGATGGTCTTCGCGAGTCCGCTCATGAGGGCCGTCGCGCTGGCGGTGAACTGCGCCTCGGGAGTGCCGTCGAACCCGGTGGTGTCGATCTGCTTGCCGGTCTTCCCGTCGTAGACGGCGTAGGCGACGGATGCCGTGCCACCCTCGGCGAGCTTGTCGCCCGAGCCCTTGACGACCACGGTGCGCTGCGTCTCGGTGGTGCTGATGCCGTTGTCGAACTTCGCGGTCGGTGTCGTCTTGAGGTCCTTCGAGACCGTGACCGACTCGGATGCCTTCCCCGACGGGGTGCCGCAGACGTCGATGGCGGCCGCCGCCGTGGTGCTGGCACCCGCCTTCGGTGCGGCGGTCGAGCACGCGGTCAGGGTGCCCAGCAGGGCGATCGCGGCGAAGGAGGCGAGAACGGGCACAGAGCGGCGCATGGAGAACTTTCGTCGGGGATGGGCCGGGCCAGCGTAACGGGTGCGCCCGGGTGACCGCTGGCAGCGGGCTGACAACTCGCCATGCACGATCGCTCGTGGTTTTGACAATCATTATCAATAGCCTTAGCGTGATGGATGTGAAGAAGACGTGGATGATCAGCGCGGCCGTGACGGCAGCGGCCGCCCTCGCCCTGACCGGATGCGCGGGCGCGCCGAGCGCACCCGGCGGTTCCGGCAGTCCAGCAGCCTTCGACCCCAACGCCCTGTCCGTCGTGGCCACGACGACGCAGGTGGCCGACTTCACGCGCGAGGTCGCGGGATCCTCCGCCGAGGTCACCCAGCTCATCCAGCCGAACCAGAGCGCGCACACCTTCGATCCGTCCGCTGCCGACCTCGTCGCCCTCAGCAAGGCCGACGTCGTCGTCAAGAACGGCGCCGGCCTCGAGGAGTGGCTCGACGACGCGATCGACGCGTCGGGATTCTCGGGCGTCGTGATCGACGCGAGCTCGGGAATCTCCCTGGACGACACCGCGGCGGGGGAGCACGACCAGGGCGGAGACGCCGATGACGTGACCACGCCGCGTACCGCATCACCCACGAAGGGTGCCCTCGCTGAGAACCCGCACATCTGGACGGATCCGATGCGGGCGGAGCAGATGGTGCACACCATCGCGGACGGCCTCGCGGCGGCCTACCCCCATGACGCCTCGGCCATCCAGGACAATGCGGTGGCGTACAGCTCCAAGCTCGACGCCCTCGACGCGTGGACGCGTGCCAACGTCGACACCGTCCCGGCCGCGCAGCGTCTGTTCGTCAGCAACCATGACGCCTTCGGCTACTTCGTCGAGGCGTACGGCATCGACTACGTCGGCAGCGTCATCCCGAGCTTCGACGACAACGCCGAGCCGAGCGCCGCCGAGATCGACCAACTGGTCGCCGCCATCAAGGGCACGGGGACGAAAGCCGTGTTCAGCGAGGCCAGCCTCTCCCCCAAGACGGCCGACACGATCGCGAAAGAGGCCGGCGTGAGGGTGTATTCGGGCGACGACGCCCTGTACGGCGACTCGCTCGGCCCGGCGGGCAGCGACGGCGCCACGTACCTGGCTGCGCAGGAGCACAACGTGCGGCTGCTGCTGGAGTCGTGGGGCGTCCGGCCGTCACCCCTTCCCGCGGCGCTGGGATGATGGGCTCGTGCTGACCGGATCCGTGGAAGCCCCCGTGCTCTCGCTGCGCGACGCCGCGTTCTCCTACGGCGGGTCACCGGCGATCGCAGGGGTCACGATCGACGTGCACGCCGGCGAGGCGGTCGCGCTGATCGGGCCCAACGGATCCGGCAAGTCGACCCTCCTCAAGGGCGTGCTCGGCCTCATCCCCGCGACCGCAGGGCGGTTCGAGGCGTTCGGTGTTCCACGCGGTGCGGGCGCCCCCCACGCGGAAGCCGCCGCCCGGGCGTCACGGCGCTCGATCGGCTATCTCCCGCAGAGTGATGAACTGGACCCCGAGTTCCCCGTCACCCTCGCGCAAGTGGCCATGATGGGTCGCTACCGGTCGCTCGGCTGGATGCGCTGGCCGGGGCGGGCGGATCGCGAAGCCGTGCGAGACGCGCTTGAGGCGGTCGGCCTCAGCCACCGGGCGAAGGCGCGGTTCGGGTCGTTGTCGGGTGGCCAGCAGCAACGCGGACTGCTCGCCCGCGCGCTGGCATCCGCCCCTCGGCTGCTGCTGCTCGACGAGCCGTTCAACGGCCTCGATCAGGCCAACCGCGACGCCCTGGTGCAGACGCTTCGCACTCTCAAGCGGCGCGGGGTCGCCGTGCTGGTCTCCACGCACGACCTCGAGCTGGCCCGCGAGGTGTGCGACACCGTCCTGCTCCTCAACGGGCGCCAGGTGGCCTGCGGCCGCACGGAGGACGTGCTCACCCTGCCCAACGTGCAGGCGGCGTTCGCCGAGAGCGGCGTCGAGATCGACGAGCACACCCTCGTGGTGCCGGGCCACCACGAGGACCACTGACGTGCAGTGGCTCATCGAGCCGTTCGCGCTGCCGTTCATGGCCAGGGCGCTCGGCGTACTCCTCGCCCTCGCAGTCGTCGCCGGACTCGTCGGTGTGCTGGTGAACCTCCGCGGTCTGGAGTTCATCAGCGACGGGCTCACGCACGCCGTCTTCCCGGGCATCGCGATCGGCTTCGTGTGGGGCGGGCGTGACGGTCTGTTCCTCGGCGCCGTCATCACGGCGATCGCCGCCGCCGCCGTCCTCACCCTCATCACCCGCAGCGGCGTTGCCTCCGATGCGGCCATCGCCATCGTGCTCACCGGCTTCTTCTCGGTGGGCGTGCTCGTGGTATCGCGCCAGTCGGACTACGCCGGCCAGCTCGACGCGCTGCTGTTCGGACGCCTGCTCACGGTGACGGATGCCGACCTGTGGCGCACGGTGGCCGTCTGCGCGGTGGCGGTTGTCGCGGTGCTCGCCACGTTGCCGGGTCAGGTGTTCCGCGCGTTCGACCGGCGCGGTAGCGAAGCGGCGGGCTTCCGGCCGCTCGCTCTCGATCTCACGCTCAACGTCGCCATCGCGCTCGTCGTCGTGGCGGCCTCGAGCGCGGTCGGCAACCTCCTCGTCCTCGCCGTGCTCATCGTGCCGGGGGCGGTCGCGCGCCTCGTCACGCTCCGGCTCGGCGCACTGTTCCCCGTGGCCGCCGTCGCGGCAGCACTCGCCGCGTGGCTCGGCCTGGCGATCGGCTTCGGCGCATCCGTCGGCGGAGACGTCGCGCTGCCCGCCGGATCGACGGTCGTGGTCACGCTCGTCGCGCTCTACGCCGTCGTGCTCGTCGTGCGGCTCGTCGTCGATCGGGTCAGGAGGACGGCCTGATGGGGTACTTCGCGAGCGCCCTCGTGGCCGCCGTCGTCATCGGCGCGGGCAGCGGTCTCGTCGGCGTGCTCGTCGTGCTGCGACGCCGCGTGTTCTTCGCGCAGGCCCTCACCCACGCGACCTTCCCCGGCGCGGTCGTCGCAGCACTCGTCGGCTTCTCCGTTCCTCTCGGCGCGGCCCTGGCCAGTGTCGCCATCGTCGGAATCATGGGACTGATCACTCGGGTGAAGCGGCAGGGCGGACAGGTGGCGGCGGGCATCGTGCTGACCACCGGGTTCGCGCTCGGCGCCATCCTGCAGGCGGTGAACCCGGAAGTCCCGCTGCACCTGGAGTCGTTCCTGGTGGGCTCGATCCTCTCGGTGACGACGGGCGACATCGTGCTCTCGACATCCGTCCTCGTGGTGGCCGTTGCCGCGATCGCCCTGTTCGGCAAGGAGTTGATCTTCCAGACGTTCGACCCGCGCGGGTTCACGGCCGCCGGTTACCGTGCCTGGCCCGTCGAGCTTCTGGCGCTCGCGCTCATCACCGCGACGGTCGTGACGGCGATGCCCGCGGTCGGCGCGATCCTCGCGATCGCCCTCATCGCCGCCCCCGCCGCGGCCGCCCGCCTCGTCGCTCCCTCGGTGGGCTGGATGCTCGTGGTCTCGCCTCTGATCGGAGCGGCATCCGGTGTGTTGGGCGTCCTGTTCTCCCGCCTGCTCGACGTCGCAGCGGGCCCGGCGATCGCCCTCGTCGCCGCCGCGTTCTTCCTCGTCGCCCTGCTGGTGCGACGGATGCCGCGGCTAGGCTTGCGGGAGGAGGTGACGGCGGCGTGAAGCGCAATACCTGGCAACGCGAGGCGGTGCGTGAGGCCCTCGACGGGACCGACGGGTTCATCAGTGCTCAGGCGCTGCATTCCTCGTTGCACGCCACCGGCTCGCCCATCGGACTGGCGACGGTCTACCGTGCGCTGTCCGACCTGTCCGAGCAGGGCGAGGCCGACTCCCTCCAGTCCCCCGACGGTGAGAGCCTCTACCGCGCGTGCTCGACGACCGGACACCATCACCACCTCATCTGCCGCAACTGCGGGCTGACCGTCGAGATCGGCGCCGAGCCGGTGGAGACCTGGGCTCAGCAGGTGGCCTCGGAGCACGGCTTCACGCAGGCCGCGCACGTCGTGGACGTGTTCGGGCTGTGCGCGAACTGCACACGCCTCGCCGCGGTGTGACGGCGCCCCGCGATCTCACAGCGACGAGAAGGGCTCGCTCTCCAGTCGCAGCAAGCTGTCGAGAACGGCGAACGGTCGTTCGACGTGAGCGAAGTGGCCCGTGCGCTCCAGCACGACCGACCGGGCTCCCGGGATGACCGCGAGCAGCTTGGGCAGGTCGTCGGGTGCGAGGAACACATCGGCATCGCCGCGGATCGCGGTGACCGGAGCCGTGATGCGGCCCCACGACGTGAGGTCGTAGTCGCGGACGGCATCCGCTGCCCGGGTGAACGCGTGCGGGCGCACCTCGTGGCCGAGGGCGATGTAGACCGACTCGTCGACGAGCGACGGATGGCGGAACAGCGGTGCGGCCAGGCCCCGCAGCGCGCCGGAGTTGCCGAGGCCGCGAGTGAGCAGGCGGCCGCCGCCCTCCCAGAGGCCGAGCGTGGCCATGGCTGCGCGCATGCCGGCGAAGGCCGGAAGCCGACGGAGCGCGCCGAGCGGATGCCGCACCGCGTCGACGATGCCGAACGAACTGGGCGACACCACCGCGACCGACACCGTGCGCTCGGGCTCCATCGCCGCCAGGTGCAGCGCGAGGAAGCCGCCGAGCGAGTGGCCGACGATGCGCCAGCGCTCGTAGCCGAGGGCACGGGTCGCCTCCACGATCGATCGGGCGGCTGCGTCGATGTCGAACTCTCCTACCGGCAGCGGGGTGGCTCCCCAACCCGGCAGGTCGGGCGCCACGACGTTCCGCACCAGACGCTCGCCGGGCAGGCTCGACAGCTCATCCGCCTCCAGCAGGGGGCCGAAGGTGCTCCAGCTGCCTGCTCCACCGTGCAGCAGGATGGTGGCCGTGTCGTCCGCCCGATCGCGTCGTCCCGCGTGGACGATGAGTTCGCCGAGCGCGGTGCGCATCCGCACGCTCTCGAGCTGGACCTCGTCCGCCGTCGCGGGGATGCCGAATGGGGCGTAGCTCAGCGAGATGCCGAGCCCGGGTGTCATGACCATGACCACTATTCGGAGCGGACCCCCCGAACGGTTGTCATCGATATCATCGAGGCTGGCCGCGGTTTGCCGACACGCCGGTGATGACGTAGACTCTTCCGTTGGCTAGGCGTGATCTCAGCGCCTGGATTCGTATGCCGCCTCCCACCTCTCGCAGATCCGGGGGAACGCATGCCGACAAGAGATCTTGGGAGGGGCATCAGCCCCTCGGTATTGGAGGAAGAACCATGGCAGCAGTGTGCCAGGTGACAGGAGCCGTTCCCGGCTTCGGTCACAACATCTCGCACTCGCACCGTCGTACGAAGCGCCGCTTCGACCCGAACGTGCAGAAGAAGACCTACTACGTGCCGTCGCTGCGTCGTAACGTCACCCTCAACGTGTCCGCCAAGGGCATCAAGGTGATCGACGCCCGCGGCATCGAAGCGGTCATCAAGGACATCAAGGCTCGTGGGGTGAAGCTCTAATGGCTAAGCAGCAGGACATCCGTCCCATCATCAAGCTCCGTTCGACGGCCGGAACCGGTTACACCTACGTGACCAAGAAGAACCGTCGCAACGACCCCGACCGTCTCGTGCTCAAGAAGTACGACCCCGTAGTGCGCAAGCACGTCGACTTCCGTGAGGAGCGCTAAGTCATGGCCAAGAAGAGCAAGATCGCCCGTAACGAGCAGCGCAAGGTCATCGTGGAGCGGTACGCCGCGAAGCGCCTCGAGCTGAAGAAGGCCCTCGTCGACCCGAACGGCACCGACGAGTCCCGTGAGGCCGCCCGCGTCGGCCTGCAGAAGCTGCCCCGCAACGCATCCCCGGTGCGCGTCCGCAGCCGCGACGCCATCGACGGCCGCCCCCGTGGCGTGCTCACCAAGTTCGGTGTCTCCCGTGTGCGCTTCCGCGACATGGCCCACCGTGGCGAGCTGCCGGGCATCACCAAGTCGAGCTGGTAGCACCAGCCGCACCATCTGACAGGGCGTCGACCTCACGGTCGGCGCCCTGTTGGCGTTCCCCCCGGCCGGGGTACAGGCGCTGTCCATGGTGACGGATGTGACGGATGCAACCTCCCTCAGAGCCCGGAATCGCCCGGAAATCCGCGTGTTTCGGGCATGTCTGCTACGTTCGAGGCGGTCGTACTGACCGAGGGGGAGCGGGATTCCCCGCACCCTGTCACAACGAGATAGCTGTTTCAACAGACTCACGTCCGAGGAGGACACTTCACATGGCTGACACGCTGAACAAGACCGAGCTCGTCGCGAAGATCGCCGCGAGCACCGGCGAGAGCCAGGCCACCGTCGACCGCGTCGTCGGCGGTCTCTTCGAGGCACTCTCCGACGCCGTCGGCTCGGGCACCAAGGTGTCGATCCCCGGATGGCTCGCCGTCGAGCGCACCCACCGCGCCGCGCGCACCGGCCGCAACCCCCAGACCGGCGAGACCATCCAGATCGCCGCCGGCAACTCGGTCAAGGTCTCCGCGGGCTCGAAGCTCAAGGCTGCCGCCAAGTAGTACCCGTCCGTCGCGCCGTTCCTGGCGCAGGTGAACTGACGAGGGTCCGGCTCCGGCCGGGCCCTTCGTCGTCCCCGCGATGTGCCGGCGCTGCCGAGGCCGGTCGGGGTGGGGGCTCCCGTGCCATAACGCGCATAACCCGCTCCGCGTGGTGCTATGACGCGCATCCGGCGCTTCAAGAAGCCCGCGCCGTCGTCCGGAAGTGCCATAACGCGCATAACCCGGTCCGCGTGGTGCCATAACGCGCATCCGGCGCCTCAAGTAGCGCTCGACAGTAGTCCCGCGGCGCCATAACGCGCATCCGCCCCCGTCGCGGTGCCATAACGCGCATCCGGCAATTCATCCCGGGCTGTACATGCTTCGCCGCGCTGCATGCTCGGATACGCTTCCTCCGTGGCCGTTCTGGAGAATCCTCAGTTGAAGAGGGTCACCGTTCAGGCGGGCGAGGTGGCGATCAACGAGGCGCAGAGCGCGCGCAGGTCTCACTACGCCGACTTCTACTCCCCAAGCGTTCCGACGACAGGTTTCGGTCTGATCGTCGGCAATTGCCAGGCCGAATCACTTCGAATCGTGCTGGACTCCGAGGAGCTTCCGCTGCTTCGCATTCCGCCCGTCCATGAGCTCGACGCCGCCGACGTGGAACGCCTGCACGTCCTGATCTCACACGCGGACGCACTGGTGTCACAACCCATTCGCAACGACTACCACGGACTCCGGCTGGGAACCTCCCAATTGAACGCGTCGCTGCCGCGTGGTTCCCGCTCGGCGACGATCCCCGTCGTGCGGTACACCGGGCTGCATCCGTTTCAGCTCGCCATGCACGTCGAAGGGGTCGACGAGTCCCCGCCGATGGTCGCCTACCATGACGTCAGGGTGCTCGCCGCCGCCGCTGGCATCTCATTGGCTGGCGCCCTGAGGCCGCGCTCCGTACGCGCGGTCGCAGCAGATTCGCTGGCCGAACTCCGAAGACGCGAGGCAGAACTCGACGTCACCATCTCCGACCTCTTCGATCAGCCTGATTTCGCTGAGATGAGGACGGTGAACCACCCCGGCAACCGGATACTGATGACGCTCGGGGACCGGGTGCTGACGGCCCTGGGTCCTCCAGCGACGGCCACCGATCCCGGTCGGCCTCTGCTGAATGCCGTGCACGCCCCTCGCGAGGAATGGGTCATCGACGCCTGGGGAGCTCGGGAAGAGCCCCGCCGCGACTGGATCGTCGATGGCGCCATCGTCGACAGGGAAGAAGTCGCTGAGGCCCACCGCGGCTGGTACGCGCGTCATCCCGCATTCGTGCACGCCGCGTTGGACCGCATTGGGCCTCTTCTGCGGCGGTGGCCGCGTCGACCTGGCGCGCCCCTCTCGCTCTGACCGAGAGTCCGACCGCGGCGCTGCGGCTCGAATGCGTGCGTCCGCGGCTGGAGGCAGAACAGTGGCGCGTGAGGCGAACGTAGGATTGGGGGGTGAATCGAGCCGCCCGCATCCTCGGCCCTGCCGTGCTGGTGGCGACGGCGCTCATCGCCCTGATCGCGGCCCTCGCATACGGAGGCGGCGCATCCGCCCAGGCGCTCGAGGACCCCGGCGCCGTCGTGCGCTGGGGACTCCCGACCGCGACGCTCCTCGTCAACATCGCCGCGTCCGGCATGATCGGCGCTCTGGTGCTCGCCTGCTGGGCGCTCAGCCCCGCCGAGCCCGAATACGACCGCGCCCTCGACATCTCGGCCGCGTGCGCCGCCGTGTTCACCGTCGCCTCCGCCGCGACCGGATTCCTCACCTTCCTCTCGGTGACCAACAGCACCGTGAGCTTCGACGACCGCTTCGGTGCGACGCTCAGTCAGTTCCTCACCCAGATCCCGTTGGGCCAGGCCTGGCTGGCGACCACGCTCATCGGAGCGCTCGTCACGGTGCTGGCCTTCGCGGTCCGCAACCAGACGGCGGCGATCTTCGTCACACTGGTCGCGGTCGCCTCGCTCGTGCCCATGGCGCAGCAGGGACACGCTGCCGGAACCGCCGGACACAACGCGGCGATCGTGGCTCTCGGCATCCACCTCGTCTTCGCGGCGGCGTGGCTCGGTGGCTTGCTGACGATCATCCTGCTGAAGCGTCAGTTGCCGATCGCGCGCCTGGCCGCGGTGCTCGGCCGCTACTCGACCGTCGCGATCATCGCGTTCGTGTGCGTTGCGGCATCCGGTTACGTCAGCGCAGCGCTACGCGTCGGCACGTGGGGCAACCTGCTCAGCCCATACGGCGTACTGGTCATCGGCAAGATCGCCGCCCTGCTGGCGCTCGGCCTGTTCGGCCTGGTGCAACGGCGGTACGCCATCGGGCGCATCGAGACGGCGAGCCTGAAGGCGCCCGGTGCGGCGGGCGCCAACGCCCGGGGATGGTTCTGGGGACTCGTCGTCGCAGAACTCGCGTTCATGGGCATCGCGTCGGGTCTGGCGGCGGCGCTCGCCAAGACGGCCACGCCCATCGCCGAGACCATCGCGACCACCCGCACGCCCGCCGAGTTCCTCACCGGGGAGCCCCTGCCGCCGCCACTCACCGGCATCCGTTACTTCACGGCCTGGGATTTCGACCTTCTCTGGGTGCTGCTGTGCGCCTTCGCGATTTTCTTCTACATCGCGGCCGTCCTGCGGATGCGCCGCCGCGGCGACCGCTGGCCCATACTCCGCACCGTGTCGTGGGTGAGCGGCATCGTGGTGCTGTTCTGGGTCACGAACGGGTCGGTCTACCTCTACGGCCAATACCTGTTCAGCGCGCACATGCTCGGCCACATGCTGCTCACGATGGCGGTGCCCGTGCTGCTCGTGCCTGGCGCGCCGATCACGCTCGCGCTCCGCAGCATCCGCCCCCGCAAGGACGGCAGTCGCGGTGGCCGCGAGTGGATCATGCTCGCCGTGCACTCGAGGTTCGCGGGCATCATCGCCAACCCGATCGTGGCCGCCGTGCTGTTCGCGGCGTCGCTGTGGGTGTTCTACTTCACACCGATCTTCAGCTGGGCGACCACCGACCACCTCGGGCACGAATGGATGGAGTTCCACTTCCTGTTCACGGGGTACCTCTTCGTTCAGTCGATCATCGGCATCGACCCGGTGCCGTACCGGTTGCCGTATCCGTTCCGCCTCCTGTTGCTGCTGCTGACCATGGCGTTCCACGCGTTCTTCGGCCTCGCCATCATGACCGGCACGGGCCTGCTGCTCGCGGACTGGTACGGCGCCATGGGCTGGGGAACGGATGCGCTTGCCGACCAGCAATTGGGCGGGGGCATCGCGTGGAGCGTCGGCGAGATTCCGACGGTCGCGCTGGCCATCGCGGTCGCGATGCAGTGGTCGCGGGCGGATGAGCGCGAGACGAAGCGTCGGGATCGCAACGCCGACCGCACCGGCGAAGCTGAGCTCGAGGCGTACAACGCGCGCCTGGCCGCGATGGCGGATCGCAGCTCCTGACGGCCGCCGCTCGGTGTCGCGCCCGGATGCGCGTTCTGGCACTGCTCGGCGACGGGATGCGCGTTATGGCACTTTTGCGGTGCGGGGTAGTCGATTGGCGCGGCTTACGGCGGATGCGCGTTATGGCACTTCTGCGGCGCTGTACTCGGTGGCGCTGCCGCGGCTGGCGAGCGGAAGCGCGTTATGGCACTGCTGCGTGAGCGTATGCGCGTTATGACACTTCTACTCCCGCGGCGTCGATCGGCGGTGGCACGGCTGGCGAGGGATGCGCGTTATGGCACCGCTCGGCGACGGGATGCGCGTTATGGCACTTCTGCGGTGCGGGGTCGTCGATTGGCGCGGGCGCGGCTTGCGGCGGATGCGCGTTATGGCACTGCCGCGTGGGCGGATGCGCGTTATGGCACTTTTCGTTGAGATGCGCGACCGGCGCGGAGCGGCGGGATGGGGCGGGCGGGGCGCCCGCGCGCGTCAGTGCAACTGGATGTTGAGGGTGCCGTCGGCGGCGATCGTGACGCTCGCACCCATCGTGAATGGCTCGTCGCGGTCGACCGTGGAGTCGTCTCCGTCGAACAACGACTGGACCCCCACGACCACGTGCGCGGTGCCGGGAGTCTCGGGCATCTGGAACGCGGTGTCATCGGGGACGAGGGTGACGACGGGATCGATGACGATCGTCCAGACCGGCGCATCGGTCACGCGGTCGTCGATGACGGTGCCGAACGGACATCCGGTGGGCTGGAGCACCTTCTGCTTGGCGCACCCCGCAAGGAACGAGTTGATCTCGGTCTGCACCTGACTGACGAAGGTGGGCGTCGGCTGCACGTCGACCGTCACGGCCCGCGTGCCCGGAGCGCCGATCACCACTGACTGCTCCTTCGCCTGCAGAAGCGGGCTCGTGCGGCTGATGTCGAATCGTCCAGGCGTCAGCACGAGGTAGCTGGCCGCGTTGCTGAAGGATGCCGGCGCGTTGGCGGCCGCGTGCGCGCGCGTGTCGAGGGTGAGCCCGTTCACCGTGAAACCCCAATCGTGCAGCACGGAGACGGTCATGGCCCCCATCGGGCTGGTGGCGAAGCGCCACGACGCGAAGACGCCCGCGAGCGAGCCGTCGCGGACGACGTCGAAGGTGAACTGCTGGCGCTTGCCGTCGTAGACCCCGCTGTAGACCACGCGGTGATGACCATCGCCGCGGACCGTGTCGCTGACCAGACGGATGTCCTCCGGCGCCTCGACGACCGAGCCGCGCAACAGTGTGCTGGCGGCATCCGCCGGAAGCCCGGCCGTCTGCAGGCCGGCCGCGTCGATGCGCACGCCGGGCAGGGAGAGCGCCATGTCCGCGTCTCCGCTCTGAAGGGCGGAGAGGTAGGTCCGCACGAACCCGTGCGCGCTGTAGAGGTCGCGATTGAGCGCGCCGATGGTCGAGACCAGGGCGGCCACGAGCAGGACGGCGACGCCCGTCCACGCGAGGATCGCGATGAGCGGGGTGGTCGTCCTGGAGGCTGTTCCCGGTGCCGCGGAAAGGCTCGCCGTTCCTGCCACGAGCGCTCCCGCCCGCGGAGGGGCGCCCGCGGCGTGGGCTCCGGCGCGTTCGATGCCGAGTTCGCGATCCGAGACGATGGGGACCGGGACGGTGATGCCGAACGGATTCGTCGCCGGTACCGCGTCGGCGTTGCCACCCGGAGTCTTGACGGCGCTCGGCGGCGGGGGAGTGTAGGGCGAACCGGAGTCGGGCGAACCGGAGTGGGGCGAACCGGTGTCGGGCGAACCGGTGTCGGGCGAACCCGTGTCGGGCGAACCACCGCCGGGTGCATCGTCGCCGGGCGCACCGGCAGCGGACGGCGCGGTGTCGCGCTCCTCCCCCTGCTCCGGCTCCACCCCTGCATTGTACGGGCGCGCCCGGCGGGGGCATCCGTCGCGCCACGGGCCAACTACAGTGAAGGGGTCTCCCACCACCGAGAGGACGGATGTGTCGTTCATCGCGCTGTCGGCCGAACAGGCCGCGGTGTTCGAGGCCATCGAGAACACCCGCGAGCACGTGTTCGTCACCGGCCGCGCCGGCACCGGCAAGTCGACGCTGCTGAACCACCTCAACTGGAACACCGAGAAGCAGATCGTCATCTGCGCCCCCACCGGGGTGGCAGCGCTCAACGTCGGTGGGCAGACCATCCACTCGCTGTTCCGCCTGCCGATCGGCCTCATCGCCGACCACGACATCGAGCAGAACGACGCGACCAAGAAGCTGCTCAACACCATCGACACCCTCGTGGTCGACGAGGTGAGCATGGTGAGCGCCGACCTGCTCGACGCCATGGACCGGAGCCTCCGTCAGGCCAGGCAGAAGCCGCACGTGCCCTTCGGCGGCGTGCAGGTGGTGCTGTTCGGCGACCCCTACCAGCTGGCGCCGGTGCCGGGCGATCCGCAGGAGCGCGCCTACTACGAGGACACCTACCGCTCGATGTGGTTCTTCGACGCGAAGGTGTGGCAGGAGGCCGGGCTGCGCATCTTCGAGCTCGCCGAGATCCACCGGCAGTCCGACCCCGTGTTCACCCACATGCTCAACGCGGTTCGCCACGGCCAGGTCGACGCCGAGATCGGCGGCCGGCTGAACGGATACGGAGCGCGTCGTCCACTGCCGCAGGACGGCGCCATCACGCTCGCGACGCGGAACGACACCGTGACCCGCATCAACTCCACCGCCCTGCACCGGCTCGCCGGAACCTCGCAGGCGAACGAGGCGGATGTCACGGGCGACTTCGCCGGTCGCGCCTACCCGGCCGACCTGCGGCTGGAGCTCAAGGTCGGGGCGCAGGTGATGTTCCTCCGCAACGACATCGGCGGCGAGGGCGTTCCGCGCTGGGTCAACGGGACGCTCGGCACCGTCACCCGCATCAGCGACACGGTCAGCGTGGACGTCGACGGCGAGGAGCACGAGGTCGAGCCCGCGACGTGGGAGAAGTTCAAGTACAGCTACGACCCGCGCACGAAGAAGCTGGCGAAGGACATCGTGGCGGAGTTCACACAGTTCCCCTTGCGCCTCGCGTGGGCCGTCACCATCCACAAGGCGCAGGGCGCCAGCTACGACCGGGCGATCATCGACCTCGGGGCGCGGGCGTTCAGCCCCGGCCAGACCTACGTCGCCCTCAGTCGCCTCACCAGCCTCGAGGGCCTCTACCTCACGCGGCCGCTGCGTCCGAGCGACATCATCGTCGACGACGACGTGCGCCGGTTCATGGAATCGGGCCCCGCTCCCGTGGAGGAGTAGGGCCCGATCGGAGTCGTTGCGAGGGTGCCTAGTGCTGGTGCCCGGGCGCGACGAAGCCGTGTTCACCGTGCGGATGCGCGAGCTTGCCGGCATCCGTCGCCGCCAGAGCGGGAGTCGCCACCGCTGCGACGATGGCCGCCCCGATGACGAGTCCGACGATCAGCCTGCCGCCGGTGCCTGTTGCCGCCGTCGCGGTCTTACCCGACCGCGTGACGCGCGCCATCTCCACAGCGATGTAGAAGGTGAACAGGGTGGCAGCCGCCAGCGGAAGCAGCGGCACCGAGTCGGCGGGATCGGCAACGCCCGTGGCGCCGAGGGTGAACGCGATCGCCACCCACACCGCGGACGAACTCGCCGCGACCGCCAGCGTGCTGCGGACCGCCATCACCCGGCCGGCCCGCAGCACGGTCAGTGCCCAGCCGATCTCGGCGATGCCGAGGGCGACGAGCACGACCGTGAGGAGCACGGGCGCGCTCGCCGCGACGGCCAGGTGCACGAGTCCCGCCCCGAGGGTGGCCAGGGCCGGCCAGCTCGCGCGCACGCCGAGGGCGGTGGGTGCTGCGATGGATGCGGTTCGTGCAGTCATGGTGTCGTCCTTCGATCAGGCGGTGACGGTGCGCGAGGAACGCACCTGCTTGTCGGCCGCGAGTCCGGTTCCGAGGAGCACGATCGCGCTGGCGAGGTGCAGGAAGTGGTCGGCCGTGTTGAGGGCGAGGATGTTGAGATCCGTGCCGGCGAGGAAGAAGCCGACGATGCCGAGCAGCAGGTAGACGGCGCCGATCGTGGTGTTGGTCGTCTTGGCGGCGAGGGCGTTCGACAGCCCGGCGATCAGCAGCGCGGCACCGATGAGCAGGTGCGCGACGTTGTGCAGCGGGTTCACGGCGAAGATGCCGAGCAGCAGCCCCCCCTGCGTGGCGATGAAGCCGACGCCGGCGGTCACGAAGAAGCCGAGAAGACCGACGAGAAGGTAGACCGCACCGAAGGTGGTCGCGACCAGACGGTTGGGTGATGATTTCATGATGTTTCGCCTCCAGAGTTGTGGACCGGCTCGTGCCGTGCCGCTATGGAGTTCGCTGCATTGCCGTCGGCGGATTGGTCGGGTCGACCGGGGTTCGTCATCCGACCGTAATGATCGGCGTTACCGGCCGAGGCCGTCCCCACGGGTAGAATCCGAGAATCGGGGCGGAGGGGGTCTACGTGGCCGAGAGGAAGAGGTCCGTTCGGGTGGTCCGGGCGGCAGCGGTGGTGATAGCGGCTGCGTTGGCACTCAGTGCCTGCAGTGCCACGGGGGGCGCGCGGGTGAACGTGCCCGCTCAGACGGACGGAAGCTTCTCGTCCGCCACGACGGGAGCGCTCTCCGAGGCGGTGAAGACGGCCATGAAGCTGTCGGCATCATCGGGAGCGGTGGCCGGCGTGTGGGCGCCGTGGGCGGGGGAGTGGACCGCCGCGACCGGCACCACGACCATCGGCGGCAAGACTCCGATGACGGAGGACATGCGGTTCCGCATCGGCGAGCTCACCCAGGGGATGACGTGCACCGTGCTGCTGAGGCTCGTGGAGGAGGGCAAGGTCACCCTCGACGAGAAGGTGTCCAAGGCGCTGCCAGCCGCTCCGGGAATGGGAGGCATCACGCTCGGCGAACTCTGCCAGGGAACCTCAGGGCTTGCTGACTACGGCGCGGCGCTCGCGCCGTACGTGGCCAACACCCCCGAGCGGATGTGGCCCCCGCTCGAACTGCTGGCCGCCGGTCAGGGCGGCGTGCCCACCGGCGCTCCCGGTGCGGCCTACGCGGCATCCGACACCGGCTTCGTGCTGCTCGGGCTCGCCCTCGAGGAGGTCACGCACCGCAGCTGGAACGACCTCTACGCGCAGTACGTGGTCGGTCCACTCGCGCTGGACTCCACGTCATTGCCCGATCCGTCCTCGACCAGGATTCCCGGGCCACACGCATCCGGCTACATCGCGCCCCGTGGCGGCGACGGCGCCGTGCAGTGCGACGCGGTGCACGACGTCTCGTCGATGTCGAGCTCGTTCGGGTGGACGGCCGGCGGAATGGTCTCCACCGTCGACGACCTCAAGACCTGGACCCAGGCTCTCGCCACCGGATCCGTGCTCGACGCGTCCTCGACCAAGACGGCGTGGACGACCATCCCCCTGGGAGCGGATGCACCCACGTGGGAGGGGTACGGCTTCGGGGCGACGCAGTACGGTCCGCTGCGCGGTGGCAGCGCCGACATGGGCGGCTTCATGACGGCGGCGTTCACGGAACCCAAGAGCGGGCTGACCGTCGTGGTGATGCTCAACAACGCCACAGCGGGCAAGGGGTTCGTGCAGTCGCTCGCCCTCCAGTTGGCCTCGGTGGTCTCGAAGGAGCCGGCGGCCTCGGGCAAGACCGCCCCGTCATTCCAGTTCCCGTGGTCGGCCGATCAAATGGTCGAGGCCATGCAGAAGGGCGCCGTCTGCCAGCCCGCCCCCGCGGGATAGCCAGCCTGGCTGCGTCTCAGCCGCGTCCGGTGAAGACCGGGTCGCGCTTCGCCTGGAAGGCGGCGAACCCCTCGCGGTAGTCGGCTGATCGGCAGAGGGCGGCCTGGGCGCGGTTCTCGGCGTCCATCGACGCCCAGAGCCCGAGCCGCTCGTCGCGCAGTTGCGCGATCAGCCGCTTGCTCTCGATGAACGCCTGCGTCGCCCCGGCTGCAGCGGTTCGAGCGGCGTCGCGCGCGGTATTCGTCACCTCGCCGTCGGGGAAGACCCGCGAGAACAGCCCGGATGCCACCGCCTCCGCTCCGCTCATGAGCCGCCCGGTGTAGATGAGGTCGAGGGTGCGATGGGCTCCGAGGCGTTCGTAGAACAGGGCGTGACCGCCGGAGTCGAGGGTGGCGCCGAGCTTGGCGAACGGGGAGCCGATGCGGGCCGATTCGGCGACGTAGACCACGTCGGTGGCGATGAGCAGGCCGAGCCCGACGCCGAGGCAGGCTCCGTGCGCCACGGCGAACGTCGGGGCCGGAAACCGGCTCATCCGCTTCAGCAGCGGCGTGACGAGGTGGCCCAGGTAACCGAGCACGTCATCCGTCGTCGGGTCGACGTGCGAGATGTCGCGCCCGGCGCAGAACGCCCGCCCCTCGCCGCGCAGCACGAGGGCGCGTACGTCGGCGTGCTCGGCGCGCTGGTAGGCGTCATCGAGTTCGGCCAGCGCGGCCGGGTCGAGCGCGTTGAGCTTCTCGGGCGCGTCGAGCGTGATCTCAGCGACGCCGTCGTTGACGGTGAGTTCGATCATCGGGGGTTCCTCCTGCGGGGATCAGACGTCGTAGTCCACGAGCACGCGCTCGGTCTGCGGGTGCGACTGGCAGGTCAGCACGTAGCCGCGCTCGAGTTCGTCGGGTTCCAGCGCGTAGTTCTCGGTCATTTGCACGCGACCCTCGACGAGCCGTGCCCGGCAGGTGCCGCACACTCCGCCGGCGCAGGCGAACGGCACGTCGGGCCGCACGCGCAGGGCGGCGTTGAGGATCGATTCGTTCGCGCTCACGGGGGACTCGACGGATGCCGACTGCCCGTCGAGCGTGAAATCGATGCGGAAGACATCCTCGCCTCGGCGCACCACGACGGGCCGGCCGTGATCGCCCTCCGGTCGGTCGTTCTCGCCCGTCGTGAAGAGCTCATAGCGGACGTGCCCGGGCTGCACTCCGACGTCGGCGAGGGCGTCGCGGCAGAGCTGGACCAGCTCGAACGGGCCGCAGAGGAACCACTCGTCGACCGTGGCCGGCGGGATGAGCACTGCTAGCATCCGTCGCAGTTTCTCCTCGTCGATCCGTCCGCTCAGCAGGGGCGCGGTGCGCTGCTCGCGGGAGAGCACGTGGTGCAGGGCGAGTCGAGCCGGGTAGCGATCCTTCAGGTCGGCGAGCTCGTCGAGGAACATGACGTCGAGGGTCGACCGGTTGGTGTACACCAGCGTGAAGCGCGCGGAGTCGGATGCCGCCAGCACGGTCTGCGCGACCGCCATGAGCGGGGTGATGCCCGATCCGGCGGCGATGCCGACGATGTGCCTGGCGTCCAGGTCGGTCAGGCCGCTCGTGAAGGTGCCCTCAGGGCTCATCACGTCCAACCGGTCTCCGACGGCGAGCTCGTCGTTGGCCCAGCTGCTGAAGCGGCCGCCGAGATCGCGCTTGATGGCGACGCTCACCGAACCCGCAGCGGGCGGACGGCAGAGCGAGTAGCTGCGACGGAGCTCTCGGCCGTCGAGAGTGGTGCGGAGGGCGACGTACTGTCCGGGGAGGTAGTCGTAGTCGCCGGTGAGGGCATCCGGAACCGTGAAGGTCACCTCGACGCTGTCGGCGGTGAGCCGGCGGATGTCGCTGACGGCGAGCTCGTGGAAACGGGCGCGCCGTCGCGTCCCGACGTTTACGGCTGCCATCAGAGCACCTTGAAGTAGTCGAACGGCTCCAGGCACGCCCGGCACTCGTAGAGCGCCTTGCACGAGGTCGAGCCGAAACGCGCGAGCTCGCGGGTGTCGAGCGACGAGCACCGCGGGCACTTGACGGCCAGTTGGAGGCGGATGGGGCCGGTGGGTCGCGCGGCGGCGTGCCCGTTCGGCGCGGCGATGCCGTACTCGACGAGCTTCGCCTTGCCCGCGTCGCTCATCCAGTCGGTGGTCCAGGCGGGCGAGAGCACGGTCTCGACGCGCACGTCGCCGAAACCGACATCATGCAGGGCAGCCCGCACGTCGTCGCGGATGGCGTCCATCGCCGGGCAGCCGCTGTAGGTCGGCGTGATCGTCACCTGCACGCGGTCGCCGTCGACGCGGACATCGCGCAGCACGCCCAAGTCCTCGATGGTCAGCACCGGGATCTCGGGGTCGGCGATCGTCGCAGCCACCCGCCAAGCGTCGTCGCGGCTGAGAGCCGGGGCATCCGTCAGTGTCACCATGACGCCCCCGGATGCTGCCGAGCGAGCACCTGCAGCTCGGCGAGCAGGTAGCCCATGGTGGTGAAGTGCGATCCTCGGCGGCCGCCACCGGAGGCGATGAAACCGGCGGGCGTCTGCAGGCCGGCCTCCGAGAGCACGCCGACGATGACGTCGTCGAACGCGGGCCTGAGGGTCGACGGGCGCACAGCGACACCCTCGAGACGGTCGATGAGCGGCTCGTCGCGGAACAGTTCGTCGACGTAGGGCCAGACGTCGGCGAGTGCGACGGTGATGCGGCGGCGCGACTCGTCCGTGCCTCCCGCGAGCCGCAGGATCCACTGCACGGCGTGGTCGCGGTGGTAGTCGACCTCCTTGAGGCTCTTCTCGGCGATGGCGGCGAGGGTCGCATCGCTCGAGGCGCGCAGGCGCGAGTAGAGCTCGAACAGGTAGACGGATGCGACCAGCTGACGCGCGATCGTGTGGCCGAAGTCGCCGTTGGGCTGCTCGAACAGCCATGCGCTGCGGAACTCGGGTTCGGTGCGCCAGTAGGCCAGGTCGTCCTCGGTGCGGCCGCTCGCCGTGCCGGCGTAATGCAGGAGCGAGCGCGCGTGCCCGATGAGGTCGAGGGCGATGTTGCCGAGGGCGACGTCCTCCTCGAGCTCGGGGGCGCGACTGATCCACCAGCCGAGCTGCTGCGAGAGGATGAGCGCGTCATCGCCCAGCCAGAGCGCGTACTCCGCCACGTCGGTGGTCGCCACGCCGCCGGCTCCCGCGAGCTCGTCGCTCAGGGTGAGCTCGTCCACGGCCACCTCGCCGTGCGCTACTCGACCGGCATCCTCGCTCTGCTGGTCGAGTAGCCCGCGAGCCGAGCGAGCAGGCGTATCGAGACCCGTCAGCTGACCGTCATCGGGAGCACTCACAGGTGCTTCACCCCTTCACTCGCGGTGTAGTAGACGGCGTGCCGGTAGTTCTTGCCAGCCGGACTCTCGAAGAACGCACCCTTGGCATCCGGATCGCTCGTCGTGATCGCCTCTGCGGGCACGACCCAGATGGACGTGCCCTCGTTGCGACGGGTGTAGAGGTCGCGTGCGTTGCGGAGAGCCATGTCGGAGTCGGGAGCGTGCAGCGAACCGACGTGCACGTGACTGAGGCCGCGACCGGCGCGCACGAAGACCTCCCAGAGCGGCCAGGGCTCGGCGGATGCGCCGGGCGCGCTCACGCGGCGACCTCGCGCGCGGCGGCCTGCTTGCGGGCGTACTCGGCGGCCGCCTCGCGCACCCAGGCGCCGTCCTCGTGGGCGTCGCGACGACGCTGCAGGCGCTGGGCGTTCATCGGGCCACGACCGGCGAGCACCTCGTTGAACTCCGTCCAGTCGATCTCGCTCATCTCGTACTGACCGGTCTCCTCGTCCAGACGCAGCTTCGGATCGGGCAGCGTGACGCCGAGCACCTCCGCCTGCGGCACGAGCATGCTGACGAACCGCTGACGCAGCTCGTCGTTGCTGAAGCGTTTGATGTTCCAGGCCATCGACTGAGCCGAGTTGGGCGATGCGTCGTCGGGCGGGCCGAACATCTGCAGCGCGGGCCAGTACCACCGGTCGACGGCGTCCTGCGCCATCGCGCGCTGGGCATCCGTTCCCCGCATGAGTTCGAGCAGGATCTCGAAGCCCTGTCGCTGGTGGAACGACTCCTCCTTGCAGATGCGCACCATCGCGCGCCCGTACGGACCGTACGAGGCTCGGCAAAGCGGCACCTGGTTGCAGATGGCGGCGCCGTCGACGAGCCAGCCGATCGCTCCCATGTCGGCCCACGTCGGGGTCGGGTAGTTGAAGATCGACGAGTAGCGCGCCTTGCCGGCGATGAGCGCCTCGGTCATCTCGTCTCGCGGGGTGCCGAGCGTCTGCGCCGCGGAGTAGAGGTAGAGGCCGTGGCCAGCCTCGTCCTGCACCTTCGCCATGAGGATCGCCTTGCGCTTGAGACTCGGCGCACGGGTGATCCAGTTGGCTTCCGGCTGCATGCCGATGATCTCGGAGTGCGCGTGCTGGCTGATCTGTCGCACGAGGGTCTTGCGATAGGCGTCGGGCATCCAATCGCGCGGCTCGATGCGCGAGTCGGCGGCGATGAGGTCGTCGAACTGCCGTTCGTCAGGGGAGGGCTCGGTCACCGCTGTGAGGTCTGCGGGCGTGGTCATCGTCGACTCCTCGTGGTTCGCATTACTAAACGATCGTTCAGTTAGTATATAGTTCTTCGAGCGGCTGAGGAACCCTCGGTCGGTGGTCAGACTCGACGAGGAGCCCTGCATGACGGATGCCGCAGCCCCGCCGAACCCCACCGTCCGGAACGGGCGAGGCGCCATGATGCAGCGCGATCGCGCCTCGGCTGCGCTCGGCATGGTGGTCGAGAGCGACGAGCCGGGGGAAGCGGTCGTGTCGATGCTCGTGCGGCAGGACATGACCAACGGCTTCGAGATCACCCACGGCGGCCTCGTGTTCGCCCTCGCCGACACCGCGTTCGCGATCGCCTGCAATGAAGACGAGCAGGTGACGGTGGCCGCGGGAGCGGACATCACCTTCCTCGCATCGACCCGGGCCGGTCAGACTCTCACGGCCACCGCGCGCCGACGGGTCCTGAGCGGGCGAAACGGTCTCTACGACGTGACCGTGACGGACGAATCGGGCCAGCCGGTGGCGGAGTTCCGCGGCCGATCGATCACCACGCGGCGCACCCCGCCTTTGTCGACACCCCAGGAGTAGCCATGTCACCGACGACCGCCCGTGCCGAGACGCCCATCGCCGCACTCGACCCCGAGGAGCTGATGAGCCGTGCCGAGATCGAGGCACTCCAGCTCGAGCGACTGCAGCAGACCGTGCGCCACGCCTACGCCAACGTGCCCCTGTACACGCGCAAACTTGACGAGGCGGGCGTGGGGCCCGACGACATCCACTCGCTCGACGACGTGCGCCGGCTGCCGTTCACCACGAAGGCCGACCTGCGCGAGACCTACCCGTTCGGCATGTTCGCGGTGCCCATGGACCGGGTGGCGCGCATCCACGCCTCCTCGGGAACGACCGGCCGGCCGACGGTGGTCGGCTACACCATGGGCGACCTCGATCGCTGGGCCGGCCTCGTGGCCCGTTCGCTGCGGGCTTCCGGCATCCGCCCGGGCATGAAGGTTCACAATGCCTACGGCTACGGGCTCTTCACCGGCGGCCTCGGTGCGCACGCCGGCATCGAGAAGCTCGGTGCGACGGTGATCCCGATGTCGGGCGGCCAGACCGCGCGCCAGGTGCAGCTGATCGTCGACTTCGAGCCCGAGGCCATCCTGTGCACCCCCAGCTACCTGTTGACCATCGCGGATGCCATGGAGGCGGCCGGCATCGACCCCCGCTCGACCTCGCTGCGAGTCGCCGTGCTGGGCGCCGAGCCGTGGACCAACGAGATGCGCCGCGAGCTCGAGCAGCGGATGAACATCGACGCCGTCGACATCTACGGTCTCAGCGAGGTGATGGGCCCGGGCGTCGGCAACGAGTGCGTCGAGACCAAGGACGGCCCGCATATCTGGGAGGACCACTTCCTGCCCGAGGTGATCGACTCCGAGACGGGGGAGCAGTTGGTCGACGGCGAGCTGGGCGAGTTGGTGTTCACCTCTCTGACCAAGGAGGCGTTCCCGGTGCTGCGCTACCGCACGCGTGACCTGACCCGGCTGCTACCGGGCACGGCGCGGCCGGGAATGCGGCGGATGGAGAAGGTCACCGGCCGTAACGACGACATGATCATCCTCCGTGGAGTCAACCTGTTCCCGACCCAGATCGAGGAGATCGTGCTGGGCATCGAGACCCTCACCCCGCACTTCATCCTGGAGCTGAGCAAGCAGGGTCGGATGGATGCCATGACGGTGCGCATCGAGCGCCATCCCGAGCTTTCGCGTGAGACGTGCGAGGCCGCATCCGTGGTGCTGCAGCAGCGCATCAAGGTGCTGATCGGCTCGACCGTCGCGGTGCAGCTCGAGGAACCCGGCACACTGCCGCGCAGCGAGGGCAAGTACAAGCGGGTGTACGACCTGCGCTGAGCAGGTCCCGCAGCGGAGTATCGGGCCAGATTGACCCCAGGTCACCAAGTGACTAGGGTGATGTCCGGACGCGATGTCGCGTTCCCGGATGGAGTTGTCATGTTGCCCCTCGCAACCGCCCAGGACATCGTCGGAGCGGCATTGGAGCATGCCCGCACTGAGCAGATGCCGCCGATGACGGTCGCCGTGCTCGATGCGAGCGGGCAGCTCGTCGCCTTCGCTCGCGAAGACCGCTCGAGCCTGCTGCGGGAGCGCATAGCGCGCGGCAAAGCACACGGTGCGCTCAACATGGGCTTCGGGTCGCGCGCGCTCGTCGCTCGTGCCGCGAGCCACCCGCACTTCTTCACCGCCGTCACCGCACTGGCAGACGGCAACCTCGTGCCCGTGCCGGGCGGCGTGCTGGTGCGCGACGCCGACGGCGAGCTGATCGGTGCGGTCGGCGTGAGCGGATCCGTACCGGATGCTGACGAGGCCTGTGCGATCGCGGGCATCGAGAGCGTCGACCTCAGCGCGGACCCGGGCGAGTAACCCGCACTTCCCATTCGGCCTCACAATACGAAGGAGTTTTCGTGAGCACCAACCACTCCGAGCCCACTCAGGGGCTCACCTTCGACTCGCTGCTCGCGGGCCGACGCATCGGCCGCTTCCAGATCGGCATCATCGTGTTGTGCGCGATCGCGGCCATGATCGACGGTTTCGACACGCAGTCGATAGCACTGGCGGCACCCGGCATCGCCGCTGAGTTCAACGCGCCGCTCGCCTCGTTCGGACCCGTGTTCGGCATCGGCTTGTTCGGCGGCCTGATCGGCGCCATCGTCGGGGGCATCCTGAGCGACCGCGTCGGACGCAAGCCGCTGCTGATCATCTCGCTCGCGATCGTCGCCGTCGGCTCGCTGCTGACGCCCTTCGTCGGTTCTCTCGGCCTGCTTCTCGCCCTGCGCTTCTTCACCGGTCTCGGGCTCGGCGGGGCGTTGCCGTGCGTGATATCGCTCACCGGCGAGTACGCGCCGCAGCGCTCACGCGCAGCGCTCGTCGCGCTGATGTTCGCGGGTTTCCCGGTGGGTGCGGTCATCGGCGGACTGGCATCCGCCGTGCTCATTCCCGCTTTCGGCTGGACCAGCGTGTTCTGGTTCGGCGGAGTCGTGCCGCTCCTGCTCCTGCCCTTCGTCGCCGTCGCCGTGCCGGAATCGGTGCGCTTCCTCGCTGTGAGGGCCGACAAGGGTCCGCTGGTGCGGGTGCTGCACAGAATGGGGATGGACGGCGCTCTCGCCGAGCGGATCGTGCCCGAGGCTGCCGAACCCCGCGCCCCCTTCGTGCGGCTGTTCACCGGCGGCCGGGCACTCGGCACCGTGATGCTCTGGATCGTGCTGCTGCTGAGCCTGCTGATGACCTACTTCCTGACCAACTGGATTCCGATCATCGCCGGCCAGAACGGCATCGATGCCCGCAGCGCGATTCTCGGTGCCGTGATGTTGAATCTCGGCTCGGTGTTCGGCAGCATCGTGCTCGGGCGATTCGTGCGCCGGCATCCCGCCCTCGTCATCAGCGGCGGTTACGTGCTCGGCGCGATCACCATCGTGCTCATCGGCCAGACCGGTTCGTCGGCACCTGCCCTACTTATCACGACCTTCCTCACCGGCTTCTTCGCGATCGGGGCGCAACTGTGCGCTGTGGGCCTCGCCGCGACCTACTACGACGACACCCTGCGCGCCACCGGCGTCGGCGCGGCCGTAGGAGTGGCCCGCCTGGGCGCGATCGTCGGCCCGGTACTCGGCGGTATCCTCATCGGCGCGAGCGTCGCCACGTCTGCGATCTTCATCGTGATCGGCGTCGTCTCGCTCATCGCGGCGATCGCCATGGCCGTCATGGGCGTAGCGGTCCTGCGTCGGCGGCCGATCAATCCGATCGTCCCGACCCCCATCGAAGCGGAGGCCATCTGATGCCGACCCTGCAGGAGAGCAACAAGGCGACCGTCGTGCGGTTCAATAGCGAGTTCATCCAAGGAGGCGACGAATCGGTGTTCGCCGAGACGATCGCACCGGAGTTCATCAATCGTTCGGTACCGGCCGACCAGAGCACGAAGGATGCCTCGTTCTTCTGGTTCACCCAGGTGCTGAGGAAGGCGTTCCCCGATCTCCAGGTGAGCATCGACGACCAGTTCGCCGACGGCGACACCGTGATCACCCGCAAGTCCTACCGCGCCACGCATGGAGGCCCCTTCCTGGGCCTGGCGGCGACCGGGAAGCGCGTGCAGTTCACGGTCATCGACATCATCCGCCTCCAGGACGGCCGTTACGTCGAGCACTGGGCGAACGCCGATATGTTCGGACTGCGTGCGCAGCTGACCGCCGACTGATGCGGATGCCGTGAACCTCGCCTCGCAGCATCGACACATCCCTCATCGGAAAGGACGACCATGACAGCCGCGTACTGGGTCTGCGCCCTGATCACCCTCGTGAGTGCGTTCGTAAGTCTGGGCTACTCGCTCGCGGCATTGCGCGGCGCCTCGGGCGACGTCCTGACGGCATCCCGCTACGCGGCAGCGCGCAGCGCGGCCCTCGCCGTCGCCGTCGTCGTCGCCCTGTTCGTCGGCTCCGTGGCGTTCGTGGCGGCGATCGCCGTCGCCATGGTCATCGTGCAGGCGATCGATGCCGTGATCGGCGTCACCATCAAGGACAGGCTGAAGACCTTCGGACCGGCGGCGACCGCGCTGTTCAATCTGGCGGCCCTCATCTGGATGCTGCTCGCCTGACCCCCAAGGAGGAAGACCTGTGTATCGCATCACGCAGCGGTTGATGGACATGATCGACGATCGGCAGGTCCCGGTCGGGATGCAGTGCTTCACCGGCGACCACACCCTCATCGAGGTCATGGGTTCTGCGGGCATGGACTACGTCTGGATTGACAGCGAGCACTCGGGCATCAATCCCCGCGCGTTGGAGGACTCCATCCGCGTCGCAGACGGAGCAGGGCTCTCGACCATCGTGCGCATCCCCGAGCCCGACGACACCACGTCCGCGAGACGGGCCCTCGAAGCCGGCGCTGAGGGCATCGTGGTTCCGATGGTGCGCTCTGCCGGCGACATCGAGAACCTGCTCGACGCCCTGCGATATCCGCCGAACGGGCGACGCGGAATCTGCCCCGCCTACCGAGCGGCGGGCTATGCGATCAGCACCTTCACCGACTATGCCGAAGCAAGCGATGCCAGCCTGCTCCTCATTCCCATGATCGAGACCGTTGACGGCCTGGAGCACGTCGAGGAGATCTGCGCGATTCCCGAGGTCAAGATCGTCGTCTTCGCCGCGGGCGAACTCTCTTTCGCGCTCGGTGAGAACGCCAACGCCGACATCCACGGCAACGACAAGATCCTCGCCGCCCACCAGCGAGTCAAGGCGGCGGCCAGGGAGAACGACGTGGTGCTGCTCGGCGGACCCATCCTCGGCCCGACCGCGGAGAGTTGCGCGAAGGCCCTCGAGGATGACATCGGTGTGTTCTGCCTGGGCATCGACGTGATGTCGTTCCGCAAGGTGGTGGAGGATGCCGTGGGCGCGGCGAACGCCGCGGTCGCCGGCTCGCCGGCGTACACACGCCCTGCAGCCCCCCCGAGCGGTTTCTTCAGCCGCTGAGGGAAGAGCGGCTAGACCTTGCTGGTCATGCCCGAGTACCCGCCTACCGGCGCCGTGTAGAAACGCAGCGTGCCGCCGCCGGGCGCCGAGACCTCGACGGCGTTTCCCGTTCGCTTCGCCAGCACGCCGGTGTGATCGATGTCGAGCTCGTCGAGGTGGCTGGTCCACTCGGTGAGAGCGGCGTCGTCGGCGACCTCGAGTGTCAGCGGGTCGTAACCCTCGGGGAGGGGCGCATCGGTACGGCGCAGCTGCAGAACGCCGGGCATCCCCCGTACCTCGAGGATCACGGCGAAGACGCCAGTGGCATCCCGGTGATCGACAGCGCTCAGTCGCTTGGCGCCGAGCACTCGCTCATACCAGGCCGTCGCCTGGTCGAGATCGGGCACGAGGATCGCCACATGGTGCAGCCCGGTGATGGTCGGCATGGTGCTTCACTCTAGAAAGCCGGATGCGAAGTGTCAAGGTGTCTTGGTGAATCGAAGCAAGATCATCATCTCACCGATGAGGGGCGAGGTCCTCTCGGGCGAGTTTGTTCTTGCGCACGACGTCGCGAGCGCGCGCCATGTAGACGACGACGGCAGCTCGTGCCGCGTCGCCGTCGCGGGACTGGAGAGCGTCGGCGATCGAGGCCCGCTCGCCCTGCAGAGTTCCGGCGACCCTGCGGGCGAGGTCGGGTTCCCTGCTCGTCGAGGTCCGCACGATGGCGATCTGGGTTTCGATCAGATAGCCGGACATCGCTTCGAGCAGGCCGTTGTGCGAGAGCGCAACGAGCGCGAGGAGGTACGCGCGCAGCGGCTCCGGCAAGGTCGCTCCGTCGCTGGCGCGCTGCACGGCCTCTGTCTTCTCGCGGAAGTCCGCCAGCTCCTCATCGGTGGCGACGGCGACGGCGAGTGCCACCACCTGCTGGTAGAGGGTTTCCGACAGGTCGAGGATCGAGACCAGGTCGATGCCCTCGAGTTCGACCACGGCCGTCATGGCCGAGTGCATGAGCGCGCTCGACTCGGCAACGACGTATGTTCCAGAGCCGTGCCGCACCTCCACCAGGCTCATGGCGCTCAGGGCCCGCACGGCCTCCCGGATCGTCGGACCGCTCAGCGCGTAGTAGATCGCCAACTCACGCTCGGATGGAAGACGCGAGCCCTTCTCGAGATCTCCCGAGAGGATCTTCCCGCGAAGGTCGGCGAGCACTTGATCGGCCGCATTGGTGCGTTCTCGGCGGAACCCACCGGTAGTGAAGTCCGTGACCATGTGGCCCTTTCTCGGAGTGTCGGCAGCGCCGACCATTCAACACAAGGTGACTTGTAGTGTACGGCGGCCCTGCGCTTCCGCTCTTGCTAGGGAGGTTAGACTACAAGTGTCTTGTTCACTTGGTGAGTGTCGCTTAGAGTGGAGTTGAGTCCATCAGCAAAGGAGCAGGTGCATGTCGCGTTGGAAGAGATACGTCGTCGGACCGGACGAAGAGGGCCGCAGCGCTGTCCTGGACGCCGAACAGACGAACGTCCAGGAAAACCCGGGCTTCTTCTGGCGGTGCACCGTGTGGGGCACCGAAGAGACTCCGGCGGACAACACCATCGACGGCGACCGGTCCCTCATGATCACGACGCGCGAGCCGATGCCCGGTGGGATGCTGTTCCGCAACCTCGAGATTCCACCCGACACCAAGGACACGGCAGAGCACATCGCGCAGCTGACCAAGCTCAGCACCGAGATCAAGCAGACCGTGATGCCGAGCGAAGAAGACCTCAAGCGGCACCCGAGCATGCACCGCACCAATACCCTCGACGTGATCACCTGCGTCATCGGGGAGATCTACCTGGTGACCGATGTGGATGAAGTGCTCATGACGCCCGGCGACACGGTGGTGATCCGAGGTACGAATCACGCCTGGAGCAACCGCAGCGACAAGCCGGCGTTGCTCTCGGGCGTCATGGTGGATGCGGTTCCCAAAGTGCAGGGTCACTGACACCACCCGCCGGAGGCGGCGGCACCCGGTCGGGCTGGTACGGCCTGCGCAAGGGCTACCGCGGTCGATTCGGCAGGTACCTGCCGCCCCTGCTCGAGGAGCTCGAGCTCGCCGAACTCACCCACGATCCGCGCAACAACCGGATCCGCGCCAGACTGGCTGAATGACGGCATCCGTTCGCGACGACGCACTCCTGGCCCTCCGCGAACTCGTCGGCCGCGACGACGCGGACTTCCACGATGGCCAGTACGAGGCGATCGACGCCCTCGTCGAGGACCGGCGCCGGGCCCTCGTGGTGCAGCGCACGGGCTGGGGCAAGTCCGCGGTGTACTTCGTCGCCACTCTCGTGTTGCGTGCGCGCGGCGCCGGACCCACCGTGCTGGTGTCGCCGCTTCTGGCACTCATGCGCGACCAGATCGCCGCGGCCGAGCGCGCGGGCGTGCGGGCGGTCGCGATCAACTCCACCAACGCGCACGAGTGGTCCGACGTGATGGCACGCCTGGATCGCGACGAGGTCGACGTTCTGCTGCTCTCGCCGGAGCGGCTGAACAACCCGGCGTTCCGCGACGAGCAGCTCCCCGATCTGGTTCGGCGCATCGGCCTGCTCGTGATCGATGAGGCCCACTGCATCAGCGACTGGGGCCACGACTTCCGCCCCGACTACCGGCGACTGCGAGAGTTGATCGCACGGATGCCGGCGGGCGTGCCCGTGCTCGCGACCACGGCGACCGCGAACGAACGCGTCGTGGAGGATGTCGCGGAGCAACTCGGGGCGACGGATGCCGCGAGTGCGGAGGTGCTCACCATCCGCGGGCCGCTCGCGCGTGCATCGCTCCGGCTCGGCGTTCTGCGTCTGCCGTCGCCCACCGCCCGGCTGGCCTGGCTGCTCGGCCACCTCGACGACCTGCCAGGCTCGGGCATCATCTACACGCTCACGGTGAGTGCGGCGGAGGACAGCGCGCGGTTCCTGCGTGAGCACGGGCACGACGTGCGCGCGTATACCGGTCAGACCGACCCCGACGAGCGGGCCGAATCGGAGGCGCTGCTGAAGCGCAATCAGGTGAAGGCGCTCGTGGCGACCAGTGCGCTCGGCATGGGCTTCGACAAGCCCGACCTCGGGTTCGTGCTTCACCTCGGCGCCCCCTCCTCGCCTGTCGCGTACTACCAGCAGGTCGGCAGGGCGGGACGCGCGACCGATAACGCCGATGTGCTGCTGCTGCCGGGCATCGAGGATCCTGACATCTGGCACTACTTCGCCACGGCATCGATGCCCGATCAGGATCGCGCCGAGCGCGTGATCGCCGCCCTGTCGGCCACGCCGACGTCGACCCAGGCGCTCGAGGCGCGGGTCGACATCCGACGCAGCCCCCTCGAGCTGCTCCTGAAGGTGCTCGACGTCGACGGTGCCGTGCGCCGGGAGCGCGGTGGGTGGGTCGCCACCGGCGAGCCGTGGAGCTACGACGCCGACCGCTACGGGCGGATCGCCGCCGCCCGGGCGGCGGAAGCCGCGCACATGCTCGACTACGAATCCACGACGGCGTGCCGGATGGCGTTCCTGCAACGTGCTCTCGACGACGACACCGCCGCGCCCTGCGGCCGCTGCGACAACTGCGCAGGCGTCTGGTACCCGCTCGGCGTCGGCGAGCGCGCTACCGCAGCGGCGTCCGCCTCCCTCGACCGGGTGGGCGTGGTGATCGAGCCGCGCGCACAATGGCCCACGGGCGCAGACCGACTGGGTGTGCCGGTGAAGGGTCGCATCCCCGTCGACGAGCGCCCGGAGGCGGGACGCGCCCTAGCGCGGCTCACCGATCTCGGTTGGGGCGGACCCCTGCGCGAGCTGTTCGCCGTCGGCGCTCCTGATGCCGCAGTGCCCGAGGCCGTGCTCGCGGCGTGCACCCGCGTGCTCGCCGAGTGGGGCTGGGAGCAGCGACCGGTCGCGGTGGTCGCGATGCCCTCACGTGTGCGCCCGCTGCTCGTGCGCTCGCTCGCTCGGGGCATCGCCCGGATCGGCAGACTGCCGCTCGTGGGTGAACTGGCTCTCGTCGAGAGCGGCCCGACCGGGCAGCCCGGGGGCAACAGCGCCTACCGTCTCGCCGGAGTCTGGGGCCGACTGAGCGCGGCCGCCCTCGACATACCGTCGGGGCCCGTGCTGCTCGTCGACGACCTCGTCGACTCCCGCTGGACGGTCACGGTGGCCGCGCGAGAGCTTCGTCGCGCCGGCGCCGCGGCGGTGCTGCCGTTCGTGCTCGCCGCGCGCTGACGCCGTGAGTGCCCTGACGTGGAAGACTGGGCGCCGATGCCAGAACTCGCCGAACCCCGCCGAGGCCGCCCAGGATACGACCAGGCCGCGGTCCTCGACGTCGCCGTCGCCGCCTTCAACGAGTACGGCTACGACGCGACGTCGGTCGCTGTGCTCGCCGACCGGCTCGGCATCTCGAAGTCTGCGATCTACCATCACTTCGCCTCGAAGGAGGCGCTATTGGAGATGGCGCTCGACCGTGCCCTGACCTCGCTCGAGGGTGTTCTCGCCGAAGCGGATGCCGCACCCGGTGAGCAGGCCGCAGCGCTCAGCGCCGCCGATCGACTCGACCGGGTGCTGCGCGGCGCAGTGCACGTGCTCGTCGAGGACCTGCCGTCGGTGACGCTCCTCCTGCGGGTGCGCGGAAACACCGACGTCGAGCGGCGCGCGCTCGCCCGCCGCCGGACGTTCGACCGCGAGGTCACCGCGCTGCTCACGGAGGCGCGCGAGGAGGGCTCCCTGCGCAGCGACATCGATGCGCGCGTCGTCGAGAGGCTCCTCTTCGGCATGATCAACTCGATCGTGGAGTGGTACCGACCCGGCGGCCCGGAGGACGCCGACCGGCTCGCTGACGACGTGATCGCGGTCGCGCTCGACGGCCTGAGAACGTCGGCGCCCCGAGTCAGCCCGCCGCCGGCTCCTTAGCCACCAGCGTGAGCACGTCGTAGGTCGCGACCAGCTCATCGCGCTGATTGCGCAGCACTGCATCCCAGCGCACCTCGCCGTAGTCATCCGTCTCCCGCGGGGTGATCTGCTTCGCGGTCAGCTCGACCCTGATGGAGTCGCCCGCCGAGACCGGGGTGACGAAGCGCAGATTCTCCAGCCCCGAGTTCGCGAGCACGGGGCCGGGTTCTGGGTCGACGAAGAGCCCGGCGGCCCACGAAACCAGGAGGTACCCGTGCGCTACGCGTCCCGGGAAGAACGGGTTCGCGGCGGCCGCCTGCTCGTCCATGTGGGCGTAGAAGGTGTCACCGGTGAAGGCGGCGAACGTTTCGATGTCGTCGAGGCTCACCTCGCGCGACGCGGACGCAACCTGGTCGCCGATGCGCAACTCGGCCAGGCTCTTGCGGAACGGATGCCGGCCGCCTGCCTTCGATGCGGCACCGGCGTGCCAGATGCCGCTGATGGCGGTGAGCATCTCGGGTGAGCCCTGGATGGCGGTGCGCTGCATGTGGTGAAGCACGGCCCGGATGCCGCCCAGCTCCTCTCCGCCTCCGGCGCGGCCCGGTCCGCCGTGCACGAGCTGGGGCAGCGGCGATCCGTGCCCGGTCGAACTTCGGGCGTCGTCACGGTCGAGAAAGAGCACCCGGCCGTTGAACGCGGCGATTCGGCTCGAGAGCTCCACGGCCACCCCGGGGTCGTGGGTGGCCACGCTGGTCACGAGTGAGCCGCCGCCGCGCGCGACCAGTGCAGCAGCCTCATCCAGCGATCCGTAGCCGATGATCGACGAGACCGGTCCGAACGCCTCGATCGAATGCACGCCGGCGTCCTCGGCGTCATCGAAGCGCAGCAGCAACGGCGCGACGAATGCCCCGTCATCGGCGGCGCCCACGGTGCCGTCCGCACGAGTGACGTCGGGCGTCTCCGTCGAGCCGATCACCACCCGACCGCCGGATTCCTCGAGCCGCGCGACCTGCCGCAGCACCTCGTCGCGCTGTGCCAGCGAGGCCAGCGGGCCCATCGTGACCCCCTCCGCCCGCGGGTCGCCCAGCACGGTGCGCTGCTCGATGCGAGCGCGCACCGCATCGATGACGTCGTCGACGGATGCGGTGGGCACGATCGCGCGGCGGATGGCCGTGCACTTCTGGCCCGCCTTCGTGGTCATCTCCGTGACGAGCTGCTTGACGTAGGAGTCGAACTCCGGGGTGCCCGAAACGGCATCCGTACCGAGGATCGACGCGTTGATGGAGTCGGTCTCGTTGGTGAACCGCACCCCGCCCGTCTGAACCGAAGCGTGCGCGCGCAGCCGCTCTGCGGTGGAGGCAGAGCCCGTGAACGCGACCAGGTCCCCGAGCAGCAGCTCGTCGAACAGCGTGGGCACGCTGCCGGAGACCAGCTGGAGTGCGCCGTCGGGCAGGAGGCCCGATTCGACCAGGATGCGCACGAACGCCTCCGCGAGGTAGCCGGTCGGCGTCGCCGGCTTCACGAGCGAGGGCACACCGGCGAGGAAGGCGGGCGCGAACTTCTCCAGCGAACCCCACACCGGAAAGTTGAATGCGTTGATCTGCACGGCCACTCCAGGAAGCCGGGAGTAGATGTGCCGGCCGAGGAATGAACCGTCCTTGGACAGCCGCTCCACCCCGCCGTCGACGAACACCTTCGCGTTGGGCAACTCGCGACGGCCCTTCGAGGAGTAGCTGAACAGCACGCCGATGCCACCGTCGATGTCGACCCAGGAATCCTGCCGGGTCGCACCGGTGCGGGCTGAGGTCGCGTAGAGCTCGTCCTTGCGCTCGGTCAGGGCGAGGGCGAACTGCTTGAGCAGCACGGCGCGCTGGTGGAAGGTCAGCTCGCCGAGGCTCGCCTGCCCCGCGGTGCGACCGTGCTGCAGCGCCGCCGCCAGGTCGAGGCCGTCCGTGGATACCCGGGTGACGACCTCGCCGGTCGATGCGTCGCGCACCTCGGTGGCATCGGCATCCGTCGCGGGTGTCCACCATTCGCCGCCAACGTAGCTGGGCAGTATCTCGGTCATCTGCACTCCTGAGAGGTCGGAAGGGAAGTCACTCGTCGGCCCACGTGTAGAAGCCCTGACCGCTCTTGCGGCCGAGGCTGCCCTCGGCGACGAGGCGTCGCAGCAGGGGGGGAGGTTCGAAGCGCGGGCCGAGCCGCACGTGCAGGTACTCGGCGATGCCGAGTCGCACGTCGAGCCCGACGAGGTCGGTCAATCGCAAAGGGCCGACCGGATGCCTGTAGCCGAGCGTCATGGCGGCGTCGATGTCCTCGGCGGAGGCGACACCCTCTTCGAGCATGCGGATGGCCTCGAGTCCGAGGGCGACGCCGAGCCGCGACGAGGCGAAGCCGGGGGCGTCGTGCACGGTGACGGGCGTCTTGCCGATCGCCTCGACCCAGCCGATCGCGTCGGCGGCGAGAGCGGCATCCGTCGACGTGCCGAGCACGATCTCGACCAACTGAGAGGCCGGCACCGGGTTGAAGAAGTGCAGTCCGAGAAAGCGGCCGGGCCGCGCGAGTTCGTCGGCGAGGGCGTCGATCGACATCGAGGACGTGTTGCTCGCGAGCGCCGCCCCGGCGGGGAGAACGGCTTCGACCCGGCGCAGGGCATCGCGCTTGAGGGCAAGCTCCTCCGGAACCGCCTCGACCACGAGCGCGGCGTCGGCGAAGTCCTCGACCCGCGTCGCGAGCGACAGCCGGTGCGTCAGGTCCGTCAGCGGCTCTGTGGTCGAGCCTCGCTGGATGCTCTGCTCGAGTGAGGCTCGGATGCGCTCGCCGGCGGCGTTCACCGAGTCCTGATCGCGTTCCACGACGCGCACCGAGCTGCCCGCGAGCAGGAAGGCGTGGGCGATGCCGGCTCCCATCCGTCCGCCGCCGAGCACGCCGATGTGCGCCGGCGCGCTCACGGGCGTCGCCGTTCGAGGAACTCGGTCATCCGTCGCTCCTTCTCGGGGCTCTCGAAGAGCACGGCCTGCAGCTCGAGGTCGATCGCGGGATGCTGGTTCGGTGGCGCCGCGATGGCCTTCTTCATGGCGACGGTGGCGGCACGGTCGTTCGCCGCGATGCGGTCGGCAACGGCGTGGGCGGCAGACACGAGCTCGTCCGGCTCGTGGATCGACGAGACCAGGCCGATGCGCAGCGCCTCGTCGGCGTCGACCGTGCGGCCCGTCAGGAGGAGTTCGCTCGCTCGGGCCTCGCCGACGATCTCCCGCAGGCGCCACGTCGCTCCTGCCGCCGCGATGATGCCGAGCGAGGTCTCGGGATTGCCTATACGCAGGCGCGTGGACCCCACCCTGATGTCCGCGGCATAGGCGAGTTCGGCACCGCCGCCGAGCGCCCATCCGTCGACCGCGGCGATGACGGGCAACTCGAGCGCCCGTATGCGGATGAAGGCATGGGCATTGATGCCCTCACGCGCCTCCTTCGCATGGCGTTCGCGCATCTGGGCGATGTCGGCGCCCGAGGCGAACACGCCGTCGCACCCGGTGATGATGAGCACGCGCGGATGGCGTTCGAGATCGGCGCACAGCGTGTGCAGGGCGTCGATCGTGGCTTGATCGATCGCGTTGCGAACGGATGGCCGATTCAGTCGGGCGACGACCCGGTCATCATGCTCCTCGATGAGGACGGGGGCTGAGTCGATCACGCGATCCTCTCCACGATCAGAGCGGTGCCCTGGCCGACGCCGACGCACATGGTCGCGAGGCCATAGCGCGATCCTTCCCGCTCCATGCGGCCGAGGAGCGTCACGACGAGGCGTGATCCACTCGAACCGAGCGGATGCCCGAGCGCGATGGCACCGCCGTCGGCGTTGACGATCTGCTCGTCGAGCCCGAGCCGGCGGATGCACGCGATGGACTGCGTGGCGAAGGCCTCGTTGAGCTCGACCGTGCCGATGTCGGAGACGCCTAATCCTGTGCGGGCGAGGAGTTTGGTGGTGGCGGGGACGGGACCCAGCCCCATGACCTCGGGCGCGAGTGCTGCCGCTGCGCCTCCGACGATGCGCGCGCGCGGGATGAGCCCGTAGCGCTCGACGGCCTCCGCGCTCGCGACGACGATGGCGGATGCGCCGTCGTTGAGCGAACTGGAGTTGCCCGCGGTGACGACGGAACCACCCGCGACAACCGGTCGCAGGGCGGCGAGGGCGGCGGCAGAGGTGTCGGGGCGTGGACCCTCGTCGATGAGAACCTCGCCGCGCGAGGTCGGCACGGCGACGATCTCGTCCTCGAATCGACCAGCGGCGATGGCGGCCACGGCGCGCTGCTGGCTGCGCAGGGCGAACGCGTCGGCCTCGGCGCGCGTAATGCCATCGACGCGGGCCACTTCCTCTGCCGTCTCGGGCATGGAGAACGTGGCATTGTCGCGAGCGGCGAGGCGTGGGTTGGTGAACCGCCAGCCGATCGACGTGTCGAACTGGTCGCCCGGCTTCGCGAAGGCCTTCTCGGGCTTGGCCTGCACCCACGGCGCCCGGGTCATCGACTCGACGCCGCCCGCGACGATGAGATCGGCGTCTCCGCAGCGGATGGCCTGTGCCGCGAGCGTGATGGCCGACATTCCGGAGGCGCAGAGACGATTGACGGTCACTCCGGGAACCGTATCGGGAAGGCCCGCAAGCAGCACGGCCATGCGGGCAACGTTGCGATTGTCCTCGCCAGCCTGATTCGCCGCCCCGAGGATGACCTCGTCGATCACGTCCGCGTTCTCGACCAGACCCGCGCGACGGACGGCCTCGCCGACCACGAGCGACGCCAGATCATCCGGCCGGACACCGGCGAGCACGCCGCCGTATCGTCCGACCGCGGTACGCGCTCCTCCCACGAGGTAGGCCTCGGGCATGCCGGCTCCTGACGTCTCTGTCACCGCTGATTTAGTGAACGACCGTTCAGCAAGTAATTATGTCAGGCGGTCAGCGGATGCGCCACCCGTCGAGCAGCGCGAACCGTGACCGAATCGGACGCCCGAGGATCTCGATACGCGGAGCCGCTGCGCGTCTGCGCTACTCGATCAGCGATGCCGGTCGAGTAGGCCGGGAGCGCGAGCGAGCAGCCGTATCGAGACCCTCGCATGCGCCCGTTCGACCTCGGTCAGCAGCACGTCCGTCAATCGTTCGCCTTCGCGCAGGTCTGGGCGCTCGCGGTCTGGCCCTTGAGTCCGCCGATCACCGCCGGTGCGCTCGTCGTGGGGGCCGGGGTCGCGGCATCCGTCGGCGCGGTGGCATCCGGCGCCGGGGCGGCAGGAGCGGCAGGATCGGCCACCACGCCGTTGCCCATCGCATTCGCGTCGAGGCTGAACGGCTGGTCGCTCGAGATGGCCGCCATGAGCTGGTCGGCGGTGTCGGTCGACGGCACCACCTTGCCCGGGAAGTCGGAGTCACCGGTCGTGCCGGGATACTGCACGAAGACGAGGTTGTCGAGGTTGACGTCCTTGAGGGCGTAGGCCATGGCGACCATCGAGTCCAGGCTGGCGAGGTTACTCGAGAGCTTGATGTTCGAGGCGGCGGACCGGGCCAGTCCGTAGAGCTTGCCGAGGTCGGTGAGGGTGCTCGCGCTCTTCATGGTGCGCATGAGCGAGGACATGTAGGACTGCTGAGCGGAGATGCGGGACAGGTCGCTGCCGTCGCCGACGCCGTGGCGGTTGCGGAGGAAGGCGAGTGCGGTGCTGCCCGAGATCGTGCTGGTTCCCGCGGGCAGGTCCAGGCCGGTGTACGGATCGTCGATCGCCTCGTTGACGCAGACGGGGACGCCGCCGATGGCATCCGTCATCGCGATGACCCCGTTGAACGAGATGACCCCTGCGTAGGGGATGTCGAGGCCGGTGAGCTTGGAGGCCGTCGCCACGACGCAGCCGAGGCCTCCGCGTTCCCACGCCTCGTTGAAGGGCGCGGCCGACATCGAGTCGTAGTCCTTGCCCGTGGTCGGGTCGGTGCACTCGGGGTGGGAGACGATGAGATCGCGCGGGATGCTCACCGCGACACCCGACTTATGGTCGGCGGAGATGTGCAGCAGGATGTTGACGTCGTTCAGCGTCGCGTCGCGCTCGCCGAACGCGTCCCCTTGATTCGCGTCGTTGTCGGTGCCGACCATGAGGAAGTTGAAGCCGCCCGAGATGGCGCCGATGTGGGGTGCCGGCGCCGAGGTCTTCGATGCATCTCCGTTGGAGATGTCGACGGCGTTGGAGGTCACGGTGCGGTCGAGCTCGCTGAGGGCGAAGGCGCCGACGGATCCGGTGGTGACGATGGCCACCACCACGGAGATTCCGAGAACCTTCGCGAGCGTCCGGAACGGATGCGATCGCGCCAGGCGGCCGTGGCGCACGGGCGAGGCGCGACGACTGCGACGCGAGTGGAACGCGGGGTCGGACACCGGCTCTCCCTTCGCACATAACGGCACGGCTCCACCATGCTGGCATGCCGAGGCTGGGAGGACGGTGCGACGCGGCTATGACGGGAGTGGCAGAAGTGACTCCTCATCGGGTGTCGAGAGGGTGAGGATGGCGCGGCCGATGGCCGGCTCGGCGATGATCTCGCGCTCGATGTCGCGAAGGAGGAGGGCGACATCCGCCTCGCTCGCGTCGCCGGCCAGGTCGACCGCGGCGATCAACAGCACCTCCCCGGGCCCGGTGAACTCGATGTGCAGGTAGGTCACCCGCTCGATGTCGGAGCGCTCGAGAAGTCGGCGCAGGGCGGCCTGCCGGGTGGGCTCGTCGATGGACTCGCCGAGGAGGAACGCCCGGTTGCGGGAGATGAGCACGACGGCCACGACGCCCAGCACGACGCCGACGAGGATGGATCCCACGGCGTCGTAGAGGGGATCGCCGGTCAACTGGTGGAGACAGATGCCGGCGAAGGCGATCACGAGGCCGACCAGAGCGGCGGCATCCTCGGCGAACACGGCACGGAGCGTGGGATTCGAGCTCTCCAACACGTGCTCGAGGGTGTGAGCGTTGCGGCTGTGGGCGTTCTCGCGCGCCTGGATGTAGGCGCGGACGAACGAGATGCCCTCCAGCACGAACGAGATGCCGAGCACGATGTACGCGACGAGGTAGTCGGTCGCGGCCTCCGGCTGGAGCAGAGACTGGATGCCGTGCTGGATGGACACGACGGCCCCGGCGGTGAAGATGCCGAACGCCGCGAACATCGACCAGATGTAGGCGTCCTTGCCGTAACCGAGCGGATGCCGTCGGTCCGGTGGCCGCTTCGAACGCCTTTCGGCGATGAGGAGCAGGATCTCGTTTCCGGCGTCCGCCCACGAGTGCGCCGCCTCGGCGACCATCGACGCCGACCCGGTGATGACCGCCGCGACGGACTTCGCGATGGCGATCGCGAGGTTGGCGGCGAAGGCGATGACGACTGTGAGAAGGCTCTCAGACGAGCCCTTCTTCTTCCCGCCCTCCCGGGCGTCCCTCTTCGTCTTCTTCTCCGCATTCGAGTGCGACACGCTCACCTCCGGTCTTCGAGTCTTGCACCGCGGCGTCCGCGACCGCTATGACGGAGCGATGAGCTTCACGGACGTTCCACGACGCAGCGCGACATCCGCTCGGCTGTATCTGGGCGTCGACCTCGCCGCGACGCTGCTGTTCGCGGTGGAGGGCGCATCCGTCGGCGTGCATGCCCATCTCGATCTGCTCGGCGTGCTCGTCGTCGGCTTCTGCACCGCCTTGGTGGGCGGTGTGCTGCGGGACCTGTTGATGGGCGACACCCCGCCGGCCGCGTTCCGCTCGCCGGTGCGCATCGTCCTGGCGCTGACGGGAGGGCTGATCGCCTTCGTCTTGGCCGCCACGGTTGCAGAGGTCCCCGCCGGCGTGCTCGTGGTGCTGGACGCCCTCGCCCTCGGGCTGTTCGCGGTGTCGGGAGCCGACAAGGCGCTGCAGAGCGGGGCCAACGGATGGGTGGTCGTCCTGCTCGGCACCATAACGGCCGTCGGAGGAGGGGTGGTTCGCGACGTACTGGTCAACACCGTGCCCGTCGTGCTGGTGGCGAGCGTCTACGCGACGGCGGCCGCGGCCGGTGCGCTCGCCGTGTGGATCGCCGCGCGACTGCGGTGGTCGCCGATCGTCGGAATGGTGATCGGCTTCGTCGTCTGCACCCTGCTGCGCCTGGCCGCCGTCGCCTTCGACTGGCAACTGCCGCACGTGGGCTGAGACGCCGAAGCGCCCGATCCTGAGGGACCGGGCGCTCGGAAACGGTGGAGCGAGTGGCAGGAATTGAACACTGCATCTTCGACCGGCAGGCCGACGTTCTGACGTTGGACCACACTCGCATGTGGGGTTGCTCGATGACATTAGCTGACGGATGCTCGGGTGCGCAAGAGGCGCGTCCGCCGCGTCGGCGGGCGTCATCGCCATAGCCGGGCTCGGTGATCGTGAGGCATACTCGCACCTAGGGGCGGCGAAGGGCGGGCGCGGTGGATGCCATCTGGAGTATCGAGATCATCGATGGTCCCGTGCCCTGGGTCGTCTACGGGCTCGCCGTTGTCGCCTTCCTCTACCTGCTCATCCGCCGGCCGAGCGTGCGCTGGTTCGCGGTGGCGCTCATCGGCATCGTCGGCGGTGCGCTGGTCGGCCTCGGACTGGTGATCCTGGTCAACTCGCTCGACCTGTTCAGCCCGCCGCTGACGATCCAGAGCACCGCGTGGATCATGGCGACGTTCGCCGGCATCGGACTGGCGATCGTCAACCTCTGGAAGTCACGGTGGTGGCGCAAGGTCATCGCATCCGTGTCGATCATCCTGTTCGCCCTCGTCGGAACGGTCGGGGTGAACGCGTACTACGGCCTGAACAAGACCGTCGGCTCATTGTTCGGGGTGGTCGTCGACAAGCCGATCGACATCCGTCCGATCAACACCGCCACGGCCGATCCGACGCAGCCGGTCTACAAGACGTGGAAGCCGCCCGCCGACATGCCGAAGACGGGCAAGCAGGGGACCCAGGTCATTCCCGCCTCCAATTTCCCGACGGTGCGCCCCGCCGGCATCTACCTTCCGCCGGCGGCGCTCGTGAAGAATGCCCCGCCCTTGCCGCTCGTCATCATGATGATGGGTCTTCCGGGTAATCCCGACCCGCAGTACATAGGCGGCGTGCTCGATGGGCTCGCCGCCAAGAACAACGGCCTGGCGCCGATCGTCATCGTGGCCGACCAGATCGGAACCCAGGGCGACCCGGCGTGTGTGGACTCGACGAAATACGGTAAAGCCGGCACGTATGTGACGAAAGACGTCGTCGAGTGGGCGAAAGAGAACTTGAACATACTCAAGGATCCGAAGTACTGGACGATGGCGGGCTATTCGAATGGGGGTGCGTGCGCATTCGCATACGTCGCCCAGTCGCCGGAGTTATTTGGAAATCTTGCCGATATCTCGGGTGATGAGTATGCCGGCGGTGAGACTCCGGAAGAGACAACTCGCGACGTCTTCGCGGGCGATAAGCAGGCCTTTGAGGCTGCGAAACCGACGTCGATCCTCCGCATGTTTCCAGGCAAATACGCGTCGGTGAACGCTGTGTTTACCGTCGGCGGAAATGATCCCGGCTTCCTGCCGGGCGCAGAGCGGAACGCGAAGGCAGCTGAAGCTGCGGGGATGAGGACGACTTATTATGTGGTCCCGGGCGCCGGTCACGTCGTGGACGGACTCGACGGCGGGTTGCGGAAGGCATTCGACATTCTCTACCCGGAACTAGGGCTGAGAGCGCCCTAGGCCGAGCTGCCACGCGTCCGACTGCTTTCGACGAGAACCTAACCTGGGGGCACGCGGGAATTCGACGGAGCGGATGACGGGAATCGAACCCGCGCTATCAGCTTGGGAAGCTGAAGTTCTGCCATTGAACTACATCCGCGTGGCCCGCGATTCCAGTAATCATCGGGGAGTCGGGCTGCTGCCCAGAGTACCCGGTCGGCGGTTTCGGGCAAAACTCGTCCGCCTCGGATCCCGACGCGCCCAGCCGGCGAGGGTGATCAACCGTCCAGGCCCGTGTTCCGATCGTCGACGTGGGCGAGAGCCTCGTCCACCGATTCCTTCAAGGAGCCGTACCAGACTGGACCGTGTCCAGGCAGGAACATCCTCGCGTCGATGTCGCGCAGCACGCGCAGCGACTGGACAGCTTGCTCCGCATCGTGGGTGAACCCGCCGGGAAGCAGTCGCGGACCGAGGCCTTTGAGGGTGGGGTGTCCGCTCACGAGCGCGTCACCGGTGACCACGCCCCCTACCGAGGGCAGGTGGTACGACGTGTGGCCGTCGGTGTGCCCAGGGGTGGCGATGGGAACGGGCCGGCCCGGTAGCTCCAACGGGCCTTCTTCGGGAAATGACTCCGCGGACGGCGTCGTGATCTGCTTCAGCCCGCCGACCTTCACCATGTCCACGGCCCAGCGAATCGCCTGCGGCCGGTACATCATCCTGACGACGTCGGCGGTGCCGGCCTGCTCGACGTGTTCTCCGGTCGCGTTGGGCACCTCGGCGGGCGACATCCACACTGGCACTCCGTAGGTCTCGTGCAGAAGTTCGAGCGCCCCGGTGTGGTCGGAGTGAGCGTGGGTGAGCAGGACGGCGTGAACATCCTCCGGCCGGCCGAGCAGACGGATGGTGCGCTCCACCTCCGGGGCGTCGCCTTCCCATCCGGCATCGATGAGTGTGAGGTCCTTTCCATCCCTGAGGATGATCCAGTTGACGGACGTACCGGTGAAAAGGAAGACGTTCTCCGCGACCTCGTGGTCGGCGATTGCTTGCGACATGGTGATGTGCTCCTGCTCCTTCGTAGGTGTTCGTTTCACGGCGAGCGCCGTCACGTGCGAGGCCAGCGTTGAGCCGGCAGCGGGATCTGGTCCCGGTCGTTGCCGACGTGGACGCGGCCCGAGTACCCCACGCTGCACTGCGCCTTCCAGACGGCGTCGGAGATCAGCAGCGGGTTGGATGGGATGAGGTGGGTCAGGACCAGTTGCGGGACGCCGGCTGCCTGCGCAACCTTGGCCACCTCCGACGTCGATGTGTGAGATGTCTTGAGGTGCTGGAAGAACGCGCTACTGGTGTCTTCATGGCGCAGAGTCGCCGCCGCGGAGATCACCTCCCAGTTGATGACCTCGTGCACCAGGATGTCGGCACCCTGCGCGATCTTGACGATGTTGTTGGTCGCAGGGGTGAAACCCGGGGCGCTCGTGTCACCGCTGAAGACCACCGCCCCGTGGGCGGTGTCGAACCGGTAGGCGAAGGTGGGGAACACCGCGCCGTGCGGCACCAGGATGGCGCTGACACTCACCCGCGAGTCTTCATAGATCTTGAACGGGTCCATCAGGGGCGCCGTATTCGTCGAGCTGGCACCGGCGCTCGACGGGATCTCGATCTCGTTGATCTTCTGGATGAGGCGGATGTCCTGCGTGCCGTCGCCGCGCATGAACAGGTTGTAGCTGTAGGCGTATCCCTCATTCAGCCGCTCGGTGAGGTCCTTGATTCCCGGTACGGGAGCCTGGGGTGCAATGATCGGGAAGCTGTTCTTCGTCACCGGCAGCGCTCCCGCGGAGCCCGGGCCGAACACCTGCAGCTGGGTCTTCCGGTCGAGGTTGAGCCGGTCGCCCTCGGCGTTGGCCTGACCACCTTCGAGCAGGAAGTAGTTGTAGTAATCAGCGAGGTGGTCGGCGTGCAGGTGTGTCATGAACATCGCGGCCAGCTGGAAGAACTGCAGGCCCGAATTCAGGTACTGCGTGACGCTGGCGCGGCCCGCGTCGACGAGGTAGTTGTATCCGTCCACTGTCAGGACGCTGGATGTTCCGGTCCGCCCGTACTCGGCCTGCGGGCCACCGGCTGTGCCGAGCAGCGTGAGCACTGTGCCCTTCGGTTGCGTCGACAGCGTCGGCAACACGGGAGTGAGGGGTGCCCCGAGGGCCAGCGCCCCGTTCGAGGACCCCGGAAGGCTCTTCGCGATGACCAGGCCGGCGCCGACGGCGGCCGCGCCCAGCAGCGACCGTCGAGTGAAATGCGAGCGTTGGGACCGATCATGATCTGGCTCCGCCGCGCTGCCGGGCGCAGGGGACGAGCCCGTGTCGCTGTGGGTCGAGTCTGCCTCGCACATGGTGCCTCCTTGGCGACGTGTCGATGGATGTCCGGAAAAACGACGATGGCGTGGACGCCCGTCATCCGTGAGCGGCTACCCGGCCCGCCGCTTGAGCTTCGAAGCGCGGACGAACTGCAGGATGCCGAGGGCGATCAGGCCGACCCCCGTCGCGATGACCAGGACGCCGTCCGTGAAGATGATGCTCACGGGCGGGAGTGGCAGTATCAGGCCGACCACAACGCTCACCACGCCGGTCGCCGTGCTCAGCCCGCGCGGGTTGGATGCGGTCCGCGCCGAGGCGATGTCGTAGCCACCGGTCACGAGCAGCCATACGGCGACCCCGATGACCAGCACGACCGCGCCGACGGCCGGGTAGGCGAGAATGCTCACGCCGGCCGCGAATCCGACCACGGCGAGCAGCGCGCTGCGCCCACGGGTCTGGCCGCCTGGCGGCTTGATCGTGGAGCCGATGAGCCACCCCGCTGCGAACAGGAGGACGACTCCGAGTACCACGGCGAACAGCGCGATGGCGCGGTCGGGCTGGACGAGGACCACCGCCCCGGCAATGATGCCGATCACCCCTTCGATCATCAGCCAGCGCGGTCGGTGAACCCGACCGCCGAGGGAGCGATCCGCACGTCGGGCGGCTGCTGTTCCGAGACGGTCGGCGGAGGTGCCACTCATCGTTCGACCCCCGCATTGGCCGCATCGGCGGCTGCGCGCGCCAGTTCGGCGTCGATGATCGCGGCCATGGCGCCGTCGACGGCGAGAACCGCGAAGCCCAGAGCCTCGGATGCGTCGCGCTCTGCGCGCCGCGCATCGCGCTCGTTTGCGGATGCGTCGCGTTCGGCGTCCCGCTGCTCTACCCGGTCCTGCAGCTCCGCGAACTGCCCCCTCACCCGCTCGCGTAACTGCGCCCATCGGAACTGCCATGCGGCATCGTCGGCGTCGATATGCTGTGAAGCCGCGTTCGCCACGCTGTCCCAGGAATTGCGCAGCCGGTCTCGGTGCGCGATGAGCACCTCACGATCATGATCGCGGGCGGCAGCGATGACATCCTCAGTCTGCCTGGCCTGTTCGGCGAAGCGCTGCAGTTGCGAAGAGAGCGATTGCATCAGGTCCTCCGGTCCTCGTTGGCGGTTGTCACAGGTTGCATCGGAGCGCTCCAACGGTGCTCCAACGGGAGTGTCATGAGGCGTTCAGATCCAGGGCGGTGCCCGCCTGGAACGGTTCCGGATCGGTCAGGAACGTGGAATCGCCCGCTGGGTTCTGCATCTTCAACCACAGCGTGAGAGCCGCGCGCGTGCTTGCCGACGGCAGCCCGACGGTCTGGTCGATCGCCTCTCGCGTCAGGCTCTCCGACATCGGAACGGTGTCGTTGAGCAGGGCCTTCTGCGCGGCGATGACGTCGCGTGGTCTACGCGAGTACAAGCCGGCGAGCGATTGGGCGTCGACCACGACATCGTCGTCGCTGATGACATCGACCCACCCGGCCTCCTCGGCCTCGGTTGCGGTGAGCGCTCGGGCATCGAGCATGATCTTCAGTGCGCGGGACGGCCCGACGAGTGCCGCCAATCGTTTGGCGCCGAAGGTGGTCGACAGACCGATCGATAATTCGGGGAGCATGAAGCTCGCGTCACGGGCGGCCACGCGCAGGTCGAAGTATCCCGAAAGCTCGATCCCGCCGCCGCCGCACGGACCGTCGATTGCGGCGATCCACACGGCCGGCGAATGGAGGATCGCAGCGCACGCGGCCTGGAACTGTCCCAGGCGCGCCAACGAGGCCGCCGGAGTCCGCTGCAGGAGGCGACGCGCGGGCTCTCCACCGACGCTGGAGATCGTCTTGATGGAGCGCACCACGAGCGATGCAACGGCGCGAGGCATCGGACGGCCGGTACCGGCACTGTGCAACAGGTCGGCGATGTCGTAGTGGGTGATGTAGCGTCCGGGGACGCCGCCGGTGACGATCACCGCCCCGACGCTGCTGTCACGCGCCACCGCCGCGACCAGCCGGATGAAGTCCTCCTGCATCGCCGCCGTCATGAAGTTGAACGGCGGCGCGTCGACCCGCACCGTCAGCACGCGCCCGCTCTGGTCGCAGCGGAAGGTCGAATAGGCCAGATCCACGGTTCGCACGGCGTGGCCCCGCGGGTTCCTGGGGACAGGTGAAGCACTGTCGATCGTCGCGTCGGTGACGGGGCCTGTGGTCGTCATGAGTCCTCCTCGGACGGGTGGTCGGTTCTCGCCAACATTCGCGCAGCCCGCTCCAACTCCTCTCCAACGGGAGTACTTTGCTGTCCATGGGGAGTCCGCTGCGGTCCACCATCGGCGTGGGCCGGTCGGCCTCGTGATCCGCGATCTCGGCACCATGGTGATCGCGTCATCCGATCGCGAGGATCCCGTCATCGGCAGAAAGCCGGCGGCGGTCCTGGCACTGCTCGCCATGAACGCGGGCCGACGGGTCTCGGTCGACGCTCTCGTCGACGCGCTCTGGGGCGATCAGGCGACGCAGGGAGCGATGTCGACGTTGCAGTCGCACGTCTGGCGGCTGCGCGGTCAGCTCGAGTCGCAGCACGGGTCGCCGGTGTCGGTGATCAGCGACACCGGCGGATACCGACTCCTGGCCACCCCCGATCAGGTCGACTCCTCTCAGCTGGAGCGCCTCGTCGCCGACGCCCGCGCGAGCCTGACGGCGGGGGATGCGAACAATGCGCTGCGTCTCACCGATGCGGGCCTGGGGCTGTGGCGCGGTCGACCTTACGAACCGTTCTCGGATGAGGAGTGGGCGGACGCCGCCGTGGCTCGCCTGGAGGAGTCGTATCTTCAAGGGCGCGAGTTGCGTATCGACGCCCTCCTGGACCTCGGCCGTACCGACGAGGCGCTCGTGGCCACCGAGGCGTCGATCCGGCAGTCCGGATACCGCGAGCGTCCGCACATGCAGCACATGATCGCCCTTCACCAGGCCGGGCGCAGCGAGGAGGCACTGCAGACCTTCCAGGACTTCCGTCAAGGACTCGTGACCGAGCTCGGCCTCGAACCGGGGCCTGAACTGGTCGACCTGCAGCGGCGGATTCTGGACCAGGATGCCACGCTCGCGACGCCGCGCCGACCCAGCGCCGCGGACGTCCGGGGAGAATCCGACGTCGTCCGTCTTCCCGGCAAGCGCTCGCCGCTGATCGGGCGGGAGGCCGATGTACGAGCCGTGCAGTCGCTGGTTGCACCGGGTGCTGCGGTGACGATCACCGGGCCGGCTGGATGCGGCAAGACAAGGCTGGCCATCGACGTCGCGCGCACGCTCGCCGCTGAGTTCCCGCAGCAGGTTCAGTTCGTCGACCTCACCGCGGTTCAGTCCGCCGAGCTCGTTCCGGAAGCCATCATCGGCCTCCTCGGCCTTCGGGCGGCCGGAGCCGGCCCCCCACTCGGAGTGCTGGCGTCGTACCTGCGGCACCGGCATATCCTCCTCGTTCTGGACAACTGCGAGCACTTGCTTCCCGAGCTGACTCCTGTCGTCGAAACCCTGTTGGGCGATGCCGGCTCCTCTTCTGCTGTGCTGGCCACAAGCCGCGAACCATTGAACGTCGATGGCGAGTCCCTCTGGCCGCTGCAACCCTTAGCTCTTCCGGAGGGTGATGCATCCAATGAGGACGGCCCTCTCAGCCCCGCCGTCGAGCTGTTCCTGCTGCGCGCCGCTGCCGCGATGCCGACCTCGACCATCGACGGAGAAGACCTGCGCACGGTCGAGTCCATCTGCGTCGGCTTGGACGGTCTGCCGCTGGCCATCGAACTGGCCGCCGCCCGGCTGCGCGCATATTCCATCGACGAGATCGCCGAGCAGGTCGGCAGGGATCCGCTGACGCTCGCCAGGTTGCACCGATCGAGAGACGAAGACCATCATCGGTCGCTCAGTGAGGCCATCGAATGGAGCGTCGCGTTGCTCGGTCCCGAAGAGCGGCGCATGCATCAGGAACTGTCCGTGCTGACCGGTCCGTTCACCGCCCGCGCCGTCCACGGCATCAGCGACGCGGCGGGTGATGGCGCACGTCACATCGAGGTGGACACGCTGCTGCCGATGCTGGTGAACCGATCGCTGCTCACCCGAGAGCGTGCCGACGAGGGCAGCAGCCGGTCCACGTTCAGCCAGCTCTCGACCGTGCGCACGCACGCGACCCGACTCCTGGCCGCCGAGGGACGGACCGATGGCTTGCTCGAGCGGCGCGACGCGTGGGTGCTCGACCAGATCCAATCGCTGCCGCGGATCGGGCATCCCGACTCGGCCCGGGCGTACCGTCGATTGCAAGACGACTACCCGACCGTCCGCTCCACACTCCAGCGGCACCTGTGGGACGACCCTGATCAGAGATTCATTGCCGGCGCGGTCGGCCTGACCTTCTACTGGTACTGGCGTGAGCAATTGCTGGAGGGCTGGCGGTCGCTCGACCTGGCCGCCGAGGTCGCCGAGAACGAGAATGCGCCCGATCACCTCCGCTCACTGAGCCATCTGGCCTGCGCCGCGTCGCTCCTTCTCCAGGTCCGACTCGACCTCGCCAGTCCCCACCTCGATCGTGCGCTGCCCCTCGTGGCGGGTCTCAATGAACCCGACCTGGTTGCTGTCGGTGACCTGCTGTCGTGTCTGGTGGTCGCTGCCGCAGTGACGGGCGAGACACGGACGGCGATGATCGCCCTCGAGCATCTCGACGCAGTCGCACAGCGCACGGGCGACGCGAATCACCGCGTCCTGGCCGATGCGGCGCGTTGCCTCGTCACAGCCACCTCGATCACCGGTTCCCTCGACCTCACCGTCATCCCTCGTGTTCACGACGTGTATGCCGAGGCGCTCGAGCTGCAGCAACTGTTCGCCTGCTGGATGTGCTCGACGGCTCTGGCCCACATCGCGTTGCGCACCGCTCGACCGGAAGACGGTCTGGAGTGGGCGAGACGGGCTATCGCGTTGTCCGTCGAGTTCGGCGCAAGCCGTGGCGGCACCTGGGTGGAGGTGCTGGCCGACCTGACCGCGATGTCGGGGCAGGACGTCCGCGCCGTTCAACTCTTCTCCGCCGCCCACGCTGCCAGCAGTCGAACGGGTGCCCGGTCGCCGAATCTCCCGATCTCGCGAGAGCTGCACGCCAGTGCTCAGCGCAAGCTCGACCGCGCCACCTACGACGAAGCGTGGCGGGTGGGCCAGCTGCTCACTCTGTCCCAGATCACCGAGGCTGTCCCCGATCACCGAGGCGACGACGCCGTGACCGGAACGTGGCGACCCAGGAATTCCAGGTCGTCGGCGACGGCCCGCTCGAACCAGTCGTCGAAGTAGATGTCGAAGTGCCCGCACTGGTACTCGCGCACCTCGCCGTGAGGCGCACGGGCGGCGTGGCGTCGTGTCGCGGAGGCAGGGGCGACGGTGTCGGGGTCGCAGATGCCGAAGAGAACAGGCGCCGTCACCCGCGACGTCAGCGTCCCTGGCCGGTAATGGCTGATGGTCAGCCCGAAACGCGCAGCGACCTGATTGCGGAACGCAGGCGCTGAGCTCCCGAGCGCGAGGTAGCCGCTCTCGCAACCCGGACCTGCCATCAGCGCCGCCGCGTGGCGCGGGCCGGCCGAAGCGATCATCACGGGCGGTTTGCCGCACCGCGCGGCCAGCCGGTCGCGGAGGCCCAGGGCGACGACTTTCGCACTGGAGATGAGGCCCACCGCCCGAGTGGACGCCCACCCGTCGGTGAAGGGGCACTGCGCGATGACGGCGGCGACACCGTGATCTTCGGCGGCGATGCGGATGACGTGCCCGCCGCCGAACGACGTTCCCCACAGCGCGATGCGGTCAGCGTCGAAGCGTTCGTCGCTGCGGACCCACGTGAGAGCAGTGCGCCAGTCCTGCAGCTGGTTCTGGATGGTCAGCAACTGGCGAGGTTGTCCGGTGCTCGACCCGAAGTGCCGATAGTCGAAGACGACGACTGCGTAGCCGCTCGCGGCGAACCGGTCGGCGTAGGCATCCAACCGCATCTCCTTGACGGCGCCCAGGCCGTGCGCCATCACGACGACCGGCAGCGGCTCTCTTGCGTCGGTCGGAAGGTACAGCCACCCCGCCAACGCGCCGGACCCGGATGGGATGGACACGTCCGTTCGCACGGGGGTGAGGTGGGATGACCCTGTTCCCGGCGTGTCCGGCGTCATCGGTCGTCGCACTCACGGCGGCGACTCCGGCCTGCACCGCCTCCACCCGGGGCGCGTGAGGTGCGCGTGACACCGCGCGTTCGCGCGAGCACGGCCAGTACCGATCCCACTGCGACGAGACCGGCTGCGGTCAGCAGCGGGTCGGACGACGTCGAGCCCGTCTCGGCGAGCTTGGGGCGAGACGTGTCGATTGCGGGGGAACCAGGGTCGACGCTGAGCGTGAAGTCGCTTCGCGCGGTCTTGTCGCATGAGGTCGCGCCGATCCCGAATGCGAAGTCTCCCGGTTCGGTCGGGATCCCGGTGATCCGACCGCTCGCCGCGTCCAGTGACAGACCCGCAGGCAGTCGCCCCGACACGATCTCGAACGATGTCTTCGCGCCAGCCGGAGAGACGCCGATCTGGTGGTCGTATTGACGCCCGACCTGCGCGAGCAGGGCAGGTGAATCGGGCAGTGCGATCGGCTCGGACACGTCCATGACGGTGACGGTGTTCTGCGCGAAGTTGGTGACGAGAGCGATGCATCCGCTCGAGTCAGCCGCGATATTCCAGCCGTCGATGTCGGTATCGGAGTCGAACAGGAGCGTCTGCGTGGAGAGGTCGACGGTTCCCAGCGACTCCGATGCGCTGTTCGCGACGAACAGAAGGGATGCGTCGGCGGACAGAGCGAGCCCCCACGGCTGAAGGCCGGGCCCGACGTCGATGAGGTCGGCGACGGTCAAGGTCGCGGTGGTGAGGACCGCGACGGCGTTGTCGCCGGCCAGAGCGACATACGCCGTCCCACCCGATGGGCTGAAGACGATTCCCCACGGCTGCGCCCCGACAGGGACCGTGGCGGTCACCGCCAAGTCGGCCAGGTCGATGACAGATGGTTCCGTCGACGCGGTTGGTGACGTAGGCGGTCGACGAATCGGGCGACACGGCTATCTGGGCCGGGTTCGCACCGACGCCGATGGGCTCGCCGACAACCGAATTGGTTGCGGTGTCGATGACCGACACCGACCCGGGGTCGGGAGAGTCCTGCACACCGTAGTTCGTGACGAGCACGCGGTCGCCGGATGCCGCCACGCCCTGCGGGTGGAACCCCACCGGAATGGTCGCGACGGCCACGCCCGCGGCCGGATCCACGGCACTGACCGTTCCGTCGACGAAGTTCGCGACATAGACGAGACCGTTCGGCGCGATCTCGACCCCTTGCGGGTCCCGGCCCACCGGGATACTGCCGACGACCGCGGATGTCCCGACATCGATGACGTCCAGTGCGTCCTCGCCGGAGACCGTGACGTACCCCGTGCGCCCGTCCGGGGTGATCGCCACGTCCCACGGGTTGTCGCCCACCGTGATCGTTCCTGCAGTGACCGGCGGCTCTGCCGCCATTGCGGGTGACGCCGCCGCCCCCATGACGACGACCAGACCGGCGCCGACCCCGAGACGGATGATCCACCGCGGTCGACTGCCCTCGCCTCTGGTGAGTACACGTACCGCTGTATGCCGGTGAGACATCAGCCTCCCCCTCCCTTCGGCATGTTCCCGCACCAGGCGCCAACGGGTCGCCAGAGGGCGGCTCGAGGAATCGTTCCGGCTGGTCGGGGATGCCACGACGTCACCTTTGCTCGAGCCGGTCCAATCTCCGTCCAACGGGCAACTGGTCGTCAGCGTGCGTCGTGAAGCGCCGCTTCCTGAAGATCGTGGAGCGCGGCGTTGACGGCGTGCGCAAGAGTTTCGATTCCCGGCGTCGCTATGGGGTCGGTGCAGAATCCGATACCCATCTCGTTCTCGTGAGATATGGCGGTGATGCGCAGCGTGTGGTGAGCGGCCGGCTCGGCGAAGGAGTACAGCCCGTCGACCCTTCTGCCGGCAACGGAGACACGGATGCGGGGGCCGGGAACGTTGGACACGGCCACGCTGAACTCGCGCGAACTGGCGGCGATCTTCGACACCAGCTGATCGGCTGGTCGAACGCGGGAGAGCGCATGGAACATGTCGTAGAGCACGGCAGCATCCGCGGCCTGCTTCTCGACTCTGGTGCGAGCGCTGATGACGTCGAGCCGCCGCAGCGGGTCGGCCTGGGCGATGGACAGGTCGACGTTGATGAACGAGTCGCGATTGCCCAGGTCAGTCGCCTGCTCGGACCGCTGGTGCAGGCTCACGGGAACCTGAGCGCGCAGATCGCGGCGTTGCTGAGGAGGGAGCCAGCTGCGCAATCCGCCTGCCACGGCCGCGAGGAGCACGTCGTTGACGGTGGTGTGGGTGGGTCGCGAGGCGGCGATGTCTCGAAGCACACTGAGCGGGGCTGTGACGAAGCTGAGTTCCCGTGCGGCCGTGACGGTCCTGTCGAAGGGTGATCCAGACCCGGGCCGCCCCAACTCGCGAACGACCACGGACGGGAGGCGCCGAAGTTCGGCGACGCCCGATGGGCGGGAGTCCGCGGCGTGGGTGCCGACATCGTGCGTCGGGGCGTCGTGAGGGTCGAGGAGGATCGCCTCGAGGAAACGGATGCCCGCGATGCCATCCACCATGGCGTGATGCAGGCGCACGGCGATCGCCTCGCTGCCGTCGTCGAGCGGGCCCAGCACATCGACCGCCCACAGCGGCCGCGACCGATCGAGGTGCTCCGACATGAGCTTCCCCACCGCCAGGCGGAGATCTTCGCGGGTGGATGGGCGTCCGTTCGGCCACCGCCGCACATGGTGGGCGATGTCGATGCTTCCGGACGGCGCCCAGCGCGGCGAGCCGTCGTCGCCGGTCTCGACGCGCTCGAGCGACCGCGGCTCGGTCGACAGCCGGCCTTCGACTTCGTTCCTCAGCGCATCCAGATCGAGGGGAGCGCCGGGGGCCAGGACGATGAGCTTCATGGTGTGGCCGGTCAGCACAGCTGACTCGAGAGCGAGGATTCTCGCGTCATCGCTGGAGAGACGGTTCGTCAGCTCGGCCATCACCTTCCAGCGTAGCCACACCGTGCTTCATCAGCGCGATCGAGAAGGACGCTAGTACGACTGCGGTTGGGTGAAGAATCCGGTCGGGTCGTATTTCTTCTTGATGTTCCGCAGTCGGGGGAGGTTGTCGCCGAAGTAGGCTGCGTCGGGATCGGTGAGTGAAGCGTCGGGGTAGTTGACGTAGGCGTGATCGCCCCAGTGCGGTGTCATCGTGGCGCGGAACCCTCGCACGTAGGCATCGATGGGTCCGGGATCGGTCCCGTCGTCGAAGGTTCCGGTGTACTGCACCGAGTAGAGCGCGCTGCGGTGCGGGAACGCGGTGGCGTCCGGGGCGAGATCGGCAACCACGCCGCCGAGAGCGTCCATCGATATGCCTCCTTCGCGGATGCCTGCCACGTCCTGCGCTACCTGCACCTGGGCGAGGAGGTCGGCGATTCCTGCGGCGTCGAGGGCGACGTAGCCCATGCTGGAGCTGCCCGAGCTGGACTCGCGCACCAGCACTCCGCCGGCCCCGGTCGTGCATTGGGCGATCGGGGTGCCGAGGCATCCGGCGTAGTCCATCATCGAATCGCGATAGCTGCGGGTGACCGAGCTGTGATCCGTCGGTGCGGGCAGACCGGACAGCAGCGGCGCCAGCTGTGCGCTCAGCTGATCTGCAGGGCCGGTCCACGTGCCTGAGATGCCGACACTCGGTCCGGACGGATGCTTGGCCAACCCGCCGAGGAGCTTGAGCGTGGACCAGATGCGCGGGTCCGCGGACGCCGTCCAGCTCTGCCAGCTGGTCACCACAGCGGCGGCGTCCTCGAAGCTGTAGCTGTAATGCCATTGGGTCACCGATGGGGCGGCTCGGGTCGTGAACGTCAACGAAGTCACCACGCCCAGCACTCCTCCACCACCTCCGCGCGACGCCCAGAACAGGTCCTCATCACGGCTGGCATCGGCGGTGTGGACGGCGCCGTCCGCCGTGACCAGCTGCACCTGCGTGAGCTGGTCGCAGGCCAGCCCGAAGGAGCGCACGAGGACACCGACGCCGCCGCCCAAGGTCAGACCGGTGACGCCGACGGTCGCACACGACCCTCCTGCTATCGCCCGTCCCGCTGCACCGACGGTGTCGTACACCTGCGCGAGCGAAGCGCCGGCCCCGACCGTCACCGACGACCCGTCCGCGCTGAGCTGCACCGCATCCAAGGCAGCTGTGCTGATCACGAACGAGGCGGGTACCCCGCTGCCGGCGGCTCCGCCCGCCGACCAGCCAACGTAGTTGTGCCCGCCCGCCCTCAGAGCCACCGGCAGCTGATACTTCCGGGCGAACGACAGAGCCGCCGAGACATCCGCGGCTGTCGCGACCTGAAGAATGGCCAGCGGCTCCGCCTGATCGAACCGGGGGTTCTCCGTCAGCTTGGCGGTCGCGAAAGCGTCATCGGCCGGGAGTAGCAGGGATCCCGTCACCTGGGAACGCAGAGCATCCCAATCAGGCTCGCCTGCTGGTGGACGGCTGGTGTTCGGCGGGTCGGGCTGCGGATACGTGCAGCCTGTCAACAGCAGCACTCCGGCGCCAGTTGCACCCGCGATGAGGCTGCGACGGCTGATTACCGAACTGATCGCGCGCTGGTCGGGTTCCACCTCGTCCGACCCTTCGCCTACCGGGACCATCTGAACCGTGCTGCCCGGCCCACACTAGCGCCGGAGCACGGGATCACACAGGCGTGGCGGTGCAGAACCCGCAACTCCGCGCGTGCGCGTCGTTGGATCCGGCGGTCCCTTGGTCGAGGAAGCGACCGAGGTCCACACGATGGCCGACCTTTTAGCCGAAGAGAGCGATCGCTGGCTTCAGGACAGACGGCAGAGGAGTTGGGACGGTGGCGGTCGATGCGCTCACGACGACCGTCGGGTCGTATCCGGTCTTCGCGCCGGTCACCTGGACAGACAGCCCTGCCCCGATGTCGGCCAGCAGCACGGTGTAGGTCTTCTGCGTCGCTCCGGCGATCGGTGTCCCGTTCCGCATCCATTGGTAGCCGAAGTCGAGACCATTGGGCGCCCACGAACCCGTGTGCGCGGTGAGCGTGCGGTAGAGGCGAGCCTTTCCGCTGATGGTCACCGTCCCGGCGGTGACGCTCGGGGCCGGGGTGATTTGGCCCGTCCACGAACTCGTCGCCGATGTGGGCCCCCATCCGGACTTGTGGCCCGTCAGACGCACGCTGAGTCCTCTGCCTTGGTCAGCGGGGGCGACGGTGTACGTCCGAGACGTGGCGCCCGGAATGTCCTGGCCCCACCGCAGCCACTGGTAGTCGAAGGTCGCGCCGCCAGGCGTCCACGTGCCCGGCTTTGCGGTGAGCACTTTACCGACCTGGGGGGATCCGGCGATCGTGGGCGTGCCTGGCGTCATGCGCTTGCGCACTACCTCCGTCGGAGCGCTGGTCGCCGCCGTGGGCACGTAGCCCACCGCGCTTCCGATGATCTCCACGGTCAGACGGTGGCCAAGGTCGGCATCCGCCACCGTGTAGTACGGCGACCAGACCGCGTCGGGGATGGGCTCGCCATCCCGGAGCCACTGAGTCCTCCACGTGAACAGCGTCGGAACCCAAATCCCCGTGTCCACTTGGAGTGTTTCGCCTGGCGTGGCGTTGCCGATGATGCGCACAGTCCCAGGCGTCATCGACTCGGTCGACGGCACGACGACGGCATCGATGCCATCGACCTCATCCCCGACAGTGACGCTCACTGGCGTCGCGGAACTGATGTCGTCGCTCCCGCCGTACCAGATGGGGTGGAACGACGCGGGCAAGTCTCCGAAACCGAATCCGATCGCGTAGGTTCCCGTCGGTACCGAGTCGAGGGTGTAGTGCCCGCTCGCGTCCGTGCTCGTGGCATTGATCGTGCCCGTTCCGGCCGGGTCGCGGACGCTGACCGGGGCACCCACCGCCGGGCCGCCGGTGGAGTAGGTAACCGTTCCCGAAATCGTGGCACCGCGCGCCATCCGGACATCCAGTCCCGTCACGACGTCGCCGACGCCGATCGTGATCGGGTCGGATGTCGACGCGAGGACAAGTCCATCGACCGGGTTCACGTTCAGGCGGTACGTGCCCGGGGTGACCATCAGGGTGAAGGTGCCATCGACCCCGGTCACTGCGTTGGACGAACTGCTTCCGGCTTCGGGAGACGCGTAAACCGAGGCTCCGGCAACCGGCGAGCCGTCGGCGTCATTGCTCACAGTTCCCGAGATGCTCGAGTAATGGGGGAGCACGATGTCATTGTTCGCTGCTTGCCCGGCGACGACTTGGACGACCGGCAGGGTGGCGAGCTCGTCGAGAGTGGGCATACCGAACCAGCCGGCGACTACCGGCTGGTCCACCCACTGGCTGGGGGACTGCTGATGCACGGCGACGCGGTAGGCGCCGGATTGCAGGCCGATGAGGCTGTATGAGCCGTCGGCCGCTGTGATGGTTCCCGCGGCAGAGTTCGTAGAGCCGTCCGGGTATGCCGTTACTCTTGCGCTCGCGATGGCGGAGGCGTCAGGAGCGGCGCCGCTGACAACTCCGGTGATAGAGCCGGCGTCATCGGCGATGGCGGGCGATGCGCCCAGTGCTACACCGCCGACAGTGAGAGCGGCAACGAGAAGGCCGCTCGCGAAGGCGCGAACTCGACGAGGGATTACAGCGGGCATGGGCGCCTTTCAGCTGTGGGAAGACGGACATCGGCGCTCGCCGTGATCTGAATCGTAGGGGAATCTGCTCGTCACTGGACATGCCCCTGAATGGGGGACAACGGTGTCGAGCCTGCGGTGTCGATCACGGTCTCATCGAGAGCGGATTCGCGATGACGGTGCACGGTTCGGCGCGACCCGAGCGTGCAGTCGCGGCGCTTCACTAGGCTGACGACGTGCTTCTCTCCGACCACGACATCGCCGCCGAACTGGGCGTCGGTCGCATCCGTCTCGAACCCTACGACGCCGCGATGCTGCAGCCGTCATCGATCGACGTGCGGCTCGACCGGTACTTCCGCTTGTTCGACAACCACAAGTACCCGTTCATCGATCCCGCCGAGGACCAGCCCGAGCTCACGCACCTCATCGAGGTTCGTCCCGAGGAACCGTTCATCCTGCACCCCGGCGAGTTCGTGCTCGGGTCGACCTATGAGGCGGTCAGCCTGCCCGATGACCTGGCGGCGCGCTTGGAGGGCAAGTCATCGCTCGGTCGCCTCGGGTTGCTGACGCACTCGACGGCCGGGTTCATCGACCCGGGATTCTCGGGCCACGTCACCCTTGAGCTCTCCAATGTCGCGACGCTGCCGATCAAGCTGTGGCCGGGCATGAAGATCGGCCAGATGTGCTTCTTCCGCCTCAGCTCGCCGAGCGACAAGCCTTACGGATCGGCCGAATACTCGAGCCGCTACCAGGGCCAGCGTGGCCCGACGGCGTCGCGTTCGTTTCAGAACTTCCACCGCACCGACGTCACGGCGACGGATGCCGGAGCCACCGGCGCCTGAAGTCTCTCGCTGCCATAGCGCGCGCCCAGCCTGTGCGGTGTGAAGGCAGCCGTCCTCCCTTGTGAAGGAGACGGCGTCGGACATTCCCCGACGATCCGGGGCGCCACGAGCTGCTGCCTTCACACGGTAGGAGGCATTCCTTCACGGTAGGACGCATGCCTTCACACGGTAGGACGCAGCGTCGTGAAGGTACCCAGTTCAGTCAGCGTGACTTAGCCGCGGTGCGGTTCTCGGCCGAGACCATCCAGGCGTACTGCTCGAGCTTCTCGATGATCTGGTGGAGCACGTCGGCGCTGGTCGGGTCCTCCTCATCGACATCGTCGTGCACCTTGCGCATGGTGCCGACGGTCGCCTCCAGGCGGGCGGTGATGAGGTCGACCGTCGCGGCCGTATCGACCTCGCCCTGAGGGAACTCGGGAAGCGTCGTCGTGGCGGCCACGGTGTCGCTGCGACCGTCGACCGTTGCGTGGAGCGCGCGCATCCGCTCGGCAACTGTGTCGCTGAACTCGCGGGCGGCCTCGATGATCTCGTCGAGCTGCAGGTGCAAGTCGCGGAAGTTCTTGCCCACGACGTTCCAGTGCGCCTGCTTGCCCTGAAGGTGCAGTTCGATGAGGTCGACGAGCACCTCCTGCAGGGAGTCGGTGAGCTTCTTCGTCGCCTTGAAGCCCTTCTCGGCGTTCTGGCGTCGCGTGAGCTTGGCACCGGATGCAGCGGGCGCGTGGGACTGGCGTTCGATCGTGTCGGTCATGTCTCGACGCTACGCCCCGGGACCGAGTGCGCCGAGGGGTTGCGATCTGTACACGGATGCCGGCGCGCGCTACAGTGGCCGGACGTGCGTGCTGTACGCGCGTTTTCGATCTCGTCGAGGGGAGTGATGACCATGGCCGTCTTCTGCGTTGCCTCATCCCTCTCATCCGAGGTCGCCGCGTAACGTCCCGTTCGACGGGCCGGTGGCCTCCGACTTATCGGAGATCATCCCCGTGTCATTCAGCACACCCGTCGGCACGCCGACGTTCGCATCCGTCGGCGCGCAGACGTTCAGCCTCGCGGAGCCCGGCGAGAACCAACGCTGGTCCACCTGGCCGGCCACCACCCCCACCGAACGCGGGCCGATGCCGCATCCGTCCTGGCTCGTCACGTCCGCTGCCGCGTTCGACACCGAACTGGGTGTCGTCAAGACGGGTAAGGAGGCCGACGTCCACCTCATCGAGCGCGCCGTGCCCGGCGAGCGCGGCCTGCTGCTGGCCGCCAAACGCTACCGCGGCCTCGACAACAGCGACTTCCACCGATCCGCCCAGTACCAGGAGGGCCGACGCCTGCGGAACACCCGCGACATGCGCGCGATGGCACGGGGATCGAGCTACGGCCGAGGCGTCGCGTCCGGCCGTTGGGCGTTCGCGGAGTTCGAAGCGCTCTGCCGCGCGTTCTCGGCCGGCGTTCCCGTTCCCTACCCGGTGCAGGTGAGCGCGACCGAGATCCTCATGGAGTTCATCGGCGACGGCCGTGTCGCGGCCCCTCGGTTGGCGCAGTCCAAGGCACGAGGGGCGGAGCTCGACGACCTCTTCGGCCAGGTGTTCGAGATCATGCGGTCGTTCGCCCGCGCGGGCGTCGCGCACGGCGACCTCTCGGCCTACAACCTGCTCGTGCACGACGGGAGGGTGGTCGTCATCGATTTGCCCCAGCTCGTCGACATCGCGGCCAACCCGGGTGGGCTGGACTTCCTGCACCGCGACGTCGTGAACGTGTGCGCGTGGTTCACCCGACGGGGGTTGCCGCGCGAGCCGGAGTCGTTCTTCGCCGAGCTGGTCGGCGAGTTGTGGTGAGGCTCAGCTCGCGCGTCGTCGCGAGCGGATGGTGACTGCTGCGAAACCGAGAACCATCAGTGCTACCCCGAGCAACATGCCTGACGGGAGCTCCACGCCGGTGGCGGCGAGCGCGGGGTTCGCGGGCATTGGCGGCACCGGGGTGGGGGTGACGGTAAGCACGATCGGACTAGAGACGACGTCATCGAAGAAGGCACTCCGTGCCACGAGTCGGTACTGCATGCCATTGGCACTGAGAGGCGCGTCCACCGTGAGAGACTCCCGATCAGCGGCCGCGATGTCCGTCCAGGTCGATCCGCCGTCGCTGCTCGACTGCCACTGAAGCGTCTGCCAGAAGTCCTTGACGGTCGTCGAGAAGGTCACGCTTCCACCCTCACGGACGGTCTGCGCCGGAATCGGCGCGATGGTGGGTTTGGTGAACACCAGCACCTCATCCGTCGCGCCGCTCGTCGCGTACACGCGCTGCGAGTCGCCTCCAACCGGCCCGTAGGTCTCGACGGACTCGATGTTGCCGCCGGCATCGAAGAGTGGCACCGAATTCGTTACGTAGTTGACCACCGCGATGCCTCCGGTCAGGCAGGCAACAAAGATTCGCGTGCCCGACGGAGAGGCGTTGAGCAAACGAGGCCCGCAGGGAAGGGCGACCGTCCGGACGGAGGATGGGTCGCCAGGATTGAAGCCGCTGACGGACGTCGGCGTTCCCGAATTGCTGCTCACGACGCGTCCCTCGGCGGCACTGAAAGCGACACCCCACGGAACATCGCCTGTTGGCGTCACTGTGGCATCGGGAGTGAGCGTGCCATCGGCCGCGACCGACACCGCCAGCACGCCGCCGCCGTCAACGGCTCTCGAGGCGACGGTGAAGAAGATCTGGCTACCGTCGCTGTTCGACGCGACCCCGCGGGAGCCGCTCGGGGCTGAGAAGGTCCGAGGAGTAGCAGCCGGGTTCGCGATCGAGAACTGGTACTGCGGATTGAACAACGTGGCGGCGTACATGTAGCGTCCTGCCGCCCCCGCTGCAAGGTCCACGAACCCGCCGCCGCCCGTGAGCACCACAGGGACGGTTGGTGTACCGGCTATAACCGCCGCAGCGTCGTATACCCGAACCTCGCCCGGCGTGTAGAAGGAGACCCACAACTGGGCGCCATCGGGGCTGAATTCGACCGCAGTCGGATTGAAGGAGGCGGCCGGTCCGAAATCGATCTGACTCACCTGCGTCATGCCGACCGTCTCATAGATGCGAAGATCGGCGGTGCCTCCGTCTCCACGCGAGATGACCGCCAGATGGGCGCCATCGGGGCTGGTGTCGAGATCAATGGGATACCGACCCGACGGCACCGATTGGAACATCTCCGCGGGATCAGCGGTTGCTGAGCCGGATACGAAGAGGCCGCCTGCAAGCATGGCAACGGCGCAGATTGCCGCAAAGGTGGCACGCATTCCGCGAGCTCTCGCCCTGCGCTCTGACACTCTCGACTCCCTCGCATCGGTCAAAGCAGTCTCGCATGGACGTGAGGAAGACGCGAGGGCCGGACATCCGTCGCGGAGAATGTTCGCCGCGGAGCATTAGCCTGATCGCATGACGACCGTCGACGCCGACACGCCCACCACGACCCGGACCGGACAGGTGCTCGCCTGGGGGCTCTGGGACTGGGGCTCGAGCGCGTTCAACGCCGTCGCAACGACCTTCGTGTTCACCGTCTACATCACGGGCAAGTCCTTCGACAACGGCGGGGTGGATCCGTCTGCACAGCTCGGCTGGGCGCTCGGCCTCGCCGGCATCGTCGTGCTCCTCATCGCACCCGTCACCGGTCAACGCAGCGACTCATCCGGACGACGCAAGCTCTGGCTCGCCATCAACACGGCCGTCGTCGTGGTGTGCCTGGGGCTGATGTACTTCGTGCAGGCGGCACCCGAGTTCCTCGTGCTCGGGTTGCTACTGCTCGCCGTCGGGACGGTGTTCTTCGAGGTCGCCGGCGTGAACTACAACGCCATGCTCGCGCAGGTGTCGACCCCTCGATCGGTCGGACGGGTGAGCGGCTTCGGATGGGGAATGGGCTACATCGGCGGCATCGTGCTGCTGCTCATCGTCTACTTCGGCTTCATCAAGCCGGAGGTCGGGCTGTTTGGCGTGACCGGCGAGAACGGCCTGGCCGTCCGCGTCTCGATGGTGATCGCGGCGGTGTGGTTCGCGCTGTTCGCCCTACCCGTGCTGTTCGCCGTGCCGGAGCATCGCATCACCCCGCAGGACGAGAAGCGCCGCGTCGGGTTCTTCCAGTCGTACGCGATTCTGGGGCGGGATGTCGCCCGCCTGTGGAAGACCAGCAGACAGACCGTGTACTTCCTCCTGGCGAGCGCGGTGTTCCGGGACGGGCTGACGGGCGTCTTCACCTTCGGCGGGGTGCTGGCCGCGGGAACCTTCGGATTCTCGCCCGGCGACGTGATCGTCTTCGCGATTGCCGCCAACGTGGTCGCGGGCATCTCGACCATCAGCGTCGGTGTGCTCGATGACCGGCTCGGGCCGAAGCCCGTCATCCTCACCTCTCTCATCGGCTTGGTGATCGCCGGGTCGCTGGTGTTCATCCTCCACGCCGGCGGGACGACGGTGTTCTGGATCTTCGGACTGCTGCTGTGCCTGTTCGTGGGTCCGGCGCAGTCGGCCAGTCGAACGTTCCTGGCCCGGCTGATCCCGCCCGGGCGAGAGGGCGAGGTCTTCGGCCTCTACGCGACCACCGGACGGGCGGCGACCTTCATCGCCCCCACGATGTGGAGCCTGTTCATCACCATCGGCGGAGCCCAGTACTGGGGCATCCTCGGCCTCGTGCTCGTCCTCGCAGTCGGACTGGCGCTGCTCATCCCGGTGAAGGCACGACAGGAGCGCATCAGCTGAGGCGTCTCGGTACGCGGACGCCGCGGCGAGGCTGCGCTACTCGATCAGCGGTCAGCCACGTGGGCCGCGCGCTCGACCGCGCTCGCCGGCGGGACGCCCGAGATCAGGCGGTCGACGAGCTCGTCCAAGGTCTTGGTGACGACCCGCGGCATATCCACGGCGTCGGGGTCGAGCAGCCACTGCACCTGGAGGCCGTCCATCACCGCGATGAGGGTGGAGGCGGCGTCCATCACGTCTTCTCGCGAGGCGCGCCCATCCGTCACCTCGTCGAGCACGTCCGCGATCTTCTCCCGCAGCACGGTGATGCGGTCGCGGAAGTACTGCTGGGCCGGATGCCCTTCTGTAACGGATTCCGCGGAGAGCACGGCGTAGGTCTGGACGACGCCGGGCCGGCTGGTGTTCTCGGCCACGGTGTCGATGAGGTGTCCGAGGAATGACGGGCCCTCAGCCTGCGGCCGGCCGGCCACGCCCGCGACCGCCTGTCCGTCGCGGTACTTCAGGACCGCGATGAGCAGTCCCTCTTTCGTGCCGAAGTGATGGAGCACCCCGGCATGGGTCATGCCGGCCTGCTGGGCCACCTCGGCGAGGGCGCCCTTGTTGTATCCACGCGCCCCGAAGACCTGCATCGCAGCCTCGAGCACCGCCTCGCGCCTCTCGAGCGTGCGCGCCTGCGGGCGCTGGACGCGGTCGGCGGCCGCGACCACACGCGGTGCGGCGTCAGTCTGCTGGACCACGCGCTCCCCTTCCTCACGATGGACTTCACCGCTGTCGTGGCTCGCGGCACCGCTCATCGTGTCGCTAAACGATAGTGCCCCGACGGGAACCCCCGAAGCATTGGCTCCCCAGCTTACTGACGTGTAAGTGCCCGCCCAGTATGCGCCGACCGGGGGTGTCGGCATCCGTGCCAGACTCTGGCGCATGGGCGTTGCGATCCGCGAGTTGCACACGGCGGCCGAGATGGCCGACGCGAGCCGGGTGATGGCGGCGGTGTGGCGCACGGATGTCGCGCCAATGGAACCGGGGCTGCTCGTCGCCCTCGCCCACACCGACAACTACGTGGCCGGCGCCTTCGACGGCGACCGGATGATCGGCATCTGCGTCGGCTTCTTCCACGCCCCGGACGAGAGTGCCCTGCACTCCCACATCGCCGGTGTGCTTCCCGGTTCTGCGGGATCGGGAGTGGGGCGGGCGCTCAAGGAACACCAGCGCGAGTGGACGCTCGGCCGAGGAGTGACGCGCATGACGTGGACCTTCGATCCGCTGATCGCCCGCAACGCGCACTTCAACATCCGCCGCCTCGGGGTGCGGGTGATCGAGTACCTGCCCGACCTGTACGGACCCATGACCGACGGACTCAATCGCGGCGAGCCGAGCGACCGGCTGTTCGTGGAGTGGGACCTGTCCCGTCCTGCCGACCTGCCGCCGGCGCCGGCCCGGGAGCCGCGGATGATTCCGGTGCCGGCCGACGTGGAAACGCTCCGCGTCGACGATCCGTCGGCTGCGCGATCCGCCCGGCTGGCGCTCCGCGATCAGCTTGGTCCGCTCCTCTCGACCGGCTGGACGGTGGTCGACTTCGCCGACGGCGCCTACGTGCTGGATCGGGAGCGCTCATGAGGGTCCGCGCCGTCGAGCTCCTCACCCTGCGGATGCCGCTGGTGACGCCGTTCACGACCTCCTTCAGCACCCAGACCGAGCGCTTCCCGCTGCTCGTGCGCGTTCTCGCCGAGACCGACGGGCGCGAGGTCGACGGATGGGGCGAGTGCGTGGCGCTCACCGATCTCGTCTACTCCTCGGAATACCTCGACAGCGCACGGGAGGTGCTCCGGCGCTACCTCGTTCCCGCCGTGTTCGCGGCGCAGGCTCGCGAGGCGGTGACGGCCGACGGGTTCGCCGAGTCGGTGCGGCACATCCTCGGGCATCGGATGGCGAAGGCCGCCCTCGAGATGGCACTGCTGGATGCGGAACTGCGCCTCGCCGGCGTCTCGTTCGGTGAGCGGCTGGGCGCGACGACCGCGAGCGTCCCCTCCGGGGTCTCGGTCGGCATCCACGACTCGATCGACGCCCTGCTCGGAAGCGTCGGCGACTACCTCGATCAGGGCTACGTACGCATCAAGCTCAAGATCCGGCCGGGGTGGGATGTCGAACCCGTCCGCGCAGTGCGCGACCGGTTCGGCGACATCCCGTTGCAGGTCGACGCGAACACGGCGTACACGCTCGCGGACGCCGAGCACCTGCGCCTGCTCGACGCCTACGACCTGCTGCTGATCGAGCAACCGCTGGGCGAGGACGACATCCGCGAGCATGCCCTGCTGGCGCGGCGGATGCGCACGCCGATGTGCCTGGACGAGTCCATCGTGTCGACGGATGCCGCCCGTGACGCCATCGAGCGCGGTGCGGCGGCGATCATCAACATCAAGGCGGGTCGGGTGGGCGGCTACTTGGCGGCGGTGCGCATCCATGATCTCGCTCGCGAGGCGGGCGTCCCGGTCTGGTGCGGCGGCATGCTCGAGACCGGGCTCGGTCGGGCCGCGAACACCGCCCTCGCTGGACTGCCGGGCTTCACGCTGCCCGGCGACATCTCGGCGTCAGCCCGCTTCTTCGCGCAGGACATCACTGAGCCGTTCGTGCTTCAGGACGGCCGCATCCGCATTCCGGCCGGTCCCGGACTCGGCGTCGAGCCACTGCCCGACGCACTCGAGGAGTTCTCGCAGCACGCGCTCACGCTCGAGGCGGAGCATCCGCCCCGCCCCCGAGCCGCTCGCGAGCGCGATGCCGGGCCCTCGTGACCCGCCGCAGCAGTTGCACGGCCGCCCCGCACGCACCCCCGGAGAACTCTCGCTGAAGCTGACGGATCGAAGTGTTGTAGACGCCGTCGCTGTAACCCGGATAGGCGTGCATGATGCCGCCGAGCGTCGATGCGCTCACACCGGTAGTGATCGCCACGGTCAGCTCGGCGATGGTCTCGCCCGCTCGGGGACTGACGACGGATGCCCCGCGCACCCGGCCGCGGCCGTCGAGGACCAGTTCGCTGAACCCGCTGGTGCGCCCCTCCGCCACCGCTCGGTCCAGATGCTCGTGGTCGATCGCGAGCACCGTGCATCCCTCGGCCTCGGGGTCGTCAGGGCTCACGCCGACGCTCGCGATCTCCGGCTGCGTGTACAGCACGCGAGGAATGCTCGCTCCGTCGCCGCTTCGGCGCAGCCCCAGCACGGCGTTGGTGCCGGCGAGGCTGCCGAACACGCCGGCCACGTGGGTGAAGTGCGGCAGCGGCGTGACATCGCCGGCCGCCCAGATGGCCGGGTTGGAGGTGCGTAGCGACGAATCCACCAACACCCGGCTGCGCTCATCCGTTGTCACACCTGCTTCGGCCAGCCCGAGACCCGCGGTCGCCGGCCGCTTGCCGACGGCGACGAGCACGCGATCGACCGCGAGCGATGTTGCGTCACTCAGTCGAGCCTCGGTCGCGGACACGAATCGCTCGACTGAGGTATTCAACCGAACATCGACGTCATCGGCCTCCAAGGTCGCGCGCAGCAACGCACTGGCACGCCGACTCTCTCGCGGCGCGAGGCGGCTGCCTCGGTGCACGAGGGTGACCTTCGAGCCGAGTCGCGCCATCGCCTGGCCGAGCTCGCACCCCACCGCGCCGCCGCCGATGACCAGCAAGCGGTCGGGCAGGGCGCGCGGCGACCAGAAGGTTTCCGAGGTCAGCGCCTCGACATTCTCGATGCCGGAATGTCGGGATGACGGCGGTGCCGCCGGTGGCGATGACGGCACTGCGGAATCTCACCCGATGCCCGGCGACGACCAGTTCCCGCGACCCGACGAATCGGGCACTGCCATCGAGGGTGCGCACGCCCTCCGCGTGGGCGGCGGCGGGATCGTCCGCCGGCTGGATCTCCTCGATCGCCTCGAGCAGGTGCTGTAGAACCTGGGGGAAGTCCACCGTGACGCTCGCGGTCACCCCGAGCCCGGTCGACGAGCGGGCGTCATGCGCCGCGTGCGCCGCGGCGAGCAGGGCCTTGGACGGCACGCATCCGGTCCACAGGCACTCGCCGCCGTAGCGCCCGCGCTCGATCATGAGCACCCGGGCGCCGAATCCGCCGGCCGCTCGCGAGGCGACCAGGCCCGCCGTGCCGCCGCCGATCACCACGAGATCCCAGGGAGGAGCGGATGCGGCTTGCTCAGCGCTCAGCGCCGACGGCTCGGGGCCGCGTAGCGCATCATGCGATCGTCTCACTCGGCTATTCTTCCCATGCAACGAGAGTAGGCGCTGCCTAGGCGGGGAGGGCGGGAGAACACGTGTCGTCGAGACGGTACGCCGCCATCGCACGGGCTTACGACGTGCTCTCGGGTGAATGGCCCGTCTATGGTGCGGGGCGCCGTGCCGGCCTCGCACTGCTGGGCCTTCGACCGGGTGACACCGTTCTCGACCTCGGCTGCGGGACCGGGCTGAACTTCGCCGGACTGCTGGACGCCGTCGGCCCGAGCGGCCGGGTCATCGGGGTCGATCGGAGCCCCCAGATGCTCGCCGCCGCCCGCCGCCGCGTGAGTTCAGCGCGCGAGTCCCGGGTGCGATTGGTGAAGGCGGATGCGGAGACCATGCATTACGCCGACGTCCTGGCCGATGCGGGCGGAGGAGCCTTCGACGCCGTGGTGGCGACCTACGCGCTCAGCGTCATCGACGACTGGCCCGCCGCCTGGCGCGCTGCACGTGCCGCTCTCCGCCCCGGTGGGCGAGCGCTCATTGTCGACATGCGGCGGCCCACCGGCGCAGCTCGCGTGCTCACCCCTCTGGCGCTTCTCGCGTGCGCGCTCGGGGGATCCGACATCGACGCCTCCCCATGGTCGGTGCTGGACGGTGCACCCGATCGAGCGGAAGTCAGCGTGCGAGGCGGCCACATCGTCGCTGTAGCGGCGACTCTGCCCTGATAGCAGAACTGATCGGCCGCTTCTGCACCGCCATCAGAGCCGAGAGCGATCAGTTCGCCGGAGCGTGCACGCAACCCGGCGGGTCGGAGTTGCCCGAGATCTCGAAGTCCTCGCAGGTCAGGAACGACGCCTGATAGACGCCGAGCAGGTAGCAGCCGATCGTGATGACGGCGACGGCGATGAGGAGTATCGCCCGCCTCGAGCGGGTCACTCCGGCACCGAAGTCCGGCCAGAGGATGCGCACGAGCACCCAGATGGTGAACGGGATGCCGATGATCGCACTGGCAATGCCGACGGCGTCGACCAGGATGACGAGCACGTCGTCGGTAGCCTCGTTCAGAGCGAACCCGAGGACGAGCCAGATCGAGGGAACCGCCAGCGCGAGCGCCGTGCGGATGCGGTGCCGGAACCCGCGCGGTTGGACGAGCACGATGACCAGTGCCGCCGTCGCGATCACCCACACCGTGAGCAACTGGTCGAAGAACAGCGTGCCCCAGGCCCCCAGGGTGAATGCCGGCCACCAGAGGGCGGCGCTGGCGCCGATGACGACGATTCCCGACAGTGGCGCGGGGGCCCGCCGCGGGGAGCGCCCCGCGGGAGATGCAGCCGGAGAATCCGACGCGCCCCCCATCGGCGCGGCGGCGGGAGATTCCGAAATGTCGGGGGGCTGCTCGTGGGAGGCCCCCGTTGTCTCGCTCAGTTGCCGGGACGGATGAGCGCGACCAGTGCGGCGACCAAGCCCACGCCGCCGACCAGTCCGATCAGACCCAGGATCGACCAGAGGATCGTCTCCATCGCTTCCACCTTCTCTCACGCTCGAGTCACATCCGCGCCCGTCCATTCTGCCCTGCGGGCGCGACACCCGCCATCCGTCAAGCCCGTGCATCCAACGCTCCGCTTTGGATAGCGTCGTAGGCGCGACCGCCGCGACGGCGCGGCCCGACGAGAGGAATGATGATGAGCGAGAGCACGCCGGGGGGATACACTCCGACACCACAGGGCGGAGAGCCCGATCTCGACAGCCCCGAAGAGGCGGATGAGGGGAACGCGACCGAGCAGGTCTTCGGCGAGGGTGCTGACGACGCCACCTCGGACGGTCAGCAGAGCTAACAGCTCACCGCCTCCGCTGAAGGCCGCCGGGCGCTATCGCGCCGCCCGGCGGCCTTTTCCGTGCGTCTGGCGCGCGCTCGAGCGCGCTCTGACCGATCGTCGGAGGCGACTTGAGTCGCCCTCACTCAACTCGCATTGACGTCCTCGGCTGTCGATGACATACTTGAGTGCAGAAGACTCAAGTCTCTGAACAGACTCCCCACCGAACCCGTATCCGGTCTGCGTGGGCGGAGAAGCCACCAGCGGCGCCGCAGCGAGCGGCACAGAAGGAGAAACCCATGTCACGTGCAGTAGGTATCGACCTCGGAACCACCAACTCCGTCGTCAGCGTCCTCGAGGGCGGAGAGCCCAAGGTCATCGCCAACGCCGAGGGCTTTCGCACTACCCCGTCGGTGGTCGCGTACACGAAGGACGGCGAGGTGCTGGTCGGCGAGACCGCCAAGCGCCAGGCCGTGACCAACGTCGACCGGACCATCTCCTCCGTCAAGCGCCACATGGGCACCGACTGGAAGACCGACATCGACGGCAAGAAGTACACGCCGCAGGAGATCTCGGCGCGCATCCTGAGCAAGCTCAAGCGCGACGCCGAGCAGTACCTCGGCGACACGGTGACGGATGCCGTCATCACCGTCCCGGCGTACTTCAACGACGCCGAGCGTCAGGCCACCAAGGAGGCCGGCGAGATCGCGGGCCTCAACGTGCTGCGCATCATCAACGAGCCGACTGCCGCCGCTCTGGCGTACGGCCTCGACCGCGGCAAGGAGGACGAGCTCATCCTCGTCTTCGACCTCGGTGGCGGAACCTTCGACGTCTCCCTCCTCGAGGTGGGAAAGGACGACGACTTCTCGACCATCCAGGTGCGTTCCACGGCGGGCGACAACCGCCTCGGTGGAGACGACTGGGACCAGCGCGTCGTGGACTGGCTGATCAAGCAGTTCAAGGAGACCACCGGCGTCGACGTCTCGAACGATAAGATCGCGAAGCAGCGCCTCAAGGAGGCGGCCGAGCAGGCGAAGAAGGAGCTCTCGAGCTCCATGTCCACGAGCATCCAGCTGCCCTACCTCTCGCTCACCGAGAACGGGCCGGCCAACCTCGACGAAACCCTCACGCGCGCCCAGTTCGAGAACATGACGAGCGACCTGCTCGACCGCACCAAGAAGCCGTTCCAGGACGTCATCAAGGAAGCCGGCATCAACGTCTCCGACATCGCGCACGTCGTGCTCGTCGGTGGATCGACGCGCATGCCCGCCGTCTCGGAGCTCGTGAAGCAGGAGACCGGTCAGGAGCCCAACAAGGGCGTGAACCCCGATGAGGTCGTCGCCGTCGGCGCCGCGCTGCAGGCCGGCGTGCTGAAGGGCGAGCGCAAGGACGTGCTGCTCATCGACGTCACCCCCCTCAGCCTCGGCATCGAGACCAAGGGCGGCATCATGACCAAGCTCATCGAGCGCAATACGGCCATCCCGACCAAGCGCAGCGAGACCTTCACCACGGCGGACGACAACCAGCCGTCCGTCGCCATTCAGGTCTTCCAGGGCGAGCGCGAGTTCACCCGCGACAACAAGCCGCTCGGCACCTTCGAGCTCACCGGCATCGCGCCGGCCCCCCGCGGCATCCCGCAGGTCGAGGTGACCTTCGACATCGACGCCAACGGCATCGTGCACGTGTCTGCGAAGGACAAGGGCACCGGCAAGGAGCAGTCGATGACCATCACGGGCGGCTCGAGCCTCCCCAAGGAGGACATCGAGCGCATGGTTCGCGAGGCCGAGGAGAACGCGGCCGACGACAAGAAGCGCCGCGAGTCCGCCGAGACCCGCAACTCCGCCGAGCAGCTGGTCTACTCGATCGAGAAGCTCATCCGCGAGAACGACGACAAGCTGCCCGCCGAGGTCAAGACCGAGGTGCAGGGCGACGTCGACGGACTGAAGAGCGCACTCGCCGGTGACGACGACGATGCTGTGAAGTCCGCGTTCGACAAGCTCAACGCGTCGCAGGGCAAGCTGGGCGAGGCCATCTATGCTCAGAGCCAGGCTGCGGATGCCGCAGCAGCCGGTGGCGCACAGGACGCTCCGGCCGGCGAGGAGCCCGCATCCTCCGATGAGGACGTGGTAGACGCCGAGGTCGTGGACGACGAGGACCCGCAGGCGGGCTCAGGACAGGCGAGGTAGCGACGCATGGCAAACCAGGACCAGAACCCCGAAGATCCGGAGTCGGTCCCGACCGAGGGGGCGCCCGAGAACGGCGCCCCCGAGGCCGCTGCCACCGACTCGCCCGTTGACGGCGCAGAGGCCGACGGCTTCGAGGGGCCGGATGTCGAGACCAGCCTCTCCGATGCCGACCTCAGCTTCCTGTCCGGCCAGTCCAGCGCCGAGGATCTCGCCGCGCAGCACCTGGGCGACCTCAAGCGCGTGACGGCCGAGTACGCCAACTACCGCAAGCGCACCGAGGCCAACACGGTCGTGGAGCGCGAGCGGGCCATGGGCGAGGCGGTCAAGGTGCTGCTTCCGGTGCTCGACGACCTCGATCGGGCCGAGAAGCACGGCGACCTGGAGGGCGACTCGCCCTTCACCACCATCGCATCCAAGCTTCGCGCATCCGTCGAGCGTCTCGGACTCACGCCGTTCGGCAAGCCCGGCGACCTGTTCGACCCGAGCGTGCACGAGGCGATCTTCCAGCAGCCGAGCCCCGACGTGGAGACCGACACCGTCGGCGACGTCGTGGAGACCGGCTACTACCTGGGGTCCCACATGCTGCGCGCGGCCAAGGTCGTCGTTCAGACGCCGGCCTGATAGGAGCCCTGATTGGCAAGCCAGGATTGGTTCGACAAGGACTTCTACAAGGTGCTCGGCGTCTCGAAGGACGTCTCGCAGGCTGACCTGAAGAAGACGTACCGCAAGCTCGCGCGCCAGTACCACCCCGACTCGAACCCCGGGGACGCGGCCGCGGAGGCCAAGTTCAAGGAGATCAGCGAGGCCAACTCGGTGCTCTCCGACCCCGAGCAGCGCAAGGAGTACGACGCCGTCCGCGCGATGGGCGGCGGTGCGCGCTTCACGGCGGGCGGCGGCGGCCAGGCCGGCGGCTTCGAGGATGTCTTCGGCGGCATGTTCGGTCAGGGTGGGCGCGGTCCGCAGCCGCAGTACACGACCTACCAGCAGGGCGGCGAGTACGACGACCTGCTCGGCGGGCTGTTCGGCGGCGGGCGGTTCGGCCAGTCGACCGGCGGATACCGGGGTTTCGGCGGGCCGACGCCCGGCCGTGACGTCACCGCGTCGACCACTCTCGACTTCGTCACCGCCGTGCGCGGCGAGACCATCACCCTCGCGACCAGCGAGGGGCGGGAGATCAAGGTCAAGATCCCGGCAGGCGTGACGGATGGCCAGAAGATCCGCCTGCGCGGCAAGGGACAGCCCTCGCCCGATGGCGGGGCGGCTGGGGACCTCATCCTCACCGTCGCCGTGCGCAAGCACCCCGTCTTCGAGCGCGACGGCCTCAACCTGCGCGTCAACGTACCGGTCACCTTCGTCGAGGCGGCGCTCGGCGCGACCATCGAGGTCCCCACCCTCGGCGGCGACACCGTGAAGCTCCGGGTTCAGCCCGGCACGCCCAGCGGTCGCGTCCTGCGCGTCAAGGGCCGCGGCGTCGAGACCACGAAGGGAACGGGCGACCTGCTGGCCGTCGTGCAGGTGGCCGTGCCGTCGCACCTGACGAAGGACGCGGAGGCCGCCGTCGAGGCGCTCAAGGCCGCGCTTCCGGACGAGAACCCCCGCGCCGACCTGCTCTCCCGAGCGCGAGGCTGACCGTGATGGACGAGCACAGCCCGCTGTTCGTCATCTCGGTCGCCGCCGAGCTCGCGGGAATGCATCCGCAGACGCTGCGGCAGTACGACCGGCTGGGTCTCGTCTCCCCGTCCCGCACGGCGGGCAAGTCCCGGCGTTACTCCATGCGCGACGTCGTCCAACTGCGCGAGATCGCCCGGCTCGGCGGCGAGGGCGTGAGCCTGGAGGGCATCCGCCGCATCCTCGATCTCGAGAACCAGGTGAGCGACCTCTCCCGTCGCGTGCGGGAGCTCGAGGGTGCGCTCGCCGACGAGCTCGTCAACCGTCCCGGCCGCCGGGTGTTCGCGGCCGGCAGTGCGGGCGAGATCATCTCGGTCAAGGCCGGCACCCGGGTGCGTCGCGCGAACCAGCTGGTGGTCTGGCGGCCGCTCGAGCGCGATCCGTCGTAGCGTTCACACCTACGATCGAGGCATGGGTCTCGACTTCGCTGCGCTGCGGCGCTGGCCCGACGTCGAGGCCGAGAATCTGTTCGCGACGGATGCCGCCGACCGGCTGATCCTCGACGAGGCGAACGAGGCGATCCGGTCGGCTCCGCCTGGCACGGTCGTCGTGATCGGCGACCACTACGGCGCGCTGACCCTCGGCGCGGCGGATCTCGGGGCCCGCGGCATCCGGACGCACCAGGACGCGCTGTCGGGCGAGTTGGCGCTCGCGGCGAACGCCGAGCGGGTAGGACTCGTCGGCCGCTTCGCGTCCCGCGGCCTCGACGCGGAGCTGCTGTCCGGCGCACGCGTGGTGCTGCTGGCGTTGCCGCGCGGACTGGACGCCCTCGACGAGATCGCCGAGGCGATAGCGCTCCACGCCGACGCTGGTGCGGTCGTCGTTGCAGGCGGGCGGGTGAAGCACATGACGACGGCCATGAACGACGTGCTGCTGCGACACTTCGGGCAGCTGGACGTGACGCGGGCTCGGTCGAAGGCACGCGGACTCATCGCGAGCGGGCCCCGTCCCCCTGGCCGGAGCGTGTGGCCGAAGCGTCGCCACGATGACGCGCTCGACCTCGACGTGGTCGCGCACGCAGCCGCGTTCGGCGGGGCCGCCGTCGACGGTGGTACACGGCTGCTGCTCGACCAGCTCGACGCCGCTCTGCCCGAGGCAACCGAGGCGATCGACCTCGGCTGCGGCACCGGCGTGATCGCGGTCGAACTCGCGCGTCGCCGGCCCGGACTGACCGTGATCGCGAGCGATCAATCGGCGGCCGCGGTCGCGTCGGCGTCGGCGACCGCCGAGGTCAACGGCGTAACCGACCGTGTGAGGGTCATCCGCGACGACGCGCTGTCCTCGCAGCCCGACGGCAGTTCATCCCTCATCGTCCTGAACCCGCCGTTCCACATCGGCTCCACCGTGCACACCGGCATCGCCCTGAAGCTGTTCACGGATGGCGCCCGTGTTCTGGCGCCCGGCGGCGAGCTCTGGGCGGTGTGGAACTCGCATCTCGGCTATCGCCCGGCGCTGCAGCGTATCGTCGGCCCGACCCGCCAGATCACCCGCGACCGCACCTACACGGTCACGGCATCCGTCCGCCGCTGACGGCCCACCGCTGGTTGAGTAGCGAGCGACTGGGGAGCACGCGTATCGAAACCCACTCGTACGTGCGAGGGTCTCGATACGCGGAGCCGCTGGCGCGTCTGCGCTACTCGACCGGCAGGGGGATCGAACGCGTCGTCGGACGCGCCGCCAGAGCGGGCGCGGTGACGGCCACGCGCACGATCTCCCACACGGCCCACCCGAGCAGCACGACCAGCAGGAGGTTGCGGATGCCCAGCACGGTCGCCGCGGCGGGATCGCCCGCGATGAGGGGCATGTAGAACAAGGGGAAGACGACCGTCGTCGCCACGGCGATGATGGCCATGAGCGTGGCCGGAAGGCGCCACGTCCGCCATCCGTTCGCCAGTCCTCCGACGACGATCGGTGCCAGCCACAGCATGTACTGCGGTGAGCCCACCTTGTTGAACACCACGAAAGCGGTGGTGAGCGCGAGCGCGCCGACGAGCAGCAAGTGGGCGGAGCGGGTCGGTGCCTGCGCGTGCGCCCAGATCAGGAGGCCGGCGATCACGACGACCGCGATGACCATCAGCACGCTGGCGTTCTCGATCATCCAGGTGTCGCCCGGGCCGGCGACCTCGCGCGTCTCGAGTGCCCAGTTCTGGTAGATCTCGGCGCCGGGGACGTGCTGGATCGCCATCCACAGCCAGGGCGTGCTGAGAGGCGACTCGAGCTGCAGGCCGCGGGAGTCCTGCTCGGTCAGGAAGCTCAGCACGTGGGATCCCGAGCCCGCGAGCAGCGCCGCTCCGACGATGCCGACGCTCACGACCGCGGCCGTGATGGCGATCACCCGTCGTCGGGTCGACACGATGACGGCCGAGAGGATGACGGCGGCGGGCCAGACCTTGATCCAGGCGGCGAACGTGAGCAGCACGCTCGCAAGCGCCGGTCGCGCTGAGATGAGCACGAGCGCCACGATGACGAGTGGACTGGTGAACGCCTCGAGTCGCAACAGCGCGACCGGGCTCAGGATGAGCAGGATCGCCATCCACCACCAGGCCGCCGGGTAGGCGGAACGGCGGCGACCGCCATCCGTCAGGATCCAGAGGGAGACCCCGTTGGCGGCCGTCAGCAGCAGGAACCAGACGAACTGGTAGGGGGCTGCACCGAGGATGGCGGGCAGCACGACGGGCACGAGGGCGCCGATCGGATACACCCACGGCCGGTCGATGCCCGCCCAGCTGTTGCCCTGCAAGGCTTCGAGCGCCCAGTGGCGATAGAGCGGCAGGTCGCCGAGGGCCGCTCCGGCTACCATGACCGGTGCCAGCGCGATGAGGAAGACCGCGTGCAGGGCGATGAAGGTCGTTATGAGTGCGCGGCGCGAACCCAGCACCCCGCGAAGGGTGGTCCGACGGCTTCCCCGGGCCGCGAGTGCGCTGCTGTTCATCCCCACACGACGACCGTAGCCACTTCATCTGCACAGCGGGTGAACGCGGCGTGCATGAGTCGGCGGTTCGTGCGACGCTGGACGGGTGTCATCCACCCTCGAGAGCGCAGACACCCGCACTGACGGGTCGTTGGATACGCGCGGTCTGGAGCAGTTCTCGACGCCGTGGCTGACGGTCGTGTGGAACGACCCCGTCAACCTGATGAACTACGTCTCGTTCGTGTTCCGCAGCTACTTCGGGCTTCCTCGTGAAGAGGCCGACCGGCTCATGCTGCTCGTGCACAACGAGGGCAGGGCGGTCGTCGCGAGCGGCAACCGGGAGGCGATGGAACGGCACGTCAGCGCCATGCACGGCTACGGGCTGCGAGCATCGATCACCCGGGCGGACGCATGACCGCCGTCGAGGTGACGGATGCGGGGCGCGTGCAACTCACGCTCGAACCCGACGAGGCGCGCATGCTCGCCGATCTCGCCGAGCAGATCGAGCAGCTGGTCACCGAGGCCGTCGACGACCCGGCCTTCGATCGCCTCTTCCCACCCGCCTACCGTGATGACGCGGCTGCCTCAGCGGAGTTCGATCGGTTCGAGCGAGCCGGCCTGGCGGAGGGAAAGGCGGGGGCCGCGAGGACCGTGATGTCCGGCGCATCCGGAGGCGATCTCGCGGAGGGCGAGCCGGTGCGCATCGAGCTCGATGACCACGAAATCTGGGCCTGGATGACCCATCTGACCGACGTGCGCCTCGTACTCGCCGAGCGGCTGGGCATCGACGCCGACGACGGAGGCTTCGAGCTCGACGACGAGATGGCGACGCTCGTTCCGCTCTACGACTGGCTCGGCTGGCTGCAGGCGGCCCTCGTCGACGCTCTCGAGTCGACTACGGAAGGCGCGTGAGCACGAACACCGGAATCGTCCGGCTCGTCTTGGTCTGGTAGCTGGCGTAGTCGGGCCACGCCTGCACCGACCGCTCCCACCACGTCTCGCGCTCGTCGCCGACGACCTCACGGGCCACATAGTCGTGCTTGCGGTCGCCGTCCTGAAGTTCGACGTGCGGGTCGGCCACGAGGTTGTGGTACCAGACGGGGTTCTTCTCGGCGCCGCCGAGGGAGGCGACGACGGCGTACTCGCCGTCGTGCTCGACGCGCATGAGCGGCGTCTTCCGCACGTTGCCCGACCGGGCACCGCGGGAGGTGAGGACGATGATCGGCTTGCCGCGCATCGTGTTTCCCTCGGCACCGTCGGACGCCTCGAAACGCTCCACCTGCGCGTTGGCGTGCTGGACCGGACCCTTCACGTACTCGCCTTCGATCGGCATGGCGCTTCCTCCTGTGCTCCTGTACGAACTCTCAGAGATTCACAAGAACGCCGAGTCCTGGTTCATTCCCTCCGCTGGGCAGTACATGTCGTGTCGGGCCCGATTCGAGCGCATCTACCGCCCAACGGACAGGGAGAACAGGGGAACGGATACGGTGGGGCGATGGATGCTCAGTCGTTCCGCATCGAGGTGTCCGACGAGGTACTGACCGACCTCATCGCGAGGTTGCGACGCACGCGCTACTCGCGTCCCGAGGGGGACGGGCAGTGGGTGGGTGGCGTCGGCGCACCGCTGCTGCGGCGCTGGGTCGAGCGCTGGGCGAACGAGTTCGACTGGCGCCAGCGTGAGCGAGCCCTCAACGAGGTGGAGCAGTACTCGGTCGACGTCGGCGGGCGTCGCCTGCACCTGGCTCGCATCCGCCCCGCCGACGCGGAACGCCCGGCCACCCCCCTTCTTCTCCTGCACGGATGGCCCAGCGCATTTGCCGAGTACATCCCCCTCGGCCGGCTGCTCGCCACTGGCGTGGACGGCGGCCCGCAGTTCGACGTGATCATCCCGTCGCTGCCCGGTTTCGTGTTCTCGGAGCTGCCTGAGCCACCCGTCACCAGGCGCGCGATGGCGGCCGACATCCACCGGGCCGTGACCGAGGGCCTCGGTGTCGGGCGATACGGGGCGTACGGGGGAGACATCGGCGGGGGTGTCGCCGTGTGGCTCGCCCACGATCATCCCGAGGCGGTGATCGGACTGCAGATGTTCCATCCGCCCTTCCCCGCGGATCTTGCCGACCTGTCCGCCGAGGAGCAGGCCTTCGTCGAGGGCGAGGACGCCTACGACGAGACGGATGGCGGGTACAGCGCCATCATGTCCACGCGGCCCGACACGATCGCCGCCGCGTTGGCCGATTCCCCCGCCGGCCTGCTGGCGTGGATCATCGACAAGTGGCACGACTGGGTCGACGGGGATCTCGAGCAGCTGATCGATCCCGACGACCTTCTGACCATCGCCACGCTCTACTGGGTGACCGGGACGATCGGCTCGTCGTTTCGCCAGTACTACGACTGGAGCGCCAGCCCGCCCCGCCCGCGGGTGCCCGTGCCACTGTCAGTCCGGCTCAGCAACGAGCCGGGACTGCGCGGGTTCCCGCAGTCGTTGACCGAACGGACGGTCGACGACTTGCGCGAGTTCATACGCGTGCCGGTCGGAGGGCATTTTCCCGGCCTCGAGCAGCTGGACGCGACCGCTGCCGGCATCCGCGCATTCTTCGGCGGCCTCGAATGACAGTGAACGACGGCGCGTCAGCCCGGACCGGCGAGTCGGGCGTGCCCCTCCCGCGGTTGGCTCCCTTCGACTGACGGGCATCCGTTGCGTCCGCTGCCGGTGCGGGGTTACCCTCGGCGGACAGCGGGAGGACGAACGATGGCCGTCGACATGGGCTCACTCTTCATGCGGAGTCTCGGGGAGCTGCGCGTCCAGCCGACGCGCAAACGCGTGCGCGCGAAGATCGATGGCGAGACCATCGTCGACAGCTCCCGCGCCGTCCTGGTCTGGGAGCCGAAACGGGTGGTGCCGGCTTATGCCGTGCCCGTCGAGGACGTGGTCGGCGGCACCAGGCCGACCTCCGACCCTTCCGAGTGGGACGGCCGCGACTACTCCCGCATCCCGGTGTGGGACCCGCGGGTGCCATTCGCGGTTCGCACGACGGCGGGAAGGCCAGTCGCCGTTGGCCCGGACGAGCGGCCGGTCGCCGGCTTCATCGCCGAGGACGCCGACCTCGGCGGCTACGTCGTCCTCGATTTCGACGGGTTCGACACCTGGCTGGAGGAGGACGAGGAGATCATCAGTCACCCGCACGATCCGTTCTCGCGCATCGACATCCGCGATTCCTCGGCGCGCTACCAACTGGCACTCGACGGCGAACCGGTCGTCGATACCACCCGGGCGCGCATTCTGTTCGAGACCGGCCTGCCTCCGCGCCACTACGTTCCGCGTGGGGACGTGCTGGTCGACCTGGCGCCCTCGTCGGCGACCTCGACCTGCGCATACAAAGGTGTCGCGACCTATCACTCGCCGATCATCGACGGCCACCCCGTGGAGGGGCTCGTCTGGTCGTACGAGAGCCCCCTGTCCGACGGCGAGGGCGTGCGCGGCCGACTGTGCTTCTTCGACGAGCGGATGGACGTGACGATCGACGGCGTCGCCCTTCCCCGTCCGAAGACGTACTGGTCGTAGATGCGCTCTGGCGGAATAGACCCCGCGGCGCTAAGTTGAGTTAAGTACACTCAACTTTGTACGAAGGGATCGATCGACCGTGGCGAACATGCAGGGCGCGCCGAGCTCGCAAGAGGAGCAGAAGTCGGCGCTGGAGCAATACGGCATCAACCTGACCGAGATCGCACAGGCCGGCAAGCTCGATCCCGTCATCGGTCGCGATGCCGAGATCCGTCGCGTCAGCCAGGTGCTCACGCGCAGGACCAAGAACAACCCGGTGCTCATCGGCGAGCCCGGCGTCGGCAAGACAGCGGTCGTGGAGGGGCTCGCGCAGCGCATCGTCGCCGGAGACGTCGCCGAGTCGCTCAAGGGCAAGCAGCTCATCTCACTCGACATCTCCGCGCTCGTGGCCGGCGCGATGTACCGCGGTCAGTTCGAGGAGCGGCTGAAGGCGGTGCTCAAGGAGATCAACGATGCCGAGGGCGAGATCATCACCTTCGTCGACGAGTTGCACCTGCTCATGGGCGCCGGCGGGGGAGAGGGATCCGTCGCCGCGTCGAACATGCTGAAGCCCATGCTCGCGCGAGGCGAGCTGCGACTGATCGGCGCGACGACACTCAACGAATACCGGGAGTACATCGAGAAGGATGCCGCGCTCGAGCGCCGCTTCCAGCAGGTCTACGTCGGCGAGCCGAGCGTCGAGGACACGGTCGCCATCCTCCGCGGGCTCAAGGGCCGGTACGAGGCTCATCACGGTGTGACGATCTCGGATGCCGCGCTGGTCGCATCCGCCTCGCTGTCCAACCGCTACATCTCGTCCCGGCAGCTGCCCGACAAGGCGATCGATCTCGTGGACGAGGCGATGAGTCGTCTCAAGATGGAGATCGACTCGTCCCCCATGGAGATCGACCAGCTCAAGCGCCAGGTCGACCGCATGAAGATCGAGGAGCTCGCGCTCAAGAAGGAGAAGGACGACGCGTCCAAGGAGCGTCTCGCCAAACTGCGGACCGAGCTCGCCGACCACGAGCGAGAACTCGCCGATCTCGAGGCGCGCTGGGCTCGCGAGCGGATGGGGCTCAACCGCGTCGGCGAGCTCAAGAAGAAGCTCGACGAAGCGGTGACCGAGCGCGACCGAGCGATGCGCGAGGCCGACTACGCCAGAGCGTCCAAGCTCGAATACGAGACCATCAAGCAGCTCTCCGCGCAGCTGGCCGAGGCCGAGCAAGCCGAGGCGGCTCCGGATGAGCCCCGCATGGTCAATGAGCAGGTCACCGAGGAGGACATCGCGGCCGTCATCGCGGCATGGACCGGCATTCCGGTCGGCCGTCTGCTGCAGGGGGAGACCGAGAAGCTTCTGCACCTCGAGAGCGAGCTCGGCCGGCGCCTGATCGGCCAGAAGGCGGCGGTCGCCGCGGTGTCGGATGCGGTGCGGCGAGCCCGCGCGGGCATCTCCGACGCCAACCGGCCCACGGGTTCCTTCCTCTTCCTCGGCCCGACGGGCGTCGGCAAGACGGAGCTGGCCAAGGCGCTCGCCGAGTTCCTGTTCGACGACGAGCACGCCATGGTGCGCATCGACATGAGCGAGTACGGCGAGAAGTTCGCCGTCTCGCGGCTGGTCGGTGCCCCTCCCGGCTACATCGGCTACGAGCAGGGCGGCCAGCTCACCGAGGCCGTCCGACGTCGGCCGTACTCCGTCATCCTGTTCGACGAGGTGGAGAAGGCCCACCCCGAGGTGTTCGACATCCTGTTGCAGGTGCTCGACGACGGACGGCTGACGGATGGCCAGGGCCGCACCGTCGACTTCCGCAACACCATCCTCATCCTCACGTCCAACCTCGGATCGCAGGTGCTCATCGATCCGACGCTGTCGTGGGAGGAGAAGGAGCAGACGGTTCAAGCCCTCGTTCGGCAGGCGTTCAAGCCCGAGTTCGTCAACCGGCTCGACGACATCGTGGTGTTCTCGGCGCTCTCGATGGAGGAGCTCGCCGAGATCGTGAACCTCTACATCGACCGGCTCGGCGCCCGGCTGCACGAGCGCCGCCTGTCGCTGGGCGTGACTCCCGATGCGCGAGCGTGGCTCGCCGAGCGCGGCTACGACCCGATCTACGGCGCTCGACCGTTGCGGCGTCTGATGCAGACGGAGATCGACGACCGGCTGGCGCGGGCGCTGTTGAGCGGGGACATCCGGGATGGAGACCGCGTGATGGTCGACTTCGCGCCCGACGGCGACGGGCTGACGGTCGACCGCGCGGAGGACTGAGAGGCGGCTGCGCGTCAGTCGATCGCGGGCTCCTCGGCCGTGACGCCGTTCACGTTCGCCGGGATGCGCCGCTCGAGCACCGACGCCAGCACGCAGATGCCTGCGCATCCGGCGACCATGATGGCGATGTAGAGGCCGTCGAGCCCGGCGTCGAGCAGCAGCCCGGCCGCGAACGGTCCGGTGATGGCACCGGCTTGGAAGGCGCCCGAGTTGACGGCGTTGTAGCGGCCCCGGTTTCGGTCGGTGGCGAGGTCGTTGTAGACGGCCGGGACGGCGGGTTGCAGCAGCGTCTCTCCGAAGGCGAACACGCCCATGAAGGCCAGCACGCCGATCGCCGCCGCGAGCGAATCAGGTAGCAGGCCGGTCGCGCCGAGCACGAGCCACGAAGCGGCCCAGACGACGGCCATCACCTGCATGGCACGTGTGCGCCGACGCCCGGTCAGGCGTTTGAGCACGGCGAACTGGAAGAGGACGATGACGGCGGTGTTGACGGCGAACGAGAAGCCGATGACCCGCGTCGACACCTCCGACACCTGCCGCGCGAAGGCGGGGAACCCGGCCTCCATCTGGCCGTAGCCGATGAAGACCGCCAGGAACGTGAGCAGGGTGAGCCAGAGAACGGCGGGTTGCCGGAGGATCGCTCGGTATCCGCCACCGCTCCCTTCGCCCGAGACATCCGCCTCCCCCTGCGTGCGCACGTGGCGGAGTGGGCCCAGCAGCAGGGCGACGGGAATGAGACCGCTTGCGGCGTCGATGAGGAAGATCGCCGTGAAGGTCTCGGGACGCTGCACGTCGACGAAGAAGCCGCCGATGATGCCGCCCACCCCGATGCCGAGGTTGACGAGCGCGAAGTTGACGCCGAAGTATTGCTGCCGCACGTCGCCGTGCGCCACGGTGGCGATGAGGGCGTTGATGCCGGGCCAGGAGACGCCGAAATTGACGCCCATGAGCACGAGGGCGATCGCCGCGATGCCGGGTTCGGTCGCGAAGGCGAGAATGGCGCACCCGGCGATCATCGATGCGAGACCGACGAGCAGCACCGGGCGAGCACCGAAGCGATCGATGAGCGTGCCGCCGGGAGCGGTGACGAGGAGACCGGTGAGGGCGATGATGCTCATCAGGGCGCCTGAGAGGCCGAGGTCGAAGTGGCGGACCTCGTGCAGGTAGATGATGGTGAATGGGAGCGTCAGCCCGCGTCCGAGCGTCTGGATCGCGACAGTGGACAGCAGCCAACGCCCCTCCCTCGGGAGGGCGTGCCAGAACTGCGCCATGCTGCTCATGCGACCCAGTCTCGCGGAGACCGCCGACATCGCACCACTGGTGGCACACCCTCTGCGGTACCGTCGCGTCATGGAACCGAGCAGCACTCCGCGGTCTGAGAGACCCCGCTCCCGCGCCCGGCGGGAGACCGACGCCGACTATCTGAAGGAACGCGTCTACGCGACCTTCACGGGGCTCGCCATCGCGCTCGTGCTCGAGGGTAACGTGATTCATCACGACGCGCGCGACGCGCTCTTCACTCTCGTCATCGGCGTGGTCGGCATCACCGCGGCCGGCTATGTCAGCGACTTCATCGCGCATCTGGCGACCGCCCGGGCGTTCCCCTCCCGGGAAAAGAACGGCGAATTCCTCCGGGTAGCGGCCGGGGCTCTCGGCACCGTCGTGGCGCCGGCGATCCTGCTCGCGCTCGCGTGGGCGGGTGTCCTGACACTGGCGGGTGCCCTGCGAGCCGGCATCATCATCTACCTGGTCACGTTGGCCGCCATCGGCTACCTCGCGGTGCGCCGTGCGAAGCTCGCTTGGTGGCAGCAGGCCGTCGCCATGGCACTCCTCGTCGTTCTCGGCGCCGCGGTCATCGGCCTGCAGACGCTCGCGCATTCGGCCTGAGGCCGGCCTAACGCGCGATTCGTGCGCATTGGCGTGATCTGTGCGCAGGATATGCGAGGACACCCCTTCCGCTATGGGGATCACATGTGTCAGCATGGCGCCACTACCCCCCCGAAGAAGGGACGGCCCATGAAGCCGATGCGAACCATTGCCGCCACATCCGCCTTCGTGCTCCTGGTCACCGCGTTCGCCGCGGGATCGGCGAGCGCCTCGACATCCGCCGATTCGGGGGAGCGCGAGTTCGTCGTGCTGTTCGCCGAAGGCACGTCGTCCGCCGCCGCGAAGGCGGCGGTCACCGCGGCGGGAGGCACCCTCGTCGAGGAGAACACCGACGTCGGCGTCGCCACGGTGAAGACGACGGATGCCGCATTCGTGCAGAAGGCCGCCGCTCAATCGGTGATCCAGGGCTCGGCCGAGAACCGGGTCGTCGGTGCTGTGCCCGACGATTCCGTGGGGAGGGATGCGGCTCGCGTGGACGCAGCGGAGGCCGAGACCCGCACCGCTGTGGTCGCGAGCTCCGCGGCGGCATCGGCGAAGGCCGGCGCATCCGGCAAGCTCGTCGAGCCCTTGGCCGACCTGCAGTGGGACATGAAGCAGATCGGCGCGACGGCTGACGGCTCGTACAAATACGAGACCGGGTCGCACAAGGTGAAGGTGGGCATCATCGACACCGGCGTCGACGGGACGCACCCCGACATCGCACCGAACTTCGACACCAAGCTCAGCCGTAACTTCACCGTCGACGTGCCCTACGACGCCGACGGCGGGCTCATCGACGGCCCGTGCGAGGAGGAGCCCGACCAGTCCTGCAACGACCCGGCGAATGTCGACGAGGACGGCCACGGAACCCACGTCGCCTCGACGATCGGCGCGCCCATCAACGGCATCGGCATTGCGGGAGTCGCGCCGAACGTCGACATCGTCAACCTCCGTGCGGGTCAGGACTCGGGTTACTTCTTCCTGCAGCCCTCGCTCGACGCCCTCACCTACGCGGGCCGCAACGGCATCGACGTCGTGAACATGAGCTACTACGTCGACCCGTGGCTGTTCAACTGCACGAACAACCCGGCGGACAGCCCGGCCGACCAGCAGGAGCAGAAGACCATCATCACGGCGATGCAGCGGGCGCTCGACTTCGCCCGCAACCACGGCGTGACGCTCATCTCCGCGGCCGGCAACGGTGCGACCGACTACACCAAGCCGCTCGTGGACGCCTCCAGCCCCGACTTCGCCAGCGTGCCCGGCGAGGTGGCCTACACCCGCGACCTGCTCGACCCGGCGTCGTGCACCTCGATGCCGTCGGAGGGCAAGGGAGTCATCGCGGTCTCGAGCACGGGAATCTCCAAGCGCAAGGCGTACTACTCCGACTACGGCAACGGATACGTCGACGTGGCCGCTCCCGGCGGTGACGTCTACGACACCCCGGACAACACGCGCGATCTCAGCAAGGCCGTCCTCGCCGCCTACCCGAAGTCGCTCGCCGTGGCCAACGGTGAGATCGACGAGAACGGCGATCCGACGGTGCCCTACGTGGTGAAGAGCTGCGACGCGGCCGGCACGACCTGTGCGTACTACCAGTACCTGCAGGGCACGTCGATGGCGTCACCGCATGCGGTCGGTGTGGCTGCGCTCATCGTCAGCCGCTTCGGCCTGCCCGACCTCCGCGGAGGCAAGTGGCTTCCGCCGATCGTCACCGAGCAGATCCTCCAGCGCTCGGCCGTCGACACTGCCTGCCCGGTTCCCGCCACGTACCACTACACCCGCATCACTCCGGCCGGGGCGACGGTGACGGCTGACGCCACCTGCGAGGGCACGCCGTCGAAGAACGGGTTCTACGGCAACGGCATCATCAACGCGCTGAGGGCCATCGGTCGCTGACCGCACTGAACGAAGAGCGGATGTCGCGAGCGCGGCATCCGCTCTTCGTGTCACGGCGGCTTCGTGTCACGGTGCCTTCGTGTCACGGCGCCTTCGTGTCGGCGGCTTCACCTCGTGGCCGGTGCCGCGTCCAGCCCGCACTCGCTGGCAACTCGCGCGCTGGTCAGGCGATCGCGCGCTGGTCAGGCGGCTTTCGCGGCATCCGTCCTGAGCGGGCGCCCATTGCCTGAATACCGGCCGACCGTTGCTTGAGTCGACGGCGACGGGCCCGGCGCCCGTTGCCTGAATACCGGGCGACGACGGGGCCGTGTCGGAGCCTGGCTTAGGCTCGAGGGATGCTGGCTACCCTGATCTACGGCGAACGCGACATCCGAGTCGAAGAGGTTCCCGACCCCCGATTGTCCACCGGAGCCGACGCCGTCGTGCGCGTCGTGGCCGCCTGCGTGTGCGGATCCGACCTCTGGCCCTACCGCGGTGTCGTCCCGACCGAGGAGCCGCACCGCATCGGGCACGAGTTCGTCGGCATCGTCGAGAGCGTGGGCGACGATGTCGAGCGCATCCACCCCGGCGACTTCGTCATCGCGCCCTTCTACGTGTGCGACGGCACCTGCGTCAACTGCCGCAACGGCGTCTCAACCTCGTGTCTGCAGGGCACGTTCTGGGGAGTCGATGACAAGGTCGGCGGGTTCGCCGACGGCGGGCAGGGTGAGTTCATCCGGGTTCCCCTCGCCGACGGCACGCTCTTCGCCCTCGACGGGCAGCCGGATGCCGAGCTCATCCCGAGCCTGCTGGCCCTCTCCGACGTGATGGGTACGGGCCACCACGCGGCGGTGTCGGCCGGAGTCGGCCCGGGCAGCACCGTCGCGGTCGTCGGTGATGGTGCGGTGGGTCTCTGCGCCATCATCGCCGCCAAGCGACTCGGTGCGACCACGATCATCGCCATGTCGCGGCACGCCGATCGGCAGGCGCTGGCCCGTGAGTTCGGCGCGACGGAGATCGTCGAGGAGCGTGGCGACGAGGGCGTGGCGCGCATCAAGGAGCTCACCGGTGGCATCGGCGCCGACCAGGTGCTCGAGTGCGTCGGCACCAAGGAATCGATGGATCAGGCGCTGCGGTCGACCCGACCCGGCGGCATGGTCGGCTATGTCGGGGTTCCGAACGGAGGGCCGAAGCTGCCCATCCGCCCGATGTTCGGCCGCAACGTCGGTGTCAACGGCGGCGTCGCCCCGGTCCGCGGCTACATGGCCGAACTGCTGCCCGATGTGCTCTCGGGTGCCATCAACCCGGGCCTCGTGTTCGACCTCGAGCTTCCCCTCTCCGAAGCGGCAGAGGCTTACGCGGCGATGGATGAGCGGCGCGCCACCAAGGTTCTGCTGCGGCCATGAGCGAGTTCTACGAGCAACTGCTGGCCGAGGAGCGCGACGTGCTGTTCGCCGACTTCACCCTCGACGACGCGTGGCGGCTCGGATCGCGGATGCGCGACGCAGCCTCAGCAGCGGCCATGCCCGTGGCGATCGGCATCGTCCTCGGGCAGCAGCGCGTCTTCCACACCGCACTGCCGGGCTCGAGCGCCGACAACGACGGGTGGCTGGAGCGGAAGACGCGGGTGGCACTCCGCTTCGGCCGGGCGTCGATGACGGTGGGCGAGTCGTTCCGAGTGGACGGCAAGAGCTTCGAGGAGTCGTCCCGGCTCGATCCGGCGCTCTACGCGGCCCATGGCGGCGTCGTGCCCATCCGTCTGGCCGGCGGCGCGGTCATCGGGGCGGTCGGAGTGTCGGGTCTGCCGCAGCGCGAGGACCACGCGTTCGTCGTCTCCCAGCTGCGGGAGTACCTGGCGCGCTGACGCCGCGGGTCGACCGGCGGGTTTCGATACGCCTGCTCGCTGCGCTGGCGGGCTACTCAACCAGCAGCGCTCTGGCGGACGCGCTCGTCAGACAGCGGCGGGGGCGTTGAGCACGAGCTCCTCGAGAGGCAGGCGGGTGCGGGGCGCCGACTCGCGCTCGCGGAGGGCATCCGGCAGCGCCTCGGGGTCCCCCAGCACGCCGATCGCGGTAATCGACACGGGCTCGAAGCGCTCGCCGAGCGAGAACCCCTCGCGTAGCGCATCCGCCTCGAATCCGCCCATCTGGTGGGTGTGGAGTCCCTCGTGCTGGGCCTGGACGGTGAGGTGCGCGACGGCCTGACCGAGGTCGTACCGTGCCCACGGGCGCGGCTTGCCCTCGGTGTCGACGATCTCGGCGATGTTGACGATGAGGAGCGCAGCCGAGTCGGCCCAGGCGCGGTTGAACCCCATGAGGCTGTCGTGGACAGCGGTGAACTCGGGTGTTCCACGGCGGGCGACGATGAACCGCCACGGCTGCACGTTGGCTGCCGAGGGAGCCCAGCGGGCAGCCTCGAGGATCGTGCGGATCACCGAGGCGTCGACCTCCGCGGAGGGGTCGTATGCGCGAGGGCTCCAACGCTCGACGAGCGCGGGAAGGAGGGCGGCTTCGGTGTCGGCGTGACGTGAGGTGGAATCAGGGAGGAGTGACATGGTGCAGCGGCTTTCAGAGGGAGCGAAGGTGGCCGGAGCCGCGCTGATCCTCGCTGTACAACATCAGGCCAGCCGACTTATTCCATGAATCCGCATATTGTCAGCGAGCGTCGTCGGAGCCGTCCAGATACACCATCGTCGGTTCGCGCTCGGCGTCCATCGCGGCGAACCGTGCGGCCTGTGCGCGAGAGGCTCGACTGCGACGCCACAACTCCCCGGCCGCGAGGAGCCCGAAGCCACCCTGAAGCACAGCCAGCACGAGATAGCTGACGCCGATCCACCACCGAGAATCGCCTCCCGGCCAATGTGTGACGAAAAGGATGAGCCACAGACTCGTGATCAGGCCCTGCACGACGACGGTCTGCTGCAGCACCGCATCCGACGAGTCCCTCAGCTTCGCTGCCATTCCTCCACGCTATCGAGAGGGGCGAGGGGGTCAACCCCTCGGACGATGTCAGGCAGCCGCGGTCTCGCGCGCGATCGCCGCGACGAACGCGTCGATGTCCTCGGGGGTGGTGTCGAAACCGCACATCCAGCGCACCTCGTTGCGAGCGGCATCCCAGTCGTAGAAGCGGAAGTCGGCACGCAGCCGGTCGGCCACGCCGTCGGGCAGAATCGCGAAGATGCCGTTGGCCTGCGTCTGCTGCGAGAACGAGACGCCGTTCATCGATCCGTCCTCGATGCCCAGCTCGATGCCGGCCCGCAGTCGCGCGGCCATCGCATTGGCGTTGAACGCGTTGCGCAGCCACAGGTCGCCCTCGAGCAGCGCGATCAGCTGCGCGGAGATGAAGCGCATCTTCGATGCGAGCTGCATGTTCATCTTGCGGAGGAACGGCAGGCCATCGGATGCGGAGGGCTCGAGCACCACGATCGCCTCGCCGAACATCATGCCGTTCTTCGTGCCGCCGAAGGTCACGACGTCGACGCCCGCGTCGCGCGTGAAGGCTCGGAACGGAAGTGCCAGGGCCGCCGCCGCGTTCGACAGGCGTGCACCATCCATGTGCAGCTTCATGCCGTGGTCGTGCGCGAAGTCGGCGATGGCCGCCACCTCGTCTGCCGTGTACAGCGTTCCGAGTTCCGTCGACTGGGTGATGGACACCGCCAGCGGCTGCGCGCGGTGCTCGTCGCCCCATCCCCAGGCCTGCCGCGCGATCAATTCGGGCGTCAACTTGCCGTCGGGGGTGTCCACCGTCAGGAGCTTGAGGCCGCCGACGCGCTCGGGGGCGCCGTTCTCGTCCGTGTGGATGTGCGCGGTCGACGAGCACACCACGGCGCCCCAGCGCGGCAGCATCGACTGGAGCGCGGTGACGTTCGCCCCGGTGCCGTTGAACACCGGGAACGCTTGCGTGCCGCGCCCGAAGTGGTGGGCGAACACCTCCTGCAGCTTCTCGGTGTAGACGTCCTCACCGTAGGAGACCTGATGGCCGCCGTTCGCGGCCGCGATCGCCTCGAGGATCTCCGGATGAACGCCGGAGTAGTTGTCGGATGCGAAGCCGCGGATGTCGGGGTCGTGGAGAGTCACGCCGTCCATCCTCCCATCCGGCGGGGGCGGCTAGGGTCGGAGGATGCTTCGCCTGATCGCGCCCGACATCCGTTTCCACACGTCGTTCGTCGAGGCGCTCGGGGAATTCGGAGAGAGCTCGCGGGACGGATCGGGGGACTACGCATTCGACTTCACCGGGCTCGACGACCCGGATCGCTTCGGAGCCCTCGTGGATGCGCTGCGCGCGGATGCGCTCCCGGAGACTCCGCGGGACGAGGCTTTCGTGCCCTGCACCTACCTCTGGATGACGGAGGACGACCGGTTCGTCGGCTTCCTGGCGATCCGTCACGAGCTGACCGACCTCCTGCTGAACCAAGGCGGTCACATCGGATACTCGGTGCGCCCGGGCGACCGCCGTCGGGGGCGCGCGACATCCGCCCTCCACCAGTCCCTGCCCGCCGCCGCAGGACTCGGCATCGACCGCGTGCTCGTGACCTGCGACGAGGACAACGCGGGTTCGCGTGCGGTCATCGAGGGCAACGGCGGCCTCTACGAGGACAGCCGCTTCGGCAAGCGCCGCTACTGGATCGACGCCGCCTCGGCGTGACTAGGGTGAACAGGACGAAGACGCAGGCGACGGGAGGCACGCGGATGGCGAACGCGACCACCCGACGGCGCGGCCGAGCCGCCACCGCGACGGCCATCGAGCGCGCCGCGATCGACCTCGTGCTCGCCGACGGCTACGACCACGTGACCGTCGACATGATCTGCGCGGAAGCCGGGGTGTCGCAGCGCACGTTCTTCAACTACTTCAAGACGAAGGATGCCGCGCTGCTCGGTGGCGCCGACCCCGAGATCGACGAGGCGAGAGCGGCGGAGTTCATCGTCTCGACGGGACCGCTCCTCGTCGAGGCCGTCGGCCTCATCCGAGTCGACCCTGCCTTCGCCGCCAACGAGGAGCTGTTGACGGAGCGCATCCGTGCCATCTCGACGAGTCCCGAGTTGCTCGCCCGGCAGATGGAGCGCATCGCCACGCTCGAGTCGGAGGTGCGGGCCATCATCGTCGCGCGCCTGCAGCACGATGTGGGCGATCCCGACGCCGACGTGAGGGCCCAGGCCGACCTCATCAGCAACCTGCTTGCCGGCGCGATCCGCTACCTTGGCCAGGCTTTCGCGCGCGAGGCCGATCGAACGGATGCCGCGAGCGCGACCGAGGGATTCGCGACGCTGGTCGCATCCGTCCTCCCGAAGCTCGGCTGAACGCCTCAGCGGGAGAGCGCCTCGCGGATCTTCACGCGCCCGCCCATCTTGAGCAGCGACCCGGCGTAGATGCGCTCGCCGATCCACAGGACGACAGCGGTGGACGCGAGCAGGATCACCAGCGACAGCAGCGGCTCCCACCACTGCGCCTGACCGAGGAAGATGCGCATCGGCATGCCGACCGGGGCCGAGAACGGCACGTAGCTCATGATCGTGAGCACCGTCGGGTTGCTGCCCATCGTGATGACGAGGAGGTAGGGAATCATCACGAGCAGGGTAACCGGTGAGGTCACCGAACCCACGTCCTCCGAGCGCGAGACCAAGGAGGCCGCCGCGGCGAACAGCGCGGCGAGCATGATGAAGCCGAACACGAAGAAGACGACGAACCAGATGATGGACGGGCCGAGCGCGCTGACGGTTACCCGTTGACCGGTGATGGTGAGAGCCACGACGGCGAGGATGGCTATCGCCAGGATCTGGCCGATCGCGAGGATGCTGTTGCCGAGCACCTTGCCGGCCATCAGGGCGCGGACGGGGATCGAGGAGAGGAGTAGCTCGACGACCCGGGTCTGCTTCTCCTCGACGACACTCTGGGCGATCGTCGACCCGAACGTGATGCCCGACATGAAGAACACCAGCCCGAAGCCGAGCGCGACGAAGTAGGTCAGCAGCGGGTTGGGTGCGTTCGGATCGAGCAGCTCGACGTGCGGGGTCTGGCTGAGCACGCCGACCACGTCGTTCGGCACGGAATCGTTGCCGACCACGGTGAGGCCCGTGGGGTTGGCCGGTGTGACGCCGCTGTCGAGGATGATGGCGTCGATGTCGCCCGCCTTCAGCATCTTCTCCGCCTCGGCCTGCGAGTCGGTTGCGACGTAGGTGAGTCCCCTGTCGGCCTGAACCGTCTGGATCGCGCCGCCCACCGCCGCCACCTTGGGCGTCGACCCGTTGGCGCTCACGAGACTGCCGATGAGGATGGAGGCGAGCACGGCGAGCAGCAGCAGACCGGTGGAGATGAGGAAGGCCTTGCTGCGCAGACGCATCGTGACCTCGCGGGCCGTCACCAGTGCGATGCTGCTGGTCAGGCTCGGGGTGGTGTAGTCGCTCATCGCACGACCTCCTTGAAGATCTGGGCCAGGCTCACGTGCTGCCGACCGAAGCTGACGACGTCGCCGTGGTCCAGCGCCCGCCGCAGCACCTGTTGGCGCGCATCGTCGGAATCGGCTTCGAAGAGCGCGTAACCGCCATCCGACGACAGCACCCGGATGCCGGGCTCGTCGCGCAACCAGCCGGCATCCTTGCTGAGCAGCAGCTCCCAGACCGCTGGCGCATGCTCGTCGCGCAGCTTCTCGCGGTCTCCGGATGCTCGGATGCGCCCGTCGGCGATGATGACGAGGTCGTCGCACAACCGCTCGACGATGTCGAGCTGGTGCGAGCTGAACAGCACCGGAGCACCGCCCGTCGCGTAGTCGGAGAGCACCGACTGCACGTTCTCGACGGCCATCGGGTCGAGCCCCGAGAACGGCTCGTCCAGCACGAGCACGTCGGGCCGGTGCACGAGCGCGGCGGCGATCTGCGCCCGCTGCTGGTTGCCGAGGGACAGCCGTTCGACCGGGTCGTCCATCCGCTCGCCGAGTCCCAGCCGTTCGAGCAGTTCGCTCGCGTTCCGACGGGCTGCCGCAGGGGTCCAGCCGTGCAGTCGCCCGAAGTACACGATCTGCTCGAGCACCTTCATCTTCGGGTAGAGGCCGCGCTCCTCGGGCATGTAACCGAAGCGACGTCGGTCGACAGCGGTGAGCGGAGCTCCGTCGATGCTCACGGACCCGGCTCCCGGATCGGCGTTGAGCACGCCCAGGATGATGCGCATCGCGGTGGTCTTGCCTGCGCCATTTCCGCCGACGAAGCCCGTCATCCTCCCGTCGCCGACCGTGAAGCTCACGTCGTCGAGAGCCACGCGCTCGCCGTAGTGCTTGCTGACGTGCTGAAGTTCGAGCATTCCTTCACGGTAGGGGAACGGATGCCGCGGGTCACGCCCTTGCGCGGCGAAGCGGCGGATGCGCGGCTCTCCGCCGCTTCGCCGTGGTCTGCGCCAGTTCGCGGGGCGCGGACGCGGGTGAATTGGCGCGAAGAGTGACGGGTCGAGTGACGCACCTCCGCAGCGGCCACAACGACTCGTAGGTGGCTGACGATCAACATCGAGGTGAACGACTGGGACCCGGATGAGGGAGAAGATGGGGCGTGCGCATGTCACTGCTGCCCATCCGTCGCGTCGAACAACATCCCGACGCCGAGGTGTCGCGCTCGGCCTGGCCGGCCACCCTGGCACCGGTACGGCAACTGCTCGACGATGGGTTGGATCTCGGCGCCATCACGGTTCTCGTCGGGGACAACGGCGCGGGCAAGTCGACCATCGTCGAGGCGCTCGCGCTGGCATTCGGCCTCAACGCGGAAGGGGGAACGATCAGCGCGATGTACTCCACCCGCTCGAGCGAGTCCTCGCTGGGCGATCAGTTGCGGCTCGTCCGCGACGGTGGGGCGTCCAAGCGCGGCTTCTTCCTCCGCGCCGAGACCATGCACGGACTCTTCACCTACCTGGAGAGCATCGGTGACGTCTCGGGTGTCTTCCACGAGCGGAGCCACGGCGAGTCGTTCCTCGACCTGGTGCTCTCTCGGTCACGGGTCCGCGGTCTCTGGCTGCTCGACGAGCCGGAGTCCGCGCTCTCCCTGCCGGGATGCCTGGCACTCGTCGGTCTGCTCCGGTCGCTCGTCGACGAGGGATCCCAGGTGGTGCTGTCGACCCACTCGCCGATTCTGGCCGCCTACCCCGGTGCCCGCCTGCTCGAACTCGGGGACTGGGGCATCCGCGAGTGCGCATACGACGACCTCGACCTGGTCCGCAACTGGCGGGCGTTCCTCGACGCGCCGGAGCGCTACCTCCGCCACATCGACTAGCGTCGGGGCGACCGGTCGTTACAGTCGGGTCATGCTCGACGCCCCCTCAGCGAACCTGCGCCTGCGCGACCGCCCGATCGACTGGCTCTTCATCGTGGTGTTCTCGATGTTCACCGTCACGAGCCTGATCAGCGACCTGCTGCCGACGATCGGCGTGGACATCTCGCATCCGTCGTCCAACTTCTTCGTCAACTCGAACTGGTGGTACGCCCACGACACAGATCCGCTGTTCATGACGCCGCCCGCCTGGATGCGCATCGTCACCGGGCTGTCGGCCTTCGTCTACATGCCGTTCTACGTTGTGCTCGTCGTCTCGCTCATTCGCGGCTGGAACGCCATCCAGCTGCCGAGCGTCATCTACGCGACCATGATCGCGTCGATCACGGGCATCATCGTGTTCGGCGTCGAGTTCTTCGGCGAACCGGAGTGGATCACTCCGCACCCCGCCAAGTTCCTGGCGTTCAACCTGCCGTACGTGCTCCTGCCCATCCTTCTGCTCATCCGCATGCGCAAGCCGTTGCCCTTCACCCGACGGTTCTAACCTCGGCCGAGCGCCGCCATCTGCTCGGCGAAGACGGCCGCGCCACCCTGGGCCGGATGCCGCACCGCGACCGCCTCGACCCCGCTCGCTGCGAGGGCGTGCTCCGCCTTGCGGCCGATGGCGATGACGGTCTCGACGCCGGATGCGCGGATCAGTTCGACCGCGACAGGCGTTCCGGCGCGCACCTCATCGGGGCGGGGAGTGCGGTTGGTGAGCCGGTCGCCGGCGACGAACGGATGCGTCGGCGAGATCGCCCAGATGAACGGCAGCGGGCGCTCCCACTGCCCGAGCGCCTTCCAGACGCTGGCGCTCGACGCCTCCCATGGCGCGGTCGGATGCTCCGGAGCGAGGAAGCCGTCGCCGTCGGGATGCCCGGTGACGAGGCCGGGGCGAGCGGACAGCTCCCGCACGCTCGTGAAGGGGATGCCGGTGTTGGTGTTACCCCGCCACCCCGGCGCCTCGCCGATGAGCACGGCATCCGGTCGCCGCTCGTCGACGAGGGAGAGGAAACGCAGCAGGTTGGAGCGCCGCAATGCCCCGTCGCGGGTGCTCGCGTCGTAGAGCTGCTCGGCATCCGGTGCGATAGGAACAGCGTCGAGGAGGCCGAGGAAGGCCGTGAGATGAATCATCGTTCTCGATGATCCCACTGCTCTGGCGCGTCGTGACGGGCGGGGCGTAGGCTCCCGACCGACTGGACGCGCCCGCGACGCCAGCATCCGAGAGGGGGGCGGGGATGAACGCCGACGCGCGACGCGTGCAGCGCATCTACCTCGCCCTCATGCTCGGCAATACTCTCGCCGCGTCCTTCATCTGGGGCATCAACACGCTGTTCCTGCTCGACGCGGGCCTGACCAATTTCGAGGCTTTCGCGGCCAACGCATTCTTCACGGCCGGCATGGTGATCTTCGAGATCCCGACCGGCGTCGTGGCCGACACCGTCGGACGCAAGGTCTCCTACCTGCTCGGCACGGTGACGCTCGCCGTCACGACGGCGCTGTACTGGATGCTCTGGCTCTGGCATGCGCCGTTCGTGTGGTGGGCGATCGTTTCGGTGCTGCTCGGCCTGGGCTTCACCTTCTTCTCCGGCGCGGTCGAGGCGTGGCTGGTCGACGCGCTCGCCTTCGTCGGCTACCGCGGCGACATGGAGTCGGTGTTCGGACGCGGCCTCGTCGTCGACGGCATCGCCATGTTCGGCGGCTCGGTGCTCGGCGGCGTGATCGCGCAGGCCACCAACCTGGGTGTCCCGTTCCTGTTGCGCGCCGGTGTGCTGGTGGTGATGTTCGTCTTCGCCGCGTTCGTCATGCGCGACCTGGGTTTCACGCCCGACAAGTCCGAGGGTCCCCTCGCGGCGACGCGCACGGTGCTCCGCGACTCGATCCGCTACGGTCTGCGGCGCCCGTCGGTGCGCTACGTCATGCTCGCCGCCCCGTTCGCGTCGGGCGTCGGCATCTACGCGTTCTACGCGCTGCAGCCCTACCTGCTCGAGCTCTGGGGAGACACCTCGGCGTACGGCATCGCGGGACTCGCGGCTGCACTGCTCGCACTCGCCCAGGTCTTCGGCGGATTGCTGGCTCCGCGCATCCGTCGGCTGTTCCGGATGCGCACGACGACCATCATCCTCGCCTCCGTCGCGGGCGCGCTGGGCCTCATCGCCCTGGGCCTCAACTCGATCTTCTGGCTGGCCATCATCCTTCTCGCCGTGTGGGGATTCGTCTTCGCGGCGGTCGGACCGGTGCGGCAGGCCTACCTCAACGGCATGATCCCGTCGAAGCAGCGCGCGACGGTGCTCTCGTTCGACTCGCTGCTCGGCAGCGCGGGCGGCGTGGTCATCCAGCCGGCGCTCGGCCGTGCGGCGGATCTCTGGGGCTACGGCACGTCGCTCGTCATCGGTGGCGCGATCGAGGTGATCGCCATCCCGTTCCTGTTCGCCAGCAGGCGGCAGCACGATCCGGCTGACGCGGCCATCGATGCTGCGGCGCCCGTTCCCGTGTCACCCGAGGGCGTCCCGCCCGACGCGGCTGCACCGAAGGGCTGAACCCTCAGCTGCGCCGTCTCTCGCGACTGGCCTTCGGCAGCAGGAATCGCTCGGCCAGCCAGGTGATGACCCCCGTCACGATCCAGACGATGAGCGTCGCGAACACCCAACCGACGATCGTCGTGATGACGATGCCATCCGGGAAGAGACTCGCGATGAGCAGCGCGGCGAAGGCTGCGATGACGCCGGCGACCGCGGTGACGGCGGGCCCGTTCTGACGGAGGAATCGGCGCACGATCCAGTCCACGACGAGCTGGACGATGGCGAAGACCACGACGGCGACGAGGAATCCGGCGAGGTGCAGGGTGAAGTCGCGCACGAGGAGCGACGTGATCCACAGGCCGAGCGCGGCGGAGCCGAGGAAGATCGCGATCTTGATGAGCAGTCGCACCATGTGCTGAAACTATCGGCGCGCTGCACCCGGGTCAACGCTGGCTGGGCTACTTCCGCTGCGTGCGCTCCACCGACATCGACAGGATGACCCGGTCGGCGATGTCGGGCGGCGGCTGCGTGTCCGCATCCCCGTATCGGGTGCCGAGGTGAACGTAGAAGGCGCCTGCCGGGTCGGGCTCCACATCGACCAGTGTGCCGCGCACCTCGAGGAAGCGGTACATGTCGTCGGTGTCGACGACGAGCAGGCTCATCGCCGGGTTGCGCTGGAGGTTGCGGTACTTCGCGCGCTCCGTCGTGTGGGTGAAGCGGATGCGGTCGCCGTCGGCGTCGTACTCGAACCACATCGGGTTCACCTGCACGGTGTCGTCGGGGCGGATCGTGCCGAGCGACCCGAACAGCGGTCGCTCGAGCAGGTCGACGAGGTCGTCAGGGATGGCGGTCATGGTCTCTCCTCGCATTCCGGCGGTCGATACTCGACGCGGTGAGGCGCCGATCTCTGCCTGTGAGGTCAGCCTAGGACGGGCCGAACACCCAGTCTCTCCCGTTGATTTCTGCCGCGGGCCGATCCCACAGGTTCAGGATGGACGCCGCGATGGCACGCTCCATACCGGCGAGTGCGGTGACGCGATAGATCGAGGCGCCCGCCGTTCCGCCCTTCGCGAAGCCCGCCGCAACGGCTTTGGTCCAGGTCTCGCTCGCCGCCTTGACGGCCGCGTAGTTGGCGCCGCCGGGCTTGGGGTCGGCGACGGCGGTGGACGAGATGATCACGAGTCGGCCAGCCGAGGAGGCCACGAGGTCGTCGTAGAACGCGCGTGAGGTGTGCCGCAGCGCCGCGAAACTGCGCTCGAGGACGCGGTAGTCCGCATCGCTCTGCCCGGCAAGGCCGCCGCCGCCCCGCCAGCCGCCCACGAGGTTGACGAGCCCGTCGATCGGCCCCGATGCCGAATGGACGCGCTGGGCCAGATCGCTCACAGCCGCTTCGTCGGTGAGGTCGGTCAGCTCGGTACGGATGCCGGGCAGCTCCTCTGCGAGAGCGGTGAGCCGGCCGGCATCCGAGCCGACGCTCACAACTGAGGCGCCGAACGACAGCAGCACCTCAGCGAGAGCGCGACCGCTCGCGCTGGTTCCGCCCGCAATGACGATGGTGCGCCCCTCCACGCCCATCAGAGCGCACCGCCGATCACGGTTCGAGGGCCTTGATACGCGGAGCCGCTGCGCGTCTGCTGCGGTTCCGCTGGTTGAGTAGCGCGCGACGAAGGAGCTCGCGTATCGAAACCCGCCGGTCGCACGTGCGAGGGTCTCGATACGCGGAGCCGCTGGCGCGTCTGCGCTACTCGACCGGCAGTACCGCTGGTTGAGTAGCCCGCGAGCGCAGCGAGCAGGCGTATCGAAACCCGCCTGTCGCCCATGCGAGGGTCTCGATACGCGGAGCCGCTGCGCGTCTGCGCTACTCGACCAGCAGTGCAGTCAGGCATCCGTTCCCCGGATGCCGACGGTCGACTCGATGACCGCCTTCATCTTCTTGTCGAGGGCCTCGTAGAACATCGACAGCGGGAATTCGTCGTCGAGCACGAGGTCGGTGTAGCCCTTCGGCGGGCCGGCCAACACGTCGTCCGGCAATCCGCGCGCCCAGTTCGACGCCGGGTGGGGCGTGAGCACCGAAGCGACCAGCTCGTACGCGGCGAGCCAGTGCGCCACCTTCGGTCGGTCGATCGACTTCCAGTACAGCTCGTCGATCGCGTCGCCGAGCGCGACGACGGCATCCGGAACCGCGTCCCAGTCGAATGCGAGAGAGGTGTCCGTCCAGTGCAGCACGTGCTTCTGGTGCAGCCACGCGAACAGCAGCTGGCCGCCGAGCCCGTCGTAGTTGCGCACGCGCGTGCCGGTGATGGCGAAGCGGAAGATGCGGTCGAAGATAACGGCGTACTGCACGAGCGTCGCCTTCTCGAGCGTCTGGGCATCGAGCGCTCCGAGCTCCTCACCCGCACTCACCCGAGCCCGCAGCGCACGGGTGATGCGCACCGACTCGCGGAACGCGGTGAGGTCGCAGCGCAGCTCCTCGAGGGAGTAGAGGAAGAACGGCATGCGCTGCTTGATCATGAACGGGTCGAACGGAAGGTCGCCGCGCATGTGCGTGCGGTCGTGAATGATGTCCCACATCACGAAGGTCTCTTCGGTGAGGTGCTGGTCGTCGAGCATGCGGGCCGCGTCGGCGGGCAGGTCCAATTTGGTGATCTCGGCTGCGGCGGCGACAACGCGGCGGTACCGGGCGGCCTCGCGGTCCTGGAAGATAGCACCCCACGTGAACGTCGGGATCTCGCGCATCGCCACCGTCTCGGGGAACAGCACGGCCGAGTTGGTGTCGTAGCCGGGCGTGAAGTCGACGAGCCGCAGCGAGACGAACAGCTTGTTGCCGTAGTCGCCCGCCTCGAGCGCGGCGATGAACTCCGGCCAGATCACCTCGACGATGAGACCCTCCACGAGACGGTTCTGCGATCCGTTCTGCGTGTACATGGGGAACACCACGAGGTGACGGAGGCCGTCGATACGATGCCGCTGCGGCTGGAACGCGGTGAGGGAGTCGAGGAAGTCGGGCACGCCGAAGCCGCCGTCCGCCCATCGGTCGAAGTCGACGACGGATGCGGCCAGGTACTCGGCATCGTGCGGGAAGCGCGGGGCGAGCTCGACGACGGACGCCGTGATGGCGCGAACGTGGTCGCGCGCCTGCGCGTGGTGCGCGGCATCCGGAACAGAACCGTCCTTCACCTGCAGCGCCTGCAGGGCGGTCGCCGCGGCCTTCAGCGCAAGCCACTCGTCTGTGGTCTCGACGTCGGCAGCCGCCTCGAGAGCGTCCTCGAGAACCTCGGGCTCTCCGATGATCGCCTGGCTGTTCATGATGGCGTTGGGCATGGAAACCTCCCGTTCTGAAGGCTCGGGACGCGCGGACGACGTCGTGTGCGGGCGGCGGATGCCGACCTCTTCTCAGGCTAGCGACGGCCTCGCCGCGATTAGTTGCATCCGGGCGCAACGGCGTTGCTCGCTCGCCGTTGCCGCGGCATTCCACGCCGTCCCGGCCGCGGTTTCCCTCGCCGCATTCGCCTCGGCCATAGCGGGCTCATAGGTTTCCGACGTACGGTTGCGGACATCCCCTTTCACCTGAACATCTACGAGGTAGCTTCGTGTCAATGACCCAGCCCCGCTCCACCTTCCCGCTCGGCAAGATCATCCTGCCGATCATCACGCTCGTGCTCGCCGTCATCGCCCTGGCCGTCGGTGCCGTGATGACGTCGTCGTCCATCGCCGCTCTGAACACCTCGCTCGCCGGCGCGCAGCCGACCGCGGCCGACGTGTACGGCGGACAGTCGCTGATCGGAGTCTCCGGCTCGATCCTCGGGGCTGGCATCGTCGGCGTGCTCCTCTCGCTCGCGGCGCTGGGCATCGTGATCGCCCTCGTCCCCCGCCAGGTGGACGAACTCGTCGTGTTCGACGAGCTCGAGTACGACGACCTGGACGACATCGACGACACCACCCCGCAGGTGCCCGCTGCACCGGCTCCGGTGGTCTCGCCCGTCGCCGACCAGCCTGTCGCTCCCGTGGCGTCCGCTCCGGTCGTCGAGGAGCCCGCTGCGGCACCCGTCGGCGAGCAGCCCGACGCATCCGCTCCCGTCGGCGAGGAGCCCGACGTGGAGACGACGACCACCGAGACCGCCGCGAACCGGGACGACAACCCCGCTCGCTGACGCGCTCACCGACGGCACTGGACAGCGGGTCGCCGCGGTCCGGTGCCGTCGCTGTTTCCGGGACAGACGACCGGAGCCGCTGGTTTCACACAGGATGAGAGCCGATGACCCAGGAGTCACCCACGGCCGCTGGAGTGATGGCAGCGCTCGCCGAGCGGGCGGACGCCTCGGACGCCGAGTTCCTCCAGCGCTTCTTCAAGACCGGCCCAGGGCAGTACGGCGAGGGTGACGTCTTCATCGGCGTGCGCGTCCCGCAGATCCGTGCGGTGGCGAAGCGCTTCATCGGCCTCTCGGAGGCGCAGGCATCCGTGCTCCTGGACAGCGAGGTGCACGAGCACCGACTGGCCGCGCTCGTCATCGGCGTGCTGCAGTTCGAGCGTGCCGGTCGGCCAGCCGGCCGCGATGAAGCTCTCCGACTGCGTCTGCATGAGGCCTACCTCGCCGCCGTACAGCGCGGCCGGGTGAACAACTGGGACCTCGTCGACACGTCGGCGGAATACCTCGTGGGCGAATACCTCTACGACACGGATGCCGGCGACGCCGGAAGCGAGCTGCTGAGGCGGTTGGCTGCGAGCCCGTCCCTGTGGGAGCGGCGGGTCGCCGTGCTGGCGACCTTCGGGTTCATCAAGCACGGTGAAGCGGGCCCGACGCTCGACCTGGCGCCGAGACTTCTCGACGACCCGGAGGACCTCATGCACAAGGCCGTCGGGTGGATGCTGCGCGAGGTCGGCAAACGTGTCGACCGGGCGCAGCTCGTCGCCTTCCTCGACGAGTACGCGTCCCGCATGCCGCGCACGATGCTCTCCTACGCCACCGAGCACCTTTCGCCGACGGATCGGGCGGCGTATCGCGCGCTGCCCCGGACGTGAGCGTTGCGACCGGATTCACGCCCAGCGGCGGATCGCCCACCGTTCGAACAGGCCGACGATCGAGTCCGTGAGCTTGCCGAGGATGGCCAGCAGGATGATCGCCAGGATGATGCGATCGATGCGACCGTTCTGTCCCGAATCCAGCAGCAGGAACCCGAGTCCCATCGAGGACGCGATCAGCTCGGCCGCGACGAGGAAGAGCCACGCCTGCGCGAGGGCGAGCCGCAGCCCCGAGATGACCGACGGGACGACCGCGGGCAGCTGCACGGTCGCGAAGAGTCTCACTCCTGAGAGGCCGAACGCGCGGCCCGCCTCGATGAGGTGACGATCGACGTGCCGCAGGGAGGCCGCGACGATCGTGTAGACCGGGAAGAAGGCGCCGATCGAGATGAGGATCACCTTCGACTCCTCCCCGATCTTGAACCACAGGATCAGCAGCGGAATCCACGCCAGGCTCGGCACCGCGCGGATGGCTCCGAGCGTCGGAGCGAGCAGGATGTCGCTGAGCCTGCTCAGGCCGACGACCGCTCCGACCAGCAGTCCGAGCCCGCCGCCCACCGCGAACCCGATCAGCACACGCTGCGTCGAGATGGCGATGTACAGCCCGAGCAGGCCGCGCTGGGCGAGGTCGACCGCCGCGAGCCACACCATCGCCGGCGACGGCAGCTGCGAGAGGGGAACGAGGCCCGTCGTCGACACGATCTGCCAGGCGGCGAGGATGAGCACGGGAATCAGTGCTCCACCGGCGATAACGAACCAGCGTCGGTCGGTGAGGCGACGACGGCCCACGGGGCGCGCCGAGCCGGTAGACCTCGGTGCACCCACTGCCTCCGCGACATCCCGTGCCTCCGCGAACGAGGATCCGACGGATGACGCCACGACCTGCACGCGCTGGTCGGGCGTGGTCTGGTACGTCATCCGTCTCTCCTCACTCGCTGCCGGCGGCTAGCCGATCGCCTTCGCGTCAGCGGCCTTCGCGAAGGTCGGGTTGACGATGCTGTCGAGCGCCTGGTCGACCTGCTGCTGGGAGGCCACGTCGCCGTTCGCGACGAACACCGGACCGATCTTCTTGAGCACTTTCACCTGCGCCGAACCGGGCACGTTGGCGACATCGAGATTGGACCGCTCGGTGATGACAGTGGTCGCCACGGAGGGGTCGAGACCGGCGACGGAGGCGAGGATGTCGGCGGTCTTGGCGGGGTTCTTCAGCGCCCAGGCGCGAGCGTGCTCATACGCGTTCACGACGGTCTGGGCGACGTCGGGCTTGTCCTTGATGAACGACTCGGTCGCGTCGAGGAAGCCGTAGCTGTTGAAGTCGACGTTGCGGTAGATCAGCTTCGCGCCCGACTTCTCGGCTCCAGCCATGATCGGGTCCAGGCCGGCCCAGGCGTCGACGGAGCCGTTCTGCAGAGCCGCCCATCCATCCGCGTGCTGCAGGTTCTGGATGGTGACGTCGTTCGCCGAGAGCCCCGCCTTCTCGAGCGCCTGGAGCAGGAAGAAGTACGGATCCGTGCCCTTGGTGGCGGCGACCTGCTTGCCCTTGAGGTCTTTCACGCTTGTAATGCCGGAGTCCTTGCCGACCACGATCGCCGACCACTCGGGCTGCGAGAAGATGTCGATCACCTGGATGGGCGAACCGTTGGACCGGGCGAGCAGGGCGGCCGAGCCCGCGGTCGAGCCGACGTCGATCGCGCCGGCGCGGAGGGCCTCGTTCGCCTTGTTCGACCCGGCGGACTGAACCCAGTTGACGGTGATGTCCTGCTTAGCGAGCGCCTTCTCGAGCCAGCCCTGGTCCTTGATGATGAGGCTAAGCGGGTTGTACGTGGCGAAGTCGATGTTGAGCGTTCCGCCCTTCGTGATGACGGCCTCATCGCTCGACTGGCTCGTGGCGGCCGGCGCGGCCTGGCTCTCACCGGCCACGCAGCCGGTGAGCAGCAGGGCGACGGATGCCGCGGCGGCGAGCAGGGCGCCGGCGGTTGCGGTCTTTCGGATGAGGGGCATGGATTCTCCTGGCGCTGGTGGGTGCGGGGGGCTGTAGCTGTGTTCAGTAGGGGTAGTGCGGGATAGTGGTGACCGCGGCGACGCCGTGTGCCGTTCCGTGGCGGTCGACTCCAAGGCCGTCGAGCAGCCGGGCGCGCAGTTCGGCGAGCTCGGCCGAGCCCCGGTCGCGCGGCCGATGCCCGGGCACCGTGACGATCTGGCTGACGGATGCCGGTCCTTCTGGCTCGCTGCGCGCGAGCAGCACGACCCGGTCGGCGAGCTGCAACGCCTCGTCGACGTCGTGCGTGACCAGGAGGATCGTGGTCGGCTCTGCCGTGTGGATGTCGATGAGCAGGTCCTGCATCTTGAGCCGGGTGAGCGCGTCGAGCGCGCCGAACGGCTCGTCGAGCAGCAATACGCCGGGACGCCGACACAGAGCCCGCGCCAGTGCGGCACGCTGCGCCATGCCACCGGAGACCTCGCGTGGACGGAGGCCGGCCGATTCGGTCAGACCCACGAGTTCGATGAGCCGGTCAACGTTCTGCCGGGCCCCGACCCGCGGTGTCCCGCGCGGCACGCCGAGGGCGACATTGTCGGCGATGCTGCGCCACGGCAGCAGACGGGGCTCCTGGAACCCGACCGCCGTGCGCGGGTCGAAGTGCCTCACGGGGTTTCCGTCGATGCTGACCGCGCCGGATGTCGGAGCGTCGAGCCCGCCCGCGATGCGCAGGAGGGTCGACTTGCCGCATCCGCTCGCTCCGATGATGGCCACGATCTCGCCCGCACCGACCTCCAGCCTCACTCCCGACAGCACGTCGCGTGTCGCGTCGGGCTTGCGGCGACTACGGATCGAGAACGCCCGCCCCACGTCGGAGAATCCGACCGAGGCTGCGCGGGGAGGCGCAGCGATGGCGGAATCGGCGGACATGCGGGGCTCCAGACGGACGAAGGGTGTCGTTCGAACGTATCCGCGCGCTCCCGCCGTCGCGCTGCCACCCGACCCGGGGCGTAACAGTGCCGATCAGTCGGCCCAGGTCTTCTTCATGTTGATCGCCGTCGTCTCGTAGCCGAGACTCTCGTAGAGCGCTCTCGCACCCGTGTTGTAGGCGAAGACGTTGAGGCCGAGCGAGCTTGCGCCGTGCTCGCGCGCGATCTCCTCGGCGCGCTGCATGATGACTCGCCCGAGGCCTCGCCGACGGAACTCCTCATGCACCTCCACGTCCCACACCCACCAATCGGCTCCCTCGGCGAACGGCCCCACCCACAACCAGCCAGCCTCGCGCCCGTCGAGCATCGCGCTGAACAACAGCTGTCCCGGTGCCGGTTCGCCGTCGGGGAACAGTCGCTCCTCCGACGCCCGCCGGTTCGCAGCCGCAGCCTCAGGAGAATCGCCCGCGTCGATGCGGGACTGCTCGTACTGCGCCATCGAGTCCGGCAACCAGACGGCCAAGCGTTCGCGTGTCATGGGTTGCAGGTTGACGGAGGCGGCATCGCTCATGGCAACGATCGTGGCACAGGAGCGGGATGCGAGCGCTGCGAGAATGGAGGCATGACGAGAACCGCGCGCGGAGCATCCGTGCTCATCACCGGGGCAGCGATGGGGATGGGCAGGCTGTACGCCGAGCGGGCCGTCGCGGACGGCGCCAAGTCGGTGGTGCTCTGGGACCGGGATGCTGCCGGCCTCGCGGCGACCGCTGCCCAACTGGGTGAGAGCTCTCGGGGTCGCACGCGCATCCACTCCTACGTCGTCGACGTGACCGACCTCGGGGCGATCGCCAAGACCGCGCAGAAGGTGCGCAAGGAGGTGGGCAACCCCGACGTGCTCATCAACAACGCCGGAATCGTGCGTGGCAACTCCTTCTTCTGGCAGACCGACAACGGCGACGACACCCGCGCGACCATGCAGGTGAACGCGCTCGCGCCCATGTACATCACCCGCGAGTTCCTGCCCGGCATGATCGCCCGCGCCTACCGGCCGTCGCGCATCGTCAACATAGCGTCGGCGGCCGGCATGGTGTCCAACCCGCGGATGAGCGTCTACGCGGCGTCGAAGGCCGCGCTCATCGGCTGGAGCGATTCGCTGCGACTGGAGCTCGAACAGGACGACCACACCAACGTCCGCGTCACGACGGTGTGCCCCAGTTACATCTCCACCGGCATGTTCGACGGGGCGCGCGGCCCGGTCATGACGCCGATCCTCACCCCCGAGTACGTCGTCGACCGGGTGTGGCGGGCCATGCTCGCCGGCACGCCGATGCTGTTGCTGCCGTGGTCGGTCACGCTCTCGCGCGTGCTGCGCGGCGTGCTCACGCAACGGGCTTTCGACGCCGTCGTCGGGCGCTGGTTCGGTGTGCACCGCACCATGGAGCGCTTCACCGGCCGCTGAGATCCCGTCCGGCAGCGCGCACGTTTCTGACGCCGCGTTTTCGGCCTTGAGCGGGTCGAGTTGACGCATCCTGTCGGCTCGGCGAGGTGGCTCCGACGATTTTCGTCATCTCGCGGGGGCTGCGACAGCGCCGCGCGTCACGACGCCGTGACGATCGCGCCGCCCAGCACATAGCAGCCCACGGCGAGGACGAGACCGGCGAGCGGAATCCAGAACGCGAGTCGACGCCTCACGAGCCACACGATCGCGAGCACCGTCGCGACGACGAAGAGCACGACCGGCCCGTAGAAGGCGATCGAGAACCCGGTGACGTTCGGGCTCGAGCTGCAGGAACCACCGCCGCAGCTCATGGTGAGCAGCGCGGTCATGAAGAACAGCACCACGGTCACGAGACCAAGCACGATCAGGAGGGCGATCGTGAGCGCGAGATCCCAGGCGCGACGCTGCCCGGTCGCGCCCTGTTGCCCCGGGGTCGTCATGCTCAGAAGATCATCGGGCGGTCGTCGTCGTCATCCTCGTGGTCTGCGAGGTCGACCAGGACGGGCACGTGATCGCTCGGCGCCTCGCCCTTGCGCTCGTTGCGGTGGATGGACGCGCCGGTGACCCGGTCGGCGAACGCGGGCGAGCCGAGGATGAAGTCGATGCGCATGCCCTCATTGCGCGGGAAGCGCAGCTGCTTGTAGTCCCAGTAGGTGTAGCCGGTCGGGGCGAGCGGGCGCACGACATCCGTCAGCCCGGCCGTCTCGAGCGCTGCGAACGCGGCCCGCTCCGGCGGCGACACGTGCGTCGACACGCCCTCGACCACGGCCGGGTCACCGTTGTCCTCGTCGAGCGGGGCGACATTGAAGTCGCCCATGAGCGCGAGCGGCAGGTGGGGGTGCTTGGACAGTTGCTCGCGCACGGTGTCGGCGAGCCGGGCGTACCAGTCGAGCTTGTAATCGAGGTGCGGATCGCCGAGGGCGCGCCCGTTCGGCACGTACAGGCTCCAGAGGCGGATGCCGTCGACCGTCACGCCGAGGGCGCGGGCCTCCTTCGGTAGGTCGGGCCCCTCCTCACCCTTCAGGAAGCCGGGCATGTCGTGGAAGGCGGTCTCGACATCCGTCAGCGGGGCGCGGCTGGCGAAGGCGACGCCGTTCCACTGGTTCAGCCCATGCGCGACCACCTCGTACCCGGCCTCCTCGAAGGGGACATAGGGAAACTGGTCTGGCCGGCACTTGATCTCCTGCATGGCCAACACGTCGACGTCCTCACGCACCATCCAGTCCACGGTGCGGGTGACCCTGGCACGGATGGAGTTGACGTTCCAGGTGGCGATGCGCATGGCTCAACTCTAGAGTTCCGCTCCCACACGGCAGCACCGTCCCCACGCCCTGCAGGGTTGTCCACCGTCCCCGATCGGGGGGCAGACCGGCAAAGATCCGTGGAGTAGTGTTGCGTTCGTCTATCACCCGAAGACAGACATACCCGAAACCGCGGAGGCCATCGTGCTCCGAAAGCTGCTTGCTGCCCTGTCCATCGCAGCCGTCCTCGTCGTCGCGCCCGCCGCGGCGTTCGCTGCTGACGGCGACTACCCACCACCCCCACCACCCAAGGAGCTCTCGCTCGCCGGGTCGACGGCGGGCTCCGTCTGCAACGGCGGTGCGCCGTACATCGTCTACAAGGTGCAGCTCAACGACCCCGGCAACATCTCGACGGGCCATTTCGCCAATCTCGTCTTCCCGGACGGGACAGTCGTCCCCTTGGGCCAGCTCGTCCAGTCCCCTACCGATCCCGGCACGTGGACCGTCTCCGGAACCAGGCTCTGGCCCGGCGCCTCGGTCGATGCATCGGGCCAACCCACCGGATGGCCCGGTTGGAAGCAGATCAACGGGCAGTACGTCTACACCGGTGGCAACCACGGTTCCACGCGGAGTGCCACGTCGGCGAAGATCGAGGTGAACCCCGAGATCGCGGTTCCCGTGTCCTACCCCGAGGAGTCGGCATCGTGCTCCGGCCCGAAGACGACCACCACGGTCATGAACACGACCACCTCGTCGAGTAAGGGCTCGCTCTCCTCGACCGGCGTCAGCCCGCTGCTTCTGCCCATCGGCATCACTGCAGCAGTGCTGGTACTGCTCGGACTGGTCGTGTTCCTGCTGATGCGTCGCAGGACGGCCCGTTAGCGAGAACCGACGACGGCGCCGACTGATCTGGGGGATCGTCGGCGCCGTCGTTCTCGTCTTGCTTGGAGTCGCGGCGTGGGTGGGAGTGCGCGGCTGGCTCGCCTCGCGTGAGCTGCAGGCTGCCGTGCCCCAGGCATCCGTCGCCCAGAAGGCCATCGCCGCCGGGGATGTCGCGACCGCCTCCGCCGCGGCGCATGGGCTGGCGAAGCACGCGGCGTCGGCCGCATCGCTCACCGGAGATCCGGTCTGGCGCGCGACCGAGGTGCTGCCGTGGGTCGGCGGCAACCTCCGCGCCGTTCGAGTGCTCTCGTCGAGCCTCGACGAGGCCGCCGGTTCGGCGATCGTCCCGCTGGTGGACCTCGGCTCGAGCCTCGGGGTGTCATCGTTCCGTCCGCAGAACGGCGCGATCGACCTGAAGCCCCTCATCGCTGCGCGGCCGACGGCCGACCGTGCCCAGGCCGCCATGACGCGGGCATCCCACGCCGTGAACGCGATCGACCCGACCGGGCTGGCCGGACCCATCGCCGACGCCCGCACCAAGCTCGCATCGGCGCTCGGCACGGCATCCGGCATCACCGACGGGCTCGACACCACGCTGAAGGTGCTGCCGACCATGCTCGGCTCCGACGGCCCGCGCAACTACCTCGTGCTGTTCCAGAACAACGCCGAGCTCCGCGCCGCCGGCGGTATCCCCGGCGAGGTGGCTCTGCTGCACGCGGAGAACGGCGCTATCAGCCTGGGCACCCAGGCGAGCACCGGCGATTTCCCACACCACCTCGATGCGCCGGTGATGGCGCTGCCCGACGAGACGCGGGCCCTCTACGGCGATCGGCCGGCTGAGTACGTGCAGGACGTCACGATGACGCCCGACTTCCCGCTCACGGCGCAGCTCGCGACGGCCATGTGGACGCAGCGGTTCGGCGGAACGATCGACGGGGTCGTCGCCGTCGACCCCGTCGCCCTCAGCTACCTGCTCACCGCCACGGGTCCCGTCGCTGTGCCCGGCGCGCAGCCCCTCACCGCGGAGAACGCGGTTCAGACCCTCCTCGTCACCTCCTATACCTGGGGTGACGACCAAGCCGCGCAGGATGCCTACTTCAACAGCGCCGCGCGCTCGGCGTTCACCGCGATCCTCGGCGGTGGCGCCAAGCCCGACGCGCTGCTCAAGGGGTTGGTGCGTTCGTCGCAGGAGAACCGCATCTCGCTCTGGAGCGCGAACGCCGCCGAGCAGAAGATCCTCGGCAAGACCACGCTGTCGGGTCTATCGGCCGTGCAGAAGACGGCCGGCCCGCAGGCCTACGGCGTCTATCTCAACGACTCGACCGGCGGCAAGATGGGCGCGTACCTCACGACGGCCGTCGACGTGGGCGCCAAGACCACGCGCGACGACGGCCGGTCTGATGTGTCGATCCGCGTGACCATGACCAACACCGCTCCGGCGGATGCCGCCACCGCTCTGCCCTTCCTCGTCACAGCCGGCGGCCACTACGGCGTCCCGGCCGGCGACATCGCCACGAATGTGGTGGTCTACGGACCGGCGGGAGCGTTCGAGGGTGGTGTGGAGAAGGACGGGAAGCTCGTCAGTTACCAATCGGGAACGGATGGCGGCCACCGCGTCCAGACTCTGCAGGTTTCGTTGCAGCCCGGCCAGTCGGCGAGCTACACGTTCCGGTTCGTGTCCGCGAAGCCCAAGCAGGACGCCCCCGTCGTCGTGCACACCCCGGTGATGAACTCCATCGAGGTGGGACGGCTCTGACGCGGCTGCCCGCCGCTGTGGCGGTGCAAGGATGGAGGCATGTCAGGTCTGCAGGTCGGGTACGCGGCGATGCTCGAGCAGTTCGCCCCGTCCGAGGCCGTGGCGCTGAGCGCCTACGCGGAGCAGCACGGCTTCTCCGGCGTGATGGCTGCAGACCATTTCCAGCCGTGGGTTCCCCAGCAGGGTCAGGCCTCGTTCGTGTGGAATGTGCTGACCGCCGTGGGCGAGCGCACGCGGGGTGACTTCGGTCCCGGCGTGACGGCCCCGACGTTCCGGTGGCATCCGGCGATGGTCGCGCAGGCATCCGCCACGCTGGCCGCCATGTATCCCGGTCGCCACTGGCTGGGTCTCGGCTCCGGCGAGGCGCTCAACGAGCACGTCGTCGGAGGGTACTGGCCCGAGGCGCCCGAGCGCATCAATCGCATGTTCGAGGCGCTGGAGATCATCTCCAAGCTGTTCGCCAACTCGATCGCCGGCAAGGACTACAAGCATTCCGGGCAGTACTTCAAGCTCGAGTCGACCCGGCTCTGGACGATGCCCGAGGTCGCGCCCGAGATCATGGTGGCCACGAGCGGCCCCATCACCGCACGGCGCACCGGCCGGTACGCCGACGGCCTCATCACGGTGGGCGCGCCGCTCGACAAGATCCAAGGGCTCTTCGACAAGTTCGCCCAGGGCGCGCGCGAGGGCGGCAAGAACCCGGCGTCGATGCCGAAGGTCCTGCAGCTGCACCTGAGCTGGGCGCCCACCGACGAGGAGGCGCTGCGCAATGCCATGGTCGAGTGGCCCAACGGCGGCATGAGGTTTCCCAAGGCCGACATCCGTTCGCCGTTCGAGTTCGAACAGATGGCCAAGCTCGTGCGTGCCGAGGACTTCGAGGGTCGCATGGTGATCTCCTCCGACCCCGACGAGCACCGCGCCGAGATCCAGAGATTCGCCGACCTCGGATTCGACCGCATCTACCTCCACAATGTCGGGCGCAACCAGCGGGAGTGGATCGACGTGTTCGGCCGCGACGTCCTGCCGAAACTGAAGGGCTGATCATGCTGCAGGTAGCCGTCATCGAGGGCCTTCCCGAGGTCTCCGCGGGAGACGACCTCGTCGCGCTCATCGCGGAGGCTGCCGAGCTCGAGGACGGGGACATCCTCGTCGTCACCTCGAAGATCGTGTCGAAGTCGGAGGGGCGCATGGTCGCCGCCGACGACCGGGAGCAGGCGATCACCGACGAGACAGTGCGCGTGGTCGCCACCCGCGCGACTGCCAACGGCGGACTGACCCGCATCGTCGAGAACCGGCTCGGCATCATCTCCGCCGCGGCGGGGGTGGACGCCTCGAACACCCCGGACGGCACCGTGCTGCTGCTACCGCTCGACCCCGACGGATCGGCTCGCGCCCTGTGCGTCGGCCTCCGCGAGGCGACCGGCGCATCCGTTGGCGTCATCATCAGCGACACGCTCGGCCGCGCCTGGCGGCAGGGGCAGACGGACGTCGCCATCGGCGCGGCCGGCCTGCAGGTGTTCGACGATCTGCGCGGCAGCCTCGACAACGCGGGCAAGCCGCTCGCCGTGACGATGCCCTGCGTCGCCGATGAGATCGCGTCAGCCGGCGACCTCGTGAAGGGCAAGACCAGCGGGAATCCGGTGGCGGTCGTGCGTGGACTGGGTCGACTCGTCGGCGACCTGGACCTGCCCGGGGCGGCCACCATCGTGCGGCCGGTCGAGGAGGACATGTTCCGCACCGGCACCGACGAGTCCTACGACGAGGGGTACCGGGACGGCTTCGCCGAGGGCCAGGCCGAGGCGGTGGGTTCGTGACCGACGGTGCCGACCCCCGATGGACCGTCGTCGTGCCCGTGAAGGGCTCCGTCGACGCGAAGACGCGCCTGGGCGGCGAACTCTCCGACGGCGATCGGGCGCGCATCGCCGTGGCCTTCGCGCGCGACACCATCGCCGCGGCATCGGCGGCACTTCGCGTCGTGCACGTGATCGTCGTCACCGAGCCGGGAACGCTTGCCGACCTCGACGATCCCGACATCCTCGTGATCGACGACCCCGGCACGGGCCTGAACGGGGCGGTGCGGTTCGGCATCCGCGCGGCGCAGATGGGCTGGCGGCACGATGGCGTCGCCGTGCTGCTCGGCGACCTGCCCGCCCTGCGCTCCGATGATCTCGACGAGGCGCTCGCACAGGCGTTGGCCCATCCGCTGAGCTTCGTTCCGGATGCCGAGGGCACCGGCACCTCGATGATCACCGCGGCCCCCGGCTCCGACCTGGAGCCGTTGTTCGGTCCTGGTTCCGCAGAGGCGCACCGTGCGGCGGGGCACCGTCCGCTCGGGATCGACCCGGCATCCGGTCTGCGACGGGACGTCGACACGCTCGACGCGCTCGCGGAGGCAGAGGCGCTCGGCGTCGGTGCATTCACCCAGGCGGCGCTGGCCGCCATCCGTTCGACGGAGAGGATCGCGTGAGCGCCCCCACCTTCCGTTCGCTCGGAGACGAGGCGTTCGTTTCGCTGACGACGTTCCGCAGGTCAGGAGAGCCGGTGTCGACGCCGGTCTGGATCGCACCGGACGGCGACGCGCTCGCGGTGCGGACGACGGCCGCGACCGGCAAGGTGAAGCGACTGCGCAACTCGTCGCGAGCGCAGCTGCGTCCGTCGACGCGGAGCGGTAAGGTCGACCCCGCGGTCGAACCCGTGGAGGTGGTCGCCGAGGTCCTCATGGACCCGGCCGAGCTGCAGCGGCTCACACCGAACTTCGTGCGGAAGTACGGCGTGCAGTACCGCATCTTCATGCTCATCGAGAGACTCTTCGCGAATAAGCAGCGTCAGGTCGTGGTGCTGCACATCAAGCCCGCATCGCCCACTGCTGGTTGAGTAGGCCCGCGACGAAGGAGCCGGTCGCACCTGCGCGGGTCTCGATACGCGGAGCCGCTGCGCGTCTGCGCTACTCGACCGGCACGGCCGCTGGTTGAGTAGCGAGCGACGAAGGAGCACGCGTATCGAAACCCGCCACCCGCACGTGCGGGGGTCTCGATACGCGGAGCCGCTGCGCGTCTGCGCTACTCGACCAGCAGTACTGATGGTTGAGTAGCGAGCGACGAAGGAGCACGCGTATCGAAACCCGCCCGCGTGACTGGGGGTTGGCTCGGAACCGGCGGTCTCCCGGCGGCACGAGCGTATTCTCGAAACGATGCTGTTCGAACCTGGATGTGAGTTCTGATGACCCGTCGCTGGACCAAGTGGGTGCCGGCTCTCGCCATTCCGGCCGTCGTGATCGTCGGCGCGGTGATGGTCCCGTTGCAGGCGGGCGCCGCGGGCGACCTCCCCGACAAGACTCCCCAGCAGTTGCTCGAGTTCGCTGCGTCGTCGAAGGTGGACGCGCTCTCGGGAACACTCGAGCAGACCTCCAACCTCGGCCTCCCCGACCTGTCGTCCATCACGAGCTCGATGAGCGGGTCCGGTGCATCCGGAGCATCCGGTGAGGACGTCAGCCAGGCCCTCGACCTCGTCACCGGTTCGCACACCGCGCGCGTCTTCATCGACGGATCGGATGCGCGCATGCAAGTGATGGACCAGCTCGCCGAGCGTGACATCGTCGCCTCGCCTGACGGCGTCTGGTTCTACGACTCCGACAAGCAGAGCGCGGTGCACCTCACCGGCTCGGCCCAGAAGAAGGCGGCAGACCTCACCGCACCGACGCCGCAGACCATCGCGAACAGCGTGCTGGGCAAGATCGGCGATACGGCGCGCGTGACGGTGGGCAAGGACGGATCAGTCGCAGGACGTCCCGCCTACAAGCTCGTCGTCACCCCGAAGGACGCCGACACCCTGATCGGCTTCATTTCGCTGTCGATCGACGCCGACACCGGCCTCGCGCTCGCGGCTCAGGTGAACGCCAAGGGGTCGAGCGACCCGGCGTTCAAGCTCGCGTTCACCCAGGTGACGCTTGCGGCGCCCGACGCGTCGTTGTTCGACTTCACGCCTCCCGCCGGAACGGACGTCACCGAGAAGGCGCTGCCGGCATCCGGTGGTTCCGGCGAGCACGCCAAGGGCGAGCGCGCCGCTGGCATCGCGACTGTCGGCACCGGCTGGTCGACCGTCGCGGTCGTACCAGCAGCCCAGGTTCCCGCCGACGTGCTCTCCTCGCCGATGCTGAAGAGCGTCACGACGGCCGTGACGGGTGGGCGACTGATCAGCACCGCACTCGTGAACGTGCTCATCGCGGATGACGGGCGCGTGCTCGTCGGATCCGTGACGCCCGACCGGCTGCTCGCCGCGGCCGCCGGATCCTGAGCCGCGACGGTCGAGTGCGGGTGTCAGGCGACGACGCGTGAGTGCGCCTGAGCGCACGGCCCCCTCCGCCGAGCCGACATCCGCCCTTGCGATCGAGACCCGCGGCCTCACCAAGCGCTTCGGCTCTCAGACCGCTGTTGCCGGAATCGACCTGGCCGTCCCGCGCGGTTCGGTGTTCGGCTTCCTCGGGCCGAACGGGTCGGGCAAGACGACGAGCATCCGCATGCTCATGGGCTTGGTCGCTCCCTCGAGTGGCGAGGCGCAGGTGCTCGGCAGCGACATCTCGACGGGCGTCGGCGATGTGCTGCCGCGCGTCGGCGCTCTGGTCGAAGGCCCCGCGTTCCTTCCGTTCCTCTCGGGGGCGGCGAACCTCAATCGCTTCGACGCCGCTGACCGATGGGCGCCATCCGCCACCCGCCGGCGGCGTATCGCCGACGCGCTCGACGCGGTGGGGCTCGGCGCCGCCGCATCCAAGAAGGTGCACGCCTACTCGCTGGGCATGAAGCAGCGACTCGGGCTGGCGGGCGCCCTGCTGATGCCCCGTGAGCTGCTCGTACTCGACGAGCCGACCAACGGGCTCGACCCGCAGGGCACGCGGGAGGTGCGCTCGCTCATCCGTTCCTTCGCCGATGGCGGGACCACCGTGTTCGTGTCGAGCCACCTGCTCGCCGAGATCGAGCAGGTCTGCTCGCACGCCGCCGTTCTCAGCGCGGGGGCGCTGGTCGCGCAGGGCCGCCTGGAGGAGCTGGCGGGTGAGGCGCGTGTCCGGGTGGTGACGCCGGATGCCGCTGCCGCGAGCACGGTGCTGACCCAGCTCGGACTCGCTGTGCAGACGACCCCCGCCGATGCAGCCGCCCCTGTCGCGACGGATGCCGGGCCGGTCGTGCTGGCGTCCGTCGGAGAGTCGGGTGTGGACCTCGATCGCGTCGTCGACCGGCTCGTCGGGGCCGGCGTGAGGGTGCGCGGATTCGCTCTCGAGCAGCCGAGTCTCGAGGATCGCTTCGTCGCACTCACGGGAGCGGGGTTCGATGTCGACCACTGAGAACGCATCCGGCGCCGAGAGTTCCGCGATCACCGCGGGTCTTCATCCGAGCTCGGGCGAGTCGGTCGCTCCGGCTCCGCGTCGTGGCGTGGGCTGGGCGCTGCTGGCATCCGAACTGTCCGTGTTGTTCCGTCGTCGACGCACCATCGCGCTCCTGGCGGCGCTGGCGGCGATCCCCATCCTCATCGCGGTCGCCATCCGTCTGTCGTCGTCGACCCGCGCGGGCCGAGGACCAGCATTCCTCGACCAGATCACCCAGAACGGCCTGTTCGTCGGTGTCGCCGCGCTCGTGGTGGCGATTCCGCTCTTCCTGCCGCTGACCATCGGTGTCGTGGCGGGTGACACCATCGCAGGCGAGGCGTCCCACGGCACGCTGCGGTACCTGTTGATGGCTCCCGCCGGCCGGGCGCGACTCCTGCTGGTCAAGTTCGCGGGAGCGGCGGCGTTCTGCGTCGCGGCCGCGCTGACCGTCGTGGTGGCCGGGACGCTGATCGGCGCGCTCCTGTTCCCGGTCGGACCGGTCCCTCTGCTCTCGGGTGACACGGTCAGCGTCGGCGAAGCCCTGCTGCGGTTCCTCGCAATCGCCGCGTTCGTCGCCATCTCGATGCTCGGGATGAGCGCGATCGGACTGTTCTTCTCGACGCTGACGTCCGTTCCGGTCGGCGCGATGGCGACGACGATCGCGTTCGCGGTGGCGTCGCAGATCCTCGACGCGCTGCCTCAGGTGGCGTGGCTGCATCCGTGGCTGTTCTCGCACCAGTGGCTGGGCTTCGCCGACCTGCTGCGGCAGCCGATCTCGTGGCAGACCTTCGGTGACAACGCCGTGCTGCAGGCCGGCTACGTCGTCGTGTTCGGGGCGCTCGCGCTCGCCCGGTTCCTGACGAAGGACGTCCTGAGCTGAGTTCTAGCTCGTGGCCAGCGCGATCGCGTCGGCGGCGATGGCCGCGGTCTCGTCGACGGTGGTGAACCAGAGCGGCCGAGCGTGCGCACGCAGTCCGGCGGCTTCCAGAGCGCGGGTTGCGGAGGCATCCACTGAATCGACCAGCCACGCGTCGATCAACCCGCCGTGACGGCGCGCCCCGTAGTGCTGACCGACGGCCTCGGCGCTCGTCTCGACGCCGATCGCCGTGAGACAGGCATCGGCCATTCCGCGGACGACCGCGCCGCCGATAATCGGTGATACGCCGACGACGGGCGCATCCGTCTGCCGCACCGCGTCGGCGATTCCCGGGATGCCGAGAATCGTGCCGATCGACACGACCGGGTTCGACGGCGCGATCATCACGAGGTCGGCGTCGGCGATGGCGTCGAGCACACCGGGTGCGGGTCTGGATGCAGCCACGTTCGCCTGCGTGAACGCGAGCGCCGGGCGCGTGGCCCGGGTTCGCACCCACCACTCCTCGAAGTGCACTCGCTCGGTCGCCCCACCGTCGGCCGCGACGGTCACGAGGGTCTCGACCTCGTCGTCGGTAGCGGGGAGCAGGCGGGCGCCGAGGTTCCAGCGGGCGGCCACCCGCTCGGTAACGGCGCTGAGCGGCAGCCCGTCACGCAGCATCGAGGTGCGGGCGATGTGGGTGCCGATGTCGAGGTCGCCGAGCGTGAACCACGGCCAGCCCACGCCATAGGCGTTCAGTTCGGCGCTGACGCGCTCGCTCTCGTCGCGTCGGCCCCATCCGCGCTCGTCATCCGATATGCCGCCGAGCGTATACATCAGAGAATCGAGGTCGGGGCAGACACGAAGACCGGCGAGCCAGAGGTCGTCTCCGGTGTTCGCCACGACGGTGACGGATGCCTCGGGCTCGGCGCGCAGGAGCCCGCGCGTGAAGCGAGCCCCGCCCACCCCTCCGGCCAGGACGGTGATGCGTCGCGTCACTCGGTGGTCCTCTCAGTCATGTGCTTCTTTTCATCTTGGCTACTGCCGTGTGAAGGCACCCGGACCTCGCCGATCGCGCGATTCCGGGCGACAAGGGTACGACGCCTTCACACGGCGGACCGATTGCCTTCAGACGGCAGGGTGGCGGCTGGCGACGGCGGCGAGGCGTCGGAGGTGTCGGCGAAGGCGAGAAGCGGACGCCCGGTCAGCGGATGGGCCAGCACCGCCGCGCGCACCCCGTAGACGCGCTGGATGAGCTCGGGCGCCAGGACCTCGGATGGGCGGCCCGCAGCGACGACCCGACCCGCGGCGAGCACGATGACATGGTCGGCGTAGGCGGCGGCGTGCCCGAGATCGTGCAGGGCGGCCAAGACGGTGATGCCGCCGCGTGCGAGTTCGGCGAGCAGGGCGAGAGCAGACAGCTGTGCGCGGATGTCGAGGTGGTTGGTGGGCTCGTCGGCGAGCAACAGGCCGGGTTGCTGAGCGAGCGCCCGGGCGAGCACGACGCGTTGGCGCTCGCCGCCCGACAGCGACGAGAAGCGACGCTCCTCCAGGTCGCCCACTCCGGTGGCGGTGAGACTGCCGCGGACGATGACCCGATCGGCCGGCGACGGTCCGGCCAGAGCGCCGAGGTGGGGGGTGCGGCCGAGCATGACGACGTCATGGACGGAGAGGTCGAGCTCAGTGTCCGACTGCTGCTCCGCCACCGCGACGATGCGCGCCCGGTCTCTGCGACGCAGTGCTGCGAGGGAGGCGCCGTCGAAGTCGATCGCTCCGCCATCCGTTCGCTCGATGGCCGCGATGAGGTGGAGAAGGGTCGACTTGCCGGCTCCATTGGGTCCGACGAGGGCACTCAGGGCGCCGGCGGGCACGGTGCAGTCGACGTCGTCGATGATGAGGCGTCCGGCGCGTGCGAATCGCACTCGGGTGAGGTCGAGACTCATGACAGCCTCCTCGATCGCAGCAGGAGCAGGGCGAACACGGGGCCGCCGACGAGGGCGGTGAGGATGCCAACGGGCAGTTCGCGCGGGTCGAACAGGGTGCGAGCGCCGGTGTCCGCCCAGACCAGGAAGATCGCGCCCGCCAGGGCCGACAGCGGCAACAGGGCTCGGTGTCCCGGCCCCGTGATGAGGCGCACCGCGTGCGGCAGGATCAGCCCGACGAAGCCGATCGCGCCGCTGACCGACACCATCGCGCCCGTGAGCAGGGCGACGCCGCCGAGTAGGAGCCACCGCGTGCGGTCGACATTCACGCCGAGGGCTGCCGCCGAGGCGTCGCCGAATGCGAAGGCGTCGAGCGAGCGCGCACTCCCGAGCAGCGGGATGCCGAACACGACCAGAGCTCCTCCGGCGATGGCGACTGCCGGCCACCGTGCACCCGCGAGGGAGCCGAGCAGCCAGTTGAGGATCTCGCGGTAGCTGTCGCCGGTGGCGCTCCAGAAGATGATCAGGCTCGTCACCGCGCCGAACACGCTCGACACCGCGAGGCCGGCGAGCACGGTGCGCGTCGGCGTGATGCGCGAGACGGCGCCCGCGAGGGTGAGGGTGACGGCCAAGGCGGCGAGGGCTCCGGCGAAGGCGGCGAGCGGGAGGACGATGGTCCAGCCGAGCACGACGACCACCACCGCGCCGACGGATGCGCCGGAGGAGAGCCCCAACAGGTACGGGTCGGCGAGCGGATTGCGCGTCACCGCCTGCATGATCGCGCCGCTGAGGGCGAGGCCCGCACCAACGGCTGCCGCGGTGAGCACGCGCGGCATCCGAAGCTCCCACACGATGCCGTCGCGCAACGGCGAGAGCGAGCTGCGGCCGATGCCGAGGTGCGAGAGCACGCTCGAGAGCACATCGGCCGGCGAGAGGGCGGCCGGCCCGATGGTGACGGAGATGATGACGCTGGCGACGAGCAGCACGCCCAGCACCCCCGCCCAGACGGCAGTCGGCACGGCGCGGAGGGGCATCCGACCGACGGATGCCTCTGCCTCGATCGTGCCGGCCATGCTCAGAGTCCGAGTTTCGCCAGCTGAGTGGTGATGGATGCCACGGCCTCGACGTTGCGCACGCCCGCCTCGCCGGCGGGGAAGGGGATGGTCACGTAATGCTTCTCCTTGACGGCCGTCATGCCCGCCGTGGCGGGGTTGGCCTCGAGGTTGGCGATCTTGGATGCGGCCGTGTTCCACGTCGCGTCGACGAGCACGATGACGTCGGGGTCGTCGGCGACGATCGACTCCCATCCGAGAGCCGACCAGGTGTCCTTCACGCCGGCCGCGACGTTGGTGAGGCCGGCGGCCTTCATCATCATCTCGGGCGCGCCGATTCCGGCACCGACGTAGGGGGTGTCAGTGCCCGAGCTGTACCAGAGGGCGCTGAGGTGAGAGGCGTTGGGCGTGATCGCCTTCAGCTGCGCCTTCTGCTTGGTCACGAGGGCGGCGGCCCGATCGGGAACGCCGAAGATGGCACCGGCCTGGTCGATCTCGCTGAAGACGTCGTCGAAGGTGAGCGGGTCGGGCTTGTAGCCGTCCTCCTTGCACGCGGAGGGCGCGACGTAGGTGTTCACGCCGAGCGACGCCAGAGTCGGGCGGTCGCCTGCGCCCTCAGCGGTCACGTTCGACTCCCACCCGGCGTAGACCAGGTCGGGTTCGGCCGTCAGAGTGGCCTCCTGCCCGGGCACCTGGTCGCTCAGCGACGTGAGCTTCGCGGCCGCGCCCTTCCACTGGGGCGCGACGGGCCCGTCGGTGAAAGCGGTCCCGACGATGCGGCTCTGCAGGCCCAGCGCGAGCATGGTCTCCAGCGTCGTCGACTTGATGGTCACGACGCGTTGGGGCGCCTCGGTGAAGGTCACCTTGGTGCCGCAGTTGTCGATGGTGAGCGGATAGCCGGATGCGGCCGTCGCGTTGGTCGACGGAGCCGAAGCGGTCGCGCCGCTGAGGGCGCATCCGGCCAAGGCTATGACGGATGCCGCAGCGAGGGTGAGGCCGAGCATGGCGGTGAGAAGACGGCGGCGGGTCATGCAAGCTCCGTGGCGCGATGAGGATGGATGAGGATCGGGCCCGAAGAGGCGTCGCGAGGCTCTCCCGTTGCACGCGATGGCGTGCGCGAGTGAACCTTCAACAACGTGTGCGGGCGACCAACGGCTCAAATCCAAGCCGGCGCATCCGGTCAAATCGAACCGGCGGTCGAGGACAGTTTACGCCTGTGACGGTTGTGGACCGCTCGAAATAACTACGCCGACGGCAGGTCGTCCACCGGCACCGTCCTCAGGAGCGCGCGCGTCTCAGCGACGTAGCGGTCTTGGAACGCGGGGCTCTCCGCGTCCACGGAGCCTCGCATCGGACGACCCTTCTCATCGAAGTACACGCCCGTCGAGTCGGACCGATTGACGAGGACGGTCGTGATGACCTTCGCGGCGCGCTTCGGGGTCGTGAAGTACTTGAACAGTGGAGCGATCGGCGAGATCACGTATTTGGCGAGCAGCCTGACGGCGACGCTCGAGTCGCGGGAGAGGTTGGAGCCGGGGTTCACGCCGGGCTCGACGGCGTTGAACCTCAGACGCGGGAACTCGCGGGCGAAGGCCAGGGCCGTCACGAGGTTGCCCTGCTTCGACGATGCGTAGGCGTCGGCACCGGGCAGTTTGGAGCCGCCGGGGCTGAGCCAGTCACCCCGGGCGCTCGCATCCGCCGAGATGTAGCGGGAACCACGGAAGCCGGCGGCGACAGCGATCCGGCGCTCGGGGTCCTCGACCGCTGAGGTGATGAACACGACGTTCGTGCCGTCGGGCAGCGAGGGAATGAGCGCCTCGGTCAAGGCGAACGGTCCGAGGTGGTTGGTCGCGAATGCGCCATCCCACCCTTGGACGCTGGTGAACGGCCGAAGCGGCATGATGCCGGCGTTGTTCAACACGCCGGCTATGGGCATGCCGAGGGCTGCGATCTCTGTGGCGGCGCTGCGAGCGCTGACGACGTCGGAGAGGTCGGCGACCACCGACACGGCGTTCCCGCCTCCCGAACGGATCTCGCGCTCGACGTCGTCGAGCTTGGCGCGGCTGCGACCGACCAGGATGACGGTGCCGTGCGCGGCGAGTTCGAGTGCTGTGCGGTAGCCGATGCCCGACGTCGGGCCCGTGACGACCCACGCCATCTCGGTGAAGGCGGATGCGGATGGTGCCATGGTGCGCTCCTTCGTGTCAGGCGACCGGGAGGTCGGATCGGTCAAGCCTGCGTCGCTCCTCCGGAATCAGCCAGTGGACGGCTCATCGTAGGACCGCCAGACACAGGACACCGACCTGTGCATCGCGCAGACTGAGGGCATGGAATCGTCGGAGCTCGGAGGGCTGGTGCGGAGTTGGCGCGAGCGGATGACGCCGGCGTCGGCCGGCCTGCCCGAGGGTGGCCGCCGGCGTGCGATCGGCCTTCGTCGTGAGGAGCTCGCCGCCCTCGCTGGAATCTCGCCCGACTACCTGACCCGTCTGGAACAAGGACGGGCGACGTCGCCGTCCGCGCAGGTCGTGCAGTCGTTGGCGCGAGCCCTGCGACTCTCAGATGCCGAACGCGACCTCCTCCATCGGCTGGCCGGTCACGCGACGCCGGGGCTCTCCGTCGTTCCGACCCGCATCAGCGCGAGCGTACAGCGGTTGCTCGACCGGCTGGCACACACTCCGGTGGCGGTCTACGACGCAACCGGGACGCTGCTCGTCGCCAACGCTCCGTACAACGCGCTCATGGGCGACACGACAGCGTGGCACGGCATCGCGCGGACGGCGCTCTGGCGAAATCTCGTGGGAACAGGTTCGCGCGTCGTTCACACCCCGGAGGAGCAGGCGGACCTCATCGCGATGCAGGTCGCCGACCTCCGGATGACGTCGTCGCGGTATCCGACCGACCGGTCTCTCCGGCGGCTGATCGCGCAGCTCAAGGCCGAAAGCCCTCTCTTCGTCGAGCTCTGGGACTCGGGAGCCGCGCCCGATCAGCGCGAGCTGGGCAGGAGCAAGACGATCCTGCATCCGGCGGTCGGCCCGATCGATCTCGACTGCGACAGCCTCGTCGTCGCCCAGGACGACCTACGAATCATGGTCTACACGGCAGAGCCGGGCACGCCGGATGCCGAGAAGCTCGCCCTCGCGATCGTGCTCGGCACTCAAACGCTCTCGGACGTTCTCGCGAACGATTGATCTGCCATTGCTCATCCGTCGGCGCAGCCGTCGCGCTCAACCGGTTCAGGCGGCGAGGTGGAAGGTGTCCGCGAATCGGTCGAGGAGGTCGCCGCGGCCGCTCAGCACCTCGACCACGCCGGTCGCGATGGCCCGATCCGGCGCCAGCTCTCCGGAGATGAGTCGACGGATGTCGGGGCCTGCCGCGAAGGCCAAGTCGACCGGCCCGTCTCCGCGTGTCACGTCTAGCGCCGACCCGTCCACTCGGATGAGCAGCTCGGTCGGGCCGAACCTGGCCTCGTACGCGGTCGCGGGCAGGGTCGCCGCCACCTGGGGCCGAAACGCGGTGCGCAGGGCCATCGTCATCGAGTCCGGGGTGATGATCTGCTCCTCGCGCGGATCGCCCAAGGCCTTGAAGCCCCAGGCGCCGAGCGCGAGCACGACGGGCTCGAGCTCGCGGCCATACGGTGTCAGCTCGTAGACGATCACGCGCGAGCGCGGCATGCGGCGCAGGATCCCCGCATCCTGCAACTCCTTGAGCCGCGCCGCCAGGATGTTGCTCGGGATGCGGGGCAGCCCCGCCGCGAGTTCGCCATAGCGGCGCGGTCCCACGAGCAGATCGCGGACGATGAGCATCGCCCACCGTTCGCCCACGAGCTCCAACGCTCGCGTGACGCCGCAGTACTGCCCGTACTCCCGCGCGGCCATCGAGACTCAGGCCTGCTGTGCGGCGAAGGCCTCGGGGCCCTGCGCGGCCGCTGCCGGGTCCATCCAGCCGATCTCGAGGATGTTGCCGTCGGGGTCGGTGAGCTGACGCTGGTACATGAAGCCGAAGTCCGAGGCCGGACGCGCCTCTGTGCCGCCTGCCGCGAGGCCATCGGTGACCACCTTGTCGACGGCCTCCCGGTCGTCGAAGAAGACCGCTGTCGCAACCGTCGGGTTGACCGCGGGGTCGCCGATCGGCAGCTCGGAGAACGTCTGGAAGTACTCACGCACGAGGATCATGAAGTAGCTGTGGTCCTCCTCGACGATGACGCAGGCCGCGTTGTGGTCGGTGAAGAGCGGGTTGATGGTGAAGCCGAGCGCCGTGTAGAACGCCTTCGCGCGCTCCAGATCGGTTACCGGCAGGTTGACGAACATCGAGGTCATCGTGGTCTCCTTCGTGAGTCTCATCCGTGGACACCCCCGATACTTGCAAAAAACAAGTGGTCCGTCAAGACCCGGCGGAGCCGTGCCTCGTGCGCGGTCTCAGTCGGTCATCGCCGCGCTGGCGAGTTCGGCCATCCGGTGGTCTCGCACCTCCTCGTGGGCGGTGATCGTGACCACGGATCGGCGCTCGTCGTCGACGATCACGTATTGCCCGTACCTGCCGTCCAGTCGCCAGCACTCGCCAGGCCCCTGCCATGTGGCCAGACCGTAGCGTTCGAAAGGCGCATCGCCCCCGGTCTCGAGCCATGGGGAGTGCATCCGGTCGATCCAGGCCGAATCCACGAGCTGGCGGCCATCCCAACGGCCTCTGTCGCGAAGGACGCGGCCGATGCGGGCGAGCTCCTCCGTGCGCAGCTGCAGGCCGCTTCCGCCGATGATCCGGCCGAGCGGGCACCGATGCCATTGCGGATTGTCGATGCCGAGCGGGTCGAACAAGCGAGGCATCAGCCAATCCCGCACGTCGCCGACCACCGCTCCGAGCATCCGCATCGCGACGTAGGTGCTGGCGTCGCTGTACTGGAACACGTCTCCGGGGCCTCTGCTGGGCCGGCGCAGCATCTCCTGCGCCAAGTCCGGCCACGGAGCGGGCTGGTCCCCGAACCAGGCGAAATCGATGCCGCTGCGCATAGTCAGCAGGTGACGCACGGTGACAGCCGAGACGTCGGCGCCGAGTTCCATCTCGGGCAGGACGTCGGGCACCCGGAAATCCAGCGAGAGAGCTCCCTCGGCGATGGCGACGCCGATCGCCAGTGCGCACACCCCCTTCGACGCCGAGTAGATGTTCACGCGGTCATCGCTCCGCCATCGATGCGACGCCGTGTCGTCTTCGACGAGAACGTGTACTCCGTAGGCGGCCAGCCGTTCATCGTCGACGGCCGTCACGAAGCGATTCAGAACCAGGGATGCGGCGGGCACATGAGAAGTGTCGCACCGTCACGCGAGCAAGCGCCTCGGCGGACGGTATCGCGGGTGCCGGATGTCAGCGCCCGATCGCGGCCAGTCGCTCACCGACGGTCTCGTCGAAGCGCTCGACGAATCCGGCCGGATCTTCCATCGGCGCCCGCAACTGCAGGTGGGAGACACCGAGTGCTGAGAACTCCTCCATCTGACGAAGGAAGGCATCCGGCTCTCCCACCGGGTCGTCGCCGCCCAGCACCGTGATGCGGATCTCGGACATGTCGCGACCCACGTCGTCGCAGTGCCCGCGCAGCACGTCGATCTTGTGGGCCAGCTCATCCGTCGACGTGCCGAACAGGTTGCACGCGTCGGCGTACTGCGCCACGAGCCGCAGCGTCTTCTTCTCCCCGGCGCCGCCGATGAGTATGGGCGGGTGCGGCCGCTGCACGGACTGCGGGGAGTTGAGGGTCGCGCCGAGGGTGTAGTGCTCGCCCTCGTAGGGCCCGTTGTCGTCGCTCCACATCTGCAGGCAGATCTGCAGCGTCTCCTCGAGGCGCTCGAAGCGCTCCTTGAGCGGCGGATACGGCACGCCGAGCGAGAGGTGCTCACGCTCGTACCAGGCCGCTCCGATGCCGAGCCACGCCCGTCCGTTCGAGAGCACGTCGAGGGTGGTGACGGTCTTGGCGAGCAGCCCCGGGTAGCGGTAGGTCACCCCGGTCACAAGCGCTCCGAGCTGGATACGCTCCGTGATTCCGGCGACGTAGCCCAGCGTCGAATACGCCTCCAGCATCGGGTTCTCGGCAGGCTGTACGCGGTCCATCTGGAACCAGTGGTCCATCACCGTGAACAGGGTGAAGCCGGCTTGATCGGCGGCGCGCGCGGTGTCGCGGAGCGCCGGGAGGATGGCCTTCTCGCCGCCATCCATGGTGAAGTTCCAGAAGTGGATGCCGACGTCCATGAAGTCTCCGTTCATCGGGCGTCACGCGGCGCCCTCCACCAACGCTAGACCCGCGCGAGGCATCACTGCCGGGCTACCGTGAACTCGGCGAGCGCTCAGTCGGGACCGGCCGTTTCGAGCGCGGCGCGCCGCCGCTCGAGGTGGCGACGCGCCGGTGGGTCGTCGCACAGTTCGATCGCCCGGGCGTAGGCAGCGGAGGACTCCGGCGCACCAATGGCTTCCAATAGATGCGCCTTGGTCGCCCAATACGGCTGGAAGCGCTCGGCAGCCGGAGCCATCGCCTCCAGCACGTCGAGTCCAGCGGATGCGCCGTCGGCGCGTCCGACAGCGGCGGCGTGGGCGACCCGCGAGCCCAGCGTGGGCTGCACCGCCACCAACGCGGCGTGCAGGTCGACGAGCGCCCTCACGTCGACCACGCCACCGTCGATGCGGGAGTCGTGAGCGGACTGGATGGCGGCCTCCAGTTGGAATCGACCGGGCCGACCGAGCGCGAAGGCGTGCGTGAGCATCCGCTCGCCCGTCTCGATGAGGGGTCGCGACCAGAGGGCGGTGTCCTGCCCATCGAGCGGCACGTACTCGCCGCTCACGACTCGGGCATCGACTCGCGCAAGGGAGAGCGCGATGAGGGCGGCGAGTCCAGCGGCTTCGGCGTCATCGGGCAACAGCGTCGCCGTCGTCATCGCGAGGTGCAGTGCCTCGAAGGCGAGCTCGCCGGACTCCGTGGAGTCGAGGGCGTACGCACCGTAGACCGCCTCGAGGACCGCAGACGTGCGGCCCGCGAGGTCGCGCTTCGTCGGAACGACGAACGGGATGCCAGCGAGCTTGATGCGACGCTTGGCCCGCACGAGCCGCTGGGCCATGGCGCTCTCCGGCACCGCGAACGCGCGGGCGATGACCGCCGCGTCGACTCCGAGCACGGTCTGCAACATGAGCGGGGTGCGGATGCCGGGGTCGATGGCGGGGTGAGCGCAGACGTACAGCAGTTCGAGACGCTTGTCGGGTATGGCGTCGATGCCCTCCAAGGCGTCATCGATGGTGTGCATGACGGACTCCTCGTCGAGCGGCGCAGATCGGGTGCGGGCGGCACCGCCGAGCAGGTCGCGCTGGCGATTCCGGGCGACGGTGAGCAGCCAGGCCTCCGGGTTGTCGGGCACCCCGTCGACCGGCCAGCGCAGCAGTGCACGCTCCACGGCATCCGCCAGCACGTCTTCAGCGAGCGGGATGTCGCGGGTCGGCGCCGCGAGGAGGGCGATCAGTCGAGCGGCGGAGCGGCGGACGACGGATGCGGCCGCAGCCGACACGCTCGCCGCATCCGTCATCGCCGTGCTCGCCTCCGCTTCAGGACCGGGCATCGCCCTGCCAGGCATCGGCACTGGTGTCGAACCAGGTGGCGCCCGGTCGGATCTCAACGGTTCCCCACTGGACCGATGGGGCGTCGCCCGCCCACTCCAGAGCCGAGTCCAGGTCGGCGACGTCGATGACGAAGGAGCCGCCGAGCGCCTCCTTGGTGTCGGCGAACGGCCCGTCCTGGACGACGAGTTCGCCCGTCTTCCGCGACACCGAGGTGGTGGCGGATGTCGGCTGCAGCACCTCGGCCGAGACCAGCACCCCGGCCGCGTTGAGAGCCTTGGCGTAGTCGTTGAAAGCGGCCTGGCCCTGCTCGATCGCCTCGTCGCTGAGCTGGCCGTCGGCCATCATCTCCGGATAATGCAGCAGCAATGTGTAACGCATGATGAGTCCTCCTGATTGATCGTGACATCTTCATGACGATCCACGGACCGCCCGATCGACATCTGTGGAAAGAATCGTCAGTGCCCGTCGTGTGGCTCAGTCGACGTGGACGCGCGATGCTCGTCGGCACTGTTATGCCTCGCGAGCATGGCGGCGGTCCGGTGGCCGACGAGGAAGGGCTCGTGGCGGCGCAGGGGTCCAGAATGAGGCCATGGCAGACCTGCTTCGACCTCTCGGGCGACGACGAGTGTGGGTCTTGTTCGGTGCGGGCGTGATCATTGCCTTGACGATCACGATCGGTGGTGGTCTCGGCCACAACGCTCGTGGTGTGCACATCGTTTCCGACGTGCTCATGGTGGTCGCTATCGGTGCCATCGGAAGTGGAATCGTGACGGCGCTGACAACGCTCGAGCCCGACTGCCGCGTGGCCGCGCTCGAGGCTGTCGACAGGCAACGACAGCGGAGCGTTCGGCACGCCGTGCGCTCGGGCGAGATGGGCCGGGTGGCGACCGAGGATCGAGCCACCACGATCGATAACGCCAGAGCCGTTGCTGCGTCGCTGCCAGGCGCGGTGAGCGCGAGCGTCATGGGCTCGATCTGAGCGCTCACGCTCGCCGCGACCCTATTGCTGCGATCTGAGAACGCCGTGATGACCACTCTGTCGATCATCACCCTCGCGTTGGCTTCGATCGTTCTCGCTCTCCTTCCTTTGCAAGCCAGAATGCTGCGGCGGGCCGAAACGCTCGCTCGGTTCGACGATGCGGGTGCGGCGTCGGTGTGAACGGTGGGTGAGCTCAGGGAAACGTGCTTGTTGTTCTCGTCGCGTCCTGATTGTCGCGCGCCGTCCCGCTAGCGTCGGGTTGTTCTGCTCGCCTCGCCTGGCAGGTCGTCGTCAGGAAGTTGTACACAGTACTAGTACATATGTTCGAATTTCGATAAACTGACAGCATGTCAACGACGGCCGCCGTCTTCGCAGAACTCACCGAGGTTCTGACGATGGCCGGCGTCTGCGCCTCGACGTTCCAGGCGATGGCCGAGGATGAGTTGGCCGACACCCACCGGCACATGGGTTGCCTGCGTGACGAGGTGGATAAGGCGATGGCGTTCTCGGCGGCCGAGGTTGCCCGCCGCTCACGTCCCGTGTTCGGCGACCTCGGTATGGCCAGACGCACTGGTGCGCGCAACGATGCCGAGATGCTGCAGAAACTCACGGGCGGATCTCGGCGCGACGCCCGGCGCATGATCGCTGTGGGCCAGATGATGGCCGAAGCGGAGGCCGACGCCAAGGCGAACGCGGCGGGCGGAGATGACGGGAGTCCAGTCGTTGGAGCGGTCGCCGCTGCCGCCTGGTTCGCGGCGTTGGGTCGAGCTGTTGCGGCGGGCGAGCTCACCGTGGATCAGGCGGCGTCCGTGCGGGGAGGCCTCGGCGAGCCCGATGCAGCCGTTGACGACCAGGCGCTTGCGGCGGCGCTCCCCGAGATCATCGCACTCGCGCGAGACGTGAATGCTGATGCGGCCTTCACGGCCGCTCGTCGCTTCCGGGAGCGACTCGACACCGCTGGCGTGGCTGGGCGAGCCGAAGCCCGTCGGGCCAAGCAGTTCTGGCGCATGTGGCCCAAGCCGGATGGCATGTACCGCGGCGAGTTCGAGCTCGACCCGGAGAACGGCGCCTATCTCAAAGACGTCTACGACCAACTGACCTCGCCTCGACGCGGCGGCCCTCGCTGGGTGAATACCAAGGATGCGGCGCGAGACAAGGCGCTTCGCGACGACCCGAGGTCGACCGAGCGCATCGCCGTCGAGGGCTTGGTTCGACTCGTCGAACTGGGAGTGTCGGCCGATCCCGCGGTCATGCCCGGGCTTCTTCCCTCTACGCGGAAGCCGGCTGTGCGCGTCATCACGATGAAGCGTGATCTCGAGCGTGCCGGCCCTGCGCGACGCGATGACCCTACGAGGCCCGACACCGGCAGTGGGTTCGGGCACCTCGAAGGTTCTGATGAGCTCATACCCCTGGCAGACGCGAGGGCGGCCATCTGCGATAGCGGCGTACTCCCCGTTCTCTTCGACGAGGACGGTCGGGCACTCGATGTCGGCCGTGAACAGCGCCTGTTCACGACCAAGCAGCGCGTCGCGCTCGCGATTCGAGACGGCGGATGTCTGTGGCCCGGATGCGATCGCCCGCCCTCTTGGTGCGAAGCGCATCACATTGATGAGTGGGCCGATCTCGGAAGGACGGATGTCGCAGACGGAGTGCTGTTGTGTCGCTATCACCACCTGCTGCTGCACAACGCCGGGTGGCGCATTCAGCGAATCGGTGCCGCGGGATATGTTCTCCATCCACCAGCCAGTGTCGACATCGAGCGCAGACCGATCGCGCTTCGGGGCAGGTCCCTGATCATGGTGAAGGCCCCGGTTCATCCCCCGCCGGCGTCGACACTCGACGCTCCCGACGGGCCCATGGCGAAGGCCGCGCGATCCGATCCGCCAAGGTCGTCGGTGGAGGGACGGGAGCCGCGAGCGCGGAGCGCGTGACGGACGACTCCGCCGACGGGGATCGCGAAACGAACAGATCCCCCCGGGGACCGCCTGACCGACGGATCCCCCCCCGCGGCTGAGGGCTCACCGCAGTGGAGATGGCGGGTGGGGGTCAACGTCCTCGAATCCGTACACGGGCGCCGGCTACGACCAACGCTGCTCGAGCGAGTGGGCACCGGGCGGGTGTGGCAGAGCGGCAGCGCCGAGAGCGGCGGCGACGTCGGCCGCATCCGACCGAACCAAGCCGACCGTGACGCGCACGAACCGGCGGGCGCCGACATCCGTCGCCTGAGTCGCCTGAAAGGGCGACCCCGGAGCCACCCGGATCCCGCTCGCGGCGAGTTGCATCACCGCCGACCGCTCGTCGTGGACCGGCACCCACAGGTTGATGCCGTCGGACCGGGCCGGTTCGATGCCCCATCCGCTCAATGCCGCCGCCACCGCTCGTTGCCGGGCAAAGTACTGCCGCCGCGCCTCGGTCACCTGATCGAGTGACTGGCCGTCGGTCAGGAGGTCGTGCAGGATGCGCTGGACCATCCGAGACGTCCATCCAGGGCCGAGCATGCGACGGGCGACGATCGGGTCGACGAGAGCTGTCGGCCCGCCGAGCGCGGCGATTCGAAGGTCAGGACCATGCGATTTGGAGAAGCTACGAACGTGCACCACCTGATCCGGAATCCAGCGCCCGAGCGACACGTCTGCGGCAGTGGAGATCTGACCGGAGTGGTCGTCCTCGATGACGATCAGATCCCGACCATGCGGATGCGACCGGATGACCCGAGCCAGCTCCTCGGCACGCCCCGCGCTGAGCGATGCGCCCGTTGGGTTCTGAGCCCGAGGCTGCAGGATGAGCGCTCGCGGATGCGAGCCGAGCGCCGCGGAGAGGGATGTGGCCGTGATGCCCGACTCGTCGAGGGCGACGGGGATCGGCCGGGCACCGAGGGTCTCGACGAGGTCGAAGAACGGCGGAAACCCCGGACTCTCCACCACCACCCGGTCTCCGAACCGCAACACGGATTCGAGGGCGCGCGAAACGGCGTCCAACGCTCCATCCACCACCGTGATCGTCTCGGCCTCGTAGGGCCACGCCTCCCGGAGGACTCGCTCGAGCTCGGGGATGACTGGCAGATCGTGGTAGCTCGACGTCTCCGCACTCGCCGACACCCGGGCGAGCGCTCGCGAGAGATCGGGAAGCAGGAGAGGGTCCGGCGTCCCCCGTGACAGATCGAGCCGAGCCTCGCCAAGGTAGCCCGCCAGGCCCTGCGTCCGCGGCGGAAGCCACGCGGCATCCGGTGCTCGCACGAAGCTCCCCGCTCGCCCACGCGAGACGATCAGACCCGCACGCGACAGGGCCTGCCACGCCTGGCTCACCGTTGCAGGACTCACACCCAGTCGAGTCGCCACAGCGCGCACGGTGGGCAACCGGTCGCCGGGAGCGAGCTCGCCGTCGTTGATGAGCCGCGCCAGCCAGGCCGCGATGTCGCCCGGCGAGGATCCACCGCCCAAGCCCGCCAGCGCGTCGAGCTCATCATCCATGACAGAAGGGTGCACGACTCTTGCCTCCCGAACGCGGGACATCCACAATGACTTACACGTACGTCACACAGTGAAACAAAAGAGAAATGTTCACGCCGAACAATAACAGAACGGGCGAAGGCGCTCGGGAGTTCGGCTCAACCCTCGGCGTTGGTGACTAGCGATACGGATGCCACCGCCGGCTGATATTTCGGAGGGCAACCGCATGACCGTGGTTCGCGCAGCGATCACCCAGACCACCTGGACCGGCGACAAGGCGTCGATGCTCGACAAGCACGAGCAGTTCGCCCGAGACGCGAAGGAGCAGGGCGCACAGGTCGTCTGCTTCCAAGAGCTGTTCTACGGCCCCTACTTCGGCATCACGGAGGACGCGAAGTACTACGACTACGCCGAGCCCGCCGACGGACCGATCGTCCAGCGATTCGCGGAACTCGCGAAGGAGCTCGGCCTGGTGATGATCCTCCCGATCTACGAGGAGGAACAACCCGGCGTGTACTACAACACCGCTGTAGTGGTGGATGCCGACGGGTCGATCCTGGGCTCGTACCGCAAGCACCACATCCCGAACCTCGACAAGTTCTGGGAGAAGTTCTACTTCCGTCCCGGCAACCTCGGCTATCCGGTGTTCGACACCGCCGTCGGCAAGATCGGCGTCTACATCTGCTACGACCGCCACTTCCCCGAAGGATGGCGCGAGCTCGGCCTCAACGGCGCACAGATCGTGTTCAACCCCAACGCGACCAAGCCGGGCCTGTCGAACCGACTCTGGGAGATCGAGCAGCCGGCCGCCGCCGCGGCGAACGGATACTTCGTCGCCGCACCCAACCGGGTCGGGCGCGAGGACAACGAGTACGGCGAACTGGCGGTGGACTTCTACGGATCGAGCCAGTTCGTCGATCCGCGGGGCAACCTCGTCGGCGAGTACGGATCACGGGAGGTCGAGGAGGTCGTGGTGCGTGACCTCGAGATGGACCTCATCCGCGAGGTGCGCAACAACTGGCAGTTCTACCGAGACCGCCGGCCCGAGTCGTACACGTCGATTCCGAAGCCGTGATGTCGGGGTCTCGATACGCGGGCTTCGCGCGCTACTCGACCAGCAGCGTTCGGCCGCGCTACTCGACCGCCAGCGTTCGGCCGCGCTACTCGACCAGCAGTGCGAAGGAGCAGTAATGACCACCACCCTCATCCGCGGAGGAACCGTCGTGAGCGCCACCGGACGCGCTGCGGCCGACGTGCTCATCGATGGCGAGCGCATCCAAGCGGTGCTGGCGCCCGACAGCGTGCTGCTGGGAACGGATGTCGCGGCATCCGTCGACACCGTCATTGACGCGACCGGCAAGTTCGTCATCCCGGGCGGCATCGACGCGCACACCCACATGGAGTTGCCATTCGGTGGGACCGAGGCATCCGACACCTTCGAGACCGGCACGCGCGCGGCCGCCTGGGGCGGAACGACGAGCATCATCGACTTCGCCGTTCAGACCTACGGCAAGCGCATCGAGGACGGTCTCGCGACCTGGCACGAGAAGGCCGCAGGCAACTGCGCCATCGACTACGGCTTCCACCAGATCGTGGGCGACGTGAACGACGATTCCCTCGCAGCCATGCGCGGACTCGTCGACGAGGGCATCTCGAGTTTCAAGCTCTTCATGGCCTATCCGGGCGTGTTCTACAGCGACGACGCGCAGATCCTGAAGGCGATGCAGCTCTCCCGCGACACCGGGATGCTGACGATGATGCACGCCGAGAACGGCCCGGCCATCGACGTGCTCGCCGCCCAACTCGTCGAGCAGCGCAAGACCGATCCGTTCTACCACGGCGTCGCGAGGGCCTGGGAGATGGAGGAGGAGGCGACTCACCGCGCCATCATGCTCGCCAAGCTCACCGGCGCTCCGCTCTACGTCGTGCACGTGAGCGCGAAGCAGGCGGTCGAGCAGATCGCCTGGGCGCGGGACAAGGGCCAGAACGTGTTCGGCGAGACCTGTCCGCAGTACCTCTATCTCTCCCTCGAGGAGCAGCTCGGTGCGGTCAGCGAGAAGTGGGGCGCGTTCGAGGGCGCGAAGTGGGTGTGCTCGACGCCACTGCGCTCGCGTGAGGAGGGCCACCAGAACGCGATGTGGCAGTCGCTGCGCACCAACGACGTGCAGATGGTCTCCACCGATCACTGCCCGTTCTGCATGAAAGACCAGAAGGAGCTCGGGCTCGGCGACTTCCGCAAGATCCCGAACGGCATCGGATCCATCGAGCACCGAATGGACCTGATGTACCAAGGGGTCGTGACCGGCGAGATCACCCTGGAACGCTGGGTGGAGCTCACCAGCACCACCCCGGCACGGATGTTCGGCCTCTACGGGCAGAAGGGCGTCATCCAGCCGGGCGCGGATGCCGACGTCGTCGTCTACGACCCGAACGGACACACCTCGATCGGCATGCCCGTCGACGAGGCGGGCAACCCGACCGGGCGCAGCCATCACATGAACATGGACCACTCCGCCTGGGAGGGATTCGAGATCGACGGGCACGTCGACACGGTCGTCTCGCGCGGCAAGGTCGTCGTCGACGGGGGCGAGTATCTCGGCGCAGCGGGCGACGGACGGTTCCTCAAGCGAGGACTGTCGCAGTACCTCGTCTGAGCCGGCGACCAGCGAACCATCGAGACCCAGCTGTCGAAAAGGAACACATGGACTTCGGAGCGGTACTCCAGGCCAACCCACCGGCTTCGCGCACGGTGCAGCTCGCCAAGCTCGCCGAGAACCACGGCTTCACGCACGTGTGGACGTTCGACTCGCACCTGCTGTGGCAGGAGCCCTACGTCATCCACAGCGCGATCCTCGCCGAGACCCGCAAGGTGACGGTCGGCCCGTTCGTCACGAACCCGGCGACCCGGGACTGGACGGTCACGGCATCCGTCTTCGCGACGCTGAACGAGATGTACGGCAACCGCACCATCTGCGGCATCGGCCGCGGCGACTCGGCGGTGCGGGTGACCAACGGCAAGCCGACCACGCTCGCCGAGTTGCGCGAGTCGATCCACGTCATCCGTGAGCTCGCCAACTCCCGCGCGGTCGAGTACAACGGAGCGCAGCTGCAGTTCCCGTGGAGCCGCGGGTCCGAGCTCGAGGTCTGGGTCGCCGCGTATGGACCCCTGGCCCTCAAGCTCGCGGGCGAGGTGGGCGACGGGTTCATCCTGCAACTCGCCGACCTCGACATCGCGGAGTGGATGATCTCCACCGTGCGCAACGCAGCCGAAGCGGCCGGTCGCGACCCGATGAGCGTGAAGATCTGCGTCGCCGCACCCATGTACATCGGCGACGACTGGGAGCACATGCGCGAGCAGAGCCGCTGGTTCGGCGGCATGGTCGGCAACCACGTGGCCGATATCGTCGCGAAGTACGGCACAGCGTCGTCGGGATCGGGCGGCGCGGTTCCGGATGCCCTGACCGACTACATCCGCTCGCGCGAGGGGTACGACTACAACGAGCACGGTCGCGCCGGTAACACGCACACCAGTTTCGTGCCCGACGAGATCGTGGATCGGTTCTGCGTGCTCGGCACCGCCCGACAGCACATCGAGAAGCTCGAGGCACTGAAGGCCCTCGGCGTCGACCAGTTCGCCGGGTACCTCCAGCACGACAACAAGGAGGAGACCCTCCGCGTCTACGGCGAGACGGTCATCCCCGCGTTGTCAGACCACATAGCGGCGAAAGCATGACCGGGGCCGGGGGTCTTGATACGCGGCCGACCGCGTTGGGCGCTGCACGGGTCCAGGGCATGACGGCCGCGGGGGTCTCGATACGCGGCCGACTACGTCAGGCGCTTGCCGACCGGCAGATCGGGGCGTACGCATGACGGTCTCCGAGGCGCTGAAGACGGTCGACGCGGGCTCGGTCGGTACTGTCGCGGACGTTGTCGAGGCCCCTCGCGCCCCTCGCCGCGTGGGCGCCGGACGACGGGTGCTCCTCGGCGCGCTGGGAGTCGTCATCCTCGCGGCCGTGTGGGAGCTGTACAAGGCGCTCGGACCCGCCGACGGCGTGGTGATCGGCGGCATCACCGTCCTCCCGCGCACGACCGACTTGGCCATGCCGCACGTCTGGGACATGATCGCGCGGCTGTTCGAGCCGGTGTCCAGCATCGCCGGCGCACCGCCGATGTGGCTGGCCGTGCTGCAGGCATCCGCCTTCAGTCTCGGCATCGCCGCCGTCGGCTGGGTGGTCGGCGTGCTCGTCGGCGGTCTGCTCGCTGTGCTCATGCAACGCTTCATCACGGCCGAAGCCGCCGTGCTTCCCTGGATCATCCTCAGCCAGACCGTCCCGCTCATCGCGATCGCTCCGCTCGTGCGGCGCTGGGGCGCGCAGATCCACCTCGGCACCTTCGAATGGGCGCCGTGGATGTCGGTGGCCGTCATCGCCAGCTACCTCGCCTTCTTCCCGGTCTCGATCGGCGCCCTCCGAGGCCTCAATTCGCCCGACACCAACCACGTCGAACTCATGCGCAGCTACGCGGCCGGATGGTGGAGCACTCTCGTGCGACTGCGCCTGCCCGCGAGCGTGCCCTACCTCCTGCCCGCACTGCGCCTGGGGGCGGCGAGCGCCGTCATCGGAACCGTCGTCGCCGAGGTGTCGATCGGCCTGCGCGGCGGCATCGGACGGATGGTCGTCGAGTTCGCCGCGGCGGCCGGCGGCGACCCGGCCAAGCCGTGGGCGCCGATCTTCGGCGCGGTGCTCGTCGGCCTCCTGGCTGCAGGATTCGTGTCACTGATCGGCGTGTTCCTGCGCCGCTATCGTCGTGGAGAGGTGCCGGCATGACCGACCAGAACGCAACAGCGACGGATGGCGGGTCCGTGGCGGCCAGCGCGGGAGCGGGCGCCACCCGAACAGCCACCGCGCCCGACGCCGTGACCGTCTCCGGCGTCAGCCGGGTGTTCGGTTCGCGCGGACGGGAGGCATCCGTCACCGCTTTGGACGATGTGTCACTCGACGTGGCTCCCGGCGAGTTCGTGAGCCTCATCGGACCGAGCGGATGCGGCAAGTCGACCCTGCTGAGGCTCATCGCCGACCTCGACCAGCCCAGCTCGGGTCAGATCAGCGTGTTCGGCAAGCCCGCTCGCCGCGCTCGCATCGACCAGGACTACGGCATCGCGTTCCAGCAGGCCGGACTGCTGCCGTGGCGCACGGTGGCCGCCAACATCGAACTGCCGCTCGAGCTCCACCGGGTCGGTGCAGCGGAAAGGCGCACCCGGGTCGGTGACCTGCTCAGCCTGGTCGGCCTCGATGACTTCGGCTCGAAGTATCCCGACCAGCTCTCCGGCGGCATGCAGCAACGGGTCGCGATCGCCCGCGCGCTCGCCGAGAGTCCCCGCCTGCTGCTCATGGACGAGCCGTTCGGGGCCCTCGACGAGATGACACGTGAACGGATGCAGAACGAACTCCTGCGCATCTGCGCCGAGACGGATGCCGCCGTCGTCTTCGTGACCCACTCCATTCCGGAGGCCGTGTTCCTCTCCCATCGCGTCGTGGTCATGTCGCCGCGACCCGGGCGCATCGTCGACGTGATTCCGGTGGGGCTCGGGTCGACGGCCGACCGCGGGGAGGCGCTTCGCGAGGACGCCGGCTTCTTCGATGCGGTCGGCGCCGTGCGCGAGGCATTGCACGGACACCCCGTATCCGCCGGGCCCGCCACATCCGCCACTTCCACCGGGTCCGCGGGCGAAGCGCGTGAAGGCGCGAACCTTTGCGAGCCGTCAGGCCGGCCGGCAGGGCGGGAGTCGCGATGAGGCCGGCCATCAGCACCTCGCGTGCCGTAGTCGCCCCCGTGATCCTCGGGGTCGCCGCCCTGCTCATCTGGCAGCTGAGCGTGATGGCCTTCGACATCAAGCCGTTCGTGTTGCCGAGTCCGGTGGAGATCGCGACTCAGTTCGGCAAGAACATCCCGACGGTCGTGCAGGCGTCCACGGTCACGGGCCTCAACGCCCTCATCGGCCTCATCGTCGGCGGCATCCTCGGGGTCGCCGCAGCGGTGCTCGCCGCTATCGCACCGGTCCTCGACGAACTATCGGCCGCAGTCGTGGCCGCCCTCTCCGTCATCCCGATCGTCGCGCTCGCGCCAGTGCTTTACACGATGTTCGGCGCCGGAGCCCAGACCGCCCGTCAGATCGTCGCGGCGATCGCGGTGTTCATCCCCGTCTACCTCAACTCCCTGCGCGGGTTCCGTCAGGTGCGCCCCGTGCACCGCGACCTCATGCGGGCCTACGCCGCCAAGCCGGTGCAGGTGACGCGCACCGTCACCCTGCCGACCGCCTCGCCGTTCATCTTCACCGGGCTGCGCATCGCGTCATCGCTCGCCGTGATCTCCGCCCTCATCGCCGAGTACTTCGGCGGCCCGGTCGGCGGTCTCGGAAAGTCCATCACATCGGCCGCTTCGAGCAGCAACTACTCGCTCGCGTGGGCGTACGTGCTGGGGTCGATCATTCTCGGCCTGCTGTTCTACGGGGCCACCCTCGGCCTCGAGAGGCTCGCGTCCCGGCATCGCCCGAGCGCGTGAGCGACATCCGTCCCATCCGTCCCACCATGCGACCCGTCGCACCCGTCCCACCCAGAGGTACCGACAGCACGACACATCAGGAGGAGACATGAAACACAGCACGAAGTACATCGGAAGCGCGATCGCGATCGTCGCGGCATCCGCTCTCGCCCTCACCGGTTGCTCGAGCCCGTCGGGATCGGGATCGGGATCGGGATCGTCGGGCAGTTCCGGCGCCCTCACCCCCGTCAAGCTGCAGCTGCAATGGTTCTCTCAGGCTCAGTTCGCCGGCTACTACGCCGCCCTCAAGGAGGGCTACTACAAGGACGAGGGACTCGACGTCACCATCGTCGAAGGCGGGGCGGACATCGTGCCGCAGGACGCCCTGACATCCGGCGACGTCGACTACGCCATCTCGTGGGTGCCCAAGGTGCTCGGCTCCATCGAGCAGGGAGCCCACATCACGGATGTAGCGCAGATCTTCGAGCGCAGCGCGACCACGCAGATCTCGTTCAAGGACAAGGACATCACCTCGCCCGCGGAGCTCAAGGGCAAGAAGGTGGGCAGCTGGGGCTACGGCAACGAGTGGGAGCTGTTCGCCGGTATGCAGAAGGACAAGGTGAACGTCAACGACATCTCGCTCGTGCAGCAGGCCTTCGACATGAACGGCTTCCTCTCGGGAGACATCGACGCGGCGCAGGCCATGACGTACAACGAATACGCCCAGGTGCTCGAGACGACCAACCCCGCCACGGGAAAGCTGTACCAGCCCGACGACCTCAACGTCATCAACTGGAACGACGTCGGCACCGCCATGCTGCAGGACGCCATCTGGGCGGATGCGGATCGCCTCAAGGACGACAAGGCCTACGGCGACACCACGGTGAAGTTCATCAAGGCCTCCATCAAGGGCTGGGTGTACGCGCGCGACAATGCTGAGAAGGCAGCGGACATCGTGACCGCCTCCGGCTCGCAGCTCGGCCAGAGCCACCAGCTCTGGATGACCAACGAGGTGAACAAGCTGATCTGGCCCTCGACGGATGGCGTGGGGATGATCGACGAGAAGGCCTGGAACCAGACCGTCGACATCGCCAAGAAGACCAAGAACGAGACGGGGGCGACGATCATCTCCGCGGACCCGCCGAAGGACGCGTACTCGAACGAGTACGTCAAGAAGGCGCTTGCGGAGCTGAAGGACGAGGGTGTCGACGTGATGGGCACCGACTTCAAGCCCATCGAGGTCACGCTCAAGGAGGGCGGCAAGTAACGCATGCTGCTGGTTGAGTAGCGCAGACGCGGGCTCCTTCGTCGCTCGCTACTCAACCAGCAGCAACAACGCACCACCGCAACACCGAGGAAAGGCAGCACCATGACAACCGACTGGGAGCTCTCGGAGCTCGACGACCGGGCGCGCGAACTAGACGCGGCCCACGTGTTCCACTCCTGGTCGGCCCAGGCCGGCCTGAAACCCCTCGTCATCGCCGGAGGGTCGGGGTGCCGGGTCTGGGACCACTCGGGCGCCAGCTGGCTCGACTTCTCGAGCCAGTTGGTCAACACGAACATCGGGCACCAGCATCCGTCGGTCATCTCGGCCATCCACGAGCAGGCCGACCTGCTCGCCACCGTTGCGCCTGCCACCGCCAACCTCGCGCGCGGGGAGGCCGCCCGGCGCATCGTCGAACGTGCTCCGTCGCGCCACAACAAGGTGTTCTTCACCAACGGCGGAGCTGATGCCAACGAGAACGCCATCCGGATGGCCCGCCTGCACACTGGCCGCGACAAGATCCTCTCGACGTATCGGTCCTACCACGGCAACACGGGAGCGGCCATCGTCTCGACGGGCGACTGGCGCCGCATCCCCAACGAGTTCGCTCGCGGACACGTGCACTTCTTCGGTCCCTACCTCTACCGCAGCGAGTTCTGGGCGACCTCGCCCGAGCAGGAATCCGAACGGGCGCTGCGCCACCTCGAGCGCGTCATCCAGTCGGAGGGGCCGACGACCATCGCAGCCATCCTGCTGGAGACCATTCCGGGAACTGCGGGAGTGCTCATCCCGCCGCCCGGCTACCTCGCCGGTGTCCGCGAGCTCGCCGACCGTTACGGCATCCTCGTCATCACGGATGAGGTGATGTGCGGCTTCGGTCGGAGCGGCCGCTGGTTCGCGTTCGAGGGCTACGACCTCGTGCCCGACCTGATCACCTTCGCGAAGGGCGTCAACTCGGGGTACGTGCCCGCCGGCGGCGTGATCATCTCGGACGAGATCGCGGCGGACTTCGATGAGAACGTGTTCCCGGGAGGCCTGACCTACAGCGGACATCCGCTGGCGATGGCGGCCATCTGCGGAGCACTGGACGCGATGGCGGCGGAGGGCATCGTCGAGAACGCCCGTCGCATCGGTGCCGAGGCGATCGCTCCGGGGCTCACCGAACTGGCCGACAAGCACACCGCCATCGGTGAGGTGCGCGGCGAGGGAGTGTTCTGGGCGATCGAGCTCGTGGCCGATCGAGAGACCCGCGAACCGCTGCCGGCCGCCGGGATGGCCCGGGTGAAGACCGACCTTCTTGCGCGCGGACTTCTGCCGTTCGTGCAGGACAACCGCATCCACGTCGTGCCTCCGTGCATCGTGACGGATGACGAGGTCGCCGAGGCGATGGCCGCGTACGACGGGGCGCTTTCGCTCGTCGACTGACGAGATCGTTGGTGTCAAGACCACCACCAACGCCGGTTTCACTGAGGAAACGAAGAAGGAACACCATGACCGACACCTCCAGCCCCACCGCGACCGACGCCGACCCGACGGCCGATGCCGACCCGACGGCCGCCACCAATACCGACACCGATACCGGCACCGAAACCGCGGCCGAAGGTGGGGTCACCACCCTCGACCATTGGATCGACGGTGCTCTTGTCGAGGGCGAGTCCTCGCGGACGTCACCGGTCTACGACCCCGCGAAGGGTGCAGTTCAGAAGCATGTGCGCATGGCCTCCGCCGCGGACGTGGATGCGGCGGTGGCTGCGGCATCCGCTGCCCTGCCCGCCTGGGCCGACACGTCGCTCGCTCGTCGACAAGCGGTGATGTTCGCCTTCCGCGAGCTGCTCAACGCGCGGTCGGGTGAGCTCGCCGAGATTCTCACGAGCGAGCACGGCAAGGTGCTCTCGGATGCCGCGGGCGAGATCGCGCGAGGGCTGGAGGTCGTGGAGTTCGCCTGCGGAATCGCCCAACTCGTCAAGGGCGACTACAGCGAGAACGCGTCGACGGGCGTCGACGTCTACACGCTGCGGCAGCCGGTCGGGGTGGTAGGCATCATCAGCCCGTTCAATTTTCCAGCGATGGTGCCGTTGTGGTTCTTCCCCATCGCTATCGCGTGCGGCAACACGGTGGTGCTGAAGCCGTCGGAGAAGGATCCGTCCGCGGCGAACTGGATGGCCGCGTTGCTGAAGGAGGCCGGGCTGCCGGACGGCGTCTTCAACGTCGTGCACGGCGACAAGGAGGCCGTCGACGCGGTGCTCGAGCATCCCGGCATCTCATCGATCTCCTTCGTCGGTTCGACGCCGATCGCTCAGTACATCTACGAGACGGCCTCCCGCAACGGCAAGCGCGTCCAAGCCCTCGGCGGCGCCAAGAACCACATGCTCGTACTGCCCGACGCCGACCTCGACCTCGTCGCCGACTCGGCCGTGAACGCCGGGTTCGGCTCGGCCGGTGAACGCTGCATGGCCATCTCGGTGGTGCTGGCGTCGGAGTCGATCGCCGACGAACTCGTCGCGAAGGTGAAGGAGCGGATGGCCGGTCTCCGCACGGGCGACGGACGTCGAGCCTGCGACATGGGCCCGCTCATCACCAAGGTGCACCGCGACAAGGTCGCCGGCTACATCGACATCGCGGCGACGGACGGCGCGACAGTCGTGGTCGACGGACGTGACGGCGAGTTCGATGGCGACGCCGACGGCTTCTGGCTGGGCCCGACGCTCATCGACAACGTGCCCACGACGTCCGCCGTCTACACCGACGAGATCTTCGGGCCGGTGCTCTCCGTCGTCCGGGTGTCAGGGTACGAGGAGGGACTCGACATCATCAACCGCGGGCGCTACGGCAACGGGACAGCCATCTTCACGAACGACGGAGGCGCCGCGCGCCGATTCCAGCGCGAGGTGCAGGTGGGCATGGTCGGCGTGAACGTGCCCATCCCGGTGCCGGTGGCCTACCACTCGTTCGGCGGGTGGAAGTCGTCGCTCTTCGGCGACGCGAAGGCGTACGGGCCGGCGGGCGTCGCGTTCTTCACCCGCGAGAAGGCGATCACCTCGCGCTGGCTCGATCCGTCGCACGGCGGCATCAACTTGGGCTTCCCGCAGCACACCTGACGCGGGTTTGCCCGTTCGTTTACAGGATGAGAGCGTCGCCACCTCTTGCTGGGGCGGTGGCTCGGCTCTCGTCCTGTAAACGTGAGCGGGGCGCGGGCGTCAAGCCGGAGTGGAGCGGGCGTCAGGAATGCGCGTGGCGCGCGCCAGCGGCGGGCGAACAGGCGACGCGCGGCGGGCGTAGGGGAGATACGCGCGTGGCGCGCCAGCGGCGGGCGAAGGGGCGACGCGCGGCGGGCGTAGGGGAGGTACGCGCGGCGGGCGCCAGCGGCGGGCGTAAGGGGCGGGCGTAAGGGGCGACGCGGGCTTGGGCGTCGGTAAGCCGGGCTTTCCCGTTCGTTTACAGGATGAGAGCGTCGCCACCCCTTACTGGGGCGGTGGCTCGGCTCTCGTCCTGTAGACGTGAGCAGGGCGCGGGCGTCAAGCCGGGAGCAGAGCGGGCGTCAGGGATGCGCGTAGCGCGCCAGCGGCCGAGTCAGCGCCGGGCGAAGGCGGCGATGCGTGACTGGGCGTCGGCGCCCGCGAAGGATGCGGCGATGGTGCGGGCCTCGTCGTCGAGCGACTCCCGGAACGAGCGGTACGGCGCCGACCGGATCAAGCGCTTGGCCTGGCCGAATGAGGCGGTCGCCCCCGCCAGCCATCCGTCGGCGATCTCGCGTGCCCGGGCGGCGACGCCGTCGGCCGCCACGACCTCCGTGACCAGGCCCCACTCCAGCGCCTCCGCCGCCGACAGGCGACGGGAGGTCAGCGTGAGTTCCAGGGCGCGGCGCGCGCCGACGGCCTCCGGCAGGAGCGTGCTGACTCCGCAGTCGGGCGTGAGGCCGATGTCGGAGTACTTGCTCGAGAAGTGCGCCTCATCCGACGCGACGATGATGTCGGCGACGAGCATGAATCCGAGGCCGCCGCCGGCCACGGGTCCCTGGACGGCGGCGACGATCGGCTTGTCGCTCTCGCGCAGAAGGCGGTGGCCGTCGTGGATGGTGTCGGCGTGCGCCTCGATGACAGATGCCTCCGGGAAGTCGGCCATCGACCGCACATCTCCGCCGGCGCAGAAGGCTCGCCCGGCCGCATCGAACAGGACGGCCCCGATATCGTCACGTTCGGCCACCTCGGCGCCGATGTCACGCCAACGTGCGGCGGCGTCCGCGTCGATCGCGTTGAGCCGCTCCGGACGATTGAGGGTGATGCGGGCGAGTCCGTCGGTGACGTCGAAGAGGATGCTGTCGCTCATGAGGCGAGCCTACGTCGTGCGGGAGATCCTGATCCCTGCGCGAGGGCGACTACGAGGACGACGAAGACAACGACGGCGACGACGACAGCGGCAACGACAACGACAACGACGGCGACGACGACAGTGGCAACGACAACGACGGCAACGACGACAGTGGCAACGACGGCGAAGAAGGCGAGGACGACGGCGAAGGCGACGAAGACGACGACGGCGAAGGAGACGAAGGCGAAGAAGACGACGACGGCGAAGGAGACGAAGGCGACGAAGACGAAGGCGACGAAGACGACGACGGCGACGAAGACGAAGACGACGGCGAAGAGGACGAAGGCGACGAGCCGTACGCCGACTGGATGCGCGCAGCCTGCGCGCGAAGCACCTCGACGACCGTGCGGACGGCCAGCCGTTCGGCGACGTCCGGCCGCAGCAGGGCGACGATGTGGCGGTCGGTGTCGACGCCGCGCAGCGGCTTCAGCACCATGCGCGAGGGGTCGATGTCGCCGGAGGTGAAGCGCGGAACGAGCCCGATTCCCATGCCGGCCGCCACGAACGCCTCCACCACACGGAGGTCGGAGAAGCGTTGGAAGACGCGGGTGCGATGGCCGGCCGCCTCCTCGATGTCATGCAGGATGCGCTCGAACGGCATGCCGTCCGGCACGCTGATCCACGTCTCGTCGACGACGTCGGCCGGGGTCAGGTAGCTGCGCCCAGCCAGCCGATGCCCCGCCGGCAGGCCGATGTCGAGCGGCTCCACCATGAGCGGAACGACCCGCAGGCCTCGCCCGCCCCACGAGGAGCGACCCGTCAGCGTGTGCGCGAGCACGATGTCGAACTCGCCGGTGAGGTCGGGCAGGTCGCCGGTCTCGACGTCCATGTCGGTGCAGGTGAGGACGAGACCCGGGATGCCGGACAGGTCCGTCAGCGCGCCGGGCAGGAGCATCTGGCCGGCCGTGGGAAACGTGGCCAGGCTCACATTGCCGCTCGGATGGTTGCGGAACTCGTCCCACAGCGCCCCGGCGCGTTCCCGTGCCACGGCGACATCCGCAGCGCTGCGCGCCAGCGCGAGTCCGGCACTGGTGAGCACGAGACCGCGCCCGCTCTTCGCTGTGAGCGGTACGCCCGCCTCCCGCTCGAGCACCTTCAGCTGCTGCGACACCGCCGAGGGCGTGCGATGTGTGGCCGCCGCGACGGCCGTGACGCTTCCGCGTTCGGATAGCTCGCGCAGCAGGTCGAGTCGGCGCACATCCATGAAGTAAGGCTACATCGTCGGTGAAGAACTATGAGATTGTGCTGCACGGTCGAAGGGAGGATGCTGAGAAAGTCGAGCAGAAGCAACGGCGCTCCCCCCCGCCGACATCCGTCTTCCTCGAAAGGCCCATCATGGTCGCGCTCCTCGTCCTCCTCAGTGTCATCGCCGTCGGCTCCATCGCCGGCACCATCTCGCTCGTCGCCCGTGACGGCTACGGCCGCGCACCGAAGCGCAGCTTCGTCCGCACCATCTGAGTGGTACCGGGGCCCATCATGCGTTGACGGGCGCGGGTGCCTGAGTGCGATACGGCAGCATGATCGCCGCCGACGCCATCCAGCCGAAGCCCACGAGCGCCACGAGCAACCCCGCGTCCGCCCCGGCGAACGGGCCGATGATCGCGGCTCCGGCGGCGCTCGCGGCCGCGCGGAGACCGGCACCCACGGTGAAGACCTGGGCGCGCACGGCCGGTGGGCTGTTGACGGTGCGCAGTTCGAACAGCGCAGCCGTGCTCGGTGCTGAGCACACCCCGGCGACGGCGACGAGCGCAAGGGTCACGACCAGATCGCCTCCGACCGCCGAGAGCGCGATGAGCGCGCCCGTGAGCGCGAACCCGGTCGTCAACACGACCGCCGGGCGCACCGACTGGACGGGTCGGATGGAGACCACCACGGCGCTCGCGAGCGATCCGACTGAGAAAGCCGTCACGATCCAGGCCCCCTCGTCGGCGTGCTGCCAGCGCTGAGCCGCTAGCGCGATCGCCGCAATGGGGAAGGCGCCTGCACCGACCTGGGTGAGCGTGCTCGACGCCGTCACGAGGAGCAGGGGTCGGTGCCGCACGAGGTAGCCCGTGCCGGTGGCGATGCGTCGGAGCAGGCCGGCATCCGTCCGCTCGTGACGGTGCGGGGCCAGCCGGAGCGACAGGATGGCCAGCGCCCCCAAAGCCGACGCCGTAGCCAGGGCGAGCGCCGCCGCTCGCGGAGATGCGGCGGCGATGACGACGGCCGAGAGCGCCGGGCCGCCCACTCCGGAGACGCCGTAGGCGAGCGTGTCGGTCGCGAACGCCGTGCGCTCGGGAGCGATGACGGACGTGACGAAGCTCGACATGCCGCCCATCACGAACGGGGTCGCGCATCCGGCCGCCAGCAGGGCGATGACCACCACCGGGAGCGGGACGATGCCGAGCAGCGCCCCGGTAGCGTAGCCGACTGCCGACACCAGGCCTGCGCCGACGAACAGCAGCCGGGGCCGACGCGTCGAATCGAGCAGGGCACCTGCCAACGGCGCGATGACCACGCTGGGGGCCAACGACGCGGCGACGAGGAGGGCGCCCACCCCCACGTCGTTGAGCTCGCGGATGGCGAGGATGGGGAACACCACGGTGCCGCCAGCGCTCGCCATGCGTGAGAGCAGAGCGGCCACCAGGTAGCGCGCGGCTCCGAAGCGCTGTTCGTCGGACTCCGCGATGATCACTCCACCCATCATGCCAACGGTCCCGCCCGGCAGGGCTCCCAATGCTTGCCCGTGCTTCAGCGGCCGGAATAGTGTGGCGACAGGGCAGTCCGGGGACGGGGAGGTTCTATGGCTCACATCGTGGCAACGGGTGCCGGGCGAGCGATGATGGATCGTCGTGCTGATCCGACGCATGACTACATCCTCGGCCTCACGGGCAAGGAACGCCCCCGCGTGCTGTTCGTGGGCACCGCGACCGGCGACGATCCGTCGTACATCCTCAGCTTCTACCAGACCTACGACTCGGACCGATGCGCACCTCGCCACCTCCCTCTCTTCCACCGGCCGATGGATGACCTCGCCGGTTTCGTGCGCGGATTCGACGTCATCCACGTCGGCGGCGGCAACACCGCGAACATGCTCGACGTCTGGAAGCGCCAGGGCCTGGACGAGATCATGCGGGAGCTCTGGGAGGACTCGAACGTCGTGTTCACCGGAGGATCCGCCGGCGGCATCTGCTGGTTCGAAGGGGGAACCACGGACAGCTACGGCCCGACGCTGCAGGTGCTGCCCGAGGGTCTCGGGTTCCTGCATGGCAGCTTCTGCCCGCACTACGACGCGGAGGACCAGCGCCAGCCGTTGTTCCACGCGGCGCTGAAGAGCGGCGAGCTGAGCACGGGCTACGCCGTCGGCAACCTGCAGTCGCTCCACTTCGATGGCGACGAGTTCGTGACCGCCATCAGCCCGGTCGCCGACGGGCTGGCGCTTCGGGTCGAGGCCGTCGACGGCGAGATCGTCGAGACGCCGTTGCCCATCCGTGTCCTCGATGCCCGCGAGCCCATCGTCGCCGGACCGTCGTCGTGAACGAGAACGTCTGGATCCTGGTCCTGCAGCTGATCGTCGTCATCGCGGCGATCTTCATGGGCACCCGCACGAGCGGCATCGGACTCGGCGTCTGGGGACTGGTCGGCGTCGCCGTGCTCGTCTTCTGCTTCCCGGGGACCGCGCCGGGCAACGCACCCGTCGACGCCGTCTTCATCGTCATCACGGTCATCACCGCGGCCTCGGTCATGCAGGCGGCAGGCGGCATCGACTGGATGGTGTCCATCGCCGCGAAGGCCATCACATCGCACCCGCGGAGTGTCGTGTTCCTCGCACCGGCGATGGCGTTCCTGTTCACGGTCGGCGCCGGTACGGGCAACATCTTCTACCCACTGCTGCCCGTCATCTACGACGTCTCGTACCAGCAGAAGATCCGCCCGGAGCGCGCCCTGTCCGTCTCCGCCGTCGCATCCCAGGTCGGCATCCTGTGCAGTCCGGTCTCGGCGGCGGTCGCCTCGATGGTGGTGCTGCTGGCGCCGAAGGGCGTCGACCTCGGCACACTGCTGCTCATCATGTGGCCGGCCTCGATCGTCGGTCTCGGCCTGGCGGCACTGGTGATGATGCGACACGGCAAGGATCTCGAGGACGATCCCGAGTTCCAGCGCCGGCTCGCCGAGCACCTCATCAAGCCCCCGACGGAGAACGCGCACGAGAAGACGCTGCCCCGGTCGGCCGTGCTCTCCGCCTCCCTGTTCCTGGCAGGCGTCGCCGTCATCGTCATCTTCGGGCTGTTCGAGGGCATCCGGCCCGTCATCGGAACGGCGGATGACGGCAGCGTCACGCGCCTCAGCATCACCGTCATCATCGAGGTGGTCATGGGCGTCATCGCCGCGCTCATCTTCGTGTTCTGCAAGGTCAAGGCATCCGACGTCCCCAAGCAGTCCACCTTCCCGGCCGGAATCGTGGGAGCGATCGCCCTGTTCGGCATCGCGTGGCTCGCCAATACCTTCGTGGCGAACAACAACAAGCTCATCGTCGACGGGCTCGGCTCGCTCGTCTCGGGCTCGTCGGCCTTCCTCGGGGCGGTGCTGTTCGCCCTCGCGCTCTTCCTCGTGGCCGCCCTCACCACGAGCCAGTCGAGCGCGACCAACGCGATCGTGCCGATCGGCCTCACCATCGGGCTGCCCGCCTCGCTGCTGGTCGGGCTGTGGCCGGCGGTGATGGGCATCTACACCCTGCCCGCCAACGGATCGCAGGTGGCCACCGTCGCGTTCGACCAGACCGGAACGACCAAGATGGGCCGATTCGTCGTGGACCACTCGTTCCAGCTGCCGAACCTGGTCTACATCGTCAGCGCCATCGTCGTCGGTGTGATCCTGTCGTTCGTCTTCGTGGCCTGAGAGCAGGCGGATGCCCGAGCCGAGCGCGGCGCCGTCGAACCCGGGGGAGCTCCGTCAGTACCTCCTCGGCCTGGCAGAGGGCCTGACCGCAGCGGGAGAGTCGGTCGACCGGGTGCGCGCCATCATGCACCGGATCGCGGTGGCCTACGGCGTTCCGGACACGGGTTTCGTCGTGCTGCCGACGGTGATCCTCGTGCAGACCGGCGGTGCCTCCACCGGACACGTGGCCGTCTCCTCTCGTGTGGCGGCCTCCCTGCGGTTCGACCAGATCGCGGCGCTCTACGGCGTGGTACACGAAGCCGAGGACGGCACGCTCGACCCGGCTGACGGCATCCGTCGCCTCAATGCCGTGGGATCGATGCGGCCGCGATTCGGCTGGATCGTGCGCACCCTCGGCCACGGCGTGCTCACCCTCGGGCTTTCCCTGCTGCTGCTTCCGAGCGTCGCGGGTGCGGCCATCGCCTTCGGCCTGGGGCTGGTGATCGGGCTCATGAAGCTCGTGCGCTCACCCACGCTCGATCTGGTATTCCCGGTGGTGGCCGCGTTCGTCTCGGCACTCACGGTCTTCCTGCTGGCCGACTGGCTGGGCCTCGGCGATCCGCTCACGGTACTCGTGGCTCCGCTCGTGACGTTCCTGCCTGGTGGAGTGCTCACGACCGCGACCGTCGAACTCGCCGCCGGACAGATGATCGCAGGGGCGAGTCGGCTGGTCACCGGGCTGGTGCAACTCGCCCTGCTCTCCTTCGGCATCATCGCCGCCGGCACGATCGCGGGCGTGAGCAACCTGGACTACGTGGCAGCGGGCGGATCGTCGCTCGCGTTCTGGTGGATCCCGTTGCTCGGCCTGTTGTTGTTCTCGATCGGCAACTACCTCCACTTCTCCGCTCCCGCCAAGGCGTACGGGTGGGTGCTCGTCGTGCTGCTGATCGCCTACGTCGGCCAGTTCATCGGCGCGAGGCTGTTCGGCCCGGAGATCAGCGGCTTCGTCGGGGCCCTCGCGATGACTCCGGCCGTGCTGTGGATCGACGGCCTGCGCCGCGGCGTGCCGTCGCAGATCACCTTCCTGCCAGCGTTCTGGCTGCTCGTGCCCGGCGCGACCGGACTGATCGGCGTGACCGAGGCCGTCGGCGCCAACCTCGGGAGTTCCGACTTCGTCGACGCTCTCGTCGGAGTGATGGCGATCGCGCTCGGCGTGCTGATCGGGACGGCGCTGTACCGCACGGTCCGATCGGGTGCGACCCAGCTCGAGCACTTCCATATCGAGATGCCCGCACCGGAACCCGACGAGGCGCATCCCGTGCCGTTCTGGCGTCGGCTGCTGCGACGCGAGCGGTGACGCGTGCATCCGCTTCCGCGCGGGAGGGGCGCGCCTAATAGAGTTGACGCCGTGAACCATGGATCAGCCCAGGGCGGCGACGACGCACGCAACCGTCTCATCGATTACATCTCGTCCGATGCGGTGTTCCACGGAGACTTCACGCTCACGAGTGGCAAGAAGGCGACCTACTATGTCGACCTCCGCAAGGTGAGCCTCGACCACCGGGTCGCCCCGCTGATCGGTCAGGTCATGCTCGACCTCATCGGCGAGATTCCGGATGTCGCCGCCGTCGGCGGCATGACCATGGGCGCCGACCCGGTCGCGACCGCCGTGTTGCACCAGGGTGCCGCGCGAGGCCTGGCGTACGACGCCTTCGTCGTGCGCAAGGAGCCCAAGGACCACGGCCGCGGCAAGCAGGTCGAGGGTCCCGATCTCGCGGGCAAGCGCGTGATCGTGCTCGAGGACACCTCGACCACCGGCGGCTCGCCCCTCCAGGCCATCGAGGCCCTCCGCAAGGTCGGCGCCGAGATCGCAGCAGTCGCCGTCGTGGTCGACCGTGACACCGGTGCCCGCGAAGTGATCGAGGCCGAGGGCATTCCGTACTACTACGCCATCGGTCTGGACGATCTGGGACTCCGCGATGCCTGAGAGGCGACGGGGGCGCGGAGGCGACGACGACTCCGAGATCGGCGGGGCGGACTGGCTGTTCGCGCAGCTCTCGGATGACGATGACGATGACGTCCCTCTTCCAGCGAACTCGGATGCGGTCGGAACCGCTGGAGTTACGCCGACCGATCTGACCCAGGGCGAGCCGACTCCGTCCTCCTCAGGCGCATCACCGGATGCGGCCGATCCAACGCGGCCGATCCCGTCCGAACCGGTGAGGCTCACGCCACCAGCGCCGTTCGGGTCGGCGCCCGCTGCTCCGGCGGATCAACCGCAGACGGCCGAGGCTGCGACGGCCGTGCCCGCCTCGGATCCGTCATATGACAGGTGGCGCCGACCCGTTCCGCCGCCCACGGAAAGCCGGGTGCAGAGCCCCGGGAGCGAGGGGCAGGCGCCTGTCTTACCGCCTACGACCTCGGAGCCTGCTCCCGGGGCGTGGGCGCCGCCTGCTGCCACCCCGCCGGCTGCCACCCCGCCGGCTGGCGCCTCGCCGGCTGTTCCGGCCGAGCCCGGTTCGGCGGCATGGTCGCCGCCCCCTGCCACGCGGATGGCTGCCACCCCGCCGGCTGTTCCGGCCGAGCCCGGTCCGGTGACATGGACGCCGCCTGCTGCCACGCCGCCCACTGCCACGCCGACGGCTGCCATCCCGCCGGCTGTTCCGGCCGAGCCTGGTCAGGCAGCATGGTGGTCGCCTTCCGCCAGCCCGCTCCCGCCGGCCGCTGCGGAGCCATCTACCGCGGGATGGGCGCCGCCCGCGCCTCCTGCTCCCGCCGCATCCGGTCCCGTCTCCGGGGAGCAGCCCGCCGCGACGCCGGTTGACTCGGCGGAACCCGGTTCGACGGCGTGGGCACAGCCAGCGGTAGTCGCGGCCGATCAGGATCCCGCGCCGTGGACCCCTGAGCCGGCGACCCCCGCCGTGCCGACCGAGCCGGAGCCTGCACCGACCCCCGCCGCGACGCCTGTTGCCGATGCCATGCCGTGGTGGGCTGCTGAGCATCTCGCCGCGAGCAGCGCCCAGACTCCGGCCGAGGCAGCGGGCGGGGCGACGCTCGCCGCCTCCGTTCCTCCGGGTGAGGATGCCGACGCCGGTCAGACCCCTTCGGCTCCGGCGCCAGCAGAGCCGCCGCCGACTTCTCCGGCGCCGGCTTCCCAGGCACCGGCCGCGCCGGGTTCGGCCGAGGCTGCGGTGACGGGCGATCCGCTGGGCCCCGACGGGCGACTCGGCGCCAAGTCCGACGAGCCCCGAGAGGCCATGCCGCCGACCGCGGTACTGCCGGTGGCCGGCGCCGCGGCGGGTGCGGCTGCCCTCGGCGCTGGATGGGCGGGAAGCACTCCTGCAACGCCCTCGGAGACGCCCACCCCGTCCCCGTGGAGCGCGGCGACTCCTTCTGACCCGGCGCCATGGAACCCAGTGCAGTCGGACCCCGCGGCGTCAAACCCGGCAACGTCCAGCGCTGAGCCGTCCAGCGCTGCGCCGTCGAACGCTGCGCCTTGGAACGCTGCGCCGTCGGGTGGGGTGCCCTCCGGCTCGGCTGCGATCACTCCGGCCGATGCGTCGTCGGCGTCGGATTCCTCCATCCCCGAGGCGCCGAGCCGCCCATCCGATCCCTTCCCGTTGGATGTCCCTTCGACGAACGGTCCGCTCGATGAGGGCTCGCTGAACGATGGCGCGGATCCTGATGCCGACTCGGACGAGGCGCGCAAGCTCGTCTGGTCGCTGTTCGCGGCAGACGAGCCCGACGATCCGATCGTCGAGGCGAACGCCGAGCCGGCCGATCGAGCGGCGGCCGATCTCGCGACCGGCGATGCGCCGGCTGAGGCACCTGCCGCTCCCGGCTTCGCTTGGGGTCTCGTCGCCGGAGACGATCCCGCTCGATTCGATGCCCCGCCGACCAACGAGACCGCATCACCGACGACGCCGTCGTCCTGGGACGATGAGTCGGCCCGCGATGCCCTGACCGACGAGGACGCTGCCCCGACGACGACGGTGCCCGTCTACGGCGCTCCCTTCGTGCCGCCCTCGGTCTTCGCCCCCGTCGTGACACCTACCCCCGCGCCCTCCGTGTGGAACACGGCGACGCCCGCGCCGCTCGACGAGGGCGCTGCAGACGTTGAGACGCGTGTGATTCCCGTGCCGGCCGCGGATGCCGGGACGGATGGCTCGTCCGACGCGCGCCGGGCGTCGGGGCCTGGCGAAGAAACCGAGAGATCCCTCTCCGATGAGGACGCCGGCGCTGATGGTGGCACCGAAGCCGCAGGGATCGTCGCGTCAGGGATGGAACAACCGGTCGTTTCGGACAGTGACCCCTCCCTCGACGAGACGACTCCAGTCGAGACGAGCTGGTGGATCGACAGCACCGCGGCAAGTCCCGCGGTGAGCGCGTTCGACTTTCCGCCTGTCGAGACGGCGGCGGTACCGACAACGCCCGCAGCCGTGACGCCCGCAGCCGCGACGCCCCCGCCCGCGACGCCGACGAGCACGACGGCGATGGGCACGACGCCCGCGCCCATGACGCCCACGCCCGCGACGCCGGCGAGCACGACAGCGGTGGGCACGATGCCCGCGCCCATGACGCCGGCGAGCATGACGCCGGCATCCGTGGCATCGGAGTCCGCAGCCGACGAGGACGGCGTTCACGGCCTGAGCAATCGCACCCTCCTGCTGATCGCCGCAGGCCTCGGCGCCGTGCTCGTGCTCGTGCTGCTGTTCTGGGTCGGCACCCGCCTCCCCGGACTGGGTGCTCCTGTCGCCGCGCCGACCGCGAGCGCGACAACGTCCGCGACCCCGACGCCGACTCCCGAGGTGACCGGTCCAGCGGCCGCTGGCGTGCATCCGTGGGACCAGCTCGGCGGCGGCGAATGCGTCGATCCGTTCACGGGACCCTGGGGTGAGACTTTCACGGTCGTCGACTGCACCGCCCCGCACGCCGCGCAACTCGTCTACCGCGGCACCTTCGGAGGTGACGCCACGACGGCATTCCCCGGTGAGGACGCGCTGGCGGGGCAGATCAACGCGCTCTGCAGCGCCTCGGGGGTCATCGACATGACCGCCGCGGGCGCGTATCCCGACCTGCAGCTGCAGGGCAGCTTCCCGATTACCGCCGAGCAGTGGAAGGACACCAAGCGGTACTACTACTGCTTCGTTTCGCGGTCGGGTGGGGAGCCCATCACGGCGACCATCGCGGGGCCCGGTCCAGCGCCAGCCGCCTGATGCAGCTCTCGTGATTCCCGTCATCCTCGATTGCGACCCCGGTCACGACGACGTCTTCGCCATCTGGCTCGCCGCCGGCAGTCCGGCGATCGACCTGCTCGCGGTGACGGCGGTCGCGGGAAATGGAACACTCGAGCACACCCAGCGCAACGCGCGGATCGCGCTGACCGTTGCGGGCATCGCTGACGTGCCGGTCGCAGCGGGTGCTGATCGCCCGTTGCAGAAGGAGCTGTCCACGGCCGAGTGGATCCACGGCGACAACGGCTTGGGTGGCCCGGTCCTGCCGGTGCCGACGGTCCCGCTCGACCCGCGCCCGGCCATCGACCTCATGACGGACGCGCTCGAGGCATCCGCTGAGCCGGTCGCCATCGTCGCGACGGGGCCCCTCACGAATGTCGCAACGCTGCTCGCGCAGCGGCCGTATCTGGCGGAGCGCATCCGCGAGGTCGTCTGGATGGGCGGAGCCACCGGGCGCGGAAACGTCACGCCCTACGCGGAGTTCAACGCCTGGGTCGACCCGGACGCACTCGCGATGGTCGTCGGTTCCGGCGTGCCGTTCACCATGGTCGGATTGAACGTGACGCATCGGGCGCTCGTGACGACATCCGTCCGCGAGCGCATCGCCGCCGTCGGGAATCGCACGTCGGCGTTCGGTGCAGAACTGCTCGACTTCTTCTGCTCCACCAACGCCGCCGTGTTCGGCCTGCCGGACGGACCACTGCACGACCCCGTGGCGATGGCGGTCCTCGCCGACCCGGAGACCGTCGCCCGCGTGTTCACCCGTCTCGATGTCGAGCTCGCCGGAGCCGAGACCGTCGGCGCCACCTCCATCGACCTCGACGGCATGCTGGGACGCCCGGCGAACGCGCATGTTGCCGTCGACCTCGATGTCGATCGGTTCTGGGACGCGGTCGTCGACGCGGTGTCGGCGCTGGCCTGAGTGGTCTGACCACGCCGCAACTCGGGAATCGTCGCCGCAGCGTGCCGGTACCCGCGCCGTCGCGTTTCCGCGGCTGCCCCGTAGCGCATCCGCGGCTGTCCCGCCGCTGCCCGGTACGTTCCCGCGGCGGCCTCGTCGCGCTCGGCTGGGCCGTGGTGCTCCGCGCGGCTGTGCCACCGAGCGTCGACGTGGCTAGGCTGATCCGATGATCAACTGCACCCGCTCGGGCGTTGTCGCATGACCGCCGTCGTCTCCCTCGGGCTGGCGGGATCGCTCGATCACGACGTCATCCGCGAACTCGCGACCGCCGCTGAGTCTGCCGGCCTCCACGCCATCTGGCTGAACGACACTGCGGACGGCGAGGCGCTCGGCGGACTCGCGGCAGCGGCGGAGGTGACATCGACGCTCCGCCTCTGCACCGGCGTCATCCCCTTCGATCGCACACCGGCATCCGGCGTCGCGGCACGTGTGCAAGAACTGGCCCTTCCGCAGGAGCGCCTGCTGCTGGGCGTGGGTTCCGGCCAGGCCCGGCATCCGGTTCCGCTCGTCTCGGCGGGACTCGACGAACTGCAGCAGCTGGTGCACGCGCCCGTCGTGCTGGGCGCGCTGGGCCCGAAGATGCGCTCGCTCGCGGCCACTCGGGCATCCGGCGCCCTGCTCAGTTGGCTGACTCCCGCAATCGCCGGTGACGCCGCCGCCGAGCTTCGAGCCGACGCCGAGGCCGCCGATCGGGACAGGCCGGTCGCGGTGCTGTATGCGCGTGGGATCGTGGACCCGGATGCCGCAGCCGCACTCGCCGAGGAGAGCGCGCGGTACGCGTCGTACCCCAGCTATCGCGCCAACTTCGAGCGCCTGGGCATCCGCGCAGACGACACCACCATCAGCGGCACGACTCCGCAGCGCCTCGCCGACGCCCTTGCGGCGTATCGGGTGGGCGTGGACGAGCTGGTGTTCCGGGCGATCACGCCCGACGGGTCGACAGTCGCCTACCGCCGCATCATCGACGCCCTCGGCGCCGCACTCGCCTGAAAACAGCGTCGAAAACGCAGGTTTTGCGGGTCGTGCGCCTGCGGCACCCGCAAAAGTTGCGATTTCGACGGAGGACGGAGCGCTACAGGTCCGATTCGATCGGCTCGTCCGAGACCAGCTCATGGACCCCCGCGAGGATCTCGTCGGGTCGGAACGGATAGCGGTTGATCTCCGCCTCGTCGCTGATGCCCGTCATCACGAGGATGGTGTGCAGCCCCGCCTCGATGCCCGCGACGATGTCGGTGTCCATTCGGTCGCCGATCATCGCGGTGTTCTCGGAATGCGCGCCGATGCGGTTCATCGCCGACCGGAACATCATCGGGTTCGGCTTGCCGACCACGTAGGGGTCCTTGCCGGTCGCCTTGGTGATGAGAGCGGCGATCGCGCCGGTCGCGGGCAGCGGGCCGTCGGCGCTCGGACCGGTAGCATCCGGGTTGGTCACGATGAACCGCGAACCGGCGGCGATGAGCCGGATGGCCTTCGTGATCGCCTCGAACGAGTAGTTGCGCGTCTCGCCGACCACGACGTAGTCGGGTGAGGTCTCGGTCATGATGAAGCCGGCCTCGTGCAGGGCGGTCGTGATGCCGGCCTCACCGATGACGAACGCCGAACCGCCGGGGATCTGCGACGCACAGAAGTCCGCCGTCGCGAGCGCGCTCGTCCAGATGCGATCCTCGGGGACGATCAGACCGGATGCACGCAGTCGCGCCGACAGGTCGCGCGGAGTGAAGATCGAGTTGTTGGTCAGCACCAGGTAGGGGGCGTCGAGGTCCCGCCACTGCTGCAGCAGTTCGGCGGCGCCCGGGAGCGGCTCGTTCTCGTGCACCAGAACGCCGTCCATGTCGGTCAGCCAGCATTCGATCTCGTCGCGTCGGCTCATGCGCCCAGCCTACGGCGCGAGGCCTCGACGAGGGCGGATGAGCGGCCACGGCGTCACCACCCGCCGATGGGGGCCGCCCTTGTCAACCCTCAACGTCATTTACCGCGAGTCAGTAACGTGATCCCGCGCCATCCGATCGGACGGCGCACCCCCTCGCAACCCTCACAAGGAGATACATCCCTCATGGGCTTCTTCGCATTCCTCATCCTCGGCCTCATCGCCGGCGCCATCGCCAAGCTGATCCTTCCCGGTAAGCAGGGCGGCGGATGGCTCATCACGCTGCTGCTCGGCGTCGTCGGCGCCCTCCTCGGCGGATGGCTCGGCAGCGTGCTGTTCGGTGTCGGCCTCCAGGACTTCTGGAACCTGTCCACGTGGCTCCTCGCCATCGGCGGTTCGATCGTCGTCCTCCTCATCTACGGCCTCATCGTCAACAGCCGCAAGGGCCGCGCGGCCTGATCCGCGGCGGCGACAGCCGCATCACGCCAATGGCGCGTCCTCTCGTGAGGGCGCGCCATTCGCGTTGGTGCCATTCGAGTTGGTGCGCCGCAGCGACGACACCCCGGGCCGCGGGCTTCAGACCGTGACGCGGATGTCCTCCGCTGCTCGGCGGGTCAGCTCCACCTCGCGTCCGGCCACCCGAACGCACGCGCCATCATCGCTCACCGACACCACGCGGACGGATGCGCCGGGAACCACGCCGGCGTCCATCACCAGACGCAGTACGGCGGGGTCCCGATCATTCACCCGCACGACCACTCCGTCGTGACCGGGTGGTGCATCCGTCACCGGCAGCGTCTCCACCCGCAGCACGGCCCCGTCCGCCTGCGGTATCGGGTCGCCGTGCGGGTCGCGCCGGGGTCGCCCGAGGTGCTCGTCGATCGACTCGAGCAGTCGGTCGCTGATCGCGTGCTCGAGAACCTCCGCCTCGTCGTGCACGGCATCCCAGACGTAGCCCATGTCGCGCACGAGCCAGGTCTCGATGAGACGGTGCCGCCGCACGACCGCGAGGGCGCGATCGGTGCCGGCATCCGTCAGCACGATCGCCCCGTACGGCCGATGCCAGACCAGACGCTGGGCGGCGAGCTTCTTCACCATCTCCGTCACGGACGACGGCGCGATGCCGAGTCGGGCGGCGAGCACCGACGGAGTGATCGGTGCGTCCTGCCACTCCGTGTGCGCGTAGATGGTCTTGAGGTAGTCCTCGATGGCCGGTGAGGTCGCCGTCACGCCTCCAGACTAGGCGGTGCCGTCGACACGGCTCCTCCCGCACAAGCAGTATGTTCGATAGTTGACAGTTAGAGCACGAAGAGTTAGAGTTCTAAGCATGGAGATACCGGAAGCGATGCTCGACAGCAGCCTCCAGCTCGTCCGATGGATCGGATGGGCCCAGAGGAAGGCTGGGGAGGACTGGATTCGCGAACGCGAGCTCAGCCACGAACAGGCCTTCGTCCTCGGTTATCTCGTCCAGAACCCCGGCATGATCCAGCGAGAGATCGCTGAAGTCAGCCGGACCAGTGCTGCCAGCGTCTCGAGCCTCCTGCAGGGACTCGAGCGACGCGAGCTCATCGAGCGGAGAACGGAGGACGGCAATGAACGCATCAAGCGCGCCTACGCCACCGCCTCCGGGGCCGAGCTCATCGCGGGCTTCGACACCGCGATGGCCGCCGCCGACGAGTCCATCCTCACCCCGCTGAACGAGGACGAGCGGGCAACGCTCCACGCCCTCCTCACCAAGATCACCGCGGACCTGCCCCAACCGAGCCGGTAACCCCGGCCGCGGCTCGGCCGCGCATCCCAACATCCCTCGCCTCGCCGGCGTCCGTCGGCGTGAGCCCCTGCGCGCCCTCACGGGCTCCGCCCTGCTCGAAAGGAGCAGTCATGAACACCACGAACCCCGAAACCCCGGTCGTCTCCGACGCCGTCGGCAGCAACCGCTGGTACCTCTCCACCGCGCCCATCGTCCGCGCCCTCGTGCACCTCTGCGTGCCGATGGCGGCCGCGATGATCGTCGGCGCTGTCTACAACGTCATCAACGCGGGCTTCATCGGCTCGCAGCACGACGCGACCCTCCTCGCCGCCATCACGTTCGGCACCCCGCTGCTCGGACTCGTGATGGCGATCGGCGGCGTCTTCGGCGTCGGCGGCGGGGCCCTCATCTCACGGCTGCTCGGCGCATCGGAGGCGGAACCCGCCAAGGCCGGCGAGATCAAGCACGTCTCGTCATTCGCCCTGTGGGGTTCCGTCATCGCCGGCGCCGTGTTCGGCGGCGTCGGGCTGCTCGCGCTGCATCCGCTCGTCTCCGTGCTGGGAGCGGATGCGAACGCCGTGCCCGCGACGAGTGCCTACGTCGCCGTCATGCTCGTCTTCGTCCCCGTGCTCGCTGCCGCGTTCTGCCTCGAGCAGCTGGTGCGAGCCGAGGGCGCCGCCCGCCAGGTGATGATCGGGCTGATCGCATCCACCGTCGCCAGCGTCGTCTTCGACGTGCTGTTCATCCTCGTGTTCCACTGGGGCGTCGTCGGCGTCGCGCTGTCGATGGGCCTGGCGAACCTCGGTGTCGTCGTGTACTTCGCCGTCTGGCTGCATCGCAACAGCGAGCATGTGAGCCTCGCGCCGCGCTGGTTCACTCTTGCGCCGCGGGTGCTGAAGCCCGTCTTCGGCGTCGGCGTCGGCGAGCTGCTGCAGTCCGCGTTCCTGATCGTGACCTCGCTCGTGCTCAACAACCTCGCCGTGGCCTACGGCGACAGCGCGCTCGCGGCGATGGGCGTCGCGGTGCGGATCGCCCAGGTGCCCGAGTTCCTCGTGATGGGCGTCACCCTCGGCGTGCTCCCTCTGCTCGCCTATTCGTACGGCAAGGGCGACCGCAACCGACTCATGTCGGCCCTGCGAGCGTCGGCGGTCACGGTCGGCGCCATCGTCGTGATCTTCTCGGTCGGAGTGTTCCTCTTCCGCGACCAGGTCTTCGCGACCTTCGTCGCAGACCCCTCGGTGCTCGTCATCGGCGTCACCATCCTCACCGCGCAGCTCGTGGCCATGATCGTGAACGGATTCACCGGTCTCCTCACGTCGCTGTTCCAGGCGACGGGTCGCTCGGCCGCCGCCATCGTGATGTCGATGGCGCAGGGCGTGCTGTTCATCCCGATCGTGCTCGTCGGCAACCTCTGGTTCGGGCTGGCCGGCATCATCTGGTCGCTGACCGTCTCAGAGGGTCTCGTGTTCGTGATCGGCGTGGTGATGTGGCTGGCCTCGCGCCGCGCGATCGACCGCGGTCTCGCCGAAGGCAGCCCGGAGCGCGCCGAGGAGGCGCTCGAAGGCGCCGACGCCTGACGCGTTACGGCACGGCGGGCACGTCGACGATCCAGGTGACGTCGAAGCAGTCGGTGAGCATCCCGTACAGCGGTGCGAACGCGGCGGGCGCGAGCGGCACGAGAACCGTGGCGCCGTCGGCCAGGCCGTCCCAGTAACGCTGGATCTCATCGGCGGCCGTCCCGCTGAGGGCGACGTAGAAGGAGTTCTGCCCGTGGTCGAACGGCTTCGCCGTCTGCACGTCGTAGGCCATGATGCGGAACCCGTCGGATGTTCGCACCTGCCCCCACGCGACGCTGTCCGCCTGAGCCGGATCATCGACCTGGTGGATGTCGGCGTAGGTCGCGATCACCACGTCCCCGCCGAAGACGCTCGCGTAGAAGTCGAGGGCCTCCTTCGCGCGGCCGCGGAAGTTGATGTGGGTCGTGGTGGTGACGCTCATCGTGTGCTCCTCATCCGGGTCGACCCGGTGCGCGCTTCGAATCGCGGGCGGTCGGGTCGGTTCCCTCGAGGGTACGTCCGAGCCGGCTCGGGCGACAGGGGTCCGCGCCGGGATTCATCTCGCGGCTACGATCGCTCCCCGACGGCCGTGGTCGGCATCACGGATGCTCCCAGCCGATCGGCGAAGAAGGCGACGGTGCGGGCGACGACCGGGGTCGGGTCCGCACCCGCGAAGACATGACCGGCGCCCGGCACGAGCATCAGCTCAGCCTCCCGGCCCGCGGCAAGGAGTCGTCCGACCAGCTGCCGGCTGTGCTCGGATGGCACCTCGGTATCGGAGTCGCCGTGGATGTACAGCGCCGGTGCCGCGTTCGACAGGGGGTGGTGGGCCGGGCTCGCCCAGCGCACGATGGCGAGGGCATCGACCGGCGCTCCGGGCGCGACGATGCCGTCGGGCCATTGGTCGCCCGGCGGCGGGGTCGCGGGAAACCGCGGATCGGCGAACAGGGTCGCATCCGTCACGGCGTACCAGCCCACCACTGCCTGCACGGAGGTGTCACCGTCCACGACCCCGACGCGCCCACTGAGCGCCGGATCGTCGAGATCGAGGCCCAGGAAGGCGGCGAGCTGGCCACCGGATGACTCGCCCATGACACCGACGCGGTCGGCATCCAGCCCGAGCTCCCCGGCGAAGTGACGGAGCCAACGGATGGCCGCGTGCGCGTCGTGGAGGGCGGCGGGGAAGAGCGACTCGCCGCCCAGCCGATACTGCACGGTGGCGACCGCGATGCCGGCGTCGACCAACGCGTCGCCGACGCCGAACAGGGTTCCGCGGTGGGTGCCCCAGAGGAACGCGCCGCCGTGCAGGTAGACGACCAGCGGCACGGGAGCGTCGGACGCGGGAATGCTGAGGTCGAGCAGCAGCGGGCGGAAGCCGGCCAGCCGCGCATACGCGACGTCCTCGTAGCGGCGCGTGCCGGCGGCATCCGTCGTGGAGCGCGCGTCGTGGGGCCGGTCGACATTCTGCTGCAGCCGCAGTTCGAGCGGCAGGTCGCCGTCGGCCAGCAGAGGGTCGCGTTCAGTCATGATGGGCCGGAGAGCAGCAGAGCGAGCAGGGTCGCGTTGAGGCCGATGAGGAAGACGGCTGCCAGGATGCCGGCCGCCGTTGTCGTGCGCCGGTTGCTCCAGCGGCCGAGCAGGGTCGGGCGAGAGGTCAGCCACACCAGTGGGATGAGCGCGAACGGGATGCCGAAACTCAGCACCACCTGGCTGATCACGAGCGATCGGGTGGGGTCGAAGCCAAGGGCGAGGATGGCGATGGCCGGGATCAGCGTGATCAGGCGGCGGGCGATCATCGGCAGGCGGATGCGCAGGAGCCCTTGCATGATCTCCGCACCGGCGTAGGCGCCGACGCTCGTCGAGGCGAGGCCCGACGCGAGCAGTCCGACGGCGAACAGGGTCGCGACCACCGGTCCGATGCCGTCGGCGATGGCACGGTACGCGCCCTCGAGGCTGTCGGTACCCGGAACGCCGGCGAGGTTCGCGGCAGCGAGGAGCAGGATGCACAGGTTGACGGTGCCGGCGATGATCATGGCGATCGACACGTCCCAGCGGGTGGCACGCAGCAGGCGATCGGTGGACAGGGGACGCACGGCGGCGGTCGTGATCTCGTCTGTCGATCGGTGCTGGTCGTCCGTGGAGTGGCGCTGCAATTCGGCCACCGATCGGCGCTCGTCCCGGTTCGGCGAGGCGAGCGGGGTCTCGGCGTTCGCGTCCTGGCCCGGCGCGCCATCCGTCCTCACCACCCCGGCCCAACGGTCGCGCGCGAGCGCCGAATGCGCGTAGATCGCGTGCGGCATGATCGTGGCGCCGAGGATCGACGCGGCCAGCAGCACCGAGTCGGCATCCGTGAAACGCGGAACCAGGCCGCTCAGCACGCCGGCAGCGTCGGGTGGCGCGATGAGGACGCCCACGCTGAACCCCACCGCGATGACCACGAGCAGGCCGATGATGACGAACTCGAACGTGCGCGGCCCGCGCCGACTCTGAACGGCGAGCAGCCCGATCGACACGAGACCGGTGATGAGGCCGCCGACGACGAGCGGCAGGTCGAACAGCAGGTTGAGGGCGACCGCCCCGCCGATGACCTCGGCGATGTCGGTGGCCATCGCCACGAGTTCGGCCTGTAGCCAAAACGCGATGCGGGCGGGTCGACGACGGATGCGGGTGCCCAGCAACTGAGGCAGGCTCTGGCCCGTGACCACGCCGAGCTTGGCGGAGAGGTACTGGATGAGCCACGCCATCACGTTCGCGAGCACGACGACCCACACCAGAAGGTAGCCGTAGCGAGCGCCGGCCGTCATGTTGCTGGCGACGTTGCCGGGGTCGAGGTAGGCGACGCCGGCGACGAGAGCGGGACCGAGCATCCAGGCCGCGCGGGTGGCAGACGCGGCGCCTGCGCTCGCCGGACCCGCGGGCGACCCGCCGCCCTGCGCCCGCGCCGTCGACATGACGTCAGCCTAGCCATTTTTCGGGTTACCTAAAAATGTTTGGCGGCCCCGGCTCCCGTACTCTGGCCGGGTGGATGACAAGCCCGAGCCGAGCGTCGAGCTCTCGACCCACGGCGTCGGCCCTTGGGTGGGCGAGTGGCCCGAGGGTGAGCGGTACGACCCCGAGTTGCTCGAACGCGGGGATACGCGGAACGTCATCGACCGCTACCGGTACTGGCGCATGGACGCGATCGTGGCCGATCTCGACGAGCATCGGCATCCGTTCCACGTGGCCATCGAGAACTGGCAGCACGACATGAACATCGGGTCCATCGTGCGCAGCGCCAACGCGTTCGCCGCCGACACCGTGCACATCGTGGGGCGTCGCCGCTGGAACAAGCGCGGGGCGATGGTCACCGACCGCTACCAGCACGTGCTGCACCACGCGGATGTCGCCGAGCTGGTCGCCTGGTCACGCGCCGAGGGGCTTCCCATCATCGCGGTCGACAACGTCGAGGGCGCGGTGCCGATCGAGAGCTTCGACTGGCCCGAGCGGTGCCTGCTGCTGTTCGGTCAGGAGGGGCCCGGCATGAGTGAGGAGGCGCTCGCCGCGGCCGATGCGGTGGTGGAGATCGCGCAGTTCGGCTCGACGCGCTCCATCAATGCCAGCGCCGCGGCGGCCGTCGCGATGCACTCCTGGATCCTGCGCTGGGCGACCCGCCCCGCTGCTCGTTGAGTAGCGAGGGCAGCGCGGCGGGCGCATAGTGACCCGCGCGGGCGTGCGGGTATCGAAGCCTCTCCTCATCGTCGCGCCGGCATCCTCTAGCCATAGGCCGCGTTTCAGGCGATGGGTCGCTATTCAGGACGCGATCCGGGATTCTCGCCTGAACAACGCGCGAATGCCTGAGGAGCGGACCATGTCGAGGGCAGTCGAGGCCGTCCGGGGTGTCGAGGGTGTCGAGGCCGTCCGGGGTGTCGAGGGGCTAGTCCGTGCCGAGGTCGAAGGCCGATGCGTCGTTTGCGGCATCCGTCGCGGCGTCGAGATCGGTGTGAGCCCCGCCGGCCGTGATCTCGGCGGCCTCTCCTGACGTGAGGTCGCCCACGAGCGATGCCGTCGAGCCGCCGACGATGCCGAGGTGCGCGTACTGCTCGAGGCGTGCCCGGGAGTCGGCGATGTCGAGGTTGCGCATGGTGAGCTGACCGATGCGGTCCTCGGGGCCGAAGGCGGCGTCGCCGACACGCTCCATCGAGAGCTTCTCGGCCTGGTAGCTGAGAGCAGGGCCGGTGGTGTTCATGATCGTGTAGTCGTCGCCGCGCCGCAGACGCAGCGTGACCTCACCCGTGACCGCCGACGCGACCCACTTCACGATCGACTCGCGCAGCATGAGCGACTGCGGGTCGAGCCAGCGCCCCTCGTACATGAGACGCCCGAGGCGGCGACCCTCATTGTGGTAGTTCGCGATGGTGTCCTCGTTGTGGATCGCGTTCAGCAGCCGCTCGTAGGCGATGTGCAGCAGGGCCATGCCCGGCGCCTCGTAGATGCCGCGGCTCTTGGCCTCGATGATGCGGTTCTCGATCTGGTCGCTCATCCCGAGCCCGTGCCTGCCGCCGATGGCGTTCGCCTCCAGCACGAGCGCGACGGCATCCGTGAACTCGGCGCCGTTGAGCGCGACCGGCCGGCCCTCTTCGAACCGCACCGTGACATCCTCGGTCGCGATCTCGACGTCCTCTTTCCAGAAGGCGACTCCCATTATCGGCTCGACGGTCGTGATGCCGGCGCTGAGCTCCTCGAGCACCTTCGCCTCGTGCGTGGCTCCCCAGATGTTGGCGTCGGTCGAATACGCCTTCTCGGCCGAGGCGCGGTAGGGCAGGTCACGGGCGAGCAGCCATTCGCTCATCTCGGACCGCCCGCCGAGCTCGCCGACGAAGTCCCGGTCGAGCCAGGGCTTGTAGATGCGGAGGCGCGGGTTGGCCATGAGCCCGTAACGGTAGAACCGCTCGATGTCGTTGCCCTTGTACGTGGAGCCATCGCCCCAGATGTCGACGCCGTCCTGCATCATGGCGCGCACGAGGAGTGTGCCGGTGACCGCGCGGCCGAGCGGAGTGGTGTTGAAGTAGGCCTTGCCGCCCGAACGGATGTGGAAGGCGCCGCACTGCAGCGCGACCAGCCCCTCCTCGACGAGGGCGGCGCGGCAGTCCACCAGGCGCGAGATCTCGGCACCGTACTCGATGGCGCGACTCGGAACCGCTTCGACGTCGGGCTCGTCGGGCTGGCCGAGATCGGCCGTGTAGGTGCACGGCACCGCGCCCTTCTCGCGCATCCAGGCGACGGCGACGGAGGTGTCGAGACCTCCGGAGAATGCGATGCCGACGCGCTCGCCGACGGGAAGAGAGGTGAGCACCTTGGACATGCTCACGATTTTAGAGGGGTGACGGATGGGGCCGGTCTGGCGCTGGCCCCGTCATCCGGATGCTCACCCGTCGCGGCCGTCCCCAGCGAATGGAAAGACCCCGTTCAGGGGAGGTTTTCGCGCTCCGATGTGCGCCGACCCCACAACCGGATTCGTCGCCGGTCCGACTCGATCCGAATGTTCAGGGAGTTATCCGCGACGGATTCCGTCGAAAGTGCCGGAAATACTTACCGTATTGAAAGTCGAGTGACCCTCATAATGGGGGGCGCGGGGTTCCCCTCAACGGGGCACACTTCTTTACAGACCCGTTGGATCCCACCCGGACCCGACAGCCGTGCGGGATCGTGGTAACCCGAGCCCGATCTCGCGCGGAGGGTCTTTTTCTCTGCCCGCAGTTCCCACCCGCTGGGCAGTAGGTGCTCGCGCGGGCCCGCTTCCACGACATCAAATGCCCAGCGGTTGACCCGCGGATGCGGCCCGCCACGCCGGTCGGACGGCCGAACGGGGGCCCCACGATAAGGTTGAGTGTGACCGGCAACGACACCCCGCTCGAAGAGCACGACAGCACACCGGGCATCGTCGTCGATGACGATCCCGCCGTGCGCGAAGCCATCGGCCTCCTCGCACGCGAAGACCTCCCCGCCTACGTGGTGGCCCACGACAGCTCCCCGCTCGCCTGGGCGGAGCTCGCCGACATCGCCCTCTCCGAGCAGCGCACGCTCGAGGCCTACGGTTTCGCGACCGTCGCGCACCGACGCGGCATCGATGCGCTCACGGCGGCCGGGTGGAGTGCCGGCGACACGGTGTCGTGGTCGACGCCGGCCAACCGCGGGGTCCTGCGCGCGGCGCACGCCCTCGCGCGTGCCGCATCCGCCCTCGGCCTGATGGACGAGGCCGCGACGCTCGCCGATTTCCTCGAGCAGTCCGACCCGGATGCCGAGGCGCGCATCGATTCCGAGCACACCCCGACGCAGCTGATCGCCGTCATCCCGCCCTCCGCGCGGCCGACCGTGGTGGCGCCGGTCACCGAGGCGTACGTCATCCGAGGAGAGGACTGAGGCATGCCCGCGATCGTTCTGGTCGGAGCCCAGTGGGGCGATGAGGGCAAGGGCAAGGCGACCGATCTCCTCGGCTCGCGCCTGGACTACGTCGTCAAGTTCAACGGCGGCAACAACGCCGGCCACACCGTCGTCATCGGCGATGAGAAGTACGCCCTGCACCTGTTGCCGTCGGGCATCCTGAGCCCCGGTGTCGTGCCGGTCATCGCCAACGGCGTCGTCGTCGACATCGAGGTGCTGTTCGAGGAGCTCGACGCGCTCGAGAGTCGGGGCATCGACACGTCGCGGTTGAAGATCAGTGCCAACGCGCACGTGATCACGAGCTACCACCGCACCCTCGACAAGGTGACCGAGCGCTTCCTCGGCGCCCGTCAGATCGGCACGACCGGGCGTGGCATCGGCCCGAGCTACGCCGACAAGATCAACCGCGTCGGCATCCGCATGCAGGACCTGTTCGACGAGAACATCCTGCGCCAGAAGGTCGAGGGCGCCCTCGACCAGAAGAACCACCTGCTCGTCAAGGTCTACAACCGCCGCGCCATCAGCGTCGACGAGGTCGTCGAGGAGCTGCTGGGCTACGTCGAGCGGCTCCGGCCGATGGTGACGGATACCGGACTGCTGCTGCACCGCGCCATCGAGGCGGGCGACACCGTTCTCTTCGAGGGCGGCCAGGCGACCATGCTCGACGTCGACCACGGCACCTACCCCTTCGTCACCTCCTCCAACGCGACCTCGGGCGGAGCCGTCACCGGTTCAGGAATCGCGCCCAATCGCATCGACCGCGTGATCGCCGTGATCAAGGCCTACACGACGCGCGTCGGCGCGGGCCCCTTCCCGACCGAGCTGTTCGACGAGTGGGGCGACTTCCTCACCGAGAAGGGTTTCGAGTTCGGCACGACCACGGGCCGCAAGCGCCGCACCGGGTGGTACGACGCTCCGATCGCGCGGTACGCATCGCGCATCAACGGCGTGACGGATTTCGTGCTCACCAAGCTCGACGTGCTCACGGGCGTGGAGAGCATCCCCGTCTGCGTCGCCTACGACGTCGACGGCGAGCGCTTCGACGAGGTGCCGGTGTCGCAGAGCGACTTCCACCACGCGACGCCGATCTACGAGGAGTTCCCCGGCTGGACCGAGGACATCACTGGTGCGCGGACGTTCGAGGATCTGCCGAAGAACGCCCAGGACTACGTGATCGCCCTCGAGGCGATCAGCGGCTCGCGCATCTCGGTGATCGGCGTCGGACCGGCACGCGACGCGGTCATCGTGCGGCACGACCTCATCGTCTGATCATCGTCGGGGCGGGCGGGGCGATACCGCTGGCCTGAGCGACGGATTTCGACCGGAACGTACCCGCTCGGGGGTCGAAGAACGTGGGCGCGATGACCGATGCGCAGGTTATCGTGTATGCCAACCCGATACACCGATATACCGGCTTTCGGGATCGCACGACGACTCGAGGCCTCCTTCATGTATTCCGACCGCGACGTTTCCCCCTCTCGCCGAGGGTGGAGCCGTCGATTCCGTGCGCTCGCGATCGGAACTCTTGTCGCTCTCGTCGCCGTGCTGGGAGCAGCGGTTCCCGCTTACGCGGCAGATGCCACCTTGACTCTCACCAAGAGCGTCGACGGAGCTCAGTCCAAGTCCCTCGCACCTGGAGGCGAGTTCACCTACCAGTTGCAAGTCGGCTGCGACGACCTTCCGTGCGCCTCCGCCCAGCTCACCGATACCCTGCCTCCGGAGTTCGCGGGCTTCGCCATACTGCAGACGACGGTGTCCCCGAGTGGACAACCGGCGTCGTTCGCCTACACCGGATGCACCACCGCCGTGACCGCGGCTTGCACGCTCACGGTCGACTTCAAGCAGCCTCTCGGCGGCACTGACGTCGGCATCCAAGCCGGCTCCGGCTATCGGGTGGCGGTCACGCTCAAGGCTCCAGCCGACCTACCGGCAACCTGGCCGTACAACGGCAAGCCCGTCACCAACAACGCCGACGTCACGTCCACAACGGCCAATCCGGTCACGGACGACGCCGAGGTGACGGTTTCCATTCCCATCACCGTCGACACGGACGTCAGCAAGAGCTGGGCGCCGGCCAGCCAGCTGTTCCAACCCGGTGCGGCGTCCACCGTCACGCTCGGCACCCGCAACCGTTCCAACGTGTTCGCGGAGTCGCTCGGTCTCATCGAGCCCACGTCCGCCGTCGCCGGACAAGCCGCGCTCGGCAGCGACAACCCCTTCGACCTGGTCGACTTCACCGGGTTCGGCCCCGTCACGGCGCCCGCCGGCGCGACGCTGGTGCAGGTGGACGCCTACGTGCTCGATACGGCGTCCAACACCTACGAGTGGGTTCCCGGACAGCCGCGCGCTCCGGCGGATATCGCGTTGCCCGACGGCGTGGCAGCAGCCGACGTGGCCGGCCTGCGGATCACCTTCACGAGTGCCGACGGCGCCGCCATCGCTCCGTCGGGGGCCGCAGGAAGCGTGCCGCTGATCGTCGCCCAGCGGGGCACCTCGCGCATCACCGGCACTCCTCTGGTGGGCGGGGCGACGGTGACCAACTCGACGACCGGAACCGTGCGCGTTCCCGGTCAGTCCGACGTGAGCAAGACCGCCACGGCTCCCTTCTCCATCGGTGCGATCTCGGTCGACGTGGTGGCAGGCAAGACCATCACCCCAGGTCGCATTGCGGCGGGCCTCACCGCGCAGGCGGAGATCACGGCCAAGAACAACTCGAACGGCTCGGTGAGCGAACTGAGCCTGGCCGACCTCGGCTTCTTCACCGACAAGCTCACCTTCGGCGGTTTCACCAACCCGCTCGCGTACCCGGTCAATGCGACCGGCGGATCACTGCGGTGGCACTACAGTGACGGATCCGTCGTGACGGTGCCGTTCGCCGACGGTGCTCGTCCAACGCCCCCTGCTGCTCCGGCCGGCGCCCATCTCACCGGTTTCGAGACGATTTTCAGCGTCCAACCGGCATCGGCCCCGGGCATCCCTTCCGGCGCCCTGACGTCGGTGGACTTCGGCATCACCTCGGCGGCGGACATCGTTGCCAAGGGCGAGAGCCCCACGACGATCGACAACTCCGTCACCGCAGCAGTCGTCAACGGGGCTGGGCGGGCGGAGAACACCGCCTCGGCCTCGTTCGATGTGTTCTTCCCCGAGATCTCCGTGGCGCTCGACAAGAAGATCTCGCCCAGCGCGCCCGTGTCACCGGGCGGAACGGTGGTCGCACAGCTGCCGACCACCACGGCCACGGACTCGGCCTTCGTCAACCCGACCACGATCGTCGTCACCGACGTGTGGAACCCGGCCGACGCCTCGAACTTCTGGAACGCCTTCAATCCCATCGCGCTCGCGCCCACCCAGGTGTTCGCCGGGTCGACGCTGACCATCGAGTACACCACCGACGGCGTCACCTGGATCCCCTTCCCGACCGCCGGTGTCTGCGATGCGAATCCGCTCGTGTACCAGTGCCCGTTCCCGCCCGAGGTCACGGCGTCGCGGGGACTGCGCTACACGTTCGCCAACCCGGCCGGCTACCCGCAGGGAACCCAGGTCAGCCCGAACACCGTCTTCCAGGCCCGGTCCGACAAGCGCGACGGCACCGGCCCCACCTCCGTCGTGGATGCGCCCGCGAGCGTTTATACCAATACTGCCGCGGCCCAAGGAACCGGGTCTGTGCCTGGTGCGCCTGATGTGACGAGCGACGTTGTGACCGACACGGCCAACGCATCGATCCGAACGGTGAGCGGCGAGGGCAACCTGGCGGCGAGCAAGGACTGGCGCAGCCCCGATCTCTCGCAGGATCTCACAGCACTCAGCTCCCAGTCGGGCGCAGCGGCGGGAACCCGTCTCGGCTGGGGCGTGAGCGACACGGGCTTCTCCTCCGTGACCGTCAGTGATCCGAACGGAAACGAGAACGCTCCGCAGTTCACCACGTTCCAAGCCTTCGATCTCACCGGTGTGCTGCCGAGAACCTTCGCTCAGGAGCCATTGCTCCGGTGGGATGCCGTGAGTTCGGTCGAGCTGTACTCGGGTGGCGGTTGGACGACCGTCCCGCCCCCTCCCGGCGGATGGATGAGTCCGGCCGGCTTCGTCGGCTACACCCTCACCCCGGCGCAGCGCGACGCGACGACGGGTGTGCGCATCACCGTGGTTCCCAACGACGCGGCCAGGAGCGGCAGTTCGGATCCGCTCGCGCCGCCGGTCGGCTCGGGTATCGCGACCAGTGCGGCGGGTGGTGGCCGCTTCTTCGGCCTGACCTGGCAGCTGCGCAATGCGGTTCGCGTCAATCCGGTCATCGGCGACAGCCCGTGGGTGACCGCGGGTCGTCAGTTCAATGTTCCGGGCGCCCCGGGCGAGATCATCAATACGATGCGGGTCGATGGCGTTCGCAACGGATCTCCCGTCGCCCCCGCCGCGGCGTCCGACATCGTCACGCTGATCGACCAGCCCCCGGGTGTTTCGATCACCAAGGCAACGCAGCGCACGAGCATCGTGCTTCCGAAGCCTGGCGACGTGGACCCGTCCCAGTATCCGACGAACGACTACACCGTCGTCGCCAAGAACACCTCCTCGGCGCGGGCATCGTACATTCGTGTGAGCGATCCGATGCCCTGTGACGCCGGCAACCTGCCCGCCTGCGCCAGTGCAGCGAATGGGTGGAACGCCAATCCGTACGCGGCAGCGGCCTATGTGCCATCGACCAATCCATTCGAGCGGTTCACCCTCACGGGCATCGACTTCTCCGCCCCGGCGGGCCAGGTCGATCGGGACCAGTCCACGGTCACACTCTGGCATCGAAGCGATGCCGGTGCGCTCACCACCTCCACGCTCACCCTCACGCAGGCCGATGCCCTCCCCGCTTCCCAGCTCCTCGACGTGGTTGGTGTGAGCGTGCTGTACCAGGGCACCGATCCCGCGATCAATGGTGGACTCATCGAAGCGGGTAGCGCTCTGCAACTCGTGCTCCACACTCAGGCACGCGTGAACCTGCGCAGCGCCCCGGCAACACCGGTCAGCCCCGTGACCGTCAACAACTACTCGTTCACCCAGGGCTACGACCCGGTGCTCTCTCCCAGCGCGAAGCCGACCGCGACGGCCAACAGGTCGCTCACGCTGGTCAAAGGGAAGCTGGGAGTGCTGGCGACCAAGACCATTGCGCCCGCGAGCCTGATCGAGGCCAACCGCGCGAATCCCGTGACGGCGACCCTGAAGGCGACCTCCGGAACCGGAAACGCGACGGCGACCGTGGCGACCAATGAGGTGGTGATCGAAGACACGGGAGCGGCCTTCTGGGACGCGCTGCGCCTGGCGTCCTTCGCGCCCGGCGACGTCACGAAGCCCGCCGGAGCCGACCGCGTGCGGGTGGACGTTCGCGTGAACGGCGAAACCACCTGGATCACCGGCACGGCGGCGGCAGCGGCGGCGCTTCCGGCATCCGTCACCGACCTCTCGACGATCACCGGCATCCGGTTCGTGTTCAATCGTGCCGACGGCGGCCTGTTCTCCCGCAGCGCGGTACCGGCGAACTTCACCGCGACAGCCGTGCTTCGCCTGCAGGTGAGGGATGCTCTCCTCTCTAGCGGCGGGCCGATCGTGTTCCCCAGCACCTTCTCCAACGCGCTGCATGCGGTTTCGCATCGCTACGACGACC
>NZ_SSSN01000006.1 GCF_004801905.1 Orlajensenia flava | reverse complement strand
TCCTCTCTAGCGGCGGGCCGATCGTGTTCCCCAGCACCTTCTCCAACGCGCTGCATGCGTTTTTTATGCCACCAGCGACACGACCGCGAACTTCGCGCTGCAGCCGGGCACCTTCACGCTCGACGTCGTCAAGTTTCCGCAGGGCAATCTCCATACCGTCTTTCCAGGGGATTCCGTTCCGTGGACCCTGAGGTTCACGAATACCGGAACCGGATTCCTGACCATCCCGAACCTGACGGACACCCTTCCCACCACTCTGGAGTGGGACGGCGTCGATCCGACCTATGCCACGAGTGCCGGCGGGCTGCTCTCCACCAATCCCACGGTGAGCTTCGACGCCGCCACGCGGGCGCTCACTTTCGTCTGGCCCGCTGCAGGCCAGCGCATGGCCCCGGGCGAGTCGTTCACCATCACGCTCGGCCTCATCCTGCAACCAGGTCTGACCGGAAGCCAGCGCGCGACCAACAGCATGGTGGTCAACACCGGGCAGACGCTTGCAGGGTGCTCGAACACCTCGGGAAACGGCCAAGGCACGATCAGTGGGTTGCCGCCGACCGCGTGCGGCACCACCAACTTCGTCCAGCCTGTCGCCGGCGGTTCTCTTGTGACGACCAAGGGCGTCAAGGGCGACGTCGTGAACGCGGTGACGACCGGCGGGTACAACGTGACCTCGCCGAATGCGACCTGCACTCCTGACGCGAACGGCTACTACCGCTACCCGTGCGCCGCGCAGAGTGTCGTCGGGGGCACCGACGAGTGGCGCATCGACGCCATCAACAGCGGCACCATCGCCTATGACAACCTCACCCTGGTCGATCCGCTTCCGTTCCCGGGTGACCGTCTGCTCGCCGGCGGCGCGTCCCGTGGGTCGCAGTTCCGGCCCTCGTTCGATTCGACCTTCGGCGCCGCCGTCACCGCGCCTCCGGGCACGACGAAGATCTGGGAGGTCACGACCGCCGCGAACGTATGCGTCGGCACCGGCACGGGATCGGCGTGGAGCGGGCGCCCGGGTCAACCCGCCGACCCGACCTGCTCCAACAACCCGCCGAACGCGCAGTGGATCGACGGTACTACCTTCACTGGCGACTGGGACACGGTGACAGGGCTCCGCGTCCGGTTCGACTTCACCACCACGCGTCAGGGCGGGCTCCTGCCCGGCGGCGCCGTCAACGTGGTGTTCCGCACCGTCAACGTGCCGGCGACGGCGACCCGCGCCGATGGAGCCTCGGTGACCACCCCGGTGCCCGGCCAGGTCGCCTGGAACCAGAGCGGCGCCAGCGCCACGCTCGCCACCGGCACCGTCATCTCCCGTGCGCCGGCCAAGACGGGAATCCACCTGCCATTCAGCACGCTGCAGGTGGTCAAGACCGTCAGCGGCGACGCGGCGTCCTACGCGCCAGACACCTTCACCTTCGCCGTCGCCTGCACGGTGGCCGGGGCCCCCGTGAACCTCGGCGCATCTGCTCTGCTGAGCGTGCCCAAGAACGGTTCAGCCCAGATTCCGGGTATACCGCTGGGCGCCACCTGCACCGTGACGGAGCAGGGTGACTTCGGCGAGACCTCCCGCAACCCGGCGACACCGCAGACGCTCCGCATTCTGGATGCGACGACGCTGCCGGTGCCTGCCGCCCAGGTCGCCACCTTCGACAACGCCTACGACTACGGCGACCTGTCGGTCACGAAGGTCGTGGATACCGAGGCCAACGTCGGCGCTTTCGGGCCGTTCACCTTCCACGCCACCTGCACTGCGCCGCCCGGGTCGATCGGCGGCACCGTGCTCGATGAGGACTTCACGCTGAGCGACGGCGACACTTGGAAGGCACCGGCCGACACCCTGCCGCAACGCTCCAGCTGCCTGATCAGCGAGACGGATGCCGGCAGCGCGACGGGCGTGGCCTTCACCGGCGCCGGCGCCACCGACAACGGTGACGGCTCCGTCGCTGCCGTCATCGGCTCCGCCGTCGACATCACCGCCACCAACACCTTCGCGGTCGGAGTGCTCGATGTCACCAAGGCGGTTACGGGCGCCGGCGCCGACCGGTACGGCAGCGGACCGTTCGTCATCCAGGCCGTCTGCAGCTGGCCGCCCGGATCGGGCACCGAGGGTCACCGTGGTCGACGGCGACACCGCGCGCTTCACCCTGCCGAACGGCGACGACGCGCTGATGCCGGTGGGCACCGATTGCGTCCTCACCGAGCCGAAGACGGGCGGCGCGACCGGCGCGCCGGTGTTCGGCCACGGTGGCTCGACCTCCGAGAGCTCCATCACCGTTGCCATCGAGAACCGGGACGACGGAACGGATGTCGGGCATCCCACCCTGGTCACCGCTGACAATCCGTTCGACGTCGGGGAGATCACGGTGAAGAAGTTCATCGAGGGCCGCGGCGGCGACGTCTACGGCGCCGGGCCGTTCACGGTTCGCGTCGAGTGCACGTACGACAAGGACGGAGTCGAGACGCCCATCACCTGGAACGACGAGGACTACCTCGACGTCGTGCTCGACCAGGCGAACGGATTCTCGGCGGTCGTCGACGACCTGCTCATCGGCTCCACGTGCGAGGTGACCCAAGAGACCGTCACGGGCGGCGCGGCCGAGACCGTGATCGGGCCGTCGGTGATCGTGCCCGCCTCGGGTGGGGACACGGTCTCCATCACGGTAACGAACACGTTCCGAGCGGGCGACCTGCTGATCGTCAAGCAGCGCACGGGCGCATTCGAACAATTCGGGGCCGGCCCATTCACCGCGCAGGTGACGTGCCAGTGGACGGTGGATGGCGTGCTGCAGGACATTCCCGTCCCGGGTGGTCCCACCGTGAACCTCAATGCTGCGAACGGATATCGAGTGCTCATCGACCTGTTGCCCGTTGGGGCCGAGTGCACGGTCACCGAAACCGACGCCGGCGTGGCGACGTCCACCAGTTACAGCCCGTCCGACGGCACGGTCGCGATCCTCGAGAACGACCGACTGAATCCGGCGCCGGCCGTTGCCACCGTCACCATCACCAACGACTTCGATCCCGCGATCCTCGCGAAGACCGGTGTCGACGGTGACGCGACGAGCCTCGCTACCCTGATCGCCGTTCTCCTCCTCGGTGGTGGCGGGGCGCTGTTCGTGGCCGGAACCCGTCGTCGCCGTCGTAGCTGACCGCGCGATTCCGGGAGGGCGCCCGAGAATTTCTCGGCTCGGCGACATTCCGATATATTGGCCGAGTCTGAGGGGGCGAAGTGCCGCTGGAGCGTGGTGGGGAACAGGTGACGTCCGAGCGCGCGTCGCTCAGCGACCTCGTCTTCTCCCGGTTGAGCGGGGCCATCATCGACGGCACCTTGGCCGAGGGTGAGGTGATCCGTGACGCAGAGGTCGCAGGGTGGCTGGGGGTGTCCCGCACGCCGGTGCGCGAGGCCATCGCCCGGCTGAGCCTGCTCGGTCTCGTGGAGTCCGAGCCCAGTCGATACACCAGGGTGACCCGCATCAGCGACGAGCTGGTCGCGCAGACGCTCGAGTTCACCGGCTACCAGGCGAGCCTCGCGGTCCGGTTGGCCGTCATGCGCATGAGCGACGAGGAGGCCGGCGAAGCCGTCGTCCTGATCGATGCCATGATCCTCGCGAGCGACCGGGACGACCCGGATGGCCTGTACACGGCGAGCAGATCATTCGTGGGCTACGTGACGGCCCGCAGCGGAAACGCCGTGTTCGCGGCGATGATCCGAGAGGCCGGACTGGTGATGGAACGCAACCTCCGGTCCACCAGACCCCTGCTGGGTGATCAGGCCGAGAGGGGGGAGTGGTACCGGCAGTTCCGGGAGGCGATCTGCGAGCGCGACGCCGACTACGCCGAGTACTGCTTCCGCCGCATCCACCATCTCACCCCGGGTGAGCGGCGATGACAGGTCGCGTGCGTCCGCTCTGGCCGTTCGGGGCGCGAGTCGCACTCCTGAGCGTGGTTGTGGGCCTCCTGATCGGCTTCATCAGCCCGGCTCCATCGGCGCAGGCGCAAGCCAGCGGATGCGCCCCGCTGGCCGGATACACGGACTGCACCGTCTACAGCTATCCCAATCCGCCGGGCGATCAGACCTTCCGCGTGCCTGCCGGGGTCACCTCGGTCAACACCCGGGCGTGGGGCGCCGGTGGCGCCGGTGCGAACGGCTCCTACGCCCCGAACTCCTACGGCGGCGGAGGTGGCGCGTTCGTCGGCGGGAACATCCCCACCGTCGGCGGCGAGGTACTGCACATCACGGTTGGATGGGGTGGATATGTGAGTTCGTGGCTGTCGCCTTTCGGGAATGGAGGGCCGGGAGGTTACAGCAACGCCGGCGGACAGGCCGGTTCTTCCGGCGGTGGCGTGACAGCGGTGTGGGCAGGAGCCCCATTCACCTCCGCGCCCTACTTGGTCGCCGGGGCCGGCGGCGGAGCAGCCAGCGGCACGCTGGCAGGATCCGGCGGAGGCGGCGGCGGGCTGGCTGGAGCCAGCGGTGGCGACGGTTCCGGGTCGACTCCGGCCGCCAACAATCCCACCGGCGGCTCGCAGACGGCCGGCGGAGCGGCCGCGGCCAGCGCCGGCTGCTCGGCTCCGGCCACGGACGGCGCCCGATATCAGGGCGGCAGCGGGGCCTCCGGCAATTCGGGCATCCAGACGGAGGGCGGCGGAGGCGGCGGTGCCGGCTACTTCGGCGGCGGCGGCGGGCGATGCCAGAACGCGTCACCAGTCGAGAATTCGTCGGGCGCCGGCGGGTCGTCGTTCATCGCCGGCTCGATCCTGAGCCCGACCTCCGCCGCCGGCAGCAGCCCGACGTCGGCCGCGGGCAACGCGCCGGCCGGCAACAACAGCGACCCGGCCTACGGCTTCGCTCCGTACGTGGGCATCGGAGGAAACAGCTCCGGGACCGGACAGGCAGGCGGAGCAGGAGCCGTCGTCTTCCAATGGGTGATGCCCGCCCCGACCATCACCGCGCCCGCGTCCGGAACCGTGTCCAACCAGACCGCGGCCGCGGTGAACGGAACCGCGGTCCCCGGCAACACCGTCACCCTGGTCGATTCCGCGACCGGAACCACGGTCTGCACGACGACCGCGGATGCGGCCGGGCGATGGAGCTGCACCGCCTCCGGGCTGGCCGCCGGGTCGCATCCATTCGGCGCGACGCAGACAGACTCGTTCGGCGACGTGTATCCGCCGAGCGCGACATCCACCTACATCGTCGACCTGACCCCGCCCACTTCGCCCTCCATCTCCGCACCCTCGGCGACGAGTTCCACATCGCCGAGCATCACCGGCACCAGCGACCCGGCAACCAGCATCACCGTCACCGACCCGTCGGGAGCCGCGGTGTGCACGGCACGGGCGGACGCCGGCGGTGCCTGGCAGTGCACCCCGACGTCTCCCTTGATCTACGGCGGAAACGACCTCATCCCGACCGCCACCAACGCGCTGGGCAACAGCGCAACCGGTGCCGTGTTCCGGGTCACGGTTGTGCGACCGGCACCCGTGGTCCCCCCGGCTCCCCGGCCCACACCGCCTTCTCCCACGACGCCTGCCCCAGCGCCACCGCCGACGGTCATCCCGGTGGCTCCTCCGCCGACGCCGACGCCGACGCCACCTGCCGTGCCTCGCGCGTCTGCGCTCGCAATGAACCTGCGCTTCGCCGCCGGCCGCCTTCTTCCCGGCACCGTCGCGGCGATGCGGGGCACCGTCGGCCCGAACACCTCGGCCGAATCCGTCACCATCGTGCTGGCGGGACGGATGGGACCCGGAATGATCTACCGCAGCGCGCAGGCGCTCGTGGGCGACGGCGCCGACCCGCAGCGCTGCGTCGTGCAGACCCGCTCGTTCAGTTGCACCATCGTGCTACTGCCCGGGCAGTCGGCCACGGTGGAGGTGCGTGTCCTGGCCGACCCGCTGAACGCGCCCGCCATCGCCCGCCAGCAGGTGAGCGTGAGTTCGTCCGACCCGAATCAGGACAACGCGGTGACGGTCTCCACCGACGTGACCAGAACCAGCGACACCGAGTCGTGGGCAGCGACCCTCACCACGTTCAACGTCACGACTTTCCCCGGCGCCTTCCTCCCCCTGCTGGCACTGCTGATGTTCGCCCTGGCCGCAACCGTGGCCGAAGCTGAACGCCGCCGACGGACAGCACCCATCCTCCTCACCGACACCGACGGGAACTCACCATGACGTCCTCAGAACACCGAACGCAGCGGCGGCGCAACCCGGCCCCCTACATCCTGGGGTCCGTCGTGCTCATCCTCATCGTCTACTACGTCGTCGTGGCCGCCTCGGGCATCCTGCAGAGCTCGACGGCGGTCATGGTCAGCGGTGACAACAAGCAGAGCGGACAGACCTACCTGACACTGCGCATGTCGACTCAAGACGTGGATCTGACCAACCGGGTCATCCAGGCCAATGTCCTGCCCATCCCGCACGGCCGACTCGTCGGCCAGAAGGCGGGCGAGATCGCCGCCACGCTGCGCATCGAAGTCAGCAGCGGCGGGGTGACCACGTCCGTGGTCACCTTCCCGGGCGAGTCGATAGTGGACGCGACCGCCCTGACTCTGAGCCTGGATCGGGGCGACACCGACTATCCCTTCGATCATCCGTTCGCGAACTACCAGCTCAGCGTTCAGGACGACGAGACCGGCCAGCCGGTCCCGTTCGCACTCGAGGTGTCGAACTCCGCTCGACCGTGGGTGCTCAATGCCCACCGTTCAGCAGCGTCTGTCGAAGGCAAACGCACCCTCTACCCCGTGGCCATCGAGGGCTCCCGCGACGCCCTCAGCGTCACCCTCGTGCTGTTCTACGTGCTCGCCATCCTGCTCACCACGCTCATGGCCGTGGTGATCATCGGCAGCGCGATCATCCGTCGAAAGCTGGAGTTCTCGAACGTCATCTGGCTCTCGGCGACGCTGCTGTCCTTCCCCGCTCTGCGCAGCGCCATGCCGGGCGCGCCGCCCATCGGCACCGCGCTCGACTTCATCATCCTGTTCCCGTGTCTGTGTCTCATCGCCGGTATGCTCGTCTGGACCGGCGCTTACCTGCTCTGGCGGGAAAGCCACGTCCTGCGAACCCGACACGTCGTCGATGACACTGCTGCCGCAGCCGCGGCGGAGACCGCTGCTGAGTAGGACCAACCGTTGACCACCTCCACGGAACACGACGCCCCCCCGCGAACTCGAGCGGGCTCGTACGCCTTCGCCACCGTGAGGCTGGCGGTCTCGCTCGCCGTCGCTGGGGCGATCATCGCCACCTTCTTCGACACCGCCGCCCGAGGGCCGATCAACCCGTTCAATTTCTTCGGCTTCTTCACGATGCAGAGCAACATCATCGCCGCCACGGTTCTCGTGCTCGCAGCTCTCGCCACCTTCAGCGGAAGAGGCCAATCGTCGGCCCTGCAGCTGGCACGGGGGTTCGCGACCACCTACATCGTCATCGTCGGGATCGTCTACAACACCCTCCTCGCCGGTCTGGAGGGCGGTGTCTCCCTCGCCTGGGCGAACTGGGTTCTGCACGTGTTCTTCCCCCTCTACGCGGCCCTGGACTGGATAGTGTTCGGCGATCGCTACCGGCTGCCCTGGTCCAGGCTGTGGGTCGTGACCGTCTACCCGCTGGTGTGGCTCGTCGTCGTCATCATCCGTGGCGCCACCGACGGGTGGGTGCCCTACCCGTTCCTGGATCCCGCCCAGGGCTATGGTGTCGTCGCCATCTACTGCATCGCGATCTTCGTGCTGACGGTGCTCGTCGCGAGCGCCGTCTTCGCCATCAGCAGAATTCGGATCCTGCGGTCAGGATCGGGTCTCGGCCCACCCGAGGAGGCCTGAGGGCCCCATCATCGGTCCAGCGCGGACACGCGGGAGCACCGCGTTCCGGCCTAGCCGATGAGGCTGGGCTGCAAGTCGCGCAGTGTGCGGAAGTGCGTCATGCGGGTCACTCCGAGGGCGGCGATCACCAGGCCGCCGACGAGCCAGATGACCAGCACGCCGACATCTGACAGCGCAGATGAGACACTGCCGCCGTACATCGTCTGCCGCAGCGCATCCACGACGAAGCCCATCGGCAGCACGTGGTGCAGGGCGGCCAGCGGACTGGGCAGCGTCTGCCACGGGAACGTGCCGCCTGCCGTCACGAGCTGCAGCACCATGAGAACGAGACCGAGGAACTGACCCACGCTGCCGAGCCACACGTTGAGGGCGAGCACGATCGCCGCGAACGTCGCCGAGGCGAGCAGCATGATGCCGATCATCCCGGCGGGGTTGGCGATGGGGAACCCGAGGGCGAGCGAGAGGATGCCGTACAGCGCCGACATCTGCACCGCACCGAGGATGGTGGGCGTCAGCCAACCGGCGAGGGTCACCCGCAACGGCGAGTGCAGCGCCGTGATGGCACGGCGCGAGACCGGCTTGACGATGAGGAAGAGCGCGTAGATGCCGATCCACCCCGCGAGGGCGGCGAAGAACGGTGCCAGGCCGGCTCCATAGCTGCCCGCGGCGGTCACGGCGCCCGTCTTCACATCCACCGGGTCGGCGATATTGGCCGCCTGCTTCTGCCGCGTCGCCGCATCCGTGTCGGGGATGGCGTCGCGACCCTCTGCGAGACCGTCGCGCAGCTGGCCGGCCCCGCTCTCGAGCTGGCCGAGGCCGGTGTTCAGGGTCCCGAGCCCGTCGCGCAGCTGGACAGCGCCGCCGGCCGCCGTCGCCGCGCCCGAGGCGAGCGTCGAGCTTCCGTCGGCGAGCTGCCGGGTGCCGTCGGCGACCTGCGCAGCTCCTGAGGAGAGTTGGTCGATCTGGCCGACCACCTGCTGAACCTTCGCATTGCCGTCCTGCACGTCGGAGGCCAGCGGATCGAGCGTGGCGAGCACCTGGTCGATGGTCGCCTGGTCGACGCCGGCGGCGCTCAGTCGATCCTGGATGTCCTGCCGCACCCGGGGGAGCTGAGCCGTCGCGCTGCCGACGACGGTACCCACCTGATCGGCCTTCGCCGCGAGCTGGGCGTTTCCGGCGGCGACCTGCGACGCTCCGTCTGCCGCGCGAGCGGCACCGGCTGCAAGCTGCGACGAGCCGTCCGCCAGCTGCTGGTTGCCGTCGGCCAGTGTGCTCGCGCCGTCGTGCAGCTGCCCACTGCCGGCGACCGCCTGAGCGGCGCCATCCGTCAGCTGCGCCGCCCCATCGGCCGCGGTGCCGAGCTTGCCGCGGATCTCGGCGAGCGAGTCGAGGAAGGTGATGGCGGACTGCTGGCCCACCTGACGCACGATCTGCGCCTTGATGGTCTTGATGGCCTGCTCGCCGATGGTGGTTGCCAGGTAGCTGTTGGCGTCGTTGGTGCGGAGGACGACGGGCGCCTGCTGAGGAGCGTCCGTCGACGACGAGGCGAGGTCCTGCGAGAACTCCGCGGGGAACGTGACGCTGAAGTCGTAGGTGCCGTGCGTGAGGCCCTTCTCGGCGGCGGATGCGCTGACGCGGTGCCAATCGAAGGTCGCGTCCTTCACGATGCCGTCAGCCACCTCGTCGCCGACGTTCCGGGAGCCATCGGCTGTTCCGGTGTCCTCGACCACGAGGGCGACGGGTACCTCGGCGAGCTTGGCGTACGGGTCCTGGTTGGCCCACAGGTACAGGCCGCCGTAGATGACGGGCACGGCGAGGAGCGCGATGAGGGCGATCAGGCCCATCCGCGAAGCGGTCAGCCGCCGGAACTCGGCGGCGATCATCTGGGGCACCTTCATCGGGTGGCCTCCTCGGTGGGAGTCGAACCGGGCTGTGGGTCGCCGTCAAGGCGGGCGAGCATGCCCTCTGCCCCGATGGCGGCGGCAGAGGCGTCCCCGGCGATGACGAGCACGGCGAATCCGCGCGCGGCCAGGTCGCGAGCGGTGCGCCACCAGTCCAACGGGTCGCCTCCGTGCCGGTCGGGAGCGACGATGACGAGACCCTCGACGTCGTCGCGGAGGATCGCCAGCTCAGTGAGCAGACGGATGCGCACGCCCGGCTCGAGGTCGGCCATGGACGTGCGGCCCTGATCGGTGAGGTCCAGCTGGCGCAGGGTGAGTGCGGCGTCTCTGCGGCTACCCGGAAGGCCGGCGAACATCAGCTCCTCCATCACGACTCCCGTCACGGTGACGTCGGGCGCGGGATCGTTGACGACGGGAGCGTCGACGAGGGCAACCCGGTCGCGCAGGGCTGCGGGATCCACGTCCCCGTCGATGCGCACGATCCCGGTGTCCGGCCGCATCCGACCGGATGCGATGAGCCCGAGCACCGACGGCCGCTGGGCGGTCTCGGCGCGGGCGAGCACGGCGGTGCCGGTCTCGTAGGCGAGGGTGGTCTGCGGAAGGGCGCTGCCGCGCTTGCCCTTCGTCACGGCGCTGAGTTCGACTCTCATGAGCGCACCTCGGTGGGCGCGGGGTGCCGCAGCGACGCGGTCGCGGCGATCAGCGTGCCGGCATCCGTCGCGGACAGGCCGGCGGCACCGAGCGTCATGAGCATGACGAGACGGTGACCGTCCTCCCGGCTGAGGCCGGTCTCGGCCGCTTCCTCGAGCACGTCGATGGCGGCGCGCTCGACCAGGTGGGCGAGCGTGGCGATCGGGATGTCGGAGCGCAGCGACCCGTCGGAAACGCCAGCGGAGAGAATGGCGGCGAGGCGATCGCGCACCGGTTGCAGAGCCGCCGCGACGCGGTGCGCGTGCGGTCCGCGTAGGGCGAAGGAGGCGACCATGCGCACCTGTTCGACGGCACCCCAGAGCCGGGCGCCGAGCGTGGCCAAGGCGACGGGGGGTGCGTCCGAGGGGGCCGGAGCGGCGAGCGAGGTCAGGCGGGCGGCCCCACGCTCGATGGTCGCGGCGATGAGCTCGTCGCGATTCGCGTAATGCCCGTAGACCGCCCGCCGCGACAGTCCCGCGCGGGATGCGATCGTCTCGAGGGACGCATCGGGGTCGACGACGAGGAGTTCAGCCGCGGCGTCGAGGAGCGCTACGGCGTTCTCCTCGGCGTCGCGGCGTCGCAAGCTGGTGGAGGTCATACCCCCACTCTACATCAACTTGCACACTCATGTGCAAGTTAGGGGGCTACTGGTTCCCGACGCCCTTGTCGATGTTGTCGCGCACGCCGTCGATCTGGTCCTCGAACTTGCCGCCGGTCACCTTGTTGGCCGCGTCGGCCACGCTGTCCAGCAGCTTGTCGCTGATGTCCTCGGCCTGTTCGCTCTTCAGCGCGTTCTTGATCTTGTCGTCGTTGAGGAACTCCTGCGCCTTCTTGGTGATGTCGTCCATTCCGGCCATGGCCGTCTCCTTCGCTCGGTGAGTCTGACGTAGTTCACGCTACGCCGTGTGCCGTGTGGGCGACACCCCTCCTCGTCGAACGTGGAATGCTGAGGGGGTGCCAGCAGTGCAACCGCCCACCACTCCTCTCGTCGGCCGCCACGTCCGCCTCGAGCCTCTCACTCGCGCGATGCTGCCCGAGTTGTACCCGGCTCTCGCGCATCCCGAGGTCTTCGCCGGAGGGTTCGGAGGGGGATCGGGCGGATACCGGGCCGACCTGGCCGGTTTCCTCGACTGGGCGAACCACGGGTATCACTTCGACAGCGCGTACACGCAGCCCTACGCCGTCCGCCTGGTGGGCGGCGATCATGACGGGCTCCTGGTCGGGTCGTCGACGATCGGTGACGTCGAGGTCCACAACGAGGCCGCTCACATCGGCTGGACCTCGTACGACCCGCGGGTGTGGGGTTCCGCCGTCAACCCCGAGACGAAGCTGCTGCTGCTCGGACGCCTCTTCGACAGCGGATTCGGCCGCGTGAAGATCCAGGCCGACGCCATCAACACGCGATCGCGCGCGGCCATCGAACGTCTCGGGGCGCAGTTCGAGGGCATCCTGCGGCGGCGCATCCGCCGGGCGGACGGCAGTTGGCGCGACACGGCGGTGTACTCGGTGATCGTCGAGGAGTGGCCGGCGGTGCGCGCGGGCCTCCAGACGCGTCTGGTCGCCTTCGGGGGCGAGCCCGTGCAACTGCGTGAGCGCTCCGGATGGCGCGCGGCCGCCGACCGTGCCGCGGATGCCGCCGCCGCATCCGGCCAATGATCGGCGGATAACGGACAGCGCGTTCCGACACGCGCAACCGCATCCGCCGGGGCGCGTAGCCTCACAGGGTGACGACGCGTTCGACCCTCTCCATCTGGCTGCAGTTCCTCGGAATGGGAGTCATCTGGGGCTCGAGCTTCCTGTTCATGAAGGTGGCGCTCTCCGGCGTCACCTTCGGCCAGATCGCCTGGTCGCGCCTCATCCTCGGCGGGCTCACCCTCGGCATCATCGTGCTCGTCACCCGTCCGCGCGTGGCCTCGCCGTCCGGCGTGCTCGGGCCGGTCCTCCCCCGCGAGCCCGTGGTGTGGTTGCACTTCCTCGTCATCGCCGTGAGCGGATGCGTGGTGCCGCACCTGCTGTTCGCGTGGGCCGAGCAGTACGTCTCGTCCAGCCTGGCGTCCATCTACAACGCCGTCACGCCCATCACCACCGCCATCATGGCCACCCTCGTCTTCCGGGTCGAGAAGCTGCTGCGCGATCAGGTCGTCGGCGTGGTCATCGGCATCGTCGGCGTGGTCGTGATCATCGGGCCGTGGGGCTACGCCGCGCTCACGGGCGACCTCTGGGGTCAGCTCGCCTGCCTCGGATCGGCCACCTGGTACGGCTTCACCTTCGGCTACACGCGGCGGTACCTCAGCCCGAGACCGATCGCTCCGGCCACGTTCGCCTTCCTCAACATCGGTCTCGCCGGAGCCATCATGCTGGTGCTTACGCCGGTCCTGGCCTGGCACCCGGTGCGCCTCGACGTCCCCATTGTGCTGGCCCTGCTCGCACTCGGAGCGCTCGGGACGGGGTTGGCCTACATCTGGAACGTCAACGTGCTGCGCGCCTGGGGGCCGACGAACGCCTCGACGGTCACCTACGTCACCCCGGTCGTCGGCGTGCTGCTCGGTGTTCTCGTGCTGGCGGAGACGTTCTCCTGGCACGAACCACTCGGTGCCGTCCTGGTGCTCTTCGGCATCCTGCTCACCCAGCAGCGACTGCGACTCACGCGTCGGCCGGCTGCCACACCGGTGTCGCCGTCGACGACATTCGCGACTGAGCCGGTCGCCTCCGCCGGTCCCCGGCGCCGTTCCTGAGGCGTCATCCCTCCGGATGATGCCGTGCTCGGCAGATCATCCGCTCGCCCGACGCGGTGGGAGGGGGTCGAGCGTGACGCTGGAAGCATGAACTTCACCATCCTCTCGGCCCGCGACCTCCGCCTCAGCTACGGACCCACCCGCGCTCTCGACGGCGTCAGCCTCGACGTGCAGGTCGGTGACTCCGTCGCCGTGATGGGAGCGTCCGGATCGGGAAAGACGTCCCTCCTGCACGCGCTCGCCGGCATCCTCCTGCCCGACAGCGGAGCCGTGAGGCTGACGGCGCCGGACGGACCCCTCGAGATCACTGCCCTCAGCGACCGGGAGCGCACCCGCCTGCGTCGCGAGCGCTTCGGCTTCGTCTTCCAGCAGGGTCTGCTGATTCCCGAACTGACTGCCATCGAGAACGTCGCGATAGCGCTGATGCTGAATGGCGTCGACCGCGGAGCGGCGAACCAGGCCGCGGCCGGGTGGCTGGCCGCGCTGGGCCTCGCCGGTCTGGAGGATCGCCGCATCGGCCAACTGTCGGGCGGCCAGGCGCAGCGCGTGGCGATCGCCCGAGCGCAGGTGACCGGCGCATCCGTCGTCTTCGCCGACGAGCCGACCGGTGCGCTCGACAGCCAGACCTCCGCCGAGGTGATGTCCGCCCTGCTCGACATGACCGTCGCACGGGGCAACACCCTCGTGCTCGTCACGCACGACGCGGGGGTGGCCGCCCGCTGCTCGCGCATCGTCGACGTGCGCGACGGCCGCATCGTCGGAGAGCGGGTCGGCGCATGACCACGATCCGCCTCTGGTGGCTGCTCGCCCGCTCCGATCGCCGAAGCGCCGCCGTCCTGTGGCTGCCCGTCGCGGCCTACGCGGTGGTGACCACCCTGCTCCTGCTCGTCATCGGAGGCTCGCGCGTGTTCTTCAGCTGGAACGATGACATGGCCTTCGGCTATCAGTTGCTCGCCCTCATCGCGCTGACACTGCTCGTCGTTCCGCTCGGCACACTCGGCGCCTCGGCCGCGCGGCTCTCGGCCCGTCGGCGCGACGAGCGACTCTCCACCCTCCGACTGCTCGGCGCCACCGCAGGCGCGGTCGCGGCCGTCACCGTGATCGAGTCGAGCGCCCTCGCCCTCCTCGGCGCAGCGGTGGGCGCCCTCGGTGCCGCGCTGCTCGCACCGCTCATCGGCCTCATCCCCTTCCGCGGGGAGGCGATCGGCGCATGGGCGCTCGTGCCCGCGCCCGAGACCGCGCTCGTCGTCGCCGGTGTCGTGGCGCTCGCCGTCACGAGCGCCGTCGTGAGCCTGCGTCGCCTCGTCATCTCGCCGCTCGGTGTGCGCACCCGACAGAACGCGCCCGCCCAGCGCTGGTGGATCGTCGTGGTCGGCGTCATCGTGCTCGCGGGCGCGCTCGTGGCCATGAACCTGCTCGGTGCAGCCGGCTCCGCTGGTGGGCCCATCACCTTCCTCGTCGTCATCGTGGGCGGGTTCGCGGCGACGCTCGGCGTCCTGGGCCTGATCGCGCCCGCCATCCTGCGCCTCATGGCCACGCGGCAGGCGCGCATCGCCACCAAGCCCGAGCGTCTGCTCGCCGCCCGGATGATCCTCGAATCACCCAAGGCCGCCTGGAGCCAGGTCTCGGGCGTCGCCATGACGAGCTTCATGTCTGTCGTCGCCGGCGCTGGCGTCGCGCTGATGGGAATGGCGGCCTCCAGCGACCTCAGCGCGTCCGACGCCCACCTCGTCGCCGACATCCGCACCGGCATCCTCATCACCGTCATCGGAAGCTTCCTCATGGTGGCGTGCTCGGTCGGCGTCAACCAGGCCGCGGGCATCGCCGACCGGCGCGAGCTGTATTCGAGCCTGCACCAGCTCGGCATGGACACCTCGACGATGGATGCCGCGCGCCGCCGCGCCGTGCTCTCCCCGCTGCGCGTGACGACCATCGGGTCTGCGCTCTGCGCCGCGGTGTTCATCTTCCCGCTGGTCGGTCTGTCGGTGATCGTCTCGCCGCTCACCCTCGTCATGGTGGCCGGGGTGCTCGCGGCCGGCTTCGCCCTGGTCTGGCTCGGGCTCCTCGCAACGCGCGCGCAACTGGCCCGAGCTGCCCGCGCCTGAGGCGGCCGGCCCCGTATTAGGGTCGATGCATGCCAGATGAGCCCAGGGACGAGAACGCCCGCGATGCCGCGCTCGCCGAGTTGCAGGGCATCCGCCAGTCGATCGACAACATCGACGCCGCTCTCATCCATCTCCTCGCCGAGCGCTTCAAGTTCACGCAGAAGGTGGGGCGCCTGAAGGCCGACCAGGGACTGCCCGCCGCCGATCCTGCCCGCGAGCAGCGCCAGATCGCGCGGCTGCGCGCCCTCGCCGTCGACGCCGACCTCGACCCGGCCTTCGCCGAGAAGTGGTTCAACTTCGTCGTCGCCGAGGTCATCCACCACCACGAGCGCATCGCGAGCGACGCCACGTGACCTGGGACCCCGTCGACACCCCTTCTCAGCAGGGCAAGGTCTTCGTCGTCACCGGAGCCAACGCGGGGGTCGGCTTCTTCACGGCCGCGCAACTGGCGATCGCGGGCGCCCGCGTCATCCTCGCCTGTCGTAACGACGAGCGGGCGGATGCGGCGGCCGAGGCGATCCGGGCGCGCGTGCCAGCCGCGTCGGTGAGCACGCTGCGCCTCGACGTCTCCGACCTCTCGTCCGTGCAGGCGGCGGCGGTGGCACTCACCGAACTGCCCCGGCTGGACGGCGTCATCGCCAACGCGGGCGTCGTACATCCCCCGCGGGACCGGGAGGTGAGCCTCGACGGAAACGAACTCGTCTTCGCCACCAACTACCTCGGCCACTTCGCCCTCGTCACCCAACTGCTCCCCGCGCTCGAGCGCACGCCCGGTGCGCGAGTCGTGATGCTCGGCTCGATCGCGGCACGGCTCACGCGCTCGGCGCTCGACGATGTGCAGCTCGAGCGCTCCTACGACTCGTGGACCGCCTACGCGCAGTCCAAGCTCGAGGTGGAGTCATTCGGGTTCGAGCTCGATCGCCGGCTACGCGCTGCCGGGAGCCCGACGTCGGCGCTCGTGGCTCAACCGGGGTATTCCGTCGGCGGCATGAGCCCGTCGATCGCGGGCGTGAACGAGCCGAGTGCCGGCAAGCGTTTCACCGATTCGCTGCAGGGACTGTGGGCGCAGGGCAAGGATCGCGGTGCCTGGCCGGTCGTGCGGGCCGCCATCGATCCCGCGGCGCGCGGCGCCGAGTACTACGGTCCCCGCTGGCTGACCCGCGGTCGCCCGGTCAAGCGCCGTCCCATCCGCGCGTCGACCGACCCCGCGATCGGGGCCCGCCTGTGGGCCGAGAGCGAGCGCATCCTCGCCTCCTGACCCTGCCGTGTAAAGGCAATCCGCCCCCGATGTGAAGGCACCCCGAACCGGACGCCCGACTTCTCGCGGAGGTGGACAGGGGCCGTGCCTTCAGACGGCGGGACGAACTGCAGGTCGCGCGGCTCGCATGTATGCGGCCCGTCCATGAGAATGGGGGAATGATCTCGCGCGAGCTGTCCGGTCTCCTTCGGGACGCCGGACTGGTCTGGCATCCGGAGTCTGGCGATCGGTTCCAGATCGACATCCCCGACATCGACGACGACATCTTCACCGTCAGCGAGATGACCATCGAAGCGCAGCACCATCCGACGGGGACAGTACTCGGGTTCAACGGGACGACCGAGTGGGCGCTCGACTCCCTCCCGCTCGATCAGGCGGTCTGGCTGCCTCGCGAGGATCAGCTGCGCGAGATGCTGCGCTCGACCTTCCGCTCCCTGCACCGGATGCCCGACACCTTCGAGGTGAGCATCGTGATCGACGGGGCCGAGCGCACCTTCGATCATCCCGAACCCGCAGAGGCCTACGGCCAGGCGCTGCTCGCGCTCATCCAACGGGCGAGCGCGTGAACGCACGGGGCGACAGCGGGGGGAGGTGCGACGGATGCAGCTGAGCGTCATCGTGCCGACCTTCAACGAGGGACCGAACATCGACGAGCTCGTGCGCGGCCTGACGACAGCGCTCCACGGAATCGACGCGGAGGTCATCTTCGTCGACGACTCGACGGATGACACCCCCGCCATCATCACGGAGGTGGCGGCGACGGCGACGCTCCCCGTGCGCTGCATCCACCGGGACCAGCCGGTCGGGGGGCTCGGCGGGGCGGTGGTGGAGGGTGCCCGCGCCGCAACGTCCGACCTCTGCATCGTGATGGACGGAGACCTGCAGCATCCGCCCGCCAAGGTCCCCGAGCTCTACCGACGCGGCCTGGAGGGCGACGTCGACGTCGTCGTCGCGTCCCGTTACACGGGCGGAGGCGACGCGAGTGGGCTCGCCGGCTGGATCCGGCACCTGGTCTCGCGCACGTCGACGCTCGTGACGAAGGCCATGTTCCCCGTGCGGCTGCACGACACGACCGACCCGATGACGGGGTTCTTCCTCTTCGACCGGCGCACCGTCGACGTCGCCGAGCTCAAGCCGCGCGGCTTCAAGATACTGCTCGAGATCCTCGCTCGCCAGCAGCTGCGCGTCACCGAGGTGCCGTTCGACTTCGGCGAGCGGCATGCCGGGGAGTCGAAGGCGTCGTTCCGCCAAGGCATGAGCTTCTTCTGGCAGCTCGCGCTGCTGCGATTCGGCCGGATGTCGGGCTTCGCCGTCATCGGAGCCCTGGGGGCCCTCGCGAACATCGCCATCGTCTGGCTGCTCACGACGGTCGGGGTCGAGTACCTCATCTCCGCGATCGTCGCGACCGAGGTCACCATCCTCGCGAACTTCATCGCGCAGGAGCTCTGGGTCTTCCGAGACATGCGAGCGGATGCCTCGCCGCTCCGCTACCGGTTCATCATCGCCTTCGCGTTCAACAACGCCGAGGCGCTCATCCGCATCCCCATCGTCTACCTCATGGTCGACTCCCGGCACTTCACGGCCGTCGTGGCCACCGCCATCACGCTCGCCATTGCGTTCGTGGTGCGGTTCACGTTCCAGTCGCTCGTCGTCTACGCGCCGCGTCGGTCCCGGCGTGCGCGTCAGCTCTACCCCTCAGTCGACCCGATCGCGCCGCCCGAATCCGTCGAGTCCGACTGAGACAGCGTCCTCAGAAGCCGTAGGCGACGACCGGCGGCACAGGGCCGGAGCGGAGCAGGTCGAGCACGAACAGCTCGTGCGGGACCACGGGCTCGGGCAGCTCCTCCAACGGGAACCAGCGCAGGTCGCTCGCCTTGTCCTCCTGCAGCTGCGGCTCCCCGCTCCAGGCCGAGCAGGTGAAGAACACGTCGAGACGCTCGTCGATGGCGGCGCCCGTCGCTCCGGTGCGGTGCATCGCCGTCACCGCTCGGAGGTCGGATTCGAGGATCGTCACGCCGAGCTCTTCTGACGCCTCGCGGATCGCCGCCGAGAAGACCGACTCCCCCTGCTCGACGTGCCCGGCCGCGCCGGCCGCCCAGTACCCGTCGTAGTAGCCGGTGCCGGCGCGCTGCTGCAGCAGCACGCTCTCGCCGCGGCGGAGGAAGACGTAGGCCGCCGGGATGACCGTGAACCGGCCGTGCTGGCCGGCGTAGTCCGCCGAGTAGTCCTCGTGGCCGGCCATCCGTCAGTACCCGACGATGGCGCCGAAGGCGTCGGCGAGCGGTGCGCGGTTGGCACGACGCAACTCGTCCAGTGAGAGGGAGAAGGTGTCCTGGACGTCGAGGGCGCCGAGCGACGCGTCCGTGACGCCGATGCGCAGCACGGGATAGCCCCGCCCGTCGCACAGGCCGCGGAACTTCACGTCGTCCTCCCGCGGCACCGAGACGATCACGCGCCCCGTCGACTCCGAGAACAGGGCGGCCGCCGCGTCGATGCCGTCGCGCTCGCAGATCTCACCGAGCCAGACCCGTGCTCCCATGCCGAAACGCATGACGCTCTCCGCGAGCGCCGTTGCGAGGCCGCCGTCGGAGAGATCGTGTGCGGCGTCGACCAACCCCTCGATCGCCGCGGCGTGCAGCAGCCCGGCGAGGTTCTTCTCCGCCGCGAGGTCGACGACGGGGGGCGTTCCGCCGAGGTGGCCGTGCACGACGTCGGCCCAGGTCGATCCGTCGAGCTCCTCGCGCGTGACACCGAGCAGGTAGATGTTGTGTCCGTCGTCCTGCCAACCGCTCGGGATGCGCCGAGCCACATCGTCGATGACGCCGAGCACGGCGACGACGGGGGTGGGGTGGATGGGCACGTCGCCGGTCTGGTTGTAGAACGACACGTTGCCGCCGGTCACCGGAATCTCCAGCTCGAGGCACCCGTCGGCCAGTCCCTCGACCGCCTGCGAGAACTGCCACATCACCTCGGGGTTCTCGGGTGAGCCGAAGTTGAGGCAGTCCGAGACGCCGACCGGCACGGCGCCCGTCGTCGCGACGTTGCGATACGCCTCGGCGAGTGCGAGACGAGCTCCGGCGCGGGGGTCGAGCTGGCAGTAGCGCCCGTTCGCGTCGGTCGCCGCGGCGAAGCCGAGCCCCGACTCCTCGTCGACGCGCACCATGCCGGCGTCGTCGGGGAAGCTGAGCGCGGTATTGCCCAGCACGTACTTGTCGTACTGGTTGGTCACCCACGACGCGTCGGCCAGGTTGGCGCTGCCGATGAGCTGAAGCAGTTGAGCGCGCAGCGCTGGTCCGTCCGTCGGCCGCGGGAGGGCGGATGCACTGTCGGCGTTGAGCGCGTCGATCCAGGTCGGATACGCGACCGGGCGGTCGTACACCGGTCCGTCGACGGCGACGGTGCGCGGGTCGACGTCGACGATCACGCCGCCGTGCCATTCGATGATGAGGCGGCCGGTATCCGTCACCTCGCCGAGGACGCTCGTCTCGACATCCCACTTGCCGGTCACCGCGAGGAAGCCCTCGAGCTTGTCGGGGTGCACGATGGCCATCATGCGCTCCTGGCTCTCCGACATGAGGATCTCCTCCGCCGTGAGGGAAGGATCCCGCAGCAGCACGTCGTCGAGCGTGATGTGCATACCGCCGTCGCCGTTGGAGGCCAGCTCGCTCGTCGCGCACGAGATGCCAGCGGCTCCGAGGTCCTGGATGCCCTCGACGAGCTCGCCCTGGTAGAGCTCGAGGCAGCACTCGATGAGCACCTTCTCGGCGAACGGGTCGCCCACCTGCACCGCGGGCCGCTTGGTCGGTCCTCCCTCGGCGAAGGTGTCGGAGGCGAGGATGGATGCCCCGCCGATGCCGTCTCCGCCGGTTCGTGCACCGAACAGCACCACCTTGTTGCCGACACCGCGCGCGCTGGCGAGGTGCAGGTCCTCGTGGCGCAGCACGCCGACGGCGAGGGCGTTGACGAGCGGATTGGCCTGGTAGGTCGAGTCGAACCAGGTCTCGCCGCCGATGTTGGGAAGGCCGAGGCAGTTGCCGTAGAACGAGATGCCCGAGACGACGCCGTGCACGACGCGCGCCGTGTCGGGGTGGTCGATGGCCCCGAAGCGGAGCGCATCCATCACGGCGACCGGGCGGGCGCCCATCGAGATGATGTCGCGCACGATGCCGCCGACTCCCGTCGCGGCGCCCTGGAACGGCTCGATGTACGACGGGTGGTTGTGCGACTCGATCTTGAAGGTGACCGCCCAGCCCTCGCCGACGTCGATCACGCCGGCGTTCTCGCCCATGCCGACCATCAGGTTCTTCTTCATGGCCGGCGACACCTTCTTGCCGAACTGCCGCAGGTAGTTCTTGGAGCTCTTGTACGAGCAGTGCTCGCTCCACATCACCGAGTACATCGCGAGCTCGCCGCTCGTCGGACGTCGTCCCAGGATCTCGCGGATGCGGTCGTACTCATCCGCCTTCAGCCCGAGGGCCGCGTACGGCTGCTCCTTCTCGGGCGTGGCCGCCGCGTTCTCGACCGTGTCGAGCACGGGAATGCCGGGGCTGGCCGAAACCAAGGGGGTGGAGGATGTGGTCACGAGGGCGGACTCCAGGAGGTGGCGGATCGCGTCGGAACGGATGCCGCGAGACGGATGCCTGACCACGCCAGTCTACCGGCGCGCAACCATCGGAGGTCCTGTCCGCCGCGGCCCGCGCCCGAGGCTGCGGGCAGGGCGCTCCGGTGCTATCGGCGTCAGCCGAGCACGGGCAGGGTGACGACCACGGTGAGGCCGTCGCCCGGTCTGTTCCGCAGCTCGATGGACCCACCTGCTGCGGTCACGAGGCCATCGACGATGGCGAGCCCGAGGCCCGCCCCTGATCCGGTGCGGGCGCCGTCCGCCCGGGAGAAGCGCTCGAACGCACGGGCGGCGAAACTCGGCTCCATCCCGCCGCCCGTGTCGCTCACGCTCAGTTCGATGCCCGAATCGGCCGCACGCAGGCTGAGCTCGACCGTGCCGTCCTCCCCGATCGCCGCGAGCGCGTTGGAGACGAGATTGTCGAGCACGCGGCCCGCATCCGTCGCACCGAGCCCGACGCGTCGGGCCGGGTCGCCTGCCGAAGTGTCGTCGTAGTCGACCGCGATGTCCCGGCCGATGGTGCGCAGGCGCGCGCGATCGGTCGCGTCGGTCAGGGCGGTCGACAACTCACCGACGGATGCGCTGCCGCCTCGCGGGGTCGCGTCGATGCGCGAGAGCTCGAGCAGGTCGTCGGCGAGGTTCGAGAGCCGGGCGAGCGCCAGCTCGGCGCGGCCGATGTCGTCCGTGAGCTGCTCGACCGAGGACGCGTCCGCCCGCGCCACCTCGAGTTGGGTTCGGACGATGGCGATCGGGGTGCGCAGCTCGTGGCTGGCGTCCGAGACGATCTGACGCTCGCGCTCAGCCGCGGAACGCAGCCGCACGATGAGGGTGTTGAGGGTGCGGGCGAGCTCGGCGATCTCGTCCTCGGGAGGGCCGGCCGGAAGCGTCTCGTCGCCGCCCTCGCGGGCCAGCACCTCGGCGGTGGCGCGCATCCGTCGCACCGGGCGGAGGGCGATGGTGGTCAGCACCCACGATGCGGCGCCGAGCGCCACGTCGATGCCCGCGATCGCGACGACCAGGAGCACGGTCATGCTGTCGATGACGGCCTGTTGGGGAGCGGCGTTGCGTGCTGAGACGACGTGCCAGTCCCCTCCGACTCCCTCGACCTCCGCGTCGCGCACCAGGTAGGAGGTGCCCTCGAAGGTCTCGGTGTGAGTCGCGCCCGGTCCCGCGAGCACCTCGTCCAGAGCATCGGAGACCGGATCGGGCAGCGAGTCGACGACCGTGGCTCCCGAGGCGTCGACGACGGCGATGAACTCGCCGGGGCCGGGCGTTCCGAGGGTCGCACCGTTGCGCACGGCATCCTCGTACGGCGCGGCATCAGCTCTCAGCACGCCGATTCCGCCCTCTTCGGCGATGCGCCGGATCTGGCTGTAGAGGATCACCCCGGCCACGATCGAGAACGCGATCGCGATCAGCAGGCTTCCACCCGTGATGCGGGCGCGGATGCCGAACCGGGGCTGGGTCACCGGCCGGCCTGGAGGGCGAATCCGACTCCTCGAGCCGTCACGATGCGCACCGTTTCCGATGCGCGATCGAGCTTCTTGCGCAGGTAGCTGACGTACTGGTCGACGATGTTCTGGTCGATGTAGCGCGCTGATCCCCAGACTTCGTCGAGGATCTCCGAACGCGGAACGGTCTGACCGACGTGCTCCGCGAGCACCCGCAGCAGATCGAACTCGGTTCCCGAGAGCCGCAGCTCGCCGTCGGCGGTGATCACCTTGCGCCGGGCGATGTCGAGGGTGAGGTCGGCGAGCTCGATCTGACCGCTCGGCGAGAGCGCCTCCCGGCGAAGCACCGATCGCAGGCGGGCCGTCAGCTCGGCGAACGCGAAGGGCTTGATGAGGTAGTCGTCCGCTCCGGCGTCGAGCCCGCGCACGCGGTCGTCCACTGCATCCCGCGCAGTGACGAGGATGATGCCGAGGCCCGGAGTGCGGGCCTTGAGGTGCCGGCACAGTTCGAATCCCGACATGCCGGGCAGCATCACGTCGACGAGCGCCGCCTGGTACTCGTTCTCGCCCGCGAGCGTCAGCGCTCCGATGCCGTGATCGGCAACGTCGACGTCGTACCCCTCCGCACGTAGACCGCGCGCGAGCAGGCCACCCATCTCGGGCTCATCGTCGACCACCAGCACCCTGCTCATCGGGCTGCGGCATCCGTTCGTCTCATGCTGACCATTGTGGGCCCACCGGGCCATTCCGGGCTGCGCGCCCTCACAGGTTCACCCGTCAGGCTGGTGTCGCGGGCACGGGGGTGCGCCCCGCCTCGCGCTGCGGCTCCTGAGAGACGTTTCAGGAAGTCACCCGCCGTTAAGCCCCGTGTTCGAAGGTGGGTCGAGCACCATGAAGCACGGCGGAAGCAGCACCGCCGAAACGAGAGGCGAGCATGACCACCCAATCCCTGAGCGGATGGGCCGTCGCACCGACGACCCGCGCGCGCAGCGCCGTGCGAGGACGCGCCGTCCCCGCGATCACGGTGGGACTGGCCGGTACGGCTGTCGCGCTCGCCGGGGCTTCGTCTCCGTCGTACTGGGGTGACGAGGCGGCGAGCGTCATGTCAGCCGAACGGTCCATCCCGGCCCTGTTCGCCATGCTCGGCAACGTCGACGCCGTGCACGGGCTCTACTACCTCTTCCTGCACTTCTGGATCGGCGTGTTCGGCACCTCGGAGCTGGCCACCCGTGCACCGAGCGCCATCGCCGTCGGCGTCGCCGCGGCCGGCGTGCTCACGCTCATGCGTCGGTTCACGTCCCTGCGCGTCGCGGTTCTCGCATCCGTCGTCTTCCTCCTCCTGCCCCGCATCGCCTACGCGGGCATCGAGGCGCGCTCCTACGCGATGGGCGCCGCCGTCGCGGTCTGGTTGACGGTGTGGTTCGCCCGTCTGGTCGCGAGCCGGCGCGCACGCATGCTCGAGTGGATCGGCTTCGGCGCGGCGGTCGGAGCATCCGCCTATCTGTTCCTCTACCTGCTGCTGCTCGCCCCGGTCTACGCGATCGTGCTGCTGATCACTCCCGGGCTGCGCCAGCGGGTGAGAGGGGGGCTCCTCGCGGGCACCGCCGCCGTCCTCGTCGCCGCTCCGATGGTCTTGGCGGCCGTCGGCCAGAGGGGCCAGGTCTCCTTCCTCGCGCGGCGCGACTATGCGAACGCCTACTCGGTGCTCGTCGACCAGTGGTTCGGCTGGGTTCCGCTCGCCGTCGCAGCGTGGCTGCTCATCATCGTCGGCGTCATCGCGGCGAAGCGGCTCTCTCCCAACCGGCGCCAGGGAGTCGTGCTTCTCGTCGTCTGGCTCGTCCTACCCACGGCTGCGCTCCTCATCGGCAACGCGCTGCTGGCGCCGATGTACAACATCCGCTACCTCACCTTCTGCGCGCCCGCGGCAGCGATGCTCGTCGCCGTCGGGGCGGCCGCCGTTCCGGGGGTCATCGAACGGATGCGCAGCGCGCGCGCCGCTCGGCGTTCCGTGCGCGGCCTGCCGACCTCGACCAGAAGGCTCCGCGCCTCGACCCTCACCCTCGAGATCGTCGCCGTCGTGGCGATCCTCGCGCTGCCGGTGTGCATCGCCGAGCGCGGCCCATTCGCGAAGGACGACGGAAGCGACCTCAGGCAGGCGGCCACGGCCGTGGACCACATCGCGCAGACGGGCGACGCCATCGTGTTCGACAGCGCCACGCGTCCTTCCCAGCGGCCGAGGCTCGCCCTCCGGCTCTACCCGCAGGACTTCGCCGGAACGGTCGACGTCGGGCTCCGGGTTCCCTACACGCAACGGGCCGAGCTCTGGGACACCGTCGCCCCGGTCAGTGCACTAGCCCCGGAGCTCTCCAGCTTCCGCCGGGTCATCGCCGTCGAGTTGCGCGGCTCGGCATCCGTCGACCTCGCCGCGCTCGAGGCGCAGGGCTTCGTCGTGGAGGCCGTCCATCACGTGCACCGCACCGACATCTACACACTTACCAGGGAGATCGCATGAGGACCATCGTCGTCATACCCACGTACAACGAGCTCGAGAACCTGCCCGAGATCGTCGCGCGGTTGCGGGCGAGCGTTCCGAGTGCGCATGTTCTCGTGGTCGACGACGACTCTCCCGACGGCACGGGAGACCTCGCCGATGGGCTCGCACGCCGCGACTCCGCGGTGCACGTGCTGCACCGCACCGAGAAGCAGGGGCTGGGCGCCGCTTACAGAGCCGGCTTCGCCTGGGCACTCTCAGGCGGGTACGAGGTCATCGTCGAGATGGATGCCGACGGGTCCCACCGCCCAGAGGAGCTCCCCCGGCTGCTGGACTCCCTGGCGGATGCCGACGTCGCCGTCGGATCACGCTGGGTTCCGGGCGGCCGCGTGATCGATTGGCCGCTCCGCCGCGAGCTGCTCTCGCGCGGGGGCAGCCTCTACGCCCGGATCGCCCTCGGCCTCGGCCAGCGGGATGTGACCGGCGGATACCGCGCGTACCGGGCGTCGGCCCTGATCGCCGCCGAGTACGACACGGTCGAGAGCCAGGGGTACTGCTTCCAGATCGAGATGCTGTGGCGCTGCGTCGACGCGGCGCAACGCATCGCGGAGGTGCCCATCACCTTCGCCGAGCGGGTGCACGGCACCTCCAAGATGAGCAGCCGAATCGTCGTCGAGGCAATGCTGCGCGTGAGCGTGTGGGCCATCACCCCGCTCTCCCCGCGCCGGCGCCAGGCTGTCGTGACGACGCCGACGGGGCGCGTCGGCGTGCTCTGATCGCGGGTAGCCTGTGCTGGTGACCCACCCGAGCGCGGCCGATCGCGTCGCCGAACGCATCCACGTCATCCCCGATTTCCCCGAGACGGGCATCCAGTTCCAAGACCTCACCCCCGTGTTCTCGCACGGCGTGGCGTTCCGGGTGCTCTGCGAGGCACTGGTCGACCCCTTCGAGGAGCGCTTCGACATCCTCGGGGGCCTGGAGGCGCGCGGGTTCATCATCGCGGGCGGCGCCTCACTCCTGACCGGCGCCGGAGTGCTGCCTGTCCGCAAGGCCGGCAAGCTCCCGCGTCGCGTCATCACCGAGACCTACGAGCTCGAGTACGGCGTCGCGGCTCTCGAGGTCCACGAGGACCAGCTGCCTCCGGGATCCCGGGTGCTCGTCATCGACGACGTCCTTGCCACGGGCGGAACGGCGCTCGCCGCGTGCCGGTTGATCGAACGCGCCGGGTGGCAGGTGGCCGGGGTCTCCGTCGCCCTCGAACTGCAGGGGCTCGGCGGTCGGGAACAGCTCGAGGGCTACGAGGTCTACAGCCTCCTTCAGCGCTGATCTCGGGGCCGCCAGCGACCTCGCCGATGGCGACACGCCCGGACGGTGACCGTGATTTGCGCCGTGCCGATCCGGCCCGTAAGTTATTCATTCGTCACCCCATAGGTGCGGGAGAGCGGAACAGCTCCCCGGCCTCAAGCGGGACCACCCCCCTTCGAGAAACAGAACCGGTACGTTCGTCGTGCCTGGGTCAGTTGAAGGGGATCAGCTCTCGGATCAACCGATTGAATCCCTGCGATTTGACAGGCGAATCGAGAGTGCTAAAGTAGAGAAGTTGCGCCGATTCAGGCCCGAGAGGGTGAGAAACGGCAGCATCCGGTTCTTGAGAACTCAACAGCGTGCACATTGTCAAATGCCAATAACCCCGGGTCTGCCCTTTTGGGTGGGTTTGGGATTCCTTTGGAATATGTATTTGAATATTGATTGAAGCAAGTCAGTAATGTCTTGTTCTTGTCAGTGTCGAACTTGTGCTGGCGCCTTTTGGGGTGTTGGTGCGTTTTATGGTTTGCCTTCCGCCTTTCGGGGTGGGGGGCTGAGAATCATTTACGGAGAGTTTGATCCTGGCTCAGGACGAACGCTGGCGGCGTGCTTAACACATG
>NZ_SSSN01000005.1 GCF_004801905.1 Orlajensenia flava | reverse complement strand
CGGGTTTCGATACGCCCTGCTCCTTCGTCGCGGGGCTACTCAACCAGCGGACGTTGCTGGTCGAGTAGCGCAGACACGCCAGCGGCTCCGCGTATCGAGACCCTCGCACCTGCGACCGGCGGGTTTCGATACGCCCTGCTCCTTCGTCGCGGGGCTACTCAACCAGCGGACGTTGCCGGTCGAGTAGCGCAGACGCGAAGCGGCTCCGCGTATCGAGGCCCTCGCACGTGCAAGCACGACTTCGCCTACTGCCTACTTCGCCGGGTGCACCACGTTCACCTCCCCCCGGGGGATGTCGCCACCTGCAGCCCGCGTCGACAATGAAGACATGAGCACACCTCCTCGGACGTTCCGGTTCGGCGCCATCCACTCTCACCGTGGCGACGCGCGCGCGTGGGCCGACTCCGCCATCGAGGTCGAGGCGCTCGGGTACTCGACACTGCTGGTGCCGGACACCCTGTGGACGCCCTCCCCCTTCCTCGTGCTGACGGCCGCCGCCGCCAGCACGTCGACGCTGCGACTGGGGACCTGGGTGCTGTCGGCCCCACTCCGGCGGCCGGCCGAGGTCGTGCGCGAGACGACGACGATCCAGGAGCTGTCCGGGGGCCGCTTCGAACTCGGGATCGGCGCGGGGCGACCGGGTGGCGACGTGGATGCCGCCACCCTCGGAGCCGAATGGGGTTCACCTCGTCATCGAGTCGACCGCGTCCACGAGGTGGTCACGGCGGCCCACGCGCAGATCAAGCCGGCGCCGGACATCGTGATCGCCGGTCAGGGAGAACGGATGCTGCGCATCGCCGGCGCCGCCGCGTCGACACTCGCCTTGCCGGTCTCCCCCGACACCGACCTCGATCAGCTCGCCGCACTCACCGACAGGGTCATGACGATCGCCGGCGACGGGCTGGAGCTGAGTCTCTCGGTGACCGGTGTCGGCGATGACATCCCCGACTGGCTGCGACAGCAGCTGGGTCTCACGCCCGAGGGACTTCGGCGATCCGGGGCGGTTGCGCTGCTGTCGGGTGACGTCGAGCGCGACGCCGACACCCTCACACGGCTTCGCGACCGGACCGGGATCTCCTACCTGACCGTGTCCGCCGCGTTCGCCGTCCGCCTCGCACCTCTCGTCGCCCGTCTCGCGGGCAGGTAACCGGCGAGCGGATGCCACCAGCCCGTTCGACGCGACTGCTCGTCAGCGCCTACTCCTGCTCCGGCAGCACCGGCGCCGACCATCCCGGATCGCGCCCGAGATGCACCGCCCGCGCAACCGAGGTCGCGCCGAAGCGATCCCGCACGGCATCCAGCACCGTGTCGAGCTGCGCGCCCTCGGCCCAGTCGATCGGCAACTCCGGCTGCAGGTCGGCCACACGCCCGAGCTGAGCCAGCGAGACGCCGATGAGGGTGATCCCGCGCTCCGCGATGTCGGGCGCAGCAGCGGCGAGTAACCCTTGGGCGACCGAGAGCAGCACCGCAGTCCGATCGGTCGCCGAGCCGACGGTGTGCGATCGCGTGGCCTTCGCGAAGTCGCCGAAGCGGAGCCGCAGCACGACGGTGCGGCAGACTCGATCGCCGTCACGCAGCCGCCGAGCGAGCCGATCGACGATCTGAGTGAGGATGACGTCGAGCTCCGCCATCGTGCGAGGTTGCCGGCCGAGGGCTCGTTGAGAGCCGATGGATCCGCGCCGCCGCGTGGTGTCCACTGGGCGCGGATCGCGCAGCCGAGCCAGCGCGTGCACGTGCGCCCCGGTCGCCTTGCCCAGCAGTCGCTCGGCGGTCGCGGCCTCGAGTTCGGCGAGCTCCCCCACGGTACGGATGCCGAGCCCGTGCAGCTTCTCGGCCGTCACCGCACCGACGCCCCACATCCGCTCGACCGGCAGCGGGAGGAGGAACTCCTGTTCGCGATCCGGCTCGACCACGAGCAACCCATCGGGCTTGCTGACCGCACTCGCGACTTTGGCGAGGAACTTGGTGCGCGCGACGCCGACCGAGATCGCCAGCCCCACCTCCGACCGCACCCGCTGCCGCAGTCGCACCGCGACATCCTCCGGCGAACCCGCGATCTTGCGGAGCCCGCCCACCTCGAGGAACGCTTCGTCGATTGACAGTCCCTCGACGAGCGGCGTCGTGTCCCGGAAGATCGCGAACACATCACGACTCGCGGCCGAGTAGGCATCCATCCGAGGCGGAACGATCACGGCTTCCGGACACAGATCCCGCGCTTGCCGGCCACCCATCGCGGTACGAACTCCGCGCGCCTTCGCCTCGTAGCTGGCCGCGAGCACGACCCCGCCGCCGACGATGACCGGCCGCCCCCGCAACTCCGGCGCATCCCGCTGCTCGACGGATGCATAGAACGCGTCGAGGTCGGCATGCAATACGGTCGCCTCGCCCCGCATCCCGCCTCCTACCGATCGCCCGCCTGAGCCGATCGTCGCACGCGCCTACGACATCGATCGCGCCTCAGCGCACCAGACGAATCGGCAGCCCCGGTGGCACCGCGTCGCTGCTCCGGACGTATTGCTCCATGCCGGCCGTCGCCTCGATGAAGTAGTCGGAGAGCTCCTTCGCCGGCCCGGCCGGAACGCCGACGTCGTTCAATGCCGCAGTGAACAACCGCGTGGACGCGGCGTCGAGGGAGGGGTGGGGTTCGCCGTTTCCCGCGTGCAGCCGCTGCATCGACGATTCGTCCCCGTATCCGGCGGTGTAGAGCGCAGGGCCGCCGCAGACCTCGGCGAGATACGCGGCGAGTCGCTCGTCGTGTTGAGGGTGCAGTCCATGTTCGAAGGGATGCGCCGCCTCAGGATCGGCGAGACACAACTGATGCCACCGACGGCTCACCGCGAGCAGAACGTCGAAGCCACCCAACCCGTCGTAGAGGCTCATGCAATCATGGTCCCACTCATCGGAGCGGATGGACACGTACCTCCCGCCGGGACGATCAGTCCTTTCGATTCACCGCCACCGCCTGCTGCACGAGTCGGCTCAGCGCATCGGCGTCGATCCTCGCGTCCTCGAAGAAGTCGATCGCCCTGATCAACTTGCCGTCCAGACGCGAGTTGAAGAGCTTGGTCGGATCCTCCAGCCGTGCGCCCTGGGGAAAGGTCAGGCGTACGGCCGCCTTGAGGATGTCCGCCATGCAGATATTGCCGTCACTGACCCAGGTGGCGACACCCCCCGGCTTCGACGGCTTCCGCCATTTGATCTCCTCGACGATGCCCGCGTCGGCGCTCGCGATGACACGACGAATCTCGGCGAGGGTCTCCGCCCGCCATCCCCCGACGTTGGAGATGATGGCGTCGATCTGTTCAGCGGCGGATGCGTCCTCAGCAGTCATGGGTACATGGTCTCGCAGCAGGTCCGAGCCAAGAAGTACCCTGCCGGAATGGGGCCGCCCTGACAGGCAGGTAGGAGGCTGAGTATTCTCAGCGCATGGCATCCTCCGCGGTTGGGACGAACGCGAGCCATCGCAATTCGGGGCGCTCAGTCGTCGCGCGAATCGCCGTGACGGTGGCCTGCGTCTCCGGATTGCTGCACGCCGCGTCGAGTCTTTATTGGGCTGTCGGCGGTCGGTGGTTGCTGCCGACCGTGGGGGCGTGGGCCGTCGATGCGGCGGAAAGCTCCCCGGTACTCGCCGGGATGGCCCTCGGCATCATCGGTCTGCTGAAGCTGTCGGCCGCGATCGTTCCGGTCGTGATCGCGGCGGGTCGGATGCCATCGCCGCGCCTCTGGCGAGCCGTGTGCTGGGTCGGAGCTGTCGGCATCGCCGTATACGGTGGCGTCAACATCGCGGTGAGCGGCGCAGTCCTGGTCGGCGCGATTCCCGTTGCCGGCGGTTACGACGAGGACGCGATGATCGGGCACGTATTCATCTGGGACCCGCTCTTCTTCGTCTGGGGCGTCGCCCTCATCGTGTGGCTTCTCACCAGCCGCCACGCAGGCATCCGTTTCGATCGTTTCCGCGCAACTAAAGTGGGAGCGTGAAGCGCATCTGGCCCTACCTCGTCCCCGGCGTCATCCTGAGCCTCGTCGGGTTGGTCTGGACCCTGCAGGGTCTGAACGTGCTGCGCGGCTCGGCGATGAGCGGCTCCCCGTTGTGGGGCACCATCGGCCCTGTTGTGCTGGTCGTCGGGTTGGTTCTCGTCGCGGTGGCGATCACGATCTCCGCCCGCGGCCGCCGCGGCACCCGCTGACCGGGCGCAGCAGTCCGAGGATCTCGTACTCTGGAACGGTGACAGACTTCGAGATAGTGGCAGCGACCGGCATCGACGCCGCTGAGCTCCTGGTGCTCACCCGGGCGTGCTGGGTGCAGGAGGCAATCGAGAACGACACCCTCGACATCCCCGCGCTGAACGAGTCTCTCGCCCAGGTTCGGAGCGATCTCGAGCGGTGGGACACCTACATCGTGCGGCGGGGAGGACGCCTCGTCGCCTCCGTGCGTGGACGGCTCGCCGTCGAGCCGGATGGTGGATCAGTGTGGGAGATCGGCCGGCTGATGGTTGCTCCAGACTTGCAAGGCGCCGGCTTGGGCCGTCGGCTGTTGGACTTCATCGTGGGAGTCGCACCGGATGACGCTCGCAGCTTCTCGCTCTACACGGGCGCACGCAGCATGCGCAACCAACGCATGTACCAGGCAGCGGGGTTCGTGCTACGACTCGACCTGACTGCCCCTCCATCCGCGGTGATCCTCACGAGAGACAGATAGCAACGAATGGATGGCGGCGCGCCGCCCGCATCAGGACGAGCGCCCCGCGCCGGAGGCGTCCTCAGGTCATGCCCGGTATCCCCACGTCAGCGAGCCGGTCGGGGTCGGCCAGCACCTCTAACCCGAGGATGCGGTCGTCGATGATGTCGAAGGCCATCAGCGACACGACTCGACCGTGCATCATCGCCGCGACGCCCGGGCGCCCGTCGAGCAGCACCAGTAGCGAGTTCGCGGCCAACCGGCCGGCGAGCATCGCTTGACCGACGATCACCTCGGCGCCTTCCAAACGCTGTGTCGTCGCGCCGTAGTCGGCGTTCAGGACTGCGTCGTCGTGCAGAAGCGCCAGCAGTCCCGAGAAATCGCCGCCCTGCGCCGCCGCAAGCCACGCGTCGACAACGCGACGCTGCCGTTGCCGACCCACTCGCGAAGGCTCTGGTGCCCCGCGCACCCGACGGCGGGCGCGGGAGGCCAACTGGCGTGCGGCATCCGTCGACCGATCCAGGACGATCGCGATCTCCTCGAAAGGCTGCCCGAAGACGTCGTGGAGCAGGAACGCGATGCGCTCGGCCGGGCTCAGCGTCTCCATGACGATCTGCAGGGCCACGCCGACCTGATCGCTCTGGGCAACCAGCTCGGCCGGATCCGCCTGTTCGGCCACCGGTTCGTCCCGCCAGGGTTCGACCTGCCACGAGCGATCGCGCGTGCGCCTCGCTCGAAGGCGGTCGAGGCTGACTCTCGAGACGACGGTCGTCAGCCAGGCCGGTAGATTCTCAATTTCGCCCGCTCGAGCGCGCGCCAGCCTCAACCACGTCTCCTGAACGGCATCATCCGCGTCGGCGGCGCCGACCAGCCGCGCGGCGATGGACCGCAGCCGAGGGCGCTCCATCTCAAAGCGCTGGGCCAGATCGTCGTCCATGTCACATTCCGTTCGCTTGCCTCGTCATTATCTCGACGCAGCAACCCGCGCGCATGTGACATCGAGGAGCAACAAGTGACCGCATCCGTTCTCGTGACCGGTGGCACCGGAAACATCGGCAGCCATGTCGTCCCCCTTCTCGCCCGGGACGGCCGCGACCTGCGCATCCTCAGCAGGGGCGGCGGCGGCGGCGACACCCCCGGCGTGAGGCATTTCAGGGGCGACGTGATGACGGGCGATGGCGTGGCAACCGCCCTGGACGGCGTCACGGTCGTCCTGCATCTGGCGGGTGGCCCGAAGGGCGACGACGTCGCGACGCGAAAGCTCGTCGCCTCGGCTGCGGCGGCGAGGGTCGAGCACATCATCCTGATCTCGGTCATCGGGGCCGGCCGCATGCCGATCGGCTACTTCCGCATGAAGGATGCCGCCGAGCAAGCGGTCGCCGAGTCGGGCATCCCGTGGACCGTCTTGCGGGCCGCGCAGTTGCACGACTTCGTGCTGCCGTTCGTGCGCGGTCTGGAGAAACTCCCTCTCGCTCCGGCACCCCGTGGCGTGAACTTCGAGCCCGTCGACGTCGAATCGGTCGCGCGGCGACTGGCCGACCTGACGCTGGCGGCGCCCGCGGGACGCGTAGCCGACATCGCCGGGCCCGAGGTGCTCAGCATCGAGACACTGATCGAGACGTACGCTCGTGCATTGGAAAAGCGGCGACGGATGCTGCGCTTCAGCATCCCCGGTTCAATCGGGCGCGCCTACCGAGACAGCGCCAACCTCGCGAGCGGTGACGTCGACCGCGCCGGACGCACGTGGCAGCAATACCTCGACGAGCGGCGCTCCAGTCGCGATTGAGCTGGCGCCCCGACCGACGCCTTATATGTGCTTGTGCTTATATATGCGCTCTGTTATTCTCGGTTCATGCTGGCGACGGGAGTACTCGAGGCGATCGCGGAGCCGAATCGACGCCAGATTCTGGACGCCGTCCGCGTCCGCGAGCGTTCCGTCAGCGAGCTGGTCGACCAGCTCGAAATGAGTCAGCCCGGTGTCTCCCGGCACCTCAGGGTGCTGCGAGACGCTGGACTCGTCGCGGTGCGGTCGGACGCGCAGCGGCGTCTCTACCGCATTCGCAGTGAGCCGCTCCGCGACCTCGATGAGTGGCTGGAGCCGTACCGCGCTGAGTGGTCGGATCGATTGGATGCTCTCGGCCGGCACTTGGAACGTTCCCGACCCGAACAACTCTCAGAGGAGACCTCATGACCGACACTCTCGCCACCCTGGAACGCACGGACGGCGGTGGTCTGATCCGGTTCGAGCGCACCTTCCCCAACGCGATCGACGACGTCTGGTCTGCGCTCACCGACCCCGATCGTCTCGCGGACTGGTGGCCCCCCTTCGCCACCAACGTCCATGTCGACCTCCGTGAAGGGGGAACGATGAGCTTCGACTGGCCCGACGGACCGCAACTCGAGTTCCGTTTCCTGCGCATCTCACCGCCGGCCCTCCTCGAGCACACGCACACCAGTGCGGGCTCATGGATGCGCTACGAACTCGACGCAACCGACGGCGGAACCCGCCTGCGAGCGACCTACTTCGTGCCGGAGCCCGATTCTTCGATCGAACGCGGCGATGTCGTGGGCGGCCACTACGGCTTCGACCGCCTCGAGGCTGCGCTGGCCGGCCACCCCGTTCCGTTCGACCTGGACGTGTTCACCGCTCTGCAGGCGCGCTACGCCGACCACGGCTTGGCGGCGTCCGTTGAGTGACGACGTGCGAAATCCGTTGAGGACTGCGAAGACGGATGCCGCTCCCCCGCTGCCAGAGGCCATGACCGGCCGAGCAAGCCCCGCGAAGGCGGCCGAGGGCGACGAACCGGTGTTCGCCTACATCCGGAGCCTTCCACAGCCGCAACGGGGCATCGCCGAAGCGGTCGACGGGTTGGCTGCCAGGACTCTGCCGCACCTCCGGCGCTCTGTGAAGTGGGGCATGGCGTACTACGGCGTCGGCGACGGCTGGTGCTTCAGCTGCGGCGGCTTTGCAAGCCACGTCAAGCTCATGTTCGTCAACGGCGCGTCGGTTCTCGATCCGGTGCCGCCCGTGACCCCGATCGGCATGGGCAAGGCGACCCGCGGCGTGGAACTCGCCTCTCTGGACGACATCGACGAGCATCAGCTCGCGGAGTGGATGACGCAGATAACGTCTGTGCCCGGGGTCGGCGGAGCGAGGCGCTGACGGCATCCGATTGGCGATCCTTCGACGAACACGCGTCGTAGGCTGTCCGCTGTGGTGCTGGAGCAGCGAGAATGAGCACGGAGGATCACCATGGGACTCACCATCTGCGACATGTCCGTCTCGCTCGACGGGTACGTCACCGGCCCGAACGACAGTCGCGAGAACCCGTTCGGTGATGGTGCCGAAGGCTTGCACGCCTGGCTTCTGCCCACGGCCGGCGATGAGGATCGCGCCGTTCTGGAGGCTACGGTCAGCGAAGTCGGAGCAATTGTGATGGGCCGCACCTCGTTCGAGAAGAACGAGGGCGACGGCGGCTGGGGCGACGCGGGGCCGATGGCCGACATCCCGTGCGTCGTGCTGACGCATCGTCTGCCGACCCGGTCCTACCCGCCGGTGTTCACCTTCGTCACCGAAGGGGTCACCAGCGCCATCCGGCAGGCGCAGCAATTCGCCGGGGATAAGGACGTGCACCTTTTCGGTGCCACGGTCATGCAGCAGGCGCTGCCCCTCGGATTGGTCGATGAAATCCGCGTGCACGTCATGCCGGTCATCGTCGGCGGGGGAACCGCGCTCTTCGGCGGCTTGACATCCGCGATCTCGCTGGAACGCATCGGCGCACAGGTCACCGGTGCGGCAACGCACCTGCAGTACAGAGTGCTCCGATAGACCATCGAGCGCTTACTGCGACGGCGCTAGGTTCGTTGCTGTGACGAGGGATCGGTGGCAGGCAGTTGCCTTCGGCGCGGCCGTCCAGGTCGCCCGATTCGCCGTGCTGATGCTGGCCCTGGCAGTCGGGCCGCTCGTGGGAATCACAGGCTGGTATCTGGGACTCTTCGCAACCGGGGCGTGCGTACTGTTCGCGGTGATCCTCGTCACCGCCCGCAGGCTGTGGGGTACCTCCGGAGTGCTCGTCGCGTGGCGTGGGCCACGGGCACTCCTGCTGCTGATCCCCTTCGTCATCGAGGTGCTGCTCTGGGTCATCCCCTCCGGTCTGACCGACAGGCCCCCCGGGTTCGGCCTGTGGGCGAGCAGCCTTCTGCTGGTCGGAGTCAACGAGGAACTGGTCAGTCGGGTCGTCGTCCTCGAACGGATGCGTGCGTCCTTCTCGCCCGTCGCGGCTGTCGCCGTGACGGCGGCTCTGTTCGGACTGCAGCATCTCTCCGCCTTCGCGACGACGGATCGAGGAGCGTGGGACGTGCTCTCCAACGTCCTCGTGTCAGCCTCCTACGGCTTCGCCCTCGGAGCTTTTCAGTACCGATTCGAGTGGGTGATTCCGTTGATCCTCCTGCACGCCGCAGCCGACTTCACGACGATTCTGTCCGCGCAGCCCTTGAACGACCTGGCGATCGCCGCAACAGCGATCGGTTTCATCGTGCTCGGGGTGGTGACCCTCTCAGGCATCAGCCGCGGATCTCTCCGTCGAACGATGCGCCGACGACGGTGAGAAGGCGAAGCTTCTCTAGGCTGTCCGACCCTGGCGTTGCAGTGAATACCAGGAGAGTTTGAGATTGGTCGAGGTCCACGGCGCTTTGGCAGTACAGGATGAGGTCGCCGACTTCTGGGTGCTGGAATCGTTTTTGTTCTGAGTATCGGAACCCGATTTCGTTGTGAGCCCACAGGGTGGAGAACTCTTCACTTCTGTGATGGAGGTGTTCGAGCAGGGGTTGCATCGTCGATGGTGGCACGCGGGCTGCGGCGTGACGAAGTCGGGAGACCTGTACACGACTGTGGTGATCATGGTCCTCTGGCGGATACAGGGCCCGTGCTGCCAGATCAGTGAACCATCGATAGGCGGCTACGCGCGAGAGCCCGGCGTAATGGGTTTCTTCTCCGAACAGAGCGACGGCGGCGCTGTTCTGCGCGAGGGTTTCACCGAGGGTGCCCATGACCTGGGCGGGAGTGTCGGTCATGGTGTCGAGGATTCGCATCAGCCCTGGGCTGACGTGGTCGCTTGATGCCGAGCGGGGTGGCGGTTGTGGCCTGCGAGGCGAAGGAGGTGGTCGCGCTCTTCGAGGTCGAGTCGGAGCCCTCGCGCGAGGGCGTTGATCATTTGTTCCGACGGTTGCGGGCCAGCTCCGCGTTCTAGGCGGGAAAGGTAATCGGTGGACATATCCGCCAGGTCGGCCACTTCTTCTCGTCAGAGCCCTGCCGTCCGCCGTCGGGCTCCGCGCCGGAGTCCGACATCTTCCGGTTGCAATGCTTCTCGTCGCGCTCGGATGAATTCACCGACTGCTAGCTGATCCATCTACTGTTCTTCCTCCGCCAAGACTTCCACTCTGCCCTGCTGTCAGGTGCTGAGCCAGTGCACGGCGTTCAGTGGGTGATCGTGCCCTGGCTCCTGTGATCGCGGGCCTGTCTACTGGTTTTCGCGGTCACGGCCAGTGATGCGGATTGAAGGAGGAGTCGTTGGCGAAGTGGACTGTGGCAGACATGCCGGAGATGGCGGGCACGACGGTCGTGCTCACGGGTACCTCCAGCGGCATCGGGCTCGTCGCGGCCCGGGAGTTCGCGAGAGCGGGAGCGCACGTGGTTCTCGCAGTGCGGAACGTTCCAAAGGGCGAAGATGTGGCCCGCGCGATGGAAGGCAGCGTCGAGGTGCGTGAGCTGGATGTCTCGGATCTCGACAGCATTCGCGAGTTCGCGTCCAAGTGGACGGGACCCATCACTGTGCTGGTGAACAATGCTGGCATCATGGACGTGCCCCTCACCCGGACTCGAGACGGGCTCGACCTGCAGACGGCGACGAACTCGTTGGGACCGTTTCTGCTGACGAACCTGCTGCTGCCGAAAATCACAGACCGGGTGGTGTGGGTCGCCAGCCAGTTGCACCGCCTGGGACACCTGAACCTCGACGACATCGGCTGGGACACCCGCCCATACAAGCCTCTGGACGCTTACAGCGATTCCAAGCTGCAGGTGGTGCTGTTCTCTCTCGAGTTGCAGCGTCGCCTGACTGCATCGGGATCGAAGGTACGCTCCGTGCTGGCGCACCCGGGTATCGCAACGACCACTCTCGTCGCGCATTCATCCTCGAACGCGATCAACCGGTTCTCTATGCTGTTGAACGATCCGGAACACGGTGCCCTGCCAACCCTCTTCGCGGCGACCCAGAACGTTGCCGGCAACGCCTATGTGGGTCCCGATGGCGTGGGCAGTATCAAGGGGTCCCCCACGGTCCGGAAACCAGGCAAAGCGGGCCTCGACATGGTCGCGGCTCAAGGGCTGTGGGCCGCTGTGAGCGCGAAGGTGGGGGTGCCCGCATGATGCCCAACGGAGAGCCGTTCCAGTCATGGGCTGGACTGTGCGTGTCAGCTCGGTAGATTGCGCCGGCGGCGCGAGATCAGAAGGCTTGACGCCCCGGCGGCGAGAGCTAAGCAGGCCAGGATTGCCCAGGGCTGAACTGCGTAGCCCGTCTGAGCCAGCACCTCTCGGGGAGTGTGGGTTTTGCCTGGGCTGGATGCGCTGCTGCCGGGCGCTCCCGGCGTGCTGGATCCCGGGTCGCGCGGACCCTGGGTCGCGGCGCTGACGGTTACGGTCATGGTGGGGCTGGTGGCGGGTGCGTAGTTGGCGTCTCCGGACCAGACCGCTTGGAGTTTCCGGGTTCCCGCGGTCGTGAAGGTCGCTGAGGGGATCGCGCCGGCCCCGTTGGTGACGGTGGCTGACCCGAGATCCACGGCACTGGATCCGGTGCCGTTGGTGATGTCGAGAAAGTCGACCGTGCCTGCGGGTGCGTACCCGTCGACGGGGGCGATGATCGCGGTGAGCGGTCCGGCGTTTCCTCCCACAGTCACCTGGCTGTTCTGCACTGTCAGTTCGGTTGTTGTTGCCAGGAGAGGGATGGGGGTGATGGTTATGGAACCGTTCGGGACGGGCTGGTCGATGCATTCAAAGACGTTGCACCAGGCCACGGTGGATCTCTTCACCGTCGCCCCGAGGACAGCGTCGCCGGCGTAGGAGGATCCAGCTCCGCCTCCGCCGCCGGCTGATGCGGCTGATGCTCCTCCGCCGGCCGCGCCACCGATGAGCCCGCCACCGCCGGCTCCGCCGTTGCCGCCAGCCTCACTGCCACCCTTGCCTCGTTCACCGACCGAGGTGGGTGCTTTGGCTGCTTGGCCTCCCGAACCGCCGAGGGGGCCTTCCGTGCCGTGGCTTCCGTCGCCGCCAGTCCAGGCGTTGTCGCCTCCGCTGCCACCATCGCCGGCGTGGTCCGGGTCGCCGCTGGCGCCGCCCTTGCCGCCGCCTCCACCGGCGATCATGAGTGTTGTCGTTGTTGCCCCGGAAGTCAGCTCGACGGTGGAGGCGCCACCACCAGATCCGCCGTTTCGGAGGGAATCATCGGCGGAGTTGCCTTCCCCGCCAATCGCGCCCAGTCCACCCCAACCGCCGGGGCCGCCAGCCGTCCACGAGCCGCCGCTTTGTCCGCCGGCGCCGGCGACCGACACGGTCAGGGTGTCGTTCGCGGATACCTTCACGGTGCCGTCCACTTCCGCGGCTGCTGAGCCGCCATTGGCCGAGCTGTTCATCCCGCCGGGACCGCCGATCACCTTGATCTGAAGCCACCCGGTCCCTTCTTTGACGATGTACTTCTGTACCCCGCCCGTGTAGCCGTACGTGTCAGCGACGGCACCCGGTGGGGGAACGGGAATCGCCGAACCGGCCGGCGTGGCAGCAGCTACGGGCCCCGCCGCGACCATCGACGCCGCCAGAACGGCCAAGACCGCGCCTACCGCCGCGCCGCCACGGACCAACACGTCTCGCTTCATCCCACGTCCTCTTCACCGATCAGCAAGCAAAAAAGAATGCTATCCAACGCAACCTGGGCGTTCGGAGCACCCGAAGCTGGCCGCATCGTCGCGCCCTCCCGATGATGCCGGAAACTTCACTTACAGCGCTGACCCCACCTACCCTGTCCTCACCCACATCGTGCCCTGACGCTTCGCTCCCTGCCCGACACTTGCGGATCCTGATCCTCGAACGAGGCTTCGTCGTCTGGGTGTCTGGGTCAGCGGAGGAGGAGTTGGCGATCCTCCCTCTAAGACGATTCGATTCCGACCGGCGCCGGGTCCGTTCAGCCTCTCGGTTCGGGTACCGCAGGTGATGAGCTGATCGGCGTCGCCCGAGAGGTTGCCGCTGCGGGTGGGAAGGTAGTCGAGCTTTCGGCTCGTGAGGCTGTTCGTTGCGCAATGGTGACAATCGATCGTTTCCCGTGCGTGAACCTCGCAGTCCGGTTGCGCGTTCCGGCGACGTCGTTGACGATCCGCCCCTCCGATCGGCATTCTCGAATTCGACCAGCGCCGCTTCGGCGTTGAGGCACAGCGACTTCGAAGGCGACCGATGATGAACTCCACACGGCAGTACTGGAAGCACGCCGCCGCCGCCACGGTCGTGGCCGCGGTGATGGCATCCGCGACCATGATGGTCGGCGCGGCGGCGGCCGACCCCTTGGGCGAGTCGCAACCGTTGATCTTCAAGGACACGACGGTGTGGAAGTACCTCGACACCAACATCGACCCTGGGACCGAGGCCGATCCCGCGGCATGGACGCGCGAGGACTATGACGACTCCGCCTGGCCCACCGGGAGCAAGGGATTCGGATCCGCCTACGGCGACACCGAAGACATCGGCAGCGACTGGCGCATCCGCACGCAGACAGCCCAGTACACCGACGACACCCACACCACCAACATCCCGGCGATCTTCTTCCGATCCAGTTTCGACCTGACAGATGCCGAAGTCGCAGACACGCTCCGCTTGGAAGCATCCGTCGTCTACGACGACGCTCTCGAGGTGTACCTGAACGGGGTCAAGGTCAAGGGTGTGAACGACGCGGGCATCACCGGCAACCTCCAGTACGGCGGCGAGCCGGTGGATTCGCCGCAGTACGCGGATTTCTCCATCGACGCGTCCGCGCTGAAGGCTGGCACGAACACCATTGCCGTCGCCGTGCACCAGGCAGACGCGACCAGCCCAGACATCTTCTTCGAATTCGACACCCTCTGGGCGGTAAGCAAGTCAGCCCCCACTCAGTTCAGCGCGGTCAGCCTGCAAGTCGGATCCGATCAGACCCAGCACAACCTCACCTGGTATTCCGACTCGGGAGTGGCCGAAAGCGTCCAATTGGCTCAGACCCCCGGCGGATCCGGCACTCCGTTCCCTGAAGGCTCCGCGCGGACCTTCCCGTCGACGTCGGGCGACGCGAAGCACGGCCAGTCTTGGCACCATGCCACCATCACAGACCTGAAGGAAAACACCTCTTACGTGTACCGCGTCGGCAGCGACGAAAAGGGATGGTCCCAGCCGTACATCTTCAACACCGGCACCTTTTCGCCGAACTACCATTTCACCTTCGTCGGTGACCCGCAGATCGGATCGAAAGAGCTATCGCTCGACCAAGCCGGCTGGACCGACACGATGACTAAAGCTGACGCGACGTTCCCGGGTTCAAGCTTCGTCCTCTCCGCCGGTGACCAAGGCGAGAACGCCGGCAACGAAGCGCAAACCAGCGCGTTCCTCTCGCCCGAGCAGATGCGACGCATCCCGCTCGCCACGAATATCGGCAACCACGACAGCGAGAACATCTCCTACCGTCAGCACTTCTCCATGCCCAACGTCGACGACGCCTACGGCAAAGCAACCGACTTGAACGGGGCCGGTGGCGACTACTGGTACACCTACAACGACACCCTGTACATCTCCCTCAACACCAACAATCTTGACAACGCCAACCATGCGGAGTTCCTCCGCAAGGTCGTAGCGGCCAATCCGAACGTCCGCTGGAAAGTCGTCACGTTCCACCAGTCCGTTTTCAGTGTGGCTGACCACGCGTTCGATGACGACGTCATCAAACGGCGCGCAGAACTACCACCGGTATTCTCCGAGCTGGGAATCGACCTCGTCCTGATGGGCCACGACCACACCTACACCCGCACCTTCCTGATGAACGGATCAGAGCCCAGCAACCGGTCGCTGGCCGGCACGCTGATCCCGGAACCGGGAGAAGTGCTCTACATCACGGGCAACAACTCCAGCGGCCACAAGTTCTACGACATCATCGAAGACCACGATTTCGACTACGTGGCCGTGAAGAACCAGGAGTACGTGGCCAACGTGTCGGACGTGCAATTCACCGACCGGACCATCACGGTATCGACGTACCGGACAACAGACATGACGAAAGTCGACGAGATCACCATCGCGAAGTCCGCTGCCGAACTGGCAGAAGATGGAGTATCGACTGAGTCGCTTCCCAGCACCGGATCAGACCTCGGGTGGGCCGGGGCCGGGGCCGGCGCGATCCTCCTCGCCGGATTCGCCATCCTGATCGTGAGCCGCCGTCGTCGAGACCGCAGGACCCCCTGACCATCACTGGATCACCGGTCGTACTCGAGATCTGATCGGAGCGCGAACTCGTGAGTACCGTTGGGGGTGTGTTCACCAGTGATCCGTTACCTGAACGTCCGTCACCGGATAATCCCTCGGGGAAGCTGGTTCTCCTTCGTCACGGTGAGACGCAATGGTCGAAGAGTGGAAAACACACAGGGCTTACGGACGTTCCACTCACAGCTCGAGGCGAGGACCTCGCTCGTGGCGCGGGCAAGCTGGTCCTCGGCTACGAGTTCTCGCTTATCCTGACCTCTCCGTTACAGCGAGCCCGACGCACGGCTCAGCTCGCTGGGCTCGACGCGGAAGTCGACCCTCTCCTGGTCGAGTGGGACTACGGCGGATATGAGGGACGAACGACACACGAGATCCGCAAGGAGCTCGGCTACAACTGGAGCGCATTCACCCACGGTGTCATCCGAGGCTCAACACCGGGGGAGACGGTCGAGGAAGTCGCAGCGCGCGCGTCGCGCGTACTCACGCGGGTACTGCCCGCGATGGTGGAAGGGGATGTCGCGCTGGTCGCGCACGGTCACTTCCTGCGCATCCTGACCGCGGTTTACCTGCGAATGGCGCCTCGATTCGGAGCCCAGATGACCTTGGATGCTGGATCGGTGTCTGTGCTGAGCTTCTACCGCGAGCAGCCGGCGATCCTGTCGTGGAACTACGGACTCGAACTACCCCTGGTTCCTTCAGAGTCCTGACCATCCCGAACGAGATCGACTCGGACCTCATCAGCTGAGGTCCCGGCGTCCGCCCGGGGGTCGTGTCGGTGGTCAGCCATACGGCGGCAGGGTGGGAACTCTCAACTGCGGCGGCACGTTCTTCGAGTTGGATGATCGTGTTCTGGCACAACCGGCACTGGTTATCCCAGATGGCCGAAGGCGCCGCCTCACTCGACGGGCTGACGCTCGGACCCGAACCAGCCGCCCCCTGAGCTCAACCCCATCACGCGGTGCCGGCAGGGCCACCTGTAGATCGAGTGAGAGCCAGTCCAGTACCGAGTAGATTCTGGTCGGACCAAACGATGCCGACGAGCTGAAAGGCCACGCAATGGAACCGCAAGCGACAGAACGGCAGGCGACGGAACCCCTCGACACGATCGTCATCGGCGCTGGCGTCGCCGGACTCACGGCTGCGCGGCTGCTGGCTCAGGCGGGCCGACGCGTCGTGGTGCTCGAGGCACGCGACCGGGTGGGCGGCCGCGTCCACACGATGCGGGAGGGCGGCCTTGTCACCGACCTCGGTGCGTCCTGGATCCACGGCATCACCGACAGTGCCGTCGCGGCGGCGGTCACGGCTTTCGGCATGCCCACGAGAGAGTTCACCGTCGGCAGCTACCAGCCCGACAGCCGACCGATCGCCTACTACGGCCCGATCGGTGAGAGGCTGACGGATGCCGCGACGCGGGATTTCGCCGACGACATCCGTTCTGCCGACACGACGCTGGCGTCGGTGATCGCGACCTCGGAACCGGATGACTCCTACCGCGACGTGACCGAGACCGCCCTGGCCGCCCAGGGCTGGGACGACGCGCGCACCGAGCGGGTGCGCGAGTACTACCAGCACCGTTCGGAGGAGCAGTACGGCGCTTGGATCGCGGATCTCGCCGCCCACGGCCTCGATGACGACACCGTCGACGGCGACGAGGTGATCTTTCCGGACGGATACGACAGCCTGGCCACCCACCTCGCCGACGGGCTCGATGTGCGCCTGCGGCATGTGGTGTCGCGTGTCGACTGGTCGAGCGCGGGCGTCGCCGTCACGTCCGACCGCGGAACGTTCACCTCCGGCACGGTCGTCGTGACGGTGCCGGTCGGCGTGCTCCGGTCCGACGATTTCGTGATCGAGCCGCCGCTGCCCGAACCCGTCGCCGGAGCTCTCAGCCGACTGACGATGAACGCCTTCGAGAAGGTCGTGCTGCGCTTCCCGACGAAGTTCTGGGACGACGACGTCTACGGCATCCGTCAGCAAGGCCCGGAGGGCCGGTGGTGGCACTCCTGGTACGACCTCACTCCGCTGCACGAAATCCCCACCTTGCTCACCTTCGCCGCGGGGCCGGCTGCCATCGAGACGCGCGACTGGACCGAGCAGCGGGTGGTGGGCTCGATCCTCGAGCAACTGCGTCGGCTCTACGGCGACAGCGTCGAGACCCCGACATCGGTGCACATCACCGCCTGGCAGGACGACCCGTTCGCCCGCGGCTCCTACGCTTACATGACGGTCGGCTCGACGACGAACGACCACGACGATCTCGCGACGCCCGTCGGCGGCGTGCTGCACATCGCGGGCGAGGCGACATGGACGGATGATCCCGCCACCGTCACCGCCGCCCTGCACTCCGCGCACCGCGCGGCCTCGAACATCCTGCGGCGAGCGCTGCCGATCGAAGGGGTGTGGCAGCCGCCGGCTGAGTAGCGCCGCTCGACTAGCTCAGATCGGCGCACGCCCGTCGTCCGAGGTCGGACGACAGATTTATCGCGTTCTTGCGTGCTCCTCGAGCACTTCCACGCTTCCGCCGAACGCCAGGTTCGGGCTCCCCTTCGCAGTCTCAACTGCTGCTTCCATCGAATCGAACTCGACCATCGATGCACCGCGAATGCCGCCGTCGGCATCACGTGTCGAATTCGCGGTCACGACTTTTCCGCCAGCCGTCCGGATTCCGTAGTCCTCATGCAGCTCCGCATTCCACTTCTGCCACGCGGCCCGATTCTCCGCCACTCGGTCGGCAGGCACCGGGTCGGGTCCGGCGTGGTAGATGAAGATGAACGAGGCCATCCCACCATCATCGCACCGCGACTCTCATGGCCCTCGAATGCAGGTGCTCACGCCAGCGCCGCAAGCCTCGCCGCCCTGCAGCGCGACATCCCCATGTACTCGAGCTGTCGAGTCGTGTGATCGCCGCCCTGTTCCACCCGATGATGCGGATGCCTCCTTCCGCGCGGGTCTGCGCGAAGCCGTCGACTCGGCCCCCGTCGACGAGCGCCTGCGCTTCGGACCGGTCAAGCTCTACGCCGACGATGTGACCGAGCCGCACACCGCGTGGACACTCGACGACCAACCGCCCGGGCCACCGCGCCCACCCGAGCGCACCCCTCGACGAGCTCACCCGCATCGTCACCGAACTCGACCGTCAAGGCTTCCATACCCACACCCACGCGACGGGAGACGGCGGCATCCGCATCGCTCTCGCGCCATCGAGCACGCCCCCGGCACCAACGGCACCCGCGACGCCGCCACGGCATCGTGCACGTCGAGTGCCTGCACCCCGACGATCTGCCCCGCTTCGCTGCGCTGGGCGTGACGGCCGCCATGCAGCCCCGCCACTGCTCCCCCGACCTTGTCGGAGGCACCTGGATGGACAACCGTCGGCGAGTAGCGCTGGAGCCGAGCCTGGCGCTCCCGCTCCCTCGCCGAGTCGGGCGCCCACGTGGCCCTCTCGAGCGACTGGCGAGTCGGCGAGATGGACCCACTGGTCGGCCTCCACTCAGCCCTGACGCGGGCCCGCCTCGACGGCCGCTCGTCGTGGACTGCGTCTGAACGCTTGACGCTTGACGCCGCCCTCCGCGGCTACACGGCCGACGGCGCGTGGGCCTGGCACGTCGAGGACTCCCTCGGCGGGGTGCGAGTGGGCGCTCGCGCCGACCTCGTCACCTGGTCGTCGAACCTCTACGACCTCGAGCCCGACCCCGCCCGCCTGCTCACCGAGCGCGCCGCCCTCACGATTGTCGCCGGCGACATCGTGCACGACGCTACGGATGCGGCTCCCCCTGCCGGAGGCACCGCCCGCCGGCATGCACCATTGCTCGGCGAGCGGCACTGCGTCATAGTCCCGCAAACGCGAGAAAACATTCGGAGCTTGTCAGGCCCACCCTGAAACAACGTCGTCGAGGATCCAGCGTTCCACAATCCCGAGTTGAGCCGTCAAATCCGGCGCATGGAGCCTTTGCTCAAGAGAGTGCATCATTTCACTACCCGTCGAGCCACGAACGCCCAACCGATAGAGCTTGAGGCCGAGTGGCATTGGAACCCCGAATTCCTCCAGTTCGGCGATGCCAGGAGGGAGATAGAGGGACTCGATCTCCCTCAATGCGAACTCGTAGTTCGCCGGTGGTAGCCCGGACCGCTTTGCTACATCACCTTGGATCGCCTGAACCCCCCGCAGGAAGGATGGGATCGTATGCTCCATCCAACGGCGCTGAAATCTAAAAACATCCAATACTGCGTCACTTCGATCTCGGTCGGGACGCAGGTACCGCTCCTGCTGATCAACCATCGCGGAGAAGGCTTCTCCGTTCACTCGATGGTTTTGCAGCTGCCCCCAGACCATCTGAAAGTTGACCCCACGACGCTGTCGAGGCACGAGCAACTCATCCCAAGCAGTCTCCAAAGTCGATTTGAGTACGTTGGATGCAGGGACTCCTTGCCAGCCGAGTCGACGGGCCTCCGGAGCTTTGTCGATCAATCGCTTCGCCAAGTTGATCTGCAGCTCTGGGTCCAGACCGCGGTTGGCACGGATCGTCCCGAGGCTCAGTACGTCCTGCCCGAAGATGCCCCGTACTCGCTCGCGCGCATCATCATCGAGGTCTTCCCAATCCAATTGCGCGAGGGTCGCAGCTGATGCCTGAGTCGACTGCGACTCGATTGGAATGTCGACCTCAGTGGTAGTGCTCTTGGGTGCTGGCGCATACGTGTACACGCGACCGACGAAGTGACGGAACATTCGGCCCGCTCTGCCCCGGATGTTACTGAACGTGAAGAAGTCGAGAAGTTGTCCGTCGATCTTATGGTCGTAGATGACAACGTTTTTAGCCGCTGTGTTCACTCCCTCGATGAGGGTAGAGGTACACACCATCACGGGCACATCACCATCGTTGAAGAGCCGCACCATGATGCGTTGAACGCTACGCGGCATCAAGCCCGTATGAGTTGCGACTCCCTCGGCTAAAGCACCTATCGCGTTCCAGGCCGGATCATAATTGGATCCAAGCCATCTCGCCACCTCGCTCGCCAGACTGCTTGAATTTGGGGGTGGAACTGCCTCACGCAGACCTACCGCCAGCTTCTCCGCCTTCTCCGGAGATGCTGAGAAGACCAAGGTGGATTCAGCAGAATTCGCGGAGATCAGGCTGAAGAGGTCGGCTTCTCTCGCCGAATCTTCCACGTCAGAACGATCTATGACATCTACGGCTACGGTGCGAAACTCAGTTTTGATCAGCTTGGCCTGCAAGTCCGTACCTACCGCAGCACTAATCGAATCGACATTCGGCCCAATCAAGTAATACTGCGCACCAGTCGCACGCAGACGTTTCCACGCGAGGTTGAGCAGAGACCGGCGCTGATCCATCGCTTCGTTCGTACCCAGCTTGTAAAACTCGTCGATTACAAACAGGCCCAAGCCATCGATGCGATCGAACTCGAGAAAACGTTCTTGAGTGAGCACGTAGACGGCGCGTTCTCCGGTCGGTTGGCTCGCACCAGTCACAATCGAATAGTCATTCTTGAACCGTGCCAGTCGACGCCTCGTTTCGTCGATCAGGGCGACGGTTGGGACGATGAGCACGATGCGTGACCAGCGATTACTGGCCACCAACGCATCCAAGATTGCGGACTTTCCGAATGAGGTCGGCGCCGAAAGGATGATACTCTCGCCGTCCATGAGCCGAGAGTAGACAGCCTGCTGCTCAGAGTGGAAAGTGAAGCCTTCCTCGGCGAGTTCGTCGGGGGTGTGGAACTCAAGTGCCAGGGCTTCAGCGTCGCTCTCCGAGGTTCCTTCGGACATATACGGAAAGAGTCCGAGTGCAGCACAAAGGGTGTCGACGATCTGACGTTCTGGAATGTCTTGGCCGTGTGAGTCGAGAAATCGAATCAATCGATCGCGCCCTGCGTCGCGGAGGTTCGAGTGGCTCGCGAGCCGGGCTATCTCTTTCAGCTCAAGAAATGTGTCGACCATCTCTGCTTCCACCTAAATATGTTGCCAAACCTTTAGCTTCTCGTGCATGAGCCCAATCAGCCGGTCTTTGCTCTCGAGCGGCAGGAGGATCAACTGAAGAGTGATTGTGAGCTTGGTCTTGAGCTCCTTCTCCGAAAACGCTTTCCAGGCAGTCCTGACCTCGGCTTCAAGTGCCGACTTGTAGGCGTCGTCGACGACCTTATGACTAGCCACCGACACACTCTCGTATGTGATGAGCACTGGAATTACAAGCGACTTGGCTATCTCGTCGAGACTCGCAGCACCATCGAGCAAACCCCGGAAAGCGTCCGCATGAGGCCAGGTGGCATCGACCTTGTTGGTGATCGCAATGAACTCCCGTCGAAGGAAGTTCCGCTCTAAGTGATCCTCAATCGATTTGACGGCTTCGGTGATCGCGCCGGAAAGGTCCTTATAGAACTTCGCTTCCCCGAGCCAGACTTCGAGTTCGCCGTCATGTCTACCGACGACATGGACCGAGTCGAATCCTTTGACCGTGTCGTTGTCGCTGTCCTTGTAATAGATCTTGCTCACTGCTGGCGTGGCGCCAAAGAAGTCGATCAAAGCGGCGTGCAGGATGAGTTCTCCAAACTCGCCACGCCGGCGGTATTTGTCCGTGCCATAGACCATCTCCGCAGATCGGCGTAACGCACGCGCGGCAGTCTCTCCGTCGATGGAGTTGAACTCCGTGAAACTGAGGGCAAAAGACGTGAGGTGACGAGAGAATAAGTCGTCCACCAGCTCCGGAGCCCGCCATACCTCCATCTCGTAGCCAGCGCACAAGACTGTGAGCGCTGGATTCAGGGCGGCGTCCTGGATCCGGACTTCGAGAACCGAGCGAACCATCCCTATTCGACTACCGTTGGGCCCGCGATGCCTATAGAGATCACATACGCATTCTTATCGGATCGAAGTTCGGATCGGCCACTCGGCGCGCGCTCATGACAGATCTACTTCGGTGGCAGCTCGTTCTTTATGAAGACTGGAAACGCGTTCTCCCGATAGAACTCCAACCAAGATTCTTTCAAGACTGCGTCCTCGACGTCTCGCCCCACAAAAGTCCGCCCGTGTCCACTGTGCGTCTCAATCTGGTCCCATCCGCCCTGCGCCGATGCGAATTCGGATGTCAACGCGTGCCAGGTAGGTTCCAGGTGTCGGGTGTCTGCCTGATGCTTTTCTGCGATCAACTCACCCGTCAAGAAACAAAAGACTGGCTCACCACTTGCGAACGCGTCATCACGGCGGTGTACGCGTACATGCTCCAGCGCGAACGCGAGAGCGCTCTTGACGTTGGCCATATCCGTAGGAGAATCCACTACGTGCGTGTAGCTCTAGTCCCTTGTGTCACCGTCTACTCGAACGACGATGATCGCACGCTTGTCCCTTCCGACTGTCTCTTTGCCCAACAGCCGATACGTTTCCTCTACGTAAAAGTGATCGATGCCCGGGCCGATCTTCTCTACCGCGTCCGAGTGGAGCTCCAGGACTTCACTGAGGAAAAGGTGGTGGTCTGCGCGGTCGATACGAGTTCTCAGCGGGTAAGCGTGGAGAATCTCGTCACGAATGTAGTTCTTGGCGGCCGATCGGCTCGAAAAAATCTGGCTTGGAACAATGAAGGGGATTGCCACTAGAAGTCCCAGTCCTCGTCCTCGGTCGACACGGCCTTGCCGATCACGTACGACGAGCCGGAACCCGAGAAGAAGTCGTGGTTCTCGTCGGCGTTCGGGGAGAGCGCCGAGAGGATGGCGGGGTTCACATCCGTCACCGTCTTCGGGAACATCGCCTCGTAGCCCAGGTTCATGAGGGCCTTGTTGGCGTTGTAGTGCAGGAACTTCTTGACGTCCTCGGTGAGACCGACGCCGTCGTAGAGGTCCTGCGTGTACTGCACCTCGTTGTCGTAGAGCTCGTAGATGAGCGAGAAGGTGTAGTCCTTCAGATCATCGCGCTCGGCCTGGCTGACCAGCTCGAGGCCCTTCTGGAACTTGTACCCGATGTAGTACCCGTGCACGGCCTCGTCCCGGATGATGAGACGGATGAGGTCCGCCGTGTTGGTGAGCTTCGCGCGCGAAGACCAGTACATCGGCAGGTAGAAGCCCGAGTAGAACAGGAACGACTCGAGCAGCGTCGAGGCGACCTTGCGCTTCAGCGGCGAGTCGCCCTGGTAGTACTCCATGACGATCGCGGCCTTCTTCTGAAGGTTCACGTTCTCGACGCTCCAACGGAACGCCTCGTCGATCTCCTTCGTCGAGCACAGCGTCGAGAAGATGGACGAGTAGCTCTTCGCGTGAACCGACTCCATGAACGCGATGTTCGTGTAGACGGCCTCCTCGTGCGGCGTGATCGCATCCGGAATAAGCGAGACCGCACCCACCGTGCCCTGGATGGTGTCGAGCAGGGTGAGCCCCGTGAACACCCGCATAGTGAGCTGCTGCTCGTCGGGGGTGAGCGTGTTCCACGACTGGATGTCGTTCGACAGCGGCACCTTCTCGGGCAGCCAGAAGTTGTTCACCAGGCGGTTCCAGACGTCTACGTCCTTATCGTCCTGGATCTTGTTCCAGTTGATCGCTTCGACGTGCGAGACCAGCTTGAGCTTGTCGGGGGTCATTCGGATTCTCTTTCTTGCGCGGCGTCCGCGACGCAGTGGATGCACGTCTCCTTGAAGACGCCCTTATTGGTGTGATATCGGGTGTGGGCACTTCGAATGCTGGATGGCATCGGCTGACCCTTGCGAGCAGCCGACAGCTTCGCGCGCGTTTCCGGACTCGCGGTCTTGCCGAAGTTGGGGTTCAATTCCCCACGCTTCTGCTCGGAAAGCCGCTTTTTCGTCTCACCGGAAAGTACCCGCCCGAAGCTGGGATGAGCGGGGCCGAACTTACCGAAGTTCGGGTTCTTCTCGCCCGTGATTGACCCGGTGCGTTCGATGGACCACTTCGCCTTCTGCTCGTCGGTGTGGCGCTGGCCCCACCGAGGATTGTCAGGACCATAGAGATGTACTCCGGTCGGCCGCCCCCGCGCGCGATCACCAGCTGCCTTCCGCTGTTCTTCCGTCCAGACGTAGCCGCGCGGCCCGAGGCCGCCCTCCGCGAGATTAAGCAGACGATGTCCTTCACCGCGAAGTTTGGCGATCCACTTCCTCTCGGCCTCTCCCAGATCTTCGAGAGATGTCCGTACCACCTCGAGAGGCTGCATCAATACGGTTTCCTTGTCCTGCTTCCGAAGCCAGTCGTAGAAAGGGAACTTCGCCCGCAGCTGTGCCTTCTTGAAGTGCCCTTGCATGCGCTTGCATAACGTTGACGTCGTGAGCCCGACGTATCGAAACTCGGCCGAGCCCTCGGCGCGGAATGCGTAGATCGCACCGATGTAGTCGGAACGCCCTGTCGGGCTGGACACCTCAGTCTCTGACATGCTCAGGTCAGATCACAGCGCACAAGAAACACAAAGATCGAGCTCGGTCCCCTCGAGGGCCATCTGACGCAGACGGATGTAGTAGATCGTCTTGATCCCCTTCTTCCATGCGTAGATCTGCGCCTTATTGATGTCGCGCGTGGTCGCGGTGTCCTTGAAGAACAGCGTGAGCGAGAGGCCCTGGTCCACGTGCTGCGTGGCCGCCGCGTAGGTGTCGATGACCTTCTCGGCACCGATCTCGTAGGCATCCTGGTAGTAGTCCAGGTTGTCGTTCGTCATGAACGGCGCCGGGAAGTACACGCGACCCAGCTTGCCCTCCTTGCGAATCTCGATCTTCGCCGCGATCGGGTGGATCGACGCGGTCGAGTTGTTGATGTACGAGATGGATCCGGTGGGAGGCACGGCCTGCAGGTTCTGGTTGTAGATGCCGAATTCCGCGACGGATGCCTTGAGCTCGCGCCAGTCATCCTGCGTCGGGATGTGAACGCCGGCCTGCTCGAACAGCTCCGCACCGCGGGCGGTGGTCGGCACCCACTCGGCATCCGTGTACTTGTCGAAGAACTCACCGGTCGCGTACTTCGAGTCCTCGAAGCCGACGAAGGTCTCGCCGCGCTCCTTGGCGATGTTGGTCGACGCGCGCAGAGCGTGGAAGAGCACCGTGTAGAAGTAGATGTTCGTGAAGTCGATGCCCTCCTCGCTGCCGTAGTAGACGCGCTCGCGGGCGAGGTAGCCGTGCAGGTTCATCTGGCCGAGGCCGATGGCGTGGCTCTTGTCGTTGCCGTCCTCGATGGAGCGCACCGAGCTGATGTGACTCATGTTCGACACGGCGGTGAGGCCGCGGATGGCGGTCTCGACGGTGCGACCGAAGTCGGGCGAGTCCATCGTGAGGGCGATGTTGAGCGAGCCCAGGTTGCAGCTGATGTCCTTGCCGATCTGGTTGTAGCTGAGGTCTTCGTTGTAGGTCGTCGGGGTGTTGACCTGAAGGATCTCGCTGCACAGGTTGGACATGTTGATGCGGCCCTTGATGGGGTTGGCCTTATTCACCGTGTCTTCGAACACGATGTAGGGGTAGCCGCTCTCGAACTGGATCTCGGCGAGGGTCTGGAAGAACTCGCGCGCGTTGATCTTGGTCTTCTTGATGCGCGGGTCATCCACCATCTCGCGGTACTTCTCGCTGATGGAGATGTCGCCGAACGGCACCTGGTAGACGCGCTCGACGTCGTAGGGGCTGAACAAGTACATGTCCTCGCCGTTCTTGGCGAGTTCGAACGTGATGTCGGGCACGACGACGCCCAGGCTCAGCGTCTTGATGCGGATCTTCTCATCCGCGTTCTCGCGCTTGGTGTCGAGGAACCGCATGATGTCGGGGTGGTGAGCGCTGAGGTAGACCGCGCCGGCACCCTGACGAGCACCGAGCTGGTTGGCGTAGCTGAAGGAGTCTTCCAGCAGCTTCATCACGGGGATGATTCCGGATGACTGGTTCTCGATCTGCTTGATGGGAGCACCGGATTCGCGGATGTTGCTGAGCGAGAGCGCCACGCCGCCGCCGCGCTTGCTCAGCTGCAGGGCGGAGTTGATGCCGCGAGCGATCGACTCCATGTTGTCCTCGATGCGGAGGAGGAAGCAGGAGACGAGCTCGCCGCGCTGCGCCTTGCCCGTGTTGAGGAAGGTAGGGGTGGCCGGCTGGAAGCGTCCGCCGATGATCTCCTCGACGAGGTTGACGGCGAGCTTCTCGTCGCCCTGCGCCAGGCCGAGGGCGGTCATGACGACGCGGTCCTCGAAGCGCTCGAGGTAGCGCTTGCCGTCGAAGGTCTTGAGCGTGTAGCTCGTGTAGTACTTGAACGCTCCGAGGAAGGTCTCGAAGCGGAACTTCTTCGAGTACGCCAGGTCGTTGAGGCTGGTGATGAACTCGAACGAGTACGCATCGAGCACGCCCTGCTCGTAGTACTCCTTCTCGACCAGGTAGTCGAGGCGCTCCTTGAGGGAGTGGAAGAACACGGTGTTCTGGTTGACGTGCTGCAGGAAGTACTCGCGCGCCGCCTCGCGGTCCTTGTCGAACTGGATCTGCCCGTCATCCCCGTAGAGGTTGAGCATCGCGTTGAGCGAGTGGTAATCCATCCCGACCCGCGGGAGATCGATCACGGCTACGCCGCTGTCCGTTGCGTTGACCAAAATGCGTCCAATCCTTCGTTGACGACGCGGACGTCGTCTGGGGTGCCGAATACTTCGAATCGATAGAGGTGCGGCACATGGCATTTGGCCGCGATGATGTCTCCGGCCAGACCGTAGGCCGTGCCGAAGTTGGTGTTTCCTGCTCCGATGACCCCGCGAATCAACGAGCGGTTGCGCTCGTCATTGAGGAATCGGATGACCTGCTTGGGTACAGCGCCGTTGCCGTCGCCCCCGCCGTAGGTGGGGAGGATGAGCACGTAGGGTTCTGTGGCCTGGAGGGGGGCGTCCTTCGCGAGGAGCGGGATGCGCGCCGCTGGGCGGGAGAGCTTCTCGACGAAGCGGCGGGTGTTGCCGGAGACGCTCGAGAAGTAGATCAGGTCGGTCATCCGCGCATCCCTTCGTCTTCCGCCTTCAGGCCCTGGTGTCTGTGCCTGTGTCGTGTCGCTGGGCGGAACCGAACGGATGCCGCGGGTCAGGCGAGGCGGGAGGCCAGCTCGCTGATCTTGTCGGGACGGAAACCCGACCAGTGGTCCTCATCGGTGATGACGACGGGCGCCTGCAGGTAGCCGAGCTCCTTGACCGCGGCAAGCGCGTTCTCATCGGCCGAGAGGTCGAGAACCTCGTACTCGACGCCCTTGGCGTCGAGGGCGCGGTAGGTGGCCGTGCACTGTACGCACGAAGGCTTGGTGTAGACGGTGACCGTCATTGTTACCCCTTGGTATGTCGTCTGATGTTGCGTGCGAGACCTGCCGCCGCCGGATGATTTCCCGGTTGTTTACCGCACGTCCAATACTACATCTAGTGTTCGTCGAAAGGAACGCCCACTAGGTGTAGTAATCACATTCGTGTAGTTATCCACCTGTTATTCACAGCCTCTCCACCGTCCCGGCGTTCGTCTTCCGCGTGTTTCCGGCCTTCGCACCCGAGTTGTCCACATCCCCCCGTTCGGGAAACCACAGGTGTGAACGGATGCGCCGCGGCGTGTCGCGCCTTCGTCGCCTGGCGCCTGCACGTGCGCCCGACCACTAGATCTTGTGTTGTACCTCCGAGCCTGCCACCACCCACCGACACTGTCCGCCGCACCCGGACTCACCCCCTGCGCACCCCTCCCGCACACCCGACTCACTCCTCCGCGCACCCTCCTGCGCACCCGACTCACCCCCTGCGCGCCCCTCCTGCGCACCCGACTCACCACCTCCGCACAATGCAGGAGCGCGATCGTGTCGCCCCGTCGCGAGGCGCGGCGCATCCGTCCGACACACTCTCCGCTCCCGAATTGTGCGCGGGCCAACCTCGTCCCCGGTGGGCAGTCCCCTCTACCCGGCGCACTTTGTGTGCACGGGCGCACCGTGCACCCTGCGCCGGTGCACGCAACATGCGCCGGATCACGAGAAGGTGCACGCAAGGTGCGCCAGATCGTCGAGCGAGTGCGCGTGAGACGCGGCGACGCTCGAAGCAGCAGCAGCGCTGCAGGCGCACGGCAACTCGTCAGGCGGGCGAGGCGCTGTGCACGCGCACGGCAGCGCGTCAGGCGGGCGGGGGTGCGGTCGATGCGCGCACCACGAGCTCGGGCACGCGGGTCGTGCGGTCGGGCGCGTGCTCCTCGTCGCCGAGGACGTCGAGCACGGTCGCCATGATGTCGCGCCCCAGGCCATCGAAGTCCTGCCACAGCGTCGTGAGCGGTGGCGCGAAGTGCGCGGCCTCGGGGATGTCGTCGACACTCACGACGCTGACGTCGTCAGGCACCCGGATGCCGGCATCTCGAAAAGCGTGCAGCAGGCCGAGCGCCATCTGGTCGTTGCTCGCGAACACGGCGGTGAACCGTTCCGTCTCACGACGCCACTCCTCGGCGAGCGCCACGCCTGCCACATACCCGGACTCCGAGCTCCAGTCGCCGATCTCCGGTCCCGACACCGGAAACCCGTGCGCGGTGAGCGTCTCGCGCCACGCGCGTTCACGCTCGCCGGCATCCATCGCGTCCTGCAGGCCGGTCACGTGACGGATGCGCCGATGCCCCAGCCCGATGAGGTGCTCGACGGCGATGCGGCCGCCCTCGAACTGGTTGATGGCCACCCGGTGCATGCCGTCGACACGCTCGGACGCGAGGCTCACGAGGGGGACCTCGAGGTCGATGCTGCCGATCGCCCCGATCACCTCGCGCTCCCCCGAGATCAGCACGATCGCCGACACGTTGTGGCGCACCATCATGGCGACGGCGCTGCGCAGCGACTCGGTGTCGACCTCGCGCATGCTCACCTGCGTGACGGTGTAACCGGCCGCGCGGGCCGCCTCGTTGAACCCCAAGGCGGCGTTGGACGGGCCGTAGTCGGGCCGACCGGCTGTGATGAGGCCGATGGTCTGCGAGCGACGGGATGCCAGCGTCCGTGCCGCAGGCGACGGCGTGTACCGCAGCTCGCTCATGGCCGCTTCGACGCGAACTCGGGTCGAAGGACGCACGCCGGGCAGGTCGTTGAGCACGCGGGAGACGGTCTGGTGCGAGACGCCGGCGACACGGGCGACGTCGAACATGGTGGCGACCTTGGGGCGCTCAGGCGCATCCGTCATCCGCTCCCCCTCTCGTCATCATTCTGAATCATGCCCGGCTGTGCCGGCGGCGATCGGGCCGGAACCCGATCGCCGCCGCTCCCACCACCACAGGGGTCTAGTTGCCGCCGGAACGCCGCTTGTTGTAGACGTCGAACGCCACGGCGAGCAACAGCACGAGGCCCTTGACGGCCTGCTGCCACTCGATGCCGATGCCCATGATCGACATGCCGTTGTTGAGCACGCCGATGATGAGGCCACCGATGATGGCGCCGCCGATGGTTCCGACGCCGCCCTGCACCGCTGCGCCGCCGATGAACGCCGCCGAGATGGCCTCGAGCTCGAAGCCGTCACCGGCCTTCGGGCCCGCGAGGTTGAGGCGGGCCGTGAAGATGAGGCCCGCGAGCGCGGCGAGGGTGCCCATGTTGACGAACAGCCAGAAGTCGACGCGACGCGTCTTGATGCCCGAGAGTTCCGCCGCGTGGCGGTTGCCGCCGATGGCGTAGATGTGCCTGCCGAACACCGTGCGGTTCATCACGATGCCGTAGATGAAGACGAGCACGGCCAGGATGATGAGCGTCACCGGGATGCCCTTGTACTGCGCGAGAGCGTAGGCGAAGAGGCCGATGGCCGCCGAGATGAGCACGAGCTTGGTGACGAACCAGATGATCGGCTCGACCTCCTGGTCGTACTTCTGGCGTCCGCGGCGGGTGCGCACCTGCTGGATGACGAGCGCGATGATGGCGAGCGCGCCGACGCCGAGGGTGAGCGGGTCGAGCTCGAACTCGCCGAACAGGTCGCTGAGGAATCCGTTGCCGAGGGCGCGGTACTCGTCGGGGAACGAGCCGATGTTGGCGTTGCCGAGCACCACGAGGGCGAGGCCGCGGAAGATGAGCATGCCCGCGAGGGTCACGATGAACGCGGGTATGCCGACGAACGCGATCCAGAAGCCCTGCCAGACGCCGACAGCGGCTCCGATGGCGAGCGAGAGGATGACGGCGAGCCACCAGGGCATGCCCCAGTTGACGGCGAAGACGCCCGAGCAGGCGCCGACGAACGCCGCGACCGATCCGACGGACAGGTCGATGTGGCCCGCGATGATGACCATCACCATGCCGATCGCGAGAACGAGGATGTAACCGTTCTGCACGATCAGGTTGGAGATGTTCTGCGGACGCAACAGGATGCCGTCGGTGAGGAAGGCGAACAGCACCACCACGACGATGAGGGCGATGAAGATGCCGTTGCGGCCGAGGTCGCTGAGGATGTGGCTCAGCCTGTCGGTGAACTTGTTCTCGATGGGGTTGATGTTGCCGCCGACGGCCTGAGTCTCCGTCGGTGCCGGGGTGATGGGGTCTGACACGATGTCTCCTTCGAAAGCCTCTGCGAGCGACGCCGCTAGCGGGGCTTCTCCATGGTCATGAGCTTGAGTACGGATTCCGGTGTCGCCTCGTCGATGGGGAGTTCACCGGTGATGCGACCCTCGGAGAGGGCGTAGATGCGGTCGCAGATGCCGAGCAGCTCCGGCAGCTCGGACGAGATGACGATGACACCCTTCCCCGCTGCGGCGAGCCGGTTGATGATCGTGTAGATCTCGTACTTCGCGCCGACGTCGATGCCTCGGGTGGGCTCATCGAGGATGAGCACGTCGGGGTCGGAGTAGATCCACTTCGAGAGCACGACCTTCTGCTGGTTGCCGCCCGAGAGCTTGCCGGTCTTCACGAGCACGTTGGGAGCCTTGATGTTCATCGACTTCCGGTACTCGTTGGCGACTTTGTACTCCTCGTTGTCGTGCACGAGTCCGAACTTCTCGAGCTTCTTCAGCGACGCCATCGAGATGTTGCGCTTGATGTCCTCGATGAGGTTGAGCCCGTAGGTCTTGCGATCCTCGGTCGCGTAGGCCACGCCATTGTCGATGGCCTCGGAGACGGAGCGCATCCGGATCTCCTTGCCGCGCTTGAAGACACGGCCTGAGATGCGCGAGCCGTACGACTGGCCGAACAGGCTCATCGCGAACTCGGTGCGGCCGGCGCCCATGAGCCCGGCGATGCCGACGATCTCGCCCGCGTTCACCGTGATGTTGACGTTGTCGACCATCACGCGGGTCGGGTCCTGGGGGTGGTGGGCCGTCCAGTCCTCGACGCGGAGCAGCTCCTCGCCGATGTCGGGCGTGTGCTCGGGGTAGCGGTGCTCGAGGTCGCGGCCGACCATGTCCTTGATGATGCGGTCTTCGGTGACATCCGCCTTGGCGATGGTCTCGATGGTCTTGCCGTCGCGAATGACCGTGACGGAGTCGGCGACCTTCTTGATCTCGTTGAGCTTGTGGCTGATGATGATCGACGTGATGCCCTGCTCCTTGAGGTGCAGGATGAGGTCCAGCAGGTGGTCGGAGTCCTCGTCGTTCAACGCGGCGGTCGGCTCGTCGAGGATGAGCAGCTTGACCTGCTTGGACAGCGCCTTGGCGATCTCGACGAGCTGCTGCTTGCCGACGCCGATGTTCATGATCTTGGTGGTGGGGTTGTCGCTGAGACCGACCCGGGCGAGCAGCTTGGCCGCCTCGTGGTTGGTCTTGTTCCAGTCGATGAGGCCGCGGGCCTTGACCTCGTTGTTGAGGAAGATGTTCTCCGCGATCGAGAGGTAGGGGCTGAGGGCCAGCTCCTGGTGGATGATCACGATGCCCTTGGCCTCGCTGTCGGTGATGCTGGAGAACTGCACCACCTCGTCCTCGAAGACGATGTCGCCCTCGTAGCTGCCCGAGGGATAGACCCCGCTCAGCACCTTCATGAGCGTGGACTTGCCTGCCCCGTTCTCCCCGCAGATGGCGTGCACCTCGCCGCGCGCGACCTCGAGGGTCACGTCGGAGAGCGCCTTCACGCCGGGGAATGTCTTCGTGATGCCGCGCATCTCGAGAATGTTCGTCGTCATCTCACCCTGCTTCCTTGCCGGATCGACGGATGTCACAGGCCGGGGCCCGCTCGCAGACTACTGTTCTGCGGGCCCCGGCCGGTGTCATCCCGTGCGTGTGCTAGCCGTTGATCTCGGCTTCGGTCCAGTAGCCGCTCTTCACCAGGACGTCGTTGATGTTGTCCTTGACGACGATCTGCGACTCCAGCAGGTACGAGGGCACGACCTTCTTGCCGTTGTCGTAGTCCTTGGTGTTGTTCACCTCGGGCTTGTCACCCTTGAGCAGCGCCTCGGCCATGCTGATCGCGACATCCGCGAGCTTGCGGGTGTCCTTGAAGATGGTCGCGTACTGCTCGCCGTTGTTGATGGCCTTGACCGAGTCGAGCTCGGCGTCCTGGCCGGAGATGACCGGCCATCCCTCACCCGTCGAGTAGCCGGCATCCGTCAGCGCGGAGATGATTCCACGCGACAGGCCGTCGTAGGGCGAGAGCACCGCGTTGACCTTCGAGCCGTCGGAGTAGCTCTTGGTGAGGATGTCCTCCATGCGGCTCTGCGCCACCTCGCCGTCCCAGCGCAGCGTCGCCGCCTGCTGGAAGTCGGTCTGGCCGCTCTTCACGACGAGCGTCTTGTCGTCGATGTAGGGCTTCAGGGTGTCCTGAGCGCCGTTCCAGAAGAACGTGGCGTTGTTGTCATCGGGCGAACCGGCGAACATCTCGATGTTGAACGGACCCTTGGGCGCGTCGCTCTTCTTCTTGCCGTCGAGGTCGACGAGTCCCAGTCCGTTGAGCACCGAGTTGGCCTGCTGCACGCCGACCTTGTAGTTGTCGAACGACGCGTAGTAGTCCACGTTCTTGCTGTCGCGGATGAGGCGGTCGTAGGCGATGACGGGGATGTCGGCGTCCTTGGCATCCTGCAGCACCTGGGTGAGCGTGGTGCCGTCGATCGAGGCGATGATGAGCGCCTCGGCGCCCTTGGTGATCATGTTCTCGAGCTGCGAGACCTGCGTGGGGATGTCGTCCTCCGCGTACTGCAGGTCGACCTTGTAGCCGGCCTTCTCGAGGCCCGCCTTGACGGAGTTGCCGTCGTTGATCCAACGCTCCGAGCTCTTCGTCGGCATGGCGACGCCGATGAGGCCGCCCTTTCCACCATCGGTGGAACCGCCGCCGGCTCCTGCGCCGGAACAGGCCGACAAGGCGACCATCGCGCCGAGCGCGACCGTCGCGATGAGGATCTTCTTGATCTTCACTGTGTTTCCCTTTCGTGGTCTGGACTTCGTTGTCATTCCTGGTGACGAGCCGACGGCGTCCATGAACGTCGGCCCGGTGCCGTCCGAGGGAACGGACGGTACGTGGGGGGCTACAGGCCGGCCGCCAATCGGTAGTAGGCCTGGTTCCAGCGCACCTCTCGCGCGAAGTCGCGCTGGGTGGTGGTCTCATCGATCACGAGAAGCTCGGTGCGAGCGATCTCGGCGAAGTCTCTGAACACGTCGACGCCGACAGCGGTCGACATGACGGTGTGGTGCGCGGCGCCGGCGGTGAGCCAGCAGGCGGCGCTCGTGGCGAAGTCGGGCTCGGGCTTCCAGACGGCACGACCGACGGGGAGGTTCGGAAGGTCGGGCGCCTCGACGTTCTCGACGACGTTCGCGACGAGGCGGAAGCGGTCGCGCATATCGCTCATCGCCACGACGACGGCGGGGCCCGGGTCGGCCGTGAAGACGAGGCGCACCGGGTCGTCCTTGCCGCCGATGCCGAGCGGATGGATCTCCAACGTGGGCTTCGCAGTGGTCAGGGACGGGCTGACCTCGAGCATGTGCGCGCCCAGGATCTTCTCATCACCGGGCACGAGGTCGTAGGTGTAGTCCTCCATGAGGCTCGCCCCGCCGGGAAGGCCGGCGCCCATGACGTTGGCGACGCGCACGAGGATGGCCGTCTTCCAGTCGCCCTCGGCGCCGAAACCGTAGCCGTCGGCCATCAGCCGCTGCACCGCGAGGCCGGGCAGCTGCGTGAGCGCCCCGAGGTCTTCGAAACTCGTCGTGAATGCGCCGAAGTCGCCCTGCTCGAGGAAAGCGCGCAGGCCCAGCTCGATCGCGGCGCCGTCGCGAAGGCTCTGGTGACGCTCTCCTCCGTTCTGCAGCTCGGGCACGACGTCGTAGGACTCCTCGTACTCGGCCACGAGCGTGTCGATGTCCGCCTCGGAGACGAGCGCGACGGCATCCGCGAGCTCGTTCACGCCCCACGTGTTGACCTGCACGCCGAAGCGCAGCTCGGCCTCGGTCTTGTCGCCTTCGGTCACGGCGACGTAGCGCATGTTGTCGCCGAAGCGGGCGAGCTTGAGGGTGCGAGCTGCAGCCCATCCGGCAGCTGCCCGCTGCCAGGTCTCCACCTGCTGCTGCACCGCCGGGTTCGACACGTGCCCGACGACGGTCTTACGGGCGACGCCGAGGCGGGTCTGGATGTAACCGAACTCCCGGTCGCCGTGGGCGGCCTGGTTGAGGTTCATGAAGTCGAAGTCGATCTCGCCCCACGGCAGCTCGACGTTGGCCTGCGTGTGCAGGTGCAACAGCGGCTTCGTCAGCGCGTCGAGGCCGGCGATCCACATCTTGGCGGGACTGAAGGTGTGCATCCACGCGATGACACCGATGACGTTGTCGGACGCGTTGACCTCGAGGGCGAGGCGGCGGATGGCATCCGAATCGGTCAGCACCGGCTTCCACACGACGGTGACGGGAACGGATGCCCCGAGCTCGTCGGCGATGGCGCGCGACTGGTCGGCGACCTGGCGCAGCGTCTCCTCGCCGTAGAGGCCCTGGCTGCCGGTGAGGAACCAGACCTCGTACTGGTCGAGAGTCGTCGAGAGTGCGGGCATTACGCGGTGGCTCCTTGCTGGGCGGGCTGCGATGGGGTCTGGTGCGTGGGCTGCTCAGCGGCGTCCTGAGCCGCAGTGGGCTGCTGACTCGACGTGGGCTGGGCGGGCGCCGCCCCGGCGGACTGGCCGTAGACGTTCTGGTACCGGGCGAACAGGGCGTCGATCGCCTCCTGCGGCATCGGCACGAGGTCGCCGCCCACACGTGCGATGTCGACGGTGCGGGCGACATCCTCGAGCATGACGGCGGCCTTGACCGCATCGCGAGCGTCGCGCCCGATGGTGAAAGGGCCGTGGTTCGCCATCAGCACCGCGCGACTGCGGTGGCCGGTGAGCGTCTCGACGATGCCGCGGCCGATGGAGTCGTCGCCGATGATGGCGAAGGGGCCGACCGGGATGGGCCCGCCGAACTCATCCGCCATCGCCGTGATGACGCAGGGGATCTCCTCGCCCCGTGCCGCCCAGGCCGTCGCGTAGGTCGAGTGCGTGTGCACGACACCCCCGACCTCGGGCATGTTGCGGTAGACGAACGCGTGGGCGGCCGTGTCGCTCGACGGAGAGCGGTGGCTGCCGGGCGTGCCTTCCACGACCGTGCCGTCGAGGGTGCAGAGGATCATGCTCGTGGCGTCGAGCTCGTCGTACAGCACACCGCTCGGCTTGATGACGAACAGGTCGGATCCCGGCACGCGGCCGCTGATGTTCCCGCCCGTCCACACGACGAGGCCGTAGCGCACCAGCTCGGCGTGCAGCTCGGCGACCTCAGAGCGCACGCGATCGATGGCGATGTCGAGTTCGGGGGTCAGCTCGCTCATGCGCTCACCGCCTCGAGCGCGTCGTGCTCTGTGTCGGATGCGGCATCCGTCGCCTCGCCGAGGGCCTCGCGCTTGAGGGCGCGCAGCCGGCGCATGACGTCGTTGCCGCCGCGGCCGAAGTGGTCGTGCAGCAGCACGTACTCGGCGTACAGGCGGTCGTAGGCGGCGGCATCCGTCTCGTTCGGGGTGTAGACGGAACGGTCTAACTTGCCCATCGCGGTGGCGGCCGCGTGGATGTCGGGGTAGGCGCCCGCTGCGACGGCGGCGTGGATGGCAGACCCCAGTGCCGGGCCCTGCTCGCTCGCAATAGTCGAGATGGGCAGGCGCAGCACGTCGGAGTAGGTCTGCATGAGGTGCGCGTTCTTGAGCAGGCCGCCGGCGACGATGAACTCGGTGACGGGCACGCCCGCCGCCGCGAAGGTCTCGACGATCACGCGGGTGCCGAACGCCGTCGACTCGAGCAGCGCGCGGTAGACCTCCTCCGGCCGCGTGGTGAGCGTGGTTCCGAGCACGACGCCCGAGAGTTCGTGGTCGACGAGGACGGAGCGGTTGCCGGAGTGCCAGTCGAGGGCGACGAGCCCGTGCGCGCCGACGGGCTGCTGATAGGCGAGGTCGGTCAGGTACTGGTGAACGGATGCGCCTGCCTCCCGCGCGGCATCCGTCACCGAGGCGGGAACCTGGTTCGCGACGTACCAGGCGAAGATGTCGCCGACGCCCGACTGGCCCGCCTCGTAGCCGAACAGCCCCGAGACGATGCCGCCGTCGACGACGCCGCACATGCCCGGAACCTCGGCGAGGTGATCGTGGTTCATGACGTGGCAGGTGCTGGTGCCCATGATGGCGACCATCTGGCCGGGTTCGACCGCCTGCGACGCCGGGGCGGTGACGTGCGCGTCGACGTTGCCGACCGCGACGGCGATGCCGACCGGTAGACCCGTCCACGTGGCCGCCTCAGGGGTGAGGGTGCCGGCCGCGTCACCCAGCTCGCCGATCTCGGCCGCGAGCTTGGTGTCGGCGAAGGCCGCGAAGTCGGGATTCAGACCGGCCAGGAACTCGCCGCTCGGGTAGGCGCCGTCCTGGCGGATGCCCTTGTAGCCGGCGGTGCAGGCGTTGCGCACGTAGCGTCCGGCGAGCTGCCAGACGATCCAGTCGGCCGCCTCGACCCAGTGATCCATGCGCTGGTAGAGCTCGGCGTCCTCCTCGAGCAGCTGCAGCCCCTTGGCGAACTCCCACTCGCTCGAGATGAGGCCGCCGTAGCGGGTGATCCACGACTCCCGCCGCTCGTGCGCGAGCTCGTTGATGCGGTCGGCGTGCGGCTGCGCGCTGTGGTGCTTCCAGAGCTTGACGTAGGCGTGCGGGCTGTCGGCGTACTCGGGGAGTTCGTTGAGGGGGGTGCCATCCGCGAGGGTGGGAACCATCGTGCAGGCGGTGAAGTCGGTGGCGATGCCGATGACGTCGGCCGGGTCGATGCCCGCCTGGGCGAGCGCCTCCGGTACGGCGTTCTTGAGCACGTCGACGTAGTCCTGGGGCACCTGCAGAGCCCAATCGGGCGCGAGGCGGATGGGGTGGCCGGCATCCGCTGCGGGTCCCGCGGTCAGGGTGGTGTCCATGACGGCGTGCGGGTACTCGAAGACGCCGGCGCCGAGCTCTGCCCCGTCCGAGACGCGCACGACGACCGCTCGACCCGACAGTGTGCCGTAGTCGACACCGATCGTGTACGTCTCGCGGGGCGCGCTGCTCACCTGGTGAACTCCTTTGTCTGCCGGTGTCGCGCTGCTGGTGTTAGCGCTAACGGTACGCGTTGATGTTAGCGCTAACGATCCCGGATTGCGCAAGCCGTTGCCGAACCGTTATGCACGGCGGCTCGCCCATCTGCGGCTTCCCTCCACCTCGCCGCCAGGCGAAGCGCTCGCCGCCCGTGTTAGAACCTGGGCAGCGAGCCCGAGGGTGGGCTGCGAGCCACGGCGGATGTCGGTGGTCGGGCGTAGCGTGACGGTGTTGAGGCGGCGACTCATCCGCCCGGATCGAGGAGGATACGCATGGACTGGAAGATCGAACTCATCTTCATACCGGTCACCGACGTGGACCGAGCGAAGGCGTTCTACGTCGACCAGGTCGGCTTCCACGCCGACTTCGACCAGGTGCCTTTCGACGGGCTACGGTTCGTGCAGCTCACGCCTCCCGGTTCGGCGTGCTCCATCGCGTTCGGCACCAACCTCGGCATCACCATGAAGCCGGGCGAGCAGAGCGGCATCCAGGTGGTCATTCCGGATGCCGACGAGGCCTACCGCCATCTCGTCGACAACGGCGTGGACGCCACCCCGGTCGATGAGCAGTCCTGGGGACGATTCGTCACCTTCGCCGACCCCGACGGCAATCGCTGGACCTTGCAGGAGCTTCCGAAGCGCGACTGAGTTCGGGCCGAACGGGCCGGATCCCATTCACGGTCGACCGTTCGGGTTAACGAGGTCGACCCCCGCTCCCGAGAGAGCGAGGGTCGACCGGGTTGATGCGACGGCTCAGGAAGCAGCCTTCACGATCGCGAGGAGGTTCGGGTTGTTCTTGTACGCCTCCGCTGCGTTCTCTTTGGTCACGATGACCGGAGCAAGCAGGTAAGCGGGAACGACCTTGACACCGTTGTCGTACTGCTTGGTGTCGTTGACGTCGACCTTCTCGCCCTTCTGGAGCTGGCCGATCATCTTGATCGTCTGAGCAACCAGGAGGGTGGTGTCCTTGTTGATGGTGGAGTACTGCTGGCCAGCCATGATCGACTTGACCGACTCGACCTCGGAGTCCTGACCGGTGACGGTGATCTTCGAGATGTCCTTACCGGCCTGCGTGATCGAGGTGATGATCGCACGGGCGAGCGTGTCGTTCGGCGACAGGACGCCGTCGAGGGTCGCGCTGGTGTAGTTACCCGTGAGCAGCGTGTCCATGCGGCTCTGAGCGTTCTCGGCCTCCCAGCCCTGGGTCGCCGTCTGGGCAACCGCGGTCTGGCCCGAAAGCACCTTCAGGGTGCCGTCGTCGATCTTCGGCTTGAGCACGTCCATCGCACCGTTGAAGAACACGGCGGCGTTGGCGTCGTCGGGCGAGCCCGAGAACAGCTCGATGTTCCACGGAGCGTCGTGGCCCGAGCGCTTCTTGAGTCCGTCGAGCAGAGCCTGGCCCTGCAGCTGGCCGACCTTGAAGTTGTCGAACGCGACGTAGTAGTCGACGTTCTTCGTGTTCTCGATCAGACGGTCGTAGGCGATGACCTTGACGCCGGCGTCGGCGGCCTGCTGGAGCTGGGTGCCCAGCTGCTTGCCGTCCTTCGCGCCGATGACGATGACCTTGGCACCGTTGGTGACCATCGAGGAGATCTGGTTCTGCTGCTCGGCGACCGTGTTGCTGGCCGGGGCGTATTGCACGTCGCCCTTGAAGCCGGCCTTCTTGAGACCGTCGGTGAACAGGCCACCGGCGAGAACCCAGTTCTCCGAGGTCTTGTCCGGAAGGGCGATGCCGATGGTCGAGTCAGCCGCGAAGCCTGCGGCGGAGGTCGATCCTCCGCTGCCGCCGCGGTCTGACGAGCAACCCGCGAGGGCGAGCGCAGCCGCAGCCGCGACCGCGACTGAGACCAAAGCGATCTTCTTCATTGATTTCACTTTCTGTTGTGGTGGGGGTGGTGCAGGGATGAAACGAGAGGGAAAAGTCAGTTGCGGGTGAGGTCAGCGGGCTGCGACGTCGCGTTGTCGGTGTCGGGAACGACGGTCGGAGCCTCCTGCGCCTGGGCCGATTCGAACCGGCCCTTGCGCTTGCCGCCCCAGAGGCCGATGATCGACGGCCGACCCTGCGACTTGCTCCAGACATCGACGCCGACAGCGATCAGCAGCACGAGGCCCTTGATGATCTGGACGATGTCGGCGCTGGCGCCCATGAGCTGCAGGCCGTTGTTCAGGAAGGCCATGACGAGACCACCGACGATGGAGCCGATGACCGTTCCGATGCCACCGGAGACAGCCGCTCCACCGATGAACACGGCGGCGATCGCGTCGAGCTCCCAGCCGTTGCCGTCCTGAGGGCCGGACGCCGTGGCGCGGGCCACGTAGATCATGCCTGCGACGGCGGCCAGGATCGACATGTTCATCATCACGAAGAAGTCGACACGGCGGTCCTTGACGCCCGAGAGCGTCGCGGCGAGTCGGTTGCCGCCGACGGCGTAGATGTGGCGGCCGCCGATGGTGTTGCGCGTGATGAAGGAGTACAGGATGACGAGGATGACGAGGATGATGCCCGAGATCGGGAAGCTCGTGCCGGCGCGACCGTTGGCGAACAGCCAGGCTGCCGTGAGGATCACGATGGCGAGGAACGCGGCCTTGACGACGCTGGTCCACAGCGGCGCCATCTCCGAGCCCATCTTCTTCTGGACGCGACGGGCGTTCCACTCGTGGTAGACGATCCAGCCCGCCCCCAGGATGCCGAGGATCATCGTGCCGGCGCTGAATGGGAACGGTCCGAAGTCGGGGATGTAACCGGCACCGATGAAGGTGAAGCCCTCGGGGACCGGCACGGAGGTCGACTGCCCGATGAACTGGTTGCCACCTCGGAAGATGAGCATGCCCGCCAACGTCACGATGAACGCCGGTACACCTATATAGGCGACCCAGAAGCCCTGCCACGCTCCGATCAGGGCACCGACGACGAGGCCGAGCACGATCGCGAGCGGCCAAGGGAGGTTCCAGTCGGCCATCGACTTCGCCACCACGATGCCGGTGAACGCGGCGACCGAGCCGACCGACAGGTCGATGTGGCCGGCGATGATGACCATCACCATGCCGATCGCGAGGATCAGGATGTAGGAGTACTGGTTGATGACGTTGATGAGGTTGTTGGGGTCGAGCGTCAGGCCTCGCCCCGTCTTCAGGAACGTGAGCAACTGGAACAGCAGGATGATGACCACCAGGCTGCCCAGGATGCCGAACTGACGGAGGTTGGCTCCGCCGAACAGCTTGCGACGACTGCCGTCCTTCTCAGGAGCGCTGGTCGTCGAGCTGGTCGAACTCGTGTTGGTGCTCATCAGTTCTGAACTCTCTTCCTCGCGGAGGTCATGCTTCTCATCAGTGTCTCGGGGTTGGCATCCGTGACCGGCAGGTCATCCGTTATCTGGCCCTCGAAGACCGTGTAGATGCGGTCGGCGATGCCGAGGAGTTCGGGCAGCTCGCTCGAGATGAGGATGACGCCCTTGCCCTGGGCGGCGAGCGCCTGGATGATGGTGTAGATCTCGTACTTCGCGCCGACGTCGATGCCTCGGGTCGGCTCGTCGAGGATGAGCAGGTCGGGGTCGGTGAACATCCACTTCGCCAGGACGACCTTCTGCTGGTTGCCGCCGGAGAGCTTGCCGACACCCATGTCTACCGAGGGCGCCTTGATGCGCAGCGACTTGCGGTACTCCTCGGCGACCGCGAACTCCTTGCGGTCGTCGACGACGAGGCCGCGGGAGATCTTCTTGAGCTTCGCCGAGACGATCGACGCCTTGATGTCATCGAGCAGGTTGAGTCCAAGCACCTTGCGGTCCTCGCTCACGTAGGCGAGGCCAGCGTCGATGGCGTCGGAGACGTCGCGCAGCTCGATCTCCTCGCCATCCTTGACGATCGTGCCCGAGAGGTAGTTGCCGTACGAGCGGCCGAACAGGCTCATGGCGAGCTCGGTGCGGCCGGCGCCCATGAGGCCGGCGATGCCGACGATCTCGCCGCGACGCACATAGAGGTTCGACCCCTTGGCCACCAGTCGCTCCGGCACCTGAGGGTGCTGGACGGTCCAGTCCTTGACCTCGAAGAAGACGTCGCCGATCTTGGGCGTGCGGTCGGGGAAGCGGCTCTCGAGGCTGCGGCCGACCATGCCGCGGATGATGCGGTCCTCGTTGATCTCACCGCGCGAGATGTCGAGGGTCTCGACCGTTTTGCCGTCGCGGATGATCGTGATCGCATCGGCGACCTGCTCGATCTCGTTGAGCTTGTGGCTGATCATGATGGACGCGATGCCCTTGCCCTTGAGGCCCCGAATGAGGTCGAGCAGGTGCTGAGAGTCGTTCTCGTTGAGTGCCGCGGTCGGCTCGTCGAGGATGAGGAGCTTGACGTCCTTGTTGAGCGCCTTGGCGATCTCGACCAGCTGCTGCTTGCCGACGCCGATGTTCTTGATGAGCTCGTCGGGGTCGGTGGTGAGCCCGACGCGGGCGAGCAGCTCAGATGCGCGGAACTTAGCGTGCACCCAGTCGATGCGACCGAAGCGCCCGGTCATCTCGTTGCCGAGGAAGATGTTCTCGGTGATCGAGAGCTCGGGGATAAGCGCGAGTTCTTGGTGGATGATGGCGATCCCGGCGGCCTCGCTCGCACGAATGTCGCGGAACTGCACCGGCTCGCCGCGGAAGATGATCTGGCCGTCGTAGGTGCCATAGGGGTACACGCCGGAGAGGACCTTCATGAGCGTGGACTTGCCCGCTCCGTTCTCGCCGCAGATGGCGTGGACCTCGGCGGTGTTGACCGTGAGAGAGACATCCGACAGCGCCTTGACGCCGGGGAACTCCTTGGTGATCGACCTCATCTCGAGAATCGGATGCTGCCCAGACGGCATCGCTATCTTCCTTCCGAACCGTGGCTGATCGTGGATTCCGGCGCACCCTCATCGGTGCCCGTCACAGCGGAGCGCAGACGAGCAGCAGTGCTGCTCCGAATCTGCGACAGGTCGCTCACGGTCTGACTCCGATGTCAAGGATGGGTCGGATTGCGGATGTGACGTTCGTGTGACCGTTCACATCGGGTCTAATCGTGGCTCTCGGTGATGTCGATGTCAAGTTGACTCGCGTCACGCTTCAGTAACGGCCGACGACGGCGTGCGCGGGCCCGCTGGACGCCCGGGTGACGAGGCTCGGGACGATCTCCTCGTCGCCGTCGACGGGCGTTCCGCGCACCTCACCCAGGAGCAGTGCGACGGCGCGACGGCCGACCTCGCCGAACTCCTGGTGCACGGTGGTCAGCGGCGGCCAGACATGCTGCGCGAGCGGGATGTCGTCGAAGCCGACGACGCTGATCTCTCCGGGAACGTCGACTCCTGCATCGCGGAAGGCGTGCATCAGCCCGACAGCCATGAGGTCGTTGCCGGCGAACACGGCGGTGAAGTCCCGGTAGCGCAGCAACTCCTTGCCGGCGAAGTAACCGAAGTCCGCACTCCAATCCCCCAGGATCGGCGGGTGCGTGCGCAAGTCGGCGTCGATCACCGCGTCGAGGAAGCCGCGCATCCGCGCTTCGGCCTCGATCCAGTCCTGGGGACCGGCGACATGCACGATCTCCTCGTGGCCGAGGTCGATGAGGTGCTGCGTAGCTGCTCGCGCCCCGGCGATCTGGTCGATCGCGAGTGCACGATGGTCGCCGTGGCCGGTGGACTGCAGGCTCACATAGGGCACGTCGATCGCCATGCCGGCCAGCACGTCGAACACCCGCACCTGCGGCGCCATCACGATGAGGCCCTCGATGTCCTGAAGCAGCAGATGCTTGAGCGCCTCGATGATCGCACCGGGAGAGGATGAGGCGAGGTTGGCGGTGTTGACGTAATAGCCCTGATCGCGTGCCGCGTCCTCGATGGCCGCGATGCTTGAGGATGGGCCGTACTCTCCATGCGTGGCCGAGAGCACGCCGATCGTTCGCGATCGACTCGTGACCAGTGCTCGCGCTGCACGATTGGGGCGATACTTGAGCGCCTCCATCGCCTCGCGCACACGCTGGCGAGTCTCATCGCGGATGCTCTCGTGCCCGTTGAGCACGCGCGACACGGTCTGGTGCGAGACACCGGCGAGGCGTGCGACGTCCCGAATGCTGGGCGCACGACCCTTCTGCGGCTCTGGCGACATTGGCTGACCGATCGATGTTCACGTTCACATGGACAAACTCGGTTCAATTATGCACACGTCGCGTCGAGTCGAAAATCACGATGTGACTGTCACATGCCGTTGCGATCGATGCGGGCAGCGTACGGCGGAGCCGCCCGCAGAGCGCCAGCGTCATATTCCGCCAACGACATGCAACCTCGAACAGATAGCGTTGGACTGTGGACTCCGAGGATGAGGCCGAGTGGAATGACGGCGACGAATGGCAGCTTGGTCGGACGCGCAGCGTCTGGAAAGTTGTGTGCGTGCTTTTCGCGGCGGAGATCGTGTTCATCCTGGTGGCCTCGCCGCTGTTCGCCGGAGAGCTCGCTCACGGAGAACCCATCAAGCACTATTCGAGCCTCTTCTTCGGGCTCGCCGCTCTCTGCGGAATCGCAACGTTCGGGCTGACCGCCGTGGCGCTGGGTTTGGCGGACCGGCGGCGCTTTCCGCGACGACGACTCTTCATCCTGGGTGGAGTCGCGGCGGGCTCCGCACTCGCGATGCCGCTAACCCTTCAGCTCGTGGAGGCCGCCGCCAGCCGGTGAGTGCCAGCAGAGAGATGCAGGATCTGGTCGCCGATAGACGCATATAGCGGTCATCGGCGCTGTGGTCCTGCGTTCCACGGTCCCTGACACGACGACGGCCGCCGGGATCGCTCCCGACGGCCGCCGATGGTGATGAGTGCTACTGCGGGAGGTTGAGCGTGAACGTCGACGTGGTGTTCTTGACGTTCTGCGCGTTGCCCGAGAAGACCAGGCTTCCCGTGAAGGTGGCCGATCCGACCGCCGGACCCTGACCGGGCTCGGGCAGCTCGTTCACCCAGATGCCGAATCCCGACTTCGCGTCGAAGGCGTCGCCGCTCTTCTTGGCGCCCGTGATGCTGACGTTCTGGAACGTCGTGTTCTGGAACGGATTCTGCGGCTGGCTGCCGGAGTAGTTCGTCTGGAACATGATGCCCGAGTAAGTCGGATCGATGATGTCGAGGTTCTTCACCGAGATGGCGGTGAAGGTCTTCGACGCGGAGAACATCCATACCGCCGGGAACGTCTGGGAGCCCCAGAAGTGACCGCCGCCCCTGACGACGGTGATCCCGTCGAAGGTGGTGGTCTTCGGTCCAAAGCCCTCCATCGGGATGCCGAAGTCGAGCGACGAGATCGTCACCCCGGAGTAGACCAGCGTGTCGGCGATGTAGATGTTGCGGAAGGTGTTGTCCTGTCCGCCGTACACCGCGAGCCCGGCCGCGCGCCACGTGAGCAGCGAGGTCAGGTTCTCGAACACGTTGCCCTGCTGGCCGGTTCCCCCGCCATCCGTCGCCGCGAACAGCGCGAACGAGTCGTCACCGGTCGAGCGCGCCGAATTGTTGACGACGTGGTTGCCGGAGGATCCGTTCGTCATGTTGATTCCGTCGGCGAAGGTGTCGCGGATGCGCGAGTTCTGCACCGTGGAATTGTCCATGTTCGACGCCCAGAACAAGCAGATCATGTGCTCGGCCCAGATGTTGTCTACCGTCATGTTCGACACGTTGGTGAAGTCGAACACCTTGCCCGGCCCGTCGATGCGCGACGTGTAGTTGCCGAAGTAGCTGAACCCGCTGAAGGTCGAACCGCTCGACGAACTCTGCCCGTTGAAGCCGATGTCTGTGTTGGTCGCTCCACCGGGTGCGGTGAACTTCGTGAACCACGGCCCCGCGCCGATGATGTTCATCGCACGCCCGTACACCTGGAACTTGTAGTCGTTGGTGTAGGTGCCGGCCGGCAGGTAGACGCCGAGCTTGCTCGGGTCGGCGATGACGGCGTTGATGGCGTTCTGCACCGCCTGCTGGTTGAAGCCGGCTGGCACGATGTAGCGGGACGGATCGGGGTTGGCGATGGGCGTGGCCACCTCCAGGTCGACGAAGTCGATGGAGTAGTACGCGGCGGTGTTGCCCGAGTCCTTCTGCAGCTTGATCGTCGATCCGGCGGGAATCGTCGACGTGAGCAGGAAGCTCGCCTCGTCGTAGATGTGCCGCGGCGAGCCCTGACCCGGGTCGTTGCCGGGGTTGGTCTCGTTGCCGTAGAGCCACGCGTACGCACTCGTCAGCGACAGGTTCTGCTTGAAGACGCCGTCGACGTAGAGGGCGAGAGTGTTGGTCTGCCCGCCCCCGCCTGCGGCATCCGGCATCGCGAACCTCGTCACCAGCGTGTTGGTCGCCACCGGAGTGGTGAACTGCACGTACTCCCCGGTGTTGTCGAGCACGACGGCCTTACGACCGGATGCCTCACCCGCGAGATCGCCGATGGTGCGGTTGGGGCCGACAACGCTTGCGCCGCCACCTGTCGTGCCCGTCTCGGCCTCGATCGAGGTGTACGGCATGTTCGCCCCGCGACCGACGAACAGCGAGGCCGTCGTCGAGTTGTTGGACTGCTTGGCCGCCACCTCGGCGGAGTCGGCCGCAACGGATGCCGTGACGGTGTATCCGCCGTTGGCCGCCGTCCACGAGCCGACGTTCACCGCGGAGCTGCTCGCTCCCGCCGCGATCACGCCGCTCACCGAACCGGTGAGCGTCTTGACCGGCGCACCGGTTCCGTCCTTGACGGTCACCGTGATCGCGTGCGCCGAGGCGCTCGACGGCAGGGTGCCCTGGTTCTTGACGACCACCGAGAACGCGGTCGCCTGACCGGCCTGCGGGGCGCTGGGGTTCCAGGTGACCGTTGTGACGAGGTCGGCCGACGGAACGGCCGAGACCACGAGGTTGGACGAGGAGGTGAAGGTGTTGTTCGTCTCGTCCAGCTCCGTGATCGAGCCAGCAGGGTCGACCTTGGCAATGATCGCGTACGAGCCCTGCGCCTGAGCGGGGGCCGAGACGTGGACCGTGGTGCTGGCACCGACCGCGAGAGCACCGACGGATGCCGTGCCCACCGCGTTTCCACCGAGGCTCGCCTGCACCGATGTGGCCGGAGAAGCCGCCGTTCCGACGTTCTTCACCGCGACGGCCAGGTCGATCGCTTGGGACTCGTTGGGAGCGCTCGGGCTCGCCGTGACGCCCGTGACGGTGAGGTCGGGCGTTGCGGCAGGGGTGCCCCACACCTCGAATTCGGCTGCCTGCGCACCGGGCGCCTGCGTGTTCGAGGTGACGACCAGCCGCACGTCCTGCGCGCTGCCGGAGACCGGGATGTTGACCGTGTTGCCGGTCGCCGGGTCGAAGGTGTAGTTCGCCGCTGCGACCAGCGTGGTGAATCCGCTGGCACCGGATGCCCGGCCCTGCACCGCGACGTTCTCGGTACGGGCGCCCCAGGCTGCGGACGGATTCAGCTTCACGACCACGCCGCTGAGAGAAGCCGACGTTGCCAGCGACACCGTCAGGTTCGCCGGATACGCACCTCCGCCGCTCTCCCAGTACGTGCCGGTGTCACCGTCGTTGGCGTTGGCCGCTGCGTAGGTGAACACCGTCGAGGATGCGGTGATGGGGCGACCCTGCGAGAGCTTGGTGCCTCCGGGCGGGTTGGGATTGCCGGGGTTGCCCGGGTCTCCGGGGTTCGACCCGCCGCCGGGCGTGCCGAACACCTGGAGCTCGGAGAGCTGACCGGCCGGCCATCCGGAGTTCGCCGTGAAGGTGAGGCGCACGTACCGCGCCGTGGTGTCGGGAACGTCGACATTGAGGGTGTTCGCGCCGCCGGGGAAGGCGTACGACGTCGCCGCCTTGATCGTCGAGAACGACGATCCGTCGCTGCTCGTCGACACGGCGATCGTCTCGTTGCGGGCTCCCCATCCGTTCGGAATCTCGAGGACCAGGCGCTCGACGGATGCCGAGGAGCCGAGATCGACCTGCGCCCACTGCGGGAAGGCGTTGTTGGCGCTCTCCCAATAGGTGGCCTGGTTGCCGTCGAACAGGTTGGACGCCGGGTAGACGTCGTTGTGAGAGCTCTCGGAGGCGCTCTTGCCCTGGGAGAGGTTGGAGTCGGCGAACGCAGCAGTAACCGGGAGCAGTGCCCCGATGATGCCGAGAGTCGCCACCGACGTGAGCACGGCGAGGGATCGCCGCCTACGTGATGTTGGCATGGTTCGTCCTTCCCCGTCGTCGTCGACGGGATCGAGGGCACGATCGCGGCCAGACGTCCCCCGACGCCACAGCGGCCCAGCTTCTTGAGTGAATACTGCGATTTATTGCGACTAGCCACTTGCCTTTTGCAGCAAGCGGTCCGATGCTAGCTGTACCCCGCACGGGGGTACAAGAGTTTTCCTCGGATTGATCGCGGTGATTTCCGGGCGCGGCCGACATCCGCCGCCCGGCGTCCGGCGTGCCTCGATGTGGCGACGCCTCGCCAGCTCAAGCGGTTCGTACCGGTCGGCCGACGCGTCCGGCGACGGCGACCGCTGCCACCCCGAACAGTGTCGGCACGATGAATGCTCCGGCGAATCCGTTGCCCACCGCGCCGAGGCCGCCCGCCGCGGCGGACGAGATCGCCGTGAGGGCGAGGGCCACGGCCGCGCCCAAGGCATCCGCCACCGAGAGTGCCGAGGTGTTGGCGCCCTGCTCCGCCACCGGGGAGTACTCGAGGGTGAGGACGGACAGCCGGGGGTAGCCGAACCCCATTCCGGTCGCCGCGACGACCCAGCCGACGAAGAGGATCGGCCACGGTGCAGCCGTGATGACGGCGACCAGCACCACGGCGATGCCCGAGGTGAGCGCCGCGCTGCCCCACCCGATGATCGCTACGCTCGACATTCCGACCCGACCCTGCAGGTAGGAGCCGCTCGCCCACGCGACTCCCGACACGGTCAGCGCGAGGCCGGCCAGGGCGACGGAGAAGCCGTGCCGATCGACGAGGAGGTAGGGGATGTAGGTCTCGGCGCCGAAGAAGGCTGCGGCGAACAGCCCGCGCTCCAGGATGACCGTCGGCAGCCCGCGTGCCGCCCTGATCGTCCCCGGCGGCACGAGCATGCGGAACGCGGCCAACGCCACCACGACGGATGCGACTGCCCCGACCACGCGCCACGGATCCGCGAGGCCGGCCGAGAGGGTGAGACCGAGAACAGCTGCCGCGGCGACGAGCGAGACGACCAGACGCAGTGGATGCCATGGCGTAGACGTACCGGTCTCACCGGTGTCCCGACCGCGGAGGGCGGCCAGGATCGCCCAGAGGGCGCCGGCGACGAACACGATGACGCCGAGGAACACCCACCGCCAGCCGACGGACTGCGCTACGGCTCCCGCGATGAATGGTCCGACGAGGGACGGAACCACCCAGCACGCGGCGAACACGGCGAAGATGCGCGGACGGAGCTCCGGCGGGTAGAGCCGCGCGACCAGCACGTAGATGGGGATGGTGACGGCGCCACTGCCGAGTCCCTGCACGAGGCGCCCCACGATGAAGACGGGCATGTTCGATGACGCCCCCGCTATGGCCAAGCCGGCCGCGAGTGAGACGGCGGCGGCGATGAGGGGAGCACGCGGACCGCGACGATCGGTCCAGTCGCCCGCGATGACCATCCCCACGACCTGTGCGGCCAGAGGCGCCGCGAACGCGAGCGCGTAGGCGTCCTTGCCGTGGAGGTCCACGACGATCAAGGGCATCGCCGTCGTGATGGCGAGCGCCTCGAACGCACCGAGCACGATGAGCGCGCACATGCCCAGGGTCACCCACAGGTGGGGCGGCCTCAGCAGCCCGGGTCGGATGTCCGCCGTCGATGCGCTCACCCGATCGAGCCTAGGACGCTCGGAGCCTAGAACTCCTCGTTCGTCTCGGGGTCGCCGCCCCAGAGACGGCCGCGCTCGAGATCGGAGAGGACGTCGAGCTCGTCATCCGTCATCGTGAATCCGAAGATGTCGAGATTCTCGCGCTGCCGCTCGGCATCCGCGGACTTCGGGATGGGGATGCTGCCGAGCTGGGTGTGCCAGCGCAGCACGAGCTGAACGGGAGTCACCCCGTACGCGCCCGCCAGGTCGACGATGACCGGCTCGCTGAGTAGCTCGCTGCTCTTGCCGAGCGGACTCCAGCTCTCGGTGCGGATGCCGCTGGAAGCGTGGAACTCGCGGAGTTGCGTCTGCGGGAAGTACGGGTGCAGCTCGACCTGGTTGACGGAGGGGAGCACGCCGGTCTCGTCGTCGAGGCGCCGAAGGTGCTCGATGGTGAAGTTGCTGACGCCGATCGACCGGACGAGTCCCTGCTCGCGCAGGTCGATCATCGCCCTCCACGTGTCGACGTACTTGTCCACACGGGGCAGCGGCCAATGGATGAGGTAGAGGTTCACCACATCGACGCCGAGGTTCTGGCGGGACTCCGCGAAACTGGCCATGGTCTCGTCGTAGCCGTGGTGCCGGCCGGGGATCTTGGTGGTGACCAGCAGCTCGCCGCGATCGACCTCGGCCCGGCGCATCCCCTCCCCCACCTCGCGCTCGTTCTCGTAGTTGAGCGCGGTGTCGAGAAGGCGGTACCCCGACGCGATGGCCGCCTCGACCGAGGCGATGCCCGCGTCGCCGCGCAATCCGTAGGTTCCGAGGCCGATGGCCGGGAGGTTCTCGCCGTCATTGAGGGTGTAGGTGGGGATGTCGGTCATGCCCTCCATCCTGACGCGGCGAGCGATGCAGCGGCACCCCCTTGACCCGTCTAGGAGATGACAGCGAAGGCGCGCACGGGGAAGGTTCCGAAGTCCTCCACCTTGGGCGGTACGGCGGTGAAGCGCGCACCGGTGACCGGGAGGGCGTCAAGGCCGGTGAGGTGTTCGACCACGTGGATGCCGGCTGCGAGCAGCAGCGAGTGCGCCGGCCGGCGACCGCCGCTCTCGACGTCGTCGATGTTGAGCGAATCGATGCCCACCAGCGCGACACCCGCCTCGGCGAGACGCTGCGCTCCCTCCTCGGTGAGATAGGGAGCGCCGTGTGCGTAGTCCTCCGAACCGAAATGCCTGCTCCAGCCGGTGTGCAGGAGTGCGGCCGCGTCGGCAAGGTCGAGGCCGTCGAACACGGATGCCGGGATGCCGCGCCCGGCCGCCTCGTCGAGGTGGAAGACGTGCGCCGGCAGGTCGACGAGCGTGTCGAGCGAGAGGCTCGCGAGGTCGCCGCCGCCGTCGTAGCGGTGAAAGGGGCTGTCGAGATAGGTACCGGTGTTTCCGATCATCGTGATGATGTCCATGGCGAACTCCGTGCCCGACGCATAGACCGCCCGCGAGGCTTCTCGGGTGAGGTGCGGCGTGATCGTGGGGGCCGGAAGGCCGGGGTAGGTGACGAGCCCGGCGCGGATGGTGTGGCTGAGGTCGACGATGCGGCGGACGGGAGTGCTCACGGGGTGGGCGCCTTTCGGAGTCGCTTGACGAGGGTGACGACGAGTGCTGCCAGCGCGAGGCCGGCCGGAATGACGAGATGCCAGCCCGCGAGGACGAGCAGGCCCACCGTGAGAACGCTCGACACCACCGCCATCCACCAGCCCGGGCTGAAGGTGCGGAGGATGCGCACGGCCGCGAACATGCCGAAGGCGTAGATGGCCGCCATGCACGACGTGTGCACGAGGATGAACGCCTCGAGGTCGAAGCGGGCCGCCACCATCAGCGCGTAGTACACGGCGAAGAGCGCTGCGGTGAGGGCGAGGCTGCGGCGGGCGATCGCGCCATCATCGACGCCGCGTGCGAACCAGTGCGGCAGGTCGCCGTCGCGCCCGAGGGATGCGCCGAGCTTCGCGAATGCGCCGAGGTAGGCGTTCACCACGCCGAGCACGACGATGGCCGCGATGACCGCGATGATGATGCGTCCGTACACCGGCGCGGTTCCGGCGACGAGGTCGAGCAGGGGGACGGCGCTCGAGGAGGCGCGGTCGCCGAGCACCGCGACCGTCACGAGCTGGAGGGCCAGGTAGGCGGCACCGACGACCACCACGGCGATGGCCGTGGCGAGCGGAATGACGCGACGCGGGTTGCGGAACTCCCCCGCGATGTGGGTTCCGACCTCCCAGCCCGCGAACGCCCAGAGGAACAGGCTGATGGCCGTACCGACCCCCGCCCACCCGTGAGGGAGGAAGGGCTGGAAGTTGGACGACTGCGCCTGGGGCACGCTCAAGGCGACCACGATGACGACGACCACCAGCAGCAGCCCGGTCAGGACGAGCTGGGCGGCACCCGAGATGCGCACTCCGAACATGTTGGTGATGAAGGGAGGGATGAGGATGGCCAGCCCCACCCACGCCACGGCGGCGTGGTCGACACCGAGCACCGCCACGACGTACTCCGCGCCGAGAACCCCGACGACGGGGGCGCCGACGCAGACGCCGAAGTAAAACCAGTACCCCGTCATGCGGGCGGCGGTGCCCCCGAGGGCCTTACGGACGTAGCTGGCGACACCGCCGGGGTCGGGGTAACGGGACGCCAGCGCCGCGAACGTGCCCGCAAGCGGGATCGACAGCAGGAAGACGGCGACCACGGCGATGATCGAGGCCGGTCCGGCCACGGAGGCGGCGAGTCCGGGAAGCACGAGGATGCCCGTGCCCAGCACGGCGGCGATATAGAGCGCCGTGCCGCGCGCCAGCCCCAACGATCCCGACCGAAGCGGCGCGGGCGGCGCCGCGGGCGTCGATTCCGCCGACGCGGGCAGGCCGACCGCTGGCATCGACGTCGGTGTCGATGGAGGCGTCGAGGCCGATGTCGATGAAGGCGTCGGGGCCGAGGCGGACGTGCGGGCGGGGTTGGTCACTCGTCCACTATGGCCGAGGCGATCGCCGCCGCCGACTGGCAGGAACGACATTGTTCATCGCTTTCCTGCCATCGCTGGGCGCTACTGATCCTCGCCCGGCTCCGGCGTCGCATCCGCACCCTCCGGCACCTCGACCCACCACTCGGTGAACCGGCTGGCGCGACCGTCGGGTTCGAGGTCGATCACCCACAGGTTGTGGAAGCTGCTGCGCTCGTGATAGCCCGTGTAGCCCTGGATGACGGCACGCGCGGGCGTCGAGGCGATGGTCTCCCACCGGAAGGTGTAGTCGCCCGGCTCATCGCGCGCCTCCTCCCACCACTCCGCGATCGCATCCGCCCCGCGCTTGGGCCGGCGCCCCGGCAACGTGTAGTACTCGGCGTCTTCGGTGAACAGGGCACGGATGTCGGCGGGATCGTTGGAATCCCATGCGCGCAGGTAGCGCTCCATCCAGTCGTTGATGTCGCTCATGTCTCCAGTTGTACAGCCACCCGCCCACACGGGACAACGCGCACGCCACCCCCTGTCGCACGCGGCGTGCCCGGGCCACGATGGAGCCATGGACATGGCAGAGATCAACCAGCGGGTCATCGAGCAGTACCGCGCGGGCGGAGAGGTCACCGGCATGCACCGCGACCGACTCGTCCTGCTGACGACGACCGGGCGGGTCACGGGGGAACCGCGCACCACACCCGTCTTCTTCCTCCCCGACGAGGAGAGCGGCGGCATCCTGGTGGTGGCGTCGGCGAACGCCGCGCCCGACGACCCCGACTGGTACCTGAACATCGAAGCCGAGCCGCATGTTCGTGTCGAGGCGCCGGAGGAGACCTACGAGGCGACCGCCGAGATCATCGATGGGGAGGAACACGACCAGGTGTGGTCATCCGTGGTCGACCGCGCAGGATTCTTCGCCGAACACCAGGCCAAGATCGAGCGCGAGATCCCCGTCGTCAGGCTCGTCCGCGCCTGATCGGCCGCCGCGCCGTCAGAGTTGCGCCGCCGCCGGGTCGACCGCAGCGGCCCGCATGGTCAGGCGCGAGCCAGCGCCCGATCGACGTCGTCGATGAGGTCCGCGACGTCCTCGATACCCACCGAGAGACGCACGATGCTCTCCGACACCTCGAGCTCGGTGCCGCGCACGGAGGCGTGCGTCATCTCCGACGGGTAGTTGACGAGCGATTCCACTCCGCCGAGCGACTCCGCGAGCGAGAACACCTCGAGCGACTCGGCGAACCGTCGCGCTGCCGCTCCCCCGCCCGAGAGCGAGAGCGAGATCATTCCGCCGAAGCCTCCGACCATCTGGCGCGCAGCGAGCTCGTGGCCCGGGTGATCCGGCAGGCCGGGGTAGAGCACGGTGTCGAGTGCGGCGTGGCCGACGAGGTGCTCGGCGATCGCGAGGGCATTCTGCGAATGACGCTCCATCCGCACGGCCAACGTCTTGATGCCTCGCGTGGTGAGGAAGGCGTCCATCGGCGCCGAGACGGGACCGGCGGCGAACTGGATGAACTTGGCCTTCTCGTGCAGCTCGTCGTCGTTGATGACGAGCGCGCCGCCGATGACGTCGGAATGACCCCCGATGTACTTGGTGGTCGAGTGGACCACGACATCCGCCCCGAGGCTCAGCGGCTGCTGCAGAGCCGGGGAGGCGAAGGTGTTGTCGACCACGACGATGAGGCGCGCATCGTGGCCGATCTCCGCGAGCGCGGTGATGTCGCTCACGGTCATGAGGGGGTTGGACGGCGTCTCGATCCATAGGATGCGGGTGGCCTCGGCCTTCACCGCGTCCCGCACCGCCGCGAGGTCCGTAGTGTCGACGGGGGTGTTGCGGATGCCCCACGCTCCATGGATGCGGTTGATCAGCCGGTAGGTGCCCCCGTAGACGTCGTTGCCCATGACGACGTGATCGCCCGGTTTCAGAACCGCCCGCAGGAGCGAGTCCTCGGCAGCGAGTCCGGACGAGAACGAGAGCCCGTGGGCTCCTCCCTCGAGGGCGGCGAGCTGGGTCTCGAGCGCCGTGCGAGTCGGGTTGCCGGCGCGCGCGTACTCGTAGCCGCCGCGCAGGCCTCCGATGCCGTCCTGTACGAAGGTGGACGACTGGTAGATGGGCGGGATGACCGCGCCAGTGGTCGGGTCGAAGCTCTGCCCGGCGTGGATGGCGCGGGTGGCGAAACGGTCGGAGGTGGTCATGACGTCGACTCCAAGAGGATCGGAACGGGTGGAACGGAGGGGTGGCGGTCAGGCGCCGAGGTAGCTGAGCAGGTCGGAGCGCGTGATGACGCCCAGCACCTTGCCGCCGTCGGTCACGAGCATCGCCGCATCCGTCGCGAAGGCCGCGCGAGCGGTCGCGACCGGCTCGTTGACGCCGATGAGCGGAAGGGGCCGCCCGGCCAGGGCGCCCACCTTGTCGGCGAGGTTCACCTGCCCGGAGAACACCAGCTCCATGAGTTCCTCGTCGTGGATCGCGCCGCTCACCTCGCCGAGCACGACGGGCGGCTCGGCGGAGAGCACCAGCAGCTGGGACACGCCCGTATCCGTCATGCGGTCGATGGCGTCGCGCACCGTGTCATCGGGGTGGGCGTAGACGAGGGCGGGCGTGCGGTCGGCCTTGGCGCCGAGGAGGTTCGCCACGGTGTGCCCGCTCGGCGCGTTGCTGAAGCCGTAGCTGCGCAGCCACTTGTCGTTGAAGATCTTGGCGAGGTAGCCGCGGCCCCCGTCGGGCAGCAGCACGACGACGACGGCATCCGCGGGCAGGTCGCGGGCCGCCTCGAGCGCGGCGACCACGGCCATGCCGCTCGAGCCGCCGACGAGGATGCCCTCCTCCTGGGCGAGGCGCCGCGTCATGGCGAACGAGTCGGCATCCGTCACCGCGATGATCTCGTGCGGGACGGATGGGTCGTACGCGCTCGGCCAGAAGTCCTCGCCCACGCCCTCGACGAGGTAGGGACGACCGGTGCCGCCCGAGTAGACCGAGCCCTCGGGGTCGGCGCCGATGATGCGCACGGTGTCGGACTGCTCGCGCAGGAAGCGGCCCGTTCCCGTGATGGTTCCTCCCGTGCCCACGCCAGCGACGAAGTGGGTGATGCGGCCATCCGTGTCGCGCCAGATCTCGGGTCCCGTCGTCTCGTAGTGGCTCAGCGGGCCGTTCGGGTTGGAGTACTGGTCGGGCTTGAACGCACCCGGAATCTCGCGCGCGAGCCGGTCGGAGACGCTGTAGTACGACTCGGGGCTGTCGGGGGCGACGGATGTGGGCGTCACGACGACCTCGGCGCCGTACGCCGTCAGCACGTTGCGCTTGTCCTCGCCGACCTTGTCGGGGCAGACGAACACGCAGCGGTAGCCGCGCTGCTGGGCGACGAGCGCAAGGCCCACACCGGTGTTGCCCGAGGTCGGCTCCACGATGGTGCCGCCGGGCTTCAGCTTGCCCTCGCGCTCGGCCGCGTCGATGATGCGCTCGGCGATGCGGTCCTTCGCCGAGCCGCCCGGGTTGAAGTACTCGAGCTTCACGAGCACTGTCGCGGCGATGCCGTCGGTGACGTGAGTGAGCTTGACGAGCGGGGTGTTGCCGATGAGATCGGTGATGGACTCGGCGTAGTGCACGGATGGTGTCCTTACGTGTGTTTCGCCGGCTTCGTCGCACGGCGGGCTGATGAATGGTCGCGGGGGTCTAGCGACGACAACAGCGGAGAGTGACCATCCGGCCAGCCTATCCTTCTGGCAGATTCGTGCGAGCGATGCCGGCAGCCGCGAGCGCCTCGTGGGTCGCCCTCTGGCGGTTCTCCATGCTCTGCCCGATTCGCCGGGCGAGTCGTGGGTGCCGTCGCACCAATGCATCGATGGCTTCGAGCGGAATCACGAGCAGAGTGGTCACCGTTGCGGCGCTCGCACCGACAAGAGACCCCTCCCTCGTCAGCACGCTCTGGCCGACGTAGTCGTCCGCGTCGATCGTCAGCACATCCACCCGGCCGCCGTGAACCGGAGCCCACAAGTGCAGGTGTCCGTCGACGATGAATCGCATCGCGTCGGGAATGGTTCCGGGGGTTTGCACGATCTCTCCCGTGCCGAACCGCTCGAGCCGGCTGGCCGCGGTGATCATCGCAACGTCGTCCTCCGAGAGTCCATAGCTGGACGAGAGGTGGCCGACGGCAGCCTCGAGCCGTCCGGGCTCGGCGATCGGATCGGTGGAGTCGCCATCCAATGCGAGCCCGCGCCTTCGGGCTGCGTACCACAGCCAAGCCAAATAGAGACTGCTGGCCGAGTCAACAGCGGAGGGGCCGCGCACAGGGAGGTCGACGCTGTACTTCGCCGATCCGAGGTATGCAGCGTGTGGCGTCGCGCCGTCCGCGAGCATCGGCAGGCTTCTGGCGACGTCCAGCAACGTCTCGATGACGATATGCGGGGGGTCGTCGGTAGTGAAGCTCACGGTCAACCCCGCATGAAAGGCCCCGGTCGGCAGGCTGAGGTTGGTGAAAGAAGCCCCGGCGAGCGACGCGTTCGGCACGATCTGGATGCCGGCCCCGGTGTCGATGTGGACTGCACGCCAATTGACCTCGATGACTTGGCCTTGAACGCTACCGGTGTTGAGCCAGTCGCCCAGTTTGAACGGCTGCTCGAACAACAGAAGCAGACCTGAGATGACGCTGCCCACGGCGTTCTGCAACGCCAAGCCGATCACGATGGAGGTCACGCCCAGCGCGGCGATCAGTCCCCCGACGTCTGCGCTCCAGACCCAGGAGAACAGGATGGCGAGGCCGACGACGATAAGGGCGAGCCGCGCGATGTCCACGAAGATCGACGGGATCCGCTCCCGCCAGCTGCCCTCCTCGGCGTTGGCGAACAGAGCCACGTTGAAAGCGCCGAGGACCAGCAGGATGAGGAGGAATCCGAGCAGCGTCGCGACGATCTTGACCCACACCTGGTCGGAGGGAGATTGGAGCGCGAAGGCGAGCAGGGCGAACAGGCCGGCGGTGGGGACGACCCAGTTGCGAAGCAGACGAACCGGCTTGGCTGCCGCGCTGCCCCTTCGCGTCAGAGCGCCGAGGACCTCCGTCAGCACGACCAGCAGCAGGGGGACTCCGATACCGATCCCGATCGCCCAACCGATCCACCCGCTCTTCAGGACGTCGATCATCGCGACGTCCCCGTGACCCGCCACACCTGCTGCTGACCCGCGGTGGTGTCGATTGCGCCGGCAGCGACGATCTCAATCGAGTCGGCCAACCGATCACGGACGGCCTGGCTCACGTAGACGCCGGGCTCGGTCGTGGCGCCGCGCACGGCGTAGGCCAGACTCACGGCATCACCCCACAGGTCGTAGGCCAGACTTGTTCGACCCACCAGCCCGCTCGTCACGGGACCCATGTCCACGCCGGCGCGGAGATCCAGTCGAGTGTCGTGAGCGGCATTGAAGCGCTCGACGACCCGGCGCATCTCCAAAGCGAACTCGACCGCCCGGCGGGCGTTGTCAACCCGGGGAACGATCAGACCCGAGCTGGCGAGGTAACCGCCGCGGAGGGTGCGGACCTTCTCGACCCCAGTGCGGTCCGCCGCTTCGTCGAAGCCGCGGACGAGCGTGTTCAACGCCGCCATCTCCTCCGTGCTGGAAAGCGCCGCCACATACTCGTCGAACCCGACGAGTTCGGCGAACACCACGGCGACGTCGTCGTGCTGCTCGGAAATGACCTCCTCACCTTCTCGATAGCGTTTCGCCATCGACTCCGGCATGAGCGTGAGCAGAAGTTTCTCATTCTCGGTGCGCTGCTCGTCGATCAGGTCCTGCTTGGTTCGCAGGCTGGCGCTCATGTCGTTGAATGCCCGGCCGAGATCCCCGAACTCATCGTGGGCAACGGCCGGAACACGCACGGTGAGATCGCCAGCCGCCACCGCGCGCACGGCGTCCACCAAGCGGCGGACCGGTCTCGTGAACACCTGCGCGAGCAGGAGGGAGAGCATACTGACGATCAGGAGCAGCGCGAGCGTCGAGATGACGAGGTTGCGGGTGAACTCGTCGACGGGGGCGAACGCCTCGGCAGCGTCCATGTGAGCCACGATCACCCAATTCAATCCATCGATCTGGAGTGGCGCGTACGCGACCAAACTGTCGCTACTGGTGTAGTCGGCGGTGATCGCCGTGCCGGACTTCCCCTGCAGCGCACGCCGAGTGCCTTCGAAATCGACCGGCTGCAGCTCGACCGTTCCCTTGACGGCGACGATGCGCTTGGCGACTGCGGGGGAGGTGCCGTTGTCGACGACCGTAGCGGCATATCGCTTCGGGTGCTCCGTCAGCAGGCGCGATACACTCCGCATCGTCTTGTCAGGACCCGCGAGGTAGACCTCGCCGGTCGTGCCGAGGCCCTGAGCCGACCACTTCTCGTTACCCGTCATGACCGAATTGATCTGGGTGATGGGGATCTGCACTGCCATGGCTCCGACGATGTTGGTCGCCGATCCCACCGGCGAGACCACCCAGGCCGTCGGCACGTTCAGCGAGGGCAGGTAGCGTTCGAAATCGGTGGTGACGACCTCGTCGAGTGAGCCGTTGCGCATCACCTGATCGAAGGCCTGCGTCAGCGCCGAGTTCGTGTACGGCTCCTCCTTCATGGAGACTCCGAGGTCGACGCTCTTGTACGCGCTGTAAACGACATCTCCTTCGCGGTTCATCACGAGCACGTCCTCGTAGCCCAGATCGTCCACCAGGCCCTTGAAGTAAGGATTGTACTGAGCGCTCGCCGCCGACCAAGCGCTGCCGTCGCCGGCGTCGTCCAGCGCGAGACCGGCGTCGTAGTCGTCGTAGGCCCGACCATCGGTGTAGTGCGCCTGAAGGTAGCGGCCGGCCGGCGTCGCGGGAACGAATGCGTCGGGCGAGTAGCTGTTGCCCGACCGCTTCTCCAGTGCAGGCACGAACTGCTCGGCGTAGAAGTCGTTCAGTTTCGACTCATCATCTGCAGACAGCGTGCTCGATTGAAGTTGTGCGAAGCCATCGACGAGCGCGGTGGTCGCATCTACCGCGCTCGCATTGCGTGAGTCGAGCTGCACACCGAGTTGAAGGGAGGAGAACTCGCGCTGAATCTCCTCACCACGCAGCTCACGGATCGTGGTGAGCTGGTGGAACGCCGAGGCTCGGAGTGAGTCGCGCCCGTTGATGAAGCCGATGACCCCGACGACGATCGCCGACACCAGGCTCACCGCGAGCAACATGATGAGCAGCTTCGATTGGATACTCACCCCGAAGCGGCGTCGACTCACCCTGAGACGCGCCTGCTCACCCGTCTCGCTGCGTTGTTTCACATCAACCACGCCGATCCCCAGCCATCGATATACCGGTACATCGTGTCACATCTGTGCGCATGCGAGCATAGGATCACGTCAATCGCGGATCTCGTGCTGGTGTCTCACGGACCTTTCCGCTGCCGCGGCGTCCCGTCGCTCGATGGCAGCGATCAGCTCTCGATACTCGTGTCCCCTCGACTCGACGCCGCCGATGAGCGGACGGCGCTCGCGCAGGTTGCGCTCCATGGCCAGTCCCGCTTCGCTCAGAACCCGCCGATAGACATCGTTGCGTGCGAAGACGGCGATGTGTCCATACAGAGCACGCGCCTCGTCGTAGAGCGTGAGCCGATCATCCGCGTCGCTGGCTGAGAGCATCCGTCTGAGGATGTGTACGGCGGTCCTGGCCTCGGCCTCCGTCATGCGCGTGACGGCCATGTGCATGCCGATTCCAGCGCTGTAGCCCGTGTACTCCAGGGTGGCCGCAATGAGGTCCTCCGTCACCTCTGTGACAACGGTGTACCGGCTGGCCACCACCTCAATGAGACCGAGGCGCTCGAGCGAGGCGAACGCATCCCTCACCGGCGTGCGCGAGACTCCCAGCCAGGCTGCGATGTCGGCATCCCTCACGCGTTCACCGCCGATCAGCGTGCCGTCGAGGATTGCTCCGTACAAGCGCCGGAAAACTTCCTCGCCCAAAGTCGTGCCGGGCGAGGCGCCGATGTGATTGCGTTCATCGGGTATTGGCACCTTCGACCCCCCTTGCAGTCTCGAGAGATCATTCTGGCACCGACCGAAGACCCGGTGGTTCGGCAGGCTTCGCCGAAAGGTCAGGCACTCTCGGCGTGGGCGCCCGCGTGCGGCCCGACCTGCTCGGAGTAGAGCTGGGCGTAGACGCCGCCCGAGACGAGCAGCTCGGCGTGCGTGCCCTGTTCGACGATGCGACCGGCCTCGACGACGAAGATGACGTCGGCCGCGATGATGGTCGAGAGGCGGTGCGCGATCGCGATCGTCGTTCGCCCTCGTGCGGCGTCGTCGATGGCGGTCTGCACGACGCGCTCGGAGATGGTGTCGAGGGCGCTCGTCGCCTCGTCGAGCACGAGCACCTCGGGGTCCTTGAGCAGCACGCGCGCGATCGCGATGCGCTGCTTCTCGCCGCCGGAGAGGCGATAGCCGCGCTCGCCCACGACGGTGTCGTACCCCTCGGGAAAGCTCGCGATGGTCGCGTGGATGTTCGCCGCGCGTGCCGCAGCCTCGAGCTCGGCATCCGTCGCGTCGGGTCGGGCGTAGCGCAGGTTCTCGGCGATGGTCGCGTGGAAGAGGTAGGTCTCCTGGCTGACGATGCCGATGTGGTCGACGAGGTCGTGCGCGGCGATGTCGCGCACGTCGACGCCGGCGAACCGCACGGATCCGGAGGTGGCGTCGTAGAGCCGCGGCACGAGATAGGACACGGTCGTCTTGCCCGCGCCGCTCGGGCCGACGAAGGCCGCGAACTGGCCGGGCTCGATGGCGAAGCTCACGTCGTCGAGGGTGGGGTGCTTCTCGCCGTCGGCGTCGGGGTAGGAGAACGAGACGTGGTCGAACTCGACGCGACCGAGAGCGGCATCGGTCGGCACGGGAACGGCATCCGCCCGGTCGGTGATGGCGGGCTTGAGATCGAGGTACTCGAAGATGCGCGCGAACAGGGCGCTCGAGGTCTGCAGGTCGAGCGCGACGCGCATGAGGCCGATGAGCGGGAACAGCAGGCGCGACTGCACGGTGGTGAACGCGACGATCGTTCCCGCTGTGATGGTCTCCGCTCCCCCGACGGCGAGGTAGCCGGCGAGCAGGTAGACGATGGCGGGGACGCTCGAGAGGAAGATGCTGACGAGCGCGAAGAACCACTGGCCGCTCATCGCCTGGCGTACCTGCAGGGTGATCTGGTTGCGGTTCTCGTCGGTGTAGCGGCCGATCTCGGTCTGCTGCCTGGCGAAGGACTTGGAGAGCAGGATGCCGCTGACGCTCAGCGTCTCCTGTGTGATGGCGGTCATCTCGGAGAGCGACTCCTGCGTCTGACCGGCGATGCGGGCGCGCACCTGTCCCACCCGCCGTTGCGCGATGACCATGAACGGCATGAGGACGATCGCGACGATCGTGAGGCGCCAGTCGAGGATGATCATGGCGACGAAGGCCGAGATGACGGTGACGGTGTTGCCGAGCACGCTCGAGACGGTGTTGGTCAGCACGCCGGCCACGCCGCCGACGTCGTTCTGCAGGCGGGACTGGATGATGCCGGTCTTGGTGCGCGTGAAGAAGCCGAGCTCCATCGCCTGCAGGTGGCTGAACAGGCGCACGCGCAGCGCCCCCATGACCTTGTTGCCGACCGTCGCGGTGAGGTAGGCCTGCCACACCCCCAACAGTGAGCTCACGACGAAGACCACGATCATCGCCGTGACGATCCAGCCGAGCACGGGGAGGTTGGGATGTCCGGCGGGCGGGAACAGGCCGTCGTCGAACGCGCGCTGGGTGAGCAGCGGCGGGATGACGGCGAGCGCCGCCGAGGCGATCACGAGCACGACCGTGATGGTGAGAGCCACCCGGTGCGGAGCGAACAGCTCGGCGATGCGGCGCCCGAGGTGGGCGATCTTCGGTGCCTCGGCGTTGGCCGCCTTCTGCGCTCCGATGTCGATGGGGCCGCGGTTGAGGCCGCCCCCGCCCCGTTGCGGCGCGCCGGACGACGCCCTCAGTTGCGCTCCGCGACCACCGCCCATGCTCATGCCATCAGCCTAGGCGCGCCCGCCGACGCATCCGCCGGCCTGCTTCCGGCTGTCCGCCGCTGCTGCACGGGGCCGCCGATCGCAGGCGCATACTCGCTCGCCGCCCACCTTCGCGATCGCTGCCCGTGCTGCATCACGGGCAGCGAGCCGAAGAGCGGGCAGCGACGCCAACAGCCGGCGGCTCCGACGGCCCTCGGTCGCTGCGGCCGGACCGCCCTACGCCGCGTCCCCGAGGCCGATGGCCTGCGCTTGAGCAACGGGAGCCTCCTCGACGTCGATCGCCCCGAGCTTGCGCTGCCCGAGCACGACGATCACGACGGCGACGACGAACGCGATGGCACCGGCGATGAACGGCGCGGGCTCGGCGATGTTCGCGGCCAGCAGCGAGGCGACGGGGGGCGCGACCGCTCCGCCGAGGAACCGGACGCCCGAGTACGCACTCGAGGCGACCGAACGCGGCAGGTCGGTGGCCTCCATGACGCTCTCGGTGAGGACGGTGTTCATGATGCCGAGGAGGAGGCCGCCCACGACGACGCCGATGATGATGCCGACGGCGGAGTGGATGAGGAGGGCGATCACCACCATGTCGACCGCGAGGATCGGGAGGATCGTCCAGATGACGCGCGTGCGCCGCATCCGTGCCGTGAGAAGCGGTGCGAGCCACACCGACGAGACCGCCACTGCGACTCCCCAGCCGAAGAACACCAGACCGAGCGAGATGGCGCTCGAGATGCCGAGCGGCACCAGGGCGAAGGGGGTGTACGCGAGCAGCACGAAGAAGCCGAAGTTGTAGAACACCGCGGTGGCGGCGAGGATGGCCAGCGCCGGCCGCGCCAAAGCACGGAACGGCGCCGACAGCGGGGTGCGGGCGGGCTTCTCGTCATCCGGCGACGTCTTCAGCAACGTGACGATCGCGACGAAGCCGATGGCCATGAGCACCGCGGTGCCGAAGAACGGACCGCGCCAGCTCACGCTGCCCAGCAGGCCTCCCGCGAGCGGGCCGATGGCCAGGCCGAGGCCGAGGGCCGCCTCGTAGAGGATGATTGCCGAGCTCGTTCCGCCCGACGCGGCGCCCACGATGGTCGCGAGTGCCGTGGAGATGAACAGCGCGTTGCCGAGGCCCCAGCCGGCGCGGAAGCCGATGATGGTGCCGACGTCGCCCGACAGGCCAGCGGCGGCGGCGAACACCACGATGACCGCGAGACCGATGAGCAGGGTCTTCTTGGCGCCGATCCGGCTCGAGACCCAGCTGGTGAAGAACATGGCCAGGCCCGTGATGACCAGGTAGCTGGTGAACAGGAACTCGGTCTCGGTGGGGCTGGCCTTCAGCTCCGCGGCGATGGCGGGGAGGATGGGGTCGACCAGGCCGATGCCCATGAAGGCGACGACGCACGCGAAGGCGACCGCCCACACCGCCTTGGGCTGCTTGAGGAGCGATGCTCCGCTGGTGTTTCCGTGACTCATGGTGCTGCTTTCCTGGGGATTCGGATGCGGGACGCGGGGTCGGCGATCAGTCGCCGGCCGTGAGGAGCTGCCCGGCGATCCGCGCGTGAACGAGGGCGGAAGCGGATGCGAGAACCTCGATCTCCTCATCCGTCAGGTCGGAGAACAGCGGGAGCATGGCCTCGCCGAGCCGGGCTCGCCAGGTCTGAAAGGCCCTCTCGCCCTTCGCGGTGATGGCGATCTGCCACGCGCGGGCATCTTCTTGGTCCGCGATGCGGAGCACCCACTCGCTCTCCGCGAGGCCGCGAACGATCTTGGTCATGGTGGGCTGAGCCACTCGCGACTCGGCCGCGAGCTCTCCGATGCGGAGAGGTCCGGAGGTGCGGAGCACGGCGAGGGTCCGCCAGACGGCCGGAGATTCGGTCTCACCCGTGGCACGGGCGGCATAGCGCGTGAGGCGGTTCGAGGCGCTGACGACCTCGACGAGGGACTGCGCGATCAAAGCGTCGCGCACGCTGAGTTCGGTGATCTGTTCGGGCATTGATCCATTATTACATAGCTTGGCTATATACCTGAATCGGGGATTGGCCGGAGGGGGCTAGATCCCGAGATGACGAAAGGGCGCCACCCCGAGGGGTGACGCCCTTTCAGCGCTGAATCACTCTGCGTGATCGAACCCCTTTCGGGGCATCGACTACTTGAGGGTGACGGTGGCGCCGGCCTCTTCGAGCGCGGCCTTCGCCTTGTCGGCGGTCTCCTTGTTGGCGCCTTCGATGACGGCCTTGGGGGCTCCATCGACGACAGCCTTGGCCTCACCGAGGCCGAGCGAGGTGAGCTCGCGGACGACCTTGATGACCTGGATCTTCTTGTCGCCGACCGTCTCGAGGACGACGTCGAAGGAATCCTTCTCCTCGACCTCTTCGGCGGGGGCGGCAGCAGCGCCACCGGCAGCCGCGACGGCGACCGGAGCAGCAGCGGTGACCTCGAAGGTCTCCTCGAATGCCTTAACGAACTCGGAGAGCTCGATGAGGGTCAGGCCCTTGAACTGCTCGAGCAGCTCTTCAGTTGACAGCTTTGCCATGATTTTCTCCTTGATTTCTAGATGTACTCACCGCTTGGGAATCGCCGGGGCGATTACGCAGCGGACTCCTGCTTCTCACGCAACGCGTCGACCGTGCGAACGGCCTTCGACAGCGGTGCGTTGAACAGATATGCGGCTCCGAACAGCGAGGCCTTGAAGGCGCCGGCCAGCTTGGCCAGCAGCACCTCACGGGACTCGAGGTCGGCGAGCTTGCCCACCTCTTCCGCGGTCAGGGGCTTGCCATCGAAATAGCCGCCCTTGATCACGAGGAGAGGGTTTGCCTTGGTGAAGTCACGCAGGGTCTTCGCGACGGCGACGGGGTCCCCGTGCACGAAGGCGATCGCGGAGGGTCCGGCGAGCTCGTCGTCGAACGACGAGATGCCGGCGTTGTTCGCCGCGATCTTGGTGAGCGTGTTCTTCACCACGGCGTAGGTGGCGTCCTCACGGAGTTCGGTGCGCAGCTGCTTGAGCTTGGCAACGGTGAGGCCGCGGTACTCGGTCAGCAGGACGGCGGTCGAGCTCTGGAATGCCTCCGTGAGCTCGGCGACCGATGCTTCCTTGTTCGCCATGGCGTACTCCTCTTGTCTACGTCTCTCAGCGCGGGAGCGATGAGAGCGCCGCAGAACACCGGCCGGCTCATGAGAAAAGCTCCGGCGCAGAGGCACGGAGCTTGGATTCGGGAGACCCGAGAAGTTCAGTACACCTGCGTAGGCGCTTGCTCTCGCAAGCCTTCGATCGACATCCGCATTACTGCGCACACCGATGACCGACGGTCTTTGGCTCCGTACAGGCTAACGGATGCCGCCCCCTCCGCCAAATCCGCCCATCCGCGGACCGATCCCTCACCGCACGCGCCAGGATCCCCCACGGCAGTCAGAGACCTGAGGGGCGGAGTACCGGCCATCGCCGCGTGAGTCACGAAATCAGTGTTGTTGTCTCATTCACGACAGCTTCATGCGCAGAACACGCCCGGCGGATGCCGTACCAGGTGCCGATTCGAGCCGGACGCACAAATCACCCCTAGCGACGTTCCGTGTGGCAGCCTGGTCACCGTTTCGGAAGTGCCGATACTCTTCGATCGTCAAGAAGGCAGGGGAACATGAGCGGAACGATCAGTGTCAGAAGACGGGTTTACATCCCTTACAAATCCTTCTCAGTGGACGGCATAGCCCCCGGGAGAGAACCTGGCGGGGTAGGCCAGACAGACCCGTGGTTTGGGAATGTCGCCAGGACGGCAACCGGCGCAGTCTTCGGTGCAGGGGACGTGGAGATGCTCGCGGATGTCACCGTCGAATCGAACGGAGAAGCCCCGCAGCTGGTCTCAAACGCTTCATGGGTCGCAGAAGCGAGCGTCCAAGCCAAGGGCGGAAACCTCTACGTGCATGGCATCGACCATGACAGCGACGAAACATGCGAGGACCCATACCCCGAAGAGTTGGACGACATCAACCTGGCCGCCGGTGGGGCTGGTTCCTACCGGGTGCGGGTGTCTTACTGGCCGGCAGACGAACGCAACCGGAAGCCCAGCAGCTACCTGATCCAGACATGGGAGGCGCCCCCAGCCGACCCGAATTTTCGGTCAGCGGGGAGCGCCTGAACCGCATTACTCGCCGAGGATGACGTAGAAGCCGTCTCCGTCGATAATCCGCTGCTTGAGGTAGAAGGTCGCAGTGGAGTGACCACCGGCGGTGTTCTCCACGCCGTTGATCATGCAGTGGCTGAACCCGTCCAGTCCGAAGCTTTCGGAGTCCGCGAAGTAGCAACCGGCGAATGAACGTGGACCTGCCGCCTTGGCTGCGGTGGAGTTAGCCCCCTCATAGACCGACGCGAACGGATACTCGTCGCAGGTGTAGCCGGCCGGTGCGGGCAGGTTGTTGCCCTTGCATGCCTGTTTCCTGTTGCGACTCTGCGCTGCCTGGTCTTGGAGGAAGTGGATCGGTAACGCTTCGCTGAACCCGCGGAGGCCCGACGCTGACGCCAACGCCAGGTGGTGGGTCCAGGTGTTCACGTCCGGTACGAACATGCCCGGGACGTAGTCCGGGGTGACGCAGCCTGCGCTCTGCTTCTTCAACGTGTTGTCGCATCGGAAGGTAAACTGCGGGCTGTTCAGGTAGCCCTCGTTGTACCCGGGCGATTGCAGATGCAACGACCAGAGTCCGAATCCGGTGCTGATCACCCCGGGGGCGAGCACGTCGTCAGGCTGCAGCGCTTTCTGGGCTTTGATCGGATGGCTCACGGTCATGTCCTCGCTAACGACTTCATCTTCGTTGTACACCCGGCCGCCGAAGACGATCCCGGTAACATGTAGGCCGTTCGCGGCGTCGCCGGTCCCGCTGATGAAGTCAACCTCGATCTGCTCGTTGTACTGGCCGAGACTCTTGAACGTGTACGCGTAGTTGATGATTTCAAGTCGCGCGGTTCCGGTGATCTCCGGTACGTCGTCGACGTATCGGACGAGGCTGACGTTGGCTTCCCAGCCTTCGCACTGTTCGAAGCGGCGTTTCTGGACTTCTCCCCAGTTCTGGAAGCAGAAGTACGGCGCCGACTTGAACTTCGCCGGTTTGAGCGGGCTTTCGACGAAATCGGCGGGAGCCGCCGCAGTTTTCAATGCGGTCGGCTGGGCCGCCACCTTGGCCTGGGAGACCCGCCGGAGGGCTCCTTCAGTGCCCTCCGGCGCCGCCGATGCGCCGGCGTTGATTGCTGCTCGAGCCGAAGCTTGCGCGCTGGCGGAGTCCTGGGCGGGGATACAGATGTTGACACCTGCGCTCAGTGGCGCCGACCCGCACGGCGCACCCAGCGACGGTGTCGATGTGATGACGGTCGGAGATGACGCATCCGACGCTTGCGATTCGGTTGCGAGTCCTTGCGAGTCAGCCGGTACCGCCATTGTGGAGACATCCGGTGCGTCGGATGTGGTTGACGGTGGAGCCGACGGGTCGTCGTCAGCGAATGCTGGAGTTGCGGTTGACCCCAACAGCAGCACCGCCAAGGCGATGATGGCAGATTTCTTCAGATTCACGTGGCCCCCTCGTGTGGTTGTTGGCACGAGAGTATTGGGCTCAGATCAGCTGGCAGGAGACCCCAAACGGGGAGCCCAAGACCGACGGCCAGTGCTTCGGCACCTGAGCGCGGGAATGGGACACCCTGGAAACCGGGCTGCGGGTCTCGTACTCCGACCGGCGTACTACCCGCCAGCTGCACAGCGGTCAGCAGAGTGACCGAGAGCACGGCCACGGCAACCGCAGACAGCGTCCGCTCAGGGATCGGTCAACGGGCTTCTTGCGCAGATGAGACGTGCGGTCGATTGCGCCCGATGGGAATGAGGCCGGCGGTCGTATCGCTATGCTCCCGCAAATCACCGCCGTTGCCACGTTCAGCGAAGTGTGCAGAATTTGCGGACCATGGTGGTGGGATGTTCAACGGAATCTCCACTAGCTTTGCCGCGGCAAAAGCGAAGGCATCGTCTAACTGTCAGCTGAAGGGCCCTCGGTGTGGTGAGCCATGATCCTTTTGCGCGCTGTCTCGAGTTCGGCCGCATACGAGCACGACATGAGAACATCCACGTGCGATTCAAGCGTTGCTCCAAATCCCACAAGACCCTGTTTTCCGCCGTGAATTAATCCCGCGTTTCGTTGAGCTGCGCCAGCCACTCGAGGAGCACGAGTGCTTCATCCTGTGAGAAGAGGACAATTACCTCGTTCGAAGACATGAGTTTCGCTGCCCCTTCCTAAGTTGCCATCTCTCCGATCATCTTCTTCCTCGTACGTCGATTCCACCCTGCCAGAACGGGCGCCACGAAGAGCAGGTCTGGCGCCCACCCTGATTCCGCGCGGGACCTCGCTGAAACGTGCCTAACGCCTCAAGCATTGCGGGGAGGGAGGCGCCTTCCAGATCGGCCATTCCGACGCCATTCCGACGCGGTCAGCGCCAAGCTCGCGAATACGGTCCCTTAGTCGGAGCTCTAGCATGGCTGGTTGTGGAGATGACTTTGGCGGCTGCTCGATAGAAACGCGGTCACCCGAAGTCACGAGCTGAAGTCGATGCGCTTCTGAGTCAAATGCCTCGTACAGGTCATCGTTGACGTCCGTCGCCTCCACGGCCTGACAGGCGGCCAAAATGGTTGGGTAGACCCCGCACTCCCCATCGCCGGAGATCACAACCGGGGGCATCACGTTGCTCTCACGATCCTCGTCTGATTTCTCCTCTATGCGTGCGTCTCGGCTTTTGTGACCGGTCGAGCCCTTTTCCGGGTGTTGAGACAACACCGAGCAGACGGGGCGTAAGTCGAGATATTGCACGGCGACGCACGCACAGGGTCCCAGTGCGTCGACAACGTTTCGGGCAGTGCTGAAGGGGCGTCAGCGACACTGTGCGGAGCGCGGCTCCCGGTCTTATGGTGGGTCCATGTCGGTTGGCCCGGACTTTCGTCTCTCGCGTGAGGATGTGGTGCGAGCGATCCGGGAGAATGCGGCGGAATGGAATTCGCTTTCCGCGCGTAGGGATGATCTGCTCCTCAGTGCAATGAGGTCGCCTGGCCCGATGTCGAGTGGGTTGTCGAGCCTGATATTGAACAAGCTGGACGCGAAACTGGAGAAGGTTGTCGCTGAGAAGGACGAACTCTTTCGTCAACTCCAGTCCATCGATGATGAAGTGACAGAGACTTCGTAACGCGACTTCCAAGCGCTAACAACCGACCCATACAAGTGTCGGTCTGCTTAGGGAGATGCGGCGCGTCGCTTTGGTGCCTGACTTAGATCGCTATGCTCCCATCGTGGTTGAGAACGCGAGCGACGGGGCGGTCATGACGCGAGTCGATGGGATGGTAATGCTGCCCAGCCGGCATCGCGGCGCCCTGCGCCACGTGTCGGGGTTCGCCGTGGTAGTTGCAGCGCTGCTCTTTGCGGGTTCGGTCGTGCTCGCCATCCTTTCCGAAGTCCAAAGCGACTACTTCGGAACTCGGTCCGAAGCTTCGGGCGGATTCGACTCGACAGTTTTCCCCCCATTCGATGATCTGACTTGGTTGATGGCTATGGTTTCGCCGCTGCTGACGGGTGCTTGCCTCGCCCTCACAATCACCCTGCGCCGGCTGACTCGACCGTATTGGTCGCAGTGATTACCTTCCCTTACGTCAAGTGCTCGGCTTACACACGTCCGCGCGGCCCAAGGCCAGGCGCTCTAGATCAGTCGGATTCGATAAGGGATCCCTCACCGGGCGACGTCAGCAGATGAGGCGCGCGAGCGCTTGCGCGCAACGAGAATGAGGCCGGCTGCCCCCAGCGCGATGCTCCCGTAAATCGCTGCCGTTGACCACCAATCCCCACTCTGAGTCGTGACCGTTCCACGGCCGTCGCGACGGTCGTACTCGCAGCGGCGTCCAAGCGGCCACCAGCTGAGCGTGTCGGAGACGAGCGGGTGCTCGTCCGGGAGAAAAGCAATCGATGGCACCGGCGGCCCCTCGTTGTAACACGAGCCCTTGACCGCTGATCCGACGGAGAACAAGACACCCGCAGCTCCGTACAACAGCAACAAACCAGCAACTACCGCGACGACCCATATCGCCCGCCGTCGATCCCTCGCACCGCTTACCGACACGCAGCACCCTCAACCGCGAGTGGTCGCCGCGGAATGATCACTGTCGGCTCTGCGCGGTATCTTCCACTCGGCCCGAACCATGCGGCCGGCTTTGTATCGCTGCGACGAGAGCACCGACAAGAAAAGTCACAGCCGAGAGCAGCAGCTTCGGTATGAAGCCGATCTCGCCACTTGTGATGGCCAATAGAACCGCCACCACCCCAAGCCCGTACAGTCCCCACGCCGCATTTTTCAAAGCAAACCAATCCGCCGCCTGCTGCCAACTCAGAGAGTAGCCGACGACCAACTTCCACCGGTGAGGATCCACCTCAGCGCTGGAAACCGTGCGCCTTGGACGCCAAGTTGCGCAGCAACTACTTCGCCGGGTGGTTTCGGTGGGTATGAGCTCAGGGCCGGGCGCCGCCGACGAAGCCGAAGTTGATCGACTGCCGCCTCTGGTAGCGCCGACCGAGCAACCAGCCGCTGACGCCCGCAATGACAATTGCCGATACACCGATGAGCGCCCACCCCCACACCGTCATGGGACCTACCAGTTGCACTCCGCCTACGAAGCCAAAAGAGGTGTCGGGCTCGACAGCGAACCAGCCGAAAGAGCTCGGCGAAGGCCACACCAAGAGAACGACGCCGACACCCGCAAGCACGACCGCTGCGGCAAACAGCACGGCACTAACCCACCTCGACGAAACCGCTCTCATGGCGTTGAGCCTATCGGCGAGGCGCATGCGACGTCTTGGTACGGTCGGGGATCCCTGAACGCTCGTGAATGCTCGTCGCGGTATCGTCCGGTGCGTACGTTAGCGGTGAATTAGACCCTTCACGCCGTAGCGCCTCGCCCATCTACCCGACAAGACGATCACGACAATCACCGCGGCAATACCGATTCCGATTATCGCGAGCATCACGGTGCTCACCAACGACGGCCCGTGATGCCGCACGCCGAACGAAACCAGCAGGCCCATGGGTCCGAACGACATGAGGGTCACCGCGCCATGAAGTCGTGAGATGGCCCACCACGGCCAAGCACGTCCATCCTGCATAGGCGCGCCCTACCCAGCAGTGCCCGTTCAGCCGCAGGTCATTCGTCAAGGTGCGTTCGGCGCCGTTGTTTAGCCGTCGGCCGGCTCGCCGATCTCGCGCATCAGCGCGGCGAGGAAGGGCTCACCGTCTACGGCGTGGCCAGTGAACGTTCGGGTTGACGCGTTGAGTCTCAGCGTCATGTGTACCCACTTGTCGCGCCCGGTTCGTCTATCGGCTCGAATCCTGCCCGAGACCAACGCGATGGAACTCACCTCGTACACGGTGGGCACTCGGTGCGTAAACCGGACGTGGTGCACAGTCAGCCGATCGGCCGTCAGTTCTAGGCGATCCACTCCGTTAAAGCCCCACCAGGGACCAGGCGAAAAACGCGCTTGAATGCCAACTCTGTCCACGCTGCCGACCGTAGTACTCATGACGCATCACCCACCCGCCCGATCTGCTACGCGCACGAAAGGAGCCATTACCGCACACTTAACCGGGTAGGTTTGCGGTCTCGTCGGCGCCCCAGACCGCTCTGATGATGGCGATGGTGTCGTCGACGGTGATCTGGGCGGCGTCGGCGGACTCGGCTAGGGCACGGGCGAGTTGCACGACTGCTTGTGGTGCGCGGGATGCTCCTGGTGCGACTCGGGTGCCTGCTGCGGTTCGGGTGACGACGAGGCCTTCTTGCTCGAGGGTTTTGTAGGCTTTCGCGGCGGTGGCTTGGGCGATGTGGAAGTCGCGTGCGGTTTGGCGCACGGTGGGTAGCCGTTCGCCGTCGCCGAGCTGGCCGGCTCGGATGGCGCCGCGGAAAAGCTGGGTGATCTCCTCAGCGGAGCGGATGACGGGGGTTGTCATCGTTCCAGTCCGGCGAAGAGGTCGTCGGTGGCGGTCGGCGGTGTTGTGGGCTGCTGGCGGCGCCGGGCGGCGGCGCGCCCGGTGTCTACTGCGATGCGGAGTAGAAGTGCGACGCCGAGGCCCTGGACCAGGCGGCCTCCATAGTTCAGCGGGAAGGCGATCATGTCGTAGCTGCCGCCGAAGGTGACGAGGTGGTCTTTGGAGACGTAGTCGTCATTGATCGCGATCTTCATCTGGCCGATCTCTCCGGCGTGCATCCAAACAGCGCCCAACGTGACGATCAGGCCGCCCAGGATCAGCAGCGCGAAGAGGCGGGCAGTCATTTCGCGGGCTGACCTTGCCGCTGTGGAAAACCCGCGATCCGGCAGCGGCCGGTTCGCATCTGCCCGGAGTGTCATGACCAGCACGAGGACCGCGAAGCCGAGGGCGGCGAGGGTGGCGAGGTTGTTGGGCCAGCCGACCCCGGCGATGTACCCGAACTGGCCGTTGAACATCATGTAGATCGGCAGCGGCGAATACGCCGGCACATTGCCGAGGAACTGCCCGTCCTCGGGAGCCGTCGTAGCAATAACCGTCTGCCAGACCGCGGTCAGCGCTAGCAGGGATGCGATGATCCCGCTTACCCAGACCAACGGACGGGAGGTAAACGTGTTCCAGGGCCGTCGGGGGGCGATGACCGCAGGGGCCGCCGTGGGGCGGAGCTCGAAGCGAAGAATGATCGCGGACACGGCCACGACGAGGGCAGCAGTGAAGAGAGCCGCGGGGCGCCGCCACCACCCCTCGAACCCGGTCATATCGGCAGGCGTGGTCGCGTTGACCGCGCACCCGATGAAGGCGACGACCAACGAGCCAGCTATGCCCACCCGGACGAGAAAGGAGACCCGCGGGCCCGAGTCCGGAAGCGAAACAATCCTTCTCGGATACATCCAGGACAACACGAAGAAGAATAGGCCGAACACCGCCGGTGCCAGCAGCGGCGACATCAAGGAATAGAATGCGCGGGGTAGGAGCATCAGCTCTGGCCTCCTGAAAATAGCCTGCGGGGCCCGCGGTCCACTCCGCGGTTTGTCCTGCGAAGGTAGCACAAAATTGTGCTACCTAGACAGCTCAAAGAGCAACCGTAACTGCCGGAATGAAAATGAGAACCGCCCGCAAGCCGACCCCTTACCGGTCGCGCGCTCACACGGCCTGTCGCAGGGACCGGCTTGAGGCCAACAGCTGATACACGTCCCTGCAGCTAATTCACGTGGCTTAGGGGTCTGACTTCCTGCTCCGGGGAATTGGGCTCGTTGCGCAGGCGCGCTGCGGAGTTCAGGTACAGAAACGCCAGGATCGCCGCGCTGGCGCAGCGAGCGATCATCCCGACGATGGTCTCGTGTTCAACAAAGCGAACCGATGTTGCGTGGCCAACGGTCGCGCCTATACCGATAATTGGGTAAGTCAGCGTGAGCACAACGAGACAGATTCCGAGAGCGCGACTCAGGCGAGGTCGAGACGTCATCCTCCACCACGGGCGAGGGGGATCGACGGGCACTTCTCGCGATCCTCTGAATACTCGCGCCCCGACCAAGACGCTTGCGATTAGGAACACTTCGCTCAGACAACTGCGGACAGCGACCGGTGTACCGACTGCTGTCAAACCTGCCGTGAATACGACTCCGAGCGCCCACGCGACGACGACGAACAGAGTCTTGAAGTACCACCGCACGATGCGGATGCTTCTGATGGCCTTCATAGTGTCGCTCCCTGTCAGTGATCCCGCTCAGAGGCTAACGTTCAGCTCGTTCGGAGGCGCCATCTTCGCTGACGGGCGCCGTGCACAGTGAACCTCCCGCGTTGCTCTATCGCTAAAGTCTTCTCGTCCGACATGCCCCTGATGTCCTCGTTGCATGTGAGACGGCTACCGCATCCGGAAACCGAAGCACCCAAGCGACCGCTCATCGTGAGAGCGTGCTTCACCGGGCTTCGCTATTTGTTTGGTCGAGGGCGGCTCCGGAGGCGCGTGAACCAACCTTGGGTGCTTATGGCATTCTCCATCGTTCCCCCGGCCATGTATCCGGCCGCAAGCCCCATGAAGGACGAGTAGCAGCTGTCACAGAGCGTGCGCGTTGCAGTGGGGTGGCTTGAGCGACGGATCTCACGCAAACACTGATCGCACTTTTCCGCCATGCTCCGAGTCTCACAGATGCCATCCGGCCAGAGCCATAAGGCGGCCCGTGAAGGGATTGGCTCGCGGGCGCCATCCGAATGAAACCCGAGGGAGCGATGGGCCGGATGACGCGTCCTACTGTCTCAGCGCCCGTTGGACTCATTTCGTGAAGCTGCCTGTCAGAGCGAGTGCCAGGGCAGCGAACGCCACGAGCAGAGCCAGCCCGGTGCCAACGAGACGCATCACGCGCTGGCCCTTGGGGTCCTTGTTTCGCGCGGCGGCCACAATGAGTCCTCCGGCGATGACGCCGCAGACGATGAGCGCATAGATCGAGGGATTGAGCACGCTAATCCTTTCCGAGACGCACAGCGTGATGGTCGCATGCGGGGAGCTTCCGCGCTATCCGTTCGTCGGCCTTCAGATGATCGATGGGCCGTTCCCCCTTGCCAACTAGGAAGCGATAAGGGATCCCTCTACGTATAGCTGAGGCGGCCATCGCGCGATGACAGAACACCGCCGCGAAGCAGTCGAATTTGCCCACTCGGTCGCGGGGCTCGACTGAGAGAGCGAGGCCGTCTGAGTGGCAATATGACAATATGAACCGGCCGCGTGATTTGGCGATCGTGATTCCAAGCGGCGTCTTATTCGCAGTAATACTCGGAGTCATCTCCAGAAACTGGCCGGGCGCCGTGGGCGGCACGACCGGCGCGCTGATCGGCGTGACGGCGCTCCTGATTCGGAAATACCGGAGTAGGCCTCCCGTCGGCTGAACAGCGTGTCTATATACCCCTCGCGCCACGGGCATGACGCAGAGCAGACTGTGGCAATGAAGCTGCTGAGGCACCCTCCCTTGTTCTGGATCCTGCTCGCAGCCCTGATCGCGTCGATTGTTGTCATGATCGCCAACCTGATCTTCGATTGGCAGCTGAAGTGGCTGATGCTCGTCGCGCTTTTGATTGTTTTCGGCGCGAATATCTACACGTTCAGAAGAATGTGGGTGCATTCTGACCACCCGGCATTTCACGCGAAGGCTCGACCCGAAGAGGACTGAGCGAAATCTGGAACGCTACGGGATCGGGTAGAGACCCGTGCCTCGATGGTCATCACTCGTTTACGTCTTCTCCCGGCGGAATCGGACCGATCGACCCATGTATCGAGATCGCGAGGCTGGCGAGGGCGCTTATCGCCAGTGCCGTCACGGTCCACATGAAGGGGAACTTGTACACAGCGATCAGCGTCGCCGTCACGCCTGTGCCTATCGCAACCAGAGCGGAGAACGAGTACCCGGCTACAGTCCAACCCGGGTGAGCATTAGCGATCAGCCAGTGCTCTCGAGCACGCTCGGGGTTACTCAGGCGCGCCCACAGCAGCACCGGCGCGCCCACTGCCAGGGCGAGCCCAAGCAACATCGCAGCGACCGTCGCGGCTCCACCGGTGACCCCATCCATGCCCTGAGCGTATGACCCAGTTCCACTTACAGGAACTCCCGACGCCCGTAAGCCGATCCTCCAGCGGGCGCGATGAGGTCGGGCTTCGGGGCGTGAGACTCGGCTCTTATACCGTGAGGTAATGAGCACTGTCGGGGAACGTCACCGGCGTTGCGATGCACGAAGACGGACGAGATGTCATCGCGACCGTGAACAACGGTTGGTGGTCGGCATGGTGGCCCAGCGACGACGAGACAGCACTCCTCACCGGGTCAATCACGATCACCACATCCGACGGCAACACGCGCGAACTCCCCATCCAGGGACTACGACCGGCTACCTGATGGCGTACCGCTAAGGGGTCCGCTATCGGGCACTAACGTCGCGCGCTGGGTTGTCCATTAGTGGACTACGTGTCGAGCCACGAGGGGTGTTGATGACGATTCAAGGGACGGGGCCCGGCGGACTCAGGTCGGCGGATTGAGGTAAAGATCTGGGTCGCAGCCGGTTTCGCCTGGCCGTGCTGCGATGGGGTCGTAATACGGCCGGATGATCTCCCGGGGTGGTGTGCGGACGGCGAGGAGGCAGTTGCCTGTGCCGGCCGCTCCCACGGCTGCGATGATCTCCTGGTCGTGTTGCTTGACGCGAATGGTGATGTTGTGCATCCGCGAGCAGTCACGGGCGGTGCGACGGGGCTGTCCTCGCCGACGGGGCTTTACTTCTTGAGCGCTCAGCCGTAGAGGTGGTCTGGCCTCTGGGGGCATTGCACGTTGATGCTCGTGGTCAGCGCGCCGGCGTGGACGTTGTCGTAGGGTGACCATCCGCCGCCGTTGGTCCGGTAGTCGGCTACGAATTTCTTGAGGGGCGGAGGGGTGGTTACCTTGTATCCCGCCTGCTCGAGGCAGAGAGTGAGGACTTCGGTGTCGTACCGGTAGAGGTATTCGAGTTGAGATCTGTTCAACGGGGTGTTGTAGCGAGGTCCGAGCGGTGTGGCCGATTGGCAGACGTATTGAGCGGTTTCCCGCGCCAGGTCATCGGATGCCACGCCGGAAGTTTCAATCCCCTGGTCCGCTGAGACGACAGCTTGGTAGCCCGCGCGGGTGAGGCAAGACGCAACGGCGGCTGCCCACTGATCGGGCGAGACGAACTTCTCGAACTGGTATGCCGGAAGCGGCTGGGCGGGAAATTGGGTGTGGAACAGATCATCTCGATTCTGCTGATCTGATGCCGCCTGCTTCGCCGCTTGCTCGTCTGTGAGCGGCGGGACTTTCGGGTGTGGAATCGACGAGGCCGTGCCGTTTGAATCCGGCTTGTCTTGGCTCAGGTGCGGCCCGGCACAGGCGGAAAGTGCTACGGCGAGTACTGCGGTGACGGTGAGCAAGCTGATCTTACGCATCTGGCGAAGTGGGTCCCTTTTCATCGGTAGAGCCAGTACGTGCCCACGTAGCTGGTTCCGTCACTGGCGTACATGGGCAACGGCTGACCGTGCGGGTAGATCTCGTGTTGGTGGGCTAGCCAGTTCAAGTTGCTGCCGAGACCCGACGGCGCTGGCGCGAGTATCTCTGCAGATCGGATGTAACCCTGAACCGGTTTGCCGTGATCGTCTTCTCCAACGACGAAGCGAAGGTCGGGGAGGTTGGTGGCGTTCGACTCGGGCATGCCGAAGGTTTCCCCGGCTGCGTTGGTCGGGTAGTCGAACCGGGCGCGTACGACATATTCTGCGTCTATCGAGTACGTTCCACCAGGTGAGGCCGCTATCGAGACTGTTCGAGCGCGGGCAGGGCCGGTGACGTGGAATTCAGAAGTCAGGGTCGACGGGTGGCCCGGGTGGTCGCACGCCACGTGTGTCGGGTCGTTGGGATGGTCCGAGACGATCATCGTGAAGCTACCGGGCGTGAGACAAGTGAAGGTGACGATGAGGTCTGTAGGCGTGAACGCCGGCACCGGCACCGCGAGTGTTGTCGACTCGCTGATGACAGCGCCACTGTTGAGCATCCCGGTCGCAACGGCCCCACCGGCCGCGGAGAAAGCCAGCACTGCAGCGACAAAACCAGTCACCGCCCAGCGAGTTCTTCGAGCGCTAGGCTTCGCTGAAATCTCGACGAGGACATTCGCCCGTGCAGCATTGAGTAGATGTTGCATCTCATCGCCGGTCGGCGGCCCTTCAAACGCCGGAGAGTTCATGACTCCATCACCGCCCTTCTCAGCTTCACCCGGATCCGCTCAACCCTTTTAGCCAACGCGGCCGGGCTGACACCGACCGAGGCTGCGGCATTGTTGTAGGGAACCCCTTCGATCAGACACAGTTCACAGATCCGCCGGTCGATGTCACCGAGCTTCTCAATCTCAGACATCACCCACCGCAGTCGCTCCCTTTCCCCCAGGTGCTCCCGCTCTGCGGGATGAGCGAAGTCAGCAGGCAACTCGAGATGAGCCTCCTTCGCCCGCTTACGCGCGAGGTTCCTGGCATGGTTGCGGCACACCGCCAGCAACCACGGCAGTAGGGATGAATCGACGATGCTCACGCTCGCGCGGTTAGCCCACGCGGTCGAGAACGTTTCCTGCACCAAATCCTGAACATCAGCGGCATCAGGACGAAACGCCCACGCGTACCGCGCAACGACCTCAGCGTGACGGTCGAAGAGGGTGCCGAACGCCTGCTGATCACCGCGCGAAGCGAGACTGATCAACTCGCCATCGGTCGCTGACTGTGAAAACATCCCTACCCCCTCACCCTCTAAATGTCAGCGACGAGACGATCATGACATTTCGAGGCGCAGGGCACCCGCAGGGGGATCCTCAACCGCTGGGCACTAGGTGTCGGATGCGCGCGGCTGACGCGACATCAACTGCCCAACAATGGCCTGGAACCGAGGAATAGTTGACGGCGAGCAATAGTTGACAGAAGTCATCTACTTTTATATAGTTGACCGTCGTCAATAATTCTCAGGAGTTCCATGTCTCACGCAACATCGGCCCCGGGCGCCGTGACCAAGCCCGCTTCGGCTGCCGACGCGCCGATGAACCACCGCCAGGTGCTGCAGTCGCTGTCCGGCCTGCTGCTCGGCATGTTCGTGTCGATCCTCGCGTCGACCGTCGTCAGCAGCTCGCTGCCGCTCATCATCTCCGATCTCAAGGGCGACCAGTCCGCCTTCACCTGGGTCGTCACCGCCACCCTGCTGGCCACCACGGTCTCGACGCCCATCTGGGGCAAGCTCGCCGACCTGTTCAGCCGCAAGCTGCTCATCCAGATCGCGCTCGTGATCTTCGTGCTCGGCTCCGCCCTGGCCGGCTTCTCGCAGGACACCGGAACGCTCATCATCTTCCGCGTGCTGCAGGGCCTCGGAGCCGGCGGACTCGGCGCGCTCAGCCAGATCATCATGGCCGACATCATCAGCCCGCGTGAGCGCGGCAAGTACTCCGGCCTGTTCGGCGGCATCATGGCCATCGGCATGGTCGGCGGCCCCCTGCTCGGCGGCGTGGTGACGGATGCCTTCGGCTGGCGCTGGAACTTCTACCTCGCCCTCCCGATCGCCATCGCGGCCATCATCCTGTTGCAGGTCACCCTGCACCTGCCCAAGATCGTCAAGCGCGCGGTGAAGATCGACTACCTCGGCGCCATCCTCCTGGCCGGCGGCATCTCGATGCTGCTCATCTGGGTGAGCCTGGCCGGCTCGCAGTTCGAGTGGGCCTCGTGGGAGTCCTTCTGGATGGTGGGCGGCGCAGCCGCGCTGCTGATCGCCATGATCATCACCGAGTTCAAGGTCGCAGAGCCGATCATCCCGCTCAAGATGTTCAAGAACCGCACCTTCACCCTCGCGACGGTCGCCTCGATCGCCGTCGGCGTCGCGATGTTCGGCACCTCGGTGTTCCTCAGCCAGTACATGCAGCTCTCCCGTGGAGCCACGCCGACCCAGTCGGGTCTGCTCACCATCCCGATGATGGGCGGCCTGCTGCTCGCCTCGGCGTTCTTCGGCCAAGTCGTCAGCCGCACCGGCAAGTGGAAGGCCATCATGGTCTCGGGCGCCTCGCTCACGGTCGTCGGCCTGCTGCTGCTGAGCACGCTGCACTACGACACCAACCTCACCTACGTCGGCGTCTCGATGTTCGTGCTCGGCGCCGGCGTCGGCATGATCATGCAGAACCTCACCCTCGTCGTGCAGAACACCACCGAGGCGAAGAACATGGGCGTCGCTACCAGCGCCGTCACGTTCTTCCGCAGCCTCGGCGGCACGATCGGCGTCTCGGTGCTCGGTTCGGCTCTCGGCACGCTCGTCGCGAACCACATCAAGGACGGCATCGTCAAGCTCCCGCCGGCTGACCAGCTGGTCGCGGCCAAGGCCCTCGGCGGCGGCACGATCCCCCACGTGAACCAGCTGCCCGACGCCATCCGCGTCCTGGTGGAGTCGGCATACGGATCGGCGGTCGGCTCGATCTTCCTCTACGCCGTCCCGCTGGCCCTGATCACCCTCATCGCCATCGCGTTCCTGCCGAACAACAAGCTCGGCACGGTCACCGCCATCGAGCTCGCCAAGCGTGGAGGCGGAACCGCCGCCGACATCGTGGAGCGCGAGGTCGAGGACACCGAGGACGTTCTCATCGAGGTCGCCGCGGCCACGGCCGCACTGCCCGCGGTCGGCGAGGCCCACCCCATCGACGATGAGAGTCGCCGGCGGGAGCCCGTCGCCGCGACCGGTTCGATCACTCGGCAATAGGATCACCGTCATGATGACCGCAGAGCGCGCCGACACGGACGAGGCCATCGCCGACGTCGAGTCGCAGCTGAGCATGCTGTTCAGCCGGGTGCAGGCCGGATGGAAGGACTCGGCTGCCCGCGTGCATCCCGAGCTGCAGCCGGTCGGCTACAAGATCCTGGTGACGCTCGCCCACACGGGTGCGGCTCACGCCGGCGCGATCGGCGAGATGCTGCACACGGACAAGAGCGTGATGAGCCGTCAGTTGCGCAGCATGGATGCGCTCGGGCTGGTCTCGTCGCACACGGATCCGGCCGACGGACGCCTGCGGGTCATCGAGGCGACGCCGCTCGCGCTGGAGAAGATCGCGACGATCCGAACCTCCAATCGCGAGCGGCTGCGCGACATCCTGCGCACCTGGGATGCCGACGACGTGGAGAAGTTCGCCGAGCTACTCGGTCGCCTCACCTTCTGAGCCATCTCGATCCCGCAGTTCTTGCGGGTGCCGCCGCCGCTGCACCCGCAAAGACTGCGGGATCGACGCGTATCAGGGCGTCGGGACCGGGGCGGCCGGGACGGCGGCGGGGGTGGCCACGGGTGCCTTGGGCAGGATGACGGTGAACGTCGTGGCACCAGGTTCGCTCGCCACCGAGACCGACCCGCCCTGGGCGGTGACGACTCCGCGCACGATAGCGAGCCCGAGGCCCGTGCTTCCGGTCGCCCGGTTGCGCGAGCTGTCACCGCGGGCGAAGCGCTCGAACAGGGTCGCCGCGACGGACGGGTCGATGCCCGGCCCGTCATCCGTCACCGTGACGATGGCGGAGTCGCCGTCGTCCTCCAGGCCGACCCGCACGACCGTTCCCGCCGGCGTGTGCACTCGCGCGTTGGCGAGCAGGTTGATGAACACCTGCTGGAGTCGGGGTGCGTCGCCGAGCACCTCTAGTGGCTCCTCGGGCAGGTCGAGCTCCCAGACGTGATCGGAGCCGGATGCGTGCGCGTCTCCGACGGCGTCGACGAGCAGCAGGGTGAGGTCCACCGGCTCGCGGGCCAGCTCGCGACCCTCGTCGAGGCGGGCGAGCAGCAGCAGGTCCTCGACGAGGGCCGTCATCCGCACGCTCTCGCTCTCGATGCGGGAGAGGGCGTGGGCGATGTCGGGCGGCACCTCTTGGCCCGAGCGACGGGTCAGTTCGGAGTATCCACGGATGCTGGCGAGCGGCGTGCGCAACTCGTGCGAGGCATCCGCGACGAACTGGCGCACCTTCTGTTCGCTCTCCTGCCGGGACTGCAGTGCTGCGCCGACGTGGTCGAGCATCGAGTTGAGCGCCGCGCCCACCTGCCCGACCTCGGTACGCTCGTCGGCATCGGTTGTGGGAACGCGCTCCGCGATGGCGACGTCGCCCCGGTCCAGCTTCATCCGCGAGACGCGCTGGGCCGTCTGCGTCACCCGGGTGAGCGGCCGCAACGCGATGCGGACGATGTAGGAACCCAGCACGGCGACGATCACGATACCGACGAGTGCGACGAGCGTGATGGTGACGCCGAGTTGCGCGACCGTGGCGTAGACGCCGGCGAGCGGAACGCCGATGACGATCGTGCCGCCCGTCGGGTAGTACAGAGAGAACAGCCTGTACGAGCCGACAGAGCCGCCGAGGTCGACCGAATGCGGGTGACCGTCCACGGGCACTTGGGCCACGCGGTTCTGCTGGGCGTTCGTCAGCCCGCGGATCTCCGCCGCCGTGTTGATGTAGAGCGCGTCCTGGACGTCGCCCGATGAGTCCACCACGGCTGCCAGCGTGCCGACGGACTGACCCGGGGTGCGGACGATGTCGAACGCCCGCGGCAGCGAGTCGGGCCCGTAGCCCTGGTCCACCCGGAACCCCACCGCTGCGCTACCGCGCTGGATGGTGGATGCCAGTTCGGCATCCGTCCGTTGCATCAGGGACGTCTGGAGCACCAGTACGCTGACGACTCCGATGATCGCGCTGACGACCGTGAGCACCGCGACGACGGTCAAGACCAGCCGTCGGTTGAGTGTCCACGGCGCCCGCGCGGCCATCAGGCGGATTTGATCATGTATCCCGCACCGCGCACAGTGTGGATCATGGGGTCGCGACCGGCGTCGATCTTCTTGCGCAGGTAGGAGATGTAGATCTCGACGACACTGGACCGACCGCCGAAGTCGTAGCTCCACACTCGATCGAGGATCTGGGCCTTGCTGAGCACGCGGCGCGGGTTGCGCATGAGGTAGCGGAGCAGTTCGAATTCGGTGGCCGTGAGCTCGATGTTCTCTCCCGCACGGGTGACCTCGTGGCTGTCCTCGTCGAGCACGAGGTCGCCCACCTCGATGGTGGGGTCGGATGCGACGGCGGTGGTGAGCGTCGAGCGTCGAACCAGCCCCCGCAGACGTGCGACGACCTCCTCGAGGCTGAACGGCTTCGTGACGTAGTCGTCGCCGCCCGCTGTGAGTCCCTTCAGACGGTCGTCGAGCGAGTCCTTCGCGGTGAGGAACAGGACGGGGGCGTCGGGACGATCGGCACGGATGCGCTGCAGCACCTGCAGTCCATCGATGTCGGGAAGCATGATGTCGAGCACGACGGCGTCGGGCCGGAACTCGCGCGCGGCAGTGACGGCCGTCCGTCCGTCCGGCGCGGTGCGCACTTCCCAGCCCTCATAGCGGAGGGCCATCTGCAGGAGGTCGGTGAGGGTCGACTCGTCATCGACGACGAGCACCCTCACGGGCGTTCCATCGGCGCGGCGGATGCTGGGCGCGGCGACACTGCGCGCCTCGGTGAGATTGCTCGTCATAGCTCTCCAGTATTCGCTCCTGGCTATGAACAACCTATGTGCGAGCACGACGCACGCTGTGAAATGACGACCGAAGTCTGAAGGCTATGCGCCGGAGGAGTCGCTTCCGGAGACGTCGGAGCCGCCCGCGCCCAACGATTCGACCTCGCGCCGAGCCAGTTCGACGGCCCCGATCGACCCGGCGATACCAGCCGCGAGTGCGGCGAGAGCCCAGCCGGCGCCCCAGCGGGACTTGCCGATGGCGGCATCGAGCGAGAGCTTTCCGGGCCCGTCGGCCGTTATGGCGATGGCCGACGCGATCAGCAGCCCGTTGAACTCCCATCCGCCCTCGTGGTTGAAGAAGCCGTTCTTCCAGTGGACCTTGCGGATGGCGGTCAGCATCGCCGACGTCACCGCTGCGGTCGCCGCCGGGGTGCCCGCTCCGAGCGCTATGCCGGCTCCGCCGACGGTCTCGGCGAGGGCCACCGCCCAGGCGTTCCGCTTCGGAGGGAGCATCTGCATGCTCGCCATCATTCCGGCGGTGCCCTCGATGCCCGGTCCGCCGTACCAGCCCTTGAGCTTCTGGAGCCCGTGGGCCATGATCACGCCGCCGGTGAAGAGGCGCAGAACCAACTTTCCGCTATCCATGTCGGCCACGCTACGCATCCGCGATTCCTCCCAGAAGGGCTTGCCTCCGACCCGTCGTTCTGCTCAGCAGTGCGGCGATCGCCTCTGTGCAAGCGCATAGCCTCCCCCATGAATCGTCGAAGATCGGCTGCCTACCGTCGGGTCTACCCCAGAGAAGGAGCCTCATGTTCTTCACCTACCTCCGGCGCGAGCTCGCCGGACGGCGCAGGCAGACCGCCATCATCGCCACCGGCATGGCCCTGGCGATCGCGCTCGTCATCATCGTCACGTCCATCTCCGCCGGGGTGAAGAACGCGCAGGCGAAGGTGCTCGAGTCGGTCTACGGCGTCGGAACGGACATCACCGTGACGCAGACACCCACCGCGCCGACGACGGCGAACGGGGGACGCCAGCAGTTCCAGTTCGGTTCGGGAGAGGGCCAGACCACCGATGGGACGACCACGGTCAGCAGGTCCCGGTTGACGTCGGGTCCCGGGACGGCGACCTTCGACGCGACCGAGCTGGCGACCGTCAGCGGCGTGAAGAACGTCTCGGCGGCGGCCGCGACGCTCTCGTTGCGCAACGTCACGTTCAGCGGTCAGCTGCCGCAGCGGCGGCAGAGCGGAACCGACACGGGCGCGACCGGTGGGCAGACCGCGCCGACGGATGGCACCCAGGCACCCCAGGGCGGTCCCGACGGCGCCGGAGGTAGCGCCTTCGACGTGAACTCGTTCACAGTGCTCGGCCTCGATCCGGCTGCCGATGCCATCGGCCCGCTCTCGGCCGTGACCCTCGCGGATGGCCGGAGCCTCGCGAAGAGCGACGATGGAAAGGCCGTCGCGGTGCTCGACGCCGATTACGCCACGAGCGCGAGTCTCGCCGTCGGCGGCACCATCGACATCGGAGGGACGACGTTCACGATCGTCGGCACCGTGGCCTCGAACACGGCCGACTCGGCGAGCGCCTCGAACGTGTACATCCCGCTCGACATGGCGCAGAGCCTGTCGGGTGAGACGGGCAAGGTCTCGACCGTCTACGTCAAGGCGGCATCCTCGACCGACATCGACCAGGTGCAGGCCGACATCCAGAAGGCGGTGCCCAACAGCACGGTGTCGACGCAGGCCGACCTGGCTTCGAGCGTCTCCGGTTCGCTCGCCACGGCATCCAGCCTCGTCGCCGGTCTGGGTCTCTGGCTCTCGATCGCCGTGCTCGCTGCCGCGTTCCTCATCGCCATCCTGTTCACGATCTCGGGTGTCACGCGGCGCACCCGCGAGTTCGGAACGCTCAAGGCCATCGGCTGGTCGAACCGACGGGTGGTCGGCCAGGTGGCCGGCGAGTCGGTGGTGCAGGGCCTCATCGGCGGAGTGCTCGGCATCGTCATCGGCATCGTCGGCGTCGTCATCATCAACGTCATCCAGCCGACCCTCACTGGCGGCGCGAGCCAGTCGTCGTTCGCAGGCGGGCGCGGAGGCGCTGGCGGCACGGGGGCGGCGGCCGGAACCGGAAGCACCGGCGAGTCCACCCGCGGAACCGGCGGCGGATTCTCCGGACGCGGCTTCGGGGAGGCCGCTCGAGCCGCCGCAGCGACGACGAACGTGGTGCTCAATGCGCCCGTCACCCTCAGCATCCTCGTCATCGCGGTGGCGCTGGCCGTGCTCGGCGGGCTGCTGGCCGGGGCGTTCGGCGGATGGCGGGCGGCTCGCCTGCGCCCCGCCGAGGCGCTGCGAAGCGTCGCGTAGGCATCCGTTCACGAGAGCAAGGACACGTCATGTACACCCTCAGCAATGTCAGCAAGACCTATAAGCAGTCCAGCAGGACGGTGCACGCCCTCACGGACGTGAACCTGTCGATCGGCGACGGCCAGCACGTGGCCATCCAGGGGCCCACCGGCGGCGGAAAGTCCACGCTGCTGCAGATGCTCGGCGGCCTCGACCGGCCGTCGTCCGGCACCGTGATGCTCGGTGACGCGGAGTTGTCGCGGTTGCCCGACCGCAGGTTGGCGGGCATCAGGGCGAAGGAGATCGGGTTCGTCTTCCAGGGCTTCAACCTGATTCCGACGCTCACCGCGCAGCAGAACGTGGAGACGGCGCTCGAGCCGCTCGGCATCTCGGGCGAGCAGCGATCGAAGCGGGCGGCGGATGCGCTGGCATCCGTCGGTCTCGCCGACCGCGGCTCTCACCTGCCGAGCGAGCTCTCTGGTGGACAGCAGCAGCGGGTGGCGATCGCCCGGGCGCTCGTCAAGGAGCCCGACGTGCTGCTCGCGGACGAGCCGACCGGCAACCTCGACGAGGAGACGCGCGACGAGATCATGGAGCTTCTCGAGGGCATGCACCGCGACCGCGGGCTCACGCTCGTCGTCGTGACGCACGACTCGTCGATCGCCCGTCGAGCAGAGCGGCGCCTGGTGATCAAGCACGGGGCGGTGAAGGAGGTCTAGCGGCACCGCTGGACGTGGTGCCGCTGGTTGAGTAGCGAGCGACGGAGGAGCACGCGTATAGAAACCAGCCGGTCGCACGCGCGAGGGCCTCGATACGCGGAGCCGCTTCGCATCTGCGCTCCTCGACCAGCGGGTCAGACCGTGGCCGCCCCCGCTCCCGGGCGGGTGGGGTCGGCGGTCTCCTCGAGTTGGCGCACCGTCTTTTCGGTCTCGTCGGCGCCGTAGTCGGCCTCGGTCGTCTTGTCGATGCCATCCTTCACCTTGAGGGCGCGGAACAACAGGGTCAGCAGCACCGAGACGATCGCGTTGATGACGAACGCCGTGATGGCGATGTAGATCGGGATGGTCGTGAACGGGATCGGGGCGATCGAGCCGCCGAAGTGAGCGTGCGTGACCGGATTGACCACGTTGTAGGCCGCGATCGTTCCGTAGAGAATGCCCACCGCCCATCCGATGAGAAGAGCCCAGCGGTGGAACCACCGGGTGTACAGCCCGGCCACGATCGCGGGGAAGGTCTGCAGGATCCACACGCCGCCGAGCAGCTGCATGTTGATGGCGGCCGACTGGTCCATGAGCAGCACGAACAGCAGCGCGCCGAACTTGACGATGAGCGAGACCAGCTTCGAGACCTTGGCCTCGGTCGCGGGCGTCGCCTTCGGGCGGAACAGGTCGCGGTAGATGTTGCGGGTGAACAGGTTCGACGCGGCGATGGACATGATCGCCGCGGGCACCAGCGCTCCGACGGCGATCGCCGCGAGGGCGATGCCCGCGAACCACGACGGGAAGTTGTCGAGGAAGAGCTGGGGAACCACGAGCTGCGGATTCACAACCCCGTTGAGGTCGACGGGCTTGGTGCCCGCGGCGATCGCCACGTAGCCGAGGAGGGCGAGGAAGCCCAGCATGAGGGAGTAGATCGGCAGCACCACCGCGTTCCGGCGGATGGTGTTGCGACTCTTGGTGGACAGAACGCCGGTGATGGAGTGCGGGTACATGAACAGGGCCATCGCCGATCCGAGCGCGAGCGTCCAGTAGGCGTTGAAGCTCTGGGAACCCGGGATGACGGAGCCCGTCGGGAGGTTGGTCGCCGGGTTGACCGTCGCCATCTTGGTCTCGGCCGCCTCGAAGATGTGGCCCCATCCGCCGAACGCGTTCGGCAGGACGATGATCGCCACGATGATCGCGAGGTAGATCAGCAGGTCCTTCACGACAGCGATGGCGGCCGGAGCACGCAAGCCGGCCGTGTAGGTGTAGGCGGCGAGCACGACGAACGCGATGATGAGCGGCAGGTCTTGGAGGAACCAGTTGCTGCCGCCGCCGAGTCCGAGCACGGTCAGCACCGACTTGATGCCCACGAGCTGCAACGCGATGTAGGGCATGGTCGCGACGATGCCCGTCACGGCGATCGCGGTGGAGAGGGTCTTGCTGCCGTAGCGACCGCCCACGAAGTCGGCCGGTGTCACGTAGCCGTGCCGGTGCGACACCGACCACAGCCGCGCCATCAGCAGGAAGACGATGGGGTAGAGCACGATCGTGTACGGCACGGCGAAGAACCCGCTGACCGCTCCGGTGCTGTACATCGCTGCGGGAACGGCGATGAAGGTGTAGGCGGTGTAGAGGTCGCCGCCGAGCAGGAACCAGGTGATCCAGCTGCCGAATCCGCGACCGCCGAGGCCCCACTCGTCGAGCGTCTTGAGGCCGTCGGCGTTCGGGGTGCGGCGCCAGCGCACGGCCACGAAGCCGAGGACGGCGACCACGGCGAACAGCACGATCACGACAGTGAGCGCTACTCCGTCGACCGGGCGGCTCCCCGCGGCGGCCACCACTGCGGCGCTCATTCGGCGACCCCGTCGGAGCCCGTGGTTGAGCCCGCGACCGCCGCCGCGGCCCGCTGCTCGCGAGCCACTTCGCGTCGGCGGCGATCCTCACGGGTGACCACGACGTAGCAGATCCAGAGCAGGCCGGCATCGATCAGCACCCACATCATCTGGTACCAGTAGAAGAACGGGATGCCGAACAGCGCCGGCTGAGCGAACGCGTAGGTCGGCACCATCAGCGGCATCACGATGGCGATCACGAGCAGGGTGCCCGCGATGACGTACGGCGCGGGTCGCGCCGGTCCGCGGGTGGGTGTGCTGGGCATGCGATACCGCCTCCTGACAGCCGAGGGACGGGCTCTCCGCCGGACGCCACTGTCGAGCACGATGACGCTACTCCCACTGGCCCCCGGATGGGGGACTCTTGTCCACAGCGTGTCGCGACTGCTCTCATCCGAGGCGGATGTCGTCCGACACGATGGGATCCCGCGGCTCGCCGATCGACGGGAGACGCCAGCGGCGGTGCGAGGCAGAATGGACGGGTGACCGACACCCTGCTCGACCTCTTCGACACCGCCCCCGCGGTGCACGAGGCACCGGGGCACGGGTCGGCATCCGTCGCGATGCAGTTCTCGGCCGCCCATGACCCCGCCGTGCAGGCACGGCTGGCGGCATCCGTCCACCCGCATCTGCGTCGGATGGTGGCCGACTCGAGCAATCGCGTGGCGTGGTTGAAGGCGCGATCGCGGGGGATAACGGCAACGGATGTCGCTGCGCTGGCATCCCTGAGCTCGATTCGCAACGCCGCGTGGCAGAAGCTCCACGGCACCGGCTTCAGCGGAAACACCTACACCGACCACGGGCGGGTGCGCGAGCCCGAGATCGCCAAGTGGGTGCTTCGGGAGCACGGAATCATCTCGAGCAGCACGCTCTACCACGCGGAGGCCGAGAAGAGGCACCTGGCGACGCCCGACGGGCTGATCGTGCGGCCGAGCGGAGACCTCGAGCTCTGCGAGATCAAGACGACCTCGAAGCCGTGGCGGTCGATCCCGCGTCCCTACCTCCGCCAGGTGTGGTGGCAGCAGTACGTGCTCGGAGCCGAGCGCACCCTCGTGGTGTGGGAGCAGCACGAGGATTTCGTGCCCGTCGGCGCTGAACCGATGTGCCGCTGGGTCGATCGCGACGAGGACCAGATCGCCATCCTGGTGTCGCTGGCCAACGCCCTGATCGACGAACTGCACGCCATCACGACGCGCTGACTCGGCGCGACGATGCGGGGCAGACTGGGCCTATGACGATCGTTCTCATCCACGGGCTCGGGTCCGATCGGCAGTACATGCTCGATGTCTTCGGTCCGGCGCTCCCGGCCGGGGAGCGGGTTATCGCGCCGGATGTCCGCGCTCACGGTCAATCGACCCTCGTCGGCGGGCCCGAGTACTTCGCCCTCGACGCCCTCGCCGCCGAGGTGGCGAAAACTGTCGCCGACGTCCCGCGCGACCCGACAGAATTCGTCAACTCGACGGGAAGAGGCGGACGCGGCGACGCGGGAGGGCGCAGGGAAGGCGACGCGGGAGGGGGTAGAGGTTTCGACCCCATCACCGTCATCGGCGTCTCAATGGGCGCCGCTATCGCCCTGAGGATCGCCCTGCGGAAACTTCTGCCCGTGCGCCGGGCCCTGTTCGTGCGCCCGTCGTTCACCGACACGCCGCTGCCCCAGAACCTGCGCTCGTTCCCCGTGATCGGACAACTTCTCTCGGATGTCGGCGGCCTCGAGGGAGTCGAGCGTTTCCGCGAGAGCGGGCTGTACGCCGACGTGCGCGCGGCGTCACCGCTCGGCGCATCCGGACTGCTGGCGCAGTTCCGCTACCCGCTCGCCGTGGAGCGGGCCGTGCGGCTCGTCGAGGTGCCGCGCAACCGAGCGTTCGGGAGTGCGGCGGAACTCGCGGCGCTCGACCTGCCCACGGCGGTGGTCGGTGCGCGCCGCGACCCCGTGCATCCGCTCGAAATCGCCGAGCAGTGGTCGGCCGGCCTGGGGGCTCCGCTCACACGGTTGCCGGCACGCGACGACGGCGTGCCGGCTCAGCTCGCGGAGCTCCGGGCGGCGACAGGCTCCTGGTTCGCGTCATCGGACCGGTAGGGCCAACGGGTCGTGCTGAGCGCGCGGACGGCCACCCCCATGCCGCCGATGAAGGCGGCGATGGCGAGCACGTAGACCGTGACGGCTCCGTAACCGCCGTTGGCCGGGTTGAGGAACGGATAGGGGTACCAGCCCGCGATCGGGCCACGGATCAGCGTGTAGACGGCCCAGACCAACGGGACGGCCGGGATGACCCAGAACTGACGCCAGGTGATGCGGCGGCGGCCGGGTGCGAACACCCAGTCCAGCACCACGTAGAGCGGCGCCCAGACGTGCAGGATCTCGTTCGACCACGGAACCGTCGTCGCCTGGTCGAGCGAGATGTTGCGCAGCAGCAGGTTGTACACCACGAAGGTCGTCGCCATGTAGGTCGTCACCGATCCGTGGGCGACACTGAACCAGACCGGCTCGCCGCGACCGCGGAACAGGATGACCGCGCCCACCAGCAGCACGATCGCCGACAGCGCGTTGGAGAGGATCGTGAAGTAGCTGAAGAAGTTGACGAAGAAGAACGCCCGGTCGGGCACGAGCGACCAGCTCTTCGCGAACTGGCCGACGACCGCCGTGATGATGGCGGCGCCCGCGAGCAGGCGCAGGATCGCGAACAGCGGCTTCATGGGTATCCCTTCGTCAAGCCCGCTCTCGCAGATTAGCGGTGTCGGAGAATGGATCGCAGGAACGCAGCCCGCGAAGCAGGGAGGATACCGGATGCCGGAGAGCCCAGACACGCCCCTGATGCGGGCGCTCGCGATCGATCGAACGGGCGATGCTGACGAGCTCCACGTCGCCCGGGTGCCGAGGCCGCTGCGCATCAGCGACGAGGTGCTCGTGCGCGTGGTGGCCGCGGGCGTGAACCCGATCGACGTCAAGACCCGCGCCGGGAAGGGCGTCGCCCGTGCCATCACCGCCTGGCCGTTCGTCGGGGGAGGCGACTTCTCGGGGGTCGTCGAGGAGGTCGCCTACGCCCAGCATCCGCTTCCCCCGGGGACGGCCGTGTTCGGCATGGGTCGCGTGCCGCGTGTCGGCGGCAGCTTCGCGGAGTTCATCAGTGTCGCGTCGACCGCGCTCACCCCGAAGCCGGAGACGCTCACGCACGTCGAGGCCGCCGCCGTCCCGATCGCCGCGATGACGGCGTGGGGCATGGTGGTCACGCAGGCCAGGGTCGAACCGGGGATGCGGGTGCTCGTTCACGCTGGCGCCGGCGGCGTCGGCCACTTCGCCGTTCAGTTCGCCTCCCACTTCGGAGCCCACGTGATCGCCACCGGCTCGGCACGGAATGCGGACTTCCTCCGCGAGCTCGGCGCCGATGAGACCGTCGATTACGCCTCCCAGCGCTTCGAGGACGTCGCCGGAAGCGTCGACGTGGTGATCGACCTCATCGGCAACGTCAAGGATGACACCGGAACCCGCTCGCTCGACGTGCTCGCGTCCGGCGGCCTGCTGGTGAACGCGCCGACGGGCAGCTGGCCCACGATGCACGAGGATGCGGCCGCTCGCGGGATGCGTGCGACCGGGTTCAACGTCGCCGCCGACGCGCTGGTGCTCGCCGGCATCGGCGCCCTGATCGACGCGGGCGCCATCCGGGTCCACGTGGACGCGGTCTACGACCTCGATGCCGGCGCCGAGGCGCAACGCATCGTCGAGGGCGGCCACGTGCGCGGCAAGGTCGTCATCCGGGTGGCCGACGAGCACGACTCCAACGAACGTGAGGACGACGACGATGAGTGATGAGCGCAGCGGCCCTTCGATCGTCTGGTTCCGTGAGGACCTGCGGGTCGGCGACAACCCTGCCCTGCTTGCCGCCCGCGAGCACGACCGGCCCGTGGTCGCCCTGTACGTCCTCGACGAGGAGAGCGCTGGCATCCGTCCGCTCGGCGGCGCCGCTCACTGGTGGCTGCACGGGAGCCTCGCCTCCCTCACCACCGACCTGGAGGACCTCGGCGTGCATCTGCTGCTGCGCCGCGGCCCGGCTGAAGAGGTGGTGACAGAGCTCGCCGATGAGCTGGACGCATCGGCGGTGTTCTGGAACCGTCGCTACGGCGGCGCCGAGCGGGCCATCGACACGACCATCAAGACGACGCTTCGTGATCGAGGCGTCGAGGTGGCGAGCTTCGCGGCGTCGCTGCTGTTCGAGCCTTGGACCATCCAGACCGGAGCCGGCGACCCCTACTCCGTCTACACCCCGTTCTGGCGCGCCTGTCTGGCCGCGCCGCCTCCGCGCGAGCCGTTGCCGCGGCCGCGCACGATCGACGGATGGCGGGGGCGAGCGGCATGCAACGACCTGGCCGACTGGCAGCTCGAGCCGACGCATCCCGACTGGGCGGGCGGCATCCGTGACGAGTGGGAGCCGGGTGAGGCGTCGGCTCATCGATCGCTCAAGCGATTCCTGGCGGAAGACGTCGGCGATTACGACGAGGGCCGCGACGAGCCAGCCCAGGACTCGACCTCGAAGCTCTCCCCCCACCTGCGTTGGGGCGAGATCTCGCCGAACGCTGTCTTCGCGGCTGCACAGGAGCGTCGGAAGGGAGCCCGCGGTTCGACGGCGACCGGCATCAGCCGCTTCGTCTCCGAGCTCGGCTGGCGAGAGTTCGCAGCCCACGTGCTCTTCCACGCACCCGACCTCGCAACGAAGAACTGGCGTAGTGAATTCGACGCCTTCCCGTGGCCTCCTCTGCACCGCTCCGCGCTGGAGGCGTGGCAGCAGGGCCGCACGGGCTACCCGATGGTCGACGCGGGCATGCGGGAACTATGGGCCACCGGATATATGCATAACCGCGTACGCATGATCACCGCCTCATTCCTGACGAAGAATCTCCTGATCGACTGGCGCCTTGGAGAGCAATGGTTCTGGGACACGCTGGTCGACGGCGATGGCGCATCCAACCCGTTCAACTGGCAGTGGGTGGCCGGATCGGGTGCCGACGCCGCTCCGTACTTCCGGGTCTTCAACCCCGAGTTGCAGGCCAAGAAGTTCGACCCGCACGGCGAGTACGTGCGTCGCTGGATTCCCGAGATCGGGACGGATGACTACCCCGAGCCGATCGTCGACCTCGCCGAGACCCGGCGAGCGGCGCTGGCGGCCTACGACGTGGTCAAGCGGAGCCGCTGAGGGTCCGAGCGCGATCGCCCGGGCGGATCAGGGCTCGGCGCCCTCGAAGGCGCGAACGGTGTGCCGATAGCCCACCACCTCGTGACCCACGACCTCGACGATTCCTGCACAGGCCACCAGCCCGACGACGATCACGAGCGTCGCGAGATCCTGCGGTTGGGCGAGGTCGATCGGATCACCACCCGCGAGGGCGGCGACGACGACCGCGGCGGCCAGCGGCAGCAGACATCCCAGCAGCAGCGGGATGTGGCTGAGGTCGTAGGAGCGCAGAAGCACCATCCAGGTCGCGTAGATCATGAGCACGAGTGCGGCGAGCGGGATCGCCAACGCGAGCGCGACCTGGAGGAGGGAGAGGCTCTCGTGAGCGATCGCGTCCGCCGCCACCCTCAGGCCCGCTCCGACCGCCGCGATCGCGCCGAAGATCGGCAGGTGAGCGTAGCGCCAGGCGTAGATACGGTCGGGCCACTTCTCGAGGATGATCGCGGACGGGATGAGGAAGTAGGCCCACCACAGGCTCGCCGCGATCACGAGCCCCGAGGCCGCGATGAGCGCCGCGCCGGCCGACCAACCCTGTTCATCCACCAGGGAGCCGACGGCGGTTGTCACGGCGGCCACCACCTCTCCGATCGTGATGAGGGTGAGCAGGCTGAAGCGCTCGGCGATGTGCCCGGCGTTCCACGGCGGTGGGCCGAGGCGCTTCTCGACGACGATCGGCGCGGCCAGTTCCACGACGCCCAGGGCGATGAGGATGCCGATCGTGACCGCAGCGGGCATCGGGATGATGGCCGTGAGCGCCCACCCCGTCTGGGCGACGCCGATCATGATGGCGTAGGCGATGTCGACGCGGCGATGCGCGGCATCCTGCCGGGCGGCGCGGAGCCAGAGCCCGATCAGGGGCACGCGCATGATGATGTAGCCGACGACCATGAGGAGGTTGTTGGGGCTGTCCCCGTGCACCGCCGAGGAGAAGCTGACCGGCAGCCCGAAGGTCAGGATGATCACGCCGATCATCTGCACGATGGTCGCCACTCGGAAGAGGGCGTCGTCGTTTCCGTAAGCCGAGGTGAACCAGGTGTAGTTCATCCACGCCCAGCTCACCGCGAAGATCGCGAAGGCGTATGCGCCGATCGCCGGAAGGGCGTGGCCGTCGCCGATGTAGTGGGCGAGCTGCTCGGCTGCCGCTGCGAAGGCGATCACGTAGGTGAGGTCGTAGAGCAACTCCAGAGGCGTCGTCGTGCGGCCGCGTTCCCGAGGGTCCCGCCCGGTCATGGGACGGATGCGATGGCGCAGCTCGTCGCGGAGCCGGGAGCGCGTCTGGGCCGTGTCGGATGTCATGCCGTCCTCCCGTGATGGGCGTCGCTTCGATGGCCGGCACCGAGCAGGCTCGAGCCGAGTTCGCTGCGGAAGTACAGCACGCTCCGCCCGTAGCGGGTCGACGTGAGCAGTCCGGCATCCCGCAGCGCCCGCAGGTGCTGGTTGACGGCCGAGGTAGTCACGTCGAACCTCACCCCGAGCTCCGTCGACGTTGCGGGTTCCGCCAGCGCGGTGAGCAGGCTCGTGCGCACGCGCCCGAGCACGCCCTCCACGGCGGCGGGGCTGGCGACGCGCTCGGTCTCCCACAGGGCACCCTGCCCTCGAGCCGGGTACATGATCATGGGCGGTCCGTCGCCGACGGGTGCCGACCCGCGGCGGGTGAACATGGTGGGGACGAGCGTGAGCCCCTGTCCGTCGGTCCGCTGCAGGCGTTCAGACGCGCTGGCGAGCCTCACCGACACGAGGTCGCCCGAGAAGCTCACGGTCTCCGACAGCCCGTTGAGCATGGGGCCGAGACCGGACTGGGCGATCTGCCGCCCGCGATAGGCCACGTCGGCCTCCAGCACGGTGCGCATCCGCGGCCAGTACGGGGCGAAGCAGGAGTCCCAGAGCGCTCGGAGGGCGTCGACCACGCGGCGGAGCGCGAGGCGGGGATCGCCTAGCAGAGCAGGCGGGATGCCGCCGTGCAACGCGTCGAGGTCGCGGAGGAAGATGGAGGTGCGGGTGCGGGAGAGCACGGCGAATTCGTCGTCGATGCGCGTGAGCGGCGAGGTCGGGCGCGGGTTCAGGAACTCCGGGGTCCAGAACCGCTCGTCGATGAGCGCCATCAGGGTCGGGGTGTCCAGCAGCGCCCGAGCGTCCTCGGTGCGACGCAGCCACGGGAGCTGAAGCGGGAACCTCGACGGATCCTTGATGGCGCGCAGCGAGAGGCCCAGTTCGCAGAGCGGGGAGAGTCCGAACCGCACGCCGCCGAGGTCCGCATCTGTCAGCTGGTAGCTCACCATGAAGCATCACGCTACATCCATATCGCGGTCGGCGACGGCGGCGGATGATCGACGCGTGAGCGACAGGAACCCGGACACCGACGCCGTGCCGGTCGTCGAACCGGCCGTCGACGGGGCGCGCCAGCTGGAGGGGTCCGCCGCTACTGAGCCGACGGCACAGGGGCTGCGCGCGCGGCTGGCCGCATCCGTCGCGGACCCGGTGCTGCGCATACTGGTCATCTCCACGGCTATCGGGCGCATCGGCCGCGGGGTGTTCCTCACCATCACCGTGCTCTATTTCACCCTCATCGTCGGGCTCTCGCCGGTGCAGGTGGCCATCGTGCTGACGGTGGCGAGCGCGGTGGGCGTCGCATCCTCGGCGATCGGCGGCCAGCTGGCCGACCGCGTCAGCGCCCGTCGACAGCTGGTCGTATGCATGGCGCTGCAGGGCGTCGGACTCATCGCCTACGTCTTCGCTACGTCGTTCCCCGCTGCGCTCGTCATCGGTGCCCTGGTCGGCGGCGTCGACGCTGCGTCCAATGCCACCCGGATGGCGATCATCGCCCGTGCGTTCGAGGGTCCGGCGCGGGTGAACGCGCGTGCCATCCTGCGGACCATCACCAACGTGTCGATCGCCGCCGGATCGGCGATCGGAGGCATCGCGCTCGTCATCGGCACACCCGAGGCGTACCGGGGCGTGATGATCGGGGCGGGCATCGTCTTCCTCAGCAGCGTGTTCGTCGCCGCACGCCTACCGCGTCGGGTCGACGCCCCACCGCGGGAGCCGTTCGTGGCCACCGAGACCCGGCCCACGGCATCCGTCGCCCGCCGCGCACACTCCCCGTGGCGCGACCCGCGCTTCCTCGCGATCACGGCACTGAGCGCGATCTTCGGCATGCAGTTCGCCCTCTTCGAGGTGGGCGTGCCCATCTGGATCGCACACGACACCGTTGCTCCGACAGCCGTCGTCTCGGCGCTGCTCATTCTCAACACCATCGTCGTGGTGATCTTCCAGGTGCCTCTCTCCCGTGGCACGCATGATGTGCGACGGGCGGGAACGGTCACCGCGTGGGCCGGAATGCTCATGGTCGCGGCCTGCGGGCTGTACTTCGCGGCATCCGTTCCGATCGCGTGGGTGGGCACGGCGCTGCTCGTGGTCGCCGCGCTCGCTCACGCCTTCGCCGAGGTGTTCTCGCAGGCGGGCGGATGGGGGCTGAGCTTCGAGCTGGCGGATCCCGCGGCCCCAGGCGCGTACCAGGGCCTGTTCGCAATGGGCTACAACGTGGGATCGATGGTCGCGCCGCTGGCGATCACGGCCGCCCTGGCGTGGGGCGTCGGAGGCTGGGCCGCGATGGCCGCGGTGTTCCTCGCATCGGCGCTGGGCACGACCGCTATCGCCTGGCGGGCGGCTGCGCAGAGCGTTGCGGTCTGAGTACGGCATCCCGGCGCGCTCCGAGGCGACGCCCATCCGGGCTGGCGTAGCGTTGTGGGATGCGCGAGAGTGAGCGGCGCCCTCGCACCCGCGCCAGGGTCGTGCGGACTGTTCTGGGCGGATGGCGACTGGCACTGGCCATCGTCGAGGTCGTGGCCATCGTCGCCAACTTCACCTACGTGCTCGGATTCTCGGCCTTCGGCGTCTCGAACTTCTTCTGTTACTTCACCATCATGACGGCGATCGCCACGGTGCCGACGCTCGTCGCCGGCGGCGTCTTCGCCCTGCGCCGACCGGCCGAGCCGCGAGCCCTGGCGATGCTCCGCACCGTCGTGCTCACGCACCTGCTGCTGTCGGGGCTCGTCTTCGGCATCATCGTCTCGCAGGCCTCCACCCGCGACTATCGCATCGAGGTGCCGTGGTCAGACCAACTGCTGCACTTCCTGATCCCGGTCCTGGTGCTGGCCGACTGGCTCGTCGACCGCTTCGCCGGGCCGCTCGCGGTCGCGCTGCCCTGGCGGACGGTGCTCTGGGCGATCCCGTTCCCCACCGTGTGGCTGGCGTTCACCCTGTGGCGCGGGCAGGCGGTCGGCTGGTACCCCTACTTCTTCCTCGACCCGGCGCAGGTGAGCGGGCCGTGGGAGATCGCGATGTATTGCGCGGCCGTCCTCGTCATCATCATGTCGATGACGGGGGCGTTGGTGTGGGCGAGCCGGGCCCGGTGCCTTCGGCCGGCGTAGCCAGGAAGGGCTCCAGCGACGGCAGCACCGCGGCGAGGGCTGCATCGTCGCCGAGTTCGGCGATGGCCGACGCGTGGCCGGCCGCAATGGTGCCGACCAGGACGGCGTCTCCGGTCACCGGCTGGAGGTTGACCCAGCGGGCGACGGCGGCATCCGTTCCCACCGTGCTGAACACGGTGGCGGTGCTCGACCAGAACGGCTCGTCATAGCGCAGCCAGATGCGGTCGACCGTTCCCATGCCGAGGATCGAGATGGCCCGGGCCTTCGTCAGCGGCAACTCCGGGATGAACGAGAGGGCATCGCCCTTGAGCACGCCGAGCGGCACCGTGACGATCGCCCGGTCGACCGTCAACGACTCCCCTGTCGCGAGACGGATGCCCACGCGCGTGTCGGTGTAGCTCACCTGGGTGACCGCGCTCTTCGTGAGCACGTCGATTCCGTCGGCGAGCTTCTCGACCATCTCCGAGAAGCCGTCTGTGGGGATGAAGTCGCCGATGCCGTCGCCCGACTCCGCCGCTCCCCCGTTCCACGCCGACAGCCGGTCCGATGATGCGCCCGTACGAGGCGCCACCCGGGCGTTCAGGTCGTACGCCAGCCAGTCGGCTGGGCTCACGCCGTCGGCGTCCTTCTCGGTGGAGAGGGCGCCGGCACCGGATGCCGCGAGCGCCCGATCGACCGTGACGTCGTGCGGGCCGCCGCTCGACCATTCGACGGCGGAGGTGACGGCGTCGGCCCCGACCGGCGACGCCGTCACGGTGGACCCGGTTGACGTCCGCACGTCGTCGATGCGGTCGAAGGTGGTGTACCCGACTCCGGCCTGGTCGAGCTGCTGGCGGAAGGCGTCGTCGCCCTCGGCGATGGTCCACGGCCCGAGCTCGACGGGAACCGGCCAGGAGTCGCTGCTACGGCTCGCGATGCGGCCGCCCGCACGGTCGCGCGCCTCGATGACGCGCACCGTGAAGCCCGCCTCGATGAGTGCACGCGCCGCCGTGAGGCCGGAGGCGCCGGCCCCGATGACCGCGATGCGTTCACCGCCGACGGCGACGTCGCGAAGGGCGCGCGCGGCATCCGCTCCCGAGGCGATCGCGCCGTCCACGGTCCCCGGTTGCTCTACCGAGCACGCCTCCCCGGCGAAGAACAAACGGTCGCCGACGGGCGCTGCGAGGTCGATGCGGTTCTGGTCGGTCGCGCCGACGGCGGTGAAGCTGGCGGCACCGCGCGCGAACGGATCGTGGCTCCAGCGCGATCGCATCATCGATCGGGGGGACGGCACCGGGGTCGGCGTTCCGGTCGGGGTGGGCGTGGCCGTCGGCGTCTTGGTGGTCGGAGTGGGACCGGCTTCGAACGTGCAGGCGGAGAGGGTGGCGGCGGTGACCAGGCCGACGGCGCCCGCGAGGAACGTCCTGCGCCCCACTGCGCCGCCCCCGCTTGAGCCTCCCACGCTCCCATTCTGCCCGAGCGCGGTGAACTCGCTCTCAGCCGAGCGGTCGTTCGAGCACGTCGTCGTCCTCTTGGCGGTCCCCGACGAGGAAGTGCTTGCGGCCCACCTTGGCGAATCCGCTCTTCTCGTAGAACCGGATGGCGCGCGTGTTCTCCTCGTTCACGCCCAGCCAGATGCCGGTCACCGGTCGTCGAGCAGCCTCGGCCAGCGTTGCCTGCATGAGCGGTGCGGCGACGCCGGTGCCGTGGGCCTCGGCCCGCGTGTAGAACTTGCTGAGCTGGACGGTCGGGCGCAGCGAGATGGATGACGCGACGTCGGCGTCCGTCGGTTCGCCGTAGAGGAGGAGCGAGTAGCCGACGGGTGGGCGCCCGGACCCGGTCCCGGCCGCGCTGTCGGGGGCACTCCCGCTCTCGCCCTCGGTGCCCCTCTCGGTGCCGCCCTCGGTGCCGCTGTCGGTACCGCTGTCGGTACCGCTCTCGGCGATCAGGATGACGCAGTCGGGGTCGGCGAGGTGCTCCGCGAATCGCTCCTGGGTGAAGTGCTCGGCGATGAAGGCGTCGATGGCCTCCGGCGTCGTGTGCGGAGGACAGGCCAGCGCGAAGGTCGCGCCGGCCAGCTCCGACAGCACGGCAGCGTCGAGCGTGGTGGCGATGCGGGTGGTGAGGCTCACCTCGCGAGCCTACCGAGTGGGCGTATCGTCATCCGTCCGCGGGTCTTCGGATGCTGTCGATTCGCCACCGTCCGCGTCGTCGTCACTGTCGTCGCCTTCGCCCTCCCGCGGGGTGCGTCGGCGCAGGACGAGCAGCGTGACGCCTGCTGCGACGATGATGGCGGCCAGTGCGACGCCGATCCAGAGGATGTCGCCGAGCGCGGCGTCGTTGGACGCGACAGTCTTCGTCGTCGCGGCCGGGGCCTCCGTCGATGCGCCGGGAGCGGCTGTCGCACAGGTCGGCGGCTTCGCGCTGCCGTCGGCGAGGGTCTGGCCCGCTGCCGGTTGCCACTCGAACGTGTAGCTGCCCGAGACCGGGTGGCCATCCGTCGACACGACCTGCCAGGTCACCGTGTAGGTGCCCGGCTTTCCGAGCTGGGCGTCGAGTTCGATGGTGGGCCCGAGCAGCTGCGAGCATCCGTCGCCGTAGTAGCGCGGATCGTCGGACGGACCCGAGACCTCCATCGTCGAGCCGTTCCCGAAGCCGAGGAGGTTGTCGTTCGTGGTCAGGCTGATGGTTCCCGGCTGCTCCGTGACGGTCGAGCCTTCTGCCGGGCTCGACGAGACGGGGTAGTTGTGGGCGGATGCCGGCCCGGCCGCGAGCAGGGAGCCGACGACGAGCGCGGCTCCCGCCCCGACCGCGGCGAAGCGGCCGAGACGGGATCCGGTGCGGGTGCGCATGGGCTAGGCCCGGCTACCGCGGCGACGACTCACGACGGCGATGACGATGCCGACGACGCCCACGATGAGCCCGGCGACGCCGAGCACGCGAGCGAGCACGTCGGGGCCGGCCTGGGTGGACGAGGCTGCCGCATCCGTCGTCGAGACCGTCTCGGCGGCGTGGTCGTGACCCTCGGCCGTCGCGGCGGTCACGGTGATGGCGGGGGCGGGGTGCTCGGGCTCCTCGCCGCCGGCCGGCGTCTTCTGGTTCCACTCGGTGGAACCCGCCTCGCAGGTCTGCGTCACGGGGAACTCGAGGGTCTTGCCCGCGGCATCCTCGGGCAGCGGCACCGACAGCGTGAAGGTGTCGCGCTCGTCTGGTGCCAGTGGCGTGGTGGCGGTGTAGACGACCTGGCCGACGCGCTCGGTGATGGAGTTGCCCTCCGAGTCGGTGATGGGCTTGGCGAGCTTGACGCTCACCTTCTCGATGGTCCAGTTCGGGTTGACCGTCGGGGTGACCGAGACGACGCTCTCGGGGATGTCGATGGCGATCTTGGTGGTGGGCGATCCGTCGCAGCCGTGGGGGACCGAGAAGGTGAGGTCGGAGTAGCTGCCCGCGGCGGTGCTGTCGGGGGTGACCTCGATGTGGGCGCTGGCCGAGAGGGGGACGGCGACGGCGAGGAGCAGGCCGGCACCGAGGGCGGATGCGGCGATGGCAGGGGTGCGGAGTTTCATGATGTCCTTCAGGTGAGGGGCGCCTGGGACGCGATGTCGCGTCAGTGAGTGTTCGGCGCGGAGGGGAATGCGGTTGGGAGCGGGTTCTAGGCGAACGCGCCGGCCACCGGCGGACCTCGATGCCTCATGGAGGACAGCAGCACCTCGGCATCGTGCGAGACGACCCGGATGACGGATGCGCCCAGCCGCACGAGAACGACGGGCACGACGCGTGCAAGTTCGAGCGACAGCGTGCGAACGACGGCGATGACGACCCCGGCGATCGCACGCACGGCGAGCTCCCCGCGGCGGAGGGCGAGGATGGTGACCGCCGCCGCCGCCCCATGGGCGATCCACATCGCCGAGTCGCCGCCCGTCATGGTGGGCATGACGTGGACGAGGTCGGCCGACATCGCCGCGGACGAGAGATGGTGCTCTGGCGCGGCGGATCCAGCGGCGCTTCCGCCGGTGACGGCGAACAGCGCGTGATAGGCGAGTTGACTGACCACGACGGATGCGCCCAGGCGCCACGTCGAGAATCCTCTGCCGGCGAGGCCGATGCAGACGAGCACGGCGAACGTGTACGCGAGGGCGGCGCCCGGGCCTAGCGGCACGGCGCCGCCACCGATGGTGTGCGAGAGACCGGCGAGCAGCGTGGCGACGGATGCCGCGGCGACACCACGACCGACGCGCACGCCCCGGGAACTCATGCCCACCAGCCTACGCGGCATGCTGCGCTGCCGGTCGAGTAGCGCAGACGTGCCAGCGGCTCCGCGTATCGAGACCCTGGCGGTTCACTCCGAACGCCAGTCAGGCAATAGTCGCCAGCGCAGGCCATAGCGGCCGATTACTGCCTGACCAACGCGCTATTGCCTGAATCGAGGATGAGTGAGGGCTTCGATGTGGACTCCCGCACGTGCGAGTGGCGAGCCTCGATACGCCTGCTCGCTGCGCTCGCGGGCTACTCGACGAGCAACGCCGCCGGTCGAGTAGCGCAGACGCGCAGCGGCTCCGCGTATCGAGACCCTCGCACGTGCGAAGTGGCCGGCCTCGATTCGCCTGCTCGCTGCGCTCGCGGGCTACTCGATCAGTGATGGGGTCACCAGAGGATGACCGGGAACGGGAGGCTCGTCGACGGCTTCACCGTGTCGGAGCCCGCGTACGACGACCGGATCAGGTGGACGCCGGCCTTCAGCTTCGGCAGCGTGACCGTCGCCCGGCCCTTGTCTCCCGCGTTGAGCGTCACGCTGGCGATCTTCTTCGAGCCGTCGAAGATCGACACCTCGCCGGTCGGTTCGGTGCCCCGCGCAACGACGATGACGGTGTACTTCACCGACGTGTTGTGGCTGGCGAGCACGGTGCTGGCGTACCCGACGGTGGTCGACGCCACGGCCGGAACCGGCTGTGTGATCGCGATCGGCACCGAGATCGATGTCCCGGTCGACGGCACCGCGATCGTCAGCTGCTGCGCGCCCGACACCCCGGCCGGCACCGTGAAGGTGACGGATGCACGACCCACCTCATCCGTCGTGTCGACGATCGTCGGATCGATGGGCGCGGTGCCCACCACCGTCCCGCCGATGGAGAGTTGCACCTCCGTCGCAGCGGGCTCCCCCGCGCTGAAGGCGAGCGACGACAGATCGGCCGTCACGGATTCTACCGCTGCGTACGCGGTTCCGGAGGCCGGAGCGGTCAGCTTCAGCCCCACGGCGCGCTGGGCGTAGTCGGGCGATGCCGGAGAGTTCGCCGCCATGTAGTCGACCATCGACGAGAGGTCGACCTTGCCGGAGTCCGCCTTGTTCGCGCCCTGCGCCAAGGTGGTGAAGTTGTCTCCACCGGACGCGAGGAACGAGTTGACGACCACCCGGATCGACTGGCCATCCGTCACCGGCACGCCGCCCAGCATCAGGTGGGTGATGTGCGATCCGGCAGGGGCCGTCGGGTCCTCGGTGTAGGTCAGCCCCTTCGAGACGCCGAGCTTGAGGAACGGCCGGGCGGCGGTGGCCGGCTGCCACTGCTGCTCGAGCACCTGCTTGAGCTGGGCGCCCGTGAGCGTCTCCGTCACGAGGGTGTTGGCGAAGGGCTGGACGACCGCCGCCTCCTTATAGGTGAGGTTGCCGTCGGGATCGTTCGGCCCGGTCGAGGCGAACGTGAGGTCGGCACGCAGTCCGCCCGGGTTCATCAGGGCCACCTGGATGTCGGCCGCGTCGCGCTGAGCGCTCCACAGCTGCACGTCGGCGACGAAGTTGCCGAGCGTCGACTCCCCTCCGCGGTTCTCAGAGCCGTTGGACTGCTTCGCCCGGTTGAAGTCGGCGGTGATGTCGCCGAGCTTCACGGCGCCGAGCACGTTCGCCTTAGCCACGGCATCCGCGACGATCGGCGCCACGGCCGGGTCGTCGGCGTAGTTGGGCGTGTAGGTGGTCGTGCTGCCGTTGACGACCTTGGTCTTCAAGTCGAAGGTCTGGTTGGCCGCCGAGAGCAGCTGCTTCGTCTGCGGGTTCACCTGGATGTCCATGACGCTGAACTTCTCGCCGTACTGGCCGGAGGAGATGACCGGTCGCCCGTTGATCACGTGGTTGTACGCCAGGTGGGTGTGGCCGGAGACGATCGCGTTCACCGACGGCACCACGCCGTTGACGATCTTGCCGAACGGACTGTTCGGGTCGGTCGCCGACGAGATGTCGGTCGTCGCCGCGCCTTCGTGCACGAGGAGCACGAGCACATCCGCCTCGCCGTTGGACGGATCGCCATCCTTCAGCTCAGCGGCGACCTCGTTGACGGATGCGGTGACGTCGCGGATGTCGAGATCCGCGATGCCGGCCGGGCTCACCAGCGAGGGCAGCTCGTTGGTGACGGCTCCGATGAAGCCGACGGTGACGCCGTTGAAGGTCTCCGTCGAGTACGCCGGGAGTGCGCGCTGTCCGTTCTTGAGGAACACGTTGGCGCCGAGGTAGTCCCACGACGCGGCCGGGATGACCCGGTCGCGGAGGTCGGCCCAGCCCTTGTCGAACTCGTGGTTGCCGACCGAGCTGACGTCGAGGCCGGCGGCGTTGAGCGCGTCGATGGTCGGCTTGTCCTGCTGGATGAAGGACGTGAACGTCGAAGCGCCGATCATGTCGCCTGCAGCGGCGAACACCGTGTTCGGGTTCGACGCGCGCACCTGCTTGACCGCCGTCGAGAGCGCGGCGATGCCGGCGGCGGCCGATCCCGACTCGTTCTCGATGCGTCCGTGGAAGTCGTTCACGGTCACGAGGTCGATGTCGACCGGGGCGACGGCGTTCGAGACACCGACGACGATCGGGTCGTGGTCGCTGGAGCGGTAGGGAGAGGTTCCATCCGTCGCACCGAAGGCGTAGCCGCGGTCGCTCCACTCAGGCGAGTTGATGTTCCAGACGCCGACTCCTGTGACGGTGGGCGCGACCGACGGGCTCGCGAGCACGTGGTCGAGCGAGCCGAGCTCGCCGTTGAAGGAGTAGGTGTACTGACCGGCCGCCTTGGTCGGCACGAGGTCGGTCCACCCGGCCTGGACGAACACCTGGATCGGGTCCTCCTTCGCGTACGCGTTGAAGTCGCCGATGAGGAACACGTCATCGCTGTGCGCCTCGGCACGGAGCTGTTCGGTCCAGGCGAGCGTCGCCTGCGCCTGCTTGACGCGGTCGGCGTTGAAGTAGCCCTGGCCGTCGGCCGGCTCCCCCGTCGCACCGCTCGGCGGCGTCTTGGACTTGAGGTGGTTGGCGGCGACCGTGATGGTCTTGCCCTGGAAGGAGAAGGTCTGCGCGATGGGCTCGCGGGCGTTGCCCCACACGGTCTCGTCGATCGGCACGGTCTTGCTGTCGCCCACGCGGGTGACGGATGCCGGCTTGTAGATGAGCGCGGTCGTGATGTAGTCGGTGATCGACGCGTCGTTCAGGGCGTCGGGCGTCGGCACGAACGCCCAGACGTCGGATCCGGCGGCGGCGTTGAGCGCGTCGACGAGTTCACCGAGCGCCTCGTCCTCGGGCTCGCCGAGCTTGACCGAGTTCTCGATCTCCTCGAGCGAGACGACGTCGGCGTCGAGGCCGTTGATGGCCGCGACGATCTTGGCCTGCTGCTTGGCGAACTGCTCGGCCGTGGCCGCGCCGCGCGCGTTGGAGTTCTCGCTCGTGAGGGTCGTGAAGTAGTTGTAGACGTTGAAGGAGGCCAGTCGGATGTCGCCGCCCACCTCCGGCGGCGCAGCCGGGCGGGGGTTCGTCTGCTCGAAGGTCGGCTTGTAGTCGGCGCTGCTGGCATCCGTGATGGGGATCTGCGGCTGCAGGCGCCAGTCGTCGAAGCCGTAGCTCAGCACGTACGGCTTGACCGGGAAGTCGACAACGTCGCCGTTCCGCACGACGGTGTCGGTCGTGAAGTACGGCTGGTCGCCGAGGTGCGCGGCGCTCGTGACCTGGGAGTTCCATCCGTCGTCGAGGAGGACGCGGTCGGCGCGGTTCGCGGCGGCGATGGCTTGCGCATCCGCCCCGGGTGTTGCCTGCTCGGTCGCGGTCACGAGCTGGTCGGCTCCCGCCGATAGCCATAACGTTCCGAAGTTGTAGAGCTGGTGGCTGGAGGAGAGCCGGTACGTGCCGGTCGGTGCGACCAACATGCCCTCGTAGGCCTCGCGGTCCGCGCCGCGTACCGAGTCGGGCAGCGGTGTGACCGCCGGAAGTCCGGCTCCGGGCTGCGTGACCGTGAGCGCGCCGGCCGTCGAGGCGCTGATCTGGGTGAGTCCGAAGTACTCGCTCACCTTGCCCGTGACGCTCACGGCGTCGCCGATGGCGAGGCTCGGCTTCTGGCTGCCGAGGAACACGAAGATGCCGTCGGATGCGCCGGGCGTGGCATCCGTCTCCCCGCCGCTTCCGGCGGTCTGAATGTAGACGCCGTTGTAGCCGCCCGTGCGCTCGTCGGCCGTGACGATGCCGTCGACCGTGACGGCGTCTGGTGCACCCGCGTAGGGGCTCGCGCTGCCCGTTCCCTGAACCTCGGCGATCGTGAGCGTCGCCGCGAACGCGGGAGTTGCGGTGAACGCTCCGAGGGCGAGCGCGCCGGCAGCTGCAACCGCGACGGCGGCACGACGTGCACCTCGGAAGACGGACTCTGACGGGGCCTGAATGCCCGATCGCTGACTCATGCTGTTGCTCTCCTCGCGGTGACGGCGCTCGTGACGGACATGCAGAATGCAGGCGCGACCGGCGCTCGAACTGCCACTGGCCGCGAACAACGACGCCTCGGCGCCCGACCCCGAAGGGGTAGCACCCGATGAGGGGTCAGGTGGCAGCCTATGAGTTGCCCCTGACACTGCCAAGAGGCGAAACCTGTTCGTCATGTGCTCTTAAGTTGCCGGGCACCGGCCGTTGCTCACCCGCGCCGAGGGACCATCCGATCTCGCACATCCGCACTCAGCCCTAGGCTGTACCGCGATGCTCACAGCGATTCTCGGGGTGACCGGCGCCCTCATCTTCGGTTCCGCCGACTTCCTCGGTGGCCTCGCGTCCAAGCGGGTGAGCCCGCTCGTCGCCACCGCCGTGGCGGCTCTCACCGGTCTCGTGCTGCTGCTGGTCGCGCTCCCCGTCATCGGCGGTGAGTTCTCGTCCGGCGCGGTGCTTTGGGGAGGACTCTCGGGCGTCAGCGGCGCGGTGGCTATCTCGCTGCTCTATGCGTGCCTCGCGATCGGGCCGATGAGCATCCTCTCCCCGCTCACCGCTGTCGTCTCGGCCGTCGTTCCGCTCGCCGTGGCCCTGATCGGCGGCGAGCGCCTCGGATCGCTCGGATACTGGGCTCTCGGCATCGCCCTCGTCGCTGTCGTGCTGGTGGGCTTCGTTCCCGAGAAGGGTGCGGTGCGGCCGAGCCTCCGCGGCATCCTCATGGCGATCGGATCCGGCGCCGCCATCGGCATCTTCCTCGTTCTCATCGACCTGTCGCCCGACGACAGCGGGCTCGCACCGCTCGTGATGAACCGGGCCGTCAACGGCTCCATCATGCTGGTCACCCTCGGCGTCCTGTGGGTTGTCGGGCGGCGGCCGAGGGGTGGGCAGGAGACCGGCGGGGGCGGGGCGGATGCCGGCGCGAGCGGGGCGGATGCGGGCGCGAGCGTGGCGGACGTCGGCGGCGAGGCGGATGGCGGCACCGTCGTCGTGGCCGTCGCCGACCGCCGGGCGGTGGTGCGTGCCGGCATCCGTTTCGCCATCGCCTGCGGCGTCGTCGACGCGGTGGCCAACACGCTGCTGCTGTTCGGCATCCGTGTCGGCGATCTCAGCGTCATGAGCGTGCTGACGGCGCTCTACCCGGCCGGCACGATCCTGCTGGCCGCGATCGTGCTGCGCGAACGGATAGCTCCGGTCCAGTGGGTCGGACTCGTGCTAGCGCTCACCGCCGCGGGGATGCTGGCGGTGGCCTGAGGGCGGTCGTGAACGCCGGCGCGGCTCGTCAGCGACCGCGCTGGACGCGCGGTGGGGAGAACAGCAGCCCGAATCCGACCGCGATCACGATGCCGATGAGCACCCCCGCGATGACACTGCTCAGCGTGTAGCCGAGCGCCACCCCGAGCAGCGCGCCGACGATGATGCCGAGCACCCAGGCGACCGGCGCGCTCATGTGCTTGCGGCCAGCGCGGCCGCTCGGACGGGGCTCGGGGGTTTGCGTCATGTGCCCATTATGGTTTCTGCCGGAACCGCGCCCGCGCGCCCGCATGCGCGTTATGGCACTCAACCGCGGACGGTCGGCCGGAAGACCTTGGTCGGCTCGCCCCCCGTCACGAGCTCTCCGACGAACTCCACGAGCCGGAACGGCAGCAGCGAGAGCAGGTGCAGCGCGATGAGCGGAGCCGTGAAGGCGCCGCCGTAGCTGAGCACGAGCATGAGTCCGGCGTCGCGCCCCCACGGCAGCGCCAGCGCCGCCGGAACCAACAGCAGCAGCAGCCAGAGCGGATTCGAGAACGCCAGAACGGATGCCAGCACCACCACCGCGAGCGCCACCACGGCCTGCGCGATCATCAGCACGGCGACCCACGGCTTGAAGGCGACGTAGCGCCCGACCGACACCCACGACCACATCAGCCATGCGCGCACCAACGGAACGCGCTGTTCCCGCAGCCCGACGCGGAAGACGCGGTCGTCGGTGCGACGCTGCCCGAGCGCCGCAGCGGGGTCGCCCAGCAGGTCGGCGGCATCCGACCGGGCGTCGTGCACGATCGCCGCAGCCGACTGCCGGCCGTAGGAGGCGACGAAACTCCAGAGGAACTGCGGAACGGAGGCCAGGTCGGTCCGCTGACCGTCCTGGGGATGATCGCTCGGCGTGTGCGCGGGCGCCGTGTACTCGACGGTGCCCCCGGGCTCCCGGTAGTGGATCGCCGAGCGCAGTTGGAACCGGTAGTCGTCGGGTGGGACCTGCGCCAACTCGATGCTCGCCAGCGGCTCTCCGTCGGCATTCGTGTACGGCATCGCACTCCTCGCTTCGCGTCCCGCTGCGACCGGGCGTGGCTCCATCCTGCCTCGAACGCGCGATCCATCCCCCCGAGGCGCGCTGACCACCATGCTCGGCGGTCGCCAGCTCGACGGTCGCCAGCCCTTCCCACGACGGGGGCGCCATCCGTAGGCTCCAAGAGGACCCACGATCGCGCCGGAGGTACCTCATGTCAGCTTCCCCGGATGCTTCGGCATCGCACACCACGCCTCAGGACGCCGCACCCGCGACATCCGTCGGCCTCGACACGGTCGATGCCTGGTGGCGCGCAGCCAACTACCTCACCGTCGGCCAGATCTACCTGCTCGACAACCCGCTGCTCGCACGCCCGCTCGCGGCCGATCAGATCAAGCCGCGGCTGCTCGGCCACTGGGGCACCTCGCCGGCGCTCAGTCTCATCTACGCTCACCTCAACAAGGTGATCGTCGAGCGCGGCACGCCCACCCTCTACGTCTGCGGCCCGGGTCACGGCGGCCCGGCGATGGTCGCCAACACGTGGCTCGAGGGCACCTACTCGGAGCTGTTCCCCGACATCACGCGCGACGGAGCCGGCATGCAGCGCCTGTTCCGGCAGTTCTCCTTTCCCGGGGGCATTCCCTCGCACGCCGCGCCCGAGACGCCCGGCTCGATCAACGAGGGCGGCGAGCTCGGTTACTCACTCATGCACGCCTTCGGGGCGGCGTTCGACAACCCCCACCTCGTGGTCGCCTGCGTCATCGGCGATGGCGAGGCCGAGACGGGGCCGCTCGCGGCGAGCTGGCGCGGGCACGCCTTCCTCGACCCGGCGACGGATGGCGCCGTGCTGCCCATCCTCAACCTCAACGGCTACAAGATCGCCGGCCCGACGCTGCTCGCCCGCATCCCCGAGGAGGAGCTGGTTCAGTTCTTCCGGGGACAGGGCTACGAGCCGCTGCTCGTCACCGGCGGGTTCGACGGGGAGGATCCGATGCGCGTGCACGAGCGCATGGCCGCGGCCGTCGGCGAGGCCTACGACCGGATCGCGGAGATCCAGCGCGCTGCCCGCGCGAGCGACCTGCCGACGGATGCCGCGGCGCCGCAGACCCCGGACGTGACGGCGGGTGGAGCAGGCTCGGACCCGAGTGCCGACGCCGATCCGACGTGGCCGCTCATCGTCCTGCGCACGCCCAAGGGATGGACCGGCCCGCGCTTCGTCGACGGGGTGCCGGTCGAGGGCACCTTCCGCGCTCACCAGGTTCCTCTCGCGGAGGTCCGCGACAACCCCGAGCACCTCGCCCTGCTCGATACCTGGCTGCGCAGCTATCACGCCGAGGAACTCTTCGACGACGAGGGCAGACCCGTCGAGTCGCTCGCGGCGCTCCAACCGCCGGCTCGGACGCGGATGAGCGCGAGCACGCACGCGAACGACGGCGTACGTTCGGCACTCGTCCTGCCGCCCATCGAGGACCAGGCGGTCGATGTGCCGGACTCGCGCTGGGTCGAGGGCGAATCCACGCGGGTGTTCGGCCGATGGCTGCGCGACGTCATGATCGCCAATCCCGACGACTTCCGCCTGTTCGGCCCCGACGAGGTCGCGTCCAACCGGCTCGACGCGGTGTTCGAGGTCACTCCCCGCGTGTGGGCGGAATCGCTCGTGGACGGCGATGTGCACCTCGGCAGGAACGGCCGTGTCGTCGAAGCGCTCAGCGAGCACCTCATGCAGGGCATGCTCGAGGGTTACCTGCTCACGGGCAGGCACGGACTCATCACGTCCTACGAGGCCTTCGTGCACATCGTCGACTCGATGTTCAACCAGTTCGCCAAGTGGATCGAGTCCGCGTCCCACGTGCCGTGGCGAGGGCCGATCTCCTCGCTCACCTACCTGCTCTCCTCGCACGTGTGGCGTCAGGACCACAACGGCTTCTCGCACCAGGACCCGGGATTTCTCAACATCGTGGTCAACAAGAAGGCGGCGGTCGTGCGCGTCTACCTTCCGCCGGACGCCAACACCCTGCTCGTCACGATGGAGCACTGCTTCCAGACCGTCGACCACGTCAACGTCGTGGTGGCCGGCAAGCAGCCGCAGCCGCAGTGGCTGAGCATCGAGGAGGCACGGCGTCACGGCGAGGCGGGCCTCGGCATCTGGGAATGGGCCGGCAGCGAGGACGATCCAGGCCTCGATCCCGACGTCGTCATCGCAGCCGCAGGCGATGTGCCGACCCTGGAGGCGATGGCCGCAGCGCAACTGCTGCGGGAGCGCATCCCCGGCTTGCGCATCCGCTTCGTCAACGTCGTCGACCTCATGCGCCTGCAGGACGCCAAGGAACACCCGCACGGGCTGACCTCTGACGCGTTCGACGCGGTGTTCACGACAGATCGGCCCGTCGTGTTCGCTTTCCACGGATATCCGGCACTGATCCACCAGCTGACCTACCGGCGAACCAACCACGGCAACATCCACGTGCGCGGGTTCAAGGAGATGGGCACGACCACGACGCCGTTCGACATGGTGCACCTGAACGACCTGGATCGCTACCGGCTGGCCCTCGACGTGCTGCACCGCGTTCCCGGCCTGGCATCGGCGGAGGGGATGCCGGAACTCGCCGAGGAATGGAGGCGCGCGCGGGAGGATGCCCGGGAGCACGCTTACCGCTATGGCGAAGACCCCGACTGGATCACCGACTGGGAGTTCCACGGCTGATCCGGGCCGAACGATCGAAAGGGCCCCGCAGGAGGTGCGGGGCCCTTTCAGTCATCCGCTCGGGGTTGGCCGGATCCCTCAATCATGGCCACCGGATGACTCGGGCGTCGAGGGCCTTGGCCCGACGCTATTGAGTACTTCGGAGCCCCCGTTCGGGTGGATTGGAGGATTTCTCGCGACGACCCTCAACCGGCCATCGGAACAGCTCGTCCACTCACGGTCACACCACCGGATGCCGGCACGTCGACGGTCAACTCGCTCGGCCGGTCGACATGCCTTCCCTGCCGGATGAGCACGCGTGCTGGTGGCTCGACGAGTGCGAGCTCACGCAGGTAGCCGCCGAGCGACGCCCCCGCGGATCCTGTCGCCGGGTCCTCCGTGATGCGACCGACGGGAAAGAGGTTGCGCGTCTCGAACAGGCTGAAGCGCCCTCGATCGGGACCGCTGTCGTCGGAGTCAGACCCGCTGTCGAGCGCGCGCACGACCGTGACGGTTCCCGACCAGCCGTTGTCGTCCATCATGCGGCGGATGACGGCGGGGTCGAAGGTGAAGCCGTCGAAGTCCTCCGCATCCGTTATCGCGAGCACCGGATGCCAGTTGCCTGCGAAGGCGACCTTCGGTGGGCGATCGTCGAGCTGGGCGGTCGTGAGCCCGAGCGCCGTCAACAGCTGGTCGAGCACGCCGGGCGGGAAGTCGGCGACGGCGGGCTCGACGCTCGTGAACGACGCGGTGAAGGCGCCGTCGGCATCCGTCACCGTGGTGATGCGGATCTCACCGACACGCGTCGCGAAACGCTTCTCTCCGGACCCTTCCCGCTCGGCGAGTGCGACCGCGGCGGCGATCGTGGCATGACCGCAGAAAGGCACCTCTGAAATCGGCGAGAAGTACCGCACGATTCGCGCTCCGTCCCGCTCGCCCGTCACGAAGGCAGTCTCGGAGAAGTCGACCTCGGCGGCGATGCGCTGCATCTGCTCGTCGTCGAGATGTGTCGCATCGAGGACTACCCCGGCGGGGTTTCCTCCGTCGGGGTCAGCGGTGAAGGCGGCGTAACGGAGGATGTCGGGGGTCACCCTTCGATGGTCGCCCACCGCACCGACATCCTCAAGGTGCGGCTACAGCTCGACGCCTTCGCCGAAGCGACCGCGGGCCTCCAACGGAATCAGGGGCGTGTGGGCGCGAGCGCGGATCTGCTGCACGGCCCACGAGTTGCCGTCGGGGTCCGAGAAGCCGAAGAACGTTCCGCCGTCGCGTTCGTCGAACGCCATCAGCTCGGAGCATTCCACTCCCCGGCCCACGAGCTCCTCGCGGGCGGCGGCGGCATCCGCGACCACCAGCTGAACTCCCTTGAGCGATCCCGGCGCCATCTCGTTCTGCGATGGCATGGTGCCGATGACGATCGAGCATCCCGAGCCGTGCGGCGTGAACTGAACGACGTGCATGTGCTCGTTGGTCGTGTCGTGGTCGAGGGCGAAGCCGACCTGGTCGCGGTAGAACGCGATGGATGCCGCCAGATCGCTGACGGGGACGATGACGACCTCGAGGGTCCAGTCCATGGTGTTGCTCCTTGTCTTGTTCACTGCTGGCTCTTGTTCATTGCCGGTCGAGTAGCGCAGACGCGCAGCGGCTCCGCGTATCGAGACCCTCGCACGCGCGACCGCGGGTTTCGATACGCCCGCTCCTTCGTCACGGCCTACTCAACCAGCAACAGCGCCGGTCGAGTAGCGCAGACGCGTAGCGGCTCCGCGTATCGAGACCCTCGCACCTGCGACCGGGTTTCGATACGCCTGCTCCTTCGTCACGGGCTACTCAACCAGCACTGCTGCCGGTCGAGTAGCGCAGACGCGCCAGCGGCTCCGCGTATCGAGACCCTCGCACCACAACTCAGCGGGCGAGCAGCTCCTCGAGCCGGTCGTACCCCTCACTCATGCCCGTCTCCATGCCCGACTGAACCATGCCGTCGCGGGCTTCCAGCGTCGGATAGGTGGCGTGCCCACTGAGCCGGGTGCGACCGTCGCCGAGATCCTCGAAGCGGATCGTTTCGATCGAGACCACGTCGGGAAAGCCCTCGAACTCGAAGGTCTGCACGGCGAACTCGTTCTCACGCACCACGTGGAACACGCCGCGGAAGCGGTAATGCTCGTCGCCGCGCGAGTGGACGTAGCTGTACGAGCCTCCGGTGGTGAAGTCGTACTCCTCGACCTCCATCTCGAGGCCGCGCGGGCCGAGCCAGTGCTTGATGAGCTCGGGGTCCCCGTGCGCCGCGAAGACCGCTGCGACGGGGTGGTCGAATTCGCGCACGAACTCGACGTACTGGGCTCCCTCCGGCGCGGTGACGGTGAGGGCGTTGGTGGTGGTGCTCATTTCTCTACCTCTTCTTCCGATTCTGATGCGGCCGGATGCTCCAGCCCGGGTGATGCGCCGGCGCCGAGGAGGGCGTCGAGCGTGCGGTACCGCTGTTCGCGAACGAGACGGTAGCGATCGATCCAACTGGTCATCCGTTCCAGCCCGGCAGCGTCAAGGTGCACGGGCCGGCGTTGCGCGTCGCGCGTGCGGGTGACGAGACCCGCCTGCTCGAGCACTTGGATGTGCTTGGAGACGGCCTGCAGGCTGATGGTGAACGGCTCGGCGAGTTCGTTCACCGTCGCCGCGTCACGGCTGAGACGGGCGACGATACGACGACGGATCGGGTCCGACAGCGCCATGAACGCACGGTCGAGCAGTTCGTCGTCATCCGTCTCATCATTCATACTCAACCGATCGCTTGTTCAATGTCTACATTGAATACCATAGCTCGCATCGGCTTCGGCGGCAAGGGTGGATCCGCTGCCACAGTGGCGGGACGACGGAGAACAGCCGTACCAGGCCACGTCTGCGGGCGCTCGACGTCGTGGATGCGTTCGTCTACGCCGTCTCGCTCGTCGTCCAGGTCAGGTCGACGCTTCTGCGCGGCATTCGGGAGGGTAAGCCGTGGCGGCGTGTCCTGTGCGGCGCGGCCCCCCCTCCGGCTCGTGCTTCCCGCAGCACGATCCTGGTGCTGGAGGCGACCGCGCGCTGATCTTCCGGCGACGTGCACCTCGGCAACTTCTGCAGGTGACGTCTCGTCATCGTCCTCATGCTGGCGCGCGCCGGCGTGCGAAGGATCGTCGCGCGGGAACCTCAGCGCGACGATCCTTCGTGAAGAACTCAGTCAATGGTGGAAGAGCGAACCCAGGTCGATCACGCGAGCCTTGCCGCCGGTGAGGAGCACGTAGGCCGACCCGGCCGGAGTCACCAGGACGGTCGCGCTCATCGCCTTCGCGAGGTTGAGCCGCTCCCACGAGCCGGCGCTGGTGCCCGACCGGTCGAGCGGGTAGCCCGATGCGATCTCCGTCTGGGCCAGGACGCTGGTGCGCTGCGCTTCGGTGAGCCGGGGGAAGGTCGTCAGGAGCAGGTTCGAGGCGCCATCAGGAACCGACGCGGGAGCGCCCTTGTTGCCCGTCTGCGCGAACCCGTAGGTCATCCGCTCGCTGTACACCGCGACTGCGCTCTGGCGACCCGAGACGATCTGGGCGCTTCCGCCGGGCATCTTCTGGCCTTCGTACGGGTTGGACGTATACGGCTTCTGGTGTGCGATCGCCCAGTCGAGGTCGTGACCGGTGGTCTTCTGGAAGTAGGCGAGCAGTTCGGCACGAGCGGGCTGGAGCACCTCGTCGCGGAATTGCGCGTCTGACCAGCGTGCGGCCAGCGCGGCCTCGCCGTCGATGCGGCCGCCCATGATGTCGAGCGGATAGTGCACGCCCAGGACGATGCGACTGTTTCCGGCCTCGGAGGCGCGCGCCAAGATCTCGGGCGCCAACTCGGGGAGCAGCGTGGCGAGGGTGATGCCCGCCTCGTAGGCGGTTGTCGTGTGACCGCTCGGGAACGACCCGCCGAGGCAGATGCCGGCCGACGCGTATCCGGCGTCGAGGCTCACGTCGTTCGGTGAGAACTGGTGCGTCGTGTCGACGACGGGTGCGACGCGGGTGATGAGCAGGTTTCCCTGCGCATCGGCCCACGAGGTGCCCACCCGGATGGCCTGCTGCGACGAGGCGTTGGCGATGGCCGGCACACATCCGGCCGCATCTCCGGCGACCGGTGACGCGGCGGGGTCGCTCGGCAGGTAGGGGCGGGGGTGGCTGTAGGCCGCCTTGGCTGCTCCCGTCGAGACGTAGGCGCCCGTGCTGCCCGTCGAGCTGTTGATGAGGGCGCTCGTCAACGGCAGTGCACCGGAGTTGCGCCCCTTCACGTAGAGGCTGCTCAACTGAGAACCGAGTCCGGTTGAGACCGTCAACGACTGGTCGTACGCCGTCGATGTGGCGTTCTGGTACTCCGAGTCCTGGATGGCGAGGAACTTCTCCGCGCTCGTGGCGTGCTGGTTGATCCACACGGTGAGGGCGTCGTCACGCTGGACTGTCGCGGCATCGTCGACCGTTCCGTGCAGGTCATTGAGCCCGCTCGGTGTCCAGTAGCTCGAATAGCCGGAGAGGAGGGGAACGATGTCGGGGCGCGTCGTATCGCTGGGGTAGGGAGCAGCAGCGACAGCTGCGATGGGCACCGACATCAGGATGACGGTCGCGAGAGCGACGCCGCCGATGAGACGCGCGCGGGATGAGGCCGAGGAAGTCCGAGAACGGGTCACCCGACGAGGCTACGAGCGCATCGTGTACTGCGGGCGAACCGCACACCACCGTCTGATGAATCAGAACGGCCAGACCAGCGGCACGATGACCAGGGCGACCGCCAGGTAGAACAGCATCAGCGGAAGCCCGAGCTTCCAGTAGTCGCCGAAGCGAAGGCCGGACGGTGCCTGCACCATCAGGTTCGCGGGCGTCGCGACCGGCGTGAGGAGGGCGGCCGCACTGACCACCGCGACGGCCATGATGAACGGCAGAGGCGAGAGCGAGAGTTCACCCGCAACGGAAACGGCGATCGGCAGCAGGATGAGAGCTGTGGCGGTGTTGCTGATCAGCTGTCCGAACACGAGTGCGACCACGCACAGGGCGGCGAGGATGGCGAGCGGCCCGAGCCCGCCGACCAGGTCGACCAGCCCCTGCGCGATGAGGTCTGCGGTGCCTGTCTGCGTGATCGCCGTCGACAGCGGGATCATCCCGGCTACGAGCAGCAGGGTGGTCCACGAGATGGAGCGGTGGGCCCGCTCCACCGGCACGACGCGGGAGAGGACCATGGCGACCGCGGCGACGAGACCGGCGACGGCAGGCGGCACGATTCCGGTCGCCAGCGCGATCACCATGGCGACCAGGATGCCGAGAGCCGTCCAGGCCCGCCATCCCAGCGGGGCGGCCTGCCGGCGGACCGCATCGGGGTCGTCCACCACCACCACCGCCGGGTCGGGCAGCCGGGTCTCGAGCGCGTCCCACCGTCCGCGCAGCAGGAGGAGGTCTCCCGCGCGCAGTGACACGTCGCCTTCCAGCTCCTCTCCGTCCCGTTTGATAGCGAGGATCACCAAGTCGCCACTGTCGGTGAGCATGCCGGGGAACACGTGCTCGTCGATGAACGCCGACCGGGGAGGCACCATCACCTCGGCGACGCCGTCCTCCGCCTCGATGACGGGACGGCCGCCGCCCTCGATGCTCGGATAGTCGCGGAGCAGGACACCGGCCTGCGCGCTGAGGTCGCGTGGCAGGGTGGCCGGCGTGCGCTCGGGCACGAGGCGGTGGCCGAAGAACACGACGATGACGATCGATCCGATCACGAGCGGGATGCCGGCGACCGCGAAGGAGAAGAATCCGAACGGACCGCCACCTGCTTCGGCGGCGAACTCGGAGGCGAGCACGTTGACGGGGCTTCCGGTGAGCGTGAGCAGCGCGCCGCTGTGCGCCCCGAAGGCCAGCGGCAGCAGCAGTCGCGACGGTGTGATGGCGCTGCGTGCGGCAATGACGACCACCACCGGCAGGAGCGCTGCGACGGCGCCGTTGACACTGATGAGGGCCGAGAGGATGCCGACGACCAGCATGACCAATGCCGTGAGCGCACGCGGCGAGCCGCCTCGTCGAACCAGCTGCTGACCCGTCCACGATGTGAGACCAGAGGAGTCGAGCCCCTCGGCCACGACGAAGAGTGCGGCGATGAGGATTACGGCGGGATCGGCGAACCCGGCGAAGGCCTGCGGGAGGTCGATGATGCGCGTGGCGAGCAGCGCGAGCGAGACCCCGATGGCCACGATTCCCGTGGGAACCCGGCCGCTGATGAACGCGATCACGGCGAGCGCCAGGATCAGAAGCGTCACGCCGGAGTCGGTCACAGGGGCGAGCGTAGCCAGCTGCACGCCGCGTGACCAGTGATCTCCCCCGAATGGGTATGGAGAATCGCCCCCCGCTCGGCCAGACTGACGGTACTCGGCGCACGCGCGCCCGGAGAGAGAGTCGCGATGTCCGCCCCCACAGCCGCGCCACGCACGTCATGGCTCCCCCTCATCGTCGTGGTCCTGACGCAGATCCAGGCCTCGTTCGCGGTCAACGCGCTGACGGTGTCGATGGCCGGCATCACGCACGACCTCGACACTCCGGCCACCTCGGTCGGAACGGCGATCACCGCGGGCACGTTCGCGATGGCGGCGTTCATCCTGCTCGGCGCCAAGGTGGGCGCACGGTTCGGCACGCGGAGAGTGTTCCAGATCGCGCTCGTCATCCACGGGGTGGCGATGGCCGGGGTGATGCTCGCGGTCAGCCCGGGCATGCTGTTCGTGGCGCAGGCTGCATCCGGTGCCGTCATCGCCCTCATCGCACCCGCCCTGACCGTGTTCATCGCCACGAACTACTCCGGCAAGCAGCAGGCGACCGCCATCGGCCTGCTAGCGGCCGCGATTCCCGCCGCCGGTGTGCTGGCGCTCCTCATCGCCGGCACGTTCGCGACGACGATCGGATGGCGCTACTCCTTCGCACTGGTCGTCGCTCTCGCCGTCATCAACCTGCTGCTCAGCTTCCGGCTCACGAAGGTCGCCGCACAGTCGGCGCTGGCCATCGACTGGACGGGCGCCATCATCGCGGCGGTCTCGATCATCCTGTTGAGCTTCGGGTTCAGCGGGCTGGCCCCCTGGGGTGTTCTCCTGGCGACGGATGGCGCGCCGTTCGACATCCTCGGCGTCTCGCCCGCGCCCATCCTGGTCCTGCTCGGCCTCGTCGGCGGACAAATCTTCTTCATGTGGATCCGGCGACGCCAGCGCGAGAAGAGACCGCGCATCTTCGACCTGCGCGTGCTGCGTTCCGGGTCCGAGCGGGCGATCGTGGCATGCATGGCCATCATGCTGTTCGTGGGGACGGCGGCGAACTTCCTGCTCCCCCTCTACATGCAGGTGGTGCAGGGCCTCACCGGCATCGAGACGAGCTTCTCGATCATCCCGTACACCCTGTCGATCTTCCTGGCCTCCACGTTCGTCGCGACGCTGTACTCGCGGTTCGCGCCGAAGCAGATCGCGATCGTCGGCTTCGTCGTGGTCGCCGCGGCCCTCACGCTGTTGACGTTCACCATCCGGGGCGAGTGGGGCCAGTTCTTCATCGTCGTCGGACTCATCCTGCTGGGCCTCGGCCAGGGCTCCATCGTCGCGCTGGTGTTCAACACTCTGCTCTCCTCGGCGCCCAAGGAACTCGCGGGAGATGTCGGAGCCTGGCGGGGCCTGGTGCACAACCTCTCCGGCAGCGTCGGCATCGCGGTCATCTCGGTGTTCGCGATCGGGGTTCTCGGCACCCTGCTGCTCGGATCGGCCAAGGACAGCCCGGTCATCACCGAGCAGCTCATCGCCGAGGTCAACTTCGACAACGCGAACTTCATCACCAACAGCCACCTGAAAGACGTGCTGAGTGCGACGAGTGCAACACCGGCGCAGGTCGACAAGGCCGTGCGCATCAACGAGGAGGCGCGCCTGCACGCCCTCCAGATCGCGCTGCTCGTGCTCGCGGGTCTTTCCGTATTGGCGATCGTGCCGGCGACGCGGATGCCTGGTCGCCTGCGCGACGAGCTGCCCGAGAAGCTGGAACCCGACGACAACGACGCGATCGACGACACCGATGCTGACGACGAACTCATCCCCCGAGGAGGACGCGCATGACCCGCAGCCCCGAGAAGCTCATCCCGGCGGACTTCACCGCCATCCCCTCCCGCGCCTGGGTCGACGGCCTCCGACTCACGGCGCTCGACGAACTCGACGAGTCGGCGGGCGCGCTCGGCATCACGATCGCGGCATCCGGAGACCTGCCCGCCGGCGTTCCGCTCGACCGCGCCGCCCTCGACCGCGCAGGGTTCGCGGGATCGGTCGGCCAGACCCTGGTGCTGCCGCAACCGAGCGGCCCCCTCCTCGTGCTCGTGGGAACCGGCGACGAGACGGATGCGCCCGCGCTCCGCAACGCGGGAGCCAGCTTCGCGCGGGCGGCGGTACGAGCAGCGCACATCGGCCTGCGGGTCACGCTCGACGTCGGGGACGTCGAGCACGCGGCTCAGGCCATCACCGAGGGCGTCATCCTCGCGCGCTACGCGTTCGTGCCGCTCAAGACGGTGTCATCGTCCCCCGCCCTCGAGGCATTCGACCTCGATGTCGGGGATCGTGCGGCAGCCGGGGCCGGCATGGAACGCGCCCGCGTGGCTGCTCGCGCGACGGTGATCACCCGCGACCTCGCCAACACCCCTCCCGGACACCTCACCGCGAGCGACCTGGCCGACATCGCCGTCGAGCTCGGCCCCGACCTGGGCTTCGAGGTCGAGTCCTTCGACAAGGAGGCGCTCATCGAGCTCGGGTGCGGCGGCCTCCTCGGAGTCAATGCCGGAAGCGTCGAGGAGCCGCGCATGATCGTGCTGCGCTACGCGGGCGATGGTGGTCCCTCGCTAGCGATGGTGGGGAAGGGCATCATGTACGACTCCGGCGGCATCAGCCTCAAGCCGTCGGACCCGATGCATCTGCTGATGAAGATGGACATGGGTGGTGCCGCAGCGGTGCTCGGCGCCTTCACGGCGCTGCGCGACACCGGCGTTACGGCATCCGTCTCCGCGTGGCTCATGTGTACCGACAACATGCCCTCGGGCTCTGCCTACAAGCTCGGCGACGTGCTCACCGCGCGCGGCGGTAAGACGGTCGAGGTCAAGAACACGGATGCCGAGGGCCGGCTGGCCATGATGGACGGGCTCGCGCTCGCGGCCGAGGAGAAGCCGGACGCGATCGTCGACATCGCGACCCTGACCGGTGCCGCCCTGATGGCCCTCGGCCAGCTGCGAGCCGCCCTGTTCGGCAACGACCAGGCCCTCCTCGACCAGGTGAAGAGCGCGTCCGAGACGACCGACGAGCAGGTCTGGCAGCTCCCCCTCGAGCGTGCATATCGCAAGCAGCTCGACTCCGACGTTGCCGACATCTCCAACCTCGGCGGTCGGTTCGCGGGCTCGACCACGGCAGCCCTCTTCCTCGAGGAGTTCGTTGCCGGCATCCCGTGGGCGCATGTCGACATCGCCGGAACGATGCAGGCGGATTCCCCCGACCGCTGGCTCACCGCCGGTGCCACCGGGTACGGCGCGCGCCTGCTGCTGGCGCTCGCGCAGTCGTTCACGGTGCCCGCGACAGCGGCGGACGCCTAGCGGGTGGACGCGCCCGAGCATCCCAGCGACTCGACGGAGCGATTGCCCGACTCGGGTGCCCGGCCACGCCGCTTCTCGATCGCCGACGGGATCTTCTCGGAGTCGGCGATCTACGGCATCCTGCTCGTGTCTGCCCTGATCGTCGTCACGGGACGAGGGCAGGACGGATGGCAGGTCCTGCTTCGGGTGGCGGCGACGGTGGTGATCTTCTGGGTCGCGCATGTGTTCGCCAACCTGCTCTCCTCGATCGGCCGGAGCGACGACTTCCGGCCCACGACGGCCCTGGCGCACGGCATCAGCGAGACCTCGGGCATGCTGCTCGCTGCCTTGGTTCCCTTGGTGATCATCCTTCTCGGAGCCCTTCGAGTGGTCAGCAACAACAGCGCGGAGTGGGCCGCGCTGTGGGTGAACGTGACGCTGCTGGCGGTGCTCGCCTACATCGGCCTGACCCGGCGTGGTTCGCGGATGTGGGTGCGGTGGGCGGCGGCCGCGGGTGCGGCCCTCCTCGGGATCCTGATCGTCGTACTGAAGGCCTCCGTCCACTGACTCGAGGGTTCGTCCACTACGCGGCGGCGACGAGCGGCTACGCCTCGCCCATCATCAGGCCCTCGATGGAGTGCTTCTGGGAGATGGGGGTCAACTCGTCCACGACGGGGCAGACGAGGTGCGCCTTCACGCGATCCGGCAGCGAGTCGTAGAAGCCCCGGGTCACCGCCATGTCGTGGTGCTCCGCGTTCCCGGCACCGGGGGAGTCCACCCCGAGGACGAGCACGGGTCGAGACTTGTCGGACTCGTTGGCGGTTCCGCGGTGCAGCGTGAGGGCGGAGCGGGCTGAGATGTCGCCGCGCCGCGGGTACTTGCGCACGGCGAGGGCCTCGAATCGGGAGTACAACGCCTTGTCGGGGAACATCTCGTGCTCGAAGCCCTCCGGCAGGTCCCACTGCGTCGTCGGAGCGATCTCGAACGGACCCATGTTCTCCTCGGTGTCGACCGCCGTCGCGTTGAACGCGAGCGAGGTCAGCCGGCCGGCGCTGCGCGTCTCGTCGGGCATCGGGAAATCGCGGTGCCACGGCTGGTTCTTCGCGCCAGGACCGGGCACGTCGAAGCCGAGTTCGACGATCTGGTAGTTCGGGCCGAGGACGGCCTCGCACACACCCCTCACCCACGGATGGTCGACGAGCTCGAGCCACCCGCGCATCTGCTCGGGGTGCATCTCGACGTAATAGCGCTTCGGCCCGCGTCCGACCGCGCCGTCCGGGCGGGAACGCGCCTCCTCGAAGGCGACCTCGATGTCCTCTCGCATCGCGTCGGCCCATTCGGCGCTGAAAGCCGCCTTCCGGCCGATGATGCCGTCGGTGTACAGCGTGGCGACCGCCTCGGCGATGTCGGGATCGGTCCCGATGGTCGACGGGGTCATCGGGTGCGCGCGTGAAACGGTGTCGGTCATCTGCTGCTCCTCATCGAACACCGGCGCGCGGGCCGCCGGCATGCCGAGCCTACGCTCACGTCAGCGCCATCCGCACGTATCGCGGGCACCTCGTGACAGACTCGACACCATGAGAATCGCGGTCACCGGCGGCAGTGGAAAGCTCGGGCGCACCGTCGTGCGCATCCTCGGGGAACACGGCCACCACGTGCACAACCTCGACCAGCACGGCGAGCGCAGCGCCGCCTTCACACGCGTCGACCTCACCGACTACGGCCAGGTCATCGACGCGCTCGCGGGCATCGACGACCGCCATGACGGCGTGGATGCCATCGTGCACCTGGCCGCCATTCCCGCTCCCGGCATGGCGAGCGACGCAGCGACCTTCCACAACAACATGCTCGCCACCTACAACGTGTTCCAGGCCGCGAAGCGGCTGGACATCCGTCGCATCGTCTACGCCTCGAGCGAGACGGTGCTGGGGCTGCCGTTCGACGTTCCGCCGCCGTACATCCCCGTCGACGAGGACTACCCGGCGCGGCCGGAGTCGACGTACTCTCTCGTGAAGCACCTCGAGGAGACGATGGCGATCGAGCTGGTGCGGCGAGACCCCCAACTGTCGATCACAGCGCTGCGCTTCTCCAACGTGATGGACCCCGCCGACTATGCCGAGTTCCCGTCCTTCGACGCGGACGCGCGCTCCCGCAAATGGAACCTCTGGGGCTACATCGATGCCCGCGACGGCGCCCAGGCGATCGAGCGCGCGCTCGAGAACGCCGCACCCGGCTTCGATCGCTTCATCATCGCCGCGGCCGACACCGTCATGGCACGACCGAACGCCGAGCTCGTGGCGGAGGTGTTCCCGGATGTCCCGCTGCGCGGCGAGCTGGGCGTCAACGACACGCTGCTCTCGATCGACAAGGCGCGCCGGGTGCTCGGCTACGAACCGGAGCACTCCTGGCGCGACGAGGCGTGAGCGGTCGGGGCGGTTGAGCGCCGGCGCCGCGCTCAGTCGGACGCGGTGACGAACCGGCGCAGCACGTCCGCCGTCGTGCGTGCCGCTGGCACCAGCTGGCCGGCCGATCGGGCGTAGACCGCCGCCGATCGGCGGTAGGGGTCGATCACGTCGTCATCCTCGGGCCGCGTGGGGGGAGCGACGCGACCGCGCATGCCGCCGACAGCTACGGCCAAGGCCGCGTCGCCGACATCCGTTCCCGCTGCTTCGCCCTTGAGGCCGCCAGAGAGCCGGGCGAACTCGCGCAGGGTGAACGTACGGCGCAGCGCCAGCGGGTCGAGCTCGACGATGCGCCGACGGTGCTCGCGCGTGAGGCCGAGAATGAGGTCCGCCTCCGCGATGAGTTCGCGCGTCAGCTGGCGAGCGCGATGCGCCGCGGCGCCCTCGAGGCCGAGACCGGTCGCGACGGAGCGCATCCGTTCCGTCATCGGTTCCCCGACGAGCGCGTGCGTTCCCGCGCTGAGCACCGTGACCTGCGGATGCTCGCGCAGCTCGGAGGCGAGAACCAGTTGCGCAAGCGGCGACCGGCAGACGTTGCCGGTGCACACGGCGAGAACACGCATCGACACCTCCGCACCCGCGGCGGGAACCGCCTGTTCGCACCGGCTGTCAGTCTCGCACAGGCCCGCAGGAGCGCCGCCGCGCCCCGGGAGGAACTTCTTCAGCCGATCGGGAATACCGGGCCAGCTCCATGCGGTTGCATACACACATGACCAACGACACCCTCACCCACCCTCACTTCACCACCGGCACCTGGAAGCTCGACGCGACCCACTCCGAGCTCGGCTTCACCGTGCGCCACCTCGCCATCAGCAAGGTGCGTGGAGCGTTCAAGACCTTCGACGTCACCGCCGAGACCAACGAGGCCGGCCTAAGTGTTCAGGCGAGCATCGATGTCGCATCCGTCGACACCAACCAGGCGCAGCGCGATGACCACCTGCGCACGAGCGACTTCTTCAAGGTCGACGAGTTCCCGACGGCCACCTTCACCTCGACGGATGTCTCGGTCGACGGCGACGACTTCACCATCGTGGGCGACCTGACCCTCCGCGGTGTCACCAAGAGCATCACCCTCACGGGCGAGCTCGGCGGTGTCGTGACCGACGGCTACGGCCAGAAGAAGGCCGGCGCGTCGTTCACCACCAAGATCAACCGCAAGGACTTCGGCGTCAACTGGAACGCCGCCCTCGAGGCCGGCGGGATGACCCTCGGCGACGACGTCACCGTCTCCGGCGAGGTTCAGCTGGTCCTGCAGCCCGCTGCGTAGTCTTCGACCCTGATTCAGGCATTCGTGCGCTGGTCAGGCTGGATCCACGGATTCGAGCCTGACGGGCGCGCGGATGCCTGATTTTCGTTCCGGGGACGACGCTGCCCTAGCCTCGATCCATGGATGCCGGAGTCGAGCGGGCTCGCCAAGCTGTGACGGATGCCGTCGCCCGACTGAGCGACGCGGGCGCCCGGGACGAGGCCCTCGCCCGGTACGTGGGCGATAGACGCACGCTCGGCATCCGTCGGGCCCCGCGGATGGAGTCCATCGGACGAGTCTGGCGGCTCGGCACCCTGCTGGTCGCTCGCGATGGCTCGGTTTTCGCGACGGGTGCGCTCACCCGCGCCCTTCCGCCGGGGCGTCCCGCATTCCAGTCGCTTTCCGCCGAGGAGCGCCGTGACTATCGGGCGGCCGCCCACCGTGGCCGATTCGTCGAGGGTGAGGCGGTCAACTTCGACGCGACGCCGATCCCCCTCGACGAGACGTTGGCCAACGCGTCCGGCCCGATCGTGCTGCGCGACGACGAGCCGATGGTGCGCTGGAGCGCGGCATCCGACGCCCTCGTTCCGCTCGCCGACTACCTGCGCGACCGGGTCGACCTGCTCGTGCATCCGCCGCAGGGCGCCTGAGCGGCGGCCGCCGCTCGGCACGCGCCGCTCGGCACCAGCGGCAGCGTCAGGCACCGCGTGTCAGTTGGTGCTGATCTGGCCGTTGCTCGCGGCGATGCCGATCACGATGAACGCGATGACCGTGGCGATGATGCCGAGGCCGATGGCGATCCAGGCGATGATCACCGAAGCGAGCGCGAGGCCGCGACCACCCTCGCCGGTGCGCTTGATCTGCGAGAGGGCGACGTACCCGAAGATGAGCCCGAAGATGGCGCCGAACCACACGGTGATGATGGAGACGATCGCGAAGACGTTCGTCTTGGCGCCGGCAGCCGGCTGGTCGTAGGAGGGGACGGGTGCAGGAGGCGGTGTGCTGGTCATGAACGCAGAGTAGCGGCCGGCGAGCGACTCGAGCCGGATTGTGACGTTAGGAACCGGTGCCGCAGCGCTCACTCCGCTGGCGGGCGCCACGACAGGTCGGGGCGGATGCGCGTGCCGAATTCGTGTCGCAGGGCGCTGAGGGCGGCGAACCATCCCGGCAGGCCCGTAACCCCCGGCCCGGGAGGCGTGGACGCGCCCGCGAGGTAGACGCCGGCGAGCGGCGTACTCCACGGGTCGGTCGAGAGCACCGGTCGGCGCAGCAGCTGGGCGAGGTCGGGGGTTCCCGACGCGATGTCTCCGAGCACGTAGTTCGGGTTGTGCGCCTCGACCTCGATGGCGGTGCGGCTCGCAGTCGCGAGCACCACGTCGCGGAAGCCGGGTGCGAAGCGCTCGATGGCTCGGGTGACCACCTCGGTCTGGTCGATGCGCGATCCCCGCGGCACATGCGTGTAGGCCCACAGGACGTGCCGCCCATCCGGTGCTCGGCTCGCGTCGACGACGGTCGGCTGCGCGGTGAGGACGTAGGGCGCATCGGCGTGGCGGCCGGCTGCGACCGTGTTCTCGGCGTGCGCGATCTCGGCTCGGGTGCCGCCCACGTGGACGGTCCCCGCTGAGGCGAGTCGCGCATCCGTCCACGGCACCGGCTCGGAGAGGGCGAAGTCCACTTTCGCGACCGCATTCCCGTAGCGGAATGCCTCGAGTCGGCGACGGTAGGCCGGCGGCAGGCGGTCGCCCGCCAGCGCAACGAGCGCGCGGGGAGTGACGTCGAGCAGTGTCGCGGTAGCACTCGGCAGCTCGTCGAGCGAGGCGATCGGTGCATCCGTCACGATCTCGCCGCCGCACGCGATGATCTCGGCGGCCAACGCGTCGACGATCGCCTGACTGCCACCGACCGGGATGGGCCACCCCCGCGCGTGCGCGAAGCTGCCGAGGGTAAGCGCGACGCCGGCCGTGGCGAGACTCGGCATCGGCAGGATGGCGTGCGCTCCGACGCCCGTGATCATGGCGGGCGCGAGGTCGTCGTCGAATCGCGAGTTCCAGGCCGCCGTGCCCTGCTCGGCGACCATGAGGGCGAAGTGCAGCGCTGCGACGGGATGCTCCGGCACACGCAACAGCTGGTGGCCGGTGAGCGACGCGACGGCATCCGTGTGGTCGACGAGCGGCCGCATGATGCGGTCGTACGCTGCGCCATCGATGCCGAGCTCGGAAACCGTGCGATCGAGCGACGGGTAGGCGATGCCCGAGCGGCCGCCGTCGAGCGGATGCCCGAACGATGCCTCGGGCTGCCGGAGCTCGATGCGGCGCTCGAGCTGGAACTCGCGGAAGAAGGCGGAGGCGAGCGCCATCGGATGCACAGCGGAGCAGACGTCGTGGAAGAACCCGGGAAGAGTGAGCTCGGCGGTGCGCGCGCCCCCTCCGATGGTCGGCTCGCCCTCGTACACGCGGACGTGCAGGCCCGCCCGGGCGAGAGTGATGGCGGCGGCCAGCCCGTTCGGTCCGGCCCCGACGACGACCGCGTCGAGTTCAGCCAATCGTTCGCTCCCCGTTGCGCCAACGACCCTCCGCGAGGAACGCCAGACGCTGCAGGGTCTCCCGGTTGCGGGCGTAGAGGATCAGCTCACGGACGAGCCGCGGCATCCACCACCGGCCCGGACCTTCTTGCGCCTGCTCCTGGATGCGCACGACGCATTCGTTCCCTCGCGGCTTGACGTCGAGCACGACGCGGGCCTCCCCGATCGGCCAGCCCTTCGCCTGCATCGCCATCCGATGCGGGGGTTCCCACTCGAGGCTCACGGTCTCGTCATTGAGGAGGGCGGGCCATGCGCCCACCGAATGCTGCAGCACGGCCCCGGCCTCGGGCCAGGCGTCGTCGACGTCGCGCATCCGCGATGCTCCGACCACCCAGACCGGATAGAGCCAGCCGTCAGCGAGGACCTCGAACACCGCAGCCGGCGGGCAGTGGAACGCGCGCACATTGAGCGACACAGGTGCCTCCGATCGTCGCTTCCGAGCGTAGAGGTCGACCGCATCCCGGCACGAGGGCTTGACGGGTCGCGACGCATACGCGTCGCCGGTCTGGGTCCGTCGGCGCGCGGGATTACAGCGATGCGCCGGCCCTAGCGGCATGCCGGCAACCGAGTCGGCGGATGGCGGTAGCCGACGCGCCGTGCCCGGCCTTCAGCGCACGGCGTGTCGCTCGTGGCGTCCGCCGACTGGACGCCGATGGGGCGCCAGCCGCCGCGCAACCGTCAGCGTTCGGTAAACGCAGAACGCAGGATGAGATCGCGCATAGCCGCATATCGCAGCCATCGGCGCTGTGGTCCTGCGTTCTGCGGCGGATCAGGCAGCGCTCGGTGCGAGCGCGCCTGCCTGACGCTCAGCGGGCTCGCACCCGCTCGATGATCTCGAGCACCGTCACCGCGTCGCGCGGATCGACCGGAACCGGCTGTCCGCGCAGCAGCGCGCCCGCGAGCGCCCGGTAGAACCCGGCGTAATCGCCGCGATCAGTCTGCACACGCTCGAGCGAACCCTGCAGGCCGAACTCGCCCCACTCATCCGCCGGCTTCTCACCGAAACCCGGGTCGGAGGGGAGGCCCCCGCCCTTCAGCGCCGCCTCCTGCGGATCGAGGCCCCAGCTCGTGTAGCCGGCAGCCGATCCGAGCACGTGGAAGCGCGGGCCGAACTGCGGCGCGAGCGAGTTCATCCACAGATGCGAGATGGTGCCCGAGGTGTGCCGGAGCGCGAGGAAGGCGTCGTCATCCGCCGCCGCTCCCGGCCGCAACGTGCGCACCTCGGAGTAGAGGTCGTCGATCGGGCCGAACAGTTTCAGGGCCTGGTCGATCAGGTGGGCACCGAGGTCGAACAGGATCCCGCCGCCCTCACCCACGGGGCTCTCCGCCTTCCAACTCGCAGGCGGCGACGGCTTCCACCACTCGAATCGCGACTCGAACCGCCGCACCTCGCCGAGCGCGCCGTCGCGCACGAGCCGCTGCAGGGTGAGGTAGTCCCCGTCCCAGCGTCGGTTCTGGAAGACGGTGAGCGGATGGCCGAGACGATCGGCCTTCTCGACGAGTTCACGGCCCTCGGCGCTCGTGACGGCGAAGGGCTTGTCGACCAGCACCGCGTGCCCGGCGTCGAGGGCGGCGTGAGCCAACGGAGCGTGGGTGGCCGGTGGTGAGCCGACCACGACGAGGTCCACGTCGGCGGCGATCGCGTCCTCGGCACTGTCGACGACCCGGGCGTCCGGGTGGAGGCGTCTCGCCTCGGCGGCGCGCTCGGGGTTGGCGGTGACGATGACGTCGAGGCGGAAGTCGGGGTCCGCCGCGACGAACGGGGCATGGAACACCCGGCCGGACGTTCCGAATCCGATGACGGCGGTGCGGATGGCGCTCATCCGCCCAGTCTGCCCGTTCATTCTCGCCGTTGGGCAGTAGATGTCCTCGGCGCGCCTCCGCGCGACAACAACTGACCAACGGACTCCCGACCCCCCAGTCCGTTGGGCAGTAGATGTCCTCGGGCGCGCCTCCGCTCGACATCAACTGCCCAACGGATGCGGCATCCGGGGCCTGGCCGACGTGTCAGCCGAGCGAACGTACTCAGCGGATGCGTGCTCAGTGGATGCGCGCCAGCTGCGTCACGTCGTCGCCGGGGAGCTCGTCGGCGACCGCGGTCACCCACAGGTTGTCCAGTCGCACGTTCGCCCCGTAGTTCGAGAGGAAGGCGGTGTCGGCGGCATCCCGTCCCGTCGCGATGCGCACGAGGGTGGATCGCGGCGCGAGGGTCGTCGCGTCGACCACGTGCCACGCCCCCTCCACCCAGGCCTCGGCGACGGCGTGGAAGTCCATCGGGTCGAGCCCGGGCGCGTAGACGGCGGCGAGCCGCGCGGGAACGTCGAGCGCTCGCAGCAACGCGATCACCAGGTGCGCGTAGTCCCGGCAGACGCCTTGGCGCGCGAGCAGCGTGTTGACGGCCCCGTCCGTGGGCAGCGACGACCCCGGAACGTAGCTGAGCTCGGTCCCCACCCATGAGCTCACGGCCGCGAGCAACTCGGGACCCGCCGCGAGCCCGGCGAATTCCGCACGGGCCGTGGGGAAGAGGGAATCGGCCTCGCAGTATCGGCTCGGGCGCAGGTAGGTGAGCAGTTCGACATCCGTCGCCGGAACCGTCTCGGCGAAGTCGGTGACCGTCGCGGTGTAGTCGAGCACGACCTTGGCGGCATCCGTGTCCAGCGAGCGGATGCGGGCGCCGTGCACGTCATCCCACTCCGGGACGGTGACGGCCCGCCCATCGCGGGTGATCGAGAGCGACTCGGTGACGGCGTAGCCGCGCGCCACCTCGACGATGAACGCGAGCTGAGCCGGGCCGCTCACGGTCAGCTCGAGGTGGGCGCTGACGTGTCGTTGCATGGGGGTTCTCCTCGGGATGGACGCCTCATGAGCGACTCCAGATGACGGATGCCTCGCGCAGGCAGACCTCGACGCCGAGTCGCGATGCGGCGACGTTATCACTCCGCGGGTGGGTGGTGAGGAATAGCATTCCAGCCATGCACTTCACCTTCGACGCCGAGCTGTTCGAGTGGGAGGCTCAGGCCAATTGGTTCTTCGTCTCGATGCCCGAGGAGCTGGCTGCGGATGTCGCCGAAGTCCCGCGCATGCGGCGTGGATTCGGGGCCGTCAAGGTGCGGGCGCGCATCGGTTCCACCACGTGGACGACGTCGATCTTCCCGTCGGGCGAGAGCTACGTGCTTCCGCTGAAGAAGGCGGTGCGCGTCGCGGAAGGCATCTCCGAGAGCGACACGGTCACAGTCGTGTTGGACGTGCTGGAGTGAGCTCAGAGAGGGTGGTCGACACCGCCGAGGTGATCTCGATCGAGCTCGACGGATCCAACGCGCCCGGTGCTGCTGGCGCCGAACCGGCGAGCGCGGGCACGATCACCGGCGAGTGGACGGCAGCGCGCGGGCCTGCACGGCCTGAAGGTATGGCGACCCCGACGATCGTCGTGGCGCACGGCGCCGGCGCGGGCATGCGGCATCCGTTCCTCGTGGGATTCACCGAGGCCGTCGCCGACGAGGGTGTGTCGTCTCTGCGGTTCAACTTCTCCTACACCGAGGCCGGACGGCGGATGCCCGATCGTCCGCCCGCCGCGATCGCCGCGTGGCGTGCGGCGATGCAGGCGGCGTCCGCTCGCAGCTCCGGGCCCGTCTGGGCGGCGGGCAAGTCGTTCGGCGGGCGGATGGCGACCATGGCCGTCGCGGAGGGGATGCCGGCAGCCGGAATCGTGCTTCTCGGATACCCGTTGCACCCGCCGGGCAGGCCCGAGAAGATCCGCGACGAGCACCTCTACGGCATCACGGTGCCGATGCTGTTCCTGCAGGGCCGGAACGACACGTTCGCGACCGGGACCCTGCTCGATCATGTCGTCTCCCGTATCGGATCGAACGCGCGCCTGGACTGGATCGAGGGCGGCGACCACTCGTTCGCCATCGCGGGCGCGCGCCGACCGGCGGATGTCAACGGCGCGTCCCTCGCACCCCGGGTGGCGGCCTACGTGCGCGCCCACTGACCCGGCCGCGCTGCCGCTGCTACGAGCCCCCCGGGAACAGTGCCATAACGCGCATCCCGTCGCCGAACAGTGCCAAAACGCGCATCCGGAGAGGTGAACCTTCCGGAGGCTCAGCCGCGACCGTGCCATAATGCGCATCCCGGCGCCGAACAGTGCCATAACGCGCATCCGGAGAAGGGAGACCCGCGCACGCTCATCCGCATCCGTGCCATAACGCGCATCCCGGCGCCGAACAGTGCCACAACGCGCATCCCGAGACGCGAGGCCCGCGACCGCCCGACTGGAACAGTGCCGTAGCGCGCATCCGGAGGAATGAGCCTTGCGGGCGCCTGACCGGAACGGTGTCGTACAGCATGCCGACCGGACCAGTGCCATAACGCGCATCCCGTCGCCGAACAGTGCCATAACGCGCATCTCGTCGCCGAACAGTGCCATAACGCACATCCGGAGAAGGGAGACCCGCGCACGCTCATCCGCATCAGTGCGATAACGCGCATCCTGGCGCGGAACAGTGCCATAACGCGCATCGGGGGCGACGAACCCACCCGCACCGTGTGGCGTAACGTCGCATCATGGCCGTCGTGAGCGCTGGGATCCTCCTGTATCGCCAAGAACCCCAGCTCGAGGTCTACCTCGCCCACATGGGCGGGCCGTTCTGGGCGCGCAAGGATGCTCGGGCCTGGTCGATCCCCAAGGGAATCATCGAGGAGGGCGAGTATCCCCGCGACGCCGCCCTGCGCGAGTTCGCCGAGGAGACCGGCTCTCCCCTCCCCCCGATCGAACTGACAGAGCTCGGCGGCTTCCGCTATGCGTCGGGCAAGACGGTCATCGCGTTCGCGGGCGAGACGGATGCCGTCCTCCCGCCCGTCTCGAGCAACACGTTCGAGACGGAATGGCCCCCACGCAGCGGACGGATGCAGAGCTTTCCCGAGGTGGATCGGGCCGACTGGTTCCCGATCGAGGTGGCATCCGAGAAGCTGGTCGCCGGGCAGGTCGCGATCCTGGCGGCACTGCAGGCCGCGCTCACCGACCGAGCGGACTGAGCTCACGGCCTCGCTGAACGGATGCACGCCGCCTCACCGACCAACCGGACTGAGCAAACGGCCTCGGCGCACGGATGCGGACTGAGCACACGGCCTCGGCGCACGGATGCGGACTGAGCACACGGCCTCGGCGCACGGACGTGGACTGAGCACTCGGCCTGGGCGCACGGAGGCACGCGGCGCTCACCGACCCGACGGGCTGAGCGCCCTGCCCCGCGAACGACAGGATCGACCTACAGGTCGATCCGACCGTACGACTCGACTGAACGGCGAACGGATGGACCCGAGCGACCCGGACGGCCGAGCCGACGGGTCACCAACCGGAACCGCACTCCCGAAAATAGAGCGCACGAGCGCAGCCCAGGGCGCCGCGCTCGTGCACTCCGATCGTAGGCAGCTGGCCCTTCCGCTCGCGCCCTCACCTTCGGGTGCCACCCGGCCGGGGCGCACCCCGCCACCGCAAGGCACACCCGGCGAGCGACGGAGTCGGGTCTGCACCCTCGTAGCCGGGGCGCACAAGGCACACCCGGTGAGCGACCGAGTCGGATCTGCTCCCACCCGGCCGGGGCGCACCCCGCGACCGCAAGGCACCCCCGGCGGGCGACGGCATCCGACGCGCTCCCCCTCACCCCGGGCGCATGCGGTCATCGCGCGGGATATATGCAGTTCCTGTGCAGGCGCTCCCTTTACCCTGATGCCATGAAGACCCGCAGAAGCGAGCCCGTCTATAGCACGGCCATCGTCGCCGGCCGAACCCTGTTCGGCTCGTTGCGCCTCAAGCGCTCGGTGACCGGCGTCGAGAACATCCCGACCACCGGCGGGGCCGTGCTCGCGATGACGCACTTCGGGTACTGGGACTTCGCCCTCGTGGAGTGGACGACGTGGCTCGCCAACAAGCGTCGCGTGCGCTTCATGGCCAAGAAGAGCGTGTTCGACAAGCCCGTGGTCGGCTCGCTCATGCGCGGGATGCACCACATCAGCGTGGACATGAAGGCCGGTGCCGCCGCCTACGCGAAGGCGGTCGAGGCGCTCCGCAACGGCGAGCTGCTGGGCGTGTTCCCCGAGGCCGGCGTGAGCGCATCGTTCACCGTCCGTGAGTTGAAGACCGGCGCGGTTCGCCTGGCAGCCGAGGCGGGCGTGCCCGTCATCCCCGTCGCCGTCTGGGGCGGCCAGCGCCTCATGACCAAACGCCACCGCGTCGGATTCCTCGAGCGTTTCGGGGTCCCGGTCTCGTTCGCGTTCGGTTCGCCGATCACGGTGACGGATGCCGACGACGTGCGCATCGCGACCGACCGTCTGCGCGGCACTCTGCAGTCGCTGGTCGACGGTCTGCAGAAGAGCTACCCGGTCAACGGAGCCGGAGCGTGGTGGCAGCCGCGCGCACTGGGCGGAACCGCGCCTACCGCTGCCGAGTCGGCCGCCGCGGATGCCGAGCGCGACGCCGCTCGCGAATCCGATGCCACGACGGTAGCCGCCCCCCGCCCCGAGCACTGAGAGACGCGCGGCATCAGGCCTGCGTCACCTGATGCGGACGCCCACCGTGCAGCATCACCGCTCCACCACCTGATGCGGACGCCCGCCGCACGGCATCAGCGCTCCATCACCTGACGCGGACGCCCACCCGCGGCATCAGCGCGCGGACAACCGGGCGAACCCGCAGCGGCGCGCCATCGACGAGCCCCACACCTGACGGAACCCCGCACCGGGCTCTAAGCTGAGCGGCGATCGACATGCGTTCGGATGATGAAAGGAGCGCCGGTGTCCTGGTTCTACGACACACCCGATTGGGTCACCCTGCCCGCGTTCGTGGTGCTCTTCGTCGGAGGCTCCGTCGCGATCGTGATCGTCCTGCGCCCGTCCGTGCGGCGGTCGGTCTTGGACCCCGCGCAGTGGGATCGCGTGCTGGGTTACACGAGCAGCACGTTCGGCGTGTTCTTCGGCATCCTTCTGGCCTTGGTTGCCGTGACGGTGTACGGCAATTACAGCGATGCTCACTCCGCGGGGCTCGAGGAGACCTCGCAGATCGGTGCCCTCTACCGTGGAGCGAACGCGCTGCCGGCCGGCCTGCGTGACGAGGTTCACGAATCGCTCAGGGACTACGTGCGCACGGTGATCCATCAGGACTGGCCCCAGCAGGCCGACGGGCAGGTCGCCGTGGCGAGCACCGCGAAGGTGGACGCGATCGAGAGCCGCATCTACAGCTTCAATCCCGAAACGCTCGGACAGCAGGCCGTCTACATGCGGCTGCTCGCGACCTTCGACGGCTTCGTCGAAGCGCGGCGAGCGCGAATCGATGCCACGACTCTCCAGCTGCCCCCACTGTTCTGGGTGGTCATCTGGATCGGGGCCCTCATCAACGCGATCCTCATCGCCTTCATCGACGTGAAGGCTTTCCGCCTGCACGTGATGATGGCCGCCCTCCTCGCGCTCTTCGTCGGCCTGGTGATCTTCCTCACCGCTGACATGGATCATCCATATGCCGGTTCGATCGCCGTCGGTCCCGGAGACTTCGAGCGCATCCTCCAGGTCATCGATCGCTGACGGATGTCGCGCGCGCACGAATGCGGACCCGCTCGGTGAACGGGTCCGCATTCTCCGGGGAGCAGGTGACTCCCTCGACTACCGCCTCGATCAGCCTGCGGCTATGAGACTGACGTCATCGGCCCAGGTGTCTCCGGTCTGCTGCTTGTAGGCCTGCACGTACACGGTGATCGTGCTCGCCGTCGCCGTGACGGGGAGGCTCGCCGACGTGAACGTCGAGGCATTCGACGTCACCTCGGCTCCGTTCTTCACGCCCACCGAGATGTACGCCCCGTTCGACTTGAGTTTGGCCGACAGCGTGTACTGCTTGCCGGACACGACGCTCACGGTCTGCGAGCAGACGGATGTGACGGTCGCCGAGGGCGTCAGCCGGACCCCGTGAGTGCCGGATGCGGCAACGGAGTCCACGCTGTAGGTGCCGTCGCAATTCCAGCCCGTGAGGTTGTTCTCGAATCCTCCGTTGGTGATGAGCTGCGTTCCGGCGGGTGCCGTCGGCGTCGGTGTTGGCGTGGGCGTGGCTGTCGGAGTGGGCGTCGGAGTGGGCGTCGTGGTTCCCGTCCCCGCCGCCTTGGAGCCGGGCAGGTTCGCTGCGAGCCAGGTCAGCACGTCGGTGGGAGGCGGCGACGGGTAGAAGTTGAACGGCGAGATCGCCGTGAACGACCCCATCGACCAGATGTTGGTTCCGATGAACAGCGGGTCCTGCGGAGCGCCGGCCGAGTTGATGGCCCCGACCGCTCGTTTCGTGTACTCGATCATCGGGTTGCCGAGCGAACCATCGGCGCCGGCGACGCAACCACCGGTGCACGACGTGAACTCGTGGGCCGACGCCGAGGCGGGGATGCCGAAGGCGTACGAGATGCCGAGGCTGTTCGCCCACGTCTTCATGTGGGTGACCTCCGCGGTGACGAGGCTCTGGTACGTCGGGAGGTCGTTGAGGTGTCCGGTGGCCCCGGTGCCGAGGTCGTAGAGGGAATCGACGAAGTATCCGTTGGCCTTGCCGTTCGTCTCGAAGACGTCCTTGACGCGTGCCGCGGAATTGCCGTTCGCCGGGTCGACGGATGCGGCGAAGGCGAACACCGAGTAGTACCGGCCGTTGGCGTGCTTCGCGTCGACGCAGCCGTAGGGGTCGCTGGCCGTGCTGCCCGAGTGGAGACCCGCGAAGTCCTTGCTGATCTGGTTGTAGAAGTAGTACTGGCCGTCCTTCGTCACGTCGAAGCTCTCGATGTCGAACTGGATGCCGTCGGCCCGCTCGTCGGCGCACACCTGCGCAGCCACCTTGTCGGCGGATGCCTCGGCCACGGCCTTGCTCGCTCCGTTGAAGCCGCTGATGTAGTCGCTGGTGAGCTGCGCGTCGATGATCGGGGAGAACGTGTACGACGTCGATGCGGTGCCGGCGAGTGCCGGCGCGAGGACGAGGGCGTTGTAGTACTCGGACGTGGTGTCGCGGTTGCCGGTCTTGGCGCTCGTGTCGTAGTACGTGTCGTAGCCGCTCGAGTCGCCCTCGATGTCCGACCCGTAGGTGTTGATCTGGGTGATCTTGTGCTCGCCGGTGGCGATCTGGTTGTAGGACTGGATGACGGGCAGCCACTGTCCCCGGGCTGCGCCGTCGTAGATCCACGCGCCGTTGGACTTCGGCGGAAAGCTGGCGAGCGGAGCGGGGGCCGCCGCCCGCACGCTGGCGGACTCCGAAGCGGTAGCGACCTGGACGCCGACTCCGCCGACGATGGCGACGGCTGCGACCCCGGCGACGGCGATGGGCAACCTCCAACGGGCGGCGGCGGGAGCGCCTCCGGGACGACGGGAGGGCGGACGGGTGGATGGGTCGTGAAGCGGCATGTGCGATTCTCTGCATTCCGAGGACGCCCGGCCCTCATCGGCGAGCGCGCACATGAGCGAGAAATCCTCGTCACATCACCGTGCTCGAATGTGACGGAAAAGTAGCAGATCGATCAGCGGCGGGCTATGGATCCGGCCGAATACATCAACCCGGTCACGGAATCTGACGATCGATCACGAATGCGTCAGTAATATCCCCCGAACTGGGGTCATGGTTGTGATGTTTTCGTGATTTTCACCTGACGACAACTGATCGCGTCGCTGCTAGCTTGAGCAAAATCGATCGTTTATCGACGTTTCGAAGCGTGAAAGCATCACATCCCCCCTGAATCACTCACTGAAAGTGCGGTCACCATGCGAAAGTCCATTCGGAGAGGCGCCACCCTGGCCCTCGCCAGCGTCGCTGCCATCAGTCTGGCGGCGTGTTCCACCAACGGCTCATCCGGCTCAGGAGGCGACTCGGTCAAGTCCATCAAGGTCGTCATCGCCGAGTACAGCCCCGACAACACCGCCAAGTTCTGGAAGGCGTTCGCGAAGACGTACGAGGAGACCACCAAGGTCAAGCTCGACCTCCAGATCATCAGCTGGAACGACATCGACCAGCAGAGCAGCACGATGGTGCAGACGAACAACCTGCCGGACATCCTCAACCTGAACACCTACGCGAGCTACGCCGCAGACGGTCTGCTCTACAGCGGCGACGAGGTGCTCCCGAAGGACACCGCCGAGGACATCATCCCGGCGTTCGTGAACAGCGGGACGTACAAGGGCAAGTTCTACGGCATGCCCGACCTCTCCTCGGCCCGGGCGCTGTTCTACAACAAGGACCTCTTCAGCCAGGCCGGCATCGCGAAGCCGCCGACCACGTGGGACGAGTTCCGTGACGACGCCAAGAAGGTCACCGCCCTCGGCAACGGCGCGGTCGGCTACGCCCAGCCGCTCGGCCCGGAGGAGGCGCAGGGTGAACTGGCCATGTGGCTGTTCAACAACGGCGGCACCTTCAAGAAGGACGGCAAGTGGACGCTCGACTCGCCTGAGAACGTCAAGACGCTCGAGTTCATGAAGGGTCTGAGCGTGACCGACGGTGTCACGCAGAACAACCCCGGCAGCACCAACCGCACCGATGGAGCCTTCCCGCTGTTCGAGCAGGGCAAGGCCGGCATGATCGTCGGATTCGGCCCGCTGCAGGGCGCGCTCGACAAGGACTTCACCGGTGTCAACTACGGGATCGCCCCCATGCCGTCCGGCAACAAGGCCGACCCGCAGACCTACGGCGTCACCGACTACCTGATGGCGTTCAAGAAGAAGGGCAACCAGGACGCGGTCAAGCAGTTCTACAAGCTCTACTACTCGCCCGACCAGATCAACACCTGGATCAAGGCGGAGGGCTTCCTGCCCGTCACCCAGTCGGGCCTCAAGTCCTTCGAGTCCGAGGACAAGCTCAAGGTGTACCTCGACACGCTGCCGAACATCCACCTCACGCCGACCGACGACCCCGAGTGGGACAAGGTCAAGCTCACCATCCAGCAGAACATCGGTCTGGCCGTGGCACCCGACGGCGACCCGGCGAAGTTCCTCAAGGACCTGCAGGCGCAGGCCGAGGCCGGAAAGTAGAACTCCCATGGCTCGAGTCCTGACCGACGCACCATCCGGCACGAGACTCGCGCCAGCGCGGGCTCCGAAGCCTTCCATCGGGGGAAGAGCTTCGGGGCCCGCCCCCTCCTCGCGGCGCGGCCGCCGGCGCGGCGCCAACGAGGCGAGCGGATGGCAGGCGCTCCTCTGGCTCTCGCCCGCACTGCTGCTGATAGCGGCGATCGTCATCTACCCGGCCATCACGCTCTTCAGCACCTCGTTCAGCGAGTACTCCATCACCGGCATCCGCAAGGGCGACGCCGGATTCGCCAACTACGCCGGCTTCCTCTCGAGCCCCGACCTTCCCAAGGTGGTCCTCAACACGGGCATCTGGGTCGTCGCCGTCGTGGCCATCACGATCCTCATCGGCCTCGCGCTCGCCCAGTTCCTCTCGAAGGACTTCTGGGGGCGGCGGGTCGTGCGCTGGGCGGTGATCGTGCCGTGGGCGGCGGCGCTCGTCATCACGAGCCAGCTCTTCCGCCTGCTGTTCGACTACTACCACGGCACGATCAACGCGGTGCTGCTCGCGCTCCACGTCATCCCGAAGCCCATCGACTTCCTCGGCAACCCGCCGCTGCTGATGGCCTCGATGATCCTGGTGGGCGTGTACGTCTCGCTTCCGTTCACGGCGTACCTGTTCGTCGCCGGCCTCAGCGCCATCCCGACGGACGTCTACGAAGCCGCACGCATCGACGGCGCTAGTCCGTGGCAGATCTACACCACCATCACGCTCCCGCTGCTGCGGCCAGCCATGCTCATCGCCGTCGTGCTCAACATGATCTACGTCTTCAACTCGTTCCCCATCATCTGGATCATGAACGGGTCCAATCCGGGCTTCGGGAACGACACCCTCATCACCTACATGTACAAGATCGCCTTCAAGAGCGCGCAGCACGACGTCGGTGTCGCCGCAGCCGCGGGCGTGTTCAACGTGATCGTCATCCTCATCGCGGTCATCGTCTACGTCCGCCTCACCCGCACCAGAGCGGAGAACCCGTCATGACCTCAACATCCGTGCAGTCGCCGTCGCAGGCATCGCGTCGAACAGCTCCGCTCTCAGCCGGCTCAACCCTGCGCAGGCGCCGCCGCTCTCCTCGTGCCGTCCTGCTGACCGTCGCGGGCTTCATCGTCGCCTTCGTGTTCGCCTCGCCCTACCTGGTCATGCTCCTGGACGCCCTGCGGCCGAGCGGGGAGGTGCTCGCGACTCCGCCACGGCTGCTGCCGAAGGTGTGGACGCTCGACGCGTTCGTCGACGTGGTCAGCGACCCGGTCTTCCGGGGATGGCTCAGCACCTCGCTGATCGTCTCGGTGACGTCGACCGTGCTCGTGATGCTGGTGGCCATCCCGGCGGCCTACTTCACCGCCCGGTTCCGGTTCCGCGGACGCGGCCTCTTCCTCATGCTGATCATCGTGACGCAGATGTTCGCGCCGACCAGCCTCGTCGTCGGCATCTACCGCGAGTTCTACGACTGGGGGCTGGTGAACACGTACACGTCGCTCATCCTGACCGACGCCGCGTTCAACATCGCCTTCGCCCTCTGGATCCTCCAGGGCTTCTTCGCCGCGATACCCGCCGAAGTCGAGGAGGCGGCTGTGCTCGACGGTGCCGGCAGGATGCGGACCCTCCTGCAGGTGATGCTCCCCTTGACCCTTCCCGGGGTCGTGACGGCCATCACCTTCACCTTCATCGCCACCTGGAACGAGTACGTCGTCGCGCTCACCCTCATGCAGGACGAGTCGAAGAAGCCGCTCACCGTCGGCATCAGCTCCTACGTCACGGCCTATCAGCAGAACTGGTCCGACCTGTTCGCCGCCTCCCTGATCGCCATCGTTCCGGTCGTGATCCTGTTCGCCCTGATCGAGAAGCACCTCGTCGGCGGTCTCACCGCTGGCGCGGTCAAGTAGCCCACCCCAACCACGAAGAGGAAGCAGGTCGCGATGAACGAATACATGGCCGAGGAGCTGGAGAGCCAGCCGCGCCTCTGGGCTCGGGCCGCCGAGCTGGGCGCTGCGTCGCGGATCCTGCCCGAAGCCGGGCAGCGGGTCGCCGTCGTCGGGTGCGGGACCTCGTGGTTCATGGCACAGGCCTACGCGGCTCTGCGCGAAGACGCGGGCCATGGCGTGACGGATGCCTTCACCGCATCGGAGGCCCGGCTCGAGCGGGGTTACGACGTCGTCGTGGCCATTACGCGATCGGGCACGACATCCGAGGTCCTCGACCTTCTGCGCGACGTTCCCGGTTCGCCTCGGGTCATCGGAATCGTGGGCAGCGAGGACTCCCCGCTGACGCCCCTGACCGACGACCGTATCGCGCTGCCCTTCGCCGACGAGCGGTCGGTGGTTCAGACGCGATTCGCCACGAGCACCCTCGCGCTGCTCCGAGCGAGCCTCGGTGAAGACCTCGGTACGGTGGTCGCCGACGGCGAGCGCGCCCTGTCACTTCCCCTCATGGCCGGAGCGATCCACGCCGACCAGATCACCTTCCTCGGCACCGGATGGACCATCGGCCTGGCTCACGAGGCGGCGTTGAAGATGCGGGAGGCATCGCAGAGCTGGACGGAGTCGTACACGGCGATGGAGTACCGGCACGGACCCATCAGCATCGCCGCGCCCGGCCGGGTCACCTGGGTGTTCGGACCGACTCCGGTCGGCTTGGCCGAGACGGTCGAAGCGACGGGCGCGCTCCTGATCGAGAGCGACCTGGATCCCATGGCCGACCTCGTCCTGGCCCAACGTGTGGCACTGGAGCGGGCGCGCCGACGAGGTCTCGACGCAGACCTTCCGCGCAACCTGACCCGCTCCGTCATCCTCGAGCCTGCCGTCGGTCTGTGAGCATTTCCGCGCCGACGGATTCCGGGGAACTCGCGGATGGGCCGGACGTGTTGGACTCGCCCCGATATCGTGGTGCCAGTCTCGTCGCCGCGCACGAGGAGACTCCGAGCCCCCGCCCGCCGGTCAGCGCAGCCGTGCACGAGAGACGAGCGATGAAGCGATCCGAGCGACTGTCCGCCGTGTTGGACATGCTGGGCGATCGCGGTCGACTCCGGGTCGAAGACCTCGTGGAACAGCTCGGCGTCTCTCCCGCGACCGCTCGGCGCGACCTGGACGACCTGGCCGAGCAGGAATTGCTGCGCCGCACGCACGGTGGCGCGGTCGCACAGGAGGTCGCCTACGAGCTGCCGCTCCGATACCGCAAGAGCCAGAACTCGTCTCAGAAGGACCGCATCGCTCTCGCGGCGAGCGCGCTGGTCGAGCTGGGAAGCGTCGTCGGCTTCAACGGGGGCACCACCAGCACGGCGATCGCCCTCGCCCTCAGTGCCCGGCGCGACATCTCCGCTCCCGCGCAGGGGATCTCGCTGACGGTCGTCACCAACGCCATCAACATCGCCGCCCAGCTGGCCACCCGCCCGCAGATCCGTACCGTGGTGACCGGCGGAGTCATCCATCCGAGGTCCTACGAGCTCGTCGGTCCGTTCACCGACACCATCCTGGAGCAGGTGGCCATGGACGTCGTGTTCATCGGCGTGAACGGCATGCACCCGGATGTCGGGCCGACCGTCAATGACGATCAGGAGGCGGCAGCGAACTCCCGGATGGCGAACCGCGCGAGCCGCACGGTGATCGTGGCCGACTCGAGCAAGATCGGGAAGATCTCGCTGGCGACGGTGCGCACCAACCGTGGCTCGACGTTCATCACCGACTCCGGCATCGGGGCTGACCAACGGTCGGCCTTTCGCGAGGCGGGCTGGGACCTCATCGTCGCCGACTGACTGCGGGCCGTCCGCGATCAGCCGTTGAGGCCCAGCACGGTTAGGGCGTTCTCGCGATAGACGCGACGAAGCTGATCACCCTCGAGGGCCAGAGCGGACACCTTCCATCGACCCTGCCCGGGAATGGGACTTCCCGGGTCGTAGTCGAAGCTCTCGTCCTCGGTCTCGAGGAAGCGGAAGTGCAGCCGGAACTGCTCGTCCGTCGCGGGGTAGATGTCGGTGCCGAACAGCACCCGGTCGCCGAAGCGCTCAAGCATGGCGGTGAAGCGTCGAGGCTGACGCCCGATCTCCGCCATCCGTCCCGCGATGTCGACCGCGTAGTTCGGGGCGGCCGCGAGCAGGAGCTCGACCCGGTCGAGATCTTCCGCCGCGCACCCGACGTGGGCTCCGATGAACCGCGTGCCGGGGCAGGACAGCACCAGTCGGGCGTGGCAGTCCAACAGGGTGTCGAAGGTGGGGAACCTGCTGCTGTCCCCGAACCACCATTCCGGAATGCGGCTGAGCTCGTCCACCCGTTCGTTGAACGCGTCGACGGGCTGGAAGAAGGCCACCGGGTCGGCGGTGTGGATGAGGACGGGCAGGCCATGGTCTCCGGCGGCAGACAGGACCTCGATCACCCGCGGGTCGTCGGGACGGATGAGGGTGCCGTCGGCATCCCGTACGTGGAGGCCGAGGGTCTTCCACACCTTGACGCCGCGAGCGCCGCGAGCAACGGAGTCCTCGAGCGACGCGATCAGCTGCGCGACGCCGTTCGGCTGAGCGAGGACGGACCAGTCCAGTTGGCAGAAGGTCAGGAAGCGGCCCGGATGCGACTCGTCGTAGCGACGAACGTTCGCGGTGACCTCCTCGCCCCACATCCCATCGAGGTTGACGACCGTCTCGACGTTCCGCTCGTCCATCAGGTCGACCAACGCGCCCGCGTCGTCGATGATCCACGGCGCGGTGCCGGCCTGCCAATCCCCACCTGAGAGCCACCGGCCGAGGTGGTTGTGGACATCGATGCAGGGAACCGCCGACCGTTCGACCGAGGTCTCGGGCGCCCGGAGTTGCGACATCGGCGTCCACTCGCTCAGTCGCATGTCGGCGATCCGTCGCCAGTCGGGTTGTTCTGCCATCGGGGCTCCTGTCATGATGCCGGCGTCGTGCGCGGCGCGGTTGGTGTCCGAGCGAATTCCGGAAGCACCTGCGCTGCGATCAGTTCGTTGCTGTCCTCGATCGCGACCTCCGAGGCGCCGCGGGACGCCGGCACCAGGACGAGGTGGTCGAGGCCGAGCGATTCCAGCTGACGGATGCGTTCGATGAGCTGCTCCGGCGACCCCACCAACGCGAATCGCTGGACGAACGCGCTCGACAGGATCACGGCCTGCGGCGCGCTCGAGTCGCCGTGCGCAGCTTCGTCATAGGAGCGCGAGACGGCGGTCAGTTCCGACCTGTCGTCGTCGGGGACGACCGTTCCGGCCGCGGCACCCTCCGCGAGGAAGTTGGCGAAGATCGACACGCTTCCGCGGACGAATCCGACCGCTGCGTCCAGGTCGTCGCTGCAGTGCACGTCGACGTAGGCACCGAACGGGACGCCGTGCGGATCGAGACCGGCGGCCCGCCTCGCCTCGCGCGCGGTTTCGATCGCCCAGCGCAGGCTCTCGACATGCGCACCCATGTTGAAGGTGACGCGGTCCACCGAGGTGGCGGCCAGGCCGATCATGCGAGGACCTGTCGCCGCGACGTCGATGGCAACGGGATCGAGGTCGCGCGACGCCCACGGGGGCATCCCACCGCGCGCCGGATCGGACGGGTCCGAACCCAGGTACGTCTTCAACGAGCCGATCGCCCGCGTGGTCTCGGAGACGCTCGCGGGGTTCTTGCCGATCAGCTTGAGCGCCGAGTCGCCCCGACCGAAGCCCAGGATGGCCCGGCCGGCCGACTCCTCGTGCACCGTGAGAATCGCGGACGCGGTCACCGACGGGTCGCGGGTGATGGGGTTGGTGACGCCGACCCCGAGACGAAGGGTCGTCGTCGAGGCGGCGCACAGCGCGAGTTCGCTGTACGGGTCGCCGACGAGCAGCTGACTGTCGGCCAGCAGGATGCCCTCGTATCCCCACCCCTCAGCCCGCCGGGCCAGGGGTGCGCTGCGCGTGGGGATCGGGAACCCGTGGAGCCAGAACTTCATCCGGTGAGCCTCATCCCTTCCGCCGACTTCATTGTCAGGAGTGCCGCGCATTTCTCCAACTGAATGAGCGAATCGATCACAATGGGTGAGCGCAAGCCCCGATCATTCGGCGTCGGCGATGACGATATCGACTCCCGCCGCGCGCAGCAGGTCGAGCTCCTGCGCGTCAGCGGAACGATCCGTGATGAGCATGTCGATCTGCTCGGTGGGCGCCATCTGGGCCAGCGCGACCCGGCCGACCTTCGATCCGTCCGTGACAACGACCGTGCGCTGCGCCTTCGAGACCATGGCGCGGTTCGTGCGAGCCTCCGTCTCGTCATGGGTGGTCACTCCCGTGGCGGCCGTGATGCCGTCCGCGCCGAGGATGGCCGTGCCGATGTTGACGGCGGCGAAGGTGTTCTCGGCGAGCACCCCGACGAGTTCGAGCGATTGGGAGCGCAGGATGCCGCCCGTCATGACGACCTTCATCTGCGGATAGTTGGACACCAGGCTGGCGATGGAGAGCGAGTTGGTGATGATCGTGAGGCCGGGGTGCCTGGCCAGCTCTCGGGCGACGCTCGCGGTGGTGGTGCCGCCGCTGAGGGCCACCGCATAGCGCTCGGTGGGAATCAAGGACGCCATCCGTTGGGCGATGGCCTTCTTGGCGCTCTGGAAGCGGGTGTCTCTGAGGACCACCGGCAGCTCGGCGCTCCGGTCGATGCTCGTCGCCCCACCATGTGTGCGGACCAGCAGGCGCTGCTCCGCGAGGTCGGAGAGGTCTCGGCGGGCGGTGGCGGCCGAGATGCCCAGCTTCTCCGACAGGTCGGTGAGGCTCAGGGTGCCCTGCTCCGCCACCAGATCGAGAATCTCCACCATGCGCCTGGATCTCTTGCCGGAATTGCTCCGCGCCAACAGCCCCTCGCGTGTCACAGCCATCCGATCGCCCCTCCGACTCCGTTGTACGCTCATCCGAAATGCTCACTTTACAGCCATTGCGCTCATTGAGTTGCGCATAACGCGCACTGCACCGCATGATCGGGTCATGCCCCAGCTCGTCTTCCTCGGCGCAGGCAGCGTCGTCTTCACCCGCCAACTCGTCGCCGACCTGTTCCGCTTCGATGACCTTCCTCCACTGCGCATCGTGCTGCACGACATCGACGCCGAGCGACTCGAGGTCGCCCGCGGAACCGCCCAGCAGCTCTCGGAGCGCTTCGGCCGCGAGGCGGAGATCGTCGCGACGCTCGACCGCCGGGAGGCGTTGGCCGGCGCAGACTTCGTCATCAACATGATCCAGGTGGGCGGCATAGCGGCGACGCGCATCGACCTCGAGGTGCCGGCCCGGCACGGGTTGCTGCAGACCATCGGCGACACCACCGGGGTCGGCGGCGTGTTCCGCGCCCTGCGCACGTTCCCCGTGCTGAGCGGCATCGCAGCCGACATGCTCGAGATCTGCCCGGAGGCCTGGTTCCTCAACTACACCAACCCGATGGCGATGAACATCTGGTGGCTGTCGGTGGTGGCGCCGTCGCTCAAGGCCGTCGGCCTGTGCCACAGCGTGTACTGGACGGTGCATGACCTGTGCGAGCTCATCGGTGTTCCGATGGAGGGCACGCACTACCGCGCCGCGGGCGTCAACCACCAGGCGTGGCTGGTGGAGTGGAGCCGCGACGGCGAGAGCCTCTACCCGGCGCTCCGCGAGAAGATCGCCGCCGACCCCGAACTGGAGCGGCGGGTGCGGGTCGAGATGTTCCGCCGGATCGGCTTCTACCCGACGGAGACCAGCGAGCACTCGTCGGAGTACCTGGACTGGTTCCTGCGCTCTCCCGAGCAGATCGAACACTTCCGCATCGAGCCGCTGCAGTACATCGGAATCTCCGAGGAGAACGTCGCCGAGTTCGAGCATGCGAAGGACGCGCTGGCATCCGGGGAGCCGCTGCAGCTCGAGGAAGGCGCAGCCGAGTACGCTCCGCAGATCATCCACTCGATGCTCACGGGCACCGAACGCATGATCCACGCCAACGTCGTCAACCGCGGCCTCATCGACAACCTGCCGCCCGGCGCGGTGGTCGAGGTGCCCAGCACCGTCGATCGCGACGGCGTGCATCCCCATCCCTTCGGCGCGATCCCCGAGCAGGGCGCAGCGCTCAACCGCACGTACCTCTCCGTCGCCGGCCTCACCATCGAGGCCGCACGCACGGGCAACCCCGACCTGGTGCGCCAGGCGGTGCTGATCGACCCGAATGCGAGCTCGACGCTCACCCCCGAGCAGATCTGGGCCCTGTGCGACGAACTCACCGAAGCCCACCGCGCTCTGCTTCCTCGCAGCCTCGGCGGCGACCTCGACCTGATGCTGCCATGACGCTGAGCTCGACGCGTGCGCTGGTCGACGATGCCGCCGAGCGGGGCGGAGCCGTCCCGGCGTTCAACGTCATCACGCTCGACCAGGCCGAGGCGATCGTCGAGGGCGCGTCGTCGGCAGGCGTCGGAGTGCTGCTGCAGGTGAGCGAGAACGCCATCCGCTGGCACCGCTCGCCGGAGCCGATCCTCGCCGCCTGCCGGGAGTTGGCGGCCGCTGCTCCCGTGCCCGTCGGCCTGCATCTCGACCACGTCGAGGATCGCGACCTGCTGCGAAGGGTCTTCGCCCGAGCGGGTGACCTCGGGGTCGGATCGATCATGTTCGACGCGTCGACGCTCGACTACGAGGACAACGTCGAAGCGACGGCCGCGGTCGTGGCGGAGGCGCATGCGCTCGGACTCTGGGTGGAGGCCGAACTCGGCGAGATCGGCGGCAAGGACGGCGCGCATGCGCCCGGCGTGCGCACCGACCCCGATGAGGCGCGGGCCTTCGCGGAGGCGACGGATGTCGACGGCCTCGCCGTGGCCGTGGGCAGTTCACACGCCATGCGCGAGCAATCCGCGGCTGTCGACATCGCCCTCGTGCGTCGCATCGCGCTGCGCGTGCCGGTTCCCCTCGTGCTGCACGGGTCGTCGGGTGTTGCCGACGACGTGGTGCGCGAGGCGGTCGAAGCCGGCATCCGCAAGGTCAACGTGGGAACCGCGCTCAACATCGCGGCCACGGATGCGCTGCGCTCCGCCCTCGCTGAGCAACCCGGCGCCATCGACCCGCGGAAGTACTCGCGTTCCTCCCGCGACGCCACCGCCGCGCTCGTCGCACACCTGTGCCGCATCATCGCGCCCGCGGCATCTGCATAATCGGCACGTACCGATCAACAGGAATGATCGTTCCGCGCATTAAAGATACAAAGCAATCATTATCGGCGATGATGAGTGCACCACCCGGTCCGGCTCAGTCGGACCGACGAGACGCAGGAGTTCCCGTGAGCATCACGACCCGTGAAATCGACAGCCAGCCCGACATCTGGCGTGCAGCCCTCGAGCTCGCACCTCGCGCCACCGAGCTCCTCGCCCGTCCCGGCGAGCGCGTACTGGTGATCGGCTGCGGCACGTCGGCCTTCATCGCCGAGTCGTTCGCCGCCCTGCGCGAGGCGGCTGACCTCGGCGAGACCGACGCCGCCTACGCCTCGGAGCCGCGACGCTGGCGCGAGTACGACGCCGTGATCGCCATCTCGCGGTCGGGCACCACCACCGAGGTCATCGACGCCCTCCGCGCCGTGCCGGCCGGCGTCCGCACCATCGCCGTCACCGGCGTGGCCGACTCCCCCGTCGCCGAGATCGTCGACGACGTGCTCCTGCTCGACTTCGCAGACGAGGAGTCGGTCGTGCAGACCCGCTTCCCCACGACCTTCGTCCTGCTCGCCCGCGCCGCGTTCGGCGAAGACGTCAGCGACCTCCCGGATGCCGCAGCCGCCGCTCTGGCCGAGCCGCTCGGCGTCGAGGCGGCATCCGTCGGTCACTTCGTCTACCTCGGCAGCGGCTGGACCTACGGGCTCGCCCAAGAGGCCGCCCTCAAGATCCGCGAGGCCGCGCAGGCGTGGTCGGAGTCCTACCCGTTGCTCGACTACCGCCACGGCCCGCTCGCCGTCGCCGGCGACGAGTCGCTGGTGTGGATGATCGGGCGCGGCGACGCGGGCCTGGCCGACGACATCCGCGCCACCGGGGCGACGGTGCGCACCAGCAGCCACGACCCGCTCATCGAACTGGCCCTCACGCAGCGGATGGCCGTCGCCGTGGCCGAGAGCCGCGGTCTCAACCCCGACACCCCGAGGCACCTCACCCGCTCGATCGTCCTCGGCTGAGAACCGACTCGATCTCCTGATCTCGACACGCACCCGAAAGAGGATTCAACGATGAAAGCCACTTCCCGCCGCACGGCGTTCCTGACCACGACAGCGCTGGCGCTGACCGCCGCCGTGGTCGTGACACTGACCGGTTGCGGTTCGTCGCAAGGAGCAACCACGCTCGACAAGAGCGCCAAGGTGCAGCTGACCATGTGGACCGGCCAGACCGAAGAGGCGGAGAAGCTCGTCGAGAAGCTCGCGAAGGAGTTCGAGAAGGACCACCCGAACGTCTCGATCGACGTCTCGCCGGGTGCCTCCTCCACGGAGGACCTGCTGCAGAAGCTCTCCGCCGGGTTCGCGGGCAACAACTACCCCGACATCTCCTACGCATTCGGAGCCTGGGCGAGCCAGCTGGAGACATCCGGTCGCACCCTCGACATCACCGACCGGGTCTCCGATCCGGCGGTCAAGTGGGACGAGTTCTCCGACGCCGCACGCAAGACGGTGCAGCCCACGGGCAAGAAGACCATCGGCTTCCCGGCCATCGTCGACAACCTCTCGTTGCTCTACAACAAGACGGTGTTCGACAAGGCGGGCGTCGCCTATCCCACCGCCGACTGGACGTGGGACGACTTCCGCGACGCGGCCAAGAAGCTGACGGATGCCGCAACCGAGACCTACGGATACGCCTACTCGGTCTCCGGGTCGGAGGAGACGACGTGGCAGTTCTGGCCGCACCTGTGGCAGAACGGCGGCGAGATCCTCAACAAGGACCAGAACAAGGCGACCTTCAACTCCGCTGCTGGGGTGAACGCCCTGACCTACCTGCGCGACATGGCGATCGATGACAAGAGCGTCTACCTCGACCAGACCGACACCAAGTTCGCGCAGCTGTTCGCTAGCGACCGCATCGGCATGATCACGTCGGGCCCGTGGCAGCTCTACGACCTCAAGACCGCGAAGACGGATTACGGCGTCACGACCCTCCCGGGCACGAAGGGCGACCACCAGACCGTCTCCGGTCCCGACATCTGGGCGTTGTTCGACCACAAGGACAAGAACCGTGCCTACTGGTCGTACCAGTTCACCGAGTGGCTGACCTCCGCCGCCCAGGACGAGCGCTGGAACGTCGCCGTCGGCAACCTTCCGCTGCGTTCCTCCGAGGTCGACTCGCCGGCCTTCCAGGCTCAGGTGAAGGCGTATCCGGGCCTGGACATCATGGCCGCCAACAGTGTCAACGCCAAGCAGGCCCGCCCGACGGTGCCCGGCTACGTCGGCCTGTCCGAGGCGATCGGCTCGGCGATCTCGAACGTGCTGCAGGGCAAGGGCGAGCCCCAGTCGGCCCTCGACAGCGCGGTCAAGAAGTCCGACCAAGCGCTCAGCGAGTAGGACATGGTCATGCAGCAGAGCCGCTCGGCGACCGTCACGGAGTCCGTCACGACGATGACGGATGCCGGGCCGGGCCCGCGCAAGAAGGTCCGGGACCGGCGTCCCGGCTGGCGGGCGAGCCTGAGCGGCTGGGGCTTCGTCGCACCAGCGACCCTCATCATCCTCGGCCTGTCGATCTTCCCGGCCGCCTGGGCGTTCATCCTGTCGCTGCAGAAATGGGACGGGTTCAGCGACGCGACCTTCGTGGGGGCGGACAACTACGCCAAGCTCGTCAGCGATGACGAGTTCTGGGGCGCGGTGTCGAACACCATCGGCTTCACCGTGCTGTTCGTTCCGGCGTCCGTCCTGCTCGGCCTGTTCCTGGCCGTGGCGCTCAACCGCAAGATCCGCTTCATCGGCCTGTACCGCACGGCCATCTTCGTGCCGTTCGTGGTCTCGGCCGCCTCGACGGGCATCCTGACGACCTACCTGTTCAGCCCCCAGTACGGCGTCGTCAACAACGTGCTGCGAGTGCTCGGGCTGCCGCAGCAGGGTTGGCTCGAGGATCCCGGGCAGGCCATGCTCGTCATCGCGATCATGTCGCTCTGGGGTCAGGCCGCGTTCACGACGGTCATCTACCTGGCCGCGCTGCAGGACATCCCCTCCGAGCTCATCGAGGCCGCCCGCATCGACGGAGCCAACCCATGGCAGGTGTTCTGGCGCGTGGTGTGGCCGCAGCTCGCCCCGGTGACCGTCTTCGTCGCCATCTGGCAGACCATCGGGGCCATCCAGCTGTTCGACCTGGTCTACACGACCACCCGCGGCGGCCCGTTGGATGCCACCAAGACCATCGTCTACTTCCTCTACGAGAAGGCGTTCAAGACCCTGCAGTTCGGCTACGGGTCGGCAGCGGCCTACGTGCTCTTCTTCGTCACCCTGCTCATCACGGTGGGCGTGGTCATCTACTCGCGCAAGCGCAACCTGGAGGCGTTCTGATGTCGACCGATCTCCTCAGCGAGGTGGTGACCTCCTCGGAGCAGGTGGCCGCCCGCCCCATCGCAGCCTCGAGACGTCGCCGGCGGCGGTTCAGCTGGTGGCACGTGGTGCTCATCCCGATCGCCCTGCTGTTCCTGCTGCCGTTCGTTCAGATGCTGCTGGCTTCACTGTCTCCCGCCAAGGAACTGGTCACGTTCCCGCCGCCGTTCGTGCCGTCGCACCTCACGCTGGACGGGTACAGTAAGCTGTTCACGCAGACGGATGTGCTGCTGTGGCTCGGCAACACCGTCATCGTCTCGGCAACCGCCATCGTCTCGAACATCGTGCTCTGCTCGCTCGCCGGTTACGGCTTCGCGCGGCTGAAGTTCGCCGGCCGCAGCTTCGGGTTCTTCATGATCCTCGCGACCATCATGATTCCGACGCAGCTGCTGATGATCCCGACCTACATCCTGTTCAGCAAGCTCGGCCTGCTCGATGGGCTGGGCGCGGCGATCGTGCCGTGGCTCGCGACGGCGTTCGGCATCTTCCTCATGCGCCAGTTCTTCCTGTCCCTTCCCGCCGAACTCGAGGAGGCCGGCCAGATCGACGGTTGCAACCGCTGGCAGGTGTTCTTCCGCATCGTGCTGCCGCTGGCCAGGCCCGCCATCGCCACCCTCGCGATCTTCACGCTCCTCGGCTCGTGGAACGACCTGGTCTGGCCGCTCATCGCCATCAACAACGACCAGGCGTTCACGCTGCAGCTCGGCATCGCGAACTTCCAGTCGACCCGACGCACGCAGTGGGACCTGCTGATGGCGGGCAACGTCATCGCGACGCTGCCGCTCATCCTGTTCTTCCTGGTCGCGCAGCGTCAGTTCATCGCCACCATGACCTTCTCGGGTCTGAAGGGATGACGGCGACGGATGCGGGCGCTCCCGGCGTGCGCGACGATGGTGACGTGCAGATGCCCCTCGATGTTCTCGTGGTCGGCGACGCGAACCCCGACCTGATCCTCCGCGGCGACGTGGTTCCGCGCTTCGGCCAGGTGGAACAGCTGCTCGACGGCGCAGAACTCGTGCTCGGCGGCAGCGCGTCCATCACGGCGGCGGGACTCGCACGGCTCGGGGTCCGGGTCGCGCTCGTCAGCGCCGTGGGCGACGATGTCTTCGGCGTCGAGACCCGCCGCCGCCTCGACCAGGCGGGCATCGACACCTCGGCGGTGCGACGGGACCCGCGCATTCCGACGGGCCTGTCCGTCATCCTGTCCACGGCCGGCGACCGCGCCATCCTCACCCTTCCCGGCACCATCCCGACGGTGGCCGCCGACGAGGTGCGCTCCGCAGTGCTGCGGCTGAAGCCGCGCCACGTGCACGTCGCGTCCTATTACCTGCAGCCCGGTCTGGCGGCTGAGCTACCGGAACTGCTCGGCTGGCTGCGCGAGCAGAAGGTGACGACGAGTCTCGACACCAATTGGGATCCCGCCGAGCTCTGGACGGGCATGGACGCCGTGCTGCCCACGCTCGACGTCCTCCTGCCGAACCGAGAGGAGCTGCGGGCGCTGGCCGCTGCGCTCGGCCACGCCGACGGGACGGATGAGTCGCTCGCGCAGCGGATCGCCGTCCGCGGCCCGCGCGTCGTGGTGAAGGCCGGCCGCGACGGAGGCTTCTCCGCCGGCGACGGCGACGTCGCGCGCGCAGCGGGACTCGAACTCGACGTCGTCGACACGACGGGAGCGGGCGACAGCTTCAACGCGGGCTACCTCGCCGCCTTCATCGGGGGGGTCGAGTCTGAAACGCAGCGGGTGCGCTGGGCGGCCGTGGCCGGCTCACTCTCGACCCGAGCGGCTGGCGGCACCGCCGCGCAGGCCACGCGCGCGGACCTCGAGGATGCCCGGTGATCCACTGCCTCGGCCTCTCTCCGGCCCTCGATGCGACCTACGGTGTGCCCGCCCTCACGGTCGGCGGCATCCACCGACCGACGCTCGCACTCAAGCTGGCGGGCGGCAAGGCGCTCAACGCCGCGCGAGCTCTCGCAACCCTCGGGCGCGACGTGCGCGCGATCGTGCCGCTCGGCGGCCGTACGGGCGACCTCGTCGCCGATCTGCTCGTGCCCACCGGCGTCGCGCTGGAACGCGTTCCGACCACGACGGAGACCCGGATGTGCGTCACCGTCACCGATGACGTCGAGCTCACCGAGTTCTACGAGAACGCGGCGCCGTTGGAAGCCGACGCGTGGCGTGGCATCCGCTCGGCCGTCGACGCGATCAACGAAGGCTGGCTGCTCGTCTCGGGAAGCGTGCCGGTCGGCGTTCCGGTCGACGAGCTCGTTCAGATGCTGACCGGCGCGACCGGCCGGGGCCTGCGCGTGGTCGTCGACGTCCACGGCGAGGCGCTCGACGCGATCGTCCGGGCCGGGGCCGCCTCGATCGTCAAGGTGAACCGCGCGGAGGCTGCAGCCGTCGCCGGAGCCGAGGCGCGCGCGCTCGCGGCCGGAGACCTCGCCGACGCGCTCGCCCAGTTCGGCGTCCCGATCGTCGTGGTCACCGACGGCGTGGACGGGTCCGTCGCCCGCGACGACGACGGATGCCGTTGGCGCGCACGGAGCGATGCCGCACCCGGCGCCTACGCCGTCGGCAGCGGCGACAGTTTCCTCGCCGGGCTGGTCGACGCACTCGAAGCGGGTGAGACCCTCGGCGCAGCTCTCGGCCGCGCATCCGCCACCGCCACCGCCAACGCCCGCCGCCCCGGCGCAGCCCTGTTCACGGAGGCCGACGCAGAGGACGCCTCGCGTTCCATCACGGTGACGGCAGAGTAGCCGACGCCCTACCGGGCGCGCACGCCTCGTGCAAGCGTGCGCATGGGCGCCGCGCGCTCGGTACTCTGGAGGACACCCGCCCGGCGCCGTGCGGCACCCTGTCGCCCATTGAAAGGCACCCATGCACACCTGGCCCGGATCGAGCTATCCGCTCGGAGCCACCTTCGACGGAAACGGCACGAACTTCGCCCTGTTCAGCGAGGCGGCCGAACGCGTCGAGCTGTGCCTCTTCGACGAGGCCGGCGTCGAGACCCGCGTCGAGTTCACCGACGTCGACGCCTTCATCTGGCACGCCTACCTGCCGCAGGTCGGACCGGGCCAGCGCTACGGCTACCGCGTCTACGGCGCGTACGACCCGAAGAACGGGCAGCGCGCCAACCCCAACAAGCTGCTGCTCGACCCGTATGTGAAGGCGACCGTCGGCGCGATCTCGTGGGATCAGTCCCTCTACAGCTACGACTTCGGCGACCCCGACTCCCGCAACGATGACGACTCGGCCGCCCACATGATGCTCGGCGTCGTCGTCAACCCGTTCTTCGACTGGGCAGGCGATCGTGCTCCGCGCACGCCGTACGCGTCATCCGTCATCTACGAGGCCCACGTCAAGGGGCTCACCGAGCTGCTGCCGGGCGTGCCCGAGGAGATGCGCGGCACCTACAGCGCCATCGGCCACCCCGCGGTCATCGACCACCTGCAGAAGCTCGGCGTAACCGCCATCGAGCTCATGCCTGTGCACCAGTTCGTCAACGACTCGACGCTGCAGGAGAAGGGCCTCTCCAACTACTGGGGCTACAACACCATCGCGTTCTTCGCGCCGCAGAACACGTATGCCTCGAGTGGCCAGCTCGGCCAGCAGGTGCAAGAGTTCAAGGGCATGGTGCGCTCCCTGCACGCCGCGGGCATCGAGGTCATCCTCGACGTCGTCTACAACCACACCGCGGAGGGCAACCACATGGGGCCCACCATCTCGTTCCGAGGCATCGACAACGCCGCGTACTACCGCCTCGTCGACGACGACAAGCGGTACTACATGGACTACACCGGCACGGGCAACTCGCTCAACGTCGGTCATCCGCATGCCCTGCAGCTCATCATGGACTCGCTGCGCTACTGGGTGCTCGAGATGCACGTCGACGGCTTCCGCTTCGACCTCGCCTCGACGCTGGCCCGCGAGTTCTATGACGTCGACAAGCTGTCGACCTTCTTCGAGCTCGTGCAGCAGGACCCGGTGGTCAGCCAGGTCAAGCTCATCGCCGAGCCATGGGACGTCGGCCCCGGCGGCTACCAGGTGGGCAACTTCCCTCCGCAGTGGACGGAGTGGAACGGCAAGTACCGCGACACGGTGCGCGACTTCTGGCGCGGCGAGGCGGCGACGCTCGGCGAGTTCGCCAGCAGGCTCACCGGCTCGTCCGACCTGTACGAGCACTCCGGACGTCGGCCGGTCGCGTCGATCAACTTCGTCACAGCCCACGACGGCTTCACCCTGCGCGACCTGGTCTCGTACAACGACAAGCACAACGACGCCAACGGCGAGGACAACAAGGACGGCGAATCGCACAACCGATCGTTGAACTTCGGGGTGGAGGGGCCGACGGATGATCCGGCCGTCAACACCCTGCGCTCGCGCCAGCAGCGCAACTTCATCGCGACGCTGATGCTCTCGCAGGGCGTTCCGATGCTGCTGCACGGCGACGAGCTCGGCCGCACCCAGCAGGGCAACAACAATACCTACGCGCAGGACAACGAACTGAGCTGGGTGCACTGGGACGCGGTCGACAAGCCGCTCGTCGAGTTCACCTCGGCGCTGGCCCGGCTGCGGGCGGACCATCCCACCTTCCGCCGCAGCCGCTTCTTCGACGGCCGGCCGGTGGAACGCGACGAGGGCGCTCCCCTGCCCGACATCGTCTGGCTGCGCCCCGACGGCACCGCGATGGGCCCGAGCGACTGGGACTCCGGCTTCGGCCGCTCGGTCGGCGTGTTCCTCAACGGCGACGGCATCCTCGGGCGCGATGCTCGGGGGGAGGAGATCACGGACAAGCACTTCATCCTGCTGTTCAACGCGGGCGACGCGCCCGTCGACTTCAACATCCCCTCCGACGAGTACTCGCCGAAGTGGGAGATCGTGGTCGACACCGCGGGCGTGAAGGCGGACTCGACACTCGTCGAGCCCGGCTCCTCCGTCGCCGTCGACGAGAAGTCGCTCATCGTGCTGCGTGCCCACGACGTGCCGGAGCCCGAGCCCGACCACTCGGTCGCCGCATCGCTGGCCGTGCTGGCCTCCTCGACCTCCGAGGAGAACACGGCGCCCGCGCCGCGCGGGAGCCTCTGACCATGCGCGTGCCGGTGTCGACCTACCGCCTGCAGATCCGGGTCGGCTTCACGCTCGACGATGCGGCGGAGTTGGTCGACTACCTGCGCGACCTCGGTGCCGACTGGGCCTACCTGTCCCCGTTGCTCGAGGCGGCGAGCGGGTCCGACCACGGCTACGACGTGATCGACCACAGCCGGGTCGACCCGAAGCGCGGCGGGCGGGATGGCCTCGACCGGTTCTCGGCGGCCGCCCGCGCCGCCGACCTGGGCGTGCTCGTCGACATCGTGCCGAACCACGTCGGGGTGGCGGATGCGGCGGCCAACGCGTGGTGGTGGGACCTGTTGCGCCTCGGCCGGGCGTCGCGCTACGCCGAGGCCTTCGACGTGGACTGGGCGTTCGGAGGCGACCGGGTGCGCATCCCCGTGCTCGGCGACACCATCGAGGAGGCCGCCGCGGCTGGAGAGCTCCGTGTGGTCGGGGACGAGCTGCACTACTTCGACAACCGCTTCCCGCTTGCGCCCGAGACGATCGGGCTTGCGGCATCCGGCGCATCCGCCCTCGAGGTGCACGCAGCACAGCACTACGAGCTGATGAACTGGCGGCGCGCCGATGCCGAGCTGAATTACCGCCGGTTCTTCGCGGTGAACTCACTCGCCGGCATCCGCGTCGAGGTGCCGTGGGTGTTCGACGAGAGCCACGTCGAGATCCTCCGCTGGCTGCGTGAGGGCATCGCCGACGGGCTGCGCGTCGACCACCCCGACGGGCTCGCCGACCCCGGAGGCTACCTCGACCGGCTCGCCGAGGGCACGGATGGGGCCTACGTGCTCGTCGAGAAGATCCTCGAGGGACCCGAGCGGCTGCCGTCCGCCTGGGCGACGGATGGCACGACGGGCTACGACGCGCTCGCCGAACTCGACCGGGTGTTCGTCGACCCCGCGGGGCAGGCCGGCCTCGACGCCCTCGACGCGTCGCTGCGAGGCGGACCGTCGCCGGTGTACGAGGAGCTCATCCACGACACCAAGCGAGGCGTCGCCGACGGCATCCTGCGCTCCGAGGTGCTACGGCTGGAACGGATGCTGCCGACTCCCGTCGACGGCGCGGCCGACGCGATCGCGGAACTGCTGACCTGCTTCCCGGTCTACCGCTCCTACCTCCCCCTCGGCGCCGAGGAGCTCGCGGCCGCCGACGCCCTCGCCCGTGAGCACCGACCCGACCTCGCCGCGGCGCTCGACGTGATCGTGCCGCAACTCGCCGAACCCGACGCTGCGATCGCCATCCGTTTCCAGCAGACCACCGGCATGGTGATGGCCAAGGGCGTCGAGGACACCGCGTTCTACCGCTACACCCGGCTCGGTTCGCTCACCGAGGTGGGCGCCGACCCCGCCGAGTTCGCCATCACGGTCGACGAGTTCCACGAGCGCGCGGCCCGGCGCCAGGCCTCATGGCCCGCTTCGATGACGACGCTCTCCACGCACGACACCAAGCGCGGAGAAGACGTGCGGGCGCGCCTGAACGTGCTCGCCGAGGTGCCCGACGAATGGGCCGGCGTGCTCGGCGAGCTGCGCAGCATCGCCTCGACCGGCGACGGCCCATTCGACACGCTCATCTGGCAGGCGATCATCGGGGCGTGGCCCGCCTCCCGCGAGCGCTTGCACGCCTACGTCGAGAAGGCCGCTCGCGAGGCCGGCGACTCGACGACATGGACCGACCCCGACGTCGCCTTCGAGGAGCGGATGCACGCGCTCGTCGACGCGGCGTTCGACGACGAGCGAGCCGCCGCCCTGGTGGGGGCATTCGTCGAGCGCATCGCTCCGGCCGGCTGGTCGAACGCCCTCGGCGCCAAGCTCCTCCAACTCATCGGCCCGGGCGTGCCCGACGTCTACCAGGGCAGCGAGCTGTGGGAGACGAGCCTGGTCGACCCCGACAACCGGCGCGCGGTCGACTTCGGCGAACGGCGACGGATGCTGGCCACCCTCGGCGCGGGAGCACTGCCGGCCATCGACGCGTCCGGCGGCGCGAAGCTGCTGGTCACCTCGCGGGCGCTGCGACTGCGCCGCGACCGGCCCGAGCTGTTCACGCGGTACACCCCCTTCTCCGTCGTCGGTCCTGCTGCCGGGCACGCCATCGCGTTCGATCGCGGCGGAGCGCTGGCCGTGGCGACGCGCCTGCCGGTGGCGCTCGCCGCACGCGGAGACGACCCGTGGGCGGACACCGAGCTGCTGCGACACGCTGGACCCGTCGTAGACGTCATAACCGGGCGTCGCTTCGAGGGGGGTGCCCTCTCGCTGAGAGAGCTGCTCGCGGACTACCCGGTTGCGCTTCTCGTCACGGTCGACGCCTCGCCGGTCGACTCCTCGCCGGTCGACTCCTCGCCGGTCGACTCCGAGGAGTCGGTGGTGCTGGTTCCCCCGGAGCAGTCGTGAGGCCCCGGGTGTGGGCACCGCTCGCCTCGAGCGTCGCCCTGCGGGTGGGCGGAGCGTCCGTCGACCAGCCCATGCAGCCGTCGGAAGGTGGCTGGTGGAGAGCCGATGTTCACCTCGAAGTCGACACCGCCTACGGATTCGTGCTCGACGGGACAGCCCTGGACGGAACAGAGCCGGCCCTCCCCGACCCCCGCTCGCGCCGCCAGCCGGATGGCGTGCACGGGCTGAGCGCCGTGTTCGACGCGCACGAGTTCGAATGGACCGACGCCGACTGGCCGGGCCGCGAGCTCGACGGCAGCGTGATCTACGAGCTGCACATCGGCACCTTCACGCCCGACGGCACGCTCGACTCCGCCATCGAGCGACTCGATCACCTCGTCGACCTCGGCATCGACCTCGTCGAGGTACTGCCGGTCAACGACTTCAACGGCGTCTGGAACTGGGGCTACGACGGCGTGCTCTGGTACGCCGTCCACGAGGCGTACGGCGGGCCGGCCGCCTATCAGCGCTTCGTCGACGCCGCCCACGCGCGCGGGCTCGGAGTCGTCCAGGACGTGGTCTACAACCACCTCGGGCCGAGCGGCAACTACCTGCCGCGCTTCGGCCCCTACCTGCACACGGAGAGCAGCAACACGTGGGGGTCATCCGTCAACGTCGAAGACGCCGATGTGCGCCGCTACATCCTCGACAACGCGGCGATGTGGTTCGAGGACTACCACGTCGACGGCCTCCGGCTCGATGCCGTCCACGCCATCGTCGACACGTCGCCCGTGCACATCCTCGAAGACCTCGGAGCTCAGACGGATGAGCGATCCGCCGCACTCGGCCGGCCGCTCACGCTCATCGCCGAGTCCGACCTCAACGATCCGAAGCTCATCACCCCTCGTCCCACCGGCTACGGACTGACGGCTCAGTGGGACGACGACTGGCATCACGCGGTGCACGTCGCGTTAACCGGCGAGACCAGTGGCTACTACGAGGACTTCGCCTCCCTCGGCGCGCTCGCCAAGGTGTCGACGGTCGGCTTCTTCCACGATGGAACATTCTCGACGTTCCGCGGGCGCGACCACGGCTTCCCCGTGCCGCGCGATCTGCCGACCTGGCGCTTCGTCACTTTCGCCCAGGACCACGACCAGATCGGAAACCGAGCGGCCGGCGACCGGCTCTCGCAGAGCCTCAGCCCCGACCGGCTGGCCGTCGCGGCCGTGCTCACCCTGACCGCGCCCTTCACCCCCATGCTGTTCATGGGCGAGGAATGGGGCGCCTCGACGCCGTGGCAGTTCTTCACCTCGCATCCCGAGGCCGACCTCGGGCTCGCGGTGGCCGAGGGACGCATCACCGAGTTCGCCCGGATGGGATGGGATCCCGCCCTCGTCCCCAACCCCCAGAACCCGGCGACATTCCAGCACTCCAAGCTCGACTGGGCCGAGCTCGACGGGTCGGAACACGCCCGCCTGCGGGACCTCTACCGCACCCTCATCGCGTTGCGGCGCGAGCGACCCGAGCTGACCGATGCGTCCTTCTCCGAGGTAGCCGCGTCGTACGACGACGACGCGCACTGGTTCCGACTCGATCGGGGCGGACTCTCGGTCGTCGCCAACCTCGGCGCGGCGCCGATCGCCGTGGAGTGCGGCACCGCATCCGTCGTGCTGCTGGCGACGGATGCCGGAGGCGCCCCCGAGACCTCGCCCCGAGACGGCGCCGCAGTTCTCGTTCGCGTCGATCTCACGGCGGCGCCGAACGCCACGCCCACCACCGACGGCCCTCGGCGCTCCTTCTCGCTCCCGCCCGACTCGGCCGTCATCATCGAACGCGCCTGAACCCGCCTGTCCCGATGGGGATTCTGCGACCGCTATTCGTCCTGCGCGGCCGAGTGACGCGAACGGCATCGCGCGTGTGCACGTCGAATAATGGCGAGAGACCTACTCGGCCCTTCCGCCGGAAAAGTTCTACGGCTCGGAGGCGCTGGAGATACGCCTCGCGATGTGGACGACCATCCTCGCTCTGGACCCGGTGCCGGGAACTGTCGTTGTCGCAGAACGCGACGCGAGATTAGGGGCTTCGCGTTCGCATGGTCGGAGTTTTCGCCCCTTCACCTTGCATCACATCGCGCGGGACTTACGTACATGTCCACCCCACCGCTCTTCTGAGCTCCGGTACTGACTCCGTAGCGAGCGATGAGGGGCCGGCTACGGGAGTCCCAAAGATGGTCAGATGTCTGCATCATCGTCCGATAAGCGGCGCGGTTGTCCTCAATGAACGGGGCCGGACCAGCCGTCGGGTCCGGCTGCGGCCAGTAGCCTCTCATGCTCGGACGCGTCCTGCCGCCGCCATCCGTAGTTCTCTGCCACTACGTAGGATTCGCCGCCGTTGATATCCCGAGCGCGGGTCTCGCCCATCCCATCGGCACCCACTTCCTCGTCGATCCAGATGAGTAATTGGTCAACCCACCCTGTCGCGTTGTCCGGCGCCGCGTACAACCAGTATTGAGGCGAGCCCGACGATGGCAACGGAACGACGATTCGAGCATGCTGTCCGGCGCGCTGCTCAAGAGCGAGGTCCACGGCTCCGAGCAGGACACGGATATCGGTGATCCTGAAATCAAACGCGTCTCGCTCCACATAAGACGGCCGTGACCTATCGGTCTCATGGAGAGCCGAAGCTATCTGCTCGTCAGAGATCACGGTCTATCATCTCGGGCCCAGCTTCTGGCGGTCCAGTCCCTTCGGCTAGACGCGACGTCGGCAAGCGGATGCCTGCGGCTGGATGGGCACCGCTGGGTAGGGTTGGCTTATGCAGGACGGACGTGCTTGGCCGTGGTGGGCAATCTCACGGTTTGAGGGCGGGATGATCCTGATGGCGCTCGGCGTCCTGGGCCTGCTGGTCTCGGTTGGCGTGCGGCACTACGGGCTGTCGTTGGTGAGCGTCGTGATGCTTGCGATCATCGGAATCGTTGTTCCCGCGGTGATTGTCGTGATGGTCATGTCGCGTAGATGGGTGACGCGCTACGGCGTGAAGGGTCTAGTTCACCGCTAACGAACAAGGGTTGTGACCTGCCCGACGATCGGCCACCGCGAACGCTGAGGGATCTAGTTTCGGCGCCAGTGCATCAGCCTTCGGGGGCACCGCATTGCGAGGCGGCAGCGGCCATCCCTAGCGCTCATGGTCGCAGGCGAGCACAATTCGCCTATGACCATGGGTACCGAAGGCAGGGGGCCAGAAGGTCGGGAGAAATCATTAGCCGAGATTGCTCTTGCCAAGCTTGATCCGCAGACACGTCGCAGACTTGAGGTTGCTGCTGAGCCGAAGACGCGATTCCGTCGGTTCTTCGGCGCGCCGCGAGTCCTGTGGGCCTCGAGCATGGTGATCGTGGCGCTGGTATGGATCGCGTTGGGACTGTTTCGGCTTGTCGAGGAATCGAGGTCGGGAGCAGCCTGGTTTTGGATCGCGCTAGGGGCATTAGAGCTTCTTGTGTCCGTTCCGGCCCTCGCCGTCGCGGCGCAAGATAAACGCAACAAGCGGGGCTTCTACCGGAACCACCGGTAGACATCGGGTTGCGCGCATGGTCACCGACCGTCGAGAGGGTCCTTCGGCTGCGGCGAGGGCGCCCAGCGGAGGGCGGGTTTTGACTTCGGCCTGTTCCCGGCGGGTGACTCCCCGCTCCGGGGCCGAGGCGTGATCAGGGTGGGTCCGAGTCAACCTCACAGCTTAGAGTCGTCGCGTGGTCCAACTCATCTGGATCGTCTGTCACGACGAAAGCCCGCACAACACTGTTTTGGGTGTGTTCGCCACCCAAGAGGAGGCGGCAGCCGTGGCAGAGGAGGTAGGTCCGCGATTCGAGAATGGCGCGATCTATTTCGGTTGGCAAATTGGACAACGATACTACGAAGGGACCCGGTTCTTGATCTATCGGCCGACGGACTGACGATGGCTCGATGCGACTTCGCTCGGATGCGCCACCGAGGGGTCGGCTATCGAACTTTTGTGGGATGAGTCGGCTCGCGTGAGGGCATCCGTGGTTGGATCGTGCTGTGGATTCGACGGCGCCCGTAGATGATCTCGCCATCGCTCAACGACGCGCCGAGAACCTCGCCTCGCACGGAGGTACGGTCGTTAGCTTCTCGCAGCAAGCGGCTGCCGCCGGGTTGTCGGTTTTGTGGGCCGTCATGGTCGCGACGAGGACCTCTAGTCCCGGCAACCTCGCGTGGCTTCTTCTCGCCGGGGCGGGGACCGCAATCTGCGTCCTCAGCTGGGTCCGGGCGCGACTCGCTAGGACCCTGCTCCCCTACAGGGTCGAAGAACCAGAGCGCCCCCTGGTGGTTCTCCGGAAGAAGCAACGCGTTGAGATTGCAAAGCAGATTCGCGGCCAGGAGAGCACAACACCACTGACTGCCCCTCTTGTTCGAGGGATACTTCTGTGGCAGCGCCGCTCGACCCGCATTGCACTGCCGACCCTCATCGGGATGGGTCTGGGTCTGATCGGGCTGGGCGGGTCCACGATTCAGACCGGCCAGGTGTGGTCCTTCGCGGTCTTCGGGGCCGAACTCGCAGCGGTCTTCATCATCGCGGTAGTCGCCGTCGTGGAAGCTTGTCGTCGTCATCGTGTGTTGACCACCATTGAGGCCTCATACCAAGCAGACTCCTAGGCCACTGAGGGATGAGCTATTGGACGTCTCGTTTGCAGCGAATGGGTCGCGTTCGAGAAGACTGTTGCGGCTCGGCGTCAGAGCGGCTTGACCCAGCGCCGCCACTCCGGTTGAGGCGAGAATCCCGACGTCGCCCAGATGGCCTGACCTAACGAGTTGTCCGCCAGGACCATCGCGTCCAGGCGTGTGGCTCCCCAGCGGACGAGCCTTTTCTCGGCGCGCTCGAGCAGTGCTCGTCCGATGCCTCGTCGACGCTCGCCGGGATCGACCGCCAGTCGGTAGAGGTGGTAGCGCCAGCCATCAAAGCCGGCGATCACTGTTCCGACGACGCGCCCGTCGCGCTCGGCGACGATGAGAGCCTCTGCATCCCGGTCGAGCAACCGTTCCACGGCCTCTCGCGTGTCCGTCGGGCGGCCGGAGTTCTCAGCAGCGATCGACCAGAACCGCAGCAGCACGTCGGCGTCATCCGCCCGTCCGGTGCGGAACAGGAGTTCATCCACACGTCCATACTGGCGCAGCCACGCACGGTGGAACGGAACGACAGTCTTGCCTATTTAAGCCTTCCGCCACGTCGACGGAGTGAACGCACGGGAGGCGATGCTCTTGCAGGGGCGACGGGCACGGGCGCGGCTCGCGGCCGTGTAGTTGCATCGAGTCAGCGGCGACCGTGAGGCCCCGTCGAAGCCAGAGACGCGACGAGACCGGCGGATACGACGAACGACACCGCGGCTATGGAGGCCGCGATTGAAGCGGCTAGGTGCATCCGTTCGATGTCGGCTATCGACGGCTGGCCCCACGAGTTGGTCACCAGCACGATCAACACTGGAACGATCGTCCATCCAGCGAACGCGAGCCACAGACCTCTAATGCGTCGCGTACGACCATTTGAGGCATCGGGCGAGATGAAGGTGGTCACGCCGGTCATCATCGCGACCTCAAGCTTCCGAGCGCAACACATCTGGTGCGCTGAGGGACCGGCTTACGGACGCGGGACCGGTCGTTTTCATTCCCTCGACAGCCACGGAATGATCAGTCGTTAGCCTGCCGGGGAAATTGGACGCCCATTCCTATGAATCTCTTCGTCGGTCCCGTGATGGTTGTCGTTGGCATCCTCACCGCCAGAAACCGGGTGAGCCTGTTCAAATGGTCGGTGAGTCAGCAGCCCGATTTGTTCGGCGACAATGTGGGTGACGCACAACAGCGAGCGTCCTCGCCCTCTTGGATGGGGTTCGGAGGGGTTGGTCCGTCGGCTGCCGGCGGCCCCCTCTTGTTCTGATCTCGTTACGGGTAGTCAGCGTCGGCGCGAGGCGCTTCCGGCGCGGTGAGCGCTTCCCGCAACCGCGTGCTGAGTCCGGGTGGCACGTCAACTTCGACGTTCAGCGCGTGGAGGGCGCGGCTGTAGTAGTTGCGTGCCGATGCGGCGAGCGCGATGTCGACGATCTCACGATCGGTGAAGCCGACCGAACGCAGGCGGAGAGTGTCGTCGTCCGTCATGGAGGCCGAGCCGGCGGTGCTCAGCCTCGCGGCGAAGTCCATCAACTCCACCTCGGCGTCGCTCAGGCCGGCGTCGTGGTGATCACGCGCAATGCGCTCGAGCTGGTCCTCGTCGAAGAGGCTGAGGGACTTGCGTCCGTGGGCGAGGCGGCACGCGTTGGAGCCGATCGCCTTCGCGGCGGCGAGCGTCACCAGCTCGTACCGTCGCGCCCCCAGTCCCGACGAGATCGCGCCGATGAGCGCCTCGTACGCTCGCACCGCGTCCGGGTTGGTGGCCATCACCCGCGTGTGAGCGGGTACGTAACCCAGATCTTCGAGGTCTTCCTCGTACAGTTGGGCGGTGAGCCCGGTCACCTCGTCAGGGTCCGCTGTTCGGATGATCGACATGGCGTTTCCTTCTCTCTGCTTCCCCCGATCATTCCTTCCGATCCGCGCACCCGCTAGGGGGTAAATACCCGCATGCGATGTGTTGGAGGTGTCGCCCCAGCTAGCTAGAGTTCTGGTGATGGGCGAACGAACCCGGGTTGAACTCGGCCGCCGCGAAGATCTCGGCGCTGATTGCGCGAACTGCTTCGGGCTGTGTTGTGTCGCGTTGGCGTTCGCCAAGTCGGCAGACTTTCCGTTCGACAAGGCCGCCGGGGAGCCGTGTGAAAACCTCGCCAGCGATGATGCGTGCCGGATTCATCCACATCTGCGCGATCGCGGTTTCAAGGGCTGCACGGTCTTCGACTGTTTCGGGGCTGGGCAGAAGGTCTCCCGACTCACCTTCTCAGGGCGCTCCTGGCGCGAAGACCCGCGAACCCGGACCGCGATGTTCTCCACCTTCCCGATCGTGCGACGGCTTCATGAGCTGCTCTGGTACGTGGACGAGGCGATCACGATGGTCCAGACGAGTCGTGACGCGACGCCATGGTTGGTGGCATTCGAGCGAATTCAGCAGCTCAGCGACCGGGACGCTGATGATCTTGGGGGTTTGGACGTGGATGCCGAGTACGACGCCGTGCGCGACCTGCTGGTGGAGGCGAGCGGGATCGCACGCGCCGGTCACGAGGGCCGGGAGAGCAAGCGTGGCGGTCATCCGCTGGAGCCTGGCAGCGATCTGATCGGGGCCCAGTTGGCAGGCATGGACCTGAGGGGGCTGAGCATTCGCGGAAGCGTCGCAATCGGCGCTGACTTCTCTGACGCGAAGATGCAGCTCTGCGATGTCCTCGGCGTGGACATGCGGGACGCCGACCTGGGCGGGGCCGACTTAGGCACCGCGATCTACCTCACCCAGATGCAGGTCAACAGCGCTCGCGGTGACTCTCGCACCGCTCTGCCCGACGGCTTCGATCGGCCGTCGCACTGGTGAGGTCCTCCAGTGTGAGATCGGCGTAGGCCTGCCCGCAGAAGCTGTGCGCGGCGCCGAACTCGCCATCGAGCCCTCCCGCCAAAACCACGCACACGAACCCGTTACTCGACCGTCCGATGAAGCGGGTTCTCCGTCGGGCGCACCCCGCCGTCGCAGTGTGGGATGGACTATCGGGAGCACGCTCGGAGAGAGCGAGCTCCACTCAGATAGCGCCGGGCTCCTGCATCCGGGATCTGAGCACATCGAATTCGCATCCCGGCTCATCCGGATTGAAGCCGTGTTCGATCAGCCAGTGCGACGCGACCAGGCTCCGCAGTGACCGCCAGGCGCGGATGACGTCCCGATCCACGTCGGAACCGTAACCGGCGAGGAGATCATCGAGGCATTCCTCGTGGCCGAGGGTCAAGATGGCGAGATCGAACATGGCGTCACCGGGGGCGGCTTCAGACCAGTCGATGACTCCGGTGACTTCGTCGCCGTCGACGAACACGTGGGTGATCTGCAGGTCCCCGTGGATGAACACCGGCTTCCACGGCCGGAGCGCAACCTCGGCGATCTCACGGTTGCGGCGAATCACCTCAGTGGGCAGAACCTGGTTGGCGAATAGCCACTCGCACTCTCTGTCCAGCTCCGCCGTCACGTCGTCGAGCGATCGTCCCGGCCACGGCGGAACGGGCGCTTCGTGGAGGCTCCGGATGGCGGCGCCCGCCGCGGCCCATGCCGCCGGCGACGCGGACGACGGTTCCCCCAGCAGACCCAGAGCTGTGCCCGGCGCGGCTGCGATCGCGAGGACCGGCGGCTCGCACCAGAGGATCGCCGGAGTCGGAACCGGCGCCATCGCCATCGCTCGCACCTCGATGTCAGCATGTGCCGGGTCGCCGTCGACCTTCAGGAACACGTCGCCAACGCGCAATGTCGCGCGCTGGCTGTGAGCGACGACGATCTGGACCTCTTCCACACTCACCATCCTCATGGAACGGCCGGCGGAACGGACACCCCCATCCGTCATCGCGACCACATCTCTACCCGAAATGTCCTCCCGCGTCGATCGAGCTGGACGCTCAGCGTCGCGAATACGCAGCTGTCAGGCCCACAACCACCGCAGCGCGTCCGGCAGAAGGACGCCTCCGTGGTTCGGGCTGTGCCCTCCGTCGCCCGTCACCAGTCTGAATTCATAGCCGGCGCGCGCGAGTGCCGCTGCAGTCTCAAGGCTCTCGGCGAACCAGTTGTCGTCGCGGGAATTCCAGTTCAGGTCTCTGTGCGCAGCGTGGAGGAGGACGCGGAGAGGCTTGATCGACTCGCTGGCGATGAGGGCCGGATAGGGGTTGCCCTCGGGCATCTGGGCGAAGCTGGCGTTGAGAGCGATCACCCGTCCGATCCCGTCGGGGCGCGTCCACGCCGCCGTCAACGCTGCATTGCCTCCGCTGCTGCCGCCGCAGATCCCGCGCATCATCGGGTCGCTCGAGATGGCGAACCGCGATTCGACCCGAGGCAGTACTTCATGGAGGAGGAAGTTCGCGTAGCGGTCATCGAACGCGTCGTATTCGGCGTTGCGATGCTTTGTGGGCGCGCCGTCGACATCGACGACTCCTGGGTCGACGAAGACGCCGATCATCTGCGGCACCTCGCGTGTGGCCGCTAGATTGTCGAGGACCGTGCCGCCCCGCACCTCTCCGTCGGGGTCCAGATACCACCAGCCGTCGTTGAAGAACATCACTGCACTCTTCTGCGACGGTGAGTAACCGGCTGACCGGTGAACCCAGACCGTGCGGCTCGTGCCAGGAAACTGGTCGCTTGCGTCGATGGAGAACTCTTCCACGATGCCCGGCTCGACTCCCTCCCGGAGCTCGGAGTCGGGACCGTACTCGTAGGTGACGTCAGCCTGCGAGACCGGCAGCGAGACGAACGGCAACGTGGTGACCACACGTCGACACTACCGAGGGCACGCTGGCTCGTCGCTGAACGGGCGCCTCGACGATGAGAGCGGCCCACGCCGTCAGATGGCCCGCCTCAGGAGCAAGGAGTCGCCGTGCACATCGTCGGGTTCCACTTCGCCCGTGTTGACGAACCCCAACTTCTCCAGCACCCGCAGCGACGCGTCGTTCCATTCGCGAACGGTGGAAGCGAGAGACGGATAGCCCAGCGCGTCTGCTCGTTCGAGGATCACCCGAGACGCCTCGGTCGCAAAACCCTGGCCCCAGAAGGCATGCAGGAACTCATACGCCAGCTCTGGCTCGTCGGCACGACCAGCGCTGTAGGGAATCAGCCCGCAATAGCCCATGACCTCCCCCGACGTCTTTCGCTCCACCACAAGCAAGCCCGGCGCCGGGACCGCCTCGTACGCCTGAATCCATTTCTCCAACTCGGACAACGTGGGGTGGCCGTCAAGTGTGATGCGACGATGCGCGGGTACACGCGGGTCACGCTCCGACCAGAGTTGGCGGTGGAAGGAGGCATCCGTGATGCGCCATGGCCGCAACAGCAGGCGCGCAGTCTGCAGAACGGATGCATCGTCATGATCCATAGGGGAAGTATGGCGGCGCCTGCGCTCACGAGCGATCGCTGGACGGCGCCCCGGCCGTACTCCCCAGCGTGAGCGGGCGGATGCTGGCAGCATGTCACCTGTGAACTGGCATCCGCGAGATGATGATCCGGCCACCGACACGCTAGCTGCGTACGAGCAGCATGCCGGGCAGTACATCGAGCACACCGATACCGCCCCCAGCCCCGGCGGATAACGCTGGCCGCTCGTCACCCCGATCCCGTCTGTTAGGTCATCGGCTACCGCCATTCGGTGCGTCGGCCAAGAACCTGTGGAGTTCGTCCGTTTCGGCGAAGACGTTCTGAAAGATCCGGTAGAGCGTCTCGGATCTCTCGACCGGTCCGATTGCATAACACGGCTTGCCCAGACCGTATGCAATACCGGCTTCGACGTGCGCAGCTGCTCCGGCAGGCAGAACGAGTAGGAATTGCCTTGCCGAGCGCAAAGCCTCGAGGTCCTGCTCGAATAAGTCCTGGACGCCGGGATCATCCAGCCTCACCTCATCGGCACCCCCAGGTGCGGCCAGAACCGCGGCGCCCTGCGGGTACTTCGCACGGATGAAGCAATAGGCGCTTGCCCCGACGTCATCGAGAACGGCGACCACGTCAGCGATTGCGTCGCGATTTCGCCAGCTGCCCGCCACGAAGTAGTCAGTCATGGTTCCGACGCTAGGCCCTCCGTCTCACGGACTCACGACGGGCGCGTGGGGGCTCATCCTTTGGCAAGTCCGCGAGAGCCGGCTGATCAGGCACGAGAGCGGCATCAATTTGCCAACCGTGTCGATCTCCGGTGAAACCCGTTCGTCGTCCAAGCAGAAGTCACCTCTCAAGCGAAGGACTGCCATGAAGAATTCGATCGACCCCTCCTGGAGCGGCATCCGCGAGGGCTGCGAGAAGACCCTCGACCGGATCGTGGGCGTTTTCGGGATCTGGATCGTGCAGAAGTATCCCGAGCAGCCGAACAGCATCCAGAACCGGCTGGCAGCGGATGCGGGAATGGGGAACCCAGCGGGCCGTCTAGTAGTCCGGGAAGTTGATCAACCGGGCGGCGATCGTGAAGAGGACTGGCCCGAACGCGAGCAGTATGCCGGGAAGGACGATTCCGGCGATGGCGTAGATCCGACCATCCCCTCTCAGATCCGCCCAATGGATGAGCGCGTGGATGTCGAGCACGAGGGCGACGATCGAGAGAATCGTGGCCATGCCTATTCCCAGCCATCCGAAGACCCAGCGCGAGTCCTGGGCGTGCCAGCCGGGAGCGAAATTCATCGCTGCGCCCAGCAGAGTGCAGACGATCACTACGCCGTAAGCCGCCACCGAAACCCAGAATCCCGTGAGCGCGAGTCGGTCGTATAGAGATCGGCCGGCGCCGGTGCTCGTGCTCGCTACGCCTTGAGGCATCACACTTCAGGTTAGCGAGGGCGTCAGGCGTTGCGTTCTGCGCTGTGTCGTGGATTCGATCCGGTCCGGCGGAACCGCCAGTCCGAACAAGCCGAGCACGGCGTATGCGAACCGCTGACAGTTCGCCCCTTCCTCCAGCGCGGGAAGCGGCGTGGCCTGCGGATGGCAGCGATCGTCATACGGCGCCGTGATGACCCACTGCGGCCAGCCACCTGGCGGGGTGCAGTCGGCGAGCTGGCTCAGTGCAATGGTCACTTCGCAATTGCATCACGTGCGATCGCGGCGCGGCGTCCGGACTCCCGGTCTGAATAGGCTCTCAGGTGTGTTGATCTGGATAAACGGTGCGTTCGGGGCGGGCAAGACGCAGACCGCCTTCGAGCTCGAGCGTCGGCTGTCGAACGCTCACGTCGCCGATCCCGAGCTGCTGGGCTTCGCGTTGCACCGCATGCAACCACCGGCAACTCGGCGGGATTTCCAGGACCTCCCCCAATGGCGGTCAGCCGTCGTCGACACTCTGCAGCAAGCTGAGGCGGCGCACTCCGGCCCTGTCCTCGTCCCGATGACGATCGTGGACGACGACTACTTCGACGAGATCATCGGAGGTCTCCGTTCGCGCGGCGTCGACCTGCGGCATTATGCCCTCATCGCCAGCCCGCAAGCCTTGCGAGGCCGGCTGCGTAACAGGGTCGCGCTCGTGCCCGGCGGACTACGCCGAGAAACGTGGGCGCTCGAGCAGCTCTCCCGGTGCGTCGCCGCGCTCGCGCAAGCGAGGTACGCCACCCACATCGATACCGAACACCTCAGTACCAACGACGTCGTGGAGCAGATCGCCGCTGACGCGGGCCTCACCTTCACCGCGCCCAGACTCGCCCCCTGGCAGTTTCAACTGCGCCGCCTGCACGTCGGCCTGCGGCACATACGGTGAGCCACATCCCGACGTTCATGCGCTGAGGGAGTAACTCACGCTGCCTCGACCTGATGGACGGTCGCCCGTCGGGAGACCGAACCCGCGACAACGGTGCCGACCTCGACCGACGAGATAGATTGCGCGGAGGCGACGCGGGAGGTGAGCCGATGGAGGAGATCGTGGTTGCGGCACTGGTCCGGGGCGATCAGGTGCTTCTGGGCCACCGAGACCCGCGCCGTCAGTCGTACCCAGACGTGTGGGACCTCATCGGCGGACACGTGGAGCCCGGAGAGACACCGGACCAGGCGATACGACGGGAGTGCAGGGAGGAGATCCGTGTCACCATCCGAGATCCCCGTCCCGTCGAGCTGGACGTCGGCGATCCGGAGTTGCGCGCTCAGGCCTTCATCGTCACCCGCTGGGATGGTGAGCCGATCAACGCTGAACCGGATGAGCACGACGCGCTGAGGTGGCTCCGGGCGCACGAGCTCGTGGACCTTCGGGTCGCTCACCCGACATACGCACGATGGCTCCCGGCCGTGATCAGAGCCGCCCGACACGGATGACCTCCTGCTCGAACACCGCTGGCCAGCGATGTACAAGTACGAGGGTGTACATTACTTGACGTGTCAACTATCTCTCGTGGCCTGAGCCCATCGCAGCTGCACGCCTGGCAGCGGTTCCTGCAGGTGAACACGGATGCCCGGCGCGCCGTCGGCCGCGACCTCACCGAGCAGTCGGGCCTTACCGAGAGCGACTACACGATCCTGCTGCATCTCGCTGGCCAGGACGCCTGCATCCGGGCGACGAGCCTTGCCGAGGCCATCGAGTGGGAGCCCAGTCGCCTCTCGCACCAGTTGAGACGGCTCGAGGCGCGCGGCTACATCCGCCGCAGCGCCGACGACGGGGACGGTCGCGCTTCGCTCGTCATCATCACGGATGCCGGCCGCACGGCGATGCGCGACGCCGGCGGCCCCCACCTCTCCTCCGTGGCCGAGTGGTTCTTCGAGCCGCTCGACGACGCGGATGTCGCGGCGCTCACGCGCATCCTCGACACGGTCCGCGGCCACATCCGCCATCGCTCCGGCATCGAGATCAGCCCCGACTGCCCCTGCGTCGCGGACCCGAACATGACCGCGACCACCACCCCGACCACTCCCGAACCCCGGAACCGAGACCCATGCCCGACTACGGACACGACCTGCGCTTCGGCGCGTTCATCACCCCGAACACGGAGGGGGCCGATCGCATCCTCGCCCTCACGCGGCACGCCGAACAGCTCGGCTTCGACTACGCGACGTTCCAGGATCACCCCTACCAACCGGCGTTCTTCGACACGTGGACGCTCATGACGTGGCTCGCCGCCCGCACCGAGCGCATCGCGATCGCGCCGAACGTGCTCAACCTGCCTCTGCGTCAGCCCGCCGTCGTGGCCCGCAGCGCCGCGAGCCTCGACATCCTCTCGGGCGGCCGGTTCGAACTGGGCCTGGGCGCCGGTGGCTTCTGGGATGCCATCGCGGCCGTCGGCGGCGAGCGCCTCACACCCGGGCAGGCGGTCGACGCCCTCAGCCAGGGCATCGACGTCATCCGCGGCATCTGGGATGTCGACGACCGTCATCCCCTCCGCGCCGGCGGCGAGTACCACCACGTCGATGGAGCCAAACGCGGCCCGCGCGCTCCGCACGACATCGGCATCTGGGTCGGCGCGCTCAAGCCCCGTATGCTGCGCCTCGTCGGCGAGAAGGCGGACGGCTGGCTGCCGAGCCTGGGCTACCTGCAGCCCGGCGAGACGCGCACCTCCAACCTGCGCATCGACGACGCCGCGACGGATGCCGGCCGCGACCCGCGCGAGATCCGTCGGCTGCTCAACGTGGGCGGTCGCTTCCAGTCGAGCTCAGCCGGGGCTTTCCAGGGTCCGCCGTCGGACTGGGTGGAGCAGTTGCTGCCGCTCGTGCTCGAGAACGGCTTCTCGACGTTCATCCTCGCGGGCGACGACCCCGACGCGATGTCGCAGTTCATGGCCGAGGTCGCCCCCGAGCTGCGAGAGCGGGTCGCCGCGGAACGCGACTCCACCGGAACCGCGACAGGAGGGCGCATCCGCTCGGCGAGCGCACTGGCGAAGCGCACGACCGCCATCGATTACGACGCCCTGCCCGCCTCGCTCGCGGCCGAGGCCGTCGAGCCCGGTGACTCCGCGTATGGGCGCGTTCGTCACACGTACTCGTACGCCGGCGCGCCCGGACTCGTGCTGCGCCCCGGCAACGCCGACGAGGTCGCCGATGCACTCGCTTTCGCGCGGTCGCAGCCGGTGCCGCTCGCCATCCGTTCGGGAGGCCACGGCATCAGCGGTCGGGCCACCAACGACGGGGGTATCGTCATCGACCTTCGACGGATGAACCGTGTGAGCGTGCTCGACGCCGACAGCGGACTCGTCCGCATCGAGGCCGGCGCGCGCTGGAGCGAGGTCGCCGCCGTGCTGCAGGCCGACGGCCTCGCGATCAGCTCGGGCGACACCGGCTCCGTCGGCGTCGGCGGATTGGCGACCACGGGCGGAATCGGCTTCCTCGGCCGGCAGTTCGGCCTCACCATCGACCACGTCGTCGCGGCTGAGCTCGTACTGGCCGACGGGACCGCGGTTCGAGTCGACGCCCAGCACGACCCCGAGCTGTTCTGGGCCGTCCGCGGCGCCGGCGCCAACATGGGCGTGGTCACCGCGCTCGACCTCGAGGCATCCCGCGTCGGCAACGTCGTCAAGGCGCAACTGGTCTACGACGCGACGGATGCCCCCGCGCTCCTCGAGAGCTGGGCGCGGCTCGTCGAGCAGTCGCCGCGCGAGCTCACGAGCTTCCTCACCTTCTTCCCGCGGCAGGCCGGCCAGCCTCAACTCGCCCTCGCCATGACCGTCATCGCTAACGACGATGTGCCGACGGCCGAGCGGCTGCTCACTCCCTTCCTCGAGCTGGCTCCGCTGCTGCAGCAGGAGGCATCCGTCACCACCTACTCCGCCGTGATGGCCGCCGCTGAGGGGGTGCACGAGGGCATGGGCATGTCGGACTCGCGCAGCGGCCTGATCGACCACGTCACGCCCGAGCTCGCCGCCTCCATCGGCGCGCTGATGACCTCGGGCGATGCGCAGTGGCTGCAGCTGCGCGCCGTCGGCGGCGCGGTCAACGACGTGCCGGCGGATGCGACCGCCTACGCCCACCGCCACCAGAACTTCTCCGTCATCGCCGGAGCACTCGGGGGCAGCGTCGCGGCACTCGATGATCGCTGGGCGCTCATCGAGCCGTCGCTGGACGGCATGTACCTCTCCTTCGAGACGCGCCGGACCGAGCACGTGCTCGAACAGGCCTTCCCGCCCGAGACCCTCGCCCGACTGCGCCGCGTCAAGGCGCGGGTGGACCCGGCGGGGGTGTTCGATCAGAACTTCGACCTCGCTCCGCGGCCAGCTTCCGCTCCCGCATCGCCAGGAACAGCGGAAAGGTGAACGCGAACGCCGTGAGCGCCGAACCGACGACGTAGAGCCAGCCCCGGCGCATCCCGAGCCGACGGGCCTCGATGATGATGAGGATGCTGCCCGCCACGGCGGCGACCAGCAGGTCGGTCGTGAGCGACGAGATCGCCGGGCCTCCTGCGAACCAGTCGCCGAAGAAGTTCCGGTGCTGGAGTACGGCAAGCACGTTGTAGATCGCCGTGCCCACCAGGCCGACGATGCTGAGCACGAGGTACACGAGAGCGAGGGGCGTCCATCCACGGGTCATGCGCCCAGTCTGGTGCCGGGCCGGGCGCCCGCGATACTAAAGCGTGCCCATCACGCCAGCCGACGACGCCCGCTGCCCCTGCCTGAGCGGGCTGACCTTTGGCGAGTGCTGCGGTCCGTTGCTGCGTGGGGAACGGATGGCGCCCACGGCACTCCAACTGATGCGCTCCCGCTTCACCGCGTTCGCCGCCGGCGACGCCCGCTACCTGCTCGCCACGGCGCATCCGTCGACCCGTCCGCCACGTCTCGACCTCGACGACGACCAGCGCTGGTACCGCCTCGACATCCTCGGTACGAGCGCCGGCGGCCCCCTCGACACCACGGGAACGGTGGAGTTCATCGCCTACTTCCGAGGGCCTCAAGGCCGCGGCGAACTGCGCGAGCTCAGCCGGTTCGTCCGCGAGGACGGTCGCTGGTTCTACCTCGAGGACGCGGGCTGACCCATGCTCGCACCGCACCCGTCGCCGGGCGCAGCAGGGTACGGTCGGAAGATGGACAGCACGCTGGAGTGCATCACCGACTGGATGACGCGCCAGCGGTGGTATGCGAGCAAGGGTCGCGTGCCGGAGTTGCGCCCCATCGGCGAGTGGACCCTTCCGACCCCCGAGCCCGGCGTGCGTGTGCACACCCTGCTGCTGATGGATGACGCCTCCCGCCCCGCCACGCTCTATCAGGTGCCGGTCACCCGCCGCCAGACGCTGCTGCCCGGCGCTGGCCACCGGCTCATCGGACGCGTCGCCTCGGGCGGCTACCTCTATGACGGCGCTCACGACCCCGCCTACGCGGCTGCATTACTCGAGATGATCCTCGACGGCACCGAATCGATTGGCGGCGAGTCGACCGGCGCCGAGTCGAACGGTGGCGGCTCGACTGCCGACATCGCGTCGGCGACCGGTTCCCGCTCGTCGCGGGCCGGCGACCGCAGCGCTCGAGGCGCGCGCGCCCGCGTGCTCGAGGGCGAGCAGTCCAACACCTCGATCATCTACGAGGCGACGGATGGCGGTGCGCCCATCATCGTCAAGGTGTTCCGCCAGCTGCATCACGGCGACAACCCCGACGTCACCCTGCAGACCGCGCTCGCGGAAGCGGCTTCCACCCACGTCCCGCCGAGCGTCGGGGCCGTCGTGGGCGAGTGGGCCGATGTCGGGCGCGCCGGTGGACGGGCGCGCGGGCACCTCGCGTTCGCCCAGGAGTTCCTGCCGGGCGTCGAGGACGCCTGGCGGGTGGCGCTGCGATCGGCAGCGGACGGCACCTCGTTCGACGAGGAGGCCCAGTCGATCGGCCGGGCCACCGCCGAGGTGCATCATGCACTCGCGGACCTGTTCGAGACGAATCCGGCGACCCCTGGCGACATCGCCGGAGTGGTGTTCGGGTGGCACGAGCGGCTCGCGGCAGCGGCATCCGAGATTCCCGCGTTGCGCGAGCATCGTCCCGCGATCGAGGCGGCGTACGACCGGGCGCAGGCGATGGAGTGGCCGCCGTTGCAGCGCGTGCACGGCGACCTGCACCTGGGCCAGGTGCTCTCGGCCCCGGGACGCGACTGGATGCTCATCGACTTCGAGGGCGAACCGCTTCGCCCCATGGCCGATCGCGTGCGACCAGACGTCGTGCTGCGCGATGTCGCCGGAATGCTGCGCTCCTTCGACTATGTCGCCGGGTCGGTGGGCAGGGAGCATCCGTCCCGTCCTGCAGTGGAGGTGGCCGCGTGGGCGACGGATTCGCGGCAGGCGTTCCTGCGCGGATACGCCGATGCCGCCCGCGTCGACCTCCGCGCCCACCGCACGGTGCGCGACGCGTTCGAGCTCGACAAGGCGGTCTACGAGGCGCTCTACGAGCAGCGCAATCGCCAGGACTGGCTGCCCATCCCGCTGCTCGGCATCGTGCGCGTCCTCGGTCGTTCGGCCGTCGTGGGATCGGTCGGGACGCAGGCGGACGCCATCCTCGCGCAACTGGACGCAGCGCGCCGGAGCTGAGCGCAACCCCGTTGCCCGTCCGCTGGATCCATCACATGCTGGAGGGGAACGAGGAGGTTCCCATGAGCGACACCGAACGCGACCCCGAGCCGAAGGAAGACGGAGTGGGCGGCGACAAGACCATCCCGTCGGAGCCGGACGGTCTGGCCGCAGGACTGGGTGAGAAATCGAACTTCAACCCCGAGGAGGACGAGGAGTCCGCCGTCGAGTAGGCGAATCGCTTTCAGCTAGGCGCCTCATCCGTCAAGCGAGGGCGTTCGCAGCGCGACGCCCCGCCTCCGCTGTCCGTGCGATGAAGTCGGACAGTACGGCGAGTTCGTCATCCGAATAGCGGGAGCAGATGTCGTCGAGCGACGAGTTCATCCCCGAGAACAGGCCGTAGACCTCGCCGGCGCGATTCTTCGCGGCACGGATGACGCTGGCACGCCGGTCGGCGGGGTCGCGATCCCGTTCGATCCAGCCGCCGTGGTCGAGCCGGTCGAGCACACCTGTCATCGTCGCCGGGTGTAGGCCGAGCGAGCGCGCCAAGGCGCTGGGACCGGTCGGACCGTCGCGCACGAGCAGGTCGAGGCATTCGAGGTCGATGTCCTTGAGGCCCGCTTTCCCGCTCACCCGGCGGTTGAGGCTGGTGAGCTCCCCGTTGAGATGCCGCAGGGAGTCTTTCACCGCGAGCACGGCACGGCGACGGTCAGCGGATGTGCCATTCCATACGGAATTCATATAGTATCTTTCTCGTATATTACTGAACGCTGACTACATGGTAGCGGCCAAGGCGTCGGGAGAGTCCATGCGCATCATCGTCTTCGGAGCGAACGGTCCGACCGGTCGACTCCTCACTCGTCGGGCGCTCGACGCCGGCCACACCGTCACCGCGGTCACCCGGCAGCCCGACGCGTTCGACATCTCGGGAGGCGCCCTCACCGTCCAGCGTGCCGACGTGCACGACGCCGCAGCGGTGTCCCGCGTGATGGCAGGCCATGACGTCGTGCTCTCGAGCCTCGGCGTGCCGTACGGCCGGCATCCCATCGACGTGTACTCCTCCGGGGCGGCCAAAATGTTGTCTGCGATGACCGAGCACGGCATCCGTCGATTCGCGTGCGTCAGTTCGAGCGCGACCGTGCCGAACCCGAACGCCGATGAGGGATTCTTCTTCGGGCGTGTGCTGCAGCCGTTCATCACGAAGACGCTCGGCAAGACGCTCTACGCCGACATGGCACGCATGGAGCAGCTGGTGATGGCCAGCGACACCGACTGGACCATCGTGCGTCCGTCGGGCCTGTTCGATGCGGAGATCGTGAGCGACTACCGCGTTTCGGCCGAGCCACTACCCGGGCGTTTCACCTCGGGCCGACCTCGCCGACCTGCTGCTGCGCCAAGCCACCGACGACACCTATACGCGCTCTCCCGTCTCGCTCATCACCGATGACGGGGCGCCCAGCGTGCGCGAGCTCATCCTGCGCGAGGCGTTCGGCCGGGAGACCGCCTCGCGCTGACGGATGGCGACGCGCCCAGCGTTCTCACAGCCCGTTCCGCATCCGATGCCGCAGAGTTGAGGTCCGGCCGGCGGACCTCGCGGGCCGGATCGCACGCCAGCAGGAGGCACGATGTCGGCATCCGTCGTTCTCGACATCATCGTCGTGCTGCTGCTCATCGGAGCGGCCATCTCGGGATGGCGCAGTGGATTCCTCCGCAGCGTGTTCAGCGCCGCTGGTCTCGTCGCGGGCGGGGTGGCGGCGTACCTGCTCATTCCCGTGCTGGCGACATGGGCCCCGACGGCCGACTGGCGTCCGCTCTTCGTCATCGGCGGCGGCCTGGTGCTGCTCGTCCTCGGGCAGACGGTGGGCGCGCTGCTCGGTCGTCTGCTGAGCCGGGGCGTCCGCGCGATCCACCTCTCGGCAATCGATCGCACGGCCGGACTCGCCACCAGCACCGTCGTGGTCGCCCTCGTCCTGGGAACGGTCGCTGGTGGGGTCAGCAGCCTCGGGGCGCCGATCGTGACCCAGGCGATCGCGGGCAGCGCGACACTCGGCACGATCGACCGACTCACCCCCGACCCGGCCAAGGCGTTCCTGGCCAGCGTGCGGGCGTCGGCGGTGAATGACGCCGTCCCGTGGGTGCTCGAGAACATCGCGCCGCCGGCGACGGTTCCGCCGGTCGCCGACGTGGACACGTCCTCACCCGCCTTGACCGCCGCCGGAGCATCGGTCGTGAGGGTGTCTGGCAACGCCTACCAGTGCGGCGTCGGCATCACCGGCAGCGGATTCGTCATCGCCGACGACCGCATCGTCACGAACGCGCACGTCGTCGCGGGTGTCACCGACCCGGTCGTCGAGGCACCGGGCGAGCGGCCGCACGACGCGACCGTGGTCTACTTCGACCCGGCGAAGGACCTCGCCGTGCTCGATGTGCCCGGACTCGACGCGCCACCACTCCGCATCGGAGGCGCCCTTCCCACGGGGAGCGCCGCCGCGGTGCAGGGGTACCCGTTCGGCGGCCCGTTCGTGTCGCTGCCGGCGACCGTGGCTGAGACCTCGACCATCGCCGACGCGACCGGATCCGGCACCCGCGAGGTGTACGCACTCGCTGCCACCATCAACCAGGGCGACTCGGGCGGCCCGCTGCTCTCGACGGATGGCGCGGTCGCGGGTGTCGTGTTCGCCAAGTCCGCGACGGTGAGCGGGGTGGGCTACGCGCTCACCCTCGCCGAGCTCGCCCCGGTCGCCGCCCAGGCTCCATCACTGTCAGCCACGGTCTCGTCGGGCGCCTGCGCCGCCTGACGCGCGCTCTCTCCCCCAGAACGCAGGATGAGACCGGCGTTGGCTGCGATATGCGTCCATCGCCGCTCTCATCCTGCGTTCGTTCGAGACCTCAGCCGATCTCGGCTCGGGTCGGCAGATCGGCGCCCGCCCGCGAGACCGTCACGGCCGCCGCGCGGGAGGCCCGCCGCCCGATGCGCTCGACCGCGTCTCGGGTGAGGCCGTCCGTACCCTCGGCCAGGATCGAGTCGATCAGCGAGGCCATGTAGGTGTCGCCCGCCCCGATCGTGTCGACCACGTCCACCGCCGTGACCGGCACCTCCACGGCGAAATCGCCAGCCGCGAGCATCGAGCCCGCTCCGCCTAGCGTGATCGCCGCCAGGCGCGGGCCGAGGGCGAGGATCCGTTCGAGCACCTCCGCCGGCCCGGCACCCGGGTAGAGCCACTCGGCGTCCTCGTCGCTCAGCTTGACCACCGACGCGAGCCGAGCCGTCTGCTCGAACACCGGCAGCGCCTGCTCGCGGGATCCGATGAGCGCCGGACGGACGTTGGGGTCGAACGTGATCTCGTCCGCGCCGACGCTGGCCAGGTGCTCGCGCACCGCAACCGCTCCGGGTGCCAGGAACGCCGCGATGGAACCGGTGTGCACGATGCGCGGATGCACGGGCAGCACGGCTGACGACAGCCGCCACGTGACGTCGAACTGGTAGCTCGCTGAGCCATCGGCCGCGAGCGTGGCGATGGCAGTCGAGGTCGCGGCATCCGAATACGAGCGCTCGAGCACGTCCACGCCCGAATCCGCCAGGTGCTCGGCGATCGCCGTGCCGCGCGCGTCGCGCCCGATGCATGTGAGCAGCGAGACGTCGACGCCGAGGCGCCCGAGGCCGAGCGCCACGTTCGCCGGGCTGCCGCCCACGTGCTCCGCGTCGCCCCCGGGCGAGCGCACCACGTCGATGAGCGCCTCGCCGATCACGAGCACATCGACGGCGTCCATCACGCGGGGCTGGCTCATGGCGGGCTCGGTCATGGGGGCTCCGATCGACGGGACGGACTGTGAACACCGTACCCACCCGAACTGGGTGACGCAGTGCGGGGCGACGCTGATTAGCGTGTCTACGACCCCGAGAGGATTCGATGACCGCGATCGACGACGACCCGGCGCCATCGGCAACGCTCATCGGCCGCCCCGCCGGCTCCGCCGTCATCGTGCGCTGCCTCGCCGAGCAGGCCCACGAGCCCAGCCGTCGCATGCTGCAGCGTGTGTTCGGCGTCGATCCGCTCGGGGCGGATGCGCGCAGTTGGTACGCCGGCGCCCTCGGCGAGCTGCGGGTGGCCCGCCGGCTCAGCCGGCTCGGCGACGGATGGCGAGTGCTTCACGCCGTTCCCGTCGGGTCGGGGGAGAGCGACATAGACCACGTGGTCGTGGGACCCGCCGGGGTGTTCACCATCAACACGAAGCACCACGACGGAGCCCGGGTGTGGGTGGGCGCCAGGCGCATTCTCGTGAACGGCCAGCCGACCGACCACGTCCGCAACGCCGCACACGAGTCCGCTCGTGCCACCCGGCTCCTCCGCGAAGCACTCGGCGAGAACGTGCCGGTTCGCAGCGCGATCGTCATCGTCGGCGCGCGCGAGCTCACCATCCAGCGGCAGCCGGCCACCGTCGAGGTGATGACCGACCAGCGCCTGCTCTCCTGGCTGCGGACGCGTCGCGCCACGACCATCGATGTCGACGCGGTCGCCGCCGTGGTCTCTCGGCCGGACACCTGGCACGCGTCGGGCGTCGACGCGATCGCCCACCCCGACCTCGACGGATTCACGGCCTTGCGCGACGAGGTGGATCAGGCTCACGCCATCCGCTCGCTCTGGATCGCCGCAACCGGATTCGGAGCCGCTGGCCGGCCATGGGAAGTCTGTTCGGCTGGTAGGACGCGGCTCGTCTGGCCCGACGCGAGTCGTCGCGGGAGCGCTGCTGGTCTGGCCCGACCCGCGCTCGATAGCCTGATGGCATGACCACCGACGCCTCCGCCCTGCCCGTAGACCAGCGCGCCGTCGATGCCCTCGCGGCATCCGGCCTGCGCTACGGGCTACTCGACACGAGCGACCGGGCGGCCTTCGAGGCCTGGTTCGCCGCCGATGCACGCGGGTTCGCCGAGTCGCGCATCAGCGAATCCGTGATGGCCTCGAACGTGGAGCACCTCGCTGTCAATCGCACGACGGGAGTGTGGGACGACAGCATCCCCAACGCCGAGGTTCCCGTCGCGACGGTGAACTCCTGGGTGACCGAACTCACGGTGCCCGGCCCGGTCGTCGCTCCCGCGTGGGCGGTGAGCTCCGTGACCGTCGCGCCGACGCACCGACGTCGGGGCGTCGCGCGCGCCATGATGGAGGCCGAGCTGCGGGTCGCCCACTCGGCCGGGGTGCCGATGGCGATCCTCACGGCGAGCGAGGCGACGCTGTACTCGCGGTACGGATACGCTCCCGCGACGTCGGCCGCATCCGTCGAGGTCGACCGGCGGCGGGTCAGCTGGGCCGCACCGGTTCCGAGCGGGCGTGTGCACTTCGTCGAGGCGGCCGACCTGCTTCCCGATGCCATTGCCATCAGCGCGCGAGCCGTTCGGCGCTCGCCCGGGGAGGTCGCCCGGTGGACCGGCTTCTTCCCGCGCTACCTCGCGCTGAACAAACCCGGGTCGGATGTCGCGCGTGCCCTCCGCACGGTCCGATACGACGACGCCGACGGGGTGGCGCAGGGCTGGGCGGCGTACCACATCGACGAGAAGGGGCCGGAGACCCGCGTCCTCATGGTCGACGTGCGCGAAGCCGCGACCGATGATGCCGCGCGCGGCCTGTGGCGATTCCTCCTCGAGCACGACTTCGTCACCAGCATCCACGCGGACCTGCGCTCGATCGATGAGCCGTTGAAGTGGCTGGTCGACGATGCCAGAGGCGTGCGCTGGATGCACGTGAGCGACCACCTCTGGGTGCGCATCCTCGACACCGCGGCTGCTCTCGAGGCACGCCGGTACGAGACGCCCGGCGCACTGGAGCTCGTAGTCGATGACCCGCTCGGATTCGCGAACGGACGCTTCCTGCTGGACATCGCGGCCGGAGGGCGCGCATCCGTCACCGCTCTGGATGACGAGTCCGAGCCGACCGCTCCAGTGCTGCGCCTGAGCGTGAACGACCTCGGGGCGATCTACCTCGGGGGTTACCGACCCAGCATGCTCGCGGCGGCGGGGCGCATCGAGGCGGACGATGCCGCCATCCGCCTCGCCGACCGCCTGTTCGCCGCTGAGCGCACCCCGCACCTCAGCATCTGGTTCTGAGGCTCAGCTGCGCGGATAGGTGTAGAAGCCCTCGCCCGTCGCGACGCCCAGCTTGCCCTGGTCGATGAAGTTCTCCTTGAGGAAGGCGGCGAACTTCTGCTGCTTCGGTCCGCCGTTCCGCGAGATGTTGTACGCCGTGGTGAGCCCGACGACGTCGTAGATCTCGAAGGGACCGGCCGGCGCGCCCGTGCCGATCTTCCAGGTCTTGTCGATGGTCTCCGGGTCGGCGACGCCATCCACGAGCAGGTCGCTCGCGGCGGTCATGAACGGCACGAGCAGGGAGTTGAGCACGTAGCCGGCCTTCTCCTTATGCACCTCGATGGGCACCATGCCGATGGCGCCGGCGAAGTCGACGAGCTGCGCGAACACGGCGGGATCGGTCTGCGGGCTGCCCATGATCTCGGCGACGTTGTGCAGCCAGATGTGGTTGGCGAAGTGCATGGCGAGAAACTTGTCCGGCCGGCCGGTGTAGTCCGCGATCGCGCTCGGCAGCAGGGTCGAGGAGTTGGTGGCGAAGATGGTCTTCTCGGGCGCGACCTCGGCGAGCCGGCCGTAGGTCTCGCGCTTGACGGCGATGTCCTCGGGCACGGCCTCGATGACGAGGTCGGCATCCTTGACGGCGTCGGCGAGATCACTGGAGTAACGGATGCGGGTCAGCGCGTCATCCGCCTTGCCGTCGCCCGCCCCCTTCACGTGCTTCGCATAGGTGGTGGCGAGCGCGGCGAAGCGCTTCTTCGCGCCCTCGAGCAACTCGTCGCTGATGTCGTAGGCGACCACGTCGAAGTCGCTGAACGCGGTCTGGTAGGCGATCTGCGAGCCGAGCACTCCGGTGCCGAGCACGGTGACGCTGGTGAATTCAGTCATGGTTTCCTTCGTTGGGTGATGTCTTGGCTTGTCGTTTGTTGCGGGTCCGTCGGCTGCCAGCGCAGCCTCACGTCGGGTTCGTGCTCCTCGTTGTCTGCCCCGTCGGTGAGGGCGACCTCGATGAATCCCCGACTCGCGTAGAAGGCACGCGCGGCGGTGTTGACCTGGAACGTCCACAGCACCAGGCCCCCGGGCGCCTCGATGCGCGCCCGCTCGACGAGACGGGTGCCGATGCCTTGGCTGAATCGCTCGGGCACGACGTAGAGCTGGTCGAGCTCCGTGCATCCGTCTCCGTCGACGCCTCCGAGCGCCATCATTCCGAGGATCGCGTCGGCTCCTGCGTCGGCGGCCGCGTGGGCGCTTCCGTCGACGCTCGTGTCGGCGCTCGCCTCTGCGCTCGTGTCGGCGCTCACCTCTGCGCTCGTGCGGGCGCTCGTGTCGACCGCGACCCATACGGCCGAATCCGGCAGGAGGACCTCCCTCACCCACCGCCGCACGTCGTCATTCGAGTGCGCGCGGGCGACCGTCGGCAGCGCTGCAGAGAACGAACGCAACCACACGTCGGCGACCCCTGCGGCATCGCCGGGCTGCGCGGGCCGGATCTCGATCCGCTCTCTCTCGCCCATACGACCATGCTGCCATCGGCGGACACGGTCGGGTGCCTGCCGCACTGGTTCGCGTGGCCACGCGCCGACCGGGTTTCCGTCTTTCGAGTGTCGGTGGGGACGGCTAGCGTCGATTGCATGAGCGAAGATGCGATGGTCGAGGGTGCGGCAGCTGACGGGGCATCGAATGCCGGTGCTGTCACGAGCACGGAGATGGTGCGAGGGACCACCGGCAATGGGGTTCCCTACGTCGCTCGGCGCGGAGACTCCCCCGGCGCCCCGGTGATCGCCGCATGGCACCTTCTCGACCCCCCGCGCTCCGAGGCCGCTTTCGCGGCGGCGCTGCCGCTCGATGGTCTCGACGCGACCGTGATCTACTTCGGGCTGCCGCTCAACGGAGAACGGATGCCGGCCGGAGGTATGGACGCCATCATGCAGCTGGCCTCCGAAGATCCCGTCACCCGATTGTTCGAGCCCATCTGCCTGGGCGCGATCGCCGAGTTCCCGCAGGCGTTCTCCGACGCGCGCGAGCACCTCGGCGTCGACCCGTCTGCGCCGGTCGGCCTCCTGGGCGGCTCGGCCGGCTCGGCGGTAGCCGCGGGAGTGCTGGCGAGCGGCGCATCCGAGGCCCGCGCCGTCGTGCTGGTCAGTCCCATGCTTCAGCTCGAGCCGAACATCGAGCAGATGTCCGCCTTCTTCGGCCGCGGCGCCTACGACTGGAAGCCACCGGCCCAGGCCGTCGCGACCCAGCTCGACTTCGTTCGGCAGGCTCCCGAAATCGACGCGACGGGCGCGGCCGTTCTCGTCGTCGCCGGAGCGGACGATGAGGAGGGGTTTCTCTCTCCGGCGCGGGCGTTCGCCGACGCATCGTCCGCCGAGCTGCGCGTGGTGGACGGGGTCGGTCACGCACTGGCCGAGGAGCCCGGCATCGAACCCGCTCCGCAGACGGCAGGGGCTGCGGCGTACGACGCGATCGCCGTCGCGTGGTTCCGTGACCATCTCGCATCGAACCCCAGAGAGGACCGATCATGACCGACACGTTGTTCGATGAGAGCAAGGAGGCGCACCAGACGGCGCTTCGCAAGCTCGACTCCGAGATCATCGGCTGGCTGACGACCGTACGCGCCGACGGAACACCGCACAGCGTCCCCGTCTGGTTCCTCTGGCACGACGGCACGGTCATCGTGCTGAGCGAGCCCCCCACGACGAAGGTCCGCGCCATCCGTCGTGGCTCGCCCGTGCAGTTCCACCTCGAGTCAGGCCCGTTCGGCTCCGAGATCGTGATCCTGACGGGCTCGGCGGTGCTGTCCGACCGCCCGACGACCGAGTGGCTCGACGAGATCGGCGCGGCGTACGGAACCAAGTACGCCGAGGGAATGGTCGACTACGGCATGGATATCGGCCCCATCGCCGAGCAGTTCAGCACGGTCATCGTGATGACGCCGGAGAAGCTCGCCGCCTGGTAACGCTGGCGGGCGCAAGCGGGGTGGCGACTGGCGCGAGCGGGACCGGGCTGGCGACTGGGGCGAGCGCGAGCCGGGGGCGACTGGGGCGAGCGCGAGCCGGGGGCGACTGGGGCGAGCGCGAGAGGCTGGCGAACGGGGTGGCGACTGCGGCAGGCACGAGCGGGGGTGGCGACTGGGGCAAGCACGAGCGGGCTGGCGCGGGCGGATGCGGGCTTCAGCAGGCTTAGGCTGTGCGAACCATGCGTCTTCTGCTCATCCGCCACGGCCAGACCCCGTCGAACGTCCTCGGTCGCCTCGACACCGACGCGCCCGGTCCGGGCCTCACAGAACTGGGCGAGGAGCAGGCGGAAGCGGTCACGGACGCACTCGACGGCCGGTATCCGCAGGCGATCTTCGCATCCCCACTTCTGCGTACCCAGCTGACGGCCGCCCCGCTGGCCCGACACCTCGACCTGCCCATCACAATCCTGCCCGGGCTCCGAGAGGTTGAGGCGGGCGAGCTCGAAGACCGCAGCGACCCGGTGTCCGTGCACCTGTACCTGAGCACGTGCTTCGCGTGGGCGCAGGGCGAGCTCGACGTGCGGATGCCGGGTGCCGCCGATGGCCACGAGTTCTTCGCCCGGTACGACGAGGCGATCGCCGCGATCGTCGCGGCAGCGGATCCGGATGTCGACGTCGCTGCGGCGTTCAGCCACGGCATGGCGATCCGCGTGTGGGCGGCCAACCGCTCCGGCAACATCAGCGACACGTTCGCCTCGACCCACGAGCTGCTGAACACGGGCATGGTCACCCTCGATTCCGTCGACCCCGATGGACCGGACGGTCCTGCGGGCTGGACCCTCGTCGACTGGCATGCCGAGCCCATCTCGGGCGCGGAGCTCGAAGACGTCACCGCGATCGACCCGCTCAGCCGCACCCTGTCGACCGTGCGAGACGCACCCCCGCCGCACCCCACCTCCGTGCCATAACGCGCATCCCGCGTCGAGTCGGTGCCATAACGCGCATCCGCCGCCGCGCCCCACGTCCGGCCCGACCCCACTCCCACCCCCTCAGTGCCATAACGCGCATCCGCTCACGCGCCGGTGCCATAACGCGCATCCGGCCGGCAGCGCGCCCGGATCCGATGCCGCAAGCGTTCGCGTCGACGCTTTGACGCATCCGTGACCGCGCCGCACATCCACTCTCGCCTCGTCGCCATCATCGCACTGCCATAACGCGCATCCCGCCGCGCGTCGGTGCCATAACGCGCATCCGCCGGCACGGCCCCCACATCCGGCCGGACCGCGTTGCCGTCACCGCAGTGCCACAACGCGCATCCGGCCGCGCGTCGGTGCCATAACGCGCATCCGCCGCCGCGACAGCCAGCGCCCGCTCGCGCCCAAACCCACGAGCGCCCGCCCGCGCTCAAACCCACAGCGCGCTCCCAGCCTCGATGGAACAGCATCGACATCCCATCCGTTCTATCCAGTGGCCGCGAACTCCGATAGACCGAGATGAGCGACCGCCAGCCGTCGCAGCCAGCGATGTCGAGAACAGGAGCAGAAAGTGTCACAGGACTACCGCAAGACTCCCGAGGCCGTGAGCGGCCTCACGCCCGCGCAGTACCGGGTCACGCAGGAGGACGCCACCGAGCCCGCCTTCCGCAACGAGTACTGGAACAACCACGACGCCGGAATCTACGTCGATGTGGTGTCGGGGCAACCGCTGTTCGCGTCGACCGACAAGTACGACAGCCACTCCGGATGGCCGAGCTTCACGCGGCCGATCAGCGCCGACGCCGTCACGCAGAAGACCGACCGGACGCTGTGGATGAAGCGCACCGAGGTGCGTTCGAGCGGCGCCGACAGCCACCTCGGTCACGTCTTCGACGATGGGCCGGCCGAGGCGGGAGGCCTACGCTATTGCATGAACTCGGCGGCGATGCGATTCGTCCCCGTCGGCGAGCTCGAGGCGCAGGGATACGGCGACTTCCGCTCGCTGTTCCCGCAGACGATGAACACCACGACCAACACGCAGGAGGACGCATCATGAGCACCGAGACCGCAATTCTCGCCGGAGGCTGCTTCTGGGGCATGGAGGAGCTCGTGCGCACGCGCCCGGGCGTCATCAGCACCCGCGTCGGCTACACCGGCGGCCAGAACGCCAACGCGACCTACCGCAATCACCCCGGCCACGCCGAGGCTCTCGAGATCGTGTTCGACCCCGAGAAGACCAGCTACCGCGACCAGCTGGAGTTCTTCTTCCAGGTGCACGACCCCACTACGCTGAACCGGCAGGGCAACGACATCGGCACGAGCTATCGTTCGGCGATCTTCCCGCAGAGCCCCGAGCAGGAGGCGATCGCGCGCGACACCATCGCGGATGTCGACGCCTCCGGCCTCTGGCCCGGAAAGGTCGCCACGACCATCGAGCCGGCCGCTCCGTTCTGGGAGGCCGAGCCCGAGCACCAGGACTACCTGCAGAAGTACCCCAACGGATACACCTGCCACTTCGTCCGCCCGGGATGGGTGCTGCCCAAGCGCAGCGAGCAGCAGCCCGCGTAGCGCCCTCAGCGTCGTCCCTCAGCGCCACTTCGTCGGTACGCGCGCCAGTTCAACTGGCGCGAACGCCGACGAGGTGGCGCTGAGCCGTCTCCTGGCGCGACTACTCGGCGGCGGAGTCCTCGTCCGCGCTGGGAAGCCCGTCGCCACCCGGTTCGGAGTCGACGTCGGGCGGCGGCGAGATGTTGTACGACGACGACTCCTCCGTGCCCGGATCCGCTGGATCCGTCGTCTCATCGTCCTGACCCGGCGCCTCGGATGCACTGGGCGCGTTGATATCGGACATCTGGTTCTCCCGTCATCGGATGGGTCCAGCATCCGACTGCAGACCGCATCCGGGTAGAGGGTTTCCCCCGCAGCGCCGGGGTGCTACGCGACCGGCACCTGCTGGTGCGATCCCACGAGGCGCAACGAGTCGCCCGTGATCGAGACCAACTCCACGACCGGGCCCGTCAGCCCGGGCAGCAGCGTGCCATCGGGGGGCGGGGCCGCAGCATCGAAACGGATGCCGGTGCCATCCGCCAGAGTGCCGCCGAGGGAGACGACGAGCAGCTCGACGCGGCCGTCCGCACTCATGCGCGACGCGGTGTTCGGCTGGCGACGACCGCCCGCGGCCGGCGCATCGAGCGAGAAATCGGCGATGGACATCTGGTCGGCCGTGATGCGCAGCACAGGAACCGTGCGGCCATCGAGGAGGGTCGCCGTGGTGACACCCACGAACCGTCCCCCTATGAGGCCGAGCGATGACCCGCTGACTTGGGCGGTGGCACCGGGGTAGAGGGCATCAGCGATGACGGGCGGGGCGGGGGTCGCGGCGGCGGTGGCTGCGGCGGCGGCCGGGTCGGTGTCACCCCGCGCGTATCCGCCGGAACCACCTGCCGAACCATGGGTCGTGCCATCGTCGGGACCGCTGGTGGGTGGCGTGAGCGACGATGTCGGCGTGGACGTCGGTGAAGTGGTCGTCGGCACGGACGGCGTCGGCACGGACGGCGTCGGGCCGGGCGTGGAGGTCGGGGTACTAGCGGGTACGGGTTCGCCAGGCGCCCCGGGGTCGGGCGTTGGAGTCGCGTCGCAGCTCGAGCCGGAGCATCCGCCGACATCATCGGCCCGGGCGCTGGGAGCGGCGAGCCCCGACGTCAGGATGCCCGACACGATCACGGCGGCGAGCAACGTCAGGGTGAGCGATCCGGCGCGGGCCGGCAGCGGAGCCGGGATCGTGCCGGATGCGGGCGCGGGTGTGGCGGCGCCGGTGTCAGCCGGCGCTGCGGGAAAAGGGGGCGGCTCCGGTGCGGAGCTCAGGGCGCCGGTCACGACGGACAGGTCGTCGGCGTGCGCGAGGTCGTCGGCCGATGCAGCTGTAACAGGCCTCACGCGATCGCGGCGCATCCCGACGTCGGCCGAACGGTCGGCACTCGCCTTGACCGTGCGATCATCGCTCGCCTGCTCAACTTCGCCCGTCGCGCCAGCCCCCGCATCCACCGGGACGCCCGCCTCGAGGGCGCCCTCGGGAACGCCAGCGCGATCATCGCTCGCCTCTGCGACTCCGCCCGACGCACCCGCACCATCGAGAACATCGTCATCGCGTTGGGGTGCCCACGTCACGACGACGATGCCACCGGCCACGCCGAGGAGCATCCCGACGAGGAATCCGCCCAAGTTCACCGCGACGAGTGAGTAGATGGCGACGACGAGCGTGAGAATGCCGTAGAACAAGCGCTGCGACGGCGACACGATCGCCAGCACTCCGAGCACGACGAGCGTGATCGGGAGGATGGTGGCCTGCATGCCCTCGATGCCCACCTGGATGTGGAGGTTGCCCAGATCGAGCTGCGTCGAGAAGAACATCTCGATGCCGGCGAGCACGACGAGGATGCCGCCGATGAGAGGTCGGGTGACCATCCAGCTGTCGAATCGCGACGGGGCCGGGGGTGTTGCACTGGCGGCGGGCCTGGCAGTGCCGGCGTGGTGGTCGATGCTCAAATCAGGTACTCCTAGGTGGATCAGGATGGGGCGCCGGCCGATCGATGACGTGCATCGATCGGCCGACGACTCAGCTGAGTGCTAGAAGCACTCGGTCCCGTTGGTCAGCTGCAGGTGCAGGCCGTTGAGGGCGAAGGTTCCGGCCTGCGTGCTCCATGCGGTCTGCTTGAGTCCAACGATCTTGAGCGCATCCGCGTCCTGGGCGAAGCCGCCCGCCTCGCCCTTCGCGGTCGTGTTGACCGTCGAGGCGTCCACGCCGATGCGGATGTTGGTGAAGGTGGCGTCACCTTGGAGGTCGGTCATGCCGAGCTGGAGGTCGGATGCCGTTGCGGGCTTTCCGCCGCCGCCGGCCTGGATGAGGATGCCGAGCTTGCCGAGCGGGGTGTCGCTGACGACCGACTGGCACAGGTCGGCGAGGGTCGCGCTCTTGATGTTCGCGATGGCGACGGCGTGGGGCTTGCCCGTCTTCTCGAGCGCGACGCCCGAGTACTGCGAGAACCCGGTGCCGTTCAGCTCCGATGCGCCGATCTTGAACTGGCTGCCCGAGACCGCGAACGAGACCGGGACGGCGCCGTTCGCGACGCCGGCGCCGAGCACGCTGAGCGCGAGCGCGACGGGAACGGCCGTCAGCAGGACTCGTCCTGCGCGGGAGCCCGTGAGCGAGCTGAACTTCATAGATCCTCCTTGATTGATGACACGTGGTGCGGGTGGGCCGATCAGCCGTCGCCCGTGCGCACCGACCATGTTCGATGGAGGCCGGAGCACGACGGCGGCGTCGTGCGATGGAGAGATTACGAGACTATTGACTGCGCGTCAATTACTACTGATATTCAGTCAGTAACGAACTGGTGACGATCCGAGCTCGCATCCGGCGCGTCGTGCTCCGCGCCGCCCGTAGGCTCGATTCATGGCAGAGGAACGGCGCACGCGGTTGTCGCCCGACGAGCGCCGGGCGCAGCTGGTCGCACTCGGCGTCGCCGCCCTGGCCGACCGCCCGCTCGACGAGCTCTCCCTCGACGACCTCGCCGCCCAGGCCGGCGTCTCTCGCGGCCTGCTGTTCTACTACTTCGAGTCCAAGCAGGGCTTCCACCGCGAGGTCGTGCGCACGGCACGCGACGCCATGCTGCGTGCCACGGAGCCGGCGACGGATCTCCCGCCGCTCGAGCGCCTGCACGACACACTCGAACGCATCGTGCGCTTCGTGCGCGAGCACCGCGGCACCTTCTTCTCCCTCGTCCGCGGTGCAGCGAGCGGCGACCTGCGCGTGCAGGAGGTCGTCGAGCAGGCCCGGTCGCTCCAGACCGAGCGCATCGTCACCGTCCTCGGCGAGATGGGGGTCGCGGAGTCTCCGACCCTGCGAATGGCGCTCCGCTCCTGGGTGGCCTTCGCCGAGCAGTACCTCGTCGAGGCGGCCGTCGGCACCGAGGTGTCGGAGGATGACGTCGTCGCCCTCCTGGAGCGCACCGCACTGCTCGTCGTCACCGCCGCCGACCCGGAGTCGGCGCCCCTGCTCCCCGCCTGACCCGAGCAGGGCTCGCCGCGTGATTCGAGCAGGGCTCCCCGCATAACGGGCCCCGCTCACGCGCTTGACCCAGCGCCCTCACGCCCCTCGGTTGAGCAGCCACCACGTCGTGACGATGTCCTCCGTGCGCCGCAGGTCGAGCCCGGTCAGCTCGCGGAACCGATTGACGCGGTAGCGCACCGTGTTGGCGTGCACGGTGAGCAGGCGAGCGGCATCCGCGGCCCGTTGGTCACACTCCAGATAGACGCGCACCGTCTCGCGCAGCTCGTCGCCCATGCGTCCCTCGGCGGCCAGCGCACCGAGGTGCCGTTCGGCGAGGAGGTCGGCCGCCCTGCTCTCGGGCAGCACCAACGGTCGCGGGCCGAGATCGGTCAGCCGAACGGCGCCGGCCATGCCGAAGCGCTCGGCCGTCTCGAGCGCCTCCACGGCCTCGTCGAAGCCTCGGTCGAGCTCCTCGAGCCTCAGCGGTGGGCCAATGGCCACGAGGGCCTCGCCGACACCCTCCGGAGCGCTCGGGCTGATGCAGCCCCATGAGCCGTCGACGTCGGCGACGAGCAGCCGGTCGGGCGGGGTGCGCGTGGCGACGGCGAGCAGCCGGCGGAGCTCCTCAGCGCGGGCGGGCGTCGTCGCCCGTGCCGCCACGGCCACGTACGGGCGCCGGGCATCCAAGCCGAACAGGGCCGCATCGCGCTGGATCTGCTCGGAGGATGCCGTGCCACTCAGCACCCCACGCGCGAACGCCGAACGCCTCTCGGCGTCGAAACGCGCCTGCTCGACCAGCAGTCCGTGCTGCACACGGGCGAACACCGCCGCCGCCTCGTTGGCGAATTCCCAGGTGCTGTCGTGGATGGCCAGCAGGAGGTCCGTCGGCATCGCGACCTCCACCGCGATCTCGTCCATGAGCGCGAGCATCTCCCGCGAGCCGAGGTGATAGCTGAGCGACAGGGTGTCGATCGAGATGCCCTGGGCCACGCGCTTCAGCGCGAACGCCTCCAGTTGCTCTCGCAAGGCGTCGTCGGGGATGCGCATCGACTCCAGCTCGGAGATCTCGCCCTCGACGAGGGTGCGCGCCGACCCGCGGATGTCGTCGTCGGCGAGCTGGTCGTAGCCGGGGACGTGTTCACGCACCAGACGGAGGAACCGAGCGGTCCACTCATCGACGGAGTCGCGCAGCCGGTCGACCGCAGCGGCGACCACGGCCTGGGTCGGCGCGTCCAGCGAGGTCAGCTCGGGCATCCGCCTCCGGCGCGGCCAGTCCCCGACGACGTCGTCCATGCGGCGAGCCTACCCGCCGTCTTGTTCAGCGACACAAAAGACGCAGCGAACCCTTGGTAGCGCCGCCATGGCTGGGCGGCCCACCGGCGATCACAATGGCGGGAGTTCATGCCGACCTCGTGCGGCCTGAGCCCTCCTCTTTCTTCAATGGCGAAGGGATCCATCCATGTCCGACACCCGCGTGACGCAACCCGAGACGAAGGCGCGAGTTGTCTCCAGCGCCAAATGGATCCTCACCTTGCTGTTCATCGGCAACCTGCTGAACTTCTACGACCGGGCCATCCCGTCCGTCGTGCTCGAGCAGATCAAGGCGGACTTCCGGCTCGACGACGTGCAGGTCGGCATCCTGGCGTCGGCGTTCGTGCTGTTCGGTGCGATCGCAGGCATCCCGCTCGGCTGGCTGGCCGACAAGATCGCCCGCAAGCAGGTGGCCGGATGGGGCCTGCTCGTCTGGAGCGCCTTCACGGCCCTCGGCGGGCTGCTCACCAACTTCTGGGCGTTCTTCGGCACTCGCGTGGGCGTCGGCATCGGCGAGGCGAGCTACACCCCGGCCACCGGATCGCTCATCTCCGACCTCTACCCGAGCGAGAAGCGAGCGCGCGCTAACTCGCTGTTCCTGCTCGGCTTCCCGATCGGCACGCTGCTCGCCTTCTTCACCGTGGGCGGCATCGCGGTGGCGTTCGACTCCTGGCGGGCGCCGTTCCTCATCGCCGCCGTTCCCGGCGTGATCGTGGCGATCCTCATCCTGCTCATCAAGGAGCCGCGCCGCGGCGCTGCCGAGCCCGACCGTCTCGACGCCCTCGGCGCCCCCGCGGCCGCCACCGACCGTCCCGCCAAGAGCCGTGCCTTCGCCGGCCTCTTCCGGGTCGGCTCGCTGTGGGGGCTCGTGCTCGCCTACGCGGGCTACAACTTCGCCGCCTACGCCATCGGCACCTTCCTCACCCCGGTGCTGCAGCGCTACTACGGGCTCGAGCTCATCCCGGCCGCCCTCCTCGGCGGCGTCGTGATCGGCATCACGGGCCTGCTCGGTCTCATCTTCGGCGGCCGGGTGCTCGACCGCGCGGCGAAGTCCTCGCCATCGCGGCGTGTCCTGATCGCGTCGATCAGCCTGGTGGGCGCCGCGGTGTTCTCGCTCGTCGGCCTCGCCGCCGCCCAGCAGAACCTCTGGCAGCTCGTGGTCTTCCTCGGCATCGGCTACCTGCTCGGCATCGTCTACCTCGCCGCGTCGCTGCCGGCCGTGTCCGACGTGATCGGCCCGCGTCAGCGCTCCACCGCACTGGGGGTGGTGTTCGCCATCGGCCTCTTGATCGGTGGCGCCGGAGGGCCGATCGCGGTGGGCGCGGTGTCCGACTCCCTCGCGACGTCCGCCGCATCGAGCATGTCGAGCGACGCCGCGATCGCGCAGGGCCTGCAGGGAGCGATGATGATCATGGTGCCGATCGCCTTCGTGGTGGCCGCCATCGGCATGTTCATCGCCACCCGGTTCATGACCAGGGACCACGAGGCGATGCTGGCCCGCGAAGCCGCCTGAGGCGCGAAACGCCGCCATCCGTCGCATCATGGAGAGCAGACAGTCCGCAGGGACGGGGAACGACATGCAGAACAGCACCGCGCAGACGACCGAGCACGCCGCCGCGGCGGAGGAGTCAACGATGAGCCGGCACGCACAGGTGGTGATCATCGGCAGCGGGTTCTCGGGCATCGGATTGGGCTACAGCCTGAAGAAGGAGCGCTTCGAGGACTTCGTCATCCTCGAGCGGTCGGCGGATGTCGGCGGCGTGTGGAACCTCAACACCTACCCCGGCTGCACCTGCGACGTGCCGAGCCACCTCTACTCGTTCTCGTTCGCCCCCAACCCGGAGTGGTCGTCGACCTACTCGCCGCAGCCCGAGATCCGGGACTACCTGCACACCTGCCTCGAACGGTTCGGCCTGCGACCGCACCTTCGCACCGGCGTCGACGTGACCGGCGCGGCCTGGAACGAGGCCGACCAGCTCTGGGAGATCGAGACCAGCGACGGTCGCTGGACGGCGAACGTCCTGGTGAGTGCTGTCGGTCCGTTGACGGAGCCCAAGCTGCCGGACGTGCCCGGCATCGGGCGGTTCCGGGGCAAGGTGATGCACTCGGCGCGCTGGGACAACGACTACGACCTCGCCGGAAAGCGCGTGGCCTCGATCGGCACGGGCGCATCCGCCATCCAGTACGTGCCCCGCATCGTCGACCGGGTCGGCGAGCTGTTCGTCTTCCAGCGCACCGCCCCCTGGATCATGCCGCACGACAAGCGGCCGATAACGGATGCCGAACGCGCGCGCTTCCGCAGGAACCCGGCGGCGCAGAAGCGCGAGCGCGACAAGGTCTACCTGTCCAAGGAGGCGCTGCTGCTCGGGTTCGCGAAGCAGCCCAAGCTCATGAAGCTCGTGGAGGGACTCGCGCGCAAGCACCGCGAGAGCCAGGTCGCCGACCCTGCACTGCGCGCCGCGCTCACGCCCGACTACCTGGTCGGCTGCAAGCGCATCGTTCCGTCGAACGAGTGGTATCCGGCCCTGCAGAAGCCGAACGTGACGCTCGTGCCGAAGGCGCTGCGCGAGGTGCGCGAGAACTCCGTGGTGGATGCCGACGGGGTCGAGCGCGAGGTGGACGCCATCATCTTCGCCACCGGCTTCCACGTGGCGGACATCCCGTTCGCCGACCGGGTGCGCGGACGTAGCGGCGAGCTGCTCCAGGACCACTGGAAGGGCTCCCCCCGCGCCTACCTCGGAGCATCCGTCCCCGGCTTCCCCAACTTCTTCATGTTCCTCGGGCCCAACACGGGCCTCGGCCACAGCTCGATGGTCTACATGATCGAGGCGCAGGTCGCGCACATCACGCACGCGATCCGCGCGCTCGACACCACGGGGGCGACCGCGATCGAGGTCGAGCAGAGCGTGCACGACGGGTACAACCGCAGAATCGACGCGAAGCTCGCCACGACGGTGTGGGAGCTGGGCGGCTGCACCTCGTTCTACCGGGACGTCAACGGCCGGAACGCCTCCATCTACCCGGACTGGACGTTCCGGTTCCGGCGCGACAACGTGAAGTGGCGGGCGGATGCCTACCGCCTCACGACCGGGCCGGCATCCGTCACCGAGGGCGTCACGCCGGCAGTCGCCGCGGCCTCAGCGATCGCCCGATGAGGGCCGTCACCGTTCAGCACGGCCGGCTTGCGGTGGCCGACCTGCCCGCACCTCGCCCAGGCGCCGGCCAGCTGCTCGTGCAGGTGGGGCGCTGCGGCATCTGCGGGTCGGACCTGCACGCGCGGAGGCACGCCGACGACCTCGCCGACGTGCTCGAGCTCTGCGGGTATCCGCGGTACATGCGATCGGACCAGTCCGTGGTCATGGGCCACGAGATCTATGGAGTCGTGGCCGACCACGGGCCGTGGAGCACGCGCCGCATCGCCGTCGGCACCCCGGTCGTGACGGTTCCGCTCGTGCGCCGCGGCCGGACCGTCGACGGCATCGGCCTGTCGGCTGACGCCTCCGGCGGCTATGCCGAACAGGTCGTCGTGCAGGAGGCGCTGACGATTCCCGTGCCGGGCGGCCTGGCACCGGACCTCGCCGCGCTGACCGAGCCGATGGCCGTCGGGTGGCACGCCGTGGCCCGGTCCGAGATCACGCGCAAGGACGTCGCCATCGTCATGGGCTGCGGCCCGGTCGGTCTCGCCGTCATCGCCGTGCTCCGGGCGCGGGGCGTCGAGACGATCGTCGCGAGCGACTTCTCGGCCGGTCGGCGCGCCCTCGCCGCTCGGGTGGGCGCGCATGTCGTGGTCGATCCCGCCGTCGCGTCGCCCTGGGAGGCGGCGGCCGGACACGGCGAGATGGCCACCATGCCCGACTCCTACAACGCCGGCATCGACCTCATCGAGAGCCTCGAGAAGCTGCCGATCCCGTGGTGGACGGCCTGGCGCGGCCTCGACAGGGTGGGCGTGACGGATGCGAAGCGCCCCGTCGTGTTCGAGTGCGTCGGCGTGCCCGGCATGATCGACGGCATCCTGGCCTCGGCTCCCCTCCATACCCGCGTCGTGGTGGTCGGCGTCTGCATGGGCGCGGACGCCATCCGTCCGTCGCTCGCGATCAACAAGGAGCTCGACCTGCGTTTCGTCGTGGGCTACACGCCGTTGGAGTTCCGCGACACGCTGCACGCCCTGGCCGACGGCAAGCTCGACGCCGCCGCGCTCGTGACGGGTCGCGTCGGCCTTGCGGGGGTGGATCGCGCGTTCACCGCCCTGGCCGACCCCGAAGCGCACGCGAAGGTGCTCATCGACCCGTCCATCGCCGGGGTCGACCTGATCGCGGTCTGACGCCGACCCAAGGACATACCGCGTAGTCGGTTCGCGATGCACGGCTATGCTGGAGGCTCCGCTGGACGAGGAGGTCAGGTGCAGATCACGGGTGCCGTCCTGGAACGTTCCGGCGCCGCGGCGCCGTTCTCGGCATCGCGACCCTTCACGGTCCAGACTCTCGAACTCGATCCGCCCGGCCACGGCGAGCTGCTCGTGCGCATCGAGGCCGCGGGTGTCTGCCACTCCGACCTCAGCGTCGTCGACGGCAACAGGGTGCGACCGACGCCGATGCTGCTCGGCCACGAAGCGGCGGGCATCGTCGAGCAAGTCGGCGACGGCGTGGACCTCGCCGTCGGCACGCGCGTCGTGATGACTTTCCTCCCGCGCTGCGACGACTGCGACGGATGCCGTACCGACGGTCGTCTGCCGTGCGAGCCCGGATCGGCCGCCAACAACGCCGGCACCCTCGTCGGTGGCGGCATCCGCCTGCATCGTGGCCACGAGGATGTGAAGCACCACCTGGGCGTCAGCGCGTTCGCGACCCACGCCGTGGTCAGCCGCACCTCGGTGGTCCCGGTCGATGCCGACGTGCCGGCCGAGATAGCCGCGCTCCTCGGCTGCGCGGTGCTGACCGGCGGGGGAGCCGTCATCAACGCGGGGCGCCCCGCGGCGGGGTCGCGCGTGATCGTCGTCGGGCTCGGCGGTGTCGGCATGGCCGCGCTCCTCGTCGCGGTCGCGCTCGGGCACGAGGTGATCGGCGTCGATGCCGTCGAGGGCAAACTCGCGCTGGCGCTCGAGCTCGGGGCATCCGCCGCCTACTCCCCTGCTGACGCGACGGATGCGACGCTCCGCGCCCCCGTCGTGATCGAGGCCGCCGGATCCGCCCGCGCGTTCGAGACAGCCTTCGCCCTGACTGCACCCGGCGGGACGACGGTCACCGTCGGACTGCCCGCTCCCGACGCACGGGCATCCCTCTCGCCGCTCGCCCTCACCGCCGAGGCGCGCACCGTCATCGGCAGCTACCTCGGGTCCGCCGTGCCGAGCCGGGACATCCCGCGTTATGTCGAGCTCTGGCGCTCCGGCCGCCTCCCGCTCGAGAAGCTCATCTCCTCGCACATCCGCCTCGACGAAATCGACGCCGCGATGGACCGTCTCGCGGCCGGCGGCGAACTGCGACAGCTCATCACGTTCTGAACCCCTTCGAAAGGATCAACCGCATGACCCGCATCGCCATCGTCACCGGAGCCGCCCGCGGCATCGGGGCCGCGACCGCCAAGCAGCTCGCCTCCGACGGCTGCACCGTCGCCGTGCTCGACCTGGATGCCGAGCAGTGCGCGGACACCGTCGCGGCCATCGAGGCATCCGGCGGTCGAGCTCTCGCGGTCGGCGCGAACGTCGCCGATTCCGAGGCGGTCGCCGAAGCGGTCGCCTTGGTCGCGGACGAGCTCGGCGCTCCGACGGTGCTGGTCAACAACGCCGGCATCCTGCGCGACAACCTGCTGTTCAAGATGACGGATGGCGACTGGGACGCGGTGCTGAACGTGCACCTGCGCGGCGCCTTCCTGATGAGCCGGGCGGTGCAGGCGTTCCAGGTGAAGGAGGGCTGGGGGCGCATCGTCAACCTGTCGAGCACCTCGGCACTCGGCAATCGCGGGCAGGCCAACTACGCAGCGGCGAAGGCCGGCATGCAGGGCTTCACCAAGACCCTGGCGATCGAGTTGGGCCGCTACGGAGTGACCGTGAACGCGGTGGCGCCCGGGTTCATCGCGACGGACATGCTACGTGCAACGGCCGATCGGATGGGCGTCGGGTTCGACGACTTCCTCGCGGGGGCCGCCAAGGAGATCCCCGTGGCGCGCGTGGGCCAGCCTGAGGACGTCGCCGCCGCGGTGTCGTTCTTCTGTTCCGAGGCGGCCGGCTTCACGTCGGGACAGGTGCTCTACGTGGCGGGCGGCCCGAAGGCATGAGCGCGACGTTCTCCTCCCCCGAAGCGCTGCTCGACGCCGTCGGCACGGCGGTGGGTCCGAGCGAGTGGTTCGCCATCGACCAGGCGCGCATCGAGGCGTTCGCCGATGCGACGGATGACCACCAGTGGATCCACGTCGACGTGGAGCGGGCCACCGCGGGTCCGTTCGGTGCGCCGATCGCCCACGGGTTCCTCACGCTGTCGCTTCTCACGGCCCTCGCGTCGAGATTGCTCGACGTCGACGGCGTGGCGATGGGCGTCAACTACGGCTTCGAGAAGGTGCGGTTCCTGCAGCCGGTGGTGGTCGACTCGAGGGTCCGAGCGGTCGGAGTCCTGTCGGCGGCCGAGCGCACCGGCACCGGCATCCGTCTCGTGCAGGACCTCACGGTCGAGATCGAGGGTTCGGAGCGCCCCGCCCTCGTTGCCCAGTGGGTCACCCTGCTGGTCCCCGCCTGAATGATCCGTTGGGCACTAGTTGCTCGCGCCAGCCCGAGTTCGCGACCCCTACTGCCCAACGGATGGGGGGTGAGGGGTCAGACGCGCTCAAGGATGAGGGCCATGCCCTGGCCGCCTCCGACGCACATGGTCTCGAGGCCGTAGCGGCCCCCGGTCGCGGCGAGTCCGTTGATGAGGGTGGAGGTGATGCGCGCACCCGTCATGCCGAACGGATGGCCCACCGCGATCGCCCCACCGTGCACGTTGAGGCGCTCCTCGTCGATGCCGAGCTCGCGGGCGGACGGGAGCACCTGGGCGGCGAACGCCTCATTCAGCTCGATGAGGTCCATGTCGTCCATCGAGAGGCCCGCCCGGGCGAGCGCGCGGCGGGACGCCTCCACGGGCCCGAGCCCCATGATCTCCGGAGAGAGCCCGGATACCCCGGTGGACACGACGCGAGCGAGCGGCTCGAGGCCGAGCTCCTCGACGACGCGGTCGGACACGACGACGACCGCCGCTGCTCCGTCGTTGAGCGGGCAGCAGTTGCCGGCCGTGACGGTGCCGTCGGGTCGGAACACCGGGTCGAGCCCGGCGAGCGCCTCGAGCGTCACGCCGGGGCGCGGTCCGTCATCCGTCGACACGACCGAGCCGTCGGCGAGCGTCACCGGCGTGATGTCGTTCGCCCAGAAGCCGCTCGCGATCGCCGCTTCGGCACGCTGCTGGCTGCGGGCGGCGAACGCGTCCTGGTCCTCCCGGCTGACGCTGCGCAACTGGGCGACGTTCTCGGCAGTCTGGCCCATGGCGATGTAGGCGTCGGGGAGCAGGCCGTCCTCGCGCGGGTCGTGCCAGGTGGCGGCTCCGCCTTGGGCGCGGGATGCCGTGCGCGCGACGGCATCCGCGAACAACGGATTCTCGACGTTCTCGCCCGGGATGTAGTCGCTCGACCCGCGCATCGCATGCGTGACCGACTCGACACCCGCCGAGATGAAGATGTCGCCCTCGCCGGCCTTGATGGCGTGGAAGGCCATGCGCGTGGTCTGCAGGCTCGACGAGCAGTAGCGGTTCACGGTCGTGCCCGGGAGTGCGTCGAGGCCGAGCAGCACCGCGACGACGCGCGCCATGTTCATGCCCTGCTCGCCGCCCGGCAGGCCGCAGCCGAGCATGAGGTCGTCGATGCGCTCCGGGTCGATGGTGGGGACCTTGTCGAGCGCGGCCCGCACCATCTGGACGGTGAGGTCGTCGCCGCGCAGTGAGGCGAGCGAACCCTTGCGAGCACGACCGATCGGCGAGCGGGCGGTGGCGACGATGTAGGCCTCGGCCATGGTGACTCCTCTGTCGTGTGCGGCGGGTGCCGTCAGGGGCGACGGTACCCAGGGTGTGCGGCGGGAGCGATCAGTGGAACGCGGCGATGCCGGTGATGGCGCGGCCGACGATGAGCGAGTTCATGTCGAAGGTGCCCTCGAACGTGAACACCGCCTCGGCGTCCGCGAAGTACCGGGCGACGCCATGGTCGAGCTGGATGCCGTTGCCGCCCATGATCTCGCGGCACAGGGCGACGGTCTCGCGCATCCGGGCCGTCGCGAAGGCCTTCGCCATCGCCGAGTGGTGGTCCTTCTGGATGCCCTCGTCCTGCATCTCCGAGACGCGCACGCACAACGCGATCGACGCGGTGATGTTGCTGAGAGCGTTGGCCAGCTTCTGCTGCACCAACTGGAAGGAGGCGATCGGCTTGCCGAACTGCACCCGCTGCTTCGCGTAGGCGAGGGCGGCCTCATAGGCGCCCACCATCACGCCGATCGCCTGCCAAGCCACCTCGGCGCGGGTCATCCGCAGCACGATGGCGACGTCGCGGAACGAGTCGATGTTCTGCAACCGGTCGCTCTCGGGCACGATGACGTTCTCGAGCACGATGTCGGCGTTCTCGACACCGCGAAGGGACTGCTTGCGCTCGATCTTGGTGGCCGTGAAGCCCTCCGCCGGCTGCCGCACGATGAAGCCCTTGACCTGGTCGTCTGCGGTGTCGCGCGCCCAGATGACCACCATGTCGGCGAAGGTGGCGTTGCCGATCCAGCGCTTCGCGCCGTTGAGGGTCCATTGGTCGCCGTCGCGGGTGGCGGTGGTCTGCAGCCCACGGGCGGTGTCTGAACCGTGCTCGGGCTCGGTGAGGCCGAACGCTCCGACGAGCTCGCCGCGCCCCATCGGCCCCATCCACTCGGCTCGCTGCTCCTCGGAGCCGCCGACGCCGACCGCGTTCATGGCGAGCCCGCTGTGCACGCCGACGAAGGTGGCTGTGGATGGGTCGACGCGGGAGATCTCCAGCGCGATCCACGCCCGGTAGACGGCGCTGTTCTCGAATTGGCGCGTCTCGGGCCAGCCCGCTCCGAACAGGCCGAGCGCGGCAAACTCGGGAATGAGGTGGCGCGGGCTCTGCGCCTTATCCCACAGCTCGTCCGCGTTCGGGCGCACCCTCTCCTCGAGGAAGGCGCGGACCCGGGAGACGGATGCCTGCTCCTCAGGCGTCAGCAGGTTCTGGAAGGAGTAGAAGTCGACGTCGAGGAGTTCAGCCGGCGCGGCCGAGTCGAGGTCGGTGGTGGGCAGCGCGTTCGTCTGCGAGGTCGTGAGCGTCATCGCTTCTCCGATTCATCCGGTGATGGGACGAGTATGCATCATTTTCCAGAACGTTGCATGTGAGCCCGGGCGACCTGCGACCCGCCCGCCAAATCGCATGCCGCACGGCGATGATGCGGTGAAGTGTGATCATGAGCGATCCTGAAGCCCACGAGCCGTCGCCCGCGTTCCTCGGAGCGCTGGCCAATGAGCAGTTCGGCCTGCAGTCCGTGTCGGGCATCTCGGTCAGTGAGAGCTCGAGCCGGGCGGCGCTCTACCTCTCCACCCTCTCGAGCGGGCTCGTCGCGATCGGGTTCAGCGCCACGCATCCGACGGCCCTGGCCGCCCTGACCTTCTCCGTGCTGCCCACCGTCTTCATCCTCGGATGCTTCACCATCGTGCGTCTGGTCGACACGAGCGTCGAGAACCTCGTGGCGCTCCGCCGGCTGGAACGCGTGCGCCAGTACTGGGCAACTCTCGACCCGGCCGGAGCGCACTTCTTCGGGCCGGACGCGCCGAGGAGCGGATACCGCGGGGTGCGCTACGGGTTCTGGGCGATGCTGTTCACGATGGCCAGCATGATCGTGTTCGTCAACGGCGTGCTCGCCGGCGCCATCGCCGCGCTGCTGCTCGCCATCGCCGCCGGCGCCTCAACGGCGGTGTTCCTCCCGGTGGGCATCGCCGTCGGCGCGCTCGCCGTGGTCGTCGGATTGGTCTACGAGAACCGTCGCCTCGTTCCGTGGATCAGCGGTCTCTCCTCGGACACCGCCGCCGGAGACGCCGCCCTCCCGGGCTCCTGACCTCCTCCTCGAGGCACGGGCATCCGTCGCCTCGGCCCGATCGACGGAGGTAGAGTTCCGGCATGCCAGCCTCGATCACCGAAGCGACCGTGGCGTCGGTGGGTCTCGACGCCGCTCCGTCGTGGCTGTCGGAGCGGCTGGCGAGCGGAGCGCATCCGGACGCCCTGCGCGCGTTCGAAGCGGCCCGCGAGACGCTCATCACCGGTCGCCGCATCGACATGGGGGCGCTGGCCACGTCGCTCGGCGTCGATCGCACGTCGCTGTTCCGCTGGGTCGGCAATCGCGACGCCCTGCTGAGCGAGGTGCTCTGGTCGCTCGCCGTTCCCACGCTGGTGCAAGCCGAGCAGGCGGCCGACGGACTGGTCGGAGCCGAGCGCATCGCCGCGACGCTCACGCACTTCACCGACGACCTCATCTCGAACGACTACTTCCGCCAGTTCCTGCGGCGGGAGCCGGCGCGCGCGCTGAGACTGCTGACGACCAAGGAGAGCGAGATCCAGCGGCGCTACGTGGCCACCGTCGAGTGGCTCGTGCGTCGCGACCTCGGCGCTGCACCGCTCGGCGGGGCGATCGACCCGTCCACCCTCGCCTTCCTCATCGTGCGCGTATCCGAGTCGTTCACCTACTCCGACCTCATCGCCGGCGACGAGCCGAGCACCGACCGGGCACGAGTGGCGCTCCGCGTGCTGCTGCGCGCCGACTGAGACGAGCCTCTGCATGCCCTACCCGGCCCGCCACCCCTTCCCCACCCGGTGGAACGACAACGACCAGTACGGGCACGTCAACAACACCGTCTACTACGAGGCGATGGACACGGCGATCAACGTCTGGATGATGCGGTACGGCGGCCTCGACCCCCAGGGTGAGGCCATCGCCGTGTGCGCGTCGAGCGCGTGCGAGTACCAGTCGTCGGCGTCGTTCCCCGACGAACTCGAGGTGGGAATCGGCGTGGAACGGCTGGGAACGACGAGCATCACCTGGAGCCTCGGCATCCTGCGAGCGGGCGAGCAGGAGCCGATCGCGACCGGCCGGTTCGTGCATGTGTTCGTCGATGCGGCCACCCGCCGGCCCACCCCGGTGCCCGCTGGCATGAGGGCCGCGATCGAGACGGAACTGCTGATTGCCGACGAGAACGCAGGATCACAGCGGTCATAGCCGCATATCGCGGTCATGAGCGATCTCATCCTGCATTTCGGGAGCTATCGGCGCTCCTCCGCCATCCGAGCACGTACCGACTACGCGGTATGCTGCGGAGGCGCCCTCGTGAGGAGAGCGCGAACGCGAGAGGTGGTCACCGGTGACCCACGGTCCGGCAGGATCCCCGCCCGGGGTGGACGTCCCCGGGCTGACCCGTTGGCTCGAGGATGCGCACCCCGAGCTGGCCCACGCCCCGCTGACGGCGACCGTCATCGCGGGCGGGCGCAGCAACCTCACCTATCGGGTCGACGGTGCCCGCATGCCGCTCGTTCTCCGCCGCCCGCCGCTCGGTCACGTGCTCGCGAGCGCCCATGACATGCGCCGAGAGCACCGCATCATCAGCGCGCTGGCGGGCAGCGCCGTACCCGTCCCTCCTGCCATCGCCTTCGTCGACGACACCGACGCCGACCGCGTCACCGGCACCCCGTTCTTCGTGATGGCGCTCGTGGAGGGACGCGTGCTCGCGCATCCGTCCCAGAACCGGCACTACCGTCCGGCGGGGCTGCACCACCTCGGCATCGAGCTCGCGCAGACGCTCGCCGACCTGCACGCGATCGACCCCGCCTCCATCGGGCTCGCCGACTTCGGACGACCGGAGGGCTACCTCGAACGGCAGTTGCGCACTTGGCGGCGGCAGTACGACGCCTCGCGATCCCGCGAACTTCCGCGACTCGACGCCCTCCAGGACGCCCTCGGCGAACGGATGCCCGCGTCGCAGCGCAGCGGTCTCGTGCACGGGGACTACCGCCTCGACAACGCGCTGGTCGGCGACGACGACGACGGCCCGCGCATCGCCGCCATCCTCGACTGGGAGATGTCCACGATCGGCGACCCGCTCGTCGACCTCGGCATGTTCGGGCTCTACTGGACGATCGCCGACCTGCCGGGCGCGCTCGGTCTCATGCCGAGCGCCGTCGACACGAGCGCCGGCTACCCGAGCTTCGACGAGCTCGTCGACGCCTACGCCGCCCGCGAGGGAACGAGCGTCCCCGACCTGGGCTGGTACCGAGCCTTCGCCGCATACAAGCTCGCGGTGATCGCCGAGGGCATCCACCTGCGCTGGCAGGCGGGCGAGACCGTCGGCGAGGGCTTCGACCGCATCGGCGCGCTCGTCGATCCGCTCGCCGGAGAGGGCATCGCCCGCCTCTACTCATCCACCGGAAGGCACTGATCATGGACTTCGCCCACGACGAGCGCACCACCGACCTCATCGACCGGCTGCGCACCTTCCTCGACCAGGAGATCATCCCGGCCGAACACGTCCTCGCCGAGCAGGTCAGGGCCACCCCGAACGACTGGCACACGCGCCCCATCGTGCGAGCGCTGCAGCAGAAGGCGCGCGAGCAGGGCCTGTGGAACCTGTTCCTCCCCGGCGAGGGCGGTGCCGGGCTCACGAACCTGCAGTACGCCCCGCTCGCCGAGCTCACCGGCTGGAGCATGCACGTGGCCCCGTATGCCCTCAACTGCAACGCCCCCGACACGGGCAACATGGAGCTGCTCGCCCACTTCGGCACCGCCGAGCAGAAGCGGCAGTGGCTCGAACCGCTGCTCGACGCCCGCATCCGCTCGTCGTTCTGCATGACAGAGCCCGACGTCGGATCCTCCGATGCCACCCAGATCGCCACCCGCATCCGACGCGACGGCGACGACTTCGTCATCAGCGGCCGCAAGTGGTGGTCGACAGGCGCGATGAACCCCGAGGCGCAGCTGCTCATCGTGATGGGCAAGACCGACCCGGATGCACCCCGCCATCGCCAGCAGTCGATGATCCTGGTGCCGCGCGACGCGGAGGGTGTCACCATCGTGCGCCCGCTCACAGTGTTCGGCTACGACGACCGCGACCACGGCGGCCACGCTGAGATCGTCTTCGACGACGTGCGGGTGCCGGCCACCAACCTGCTCGGCGGAGAGGGCGAGGGGTTCGCGATGGCGCAGGCACGGCTCGGCCCCGGCCGCATCCACCACTGCATGCGGGCGATCGGGATGGCGGAGCGCGCCCTCTCGCTCGTGCGCGACCGGGCCACCACCCGGGAGACCTTCGGCCGGCCGATCGCCGACCAGGGCGTCGTGCGCGAGTGGGTCGCCGAGTCGCGCATCCAGATCGAAGCCCTCCGGCTGCTCGTATTGAAGACGGCGTGGCTGATGGACACGGTGGGCAACCGCGAGGCGATGACCGAGATCCAGTCCATCAAGATCGCCGTGCCGCGGGCGGTGCAGCAGATCCTCGACCGGGCGATCCAGGTCTTCGGTGCGGCCGGCCTGTCCGAGGACACGCCCCTCGCCGAGATGTTCGCCGGAGCGCGGGCGCTGCGCCTGGCCGACGGGCCCGACGAGGTGCATCTGAGCGCGCTCGGCAAGGCCGAGTTCCGGCGCTGAACCGCATCCACCGATTCCCCGACCTGCACGGGTTAGGGTGAGCACGATCGAAGGAGATCCCATGAGCATCATCGAACAGTCGGCCCCGTCCGCGGCCGTCAACCAGGCCGGCATGACGGATGACGAGCGCGCCGCGCTCGACGCCGCCGTCCGCGAGTTGCACGATGGCGAACGAGTGTGGGCCAAGACGTCCCTGGCTGACCGTGCGGCGCTGCTGCGGCGGGTGCACGGGCTCGTCGCGACCTCGGCGCAGGAGTGGGCGCTGACGGCCAGCAGCATCAAGGGACTCGACGCCGACTCCCCCCTCGTCGGCGAGGAGTGGCTCTCGGGCCCCTACGCGATGCTCACCGGACTCGCCGCCGTCGCGAACAGCCTCGAGGCACTCGCCACGCTGCGCAATCCGCTCGATCGCATCACCTTCGGAACGGCTCCCGGCGACCGCGTGACCGTCCCGGTGATGCCGGCGGATGCCGCCGAGGGCATGCTCATGAACGGCTTCTCGGCCGAGGTGTGGATGCGGCCCGGCGTCGACGGCAAGACCGTTCGCGCCGGCGTGGGCCTCGCGTCACTGCACCCCACCGAGACCGGCGGAGTGGGCCTCGTGCTGGGTGCGGGCAACATCACGTCCATCGCACCCCTCGACGTGCTGTACGAACTCGTCGCCAACAACCGCGTCGCGCTGCTCAAGCTCAACCCGACCCTCGCCGGCATGGAGCCGGTCTATGCCAAGGCGCTCGCGCCGCTCATCCAGCTGGGAGTGCTGCGCATCGTACAGGGCGGCGGCCCGGTCGGCGCCTACCTCGTGCACCACGAGGGCATCGCCCACGTGCACATCACCGGCAGCGCTGCAACCCACGACGTCATCGTCTACGGCCCGGGCGAAGAGGGCCGCGCGCGCAAGAAGGCCGGAACACCCACCCTTGACAAGCCGATCACGAGCGAGCTGGGCGGCGTCTCGCCCATCATCGTCGTGCCCGGCGAGTGGCTCGACTCCGACCTCACCTTCCAGGCCGAGCACATCGCCACGATGCGCCTGCATAACGGCGGCTACAACTGCATCGCCGGACAGGTCGTCATCCTGAGCGCCGACTGGCCGCAGAAGAAGCAGTTCCTCACCGCCCTCCGCCTCGCGCTGGACGAGGCACCGGTGCGGCACGCCTGGTACCCGGGCAGCGACGACCGGGTCGCCGCCGCGCGTGCCTCCTACCCCGATGCCGAGGCGGTCGGGCCCGACGGCTGCCGCCTCCTCGTCGACGCCACCGCCTCGGCCGACGTGATGGCCTCGACGGAGTACTTCTCCCCGGTGCTCGGCGTGATCGAGGTGCCGGGAACGGGGCAGGAGTTCCTCGACGCCGCCGTGGCGACCGCCAACGACGACCTCGTCGGGACCCTCGGCGCCAACGTGCTCATCGACCCGAAGGAGCGGAGGCGCCTGGGCGACGGCTTCCGCGAGGCGATCGCGCGGCTGCGCTACGGCAGCATCGCGATCAACGCGTGGACGGGCGTGGTCTTCCTGACCGCCGCCGCGACGTGGGGCGCGTTCCCCGGCCACACGCTCGACGACGTGCAGAGCGGCCGGGGCGTCGTGCACAACGCGCTGCTGCTGCCCGACCCGGAGCGCACGGTGCTCACCGGTCCGTTCCGCGCCTTCCCGCACTCCGTCCGGCACGGCGAGAACGCCCTGTTCCCCAAGCCGCCGTGGTTCGTCTCCGCTCGCAGCGCCGCACTGACGGGTCAGCGCCTCACCGAGTACGCCGCGAAGCCGAGCTGGCTCAAGATGCCGTCGGTGTTCGCGGCCGCCTTCCGCGCCTAGCTGCGGGTACCGCGACGGCGTACTGCCGGGGCGGTATCCGAAGATGCCGCCCCGGGTGGATGCGCGTTCGGCAGCCGAGGGCGAGAGTGGATGCATCCACTCCTCCCTCGACGAAGGATCGCCATGCCCGCCCCCATCCTGTCCCTCCATGACGTGCACAAGTCGTACGGCCGCGGCGCGACCCGCTTCGACGCGCTCAAGGGCGTGAGCTTCGACGTCCTCGAGGGCGAGTCCCTCGCCATCGTCGGCAAGAGCGGCTCCGGCAAGTCGACGCTCATGCACCTGATGGCGCTCCTCGACCAACCGACGAGCGGCACTATCGCGCTGTCGGGAACGGATGCGGCCAGCCTGCACGGCCGCACGCTCAACACGACCCGCAACAAGACCTTCGGATTCGTCTTCCAGCAGTTCTTCCTCACCTCGGGCGCCAGCGTGCTCGAGAACGTGATCCTGCCGCTGAAGATCGCGGGCGTCGGACGCTCCGAGCGCCGTCGCCGCGGCCTCGAGGTGCTGGCCCGGCTCGAGCTCGACGACAAGGCGCGCAACCGCGCATCCGACCTCTCGGGTGGACAGAAGCAACGCGCCGTCATCGCCCGTGCGTTGGTCAACGACCCGCGCGTCATCTTCGCCGACGAACCCACCGGCAACCTCGACACAGCCACCGGCGCCGTGGTCGAGGACATCCTGTTCACCCTCAATCGCGAACAGGGCATCACCCTCATCATCGTCACGCACGACGAGGAGCTCGCGGCCCGCTGCGATCGGGCCATCCACGTGCGCGACGGTCTCATCATCGACGCCGAGGCGGTGGCGGCATGAGGACCATCGACGTGATCGGCTCGGCCGTCTCGAACACCTTCCGCAGCAAGACGCGCACCCTGCTGACGATCCTCGCGATCTTCATCGGCGCGTTCACGCTGACCATCACCACCGGGCTCGGCACGGGGATCAACCGCTACATCGACGACACGGTGGCTTCCGTCGGGGCGAGCAACGGCATGACGGTGAGCAAGAACGCACCGGATGCGCCCACCGGCGACGGGCCGCGCGCCTACGACCCGAACGCGAGCACCACCCGGCAGGGCCCGACCCTGACCGCCGTGGAGCTCATGGACGACTCCGACGTCACCGCCCTGCGAGCGATCGACGGCGTGACGTCTGTCACGCCGATCGACGCGATCACCCTCGACTGGGTGCGCCATGGCGACGGCACGCAGTATCAGGCGGCGATCGGCGGATTCTTCTCGGGCTCGGCATTGCAGCTGGCGGCCGGCGCTCAGCCGAGCGACACGTCATCCGAGCTGCAGGTGGCGATCCCGGCGAACTACGTCGACTCGCTCGGCTTCGACGATGCGGCGTCCGCCGTCGGCCAGACCATCACGCTGGGGCTGACGGACGGAGCGCACCAGGCGCAGCAGGTCGACGCGACCGTCATCGGCGTCGCCAATCCCTCCCTCGGCGGCGCAGGCACCACCCTGGTCGCCAATACGGCGCTGAGTGCGAACCTGCACGACCTGCAGAGCACCGGACTCCCCGCGGCGCAGCAGGGGCAGTTCCGGCAGGCCAGCATCCGCTTCGCCGATTCCGGCAACGCGCAGGACGTGACCGCCCTGAAGACCCGACTGACGGATGCCGGCTACACCGGCCAGACCGTCGCCGACCAGCTCGGCACCTTCAAGACCGTCATCGACGCGATCGTGGTCGTGCTCAACGCCTTCGCCATCATCGCCCTCCTCGCCGCGAGCTTCGGCATCGTGAACACCCTGTTCATGTCGGTCCAGGAGCGCACCCGTGAGATCGGCCTGATGAAGGCGATGGGCATGGGCAGCGGGAAGGTCTTCGGCCTGTTTAGCTTGGAGGCGACCTTCATCGGCTTCCTCGGCAGCGCCATCGGAGCGGCCATCGGCATCGGCGTCGGGAGCCTGGTCGGCAACGCGCTCGGGAAGGTGCTCTCGAACCTGCCCGGACTGCACCTGATCGCCTTCGACCCGCTCTCGGTGCTCGGGATCGTGCTGCTCGTGATGGCGATCGCCTTCCTCGCGGGCACCCTCCCGGCGCTCCGTGCAGCGCGCCAGGACCCGATCGAGTCCCTCCGCTACGAGTGAGCCCGCTACGCCCGGATGCTCCGCAGGAACAGGTCCGTCAGCTGCTCGGCGACGAGCGTGGCATCCTCCGGCCCCTCGGGCGAGTACCACTGCGGCAAGTAGTGCGTGTCGCTGAAGAAGTGGGCGATGAGAACGGAGCGCGGGATGTCGGTGCGGTAGAGACCCTCCGACTGACCGCGCTCGAGCAGCGCGGCGAACTCGTCGTTGTACTCCCGACGACGCCGAGTGACCTCCTGCTGCCGCGGGGCGCTCAACATGTGGGCGCTCCGGAAGAACACGGTTCCCTCCTGCAGCGACGCGATCGAGGTCTCCATCACGTCGATGCAGACGGCACGGAGCACGTCGTCGACCGCGCCCCCACGGGCGACGATGTCGTCCATCCGTCGCTTCTGCATCGCCAGCAGCCGGTCGTAGATGCCGAACAGCAGGTCGTCCTTCGACTCGAAGTAGTGGTACATCGCGCCCTTGGTGACGCCGGCCGCCTCCACGATCTGCTGCACGCTCGTGTTGGCGTATCCCTGCGCGGCGAACAGCTCCACCGCTGCGCGCGTGACGTCGTCGGCGACGCTCGTCTGCCTCATGCCCGTCTCCTCACCAGAGCCCGCGGATGCCGACACCGCCGTCGATCGAGAGCGTCTGGCCGGTGATCCACGCGGCGTCGTCGGAGAGCAGGAAGGCGACCGGGCCCGCGACATCCGTCGGCAGCCCCAACCGGCCGAGCGGGTACGCGGCTGCCGCCTGCTCCTCGTGCCCCTCGTAGAGCGCCCGGGCGAAGGCCGTCTTGACCACGGCCGGCGCCACCGCGTTCACCCGGATGCGCGGCGCGAGCTCCTGCGCGAGTTGCACCGTGAGGTTGATGAGGGCGGCTTTCGACACCCCGTAGGCCGCGATGCCGGGGCTGGCGCTCGTGCCGGCGACCGAGGCGAGGTTCACGACGGAGTGTGCAAGGCCGGCGGCGACCGCGGAGCGCGTCCACTCGAGCGTCGCCACCACGTTGACCTCGAGGATCTTGCGCACTGCCGCCTCGTCCACATCCAGCAACGGGCCGTAGGCGGGGTTGATGCCGGCGTTGTTCACCAGGTGATCGAGCCGGCCGTGCCGGTCGGAGATGTGCGCGAACACGGCTGCACGATGCTCGGCGTCGTCGGCCCGTCCCGCGACGGCACTGGCGTTCGCGCCGAGCTGGGCAACGGCCTCATCGAGGCTTTCCTGCTTACGACCCGTGACGACGACGGATGCCCCCTCCTCGACCAGCCGCTGCGCGATGGCGAGGCCGATGCCGCGACTACCGCCGGTGATGAGCGCTACCTGTCCGTCGAACCTCTGCACGAATCCTCCTCCTCGAGTCCGCGCGGCCGACCGACCGCGCGGTATGTCGATGCTACGCGGTTCGTCGACCGCGGTTTGCAGGATCAGAGGGGCGATGGACGCGATATGCGCCTATCGGCGGTCTCATCCTGCATTCAGCGCTGTGCGTCGACCGCGGGGCTCAGGCTCGCGGAATGCCGAGGGCCGGCAGCACGACCTCGTCGATGAGCGAGATGAGGAACTCACGGTCGACGGGCTTGCGGAGCATCAGGGTGCGGTAGGTCACGACGGACGGCGACAGCAGCGACAGCAGCTCGAAGTCATGGTCGGCGCTGATCTCGCCCCGCTCGACCGCACGTCGGAACAGCTGACGGTTGATGGCCGCGCGCGGCTCGACCATGGCGGCACGGGCGACGTCGGCGAGCTCGGGCGAACGCGAGAGCATCGAGGCGATGCCCGCCATGATCTGCAGCTTCTTCTCGCCGTCCTCGATGGAATGCGGCTTGATGAGCGCGATCAGGTCGCCACGAAGAGTGCCGGTGTCGGGCAACGGGGCGGAGGCATCCGTCTTCTTGAGGCAGGCGACGGCGTCGATCACGAGCTCGGCCTTGGACGGCCAGCGGCGGTAGAGGGTGGCCTTGCCCGCGCGCGCACGGGTGGCGACCATGTCGACGGTCATGCCGTCGTAGCCCTCCTCCGAGAGCACGTCGAGGGCGGCGGCGAGAATGTCGGCGTCGCGCGTGTGGTCGCGCTTGCGCCCCATGCGTGGCGCGGTATCAGACGCGGCGGCATCGTCGACGACCTCATCAGGGCCGTCTTCGAAATCGTCGTCCGCCAACGCGTCGTCGATCTGGTCGGCCAGCTCGGCGGTGAGCTGGCTGGAACGTGCGGACAGGTCGAGCGGCGTCATTGCGGCTGTCTCCATTTCCGGATGAGGGTGCGACCGGATGTCGCCCGATGAGAACATCATAGTTCAGGAACTCGTAATATCCGGAACTGGTGAGTGTCGTATATAGTTCTTCCCATGACTTCCCCATCCCCAACCCTCCAGACCTCGGCCGAGAGCGAGCACGCCTCGTCCCGCCGGTGGTGGACGCTGTCGGTCGTCGCCCTCGCGCAGCTCATGGTGGTGCTCGACTCGACCGTCGTCAACATCGCCTTGCCCGCCGCCCAGGCCGACCTCGGCTTCTCCAACGGCGACCGCCAGTGGATCATCACCGCCTACTCGCTGGCGTTCGGCAGCCTCCTGCTTCTCGGCGGACGCCTCTCCGACCTCATCGGACGCAAGCGAACGTTCATCATCGGCCTCGTCGGGTTCGCCGCCTCTTCCGCCATCGGTGGAGCGGCGGGCACGTTCGGCATGCTCGTCGCCGCTCGCGCGGCTCAAGGCGCATTCGGCGCTCTCCTCGCCCCGACCGCCCTCGCCGTGCTGACGACCACGTTCACCATTCCCAAGGAGCGCGCACGGGCTTTCGGCGTGTTCGGCGCCATCGCGGGAGCCGGTGGAGCGGTCGGACTGCTGCTCGGCGGGTTCCTCACCGAGAAGCTCGACTGGCGCTGGAACCTCTACATCAACGTCATCATCGCGATCGTCGCGGTGATCGGCGCCTCCATCTTCGTCGCCAACATGCACCGCACCGGTCCGCGTCCCAAGCTCGACATCCCGGGAACCCTGATCGTCTCCGGCGCGCTGTTCTCCCTCGTCTACGGTTTCTCCAACGCGGAGACGGATGGCTGGGACTCGCCGCTCACGTGGGGGTTCCTGGCCGCGGCCGGTGTGCTTCTCATCGCGTTCGTGCTCTGGCAGCGGCGCGCCGCGCATCCGCTGCTCCCCCTCTCGATCGTGCTCGATCGCAACCGCGGAGCCGCCTACAGCTCGGTGCTCATCGCCGGTGCCGGCATGTTCGGCATCTTCCTGTTCGTGACGTACTACCTGCAGGCGTCGCTCGGCTACTCGCCCATCCAGACCGGCCTGTCGTTCCTGCCGATGATCGGCATGCTCGTGCTGGCCGCGCAGCTCTCGACCAACATCTTCGTGCCGCGCTTCGGACCGAAGATCATGGTGCCGTTCGGCATGACGCTCGGCGTCATCGGCATGATCTACCTCACGCACCTCGACCTCAACAGCACGTACGCGGCCGACGTGCTGCCGCCGCTGCTCATCCTGGGCTTCGCGATGGGTTCGATCATGCCCGCCTCGATGCAGACCGCCACCCTCGGCGTCGACCGCCACTTCGCGGGCGTCGCCTCCGCGATGGTGAACACCAGCCAGCAGGTGGGCGGCTCGATCGGAACCGCGCTCCTCAACACCCTTGCGGCGACCGCGGCGACGGACTACATCGCCTCGCACACGCCCCCGTCCGCGCGGGTGATGGCGGAGGCCGCGGTGCACAGCTACGCCACCGCGTACTGGTGGGGCGCCGGCTTCTTCGCCTTCGGTGCCGTGCTCGCCGCGCTGCTGTTCCGCCGCCGCGGCCAGGGCCTCTCGCTCTCGCACGACCCGGCACCCGCCGCGACGACGGATGACGCGCCCGAGCCGGTCGTCGCCCACTGATCGCGAAGCGCTGACCACGTACGGGACCGTCCCGCTCCGAGCTCGTCCAGCTCGGCGGGGCGGTCCCGTCGGTCATTGCTGCGCAGTGCGGCGCCCCAGCTCCTCCCGCACGGGCGCGAAGGCGACCCTGTCCAGGATGAGCTCCACCTCGGTGATGCGCCCATCGACGACACTGACGAGCTCGACGCACGGGATGGCGCCCGCCGAGGTGTCCGTGACGAAGTCGTAGACCACGCACGCACGCGAGCCGTTGGAGAACACCTCGCGGATGTCGTTGCGCACGAGAATGGGGAGCAGGCGTCGAAGCGCCTCGGTCCACTCCTTCTTGTCGGACGGCGACCCGGCGAACCTGGCCTCCATCCCCTCGTCGAACAGGGCGTCGAGCGGCGCGAGATCGCGTCGGCCCACCGCCTCGATGTACTGCCGCGCGACTGATTCGGTTGATTCGCTCATGGGACAGGCATAGCACCGGCCCCCCACACGGGCACCGGCTGATGCGCGCGAAGCAGCCGTCACGCAGCGGCGCCCGCCTCGTCCTCGGAGGCGGGCACCACGGTGCGATCTGTCTGCTGTTACGCGGTGGTGCGCTCGGCCTTCGCGAGGTTGGCCACCAGTTCGTCCCGGTTCTGGCGCACGACGTAGGCGGGCTGGTCGCGCTCGACGCGCCAGCTCTCCGAGAGGGGCCCGATGTTGACGGCGTCGAATCCGAAGCTGTCGTAGAGATCGATCACGAACTGGGCGGCATCGTCGTGGTCGCTCGCTGTCGCCAGGGCGCGACGATCCGGCGTGCCGGCGGGCTGGCCATCCGTCGTGATGTCCTTGGCCATGATGTGGTTGAAGCCCTTGGCGACGCGCGAATCGGGCAGGTGCTTCTGCAGCATGCCCGTCACGGTGTCGCGGCCCTCGTCGAGGTCGGCGACGTGGCCGTCGCGCTCGAAGTAGTAGTTGTCGGTGTCGATCACGATCTTGCCGGCAAGAGGTTCGACCGGGATGGAGTCGTGCGCTTTGAACGGCACGGTCACGACGACCACGTCGCCGGCCTCGGCCGCCTCGACTGCCGTCGCGGCGCGCGCTTGGTCGCCCAGATCCGCCACCAGATCGGCGAGCGTCTCCGGCCCACGCGAGTTGGCGATCACCACGTCGTGGCCCGCCGTGATGGCGGCCCGCGCGACCTGGCTGCCGATGTGTCCTGCTCCGATGATTCCGATTGTCGTCATGGTGTGAGCAACGACCGGCGGATGCGCGATGTTCCCTTTCTCAGCAGATCGACGCGGAGCTACGCTGACGACATGAAAAGAACCGGTGCCACCGTCGTCGCCCTTCTCGCCCTGATTCTCGGGGGCCTGCTCGTTCCGAGCGCCGCTCAAGCCGTCACCCTCCAGAGCGCTCCGGCGTCCACGGCCGCGGTCGCCTTGCCCACGACCACCTCGCAGGTCACGGTGAGCGTCGACGGCCGCTCCTTCAGTGCACGTCTCGTGCAACCCACATCGGGCGCACCGGGCTCGTATCCGGTCGTCGCCTTCGGACACGGCTTCGTGCAGTCCGCCTCCCGGTACGCCTCGACGCTCTCCTCCATCGCCTCGCGTGGATACATCGTCATCGCGCCCGACTCGGAGACCGGACTGTTCCCCAACCATTCCCGCTTCGCCGACGATTTGTGGCGCGCCATCACCTGGGTGCGGTCGACCCAGCCCAACGCGTCAGCAACCCTCGACGCAGTCAGTGGCCACTCGATGGGCGGCGGAGCCGCGCTGCTCACCGCGAGCCGGCATCCCGAGATCGAGAGCGTCGCCGTCGAAGCGGCAGCCGAGACGCGCCCGTCGGCGACCGCGGCGGCAGCCACGATCGCGGCTCCGGCACTGTTCGTGGTCGGCAGCTCCGACACCGTGGTCAAGCCGGCAACGACCCGAGCGATGTACGACGCCAAGCCGGCACCGGCTGAGTTCGCCACCATCACCGGCGGCTACCACTGCGGCTTCGTCGACTCCTCGTCGTTCTTCGGCATCGGCTGCGACAAGGGCCAGATCTCCCGGTCCACCCAGCTTCCGATCGCCGCGGCCCTGGTCGGCGGATGGCTCGACAGCACGCTCAAGGGCGCGGCTCCCGCTCCGACCCCGGCCGGCGTCGTGGTGGAGTCCAAGTAGCCGTCTTCCCCGAGCGAACGGCCCGACGCGAGCAGAGTGTTCTCCGCCCGCGTCGGGCCGTCCGTCCGTCGGTCTACGACGTCAGTGCGTCAGTTCGAGACGTCGCCGCGCCATCCGCCGTCGTCGGCACCCTGCGACTCGATGAGTTCCTTGAAGTTCTTCAGGTCCTTCTTGATCGCGTGGTCGTCAACGCCGAACGTCGCGGCCGCCTTCTCGGCGAGGCCGGTCGGCTCCCAGTCCAGCTGAACCGTGAGGCGCGACGTGGTGTCGCTGAGCTTGTGGAACGTGATGACGCCCGCGTGGTTCTCGTCGCCGCCGACGCTGTTCCAGGCGACACGCTCGTCGGGGTGCTGCTCGGTGATCTCGGCGTCGAACTCCCGCGTCTGACCGCCGATGGTGACCACCCAGTGGGTCATGGTGTCACTCGTCTGGGTGATGGAGTCGACGTAGTCGAGGAACCGCGGGAACGATTCGAACTGGGTCCACTGGTTGTAGGAGGTCGAGACGGGAACGTCGACGTCGATGGATTCGATGACCTGAGCCATGGTTTTCCTTTCACGTGCTGTCGATTCGGGGCTGGGACTCGTCACGGTAGGCAGGCGAACAGGGAGAACGGCTGGGCTTGCGCGAACCGACCCCGAGTGGGAGCATGCCGCCTCACTCGGCGGGGTCGGCGCTTCCGATGTTGAACATCCAGTTGACGCCGAACCGGTCGGTGAGCTGCCCGAACGAGTCGCCCCACGGCGCCTTCTCGAGCGGCATGGTCACGGTCGCCCCCTCCGCGAGGCCGTCCCAGTACCCGCGCAGCTCGTCCTCCTCCCTACCGCTCACCGAGATGGTGATGCGTCCACCCTCGTCGAACGTCAGCGACGGCGGGGTGTCGGATGCCATCAGCGTGAAGCCGGCCGGCGTCTCGAGCTGGCCATGCATGATGAGGTCGGCGGATTCCGGCACGTCGTTCATGCCGAACTCGGCGAAGGTGCTGACGGTCAGCTCGCCGCCGAGCACCGATTGGTAGAACTCCAGCGCCGCTCGTGCTTCGTCTCTGAAGTTGACATAGGGGTTCAGGGTCGACATGGTCGGATCCTCTCTCTTCGGTGCCTCGGTCTGCACACCAGAGTGCCCCACACCGCCGACACTGTCGAGCATCGAGCGGATGCCGCCGACGCCGCGCTCGGCCTCAGCCCACCCGGATGACCAAGCGCCCGACCGTCCGCCCGCCCGCCAGCTCCTGGATCGCCTCGGGCGCGCGTTCGAACGGCACGGTGCCTCCGACGACCGGGGTGATCGCGCCCGCGGCTGCGAGCCGCTCGAGATCGGCGTGCGCCTCACGCACCAGGTCGGGTCGGCGCAGCTGGTAGAGCGCCCAGTGCAGCCCGAGCACGCTGTAGTTCTTGACCAGCGCGTGGTTGGCGCGCACCTCGGGCACGACGCCGCCCGCGAAGCCGACCACGACGATCCGTCCCTCGAAGGCGATGCACTTGGTGCTCTTCTCGAAGCTCTCCCCGCCCACCGGATCGCACACCACGTCGGCCCCTCGGCGGCCGGTCAACTCGTTGACGACGGCCGCGACGTCCTCATCGCCGCGCACGACGACGCGCTCTGCCCCCGCCGCAGCGACGACATCCGCCTTCTCCGCGCTGCCGACCACGCCGATCACCCGGGCGCCCGCGGCGACCCCGAGCTGAACCGCGGCGGTGCCAACCCCACCGGCCGCGGCGTGCACCAGCAGCGTCTCGCCGGCCTGCAGTCGTGCTCGCCGGTGCAGCGCGAACCACGCCGTCTGGTAGGCGATCGACAATCCCGCGGCGTGCTCGTCATCGAGGGAGACGGGGGCGAGATGCGCCGCGACCGCCGGCACCGTCGCGTACTGGGCGAGCACGCCGATCTTCGTCGCGACGACGCGATCCCCCACGGCGTGGTCGGTCACGTCGGGCCCGAGGGCGACCACCTCGCCGACGAGTTCGATGCCGGGGATGAACGGCATCTCCGGACGCTCCTGATACTCGCCGCGCGCCAGCAGCACGTCCGGGAAGTTCACCGCGACCGCCGTGACCCTGACGAGCACCTCGCCGGCGCCCGGTGTCGGCACGTCGACGTCATGCAACTCCAGCACGTCCGCCGGCTCGCCGTGCCGCGTCACGCGCCACGCCTTCATGGAACCCGGGATGCTCGTCGTCTCGCCCATGCGGTCACTCCTTCGATCGACGTCCAGCGTACCGACTGGGCGGTACGCGTCTCGTCCCGAAGTTCTCCGATCACCGGATGGTCACGATCCGACCCTGCGCGAAAGTTCTCCTTGCCGAGCGCCGAGGATCACCGCTATGGTGATCAATCGGTGCCGCTGTCTTGCAGCCCGAAGCCGACCACAGGAAAGGAGCAGCCATGACGATGAACCCGAAGACGACCTTCGAGACTCCGGCCTCCTTCCTCCGTCGCGCGTGCTGACGATTCGTCGCTCACGCTGAAACACGGGTCGGATGCCGACTCCGCCCGCCGGTCCCGTCCGTGAGATCCGTCGCTGACTCCAGCGCCTGAGCTCCGGCCGCTACCGTCGCCCGGTCCAGAGCGAATTCACGCTCTGCCATGGCGTGAGTCGCGTCTCGAACACCGTCTCGGCTGACCGACGAAACGTCGCTCCCGACCATCCGTGCCCTGCGCCCGGAGAGGTCATGCCTCCCGCACGCCTCCTGCCGACCCGGCAGACAGGCGCTTCCGTCGACAGACGCTCCGCCCTGCGGCGGCTCTTCGGCGCGCCCGCAATCGGGCGCGCCCGCATCACCACCCATCAAGGAATGATCATGAATACGCAACTCATCACCGCTCGAGATACTCGCGGGGCGCAGCTCCCCACGACCACCCTCGACCGACTCACCCGCCGCACCGGGCTCGCCCTCGTGCGTTGGAGCGCACGCCGATCCGGGAGCACTTCGCTCTCGAGTTCGAGCGTGCAGGCTCTGGACGCCATGGCGAGCCTTCGCTCGAGCACGGTGAACGACACCCAGCAGCAGGTTCTGCTGGTGCGTCCGTTCTAATCCGCCGCTCGTGATGAACGGCCCTGATCGCATTCGGACGCTCCACCCGCAGGTCGCGTGTGGAGCGTCCGGATGCACCCTCCGGCGCAGGCGTCAGTCGACGGACGCGACCCGCATCCGTCCTCGCGAACGCACCTTCGCGCGCGGCCCGAGCAGCTCCTCGAACACCGCGAGCAGTACCGAGACGATCACCAGGATCGGGAGCGCCGCGAGTGCCGGCAGTGCGGCCAGCACCGGCACGAGCGCGAGCGACGCCGTCGCAGCGCCGAACCTCAACAGCGACCACTGTCCAGAAACGCGCACCCAGATGAACCCCGTCGTCGCGAGGTAGAGGGCGAGTCCGCCGCCGAGCGCCCAAGCCGCGAACAGGCCGATCGGCTCCGACGACTCGATGTGATGCATTCCCTGCTCCACGCCCAGGGCGACGATGATGATGCCGGCGACGACGAATGGATGCAGGTAGGTGTAGACATCGGTTGCCGCATCCACCCGACGCCGACCCTCGCGGCGCTGGAGCGCGTGCTCGACACCGCCGGACAGGTGGTGGAAGTAGTTCCACCACATCGCCACCGCGAGGGTGATCGAGAACAGCGACCCGACGATGATCGGCACGCTGATGGGCAATGCGGCCACTCCGACGCCGGTCGCCACGACCGACTCTCCGAGCGCGAGGATCACGATGAGCCCGTGCCGTTCGGCGAAGTGCGCCATCGAGTAGATGCGCCAGTCGCCGCCGTGCGAGGTGACGAAGATGATCACGCCCTCGAGTAGGGCCGTGCCCAGCCAGATCCACGCCTGCCACGGTCCGCCGATGAATGCCCCGATGGTGGCTAGCACGAAGACGGGGACGATGGTGATGCCCACGCTGCGGAGGATCTGGCGGCGGAGTGCGGCATCCGTCCCCGCGGCGATCAGATAGGTGACGGCGTGGACGATGCTCACGAGGGTGATCCCGACCACGAGCACCATCGGCGCGAACAGGCCGCCCTCGAGGTCGTCGAAGCTCTCGGGAATCACGAGGCACACGATGAACATGACGCCGATCGCGATCATGATGCCCACGCGCACGACCCCGCGATCGGCGTGCGCCTGGTTGGTGAGCCAGGCGAACGAGGTCCACGACCACCAGATGAGCGCGAGGACGGCGAGGCCCTGCAGCACGCTCTCGGCGCTGTGGCCGTGCGCCATTAACTGCGTGACCTGGGTGAACGCGAACACGTAGACGAGGTCGAAGAACAGCTCGAGCGTGGTGACCCTGTCGCCCTCGCGGGACGTCTCAGCGGTCAGCAGTTGGCCGGTGACCAGCGCTCGAAACCCCGTCATGGGGGCAGCCTAGGTGCGCTCGCCGCAACGCGTCCAGAGAACGGGATGCGCTGTGAGCGAGCAGACGGGCGGATGCCGCCGGCGTGGTGGCTCACCCCCGCTTCTGCGGATAGATCGTCTCCCCCTTCGCGAGCATGTCGACGAACTGGCCGATGCGTCGCGCGCGCGTCTCGGCCCGCTTCGCCGTCGTGGTGCGGAACACGATCGCGTACCGGTTCTGCGCCGTGAGCGTCTCGAAGAAGGCGGCGGCCTCCGGGTTCGCGGCCAGGGCTGCGGCGAGATCGTCCGGGACCGTGCGGTCCGAGCCGCGCTGATAGGCGGCATCCCACCGCCCGTCCGCTTGGGCGCGCTCGACCTCCCGCAGCCCCGGCGCCGTCATCCGTCCCGACGCGATCAGCTCGTCGACGAGCTCGCGGTTGCGCGCAGACCAGATGCTGCGCGCCCGACGCGGAGTGAACGTCTGCAGGTAGTGGTCGGCGTCGAGGCTGGCCTTGGGTCCGTCGATCCAGCCGAAGCACAACGCTTGGTTCACGGCCTCGGCGTAGGTCGCGCTCGCGCCGGCACCGCCCTTCTTGGCTATCGCCAGCCGCACACCGGCGACCGATTCCCCGTGTGTCTCCAGCCATGCCCGCCACGCCGCCTCGTCAGCGACGTAGAGCGTCTCGTACTCGGTCATCCGTCCTCCGTCACGCGTGTCGCACCAGCCATCGATAGGCATCCGGACTCAGGGGGCGATCCGTATAGACCCGTCGGAGCGGCGGTTCCTCCCCGTTCTGCAGCGCACCGGATGCGGGCGGGTGCCCCTCCCACACCAACTCGAGTCCGACGCGCTCGATCACGCGGACGGATGCCGGATTGTTGGCCAGCACGCGCGCCGTCACCGGCACGTCCGGCGCCGCCCACGCGGCACCCTCGAGCGCCGCCCGCGCCACCTCGGTCGCGAACCCGCGGCCCCAACTCACCGGCGTCAGCCGATACCCCAGGTTCCACACTCCGCCCGCCGACAGCTTGACGCCGCCCGCGCCGATGAACGTGCCCGCCGCCAAGCCGGCAGCGGCCCCTCCAGCGCCGACACGCACCGCCCACTCGCCGAGGCCGGTCGCGCGGACGCTCCTCAGGGATCGCTCGATGAGGCGGCGTGCCCGCTCGCGCGAGGTGAACCGTCCCTCGGGCAGGTGCCGCCAGGTCTCGGGGTCGGAGTACACGGCGTACAACTCGTCGACGTCGTCGAGAGTGAGACTGCGCAGTTCGAGCCGTGCGGTGGTCGTGTCGAGCACGGTCCGATCCTCGCAGGTACGACCGACACCGGGGCATCCGTCATCGCGATCGAGATTACTCGTTTTCTGAGGATCGACGGTGCCGTGCACGGCGGCCCGAATTCCGCGACGTACGCTGAGCCCATGACGGATCCCACGCTCGTCGGCCCGGTCACGCCGCCCGACCTGCACGCGATGACCTACAACATCCGTCGGCGGATGCCGCACCTCATGCGGGGCAACCCCGACCGGTGGGCGAGCCGCAAGTGGCTGATGAAGCTCATCCTCCAGGCTGAGCAGCCGACCATCCTCGGCGTGCAGGAGGCCATGTCCGACCAGGCCGACTTCCTGACGAGCAGCCTCGGCGCCCACTACGACCGGGTCGGCCATGGCCGAAACTCGAACGGGCGCGGCGAGGCCTGCCTGATCTACTTCGACACGCGCCGGTTGCGGCTGGTCGCGTGGAAGCAGCGCGCGCTCTCCGCGACACCCGACAAGCCCGGTTCTCGCGGTTGGGGCAATCACGTGCCGCGCACCGTCGTCTCCGCCGAGTTCACCGACATCGCCACAGGCTCCCGCGTGTTCGCGTTCGTGACCCACTTCGACCAGCTCTCCCGCAAGTCGCGGCTCCTGTCGGCCGCCATGATCATCGAGCTGGCGAAGGCCGCGCACGCGTCCGATCCGGATGCGCTCATCGTCGCGATGGGCGACGTGAACGCGGATGTCGACTCGCCCGTCTACGCGGCGCTGACCGGCGTCAGCGTCCTGCGGGACTCGTGGGAGGTCGCCGACGAGCGGCTCACCCCGCAATGGGGAACCTTCTCCGATTACAAGCGCCGTCGCGCGGGCGGAAAGCGCATCGACCTGATCCTGGTCGGGCCGGGTGTCGAGGTGCTGCGCACGGGCATCAACGCCGTCCGCTTCGACGGCGCCGCGGCATCCGATCACGAACCCGTGCAAGCCGTGCTGCGCGAGATCCGACCGGCGACCGATGCGCCGGCAGCTCCGACGGAGGGCCAGGCGACCTAGCCGACCCGCGGCCGGGCAGCCGGATGCCGCGAGTGCCAGGCGGGCTCGCGGCATCCGTTCGCGTCTTCCTTCGCGCCGATGTCTCAGTGCACCGCGATGCGCTGCGAGATCGTGCGGAACTCGGCGGGCGACACGGCGTTCACCGCCAGGAGGCGCTGCGCTGCCTCCTTGAGCGCGACCTGGCCGACATCCGTCTTCGCCGTCTTGCCCTGGGCCAGCGAGAACAGCACCTGCTGCTCGTAGGCGATCTGCTGCAGTTCCTTCCAGTTGGGGTGCGGGGCGTCCGGGTCGCCGCGCGGATTGAAGGTGCGCGGGATGTACTCGAGGTCGGCCTGGGCGATCGAGCGGAGGCACTTGGTGAGGTCGTCGATGAAGTGCTGGTCCATGGCGATCTGCAGCGTCACGATGCTGACGTCGGTATCGATCGCGTAGCCACGACCGATGACGTCCGCCGGGGTCACCGGGAAACTCGGGCTCAGTGTCGGGTCGCCCGGGTAGGCGACGACGGCGGTGAGCGTGCCGGCCAGGACGCCATCACCCGAGAGGTTGGTGATGTCGATCGAGGCCCCGGATGCCGAGAAGCCGATTACCCCGGCGCCGCCCGGGAAGGTCGCCGCCAGGTCGGCGGTCGGGCCCTTTGACACCGAACTCACCGGTGCGAGCGTCACAGGCACGGTTCCCGCTCCATCGAGCAGCACGCCGTCGAGCACCCAGCGCACCGGCGTCGGCGAGCCGCCCGAGAGGTCGACCACCGAGAAGCGTTGCGTGGTCACCAGCCGCGTGGCCGTAGCGGTGTAGGTCGTCTCGGGGAACCGGCACACGTGCGTGACCACCTGGGCCGACCCCGCGAAGGTGCCGGTCGATGAGAGCACGCTCGAGATCAGCTGCGGCCGGTGAACGCGCGTCCCGTGCGCCGTGCCGCGGATCTCGTAGTTCGACTCGTCATCCGTGTAGGTCAGCGAGATGGCGTTCGCACCCGCGCGCAGCTGGTCATTCGAGAACACCGCGGCGTCGACTCCGAGCAGGTCGTCGGGGTCGAAGTACTCGTCCCAGTCCATCTCGTCCTTGATGGCGTCCTTGATCGGGCCGGTGATGGCGTCCTTCACGCGATCTTTCAGTACCTTTGTGAGGTTCTTCAGCGCTGCGCTGTCTCCGAGACGACCGATGCGCCACTGCAGCCCGAACCCGTCCACGGGCACCGGCAGTGGGTTGCCGTTGACATCACGGTTGAGCGCGGCGTCGTAGTCGGGGTCGCCCGCGAGCATGATGTTCAACTGGTCGGCGAGAGAGCTGCCGAACACCTTCTCGAAGGCCTTGTGGCCGGCCTCGGAGGTGGTGGGCGAGAACGAGTCCTGGTCCCAGAGCAGGCAGACGATGCCCGCGAAGCCGCCGAACCAGCCGCCGAAGTCGAGCAGCTTGGGCTTCAGCCGGAAGGCGCGCGTGCCGAGTGCGGACGGGATGGGCCAGACCTGCCCGTTGTCGACGCTGTTGTTGCCGACGACCCACGGGATGCCGCCGCCCTTGGTCGCGACATTGAGCGTCGGCAACGGAGGATTCGTGGACGGCGCGCCGATGGTGTCGGCGTCGACCTTGAAGCCGAGCACCCACAGGTACGGCTCGTCACCCCCGCTGTCCTCGGTCTCATTGACGACCAGCTGGGTCAGGGAGAGTACGGCATCGATCTCGGGCGGGCGCATGGCCGCCTCCTTCTGTTCGGGTGTGATGAGCGGCGCGGGATGCCCGTGGCACGAACGCCGGTCGGGATGGCGCCATCCTGCGCCTCCCCGGCCCCCGGACGCACGGGGGCAGGCCCTGAACGCACCGGCCTGTCTCGTGCCCGTGAAAACGCAGGATGAGATCGGTCATGTGCGCGATATGCAGCCATCGGCGGTCTCATCCAGCGTTCTCGCGCGAACCGACCTCCTCACGGGCAGGCAGGGCGGCGAAATAGTCGGCCGTCTCGTCGAGAAGGCGCGCGCGATCGGCGTCCGTGCGGTCTGCCACATTGGCGTAGTTGCGCCAACGCAGGTTCTTCACCCCGATCTTGCCGAAGGTCCCCTTGAACAGGATCTTGCGCATCGGGTCGCCGAACCACCAGCGGTAGGCGGCCGTCGGCGTCGTCATCACGCTGAGCGCGGTCACGCCCTGCAGTCGCGTCATCCGATTGCGGAACGGGTTGCCCTTCGCGCCCGGAAGCTCCTCGTACACGACGCCCTTGACCAGCACCCGGTCGAGGAACCCCTTGGTCGCCGCTGGCATCGCCTCCCACCAGATCGGGAACGCGAAGACGAGGTGGTCGGCTTCGAACAGTCGGCGCTGGTAGTCCAGCACGAGCGGGTCGACGGATGCCCGGAGCCTCCACGCGACGAGGTCGTCACGGGTCATCACCGGGTTGAAGCAGTCGGCGGTCAGATCGACGAGGTCGACGTCGTGGCCCGCGCGTTCCGCGCCGGTAATCGCCGCTGCGGCCACGGCAGCCGTGAAACTGCGCTCGTGGGGCACGTTCGCGGCCGAGTCGAGGGTGTACGGGTGATCGAGGACGAGCATGATGCGCATGGGGTTCGCCTTTCTTCTCACCCCTACTGTTGCATATGCAACCGTTTAAAATCAAACCGTTGTTGTTGGAACGCTCTGGTAGGCTGCCGTCATGGCCGAGAACCCTTGGGACGAGAGAGCGCAGCTCTGGTTCCTCGTGCGCCAGGTGGCCTCGCGCATCGACCGCGCGGGTCAGGCGCTCGTCCGTGGTGAGGTCGGCATCTCGCTTGCGCAGTTCCTCGTGCTCAGCGTCGTCGACGCGTACCCCGGTGACCTCAACCAGCAGGCCGTCGCCGACCGGCTCGGTCTCACCAAGGGCACGGTCAGCCGCCAGATCGACCTCGCCGTCGCGGCCGGGCTGATGACCGTCGAGCCGTCCGCCCACTCGCGCCGCGAGAACTGCGTCGCCCTCACCGACGCCGGTGCTGCACTTGTGCTGAAGGGTGATGCCGCCCTTGCTGACGCGCGCAGCTCGCTACTGCCCGACGTCGCGCCGGCCGACCTGGCGGCGACTCTTCGCGCGCTCGGCTCCCTGAACACGACGCTCGGCGGACCGCCGGTCCCTTCCTGAGCGGGAGGACGTCGAGCGCGTCACGCGGACGCGGAGTCGTGTCGGTGCACATGTCGGTGGCGCCCGGTAGCGTCGCGGCATGAGCGATGTCCAGCGCTTCGACCTCCACGTTCCCGACGACGTGCTCGACGAGCTGCGCGATCGCCTGCGGCGCACGCGGCTGCTGCCCGACTCACCGCGGAAACCCGCCTCCGGCATGAGCGCTGCCTACCTCCACGAACTCGTCCAGAGCTGGATCGACTGGGACTGGCGCGGCCGCGAAGCGTGGCTGAATCAGCATCCGCAGTTCATCGCCCGCATCGGCGACGCATCCGTCCACTTCGTTCACCAGCGGTCGTCCCGAGCGGATGCGCCGGCCCTCCTCGTGATGCACGGCTGGCCGCACACGTTCGCGCTGCAACTCGACTTCGCCGATCGGTTGCACGACTTCGACGTCGTGGTCCCGAGCCTGCCGGGCTTCGCGTTCTCGTCGCCGTACTCCGACGGTCCGATGTCGGAGAACCGGCTGGCCGACACCATGCACACGCTGATGACCGACGTGCTGGGATACGAGCGGTACATCACCTACGGAGAGGACGTCACCGCGAACATCAGCGACCTCATCGCCGCCAGCCATCCCGAGAGTGTCGCGGGCATCGTCGTGACCCATGCGCACTTCCCGAACCGAGACGAGCGACAAGCGCTGACCGATCCGCTCGAGCGCGAGTTCTTCGCCGGGATCGCCGAACACCATGAGGTCAACGGCGCCTACGGACACGTTCAATCGACTCGCCCCGACACCCTCGCCGTGGCACTGAACGACTCCCCGGCCGGCCTGCTGGCCTGGCTGGCCGAGAAGCTCGTCGAGTGGAGCGACACCCCGCCGGGCGATCCTCGAGCGGTCGAGCGCCACATCTCCCGCGACCGCATCCTCACAGAGGCGATGATCTACTGGGTCACCCAGAGCATCGGCACGTCGTTCCGCCCGTATCACGAGGGTGCTGACACGCCCGATCCCATCCCGCCCACGGCGGTTTCCGCGGCGGTGTTCATCCAGCGACACGAGTCCACCTATCCGGAGTCCCTCGCGCGTCGCCACTACCGCGAGCTGCGCATCTTCGAACGGCTGCCCGAGGGCGGTCACTTCACGATCGCCGAGGTTCCCGACGACATGGCTCGGAGGGTGCGCGCCTTCGCGGCGTCTCTCGGCTGACCGCGAGAAGGCGCGCGTCACTCCAACGCGCGACCGGTGAGCCGCAGCTCCTCCAGGTCGAGCTGCGACTGGATGCGGCGAAGGACGATGTCGTCGATGCGCTGCTGGTCGCGGAGGTTCACGATGGTCTCGCGCTTGCGTTCCAACGCGGCGAGCCGCAGCCGGGTGTACTGCTCCTTATGACGGGTGGTCTCCTCGTCGGGCTCATCCGACGCGACCGCCTCGAGCACGCTGATGTGCTTCTGGGCCTCGGCGATCACCTTGTCGCGCACATCGTCGTCGATGCCCATCTCGGACGCTATCTGGGGGATGGCCTCGACGGCGGCGCGCGACGCCTCCAGCTCGGCGAACGTGCGCTCCTCGTCGACGCCGTCGTCGGCGGGCAGGCGGGCCCAGCGGATGATCACCGGCAGCAGCGGACCCTGCACGGCGAGCGTCAGCACGATCACGACGGTCGTCACGAACACGATCAGGTCGCGATCGGCGAAGCTCTTGCCCGACGCGAGCGTCACGGGCACGGCCAACACGGCGGCCAGCGAGACGGCTCCGCGGAACCCGGCGAGCGCAGCGATCACGAGGCCGCGCGGGGTGGAGCGCAGCGTGCGCTGGTAGGGCCGACGATCGACGCTGCGGATGATGACCGTCGTGAGCACGACGAACAACGCGCGGATGACGATGAGCGCGATCCACACGACCACCCCGAACACCAGGCCGACACCGAGCTGCGACGGCGGCAGCTCGCGCACGACCACCTGCAACTCCAAGCCGATGAGCACGAACAGGGCCGCGTTCAGGATGTAGGTCGTCACCGTCCAGAACGACTGCGCCTGATCGCGCGCCTCGGGCTGGAAGCGGCGCGGTGCGATGCGACTGACCACGAGGCCGCAGACGACGACGGCGAGCACACCGGATGCCCCGACGACCTCGGCGACGAGGAAGGCGGCGAACGGGGTGACGATGAGGCCGACATTGCTCGGCAGCGGCTGACGGATGCGGAAGGTCAGTGAGCCCACCAGTCCCAGTGCGACCCCGATCGCGACGCCGCCGACGAAGGAGACCACGAGCGTCCACGTGATGGTGAGCGGGGTGACCTGCTGGCTGCCCACGGCGATCGACACGGCGATCGCGTAGATGGCGAGCGCCGTGCCGTCGTTGATGAGGCTCTCGGCACGCAGCACGGTGCGCTGCCGGCGCGGGAGCGATCCGGCCAGCTCGCTGACGGCCGTGGCATCCGTCGGCGCGAGGACCGCGCCGAGCACGAGGGCGACGATCCACGGCAGCCCGAACCAGGTGCCCACCGCGGCGATGCCGATCGCCGTGATGAACACCAGCAGGGTGCCGTTGAGCAGGATGACGCGGATGAAGCGGCGGATCTCGCGCGTCGAGGTGGTGATGCTCTCGCGGAACAGGAGCGCCGGGAGGAAGAGGAGCAGCACCGTCTCGGGCGGCAGTTCGACGTCGCGGAACGCCGGGATGAACCCCAGCAGCACGCCGAGGGGAATGAGGACGATGGGCGTCGTGACGTGCAGCCGGTTCGCGATCACGGCGCCGATGAGGATCGCCAGGCCGACGGCGACGATCACCTCGAGTGCGAGCATGTCCTCAGCTTGACAGCATCGACACGGTCATCGGGAGGGTGGCGCGATGTTCGGCCGGCTCGCGACCCCTCACCGCGCGGATCTGACCACCAGCGCTGTTCCACCGCCGCGGCGCACCGGCTCAGCCGCGGCCGTCAGCAGCCCGCCCGGCCCGACCTCGATTCCCGTGGCGGCTCCGATCTGCGCCGCCGACGTGAACTGGTCGCCCGACGGCGTGAGCACCTGCCCGTACGGGGCGAGGGCGCCGCCGTACGCGGTGATGAAATCGGGCTCGGCGGAGGTCGTCGCGGTGTTGCGTTGCGAAGCGCGGGGAGCCGCGATCGCCTCCGGCAGCGTCATGCCGAGGTCGATGCGGTTCACCAGCACCTGGAGCACCGTGGTGATGATGGTGGACCCACCGGGCGACCCGACCACGTACGTGACCTTCCCGTCGTCGAGCACGATCGTCGGCGACATCGACGAGCGCGGGCGCTTGTTCGGCTCGATGCGGTTCGGGTCCGTCGGGCTGTAGACGGCGCTGAAGTCGGTGAGCTCGTTGTTGAGTAAGAACCCGCGCCCGGGCACCGTCATGGCCGACCCGCCGGTCTGCTCGATGGTGAGCGTGTACGACGCCGCGTTGCCCCACTTGTCGACGACCGAGAGGTGCGTCGTCGACACGTTCTCGGTGTCGGCGGGCTCCTCGGAGGTGACGGATGCGCATCCGCTCCCGTCGAGGGCGCCCGCGGCGACCGGACGCGTCGACGCGTGCAGCGGATCGATGGTGCAGTCGCGCGCATCCGCGAAGTCCTGACTCAGCAAAGTGTCGGTAGGCACGTTCACGAACGCCGGGTCGCCGACGTAGGCGCCGCGATCGGCGAATGCGCGAGCGGACGCCTCGAGGTAGAGGTGCAGGCTCGCGGCGGTGTCGGCGGGTGTGGCGGCGGAGAGGTGGTGATTCTCGAGGATGTTGAGAGCCTCGCCGATGGTCGTGCCGCCTGACGAGGAGGGCGCCATGCCGTAGACGTCGAGGCCTCGGTAGTCCACGTGCGTCGGCGCCTGGTTGACGACCGAGTAGGCGGCGAGGTCTGCGGTGGTGAGCGTTCCGGCGGGAGCGGGCAGGGTCGACGCGGGATCCTTTCGCGGGTGCTGCACGACGTCCGCGATCTGGGCCGCAAGCGGGCCCGAGTAGAACGCCTGGGGTCCCTTCAGCGCGATGATGGCGAGCGTGGTGGCGAGGTCGGGGTTGCGGAACGTGGAGCCGACCTTCGGCGCGTCGCCGCCCGGCAGGAAGAGCTTGGCCGTGTCGGGGAACGCGGCGAACCGCGCCTTGTTGTCGAGCGTCTGGTTGCGGAAGGTGTCGTCGACCGGGAATCCGCGTGCCGCGAGGAGAATCGACGGCAGCAGCATCAGTCCGAGCGGGCGGGTGCCGAAGCGGTGGAGCGCCGCGTCCCACGTGGCCAGCGACCCGGGAACGCCGACCGAGACGCCTGACGAGACCAGCTGCGGCGTGAACGGGTAGGGCTGCCCGGTCGCCGGGTCGATGAACGCATCGTGGCTGATGCCGGCCGGTGCCTTCTCGCGGCCGTCGATGGTGGAGACCTTCCCGGTCTTCGCGTCGAAGTAGACGAAGTAGCCGCCGCCCCCGATGCCCGCGCTGTACGGCTCGGTCACGCCGAGGGCGGATGCGGTGGCGACGGCGGCATCCGCAGCGTTCCCGCCGAGGCGCAGCACCTCCAGTCCCACCCGGCTCGCGGAGGCATCCACAGAGGAGACCGCGCCGCCGTAGCCGACCGAGGTCGACGTGGTGGCGGTCGCGACAGCCTTCACAGGTGCGGCGTTCGGTGCTCCCCCTCCCGGAGACGCAGACGCCGGTGCCGCTGCCGCGACGAGCCCGACGACGAGCACGCCCGCCACGGCGATCGATGCCCGTCGAGCCGACACGCGGCTCGAAACCAGAGAGCGGAGCGAAACGTGGACCATGAGAACTACCCCCGAACAGGTCACAACGGCGATGCCATCACGCTAGACCCGGCCGGGCCGCGGCGGCAATGGCCCCGCGCGACCGATTACGGGACGCCGTCAGTCCGCTGCCTCGGTCTCCCGCTCCTCCTCCAGCCTGATCGACTCGCGCCCCCACCACGTCGTGATGTCGACACCGTGGTTCTCGGCATCCGCGAGGGTCCACCAGTACGGCGCCTGCGAGTCGTCGGCGAGCCGTCCGCCAGCGGCGAGTGCCGCCTCGATGCGGGCGTGCACCTGGTCGTGCGGCACTGAGACGTCGACGTGCATGCGTCCCCGGCGCGGCTTGGACTCGTCCATCTCGTCCTGCAGGAAGAACGAGCCGTTGCGTCGCAGCGGGTCGACGAGATGCGAGTCGTTCGGCCGCACGTAGCCGAGCGCCGCCTGCCAGAACGGCGTCACGTCCGCGGAGGGAACGGATGCCAACGCCACCTGCACGACCTGCACGGCGGACGGGTCGGGCTCGAGCCCGTGTTCGCGGGCGGCCGCCGAGATCGCCCGGGCCAGCTCGATGTCCCGCGTGCTGAGGTTGCGCACCTCGCGGCTGATGAGCTTGACCGCGACGCCCTCCCGGCGGAGGTCCACGTCGGGATCGTGCTGGGTCGGTGCGACCACCTCGGCGATTGCCGCGACGAACCGCGCGCCCTGGGCGTACGAGCCGGACCGGAAGAACGCGTGCGCCCCCCACGCGATCACCCGCCAGTCATCCACCCCGTCGGCGTCGTGGAACTGCTGCGGCGTGATCGCTTCGACATCCATGCGCCCATCGTGGCCGCACCCGCCGACAGCGGCAAGAGCCGAGCAGGCCGCAGCGGCGGGCAGGGTGCGGCGCGCGACGCGGCACCGGTCGTGATGCGGCGTGCGGCGCGGCACCGGTCGTGATGCTGCGCGACCCCGCAGTAGTCAGCCCCCGAGCAACTGTTCGATGCCGACTGCCGGCAGCACGATCCAGCCCTCCCGCCGCGCCCGGTCCTGCTGTTCGGGCGGCACGCGCATCCATTCGCCCATCGCGTGCGCCCGCGAGATGAGCGCGGCGATCATCGCGTCGAACACGTCGTCCGACGCCACCAGGAGCGCCCGGTGCGACCTGATGTCGAGCCACGGTGCCGCGTGACGGATGCTGTCGAGCATGCCGTCACGGACGGCCGCGTCGACCTTGTAGCGCGGGCGCGAGAGACCCCACATTCGCAGGGCTGCCGCCGGGTACACCTCGGCGACCGGTCCACTGCCGGCGCGATCGACCGGTCCGACGGCTGCGCCGATCGCGTCGAGCAGGGCCGCGCAGTGCATCGCGGTGAGCCCGAGGCGATCGGTGGCGGCGCTCAACGGCCAGCGCCCGGTCTGATCGCGCACGAAGCGGTCGGTCTCGCGGTAGGACAGCCTCCGCCGCCAGTCCAGGCCGGAGTCGCGGGTGAGGTCCACCGGCCTGCCGGCTGCGTGACCGGTGACGAACTCCACGAAGTCGTCGGGCCAGCCGAACGCGCAGTCGATTCCGACAGCGTCCGCTCGCACGGATGCCGCCACGATCCGCTCGTCATCCACGCCGACGGCGGCGTCGACGATCACGGCTGCCGAGCCGCTCCAGTCGATGCTGACCACGGCCGTTCCGCGGGCTTCCGCCGCGAGGTCGACCCCGGTCGTGATCACCGGACGACGTCGTAGACGGCCTTGATGACGCCGTTGGAGTACGCCTCGTGCTCGACGAGCGCGAGCCTGCCGGAGCTCTCGGCATCCGCGAACAGTCGTTTGCCGGAGCCGAGCAGCAGCGGGAACACGAGCAGGTGGTAGCGATCGACGAGGTCCGCCGCCGCGAGCCCCTGAGCCAGCGTGGCGCTGCCGTGCACGATGATGGGCCCGCCGTCGCCCTGCCTGAGCGCGGCGACATCGTCGAGCGACCGGATGATCGAGGTGTTGTTCCACTCCGGTTCCTCGACGAGCGTCGTGGAGACGACGTATTTGGGCATCGCGTTGTACTCGGCGAACTCCGCCATGGTCGGCCACACCGGCGCGAAGTCGACGTAGCTGACCCGTCCCATGAGCATCGCGCCCGCCTCGGTCTGCTCGCGTCCCTTGATCTCGTAGGCCTCCGCGACGAATGGCACCTCCGTGAACGTCCAGCCGGCGCGCGCGTGCGTGCCGCCGCCGGGCGAGTCGATGACGCCGTCGAGGCTGATGAATTCGGTGACGATGATGCTGCGCATGACGTTGATTCTCCATTCCGTGCTTCACACCCATCATGGCGGCGCGCACCGTCAGCCGATTCCAGCCGAGTGCCATTCCGTTTACAGGACCACAGCCGAGCCACCCTCCATATGCGCCTCGGGTGCGCTCTCGTCCTGTAAAACGGCGGATCACCCGGCTTGCGGGCTCAGTCGGGGTGCTCCTGAAGCCACGCCTGGGCGAGGTTCGCGGGCGCAACGGCGAACCAGGCCTCCGTTACCAGCTCCTCGAGACGACGCTGCGGAATGCGGTCGAGCCACACGAGGATCGCCGAGAAGTCGTCGAAGTGCGGCGTCGTGAAGAACACCGAGGGGTCCTCCGCGATGAGGGCGAGCTTGGTCGCCTCGTCCTCCACTCGGGCACCCAGCACCGGTTCGGGCTGCTCGTCCAGCTCAAGAGCGGCCAGCTCGTTCTTGCGGAGCGGCCGATCCCACACGAAACCCTTGCCGTGCACGCGCCAGTGCGGGGTGCCCCAGCTCACGGCCTCCGTGGTGTCGGGCAGGTCCATCGCCAGTCGGCGCACCGTGTCCCAGTCGGTCATATGCTCACGCTACGCCGTCGTCCGCGCCTTGCGGGAGGGGCTTCCCCGCGGTAGAACAAGGCCATGACGTCGGCCGACACCTGGCAGCAGGGTGATCCGTACGAGCGCTACATCGGCCGGTGGAGTCGGCGCATCGCTCCCCTGTTCCTCGAGCGCATCGCCGCGCCCGAGCACGCGCGCTGGGTGGACGTCGGATGCGGCACGGGCGCGCTCTCCGAAGCGATCCTTGCCGGATGCGCGCCCGCCGCGCTGATCGGCGTCGAGCCGTCCAGCGGGTTCCGGGCGGCCGCTGCGACGAGGCTCGGCGATCCGGCGCAGGTGGTGGCCGGGGACGCATCCGCACTGCCCCTACCCGACGACTCCGCCGATGTCGTGGTGTCGGGGCTCGTGCTGAACTTCGTGCCGGACCCGCACGCCGCCGTCCGCGAGATGGTGCGCGTCGCGACGGCGGGCGCTCTCATCGCCGGGTACGTCTGGGACTACGGAGACGGGATGGAGATCATCCGGCGATTCTGGGATGTCGCAGTGCCGCTCGACCCCGCCGCCACGACGGTGCGCGAGGCGACCGGATTCGACCTCTGCACCCCGGACGCCTTGCGTGAACTGTTCGCCGCGCACCTGGCGGACGTCGGCGTCGAGGCGATCGACCTCATCGCCGAGTTCGAGGACTTCGACGACTACTGGATGCCGTTCCTCGGCGGTCAGGGGCCTGCTCCCGCCTACGTCGCCACGCTCACCAACGCGGCGCGCGAACGCCTGCGGGAGGAGTTGCGCCGCGAGCTGGCGCCCTCGCCGGACGGGCCGTTCACGTTACGGGCCCGAGCGTGGTCGGCGCGGGGCGTGGTCCGCGCCGCGTGATCGGACTCGGCGCCGACTGGCGCGGGACAGCGGGGCGCGATCAGAACCGCGGCGATCGACGAGGTCCGCGCCCGCCGATGAGAGCGCGACGGCCCGATCAGAACAGCCCGCGCACCCTCTCGACGACGCGCTCGGCCTGGGCCAGCCCGGCGATGGCGGATGCCTCGCGCGCGGCCGGATCCAGCGAGTTGCGTCCCATCGAACGCTTCGCCTCGCGGTCGGGTGTCAGGACGACGCTCCGAACGTCACCGCCCAGAGCGCGCACCTGAGCCTTCACCGAGGTGCCGAGCCCGAGCCCTCGCGTGATGGGCGCGATGACGAGCACGGTGTCGCATCCGCTCGCCAGTTGCACATTCGCCGGATACGGCAGGCCGCCGTCGATGTAGTGCTGACCGTCGATCTCGACCGGCGGCCACACCAGCGGCACCGCGCAGCTCGCGCCCACCGCGTCGATGAGCGCGACGCCATCCTCGCGGGTGAACACGCGCAGCAGGCCGGTCTCGACGTGCACGGCCGGAATGCGCAGGTCGCGATCGGGCCAGACATCGACCGGAACACGCTCCGCGATGATGGCACGACGCTCGGCCGCCTCTCCTGACCGCACCCGCGCCTGGCTCTCGGCGCCCAACCGGCGCAGCGCCTTCGCGCGATCCCGGGTGAACAGCAGAGTGCTGACGAGCCGCCGGAGATCAGCACCGCTGAACGCGGCAGCCTTCTCGGCGACGAGGCCACCCGCTTGGCGTCGGTAGAGCTCACTGAGGTCGGTTCCGGATGCCAACTGCGCGACCACCGTCGAGCCCGCCGAGGTGCCCACCAGCCGGTCGGCATCCCGCACCCGGACTCCCGCCTGCTCCAGTCCGAACAACAATCCGGTCTCCCAGGCGATGCCCGTGACCCCTCCGCCACCGAGCACCAATGCTGTCGTCATTCACCCATCGTGCCCTACCCAGGCCGCGCATCGAGAAGCGGCCTCGATACGCGAAGCCGCTGGCGCGTCTGCGGTACTCGACCAGCAGAGGCGTCAGCCGGGCTCCCCCGGGCGAACCGCCGCGGTGTCCGCGACGTCGATGCGCGTGACGTCGTCACCGTGCTCGGTCACTTCGATGCGCGGAGCGGCGCCGCCCTCATCGGACTTCGGCGCCCGAGTCAACTGCTCGCGGCGGAGTTCGGCATCCGTCTTCTCGTCTTTACTCATCGCGTCACCCTCCGTCACGCCCTCGCCAGCTCCCACAATTTCTGCGTCGTGCTCCAACTGCGGATGGTCATCGACCTGTACAGCGGCGATGCCACGATCGTGCTGAGCCTGCTCTTCGTGCGCTCGGCGCTGAGCCGCCGCGAGTAGATGACGCCCTTTCCCGGCCAGACGCGGTCCACGCCCTCGCGCGGGTTGAACGCGGGCAGGGCATCGGCCACCGCGATGCCCATGAGGAAGATCGCGTCGCTGTGGTACAGCGTCGGCTCCTCCCCGAAACCGGCCGGCTTGTTCTCGATCACGCCCTTCAACTGGGTGCGGCGCAGCACGAGCACCTTGACGTTCTCGTCGTCGATGCCGAATTCGGCGGCGAGCCCCTCATCGACGCGCTCCTTCACCCGCGCGGCCGACTCGGTCGACTCCAGCAGCACATTGCCGCTGGCGATGTAGGTCACCACGTCGGTGTAACCCATCGACTCGAGGCTGGCCCGCCACCTCGCCATCGGCACCGGGTTCTTGCCGCCGACGTTCAGTCCGCGGGCGAGGATGATGAACCGGGTCATGTCGCCCTCACCCCAACCGGCGCCGGATCTCACGCGTCGTTCCGGCGGGGTCGGCGCTGTGGTCGTGCGACTCCGGCACGACCACGAGTTCGGCATCCGTCATCGCCTCGGCGAGCACGTCGGTCGACCGCACGAGCATCGGATAGGTGGGCTCGCCCCGCAGGATCGTGACCGGCAGGGCGACGCTCGTCATCGCATCCGTCGGCGTCGACACCGTAGCGGTCAGCACCGCGTCGTAGACCGTCGACTGCGCGAGCGGTACGAGCGAGTCGAACATCGGGCTCCGCCGTATCCACTCGATCATCGCGTCGGGCAGCTCGACGCCCTCCCGCTGGAACAGCGTCACCGCCTCCTCGGGCTTGCCGCCGTCGACGAGCGCCTGCAGGCGATCGGGCAGGTCGGCATCCGGCTCGCCCTCACCGAAGTGGAACGGCGGCTCCGACAGGAACAGCTGCGTCACCGGCACCCCTTCCGCGGCGGCGAACAGGGCGAGCACCGCTCCCGAGGAATGGCCGAGAACGGATGCGCTGCCTCCGACCGCCTCGATGACCGCCGCGAGGTCCTCCGCCTCCCGGGCCGGTGCATACGGCCCGGTGTCGCCACTCTCGCCACGCCCTCGCCGGTCCATCGTCACGCCCTGATACCCCGCATCTGCCAGCGCCGCCGCAAGGGGCGCACCACCGGCCGCGGTCGAGAACGCGCCGCCGACGATGACGACGGGCGCACCCTCCCCCACGGTCTCGTACGCGATGGGGGTGCCGTCCGCCGATGTGGTGTGCTGCATGGGGTCCATCCGACCACCCGCCGCGATGTCACCGCAAGGGCAGGTCGCGGACCCGGCCCACCCGTCAGGGCGAGCGGCGCACGAAGATCTGCCGCACCACACGGAGCAGCCCGAGGAAACCGAACAGCCCGACCACGACGCCGATGAGGTCGAGAAGGCGTAGTCCGCCCGCGAGCACAGGCCCGACGTCGGAGACGATCAGCACGACCGCAATGACGACGGCCGCGATGGAGACGAGAGTGCCGACGACTTCGGAGGTGATCTTCTGGATGAAGCCCTGCGTCTCAGCATCGTCGAGGGTGCGCAGGCGCACGCCGAACGTCCCGCGCTCGACGCCGGTCAGCAGGGTGTCGAGCCGGCGAGGCAGTTCGCGCAGGATGCCGGCGGTCACCATGGCGCGAGCCTGGGTGGCGGTGGCCAGCTGTCGCAGGTGCACCGTCTTGCGCATCAGCGACGGCACCATCGGCAGCGCGTTCTCCACCAGGTCGAAGTCGGGCTCGATGACGCGCAGGCATCCCTCGAGGGTGGCGAAGCTCCGGAATGCCGAGGCGAGGTCGGCCGGCAGCGCGATGCGGTGGCGACGGATGACGTCGAGCATGCGCGTGAAGATCGACCCATCGCCGGGCGGCCGGAACTTCTGCGTCGTGAGCACTACGCCCACCTCGTGACGGAACTCGTCCACCTCGAAGCCCTCGGGAACGTCGACGATCTGCAGCAGCGCATCCGTCGCTCCGGTGTCGTCCTCGCTCATGGCCGCGAGCAGCAGGGCCGTCAGGTGCCCCCGGCGGCTGCGCTCGATGATGCCCACCGCCCCGAAGTCGATGAGTGCGAGCGTGCCACCGGGCTGGAGGATCACGTTGCCCGGGTGCAGATCGGCGTGGAAGACGCCGTGCACGAGGATCTGCTCGAGCACCGCCCGCATGAGGACGGTCGCGAGCGCCGTGCGCTGCTCGTGTGTGAGTTGCCCGAGCTCGGCGGCAGCACCGCTCAGCGGCTTGCCCTCGACGAGGTCCATCGTCAGCACGCGACGACCCGAGGCGGCGGCGTGGATGCGCGGCACCGCGATCGGCGAACCCTCGGCGGCGCTGGGTCCGCCGCCCGGCTGCCCGCTGCGGGCACCGCCGTCCAAGTGGTCGACGTTGGCGACGGCGGCGCGGATCATCTCGGTGTTGAGGCGCTCGACCCGGTAGTCGAGCTCCTCCAGCAGGGTGGTCGTGAAGCCGCGAGCGAGAGCGGCGACGCGGAGGTCGTGGGCGAGCGGGCTGGCGACCTCGGCCCGGTCCGCGAGTCGGAGCACGATGTCCACGTCGGCCTGCACCTGGGCGCTCGCATCCGGTCGCTGCACCTTGAGCACCACGGCCGTTCCGTCGTTCAGCACGGCCCGATGCACCTGCGCGACGGATGCCGCGGCGAGCGGTTGTTCGTCGACACTGCGGAAGACGGATGCGAGCGGCCCGCCGATGTCCCCCTCGACCACGGGAAGAAGCCGTTCCCACGGCAGTGTCGATGCGGCCGACTGCAGGCTCGCGAGGGCGCTGAGGTAGGGCTCGGGAATGAGGTCGCGCCGCGTCGAGAGCACCTGGCCGAGCTTGACGAACGTCACGCCGGACGCGTTGATGGTCTCCACGATCGCGTCGGCGCGCTGCTGCGAGGTGCTGAGCTCGGAGTCGGCGCGGCTCCCACCGTGGAACAGCCATCCAGCCCCGTGGCTCGAGGCGATCGACACGATCTGGAGGTAGCGACGGGTGCGTCGGCGCTGCTTGACGGCGGCTCTCACGACGTCGACGGGATTGCGTAGCGGATGAGTGGGGAAGATCGCCTCGAGCGCGACCAGGGTGGCGACGCCGCCGGCGAAGATCCATCCGATCGACACGATAACGACGGCCACCGTGACGAGGGTGGCCTCGGCGCCGACCCGCCCGCCCCTCGCCATCGCGGACTCGAGACCGGTCTGGTCGACCACCCACCCGGCGAAGGGCCAGCCGATCAGGAACACGATGACGCCCACGACGATGCTGCGCGGCCAGCCGACGGGCGTGCCGAGGATGCGTCGACTCACGAACCCGACCAGCACGGCCGACACGGCGCCGAGCACGATGGTCGCGATGTCGATGAGCACGGTCGCCTCACCCCTTCCGGATGCTTGGCGCGGCACCTCTAGCGACGCGCGGCTCGTGGGCTCACGATAGCGCGGTTCGATTCACGCTCTTTCGGGCACGCGAGATCAGTGCCAGAGTGAGCGCACCGATCACCGCACTCCGTTGGTGCGACGGTCCTCATCGAGAGGAATGCACATGCGCATGAAGGATCTGTTCGTCACCCGCTCGGTGGACGACCTCATCGACGAGACCGAGAACGGCGATGAGAAGCTTCGGCGCAGCATCGGGCCGGTCGCGCTCACCGCACTCGGCGTCGGAGCCATCATCGGCACCGGCATCTTCGTCGTCATCGGCGAGGGCGCGAAGCTCGCCGGTCCGAGCCTCTTCCTGGCGTTCATCCTCGCGGCGCTGACCTGCGCGTTCTCGGCGCTCTCCTACGCGGAGCTCGCGTCGAGCGTCCCTGTGTCGGGCAGTGCGTACACGTTCTCCTACGCGACGCTCGGCGAGTTCGTCGCGTTCATCATCGGGTGGGACCTCATCCTTGAGTACGGGGTTTCCGTCGCGGCGGTCGCCGTCGGCTGGGGCGGCAACGTCAACGAGTTCCTCAAGGCGACCTTCGGGTACGAGCTGCCGAAGGCGATCTCCACCTCGCCGTCCGAGGGCGGCGTCATCAACATCCCGGCGGTGGTGATCGTGCTGGCCATCAGCATCCTGCTCACCCTCGGCACCCGGGAGAGCGCACGGGCCAACGCGGTCATGGTCGTGATCAAGATCCTCATCCTGATCTTCTTCATCATCGTCGCGTTCACGGCCTTCAATGCCGGGCACTTCGATCCGTTCGCGCCGGTGGGCTTCGGCGGCATCGCCTCGGCAGCGGGCGTGATCTTCTTCGCGTACATCGGCTTCGACGCCGTCACCACCGCATCCGAGGAGTCGAAGAACCCGGGTCGCGACCTGCCGATCGCCGTGATCGGGTCGCTCGTCATCTCCACCATCCTCTACGTCCTGGTCGCGATCGCCGCGGTCGGAGTCGCGCCCGTCAAGACCCTCTCCGGCAGCGACGCCCCGCTCGCGGCCGCACTGAATGAGGGTGCGGGCATCCCGTGGGCCGGCGGATTGCTCGCGGCCGGCGCGCTCATCGCCATCACGAGTGTCGTGCTCGTGATCATGTACGGCCAGACGCGCATCTTCTTCGCGATGTGCCGCGACGGCCTGCTGCCGCGCAAGCTCGCGAAGGTGCACCCGCGCTACGGAACGCCCGCGCGGCTGACGCTCGGGTTCGGCGTACTCATCGCCATCCTCGCCGCACTCGTTCCCCTCGACGAGATCGTCAAGCTGGTCAACATCGGCACCCTGTTCGCCTTCGTGCTGGTCAACATCGGCGTCATCGTGCTGCGCCGCACCAAGCCGGACATGAAGCGTCCGTTCCGCGTGCCGCTTTCGCCGGTGCTGCCGATCATCGGCATCCTGCTCTGCGGCTACCTCATCGTGCAGCTGCCGTGGGAGACCTGGGTGCGCTTCGTGGTGTGGCTCATCATCGGCCTCATCATCTACTTCAGCTACTCCATCCGTCACTCACGGGTGCGTACCGGCGCGAAGGTCGATCCGTCGCTGGACGAGAAGGCCGCCACGACGCCGGACGAGAAGGCCTAACCCGTGGCCGCCCCGCTCATCGCGGCCTTCAAGGGTGCTGCGGGCCCCGACGTGCTCGCCTTCGCGGGGCCGCTGAGCCGCGCGAGCGGCCGTCCCCTTGTCGTCGTCACGGTCTATCCGGGCCACGTTCCGATCGGCATCGGCCGGGTCGACACGGAGTGGGTCGCCTATAACCGCGAGGAGGCGGAATCTCTGCTGACGGATGCGCGGAGCCTGCTCGGCGATGACGGTCCGCCGGCGCAGTTCCGCGCGGTGGCCGCCGACTCCGCTTCCCATGGACTGCACGACCTGCTGGAGTCATCGGGAGAGGGGGCGATCGTCGTGATCGGGTCGCGCAAGTCCCGTGGCACGCGACGCACCGCGCCGGGCAGCACGGCCGAGCGGCTCCTCCAGGGCGCCCCGGGATCCGTGCTCATCGTGCCGTGGGAGTATGCCGCCTCCGCAGCCTCCCCGCCGACCCGCATCGCCGTCGCCTACGTCGACACCCCCGACGGTATCGCCGCCCTCGGTGCGGCGCGAGCACTGGCCGACGAGACCGATGCCGCGCTCGAGCTGGTGAGCGTCCTGCCCGACACGCTCGTGCGTCCGTCCCTCGGCGAGCAGGCGGGCTTCGCCGCCGAACAGCGGGCGCAGTTCGAGCGCGCCGTCGTGTCGGCTGCGGCATCCGTCAATGGCTCCGCCCGTCTCGTCGAGGGACCGGTGGTCGACGCGCTGTCCGACCTCCAGGCGACGGATGTCGACCTCCTCGTCGTCGGATCGCGCGGCTATGGGCCGGCCCGTCGGGTGCTCCTCGGCGGGGTGTCGTCGAAGGTGCTGAACTCCGCACGCGTGCCCGTCATGGTGGTGCCACGCGGGTAGCGTCTCGCGCGGGACGTGCTGGCTCAGGCGAAGCCAGCTCAGACGGGACAGTGCATCCGGGTAGGTGTGCGCGGGTCGGCGAATCGCTCGATCCGGTGCTGCGACATCGGCCGGTGGCAGATCGGGCAGTCGGGATCGGAGGGTCGCACCTCGGGAGCTTCGGGGCGACCGATGCCCACTTGGGCGGGTCCCGTGAAGGTGCGCACGATGGCGTTGGCCTTGTCGTAGAAGCGCCAGAACCTGTCGGCCATATCCCTCCTCCCCTCGGATGATGGACGCATCCCGAATCATCCGGTGGCGTCACACGACCTCCATTCTCCCCGAGCGGCGATCGTCCCATGACCGACCGCGCTCGTAGCGCGCCCGCAACCCCCTGTCGCGGCGGCCCGGTGGAGGCGCAGAGTGAGAGCATCGCAACTCACCGACGAGGAGAGACATGTCCGACGCAGAGCTCACCAGCAGCATCCAACCCGACCACGACGCCGCTATTCCCGACGGCACCTTCGACCCCGGATCCGAGCCGAACCCGGCCGAGCCGACGGAACCGAACCCCGTCGACCCGACCGAGCCGAACCCGATCGACCCGTCCGAGCCGAATCCGATCGCGACCGAGGCATCCGGCTTGGCGATCTGACCCGGCCGGCTGGCACGCTCGGCCCACTCTGAGCTGACGCATCGAGGAGGATGCCATGACCGCCACCTACACGTTCGACGTCTTTTCGAGCCTCGATGGGTTCGCCGCGACCGGCGGTGACTGGACCGGCTACTGGGGCAAGCAGGGTCCTGAGTTGCTCGAGAGGCGCCTCGCGCTGTACGACACGGAGCAGCGGATGGTCTTGGGTGCACAGACCTATCGGGACTTTGTGGAGATGCTGGCGGGAAGCACCGAGGATTCCGAGGTGCGGGATCCGTGGGTGACACGGATGTGGCACCAGCCGACCACCGTCGTGTCGTCCACCCTGCACGAGCCGCTGGACGGGCCCGACGCGACCGTCGTCAGCGGCGACGCGGTCGACATCGTGACGAGACTCAAGTCGGAGTCGGATGTGCCGTTGCGCTCGCACGGGAGCCTGTCGTTGAACCGCACTCTGATGGCAGCTGGTCTGGTCGACTACATGCAGTTGACGCTCTTCCCCGTCATCACCGGCCAGACCGGAATCAACCCGGTGTTCGAGGGCGCCGCCGACTTCGACCTCGACCTGGTGGAGACCCAGACGCTGGACGGCCGCACGCAGGAGTTCATCTACCGCCCCACGCTGCACTGAGCCGCCAGGACGGATCGTCGCCCCGCGGCGTGTCGCGAAGCTGACGGTGTCCGTTCCCGTAGCCCGCTCCGGCGTCGACGTCTTTCTCCAAACAGACGAGCGAGGTGCTGCCCGCCGGGTCACGCTGCTGCCGCGTTTCCGTCCAGTGCTGCAGATTCCGGCGTCGGGATGCGGAGCGTTCGACGGCGATTGTTGCCGGGCCGTGGTCGCTGGGCGGGGTCGATGTGGGGTGGGGGGATGAACCACACCCGTCCATCGACGATCTTCATGGTCCACTCCGCCCGGTGGAGCAGATGGTGGTGAAACCAGCAGAGGAGGACCCCGTTCTCGAGGTCGGATGGACCGAGGTCGCGATCCCACCAGTTCGCATGATGCGCTTCGGTGAGGTGCGGCGGCCGCGTGCAGCTTGGGGCGGTGCAGCCTCCGTCTCGTTCGGCGAGCGCGATCTTCTGCGCCCGCGTGAACAGACGCTGCTCGCGGCCGAGGTCGAGCACTTCGCTTGCGCCTCCCATGACCGCGGGGATGATGCCCGCCGACGCGGCGAGCGCTCGAACGGTCTGGGCGGAGATCGGCTGATCGACTCCGTCGATGGTCGCGGCGCCCAGTGAGCTCGTGAGCGTGTCGAGGTCTGTGCGGATCACAAGGGTTGTCGAGGCGGCTACCGGCGAACTGTCGCAACCGATGATGTGTCGGGCGAGGTCGGCGAGTGCATCGGCGCGCATCTGACCAATGGTGCGGGCCTCCTCGAAGTCGGGATCGACGCAGCTGCAGGTGTCCACGCCGCCGTGGTCAGTGGCAAAGTCGGTGGGGTCAGCGGCGGATTCACCCGATGTTTCGTGGGCACTGCCGGCATAGGGCCGGGCAACCGGTCGGCCGTCCACATCGAGCTCGACGTGCTCGCACAACCCGCGTGCCTTCGAGGAACCGAATGCGTCACGCGCCTTTCGGAGCTCAGAGCTGACGATGGCTTCGACCGCGAGCTTGATCGCGGCGCCGTTCACGGGGTCGAACCGACCTTTCAGCGCGATCGAGCCGTCCCGTTCCTCCCTCACGGAGAGGAAGCGCGACTGCCGCAGCTCCTCCTCGCGTGGCTCGATACCGTCGGGGTCCAGACGGCCCTCCCACTCCTTGATCAGCGTCGTGACGAACTCGAGACTCTGGCCGACGGCATTGGTGGCAAGTGACACCTCGGCAGACGTCAACATGTCGACATCCGCTCGGCTTGTGACGCGATCGAGCATCGATGTGATGCCGGAGGCGACGACCACGCTGAGGCGCCCCGCGCTCAATGCATCTGCAACGGCGGGATACCTCGGCTCTCGTCGAGTTCCGCCGAAGGTACTCTGTGTGGCCGTCGCCTCTCCGACGGCGATGTATTTGGACGCGTCGCGAACCGACCTGCCCATCGCGGCGGCGATCATGCCCTGCGGTGACGAGAACGCGTTCTTCTTCGCCAATCCGTCCTGGCCCAACTCCGGCCGGGAACGCTGGGCGACCTGCCCCGACGCACCTGAGAGCAGCGACTCGGTCACGCGCGCGACCTGCGACAGCGATTCGACCACCCCGCAGAGCGCGGGATCGCTCATTCCCTCGAATGCCTCTCCAAAATCTCGCACTCCCCACGCAGGCAGGGCACCGAGGAACGCCTCGCGTGCAGCGGCGACGCTGCGGTCGAAGGCGTCCAAGGGGCTTTGCATACCTCCATCATGGCGTGACCCACTGACATTTACTCGACATTATCTTCGACTGTGGATAAGTCGTGGCAGGATGAAATAGGAACAAGAATTCGGTTCGACTTCGGGCGCGCCGACACGCGAGCCAGCTTAGAGACGCCCGTGACCTCAGAGCTCGCGCAATTCTTCCGTCCGTGACCCACCGACATCCCCGGTATTCACCGTTCCCTGCGGCTCGAAAAGCAGCGCGGTCACCTCGCCGTCCGACCGAGGACAGTGCTCGAGGCCGCGAGGGACGACGAACACGTCATCCGGCCCGAGCTCGACATCCCGGTCCCGCAGCTGAATGGTCAGGTGACCGCTGCGCACGAGAAAGAGCTCATCGGTCTCCGGATGAGAGTGCCACACGAACTCCCCGTCGATCCTGACGACCTTGACGTCGTAGTCGTTCACCGTCGCGAGCCGGTGAGGCTGCCACGGATCCGCGATCGCGTCGAGGGCAGCGGCGATGTTGCGCACGTCATCACTCATGCGGCAACGCTACTGCCCGGTATCGGGAGCGGCAGCCCCGTCCCCGTCGCGAAGCGACCATCTCACCCTCCGTTGAGCAAATCATCGGGAGAGTAGATTCGTCCCCATGGCGGTTGACCAGAGCTCTGAGCGCACGGCCCCACCCACGCAGCCGACGACACCGGCCACCGACACACGGCCCGAATCAACGAGCGCCCATCCCGCCGCGACAGCAAGCCGCCCCGACGCGCAGACACCCACCCGCCGAGGGCGCCGCCCTGGCCCGATAACCACCCGCCAAGGCGTCCTCGACGCCGCGCGAGCCCGCTTCGCCGCCGACGGATTCGCCGCAACGACCATCCGACGCGTCGCCGCGGATGCCGGTGTCGACGCATCACAGGTCATGCAGTTCTACCGGTCCAAAGACGACCTCTTCGCGGCCGTGATGGCCATCCCGCCCTCGGCGCTCGAGCGCTTCGACACCGCCTTCGAAGGACCTGACGAGCACCTCGGCGAGCGCGTCGTCCGCGCCTCTCTCAGCGCGTGGGAGGGGCCGCCCGAGGAGTCCGAACCCCTGATGGCCATGCTGCGCGGCGCTATCGTCAACGACCAAGCCAGCGACCAGCTGCGCGAGTTCATCCAATCCCGCTTGCTGCAGGGGACAAGCGAGAGAACGGATGCCGATGCCGCCCTCCGCGCGGGCCTCGCCTCCTCCATGCTGGTGGGGGTCGTCACGGGCCGGCGCATCATCGGCGTACCGACGCTCGTCGCCGCGGACCGGGAGGAGCTCGTGGCGACGCTCGCACCCGCGATCCAGCAGATCCTGGTGCCGACCTCCGGCATCCGTACCGCCAGTACACCCGGTGCCGACGGATACCAAGCCGGTGACATCACGGATGCCATCGCCGCCGATCAGGCTGCCACCACACCGCCACCTGCCGGCGTTGACCCCAGCGACACCGATGGCCCCGCAACCGGAGACGGTGCCACCGCAACGGGCGAAGTCACCGCAACCACCGAGGCACCTGCCGCCGGCATCGTTAGCGATCAGGCTGCAACACCCACCACCCCCGAGGACGCACCCGAATGACCGCGATCGACGGCCACGTCTACGTCGGCGGCCACCGCACCGCCAGTCCGCGCACACTCGAGGAGGCCGACGACCTCCTGCGCTCGGCTGACGCCGTGGCGTGGATCGGCTTGAGCAGCCCCGACCCCGGCTCGATCGACGAGGCTGCCGCGCGATTCGGCCTTCATCCGCTCGCCGTGGAGGACGCGCAGAAGGGTCACCAGCGCGCCAAGCTCGAGCGCTACGGCGACACCATGTTCGTGGTTCTGCGCCCGGGCTTCTACGACGATGCCTCCGAGCGGGTGGAATTCGGCGAGATCCACCTGTTCGTCGGTCCGCGGTTCGTGATCACGCTGCGGCGCGGCATCCGTCCCGACCTGGCCGATGCCCGCCGATCGCTCGAAGCCGAGCCGGAGTTTCTCAGCAGAGGCCCCGAAGCCATGCTCACCGCGCTGCTCGACGAGATCGTCGACGGATACGCGCCCGTCGTCTCAGGGCTCGAGGAGGACATCGACCAGGTCGAGGACAGCCTGTTCAGCGATGGCAACGTCGACCCCGCCCTCTCGGAGCGCATCTACCGTCTTGATCGAACAGGTCATCTCGTTCCAGCGCGCCATCGGACCGCTGCCCGGCATGGTGCAGGGCCTGCTGCGCGGAGCCGACCGCTACGGCACCGGCGACGACGTGCAGAATCGCCTCCGCAACGTGCTCGACCACATCGTCCGCATCACGGAACGCGTCAACACCTGCCGCTCCCTCCTCGAGAACGCCCTCTCGGTGCACTCCACCCTCGTCTCGCTCGAGCAGAACGACGCCATGCGACGGATGTCGAGTGCCAGCCTCGCGCAGGGCGAGGAGAGTCGGCAGCTCGCCAAGGAGACCATCGCCCAGGGCGAGGAGGTCAAGAAGATCTCGTCGTGGGCGGCGATCCTGTTCACGCCCACCCTCATCGCCTCGATCTACGGCATGAACTTCGACCACATGCCGGAGCTGCACTGGCTGTGGGGCTATCCCTTCGCCATCCTGCTCATGATCGCGACCGGCGTCGGGCTCTGGGCGGTGTTCAAGTACAAGAAGTGGCTGTGAGGGACGGTCAGCCGCGGTGGCGTCCGGCCGCCGGCATCCGTCCGCCGTCGACGAGCCGTCCGTCCGAGAGTACGAGCACCACGTCGGCCCGCTCCCGGATGCGCAGGTCGTGCGTCGCGATGACCGCCGTCATACCCTGCGTGCGCACAAGGTCCTCGAGCAGCGCCATGATCGACTCGCCGGTCTCGGCGTCGAGCTGGCCGGTCGGTTCGTCGGCGATGAGCACCTTCGGCGCGTTGGCGAGCGCCCGGGCGATCGCGACGCGCTGCTGCTGGCCGCCTGAGAGCTCGGCGGGACGCTGCCGCGCGTGATCCGCCAGCCCGACCCGGTCGAGCAGTTCGGCCACGCGCGCCTCCCGCTCACGGGAGTCCACGCCGCGCATCCGCAACGGCAGCCCCACGTTCTCGGCGGCGGAGAGCATCGGCACGAGTCCGAAGGTCTGGAACACGTAGGCCACCCGGTCACGTCGTAGCTCGGTGCGAGCCCGATCGTCGAGCGAGCCGACATTCGTCCCGTCGACGACGACGCGCCCCGAGCTGGGCGTGTCGAGCCCGCCGAGGCAGTTCAGCAGCGTCGTCTTGCCCGACCCCGAGCGACCGACGAGGGCGATGAGCGCTCCCGCCGGAAGACTGAAGGTGACGCCCGCGAGAGCGGCGACGTCACCGCCGCCGCTCGAGTAGGTGCGCGTGAGGTCGTCGACGACCACGATGGCGTCGCTCATCGCTCGCCTCCCGCCTGCGCGCCGTCGTCCTCGGGCCAGACCCCGACGTGGTCGCTTTCGAGCTCGAGGCGCACGCGCTTCTCGAGGCCGAGCGCCTGCCGGTAGCCGGCGGGCAACTGCAGCCGACCCGCCCGGTCGAGCACGGCGAACTCGCGAGCGGTCACCTGCGCCTCGCCGAACTCGTCGACGCTCGTGCTGCGCAGCACCTCCGACGACGTGCGGCCGTCGCGGATGGCGACCGTGCGCTGCACCTGGTCGGAGACGGCGGCGTCGTGCGTGACGATCACGACGGTCGTTCCCCGCTCCGCGTTGACCCGGCGGAAGGCAGCGAACACCTCGTCGCCCGTCGCGGTGTCGAGCTCGCCGGTGGGCTCGTCGGCGAAGACGACCGCGGGCTCGTTCGCGAGCGCCACCCCGATCGCCACCCGCTGCTGCTCGCCGCCCGAGAGCTCGCCCGGCCGCCGGCCGGCCTTGTCGGCGAGGCCGAGCGATGCCAGCAGGTCGCGTGCCCGGTCGGCCCGAACCCGCGAGCGGGCGCCGTTCAGCCCCATCGGCAGCTCCACGTTCCGCTGGGCGCTGAGGTAGGGCACGAGATTTCGCGCCGTCTGCTGCCAGACGAAGCCGACGCTCGAGCGCCGGTAGGCGAGACGATCGGATGCCGACATGCTCACGAGGTCCCAGCTGCCGACCCGTGCGGCACCCGCGGTGGGGGCGTCCAGCCCCGAGAGGATACCGAGCAGCGTCGACTTGCCCGAGCCCGACGCCCCCACGATCGCGACCATCGTGCCGGCGGCCACGTGCAGGTCGAGACCCTGGAGCGCCTGCACCTCGACATCCGCCGTCTGGTAGATGCGCACGAGGTTCTCGCACGCGATCAGCGGCTCGGCGGTCGCTGCCGCCGCCGTGGTCACCGCCGACGTGCTCGCCGCCGCCATCCTCGCCTGTGCCGTCACACTCATATCGTCTCCCCTGCTCGCAACACATCGATCGATCGATGTCGCCTCGTCGCGACCGCGTCGACCAGTAGCCCGATCGCGACGGCCCCGACCATGCCCGCGATCACCACCGGAACGGTTGCCGAGGGCACCACGGGCGCGGGCGTGACGACGCCGCCGGTGAGCGCGCCCAGCCCGAGCCCCGAGGTCGTCGCCCAGACCAGCGCGATGGCAGCGACCACCCCACCGATCGTCGCGGCGATCACGAGGGCGAGTTCGTCGGCGAGCGCGAGGAACAGCCGCACCGCCGACGGCATCCCGACCGTTCGCAGCAGCGCGGCGGATCGGGTGCGCTCCCGGCTGCCGCCCGCCATCCAGCCGGCGAAGCCGACGAGGGCGAACAGGGCGAGCATGCCGGTGCCGAGCCCGATCGCGGCCTGCACTCCGGCGACATCCGCTTGAGCGCGCCAGCGGGCGAGCCAGGCCGCACGGGTGGTGACAGCGCCGGCGTCCGCGAGCCGCAGGGCCCTCGCGGAGCCGGGACCGACGGCGACCACGGTGTCGGCCGCTACGACATCCGGCGCGGCAGCGGCGAGCGCGTCGAGGTCTGCGAACAGGAACGGACCCGACTCGGATCCGCTCGGGCCATCGTCGACCGTTGCGACCACGCGGGCGGGCACGTCGATGTCGCCGAACGTGATGGTGAGGTCGTCGCTCACGAGCCGTTCGGCGACCGTGCGGTCGACCACCACGGGAAGCGGGCCGTCACCGCTCGGCTTCAGGGAGCGGAACGCGCCGGCATCCGTGGGGCTCACGACTCCCGGTAGAGCGGGCAGGGCGGCGACCAGGTCGGGGTAGTGCCGATCGACGGCGACGACGGTCGCGAGCGTCGATGCGGTTCCGAGGTCGATGTCGACACTGTCGCCGACGAACTGCGCGGATGCCCCCGTCACGCCATCCGCATCCCGCACGCGACCGGCGACGTCCGCATCGATAGGATCTGCCCCCCTGGCCTCGAGACGCGCGTCGGCGCCCACCCGCGCCCACGACGCGTCCTCCTGCCCGGCGCGCACGGTCGCGGCCAGCACGGCATCAGCCGCGACGAGGGCGACCGCGAGCGTGAGGGCGAGGAGGGGGAGCACGGCGAGCGATCGCTCCGCACGCACAGCCCCGAGCAGGCCCCACGCCCCCCGCGACCGACGGGCCACGGCGGCGATTGCCCGGACCGGCCAGCGGTACACCCGAGCCACGAGGACCGTCACGGCGGCCGCGACCAGCACGGGAGCCGCCGCGGCCACGAGGTCGACGCCGCCCGCGCCACCGCCGAGCCCGCGGGATTGGAGCGAGATCACGGCGACCACCGCGAGCAGCACGACGGCGACGTCGACGATCACGTGGACCGTTCGCGCGCGGCGACGCAGGGCGTCACGGTCGCGCCGGTCCGCAGGCGTCCGCCGTCCAGCCTCGGCGCGCCAGGCCTGCCACACGGTCTGCAGCGGCAGGGCGAGCACAGCGATGAGCAGAGCCGCCACGAGCCACGACGGGTCGACGATGAGGCCCGGTGCGGCGGCGGCGCGAGAAGCGGATGCGGCCGCAGCGACCAACCCGAGCCCCATGCCGCAGCCGATCACCCCCACGACGACGGCCTCCCCCGCCGCGCGGAAGGCCACCGCCGACAGCGACGATCCACGCGCACGCTCGAGCGCGACATCCGCCGCCCGTCTCCGCACGAGCACGCCGCCGATGATGAGGAGCACGAGCAGGGCGATGGCGAGCACGCCCACGGTGAGCACCACGAACTGCGCGCGCACGGTACGCTCACGCGCGGCGAAGGCGAGCTGCACGTCGTCGAAGGTGCTGCGTGCCTGAATCGTGTACGGCGAGTTCGGCAGCAGCGACGACGGATCGAGTTCCAGTTGCCGCGACTCGCGCGCGACCTCATCGACGCGATCCGCGGTGAACGCCGGCCGACGAACCCTCTCCCGCATCGTCGCGGTCGCAGGTTCGCCGCCCGCCTGCACGGCCGCCGTGAGTCCGGTCGGGGTCACAAGCACCGTCGTCCCCACCGACGACCCGGCGCCCGACGTCGGGGCACGGAACGAGCTCGGAATCTGGCGAGACGCGGCGACAGAGGAGGCGGGCGCCTCGGCGATGCCGACGATCTCGACCTGGGCCCCCACCGCGCCGGCGAAGGAGAGCCCCAGGCGCGTCCCGACCACGATGCCCGCGGCATCCGCCGTCGACCGGGAGACCACCCCCTCGATTACACCGGCCGAGTCGGCGGGCAGGCGTCCGTCGACGACCGTGAGGGCTCGCGATGCGGAAGCCGTCAGCAGGCCGGCGCGCACCTGCACCCGCAGCGAGGTAGCGGGAGAGCCCGCGACGGGCTCGGTCGGGATCGCCCCGGTGAGCACCGAGAGCGTGCTGTCGCGGTGGACCGCAGCCAGCGTCGGCGGCAGATTATCGGCCACACTCTTCGCGACGGCGACGATATCCTCGGGCGGGATCACCGGTACGTCGAACGCGCCGCCCGTCGCCGCCACGCGGGCTTCGACGAGGAGGTCGGCGGATGCCCCGGCCTGGGCGACCGCATCCGCCGCCGTGGCGTCGACCACGCCCAGGGCGAGTCGCGGAGCACCGATCGCCACGGCGACGGTCAGGGCGAGCAGCACTGTCCAGCACGCGAGCACGCCCACGTCGCGAGCCGCGCGCCGCGCGGGCAGGGCGATGCCGAAGGTGACCAGCCGCCGCCAGCGGATGCCGAGACTCGATCGCACGCCAGCCCCGCTCACTCGGCGGCTCCGCGGATGACACGCGACAGCTCGGCCGAGCGCTGGGCCAGGCCGACGATCGCCACGACGACGGCGAGCACGGTGACGAGCCCGACCGCGATGGCTCCGACCTGCAGCCATGGAATCACGACCATCACCGTGGGAACCGCGGGCGCGCCGCTCGGCGACACGGCGACCACCGGACCGGTCATGAGCGAGAGCACGACCCCCAGGCCGATGCCGAAGACCACGCCGAGCAGGCCGACCACGAGCGCCTCGGCCGCGACGACCCCGGTGAGCGCTCGTCGTGTGAGGCCGATCGCCCGCAGCTGCGCGAACTCGAGTCGGCGAGCGCGCACGGTGACGGTCGTGTGCACGGCGAACCCGATCGCGGCGAGCATGGCGGACGCCCCGACCAGAAGGAGGAGGGCGGTCTGGGCGGGGATGCGCAGCGGTCCGCTCTGCAGCTGGCGGGCGAGGCCCTCGGCGCTGAGCGTGGGCTGCCGTCCGCTCGGCGACGGATGCCCGGCCGCATACGCCTCCCCCGTTCCCTCGGGAACGTCGATCCACCATTCGTCGACCTCGTCGCCGTGGCGGCCGGCCTGCACGAGGGCTCGAGACAACGCCGCCTGGTCGACCACGACGACGGAGCCGCCCGGGTCATCGTCCGAGCCGGTGGCACCGGCATCCGTTCCCCTGCGCAGGCCGTCGCTAACGGCTCCAGGCACGAGAGGGGTCGAGCCGGCCAGCGCGACGGGCACCCGCGACCCGGCGATGACCAGCGACAGCGGAGTGCCGCTGCTCAGGTCCAACCGTTCGACGAGCGAGGTCGTCATGACGGCGGGGATTCCGGCGACGTTCGGCCAGCCCACGAGCACGTAGCTGGCGGGTTCGGAGGCCAGATCGTCGGGCAACGCGACCGTGAGGCGCACCTGCGCTCCGGCCGGCGGGTCCCCGCTCGTGGGCTGCGATCCGAAGGCAACGTTGGACGAGGCCGTCCAGCCGTTCGCGGGCGCGAGGTCGAGGGGTCGCGCCGTCAAGTCGGCGGCGTCGCCCGTGCCGGTCAGGGCGGCGACATCCCCCATCAGCACGTCGACGGGGGGCCGACTGCCGGGTCGAAAGCTGTTCGGGTCGCTCGCGAAGACGTCGACCTGCAGACCGACCATGCGGGAGCCGCTCATCGTCGTGGACCCGGGCAGAACAGCCCGCAGGTCCACCGCCCGCCCGTCGACGCCGGCCGAACCGAGGTCGAGAGTGCTCACGAGCCCGGTCTCGTCCTCGAGCACGGCGTACAGCCGTGCCGTGGCACCCGGCACCGGATCGGCCGGGTCTCCGACGCGCGCCGTCGCGGCCAGACCACGGGCGCTCATCCCGAGGTCGATACCCTGCACGGGCACAGAGCGCGTCGAGGCGAGGCCCGCGGCGACCTCGTTGCCACCCTCCGTTCCCAGCCGTCCCCGACGGATGAGCGGCAGGGCATCCTCGGGCAGCCCGAGAACGCTGACCGATGCCACCGACGAGGAGTCTCCGCCCGACAGGTCCGCGCCCGCGGGGGCGAGGAGGCCGGATCGACGGATGATGGGATTCGGGCCGCCCACAGCCCCACCGGCTAGCGCGGCACGCTGCGCGGCTGCATGCGTCGCATCCGCTGAGACGACGACGGGCGCGCCGAGGGCGAGCGCCACCTGGTCCACCTGTGCCTGCCGCCACGTCGCGAGGAAGGTCGCGCCGAAGCTGCTTGCCCCGAGCGCGAGGGTCAGCAGCAGCACCGCGGCGCTCGCCCTGCGCGTGCGGCGTGCCACCTCCCAGGTCGCCAGCGGCAGCACCGCCCGGCGCGACCGAGACGCGGACGCGTCGATCGGCCTGGCGACGAGCGGCAGCAGGTGCGTCGCGACGAGTGCGCCGGCCACGAGCACGAGCGCGGGGGCGGCGACCAGCACGGGGTCGATCGCGAACGCCGCCTGCGGATCGACTGGACTGCGATAAGAGAGCAGCCGCACGAACGCGACGGCGGCGAGCACGACGACGGCGAGGTCGATGCCGAGGCGCACGAGGCCGCCCGGTCGACCGCGGCTCGATCGATCGGCCTCGGGGTCGGCGCGCAACACCGGGGCGGCAGGCACGACGACGAATGCGACCGCCACCACCGTCGCGGCGAGCCACGCGGATGCCGGTACCACGGCACCCTGCGGCATCCCGGCGGCGACCATTCCCGGCCGGGCGGCGACCACCGCGTACACCGTTCCCGCGAGCACCGGGGAGAGCGCAACCGTGACGGCGGCGAGAATGAGGCCCTCGATGACCGCCATCCCGAGCAGTTGCCTCGTCGACCCGCCGCGAGCACGGAACAAGCGCTGCTGCGTCGTGCGACTGCCCGTGAGCAGGAGTGCGGTCTGGGCCAGCGCGACGAGGGCGACCACGAGCAGCAGCAGGGCGACCACCACGACCGTCGACCGGGTCACGACGAGGTTCGCCGAGGCTCGTGCCACGATGTCGCCGAGGTCGCTCGACGCCGAGACGCTGTCGGCGATGTTGCCCAGCCCCCTCGTCACGGCTTGCGACAGCTCCGAGACGCGGTCACCCAGAACGGGCAGGTCGGCGGCCGTGACTCCCGCGAAACTCGGGTGGAAGCGCAGGTCGATCCGCTGCACGGGCACGGCGGCCGCATCGAGCGCTCCGGGCGCGGCCACGAGTGGTCCGAAGGCGTGGGTGGGCACGTACACGGTCGTGCCGGGCTGGGGAAAGCCGGGCACATCCCCCGCGCCGGTGAGCAGGTCGCGCGCCCAATAGTCGCCGCCCGGGTCGATCGCACGGAAGACGCCGACGACGCGAACGACGACCGGCTGCCCACCCGACGGGTTCACCGTCAGGCGATCTCCGACGGCGATCCCGAGGGAGGATGCCGCGGCTTCCGGCACAGCCACGTCGATACCGGCCGCCGCTACCCCGGAACTCGCGGTCCCGGCATCCGGCAGCGTGCCGCTCACGAGAGCAGCATGATCGGCGATGCCGTCGTACTGGCCGAGGTAGGCGATCGCCGGGGTGTCGCGATCGAGCGCCGGCACGCGCGCGAAGCCGGTGAGTGCGATCGTGCTCGCGGTGGCGTCGAGGCCGCCCAGCACGTCTTCGCCCACGGCGGAGGTGGCCGCATCCGTCACCACGGCGACGGGCACGGCGGGCCGATCGACGTCGACCGATACATCCACCCGGTCCGCGGATGCCGCGGCGAAGGTCGCGCGCAGGCCGGCCGGCTCCGCCACCACGACCAGCATCACGAGAGCGGTGATGGCGGTCGTCGCGGTCACGGCGAGCACGAGCGCCACGAGCAGCAGGCGAGCGTCGTCCCGCATCCGTCGCAGCGCGGTGCGCAGCAGCCAGGCGGCGCTCATCGACGCGGTGACGCGACCTCGGAGCGGTCCCGGGAGCCCACTGATTCCCTTCAGCCCCGGCGAGTATCGGCGGGCGCCCGGCAATCCTAGCGATCAGGCCCGCTCCGGATGCGACACCTCCGCCCTTACCATTCCCGGGCTGATTGCTGCTGCGCTCCTAGCTATGGGAGTGACGCTGATGGCCCGGCGAGGCAGGCGCGACATCAGGTTGCCGACGGATGGCGGTGCGCCCAGCGGCTGCGCGAGAGTAGCGCAGCCGCCAGGGCGCGCGGGCTCAGCCGGAGGGCAACGCCTGGAGGATCGCCTGCAGCAGGTCCTTCGCGGCATTCGGGGTGGCGAAGGCCGGCGACGTGGTCGAGATCCAGAAGCCGCCTTGAGTGAACACCTCGATGTCGCCGCTGGCAGTGCCACCGCTGTTCGCGACATAGGCAGGCGCATCCGTCGCGCCCCCGAGGACGTCGGATGGCGTCGACGATGCCGCGACCTTCGCTTGTGCCGCAGCGAGGTCAGAGGGGTCGAGGCTCACCAGCGCCACGGATACCGTGCTCACTGCTCCCGAGCCGGACCACTGGCAGAAGACGCCGCCGTCGTTGAGGATCGTGGCGGCGTAGGTGCCCTCGTCCGGCGAGGGCGCGTTCTGCAGGGCCAGCGTCGAGTCCAGCGCGGTGATGGCGGAAGCGACTTCGGGCTGGAGCGTGTTGCAGTCGATGCCCTGCGCTGAGCCCGACGGGGTGCTGGTCGGAGTCGAGGTGGGCGAGCTGGTGGGTGTCGGTGTCGGCGTCGGGCTCGATGCGGTGCCGGAGGCGCACGCTGAGAGCGCTATGGCTGCGGCCGCCACTGTGGCGGACGCAAGGATCTTCGACGTGATGGTGGGCATGGTGTCCTTCCCCTCAAGGGCATTGTGGTACCGGGAACCTAGCGGCGATCGGCGGGCCGGTGGGATGCAAGACGTCAAACGCGCAACGAAAGTGAGCGATTCTCGTCGATGACGAGGCCGCTAGCGAGGGCCGATGCAATACCGTCGTCGTGACATCACTGAGCGAACGGGAGAACGACCATGACCACGCCCCTCGAGACGCTGATGAATTCCAACCTCCTCGAGGTCTTCGGCGAGCGCGATGAGAAACGGCGCGCTGAGGCAATCGCTCGCACCTACGCGCCCGACGTGGTCTTCTCTGATCCGGAGGAAACCGTCGTGGGACGGGACGCGGTGAACGCCAAGGCCCAGAAGCTCCTCGACGGTGCTCCCGGGTTCTTCTTCACCGCCAGTGGTCCCGTTCGTCGGGCCCAGGACCTCGGCTACCTCGAATGGAGTTTCGGCCCGGAAGGCCAGCCTCCCGTCGTCCGGGGCATCGACATCGGCCTCGTCGAGAACGGCGTCCTCGCGAAGATGTACACGCTGCTCGTCGACTAGACGATCAGCCAGAATCGGCCGCCGGCCCGGACCAGCGGGCAGATCACGCCACGCGAGCATCCCAGTCGATGCGGCTGCCGCCGATCCACGCCACCCGCGACTCGGTCACGGCGTAGCGGAACACGAGCCGCAGGATCGCGTCCTGGAACACCCGCCCGATGCGTCCCGGCACCTTCGAGCTACTGGACCGTGCGCCGGCCGCCACGATCTTCTCCACCCGTTCGCGGCGGGCCTTCTCGAATGCGGCGAAAGCATCCTGAACCGATGACGTGTCGCGGATGGACTGCGCCAGCACGACGGCATCCTCGAGCGCGAGCGATGCGCCCTGGCCCGAGCTCGGCGACGGCGCGTGGGCCGCGTCGCCGATCACGATCATGCGGCCGCGCGACCAGACGGGGGTGTGGCCCAGATCGTAGGTGTTGTCGCCCGCGAGCTCGAGCTCTCCCCCGGCGATGAGCTCGCGCATCGGGCCAGCGTCATCGGCCACGAGCTCGAGCAGCTTGGCGCGCCACTCGTCGTCGGTCGTCGCTGCTCTCACCGAGCGCGCGATTGCTGGCTCGGGCACGTTGACGAACCAGACCACGTCCCCATCCGGAGTCGGATGCGCCCCCGTGAACGCCCGACGCCCGAAGACGAACTCCCACGCCTCGGGCACGAGGTCGGCTGCGAGCGGGGTGGCACGGGTGATGCCGCCGAAGTTGGTCAGCCCCACGTAGCGCGCGGGTGGCGCCGTCGGGTCGATGGCCGTGCGCACCAGCGAGCGCACGCCGTCGGCGCCGATCAGGATGTCCCCGCGCAGCACGGTGCCGTCGTCGAGCGTGGCGCTCACGTGGTCACCGTGGTCGCCGACGGATGTCACGCTCACGCCCGTGCGAACATCCACTCCCCGGCGGCTCGCCTCAGCTGCGAGACGGGATGCCAGGTGCGGACGCTTCATGGTGAGGCCCACCCATCCGTCGTCGAGGGAAGGGCCGAGTGACAACGCGCCGAGGAAGGAACCCGTGGCCCCGACCATGCGGTTGGTGCGGGTGGGGAAGCCGTCGTCGCGTGCGAGGTCGAAGACGTCGAGAACGCGCAGCGCGTCGACCCCGTTCGGTGCCAGCGAGAAGTAGGAGCCGTCGTCGGCCTGGGCATCCGTTCGGCGTTCCAGCACGACGGATTCGACGCCCACCTTCGCGAGCGCGAGCGCCGTGGCGGGACCGGCGATTCCTCCCCCGACGATGAGAGCCTTCATTCGCGTATCATCCTTTTATTGCAATATCCGAACATTTCGATTATCGAAAGAATACCTCGATGGATGCCTCGCGTCAAACGCTCGTCGGCGAACTCGGGCAGGCCCTGCAGCGCTACCAGCGCAGCGTGCAGGCCTTCGACGACGAGGTCGGCAGAGCCATGGGCCTCGGTCCCGCCGACCTGCGCTGCCTGGACTGGCTGACCGAGGGCCCCCTCACCGCCGGCCAGCTGAGCGTCGCCACCGGCCTGCGTCCGGCCGCCACGACGGCGCTGGTCGACCGGCTTGTCGCCCGAGGACTCATCGAGCGCACGTCGTCGCCCACCGATCGCCGCCAGGTTCTCGTGCAGATGACGGATGAGGGCCGCCGCCAGACCTGGGCTTACTACGGCCCCCTCGTCGCAGCCGGAGCTCCCCTCCTCGCCGAACTGAGCGAGGAGCAGCTGACGTTCATGCGCGACTACCTGTCGACGATCACCGACATCACCGAGCGGCACCGCGAGCGCGTGGAGGGCGAGCGGGGCTGAGGCGGGCAGCCGCTCCCACCGCTCCCTCCGCTCCCACCGCGAGCGCGCGAACCGTCATCCGCTCGCCGCCGCCCGATTCCGTCTCGAGGAATCCCGCGCCTCGACGAGGAAGTCGCGTTCGACGGCGTTGTCCGTGAGGATGATGGCCTCGTCGTAGGCGACCCTCGCGTCGTCGGTGCGCCCCAGCCGCCTCAGGAAATCCGCCCTGGCTGCGGCGAAGTAGCCGTATCGGGCGAGCAGCGGGTCGGTCGAGAGGCTGTCGAGCTCGGCGAGGCCCTCGCTCGGACCGACGGCGAACCCGACCGCGATCGCCCGGTTCATCGCGACCACCGGTGAGGGCCAGGTCTGGAGAAGCAGGTCGTAAAGGCCCACGATCTCGTGCCAGTCGGTATCGTCCCAGCGGCGTGCCTCGTCGTGCACGGCGGCGATCGCGGCCATCAGGGCGAAGCGGCTTGGGTTGCGCTTGGCCAGAACGTCGCGCAGAAGAGCCACCCCCTCGCCGATGGCGCCGTGGTCCCAGCGAGCGCGATCCTGATCGGCGAGGAGCACCAATCGCCCCGTCGCGTCGATCCGCGCATCGCGCCGCGCATCCGTCAGGAGAATGAGGGCGAGCAGAGCAGCGACCTCACTCGAGTCGGGCAACAACGCCGCAGCAGCCGCGCGAGTTCGTGGCCGCGCTCCGCCAAGTCACGACGCATGAGGTTTGCGCCGGACGGCGACGAGTGACCGCTCGTGAACACCAGGTGCACGACGCTCAGCACGGCATCGAGCCGCTCCGGCAACTCTGTGGCAGAGGGAATCCGGTACGGGATGTGCGCCTTCGTGATCTTCTGCTTGGCACGCGTGATGCGCGCGGCCATCGTCGGTTCGGCTACCAGGAAGGCGCGCGCGACGTCATCCGTCGACAGACCGCAGACGAGCCGAAGGGTCAGCGCGACCTGCGCCTCTCGGGAGAGGGCCGGATGACAGCAGGTGAAGATGAGCCGGAGCCGATCGTCGGGCACATCGGGCGCATCGGTGTCGGTCTCGCCAAGCGGCTCGAACAATTTCGGAAGGGCACCCCGAGCGGTCGCGTTGCGCCGGAGCACGTCGAGCGCGCGCCGCCGGGCTGTCGTCGTCAACCAGGCGCCGACGTTGTCGGGGATGCCGCGCGAGCCCCACGTCGCGAGGGCGCTGGCGTAGGCATCCTGCACCGCCTCCTCAGCAGAATCGAGATCGCCCGCCACCCGGACAGTGGCTGCCAGCACAAAGGCCCATTCGCGGCGGTGGGCATCCGCCACCGCCGCGGCGACCTCCGAACTGGCGATCTCGGGCATCAGCTGACCGCCCACACGGGCCGCACCTCCACCCCTCCGCGTGGGGCCGGAACCTCCTTGGCGATCGCGAGTGCCTCATCCAGGTCGGCCGCTTCGATCAGGTAATAGCCCCCTAGAGCCTCCTTGGATTCCGCGAAGGGGCCATCCGTGATGACGAAACCGCCCGAACCATCTGCGCGCACCGATGTTGCGCTAGACGTCGGTTCGAGCGCGGCCCCACCGAGAAGAGCGCCCGCCCGCCTGTCCATGAAGGCGAGGTAGTCGGGGCTCACCGCTTCACCGAAGCCGGCCTGCTCGACCTGCTCGTCCCGGAAGACCAAGATTAGATACTTCGGCATGTCACTCCCTGTCATTAGCGCGATTTCCGAGTCGGACCCATTCAACTCATGGTGGGGTAAGGATGTCGACGGCACGGCTGAGTCAGCGGCTATAGCGAGCCGGCAGCGACGGGGCTGTTGTGGTACGCCTCGACCAGCCACCGTTCGTTCTGCCTCCGGAGCACCCAGGTCGCGTTGATGAACCGACCTGTGGGCACCTCGATCTCGCCGGCGAAGAGGACGCCCGCTCGGCTGATGGCGATCGCGTTATCCGCATCGAGGAAGCGGATGTCCTGAACCTCGTCGCGAACGGTCGATCCCGCGAGATAGCTGGCGAAGCTGTCGGCCATGCCCGCGCGGATCTCCTCGCGATTCCGCCGATACGTCCCCGGCATGATGACGGTGGCACCCTCGGCGTAATCGATGACGAAGGCGTCTGCATCGCCGTTCGCCCATGCGGCGTACTGGTCGGCGAGCACCTTCGTGATGGCTGCGGTGTCGTTCTGTCGATTCATGTTCATGACGTCTTCTCCTGTCGGTCGGGCATGGCCCTCCGTTCGGACCACTCACTAACCCGACGCGCACGCACCTCGAGAATCGACAGTCGAACAGAAAGCGTCTGCGGCGTTCGTCGATGAGCCGGGCAGGATGCGGGAACCCCCGCTCCGGCAGCGTTCGCCCCGCGTGCCATGGCGAACGGAGTGCCCGCCGGAACCGTTCGGGTCGGCGACTCACTGGCATCCGTCCCCCTCCGAAACCATCGACGATGCCGAGACCACGATCGCCGAGGTCGCGGCCGGCCGACCCGCCGTGCTGGTCTTCTACCTCGGCGCCTGGTGCCCGTACTGCAACCTGACTCTCAACCACTACAACGAGACCCTCGCTCCCGCCCTCGCCGAGCGCGACGTCGCCCTGATCGCTATCAGCCCGCAGCACGCCGACGGCTCGCGCGCGGCGGTCGCGAACGGCGACCTCGGCTCCACGGTGCTCTCCGATCCCGATAATCGCCTCGCCACTGCGCTCGGAATCGTGACGGCGCCGAGCCACGAGGCGCAGCAGGCGCACGCCGCCCTCAGATTCGCGGTGAAGGACAGCAACGCCGACGACACGCCCGCCATCCCGTTCCCGACCGTGCTCGTCATCGAGCGCGACCAGACCATCCGATTCGCCGACGTCCACGTCGACTACACCACCAGAACGGAGACCGCGGAGATCCTCGCGGCCGTCGACGCCCTGTGAGGTAGTTTGTCCGGCCTTCTGATCCCGCTCGAAGCTCAGGGTGCGTCCCCACTGGCGAAGCGGCACGATGGACGCATGAGCTCAGAGCAGAACCCCGGGCAGCACGACTCGATCGATGAATCGACAGACTTCTGGATCTGCGCCACCTGTGCGGTCGAGCACTCCGAGCGTGAGGCCGTGTGCACCATCTGCGCCGACGAACGCCAGTGGGTGCCGCGCGAAGGCCAGCGATGGACCACCCTGGCCGAACTGCGCGCATCCGCAACCCGGGTGAGCGTGAGCGAGCTCGAGCCCGACCTGTTCGGCATCACCTCCGACCCGCGAGTCGGCATCGGCCAAACGAGCAAACTGGTGCGAACGGATGCCGGCTCCGTGCTCTGGGGCCCGATCGGCTACGTCGACGACGACGCCGTCGCTCGAGTACGGGCAGTCGGCGAGGTGGTGGCGATCGTCGCGAGCCATCCGCACATGTACGGCGTGCAGGTGGAGTGGAGCCGCGCCCTCGGTGGCGTACCTGTTCTGGTCGCCGAAGCGGATGCGCACTGGGTCGCCCGCACCGACCCCGCGATCACGACGTGGTCGGGCGAGCGAGAACTGCTCCCGGGCGTCACGCTCGTGCAGACGGGCGGCCACTTTCCGGGCAGCGCCGTGCTGCACTGGGCCCACGGCGCCTCGGGGCGCGGTGTGCTGCTCAGCAGCGATTCGATCTTCGCCAACGCCGACCGCGTCTCCGTCAGCTTCATGCGCAGTTTTCCGAACCCACTTCCGCTCTCAGGCGCCGTGGCTGAGCGGGTGGCCAGCCGCGTGACCGCGCTCGAGTTCGACCGGCTCTACGGCAACTTCGACACCGTCATCGCCACCGATGCGCGGGCCATCGTTCAGCGATCCGCCGAGCGCCACGCGGCATGGACCCGCGGCGACTTCGATCACCTGACCTGAGGCAAGCGGGCGTCACCTCGTGATGCTCCGATCCTGGCCAGCCAGACGCGGACCCGGCGGCGCCTTCATGTGATGGCCCGATCCTGGCCGGTCAGGCGATGAGTCGGGCTCCTCCCGGCGGTGAACGTCGTCTGATGAGGGCGAGCTTCCGGGCCGTACTGTTGCCGGCCCGCGGTCTTCGACTGGTGTCGATGTGAGGGGGCGGGATGAATTGGACCCGGCCATCCGTGACCCGAATCCGCCACTCGTCACGATGGATGACGTGGCGGTGGAACGAGCACAGCAGCACTCCGTCGGAGATGTCGGTCGGCCCGCAGTCTCGCCCCCACCAGGCGATGTGGTGCGCCTCGGTGAAGCCCGTCGGCCTCGTGCAGCCGGGGAAGGCGCATCGTGCGGCGACGAGCGAGGGGGCTCGATGACGCCGCACAATTCACCGCCCGGCGAGGGTGGGACCCACCTCATCTCCCGGAAAACGGGCCGGGCATCTCGCCCGAACCGCGCGCGATGAGCCGTGTCTCGAGCCGAACGTGCTGCGTCGGTCGCTCGTCTCCGGAGACCCGCCGCAGCAGCAGCTCGGCGGCCAGCTGACCCATCGCCGCCGGATCCTGCGCGATCACGGTGATGGCGGGGTCGAGCACGTCGCCGAGTTCGAAGTCGTCGAAGCCCACCACCGCGGGCAGCGGGCGGATGCCGCGTTCCTTCAGGTGGCGCAGAAGCCGCACGCTCCACCGGTTGTTTCCCGTCACGAACGCCGTCGGCGGGTCATCGAGACGTTGAACCGCGTCGATCGCTTCGGCGTTCCTGTCGGAAAGGGGCGGGTCCATGATGACGAGGTCGTCGACAGGATCGATCCCCGCTGCAATAAGCGCCTCCCGGTAACCCGCGAGCCTCTCGGCGGCGGTGTAGACCGTGGGCGCGTCTCCGAAGAAGGCGATGCGGCGATGACCGTTCGCAATCAAGTGCGCGGTGCCGACGGCGGCTCCCCCTCGGTTGTCGGCGAGGACCGTGTCGGCGCGGATGCCCGGCATCGGTCGGTCGACGAACACCATCGAGCAGCCGGCGTCCAGCTCGGCCTGGATGAACGCGGGATCGGTGCCGCGCGCCGGCGCGACGATGAGGCCGTCGGCACCTCGCGACGAGAACGACTCGATGATGCGGCGAGAGCGAGCCGAATCCTCGGCCGACGATGCGGACAACAGCAGGTAGTCATGCTCGAGGGCGACGTCCTCGACGGCACGGGTGAGCACGGAGTAGAACGGATCGGCGACATCCTCGAGCACCAACCCGATGGTCGAGGTCGTGCCCTGCCTGAGCTGTCTGGCGAACTCATTGCGGCGAAATCCGAGTTTGTCGATGGCCGCCCGCACGGATCGGAGAGTCTCGGCGCTCACGTATCCGTCACCGTTCACCACCCGCGACACCGTCTTGAGGCTGACCCCCGACGCGGCGGCGACATCGCTCATGGTCGCACGGACGCGCGGAGAAGGCGAGGTCATGAGGACAGGATAGCTGGACGACCGAGCAATGAGACATCGATGTCAGAACGGACACGCCGACTTCGACCTCCGGCGTCGGTTTACGTCGCGCATCACCCCCAGCGGGACGGCGTTCACCCCGTAAAAGGTATAGGACAACGTTGACATATGGACCCCACGGCGATTATCGTGACCGGTGAACGCCGACCGAGCGTTTCTCCCCTTGCCGTTTCAGTGTCGAAAGGCCCCCGCATGCCGGAGCGCACCATCCTTCCCATCCGTTCTCGAGTGCAGTCCCTCTTGCGCCGATACACCGCCCCGCTGGTAGCCGGAGCCCTCGTGGCAGCGGCCCTTCCGCTCGCCGTGGCCTCGTCGGCGGCTGCCGCGGAGAACACGGACTGGTCCACCTCGTTCGAGCAGGGCGAGGCCGTTGCACCCTTCGCCAACCAGGTCGAGCTCGGGGCCGATGACGCCCCGCTGCAGCAGAACGTGCACGGCGCGAGCGGCGGCAGCCTGCTCCCGAGCGTCACCACGGTCACGGCGAGCGGCGAGAACCCTCCCGGCGAGGCGGCGGTATGGGTTGCCGACGGAGACCCGAACACCAAGTGGCTCGTGTTCACGCCGACCGGCTGGCTGCAGTACCAGCTCGCCGCGTCGACGACCGCCGTCACCTACACGCTCACCTCGGGCGGCGACGCTGCAGAGCGCGACCCCAAGAACTGGGTGCTCACGGGCTCGAACGACGGAGCCACGTGGACGGAACTGGACACGCAGACGAACCAGACCTGGGCGGATGCCGACCGCAAGGTGAAGAAGTCGTTCACCATCAAAACGCCGGGCAGCTACAGCTACTACCGCCTCGACGGCATCCAGAACCACTCCGGCGGCCTCATCCAGCTCTCCGACTGGGACCTGGTCGCCGCCGACGACCCGAACGCCCCCGCCGCCCCCGTCACGACGACGGTCGGCACCGGCCCGAGTGCCGGCTACAACATGAAGGCCCGCGTGGGATGGACCGGGGCGCACTCGCTCCGCTTCGGCGGCCAGCACACCGGCGACGGACCGGCATCCGTCACCAACCGCCTGTTCGACGTGAACATCTCCGTCGGCCAGCGCACCCGGTTCTCGTACCTGATCTTCCCCGAGCTCACGGCGAACGACCTGCAGTACCCGTCGACTTACTCGGCCGTCAATCTGCGCTTCAGCGACGGCACCGAGCTCAGCGACCTGAAGCCCACCGACGTCTACGGCATCGACGCGACCGCGCGCGGACAGGGCGCGGGCAAGGTGCTCTACCCGAACCAGTGGAACCAGGTACAGGTCGACCTCGGCACCGTCGCCGCCGGCAAGACCATCACCGCCGTGCAGTTCTCCTACGACAACCCGGGCGGATCCGCGGCCACGTCGTTCGGCGGCTTCATCGACGACATCTCCGTCGTGGCGGCGCCCGCCACCATCGACGGATCGAGCCTCACGCACTACGTCGACACCCGGCGGGGCACCAACTCGTCGAGCGCGTTCTCGCGGGGCTCGAACGAGGCCATCACGTCGATTCCGAACGGGTTCAACTTCCTGGTACCGGTCACCAACGCGCAGAACACCTCGCGCGAGTACTCCTGGCAGCAGGACAATACGGATGCCAACCGCACCCGCTTCGAGGGACTCGGCATCTCGCACGAGCCGAGCCCGTGGATGGGCGATCGCAACCTGTTCTCGGTGATGCCCGTCGCCGGAGCAGGGGCACCGAACGGCAACTGGCACTCGCGTGCGGCCACCTTCGGCCACGACAACGAAACGGCGCAGCCGGACTACTACAAGGTCGGTCTCGACAACGGCGTCACCGCTGAGATGACACCGACGGATCACGCCGCGATCATGCGCTTCTCCTTTACCGGCGCGGCCAACAGCGTCGTGCTCGACGGCCCCAACGACAACGGCAGCTTCTCCATCGCGGCCGACGGCACCGTCACCGGCTGGGTGGAAAACGGTGCAGCGGGCGACACCGGCCGCACGCGCATGTTCGTCTCCGGCCGGTTCGACGCCACGCCCACCGCGACCGGCAAGGCTGCCGACGGTCGCGCGATGACGCAGTACGCGAGCTTCGACACGAGTGCGAAGAAGACCGTGGAGCTGCGCTTCGCGACCTCGCTGCTGAGCGTGGACCAGGCCGCCAAGAACCTCGCGTTGGAGGTGGGCTCGTCGAGCTTCGACGCGGTGCACGATGCCGCCCGCGCTGCCTGGAACGATCGCCTCGGCGTCATCGCGGTCGAGGGCGCATCGGAAACCGAGCTGCGGACGCTGTACAGCAACCTCTACCGGCTGAACGTGTACCCCAACTCGCAGTTCGAGAACACCGGAACCTCCGCCGCTCCCGTCTACAAATACGCCAGCCCGGTGTCGGCGCAGACCCGCGCGAGCACCGCGACCCAGACCGGGGCGAAGATCGTGGACGGCACGATGTACGTCAACAACGGCTTCTGGGACACCTACCGCACGGTGTGGCCGGCCTACTCGATGCTCTACCCGAAGGTCGCAGCCCAGCTCGTCGACGGCTTCACGCAGCAGTACCGCGATGGCGGCTGGATCGCCCGCTGGTCCTCGCCCGGCTACGCCAACATCATGACCGGCACGAGCTCCGACGTCGCCTTCGCCGACGCGTACCTGCGCGGCGTCGACCTGCCCGACCGGCTCTCCACCTATGACGCGGCCGTCAAGAACGCCACCACACCGTCGAGCAACGACAGTGTGGGCCGCAAGGGCCTGGCGACGTCACTGTTCCTCGGCTACACACCGGCCTCGCAGGGCGAGAGCGTGTCGTGGGGCGCCGAGGGTTACATCAACGACTTCGGCATCGGCAACATGGCCGCGAAGCTCGCGGCCGACCCGACTGTTCCCGCCGACCGCGCGGCTCAACTGAGCGAGGAGAGCGAGTACTACCTCAACCGGGCCACCGGCTACGTGAACATGTTCGACCCGTCGATCTCGTTCTTCCAGGCCCGGAACGCCGACGGCAGCTTCGCCACCCCGGCGGCGCAGTACAACCCGAAGTCGTGGTGGGGACCGTACACCGAGACCAACGGCTGGAACTTCGCCTTCCACGCGCCGCAGGACCCGCACGGCCTCGCCAACCTCTACGGCGGTGACAAGGCTCTGGAGGACAAGCTCGACGCGTTCTTCTCCACCCCGGAGACCTCGCTCGGCAGCATCCACGAGGAGGCCGAAGCCCGGGACGGACGCTACGGGCAGTGGGGCGTCAGCAACCAGGTGAGCCACCACATTCCGTTCATGTACAACGAAGCAGGCGCACCCGCCAAGGCTCAGGCCGTCGTGCGCGAGGCGCTCCAGCGCTCGTGGGCCGGTGGCGGCATCGGCCAGGGCTACGCCGGCGACGAGGACAACGGCGAGATGAGCGCGTGGTACATCTTCAACGCGCTCGGCTTCTACCCGATGCAGACCGGTTCGACCAATCTCGTGCTCGGCTCCCCGCTGTTCACGAAGGCGACCGTCAAGCTCGAGGACGGAAAGTCGCTCGTCATCAACGCGCCCGAGACCAGCACGAAGAACATCTACGTTCAGTCCGTGCGGGTCAACGGCGAAGACCACCCGTCGCCCTCGATCGACTCGCGCATCCTCACCGCAGGCGGCACGCTCGACTTCACCATGGGGTCGCAGCCGAGTGCGTGGGGCACCGGGAAGGATCGCGGTCTGCCCTCGCTCACCACGGACGACAAGGTAGCCACCCCGCTGGTCGACTCGACGGATGCTTCCCTCGCCTCGGTCACGAGCGCGGGCGGCGAGAACGTCGCGGCGCTCGCCGACAACGACTCGCGCACCCAGGTGACCTTCGCGAACGCCACACCCGCGGTGACGGTCGCCTACAAGGGCGCCAAGCAGAAGCCGACCTTCTACACGATCACCTCGGGAGCGACGGCGGATGCCGACGCCTCGGCGTGGACGCTCGAGGGCAGCAACGACGGCGCCACCTGGACCGAGGTCGACGCGCGTTCGGGCCGCACCTTCGCCAACCGCAACCAGACGGTTCCGTTCAAGATCGCGAATCCGGGTGCTTTCCAGCAGTTCCGCCTCCGGGTGACCGCGGGCGGCGCCACGGTCTCGCTCGCGGAGATCGAGCTGCTCACCGACGGCAGCGGAGCGGAGGCGAACGCGCTCACGTTCAGCCCGAGCGCGGGTCTCACCGCGACCTCGAGCGTCGAGAGCGACTTCGCTCTCGGCATCCTCTCGGGTGGCACGGCGAGCGGATACGCGGCGAGCGTCGACTGGGGTGACGGCAGCCCAGCGGATGCCGCGACCATCGAGGCCGCCAAGCTCGGCAACTACCCGGTCTCGGCACGCCACACCTATGCGCAGCCGGGTGTGTACCAGGCGAAGGTCACCGCGACCGACGGATCGTCGAGCTTCTCGGCATCCGTTCCCATCACCGTCGCGTATGTCGAGCCGGGTGGCCTGCAAGCCGCCTTCGACAGCGTGTGCATCGCCGACGACGGCGTGGGAGGCAACTGCGACGCGAAGGGCATCTCCTACCCCCGCAAGGGACTGGCGGATGGCGGTCTGACCGCCGGGGTCTCGCACGACGTGCCGGGGACCGACCTGCACTTCACGTTGCCGGTCGTTCCCGCGGGAGCTCCCGACAACGCAACCGGTGCCGGTCAGACCATCGCGGTCGACCTCGGCGACGGCGCGACGAAGCTCTCGTTCATCGGAGCAGCGACGGAGAAGAATCAGGACACGGCGGTGACGGTGAACTTCACCGACGGCACCTCGGCGACCACCCCGCTGCAGTTCAGCGACTGGACGAAGGGCGGCAACGCCGGCGCAACGGCACCGTACGGCAACCTCGAGGTGGTGAAGTCGGCGTACCGGCTGGTCGGCGCCTCGCCGGCGAACACCGCGTCGTACTTCTTCTCGACGGTGCCGTACGTGATTCCCGACGGCAAGACGGTCGCGAGCATCACGATGCCCGTACAACCGGGTGAGCCGGGAGTGACCGGTCGCGTGCACGTCTTCGCGATCGCGTCGAACGGCACGCAGCCCGACGCCGGCTTCGACGCGAAGGTTGGTGCCGACATCACCGGAACCGCGGGCGAGCCCGTCGAGGCCACCCTCGCGAGCATCACCCAGACTGATGCGGCGGCGGATGCTCCGATCGTTCGCGTTCAGTGGGGTGACGGCACCGTTACGGAAGACGCCGATGTGGCGGCATCCGGAGACGGCCTCGCCGCCACCGGTGGTCACACCTACGCGGTCGCTGGCAGCTACACCGTCTCGGTGACGGTCGCGACGCCTGCGAAGACGACGCAGCTTTCGCTCAAGGCTGTGATCGCCGCGGCGCCGGTGTACCAGACCACGCTCGAGGTGGATCCCGCCGACGACGTGCTCGCGGGCTCCGATGTGTCGGTGACGGGCGACGGGTTCAAGCCCGGCGAGTCGGTGACGGTCGTGCTCCAGACGCCGACGCCGGTCTCGAAGACGGTCGAGGCCGACGCGAAGGGCCACGTCGCTCTCACCATCACGGTGCCGGGCGATCTCGACCCGGGCATCTACCCGATCATCGCGACGGGTGGCTCCTCGAAGATGCCGGCAACCGTGACCGTGAACGTCGTGCCCAAGCCGGTCGAGCCGGTCTACACGCCGCAACTGCACTCCGATGCGAGCTCCGCCCGCGCGGGTGATGCGGTGACGGTGCTGGGTGAAGGCTACGCTCCGGGCGAGAAGGTCACCGTCGAGGTGCACTCCGACCCCGTGGTCGTGGGCACGGCGACGGCTTCCCGCCAGGGTGCCTTCAGCCTCACGTTCGCGCTGCCGGACGTTCCGGTCGGCGCCCACGAGATCGTCGCGACGGGTGACGTCTCAGCGGTTCCCGCATCTATCCCGTTCCGGGTGCTCGCGGCGGCTATTCCTGGAGACGGTAGCACCGGCACGACCGGCGCGACCGATGCCTCGGTGAAGGCGCTCGGCCACACCGGCGTGGATGGCCCGCTGCTCACCACGCTCGGCGGGGTGGCGGTGCTGGGAATCCTCTTCGGCGGCGTCATGCTCTTCCTCCGCCGTCGCCGCGGCGGCAAGGTCGACGTGACGACGGGAACGGACTCGTGACCCGGCACTGGTAGCCGCTACACCCGTTGAGCCGGTGCCGACCCTCCTGGGAGTCGGCGCCGGCTCTCGAGCTTGCCGCGTTGAGCCGCTACCCATCGCCGCGGGATCGGCTGTCCCTGCTGCGGTGAGACCGGCCGGGGCCTCGGGGATAGGCCCGACGTCAAACGGCCGTTGCAGGCAGGTGCGGTCGCAGGTTGGCGGCGAGCAGGCGGTCGAGGGCACGATCGGGGAGCAAGCGGGCCATCCGAGTGAGCACGGCCGCGTCACGACCGATGGTGTAGCGGGTGCGGGGGCGCCGGTCCATCACCGCCCGCACGATCACTCGAGCCGCCTTCTCTGCAGGGAGGCCGGCCTCGCCGAACGCGGCGGCTTGCGCCGTGACGGCCTGCACGAGCGCGGCGTACCGTCCGCTCTGCTGCTCGGTCATCCCGGCGGCGAGCTGGTTGGCTGTCGCGATGCCCCTCGCCGACATCTCGGTTCGAACCGCGCCAGGCTCGACGATGATGACGTGCACCCCGAAAGGGCCGAGCTCGCGTCGCAGCGAGTCGCTGACCGCTTCTAACGCGAACTTCGCTCCCGCGTAGGCACCATACGTGGCCATGGCGATCTTTCCGCCGACCGAGCTGATGTTGACGACGCGCCCAGTCGACTCGATCAAGGCGGGCAGGAGCGCTTGCGTGACGGCGATGTGGCCGAACAGGTTCACCTCGAACTGGTGGCGCCACTCGTCGAGCGGGAGAGCCTCAACCGGGGCGTTGATGGCGATGCCGGCGTTGTTCACCAGCGCTCTCAGCGGGCGCCCGTGTGGATCGGTGGCGATGCGGTCTCGCAGGGAGGCGACATGGTCGGGTTCGGTGATGTCCAGGATCACCGGTTCGATGCCCTGCTGACGGATGGCGTCGCCGTCGCGGTCGCGGCGGACGCCGGCGATGACGTGATACCCGCGCTGAGCAAGTTCATGGGCGGCCGCGGCTCCCATCCCCGTCGAAGCTCCCGACACGACGGCGAGGGGGGACATTGATGTTGACGTTGTCATCTGGCTACCGTAACACCGCAGATGACAATGTCAACTGTAGAGTGGACGGATGATGGTTTCGCGAAGCGAGTCCGCCGCAGCGACGCGCCGTGCGCTCGTCGACGCGGCTGCCGGACTGCTGGACGCCGGAGGTCCGGAAGCCGTGACGTTGCGCGACGTCGGGGCGCGGGCCGGGGTCTCCCGGGGAGCCGCATACCGGCACTTCGCTGATAAGGAGAGTCTGCTCACCGTGGTGGCAGCCGAGAAGTGGGAGTGGCTCGCATCCGACCTCCACGGGGTCCGCGACCGCGGCGGCGCGCCGGAGGACCACGTGCGAACCGCCCTGCTGTCCCTCATCCGCGTCGGCAGAACGCAACCGCACCTCTACCGTCTGATGTTCAGCACGCCGAGAGGCGATCCCGACACAGCAGTCCGAGCGGCTTCGCTCGCTCAGGACGAGTTTCTCGCAATCGTCAGCGAACTGGTCGGGTCGGATGACGCACGGCGTTTTGGGGCGCTCCTTCTCACGAGCGCTCACGGCATCGCCGGCATGGAGCTGAGCGGACATCTCTCGGCCGACAAGTGGCACACCACGGCGGAGGAACTGGTCGACACCCTCGTCGCCGCCTCGGCCGGGTCGCGGCGGTCGAGGGGATGATCGTCGTCTGCGGTGGTTCAACCCGATTGCTCTTGACTCGGATAATCCGAGCTCATACTATTTATGCATGACCTCCTCTCAGCCGCCCACCTTCTGGCAGGGCCCATTGCCTGACGCCTCTCCGCCCGCCGGTATGGCCATGTATCAGTTACCGACGGGCACGTACTCCACTCGAGCCGCGTTCGCCGTCACGGGAGGCTCGTTCCGCGATAAGCGACGATTCGCCGCCACTGCCGTGCTGATCACCCACCCTGCCGGCGATCTGCTGATCGACGCAGGGTTCGGCGAACACGTGGGCGAACACATGGCGATGCTGGCCCGCATCGAGCGCGCCCCGCACGAGCAGGGCGAGACCGTTGCTCAGCAACTCGACGCTGCCGGCTATGACCGGTCCCGACTTCTCGGCGTGCTGGTGACGCACGTGCACTGGGATCACGTCAGCGGCCTGGACTCGTTGCGCGTTCCGGTCTGGATCAACGACCGCGAACGGCGATACGCGGCCGACGACTCGCACGGCGCCGTGTTCCGGGCCGTGTCGAAGGGATTGCAGGTACACGAGTACGCTCTCGACGGTCCTCCGTACCTCGGCTTCCCCGCGAGCTACGACGTGCACGGGGACGGTTCCGTCGTCGTCGCCCTCGCCGGAGGGCACACGGACGGGTCCGTCGTTGTGTTCGTCACCCTGCCGTCCGGCGATCGGTATGCCTTCATCGGCGACCTCACCTGGCAGATGGACGGCATCACACGAGGCGCCGAGCGGCCGTGGTTGCTGCGCCGGGTCGCCGACGTCGATGCTGAGACCGTGCGGACGGGTCTCGGGCGCAGCATCGCTCTCAGCCGGCTCATGCAGATCGTCCCCGCTCACGATGTCGGGGCCTACGGTGCCATCCCGGCCCTGCCGTCGCCCTTTCCGAACCCCGGCCGATGACGACCGAGACCAAGGACACGGAGCGCGTCGCTGCCGCCGGGAAGCCGGCAGGGACACCGATCGAACCGTCGCGCGTCGCTCTGGGCCCGGGACCGGACTCGGAGCTGACCTGGCTGCTTCACCGAGCGGCGCAACGGATGCACGCCGTCGTGGGGGCAGAGGCCGAGCGGCACGGGCTGACGCTCCGAGACCACATCGTTCTCAGCGCGCTTCACAAGACGACGGACCTGACCCAGATCGAACTCGGCCAGGCGCTCGGGATGGACAAGACCACCCTCACGGCAGAGCTCGACCGGCTCGGAAAGGCCAGCCTCGTCGAACGACGCGTCGACCCTCGCGACCGGCGCGCCCGCATTCCCGCCATCACCGAGAAGGGCGACGAAGCACGGGCGAAGATCGCGGATGGCGCACACGCTGCGGAGAGAGCAGCCGTGCGCGCCCTCGATGCCGCTCAGTCGGCGTTCCTCCGCAGCGCCCTCTACGGCATCATCGGCGACGCCGACGACCCGGGATCGTGCATATGAGCAGTTCCGGTGAAGACCGCCGCGCCGCCGGCCGCGCGGTGTACGCCCGCAACATCGGCGTCACTGAGAATCAGGCCGAAGCCCTGTTGTCCGAGCGGGCCGGAGAGCAATACACCCGCGAAGCCTTCCTCGCCGCCGGCGGCCCGGGATGGCACGGCGACGACCTGACCGACCGCGATCGGAACATCGCCGTTATCGCCGCCCTCGTCGGCCAGCACGTCACCGATGAGCGTCTAGTGACCTACCTCCACGCCGCCCGCTCCGCCGGAGTCACCGAACGGGGACTCGCCGACCTCATGGTGCTCCTCACCGCCTACCTCGGTCAGCCAGCACCCTCCCTCGCCATGGCGACCATCCTCACCACCGCACCGCAGGCCGGAGCTGTCGACGGCGGGTGAGTCCTCCGTCACGGTTTGGACCGCATAGACACCACCGGTGCCGGCGACGCCTTCGTTGGCGCCCTTGTAGCCTCATTGGCTGCGGCGCCGGGCTCGTCGACGCGACACGCGTAGCTGTCGTCGCGGGCGCGTACTCGGCGCAGCGTTGGAACGATCGACTCCTCCGCAACGCCGTCGCAGCTCGAGCCGCTCAGGACGCCTTGACCCGATGCGCCGTCGCGTCAGTACGGGCGCGCGTTGGCAGCGTCGACTTGTGAGCGCATCGTGCACAGATCCACAATCCACCAGATCAGTACACCCAGGAGGAGCAGCAAGCCGATGCCGAGAAGGCTCGTCATCCATCCGAGCCACCATGCGGCGATCATGATGACGGCTTGCGGATACTGACGCAGGTAGAAGTGGTGAGCACCGAATCCGCCGAGGAACAGTAACAGGACGACAGCTGTGCCGACCGTCTTGGTAGCACGCACGAGGACGACAGGAGCAACCGGCAGATAGCCGACGGCGGAAGGAACGTGGACGGCAGACGATGGGGCCGCCTGATAGCTCGGAGCGTGTGCTGGCGCGTAGAAACCCCACTGGCTGCCGTCCCACCAGCGCAGCTGGCCCGTGTTGTCGGGATACCAACCAGCCGGTGCCGCCGGCTGGTTCGGCTGCTCCATCGCCGGCAGGGCTGGTGGCTGGGGTTGGCGTTGGGGCATCGGCTCGAGATCGCTCACCGACTCAATCTATCGATCCCCGCTCCCACGACCAGCTCGTAGGTCTCGTGCGGCCAGGAAGGTCGGACCCGCCAACGGCGCAGTGAGTGAGTACACCTCGACGGCGAATCAGTCGCTCGCCATCGTCGGCAAGAGCAGCTTGGGCAAGTCCACCCTCATGCACGTCACGGCGCTACTCGATGTGCCCACGAGCGGCACCATCGAGCTTTCCTGACCGGATGCGGCGAGCCTGCACGGCCGAGCGCTGAATGCCGCGCGCAACAAGACCTTCGGATTCGTCTTCCGGCAGTTCTCCTCACCGGGCGGGCAGAAGCAGCGCACCGTCATCGCCCGAGCGCTCGTGAACGACCCGCGCATCATCTTCGCCGACGAACCGGGCACCCAGCAAACCGCGCTTGCGCGAAGGCAAGCAAGCACTTACTTTAATGTCATGACCACCAAGGACCGCATCACGGATGCGGCGATGCGGCTGTTCGGCGAGCGCGGGTATGCCGCCACGTCCGTCGCGCTCATCGAGCAGGAGGCCGGACTCGCGCCAGGCTCGGGCGGCCTCTACAAGCACTTCCGCTCGAAGAAGGCCGTGCTGGACGCCGGCATCCGTTCGCGCATCGAGTCATCCGACGATCTGCTCCCCCTCATTGCCGCGGTCCAAGCCGCTCCCGACCGCCGAGCCTCCCTTCGTGCAATAGCGGCCGCCGCCCTCGCGCGCCTCGACTCCGAGCGCGACCTCAACCGCATCCTCGTGCGCGACCTCGCCCCGTTTCCCGACCTGCTCGAACTCTTCCGCACCGCCGAGCTGCAGCGCCTCGCGGATGCACTCTCCGCGGGCGTCGTACAGCTCGAGCCGTCGCTTCCCGATCGCGCACGCGCCGCCCTCTCGGCGGTCTTCATCGGCGCCGTCTCGCACTTCTGGCTGCTCGCCGACATCTACGGCGGAAGCCACCCACTGGGCATCGACCGCAATGCCTTTCTCGACGCGGTGGCCGACGCCGCCGATGCCGCCATTGCGAGAGGATCATCATGAGAGTGCTGCTCGCCGGAGCATCCGGCGCCCTGGGCCGACAGCTCGTGCCGCAACTGCTTGCCGCAGGACACGAGGTGCTCGGCATCACGCGCAGTCCTGAGTCAGCCGACCGGCTGCGCAGTATCGGGGCGGATGCCGTCGTCGCCGACGTGCTCGACCGCGACGCCCTGCTCGCGAGCCTCACGGGCGAACGGGCGGACACCGTCATGCATCAGCTCACGGCGCTGAGCAAGCCGCCCCTGTTCTACGGTTCGATGACGGCGACGAACGTGCTCCGCGAGGGCGGCACGGCGCACCTCGTCGAGGTCGCTCATCTCGTCGGCGCCACCCGGATGGTCACCCAGTCGATCGTGCTCGGCTACGGATTCCGCCGGCAGCATCCCGCACCGGTCGACGAAAGCGCTCCCTTCGGCGAGCTCGAGGGCACCGGTGCCGACCCGACCTTCGCGGCGCTGGTCTCCGCCGAGCAGCAGGTCTTCACCGCTCAAGGCATCGACGGAATCGCGCTGCGCTACGGCATCTTGTACGGCGAAGACGTGCGCACCGTCGCCGCGGGGCTACGGCGACGGATGCTGCCCGTCACGTCGTGGAACGGCGCGATCCCCTTCGTGCACCACGCCGACGCCGCCTCCGCCGCAGTCGCCGCCTTGGATCGTGGTCGGCCGGGCACCGCATACAACGTCGCCTCGGAACAGCGGGTCAGCTGGCGCGAGTACGTCCAGACCGCCTCGCGCGTGCTGGAACTGCCGGCGCCCCTCCGCGCGCCCGTCGGCGTGTTGCGCGCCGCAGCCCCCTACGCGGGCGAGTTCATGACGCGCATCGACCTGCAGGTTTCCGCGCAGCAGGCGCGCGACGAGCTCGGATGGGAGCCGCGCTACGGCACCGTCGACGACGGGCTTCGTCAGTCGCGCTCGCTCTTGTGACGCTTCAGAAGCCTGTCGAGCGGGTGCCGAGGCTTGACGGCAGTTCGACCCGCAGTCGATCCTCGGCATCGTCGTGCTCGTGATGGCCATCGCGTTCCTCGCTGGACCCGCGCCGCTCTGCGAGCAGCCCGGCAGGACCCGATCGCGTCATTGCGATACGAGGGGGGTGGCATCTACGTCAGGGTCCACGCCGAAGGCCGCCTGCATCACCGCCGACGCCGTGATGACCGCGATGATGATGAAGAACGCGTCGACGGGAGGCGACCCGGGTGGCAGCCGGAACACGAACACCAGCACGAGCGTGCCCACAACGCCCCACAGCCCCAGGCCGATGCCGCCGGTGCGAACACCGAGCACGATAGCTCCGATGACGACGACGGCCTGCAGGATGACGAACACTGTCTCCATCGCGTCCCCTCGACTCGCCGGCGTTTGCGAGCCTACTGTCGCGTCGTCGTGCGGCACCAGTAGCCGCGGCGTCGGTGGCGGGCGCAACGGGAGGTCAATGGTATCGTCGTGATACCGAGGAGGAACCCATGGCACTCACCCTTCGATTGACGGCCGGGCAGGACGCGCAGCTGACCGAGATGGCCGCGCGCGAGAACCGCTCGAAGAACGAGATCGTAGCGATCGCGATCGAGGAGCGAGCCGTCCGCCTCGACCGCTCGCAGCGCAGCCGTGCGGCCTTCGACCGCGTGCTCGAGCGCGACGCCGAGGCTCTCGACCTGCTCTCGCAGTGACCGAATACCTCGACCCTGCCGACGTCGAACTGCTGATCGATCGCCTCGACTGGCACCTGCGCGACCGCGGCTTGCTGTTGAGCGCACTCGCGGCGCCGATGCCGGTGTTCGGAGAAGAAGTTCACCCGACACTGCCCGAGAAGGCGGCCGCACTACTGTCGGCGATCAATCGCGACCATCCGCTCCTCGACGGCAACAAGCGTCTCTCCTGGCTCGTGGCCGCCGCCTTCAGCGAGCTGAACGGCTTCGACTTGGTGGCCCCGCAGGTCGAGATCGATCGGTTCGCGCGCTCGGTCGCGGCGGGAATCGGTCGAGCGGATGCCGCCGCGTGGATCGCAGAGCACCTGAGTCCGCTCGCGTAGGGACGAGGCCACCGACAACACCGCCATGTCGATCGACGTCGGTCTCCAACGCGGAGGCGACTCCCGCAGCACGCCAGGACGAGCCGGTGCGCGAGGAGCGAGGACTCCGTCGCACCGAGGAGGTTCCCGCTCGGGGCCCCGCCGTCAGGCCGCGATGTAACGCGGGGACGTTGAGTGCGATAGCGATGGCTCTGGCTCTGGCTCTGGCTCTGGCTCTGGCTCTGGCTCTGGCTCTGGCTCTGGCTCTGGCTCTGGCTCTGGCTCTGGCTCTGGCAAGGATGATGGCGATCGCTCTGGTGATGGAGATCGCTCTGGTGATGGAGATGGCGATCGCTCCGGTGATGGCGATGCCGATACCGATACCGAGACCGGTGGTGATCCCGGCGGCGGCACGGCCCAGGTGCGTGCGAGGTTGTTGCCCGGTCTGGGCCTCCGGTCGGGGTCGACGTGCACCGGCGGGATGAACCAGACCCGGTTGTCGATCACGCGGATCGTCCATTCCGCCCGATGCAGCGAATGGTGGTGGAAGCTGCAGAGCAGAACGCCGTTGTTCAGGTCGGTGCGACCGCGATCTCGGTCCCACCAGTCCACGTGATGGGCTTCCGTCAGCTGCGGCGGCCTGCCGCAGCCCGGAGCGGCACAGCCACCGTCGCGTTCTGCCAAGGCGATCTTCTGCGCGCGCGTGAACAGGCGCTCTTCGCGGCCGAGATCGAGAACTTCGCCACCCGAACCCATGACAACCGGGATGATGCCGGCCGAGGCCGCCAGTTCGCGGACCGTTTCGGCCGAGATCGGCTGGTCGATGCCGTCGATTCTCGCCGCGCCGAGCTGGCCCGTGAGCGTGTCGAGATCGGTGCGCACGACCACGGTCGTGGAGGCAGCGACTCCCGACTCGGCGCACCCCAGCGTATGCCGGCACAGATCCGCCAGTGCGTCGGCGCGCAACTGGCCGATGGTGCGGGTCTCCTGCAGGTCAGGGTCGGTGCAGCTGCATGATGCCTCGACTGCCGCGGCATCCGCTGCCGGCACCGGCCGCCCGTCGACGTCGATGCTCACGTGCTCGCAGACCGACCGAACCTGTCCGGACCCGTACGCATCCCGCGCCTTGCGCAACTCGGCATTGACGATCGCTTCGACTGCAGTCTTGATGGCCGCACCGTTGACGGGATCGAACCGGCCCTTGAGTACCACTGATCCGTCGGCATCCTCGGTGATGGATACGAACCGCCCACGCCGCAGTTCGTCCTCGCGCGGCTGGACGCCGTCGGGATCGAGCCGCGCCTCCCACGCCTTGACCAGCTTGCGCACGAACTCCAGGCTGTTCTCGGGTGCGTTGGCCGCCAAAGACTGCTCGGCGGTGAACATCATCGCGGCATCCGCCCGCGGAGCGACCCGATCGAGCATGCCTGTGATCGCGTCAGCGGCATCCAGGCTGACCCGGCCTGAGGCCAGACCTGTTGCGATCGACGGGTACTTGGGCTCGCGCCGTTCACCGCTGAACGTTAGTCGTGTCGCCGTCGCCTCACCCACTCCGATGAGCTTGGACGCCTCACGCATCGAACCACCCGTCGCCGACGCGATCAACCCCTGGGGAGACGCGAAGGAGCGTTGCTTCGCAAGGCCCTCCTGGCCCAACTCCGGTCGGGAACGGCGAGCGACATGATCGGCAACGGATGCCATCAGCCCGTCAGCCACCTTCGAAACGAGGGCCAGAACGTTCAGCATGCGGCAGAGTCCGGCATCCGCCATCGACTCCAACGCCTCGTCCAGCCCGCGCGGCTGCATCCCGAATGCCGGGACGGAGCCCGCGTACGCCTCATGTACCGCGCTGACGCTGCGGTCGAAGGCCTCGAGCGGGTTTCCCATGACTCAATCATGGCGCGACCCACTGACATTCACTCGTATATCTGTTCTATTGTGGATAACTCAGGAGTGTCTGACTACCGAACGGCTTCGTGAGCCGATAGCGGCCGCCTCCGATGCCACTCAGTGGCTCGCTCGCTGGCCCCAGCACCACCGAGAGTCGCTGGCCCAGCACCGCCGAGAGGCGATCGAGCGAACGCGATCAGCGCCCGGTCAACACGTGCTCCCACCCATCGACGGGCAGCGGGACGAAGCGCGCCGTGACGCCGGAATCGATGTCGTTCGCGCCGGCGATCGACAGGGTGACATCGGCGCCCGCGTCCAGGTGAACCCGGACGAGTGCCGTGCGATTGGGCCCGACCGCCCGGCTGACGACCTCCTCGCCGTCCTGGCCGAGCGTCACGAGGGCCGGCTTGCCCGCGAGATTGTGCAGCCTCAACGCGATGGTCGCCGCGACCGGAACCTCGATCGAGACCCCGGCCGACTCGATGGTTCCGCGCGAAAGAGTGGTGCTGGGCATGGCGGACGCCGCCTCGCCCGGACCGCGCATCCGGAATGCGGGCAGATAGGGATGCAGGTCGAAGTCGGGTCGCATCGTGATGGCGTTGAGATCGGCGCCAGCGCCGCCGTCTCTGCGTCAGCGAACGACATTCCGGCAGCAGTGTAGGCGGCGGTCGCGTCGCGCAGCCACGCGAATCCCTCAGAGGAACGCCGCGATCCCTCCGCCTGCAGCTCCGCTTGTGTGACGTAGGTCACCGGAGGATAGACGACCGGCGCGGGCGCACTCCCGAGGTTGTCGAAGGGCGGATCCGAGAAGTCGCCGATGACGGGCGTCTCAGGCGGGGTCGATATCGGCGCGTCGCTCTTGTCCGGAAGGAGGGGCGGAGGATCCGCTGGAGGCGAGGGATCCTCGACGGGCACGGATGGCGGAGGAGTTCCATCTTCGGCGAAAGCGGGAGCCGCCGAGCCGACCATCAGCGCGACGACGGCCGCGAGCGCGGCGGCCGTCGATAGCAGCGTGCGCGGCATCCGGTCCCCCTCAGTCAAGGAACGCTATCCAAGCGATGCCGCGCCGCGCGCCCCCCGGATCGGGGGTGTTTCGCGGATGCCGTCCGAGCGTCACCCACGAACCGCTCAGATGAACGGCCGGATGGCGTCGAGAAGCGTTTCGGGCGTCTCCATCTGCGGTACGTGGCCGGTCTTCGCCAGGAGTTCGAACCGGGCACCGGGGATCGCGGCGGCGAACGCGCGCCCGTAGTCGGGGTCGACGACACGATCGGCTTCGCCCCACAGCACCAGGACGGGAACGTCGATGCCGTCGAGGCGGCCCAGCAGCGTCGGGTCGCTCATGGTGCCGCCGTAGACGGCGAGGGCGGCTTGATTGGCGACGCGCATCTGCGCGAGGGCGGGTGGCATCGTCGCCGGGTCCATGCTGGGCGCCTTCGAGGGGTCGTACCAGCTGTACTGGGCGAGCTGGGCGGGCGCCAGCGAGGACGCGACGGGGTGTCCCTCCACGTCGATGCCGACCGAATCGACCAGGACGACGCGGCCGAGCCGGTCCGGATGACGCAGCGCCACCTCGGCGGCGATCCATCCGCCGATCGAATTGCCGACGAGGACGACATCGCTCAGGTCGAGGGTCTCGAGTCAAGGACCTCGGTGCGATGACGAAGATCCTTCGAGCGCCCGCGAACCACATCGTTAGGGGGGTAGCGCGGATGTCCGACGCAGCTTCATTGCTCGACAACTGGGACGTTGCGGCGCAACGCGTTAGGGAACTGCTACCGAATAGATCGCATTAGGCTTCCCCGCTGGATCGGCGCCAAACACCTTTGCGGTGCGACTCCGCTCGAACATCGCAGTTGTCGGGCACTCGAGAGCACTGACTCGGGCTGATTCCCAAGACAACGACCTTCGCGAGCGGCCGTCGACGCACCGGGCGACTGGGAACGACTGCAGACACGGTCGCCTCGACGGACGATCATCCTCATAGCGCCGAGAATCGAAGCCTGTCGCGGCGCCAACTTTCAGTTGGAGAGGCTGGTTGACGGTTTGCTTGCGCCATAGAAAAGAGCCAATGCCCGAATTCTCCATCGCCAATCCTGAATCATTGAAATGCCAGTCGGAGGACGAGGATGGGCTTCGATTCGATGCTTCGTATTCGGCACTTCGAGGGCTCGGAGCCCTGCATTCGTCATCGTCGCCGAAATGCCGCGTCGACCGCCGCTTCAATTTCTGAAACGACCGCTCTCAGACTCGGCCCCGTGTCGTGCTCCCAGAATCGAAGGACTGTCCACTGACGTTCAACAAGTTGGCGGCTTGTCTCGGCATCCCGAATGCGGTTCGCAACTATTTTCGCTTCCCAGAAGTTTCGATTTGCGGTCGGCAAAACAAAATGCTCAGGGCAGCCGTGCCAGTAGCAGCCGTCGATGAACACGGCAACCCGAGCCCGCGTGAAGACGATGTCTGCCGTCCTCCTCAGCGATGGATCGGGGCGGTGGTTCACTCTGTACCGATAGCCATGTGCATGGAGAAGGCGACGCACATCCAGCTCGGGTTTGGTGTCTCGACCTTTGTTTGCTCGCATCGTTTGACGCGCATTGAAACTGGACGCCCACGACGACCCTTCATCAGATCGCCTAGATGTCATGGGTCAGTGGTCCTCGATCGACACGATGGAGTACTTGGACTTGGCTACTAATTTCGATGGCAGGTCGTAAGCGGGGTTGTGTCCAACGATCTCCACGAGAAGACTCGCCAGATCACTTTCTCCCCTGTCGCGAAGCACGTGAACGACTGTTGACCAAGGCGCTGCACTCGAGAGCCCGACAGCTACGGCGACGTCGCTTGCAATCAACTCCGGCGAGTCAGGAAGCCCCATCAGCGATCGCGCGCGGCGGATTCTGTCACCATCGACAGAAGGAGCCGAGAAGCTGATTGCCGTCTTACTGATTGTCATCAGGACCTCCGAGCCAATCTCAGGATCGGCCTCGAGGAGGTTCGTTCGGATACTGCCAAGCGAGGGTTGCAGCGTCATCCAGCTCAGAGTTACAGGACCATGAGGTGATTCGACTGACATTCGGTCGCCCGGCATCATTCCCAAGGCCGCCGCCAGACTGGACGGCAACGGCGACCCGCTTCCTCGAAGATGCTCGCCCGAGACCTCGATACGCAGCGCCCACGCATCTGGACCAACCCGATAGACGTTTCTCGTTTGGCTGAGCGACTTCTGGACCACCTTCGGCGCGGCCGCCATTTGGACCACTCCGTCGGTGAGGGCGAATGGCCACGCTGACGCGTACGCAAGGATGCTCCGCGGCGACACGGTGAACGACGAAGTCAGGTCTGAGATGAGTTCATCGATCGTGATAGAGCCTCTCTCCTGCACGATGAGCTCGATGGCATCCCGGATACCGGTGTACTCTCGGGCTCCCCATTCCGATAGCCCCCAATCTGATCGGTCAAGTCGCACAAACCGAGGGTCCACGTTTAGCGCGTTCTGTAAGGTTCCGATTGACCGATCGGCGACTACCGCGGAGTGAATGTCGTCCAGCGAACAAGCAACACCCCGGATCTGCAGAAGCGACGCCGCCAGGTCGGGAACCGACTTGACCGACGGTGCCAGGAAGTGCCCTTCCAATGGCCGATAGCCACAATCTTCCAGCCAGTCTTCGAGATCACCGTCATTCAATGCCGTCCAGTCCATCGTCGACTCACGCAGAGATACCATCGGAGCGAGCCCCGGCCCGATCTCGGCCGCTTGGAAGCGAAGTGCGGTTTCAGCGCGAAGTTCGTCGATCGATGGTTCGGCGATCCACGTCCCGTCGGATTCGAACGAATCGTCGAAACGGTCCAAGACGAACCATGCAGGCTGGTCCAGACCTACGATGCCGTGGGTGAGTTGAGGCATCTCCTCCAACATGGACGCCAACCGGGAGAGGCGGTGCACCTTTGCTCGAATAGCGAGCGAGAACAGTCCCAAGTCCGAGGCATCGTCCACCCACGAGGCGATTCTCGTCATGACCTTGGATTCGATCTGCCGGATGCGCTCCCGCGTGACCCCCAGTGTTTTTCCGATCTGGTCTAGCGTCTGGGGGCTCTTGGCCAAGACTCGTCCGCGTACGATGACGAGCTCCTTCTCGCTCAACAGGGCGAGGTGCCTGGCGAGGACGTCAGAGAGCGCCGGCGGCGCATCCCGCGCCACGAACCAAGCACCAGCCGTGAGATTCGAAAGCACGGACTGTGCCGCTTCGACCGAGGGAGGAAGTGTCAACCCAGGAGGGGAAGCGGTGACCAGTGGCGCGTCCCACAGACCGAGTGCGCTGTTCCAGATGGCGACTGCATGGAGCGCCTCGCCGACGGAAGTGGCTTCGGCCGTGGTCCACACCCGCTGCTCAACCTCAGCGAAAGTACTCAGGGCGGGTTCGGCCATATCCGACCGGCGCTTTTCCGAGGTTGGCCGGACGGCGACGGATATCAGCCGCTCCACGACGCCTTGAACTGTCAAGGCCCCTGAGCTTCGCAAGAGGAAGAGGTCGCGAATGCTGAGGGGACCGAGCTCCCCGAACTTCGCGATTCCTTCCCTGACGAAGATATTGCTCGCACGCACAGAGAGCCCGAGGGTGTCGAGACGTAGATCCGCCGCCAAGGATGGAAAGAGGTGAGAGAGGCGCCACGCCGAATGGCGTGTTATCGCGAAGTCGGCCGCCGAAGCCAGAAGATTGGCCGGGACTCCTGCAGCTGCTGACGGTAGTGCTCGAAGCCACTCGGTTCCGCCCTCACGATCGAGCCAGGGGAGCACGTCAAGCCAGCGCACTTCTTCTATATGGTGCGCCATCCCGAACCTCCTAGATTCATCTGCCCGCCACGCCGGAGGGACAACAATCCGACAGAATGTCGTTGGGTCGTCCCAAACTAAACACGTGACCTCCGCAATTGAATCAAAGTCAGACGTATCGGCACGCATCGGCGCGCTCGCAAAACTCTACGGGCCGATCGAGGTAGCATCGCGGTTGGGAACTTCGACGCGCACAATCGAACGCTGGGCACGCGCCGATGTGTCGGCACCCAGTCACTTGTCGCCCGCTTTGGACCAGCTCTTCGGGCCACCCGCGCATACTCGTTCGACTTCGACGGATAGTCCGACCTTCATCGACCTGTTCGCTGGCATCGGTGGCATACGCCTGGGGCTTGAGTCAGCTGGGGCGGAGTGCGTCTTCACCAGCGAATGGGACAAGTATGCGGTCAGAACGTATACGGCGAACCATGCGCCGACACACGCCGTGGCCGGTGACATCACGGTCATTGATCCCTCCAGTATCCCTGACCACGACATCTTGGCCGCGGGATTTCCCTGCCAACCCTTCTCCTTGGCTGGCGTGTCCAAGAAGGCGTCCTTGGGACGAGACCACGGATTCCTAGACAAGACTCAGGGCACGTTGTTCTTCAATGTCGCCGCAGTGCTCGCGGAGAAACGACCTAAAGCCTTCTTACTTGAGAATGTCAAGAATCTCATCAGTCACGATCGAGGGCGAACGTTCCAGATCATCCGTGGAGTTCTCGAGGATGACCTCGGATATGCGCTCCATTGGAAGGTCATCGATGCCAACGGATTCGTTCCCCAGCATCGCGAGCGCATCATCATGATCGGCCTGCGTGACGGCGGATCATTCGACTGGTCCCGAGTCAGGCCCTCGGCAACGCTTCCACCGACGATGGATTCAGTGCTTCACGTAGAAGACGGCAGCGAGACTGCCTTGGCACCTTTCATTGACGGTGAAACCGGAAGAGTCGCAGAGAGGTACGTTCTCAGTGATCGACTATGGGCCTACCTTCAGGCATACGCGGCCAAGCACAAGGCCGCCGGCAATGGGTTCGGCTATGGGACGGTCACTCGCACTTCCACGTCCCGAACACTGTCGGCCCGATATCACAAAGATGGGTCGGAGATCCTCGTCTGGCGGGGGGAGGGGTTGAACCCTCGCCGACTCACACCCAGGGAGTGCGCCCGTTTGATGGGATTTCCTGATGACTTTGATATTCCGGTTAGCGATACACAGGCATATCGCCAGTTCGGAAATTCGGTGGTAGTTCCAGTGATGGCGTCAGTGGCAGAAGAGCTTGGCGCGGCGATTCGCCGCGGGGCACGGTAAAGCGCCTTGAGTGCATGGCGTTGGGCGCTTCGAGGGGAACCACAATCTGCGGTCCTGGTCAGACAGGGCGGCGATCCCTTGCCGCTGCGGGCGCTCGACGTGTTCGACGCTCAGTTCGAAGGCCTACGCAGAATCGGCGAGATCACAGTCTCCCGTCCCAGCGATCAGTTGGAGATCGACTTCGAGCCGGGGCTCCTCGTTCTTGATCTGGCACTCACCATGACCGACGGCGAGCTGTGTCTGGGATTGGCATCCGCTGATTCACACAGCGCTCCGATAGTCGAATGGCCTACTGTCGACCACGTGGTGATTGAAGCCACTTGGTGGGCAATCGACGAGCCAACACTCCGCGAAGTTCGTGCCGCTCTTGAAGGCGAGAGCATCCAACTCGGCGTTCCTCTCGCAATGAACCAACTCCTCTGGCTCGTCTGGCACGATTACGTCGATGTCGACGCCTCCGTCTTGTCCCAGATCTCCGGGAATTCAAACGTTTCGAGCCGCACGCGCGAGTTCGACGCAGGCCTTCTCAGCGCAACCCTCTACCCGTACCAGGTCAGTGGTGCAACCTACCTGACCTCCATTGTCGAACAGGGGTTAGGCGCGCTTCTCGCGGACGAGATGGGCTTGGGAAAGACGATGCAGGCGCTCTACGTCGTCAGTCAGTTGGCCCGCGCCTCCAAATCCACGGCGCTCATTGTGGTACCAGCCAGCACGCTCGCGAACTGGGAGCGGGAATTCGCCAAGTTCGCACGTGACCTGACCGTGACGTCTCATGTCGGCTCTCGGCGGACGGGCGATCACCGTGCGCTGTCTAGGTTCAATGTCGTCCTGACAACTTACGAAACGGCGACCCGCGACCAGACGATGCTTCAGATGATCGACTGGAGCGTCGTCATCCTTGACGAGGCTCAATCCATCAAGAACCGCGACTCGCGCCGCAGTGCAGCGGTCAAGCAACTCCGTACACAGGCAGCAATCGCTATCACCGGAACGCCGATCGAGAATTCACTCACCGACCTCTGGTCGATCTTCGAGTTCTTGGCTCCCGACCACCTGGGCTCGCTGACCGAGTTCCAGAGTCGCTTTCCGGACAACGAAATGGCCGCCGAGCAGCTTTCCCGCCGCGTTGCACCCCTCGTGATCCGTCGATCTGTGGCCTCGGTTGCGACTGATCTTCCCGAGCGCGTCGACATCGTGACGCCGATTTATGTCGATGCGCAGATCGCCAGATCATACGAGGACGCACGAACGACGGGCCACACTGCTCCACTTGCGCTTCTGACCAAGCTCCGACAGATCTGCGCAGGTTCGGCGGGTGCCGATGATGACCTCCTCGTCGCCTCCCCTAAATTTGCCCGACTTCGCGAAATCCTTGAGGGGTTGGGGAGTGACGGGTCGAAAGCGCTGATCTTCAGCTCGTTCATTGACTCAATTGACGCGCTTGCCCATTCGGTTCGGGAACTCTTCCCGAACATGTTCGTCGCCACGGTCGACGGCCGCAGCTCACCGGCCGAGCGTCAGGCGATCATTGATGACTTCTCGGCCCATGTCGGGGCCAGTGTCTTGGTGCTCAACCCGAGGGCCGCTGGAGTTGGCCTCAACATCCAAGCCGCCAACTATGTGATTCACTTCACCCCGGAGTGGAACCCAGCGATCGTTGCGCAAGCGAGCGCCCGATCACACCGCCGCGGCCAACACAAGCCCGTCTTCGTGTACTACCTGTACTACGTTGACACCGTCGAGGATGTAATGATGAGCCGACTCGACATCAAACGGAGGTTGCAGACCGCGGGGCTTTCGTCTGCTTCCGACGAACCCGGCCAATCGGACCTGATTGCGGCCCTTGCCATTTCCCCAAGCGGAAGTTTCCATTGATGATCGACTACTACGAGACTCTGATCAAAGAGCTCAGTCGCAATGACGTAGGCGAAACCGGCGGCCACCAAGCCGGAATCGTCGTTCCGCGAGTTGAGTCCGCACTCGCCTTCTTTCCCGGTCTGAACCCCGACGAATTCAATCCGAGAACGTCACTTCGTGTTGTCGACACGAGCACGGGCAATCAACTGGCCCTGAACTACATCTACTACAACGGCAGACTCTCTGGCAGCTCCACTCGCAACGAGTACCGATTGACCGGTTTGTCACGTTATCTACGCGAAGCGCACGCGAAGGCGGGAGATTCGCTCGTCTTCACCAAGGATGACGACGGCGTCTACTACCTGTCACTCGAGCCGAAAGAAGCCGTCGTTACAGACGCAATTCAACCGAAACCCAGCGACGGCATCGTCGTCCTGTCCGGGACTTGGCGATCCACAAAGAGAGGTATCCGCCGTTGAGTGAGACACGACACGATGTCACCCCAAGCCCCGAACGCATTACCGAGTCGCTCCGTGACACCGGCTATGTCCTGAACACCGCGATCGCGGACATCGTGGACAACTCAATTGCCGCCCAAGCGACGAAAGTATGGGTCGAGTTCACCTTGGACGCCCGCGGGCGGGTGAGATTCAGCGTCGCGGACAACGGGCTCGGCATGGATACTGACGGCCTTGTGAACGCGCTGAAGTATGGCTCTGCACATCGCGACAATCCCTCGAGCCTCGGCAAGTTCGGCCTCGGGCTGAAGACGGCATCCACTTCTTTCGCTCGCCGCCTCATGGTGACGTCTCGTAGTTCCACCGAAGGGGGGCCGGTCACCGCGGCTTGGGACCTGGACGAAGTCGGTGAGCACGGCTGGACGGTGGCCGTATTGGACACCGCCGATGAACTGGATACCCGTCTCCTGGACGAGATTTCGACCGGAGCTACTGGAACCGTCGTGCGATGGGGCAAGGTCGACCGTATTCTGCGCGACTACTCGGCCCCAACCGGAATCCACGCTGTGAAAGCGATACAGAAGTACGAAGCGGCATTGCGCGAACACTTGGCAATGGTGTTCCAACGGTTCTTGGATCCTGATGACGACCGGGCGCAGACGGTTGAGATCAGCTTGAACAAGAAGCCCATCGCATTCTGGAATCCGTTTGCCTTCGGCTCGTCAGAGCTCTACAGCAAAGACATCAGCGTCCAAGTTGGTCCAGAGGATTACGCCATTATGACGCTCCGCGCGTTCATTCTGCCGCGAAAGGCCGAGCTCCAATCAGCCCTTGGAGAGGATGGTCCCAAGGATGCTCGCCTCAACAATAAGTCTCAGGGCATCTATGTGTACCGCGAAGACCGGATGATCCATGGGCCCGACTGGCTCGGAATCTGGTTGCAAGAACCGCACTTCACCCTCTGTCGGGCAGAGTTGTCCTTCGACCACAAGCTCGACGACGCTTTCCAAGTCGACATCAAGAAATCCCGAATCGATCTGGACACCGCACTCGTCGCTGTCATCACCGAAGCTCTTACGCCGCCACGGCGCGAAGCGGAGAACAGATACCGCGAAGGGCGACGGGCCGACACAGCCACACTTGCACAGCCCTCCATGCACGCGTCATCAAATGCGGCGATCGCGGACGCGGCGACGTCGATACCTTCGGCTCATCTGGAGAAGGTCGACAAGGCTCACGGCCAAGCCACCATCTCGAACGAGTACGGGCCAGTTACCGTCAAGTATGTGGAAACCGGTGGACAGAAGGTGTTCGTCGAACCTGTCGACTCCCTTCGCGATGGAGTGCTCTACGAACCGGCGTACATAGGGACCAACCCAGGCGTGCGCCTCAACAAGGGACACCCGTACTACGAGAAGGTGTATCTCCCCAACCGCAGTTCAGGGAACACGATCCAAGCGTTGGACTCCCTGCTCTGGGCCCTCGCAAGCGCAGAGTTCAGGAGCGCCCAAACGGCGACCCGCGACATTTTCGAGGACATTCGAATCGACGTCTCGAAGGCACTCCGGCGACTCGTCGAGGACCTTCCGGATCCCGAAGACGAGGACTAGCGATTGGCCAACGTCCAAGCGTCGATTGTTGGTGAGCAGGTCAGCGAGCTACTGAACCTGGCCGTATCGGCCGCGCCCCAGCCGGGCGTGGGTGACGTCCTCCTCAGGGTCGTAGGAGTCGAGCGCCCGCACGGATTTGCCGTACGGACCAAGCAGGGTCTGGCTGTCGCGACCGCGCAGCTTGAACTGGATTCCCTCGCAGGCTCCCTTTTGAACTTGGCGGGCGGCGCCACCGAAGATCAGTGGTCAAGCCTCCGCGAGGCGCAGGAAAAGCTCTTGAAAGCCGGTGTGCGCGTAGAGGTCTCCCCGACAGCACCTCCGGAGGCCGTGGGAAGGCTGATAGATCTGACCATCAACGCGCGCTCGATCATCGAATGGGAGAACAACCCGTCGATGGCTTCCGCCAGCGTAGCGGCAGCGGTGATATCAATGGTGCTGATCCTCCTCCCACCAACGCATGCTGCATCCGATGAGTCGTCTACCGAGCCGGTTGAATACGCCTTGGAAGGAGGAGTGATTCACGGTACCTACAACCGATACGAGCGGAGCAGAGCAAACCGAACGATCGCGATCCTCGTCCACGGAATGCGATGCGCTGCTTGCGACTTCGATTTCGGCTCAACATACGGATCGCTCGGCAGGGGATACATCGAGGTCCACCACCGGACGCCAGTTCATCTGATGGGTGAGCGGCGACCCGTCGACCCTCACACCGAGCTCGTACCCCTATGTGCAAATTGCCATCGGGTAGTTCACCGCACCGATCCAATCACCGCTGTTGATGAGTTGGCCCAGCTTGTAGCAGTCCGGCGCCGCGGGAACTGAGCGCCCTTTCCGCCAGTCCGCGCATCGGCATGCCGGCAATCTAAATCTCTAGCGATAGCTATTCGATTCCGGCCTTTGGATCGCCATTGAATTGCTGACGTACCCAATCAATGTCTGACCTAGTCAAATAGCTACCGCGGCGCAACCCAACACTCGCTTGGGCGAGGCCGACAGCGACATTCTGCTCCCCGGGCCGAGTTGCCCCGGCTAGGGGCGGTGTAGCGCGGTCCGTGCGGGCTACTCTGGTAGTGACGATCCGCTATAGTGACAATATGCACTCGGCAGCAGGCATAATCAGGAACGCGCGCGCGGCATCCGGCCTGAGCCAGACGGAACTCGCAATCCGCGCCGAGGTGACCCAGAGCGTGATCAGCGCCTACGAATCCGGGCGCCGGGATCCCTCGTTCACGATGCTGAGCAAGCTCGTCGACGCTTCGGGTGCGCGGCTGGTGATCGAGCTGGCGGATGCCTCTGCGCATCCGTTGCGGGATCGGCTTACCCACCACCGAACAGCTGTCATCGATGCACTCGGCGAGCTCGGAGCATCCAATGTGCGCGTCTTCGGATCGGTCGCCCGCGGTGAGGAGACGGCAGCCAGTGACATCGATCTGCTCGTCGACCTGGACGGTGACGTGGGCATCTTCCAACTGGCGGGGATGCGGAGCGCCGCAGCGAGCATCCTGGGCAGTGACGTCGATGTCGTGCCTGCGTCGAGCCTGAAGCCCGACGTCGCCGCTCGAGTGCTGGCGGAGGCGACACCTGTGTGAGTCGCTCCACGGAACAACGATTGACCGACATCGCGGCGGCATGCAATGCAATCGCGAGCCACCTGGCGAGCGCAGCGGATGCGGGTCTGATCTTCGATGCCATTCGCATCCGCCTCGTCGAGATGGGCGAGGCCGTGAAGGATCTCGACGCCGAGACCCTCGCAAAGGAACCAACCATCCCGTGGGCTGACATCGCCCAGATGCGCGACCTGCTGGCGCACCGGTACTTCGATTCCTCGCACTCGATCGTGATGACCACAGCGAGACGCGATGTACCGCTGGTGCACGGTGCGGCGTCTCGGCTGATGGCAGCGCTCAGCAACGAGGAGTGACACCCCTCCAGAATGCGTGAAAAAGACGGGTTCCACTGAGGCCGCTGCCGGGTCGAGCTCAACTTCTTCGTGTTCCCACGGTTGGGCAGGGGCTCGACGACGACGTCTTCCGAGTCTGGGCACGACCAAACCCGGTGCGGATGGCGTGCCGGACCGCCAGCGACCAGATGACACAGGAGCCGCCGGCATCCGTCTCGAAGTGAGTAAGAGCGCTGAGGCGGCAAGCGGCATCGGCGAGCGCCCTTGCCCCGATGAGCCCGTAGATGCAGAGAGCCAGAAAGCCGCTGTAGAGGCCGGCCCGCTCAGAGCACACGGTGCCGCTCGAGCAGCTGCCTCACATTCTCCGGCAGGCCGGGCGCCGCCAGGATGCGCATGACGAGGACGCGGTCGTTGTGGTCGGCGCCGCGGCGGATGAAGGCGGAGAGCTCGGCCACGACGTGCTCGGCGCGCTCCGGCAGAACTCCCCACGGGTCGGCCAGCAGTGCCGCAGCGGCCGCCGGATCGCCGGCGATGGAACGAATCGTCGACTCGAAGTCGGCGCGCTCCGCGTTGGAGAAGCGGTGCTGAGCGGGCTCAGCGCATCCGGTCAGTCCGGAGACGTAGCGGTAGAGCCCATCGCCGGCGTCGAGGAGGACGCAGGCGAGCTCCGACTCGAGCAGGTCCGTTGTCTCCACGTCGGCATCCGTCGCCGGGCGATAGGCGAAGACGACGTTGAAGCCGTAGCGGGCGCTCCGCAGGAAGGTGAGGGTGTCGTTCGTGGGGTTCATGGTGGCTTCCTTCACTCGATGGAGGCATGACGGTAGGGGGACCCGCCGACATTACGGGCGCTCCGCGCTGCGCTCCTTGCCGCTGCTCCACGTCACGGCTCCGAGCACGCGGTACGCGGCAGCGGTCCGACGACGCCTACGAGTGGTTCGCGATCGTGCCAGGCATGCGTGTGAAGGGTGCGGCGCGAACGATGGCGCGGTCGAGTTGACACCGTCTGTCGGTTCATCCGCATCCGAACCGACAGGAAGTGTCACCTCGAATTTGACCGCCGGTCTGACTCGGATCGACGGGCACGCACCAGATCCAGCTTTCTCGCCGTGATCGGCCGCATCGACACGGCGTCGACCGAGACGGTGGCGGGTTCAGCCGCCTGACGGATGCTCGCCCGACCTGCTTCATCTCCGTCTCTGGTGCGGATGCCGGACTGTCCGAAGGACGGGATCACGTCCAGCCGCGCTCGTTCTCCATAACGCAATAGCCGGCGACGGCCGCCATCAGCCCCACAAGAGCCAGGCCGATGAGTACGTACCCCAGCGGGTTGCGGTGGTGCCCACGGAGAACCGGCAGGCCGAGGGCCGCAATCAAGACTCCGATCGCCGACGCCATCACGAGTACGATCAACCCGCCCGCGTCCCACGCCATACTGACGGTTGCGCCGTAGTCATCGCCAGCGTCGATCAGCCAGTCGCGGGAAGCGATGTCCCGCGGAACGAGCCAGAGAGCCAGGCCGCCGGCGCAGGCGCCGAGAATGGCGCCGAGCACGTGCAGGGTGTATGCCCAGAAGATCCGCTGCCCGCTCGCGAGCGGCTTGCCCTGCCGCGCTCCTGCCGCGTTGGCTCGCACGGGGCTCGGCCGGATGGGCACGGACGTCATGCCGTGCGTCACTCGGTCGTACCGGCGTCGTGTCATCCCCCGAGTATGGCGTGCTGGAGCGATCGCGGCTCCGGATCGCCGCGCACAAGCGCCTTGCGCGCGGATACGCGCCCCTCCTCGGCGATCTGCCGCATGGCCGCTCGGATCGGGGAGTCCTCGCGGTTCGAGAGTCACGAGCCGGAAGTGCGCGTGGCGTGCTTCGTCTTCCCGCCCGTGCCTGCCTTCATCGGCCGGTCCCTTCCGCCCTTCGGAGTGGCGTCGGTGCCGGAGGTCGGGCCGCAGCGGGTCTGCGTGTCGATGCAGGCGGCGACGTTCGCGTCCATGCGGGCTTGCGCCCATCCGTTCATGAAGTCGGCGTGGCCGGTGACGGGCGCACCCTGCGTGCTCGGACCGGTCGAGAGGGTGATTCCCGATCCGCTCGTGGTGGGGTAGGCGGCGTGGAAGATGATCTGCGGAATCTGCACCGGATGCGATGACGGGCACTTTCCATCCGAACCCGCGTAGGCGACGTTCTCACGGCTCCGGCCGTCGAGGGTGTGGCCATCCCAGCAGTTGGGGAACGTGATCACCAGCCGCAGGTCGTGGCCAGCTGGGCAGTCGTGGGGGGCGTTCGCCGCCTTCTGCATGAGCTTCGACGCTCCGGGCGTGCACGTCCAGTCGACGACCCGCGCGCTCTGCGGCGCTATTGCGCCCTCGTCACCGGCAATCATGCTGATGCCAGCGGGCATGGTGGCGACGGATGCGGCGGAGGCCGCCGGCGCCCGCCAGTAGATGAGTGCCGAAGACGGCTTCAGCGCGGCGCCGTTCTGGTAGACGACGGGGAGCCAGTAGGCGGACGCATCCGCCGAGGTGGAGCAGGAGGTCGAGCCGCCGACGAGGTTCGCTGGTTCGGATGACGCCGACGGCTTCGTGTTGCCGAAGAAGTCGTGCTGCATGGACATGCCGGTCATCCCGGGCATCATGATCGGGTCATCCGCTGCCGTCACCGTCGTCGCGCAACGGTCGGTGAAGATGCCGGGATTGCTTCCGCCCTGCGGAAAGCCCGCTGTGTTGACCTGGGGTGTTGCGGATGCCGTAGGCACAGACGCACCCGTCTGCTGATTGGCGACGGCCGCCGCGACACCACCGCCGACCGCGAGGACCGCCGCAGCGAGTGCAGCGATCCAGAGGGCCAGAGGACGCCTCCCCCGTGGGGCCGGCGGCTTGTCAGTGCTGTCGTTCCCAGCCTGCTGTTCGGTCATGTTCTGAGGGAACTCCTGTGCTGTTCGAATATCACCACGAGGTTGTAAGAGTTCGGTAAGCGAATTTCATGAATCGTGGATGCGGTGGCTCAGGCGAGAGACGCACTCTCGAGACGCAGGAGTTCGCGAGCCCGAGGCGCGGAGTCGTGCTCGAACACGATCACCACGGATACATGGTCCTCCAGATGCACGACACCACCCGCGACACCGCGGACCGCGCACTTCGCGCGGGTCGCGGCATCCGTTTCAGTAGCCCTTCACGTTGACGATTTGGTGCAGCGCGTGCCGCACCGTCACGAGCGAGGCCCGGCCGGCCGACATCCGCCTGGATCGCGCCCTTCCGTGACACCCACACCGCATGCCGAAGTGCTCCTCGCTCTCGGTGAAGTTGTGGTGGCAGTTGATCCACTTCCGGTGCACACGCGCATGATTCGATGAACAATGTAGTCAGGTGAAGCATTTTGTAGTCACGTGAAGTACTATGTAGTCACTTGACTTGTCTAGTCGAAAGGAGCCGAGCGTGGATCTCTCCCACCCGGAATATGCCGTGCTGGGCGAAGACCGCGCCCGGATTCTCCGTCGGCTTTTCGTTCTTGCCGAGCCGGCCTCCGGGCGTCGCATCCACCAGCTGAGCGGCGTCACGTCGCTTCGCACGACGCAGCGCATCCTCGATGAGCTGGTGAGAACAGGCATGGTGGAGGTGCAGCGTTTGGGTTCTGCATTCGCATATCAGGCCAACCGTGACCACGTTCTCTGGGGTCCGGTCGAGCAAGTGCTTGCGGTGCCCTCACTCGCGGAACAGCAGATGGCAGAGATCTTGACCGAGACGCTCGGTGACAAGACCACCAGCACTGCCCTGTACGGGTCATTCGCCCGCGGAGATGCCCGAGAGGATTCTGACGTCGACATTCTGGTCGTGTGGAATGACCACGTCGCCGCAGGCCAAAAGGAGGACACATTGCACGCCGCTGCGGAAGCCATCCGACGGCTCACTGGCAATGAGACTCAACTGTTCGCCGTGTCACCTGCAGAACTGAATCGCCTGATCGAGAATGATGCGCCTCTCATTGAGTCGCTACGCACTGACGCCCGGCGACTGACGGGCATCGAGCTCAAGCGGTTGCTAAAGAGCGGACGAGCATGACGTCGCGGACGAGACCGATGACGCTATCGGAAGCGAAAGTGCGCGCACAGCACGCTCACGCCTTCTTGAACGCGGCAGCCCTGGTCGACGAATTGGGCGAAGACGCAGGCGTCGCGACCACAGGAAACGTCATCGGTTCTCTTGCAGTTCTCGCCGGCATCGCCGCCGCCGATGCCATCTGCGGGGCAGTGCTCGGGGCACGTTCGGCCGGTCAAGATCACGGCGAGGCGGTCTCACTTCTGAGTTCGACGAAGCCCGGAAAAGCTCTCGCGCCTTCCCTCCGACGCTTGATCGAATCGAAGAACGAAACTCAGTATTCGTCCGGAATTCTTGCGGATGGACGTACCGCCGAACTCGTCACATCAGCCACGCGGCTTGTGAACGGGATGGATGAGGTACTCCGCTCCGTGAGCTGAACCAATTGCCGCGCGCACCACACCCAGCGCCACCTCCCACGGAATCCGCTCCTGCTCAAGGCGCACATTGCCCTCAGAGTGGATGCGGGCCAGAGAAACTTTCTCACTCGCGGTGAGGTGGCGTTGACTCCACTTGCGCGCTGTGCAGAATGGCGAAGCCGTCCGAGTCGAGGTCGCCCCAGTAGACAACGCGGCTGGTGCGCACCCACGGGATCGCCGCGAGAGGACCAACCGCACGGCGAACCGCCGCTCAGCCGATGCGATGTCTTCGTCGGCCCAAGGTCGGGGTGCGGCAGGTCGATCCACCACTTCTTCGCCAGCCGCTAAGCGAGGGGTGCTGCGCGATCTTGTTTCCTCGACAAGTAACCGTGCGTGCCGACTCGTGGGCGGCGATCAGTTCGGCTGCTCGAACAGTGACGATCCGCTATAATGACGATATGCACTCCGCAGCAGCCATCATCAGGAACGCGCGCGCGGCATCCGGCCTGAGCCAGACGGAACTCGCGATCCGCGCGAAGGTGACCCAGAGCGTGATCAGCGCCTACGAATCCGGGCGCCGGGATCCCTCGTTCACGATGCTCACCAAGCTCGTCGACGCTTCGGGTGCGCGGCTGGTGATCGAGCTGGCGGATGCCTCTGCGCATCCCTTGCGGGATCGGCTGACCGACCACCGATCAGCTGTCATCGATGCACTCGGCGAGCTCGGAGCATCCAACGTGCGCGTCTTCGGATCAGTCGCCCGCGGTGAGGAGACGGCAGCCAGTGACATCGATCTGCTCGTCGACCTGGATGGTGACGTAGGCATCTTCCAACTGGCGGGGATGCGGAGCACCGCATCGAGCATCCTGGGAAGTGACGTCGATGTCGTGCCTGCGTCGAGCCTGAAGCCCGACGTCGCCGCTCGAGTGCTGGCGGAGGCGACACCTGTGTGAGTCGCTCCACGGAACAACGATTGACCGACATCGCGGCCGCATGCAATGCAATCGCGAGCCACCTGGCGAGCGCAGCGGATGCGGGTCTGGTGTTCGATGCCATTCGCATCCGCCTCGTCGAGATCGGCGAGGCCGTGAAGGATCTCGACGCCGAAACCCTCGCAAAGGAACCAACCATCCCGTGGGCTGACATCGCCCAGATGCGCGACCTGCTGGCGCACCGGTACTTCGTTTCCTCGCACTCGATCGTGATGATCACGGCGAGACGCGATGTACCGCTGGTGCACGGTGCGGCGTCTCGGCTGATGGCAGCGCTCAGCAACGAGGAGTGACACCCCTCCAGAATGCGCGAAAAAGACGGGTACCACTGAGGCCGCTGCCGGGTCGAGCTCAACTTCTTCATGTTCCCACGGCTGGGCAGGGGCTCGCTCCGCGGTGGAGAATCGGTGCTGAGCGGGCTCAGCGCATCCGGTCAGTCCGGAGACATAGCGGTAGAGCCCATCGCCGGCGTCGAGGAGGACACAGGCGACCTCTGACTCGAGCAGATCGGTTGTCTCCACGTCGGCATCCGTCGCCGGGCGGTAGGCGAAGACGACGTTGAAGCCGTAGCGGCCGCTCCGCAGGAAGGTGGGGGTGTCGTTCGAGGGGTTCATAGTGGCTTCCTCCTAGTCAGTGAGAAGGCATGACGGTAGGTGGACCCGCCGACATCCCACACGCTGCTGCGCTGCCCCGGGTTGGAGATTGCCCGGCAAGGCTTCAGCCCCATACGCTGAACTAGGCGGCCGCAGAGCCATGCTGTGGAAGGACGGGTGTGACTACTGGATCCGAGAAGGCGCGGTGGGAGGAGGTCGACGCAGTCTGCGTCACCGTGCCCTTCTGGAAGAGCAGCCTTCTGGCTTCGTCGGCCAACCGCCAGACGGGAACTTCATTCTCCGGGAGGCACCTCGTGCGCAGCCTCGACGAGGCGGTAGTAGAAGTCGAGACCGCCTTATTCACGGCGCCGGTTCCGAACGGCATCAGGCGCGGCCAAGGGACCGAGAAGCGGTGCGAGCGCATACGCGAGTCGACGAACAGGTCGAGGTCACTCCCCAAAGGTGGTAGAGCTGCATTATCAGTCCCCGGTTCTACGGCCGGCGGGTTCATTGCGAGAGTCCACGTCGGCGGGAACGTTGCACGCCGCGGTTCCCACACCCCGCGAGACAGTGACTGCTTTCTGCTCCTCGATGGCGTCTTCGTAGGCACTGAGCCAGACTGCGTATCTTCCCGAGCCCGACACCCAGAGAGTGAAAGCGCCAATGATCAGGAGGATTACTGCCACGGCGATCTGAGCATAGGACAGAGGTCGATGAGCACTCGAAAGCCCAGAGCGTCGATGACGCGAGCGTTGAGCGAGAATGCAAATGCAGCCGCCACGGGGGACGAGACAAGCGCTACGGCTATGGCTGCATAACCCATCATCGGCGCCCGTGGCGCGCTTCGAATGCGGAGATCATTCAGCACCATGAGACGCAGCTCGCGGTCTTCACGAGTCGCAGAGATGAAGCGGTCGGCGTTGACGCGCGTGGGAAGTCGCATACTCCAGCGCGGCGCAGAAAGCAGCTTCACGAGCTGCTTCCGGACGCGTAGATCGTTCTGGTCAAGCGTGATAGGCATCGGCGTTCCCCTCGATTGTGAGCCTCGAACCGCCGAGGCTATTCCGGCCCGCAGACATTGAGATCGAGACTTGTCATCTCTCCCTCTCCACGAGACGATGAGGCTCGACACGAGGGGGACGTGACTATGGGGACTCTTCCCGATTGGATAGCGGCTGCTGCCGCGCTCGGCGCGCTCTTCGCAGCCATCGGCGCCGGACGGCAAGCCAAGCGCCTGTTCGACATCGAGCGGGGACGAGATCACGCGGTAGAGGAGCGTCGATCGCGGTCGCAGGCGGAATCCGTCGCGGCTTGGGTTGCCGCGCAGATCACGGATCCGAAACCGATCAGTTATGGCGTCGTCGTTCGCAACGCATCTGAGGACGTCGTCTACGACATCGACGTGAAGGTCAGCGACAAGTTCGATCGGGATGTGAGCAACCTGCACCTGCAGATCCTGCCCCCTGGGTCCTTCTACGTCGCCCAAGCCGGCAAGGACTGGGCGTTCGCTGCGGAAGTGCAGTCGTTCAGTGAGGAGATCCGGCCCGTCACGAAGTCGGCGAAGATCGGCATCCTGAACCTCGAGTTCCGAGACGCCGCTGGGTCGAAGTGGCGGCGGGTCAATAGTGGTCTACTCGAACCGGCGGACGGCGCAACTCAGCAGTGATGCCTTGACGATCGTGATGTGCACGTCGGTGGCGGGGCAGACGAGGCGGTGCTCTTGCCAGATTCGACTCGACCACGTCCCTTCCAAGCCGCTCACAGGGCTCGGGCTTGCCTATTCCCTCACCGGGCTCTCGGAGGACGTCCACGATCACCGTGTTAATGCGCTTCAGCATCCGTCGATCGCGGGCTACGCCGTCTCCGACCCGCCGTGATCGCCCCGAAGTGGGAGTGATCGACGGCCGATCCTCTGGCTAGCCTGACCTGGTGTCCTCCCGCATCAGGTCCCGGCTCATGATCGTGGCATCCGTGGTCGCGGTCGGTCTGAGCCTCGGATTGACAGGATGCTCGTCCTTGTCATCGGGCGGGAGCGATGACGAGCAGACAGTCCAAGATGCGGTCGTCGACGACGAACCATCGGATGTCGCAATCCCCCAGCCGGACGCCCCGCTCCACTGGACCTGCTCCTACGACCCGACGATCAACGACGACTGGCACGATGACATTCTCTGCAGCAACGGCGTCGAAACGAACCGACCCTACCTCCGCGAGGGGGATGATCACCCAGGACGAGATCATGGAGTCGGCGGCGGACTTCGAGGCGCAGCTCAACGCTCGGGGCTGAGCCGCTCGAGCCCGAGCCTTCTCCCTTCGTCGTCGTACCTTCAGTCGCACGTGAAGGCGTGCTGTGTCGCCTGACCAGACCCGCCGCGGGCATGCTCTCCACAGATCCCGGGATCAGCCGTCGGCAGTCGGCCTACTCCGATTCACTGGACGACATGATCATCGACTCCGGCTGGGACTTCGTGCTGCTCGCCCAGGACCAGTTGCATTGGGGCGACGGTTCACGCCGGCTCCTCGCCATACTCATGAGCGACGACCTCGGCTACTACGGCACGCTTGAGATCACCGCCCGATACGACGGCGACATGGATGCGATCGCCGATGAGATCCTCCACGTCATCGACGACGACTTCATCCGCTATTTCGCTGTGGTGGAGCAGTGCGCCGTGATCCCCGAGCACAATTCGTTCATCAATAGCGCGGGCGAGTGGCGCCCGCCGTCGGAGAATCTTAAGGAGCGAGCCCTCGATCGTGGACTGTTCATGATCGGCCATGTCTTCATCGACCCTGTCCATTGGAACAGCACCGGCCCGATGCATTCGTTCAAGGACTATGGGATGTCCGCAGACCTCCCCGCGATCACCATCACGCGTCCTGAACGCTTCTCTGATTGGCGCAGCGCGAGCGGCGGTTGGGGCACTTCCCGCCGAGCGAGTCGAGATCGGGAGCAGGGCCTTCTGGAAGAGCTCTCTGATCAGGCCTGACCAGACTAAAGTAGGCGTATGGCGGAATCCGTGAACATTTACGACGCGAAAACAGGTTTCTCCCGCCTCGTGGCGCGCGCCGAGGCCGGCGAGACGATAACCATCAGCCGCAACGGACGAGCGGTCGCGCGGCTGATTCCGGCTGTCCCCGATCGCAGAGAGCGGATGCCAGGCGCTTGGCGCGACCGCGTCGTCATCGCCGACGACTTCGACAGCTTCACCGCAGACGACGAGCACGACTGGTATGGCGCGTGAGGGTCCTGCTCGACACCCATGTACTGCTGTGGTGGCTTGCCGACCACCCGAGTCTGGCGGACGCGCATCGGCAGATCATCAGGAATCCCGACAATGAGGTGCTCATCTCGGCCGTGACGATCGCCGAGATCTCCATCAAGGCATCGCTCGGCAAGCTCGACGCCCCGGGTGATCTGCTTGACACCCTCGACGCCTGTGGGTTCTTATCGCTCGCGTTCACGGGCACGCATGCCGAGTTGCTGCGCGATCTCCCCTGGCATCACCGGGATCCCTTCGACCGGATGCTCATCGCGCAGGCATCCGTCGAGGGCATTCCCTTGCTCTCGTCTGACAGTCAGTTGGCTGCCTACGACATCGCCGCGAGGTAGCCGGGTCGTCCGTAGACGCCACGCGCGAACAGGCGACGACGGGTCTGTCAAGCCCGGTGGATGCCGCAACGGGCCGAACGTAGCCTGAGCAGAGCAGACGCGAGACGCGCGCACGACGAAGGGAGTTCGGCCATGAGCAACGACGGTGCACTCAACGACTCCGACGCAGACGCGAAGAACACGCACGGCACTCCCGGCGACGACGAGTCAGCGGACACCGCTTCGGGGGGCAACCCCGACACCACCGACGCGAACGACGCTCCCGTCGACAACCCGTCCGGCGGATGACACCGACCGAGCTTCACCTGACCAACCCCTGATCGGAGACACCATGTCGCAACGCAACACCCTCATCCGTTCCCTCCATGACATCGGCCTCGCGGCGTGGTTCGGCGGCTCGCTCATGGGCGCGGTCGGCCTCAACGGCGCCGCCGCAAAGGCCGAGCCGGCCAGCCAGAAGCTCAAGATCTCTTCCACCGGGTGGGCCAGATGGGCTCCCGTGCAACTCGCCGCACTCGCAGCGCACGGCGTCGGAGGCGTGGGCCTGATCGTGGGCAACAAGGCCAGGATCGCCGCCGACACCGGCACGCGCACGAACACGGTGGTCAAGCTGATCCTCACGGGAGTAGCCGGCGGCGCAACGCTCTACTCCGCCATCCTGGGCCGAACGATCGCCGAGCACGCCGACGAAGACGCTGAAGGGGCTACCGAACCCGGCAGCGGAACCTCGAAAGAACTGGCATCCGCTCAGACGAAACAGCGGGTGGCGCAGTGGGTAACGCCCGCGGTCACGGTCGTGCTCATCGTTCTTGCCGCACAGCAGGGCGAGCAGCAGCGCCCGGTCGCCGGCTGGCTGCAGCGCTTCTTCAGCTGAGCAGATCCGTCGCCGGCGGAACGACCGCTCGCCTCGTGCTCCGGGAAACCTCCGTGTTCTCGGGCAGGCGCGTGCGGTCGGCCCAGTCGGGCGAGGCGAACGTCGAGCCTCGCGCCCACAGCGCGTCGATGAGGCGCACCGCGTAGCGCATCCGTTCGTCGTGGGAGCCGCTCAGAAGCACCCAGGAGTGGCCGCGGCGCGTCAGCTCTTCGATGAACCACCCGGTCATCTGGGCACGGATGTGATCGCCGTCGCGCCAGCCGTCTTTCTCGAAGGCGACGCCGGCGTGGTCGGTGACGAGGTAGACGTCTCGGCGCGGCAGCTCGGTCGTTCCGAAGAGGGCCGTCTCGGGCGACGTGCTGCCGAGGTAGCGGCGCTCCCATAGCTCGGTCGCGAGCGCATCCGTGTCGGCGATGACGAGCGGGCAGGCCAGGGCCGCCGCGTTCTCGAGGGCGTTCTGCTGCCGGGCGATGCGGGCGAAGTGCTCGGGCAGCCAGACCAGGTCGGCCGGCCCGACGGGCCGGCCGAGAGCGGCCTCGGTCTCGGCGTGCAGCTCGTAGATGAACTGGCGGCCGTACTCGGGCACGAACACGATCGATTCGAACCCGGCAGCGCGGCGGTAGTGGTCGACGAGAGCGGTGGCCAGGGTCGTCGTGCCGGTGGCGCAGTGGCGACCCTCGTCGCGCCGGATGTAGGGCCCTCTATAGACACGCCGCTCCGACGAGGCCATCCTCTGCAATATGCGTGAGGTCATAGTCACCAGCCAAGCTCCGACGTCGCCGATGTACAGCCAAGGCGTCAAGGCCGGTCCGTTCGTCTACGTCTCGGGCACAACCGGAATCGACGTTGCAACGGGGCAGCTGGCGGGCCCGACCATCGGCGACCAGGTCAGACAATCGCTGACCAATTGCGAAGCGGTGTTGCACGCAGCAGGCGCGACCCTCGACGACGTGGTGGAGGTCGGCGTGCTGCTCAGCGATCCCGAAGATTTCGCCGGGATGAACGAGGAGTACGGCCGCTGGTTTCCCCAGGATCCGCCGACCCGGTACGCCGCGAAGCTGGGAGCGGTGATTCCAGGAGTACTCGTGTCGATCCGTATGACGGCGTTCCTCGGCTGAAGTCACCCGGCCCCTCGCCGTACCCGGGCTCTGCGCGCCGCCAGGCCGCGTACGCCCAGACGGCGAGCGCGAGCGCCGGACCCCAGAACCACAACGGGAGCACCAACGCGACGAGAAGCGTCGTCGCGAGATCGTGCCCCTCAGCGGGGGCGCCGGTGAGCAGCATCGGAACGGCGGACACGCAGAGGATGAGAGCGGCGACCAGCCCCGGCGCGATCGCAACCGCCGGGGGCACGCGCCGGCCGCCGACGCCCGGCATCCATTTCGGGAAGACAGTGCCCCACGGCAGGATCAGCCCGAGAGTCAGGATGCTCGCCGCCACCGCACCCGAACCGAGCATGAGGCCGGTCACCCGGATCTCGGGCAACTCGGCCATCTCTGCGCCGGAAGGTCCGAACAGCGGCCACGGCGTCAGCCAGGTCGCCCGCACGATCGCGTAGGGCAGCGGCCCGGCCGCGGCGAGGATCGTGAGCAGCCGACGATGCCGCACCAACCAGGCTTCGAAGCGGCGACCCGTCGCGCCCGAACGGAACGCGCCCATCGCGATCGCGGCGAATCCAGCGATCGCCGCGACCGCGACGACATCGGCGCCGATCTCACCGATGCGCGCCCACAGCGCCGAGCCGATGCCCCACAGGAGCGTCGCGACATCCGTCCACTGCACGCCGAAAAGCACGCAGGCTCCCACCACGACCACGATGACCGCGATCAGCACCAGCCCGGCGCGCGAGGACCGGCGCACCATGAGCGCAGCGACGAAGACCGCGGCCACCACCATCGCCATGCCGAAGAGGTATCCCGTGATCGCGATCAGCCCCAGCGATCCGAACGCGAGGGCGGTTCCACAGGCGACGAGGGCCGCCCATCCGCTCACCAGCCAGCCCGGCGGTCGGGACGGCGCGAGCCGCAGCGCGACGACCAGCCCCAGGCCGCACACGCCGAGCATGGTCGCCAGAATCGCTGTCGCGTACGGTCCGATCAGTCCGCTGATCAAGGACGTGTTCGACGTGGCGAACTCCGGGCTGAAGGCGTTGAGGCGCGGAACCACCAGCCAGATCACGCCGATCACGACGAGCAGAACGGATGCCGCCGCAGCGATGCCCGTCACAACGGCCGACGCTCGGGGCGCGTCCTCGTGGACGGAGGAGGGGACGGATGCCTGCGCTGGAGTACTCATGGCGCCGACTGTAGGAGCGCATCCGCCGGCCCGCCTCACCCGTGCGGGTGAGAGAGCTTTCGGGGCACCGCCGGCTTCAGTAGCGTGGACGACGACATGGTCGACTGGGGCGTGGAGCAGCCGGAAGCGGCGAGGAGCGGATGGCGCCGCACCCGCCGGTGGCGACCGTCGACGGCGGATGCCGCACTCGCACTCGTCTACGCCGTCGCGCTTGCTCCGCTCACGTTCTTCGAGGTGTTCGGGTCCGCCGCCCGGTGGCCGTGGTGGTCTGCGGTCGTCGTTGTCGCGTTCCTTGTGCTGCATGGCAGCGTCGCGGCGCGGCGGACGTATGCCCGCACGGCGTTCGTGGTGGCATCCGTCGTGATGCTGGCTCTGGCGACCGCTAGCCTGCCGGGGTTGCCGAGCTTCGCGGTGCTGCTGCCGAGCAGTGCGGTGTACCTGGTGATCCTCTACACGGCGTCCGCCGGCGGTGACCGCGTGCTCGATCTCGCAGCGGTCGTCGTGGGACTTGTCGGTGCCTGCCTGATCGCCGTCATCGGTCTGCTGCGCGGCGTCGCAGACCCGCAGCCGCTCGTCGTGCTCACGGGATTCGTGCTCGCCTCGGTGGGCGCAGCGTGGGTACTCGGCCGTTACCAGCGGGAGTCCCGGCGCACCGCCGCCGCACGTCGACTGGCGCAGGCGCAGGCTCTCGAACTCGAGATGCAGCGCGAACGCGAGCGGATCGCGCAGGAGAGACGGCGGATCGGACGCGACGTGCACGACGTCGTTGCGCATTCGCTGGCCGTGATGCTCGCGCAAGCCGAGGCGACACGGGTGCTGCTGGGCCGGGATGACGACCGGGCCCGCGAGTCGCTGGACAGCGCGCTCGCGGTCGGGCGGAGCGCGATGGTCGACATGCGAGGGATGCTGGGGGTCTTCGATGACGCTGGCGAGCCCGCGCCGCTGAAGCCCGGGCCCCGGCTCGCCGACGTGGCGCGACTCGTGGAGAATTCGTCGTCTCCCGGCCGGACAGCCTCGCTCGTCGAGGTCGGCGAGGAGCGCGAGTGCAGCGCGGCCGTGCACGCCGCAGCGGTGCGCATCGTGCAGGAGTCGCTCACCAACACCCTGAAACACACGCATCCACCGACCCGCACCGAGGTCCGGGTGGAGTGGGGGCCTGATCTGCTCGTCATCGAGGTCAGCGATGATGGTCGGGGACACGTCGCGGAACCGGGAGTCGCCGGTCGGGGCATCCGCGGCATGCGGGAGCGCGCAGAACAGGCCGGCGACGGGTTTCGGAGCGGACCCCGCGAAGACGGGTCAGCCGGGTGGACCACGTGCGTTCGCTTCCCGCTCGGCCCTGATTCGCGGTCCACGACGCGGAGCCCCCGTGTCTACGGTTGAGCCTGGCCGACCCATCCGCGTGATCGTGGCCGATGACCAGCCGTTGATCCGCTCGGCCATCCGCATCATGATCGAGGCTCACGACGACCTCACTCTGGTGGCGGAAGCCTCGGACGGACGCGAGTTGCTGGCGATAGCCGACGCCCACCCAGCCGACGTCGTGCTGATGGACATTCGGATGCCGAACCTCGACGGCATCGCCGCCACGCGGCAGCTGCTTGCCGCTCACGCGGGAGTGCGGGTGATCGTGCTGACCACCTATGACATCGACGAGTACGTCGTGGCGGCGATCAGGGCGGGAGCGAGCGGATTCCTGCTGAAAGACGTGTCGGCCGGGCAGTTGGCTGCCGGCATCCGCTCTGTACACGCGGGCGACTCGGTGCTCGCGCCTCACGCCGTCGCGATACTGACGAGCTTCGCGAGGCGCACCGCGGAAACCGCGGATGCCGAGGTGCTGTTGGCGCCCTTCACGCCGCGGGAGCGGGACGTTCTGCTGGCACTGGCGACCGGCGCGTCGAACGAGGTGATCGGCAGGCGATTGTTTCTCACCGGCAACACTGTGAAGACCCACATCAAGGCGATCCTGGCCAAGCTCGACGTGCCCGACCGGATACATGTGCTGATTTGGGCATATGAGAATCGGCTGGTTGGTCCGGGAACCGGCGGGCGGGCTGTCGATGCACGGTCCGGGGTCGTCGGCGTGCTCGGCCAGGAACCGCCGACTTCGTGAGGTCACGAACAGGACCTGATAGAACGCTTCTAATCAGACCTGACCAGGGGCCGTCCCGATCGCTGAGCCGTATAGCGCGCTATACCGGCGACGTGCCCAGCTCACCAACCCTCGCGGAGACGCTGCGCGCCCGAAGATCGCCGCCGGCCTGACTCAGCGCGAACTCGCCGCAAAGGCGGGAGTGCCCCTGCCGAACGTGTCGGCGTACGAGCTCGGGCATCGAAAACCGAACGCTGAGACACTCGAGCGAATGGACCGTGCACTCCGGGTGCCCACTGTGGCGCGCGTGCGCGGCCAGCGTTCCGCCCTGCTCAGCGCTGCGGCTCGACGGGGACTCACCGAGCTCCGCGTGTTCGGGTCGGTCGCCCGCGGTGATGCCGACGCCGATTCGGATGTCGACCTCCTCGTCCAACCGGGACCCCGAACCTCACTGTTCGACCTGGCAGGATTCATGGCGGAGGCCGAGGCGCTGCTGAGCAGCCCCGTCGACGTGATCTCCGACCGTGGCGAGGGCGACGCGATCGACCGGATCCGGCGCGAGTCGATTCCGCTATGAGCGCGAGGCACGATGATCCCGTCACGGGTGGCCGCCATCCTCGACGACATCCGCCGCTTCAGTGTCACCGCCGCCCGCGTGGTTTCGCGCGGCCGCGCTCGCTTCCTCGACCCGGATGATGATGACCAGCGACGAATTGCCCGCTCGGTCGTCATGGATCTGTCGACGGCGGCGGATCGCCTGCCGGCGAGCTTTCGGGACAGCCATGCGTCGGTCGACTGGCCGGGCATCCGCGCCACCCGCACCTTCATCGCTCACGACCACGCACGCAGTTCGCCGGCAGTCACTGCTCAGCTGAAGGAGGCGACGACTATCGGCGCACGGTCCGCCGCACGGTCGTCGGTTCGAACCGAGGGCCGAAACGCAGGCATCCCGAAGCTCAGAATCTGGGCATGCCCGACGCGCCGCCGCCGTTCAGCCTGACGATCGCTCTGCTGGCGATCGCGCGCGCGCACGAAGCGGAGCTGGCGGGGCTGCTGAGCACTCTCGAGCTCTCGATCCGCGGGTACGCCCTGATGGGGCACCTCCGCTCGGCGCCGGGAATCTCGTTCAGCGAACTCGCCCGGCGCTCCCGCATCACCGTGCAGAGCACGCACACGGCGGTCGAGGGATTGCGCCGGGCGGGGCTCGTCGAGGACTCGACGGCTCTCGCGGGAGCCGCCTCCACCCTGCGGATCACGGCTGCGGGCGGCTTCCGACGCGGTTCCCTCAGCTGCAGCGCACGGTTGGCCCCAACCGCGGGCTCTCGCAGCGCGTGCCGCTGATTCGGTTGGTCGGGTTGAACAGCGGGTCGATGCGCGCATCGCACCGCCTCCGAAACCTTGGCACCGCCCCCGAAAGAGGTCTAGAAGCCACGCTCGCGATTCGGGCACGATGGACGAGTCGCCGCCGAATCGGGGAAGGTCGCGCCTTCTGGTCAGTCTGGGCCAACCCTCGTCGCCGACTCGCGCCGCCCGACAATCGAGCGGCGAACGGATGCGACCTGCACCGGCACGACGACCGATGCATGCACATCGAAAGGAACACAGCATATGAGTGAAGACACCGCTTACAAGCCAGGGGACGTCGTCAACGGCCACTACCTCGGCACCGACAACGTCTGGCATCCCGTCGAAAACGGAGCACCAGCAGCTGGGGACGACTACATCCCCGCCGCGCCCGCTGTACCGGCCCCGACGCCGGCGCCGCTCGCCGAGAAGCGCAAGCCGCACGTTCTGAGCATCATCGCCCTCGTCGTCGCAGCCGTGGGGTTCATCTTCGCCTGCGTGCCCGGCGCCCTCATCGTCGGCTGGATCCTCCTCCCGGTCGGCTTCGTGCTCTCCATCGTCGGCTTCTTCCTCAATGGCAGCAAGTGGGCCACGATCACGGCACTCGTCCTGTCGGTCGTCGGCACGATCGTCGGATTCGTCGTCTTCTTCGCGGTCGTGTCCACCTCGATCAGCAGCGCTTTGGACACCACCGATGGCAAGCCGGCCCCGGCTGCGACGGACGCGGCCGAATCGGACTCCGATGCTGCGGACACGAAGGTCGTCAACCCGAACTTCGGCGACACGTTCGCCTACAAGGACGGCGTGACCATCTCGGTTTCGGCACCGACTCCGTTCACGCCGGGCGAGTACGCCTATGGCGCCGACCAAGCGAGCAACGTCGCCCTCACCTTCACCATCGTCAACGGCTCAACCAAGAACCTCGACGTGCTCGCCTTCCCGACGGTCACCAGTGCCGGCGTCGCGGCATCCGATGTGTTCGATTCCGACAACGCGGCGCTCACGCCAGCACCGCCCACCTCGACGGTTCTACCCGGCCAGTCGTTGACCTGGACCGCCGCCTACTCGATCGCCGACCCGAATAGCCTGCAGGTGGAGGTCACGCCGAGCACGTTCGCGTACGACGAGGCGATCTTCACCAACGTCGCGGGTTAGCCGACCAGCACCGTGCATTCGCCGCACTCGTCGGCAGGTCGCAGCCGTCGCTTCGGCGGTGTCTGCCTGCAAGCTCCGGCATCGGAATCAGAGTCCTTTCGACGGCGGCGAATGGCCTATGTCGCCGCAAAGCAGCGCGCACATCACCAGGGGCGCACCGTGACCTCGCTCATCGAGCAGGCACTCCGTGAGGAGCTGGCGAGGAACCGCCAGCGAGGAGCTTTCGGGTCGAGCCGTACCGGGGCAGCGGCGTCCTGCCCGGCGTGAATCTCAGCGACTCGGTGGACCTTCTCGCTCGCATGAGCGATTGACATGCTGCTCATCGATGTCAACGTCCTCGTCGGTGCCTTCCGCACGAATGTCGAGCACCACGCCGAACTCGCCGAGTGGCTCGAGGAGGCGTGGCGGATGCTGAGCCTCTCGGCGTGACGGATGCCGTGCTCGCCGGCTTCGTTCGGGTCGTGACGCATCCGCGCATCTTCGTCGACCCGACGCCGACGACGACCGCACTCGAACAGGCATCCGCTCTGCGAAGCGCGAGCGGGGTGATCGTGATCGCCTCCGGGGCCGGCTACTGGGACGCCTTCGACCGATGCTGTCGAGAGGGCGACGCGCGGGGCAACCTCGTCGTCGACGCCGCGCACGCCGCATCCGCCGTCGAGACGGGTGCACGGTTCGTCACCTTCGATCGCGACGATGCCCGAGCGTGAAGGTCGAGTCGCCACTTCCCTAGGCGTACCGTCGGAAATGGTCGCATCCGGACTCGGCGACGGGTTCGGCCGGAGCTTGCTAGATTCGCGTCACGGGATCGCTGGTGTTCACGCCTTCTCCGGCTCGTCGAGGGGAATCTTATGACGGTCATCGGCATCGAAGAGCATTGGACGACGCCCGAGCTGACGGCAGCGCTGAAGAGGCTGCCCGCCTCGCACCGAGACGACAGCCTGGTGCTCAATGAGATGGGTGACAACCTCGAGCGGCTCGAAGACCTCGATGCCCAGCGCATCGCGACGATGGACGAGCAGGGCATCGACATGCAGATCCTGTCGGTGGCACCACCCGCGACGGGACCGCTCGACCCTGCCGACGCGGTAGCCCTCAGCCGCGACCTGAACGACATCGCCGCCGACGCTGTCCGCAGAAATCCGGCGCGCTTCCGTGCCATGGCGACGCTTCCTATGGCCGAACCCAGTGCCGTCGCCGGCGAGCTGGAACGCACCGCGAAGGCCGGCTTCGTCGGCGCGATGGTCTACGGACGAACGGATGACATCCCCCTCGACGCCCCGCACTACGACGACCTGTTCGCCACCGCCGCAGCCCTCGGCCAGCCGATCTTCATCCACCCTCAGATTCCGGCGCGCGCCATCCGCCGATCCGCCTATTCGGGATTCAACGAGCTGACCGAGCTCGCGCTGTCGACGTTCGGGTGGGGGTGGCACCTCGAGGCCGCCACGGCGGCGCTGCGGCTCATCGCCCGAGGCACCTTCGACCGCCACCCCGACCTGCAGATCATCCTCGGGCACTGGGGCGAACTGCTCCTCTTCTGGCAGGACCGGGTGAACAGCATCGCCCGAACTGCGGGCCTGGAGCGCACCGTATCCGAGTACGTGCGGTCGAACGTGTTCATCACGAGCTCGGGCATGTTCAACTCGGCGCTGCTCGAGCACACGCTGACGGCGACCACGATCGACCGGCTGCTGTTCTCGACCGACTACCCCTTTCAGCGGCCCACCCGTGCGGAGATCGAGGAATTCCTGGCCGCGTTCGACTCTGACGACGACCGAGCCCGGTTCACCGAGGGCAACGCCCGGCGACTCTTCGGCATCGACCTGGACGCCGGCGCGAACCACTGAGGCGACGACGGATGCCGCTCCGCTGGCCGCGCGCCGCACCCGGTTCTAGCTCGGTGCGCAATCGAGTTGACACTTTCTGTCGCCCCGGATGCTGGTGAACCGACAGGTGGTGTCAACTCACCGTTGCGAACGTTGATGAATCGACAGAAAGTGTCAACTCGCCGCAGATGCCGGTGAACCGACAGAGTGCGTCAACTCGCCCGACGGATACCGCCGTCTCGCTATACGCCACACCAGGTTCGGTCGGTGTGGAAAGCGAGTTGACACTTTCTGTCGCTCCGGATGCCGGTGAACCGACAGGTGGTGTCACCTCACCGCTCCGGATGCCGGTGAATCGACAGAAGCGTCAAGTCGACTCCTACGCCGAGCCAGAACGTGACGCGGCGCCGATTGGGGAGAGAAGGACCGCGGGCCGAACCCACCGGGCCACCAACGTATCGTTCGCATATCGAAATGAGCATACGTGTGCGCAACACCCGTCCCGCTTGGCTGAAAGCATGCCCAACCCGACGACCGCTGGAACACCGGCTCGATCCGTTCCATCAGCGCCGCAACCGCGCCTGACCGGCGTGACGGTCTACGGTGCCGAGCCCGATGAGGCCGACTTGATGCGAGAACTCGCACCGGGTCTGCGGGTTCTGCCCACGATCACGGCGAGCGCGCTATCGGCCTCGAATGTCGACTTGGCGTGGGGGAGCCGGTGCGTCAGCGTCGGGCACAAGACGCCGGTGAAGAATGCAGATCTCCTCGCCCTGCACCGGATGGGCGTCGCCTACCTTTCCACGCGAAGCATCGGCTACGACCACATCGATGTGTCGTACGCGAACAGCCTCGGCATCACGGTGGAGAACGTCGCCTATTCCCCCGACAGCGTCGCGGACTACGCGCTCATGCTCATGCTCATGCTGGTGCGGCGCGCCACGTCGATGCTTCGCAGAACGGATGCCCACGACTTTCGGCTGCCCGAACTGCGGGGAAAGGAGTTGCGCGACCTCACCGTCGGCGTCGTCGGCACCGGCCGCATCGGCGCTGCGGTCATCGAGAGGCTCCGCGGTTTCGGCTCACCGGTGATCGCTTGCGACAGCGGCCGGAAGATCCCGGCCGAGTACATTCCGCTCGACGAGTTGCTGCAGCGCAGCGACATCGTCACTTTGCATGCACCGCTGAACGCCGACACCCGCCACCTCCTGAATGCCGAACGCCTCGGCCGCATGAAGACCGGCGCCTTCGTGGTCAACACGGCACGCGGCGCGCTCATCGACACCGCAGCTCTCCTCGCGGCCCTGGAGAGCGGCCGGCTGGGCGGCGCGGGGCTCGACGTCGTGGAAGGCGAAGACGCGATCTTCTACGCCGACCATCGGGGGCGACAGCTCGCCGACCGAGCGCTGCTGCGACTGCAGCGGCATCCGAACGTGGTCATCAGTCCCCACTCGGCGTACTACACCGACCAAGCCCTGCGCGACACCGTCGTGAACGGCCTCATCAATTGTTCGAACTTCGAAAGCGAGAGTTCCCGTGGCTAAGTTGAGACTCGGCATCATCTTTGGTGGTCGTTCTGAAGAACACGCCATCTCCCTCAAGTCCGCCCGCGAAGTCGCGAAGAACCTCGACGAAAACGCCTACGAACCCTTTTGGATAGGCATTTCGCCCGAGGGTGTTTGGTCACTGTGCGACGGCCCCGAGCTGAATGAGGGCCGCTCTCGGCCAGGCATGCTCTCACCCGATCGCAGTGTGCACGGGCTCCTCGTCGGTCAGGACGGGAACGTCGAGGCGCTCCGTCTCGACGTCGTGTTCCCGGTGCTGCACGGCAAGACCGGCGAAGACGGCGCCGTGCAGGGCCTGTTGGAGTTGTCGGGAATCCCCTACGTGGGTTGCGGGGTCGCGAGTTCGGCCCTGTGCATGGACAAGTCGCTCGCCTACATCGTCGCGCGCAGCGCTGGCATCCCGACCCCGCCGTTTCGAACGCTCACCTCCTCTGAAGAAGTCGACCCCGACTCGCTCGACTACCCCGTCTTCGTCAAACCCGCCCGGTCGGGTTCCTCTTTCGGCGTCACCAAGGTGGAGTACAGGCAGGACCTGGCCAGCGCGTTGCAGGTGGCGCGGCGATTCGACTCGAAGGTGCTCATCGAGCAGACCGTCCTCGGCAGCGAGGTCGGCTGCGCGGTGCTCGGGAACGACGCGGACCTGATCGTCGGGGAGGTCGACCGCATCGCCTTGACGCACGGCTTCTTCAGAATCCATCAGGAGAGGGCGCCGGAGCACGGCTCCGACAACTCCGTACCGATCGTTCCGGCCGACATCTCTGCTGAGGCTCGTGCACTCGCGCAGCGGACGGCGAGAGGCGTCTACACCGCGCTCGGATGCCGAGGGCTCGCCCGCGTCGACATGTTCCTCACCCCCGCGGGAACCGTCATCCTGAACGAGGTCAACACGCTGCCGGGGCTGACGTCGTACAGCCGTTACCCACGGATGATGGCAGCCGCGGGAATGCCGCTCTCAGACGTGATCGACCGCCTGGTGGCACTGGCGATGACCGGGTCGAAGCGATGAGAAGCGACTTCGTCTACATCGACGAGCTCGTACCGGGCATTCGATGGGATGCCAAGTACGCCACCTGGGACAACTTCACGGGCAAACCCGTCGACGGCTACCTGACCAATCGCATCGCCGGCACGACGGCTCTCTGCGCCGCTGTCGACCGGGCCCGCGCCGAGGCGGCGGCGAGAGGTTTCGGTCTGCTCCTCTGGGACGGATATCGCCCGCAACGCGCGGTCGACGCGTTTCTGAGCTGGTCCAGACAACCGGAGGACGGCCGCACGAAGCGGCGGCACTACCCGAACATCGCCAGGTCTGAGATGGTCGAGCAGGGATACGTCGCCGCAGAGTCCGGACACAGCCGAGGCGGCACTCTCGACCTCACGCTGTTCCACCTCGCCGATGGCGAACTCGCCGGGATGGGAGGGGACCATGACCTCATGGATCCGGTCTCCTCCCACGGCGCCCCCGGAATCTCGGGCGCTCAGGCCGCAAGCCGGCTCCACCTTCGCTCGATCATGGAAGCGTCGGGGTTCAGGGCCTACGAAACCGAGTGGTGGCACTACACGATGATCGACGAGCCCTACCCCGACACCTTCTTCGACTTTCCCCTCACCTGAGCAGCGCGGGCAACCTCACTACGGCCCGCAGGCCACCACCCGGTCGAGGCTCGATGGCGAGCGAACCGTCATGGGCCCGGCTGATGCTCTCCACGATCGCCAAGCCCAAGCCGACACCGGAATCGTCGGTGCGGGTGCGAGCGCTGCCGCGTTGGAACGGTTCGGTCAGCGTTGCCACCAGGTGGGGGCTGAGCTGGGCACCCGTGTTCTCGACGATGAGCACCGCGTGCTGCGCATCCGTCTCCGTCTTCACCCACACCGAGCCCTCGTGCGCGAGGTTGTGGACGATGGCGTTGTGCACGAGATTGGTGACCAACTGCAGAAGCAGGGTGTGCGAGCCATCCGTGACGGTGATCGCTCCCGAGATCTCGATGGTCACGCCGCGTTTCTCCGCGAGTGGAAGCAGTGCTTCGACGGCCTCCTCCGAGGCCAGCGACACGTCGACGGCCTCCCTCTCGAAAGTTCCCTGGCCCGTGCGGCTGAGCAGCAGCAGTGCCTCCGTCAGATTGATGGCGCGGAGGTTGACGGTCCGCAGACGCTCGATCAGCTCTGCGCTCTCGCCACGCGGATCGTTGCGGGCGACGTCGAGCAGGGTCTGCGTTATCGCCAACGGGGTGCGCAGCTCATGGGACGCGTTGGCGGCGAACCGCTGCTGTTCGGCGACCTGCGCCTCGAGCCGGGCGAGCATGACGTCGAAGCTGTCGGCGAGCTCCCGAAACTCGTCCCGACGACCCTCCAGCTCGATGCGATGCGAGAGCGATCCGGTCGCCGCCCGCCGCGTCGCCCTCGTGATGCGGTCGAGCGGCGCCAGCATGCGGCCGGCCAGTAACCATCCGCCGAACACCATGAATGCGAGCAGGACCAGAGAAGCCCAGGCGGCCGCGGGCACGAACGCGCGCAGGAGGTCGTCCCGGCTGGGACCGAACGGCGTCAGAGCGTCCTGACCGTCTTGGTTGGGCACATACCGCAGGAGGAACACCCACACCACCGCGAGAAGCACGGCACCGGCGACGAGCAGGAACCCGGCGTAACTGAGGGTGAACTTCAGGCGGACGCTGAGGCCAGGAGTTCTATTCACGATCACCCCGCTCATCGTCGGCGTTCAGCTCCGTCTCGATGCGGTAGCCGACGCCGGGCACCGTGGCGATCACCCAGGGTCTGCCGAGGCGCTTGCGCAGGGCGGAGATCGTGATGCGGACCGCGTTCGTGAACGGGTCGGCGTTCTCATCCCACGCGCGCTCGAGCAGATCCTCGGCACTGACGACGCCGCCGTCGGCCGCGACGAGAACCTCCAGCACCGCGAACTGCTTGCGGGTCAGCGCCACGTATACGCTGTCTCGATACACCTCCCGGCGGAAGGGATCCACACGCAGTCCGGCGACCTCGCGCACCGGCGGCCTATTGTGCACCCGCCGCCGATCCAAGGCTCTCAGGCGGAGAACGAGCTCGTGAAACTCGAACGGCTTGGTGAGGTAGTCGTCTGCGCCGATGCCGAAACCCGACGTCTTGTCATCCAACCGATCGGCGGCGGTGAGCATGAGGATCGGCATGCCGCTGCGCGAGGCCACGATGCCCTGCGCGATCTCGTCACCCGATGGTCCCGGAATATCACGGTCGAGCACCGCGATGTCGTAGGTGTTGATGCTCAGCAATTCCAGAGCGGCATCCCCGTCGCCGGCGATGTCGGCCGCGATCGCTTCCAGCCTCAACCCGTCACGGATGGCCTGCGCCATCAGGGGCTCATCCTCGACAACCAGCACACGCATAGTTCCGATGCTACGAGCGGGAACATATCGTTGGCGTAGCGTTCTCACCTCTCGGGCGGCGACACGCCGCGACGGAAGGGCGCGCCTGGCAGATGATGCGTCGAGATGACGCTCACCGTCGGCCAGCAGCCATCCACACCGACAAAAACTGTCAGGTCGATTTCGCACCGCGCGTGAAAGCGGAGCGACCGCCTGTCACCATGTCGACATATGTATGCCGCTTTTCAACAGCGTCAACCCTGCACTCGGGCGGTCGGCTGACCCGCTCGCGGGGCGGCCCCGGCTACTGGGCGAGGCCGCTGGCGACCATGCTCCGGCCCGCAGCGACGATCGCCTCGCGAGACGGACGCGGACGGATGCCGAGGAGGTCGCGCAGCTTCGCGTCTGAGACCCGCTTGACGTAGCCGAGATCGGCGGCGACGGGCTTGAACTCGTCCGAGAACAAGGAAGCGATGCGAACGACGAAATCCGGAATCGAGCGAGTCGGAACCTTGGAGGCGTCAGCGCCGAGCTCCTCCCTCAAGATCACCCCGATCTGCTTCATCGCGATGGCGGGCTCGCCGTTGTCGATCAGGATGCGCTGACCCGCTGCGCCCTCGGCGGTCAGGGCGGCGATGTGTGCCGCGGCGACGTCGCGCACATCCACGACGGGCACGAACATGTTCGGGTAGCCCGGCATCTGCCCGTTCAGGCTGCGCTGGACGATGTGGTTCGCCCCCGACACCTCGCTGCCCATGATCGGCCCCATGACGGCGACGGGAAGGATGGTGGTCAATTCCATGCCGCGCCCTTCACGCTTGACGAAGTCCCACGCGGCCCGCTCGGCGAGGATCTTGCTGCGACCGTAGGCGTCGACGCCGGGGCCGTTCAGCGGCGACCAGTCGTCTTCGGTGAAGACGTGGTCGATCTTGCCGTGGCCGAAGCCGACGGCGTGGAATGCCGAGGTGAGAACGACCCGCCCGATGCCCGCGTCGCGCGCGGCACGGAGAACCCGGAGGGCGCCCTCGCGGGCCGGGGCTATCACGTCGTTCTCGTCCTTGACCTTGCCGGTGTGGATCGGAGACGCCAGGTGGATGACGTGATCCATGCCCGCGACGGCTGCCGCCCATCCGGAATCACTCATGAGGTCGGCCTCGACGAACGTGAGGGCTTCGTCTCGCGTGACGCCGGCTTCGCGGAGCACGGAGCGGACGACGTTCTCCGTGCGCAGCGACCGGAGGGTGGCACGGACGGAGTGGCCCTGGTCGAGGAGCTGCGTGATGACATGGCCGGCGATGAAGCCGGAGCCGCCGGTGACGAGAACGTTGGACATGCTGGGTGCCTTTCGGTGCGAGGTGGATCGAGTCGAGTCTGCCCGGTGCGGCCGCCTCGGCCCAGTGCCCTGCTGACACTGGTAGCGACAAGGACACCCACCGACGGACAGCCGGCGGTTAGCGTTGTGGATCATGAACGACGAGCCGAACGTGCTGGGCGAATACCTTCGAGCCAGACGCGAGCTGATCACACCCGAGCAGGTGGGCATTCCCGTGCTCGGCACGCGCCGTGTTCCGGGGCTTCGCCGCGAAGAGGTGGCGATGCTCTCGGGCATCAGCGCCGAGTACTACGTGCGCTTGGAGCAGGGGCGCGACCGCCGGCCGTCGGCGCAGATACTCGAGGCGATCGCCCGCGTGCTGCAACTCGAGGACGACCGATACCTCCTGAGCCTCGCCGAACATCGGCCCAGCCGGCAGCGCCGCAAGCCGCGCCGGGAGATTCTGCCCACGAGCACGGCCCGGTTCATCGACGAGTTGCCATTCCCGGCGTTCGCGGAAGGCAGGCACCTCGACGTGCTCGCCGCCAACCCGCTTGCCGCAGCCGTCTCCCCGCGACTGGCCAAGGGAGGCAACCGGCTTCGCGACGTGTTCCTCGACGAGGCCGAACAAGACCTCTTCGAGGACTGGGAGAGGGCGGCGGCGGCGCTGCTCGCCGGCTTCCGCCGGACGGTCGGCAGCAGTGTCGACGACCCTCGCGTCGTGGAGCTCATCGGTGAGCTCTCGCTCGTGAGCCCGACCTTCCGTCAGTTGTGGGCGCGGCACGACATCGCCGAACGCACGGGAGCGAGCGTCACGCTCGATCATCCGGTGGTCGGCCGCCTCCGCCTGGATCGCGAGAAGCTCGCCGTCAGCGGCACCGACGGCATCATGGTCGTCGTCTACCACGCCCAGCCGGGCACGGAGTCGGCGGAGCGCCTCGCGCTGCTCGGCTCGATGGCGGCTGCGTCGCCCTCAGCGTCCCCCGAGCACGACCGGGCGAAACACGACTCCCGCTGAACGGCTCGGCATCCGTCACTCGCCTGAGCGTTGGTCGAGCGCACCGCGCCGCTCGAAACGCTGTATGCCGCGGAGATCGCCGGTGCTGTCGTCTTCATCTCGGGCTCCACGGTCGGCCTGTACATCGCCTGTGCTGCCATGACTCTGAACGCCTGCTACATGATCACCGGCGCATGGCTGCTGGTCGTCCGCCTTTTCCAAGACAAGACCGACGCGACTTCCGGCTGAACATCTCGTCGATCCTTCACCCCTCGGTGAGTCGGTCCGAAGCGCCGTCGCCTGCGAAGCGCTGGGAGCGACGGTAGAAGGCGATGTTGATGAGCGGGAGGAGCGCTGTCAGCAGGATGGAGGCGAGAGTGGAGAAAAAGCCCGCGGCGAACGCGATGGCCAGCAGCGCACATGCGATGCCCCCGAAGAGCGTCTGCTGTCGAACGTAGGCCGCGGCTTCCGCGGGATCCTTGGCGAGATGCTGCGAGACGACGAGGATGCGACACAGCCACACCCACGCCAGGGTGATCGCGATGGCGGTGAGCTCGAATATACCGATGGCGACCAGTTGGTTCGTCTTTGCTGACTCGTCCCGAAAGGACGCGGCCAGCACACCGGTGGGAAACGAGAACACCGCCGCGAGGAAGAGCAAGAGGAGGTTGCGCAACAGGAGGGAGGCGTTCACGGCCTTCAGTCGGGTGAACAGCGCGTGATGGCTGAGCCAGATGAGGCCGAGCACCGCGAACGCGGCGACGAAGGCCAGGTAAGACGGCCACTGCGCGGCGAGGTCGGCCAAAAACGTGGCCGAGTCTTCTGGCGCGCGCAGATCGAGCACGAGCAGGGTGATCGCGATGGCGAAGACGCCGTCACTGAAGGTTTCGACGCGCCCTCGACTGGTGACCCGTTCACGCACTGCCATGGCGATGCACTCGTCTCGTCGATCATCCTCGGAGGGTGCAGTACACCGACGGTCGGCACCTCAGTGGTAAAACCGTACCCCTCTGTGCAGTTCTCCTGAAACCCGTGCACAGGTGCCCGGCCCCTCGTGGCGAGACGACTGAGGTCGTCGATGCTCACCCCTCGCCCGGATCCGGCGTAGGCGTGGAGTCGTCGGTGGCCTCCCTACTGCTGGCGGGGTCAGCTCACGAGAGTGTCGTCGCCGAACGTGCTCAGGTCGAGGACGAAGCGATGGCGCACGTCGCTTCTTCGAGGGCGTCGAGGGCGTCCTCGACGCTCCCGGGGCGCAATGATCTCGATGTCGGCGACGATGTTGTGTTCGCCGCAGAAGTCGAGCAGATCCTGGGTGTAATGGTGTCCGCCGCTTCCGGCTGATGCGAGTCGCTTCCGGCCGACGAGGAGGTCGATGGTGGAAATGGTGATGGGCCCGAGGCAGCCGAGGCAGCCGAGGCAGAAGAGCGTTCCGTCCAGGTCCAACGCGAGGGCATCCGTTCAGCACGTATGTTCCGTTGTGCCGCACGGGCCGCTTCAGGCGAGAAGTGCTCGGAGAAGTGCCTGGCGCAGCCAACCGCGGAACTCGTCGAGGGTGTAACCGAGACGACTGACCAGGAGTTCGTAGCTCTCCGGGCTGGCGATCGCCCAAGCCGTGTCGATGGCGGCTTTCCTGGTGAGTCCTGCTGTGAGCGCGCCCTCGGGAATGGCGCTGATGATCTGGTCGATGAGCCGGTGGCGAAGCAGTTGCAGTTCGTTCCAGTCCTCGGCGATCCGAGGGTCGACGGCTGCGGCGTCACGATAGAGCCGCCAGCCCAGCGAAGCACGCCCGGCCACTTCGGCGACGAGGTCGGCGAGTTCCACGAGCCTCTGCGCGGGCGCCATTTCGGCGGTGAAACGTTCGGAGGCCTCCTCCGGTGAACTCAACCCCCCGGGGAGGGCCCTCTCCATGTAGCCACGCAGAAGAGCGCGTTTGCTGCCCCACGCCGAGTAGAGCGTTTGGACTGATACTCGTGCGGCTGCAGCGAGCCGGGTGACCGTGGCAGCCGCGTAGCCGTGCGCCGCGAACTCCTGCTCGGCAGCCTTCAGCAGGCGGTCGCGTGTGTCCCGCCGCAGCTCATCGCCCACTCGGGCCTGCCGAGTCCGGTGGTCGCTCCCGAGAGCATTCTCCCCGCTCATGGACAACAGTCTAGCGGATGCTTTAGAGTGGCGCTCTAGTACGACTAGAACGTCGCTCTAAAGCATCTGAGAGGATCACCACCGTGAAGACATCCGCTCTCGACAAGCCCTGGCGCCGCCCCGGTCGTGCCGCATACGCGCGCACGCGGTTGAACGCTCTCCTGCACCCGCCTGTCACCGTCTACCCCATGTCTGCCGATGTCCGAAAAGACGAGGATGTGCCGGTGCGAATGGAGGATGGCGTGACGCTGCGCCTCAATCTGTTCCGGCCCGCTGACACGCAGAGCTCGTTACCGGTGCTGCTCTCGGCGCACCCCTACGGCAAGGACGCGGTGCCGAAGCTCAAGCGCGGCAGGTGGTCGATCAGCCCGCAGTTCCGCATCATGAACCAGTCGGCACCGTTGCGCATCTCGAACCAGACCAGTTGGGAGGCACCCGACCCGGTCTGGTGGGCCCAGCAGGGCTATGCGGTCATCAATCTGGACACTCGTGGCGGAGGGCACTCCGAAGGCCGCGGGAACCTCCTCTCCGATCAGGAGGCCGACGACATCGCCGACGTCATCGCCTGGGCCGCCGCTCAGCCGTGGTCCAACGGCCGAGTCGGAATGCTCGGGGTGTCCTATCTCGCGCTCTCCCAGTACAAGGTCGCCGCCCTGCGCCCTCCGGATCTCCAAGCGATCTGCCCCTGGGAGGGGTTCACGGATGCCTACCGCGACTTCTTCACCCCGGGCGGAGTCGTCGAGAACGGCTTCGCGACGGTTTGGCTGTTCCTCACCAAGCGGGTAGCCCGGTTGAGGACCGACCTGGCTGCCGAACGGCGGAAGCATCCGCTGCGAGACGCCTGGTGGGATGCGCTCACGCCCGACCTGTCGAAGATGACCGTCCCGATATTGGAGTGCACGAGCTTCTCCGACGACAACCTCCACAGCGTCGGGTCGATGCGGGCGTTTCAGAATGTCGGCTCCCGCGAGCGACACGCCTATACGCACCGGGGACCGAAGTGGGCGACCTTCTACGGGCAGGAAGCCCGCCAGCATCAGCTCACCTTCTTCGACCGCCATCTCCGAGAGGCGGACGTCGCCGAGGTGCCTCGACTGCGGCTGGAGATCCGCGACCGCCGGGACGGCGTCGTCGAAGTGCGCAACGAACAGGAATGGCCACTTGCTCGCACCGATTGGCGCCAGTTGTACCTCGGTGATGGCGGCACGCTCAGCGCTGCACATGCGACCGGCAGCGGTAGCGTCACCTTCGATCTGCGGCGCGACGCGGCGGCATTCGGGTACTCCTTCGAAGAGGACACCGAACTCAGCGGTCCGATGACCCTGCGTCTTCAGGTGTCTACAACCGGAGCAGCCGACCCGCGCCTGTTCGTCGGAGTGGAGAAGTGGTCGCGCGGCGCGCCCGTTGCTTTCGAGGGCTCCTACGGATATGGACGTGACCGCGTCGCGCAGGGCCGGTTGCGCCTCGCGCTCCGAGAACTCGACCCGCTCCTGAGCGCCCCGCATCAACCCGAGCACACCTTTCGAACGCTCCAGCCCGTCGTCGACGACGACGAGATGGAAGTCCTGATTCCGCTCAGCTCGTCCGCCACCCTTTTTCGCGCAGGCGACGGCCTTCGTCTCCTCGTCGCCGGACGCTACCTGCAACCCCGCAACCCACTCTTCGGGCACTTTCCCACCTCGTACCAGCGCACCGGTTCGGGAAAGGCGAGGATCACCTGGTCGCCGGGGCGACCCTCAGCGCTCGAGGTTCCGGTCATTCCCCGATGAGGCTCGACGGAGTTCGAGGGAAGCTCAGTGCTCGAGCAGCCGCCGGAGCATGTCGCCGAGGACGGCCCGCTCGTCGGCGTCGAGAGGAGCGAACGATTCGCGCACGACCTGTTCGGTCAGTTCTCGTCCGGCGGCGAAGACCCGCTCGCCCTCGGGCGTGAGCTCGGGGCGAATGGACCGTCCGGCGACGGCGGTTCGGCGGATCAGCCCTCGGGATTCGAGGCGTGTGGCGAGGGTGCCGAAGGCCTGGTCGGTTTGAAAGGTCAGCACGGCGAGGTCGTGCTGCGAGACGCCTGGGTTCTCATGCAGGTGCCGCAGCGCGTCCCACTGCACGAGGGTGACACCCACGGGGCGGAGCGCCTCCGTCGCAGCACGATGATGCTTGACCTGCACTCGCTTCACCGCGAGTCCCAACGCTGCCAGTGATGTGTCCACCGCTTCACTCTAACAACGTTTGAAACTTGCTTATATAAATATGCGTATATAGAGTTGACCCATGAGCGTTCCTCTTTCTGTTTCCATCTCGACGACGTTCGGTGATGTTTCTCTCACCGCGGATGAACGCGGCACCGGCCGACCGGTGGTCATCCTCCACGGCGGCGCCGGGCCCATGTCGGTGACCGGCTTCGCCGATCTGCTCGCCGAGGCCACCGGCACGCGGGTGATCGTGCCGACCCATCCCGGATTCGGTGGAACGCCTCGACCGGCCGAGCTCTCGAGCATCGCAGAACTCGCCGAGCTGTACGCCGGCCTTCTCGAGACGCTCGACCTCACCGACGTCGTCGTGATCGGCAACTCGATGGGCGGATGGATAACCGCCGAGTTGGCGCTGCGTCATCCCGACCGGCTCGGCCGCATCATCCTGGTCGATTCCGTCGGCATCGACGTGCCCGGCCATCCGGTGGCCGCGTCGCTCCCGCCCTCCCAGCTCGCCGAGTACAGCTGGTACGACCCCTCGAAAGCTCCCCGCCTCGACCCGGCGAAGCTGTCGCCCGAGATGGCGCGGGTGCTGGCTGGCAACCAAGCCGCGCTCGCGCTCTACGGACAGGCCAGACCGACGCGACCCTGCTCGGTCGGCTCTCAGACATCCGTGTCCCCGCCCTCGTGCTCTGGGGCGAGGCCGACCGCGTGGTCGACCCGGACTACGGGCGCGCGTTCGCCGCCGCGATTCCCGCATCACGGTTCCAGCTGCTCGAGAAGACCGGGCACGTGCCGCAGATGGAGACGCCTGACGTGCTTCTGGCCGCGATCCGTCCATTCATCTCGGTTTAGCCGAAGGGCCGCCGACGCGCTCGCCAGCCACGGTGCGCCCGCAGTCATCACGCGGACCGGCCCGACCATCTCACCGCACGCCGACCGATGAGGCCGGCGTCCACGCCTCGCTGCTCGAGAGCGAGGATGCGTGTCACGACCGCTGGGCGGCCGGCTGCGGATGCAGGGTCCAGCCGGGCACGACGCTCGCCAGGTAATCGTGCACGACGCCGGCCATGTCGATCATTCCAGGATCGTAGAGCCACTGGAGTTGCGCACCGTCCTGCACCGCGACCAACGTGGTCGCAACGACCCGCGGATCGAGGCCCGGAGCGAGCGCCCCATCTGAGGCGAGCGCCGCGAAGATGCCCGTGAGGTAGTCGCGCCAGATCCGCAGCCGTTCGGCATGGTGAGCGTGCGCCGGATGCTCGGAGGAGGTCGCCTCAGCGAACAGCACGGTGTGCAGCTCGACCAGCCCGGGTCGGCGCGCGTTGTCCAGCATGACGTCGACGACACTCCGGAGCACCTGCAGCGGTTCGCCGTCGCGCATGAGCTGCGCGCTCTCGACAGAACGCGCCTCGAGCACCTCGAGGAGGAGTTCCTCCTTGCTGGCGAAATGGTGCACCAAGCCGCGCTGGCTGATTCCGGCACGCTCGGCGATCTTCTTCATCGTCCCCGCCCGGAATCCCGACTCGGCGAACTCCTCGGTCGCCGCGTGCACGATGCGCTCCCGCACCGCGGCGGATTTCGCGTAGGCCCCGCGTACACGTGTGACATCCGACATGAAATCCCCCCGATCCGTCCCGCGCGCCCGTTCGAACACGACCAACGCTATCGCCGTCCATTGTCAGCTTGGGGGCCGACTTGAAATTACCATCACAGCGCGATTTTCGTGCTAGATTCGCTCCGCGTACGTGATCGAGCGATCGTCGCGAGTCGAGGAGGACACATGGCGGATGCGGAACAGTCGCCCGACCACACGATGTCGCCTGACCCCGTTGCAGAGAATGCGCTCTCGGTGGCAGCGGTTCCCGGGCTCGCTCAGGGGAGCGTCGTGCTCGACGCATCCGAACCACCGAAGGTGAGCGCGTCATTCATCTGGCTGCTCGTCTCGAGCACGTTCGGTCTGTATCTCGCGTTCATCGCCCCCGTCGGCATTTCGCTGGCGGTCCGAGTGCAACAGCTGGCTCCTGCGCATCCCGAATATCTCGGCTACATAACCGGTGCCGGCTCGATCGTCGCCCTGCTCTCGATTCCGTTGGTCGGTGTGATCAGCGACGGCACCCGATCGCGACTCGGGCGCCGCAGGCCGTTCATCCTCATCGGCAGCCTGGTGGGTTTCGCCGCGCTCATCGTGATGGCGTCGGCGCCGAGCATCGCCACGCTCGGCGTCGGCTGGGCGCTCGCCCAACTCGGATTCGGCAATGCTCTCACCGGACTGGTCAACGTCACCGCTGATCGCCTTCCCGAGTCCCAGCGCGGGCGCGTCTCGGGCCTCACCGGCTTCGTCCAGCTCGTCGCCCCCGTCGCGGGAGTCGGTCTCGCAGCCGGGTTCGTCAGCAACAATTATCTGCTGTTCCTCGTTCCCGGGCTGGTCGGCGTACTGCTCGGGTTGGTGTTCGTCGTCTTCGCGCGAGGAGATGATTCCCGCGCTCTCCCCCCGGCCGAACGGCTGCGATGGAACACCCTGTTGCCCAAGTACGTCTTCAATCCGCGTCAGTACCCGGCATTCGGCTGGAACTGGCTCGGTCGATTCCTGGTGTACTTCGCACTGAGCCTCAGTACGACGTTCACGTCGTTCTACTTCGCCGAGAAGGCGGGCACGACGGTCGCCGAGATCGCCGGGCTGTTCGCCATCGCCTCCATCGCCGGTATCGGCGCCGCAGCGCTCGGAGCGCTCGGAGGCGGGATCCTCTCGGATCGCCTGCGCCGCCGCCGTATCTTCGTGCTGGTCGCCTGTGTCGTCTTCGCCTGCGGGGCCGTCATCTTGGCATTCGCGCCAGGAATGACAATCGTGATCATCGGGTTCGTGGTCGTCAACCTCGGCACGGGAATCTTCAGCTCGGTGGACCAGGCGATAGTCCTCGACATCCTGCCAGAGCGCGAAGCTCATGCGGGCCGCTTCGTGGGGATCAACCAACTGGCCCTGCAGATCGGCCAATCCGTGGCCCCGCTCACGGCGCCAGCCCTCCTGCTCGTCGGCGCGACGGCGGGCCAGCAGAACTACGGACTCCTGTTCCTGCTCGCCGCCGGCTGCACGGTCGCCGGCGGCCTCATCATCTACCTGAAAGTCAGCGGCTCTCGATGAGTGCGCCGCCTGCGCATTCGACCGGCCTCCCCCGTTCATCCACCATCAGAAGGACACATTCCGCATGAGCGAGCTTCGAACCGCACCCGAGCATCCCTATCAAGATCCCCAGCTCCCTGTCGAGCAGCGGGTCGCCGACCTGGTTTCCCGCTTGTCGCTCGAAGACAAAGCCGGCCTTCTCTTCCACACGATCGCTCTGATGGTGGACCCCTCCACGGATCTCGAAGTGATGGGAATGCCATCGCTCGAGTCCATGATCCGCGACCGCCGGATGACGCACTTCAATCTTGTCGGCTCGCCCGGGGCCGGGCGCGAGTTCGCCGCCTGGACGAATTCCGTTCAGCGCATCGCCTCGCGTACGGGCTGGGGAATACCGATAACGTTCTCCACCGATCCGCGGCACTCCTTCAGCGACAATCCCGCTGCGGCGATGGCGGCCGGACCCTTCTCTCAATGGCCGGAGACTCTCGGATTGGCAGCGATCGGCTCCGAGGAGCTCGTGCAGCAATTCGCAGACATCGCTCGGAAGGAGTACCTCGCCGCCGGAATCCGGCTCGCGCTGCATCCGCAGATCGACCTCGCGACGGAACCGCGCTGGTCCCGCATCGTGGGTACGTTCGGTGAGGACGCCGACCTCACCTCCCGACTGGGTGCGGCGTACATCCGCGGGTTCCAGGGCGACATGCTCGGCGCCGATTCGGTGTCCACGATGACGAAGCACTTCCCCGGTGGTGGACCGCAGAAGGATGGCGAAGACCCGCACTTCCCCTATGGCCGAGAGCAGGTGTATCCGGGTGATGGCTTCGCCTACCATCTGCGGCCCTTCCTCGCCGCGATCGAGGCCGGCACGTCGCAGATGATGCCGTACTACGGCATGCCGGTCGGCACGGAGTACGAAGAGGTGGGATTCGGTTTCAACAAATCAGTCATCACGGGCCTGCTGCGCCAGGAGCTCGGCTTCGACGGCATCGTGTGCACCGACTGGAGCATCGTGACCGACTCGAGCGTGCAGGGCGAGCTCATCGAAGCCCGTGCCTGGGGAGTCGAGCATCTCGCCCCCATCGACCGCCTCGAAAAGGTGCTGCATGCCGGCGCCGATCAGTTGGGCGGGGAGCACTGCACGGAGCTGCTCATCGAGCTCGTGCACTCGGGCCGGGTGTCCGAGGACCGCATCGATGTGTCGGTGGCGCGACTGCTGCGCGAGAAGCTCACTCTCGGCCTCTTCGACGACCCCTACGTCGACGAAGACCAGGCGGAGATCGTCATCGGCAACGAGGAGTTCCGCTCGGCAGGGCGGGTGGCGCAGCGCGCGTCGGTCACGGTGCTGAAGAACGCCGTGCCGACGGATGCGAGCAACGCGACCCGTCCCATCCTGCCGCTCGCGAGCGGCCTACGGGTATACGCCGAGGGCGTCGCGGCGACGGCCGTCGCGACGCGCGGGGAGGTGGCCGCCAACCCGGAGGAGGCCGACGTCGCCATCATCCGTCTGCAGGCACCCTTCGAACCGCGCACCGGAGGAGTCGCGCCGTACTTCCGCGCCGGCAGCCTGGAGTTCACGGAGCACGACGTCTCGCGGCTCCGAGAGCTCGCGGAGCGAATTCCCGTCATCGTGGACGTCTACCTCGACCGGCCGGCGCTCCTCGCCCCGGTGGCCGAGCTCGCAGCGGCGCTGATCGTGGACTACGGCGCCTCGGATGACGCAGTACTCGATGTGCTCTTCGGTGCCGCGGCGCCGGAAGGACGGCTGCCGTTCGACATTCCACGTTCTCAGGAAGCCGTGGCAGCCCAGCGTCCCGACGTGCCGTTCGATACGGCGGACCCGCTCTTCCGCTTCGGTGATGGTCTCGACCTGCCGAGCGCCCCCGACGGGGAAGGTGGATCATGAGTAATTCGACCCCCTCGATGCAGGAGAAGCCCGTGTCGACGATGAAAGCCGTCTACACGGCGGCCCCGGGCGCTGTCGAGGTGCGGGAGGTGCCGACTCCCACGGTGGGGCCGGAGGACGTTCTGGTGCGGATGCGCGCGTGCGGCATCTGCGGCACCGACCTCGGTTTCGTGGCGGCGGGCGGCATGCCCTACCTCGGCCAGCCGATCGCGCTCGGACATGAGCCGGCCGGCGAGGTCGTCGACGTCGGCGCACGCGTAACCGACATCTCCGTAGGAGACCACGTCGTCGTCAACCCGATGTCAGCCCCGAGCGGCATCATCGGCAACGGTGGCGCGCTGGGTGCCCTTCGAGAGCTGCTCGTCATCGAGAACGCGCGCGTCGGCCGTGATCTGGCGATCATCCCCGAGTCTCTTCCGTTCTGGTTGGCAGCACTCAACGAGCCGATGGCGGTCGCCAAACACCTGGTGAATCGAGGCGCGCCCCTCTCCTCCGAGAGTGCCGTCGTGTTCGGGGCCGGGCCGATCGGGCTCGGAGCGGCGATCTGGCTGAAGCTGGCCGGAGTGTCCCATGTGGTCGTGGTGGACGTCGTGCGTGCACGGCTGGACAAGGCGATCGACGTCGGGGCGGATGCGGTGATCGACTCTTCGAACGAGGACGTCGCGGCACGGCTGATGGAGCTTCACGGCGAGGCGGCCAACGCGATCGGCATGCCGCGCCCGGCCACCGACCTGTACCTGGACGCCGCCGGCGCCCCGTCGGTGCTCCAAACCGCCATCGCCTCCGCGAAGTGGGGAGCCCGCCTCGTGATGGCGGGCGTGCACAAGCAGCCCGAGCTGATCGACACGGGCCAGATGATGATCGCGGAGCTCACCTTCTCCTCGTCGATGGGCTACCCCACCGAGATCTTCGAGGTGACCGCCGACCTGATCGCGCATCAGGAGCGATTCGCGAAACTGGTCAGCCACCGCATCGACTTCGGCGATGTCGAGAGCGCGATCGAGCTGGCGGGCACTCCGGGCGCCACCGACAAGGTGGTGATCACATTTGGCCCCTGATGCGGCGGTCGTGCATCGATCACCCGCGGCCTTTCTGAGGTCTCGTCGCACAGGAAGAGCCGATTCTCGCCGGACGGTGGTGTTCGTCGGTGACAGCATCACGCGCGGAGTGGTGAGTTCGAACTGGATCGAGGCCGTGGCCCGGCGTCACGGTCACCGCCCCATCGACTTCGTCAACGCCGGAGTCAATGGCGACCTCGCGTTCAACGTCGCGGCCCGGCTCGACGAGGTGGTGGAGTGCCGGCCGGATGCCGTGACGCTGTTGATCGGCACCAACGACGTTCAAGCGACCTACAGCGAGAGGATGGAGCGGATGTTCCGACGGCAGAACGGCCTTCGGTCTCCTCCGACTCTCGCGAGCTATCGGAGTGCCGTCTCGGAGATCCTCGAGATCGTGCACCGTCGCACCTCCGCTCGCATCGCTGTGATCGAGATACCGATGATCGGCGAGGACCTCGGCAGTCCGATGAACGAGAAGGTCGACGCATACAACGTCGTGCTGCGAGCGCTTGCGGAGGAGCGCGGCGACGACGTGCTGCCCATTCGGGCGGGGCTGGAGCGGCTTCTCACGTCGGGCCGCACGCCGCCCCCGTATACGGCCGACATCTCCTTGATCGTCAAAGCCTCATTGGCCCATGGAATTCTCCGGCGGTCGTGGAACGACATCTCCAGTCGCAACGGCCTCGAGGTGCTGACGGACCAGGTGCACCTGAACGACAGGGCCGGAGCCGTCATTGCGAAAGCGGTCTCGGTCTTCGTGGAGCGGCTCAGTCAGGGGCACGGGCAGTGACCGGCCCGCGCCATCTCACCGGAGCGGAGCAGTGGCGCGATCGAACACGACCTCGCGAAGCCGGTCGCCGCACAGCCGCACCGCTCCATCGAGCACGGCGTGCTCCCCCGCCGTCGCGGCCGCGACGCGCGCCGCGGCCTGCGGAAATGCATCGCGCAGAATGCGGCTGACCGGTTCGACCAGCAGGTCACCGTTGGAGCCGATGGAGCCGCCGAGGATGATCAGCTCGGGGTCGAGCACGAGGGCGAGCGATGCCGACACCCGCGCGATGCGTCGGGCGGTGCGCTCGACGGCTCGAAGGGCCGCGGCATCTCCCGCGCGCGCCGCGTCGAAGACGGCTCGGGCCGACGGTGGAGGTGCCATGCCTTCGGCTTCGGCATCCGTCGTCACGCTCTGCGCGCCCAGGGAGTCGTCGATCTCGTCGCCCGGGCCAGGGAGGTAGGCGATCTCGCCGGCGGCGCCCGTACTTCCCCGTCGCAGTTCTCCGTCGATCACGACCCCGGCACCGACGCTGGCTCCCACGCTGAGCAGCACGAAGGAGGACAGTCCGCGAGCGCTGCCCCCGACCTGCTCGGCGATCGCGGCGAGGTTGGTGTCGTTCTCGAGCGACGCGGGGCAGGGCAGGGCATCGGCGAGCGCGCTCGCGAGCCCCACTCCCCCGGCGGCCAAGCCGGATGCCAGGCGCAACTCTCCGCCCTCGCCCACGACGGCCGGCACCCCGATCACGCACACCTGCAGGTCGTCGAGATCGACGTCGGCGTCGCTGCACGCCTGTGCGAGCAGGCGGTGCACGAGAGCCGCCGTCTCCGGGGCGCTCGAGTGGTCGGCGTCGGCGCTCGCGCGGGCGAGTGGCTGCCGGCCGAGGCCGGTGATGATCACGCGCACCCGATGATGACCGATGTCGACCGCCGCGCCGACGGATGCCCGCTCGCGGAGCCCGTAGAGCGTGGCGACGGGTCCGCGGCGTGACACGTCGAATCCGGCGCGTTCCACGGCACCGCGTCGTTCGAGCTCGGTGAGCGTCTGGGCGATCGCCGTCTTGGACAACCCGGTCGCGTCGCGCAGTTCGGGTCGACCGATCGGGCCCTGCCGGTCGACCACCTCGAGCACGGCTCGCGCGTTGAGGGAGCGCAGCAGCGCGGGCGGCCCGGCCGTGATCTCGGTCATGCCGCTCAAGCGAGCGGCTTGCGCGCCGCCGCCGCGATCTCGGCCTCGCGCGCCTGCTCGGCGAGCGCGTCGGCATCCGTTGCCGAAGACCCTGCCGAAGACGCAGCGAGATCGCCGAGGCCGATGTCGGCGCCCTCGGGCACCGTGACGTCGCTCTGGCGCAGGAACAGCGCGATGGCGAACGAGACCACGAGCAGCACGAGCGGAACGGTGGTGGTGAGGAAGATGAACGTTCCGGCGGGGTCGGGGCCCGGCTTGTCGCCGCTGACGTATCCGTAGGCTGTGCCGACGATCCAGAATGCGAGCGCCGTCACGAGAGCGGAGGCCCGCGTCAGCACGTTGCCGACCGAGAGGTACATGCCCTCACGGCGGCGGCCGGTCTCGGCGGCGTCGACGTCGATGATGAGCGCCTGCACGAGGAACGGGATGACGAAGTGGCCCGCGAGGCCGACCGCGAGGCTGACGCCCGCGAGCAGCCCGCTCACGAGGTCGTGCGCGAAGAACAGCGGGATGACCGAGAGCGCGAACACGACGATCGACACCTTGAACGAGAGCAGCGCACCGAGCCGACGCACCACGAAGTACCAGCCGATGGCGAGGGGGATGACCGAGGCGAACGTCGTCACGAGCAGGATCGACACCTCGGCGCCCTGAAGCCCGAGCACGTACTTGGCATAGAAGGCGATGGTCGAGGAGGTGAGGCCGAGAACGGATGCCGCGAGCAGGTACGACACGTTGAAGACCCAGAACGGGCGGTTCGACAGCGTGATGCGGAGCGCCTCGCGGATGCGCAGCGGCTCCTCGACGCTCGCGGCCGGATTCTCCCTGGTCAGCAGCGTCGAGATGACCATGAGCACGGCGAACGCCACGGCGTAGCTGAGCGCCATGCCCGAGAACCCGATGGCGTCGTAGAGGATGGGCGTGAGCGCGGTGCCCACGATGAGCGCCACGATGTAGAACGCCTGCTGCAGAACGCTCACGCGCGCACGGCGCTTGGGGTCGGGGTAGAGCTCGGGGAACAGCGCGAGGTAGTTCACCGAGATGATCGCCATCGACGTCTCGAAGAGCAGCTGGAAGGCAAGGAACCAAACGAACAGCCCCCAGCCCTCCACTGCATCGGGAACACTGTAGAGCAGCACGAAGAACACCGCGTAGAAGGGCAGCGAGGAGAGAATCCAGGGCTTGCGACGGCCCCAGCGGGTGCGGGTGCGATCGGAGGCGTAACCGGCGGCGGGCTGCACCGCCGCGTCCCACACGACATAGATCGTGCGAGCGAGCGCGTACATGCCCACGCCGAGACCGAGGGTGTCGATGTAGTAGAAGCTGTAGAACAGCGAGAACGCCGTCGAGAGGAGCATGATGGCGAAGTAACCCAGGCTGTACACCGACGGGGTGTTGACCGGTGATCGGGACACGAACTCTCCTTCGAGCGACGCACGTATAGTGTCGAGTAGGACACTTCATGGTCTACTCCGTGGAGACTGTTCTAGCACGGATGCCGCGGCGGCACCAATGGCCCGCGCGTGGGCAGGCGGTGGAGGAATCGAGGAGGATTCATGGCGAAAGACGCGAGCGCGGATGCCTTCGCCGGCGTGCAGACCGGGCGCCGTCCCGTCACCGGGCACGACGACCCCGACGGCGACCTGCGCGTTTTCGCGGTGCAGTACCGCATCGACCTCGCCCACGCCGAGTCCATCGAGACCTATCGCTCGGCGATGCGTACCCTCATGGACGACCTCGTCGTGCCGCACCTCGTGCCCGGGCGACCGACGCTCGTCGTCTACCCCGAGGCGGTCGGGCTGCCCGTCGTCGCGCTCGGCGAGCGCGGCGCCGGCTTCCGCGCCCTGGCGGATGAACCGCTCGAGCCGGTGAGCGAGCTGCCGGCCGCGCTCATGGCGGCAATGGGCGCGCTCGCCGAGGCATCCGCCGACCGCATCGCCGCCTATGGGCAGCTGTTCGGCGGCTTCGACCCGCGCACCGCGCTCTACCTCGCCGCGACCGACACCGCCGCCCGCGCGTTCTCGCAGACCTTCAGCGACATCGCCCGCGACTACGGCGTGTGGGTGGTCGCCGGCAACTACCAGACGCCCTACCGGGAGTCGAGCGATGCCGGCGAGATCGCCGCGTTCGGCACACCGGGCGAGAAGGAGGTGTTCGTCGCGACGACGCCGGCCGTGACGAACGCCACCTTCCTCTGGGGCCCGGACGACGTGCATCCCGAGGCGGCGACCGGCGAGCGCAACCTGCTCGCTCGCAACGAGAAGGCGCCCCTGACCGAGATGGAGCTCGAACTGCTCGGTCTCGCCGAGGGGCCGGTCGACGGTGAGGCGGCACGCGCCAACGCCGGCTGGGTCGATGTCGCCGGATTCAAGGTGGGCTTCGCAACCAGCCTGCCCGCCTTCATGTACGGCTACCCGTTCGGCGATCGGCCGGAGGGATTCGACCCGTTCGCCGACATCCGCTCGTCGTATGCCGCCGTGCAAGACGCGCTCGGGGTCGACGTGATGATCCAGGCCGACGCCAACCCGGGCCCGTGGGCGGCGCCGGTGGCCTCCGGCGCCTGGCAGCCGCTCGAGTGGATGGGCTCGACCTGGCGCGCGGTGGCCGACCCGTCGGTGCGGTTCCGCTACAACGTGACGCCCATGATGACCGGCAACCTGCTCGACCTCATGTTCGACGGGCAGTCATCCATCACCGCGCGCGGGCACGCCGGCGAGGGCGCGCACTTCGTCGGCACCCTCGAGAAGGGCGAGCTCGACCCCGCGGAGTACGACGTGTACGGGGGCGAGAAGGCGGAGTTCCTCGCGGTGTCGCCGTGGCTCGTGACGGATGCGTCGCGCGAGCAGTTGCTGGCGATAACCGGCGCCCTCGCGCCCGGCTCGGGGTCGCCGATCGAGAACGGCTTCGTCGAGACGGCCATCTACGCCGACCTGCGGCGAGCGGATGTCGACGCTTTGGCGGCAGCGAACGCGACGGCGGCGATCACGGCAGCCGCATGCGGCTCAGCGGCGGCGAGCACGGGAGACGCCGACCGATGACGGAGCCCTCGCCCCTCACCGGCCGCGACAGCGCGTGGGGCTTTCCCATCATCGACTTCCACTGCCACTTCCCCGTGCCCGACGAGCATCCCGACCCAGCCGAGGCCGCCTACCGCGCGGAGTTCGGCGACGCCAAGGCCGACAAGCTCGAGGCTGACTGGCGCTGGTACCAGGAGCAGTGGTGGACCAACTACGGCTTCCCGTTTCCCGAAGACGTGGAGCCTGCGGCATCCGTCCAGGCCAGGCGATGGACCGCCGAGGTCGAGGACGCCCAGCTCGACGCCGTGGTCTTCATGACGGGCGGCGGCAACGACGCCCTCGCCGACGCGATCGCCGACGACCCGCGCCTGCTGGGCTTCGCGCACCACGATCCGTTCGCCCCGAATGCCGCGGCCGAGCTTCACCGGGCGGTGACCGAGCGTGGACTGCGCGGCTACAAGGTGATCGCCCCGACGCTGCCCGGACCCATCGACTCGCGCGAGCTCTACCCCGTGTGGCAGACGGCGGAGGACCTCGGCATCCCCGTGCTCATCCACTTCGGACCCAACAACGGCGGCGGCGGAACCGGCTGGCACCAGAACATCGACCCGCTGCGCCTGCACGAGGTGGCCAAGGCCTTCACCGACACGGCCTTCGTCATTCCGCACTTCGGCTGCGGCTACCCGCGCGAACTGCTGCACCTCATGTGGGCATGCCGAAACGTGCATGTCGACACCTCGGGCAACAACGAGTGGATTCGCTGGATGCCCGACCGTTTCACTCTGGCCGACTACTTTCGCACGTTCTTCGAGACCGTCGGGCCGAGCCGCATAGTGTTCGGCAGCGACTCGGCGTCGTTTCCGCGCGGGCTCGCCCGGCGCTACTACGACGAGCAGGTGCGCATCGTGCGTGAGATGGGCATGACGGATGCCGACCGCCACCTCGTCTTCTCCGGCAACGCGGCACGACTGCTGGGGCTCTCATGACGTCTACCGAGTCGCTCACGACGTTCGCCCCGGTCATCGACGCGCCAGAGACGCTGCATCCCACCGGAAACCTGCTCGTTTCACTGCCCGAGCTCGACGAGCACGGCGTGTGCCGGTCGATCGGCATCGTGAGCGAGGCGGAGCGCGGAGTGCTCGCGGCGGTCGGCGGCGAGCAGGGTGTGCTCGCGCCATCCGTGACGGTCGACGGTTCGGCCGTGACGCCCTCGTTCACATGGACCCGCGTGGCCGACTGGGTGCCGCACGCGGAGGCATCCGTCACCGGTGGCATTGTCACGGCCGAGTGGGTCGCGCCTCTCAGCCGCGGCGGCACGAGCGATGCCGGCGTCGTCGCCCGGCTGAGCTATCGCAACGAGACGGATGCCCCGCAGCACGTCGACCTGCGCTGGAGCGGGCAGTGGGCGTCGACGGTCGTGCACCACTTCCGCGCCAAGCAGCTCGCGGTCACGCTCGCGACCCGCGACGACCCGTGGACGGGCGCCCGCGCGGTGTACGCCGGCGCCGAGCGACTGCTGCTCGCGGTGTCGTGGCGACCCGGAGCCGGTGCCGCCCACGACGAGAACGCGCCGGCGAACGGGTGGGCGGTGACGCGAAGCGCATCCGTCGCCCCGGGCGAGACGCTCGACCTGGACGTGTACGTGGGAGTCGCGCCCGAGCCCGACGGGTCGGGCGCGACCGCCCTGCACCTGCGCCGCCGAGGATTCGATGCCCTGCGCGCCGACACCCGCGCATGGCTGAGTGCTCACGGCCCCCGCTTCGACTCCCCCGAACTGACCGCTCGGGCACGGCTCAACCTGTTCTTCTGCTTCTTCTACGGGCAGGCCGATTGCCTCGACACCGGCCGCACCGTCGCGCTCACCTCGCGGAGCCCCCGCTACTACGTGAGCGGCGCGTTCTGGAGCCGCGACGTGTACTGGTGGGCGTTTCCCGCGGTGCTGCTGACGGATGCGACCCGCGCCCGCCGCGTTCTCGTCGCCTCGATCGAGAACGCCGGCGAGGACATCGCGCAGCACGCTCTCTACATCACCGGCGGGCGCCTCTATCCGGGCTTCGAGCTCGACGAACTGTGCATCCCCCTGCTCGCCCTCTGGCGCTACGTCGACGCGACCGGCGACCGCGGCGTCGTCTCGGAACCGGCCGTGCAGCGGCTGTTCGGCACGTTCGAGCGCGAGCTCGCGGAGGTGTTCGACGCCGAACTCGGCCTGTACGGCACCATGCTGCTGCCCACGGATGACCCGACCGACCATCCCTTCACGGCGACGAACAACGCGCTCGTGGCCGTGGCGCTGCGCATCGTCGGCCGCCTCACGGGCGATGCCGACCTCGTCGCCCGCGGGGAGGCGCTCGCGGAGCGGCTGGCCGAAGCCTTCGTGCACGAGGCGCCGACCGAGGGAACGACGTCCGCACCGGGCAGCGGCGAGCACCGCTGGGCGTGGGCGATCGACGCAGACGGCGAGCCGGAGTGGCGCGAGGAGCCTCCCCTGAGTCTTCGCACCCTCGCCTACTGGGGGGTCGTCGACGAGACGGATGCCGCGTTCGCCACGACACTGCGCTGGCTGGTGACCGACTACGCCTACCACTACGACGGCCCTTTCCCGGGAGCGGGCGCCCCGCACTTCGCGTCGCCCTCCGCATTCGACCTGGGCAACCGGATGCTGACGGGCAACGCCGACCTCGGCGACCCCGTCGCCGCCTTCGTCGCCACCCCGATGGACACGGGCATCGCGTGCGAGTCGTGGCATCCCGACACCGGCATCGCTGTGACGGGTGCGGCGATGGCGAGCGTCGCCGGCTTCGTCGCGTGGACCGCGTGGGCGGATGCCGTCGGCCACCGTCAGTGGGACGACCCGTTTCCGCTGCCCGGTGCCGACGGGAGCCGCCCATGACGCTCGTCATCGCGCATCGCGGCGCGAGTGCCGACGAGCCGGAGCAGACCCGCGAGGCCTATGCGGCGGCGATCGCGCAGGGCGCCGACGGCGTGGAGTGCGACGTGCGCCTCACGGCAGACGGCGTGGTCGTGTGCCTGCACGACGGCACGCTCGACCGCACCTCCACCGGTACCGGCGCCGTTCACGAGCTCACCCTCGATGAGCTGCGTGCGTTCGACTACGGCGCCCGCGGACGACCCGGAACGCTGCTCACGCTCGAGGAGCTTCTCGGCCTCGCGCGGGGCGCCCGGCGACCGCTCGTGCTGGCGATCGAGCTGAAGCATCCGAATCCCTTCGGCACGGCGATCGAGGCGGCCGTGCTCGAGGTGCTCGATCGCGCCGGCTGGGACGCGCGAGCCTCCCGGATCGAGAATGTGAGGGTCAGCCTCATGAGCTTCAACCCCGAGTCCATCGAGGTGCTCGCCACCGTCGTGCCGGCGGAACACCTCATGGTGCTCACGGGGGATCTCGTGCTCGACGACGTGGCGGGCGAGCTGCCGAACGAGCTGCCCGCAGCCGAACGCGCCGCCCTCGCCGCGCAGCTCGCCGAGGCTCTCCGGGTCGGGCGGTCACTCGTCGACGCCGGCGCGGTCGGCCAGGTCGGTCCGGACATCGAGCTCGTCCGCGCCGACCCCGAGCTCGTGCGCGGGTGGCTCGGCGCCGGGCGCACCGTGCGGGTATGGACCGTCGATGATGCTGCCGACATCGAGCTGTGCGTCGCGCTCGGGGTGAGCGAGATAACGACGGATGCCCCGGCCCGCGCCCGCGCCGCTCTCGACGAGTTCGCCGCGCGCTCCAGCATCCGTTTCCCAGACGACCCCGAACAGGAGCACCCATGAACCGCACCGACGTTCTCGTGATCGGAGCGGGCCTCGCCGGCCTCGCCGCCGCCCGTGCCCTCGCAGCAGCGGGCCGAAGCGTGCGCGTGCTCGAGGCCCGCGACCGGGTGGGCGGGCGCACGAAGGGCGGCTCGACCGCCGACGGCCAGTGGGTCGAGCTCGGCGGCCAGTGGATCGGGCCGACGCAGGACCGCATGTACGAGCTCGTCTCCGAGCTCGGGCTGCAGACCGTGCCCACCTACAACACCGGCAAGACGCTCGTGAAGCTCGGCGGCAAGAAGAGCCTCATGGGAGAGAAGAAGGGCGCCATCCCCCGGCTCAGTCCCATCGCCCTCGCCGACCTCGGCCAGGGGCTCGCGCGCTTCACGGCGCTCTCCAAGAAGGTCGACCTCGACCGTCCGTGGCTCACGCCGAACGCGCCGATGCTCGACGGGCAGACCTATCGCAGCTGGATTCGGCGCAACCTGCGCACCGCGGCCGGGCGCGCGTACTTCCAGATCTCGTGCGAGGCGCTGTTCTCGGCCGATCCCAGCGACATCTCACTGCTGCACGCGGCCTTCTACATGAAATCGGGCGTCGACCTCGAGACGCTCATGGCCGTCGATCGAGGCGCCCAGCAAGATCGCGTCGATGGCGGATCCGTACTCGTGAGCGAACGGATGGCGCAGCCGCTCGGTGACGCCGTCGTGCTGGGCGCCGCCGTTCGCCGCATCGAGCACGACGACGCCGGGGTGCGGGTGTTCACACGGAGCGGAGAGCTCTTCGAAGCCGACTGTGTCATCGTCACTCTCCCACCCACGCTCGCGGGGCGCCTGGAGTACTCGCCTCCCCTGCCCGGCTGGCGCGACCAGCTCACCCAGCGGGTGCCGTCCGGGTCGGTGCTCAAGCTCTACCTGGTCTACGAGACCCCGTTCTGGCGGAGGCAGGGCCTGAACGGGCAGGTCGGCTCGGACACCGGGCCGGTCAAGGTGACCTTCGACAACTCGCCTCCCGGGTATGAGAAGGGCATCATGCTCGGCTTCATGGAGGGCAACGACGGCCGCGAGTGGGCGCGGCGAACGCCCGACGAGCGCAAGCAGGCGTTCATCGACAACCTCGCCGAGTACTTCGGCGAAGAGGCGCGGCATCCGCTCGAGTACATCGAGCAGGACTGGATGGCGGAGGAGTTCAGCCGCGGCTGCTACGGAGCGCACTTCACGCCCGGCGTGTGGACCGCGTACGGGCAGGCGTTGCGCGACCCGGTCGGACGCATCCACTGGGCGGGCACCGAGTACTCCCCGATCTGGAACGGCTATATGGAGGGCGCCGTGCGCTCGGGGGAGGCGACGGCCGCGGAGGTGCTCGCGGGGGGTTAGTCCGGTACGGCTTTCTCAGTCCTGCTGGTCTCAGGCAGTGGCACGTCGAGGCGATCTTCATCGACGGCGGGCGAGAAGCAGTGAGACGCCGACACGAGGGGCGTAACGTGAAACGCATGGAACTCACCCTCAACAACGGCGTCACCATGCCCGCTCTCGGGCTCGGCGTCTTCCAATCCGCACCCGACGAAACCACCGCTGCCGTCGAGGCCGCCCTCTCCGCCGGATACCGTCTCATCGACACGGCGGCCGGCTACGGCAACGAGAAGGAGGTGGGCGAGGGCATCCGTCGCTCAGGCCTCGACCGCTCCGACGTGTTCATCGAGACCAAGGTGTGGGTGAGCGACTACGGCTACGACGAAACGCTGCACGCGTGGGAGAAGTCGGTGGGCAAGCTCGGCGTCGACACGCTCGACCTGCTCATCCTGCACCAGCCGGCGACCGATCGGTTCGAGAAGACTCTCGCCGCCTACCGCGCCCTCGAGGCCCTCCTCGCCGATAGCAGGGTGCGCGCTATCGGTGTGAGCAATTTTCTGCCTCACCACCTCGAGCGGCTGATCGCGGAGACGGATGTCGTGCCCGCCGTCAACCAGATCGAACTGCACCCCTACTTCAGCCAGCCCGACGTGCAGCGGGCGGATGCGGCCAGTGGCATCCTCACCCAGGCGTGGTCGCCGATCGGCGGCATCACCTTCTACCCGGGCTTCGGCGATGAGCGCAAGAGCGTCATGGACGACCCGACGATCGCCGCGATCGGGCAAACCCACGAGAAGTCGTCGGCACAGGTCATGCTGCGGTGGCACCTGCAGAACGGTCGCTCGGCCATTCCGAAGTCGGTCAACCCGGAGCGCATCGCGGCGAACTTCGACGTGTTCGACTTCGAGCTCAGCACCGACGAGCTCGCGAGCATCGACGCGCTCGACACCGGCATCCGCAGCGGGCCGGACCCCGACGTGGCTCGCCCGGAGCGGTTCGACATGGTCATTCCCGAGTCCTGAGCGTGCCACCGCGCTCGGAACGGAGCCCATCGGCGAGCACCGCTCCACGTGACAATTTCTGTTGGTTCAGCGGCATCCGAACCGACAGAAAGTGTCACCTCGATCGCCGGGTCTGACGCAAGTCGACGCTTATCCATCTCGCGGCGCACCGAGCCGAGCGACCATGGAGCGACATCCTCGCCCTCAACATCGATGGCACGCAGAAGGTCCTCGCGGCGGCGCGGCGGGCGGGAGTGCGGCGGGTTCTGCTCGCCAGCTCGGTGAACGCCGTCGGGTTCGTGCCGTACGGCCGACTGTCCGCCGATCAGGTGCTCGTCGCCCGGCCCGACACCTATCACGGCGTGTCCAAGGCGGCACTCGAGGCGCTCGGAAACGTCTACGCTCGGCGAGGCGATGGAGTAGCCCTCCAGGGGCGCTGCCCATCCCTCCGCGTCGCATCCACCCGTTAGGGGCCCGGGAGTCGCTGATCGGCTGGGCGCTCCCGGGCCCGGGTCTACTCGCCGATCCTGTCGTCGGCTGCCTTCTGCCCGGCGTCGATCTTGTCGCTGAACTTTCCGCCCGTCGCCGAATCGGCGGCGTCGCCAGCCTTGTCGAGCGCCGCGTCGCTGGCCTGCTCGCCCTTGTCGCTGTTCGCGAAATCCTTCGCCTTATCGCCGAGGTTCCCGAGGTCTGCCATGAGCTTCTCCATCTTTCGTCGGCCGCCGGTCGACGACCTGTCGTCAGTCTGCGCCGCCCCGGGCGACCGGCCGAGGGGTTGCATCCGCATCGCCCGTGTGGGTGGGCCTGCTCACGCATCCGATTCGCGCGCGCACGTCATCGCCGACGGGCGAGCCCTGGCGCACGGATCGAATGTTCAGGGGTCACTCCTCGACGGAGACGTCCTTCCAGAACGCGACGTAGTCGGCGAAGTCCTGCCCGACGCGCTCGGGAGAGCCCTCCTTCGGGTGCGGGTACGACCACGCCTGGTCCTGAACGGTGGTGCCGCCGTCGACGACGTTGAAGTACTGAGCCTCGCCCTTCCATGGGCAGGTGTACTCCGTGGGGCTCTTCTCGAGCTTGCTGGTGTCGACGCTCGACGGCGGGAAGTACCAGTTGCCCTCGATCTGGATGAGGTCGTCCTTGTCCGCTTCGGCGAGAACGGTTCCGTTGAGCACTGCCTTCATGAAGAAACATCTCCTCGATCGATGCCGATCGGTTGACCGGCCCTTCTGCAGCCTGCTCCTCACCGCGGAGCGTGTCGACGGGGTTGCGCTCGGGGCGCCTTACGGTCACGATCCGGCTGCAGCTTCGCTCCCCGCCTCACCGACCGGCAGCGCGTACGACACCACGAGGTCGGCGCGCTCGCGTGTCGGTTCGATCAGGAGGGCGTTCGCGCCGTCGACATCCGTCGCCCATGCCCTCGCCGCCGCGGGTGAGCGCCCCTGACGGATGTGCCGATCGATGAGTCGGCGCATCCGCTCGTCTTCCGCCGTCGCGCAGAACCAGACCTCGTCGAGCCGCCGTCGCAGGCGGTGCCACGGCTCGGCGTCGGCGAGCAGGTAGTTGCCCTCGACGACGACGACGCGCACGGTCGGCTCGATGGCGATCTCTCCGGCCACGGGCTCATCGACGGCGCGGTCGAAGCTCGGCGCGTAGACCGTGTGGCCCGTCTCGGCGCGCACGCGGTCGAGGAGGGCGAGGAAGCCCCATCCGTCGAACGTGTCGATGGCACCCTTGCGATCGCGGATACCCAGCCGATCCAGCGTGGAGTTGGCGAGGTGGAATCCGTCCATCGGCAGGTGCGCTGCCTCCGTTCCGCTGACCACCAATCGGTGCACCAGTTCTGTCGCGAGGGTGGTCTTTCCGCTTCCGGGACTGCCGGTGATGCCGATCAGGATGCGGGGGACGGATGCCGCTGCCGCGAGCGCCCGCACGCGATCGACGAGCGCATCCGGCGCCTCGCTATAGCTGAGCGCATCCGGCCGCTCGCTATCTCCGAGCGCATCCGGCGCCTCGCTATCGCTGTCGTGTCGCGGCATCGCTCATCGTGAGTTCTTCGTCTCACGGGCGGGCCGGGTCTCGCGCTCGTTCTTCGTCCCACGGGCGGGCCGGGTCTCGCGCTTGTTCTCCCTCTCGCGGGCGTGGCGGGTCTCGCGCTCGTTGACCCTCTCGATCGCCTCGACGAGCTCGTCCTTCGACATGCGCGAGCGCCCGTCGATGTCGAGGCGCTTGGCGAGGTCGTAGAGATGGCTCTTCGACGCGTTCGCGTCGACGCCGCCGGCCGTGTCACCGCTGCGATCGGTCGCGCCCTTGTCGCTCGGACCCCACTCGGCCTTCGCCTCCCAGTGATCGCCGACCTTCTCGTACTGGTGCTTCAGCGCCGCGAATGCGGTGCGACGTGCGCGCTCGCCCTCCCCATATGTCTTCACCGCGGAGTCGAGCGTCTCGATCCAGATGTCCTGCGCGTGCTTCGGCGACCGGGCGATCGTCGACGGCAGCTCATCGCGAGCGGGCATGGGTCCTCCTTCGATGCCTCTCACGGTACGCCGCCGGCCGAGCAGGCTCTACCGATGCGCTTTCGGCGACGAGTCGCCATGATGGATTCAGGGAAAGAATGGAGTCTGAGATGACCGCGCTCTACACCTGGGATGTGTTCTCGACGCTCGACGGCTACGGCTCGTACAGCGAAGACGGTGATTGGGGCGGCTACTGGAGCAAGCAGGGGCCCGAGCTGCTCGAGCACCGGGCATCCGTCTTCGAACCCGAGCAGCGGATGATCTACGGAGCCACGACCTTACGCGAGGTCACCGAGATCATGCTGTCGGGGCTCGACCCGAACTCGTTGGACGAGTGGAACCAGCGGCTCATGCGCATGCCGGCCACCGTGATCTCCTCGACGCTGCACGACACCCTCGGCTGGCCCGACGCGACGATCGAGCGCGGCGATGCCATCGACATCGTCACGCGGCTGAAGGAGGAGTCGGACGTTCCGCTGAGATCCCAGGCCAGCTTGTCGCTCAACTGGGCCCTGATGAAGGCCGGGCTGGTCGATCGCCTGCAGGTGACGATCTTCCCGGTCATCTCGGGACGAACCGGCACCAGCCCGATTCTGCGCGGGGCGGATGATTTCGACCTCGAGTTGCTCGAGAGTCGCACGTTCGATGGGCGCAGCGTCGAGCTCGTGTACCGTCCTTCTGTTCGGTGAGGTGTGCGATGTCGTCGGCGGCGGCGGCGGCGTGTCGAGCTCGTGTATCGGCTTCGGTTGGGGTCGGGCCTCCGACGTCGTCGTCGTCGCGTCTAGCCCATGTATCGGCTTCGGTTGGGTCGGGTCTCCCAACGTCGTCGTCGCGCCTAGCCCATGTGTCCGCTTCATTTGGGTCGGGCCTCCGATCATCGTCGGCTTCGCGTCGAGCCCGTGTGTCGGCTTCATTTGGGTCGGGCCTTCGAGGTGGTCGTCGGCGTGTGTCTCCTCCACAGGCTGACTTTCCGGTACGGCCCCTGTGGATAAGTATCTCCCGATCAGATCGGTAAACTGACCCAACCATCAATGTCGGTGGGTGCTGCAAGACTCAAGGCATGAACACGCCGACCGCATTGGCCCCGCTGCAGGAAGACCTCGCAGCGCTGGGCGGCGCGTGGTCGGGCGCCGTACCCTCCACCGGAGGCCCCACGAGCGCGCAGTCCGACATCGAGAGCATGGTCGGTTACGGCCTCATCGGCGTGACGCATGCCGCCTGCCAACTCCGCCGCCATGCCGACGCCCTTCTGGCCGGTCTCGCGGCCGAAGTCGGCCGCCGTTCCGGCGCCGAGTTCGGCACTGAGGGGCTGGCGAAGAGCAACGGATTCCACAACGCCACCAAGCTTCTCGCGGCAGCCACGGGGGGTAGCGCCGCGGAGGTCGACCGGCTTCTCGCCGTGGGCAGAGCCACGATGACGCGGCAGGACTTCAGCGGCACCCCACGGCCCGCCATTCATCCTCACGTGGCCGCGGGCTTGCAATCCGGTGCCATCAGTGTAGAGGCCGCTGCGGCCATCACGGCCATGCTCGACCGGGTCGCTCCTCGCGCGGATCCGGTGGTGGCCGACGACGTTGAAGAGATTCTCGCCATCCGCGCGGCCGAACTCCCCCTGCACCTGGTCAAGCGAGCGATCAAGCACGCCGAGGCCCAACTCGATCAAGACGGAGCAGAACCTCGCGACGAGGAGCGCTGGCTCGATCGATCCGTCATCATCCGCGAAGACGGCAATGGCATGATCCACGTCGTCGCCCGACTCGATCCCGAATCGGCGGCTCCGCTCAAGGCAGCGATCGAGGCTCTCGTTTCCGATGGTCTGCGAGCGAAGCAGGCGTGCAGGGATGCCGAGACGTCGGCGTCGGGTCGATGCCCCGACGGCGGCGCTGCCAGCGACGATTCCGGAACGGTCGTCGACGACAACCGAACCATCCCCCAGCGCCAGGCCGACGCCCTGACCGAGATCGCGAAGCATGCGCTCGGCTGCGCAGAGACCCTGCCGCCGCTCGCGTCGGTCACGGCCGTCGTTCGCGTCGACCTCGAGACACTGCGCTCCGGCCTCGGCGGAGGAACCGTCGACGGCATCGATCAGCCGCTCTCCGCCGGAGCGCTCCGGCGTGCAGCGGGCGCCGCCGACCTCATCCCCGCCGTGCTCGGAACCGAGAGCGTTCCCCTCGACGTCGGTCGGCGCGCCAGGCGCTTCAGCCGAAGCCAGCGCATCGCCCTGACCGAACGCGATGGCGGATGCGCGAGCTGCGGCCAGAACATCGCCTACGTCCACGCGCACCACATCCGCTGGTGGCAACGAGACGCCGGCCCCACCGACATCGCCAACGGCGTGATGCTCTGCAGCTTCTGCCACCACAGGATCCACCGTGAAGGCTGGGGCATCCGGGCCACCATGAACGGCGTCTGGTTCATTCCCCCGCCCCACGTCGACCCCGACCGAAGACCGCGGCTCGGCGGTCGAGTTCGGTTCGGGATGCCCACCCTCGCTCGCACCGGATGAAACGGATGCGCCGGCCGCTCGCACCATCGCCGCGCGACCGGGTGAGGCTCACGGACGGTGAAGGAGACCGTGACCGCGACCGCGACGACGACGCACGAATCGACGCAGCCGCCCAGGTGGACGCCGCGGGTCGGATCGACACGGCGGATGACGGGCGGCGCGGCGGATCGGGCGGCGCAGTGGATCGGGCGCGCAGTGGATCGGGCGGCGCAGCGGACCGAGCGGCACGGCGGACCGGATCGACGCAGCGGACCGAGCGGCGCGGGCGGACGACGGCGACAGACGGCCCACCCCCTGAGCTTCGGCGGAGTGTAGCCCTCGACGGAGCTTCCCGTCCATGAGGAAGACAGGCCAGCATCGAGGTGCCACGCTGTACGGCATGACCGTCGACGACGAGCGCTCACAAGCTAATCCCGTCGTCGTCGTGCTCATGGGCGTCTCGGGCAGCGGTAAGACGACGGTCGCCGCAATCCTCTCCGAGATGCTGCACTGGGATTTCGAGGAGGGCGACGCCCTGCACCCCGAGGCGAACGTCAAGAAGATGGCCGCGGGAGAGCCGCTGACGGATGCCGACCGCTGGCCGTGGCTCGACATCGTCGAGCAGTGGATGGCGCACCAGCTGGCCGAAGGCCGCAGCGGCATCATCACCTGCTCAGCGCTGAAACGCTCCTACCGCGACGTGCTGCGCCGAGCCGGGACCAGCGGCGGCAACAGCAACGGAAGCGGCAGCATCCCTGGCACAGACACCACCACAGGCGCAGACACAGACACCGGCAGAGACACAGACACCGGCAGCGGCACCGGCACCGGCACCGGCAGCGGCAGCGGCAACGGCAACGGCAACGGCAACGTGCGCATCGTCTACCTGCGCGGAGCCGAGGGCGTCATCACCGAACGCCAGACCGCCCGCCAGGGCCACTTCATGCCGGCATCCCTCATGCACAGCCAGTTCGAGACGCTCGAGGTGCCGACTCCCGACGAGGGAGTCATCACAGTCGACGTCGGACCAGCTCCGCGAGCGATCGCCCGCGAGATCGTCACGAAACTAGGCCTGCTCGTCGCGTAGAGTCGTGCGGCGGCATCGAAGAAAGGGGAAGACGGCATGCTCGCACAATCCGCCCTGGCAGCTCTCGTCCACACCGCCGACGACGTCAACAAGCCGTGGAACGGCCACGACACCGTGGTCCTGATCGTTGCGGCGATCGGCATCGCGATCGTCGTCGTGCTCATCGTCTGGCTCAAGCTGCACGCCTTCCTCGCCCTGACGATCGGCGCGCTGTTTGTGGGCGTGGCATCCGGAATCGACCTCGCCAAGGTCTCTGCCTCTTACCAGACCGGGGTCGGCGGCGTTCTCGGTTACGTGGGCGTGCTGATCGCCCTCGGCGCGATGCTCGGCAAGCTGCTCGCCGACTCCGGCGGCGCCGACCGCGTCGTCGAGACCCTGTTGCGTGGAAAGCCGGCCACCCTGCCTTGGAAGATGGCACTCATCGCCGCGATCATCGGCATTCCACTGTTCTTCGAGATCGGCCTCGTGCTCCTCATTCCCGTGGTGATGCTCGCGGTACGCCGGGCCAAGACGAAGGCGATGCTTCTCGGCATCCCCGCCTTGGCCGGTCTCTCGGTGCTGCACGGATTCGTTCCGCCGCACCCCGGCCCGCTCGCGGCGATCGGCGTGCTCAAAGCGGATGTCGGCACCACCCTCGCCCTCGGCCTGCTGGTGGCCATCCCGTGCGTCGTCATCGCGGGGCCGCTGTTCGCCCGGGTCGCCGCCCGCTGGGTGCCGGTAGAGGCATCCGGCGCCGCCCTCGCCGTCACGAGCGGCAGCAGTGGCAGCCGCAGCGCGCAGGGCGGCGGCAGGAGCAGCGAGACCCGAGGGGGCGGCAGCAGCACCGTCAGCCTCGCCGAGACGGACGACGAGACCGGCAAGGCTCAGGATCCCGATGCCACCCGCACACCGAGCTTCGGTCTGACGCTGTTCACCATCCTGCTCCCGGTCGCGCTGATGCTCATCCGCTCGGCGTCCGACATCTGGATGGACCCGAAGTTCTGGCTCTACCTGCCTCTGCAGTTTCTCGGCGACCCCGTGGTCGCGCTGCTTCTCGCGGTGCTCGTGGCGATGGTCACCTTCGGTACGACCGTCGGATTCAACGCCGCGACGCTCACGAAGAAGATCGGTCAGAGCCTGATCCCCATCGTCGGCGTCGTCTTCATCGTCGGGGCCGGCGGCGGCTTCAAGCAGGTTCTCGTCGACGGAGGAGCAGGAACCGCCATCGCGAAGATCGCGGTCGCCCTGAACATCTCCGTGATCGTGCTCGGCTGGATCGTCGCGGTGCTCATCCGTCTGGCGACCGGATCGGCGACCGTCGCGACGGTGACGGCAGCCGGCATCGTGGTACCACTCGCCGGCGGCATTCCGCCGGTGCAGCTCTCGCTCCTGGTGCTCGCGATCGGCGCCGGTTCGCTCATCTTCTCGCACGTGAACGACGCCGGATTCTGGCTCGTCAAGGAGTACTTCGGCCTCACGGTCGGGCAGACCATCAAGACTTGGTCGGTGATGGAGACGATCATCTCGGTGGTCGGCTTCGTCTGCGTGCTGGGCCTGTCGTTCCTGTTCGGCGGGGTGTAGCGGCGCCGACGGCGGAGCGATCAGTGCACCAGCGCCTGAGAGGCGACGATGGCTCGTCGAAGCAGTCGGGCCCCGGCTGGTGCAGCATCAGGAGGTCGACCCGCGAGGCTGCTCGTGAGCGGGACCTCGAGCAGGTCGTGCGCGATGCCGGATTCGCTGGGCTCGAGGTCGGGCTCTACCGCATCCCCGCACCGTTCCTTACGTTCAACACCCTTCGCCCGCGTCGCGCGGCGTGACACGGAGGTCGGTCACGCTCTGCGGAGCGGCTCCCGAGATGCCGCGAGATCGGCAGCGCGTTCCCCTCATCCCCCTCGTCGGCCTGAGTCGCGGCGCGTATTTCGCCAACGCGGGAACCACGTTCGCCGATCTGCGGAGGGACGTCCTCGGCGATCGTCCGAGCAGTGACATGGACGTCATCCTCGCCCGCGGGGTAGAGCGCGGCGAGATCGATCCCGCGCGGATCACCCCTCGCATCTCGTCGCTGCCGTTCGACCTGTTCCGTCACGAGCTGCTGATGACGCTGCAGGCGGTTCCGGATGAGACGATCGAAGAGTTCGTCGACGAGATCTTCCTGCCGCTCGTCGAGCCGCGCTGAAACAATCGGCGCGGCATCCGTCTCCCTGAAGGATTCCGTGCCCCGTTCCCTCTCCATCGCACCCTGGCGGCTCTGGCTGGTGTGGGCGGTCGGCGTGGGCGCCTACGTGCTCTCGGTCACCAACCGCAGCTCGCTCTCGGCCGTCGGCGTCGATGCCGCCGTGCGGTTCCACGCCGATGCGTCGACCCTGTCGTTGTTCGCCGTCATCCAGCTCTTCGTCTACGCGTCGATGCAGATTCCGGTTGGGCTCCTGCTCGACCGGTTCGGCGCCCGACCCATCATCACGCTCGGCATGATCGTCATGGCCGCCGGGCAGCTCGTGATGGCGTTCGCACCCAATGTGGGCATCGCCATCCTCGCTCGCGTCCTCGTCGGCGCCGGTGATGCCGCGGTGTTCCCGAGCGTGCTGCGTGTGGTGGCGGTATGGTTCCCCGCTCGCCAGGCACCGCTCCTCGTGCAGCTCACCGGCATCGTCGGGCAGGCCGGACAGCTGCTGGCCATCCTGCCGCTCGCCGCCCTGCTGCACGCGACCAGCTGGAGCATCGCGTTCGGCAGCCTCGCCGGGCTCGGACTGCTCTTCACCGTGCTCACGTTCGCCGTCATCCGCAACCGCCCTCCCGGTCGCGAGGCGGATGTCTCCGTCGACACCGAGACCGGCGCCATCCGAGTGGTGACGTCAGCCGCCGACCTGCGTCAGGGCATCGGGGAGTCATGGCGGCATCCGGCGACCCGACTTGCGTTCTGGACGCACTTCACCACCCCGTTCGCCGGTACTGCCTTCGTGCTGCTCTGGGGATTCCCGTTTCTGACCGTCGGCGAGGGGCTGTCGCCGGTGACTGCATCCTTCGTCTTCACCGTATATGTCATCTGCGGCATGCTCGCCGGACCTGTCATCGGCGCACTCTCGAGCCGACATCCGAATCGGCGATCGCGGCTTCTGGTGCTGCCGATCATCGGCGTGCAGGTGGTGGCGTGGCTGGCCGTCATCGCGTGGCCCGGTCCCTCTCCGGTCTGGTTGCTCATCCTCCTGGCGATCGCGATGAGCACCGGCGGACCGGGATCGATGATCGGATTCGACGTCGCTCGTACCTTCAACCCGAGCCACCGGTTGAGCACCGCGACGGCAATCGTGAACGTCGGCGGGTTCCTCGCCGCACTTCTCGCCATCCTGCTCATCGGCATCGCGATGGACCTGCAGGGCGCCGGCACGCCGGACACATACAGCCTCGGAGCGTTTCGCATCGCGTTCCTGACGCAGGTTCCGTTGTGGGCGCTCGGTGCGTTCTTCATCGTCTTCGAACGGCGCCGTACACGGGTGCACATCGGGCTCGACCGGGCCCGGTGACGATCACCTCGGTGCCGTGTCGAGCGCCGTCAACCCCGTGCATTCGCGCCCCTCCGGGATTGAGATGGAGGCATGGCGAGAGGAGCCAGGATGCCCAGAGCGGTGAAGTTCGACGAATACGGTGACGTCGACGTGCTGAAGGTGGTGGAGGTCGACGAACCGAGCCCGAAGGCGGACGAGGTGGTCGTGCGCGTGGTGGCGGCGGGCACGAATCCGGGGGAGGTCCCCATCCGTTCCGGTGCCGGCAAGGATCGGTTCCCGGCTCACTTTCCCGAGGGGCAGGGCAGCGACCTCGCTGGCGTCATCGCGTCTGTCGGAGATTCGGTGACGGATGTCGCGGTCGGCGACGAGGTGATCGGCCTCTCCGACGCGCGCAACGCTCAGGCTGACTACGCGCTGCTGCCCGCCGATCGCGTGGTTCCCAAGCCCGAGGCGCTCGACTGGGCGGTGGCCGGATCGCTGTTCGTCGTGGGCACGACGGCGGTCGCGATGATGCGCTCGGTGCATCCGGATGCCGGCGAGACCGTCGTGGTGAGCGGCGCGGCCGGAGGCGTCGGCACCCTCGTGACCCAGCTCGCGGTCCAGACGGGAGCGCGCGTGATCGCGGTCGCCAGCGAGGCGAACCACGCTGTGCTGCGCGGATGGGGCGCCGAGCCGGTGGAATACGGCGACGGGCTCGAGGAACGCATCCGCGAACTGGCGCCCGACGGCGTCGACGCGATGCTCGACACCCACGGCGACGGTTACGTCGACCTGGCAGTCGCGCTCGGCGTCGACCCCGACCGGATCGACACCATCATCGACTTCGAGGGCGGCGGACGCGTCGGTGCACACCGAGACGGGATGGCGACCGTCGATGACCCGGCGGCTGTGGTGTCGACACTCGCCGAGCAGCTGGCCCGCGGGGAACTGGAACTGCCGATCAAGGCACACTATCCGCTCGACAGCGTCGCGGATGCCTACCGCGAGGTGGAGAAGCGCAGCGGGCTCGGGAAGGTGGTGCTGGAGGTGTCCGATGGGGGTGCGGCGGGGTGACGCGTTCGCCCTGCGGGCACTAGCCCAGCAGACGTCGGGGGCCAGCGCTCAGGCGGCCAGCGCTGCGTCGATCAGCACCGACGCCGCAGCCCGCGCCTGATCGGCGGCCTCCGGCGTGCCGGCGATCGCCGCTGTGGTCTGAGCACCCTCGGCGAGGATGGCCAACTGCGGAGCGAGATAGTCGGGTCCATCCGCCGCCCTCACGAGCGTGGCCACGTAGGTCTGGAAGTCGAGTTTGTGCTCGCGCGCGATATCGGCGAGCGCTGGCGACATCCCGCCGAGTTCCGCGAACGCGTTGATGAAAGCACAGCCACGGAAGTCGTCCTCGCAGAACCAGGTCGACAGCCAGTCGTAGACCGCGAGCATCTTGGCGCGCGGATCGGCCGCCGCAGCGACAGCATCCGTCACGCCCTCCACCCACTCCGCGTGACGCGTCTCGAGCACCGCGACGATGATGGCGTCCTTCGACGGGAACAGGGCATACAACTTCTTCAGTGACACCCCGGCCTCGGCCCGCAATTCGTCCATCGACACCGCCTGGAACCCACGAGCGTTGTATAGCCGCTCGGCGACGTCGACGACGTGCATCCTGAGGATGGGGTTCGTCGCGACGATCGAGTCCATGCGCCCAGTGTACTTGACGATGAGAACGATCGTTCTCTAGGGTGGAGGAAAGCCGGAGAACGATCGTTCTCCTGCACATCGCGAAGGAGTGAGACCCATGGGCTACGTCACCGTCGGCACCGAGAACAGCAACAGCGTCGAGCTGTTCTACGAGGACAAGGGGTCGGGGCAGCCCGTCGTGCTCATCCACGGCTACCCGCTCGACGGACACTCGTGGGAGGCACAGGAACTCGCCCTCCTCGAGGCCGGCTACCGTGTCATCACCTACGACCGGCGTGGATTCGGCCGTTCGACGCAGACCACGGTGGGCTTCGCCTACGACACGTTCGCCTCCGACCTGAACGCCGTGCTCGACGAGGTCGACGTGACGGATGCCGTGCTCGTCGGGTTCTCGATGGGCACCGGCGAGGTGGCTCGCTACGTGAGCCGATACGGCATCGGGCGCGTCGCGAAGGTCGCGTTCCTCGCCTCCCTCGAACCGTTCCTGCTCAAGACGGATGACAACCCCGACGGCGCGATCGACCAAGCCTTCATCGACGACACCGTCGCGACGGCCCAGAAGGATCGCTACGCCTGGTTCGCTGCGTTCTACAAGAACTTCTACAACCTGGACGAGAACCTCGGATCGCGCATCAGCCAGGAGCACGTCGACCACGACATGGTGGTCGCCGGTGCGGGCGGCTCGTATGCGGCGTTCGCCGCCGTGCCGACGTGGGCGACCGACTTCCGAGCCGATGTCGCAGCCGTCGCGGATGCCGGCATCCCCGTCCTCATCGCCCATGGCACCGCCGACAACGTCCTGCCGATCGACGCGACCGGTCGTCCGTTCTCCAAGCTGGTGCCGAATGCGACCTACGTCGAGATCGAGGGAGCACCGCACGGATTCCTCACGACCCACGCGGATGAGGCCAGCAAGATCCTGCTGGACTTCATCAACGGCTGACGGCATCGGCGGTGCCGGGCGTAGACGGTCGCCCGGCCCTGCCACGCGGGGTCCCGACGTCGCGCCGACGGACGCCGATGAACACCTGCGCAAGCCCCGCCCCACGACGCTCGTAATGGGGGCTGCGGACAGCCGAACTCCGCTGCCACGATGGAGCCCATGCGGACCCTACCCGCCCTCTCACCGGATGCCGTCGTCCTCGACGATGAGGCCGTCCGCGTTCCCCAACGCTCGATCGCGGAACTCCTACCGCCCGGCCTGGACCTCGCTCGCATCGCTCACCGCGAGCGAACCGTGCTCCGAGCGGTGCCCGCGCTGCTCGCCGTCGTCGGGGCCGCCGCCCTGCTGCTCACCGGGCACTGAGCGCTGCAGCCACTCAGAACAACGTGCGCTCGACGAGCGCACCCTCGAGTTCGAGCAGCCGCCATTTGCGCTCCAGCCCGCCCGCGTAGCCGGTGAGTGCGCCGTCCTTGCCGACCACGCGGTGACATCCGATGAGGATGCTCACCGGATTACGCCCTACGGCCTGACCGACTCGTCGCGCGAGGGTGCGGTCGCCGAGGCGCTCGGCGAGCTCACCGTACGTCGTGGTCTCGCCGAACGGAAGCTCACGAAGCATCGCCCAGACCTGCTCCTGGAAGGCATCGCCCGCCGTGCGGACCGGAACGTCGAATGTCGTGCGGTCGCCGTCGAGGTACTCGGCGAGCTCCGTACGGACGGCGACGAAGAGCGGATCGGTGTCGGCCTCGACGACTGGTCCGATCGTGTCCGCGACGGGCGGATGCCAGTGGCCGGGAAAGTAGACGCCCGTGAGGGCATCGCCGTCGGCGACGAGGGTGAGCTCACCGATGGCGGTCACGATGGTCGTGTGGCGGATGATCATGAACCCATCTTGACCCCGCGGCGTCCGAGACCCGTGGCGGGAATCGGACATGGCGGACGCCGCCTGGCACCGTCGCGGGAAGTAAGTGGACACCGCAGCGGTTGGCACCAACGAACCCGTTGAAAGGATCCCCATGACCACGCTCGTCACCGCAGCCGGCGGCCACCTCGGCCGCCTCGTCATCGACTCACTGCTCGCCCGCGGCGAGGAGCCCAGCGAGATCATCGCCGGCGTACGCGACCCGTCGAAGGTCGCAGACCTCGAGGCTCGCGGCACCCGTATCGCCCATGTCGACTTCGAGGAGCCCGAGTCCATCGCCGCTGCCCTCGAGGGTGTGCGGAACGTGCTGCTGATCTCGATGCCCGTCGCGGGCAGCCGTGTGGCGCTGCACCAAAACGTCATCGACGCGGCGGCGTCTGCACGCGTCGCCAAGCTCGTCTACACGAGCGCGCCGCACGCGACGACCGCCGACTTCGTGCTCGCACCGGAGCACAACGAGACGGAGGAGCTCATCGCCGCGTCCCGGGTTCCCGCAGTGATCGTGCGGAACAACTGGTACACCGAGAACTACGCCGCCGACCTCGCCCGCGGCGCCGAGACCGGGCAGCTCGCCGGTAGCACCGGCGGCGGTCGTGTGGCGAGCGCGACCCGTGCCGACTACGCCGACGGCATCGCCGCCGTGCTGCTGGAAGACGGTCACATCGGCGAGGTCTACGAGTTCTCCGGCGATCACAGCTGGACGTTCGACGAGCTCGCCGCCACCATCGGCGAGATCGTCGGTCGCGAGGTGAGCTACACCCACTTGGACACCGCACAGCATGTCGCGATACTCGAGGCGGCCGGACTCGACGCGGGCACCGCGGGATTCGTCGCCGCGATCGACACCGGCATCCGTGACGGCGTGCTCGCGGATGCCGACCCGACCCTCTCCCGCCTGATCGGCCGGCCGACGACGCCGCTCGCCGAGGCGTTGCGCGCGATTCGCTGACGCGGCGGACCGACCGCTGCGGATGCGGTCGCTGGGGAGGCCGGCGCCCGGGGTTAATGGGCTCGGTCAGGGTCGGTCCAATCGGCGGATGCGGGCGCCGACTCGCCGTCAGACGCGTGGGTGGAGGCGGCGTGTCCCATCCGATCTCCGCTGACCGGTCCGTCTCGCGCGCTCGCGGCCCCCTCGCCCGGTCCGGTCCGGCTTGGTCAGATTCGACACGGTCCGCGGATGCCGGCGCCGACTCGCCGTGGAACGCCGCACCGGGGCGGCGTGTCGCATCCGATCTCCGCTGACTGGTCCCGACCCGAAAGCGTCGAGCTGACCCGTCCGTCCCGGGCCGCGGCCTGCCTCGGGCGTAACGGCCTCGACTTTCCCCTTACGCTGGGCACATGCGTCCCAGAACAGCCCACCTCCTGCTCGTCGCCGCAGCGGGGCTGCTCGCACTCTCGGGATGCGCCAGCGGCTCCCCCGCCGGAAACTCGGAAGCGCCCTCCTCGGCCCCGGCATCCGCGACCGCCGACGCGAGCGACTGTTCCGGCGTCGGAATCGTCATCGACGCCGGTACTCTCGACACCGGCAAGACGGATCTCGCGACGTCCACGTGCGTCGACACGAAGAGCGCTATCGGCGCAGCCGACGCCCTCTCGAAGGCGGGCATCACGACGAAGGGGACCGATCAGTATCCCGACGAGGTGGTCTGCCGGGTGAACGGTGAGCCATCCGCCGACACCGTCATCCCCGCGCCCGATGGCACCGACTACCGCGAGACGTGCGGCGCTATGCCCGCGGCGTTCGCATACTGGTCGATCTGGACGAAGCCGTCCGGCGGCGAATGGGCCTACGCCACCGAGGGCCTCAGCACCCTGCAGCTGAAGCCGGGCGAGCAGCTCGAGCTGCTGTTCCAGATCAACGAGCAACCGGCGACGCCCTCCCCCTGATGTTCCGCTTCCGCGCTGGCCCGCTGCGCACGGCCGCCGCTCTCGCGGTCGGGTTCATCGTGTTGCGCGTGGTCTACCGCGTGCTGTTCGGCGGCGTCGGCGGCGGGGATGTCGTGCTGATCGACCTTCCGCTGCTGTACCTCCCGCCCCCGTTCGCGCACGTCACGCTGCTCGGACCGATCACCCTCGGCGGCCTGGGCTCGGCCGCGCTCAGTGCAGTGCCCATCGCGGCGGCGATCCTGGCGTTTGGCGTCGTCGCATCCGTCATCGACATGTCCCGGGTGTTCGCGCGCGGCGCGCGGGGAGGTCCGCTGAGCGGTCTGGCGCGGGCGCTCGTGATCGCCTGGTCGACGCTTCCGCAGTTGACGGATGCCGTGCGCTCGGTCCGCACCGCGCGCGCCCTCCGCGGCGAGCGCGGCGTGGCATCTCTCGTGGTTCCCGTGTTCGAGCGGACCATCGAACGCGCCGTCGCGGTGGCCGCCGCCATGGAGGTGCGCGGGTTCGCCGCCGGTCATCCTCGGGAGGGCGCATGCGAGAGGCCGGTGGTGCTCCGGGACGTGTCGATCGGGTTCGAGGGCGGCGGCGGAGCGGGCGTCGCCGAACCGGATGAAGAATCGCGGTACCCCGGCGCACCGGATGTCATTCTGCGCGACGTCGATCTCGAACGGATGCCGGGCACGCTGACTCTCGTGGTCGGGCCGACGGGCAGCGGCAAGTCCACGCTGCTGCACTCGCTCAGCGGACTGCACACCCACGTCGACGACGGTTGGGCGACGGGCCCGATCCGGGTCGGCGGGCTCGATCGCATCGCCGTACCGCCACGGGACACGTCCGGCTTCGTCGGCGTCGTGATGCAGCGGCCTGCGATGGGATTCGCGACGGAGTCCGTCGACGACGAGATCGCGTTCGCACTCGATGTGCGTGGGGTGTCGCCCACGATCGTCGCTGCCCGCGTGGCGGGGGTGGCCGAGCAGGTTGGCATCCGTCATCTGCTCGGCCGGAGCCTGCGCGCGCTGTCGGCCGGCGAGGCGAGCCTGGTCGCGGTGGCGAGCGCGGTCGTCCAGCGGCCGAGTCTGCTGCTCGTCGACGAGCCGCTCGCCGACCTGGATTCCGCGGCGCGCACACGTGTGGTCGCCCTGCTCGACCGGCTGGCGCACGAGGCCGGCGTCTGCGTCATCGTCGTCGAGCACCGCGCGGCCGAGTTCACTTCCGTGGCCGACGAGGTGCTCGCGATCACGGATGGGACGCTTCGGCCGGTGGGCGCGGCCCGTGACGAGTCGGCGGATGCGGGCGCCGACCCGCCGATGCGCGCCGTGCCCGCGCGGCGTGTCGCATCCGATCTCCGCGAACTGGCCCGCCGCGCCCCCTCGCTCGAGGTAGTGGGACTGAGCGTCGCTCACGGAACGTCCGTCCCGGTGACGGATGCCGAACTCGCGGTGGACGCTGGCGAGATCGTCGCGATCCACGGCCCGAACGGTGCCGGCAAGAGCAGCCTGCTCGAGGCGATCGCCCGACCGCGTCGAGGCGGGCAGGTCATCGTGGGGGGAACGGATGCGGCTGGACTCAGCCGCCATACTCTGCGCGCCCGGGTCGCCCTCGTGCCGGATGACTCGGACGACCTGCTCTTCTGCCTCACTGTCGACGAGGAGTGCCGGCGGAACGATCGCACCAGTCGCCTACCGCGCGGTACGACGGCCGGAGTCCTCGCCACCCTCCTTCCGGATCTCGCGGCCGCACCCGCCCGGTCCGAGGCCCTCGCCACCCTCCTGCCCGACCTCGCCGACGCACCCGCCCGGTCCGAGGCCCTCGCCACCCTCCTGCCCGACCTCGCCGACGCACCCGCCCGGTCCGAAGCCCTCGCCACCCTCACCACGCGCATCCCGATCCGCACCCTCGCCACCCGCACCACGCGCATCCCGATCCGCACCCTCGCCACCCGCACCACGCGCATCACGATCCGCACCCTCGCCGCCCGCACCTCTCCAACCCCTGCCGCCCCCACCCCCCTTACCCCTGCCTCCCGCACCTCCTCCACCCCTACCCATGCATCGCTCTCCGGCTCCCGCACGGCGCCCCGACTTTCCGCGTGGGTACGCGACCGCCATCCGCGCGACCTCTCGGTCGGTCAGCGACGGTGCCTCGTGCTCGCCATCCAGCTCGCGGCCGCACCCGCGGTGCTGCTCGTCGACGAGCCCACCCGCGGCCTCGACCCGGTGGCGACCTCCCTCGTCGCATCCGCCCTGCGCCGGGCAGCGGATGTCGGAGCCGCGGTCGTCATCGCCACCCACGACGCGGAGTTCGCCGTTGCCGTGGCGGATCGCCGCATCCGCATGCAGGATGGCCGGTTGGCGACCTCCGAGGCGGTGGTGACGTGACCGCCCAGCACATGACCGGGCCCGAGACGAATGGAGAGCCGAACGCCCCGCTGGCCAAGCCGAGACGATCAAGCAGCACGCGTCGGCCGGGCTGGTCGACCTGGCTCCTCGTCACCGGCAACGTGATCGCGGCCGCGGCGTTCTGCTGGCCCCTCGTGGTCCCCGCACTCCCGCAGCAGGCCCGAGACGCCGCACCGATCGCCGCGCTGGCCGTCATCCCCTTCGCCGCCGTCGCGCTCGGCCTCGCCCTCGACGGCCGGGTGCGATCGGCCAAGACACTTGCGCTGCTCGGCACGCTCACGGCCATCGGAACCGCCACCCGCGTCGCCGGAGCGGGCGTCGGCGGCGTCGAGTTGGTGTTCGTCCTGCTCATCCTCGCCGGCCGCGCATACGGCGCCCGCTTCGGGTTTCTCCTCGGCATGCTCACGATCGCCCTGTCGTCGACGGTGTTCGGCGGCTTCGGCCCGTGGACCCCGTTCCAGATGTTCGCCTGCGGGTGGGTAGGCGCCGGTGCGGCGTTGATTCCGGGCGCGCGGACGGCATCCGTCTCGCCGAGCCGAGGGCGACGGATGCGCGAAGCCGGCATCCTCGCGCTCTACGGCGCCCTCGCGTCCTACGCCTTCGGGCTCATCATGAACCTGTGGTTCTGGCCGTTCGCCGTCGGAACCGGAACCGACATCTCGTACGCACCGGGTGCGCCGCTGGGCCAGAACCTCGCATCGTTCGGCCTGTACACGTTGGTCACGTCGACGCTCACGTGGGACACGTTGCGCGCGATCACGACGGTCGTCGGCATCCTCGTGGCCGGCCCCGCCGCCCTTGCGGCGCTCCGTCGGGCGAAGCTGTCGCGCCCGGGACGGCGGCTCGGTGGCCGAACGCCCGCCGCACAATTCAGGAGCGGAGAGCGTGTCGCGCCCGAGCCAGCGGCCGGAGACCCGGCGACACACCTGCACTCCTGAATTGCGCAGAAGGAGCCCAGGCGGAAGTCCCGACGGGCCACCCCGCGCGGCATCTAGCCCCGACCCCGAGCCTCGGCCCTCGAGTCCCCGAGCAGCTACACCGAGAAGTACTTCGCCTCGGGGTGGTGGAACACGAACGCATCCGTGGACTGCTCCGGGTGCAGCTGCAGCTCCTCGCTGAGCTCGACGCCCATGCGCTCGGGCCGTAGCAGCTCGACGACCTTTCGCCGATCCTCCATATCGGGGCAGGCGGGATACCCGAGCGAGAAGCGAGCGCCGCGATACTCGAGCTTGAACATGCCGGCGATGTCGCGCGGATCCTGCTCGGCGAGGCCCAGCTCGGAACGGATGCGGGCGTGCCAGTACTCGGCGAGCGCCTCCGTCAGCTGCATCACCAGACCATTCAGCTCCAGGTAATCGCGGTACTTGTTCTCGGCGAACAGGCGCGCGGTCACCGCGTCGACGCGCGAACCGGCGGTGACGAGTTGGACCGGCAGCACGTCGACGACACCGGACTCGCGCGAGTGCACGAAGTCGGCCAGGCACAGGTGCCGGTCGCGACGCTGACGAGGGAAGGAGAAGCGCAGCCGGTCGGATCCGAGGGTGGCGCGACGTCCGTCTTGCCGGGCGCCTGATGCGCCGCCCAAGCCGAGCGACCCGCCATCCGGCGCGAGCAAGCCCGGGAAGCCCAGCACCCCATCCGGATCGTCGCCGTGGTTCAGCACCACCACGTCGTCGCCCTCCGACACCACCGGGAAGTACCCGTAGGCGACGGATGCGTCGAGCATCCCCTCGGAGAGGATGCGGTCGAGCCACATGCGCAGCCGCGGACGCCCCTCCGTCTGCACGAGCTGGTCGTAGCTGAGCGCGTCATCCGCCCGCCCGGGCTTGAGCCCCCACTGCCCCATGAAGGTCGCGCGCTCGTCGAGGAAGGCGGCGAAGTCGGCGAGGGCGATTCCGCGCACGATGCGGGTGCCCCAGAACGGCGGGCGCGGCACCGGCACGTCGGTGGCCACCTGCGACCGCGCGGGCATCGCCTCGGGCTCGGTGAGGGTGAGCAGGCCAGGTCGATGGATGCGCTTCTTGAGAGCCGGCAGACCCACACTCTCGGGGGCCGCCCCGCGGGCGATCGCTACCAGCGGCTCCATGAGGGCGAGGCCCTCGAAGGCGTCGCGCGCGTAGCGGACCGTGCCGTCGAAGAGGTCGGCGAGGTCGTCCTCGACGTAACTGCGGGTGAGCGCCGCCCCGCCGAGCAGCACCGGCCAGCGACCGGCGAGGCCGCGGGAGTTCAGCTCGAGCAGGTTGTCCTTCATGACGACGGTGGACTTCACCAGCAGTCCGCTCAGGCCGATCACGTCGGCGTTGTGCTCCTCGGCGGCGGCGATGATGTCGGCGATGGGCTGCTTGATGCCGAGGTTGATCACCTCGTAGCCGTTGTTCGTCAGGATGATGTCGACGAGGTTCTTGCCGATGTCATGCACGTCGCCGCGCACGGTCGCGAGCACCATCCGCCCCTTGCCGGCCTGGTCGGTCTTCTCCATGTGCGGCTCGAGCAGCGCGACGGCCGACTTCATCACCTCGGCCGACTGCAGCACAAACGGCAGCTGCATCTCGCCGCTTCCGAAGCGCTCGCCGACGACCTTCATGCCCGCGAGCAGGTGCTCGTTGATGATGTCGAGCGCACTCATCCCGTCGGCCATCGCGAGCTGCAGGTCGTCATCCAGCCCCTTGGCCTCGCCGTCGATGATGCGCCGTTCGAGACGCTCGCCCACCGGGAGGGCAGCGAGCTCGGCGGCTCGGGCATCCCGCAGCGCCGCTGTGTCGACGCCCGCGAAGAGGTCGAGCATGCTCGCGAGCGGGTCGTAGGTGGTGTTGCCGTCGGCGTCGTACTCTCGGCGGTCCCAGACCAGGTCGAGGGCGACCTTGCGGCGGTCGTCGGGAACGGATGCCAGCGGCACGATCTTGGCGGCGTCGATGATGCCGGAATCGAGCCCCGCCTCGACGGCCTCGTGCAGGAACACCGAGTTGAGCACACTGCGCGCAGCGGGGTTGAGCCCGAACGACACGTTGGAGACCCCGAGGGTGGTGTGGATGCCCGGGTACTTCGCGTTCACCGCACGGATCGCCTCGATCGTCTCGATGGCGTCGCGGCGGGTCTCCTCCTGACCGGTGGCGATCGGGAAGGTGAGCATGTCGACGATGATGTCCTCGACCTTGAGCCCCCACTCGTCGACGAGCGTGTCGACGAGGCGGGATGCGATGCGCATCTTGTCGGCGGTCGTGCGGGCCTGACCCTGCTCGTCGATCACGAGGGCGATGACGGCGGCACCGTGCTCTTTCACGAGCGGCATGATGCGGCCGAAGCGCGAGTCCGGTCCGTCACCGTCCTCGAAGTTGACCGAGTTGACCACCGGTCGACCACCGATCAGCTCCATACCGGCACGGATGACGGCGGGCTCGGTGGAGTCGATCACGAGCGGCAGCGTCGACGAGGTGGCGAACCGCGACACCACCTCACGCATGTCGGCGACGCCGTCGCGCCCGACGTAGTCGACGCAGACGTCGAGCAGGTGAGCGCCGACGCGGATCTGGTTGCGCGCGATCTCGACGCAGTCGTCCCAGCGCCCCTCGAGCATCGCCTCGCGGAACGCCTTGGATCCGTTGGCGTTGGTGCGCTCGCCGATGGCCAGGTAGGAGGCGTCCTGGTCGAAGCTGACGTGCTGGTACAGGCTGGCAACGCCCGGTTCGGGCTGCGGATGCCGCTCCGCGGGCTGGTCGCCGCGGAGCCGTTCCACGACCGCGCGGAGGTGGTCGGGAGTGGTGCCGCAGCATCCGCCGATGAGGCCGAGACCGAACTCGCGCACGAACTGTTCGTGAGCGATGGCGAGCTCGTCGGGGGTGAGCGGATAACTGGCGCCGTTCGCGCCGAGCACGGGCAGGCCGGCGTTGGGCATGCACACGACGGGAACGCCCGAGTGCCGCGAGAGGTGGCGGAGGTGCTCGCTCATGAGGTCGGGGCCGGTGGCGCAGTTGAGGCCGATCGCGTCGACGCCGAGCGGCTCGAGTGCGGTGAGGGCCGCGCCCACCTCACTGCCCATGAGCATGGTGCCGGTGGTCTCGACCGTGATCTCGACGAAGATGGGCAGACGGATGCCGGTGGCCACGATGGCCTGCTTGCATCCGTTCACGGCTGACTTGGTCTGCAGCAGGTCCTGGCTCGTCTCGATGAGGAACGCGTCCGCCCCGCCGTCGATGAGTCCGATCGCCTGCTCGGCGAAGGTCTCCTTGAGGTGCGCATAGGTGGTGTGGCCGAGGGTGGGCAGCTTCGTGCCGGGGCCCATGGAACCCAGAACCCAGCGCGTGCGCCCATCCGTCGCCTCGGCCGCCTCGACGCGCTCGCGGGCGATGCGCGCGCCGGCCGCAGCGAGTTCGCGGATGCGGTCGTCGATGCCGTAGTCGGAGAGGTTGGACCAGTTGGCGCCGAAGGTGTTGGTCTCGACGGCGTCGATGCCGGTGGCCAGGTAGGCGTCGTGGATCGCCGCGATGATGTCGGGGCGGCTGACATTGAGGATCTCGTTGCAGCCCTCGAGCTGCTGGTAGTCCTCGAGCGACGGATCGTGCTCCTGCAGCATGGTGCCCATGGCGCCGTCGGCCATGACCACGCGGCTCTGCACCGCGTCGAGCAGCGCCTGCGCGCGCTCGGGACGCGGCACGCCGTCGATGTCGATGGCGAAGCGCGGCATGGTGCCGCTCGGCGTTGTCACACGCCGATCCTATGGTCAGCCGCCCACATCACCCGGCGAGCGTGAGTTCTCCTCTCCGTTTACAGGATGAGAGCCCACCGACCTCCCCCGACGACCCTGGCGACGCTCTCGTCCTGTAAACGCGAGAGCTTCGTGCGCGCTACGCTCGGGCCATGGTCGACGAACAGGGTCAACGCGTGCGCCTCTACACCTGGCTCTTCATCGGCGTGGGCGTCGTGATGGTCGTCGCCGGCCTCATCGACCTGCTGACGGTCGGCGGAAGCGCGTTGCTGGACTGGGTGGTCATCGCGTGCGGCGTATTCAACATCGGCATAGCCGTCATCTTCCATCAGCGCCGCCGGTAGGCCCTCCGCATTCCTCCTGCCCGGGCGACTTGACCGCAACCTCGGCGAGTGGGATGCTCGAAAGCTGCGCAGAACGCACTTGGGGGTGCGGCGTCGACCCCCTTCACGCTCGAGCACCATCGAGTGTCGGTGGGCTGCCCTAGTCTGACGGCGCCGCCCCAACATCACACAGCACCCCAGCCCGATCTCGTCGGGCGCGCCTCCCCAGACCCCGGAGAAACCAAATGCTCGGCAAGCTCCTCATCCGCTACCTGATGCCGTACCGCTGGCTGTTGCTCGGCGTGCTGCTCTTCCAGATCCTCGCCGTCGGCGGTTCGCTCTGGCTTCCCCGCCTGAACGCGGAGATCATCAACAACGGCGTGGCCAAGGCCGACACCGGCTACATCTGGAGCCACGGCGTCTTCATGCTGCTGGTCTCCCTCGGCCAGATCGTCGCATCGGTCGTCGCCACCTACTTCGCCGCGCGAGCAGCGATGAGCGCCGGCCGCGACATCCGACTCGACGTCTTCGACAAGGTCAGCGGGTTCTCGGAGCGCGAGGTCAGCCGTTTCGGCGCCGGCTCACTGATCACCCGCAACACCAACGACGTTCAGCAGGTGCAGATGCTGGCGATGATGGGCGCGACCATGCTCATCACGGCACCGTTGCTGGCCGTCGGAGGAATCTTCTTCGCGATCAACGAGGACATCGGCCTCAGCTGGATCATCGCGGTCGCCGCACCGATCCTGCTGGTCGTCATCGGCTTCATCGTCAGCCGCATGGTCCCGCTGTTCCGTTCCTGGCAGAGCAAGCTCGACGCGGTCAACCGCATCCTGCGCGAGCAGCTCACCGGCGTTCGCGTGGTGCGCGCGTTCGTCCGGGAGGACATCGAGGCGGAGCGCTTCCGCGAGGCGAACACCGACATCATGATCGTCGGCCGCAAGGTCGGAGAGCTGTTCATCCTGCTGTTCCCGCTCGCGATGCTGCTCGTGAACATCACGGTGGTCGGGGTGATCTGGTTCGGCGGCATCCGGGTCGACAACGGCGACATGCAGATCGGCAGCCTGTTCGCCTTCATGGCCTACGTCATGCAGGTGTTCTTCGGCGTGCTGATGGCGAGCTTCATGGCCATCATGATTCCGCGGGCCGCAGTGAGCGCCGAGCGCATCAGCGACGTGCTGGCGACGGATGCCGACCTCGAGCGCCCCGTCGACGGACTCGTCCAGACCGCGCCCGGGACCGTCGAGTTCCGCGACGCGACCTTCGCCTACCCGGGCGCGGAGCATCCGGTGGTCGAGGGCATCTCGTTCCGCGCCGAGCCGGGTGAGACCGTCGCGGTCGTCGGATCGACCGGCGCTGGCAAGACCACCCTCATCAGCCTCATTCCGCGCCTGTTCGATGTGACCGGCGGCCAGGTGCTCGTGGGCGGCGTCGACGTGCGCGAGGCCGACGCCGACGGCCTCTGGAAGAGCATCGGCCTCGTGCCGCAGCGCCCGTTCCTGTTCACCGGAACCATCGCGTCGAACCTGCGCTTCGGCCGCGAGGACGCAACGGACGACGAGTTGTGGCGCGCCCTCGAGATCGCCCAGGGTCGCGACTTCGTGGAGGAGATGGAAGGCCGGCTGGACGCGCGCGTCGCGCAGGGCGGCACCAATGTCTCCGGCGGACAGCGGCAGCGGCTCGCGATCGCGCGGGCCATCGTGCACAACCCGCGGGTGCTCGTGTTCGACGACTCGTTCTCGGCACTCGACCTCACCACCGATGCCCGACTACGGCAGGCGCTCTGGCGGGAGTTGCCCGAGGTGACCAAGATCGTGGTCGCCCAGCGCATCTCCACGATCGTGGAGGCCGATCGCATCGTGGTTCTGGACGATGGCCGCGCCGTCGGCATCGGAACCCACGATGAGCTCCTCGAGAGCTCGCAGACCTACCGGGAGATCGTCCAGTCGCAGCTCGGAGTGGAGGCCAAGTGATGGCGCGCAACAGCAAGAACGCAGAGATCGCCCCCGTCGAGGAGCCCGTGCTCACCGCCGACGAGGCCCTCGAGCTCGAACTGGCCGAGCAGGCCCGCATCAATTCCGGCGACTGGGACTCGGTCGCGCCGGGCAAGGCGAAGAACTTCCGCCAGAGCTTCGGCCGGCTCCTCGGGCTGCTGAAGCCGCACGCCCTCGCGTTCGGCATCGCGTCACTGCTCGGAGCCCTCGGCGTCGTGCTGACGGTCACCGCACCGAAGGTGCTCGGCGAGGCCACCAACCTCATCTTCGAGGGCGTCGTCTCCAAGCAGCTCTCCCAGTCCTTCCCCGCCGGCACCAGCCAGAGCCAGGTCGTCGCTGCGCTGCGACAGGCGGGTCAGGGCGACTTCGCCAATATCGTCGCCGCGATGAAGGGCTTCGAGATCGGCGGCGGCGTCGACTTCGTTCGGCTGAGCCAGATCCTGATGATCGTGATCCTGCTGTACGTCGGCTCCTCGGTGCTGATGTGGATCCAGGGCTACGTGATCAACCGCATCATGATGCGCGCGACGTGGCAGCTGCGTGAGGACGTCGAGGCGAAGATCTCGCGGCTCCCTCTGTCGTACTTCGACAAGGTGCAGCGCGGTGAACTGCTCTCCCGGGTCACCAACGACATCGACAACATCACCCAAACGTTGCAGCAGTCGTTGTCCCAGGCGCTCACCTCCGTGCTGACGGTCATCGGCGTGCTCGTGCTGATGTTCTCGATCTCGTGGCAGCTGGCCATCGTCGCCTTGGTCGCACTCCCGTTCATGGGCGTGATCTTCGGTGTCATCGGCCCGAAGTCGCAGAAGCAGTTCGGCATCCAGTGGAAGAAGATGGGCCGGCTCAACGCCCGCGTCGAGGAGTCGTTCTCCGGCCACGCCCTCGTTCGCGTGTTCGGTCGCGAACAGGATTCGCGCGACAAGTTCCAGGCCGAGAACGAGGAGCTCTACCAGGCCGCGTTCAAGGCTCAGTTCCTGTCGAACATCATGATGCCCGCGATGATGTTCGTCGGAAACCTGACCTACGTCGGCATCGCGGTCCTCGGCGGCCTGATGGTCGCCAGCGGACAGCTGCGCCTCGGCGACGTGCAGGCGTTCATCCAGTACTCCCAGCAGTTCACCCAGCCGTTGAGCGAACTGGGCGGCATGGCTGCGGTCGTGCAGTCGGGAACGGCATCCGCCGAGCGCGTGTTCGAACTGCTCGACGCTGACGAGCAGGAGCCCGACGACGTCGACGCTCCGGCGCCGGCCAACGGAGACGGAACCATCGTGTTCGAGAACGTCGCGTTCGCGTATACGCCCGACCGCCCGCTCATCCGCGACCTGTCGTTCAGCGTGCGCCCCGGTCAGACGGTCGCGATCGTCGGCCCGACCGGCGCAGGCAAGACGACCCTCGTCAACCTCATCATGCGGTTCTACGAGCTGGGCGGCGGTCGCATCCTGCTCGACGGCCAGGAGATCGCCGACCTGCGTCGCCGCGACGTGCGCGCCCGCACGGGCATGGTGCTGCAGGACCCGTGGCTGTTCGCGGGAACGATCCGCGAGAACATCCGCTATGGCCGCCAGTCCGCAACGGATGAGGAGATCCTCGACGCCGCTCGCACCACCTACGTCGACCGGTTCGTTCACTCGCTGCCGGATGGCTACGATACGGTGCTCGACGAGGACGCGTCGAATGTCTCCGCGGGCGAGAAGCAGCTCATCACGATCGCACGTGCCTTCGTGGCCGACCCGTCGGTGCTGATCCTCGACGAGGCCACCTCGTCCGTCGACACCCGCACCGAGCTGCTGCTGCAGCAGGCCATGGCCGCGCTCCGCGAGGGTCGCACGTCGTTCGTCATCGCGCACCGCCTCTCGACGATCCGGGACGCCGACCTCATCCTCGTGATGGAGCACGGCGACATCGTCGAGCAGGGCACGCACGAGGAGCTGATCCGACGCGAGGGCGCGTACTACCGCCTGTACAACTCGCAGTTCGAGGGCGCGACCGACATCGACGCCGAGCTCGCCGCCGTGACGGGCTCGGTGGGTGCCGTCGAGGAGGACGCAGCGGACTCCGCTCGGGTGTGATGCAACGCCCACCCACCGGCGCGCGTTGCGGGCGTGTGAAGATCATGTCAACCGAGACGCCGATCGTGCCACGACGGGAGCCCGCCCCCTAGTCTGAACCGATGAGCCTCGAGCTGACGCTGGGTGCGGAAGAAGAGCTGCACCTGATCGACCTGGAAACCAGGCGCCTGTCCGCTCGCGCGCCGCAGATCCTCTCGCAACTGCCACCCGAGAGCTTCACCGCGGAGATCCAGCGGACCACCGTCGAGATGACCACTGAGCCGGTCGCCACCCTCGACGGGCTCCGACGCGAACTCGCCCGCCTGCGCGGCACGCTCGCGAAGGCAGCGGCCAGCGAGGGGTTGGCACCCGCATCCGTCGCCACCGCTCCGCTGTCGGACTTCGCGGACTTCGAACTGACCAGCAGCGGACGCTACGGCCGTATGCAGGAGCAGTATCGGATGCTCGTCGACGAGCAACTCATCTGCGGCCTGCAGATCCACGTGGGCGTCTCCGACCGCGACCTCGCCGTGCAGATCATGCAACGGGTCGCCCAGGATCTGCCCGTGCTCACGGCCCTGTCGGCGAGCTCGCCGTATTGGAGCGGCAACGACACCGGCTACGCGAGCATTCGTTCCATCATCTGGCAGCGCTGGCCGAGTGCCGGTGCCACCGGCACACTGGGTTCCGCGGCCGAGTACGACGCGCTGCTCGAGGACCTCATCCGCAGCGGCGTCATCGCCGACTCGAAGATGGCTTATTTCGACGTGCGGCCGTCCTCCCACGTTCCCACCCTCGAGCTGCGCGTGTGCGACGCCTGCCCCATCATCGACGACGCCGTCCTGATCGCCGGGCTGTTCCGCGGCACGGTCGCGGCGGCCGCACGCGCCATCGAAGCGGGCGAGCCGTGGACTCCCCTGCGGTCGCCGATGCACCGAGCAGCCATGTGGCAGGCGGCGCGATCCGGGCTCAGCGATGATCTGCTCGACCACAGCCCGCATCCGCGCCCCGTGCCCGCATCCCAGGCGGTGCTCGCCCTCGTCGAACGCCTGCGGCCCGACCTCGAGGAGCTCGGCGACTACGACGAGGTCAGCGAGCTGGCCCGGCGCGTGCTCGCCCGAGGCAATTCGGCCGACCGCCAGCGCGCCGCCTTCGCGGAGCGCGGGTCGATGGAGGATGTCGTCGACCTCGTGTTGGCGGAGACGTCGGGCCCGGCATCCGGCCCGCTGCCCGCATCCGCCATCCTGAGGGGCTACCGCGCCCGGGCCGGCGACGAGGCAATCGGGCTGGCGTCCCGCCCCCGCGGCGTCTACCACGACCTCATCTCCCACCACCAGTCACTCACCGCCGACGACCGCGCCGGCCGGGAGCTCGAGCGAGACCAGTGGGTCAGCGAGGCGGGCCTCACCTTCGGCACCGGAGAGGATGCCGGTGACTTCCACGTCGACCTCATGCCCCGGGTCATCTCCGATCACGAGTGGGCAGCCATCCGGGCGGGCGTCACGCAGCGCGCCCGCGCCATCGAGCACTTCCTCCGAGACGTCTACGCCGACCAGCGCATCCTCACCGCCGGCATCGTGCCGCGCGACGCCGTCAGCGGAACCGGAGCCTGGCGCTCCGAGGCACTGCGGCTGCCGGTGGGCTCCGTCCACGCGCCCGTCATGGGCTTCGACCTGGTGCGCAACGAGGTCGGCGGATGGCGCGTGCTGGAAGACAACGTGCGCTCCCCGAGCGGGCTGGCATTCGCGGTGGCCGCCCGCGAGATCATGGACGGCGTCATGTCGGATGCGCCGCGCCCGGCCGACGTGATCGATCCCACGCGCGTCTTCGCCGACCTCCGCGACACCCTGCTGGTCGCGGCACCCGAGGGCAGCCGGGCGGCGCTGCTCTCCAGCGGCCCGAGCAGCTCGGCCTGGTACGAGCATCGTCGACTGGCCCAGGAGGCCGGTCTGCTACTGCTCACCGCGGAGGACGTGCGCGTGGCCGACGACGTCGTGTACGCCGGTGACGAGCGCGTGGGCGCCCTCTACCTCCGCCTCGACGACGAGCTCGCGCTGCTGAAGACGGCATCCGGCGACCCGCTCGGCGAACAGCTGCTCGATGTTGCGGCATCCGGCGGGGTCGTGCTGGCCAACGCTCCGGGCAACGGCGTCGCCGACGACAAGGCCATGTACTGCTACGTGCCCGAGTTCATCGGGTTCTACCTCGACGAGCGCCCGCTGCTCGAGGCGGTGCCCACCTATCGCACGAGCGACGAGGTGGAGCGGGCCATCGTGCTCGGACGACTGGGCGAGCTGGTGACCAAGCCCGTCGACGGGCAGGGCGGCGCCGGGGTGATGATCGGCCCGTACGCGAGCGCCGCCGCGGTCGCCGAACGGCGGGCCGCCATCCTCGAATCGCCGTCGGCGTGGGTGGCTCAGGAGCTCGTGCGGCTCTCATCGCACCCGACCTGGGCCGACGACCACCTGCAGCCGCGACATGTCGACCTGCGTGTGTTCGCCTTCGTCACGGGCACCGGGCCCGACGACGTGCGGGTGGCGGATGTCGCCCTCACCCGGGTGGCGCGCGAAGGCAGCATGGTGGTCAACTCCTCCGCGGGCGGAGGCGCGAAGGACACCTGGATCCGGCGGGCGACGAAGGAGGACAGCTGATGTGCGGCTTGGCTGGCGAAATCCGATTCGACGGGCGCAGCGCGGATGTCGGCGACCTCGCGCTCATGACCGCGTGCATGGTGCATCGCGGACCGGATGGCGACGGCCTGTGGGCGCACGGACCCGCGGCGCTCGGCCACCGTCGGCTGTCCATCATCGACCTGAGCGCGGCCGGGTCGCAGCCCATGGTCGACACCGCGATCGGGCTCACCGTCGCCTTCAACGGCTGCATCTACAACTACCAGCAGCTGCGCGCTGAACTCGAGTCGACAGGGCACCGATTCTTCTCCACGAGCGACACGGAGGTCATCGGCAAGGCGTACGCGCAGTGGGGCACGGATTTTGTCGACCACCTCATCGGCATGTTCGCGATAGCGATCGTCGAGCACGCCAGCGGGCGGCTGGTGCTCGCGCGCGACCGCCTCGGCATCAAGCCGCTCTACCTCACCGAGACGGGCGAACGCCTGCGGTTCGCCTCGACGCTGCCCGCGCTCCTCGCCGGCGGTGGTGTCGACACCGGCATCGACCGCACCGCGCTGGCGTACTACATGAGCTTCCACTCGGTCGTGCCGGCCCCGCTCACCATCCTGCGCGGAGTGCGAAAGCTCCCGCCCGCAACCATGCGCGTCGTCGAGCGCGACGGCACCAGCCGCGAGCACGTCTACTGGACACCTGACTTCACTCGCGATCCGGCTCGCGCGGACTGGTCGGACCAGGACTGGCAGGACGCCGTCATCCAGAGCCTGCGCACGGCGGTAGATCGCCGCATGGTCGCCGACGTTCCGGTGGGAGTGCTGCTCTCGGGTGGCATCGACTCGAGCCTCGTCGTCGCCCTCTTGGCCGAGGCCGGGCAGACCGATCTGAAGACCTTCAGCATCGGCTTCGAGTCGGCGGGTGGCGAGTCGGGCGACGAGTTCGAGTACTCCTCGCTCGTCGCCGAGCGCTTCGCAACCGACCACCACCGCATCCCCATCGACAGCGCTCGCCTCCTGCCGGCCATCGACGCGACCGTCGCCGCGATGAGCGAGCCGATGGTCAGCCACGACTGCGTCGCCTTCTACCTGCTCAGCCAGGACGTGTCGGCATCCGTCAAGGTGGTGCAGTCCGGCCAGGGCGCCGACGAGGTGCTCGGCGGCTACGACTGGTACCCGCCGCTGGCCGGCGTCGATCGCTCCGACGCGGTCGAGGCGTACTCGAGAGTGTTCTTCGACCGGCGGTGGGCGGACATGCCGAGCGTGCTCTCTCGCGAGTGGCTGTCCGACACGGATGCGCCGACGGCCTTCATCACCGAGGGTTTCGGCGCGGCGGGCGCCGAGTCGGCGGTCGATGCCGCGCTCCGCAACGACACCATGGTGATGTTGGTGGACGACCCGGTGAAACGCGTCGACAACATGACGATGGCGTGGGGACTCGAGGCTCGGGTGCCCTTCCTCGACCACGAGTTCGTCGAACTGGTCGGTCGCATCCCGCCGGAGCTGAAGCTCTCCGACGGCGGCAAGGGCGTGCTCAAGCGGGCCGCGCGCGGCATCGTGCCCGACGAGGTGATCGACCGGACGAAGGGGTACTTCCCGGTGCCCGCCATCCGTCAGCTCGAGGGGCCGTATCTGAATCGCGTGCGCGACGCGCTCACCGACCCGGCCGCCCGCGAGCGCGGCCTGTTCCTGCCCGCCACGGTCCAACGCCTCCTCGCCGACCCCAACACCGCCCGCACGACGCTCGGTTCCAACGCCCTGTGGCAATTAGCGCTGCTCGAGATGTGGCTGCAGGAGCAGGGGGTGCGGTGAGCGAGGGCACGACCGAGACCGCGACCCCGACCGACACCGACGCGTCGTCCGCACCCGTGACCGCCGCCGTCGCCCTCGGCGAGCGACTCGTGCACGCCTGGGGCAGTTGGGGGCCCACGATGACGCCGGATGCAGCCCGCGTCGCCTTCATCAGCGACCGCGGCGGAACCCCGGCGGTGTGGGTCGGCGATGTCCACGGCGCAGGTCCGGCTCAGCGCATCGACCTCGGACCCGACCCCGTGGTGAGCGTGAGCTGGTCCGCCGACAGTGCGTGGCTCTCGTGCGTCGTCGCGACCGACGGCGGAGTGCGCACCCAGGTGTGGGTCGTCCGCCCCGACGGGAGCGATGCCCGGCGGCTGGCCGGATCCGCGCAGGTGCACGCCGAGATGGGCCCGTGGACCCGCAGCGGACACCGCGTGGTGGTCACCATCCCGCCGGTGCAACCGGGTGACGCGACCTACTCCTACCTCGCCGATCCGGCCACCGGCGAGCTGCATCCGCTGGCGACGGGCGAGCTCATCTCGGTGCTCGACCTCTCTGTGGAGGAGCGCCTCGTCGTACTCCGTGACGGCATGCGTGGCCGCCACTTCTGCGTGATGGTCGACCGTCTCGCCGACGTCGACCGTCCGCTCACGCCGCGTTCGGCCACCGGCACCACCGAGTCCGCCATCCTGCGTCCCGCTCCCGAGGGCATGGACGCTCCCCTCATCGCCTACCTGGTGACGGATGTCGGGCTCGAGCGCAAACAGCTCGTCGCCACACCTCTAGGCCCCCATGAGACGACGGGCGAGATGCGACTCGTGGCATCCCGCGACGACGCCGAACTGGAGGAGGTCGACGCCGACGACGCCGGGCGCCTGCTGCTGCTGGTGTGGAACGTCGCCGGTGCGAGCGAGCTGGAGCTGCTCGACCCCGCGACCGGTGAACGCAACCCGGTTCGAGGCCTGCCGGGAACGGTCGCCTCCGGAGTGGTGCTCAGCCGTGACGGACTCAGCGTGCTGCTCGCCATCGAGAGCCCCGACCATCCGCGGGCCATCTGGCGCCTCGACGTGCCGACGCACAGTTGGAGCGTGGTGAGCGCGATCCCGCCGTTGGCCGACGCGACGCTGGTACATCCGACCCTCGAATGCTACCGGGGTGCCGACGGCCTGGAACTCACGGGGTGGCTCTATCGCGTGCCGGGCGCCGCACGGCCCGGGCCGGCGATGCTCTGGCTGCACGGCGGGCCGGAGGCGCAGGAGCGACCCACCTTCTCTCCCCAGCACCAGGCGATGCTGGCCGCGGGAATCGCCGTGTTCGCCCCCAACGTCCGAGGATCATCGGGATTCGGCCGCGCGTTCGTGCACGCCGACGAACGCGAGAAGCGGCAGGACGCGTTCGAGGATGTCGTGGCCTCCGCGCGGCTGCTCGTGGACATCGGGGTCGCCGACGCGGAGCGCATCGCGATCACCGGCCGCTCCTACGGCGGGTACCTCACGCTCGCCGGGCTGGCGTTCTCGCCGGGGGTGTTCGCGGCGGGCGTCGACGTCTGCGGGATGAGCGACCTGCACACCTTCTACCGCGACACCGAGCCGTGGATCGCTGCCGCGGCGTACTCGAAGTACGGGCACCCGCGGCGCGACCGTGCGCTGCTGAAGACGCTCTCCCCGCTGCGGTCGGTGCGTTCGATCACGGCGCCGCTGCTCGTGGTGCATGGTGAGCTCGACACCAACGTTCCCATCGGCGAGGCGCATCAGGTGGTGGATGCGCTCCGCAAGCTCGGTCGGCCGGTCGAGTACCTCGAGCTCGCCGGCGAGGGGCACGAGTATCGCCGGCTCGACTCCCGCGTGACGCTGCTGCGCCGCACGGTCGAGTTCCTGGCCGCCGCCCTCACCCCCTGACCCCGCCCCATCCGTTGGGCATTTGTTGTCCCAATCGGGGCCCGGAGAGCGCAACTGATGCCCAACGGTCAACCGGCCCCTGCGATCGACAGGCCCGGGGACGACGGAACCCCCGCCATCCGGAGATGACGGGGGTTCCGATTATCGGGCGGTCGGACGACCGCGCGGTGCTGCTTTCTAGGAGAGCACGCGGATGTTCTCCGCCTGCAGACCCTTCTGGCCCTGGGTGGTCTCGAATTCGACCTTCTGGTTCTCCTCGAGCGAACGGTAGCCGCCCGAGTTGATGGCGCTGAAGTGCGCGAAGACGTCGGCTGAGCCGTCGTCGGGGGAGATGAAGCCGAAGCCCTTGTCAGCGTTGAACCACTTGACGGTTCCGGTTGCCATGTTGTTATTCCTTCTTGTATTCATTCGGCCCACTCTGTGCGGGCCGATGCCGTCATCCGAGGATGTCGGCGTCTCCTCGAGCGTGGTGCTCGGGGAAATATGGGGGGTCAGACCCGCCTGAACTGCGCAACCATCGGGCAGTCGAACGGGTCACGGGCTGAGAGCCCGACGCGGTTGAGGTAACGGATGACGATGCCATACGAACGCACCAACGTCGTCTCAGTGTATGGCACGTCGACGGTTGCGCAATGGTCGCGCACGATCTCGCGTGCGCGGGCGAGGTGCGGGCGGGGCATGTTGGGGAACAGGTGGTGCTCGACCTGGTAGTTCAGGCCGCCCATGAGGATGGACGCCCACCATCCGCCCGAGATGTTGCGCGAGGTGAGCACCTGCTTGCTGAAGAAGTCGAGCTTGGCACCCTCGGGGATGATCGGCATGCCCTTGTGGTTGGGGGCGAACGACGCGCCCATGTAGACGCCGAAGACGGCCAACTGCACGCCGAGGAACGCGAATGCCATGCCGAGCGGCAGAACCCAGAAGATGATGCCGATGTAGATCACGAGCCGCGCGGCGATGATCGAGAGCTCGAGCGCGCGCCCCTTCACGACACCCCGGCTGAACAGCGACCGGATCGACGTGTAGTGCAGGTTGATGCCCTCGAACGTGAGGAGCGGGAAGAACAGGTAGCCCTGCCGCCGGGTGACCCAGGCCATGATGCCGCGCTGCTTGGCGGCCGAGTCCTCAGTGAACGAGATGGTGTCGAACTCGATGTCGGGGTCCTTGCCCATCTTGTTCGGGTTCGCGTGGTGCCTGCTGTGCTTGGTCATCCACCACTGGTAGCTGATGCCCACGACGGCGGTCGCGATGATGCGGCCCACGCGGTCGTTCGCCGGGCCGGACTCGAGCACCTGGCGGTGCGACGCCTCGTGGGCGAGGAAGGCGAACTGCGTGAAGATGAGGCCGAGCGACCCCGCGATGAGGAGCTGGAACCAGCTGTCCCCGAGGAGGACGAAGCCGGTGACCGCTCCGCCGAGGGCGAGAACGAGGATGGCGACGACGGTCAGGTAGAACCAGCGCGCCCGCTGCAGCAGCCCGGTCTCGCGGACCACCCGCGACAGTGCGGTGTAGCTCTGGGTGAGATTAGGGGCCCCAGCGGTACGGGGAGACGTCGAGCGAACGGTGCCGAGAGTCGAGACCCCGGCGGAGGAGGTGTCAGCGATGGTGGGTATCCAAGCCGTTAGAGGCTTCCCAGCCGATGTGACACGGACAACCGCCCGCTAGTCGATACTCAACCGTAGTGGGCACGGACTGGCATTGTGCTGTGAAACGCGAAAGACGCTCGGTTATATGCGTCAGCCGGCATACATCACACTCCGCCGCCTCCGCCGCCGCCCCCTCCGCCGCCCGAACTGGCGCCGCCTGAGCCGCCGCTCGATGCGGAGAACGTGGAGGTGGTGCTCGCCGTCACGCCGCTGACTCCGCTCGCGAAGGCTGCGGCGTTGAACGCCGACGTGCCGTAGTACCAGGTCGGCGCCCCACCCTGCTGCTCGTACGCCCGACCGAGTTCGGCGAGCCACTTCTTCTCGTGCTTGAACAGCACCGCCCACGGCAGCAGTCGTTCGTTGAGCTCGAGCACCTGGGCCGGATCGTCCGCCGCCACGGGTGTGCGCAGCGCCCCCTGCGGGGACTGGAGGTAGCGGATGCGGTCCGCCTCGGCGAGGCCGATGTACAGGTCGAGACCGCGCAGATGATCGCGGAGTTCGACGCCGCGTGCGGCGAGCGGCCACCGCGCGATGGCGATGATGCTCAGCACACCGGCCACGAGACCCACCGCGATGAACACGCCGGGCCAGAATCCGCCCACGGCTCGGTCGAGGGCGACGAATGCGAACAGGAGCGCGAGAGCGCTCGTCGCCACCGCCGCGAGGACGACACCCACCAGGAGTCCGACGGGCAGGCTCCGGCGATATCCGTTGACGACGGCGTCTTTGCGCACCCTCGTGCTGAAGGCGCTCAGCCGCTTGACCGCCGCTGAATCCTGCTTCGCGAGCGACCGGGTCTCGCCGGGGGTGAGAGTGTCGCCGAACAGGGCGTGCAGGAACTCGAGCTCGTCGGCCGTGGGTTCAGGCGCTCGGAACGCCTGCCGCCCGGTCGCGTTGGTTCCGACGAATTCGAGATCGTAGGTCGGCTTGCCGAACAGCCCCGTGGACGGAGCCTCGCGCACGTTGATGCGACCCGAGACGGCGAGCGCGAGCACCTGGGCTGGCACCGATCGCGCGGTGGTGCCGGAGACCAGTGCCGAGAGCGCGATGCCGGCATCCGGTGGCGGAAGGTACTCCGGCACGATCGTTCCGCGTCCCGGCGCATCCCTCAGCCGCGTGAACCGCAGCACGAACGCGGCGGCCGCCGTGAGGACGCCGAGGAGCACCATGAGCGCGGAGAGCGGCGGCCACGGCGTCGCCCAGGACCCGTCGGCGCGGGGCGTGAAGGTGTGCGGCGAGAAACCGATGGCGAACGTCAGGTTCTCACCGGCGCCGAGATCCGTCGCCTCGAATGCGAACCCGTCGTCGGTCTGCATGACGGATGCCGGAGTGCTCGACCCGGCCGAACCCGACACCGCGTCGACCTTGCCCGTGAGGGCGTCTCGCAGGCCGGAGGCTAGGTGCACCGTCGCACTCACGCGGGCGAACGACTGCGCCCACCCGGTTCCGTTGACGTCCCAATAGAACTCGTCGTCATCGGTGTCGCCGAAGTACCGGGTGACGTTGTGCTGCGTGTAGGTGATGACGTAGGTCTGACGACCGTGCACGTAGGCGTCGCCGGCGATGGTCAGCGACTCGACGTCGTCGTCGCTGTCGGATTCGTAATGACGCGGAGTTCCATTCTCGTCGGTGACGGAGCTCACGCGCAGGTCGGTCGGGTGGCCGTCGTAGGTGTCGACGAGTTCACGGCGGATTCCGCGATTCTGGTCCGACTGCGGAAACTCGGCCACGAGCGTCTCGACGACGGTGAGGGTGGAACGTCCGTCAGCGTCGGTGCCGAGACGATAGTCCCCGTCGAAGCTCGCGAAGCTGAAGTCGTTCACGTCGGCGTGCGCAGGCGACCCGCCGCCGAGCGCAGCGAGCGTGAGACCACCGATGGTGAGGGCGGCGAACGCGGCCGCGATGAGTCGTCGCACGCCCTCAGCCTACGAGGCGGCCAGCGGTATCCGCCCATGCCGAGGATGAGCGCCCGGACGGTGGCGGCGCTAGTGGTCGAGGATGCGCTGGAAGAGGTAGTGGTCCTGCCACCACCCGGCGATGCGCAGGTAGCGAGGCGCCATTCCCGTGCGTTCGAAGCCGTTGCGCTCGAGCACCCGCTGCGATGCGACGTTGTGCAGCAGGGTGCTGGCCTCGACGCGGTGCAGGCCGAGATCGTCGCGGGCGTGGGCTACGATGACGGCGACGGCTCCGGTCGCAACGCCCGAGCCCTCGAGGCGGTGGTCGACCCAGTAGCCCAGCCGCGCGTTCTGGAACACCCCGTGCTCGATCGCGCTCAGGGTGAATCGGCCGACCACCTCGTCCCCGTCGAACACCGCGAGCGGCAGCATGGACCCTGCTTCATAGCCGGCCTCGTAGCGCGCGAGTTCCTGTCTCCACCAGCCCTCGGTGTAGAACTCCGGGGTGCGCACCGGCTCCCACGGAGCCAGATGCTCTCGGTTGAGCGCGTAAGCGGCCACCATGGCAGCGGCGTCCGCCATCACGACGGGGCGCAGTTCGAGTCCATCACGCAGGGCAGCAGGTCTCACCCGACGAGCCTAGCCAGCCGCGAAACGCAGGATGAGATCGGCGATGGCCGCATATCGCAGCCATGAGCGGTCTCATCCTGCGTTCGCACGGCGATCGACCGCATTCAGCGGGCGCGGCGCGGGATGGATCGGTCGAGCAGCACGAACAGCAGCACGATGATGCCGAGACCGACGGTGATCCACGCCATCGAGTGCAGCCCCGCATCGGTGGCACGCTGAGGGAACGAGAACGCGATGAGTGCAGAGGCGAGGATGGCGCCGAGGTAGCTCGACGTCCTGAGAAGACCGGATGCCACCCCGATCTCCCCCGCCGTCGTCTGGTCGTAGAGCGCGGCCTGATTGCTGACCGAGGTCATGCCGAGCACGACGCCGAAGACGAGGCTGAGCCCGATGAGCAGCAGCACGTTGGTCTGCCCGGTCACGAACGTGAGCGCGCCACCGCCGAACGTGACGGCGATCGCACTGGCGATGAGCGGACCGCGCACGAGCGCACGCCGCGACACCAGGGCAGCCCCGATCGCCCCGAGCACCGTCATGGGCAGCATCACCAACCCGCTGACGCTCGCGCTCAACCCCCGCCCCTCCTCCAGCCACTGCACGTAGCCGTAGAGGACCGCGTACGAGACGGTCTGCGTCAGCATGGCCCGCGCGTACGTGCGCAGCAGCGGCCCGTTGCGCGCGAGCGATCGGACATCGATGAACGGATGCCGCGCCCGCAGTTCCCACGCGACCATCAGGGCGGCCGCGAGCGCGATCACACCGAGCAGCCACCAGGTCGGCGAGCGCAGATCCTGCAGGAAGAGGATGAGCGCCACGACCGTGGCCGCGAACAGCACGACCCCCAGCGGATCGATCGCGCTCGTGAGCTCCCTCGCACGCTGCGCCCCGACCCGGTCGGACGGAACCATGACGTCCTTCGGTATCCACAGCAGCGTCATGACGATGCCGGCGAGGCCGAGCGGGATGTTGACCGCGAACACGGCACGCCAGTCCCACACGCCCACCAGGACGCCGCCGAGCGGGAGTCCGAGTGCCGAGGTGACCTGGGCGGCGATGGACATCGTCCCCAGCACGGCGCCCGGGATGCCGGTGCCCAACCGGTCAGCGCGGTGGCGGATGAGCGACATCGCCGTCGGATAGCCCGCGGAGGTGCCGATGCCGATGAGCACCCGCGAGACGATCAGCCACTCGAAGCTCGGTGCGAGCGTGCCGACCACTCCCGCGACCGTCACGATGCCCATTCCGATGAGGAAGATGCGGCGAGCCCCGAAGGATACGGCGAGCTTGCCCATGGTCGGCTGTGCAACCGCGCTGGCCACGTAGACCGCCACGACGAGGGTCGCCGTCTGCGCCGCGGTGACTCCGAAGGCGTGTGCGATCGCGACCAGCGACGTGGCGATGATGGACGAGTTGACCGGGTTGAGTGCTGCTCCCCACATCAACGGCGCGACGAAGCGCACGGGGAAGGCGCGTCTCCCGTCACCCCGCGGAGGCACTGGCGTCACCGACGAGTCCACCGCGATCAGCGGGGGGCGCGCGCCCCGAGCAGCGCGACGATCTCCGCAGTCGAGCCGGTCTGGCCGAGCGCGGGGAAGATGCGGAGAACGCTGTTGTCGTGGGCGTCGGGGTTGCTGTCGGTCATCGCGTCGGTGGCGAGCGCGACGTTGTAGCCGAGTTCGTGGGCGGACCGCGCCGTCGATTCGACACCCTTGCTCGTGGAGATGCCGGCCAGAACGACCTGCGTCACGCCGAGCGCCCTGAGCGTCTCGTCGAGGTCGGTGCCGGTGAACGCGCCCCACGTGCGCTTCACGACGACCATGCCCCGACCCTGGAGCTCGGGCGCGAGCGCGTCCCAGCCGGCAGGACGCGGCGCCGTGCGCGGAGGATGCTCGGTGCGGCCGGGCGCACCGCCTGAGACTGTTACGGTCACGACGGGCAGGTCACGTCGCTCGAAGGCATCGACGAGGTCGAGGGCACGCGCGAGCACGTCGCCCGCGGGATGGACCGTCGGCAGGGCGAGGACACCAGCCTGCAGGTCGATGATGACGAGCGCCGTGCGCGGGTCGAGGGTCGTGATGGTCATGCGGGTCCTCGGTTCAACGGATTCGGGATGAGGGACGGTCGGAGCGTCCGCGATCAGGACGGTTCGAGCAGCCGCTGGAGCAAGGCGACGGCCGCATCCAGCTGGCGGAGCTCGCCGTCGGTCAGTCGCTCGTCCAGGGCGTGGGCCAACCAGTCGCGCTTGGCCACCCGACCGGTCTCGATGGCCTTTCGACCGGTATCCGTCATGGCGACCACCATGGCGCGACCGTCGTCAGGGGCCGCGCTGCGATCGATGTACCCCATCGCCTCGAGACTCGCGACGGTGGCGCTCATCGACTGCGGCCTCACCTCGTGCGCTCGAGCGAGCTCGGAGGTGGTGGCTGGCCCGGCCGAAAGGAGGTGACGGATGACGGCCGCCTGCGAAGGCGTGATCGACTCGGTGCCCGCTTCGGTTCGCAGGCGGCGATTCAGCCGGGAAACTACAGAGCTGAGGGCGGAGGACAGATCCTGAAGGTCGACAGACGGGGTGGCCACGGCTCGATCGTAGCTCATATACACAGTCAACCTGTACAGTTGGACTGTATTCATGCAGGGTGGCTGAGGAACTGTTGCGTGACCCGGGCTCGCGTCAACCCCTTTCCCGGCGTCGTCGAACGGGATTGGGTGGGTGAGAATCGATCAGGGGAAGGAGACCGCGATGACGGTCACGACTCTCCTCGTTGAACGCGATCGGTACCGGCTGGAGGACGACGTCGACGTCGACGCCCTCAAGGACGAGCTGGTCGACGCCGTGCGGACGGGCGGGGACTTCGTGCACGTGCGTGCCCTGAACCAGCCCGACACGGTGCTGCTCATCACGCCCAAGACGGCTGTCCGACTCGAGTCGCTGCCGCGCGACGAGTACAGCGACTGGGACGGCGAGGCGTTCGTGTGGACCGGTGTCGGCTTCAGCGACGAGTCCGCCCTCTCGTAACGAGGCTCGCGAGGTGCGCCTCGCCGACCTCAGACCGTGGCGGTCAACTCGGCCGGCATCCGGTCGGCGACGACCTCGAGACCGTTCGCCGAGTTCGAATGCAGCGCCAAGCTCTCCAGCCATTGCCGATCGATGAGTGGTGCGCCAGAAGTGTCGAAGGCGAAGCGCAACGGAATCGACTGATTCATCCAGAGGACGTTACGGGCGTCGCCATCACCGTCGACGACCGTGAGGGCGAAGTTCTCGCCGCGACGGAGCTTGCCGACGACCACGATCTGCAGATGCGCGAGCACTCGGTCATCGAACCTGATCGAAGCGCCCTCGGCGCCATAGGTGAGGGTTCCCATGATTTCTTCCCACTGCGTAGGGGCAAGGTCTGGGCCCTAGTGACATCATCATATGACGGGGACGAGCTATATCGTCCCCCGATCACGACGAACTTGCTACGAGAATTCACAGGACAGAACTCATGCCCGACAATCGCGAACAGCAGCTGGTGGACACCTTCCTGTCGCTGGCCGACAGCCTGACCGAACACTTCGACGTCGTCGACGTCCTCGACACCCTGGCAGAGCGGTGCGCCGCTCTTCTGGAGGCGACTGGTGTCGGAATGCTCATCGAGAACGCGCGCGGCTCGCTCGAGGTGGTCGCGGCCAGCGGCCACAGGAGCGAGCTGCTCGAGATCATGCAGCTCGCCTTCGATCAGGGGCCGTGCATCGAGGCCTACCACTCCGGGAATGTGGTGCTCATCGAGGACATCCAGGACATCGCCGACCAGTGGCCGAAGTTCGCGGCGGCCGCCAAGTCGCTGGGCTTCCGGTCGGTGTATGCGATGCCGATGCGCCTGCGCGACACCACGATCGGGTCCCTCAACATGTTCCGGATGACGACCGGTCCGGTCGACCCGGCGGATGCCGCGGTCGCGCGCGCGTTCACCGAGGTGGCGACCATCACCATCCTCCAGCAGCGCTCCCTGACCGAGGCCGCCGTCGTGCGCGAGCAGCTCGAGACCGCCCTCGCCAGTCGCATCGTCATCGAGCAGGCCAAGGGCATCATCGCCTCGACCCACGGCGTCGACATGGAGGCGGCGTTCGCTTACATCCGCAACCGCGCTCGCAGCACGAAGACGGCGCTCAGCGATGTGGCCCGCGCGATCGTGGACGAGGCTGCGCCGCTGCAGCGTGCCGAGACCGAGGCCGCGCGGGGCTGACCGCCGCCGGCGCCCCGGGAGTCACAGCTCGACGAGAACTCCCCTCACCGAACCGTCGCGGCGGTACGCCAGGGCGGTCACCAATGGGCCGTGCGGCGGCAGCCACTCGCTGAAGGCCACGTCGTGCGCATCGGCGGGCACGACGGATGCGCTGAAGCGTTCCCCCTCCCGCTCGGTCGCGACGGGAACACCGTCGACATGCACGTCCACGCGCTCCGCGGCGGACCGCCCCATGATCTCGACTGTTCCGTCGGCTGCGACCGTCGCCTCGAGGACGAGCTCCTCGCCCAGGTCGCCGCTGCCGGCCGACGGGATGGATGAATCCCCGGAACCACCCCTCGCGTCGGTCGCCGCACCCTCCGCGCCACCGGTGGAGTCCGGCAGCGCCGGTGTGCGCGGTGGAGCCGAGCGTCGCCGACCCGATCCCTCGAAGGCGCCGGCGTAAGCGATCAACGCGTTGTCGTCCCAGCCGCGTCCGGCGAAGGTGAGCCCGACGGGCATGCCGATGTCGGACATGGTCCCCATCGGCACCGTCACGGTGGGGATCCCGAGGTGACGGATGGCGAGATTGCCGTTGGCGACCCACGTGCCGTTCCGCCAGGTGAGGTCGGCCGACTCCTCGTCCACGTCGGTGTCCGCGGGGCCGACATCCGCCACCGCCGGGAACACGACCGCGTCGAGGCCGAGGCCGTCCATCCACTCCTCCAGGTCGACGCGACGGGTGCGCTCGAGACCGGCGAGGCCCTCGGCGATCGTGGGGATGGCGTCGAAGGAGCTCACACCGTCCGCCCCAGCGCGGCTGACGTACTCGCCGAGGTCGAAGTCGAAGTCGCCGTACCGGTCAGGGATCGATCCGGCTGGGATCGGGAAGATGCGGGTCCCGTCGACGTCAGCGAGCGCATGGAGGTTCGGGTCGCCGTTGGCGGCGAGGAACTCATTCCACGCCCACATCGACAGGTCGACGATCTCGCGCTCCGCGAACTCCTTGGGAACGAATCCGCGGTCCGCCATGGTCTGCGCGCCGGGTCGATCGCGCTCGTAATTGGACACCACCGGGAAGTCGACCTCGACCACCTCGGCTCCGAGCGCCTCGAGGTCGCGGCGGGCGGCCTCCCACAGCGCGATGACCGACTCGCGCGTCGGGATCGGCTGGCCGGTCGGGCCGCCGATGCCCCCCGATCCGTCGACGCCGTCATCCGCGTTGATGTACATCCGCGGGACGCCGAGGCGACGCGCGCGCAGAGCGTCGGGATCGCGGAGCGCGGTGTACCGTTCCGGACGCACCGTCGAGGCGGCCGGGATGGGAACCCACGACTGGGCACGCCATAGGTCGCCGCGCGTCTCGGGGTCGTCGGCGACGATGACGTCGAGCACGGCGAGCAGGTCGTCGACCGACCGGGTGTGCGGCACGACGACATCCATCGTGGGAACGAGCGGCCAGTTGCCGCGCACCGAGATGACGCCGCGGGACGGCGTATACGCGACGAGCGCGTTATTGGATGCCGGAGCACGCCCGCTCGACCAGGTCTCCTCCCCGAGTCCGAAGGCGGCGAAGCTCGCAGCGGTCGCCGTGCCCGAGCCGTTGGAGGATCCCGAGCCGAATGCCGCCGTCAGGAACTCCGCGTTGTACGGGCTCTCGGCCCGGCCGTAGAGGCCGCGCTGCATGCCGCCGTTGGCCATCGGGGGCATGTTGGTCAACCCGATGCACACCGCGCCGCAGGCGCGCAGCCGCCCGACGGTGAACGCGTCATCCTGGGCGACCAGGTCGGCGAAGGCGGGGGAGCCCGACGCGACGGTCAGTCCGCGCACCTGGTAGCTGTCCTTCGCGGTGTACGGGATGCCGTCGAGCGGGCCGAGCGCACGGCCTCCGGCGCGGCGCTCATCGCTCGCGCGCGCCTCGGCGAACATCTCGGGGTTGAGCACGACCAGTGCGTTCAGGCGGATTCCGCTGCGGTCGTACCGAGCGATGCGGTCCAGATAGGCGGCGACGAGCTCGACGCTCGTGGTGCGGCCCCCTTCGAGCGCCATCCGCAGGTCGTCGATCGACGCCTCGACGACGTCGATCACGCCACGACCTCGTCGGCTTCGAGCGCGAGCGCGTCGGCGACCTCGGCGCGGAGGGCGCTGGGCTGCTGCTGGGTGATGCAGTGGATGCCGCCGCCCCGGGCGAGGATCGGTCGCGCGTCGACCGTCACCACCGAGCGGCCGTAGGCATCGGCGAGGATGCCGGCTGCGCGGTCGTCCGCCGCCGGCTCGCCGTAGCCGCACGCGAGCACTCCGCCGTTGACCACGAGGTGGTTGGCGTAGTTCCAGTCGACGAAGCCCTCGTGGTCGCGCACGGTCTCGGGGGCCGGGAGTTCGATGACGTCGAACGGGCGACCCGCGGCATCCGTCGCCTCGTCGACGACGGCGCGCAGCTGGCGGGTGACGGAGTAGTCGGGGTGAGACGGGTCGTTCTGGGCGTGCATCAGCAGCACGCCGGGTGCCGCGAACGCGGCGACCATGTCGACGTGCCCGCGCGTGCCCGGGCTGAGGTAGTCGCGCGTGAGGCCGCGGGGGAGCCAGATGACCTTCGTCGCGCCGATGGTGCGGGCGAGCTCGCGCTCGACGAGCGCCTTGGTGGCGTATGGATTACGGAACGGATCGAGCTGCACGGTGTCGGTGACGATGACCGTCCCCTCGCCATCCACGTGGATGCCGCCGCCCTCGTTGACGAGCATCGAGCCGAGCACGCTCGCGCCGGCCGCCTCGCCGACTAGGGTGCCGATCTCGCGGTCGTTCTCCCAGGTCGCCCAGGCGTTGGCGCCCCATCCGTTGAACACCCAGTCGACCGCGCCGAGCGCGCCGGTGTCACCGTCGACGACGAAGGATGGCCCGATGTCGCGCATCCAGAAGTCGTCGAGGGGCGCCTCGACCTGGTCGATCTCGCCCGAAAGCAGCCGCGCGGCGTGCGCCCGGGCGCTCGGGTCGACGACGATCGTGACCGGCTCGAACTCGGCCGCGACGTTGGCGACGTTCGCCCAGGCCTGGCGGGCGAGCTCGGCGTCCTCCGCGTCATCCCCGAGGGTGTACCCGTCGCGCGGAAAGGCCATCCAGACGCGGTCCTGCGGGGCGAACTCCGCGGGCATACTCCAGCTCATGCTGCAACCTCCGTTGCGTCGGTGGTGGCGGATGCCGGAGCATCCACCGTCAGTGCGGTCGGTCGGGCCGTCACCTCACGGTAGGGCCTGGTGGTGAACCAGAGCAGCGCGTACACGCCACCGGCCACAACCGGTCCGGCGATCGCGGAGAGGTCCGCGCCCGAGAGGGCCTGTGCGATGGGACCCTCGTAGAGCGTCGTGTTGGCCATCAGCACGGCCAGCGTCGACGCGATCACCATGGCCATGACACCCGGCCAGTAGATGCCCGCGCGGTACCAGAACGGGCTCGTCGGGCTCTGGTCCTCGAGGGCGAGCCCGTCGTAGCGGTTGCGGCGCACCAGGATGTCGACCGCGTAGACGGCGACGAGCGGACCGAGGACCGTGACGCTGAGCTCGAGGGCGGAATTGAAGGTGTCGAGGAAGTTCGGGGCGATGAAGAGCGGGTAGGCAGCGATGGCGGTGGCGACGAGGCCCGTGATGACGACGGTCCACGCCCGCGGGGTGCGGCCGAGCCGACCACCGAGGGCTTGGAAGTAGAGGCCGGTCGAATAGGCGCACAACACGTTGTTGGTGATGCTGCCGAGCACGATGACGAACAGGAACACCGGGTAGAACCAGGCCGGCACGATCTGCGCGAGCGAGAGCTGCGGGTCGGTCATGTCGACGGCTGTACCCGCGAACACCCCGAGTGCGGCGATGAGCACGGCGGGCAGGAATCCGCCGAGCGCCGTCCACCCCATCACGGCCCTCTTCGACACGGATGCGGGCAGGTAGCGCGCGTAGTCGGCGCCCGTTCCCCACGACAGCGGATTCGCGGCGACGACGGCGAATCCGAGGATGAGGGCTCCCCAGTGATCGCCGCCCGAGAGCGGAGCCGGCGTGTAGTCGAAGTGCGCGGCCTGCATGACGAAGACGCCGAGCAGCACGAAGCAGACGGCGAGCGCGATGGTGAAGATGGGACTGAGCTTGATGATCGTCGCGTGCCCGTAGACGCTGATGCCGAAGCTCAGGGCAGCGACCACGACGAGCACGCCCCACTCGCCACCCGGTGGCAGTCCGATGCCGAGGTGCGCGAGCAGCGCGATCGTGGCGAGGGTGGCGAAGGCGATGTTGATCACCTCGAAGAAGATGCCGATCACCACACCGAGGCCGGCCCCGAACACCCGGTTGCCGCGGACGCCGAACATCGCGCGCATGATCGTCACGCTCGGGGTCCCGGATGCCGGCCCGCTGACGGCCAGCCAGCCGACGGCGATCCACCAGAGGTTGCCCAGGACGGTGACGGCCAGTGCCTCCCAGATGCCCAGGCCGAGCAGAACGAGTACCCCGCCGATGACGAAGTAGAGGTAGACGACGTTCGCTGACAGCCACACCCAGAACAGCTCGCGCGGCTTGCCGTGGCGCTCGTCGGCCGGGATGTGATCGGTGCCTCGCACCTCGACGTGGCCGGCGGCATCCGTGCGGATCTCCGGCAGCCCCTCGGCACTGGCGGGTGCCTGCGATGCGGCGACGCTCATGATCTCTCCCGACTCTGGGTTATTGATCACATGATCAATAAGATGGGGAGACGTTACATACACTGGGGGCACGATGTCAACACCCGACCGTAGACGGGCCGCGCGACTCTCGCCCGACGAGCGCTCCGCAACGCTGCGCGCGACCGCGCGCGAAGTGGCCCTCGAGGGCGGACTGCCGGCCGTCACCCTGCGCGGGGTCGCGTCGCGCGCCGGTGTCGCCCCTGCTCTCGTCGCGCACTACGAGCCGAGTATGGACGCACTGGTGGCGCGCACGTTCTCGGTGATCACACTCGACGAGATCGACGAGGTGTTCGCGCTGGTCGCGACCGAACCCTCCCCAACGGGCCGGCTCCGGGCGCTCATCGCCACGTTGCTCGACGATGGGCGCGACGACGTGACGGCGGTGTGGGCGGATGCGTGGAGCATGGGTCGTCGAAATGCCGCCCTCGCGGAGGCGGTGCGCGAGGTGATGGACCGCTGGCAGGCGGCCGTGGTCGACGTCGTGCGCGACGGATGCGACGCCGGCGAGTTCACGGCCGAGGACGCCGAACTGGTCGCGTGGCAGTTCCTCGGCATGATCGACGGCGTGAACTCGCACGCGCTCGTGCATTACGGTGGCGCGCGCGACCGCGGGCGGCTGGTCTACCGGGCGATGGAGAACGAGCTCGGCCTGCCGACGGGCGCGCTCGGCTGACGCGCACGCCGGTGCGAGGGTCTCGGCCAACGGACGACCTCAATCGTCGGGATCGTCCTCGTTCCGCGCTCGGATGCGCTTGCCCAGGTCGACGACCGCCACCACGAAGGCGATCGCGAGGAACAGGGCGACCGACAGCATCCCGTAGCCGTATGCGTGGTGGAACTGGCCGAGCTGACTCTCGCTCTTCGGTTGCGCGGCGAGCGTCGAGTAGAACAGCGAAAGTGCTACGGCGGAGCCGATCGCCGTACCGATGCGCTGACCGAGCTGGCCGACCGACCCGGCGAGGCCTCCCTGTCGCACCGGGATGTCGTTGAGCGTCAGCGTCTGGTTCGGGGAGACGACGAGACCGCCCCCGATGCCCGCGACGAACATCGCCGCCGCCATCGCCCACGGAGTCCACTCCGGCGGCGTCAACAGCGCAGCGCACACGAGGAGACCAGCACCGACGAGCACGAAGCTCAGGCCGAACACCACCAGAGCGCGGCCGTATCGCTGCACCAGCACCCCGCCGCGCCAGGACGAGAAGGCACTCGTGAGCGCGAACCCGATGGTCACCATGCCGGCGAAGACCGGTGGCAGGCCCAGCCCCTGCTGCAGGTAAAGCGTGGTGAGCAGGAACGCGGACGGGAGGGCGGCGAAGTAGACCGTGACGAGCAGCGTCCCGTTGCGGTACGACGAGATGGAGAACAGCGAGAGCGGCACGAGCGGGTCGCGCCCGGTCGCCGCGTAACGACGCTCCCACGCGATGAATCCGGCAAGCGCGAGAACGAAGACGACCAGCAGCCACCAGCGCGCCGGATCGTCGGAGCCCGACCCCGTCGTGAACAGGAACGGCCACATCAGCGCGATGACCGTCACGGCGAAGATCAGCACACCGACGCCGTCGAGCTGCGCCGCCCGTTTCGACTTGGTGCGCGTCTGTGGAATCAGCCACACCGAGAGCACGATGGCGATCACCCCGAGCGGGAGGTTCATCCAGAAGATGGCGCGCCAGCCATCCGTCGCTCCGCCGATGGCGATGAGCAGGCCGCCGATGGTGGGGCCGAACGCCGTGGCGATGCCGATCATGGCCCCGAACAGGCCGAACGCCTTCGCGCGTTCCTTGCCTTGGAACAACTCCTGGATGAGCCCGAGCACCTGGGGCATCTGGATGCCGGCGCCGACGCCCTGGATGAGCCGCGCGATCAGCAGCACCGTGCTGCTCGGCGCGATCGCGCACGCGACGCTCGCGAGGGTGAAGATGCTGAGGCCGACGACGAAGAACACCTTGCGCGAACGGATGTCGCCGAGCCGACCGGACGGAACGAGCGCCAGTCCGAAGGTGAGCACGTAACCCGACACGATGAACTGCAACTCCGTCGAGGTGGCGTCGAAGCCCTTCTCGATCGAGGGCAGGGCGACGTTCACCTTGGAGAGGTCGAGGATGGTGAGGCCCGCGACGGCCACGCACACCCAATACGCCCGCCAGCGCGCCTGATGGCTGATCGGAATCGATCGGGTTCCCAGCGCGTCGGTCGTCATCTCTTCCACACTATGACTGTCAGTGGGCGATAGCGGGTCCTTGCCAGGGGCGGGAACGTTTGGAACACCGTGCCCACCCGGGTCGAAATTAGCTAACATGGTTAGCGATTGGGAGGAATCATGACCGCCACTGCAGCACCGGCTCGCTCGACGCTCGCGTCAGACGTCACCCGCCAGATCGTCGTCGCGGTCAGCGCCGGGATCGCCGTCGTCGGCTCGTTCATCGGGTCGGGCGCCGCGGGCGGCACGCCCATCCAGGAGGCATCGGGCGGGGCGCTCGCCGCCGACGCCACCTTGATCGCGCCCGGCACCGGGGCGTTCTCGATCTGGTCGGTCATCTACCTCGGGTTGCTGGTCTACGCGGTCTGGCAGTTCCTTCCCAGTCAACGATCGGCCGAGCGCCAACGCTCGATCGGCTACTGGGTCGCGGCATCACTGCTGCTCAACGCGGCGTGGATCCTCAGCGTTCAGTTCAACGCGTTGGCCCTCAGCGTCCCCGTCATCGTCGCCCTGCTCGTCGTGCTCATCGTGGCGTTCGTGCGCGCCCGAGCGACCGAGCCGTCGAGTCGGGTCGATGCCGTCATCACCGATGGGACCATCGGGCTCTACCTCGGTTGGGTATGCGTCGCGACCGCGGCCAACATCACGGCGGCGCTGAAGGCGGCCGGCTTCAACGGATGGGGCATCGCACCCGAGGTGTGGGCCGTCGTCATCATCGCGGTGGCCGGCTTGGTCGGAGTGCTGCTCGCCGTGTTCTTCGAGGGACGGATCGCTCCGACTCTCTCACTCTGCTGGGGACTGGCCTGGGTCGCGGTGGCGCGCCTCGCCGATCAACCCCAGTCGGCACCCACCGCGATCGCCGCCATCGTGGCCGTCGTCGCGATCATCGTCGTGACAGCCGTCGCGCGACTGCGGTACGTCGCCACGGAACCTCCTATCGCCTGACCTCCGCTACCTGTCGCATCTCCCGCCTGACTCAGACCGGATACCCGTCGACCTCGCGCCACTCGGCGTGGCAGCCGCGGCACTCCCGCGTCGGCCCTTCCGCCTCGAAGATGTGGCCGCCGAAGATGACGAACCCGGCATCCGCCGCGTCGAACAGGTCGACGTCGGGCAGACCGTAGATGACCTGCACCGTGCTGCCTGAACCGCACTCGGGGCACGCGTAGGGAAGGGGTGCTGAGAGTGTCTGGATCGTGTGGCTGCTCATGGGAGAAACGGTAGAACCACCCGCCGACATCGGTCGGACCACGGCGGGCGTGGCGTGTTGCAGGCGCGGGCCCGACGGCATCCGTCGACTTAGGGTGGACGCATGATCGAGGCCAGCACATCCGTTCGACCCGACATCGCCGAGCGCCTGGCCCGCATGGTGCGCGTGCCGACCGTCTCGGCCGAGCGCGACATCCGCGGCGTTGAACCCTTCGACAAGTTCCGAGCCCTGTTGCGCGAGCTGTACCCGCGTGTTCACGACGAGCTGACCCTCGAGGTCTTCGCCGAAGTCGGGCTGTTGTTCCGTTGGACGGGCCGGCGCTCCGACGAGCCCGTCATGCTGATGGCGCACTGGGATGTCGTGCCGGTCGACGAGACCGACCCGTGGACCCACCCGCCGTTCTCCGGCACCATCGCCGGCGGCAGCGTCTGGGGTCGCGGAACGCTCGACGACAAGGGGCAGCTGTGCGTTTTGCTGGACGCCGTGGAGAATCTGCTCGCGGCAGGATTCCAGCCCGAGCGCGACGTCTACCTCAGCCTGGGCGGCGACGAGGAGAGCCACGGCAAAGGCGCGCAGGCGACGGCAGCCGTGGTGTGCGAGCGCGGCATCCGTCCCTGGCTGGTGCTCGACGAGGGCGGAGCGGTGACGGATGCGCCGCTGCCCATCGTGCCGCTGCCCGCGGCGATGGTCGGCGTCGCCGAGAAGGGCGTGCTCACCCTGCGACTCGATGCCCGTGGCGCGGGCGGCCACGCCTCCGCTCCGGGCAGGGAGCTCGCCACCACCCGCATCGCGCGAGCCGTCCGGCGGCTGCAGCGGCATCCGTTCCCCGCGCGCCTGTCGACGTCGGCCCGTGCCATGTTCTCCCATTTCGCCGAGCACACCGAGGGTCGGCCGCGGCGCATCACCCGAGCGCTCGCCGCCGTTCCACCCGTCACCGCGCGCGTCCTCGCCGCCCTCGGCGGGGAGCCGGCCGCCATGGTGCGCACCACCGTCGCTGTCACGATGCTCGCCGGAGGGACGGCCTCGAACGTGCTGCCGTCGCAGGCGTCGGCCACCCTCAACGTGCGCCTTGCGCCCGGCGACTCCATCGCGAACGCGGTGGCGAGCATCCGTCGGGTCATCCGCGACCCGCAGGTCTCGGTCTCCGTCGTCGAAGGCACGGAGGCGTCGCCCGAATCGGCGACCGACAACGCGCAGTGGGCCCTCATCCGCTCCGCCGTGTCGGAGACGTACCCCGAGGCCGTCACGGTGCCCTACGTACAGATGTCGGCGACCGACTCGCGGTACTACCACGTGTTCTCGCCGGCCACCTATCGCTTCGCCCCGCTGCTCATGACGCAGCGGCAACGCGACGCGATCCACGGGGTGGACGAGTTCGTGACCATCGACAGCCTCGAGCGCGGCGAGCGCTTCTATCGACACCTCATCCGCTCGATACCGGCCTGACGCGCCGGGTGCCTTATGGTGTGATCCTGCACTGAAGCAAGGAGAGTGGATGAGCCGCGCCATCAAGCTCGGACCAGTCGCCGGAGTCGTCGGATTCCTCGCCGTCGTCGAACTGACCAGCGGCATCCTGCAGGGCTACTACGTGCCCCTCCTCACCGACATCGCGCGGCACCTGGGCATCCACGACGCTGACGTCAACTGGTTCGAGGGCGCACAGCTGATGGTCTCGGCGCTCGTCATCCCCGCGTTCGCCAAGCTCGGCGACATGGTGGGCCACAAGCGCATGCTCGTCGTCTCGATGGGACTCACCGCCGTCGCTGCGCTCGCCCTGCCGTTCACCGACAGCTTCTGGGTGTACCTCATCGCGTGGGCGCTGATGGGCTTCTACAGCGTCTGGCTGCCGCTCGAGATCGCGCTGGTGTTCTCGCGGTCGCGCACGACGGATGCCCCAGCCGCGGTGACCCGACGTGCCGCCGGGCTGCTCGTAGCCGCACTCGAGATCGGCGCCATCGCCGGCGCGCTGGTGGCCGGACAACTTGTGGACAGCATGGACCTGAGGTGGGTGCTCATCCTGCCCGGCATCGCCGTCGCGATCTGCTTGTTCGTCGTGCTGTTCGGCGTGAAGGAGTCGCCCGATCTCGCCGGCGGACGCTTCGACACCGGCGGGCTCGTGCTGGTCTCGCTCGCGCTGCTGGCACTCACGGGCGGCTTGAGCTTCCTGCGCATCAACGGCCCCGGCGACGTGCTGTCGTGGGCGGTCGTCGTGGTGGGAGTGCTGCTGTTCATCCCCTTCAGCCGGTACGAGCTGCGGCAGGCCGATCCGCTCATCGACGTGCGCATGTTCCGCTCCGCGGCGCTCTGGCCGGTCTTCCTCACCGCGGGCCTGTTCGGCGTGAGCGTGCTCGGCGCGCAGGCTCCGCTCTCGACGTTCGCGCGCACGGACGCGTCCTCCTACGGATACGGGCTCTCGGCGACGAGCGGGCAGACATCCGTGCTCATCGGCGCCTACCTGCTCTCGCTCATCGTCGGGGCGCTGCTGTTCCCCGTCGCGACGCGATTCGTGACACCCCGCATCGCCCTGATCGGGGCGAGCCTGCTGGTGGCCGTGGGCTACCTGCTGTTCGTCCCGCTGCACGACGGGTACGGGCAGGTGCTGGCCAACATGGTCATCGCCGGTCTCGGCTCCGGCGCCTTGGTCGCTGCTCTGCCATCCGCCGCCGCTGCGGCCGCCCCCGCGCACCAGACCGGTGTGGCCACGGGACTGACCAACTCGGTCAAGACGGTGGGCGGCGCGATCGCGTCGTGCGTGTTCGGCATCGCGCTGCTCTCGCGGGTGGGCGACGCGGCCGGCTCCTCAACGGGGACGGCCGGCTCGCTCAGCGGCTACATGACGGTGTGGATCGTCTGCGGCGTCACCGCTCTCGTCGCCGCCGTCTGCCTGGTGTTCGTGCCGAAGCTTGCCTTCCAGGACGCCCGCGTGGAGGAGCCCATCGTCGTATGAGGCTGGTCCCGCTCGCCGCCGTCTGAGTGGGAGGACGGCGGGCGACGTGCGTCAGTAGTTCAGACGCTCCTGCTCCAGACGCGACAGGTCGACGTTCTTGACCATGCGCATGCGCTGCTCGCGGGTGCGTCGGTAGCGGGAGTCGAGGGCCGAGGCCGGTCGCTGCAGGTCGAGCTTGGCCGAGATCTCTGCGGCCACGTCGTGCCAGGCGTCCTCCCGCGCCTGCGAGATGAACGCGGGAAGGGTCTCGGCGTCGCGGCTTCGGCGTACGAGTTCGGCCGCCACCGCGCGACTGGTGGCCTCCCGCAGTTCGAGATTCTCGACGTCCGCCTCGTGGTAGTCGTGCATCGAGTCACCACGTCCGGCCTTCTCGGCCGCTTCACGCCGCTCGTCGACGGCCAGGTCGGCTCCCGCCGTCATCTGCTCGGCGATGGTCGTGAGCACGTCGCGTGCGTCGTCGACGAAGTCCACCTCCTCGAAGTCGTCGCCCTCGCCCAGAACGGCCACGAGGATGCGGTTCTTCAGCGCCATCCGCGCTGAATATTCCGCCATGAGAATGCCTTCCTCGATGGCGTCGGATTCAAGGATGGGTTCGGGCGTTGACAGGGCCTTACGGTCGAACGGCTTCATGCGGGACCGACGCTCGGGGTCGCGCTTACGGAACAGACCCATCCGTCCTCCCTTCAGCACCATCGACGACCACCATCGAGCGTAGCGGGAGGGGATGTCGGTGGCTGGGGATAGTGTCTGAGCACGACCACGGATGCGGCGGGAGGGCTGCTGGCATGTTCCTGCTCGACGACACCGTCGTCACCAGCGCGAGTGACCTCACGACGGCCTCGAAGTGCGAGTTCGCCTTCCTCCGACGGCTCGACGCCAAGCTCGGGCGCATCGATGCGGTCCCCGACGCCGCGGATGCGATGCTCGAGCGCACCGCGCGCCTCGGCGACCGGCACGAGGACCGCGTGCTGGCCGACTATCGCGAGCGGTTCGGTGCGGGCGTGGTCGAGATCGCTCGTCCGCACCCGCTCGTCGTCGAGGACCTTCGGTACGCCACCGAGGCGACGCGGGCCGCCTTCGCAGGCGGCGCCGACGTCGTGTTCCAGGCCACCTTCTTCGACGGCGCGTTCCTGGGCTACGCCGACTTCATCGTGCGGCGGCCGGATGGGCGCTACCAGGTGCAGGACACCAAGCTCGCCCGCCGCGCACGCGTCACCGCGCTCATGCAGGTGGTCGCTTACGTCGACCAGCTCGAGGCGATCGGAGTGCCGGTCGACGAGACGGTCCAGCTGCTGCTGGGCGACGGGAGCGTGAGCGAGCATCGGGTCGATGACATCCGTCCGGTCTCCGCGAAGCGCCGGGAGCGACTGCTGCGCATCGTCGACGAGCGGGTAGCGGCCTCCGGCCCGGTCGAGTGGGGCGACCCGCGGTATACCGTCTGCGGACGCTGCGAGACCTGCTCAGCCGAAGTCGACGCCCATCGAGACGTGCTGCTGGTGGCCGGCATGCGAGTGCTCCAGCGCGACGCGCTGCACCGGGCCGGCATCGACACGATCGACCAGCTCGCCTCGCTGCAGTTGCCAGCCGGCGGCGAGTCCCCCGTGCCCGGAATGGCCAGGGCGACCGCCGAGACGTTCGCCGTCCAAGCACGCCTGCAGGTTGCCGCGGAACACGACGCCGAAGCCGCACGAGCTGAGGCCGCGTCACGCGGAGCGGATCCGGACTCGGTCCACCTCGCCCCTCCCGTCGAGGTGCGGGACGCGCGAGCGCTCACGGCCATCCCCCCGCCCGACGTCGGCGACCTGTTCTTCGACTTCGAAGGCGACCCGCTCTACACCGAGGGGGCCGGCGTGAGCTGGGGCCTCGACTACCTCTTCGGCGTACTCGACACCGACGACCAGTTCACCACGTTCTGGGCGCACAGCTTCGCTGAAGAGCGCGTCGCGCTCGAGCGCTTCCTCGATTTCGTCGAGGAGCGGCGCGCGGCCCATCCCGACCTGCACATCTACCACTACGCGAGCTACGAGCGCACTCACCTGCTGTCGATCGCCGCCCGCCATGGCGCCGCAGAGGCGCGGGTCGATCAGCTGCTCGTCGACGGGGTGCTCATCGACCTGTACCCGGTGGTGAAGCGTGCGCTCCTGGTCGGCAGTCGCTCGTACTCCATCAAGAAGCTCGAACCGCTCTACATGGGCGATGAACTGCGCTCCGGCGTCACCAATGCGGCCGACTCGATCATCGAGTACGTCCGCTCGCGCGAGCTCGCCGACACCGGCGACGCCGCGGGGGCGCAGGACATCCTCGATGCCATCGCCGATTACAACCGCTACGACGTCGTCTCCACCCTGCGCCTGCGCGACTGGCTGCTGTCGCTGGCGGCCGAGGCCGGCCTCGAGCCGGCGCCGCGCCCGCCACGTACCGGTCAGGAGTACGCCCAGTCGCCGCTCGCGATCGAGCTGGCGCACCTGGCGGGGTCCGGCGACGCGTCGGTCGACCATCGCAGCCCCGACCAGGCAGCGTTGGCTCTGGCATCCGCTGCCGTGGACTACTACCAACGAGAGCGCAAGAGCTTCTGGTGGGGGCATTACTACCGACTCGAGCAGCCGGTGCGTGAGTGGGAGGACACCCGCGACGTACTCGTGGTCGACGAGTCGGTCAGCGGGGTGGACACCCGCTGGTACGTACCGGATGGCTCACGCAACGAGCGCCGCGAGATCACGCTGCGGGGCCGATTCGGGCCGGGCACCCGTCTCAGCGCGAACTCCGACGTCTTCCTCCTGTACGAACCGGATGGCGAGGTGGAAGACGGCAGGGCTGAGCCCGGCCATCGCGTCGCACGCGGCGCCCGCATCATGGAGGTCCTCGACGACGGGGTGCGCATCCTCGAGGTGTTGCCGGGCAGTGCCGCGCCTCACCGGGCTCTCCCGACCGCCGTCGTTCCCGGGGCGCCACCCAAGACGACCGCCCTCGAGGCGTCCATCGCCGAATGGGGCGACCGGGTCGCTCGAACACAGCCCGTCTGGCCGTCCGATGCGATGAGCGACATCCTCCGCCGACGTCCGCCTCGCTCCGCACGCGGCGAACTCGTCGACCCCCTCGGCAGCAGCATGGAGACGGCGGTGGTCGCGAGCTTGCTCGACCTCGACGACTCCTACATCGCCGTGCAGGGGCCGCCGGGAACCGGCAAGACCTATCTCGCTTCGCACGTCATGGCCCGTCTGGTGAATGATCACCGCTGGAGAATCGGCGTCGTCGCGCAGTCCCACTCCGTCGTCGAGAACCTGCTGGACCGGTTGCCGGATGCCGGCCTCGATCCGGCCCTCGTCGGGAAGTCGCTCAAGAACGGTGACACGGCTCAGCACAACTTCACCCAGCTTCAGGGCAAGGATGCGGTCGGTCGGTTCGCCGTCGATCACCTCGCGACGGGCTTCGTCGTCGGTGGCACCGCCTGGGATTTCGCACACTCCACGCGCTTCCCGCGCCGCAGCCTCGACCTCCTCGTCGTCGACGAAGCTGGCCAGTTCTCGCTCGCATCCACCCTCGCCGCCAGTGCGAGTGCGCGCAACCTGCTGCTCCTCGGCGATCCCCAACAGCTCCCCCAGGTGAGCCAAGGCACCCACCCCGAGCCGATCGACCACTCCGCCCTCGGCTGGGTCGCCGACGGACACGACGTGCTGCCACCCACGTTCGGCTACTTCCTCGCCGAGAGTCGACGGCTGCATCCCGCGCTCGCCGCTCCCGTGTCGCACCTCTCGTATGCCGGTGCGCTCCGCTCGCACCCCTGCGCGGCCGAACGCGCCCTGGATGGCGTCTCCCCCGGCCTTCACCCGGTGCCGGTGCAGCACAACGGCAACTCGACAGCCTCACCCGAGGAGGCGTCGACGGTGGTCGAGCTGGTGCGATCGCTGGTCGGCACTCGGTGGCGCGAGGCCCCTGACGGGGAGTCTCGCCCCATCGCTCCGAACGACATCATCGTCGTCACGCCCTACAACGCCCAGTTGGTGCTGGTGCACGAGCAACTGACCCGGGCCGGCTTCGGCGACGTCCCCGTGGGCACGGTCGACAAGTTCCAGGGGCGCGAGGCCGTCATCGCCATCGTCTCGCTCGCTGCGTCGTCGGCATCCGATGTTCCGCGCGGCATGGAATTCCTCATCATGAGGAACCGACTGAACGTCGCCGTCTCACGGGCCCAGTGGGCGGCTTACCTGGTCCACTCGCCGGAGCTCACCGAGTACCTCCCCCACACCCCGAGCGGGGTGGCCGACCTCAGCGCCTTCATCCGGCTCGTCGAGAGCTGACCGAACCGCCCAGCGCGGACCGTCGGCCGGACGAGCGCTTCCCGGCCGGACGAGCGCCGACCGGCGGGCCGAGATCCGAACGGCTCGGTGAGCTCCGGCCGATACGGCGGATGCTCAGACAACCGAACCTAGGCTGGAATGATGACTGCCGAGAACTTCGACCGCATCACCATGTTCGGCGCCGACTGGTGCCGCGACTGCATCCGCTCCAAGGCGCTGCTCGAACGCCTGGGCGTCGAGTACGACTACATCGACCTGGAGCGGGTCGAGGACGGCGCGGACCGCGCCAAGGCGATCAGTGGACGGACGCAGATACCCGTCGTGGTCTTCCCCGACGGCGACCACTTCGTCGAGCCGACGGATGCGCAGCTGCGCGACAAGCTCGAGGGCATCGCGGCCTGACGCCGACTGCTCGACCGGCGAGCCCGTCAGGACGCCGCGAGCTTCGCCACCGCCGCCTCGACGCGTCGCTGACGAGTCTCGTCGGTCTTGGCCGACTCGACCGAGGTGACGTGCGCCTTCTTCGCGCTCGGTGACAGGCGATCGTAGGCCTCCTGCGCCACGGGGACGGCCGCGAGCGCGGCGGCGAGATCGTCGGGCACCTCGACGGTGCGCGGTTCGGTGTCGAGTTCGATGTCGACCTCGATGGCGTCGCCTCCAGCGATTCCGGTATCTGCCCGCTTGTCCGAGCTGAACGGGATGAGGTGTCGACCGCCCATTACTGCCGCCGTGCTGCGGTAGGTGTAGCCGTTGACCGTGACGGTGACCGCCGGCCTCTTGCCGCCGCCCAAGGAATCGATCACCTCGGGAGGTACCTCGATGCCGGTGTTGTTGCCCATCTGCGACATCGTCGTTGAGAAATGCATGATCTCAGTCTTACCGCCTGCTACCGACGTGTCACGCCCGAACCACATCCGCGAGGGGGCGGCCACACGCGCACGGAATAGGTCGATCTATCGCCACGTTCCTTTCTTGTGATGGCTTCTCCGCTCCGCCTCTCCGTCCTCGACCTGATTCCCGTGCGCTCGGGCCAGTCCAGCGCCCAGGCGATGTCGGCGTCCGTCGCCCTCGCTCGCCTCGCCGATCGCCTCGGCTACGAGCGTTACTGGTTCGCTGAGCACCACAACATGCCGGCGGTCGCCTCGACCACCCCTCCGGTGCTCATCGCATCCGTTGCCGCGCAGACGGACCGCATCCGCGTCGGCTCCGGCGGCGTGATGCTCCCGAACCACGCACCCCTCGTCGTGGCCGAGCAGTTCGCCGCCCTCGAGGCCCTGGCACCCGGCCGTATCGACCTCGGCATCGGTCGCGCGCCGGGCAGCGATCCGGTCATCACCCAATTGCTGCGCATCACCGGACCCACCGCCGACGTCGATCGCTTCCCCGACCACATCGGCGACATTCTCGCGTTGCTGCATCCGGGTGGGGCTGCGCTGCGGATGACGAGCGGCAACGAGTACACCGTTCACGCGACACCCTCGGCGGGCGGGGTTCCGACCCTGTGGCTGCTGGGCTCGAGCGACTACTCGGCGCAGCTCGCCGCCCAGCTCGGACTGCCCTACGTGTTCGCGTACCACTTCTCGGGCGACGGAATCGAGCGGGCACTCGAGCTCTACCGCACCGGCTACCAGCCCAGCGAACAGCATCCGACCCCTCAGACGTTCCTGACCCTCAACGCCTCGGTCGCGCCAACGGAGGACGAGGCGCTGTCACGTGCGCTGCCGCAGATGCGCGCGATGGCCCGGATGCGCACCGGCCGTCCGCTGACCGCCCTCGAGAGCGTCGATGCGAGCGCGTCGGCGCCGACCGACACCGCCGTCACCGGGCTGGTCGAGGCGATGCGTCGCCGCTGGGTGATCGGCTCGCCGGATGCAGCAGCCGACGCGATCCGGGACCTGTCGACGCGCTACGGCGTTGACGAGGTGATGATCTCGCCCATCTCGGGGTCCCGCGAGGATGAGCCGTTCGATAGCACGCCCGGCCGCGAACAGACCTTGGAGTTGATGGCTGGCGCTCTGCTCACCGATTCGGCGTCGAGCCGCGAACTGAGCGCCTCACGGCCGTAATCCTCAAGCCCCGCGCGGAGCCTACTGCGCCGGCTGCACCGACATGAGGTCGACCGACGCATCCGTGCACGGTTTGTACGCGGTGGTGGCGACGAAGACGGCGTCGTAGGAGTGCGGTGGGTAGATGCGCAACCCGTCGGCCGTCTCGGTGCCGCAGGTGTCGTAATTGCCCGCCTGAGTGATGTGGAGTGGACTCTGCACGGAATCACCCGGTTTGAGTTCGTGGAAAGTGATCGCCACACTGGCGTCCCGGCTGGCAGGCGCACCGATCTGGGTGCCGTTGCCACCGCCCACGAACGAGACGCCGGGGTAGCCCTCGATCTGACACGTGCGGCCGCCGGTGTTCTTGAAGATGATCGGCACCACCGTCGTTCCCGCCCCGCTGTCCGGCGCACCGAGCTGGATGGATAGCTCGTTGACCGTGCACGTCTGAGCCCCCGGGGCGTCCGTGGGAGCGGGAGACGAGGTCGGAGTCGGCCTCCCGGACGGAGACGGTGACGGCGAGGCGGTGGGAGATGAGGTGGGAGCGACCCCGCCTGCCGGCCTCAGGAACACGAACAGGAGAACGCCGACGAGCGCCAGGGCCAGCACGATGGCCACCACCACGAGCACGATCTTGCTGGTGTCTCGCTGCGGCGGCTGTTCTGTGGATGAGTCGACCATTCCTCGATGATGGCAGGCCTACCGCAGGTGTTCGGTGCGGCAGGCCGACTATCGCGTCACCTGGACTTCCCGAGGCCTGCGCGGCGTCAGGGATCGAGGCGTCGCCGTCGAAGGCTCATCAACACCAGGCCGAGCAGGACGAGAGCCAGAGCCGACCCGACCGGCAGACTGGGGTCGACGCCCGAGTGCGCGAGCCCCCCACTACCCCCGCCGCCAGCGTCGGGCGGTACGGGCACGGCCACGCCTGTCACCGTCGCTGACGCCTCGACCACGCCCGGCGTGACCGGAGGTGTGCTCGTGGTCACGGACGCCGTGTTGACGAAGGTGCCCACGTCGTCGACGATGGCGTCCACCTCGATCGTCGAGGTCCCGTTCACCTCGAGCGTGCCGATCGCGCACGTCACGTCCCGCCCGGCAATCGCGCATCCTGTTCCGCGGACGGCAGTCGGCCGCACGCCCGACGGGAACGAGTCGGTGTGGACGACATCCGCTGCGGCTGCCGGCCCGAGGTTGCCGACGACGATCGTGTACGTCACTGCGCCACCTACCGGAACAGATGCCTGCGACACGGCCTTCGTGATCGTGAGTTGGGCGGGCAGCGCGTCGACCTGCACCTCCGCGTTAGCAGTATTGTTCGCCAGCACCGGATCGAATGGGAATTGAGAGGTGCGATCAGAAATCGCCGTGTTGGTCACGCGGCCCGGCGAGTTGGCTGTGGCGACGATGCTCAGCTGCAGCGTTCCTGCGGCGGGCGCCGGGAGCGTTGCCGGATCAATGTCGCCGATCGTCCATACCCCTGTTGCCGGGTCGTATTTGCCCACGGACGGTGTGGCGCTGTCGAAAGTGAACTCCGGCGGCAGCAGATCCTTGACACTCACGGCGGTGGCTGGGTCGGGTCCGAGGTTCGACACGCCGATGGTGAAGGTCACCGGGTCACCAACGAACACGGCGGGCTTGTCGACCACCTTCGTGACGGCGATGTCGGCTGCCGGGATGAACAGGTCGGCATACGACACATTGTTAGTGGTGTCCGGATCGGGGGTGGACGAGTTCACGACGACGACATTGCGGAACCAGCCATACCTCTGGTCCAGAAGGACGGTTACCTGCAGCGTCACGCTGGCGCCGGACGCGAGGTTCCCTATCGTCCAGATGCGCGTGGCAATGTCGAAGCTCGTGCCCGGGGATGTGGTCACGTCGACCAGATCCGCAGGAATCAGGTTCGAGTCGAACGCCTCCACACCGGTCGCATCGTTGGGTCCGTTGTTCGTGACGACGACCGAGTAGACGACGTCCTAACCGGGCTGGCCGACGGTCGGATTCACCGACTTCACGATCTGCAAGTCGGTGCGGATGACTCCGATGACGACGACGCTCGCGCTGTTGTTCGACGGGTCCCGATCCGTCTGCGTGAGGCTGATGAGGCTGACCGTGTTGGTCCAATTCCCCCGCTTGATGACCGTCGCCCGGACGGTGAGGGTGGCCGTGCCATTCGCATCCAGCGAGGCGATCGTCCATCGCCCTGTCGTGGCGTCATAGGCCGCGCCGGTGCCCGCTCCGCCAGTCGTGGCCGACACGAATTGCAGGCCCTCCGTGGGCAGCGGTTCGCCGAACACGAGATTCGTCGCGGTCACCGACGAACCCGGGTCGGGAAAGTTTGTCGCGGTCACCGTGAACACGACGTCCTGGCCGACGGGCACCTCCGTGACCGGAACGCCATCGCGAACGGCGAGAACGCTCTTCGTCACGCCGATGTCGAGCGTGGGCTGGGCAGAGGTCACCGTTCCGCTCGAGGAGTTGTTCGACGGGTTGGGGTCGATGACGACCGACGAGCTGATAGTCGCTGTATTCACCTGCGTTCCGGAATCTGTCAACAGGGCAGTGATCGTCGCGCTGGCTGTCTGTCCCGGATTCAGCAGGCCCACGTTCCAGCTCGTACCGTCCGCAGTTATTTTGTCCGCCGGTGAGACTGAAACCACTTTCACTCCAGCTGGCCACACGTCGGTGACGAACACGCCGGGGGCGGCGTCCGGCCCGAGGTTGCTGGCGGTGAGCTGATAGGTGATGGTGTCGCCCACCACGGCCGACTGCGGGAACGGGGTCTTGACGACGGCGAGATCTGCCACCGGAGGGCGAACGTTGAGGGTGGCGAAGTCTGAGTTGTTGGACGGATTGGGGTCGGGCGGCGTTGAGGCACCCGTGGTCGCGGCGAGGTTCGTGAAGTTGCCCGTCGTGAGTCCCGTCACGACGAAAGTGCGGGTTGCGATCGCGCCAACGGCCAGGGCTCCGATGGTCCAGATGCCGGCCGCCGGATCATACGTTCCGTCACAGGGGGAGGCACAGCCGACGTAGCCGAGGGCAGACGGGATCTGGTCGGTCATGGCGACATTGTTCGCGGCGAATGGCCCGGTGTTCTGCACGGTGACGGTGAAGATCGCGGTCGCACCTACTGGAATGGACGGCTGATCCACCGACTTCGTGACAGCGAGGTCGGCCGTCGGGGTGATGGGGTTGAGAGTCACCGACGCCGTGTCATTGTTCGGGTTGGTGTCGGGCTGGTCAGTCTGCGTTCGAGATGCGCTGTTGGTGAACGGATTCCCGGTGTTGACGGTCGCGACGATCGTCAGGACGAAGCTCTGTCCGACGGCCAGCGCAGGAATCGCCCAGGCGCCCGTCGATGAGGTGTAGGCGCCACCCGTCGTCGACGATGAGCGGTAGACCACGCTGCCCACCGGGTCGCCGTCCGGCACCTGGTCAGTGATCCTGACCCCGGTCGCAGCAGACGGGCCATAATTGGTCGCCGTGATGGTGAAGGTGACGTCACTGCCGACGACGGGACTGATCACATCGACCGTCTTGGTGACTCCGACGTCGACAGCGACGGGCACCGACACCGACACGTTGGCCGTCTGCACCTTCTGCCCGATGGTCGAGGTCGCTGCGGCGGACGCGGTGTTGACGAGATATCCGGCGGCGTTCAACTGCCCCGGTTGGATGATGTGCGAGCCGACGCAGGTGGTCGACTGGCCGGGATTGAGCGTTCCCGTCGCGCAGATGATTCCCGACGAGGGGATGCGGTCGTCCGTCACGAGGAAGTTGCTCAGGATCGAGCCGCCTGTGTTGCTGAGCGTGTACTGGTACGCGATGTTGCCTCCGACCGAGTACGGCGCGGGTGTCGTCACCTGCTTGGCGATGGTCAGCACCGACAGGAGGGGCACGGTCACGGCAGACTCGGGGGACGCGACATCGAGACCACCTGGTGCGACCTTCGCGTGTGCCGTGGCGACGTTGTCGACGCGCTGAGCCAAGACGTCGGCGGCTGTCACGGTGTATTTGCCGCGGCAGACAGTGGTGGAGCCCTGCGCCGGCGCCGTCGTAAGAGTGGTGCTATCGCAGGTGATCGCCGCCGTGGCGATCTTGCTGTCGGTAATGGAGAGGGTATCGACCGGCGCGCCAACATTTGTCACGGTGTACTGATACGGGATGACGGTGCCCGCCGTGATGATCGCGGGAAGCGGAGCGCCACTTCGGTCGACCTGCTTCTCGAGCTGAAGGTCGGGAAGGGGATTGATGGTCCGCACCTGGGTCGCGCGGATGAGGTGGATGTCGTTGGAGCCACCCGTCGACGCCGACAGTCCGAACTTGTAGGTGGACGGCGTGTTCGGGGGCGCCGCGGCATTGAGCTCTGTGATCCACGGACCGCCGGTGACGTACTGGATTTGAACGATGACCCGCGGGTTCGGCAGGGGTGTCACCTGGATGTTGATCGTGCGCTGCGAAGCCGCCAACGTGCCCCCGCGAAGCGTTCCCTGCCCGCCGTTCAGCGTAGTGCCGGGCTTGTTCGGATTGGTGACGGGGTAGGGAGTCGTGGCTCCGGCGGGAGATGTCGGACCGCCCACCGTCGGACCGATGAGGCAGTAGCCGACCACGCCCGAGCCCGGTCCTCGCAAGGAGACGACATTGGGGGCGATCGGTCCGTTGTTGGTCGACGGAGACCTTTGATCGGCTGGACATCCGTTGCCTCGGTTCTCGCCGTCGTCCCAGAAGTTGCCGTACGCATCGAGGCCGACGCCCAGGTAGCCGCCGGTGATTCCGGGCTCCCCATTGCGCTGGGCATAGCCGAGGCTTCCCCCGAGACCCCCGGTGTCAGTCAGGTCGGTTGCCCCGTCCACGAGAAAGAAGCCGATGCCGTCGGCACCGTTCCCGTCGTACTGGTACTGCTCGAACGAGAGGGAGACGCCGGCGGTAGCAGGGATCGGCTTGTTGTAGAGGATGTCGCCCGCTCGGTTGCCGGCTCGGTCGGTCAACTGTAGGTAGCCCGGAAGCGTGCCGCGTAGCGGTACGGCGCCCATCTGATGGAGGTCGCAGTTCCGAATCTGGGCAGCGCCGACGGGCGGTCTAGCACCCGCGGCCGTGCCGGTGAGGCACGTGTCGCCCAGCGCCTTCCACGCCGGATCCGGAACCGTTGCACCACTGAAGGTCTCCGTGACCACCGTGGAGCCCCCGGCCGGCGGATCAGCGCTGGCCGGGACCGCGAGACCGACGACCAGCCCGGACGCGACCAACAACGTCGATACGACAGCGGCGATGGCAGCGCGCGCGCGACGCTTTCCCCGCATGGGGTGGACCTCCGAAGGCGGCATCTGCCCCCCGTTCGCGTGTGGCTGCCGTGAGTGGAGTCAATCACACTGAGGAAGTCTCGGAAAGACTCGCGATGGAACGTCGCTGGACGCGCGCCTACCACGACGGATGCCCGTCCTCCGCTCGGGAGAACGGGCATCGTGAGTCCGCGTGACTAGAGGCCGGCCGTGAGCTGCCCCATGAGCTCGTCGCCGGGAGCGACGTGCTCGAAGTCCGCCTCGATCTCGGCTCGGTCGAGCAGCTCCGCCATCCGTCGCTGCCGGCTGCGCGTGATGAGCGTCACGACCGTGCCCTGCTTGCCGGCGCGGCCCGTGCGGCCCGAGCGGTGCAGGTATGTCTTGTACTCGTCAGGAGCGTCGGCCTGGATGACCAGGTCGATGTCGTCGACGTGGATGCCGCGGGCGGCGACATCGGTGGCGACGAGCACGCTCACGCGACCCGAGGTGAGCTGCTGCAGGTTGCGGGTGCGGCGCGACTGGTTGAGATCGCCGTGCAACGAGACGGCCGGGATGTCGGCGTAATCGAGGTCTTCGGCGAGTTGCTCGGCGAAGGCCCTGGTACGGGCGAAGACGAGGGTCTTGCCCTCGCGATCGGCGAGCTGCTTGATGATCTCGAGTTTGTCGCGCTGCTCGATGAGGAGCACGCGGTGGTCGATGGTCGACGACGCCTGGTCCTCTCCGGCGACCTCGTGCACGCTCGGATCAACCAGGAACTCGTCCACGAGCGCGGCGACGCCCTTGTCGAGGGTGGCGGAGAACAGCAGCTTCTGGCCGCCATCCTTGGTCTCCCGGATGATGCGCTGCACGGGCTCGAGGAATCCGAGATCGCACATGTGGTCGGCCTCGTCGAGCACGGTGATGGCCACCTCGCTGAGGTCGAGGCGACCCTGCTCGATGAGGTCCTCGATGCGTCCGGGGGTTCCGATGACGATGTCGACGCCGCGCTGCAGCGCCCCGACCTGGCGGTGCTGCGGCACGCCGCCGTAGATCTGCGTCGTGAACAGCCCGACGCTCTGCGCGATCGGCTGGACGGTGCGGTCGATCTGCAGTGCGAGTTCGCGCGTCGGGGCCAGGATGAGGGCCCGCGGCTTGCGACCCATCTGACGCTTGCCGCCGGACTTGCCGGAATCCGCCCACATCGCCATGAGGCGCTCCACCGTGGGGGCGCCGAAGGCGATGGTCTTGCCGGAGCCGGTCTTGCCGCGGCCGAGGACGTCGCGTCCCGCGAGGACATCCGGGATCGTCGCCGCCTGGATCGGGAAGGGGGTGGCTGCACCAAGCGCGTCCAGGGACCGCACCACGTTGGTGCCGAGTCCGAGGTCGGCGAAGGTGACTCCGTCGACATCCGCGGCCTGGATGGCCTCGGCCTCGAGACGCTCGAGCACCACGTCGTCGTTGTTCAGATACGCCGGCTTGCGGGAATCCTTGGCCGGGTAGAACTTGCTCTCGCTGCGCTCGGACTTCTGGAAGCCGGGGCGCGAGTAGCTGCCTCCGCGATCGTTGCGATCGTTCGAGTACGTCGAGCGGTCGTCGCGGCGCGCAGGTCGCTCGTCGCGGTCGTAGCGGCGGGGGGCGCGGTCATCACGCGAGCGATCGTTGAAGGAGCGGTCGCCGGATGAGCGGTCGGTGCGAGGCTCGCGGTCGCCATACGCCGGGCGATCGTTGTTGTACGACGGACGGCGATCGCCCCGAGCCGGACGGTCGTCGGGGGCCGGGCGATCATTGTTATAGGCCGGACGGCGATCGCCCCGAGCCGGACGTTCGTTGCGGGAACCGCGGTCGTCGTTGTACGACGGACGGTCGCGAGCGGGACGGTCGTTGCCGTAGGACGGACGACGGTCATCGCGCTGCTGGCGGTCGCCGTGGGCGGGACGGTCGCCACGAGCCGGGCGGTCGTTGCCGTAGGACGGGCGGTCACTGTCGGCGTTCGCGCGCGGACCGCGATCGCGCGAGCTCGAACGGTCGTCGCGATCGAAGGAGCGCGGGCCGCGGTCGTCGCGCTGCTGGCGATCACCATAAGCAGGGCGGTCACCGCGCGGCTGGCGGTCACCGTAGGCGGGGCGGTCACCGCGCGCGGGGCGATCGTTGCCGTACGAGGGACGATCGCCACGTGCCGGCCGGTCACCGTAGGAGCCACGCTCCGGGCGATCGCCGTGACCGCGCCGGTCGCCACCGCTCGAGGCGGGCCGAGCGGCACGCTCATCCGCGTTCCAGCGAGCCTTGTCGCCGGTGCGCCGGGCCGGAGCATCCGGCTCGGGCTTGTAACCGCGATGTCCCGGGCTGCGCGAGCCGGCCTTGGGGCCGCCCTTGCTTCCGCCGCGGGAGTACGAGGGGTCGAAGTTCTTGGCCGGACGTCCGCCGGCGGCCTTCTTGTTCTTGGGCATGTTCATTTCCTGGGTTGTTCTCGCGTATATGCCAGAACGGCGGTGCCTCGTCAGAGGCATCGCTCCTGAGAACCCGGAAGTGGCGCTTCGAGATCGCGCGTGCGCGTCGCTCAGCCCGGGGCCGTTTCACATACAGTGTGATGTTCTTCAGCGTCGTCGCCGTCGAAACCGGCCCACCAGACTTACAAACCCATCCGCGCACAGCGCGGTGTCCAGAGCCGACGAATTGACTTTACCCGATCAAGCTGGGAAACCTCGCGGAAACCCTCGGCCCCTAGCATCGACGGGTGCCCGTCTCCATCGCCGTCGAACCTCCGCGCCAGCCCGAGGTCGCGCGCCTTCTCGCGGCCAGTAGCGCCTACGCGCAGGCTCTCTACCCTCCGGAGAACACCTTCCTCCTGAGCGTCGGATCGCTGGAGGCGCCGTCCGTTTCCTTCTACGTGGCCCGCGACCTACGTGGCCCGCGACGAGAACGCGGAGGCCGTCGGCATCGCGGCGCTGGTCGACGGAGAGGACGGATGCGCCGAGCTCAAGCGCATGTTCGTGTCCGACGCGGCGCGCGGTCGGGGCGTGGCTCGCGCCCTCATCCGAAGGATCGAGGAGGATGCCGCCGCTCGCGGCATCCGTCGCATCGTACTGGAGACCGGAGACCTGCACGACGCGGCGCAGGCGCTCTACTTCACCTGCGGCTACTCGCCGATCGCGCAGTTCGGTCAGTACGTCGGGGAGCCCCACAGCGTCTGTTTCGCGAAGCAGCTGAGCTAGCCGAGTGCTACTCGGTCGGCCAGCCGAGGTTGGCCGCGCGGCGACCCCTCTCGACCTGATCAGCCGACTCGTGCAGACCATGGGCCGCGTCGACGTCGACGGACTCGGCGCGGCGGGCGCGACGCTGCAGGTGGTCCTTGAAATACGCCCACAGGCCGATCAGCAGGAGCGCGCCGATGACGGCCACCCAGAACGTCCAATCCATGTCGCGACGCTATCGCGGTTATGAATGTCCGTACAGGATTGTGGCTGCTGATTAGGAAATCCTCTGGGGCTGACGTACTCTCGCCTCACGCTCAGTCGACCGGATCGGCACGCGGAGCAACCCGAACCGCCGTGTACATCCCGGAGTACCCGTGAATCCGTTCCGACGAGCGAACCGCCGCCGCGCTCTTGCCGCGCTCGCCGCAGCCGCCGTCGCGGTCACCGCGGCAGCCGTGCTGTCCGGATTCCACACGACCCTCCACGAGATCACGCCCCCAGGGTCGAAGCAGACGAGCGAGCTCACCACGGCACAGGTCGTCGGCATCCGCACCTGGACGCCCACCGCAGACGTCTCGGTCACCTCCGACGTCACCTACGGGACGGCGGATGACGGCGCACGCCTCGACCTCGACGTGTGCTCCCCGAAGGCAGCCGCCGCACCTGGAGAGCTGCGGCGCGGCATCCTCTCGATCCACGGGGGAAGCTGGGCGCGCGGCGACAAGGCCAACACGGACTGGCGCGACGTGTGCGAGTGGCTGGCGTCCGAGGGATTCGTCGCCTTCTCGGTCAACTACCGCCTGGCCCCGGCCGCCCTCTTCCCCGCCGGAATCGACGACGTGACCGCTGCCGCCGAATGGGTGCGCGAGCACGCGGCCGACTACGGCATCGACCCCGGCCTCATCGGAGCGTTCGGCGGCTCGGCCGGCGGTAACCTCGCCGCCCTGCTCGGCATGCGCGGCTCGGGTGCGCTCGACACCGGGTCGCGCGTGGCTGCCGTCGCCGAGCTCAGCGGGCCCGTCGACATCACCGCGGACGGGCTGGCGAGCGCGTCGCCGCTCGTGCACCAGATCGTGCAGAACTACCTCGGATGCACCGATCTCGCGTCCTGCCCGCAGGCCACGCAGGCGTCCGCGACGACGTTCGTCGACCCGAGCGACCCGCCCGTGTTCATCGGGCACTCCGAGTCGGAGTTCATTCCTCTGAATGAGTCGCAGGAGTTCGCCGCGAAGCTCGAAGCGGCCGGCGTACCGCATCAACTGGTCGTGGTTCCGGGGATCAATCACTCCATCGGCACGTTGGACGCCTCGATGCGTGCACAGGTGGCGGACTTCTTCCACAGCGCGCTCGGTGGCCCGGCCGCACCGGCGCACCCCGGCGCGCCCGCCTCACCCGCGGACGGCAGCGTCTCCGCCGCGCCCTGACCTCACGTGACGGCCGAACCCGCTCAGCGGACCCCGCGGATCCTGCGGGAGAGTTCCGCTGCCGCCCCGCGCACCTCGGCTTCGATGGCGGCGCGGATGTCATCCGTCACCCGATCATCCGCGAAGGTGACGGCGACGGCGGCCGCCGGCCAACCGACGTGGTCGAGCACCACGGCGCCCAGCGACGACAGGTCACCGGTCACCTCGCCGGCCTCCTCGGCGATGCCCGTGCGGCGGACCTCGGCGAGCACGGCTTTGAGGCGCGCGTAGGTCCAGGTCTCCGACGCGCGTCGAGAGGTGAAGGCGGCGGCATCCGGATAGAGGGCGCGCAGCTGCGTCGCGGGAAGCGCCGCCAGCATCGCGCGACCGGTGGCCGTCAGGTGAGCCGGCAGCCGCACCCCCACGTCGGACACGAGCGACGGGCGCCGCGGTGCGCGCTCCTCGACGAGGTAGAGCACGTCGCGTCCGTGCAGCACGGCGAGGTGACCGCTCTCGCCGAGGCGGTCGACCATGGCCTCCACCAGCCGGCTGCCGAGCCGGGTCAGTGGCTGCTGCCTACTGAATCCGCTGCTCAGCTCGAACGCGGCGACGCCGAGTCCATAGCGCCCCTCCTCGGGCAGGTGCACCACGAAGCCGCGCTCCTGCAGCACCCGCAGCAGGTGGTAGACCGTGGACCGCGGAATGCCGAGTGCTGTCGCTATGGTCGACGCCGGCACCGGCCCCCGTTGCGCGGCGAGATGGCTGAGGATGCGGAGGGTCGCATCGGCGGCCGGCACCTGCGACTTCTCGCCTGCCGTCATGGCTGCGCACCCGGCAGCCGCACCGCCGCCGGCCGCCACCCCGCAGGTGGGCTGAGAAACGCAGGATGAGGCCGTTCATCTCTGCGATATGCGTCCATAAGCGTTCCCATCCTGCGTTTTCGCCGCCGATCGCTCGACACCACCGTCTCAGTCTGGCATCACAGACGCGTCGTGTGGTCGCGCCCTTCTGACGCGAGGGCCGAACGTGTGGGATCGAACCATGAACGAAGTGATCGTCGGCGCCGCCCCCCTCTCCATCGACGAGGTCGTCCGCGTGGCGCGGGAAGATGCCGTCGTCGTGCTCGACCCCGCCTCCCTCGCCGGAGTCGAGACCAGCCGGTCGATCATCGAGTCGCTGGCGGAGGATCCGCAGCCGCACTACGGGATCTCGACGGGCTTCGGCGCGCTCGCGACGACCTTCATCGCGGCGGATCGACGAGCGCAACTGCAGGCGAGCCTGGTCCGCTCGCACGCCGCGGGCTCCGGCCCGGAGGTCGAGCGCGAGGTCGTGCGCTCCCTGATGCTGCTGCGCCTCTCCACGCTCATGACGGGTCGCACCGGCGTCCGGCCCTCCACCGCCGAAACCTACGCCGCCGTTCTCAACGCCGGCATCACGCCCGTCGTCCGCGAATACGGTTCGCTGGGCTGCTCCGGCGACCTCGCTCCGCTCGCCCACTGCGCCCTCGCCGCCATGGGGGAGGGCGAGGTGCGGGATGCGAGCGGCACCCTCATGGACGCGGCGTCGGCGCTCGCAGCGGCCGGCATCGAGCGGCTGCAGCTCAACGAGAAGGAGGGTCTCGCGCTCATCAACGGAACGGACGGCATGCTCGGGATGCTCGCGCTCGCCATCCACGACCTCCGCCGCCTGCTCACGTCCGCCGATGTCACCGCGGCGATGAGCGTCGAAGGGCTGCTCGGCACCGAGGCGGTATTCGCCGCCGACCTGCACGCCATGCGGCCGCAGGTGGGTCAGGCATCCGCTGCTGCCAACCTCCTCGCCATGCTCGAGCACTCCCCCATCGTGGCCAGCCATAAGGGTCCGGAGTGCACCCGTGTGCAGGATGCCTACTCACTGCGCTGCGCGCCCCAGGTGCACGGGGCCGCCCGCGATACGGTGGCGCACGCGGCGACGGTGGCTCACGCAGAGCTGGCGAGCGCCGTCGACAACCCGGTGCTCACGACCGACGGTCGGGTGGAATCCAACGGCAACTTCCACGGCGCACCGGTCGCGTACGTGCTCGACTTCCTCGCCATCGTGGTAGCCGATGTCGCCAGCATGTCCGAGCGTCGCATCGATCGTTTCCTCGACCCCGCGCGGAGCAACGGCCTTCCCCCCTTCCTCGCTCACGAGGTGGGCGTGGACTCCGGTCTCATGATCGCCCAGTACACGGCAGCCGGCATCGTGAGCGAGCTCAAGCGGCTCGCAGTGCCCGCATCCGTCGACTCGATCCCGTCCTCGGCGATGCAGGAAGACCATGTGTCGATGGGATGGGCTGCCGCGCGCAAACTCCGCCGGTCGATCGACGGACTGACCCGCGTTCTCGGCATCGAGGCGATGACGGCGGCGCGCGGCCTCGACCTGCGTGCACCGCTGTCGCCCGGTGCGCCGAGCGCCGCGGTGATCGCCGCGCTGCGCGTGCACGTGCCCGGGCCTGGCGCCGACCGATTCCTCTCCCCGGAGATCGAGGACGCGGCCGCGCTGGTCGGTTCCGGAGCCGTGGCGGATGCCGCGGAGTCCGTGCTCGGCGCGCTGCGCTGACGCACGTTCATCCGAGCCAGCACGGAAGTTGTCCACAGGTCCTCGTCCGTCCATTGTGCGCGGGCGGTGCCGGTGCGAGACTGGTCGTGGCCGACCCGAACCGGCCGATGAAAGCGTTGCGATGACGTCGTCCGAACTTCCTTCGAGTCGGACGCGACGGGGGCTGACCCGCCGCGTCGCGATTCTCGCGGCCTCCGCTCTGGTCACGGCCATCGGACTGTTCGGAGCGCCGGCCGCGTTCGCTGACGACTGCGCGACGGATGGGTCAAGCACGACCGGGGCCACGTCCTGCCCCACGCCATCGCCGACCGGGACGCCCGCCCCCGCGCCATCGCCGACCGGGACGCCCGCCCCCACCGACACCGCGACGCCGGTACCGACGGACACCGCGACGCCCGTGCCAACCGACACGCCCACCCCGACTCCCACGAGCACGCCCACTCCGACTCCGAGTCCGAGTCCGACAGACACGCCGACGCCGACGCCCACCCCAACGCCGACACCCACTTCTACTCCGACGCCGACGCCGACGCCGACGATTCAGCCCGGCGAGCCCGATGATGCGGGTGGTTTCATCATCGTGCCGCGCCGCTCTCCCCTGAGCTCGTCGCCCTCCCTCAGTCATCTCGCTCAGCAACGCACATCGACGCTGGTCGGAGCCAAGACGAGCCTCACCCTCGCCCAGGTGGCGGCGAAGAAGGCCGACGACCAACTCCGTTCCGCGGAGGCGAGCAACGCCGCGGCACGCGCCGTCTCCACGCAATTGCGCGACCTCGCCCGCTCGGCCGACAAGCGCGCGACGCTCTCGGCGGCTGCGCTCATGCAATACGCACGGGCCAGCGCAGGCCTGCCGTCGCCCACGTCGCTCGAGGCCCTGTTCGACAACAAGGGCGACCTTCTCGGAGCCATGGGAGCGGTGCACCAGCTGCAGCGCATCTCGCACGATCCGCAGGCGCTGGCCGTCCAGGCGAACACCGACGCCAAGCGGGCGACCACCCTCCACGCCCAAGCCGACAAGGCCGAGAACCAGGCCTCCGACGACGCGGTCGAATCGGCCAAACGCGCCGTCGCCTCAGCATCGGAGGCCGTGGGAACCGCCACCGCCGCGCTCGAGAAGGTGCAGTTGCAGGCGACCAGCGTCGCCGGCCTCGACGCCACCTCGATCGGAGCCCCCGACTCCGGCCAGTTGAGCGATGTCGGCTGGGCTAACCCCGTCGCCGGGCACATAACAGACGGCTTCGGTCCTCGCCCGTCGCAGCCCGCCGGGGCAGGACCCTTCCACTACGGCGACGACATCGCCGCGGCGTGCTCCACCTGGATCGTGGCCGCCGCATCCGGCACCGTGGTCGAGACCGGGTGGTACGGCTCACTCGGCAATTGGATCGTCATCGACCACGGGCAGGGTGTGCAGACCGCTTACGCTCACCTGGCCGACGGCGGCACCGCCGTCCAGGTCGGCGAGCACGTGGATGCCGGCGAGCCCATCGGACTGGTCGGTTCGACCGGCGCCTCGACGGGCTGCCACCTGCACGTCGAGGTGCACATCAACGGCGTGCGGGCCGACCCCCTGCCGTTCTTCGCGGCACGAGGCATCGCGCTGGGTCAGTAGGGCGTCCACGGTCGGCATCCGTCGGCGATCGGGCATCGTCCAAGCGGCCGAAGTGTTGTCCCGTCCCACGCTCAGCAGTCGGGCATCGTTCATGCGGCCCACGGGTTGTCCGTCCCACCCGTCAGCGGTCGGGCCTCCTCCAGCTACCGACAGGCGCGCGTGCCGCAACCGCGGGGTCCGCGTCTGGCATGACAGACAGCGGCGACCGCGGGTCCGTTGTCGAGGCACGCGGTGTGCGGTGTGATCGATTCATGACCGACGCACCCGCCATCCGCCGCACGGTTCGAGCCGCCCGCGGCACCCAGCTCACCGCGAAGAGCTGGCAGACCGAAGCGCCGCTGCGCATGCTGATGAACAACCTCGACCCCGAGGTCGCCGAGCGTCCGGAAGACCTCATCGTGTACGGCGGAACCGGCAAGGCCGCGCGCAACTGGGAGGCCTACGACGCCATTGTGCGCACGCTCGAGTCGCTCGAAGACGACGAGACCCTGCTCGTTCAGTCGGGCAAGCCCGTCGGTGTCTTCCGCACCCACGAGTGGGCGCCGCGCGTGCTCATCGCCAACTCGAACCTCGTAGGGGACTGGGCGACGTGGTCCGAGTTCCGTCGGCTCGAGGCGCTGGGACTCACGATGTACGGCCAGATGACGGCCGGCTCATGGATCTACATCGGCACCCAGGGCATCCTGCAGGGAACGTACGAGACGTTCGGCGCCGTCGCAGCCTCCCTCGCCGCCAAGCGCGGGGACGCGGATCCTGCGAATGCAACCCTCGCCGGCACGCTCACACTCACGGGCGGATGCGGAGGCATGGGTGGCGCGCAGCCGCTCGCCGTGACGATGAACGGGGGAGTCGTGCTCATCGTCGACGTCGACGAGAGCCGCCTCGCCCGCCGCGTCGAGCACGGCTACCTCGACGAGTACACCGCCGACCTCGACGACGCGGTGGCGCGGGTACTCGCGGCGAAGGCCTCCTCCACGGCGCTCTCGGTGGGCGTCGTCGGCAACGCGGCGACCGTCTTCTCCGAGCTGCTCGCCCGCGGGGTCGCCATCGACATCGTGACCGACCAGACGAGCGCCCACGATCCGCTCAACTACCTGCCCGAGGGCGTCTCGGTGTCCGAGTGGCACCAGCTCGCCGCATCCGACCCCGACGGCTTCACGGAGCGGGCTCGCGCCTCGATGGCCAAGCAGGTCGCAGCGATGGTGGGCTTCCAGGACGACGGCGCCGAGGTGTTCGACTACGGCAACTCGATCCGTCGAGAGGCCGAGCTCGGTGGCTACGACCGCGCGTTCGACTTTCCGGGCTTCGTGCCCGCGTACATCCGTCCCCTCTTCGCAGAGGGCAAGGGGCCGTTCCGCTGGGCCGCGCTCTCGGGCGACCCGGCCGACATCGCCGCGACGGACCGCGCCATCCTCGAGCTCTTCCCCGAGGACGCCCACCTCCGCCGCTGGATCGAACAGGCGGGGGAGAAGGTTCACTTCGAGGGCCTGCCCGCCCGCATCTGCTGGCTCGGCTATCAGGAGCGTCACGTCGCGGGGCTGCGCTTCAACGAGATGGTCGCATCGGGAGAGCTCAGCGCGCCCGTGGTGATCGGTCGCGATCACCTCGATTCCGGATCCGTCGCCTCCCCGTACCGCGAGACCGAGTCGATGGCCGACGGATCCGACGCCATCGCCGACTGGCCCCTGCTCAATGCCCTGCTCAACACCGCGTCCGGCGCGACCTGGGTGTCGTTGCACCACGGGGGCGGCGTGGGCATCGGCCGCTCCATCCACGCCGGCCAGGTCGTGGTGGCGGATGGCACCCCCCTCGCCGCCGAGAAGATCGAGCGCGTGCTCGTGAACGACCCAGGCACCGGCGTTATGCGTCACGTCGACGCCGGCTACGAGCGCGCGGCGGAGGTCGCCCGCGAGCGCGGACTGCGCATCCCGATGCAGGAGTGAGCCGCGTGATCGGCCGCGAACCCGCGTCGTCGGGCCTCGCAAGCGAACGACACCGGCCCCGGCACGCCTCGCGCACCCGTTCCGCGCCCGTTCCGCGCCCGTTGGTCCGCCTCTGCGCCACATGAACGGGCGCGGAGAGCGACGAGATGGCGCGGAAGCGCGATACGAGCGAGAGGATTGAGCGCGTGAGCACCCTCATCACCGGCATCGGCGAGCTCGTCACGAACGACCCTGCTCCCGATCGCGACGGCGGCCCGCTCGGCATCATCCGCGACGCCTCCGTGCTCATCCGCGACGGTCGCATCGCCTGGGTCGGACGATCTGCCCACGCCCCCCTCGCCTCCCCCTCCTCATCCTCATCCTCATCCTCATCCTCATCCTCATCCTCCATCGAGCCCGCACCTTTCGCGGGTGCGAGGGCGCCTGCACCCGCAGAAACTGCGGATTCGACGTTCGATCTCGGCGGCGCGGCGATGATCCCCGGGTTCGTCGACTCGCACTCGCACCTCGTGTTCGGCGGCGACCGCGCCGACGAGTTCGCAGCGCGCATGGCCGGTCGCCGCTACGAGGCCGGCGGCATCCGCTCCACCGTCGCCGCGACGCGCGCCGCCTCCGATGACGAACTGCGGATGCGCCTCAGCGGCTTCATGCGAGAGTTGCACGCGCAGGGCACGACGACGGTCGAGATCAAGAGCGGCTACGGGCTCAGCATCGTCGACGAGGAGCGCCTCGTGCGCCTGGCCCGCGAGGTCACCGATGAGGTCACCTTCCTCGGAGCGCACGTGGTTCCGGCCGAGTTCGCGGATGACCGCGACGCCTACGTCGACCTCGTCGTCGGCGACATGCTCACCGCGTGCGCGCCGCACTCCCGCTGGATCGACGTGTTCTGCGAGACCGGCGCCTTCACGCTCGACGAGACGCGTCGCATCCTGAACGCCGGCCACGACGCCGGACTGCTCCCCCGGCTGCACGCGAGCCAGCTGGGCCCGGGTGCCGGCGTTCAACTGGCCGTCGAGCTCGGCGCGGCATCCGTCGACCACTGCACCTACCTCACCGATGCCGATATCGCCGCGCTGGCCGGATCGAACACGGTCGCCACCCTGCTGCCGGGCGTCGAGTTCTCGACACGGCAGCCCTACCCGGATGCCCGACGCCTCATCGACGCGGGCGTGACCGTGGCGCTCGCGAGCGACTGCAACCCGGGGTCGAGTTTCACGAGCTCGCTGCCGTTCTGCATCGCCGTGGCCGTGCGCGACATGGGCATGACTCCCGCCGAGGCGGTCTGGGCGGCCACCGCGGGAGGCGCCGCGGCGCTGCGGCGAACGGATGTCGGGCGCGTCGCACCCGGTGTCCGCGCCGACCTCGTGCAACTGCGCGCGCCCAGCTACACGCACCTGGCCTACCGCCCCGGTGTCCCGTTGGTCGAGCGGGTGTGGAAGGACGGCGCGGTCTCAGCCGTGTGACGAGGGCTGGCGGCGCAGTCGCGACATTCCGCCCCTCCTCCAGGGCGGGCGACTCGCTCGCAAACGGCCGCGCCCGTCCAGAGCGGGCGGCTCGCTCGCAAACGCCCGCGTGTCCTTCAGAGCGCGGCGGCTCACTCGCAACCGCCGCTCGTCCCTCGAGAGCGCGGCGGCACACTCCCGGACCCTCGTATCCTCCGGAGAGCGGGCTCAGAGCGTCTTGGGCGTGTCGAACACCACGCGCACGGGACGCGCTCCGGCGAGCTCGCCCCAGCTCTCGACCTCGAACTCCAGTTGCGCCACGGCGGCCGTCGGCATCGCCTCGATGAGATCCGAGAATTGCGCCGCGAGAGCACTCATGCCGGGATCGTGCGCGACCACCATCACGACCTCCGCGCCCCCGTCGACTTCGGCCACGCGGCCCAGGATGGTCTCGGGCGTCGACGCGTAAAGGTCTTCATCGACTGTGACCGCCGTGTCGTCGAGTTCGTGGGCGATGAGCTCAGCCGTCGTCCGGGCACGCACGGCGGAACTGGTCAGCAGCACGTCGGGCCTGATTCCGCGCAGCTGCAGCATCCGTCCCATCCGCGGGGCATCGCGCAGCCCGCGATCGTCCAGCGGCCGATCGTGGTCGCTCAGGGTGTCGTCTCGCCAACTCGACTTCGCGTGTCGCACCAGCACCAGCGTCTTCACGCTGACACCTTACTCGCGGGCTGGGGTGACCCTCGCCGGCCGCGGTCATCCGCTCGACAGGGCATATCATCGCGCCATGAGTCAGGCCTCCGTCCCGCCAGCACCCCTCACGCTCGCGGCACCTTCGAACCGGCCCGAGCTGCGCCGCTGCACCCCGGCGCCCGTTGGGCCGCGACGATGACCGGAAGCGCGCCGACGGCGAGCATCGACGGATGGGTGAAGCACCCGTTCACCGGCGGCGGGCTCACCTACGACTGCTACGAGAAGGGCAGCGGGCCGGGGGTGGTGCTCATCCCCGAGATCCCCGGCATCACGCCCGAGGTCCTGGCGCTCGCCGAGCATCTCGTCGACAACGGGTTCACGGTCGTCGTCCCGTCCCCGTTCGGAACTCCGGGGCGTGCATCCAGCCTCGGCTATACGCTCGGCATCGTCACCCGGCTCTGCGTCGCGAGCGAGTTCCGGGCATTCGCGACGGATGCCCGGCGCCCCATCACGGCCTACCTCCGCGCGGTCGCGGCCGACCTCAACGCCCGAACGCCCGGCTCCGGCGTCGGCGTCGTCGGCATGTGCTTCACGGGAGGGTTCGCCCTCACCGCCGCCGTGGACGACAGCGTTGTCGCAGCGGTCGCGAGCCAGCCGTCGGTGCCCTTCCCAGTCGGCGCGAGGCGCACGGCCGACCCCGGCATGAGCGGTGCCGAGTTCGATCGGCTCGCCGAACGCGCCTCGGCGGGCGACGTGTGCGCCATCGGCTTGCGATTCAGCGAGGATGTCGCCGCATCCGCCTCCCGCTTCCGCACCCTGAAGGCCCGTCTCGGCGACGCCTTTGAGGTGATCCAACTCGACTCATCCCCGGGTAATCCCGGCGGATTCGCCAAGAGCGCCCACGCCGTGTTGACCGACGAGGTGCGCGACGATCCGCCGAACGAGGCATTCGCCGCGCGCGACCGGGTGGCGGCGTTCCTGCGGGAGCGGCTGTCGGCCTGAGAGGGACGGCCGCTCCGATGCGGCTCCCGCGGCGGCCCGCAGGTTCGCCAGCTGCGACACGGCCGGCACCGCGTACCGCGTACCGCGAACCGCGAACCGCGAACCGCGAACCGCGAAGAATAGGTGATTTCCACTATCCCTCCTCCCTTGACGCCCCTCTTCCGAGGGTCATAGCCTCATGCCTAACGCTCTTGGTTTGTTAGGAATATTTACAAACAAGCTGATCGCCCGAGGGCTGCTGCAACGGTGCTGCTGATCGGCCGTGCCGAGTACTCATCTCGAGGGAGAACGATGCGATTTTCTCGACCCGCCGCTGCCTGGGGCGCAGCGGCCATACTCGCGCTGGCGGCCCTCTCGGCCCCCGGCGCCGCGCTGGCGGCCGACGCCAACGTCATCACGAATGGCGGATTCGAATCCGGGCTCGCCGGCTGGAGCTGTTCGGGTGGAACCGGCTCGACGGTGTCCACGCCCGTCCATTCTGGCAACGGCGCTCTCGCGGGTGCTGCGACCTCGGGCGACAACGCCCAGTGCACGCAGACCGTCGCCGTGAAGCCCAGCACGAAGTACGCGCTCACCGGCTTCGTGCGCGGCAGCTACGTCTACCTGGGCGAATCGGTCAGCGGGGCCAGCACGTGGGCATCTCCCGCGGCCTACAGCCCGCTGTCGGTGTCGTTCACCACCGGGGCGTCGCAGACCACCGCCACCGTGTACGTCCACGGCTGGTACGGGCAGGGCACGTACTTCGCCGATGACATCGCCCTCACCGGCCCCGCGGGCACCGTCACGGCTCCGGCCGCTCCGACGTCCCTGACGGTCACCGGCACCACGTCGTCCACGGCTTCGCTCAGCTGGACGGCGCCGTCGGGCACCGTGACGGGCTACAACGTCTATCGAGGCGGGACCAAGGTGGGCAGCCCGTCGGGCACGACCTTCACGGATTCCGGCCTCAGCGCGTCGACCGCGTACAGCTACACGGTCAAGGCCGCGAACTCCGCCGGCGAGTCTCCGGCATCCGCTGGTGTTACCGCAACGACGACGAGCGCCAGCGTGAGCGTTCCCGGCGCACCGAGTGGCCTTCGCTCGACCGCGACGACCACCTCGTCGGCCTCGCTGGCCTGGACGGCGTCATCGGGAACGGTCAACGGCTACAACGTCTACCGCGGGGGAAGCAAAGTCGGCACGACCGCATCGACGAGCTACACCGACACCGGGCTCAGCGCCTCGACCGCCTACTCCTACACCGTGAAGGCGTACAACTCCGCCGGTGAGTCCGCGGCGAGCGCCACGGTCGGCGTGACGACGGCGAAGACGGGTGGAGGGGGCACCGGGCCGGCCGCACAGCTGCCGAAGCACATCCTCACCGGTTACTGGCAGAACTTCGACAACGGGGCCAAGACCCTGCGCATCTCGGACGTCCCGACGACGTACGACCTCATCGCGGTCTCGTTCGCCGACGCCGACGCATCCACGCCCGGCGCCGTCACCTTCAGCGTCGACTCCGGACTCTCGAGCGCACTGGGCGGATACACGAACGCGAACTTCACGGCCGACGTGGCCACCGTGCACGCACGCGGCCAGAAGGTGATCATCTCCGTCGGCGGGCAGAACGGCACCATCTCGGTCAACAACTCGGCATCGGCGACGAACTTCGCGAACAGCATCAATGCCCTCATCTCGACCTACGGGTTCGACGGCGTCGACATCGACCTGGAGAACGGCATCAACCCGACCTACATGGGTCAGGCGCTCCGCGCGGTGTCCGCTGCGCATCCGGGATCCATCATCACGATGGCGCCGCAGACGATCGACATGCTGTCGACGAGCTCGGGTTACTTCGCCCTCGCGCTCGGCATCAAGGACATCCTCACGGTCGTCAACACGCAGTACTACAACTCCGGTTCGATGAACGGATGCGACGGCGGCGTCTACGCGCAGGCCTCGGTCAACTTCGCCACGGCGCTCGCCTGCACCGAACTCCAAGGCGGGCTCGACGCCAGCCAGGTGGGGCTCGGCTTCCCGGCCTCGACTCGAGGGGCCGGCAGCGGCTACGTCTCAACGACCGTCGTGAACAACTCCATCACCTGCCTGGCTCAAGGAGTGGGATGCGGCAGCTTCGTGCCGAGCGCGAAGTACCCGAACCTGCGCGGCGCGATGACGTGGTCGATCAACTGGGACGCCTCCAACGGCTACCAGTTTGCCAACGCCGTGGCGGCTCAGCTCGACGCCCTCCCCTGACGAGCGCGACGGGAACGCCCATCGGCCGCCTCGCGACATCCCGACGGATGCCGCTGGGCGGCCGCCCGCGTCAGGTCGACTCCGTGCTGGGGCGCCGCACGAGCGGCTGGGACGGATGCTGCGCGTCGGTTCAGACGACGGTGGACACGATGAAAGCGGCCCCGGTGGCATCGACGAGCGCCGCCATCCGGCCGTACGGGGAATCGTATGGCGCCTCGGTGACCCGCCCGCCGAGTTCCAGGGCGTGACCGACGGTCCGGTCGGTGTCCTTCACTCCGAAGTAGACCTGCCAACGCGAGGGCGTCGCATCTGTGCGTGAACCGGCGTCGAAGATGCCTGCGAGCTCGTGATCGCCATCGACGAGGAGTTCGTAACGGAAGTCGTCCGTGTCGCTCAACGGTCGGGTCGACCACCCGAACGCACGGCGATAGAACGACAGCGCCGCGTCGAAGTCATCGGCGTACAGCTCGTGCCAGACGGGCGACCCGACCTCTCCGTGCGCCTCGAAGCCATCGTGGCCACTGCCCTGCCAACTGCCGATCGTGCCGCCGGTCGGATCCACGGCGACCCCCATCACCCCCATGTCCGGGATGTCCATGGGCGTGAACAGGTTGCGACCCCCGGCGTCGATCACCGACTGCGCGGTGGCGGCCGCATCGGCGGTGTGCAGGTAGGTGGTCCAGGCATCCGGCGTCCCCTCCGCCCCCGGCATCTTCCCGGCCAGCCCAGCGACGGCGAAATCGTTCTTGCTGAACGTCACGTAGCCGCCGTACCGCTCGCCGCCACGTGTCGCCTCCCAATCGAACAGCTCGCGATAGAAGTCGATCGACCGATCGAGGTCCGAACTCGACAGGTCAACCCATCGCGGTTGGCCCTGCACCCAGACGGTTCCAGCCATGCGCATCTCCCCTGCTCGGCGACGCCTCCGACCCTACGCCGCCCGTCCGACGGCCGGAAGGCGTTCGCGTGAAGAGCCGCTCACCGCAACGCGTAGCCCGCGCACACCTCGAGCACGCAGAGGGCGGCGAGCCGGACCGTCCGCGCGTCGGGGGCGTCCGCTGTCGCGTCGATCTCGGCGATGTCGAACGAGCGAACCCGGTCGTCCATCGCGGCGAGCCGCACGAGCGAGCGGAGCTCCCACGCGGCGATGCCGCCGGGTACGGACGCCGGACACGCCGGAACCACCGCGCGGTCGCAGACGTCCATGTCGATGTCGACGTGAATCGGACCGCCAGCGGATCCTGCGACCTCGAGCGCCTCCTCCATCACGTCACGCAGGGGGCGGCCGTGCAGTTCGTCGCGATGCACCACGGTGATGCCGAAGTCCGCTGCGCGCTGGGCGTACTCGCGCGAGTTCGCGAAGTCCTGGATGCCGATCTGAACGACGCGCGAGCCCGCCAGACCGGCCTCGATGAGCTGGCGCACCGGCGAGCCGTTCGACTCGCCGTCGCGGAGGTCGTGGTGGGCGTCCACTGTGATGAGGCCGGCGGAGCCCAGGCCCTCACCCCAGACACCCAGCGCCGTCGGGAACGTCAGCGCGTTATCGCCGCCGAGCGCGATGAGCACGCGGGAGACGTCGGCAGCGTCCGCCACGGCCGCGATCGCCTCCGCCTGGCCGACGTCGCCGTCGGGCTCCCGCACGTCACCGAAGTCGGCATGAGCCAGGTCGCGGATCAGCTCCTGCCCCGCCGCGGCACGCGACTCCGCCGACCGATCGGGCGCGAGCGATGGACTGTAACGCCGCAACGCCGCACGGATGGCGGCCGGCGTCTCGTACGCCTTCGTCGGCGAGAGGGAGGTCTGCCAGGTCGGCACGCCGACGATGCCAACGTCGACGCGCGTGCCCGGCTCGAGGCTGTCAGCTGCTGGCCACCCGCCGGCCCTGGGCCAGAGCGGGTCATCGGGGAGCGCGTCGTCGGTCACGCATTCGACGCTACCGCTCCCGCCAGCAGGCCGCGACGCCGGGGTGCGGCCGAGAACGCAGGACCACAGCGGTCATAGCCGCATATCGCAGCCATCGGCGGCCTGGTCCTGCGTTCTTCTAGCCCTTGTCGCCGCCCTCGGACGTGGACATGATCCGCCGTTGGAAGATGAAGAACAATACGGCGACCGGGATCGACATGAGCACGGCAGCGCCCAGCTGCAGCGGATACTGGTTGCCCGATCCGAGCTGCCCGGATGTCAGCGTCGCCACGCCGGTCGTGAGGGTGTTGAGCGACTGGCTCTGCCTCGAGATGATGAAGTGGGCGAACTCGTTCCACGACCCCTGGAAGCTCAGGATGAACAGTGTGATGAGAGCTGGTCGCGCCATGGGCAGGACGATCTGCCAGAACGTGCGGAACACCCCTGCCCCGTCGATGCGCGCTGCCTCCTCTACGCTCACGGGGATCGACTCGAAGAACTGCTTCATGATGAAGATGCCCGCCGCGTCGATGATCAGCGGGATGATCATGCCGGCGTAGCTGTCGTAGAGCCCGAGCTGCTTCAGCACGAGGAACCGCGGGATGAGGAGCACGACGTTGGGCACCGCCATGACAGCGATCAGCGATGCGAACACGAAGGCCCGACCGCGAAAGCGCAACCGAGCCAGTGCGTACCCGGCCAGCGAGTCGAAGAACACCCGGCCCGCGGTGACGCACACCGTCACGAAGGCCGAATTGAACGTCCAGAGCGGCAGCGGGACCTCCGTGAACAGGCGCTGGTACGCGGTGAATGACCAGGTCTGCGGCAGAAGTGAGAGGGGATTCTGGGTGGCGTCGGCATCCGTCTTGAAGCTGCCCGAGATGGAGATGAGGAACGGGTAGATGTAGATGAGCGCCAAGATGACCAGCACCAGGTAGGTGACGGCGATTCCGGTGATGACGCGCGTCGGAATGCGGCGGCGGCGGGGTAGCGGCCGGGCTGCGCCATCCGTCGACGGGCCGGTGGAGGTGTCGATCGTCGCGGTCATGACGTCACCCCTTTTCCAGCGGTGGAGAGTTTCACGTCGGCGGGGGCCTCGGTCGGACCGTCGGCCGGTGGCCCTCCTCGGCGCCGGCGACGAAGCTCGCGCCTCTCGCGCGCATCGTCACGGTCGCGCAACACAAACCGCTGGAGCAGCGTGAAGAACACGATGATGCCGAACAGGATGAACGAGATGGCCGCACCCCTGCCCCACTTGAGATCCTCGAACGATGTCTGGTAGGCGAGATAGGCGGGCGTCAGCAAGGTCTTGCCGGGCGCGCCCCCACCCGTGAGATAGATCTGGTCGAACACCTGCCACGTACCGATGAGCCCGAGCGTGAGGACGGTGAACACCGTGGGCTTGAGCAGGGGGAGCGTGATGGAGAAGAACGAGCGGATGCCGCCGGCACCATCCATCGTTGCCGCCTCCTCGATCTCGCTTCCCACATTCTGGAGCGCCGCGAGGAAGAGCAGCATGAAGGTGCCGGACGTGGTGAAGATCGCCAGGATGATGAGCACGCACATGGCGACGGATGGTCCACTGAGCCAGTTCCACCAGGTGACACCGAGCGGGCCGGTGCCCGCTAATGCATCGGGTGTTCCGTCCACTCCAGCCGCACCGAAGATCAGGTGCAGGATGCCGCGCGGGTCGGAGAACCAGTTCGGGCCGTTGACGCCGAACCAGCCGAGAACGGCGTTGACGGCTCCCGACGAGGTGAACAGGAACAAGAAGATCGTGGTAATGGCGATGGAACTCGTGACCGAGGGAAAGTAGAACGACGTCCGGAAGAAGCCCTTCCCGCGGAGGATCCGCCGATTGACCTGCACGGCGAGGAACATGGCCAGCGCGGTCTGCAGCGGCACCACGAGAAGCACGTAGTAGAGGTTGTTGCGGATGGCCGTGCCGAAGTCGCGCTGGGCGAGACCCGACTCGACCAGCACCTTGGAGTAGTTCTCACCGCCGACGAAACCGGAGTTGCCCAGCGGGGAGCCCAGGCCGTTCCAGTCGCTGAAGCTGACGAACAATGCCAGCGCGATCGGCAGAACGACGAACACGCCGATGATGATGACGGCGGGCGCCATGAACGTCCAGCCGTACCGGGCCTCGGGCCCGCGGATACCTCGCGCCATGATCGCTCCTCGCTTCTCGCACACGCCGCCGCGCCGACGGTGCCACGTCGCGCATCCGAAGACGCCGGATGCGCGACAGGGCACCGATCGCAGAAGCTACTTGCCGTTGGCCTCGTCGAGCGCCGACTGCAGCTCGGTCTGGAATGACTTGAGCATCGCCTCAGGATCGGCGCCGGTGGCGAGACCCTCGAGTTGCGAGTTGAAGTCGGTGATGACCGTGGCAGCTCCGTCGAACTTGACCGGCGAGACGGCGTAGTCGGCCGAGGCGACGAACGACGCGTTCTCGGGGTACTTGTCTGCGTAGGTCTTCGACGCGGCCGTCGTCGACGGGATCACGCCGAAGGCGTCAGCGAACGCCATCTGCTGATCGTCGCTCGTGAGGAACTCGACGAGCGACTGCGCCTTCGCGGCGTTGTCGCCTCCCTTGGGGATCCCCCAGCAGTTCGTGAACGAGAACGTCGAGGACTTGTCCGGTCCCTTCGGCAGTTCGTAGGCCGCGTACTTGGTGTCGGGGTAGTCACCCTGGATGCCCTTGATCCACGGGCCCTCGATGACCATCGCGGCCTTACCCTTTCCGAGCGCCTCTCCCGACCAACCCGAGTCGATCTCGCTGGGGAACTTCAGTACGCCCTCGTCGTGGAGCTTCTTGACGTAGTCGAGTCCGGCGAGGTTCTCCTTGGAGTCGGCCTTGACCTTGTCGCCGTCGACGATCGTGCCCCCGGCCTGGTTCATGAACACACCGACACGCGCGTACTCGAGCCCGAAGGACAGTCCGACCGCACCGCCCGTGGTGAGCTTCTTCGCCACCGCCTCGAGACCGTCCCAGTCCTTCGGCACGTCGGCATCCGTCAACCCGGCCGCCTGCCACATGCCGGTGTTGATGATGAGGCCGAGCGTCGAGAAGTCCTTGGGCGCGCACGTGAAGGTCTTGTCGTAGGTGAACGTCTTCGTCAACGTGTCGATGAAGTCACCCTTGTTCGCGAGATCCTTCGCGTAGGGCTGCAGGTAGCCGTTGGCGGCGTACGTGTCGAACTGATCCCAGCCCATGTAGAACAGGTCGGGAGCGTCATCGCCCGCGAAACCCTGACTGAGCTGCTGGTTCAGGTCACTGGCCGCGACGACGTCCACCGTCGTGCTGTTCTTCTTGCCCCAGGCGCTCGCCGCATCCTGCACCGCCTTGGTCTCAGCGTCGCCGCTGGAGCCGATAAGCATCGTCAGCTTCCCGCTGCCGGAGGTCGAGCCGCCCCCGCCCGATGCCGGGGAACAGCCGGCGAGTGCGATGGCCGCGGTGGCCGCCACTCCCGCCAGCAACCACTTCGTGGTCTTCATGGTCATTCCTTTCGATTGTGATTGCCGGTCCTGGTGCTGCCGGCCTCTTCCTCGACGGGCGCCAGGTGACTCGACCGGCGAACGACAAGACGGGGTTCGATGAGGCTGTGCCGCGTCGCGGCATCCGCCTCGTCGATGGGGACGACGCGCGAGCCGTCTCCGAACAGGATCTGCAGGCTCGCCGCGGCCACCTGATCGAGGCGCTGGTCGACGCTGGAGAGGCCGACGGCACGGGCGACGGCGCTGTTGTCGAAGCCGATCACCGGGAAATGCGGATGCCCCGCCTCGCGCACGGCCATCATCGCGCCGAGGGCGAGCGAGTCGCTCACGCAGACGAGTGCCTCCACGCCTGCCTCATCGGCCAGCAGCCGCTCGATGATCTGCCGGGCGTTCGGGACCCCGTCGTCGGTTCGCCAGCTCAGGTCGGCGAGTTCGTCGCCGGCGATGCCCGCCTCTGCCATCGCCGTCGCCCAACCGTCGCGCCGCTCCTTGCCGATGCCCCAGTCATCGGGCCAGCCGAGGTAGCCGATGCGTCGGTGTCCCCGACCGAGCAGGTGGCGGGTGGCCTGACTCGTCCCCGCGAATCCGTCGACGTCCACCCACGGAACGGCGGGATCGTTGAAGTCGGAGCCCCACGGGCGTCCGAAGGTGACGAAGGGCATGTCGTGCTCGACGAGCCAGTCGATGCGGTCGTCGCGGAACGAGGTGGCGGTGAGGATGACGGCGTCGACGTCCGCTCCGTCGCGGAGCGCCCGGAACTGGTCGACCTCGTCGTGGTGGTCACGGGCGGTGAAGAGCATCATGCGCAGTCCGCGCTCCGCCGCCTTCTCGGTGAGGGCGTGCAGGTAGCGGTCGAGCACCGTCCCCGAGATGCCATTGGTCTCGGGGTCGAGGCGGATGCCGATGGTCGAACTGGTGCGCGTGCGCAGCCGGCGGGCGGAGGCGTGCGGACGGTAGCCGAGCTCGTCGATGGCAGCCTCGACTCGTCCTCGCGTGTCGGGAAGGACGATGGCGGGCGAGTTGAGCACGTTGGATACGGTTTGCCGGGAGACGCCGGCGAGGCGGGCGACGTCGGAGACCGTCGGCAGCTGCGCCATCCGGTCCTCCTCGACATCGTCGTCTGTTCGCCACGCGACCGTTTGAACGATCGAACCGGCAGGAGACGTCTCGTTATTTGATCGATCAAACCGGTGAGTGTTATGTTACCCCTGCGCTTAGCCGTGTCAATCGCCACGGTGAATCGAATGCCGCGAGGGGGCCGGATCATGTCGCAGACGCCCGCTCTGCAGCCCCTCCTTCACGAGCGTCTGGTCGTACTCGAGGCGCCCACCCAGATCTGGTGTTCACCCGATGGCTCCATCGGAGGCAGTCCCGTCGACGGCGTCTACGTATCCGACGTGCGAGTCGTGGACGAAATGCAGATCGCCGTGGACGATCGCCCGCTCGAGCACCTCAACACGGTCACGCCGACGGCATCGCGGGTGCGCTTCACGGCGCTGGCGCGCCAACTGGACGGCCCCGATCCCGACCCCGACGTGCGCGCGACCCTGCATGCCCAGGCCACCGACTCCGGGGCGACCTACCGTCTCGGCTTCCGATCACGTCTCACGGTCGATCGGCCGGCCGAGGTGCGCGTGGCCCTCCGGGCGGATGCCACGCCGATGGACGTGCTGAAATCCGGCCTCGCGCATCCGATGCAGCTGGACGTCGCACTCGCCGGCGACCGAGCAGGTTGGGAGGCCGAGGCGGTGAGTGTCCGTGCAGAGTTCGCCGAGGCGCGGGCTTCCGTCAACGGCTCGACGCTCGAGGTCGTCTGGTCGCTCGTCATCCCCGCTGAGGGAGAAATCGGCGTGTCGTGGAGCATCGAGGCCGCAATCGCCGATGCCGTCGTGCTGGCAGCAGACGACGAGCCGCCGTGGGTCGCTCCCGATCTGAGCGGCGTGGACCATCGGCTCCGCGCGTGGGTGGAACGCGCCCTCGATGATCTCGCCTGCCTCCGGCTCGTCCTTCCCGCCATCCCCGACGCCCCGTTCCTCGCGGCCGGCGCGCCGTGGTTCCTCACCCTGTTCGGGCGCGACTCGATCTGGGCAGCGCGCTTCCTCCTTCCGACGGGAACGCGGATCGCCGAGGGCACTCTGCGAGTGCTGGCCGAACTGCAGGGCCGCCGTGTCGACGTCGACACGGCCGAGCAGCCGGGAAAGATCATGCACGAGTTGCGGCGCGCGCCTCTCCACATTCCGAGCGAGCACATCGAGCTCCCTCCGCTCTACTACGGGACCGTCGACGCGACCCCCCTGTGGATCTGCCTCCTGCACGACGCCTGGCGCGCCGGACTCTCCGACGACGCTGTTCGCACCCTCCTGCCGAACCTCGTGGAAGCCCTCGAATGGATGCGCGACTTCGGCGACAGCGACGGTGACGGTCTGCTGGAGTACGTCGACGAGAGCGGGCGCGGCCTGTCCAACCAAGGCTGGAAGGACAGCGGCGACTCGGTGCAGTGGCGCGACGGCCGTCTCGCAGAAGGACCCATCGCGCTGTGCGAGGTGCAGGGGTACGCCTACGAGGCGGCCGTGCACGGCGCCGATGTCCTCGACGCCTTCGGCCGGGACGGGCGTGAATGGCGGCAGTGGGCCGAGCGGCTGCGTGCGGCGTTCCATGAGCGGTTCTGGGTCGACGACGGACGCGGTGCCTACCCGGCGATCGCCCTCGACAATGCCAAGCGCCCCGTCGACTCCCTCACGAGCAACATCGGGCACCTGCTCGGGAGCGGCCTCCTCTCACCCGAACAGGCACGCCTGATCGCCGACCGTCTGGTCTCGCCGGAACTCTCATCGGGCTTCGGGCTGCGCACGCTCTCGACCGACGCCGCCGGGTACTGGCCGCTGAGTTACCACGGCGGTGCGGTATGGGCGCACGACACCGCCATCGCCATCATGGGGTTGGTCAAAGAGGGCTTCCCCGCCGAGGCCGCTCAGCTCGCGGAAGGTCTTCTGACGGCCGCAGTCGTGTTCGACTTTCGCATGCCCGAGTTGCACAGCGGCGACCCCGCGGCGGACACCAGCGCGCCGGCGCCTTATCCCGCCGCGTGCCGGCCCCAGGCCTGGTCGGCCGCAGCCGCCATCGTCGTCCTGCACGCACTCCGCAGCTGAGTCACCCTCGTCGCACTGCTTCCGGCAAGGTGCCCGAAGAACGCAGGACCACAACCGTCATGAGCGCATATCGCAGCCATCGGCGGTCTGATCCTGCATTTGTGGGCCGACCTCACCGCTCGAAGCGTGTCGCCGGCTCGCGCAGGGCGGCGACGCGGATGCGCTCGCGGTGGTCGTCGCTCTCGAGGTCGTCCAGGTCGTCGAGCCGGCGCCACATGACCTCGGTCGCCTCGCCGTCGAGTGGCTGCGGCTCGCCCGACACGTAACGGCAGCGGAACACCAGGTCGAGGTACTGGGCGCGATCCCCGTTTCCGTATACCACCGGATCCATGACGTGCACCCAGGCGAGACTCTCGACCTCCGCCACGATGCCCGCCTCCTCGTACACCTCGCGGATGGCTCCCACGGCCGGCTCCTCGCTGGGCTCCAGGATGCCGGACACCGGCGCGAGCATGCCGTTGTCCGAGCGCCGGATGAGCAGCACCTCCTCACCGCGCAGCACGACAGCCGTGACGCCCGAGAGCCAGAGCGGCGCCGTACCGATCGCGGCGCGGAGGTCGATGATGAAGTCGGGAGTGGGCATTCCCCGAGGCTATCCGGTGGAAGGCGGCTACGACGTGGCCGGATCGGCGCGGTGGGACGGACCGTCGTCGTCCGGGGACGAGTGCCCCGACGCATCGGACGAGCGGTCCGCGGCGTCGGAGGCCGCGGGTGACGGGTCGGACGAACGGCCGGCGACCTCGACAGCGGCCGGCGTCGGAACGTCATCGACGCGCGTCGACGGATCGGGCGTAATGCCCGACCGCCGCGCCTTCTTGGTCGCCCTCCTCCCGGCGCGCGCGTCACGCTTCGCCTCACGCTGGGGCCTGCGTTCCTTGAACCCCTCCACGAGGTTGTAGAGCGTCGGCAGCACGACCAGCGTGAGCACCGTCGACGACACCAAGCCGCCGATCACGACGATCGCGAGCGGCTGCGAGATGAACCCGCCGTGCCCGGTCAGCCCGATCGCGAGCGGCAGCAGCGCGAAGATCGTGGCGAGCGCCGTCATGAGGATCGGACGCAGACGACGCGATGCACCGTGCACGACGGCCTCGTCGACGGAGAGTCCTCTCCTGCGGTACTGGTTGACGAGGTCGACGAGCACGATGGCGTTCGTCACCACGATGCCGATGAGCATCAGCACACCGATGAGCGATGCGACGCCCAGCGGGATGCCGGTGACCACCTGCAGGATGATCGCGCCCGTCGCCGCGAACGGCACCGACACGAGCAGCAGCAGCGGTTGCCGGAGCGAGCGGAACGTCGCGACCATCACGATGTAGACGATGAGGATGGCGGCGAGCAGCGCCAGACCCAACTGGCTGAACGCGTCACCCTGGCTCGCGGTCACGCCGCCGATCTTCGCCGACGCCCCTTGCGGGAGCTTCGTGTCGGCGAGAGCGGTGCTGACCGAGGCGTTGGCCGTGGCGAGGTTGTCGCCGCCCGGCGTCGCCGTGATCGTCGCCGAGCGCAGTCCCTTGACCGTGGTGACCGTGACGGGGCCGTCCGTCTGCGCGACGGTGGCGATCGAGTCGAGTCGCACCGGTCCGGCGGGGGTCGGCACCTCGAGCGCCGACAGCGTGTCGATCGACGTCGGGGGGTTGTCGGTGGCGATATAGATCTTGAGCGTCTTGTTGTCGAGCGCGACACTGCCCGCCGCCGTCGGCTGCACGGCCTGCGACACGAGACCGCCGACGGCGACCTCACTCAATCCGACAGCTGCGGCCTTCGAACGGTCGACGGTCACGGCGACGTAGGGGAGCGATGCGGCGAGGTTGCTGGTGACCTGCGTGAACGAGTCGGTCTTCTGCAACGCGCTCACGAGCGAGTCGGTGGCCTTCTGCAGGTCGGCGTCGGTGGATGCGGTGACGTCGAGCTCGATGTCGCTCGATGCGCCGAACCCGCTCGACTGCGACAGGGTGATCGTCCCCGCGCCGTCGATGGCCTTCATCTCCTTCTCGATCGTCGCCTTGAGCGCATCCTGATCGGCGTTCGGATCGGTCGTGACCGAGAACGTCGTCGCGCCGCCTCCTCCGCTGAAGGCGTCGCGCAGGGCGCTGCCGGTCGAGCCGATGGAGAGCTGCACCGTCTTGACGCCGTCGGTGTCGAGCAGCTTCTTCTCGACCGGCTTGGAGGCGTCGTCCTTGGCCTGCAGGCTCGTGCCCGGGTCGAGCTTCTGCGACACGGTCAACGTGTTCTGCCCCGTCGATCCGAGGAAGTTCGTCTTCATCAAGGGGAACAGGAAGACGGTGCCGATGAGCACGAGCACGGCGATCATGATCGTCGCGACCGAGTGCCGGAGCGTCCAGTGGATGATCGGCAGGTAGCCCTTCTGCAGGCGGGACGGATGCTCGAGCTCGTCGGCAACAGGCGCGTCGGGCGCACCGGGCTCGGTGGCGTCGACCGGCTCGTGCGCGGCCGCGTCGGCGGCATCCGTCGCCCCGGCCTCGTGCTTCTTGGCCTTCGGGGGCCGCAGGAACCAGTACGCCAGCACGGGCACGATCGTCAGCGCGACGAGGAGCGAGGAGAGCAGAGCGATGGTCACCGTCAGCGCGAACGGACGGAACAGCTCGCCGGTCACGTCGCCGACGAAGGCGATCGGCAGGAACACCGCGACGGTGGTGATGGTGGAAGCCGTGATGGCGCCGGCCACCTCGCGAACGGCGCGGACGATCGTCTCGGCGCGATCGACCCCGGCGACCAGTTGCCGCTTGATGTTCTCGATGACCACGATGGAGTCGTCGACGACGCGTCCGATCGCGATCGTCAGGGCGCCGAGCGTGATGATGTTGAGGGTGTAGCCGCTGGCCTGCATGCCGATGAAGGTGATGAGCACGCTCGTCGGGATGGAGATGACGGTCACGAGGGTCGAGCGGATCGAGAGCAGGAACACCAGGATCACGAGCACCGCGAAGACGAGGCCGAGGCCGCCCTCCTCGGCCAGCGACGAGATCGACTGCTGGATGAAAGGAGCCTGGTCGAAGACGACCGTGACCTTGGCACCCGACCCGAGCTTGTCCTCGATGTCGGGGATCTGGGCGTTCACCGACTTCGAGACGTCGACCGTGTTGGCGGACGGCAGCTTGGTCACGGCGATCGTGAGCGCCGGCTTGCCGTCCACCCGTGAGATCGAGCTCGCCGGGTCGTCCCCCTCGGCGACGGATGCGACATCTCCGATGGTCTTGACGCCGCCCGCGAAGCCCTGAGCGCTCTTGGGCACGAGCGGGAGGGCGGAGATGTCATCGACCGATCCGAGCTGCGCGCCCGACTGCACGCTGAGGGTCTTGTCGCCCTCGGTGACGGAGCCGCCCGGAATCAGTACGCCGTTCTGCTGCAGCGCATCGGTGATCGACTGCCGTGTGAGTCCGGCCGCTGCGAGCTTCGTGACGTCGGGCGTGATGGTGATGCGCTGGCCGGTCGCGCCGACGAGCGCCGCGTCATTGACGCCCTGCAGGTCCTTGACGTCGGGGATCGCGAGCTTGGTGATGTCGGCCGCGAGGGTCTTCTGGTCCTCATCGCTCGTCACTGCGAGCTGCACGACCGGCAGGTCGTCGAAGCTCCCGCTGAGCACCTGCGGCTCGACGCCGTCGGGCAGCGTCGACGCGATGCGGTTGATCGCCTGGTCGAGCTTCTGCTCGGCGGTCGCGAGGTTGGTGCCGTAGGTGAACTTGGCCGTGATGACGGACTGGTTGGTATTGCTCACCGCCGATGTGCTGTCGAGGCCCGGCACGCCCTGGATGGCGGTCTCCACCGGGGTGGACACATCGTTGTTCACGACCTCGGGCGACGCCCCCGGGTAACTCGACACGATCGCCAGCTGCGGGAACTGGATGGATGGCGCAAGCTCCTGCTTGAGGGAGTTCAGGGCGATGAATCCGAAGACGGCCGCGACGATGGTGATCAACGCGATGAGGGCACGGTTCTTCATGCTCAGAACGGCGAGGAAATGCACAGGGGATCCCTACGGAAGGAGTCGACCGCCCACCGCGGTCGCGGCGCACGGGCCGACGTCGACGGCGGTGCTCCCAGTATCGCATTGCAGTGACTGCACATTGTCGACAGAAGGCTGGGAACCGCCGTCCCTCGGGCCGGCCTTGCGTGCCACGATGGACGCATGAGCCTGCACATCACCGGAGACGACGACGCCGACCGCCTGCTGAGCGAGGACCCACTGGCCCTGCTCGTCGGCATGCTGCTCGACCAGCAGGTGCCCATGGAGACGGCGTTCGCCGGACCGGAGAAGATCCGGTCGCGGGTGGGTTCGCTCGATGCGGCCCGGCTGGCCGCCATGCCCGAGGACGACCTGCTGGCGGTGTTCAAGCAGACGCCGGCCGTCCACCGGTTCCCCGGGTCCATGGCCGGACGCGTGCAGGCATTGTGCGCCGCGATCGTCGACGACTGGGACGGCGACGCATCCGCCATCTGGACGCGTGGTGAGCCGGACGGTTCAGAGGTGCGCAAGCGCCTCGAGGCGCTGCCGGGCTTCGGGGAGCAGAAGGCGAAGATCTTCGTCGCGCTGCTGGGCAAGCAGTACGGCTTCGCGGGCGACGGATGGCGCGACGCCGCTGGCGCCTACGGCGAGGAGGGCGCGTTCCGCTCCGTGGCCGACATCGTCGACGCCGAGTCGCTCACGAAGGTGCGCGAGACCAAACGTGCCGCGAAGGCCGCCGCGAAGAAGTAGCGGCGGATCGGCCTCACACGACGGCAGCGAGGTATCCCGTTTCCGGCATGGGCGCCCGCGAGAGGCCGGACCAGGCTCGCGCGAGAGCGTCGACGGCGCGATCGGTCTCATCGGCGGTGTAGCCGATGGGCACACGGAGGAAGCGCTCGAACGCCCCGTCCACACCGAACCGCGGACCCGCGGCCACCAGCAGACCCTGAGTTCTGGCCGCGAGAGTCAGCTGCGAGCTGAGCGGAGCCCCCAAGCCCACCCACACCGAGAGTCCGCCATCGACGTGCGGAACAGTCCAGTCCGGCATCCGCTGCGCCAGGGCCTTCTCGAGGTGTCGGCGCCCAGCCCGCAGCACGGCCGTCTGACCGTCGATCACAGCTTTCCACTTCTCGCGCAGCAACTCAGCGACGATGAGTTGCTCGAGAATCGGCGTGCCGAGGTCGCCCGACGCCCGTGCAGCCACGAGCTTGCGGATGAGCGGCCGCTCGGCGCGGATCCACCCGACCCGCACGCCGCCCCACACCGTCTTCCCGACCGACCCGACCAGCACGGCCGGTCCGTACGCGGCCAACGGCAGCGGGGTCTCGGGCCGGTCGATGTCGAGCTCGGCGGTGGTTTCGTCCGCGACCACCACGGTTCCCTGCCGCTGCGCCGCGACGAGAAACCGCTCGCGTTGCTCGGGCGGCATCGTGCGCCCCGTCGGGTTGTGGAAGTCGGGCATGAGATAGGCCAGCGCCGGGTTGCTGGCACGCACGGCCTGCTGTAGCTGGGCGTCATCCCATCCCTCCTCATTGCTCACGCTGACCGGAACGATGCGCGCGCCGGCCTGCAGCATCGCCTCGTAGGCGTGGGGATAGCTGGGGGCCTCCATCAACACCCGGTCGCCGCGATCGACGAGCACGCGGGCGAGCAGCGCGATGGCGTGCTGCGCCCCGATCGTCACCATCACCTGCTCGGGGTCGGTCGGCAGCCCCCGCGATCGGTACCAGTCGGCGATCGCCTCGCGGAGGGGCGGGATTCCGATCGGATCGAACCCGCTGTGGCCGAACCAGTTCGGGAGCTGCTCCGCCGCCGAGCGCGCGGCGTCGGCGAGCTGAGGCGTGGGTGGCAGGGCGGCCTTGCTGAAGTCGAGCAGTCCGTCGCCGATGATCTGCAGGTTCGCCATCCCGCTGCCCGGAAGGCAGGCGACGGTACCGGACCCCTGCCGACTCGACGCGAAGCCGAGCTCGCGCAGGCGCCGGTACGCCGCTGTCACGGTGGTGCGGCTGAGGCCGAGTCGGTCGGCGGTCTCTCGTTCGGCGGGCAGACGGCGATCGAGCGGGATGCGACCGTCGAGGATCAGCAGTCGCACCCGATCCGCGAGCGCCTGGTAGGCGGGAACGGATGCATCGCGCCACTCGCCCAGCAGTCCGCCGAGTGCCCTCGCTGAGAGAGATGACGCAACCATCAGGCCAGTCTAGAAAGATTGGCTCTTTTCGAACAGGCCAATTGCGAGATTGGATGGAGCCATGCCCCAGAACCGTCCGGTCGATCGCCGACTCATCCGCCGCAGCCTTCAGCTGCTCGTGGGCCTGTTCCTCTACGGCATCGCCATCGCCCTCATCGTTCGAGGCGGCATCGGCGCGGCGCCGTGGGACGTCCTCACGCAGGGCATCGCGCTGCACACCGGACTGTCCTTCGGACTCATCACCGTCATCACGAGCGGCGTCGTGCTGTTGCTCTGGATTCCCCTGAAGCAGTGGCCCGGCGTGGGAACCGTGCTCAACGCCCTGCTCGTCGGCCCCTCGGCGGACCTCGGTCTCACGCTCATCCCCGCCGACCTCCCGCTCGCGGCCCGGATCGGGCTGTTCGTCGCCGGCCTCGTCCTGCTGGCGGTCGCTACCGGGCTGTACATCGGCGGCCACCTGGGGCCCGGTCCGCGCGACGGTCTGATGACGGGCATCCACCGTCGCTTCGGCGTGCGCATCTGGATCGCCCGCACGGCCATCGAGGTCGTCGTCGTCATCGCCGGCTGGCTCCTCGGCGGCAACGTGGGCTTGGGCACGCTGGTCTTCGCACTCGCGATCGGTCCGCGCTGCCAGTTCTTCATTCCGCGATTGTCGGTGCGGATGCCGCCTCGAGCCACGGAGGGGACGGATGCCGGCACCCCCGTCGGTCCCGAGCTGGAGGGGTCGGTCGATCCGTCGGAGCCGACCATCGACTCTCCCGCCGGCTGATGCGCCGTTCGCCCGCGCCCCCAAGGTTCCGGGACGCGGGCGAACGGGTGCGAGTCACAGCTCGCGGTCGGCGTAGACCGTCAGCGCATCGCGCACGAAGGCCGCGCCATCCGCTCCGCCGTAGTGGGCGGCGAAGCGATCATCCGCCACGTGCACCTCGCCGAGGCCGATGACGTAGGCCTTCGCGAGCCGCCCGTCGCCGCCACGGGGAGTACCGGGGATCGACCCCAGCCACTCCACCTGACGAGCGGCCAAAGCCTGAGCCTCGTCGCCGTCCGCCGTGACGCCACGTGCGGCCGCATCCCGCCAGTCGCCCGCGAGAGCCTCCTGGCGCTGCCGCCACTGCTGCTTCTCGTCGGCCGACATGGCGCGCCACCAGGCGTCGCTGCTCGCATATGCGTCGGCTCCCCAGCGGCTCTCGACCTCCTCCTTGTACTCGGTGTGGTCGAAGCCGTCGAACATGTTCTCTGCCATCAGTTGTTCACCTCCCTTCATGCTTCTCACGGTGTTCTCGACCGACGCGATCTGCCGCGACAGCCTGCTCTGTTCCCGACGCAGCCACTCGAGGTGCGCGCCCAACGCCGCGGGCGCATCCATCTCCCCCGAGAGAACCTCGCCGATGGCGGGCAACCCGAGTCCGAGGTCGCGCAGCAGCAGCACCCGCTGCAACCGCACGAGCGACGCCTCGTCGTAGTACCGGTAGCCGTTCGAGCCGATACGGCTCGGCTCCAGCAGCCCCACGTCGCCGTAGTGGCGCAGGGTGCGACTCGTCGTGCCGGTCAGCCGGGCGATCTCCTGAATCGACCAGTCCATCTGTCCACCTCCTCGCGTCGATGATTCGACTGTACAAGTTGACGTTGCGTCAAGGTCAAGCCGCGTCTCACACCATTTCCCGCCGACGGGTTGCGCATCCGCCTGTCGCGATATATCGTGAATCATCCGCGACGCGATATATCGCGTTTATGATTTCGTATCCACCCGGATGCCCGAGCAAGGAGTACCCATGGCCATCGAGAAGTGGCTCATCACCCCCGGACAGACCAAGGTCATCGACCTCGAGCTCGTGCGGTCGCTCAAGATCGGCCTCATCGGCGGCCGCGTCAACGTGATCGCCCACGACGAACCCGGTGCCCGTGTGGAGGTGACCTCCGTCACCGGCAAGGACCTCAAGATCGAGATCGACGGCGACAAGCTCATCGTCGACCACCCGCAGATCCGCTGGGACAACTGGATCGACATGTTCTCCGGCTTCCGCGGCAGCGCGAAGGCCGAGGTCAGCATCCTCGCCCCGCGGGATGTCGCGATCAAGCTCGGCGTCGTCAGCGCCGACGCGCTGGTCTCGGGGTTCACCAGCGACGCACGGTTGAACGCGGTGTCGGGCGACATCATCGTCGATGGCGTTACGGGCGACCTCGACCTCAACACCGTCAGCGGCGAGCTGAGCGCGGGAAACCACACCGGTCGCATCACGGCCAACACCGTCTCGGGCGCCATCACCGCGAGCGGATCCATCACCAAGTTCCGTGCCGACGGCGTCTCGGGCAGCATGGTCGTCGATTCGACCACCACGCCCTACGAGATCGTCACGAACACCGTCACCGGCAACCTGACGGCCCGCGTGCTCATGGGCAACGGGGCGAAGTACCGCATCAACACCGTCTCGGGAGCCATCCAGCTCGACGACGTGACGGTCAAGGGCACCCTCGGCAAGGGCTTCGAACGCCACGTCGGCACGCTCGACGGCACCTGGCTCGATCTGCAGGCCAACTCGGTCTCGGGCGACATCGCCGTGGTGGCACGCCGCACCGAGGGCGAGCAGCCGGTCTCGGGCGACGGATCAGCGTCCGCCGACGCACCCACGCCGACGGATGCACCCGCATCCAGCGACGCCCCCGCATCCGACTCCGCACCCACCGACGCTCCCGCATCCGACTCCTCCGCACCCACCGACGCTCCCGCATCCGACTCCTCCGCACCCACCGACGCTCCCGCATCCGACTCTCCCGTCGACGCGGCGACCGACACCGGAACGGAGGGTCGGGAATGACTCCCCCCGTCTTCGCGCATGGCAACCTGCGCCTCTACCTGCTGAGCCTGCTCGCCGAGCAGCCGCGGCACGGCTACGAACTCATCACCGCGCTCTCCGACCGCTTCGGCGGAACCTACAGCCCGAGCGCCGGAACCATCTACCCGCGCCTGGCCAAGCTCGAGGAGGAGGGCCTGGTCACCAAGACCTCCGACGGTCGCAAGACCGTCTACGAGATCACGGATGCCGGCCGGGCCGAACTCGCCGACCGCCAGCCGGAGCTCGACGCCATCGAGGATGAGCTCACCGACTCGGTGCGGCGCTTGGCCGACGAAGTCCGTTCCGGAGTGAACGAGGCCATGAAGAGCCTCCGCGCCGAACTGGCCAGCGCCAAACGCGAGGCTCGCAACACGGCGACGACCACGACGAGTGCGAACATCAACGAGCACCAGGGCTCGGTCCGGGCACTGCACGATGCCGACCTGGTGATCAACCAGTTCCGGCAGCAGCTGCGCACCGACCTGCGCCTCAGGGCAGCGCGAGGCCTCATCGCGCCCGAGAGCGTCGACCTGCTGCGGCAACGGCTCGCACAGGTGCGCGAGGACATCCTCGCCTCCCTCGGCGGAAAGTGACCGCAGCCCCTCAGGACGTGACCGCCGACGCCTCACCGTCGGCGGTCACTGCTTGACTGGGGTCATGCCGACCGTGCAACTGCAGCGTTGGGGCGCTGACGACCTCGAGACCCTCAGGCGCAGCAATGCTCCCGAGATGATGACCTACCTCGGCGGTCCGGAGACCGACGACAAGCTCGTCGAGCGGAACGACCGTTACCTCCGGCTCAACCGCGAGGGGACCGCCCATATGTTCCGCATCGTGACCGCGGAGCACCCGGAGGGGGTTGGCGTCATCGGATACTGGTTCCACGACCACGACGGCGTCCCCTCGTACGAGACGGGATGGAGCGTCGAGTCCGCCTATCAAGGACAGGGCATCGCGACCGCCGCCCTCCTCGAGATCATCGAGCACGCGCGCGTCGTGCGCGGTCGGCGCGAACTGCACGCCTATCCGCGCACCGACAACCTCGCCTCCAACGCCATCTGCCGCAAGGCCGGGTTCACCAATCGCGGTGAGATCGGGTACGAGTACCCGCCGGGCAACCCCATCCGTTGCCACGACTGGGTCTTCGAGCTGTGAGCGCTCGCGACCCCGAGAATATCTCGCGTCCTTCCCGATGATGCGGCGAGCTGCGCGCACAATGTAGAGGTGAATGCACGAGGCGGGAATAGAACCCGATTTGACAGTGTTCGCGCGTCGAGTAGGTTGGTCACCCGTGACGAATGACGGGGCACCCGTTCCCCCTCCCGAGCTGAAATCGCCGAAGAACTGGATCATCGGCGACCCGCTCCCCAACGAGCACCTCGAAGGCCAGCTCCTCCCCAAGCACCTCGCGCTCCCGATCTTCGCGAGCGACCCGCTCTCGTCGGTCGCGTACGCGCCGCAGGAGCTCATGATGATCCTGCTCGTGGGCGGGCTCTCGTTCCTCGCCTTCGCGCCCTGGGTGGCCGCGGCGGTCGTCGTCCTGCTCATCACGGTGGTCATGAGCTACCGCCAGCTCGTCAAGGCCTACCCGTCGGGTGGCGGCGACTACGAGGTCGCGCACAAGAACCTCGGCGAGAAGGCCGGCCTCGTCGTCGCATCAGCCCTTCTGGTCGACTACGTCATGACCGTCGTCGTCTCGGTCGCGTCGGGTGTCGACAACATCATCTCGGCGCTACCCGGGCTCGCGCCTTTCCGGGTCGAACTCGCGGTCGTCTTCGTCATCCTCCTCGCCGCCGTGAACCTGCGCGGAGTGAGCGAGTCGAGCAAAGCCTTCGCCATCCCGACGTACCTGTTCATCGGGTCGGTCGCCATCATGATCGTCACCGGCCTCGTGCGCGCCATCTTCGGAGACGTGCCGGTGGCGGAGTCGGCGGGTTACGGCGTGCAGGGCGAGCAGCTGGCGCAGGGGGCCGTCATCCTGCTGCTGCTGCGATCCTTCGCCAGCGGATGCTCGGCCCTCACCGGCGTCGAGGCCATCGCGAACGGCGTGCCCGCCTTCCGCAAGCCCAAGGTCAAGAACGCGCAACGCACCCTGCTGCTCATGGGCGGAACCGCCATCCTTCTGTTCGCCGGCCTGACGACGGTCGCGCTGCTGTCGCAGGTGCACTACGCCGAGGAGCCCTGCCATCTCATCGGCTGGACGCAGTGCGCATCCGAGCCGCAACGGTCGCTGATGGCCCAGGTGGCGGCCGCCGTGTTCGGCAACAACACCTTCCTGTTCTTCGTGGTTCAGGCCACCACCGCCCTCGTCCTGTTGCTCGCCGCCAATACGGCGTTCAACGGGTTCCCCCTGCTCGGCTCGGTGCTGGCCAAGGACGGCTACGCACCGAAGTCGCTCTCAACCCGCGGCGATCGCCTGATCTACTCCAACGGCGTCCTGCTCCTGGCTCTGTTCGCGGTCCTCATCCTGATGGTCTTCCAAGCCAACCTGACGGTGCTCATCCAGCTCTACATCATCGGAGTGTTCGTCTCGTTCACCCTGGGTCAGACAGGCATGGTGCGGCACTGGGTGAGGGAGCTGAAGCGGCCGGGTGCGGCGCGCGGCTCCATCATCAAGAGCCTCTCCATCAACGGGCTCGGCGCCGTCATGACGTTCGTCGTTCTCGTCGTCGTGACGATCACCAAGTTCACTCACGGCGCGTGGATCGTGTTCGTGATGATGCCCATCCTGTTCATCCTCATGCTGGGCGTGAACCGCTACTACCGCGACGTGGCCAAGGAGGTGGAGGTCGACCCGACCACGACCTTCGGTGCCACTGGAGACCACGCGATCGTCCTCGTCGGGCGGATGCAGAAGCCGGTCCTCAAGGCGCTCGACTACGCGATCGCCGCACGCCACGAGAGCATCGAGGCGATCCACGTCTCGATCGACGACGACTCGACGAAGCAGCTGAAGAAGGACTGGATGCGCATGAACATCCAGATGCCGCTGCACGTCATCCAGTCCCCCTATCGCGACCTCACCTACCCCGTCATCCTGCACATCAAGGAGCGCCGGGCCGAGCACGGCTCGGAGGTGACCACCATCTACATGCCGCAGTACATCGTGGGGCACTGGTGGGAGAACCTGCTGCACAACCACAAGGCCCGGCGCATCCGGCAGAAGCTCATGCTGGTGCACGGCGTGACGATCGCCCTGGTGCCGTGGTTACTGGACTCCTCCGACATGCTGTACGGCCGGCGCTCGCGTCCGTTGCCCGGTCAGGATCGACGCGGCGAACCCGTGCGGCCCGTCCCGCGCAAGCCGATGCCGCCCGCCGGAGCCATCACCACGACGACGATCACGCCGCCCGCCGCCATGCGCGGCGTGTCGAGGCCCTCCGCCGCACGACGTCGCAAGCGTAAGTAGCGCTTACGATGGCGGGCATGCCGCCAACACCCGCGAAGCCCGTCTACCGCGGGCCCGCCAAGCGGGAGGTGCTCGCCGTCGCCATCGGTGGACTCATCGGCACCGGATGCCGCCTGGCCATCGATGCCGCCCTGCCGCATGCGGGCCACGCATTCCCGTGGTCGACCTTCCTCATCAATCTCCTGGGCGCGCTGGTTCTGGGATGGCTGGTGGGCGGCCTGTGGAAGGTGCCCGGCATGCCGCGCTGGGTGCGCGCCGGCGTCGGTGCGGGCGTGCTCGGCTCGTTCACGACGTTCTCGGCGGTGATGGTGTCGCTCGTCGGCATGAGCACGTCGGGCGTGATCGGCGAGACCCTGGTCTACCTGCTGCTCTCGGTCGTCCTCGGCCTCGGCGCCGCCACGCTGGGGTTGAGGCTCGGCACCCTCGAGGCTCACCGACGGATGCCGCGCGGAATCTCCGATCAGGGCGAGACGCTGTGAGCGCACTGGTCGTCGCGGCGGCGATCGTCGGAGGCTCGGCGGGCGCCGTCATCCGATTCCTCGTCTCGCATCGCCTGCCGGTCGTGCGGGGCCATCTGCCGCGCGGAGTGCTGATCGTCAACGTGCTGGGCTCGGCGATCGGCGGCGCACTGCTCGGGCTCGTGGAACGCACCGCCGTCTCCTCCGAGTGGCAGTACATCGTGGTGAGCGGCGTGTGCGGCGGGCTCACGACCTTCAGCACATGGACGGTGGAGACCATCGAGCTCGTCGACGGCGGCCGCTGGCGCGCGGCCGTGCTCAACGTGCTGGTCTCGCTCGTGCTCGGTTTCGGGGTGGCTCTGGGCGCCTATCTGCTCTGCCGCTGACCGTTCCCTGGCCCGTCAGAGCATCGCGATGATCTGACGGGCGATCATGCGACCGGCCCGCTGCGCTCCGATCGTGGAGGCCTGCGGCCCGTAGCCGGCGAGGAAGATACGGGGATCGGTCCAAGACGCTCCCGCCTGCACGCTGACGCCTCCGGCCTTCTCGCGGAGCTTCAGCGGCGCGAGGTGGCGCAATTCGGGGCGGAAGCCCGTCGCCCAGATGATGGCGTCGGCCGGCACCGAGGTCCCGTCGTTCCAGCTGACCGAATGGGCATCGACCCGGTCGAACAGCGGACGCGCATCCAGTAGGCCGCGCTCGATGCCCGCTGCGATGCGGCGCGACTTGTGCACGCCGGTGCCGCTGACGATGCTCGGCAGCGCACGGCCCGAGCGCGCTGCCTCGTCCTGCATGGCGACCGCCGCCGATGCTCCCTCGAGGTCCAGCCCCTCGCCCTCGAGCCAGTCGATGGGCCGCCGTGACACCCACGTCGTGCTGGCCGCGATGCCTTCGAGCTCGAGCAGGAAGCCGATGGCGGATGTCCCACCGCCCACGACCACCACGTTCTGGCCGCGGAACTCCTCTGCCGAGACGTAGTCGGCCGTGTGCACGTGTCGCCCCTCGAACTCCCTCACACCCGGGTAGTAGGGGACGAAGGGGGAGCCCCACGTGCCCGTGGCGTTGACCAGGAACTGCGTCGCCGTGCTCCCGCGCGAGTGCCGCACCATCAGGTCGGCCCCGCGATTCTCGACACCCGACACGCTGACCGGGCGCTGCACCTTGAATCCGTAGTACTGCTCGTAGCTGCCGTAGTACGCGCCCACGATCTCGCGTGCCGGCCATGCGCGATCGGCGGTGTCGAAGCTCAACCCCATCTCGGCCATGCCGGGGAGGTCGTTCACGCGATGGGCGGTGCCGAGCTTGAGCGCCTCCCACCGATGCTGCCATGCACCGCCCGGTCCGGGCCCGCGGTCGTACACGATGAAGTCCTCGCCGGGCTGCAGGTCGAAGCGCCGCAGGAAGTAGGCCACCGACAGACCGGCTTGACCGGCGCCGATGACGACGACCTTGGTCCGCTCGATTGCCATAACACTCCCACTTCACCATGTCGCGCTGTGAGCATGGCCCCGGTCTGCCCCGATCGCACATGCTAAACTAGCCCGAAGTTTTCATTACCGGTTCACACGCCGGGGGGCGAGTACGCCACCGGCCAGGCATCGTGAGGGGGTCTCGCATGGGGCGCGGCCGTCAGAAGGCGAAGCACACGAAAGTGGCTCGCGAGCTCAAGTATTTCAGCCCGGACACCAATTACGGTGCCCTGGAGCGTGAGTTGGGCCACCACGACAGCCAACTCGACGAGGACCTCGCCAAGTGGCCCGAGTACGACGCCCCCGAGGCCGATGACGAATACGTCGACCACTACGCGACGGAAGACGAGCAGAAGCGCGCCTGAGCGGGCGGCCTGTCGGGGTCAGATCTCGACGTCGCTGCCCATTGTGACTGTGCGCAGGGCGGGTAGGCCGAAGCGGGCCGCGGGATCGGCCGCATTGTGGGCGAGCGCGATGAACAGCGATCGCCGCCAGCGCACCATATCCGTCGCCCGCGTGGTTCGAATCGCCCCGCGGGAGATGAAGTAGGACGCCCGTCGAAACTCGTCGGCGTCGACCGAGAGGATCCCGGTGGACGCCGCGGTTCGAAGCGCGAGCGGGATGTCCTGCTCGTCGGAGAACCCGAAGCGGATCGACAGGTGCTCGATGCCGTCGTCGGTGTAGCCGAGATCGTCGTACTCGAACGCATCCGACGTCGGCACGTGCGGCACCTGAGCCGTGCTGACCGACACGATGATGACATGCTCGTGGAGGACGCGATTGTGCTTGACGTTCGCCTTCAGCGCGAGCGGGGTGCTGTCTTTATTGGGGTGCGGGAAGACGGCGATGCCGGGAACGCGCGGCAGCTGCTGAACGCGAACGTCCTCGATGAACTCGGCGAGAGAGCCCTCCTTCTTCCTCCGGTCGATCTGAACGAGCTGCCGTCCCCTCTTCCATGTCGTCATGACGGTGATGATCGCCGCGGCGATGAGCAGGGGGACCCACCCGCCGTTGACGATCTTGGAGAGATTGCCGGCGAGGAATGCGAGTTCCAGCCCGCCGAACGCCACCGCAGCGATGGCGATCTTCCACGGAGCCCAGTGCCACAGGGGCACCGCCACGAGCAGCAGGAGGAGGGTGTCGACGACGAGCGCGCCGGTGACGGAAATTCCGTACGCGGTCGACAGTCGGTCCGACGAGCCGAACGCGAGCATGACGGCCATCACGCCGATGAACAGCAGGGCGTTGAGGGCGGGCAGGTAGATCTGGCCGCCCTCTCGTTTGGACGTCTGCCGAATGGTGAGCGGTGGAAGAACGCCGAGCTGCACGGCCTGCCGCGAGAGCGAGAACGTTCCCGAGATGACGGCCTGACTCGCGATCACGGTGGCCGCGGTCGCGAGGATCACGACGGGCAGTCGTCCCCAGTCCGGAATCAGCAGGAAGAACGGATTGGCCTTCGCCGCGGGATGGTTCAGGATGAGCGCCGCTTGACCCAGGTAGTTGATCGTGAGCGCCGGGAAGACCAGGAAGAACCACGCGCGCCGGATCGGCGCGCGTCCGAAGTGTCCCATGTCGGCGTAGAGGGCCTCCGCGCCGGTGATCACCAGCACCACCGCGCCGAGGGCGATGAACGAGATCGCGGGATGCGCGACGATGAAGGCGACCGCGTAGGTCGGTGAGAGACCGAGAAGCACGGCCGGGTAGCGGATGACCATGGCGAGCCCTGCCACGGCCAGCACCACGAACCACAGCACCATGACCGGCCCGAACAGCACCCCGACACGCGTGGTCCCGAAGCGCTGCACGGCGAAGAGGCCGATCAGGATGACGGCGGCGATCGGAATGACGAGGTGCGAGATGGCCGGCACCGTGACGTGCAGGCCCTCCACCGCCGAGAGCACGCTGATGGCCGGCGTGATGATGGAGTCGCCGTAGAACAACGCGACGCCGACGATGCCGATGATCAGGAGCACGCCCGCTCGGCGCGCACGCTTCGCATACAGGCGCTGAGCGAGGGCCGCCAACGCCATCACCCCGCCTTCGCCGTCGTTGTCGGCGCGCATGAGGATGCCGAGGTACTTGATCGAGACGATGATGGTGATGCTCCAGAACATCAGCGAGACGACACCGAAGACGTCCTCCTCGTTCGCTCGCACGGCGCCGCCGTCGAGGAGGAACACGGTCTTCAGCGCGTACAGCGGACTCGTTCCGATGTCACCGAAGACGACACCCAGCGCGGCTACGGCTCCCAGCACGATCGCCCGCGTGCCGCGCCCTGCGCCGTGCCCGCCATCCCGAGGTGCGCCGCGCCGCGCGTTGGGTGTCGCCTCCCCGTCGGGCTCCGTACCGGCCGGTGGGAGTGCGTCGTCGCCGGCTTGCGGGGCCTGCCCCGGCTCTGGCTCTGGCTCTGGCTCTGGCTCCGGCTCCGGCGAGACAGGTACGGCATCGGGCGAGACAGTCGTGGCGTCCACGCGGGATGCCGTATCGTCCCCTCGGGAATGCGAGTCGTCCACGCGGGGATGCGCGCCGTCAGGCTCGGCGCCCGGGTCACCCGGCCGAGAGGGTGCGGGCTCGGTCATGGATACCGGCGCACCCGCGGGCTGAGCAACGATCTACCTCGCATTGCGGCAACACTACCCCTCCGCGCACGAGCATCAGCGCTCCAGGCCAGCTCAGGCGAACGGAAGCCATGCGGGCCGACATCAGCGAAGTCATCCCGAATCTCGACCGTGCTGCTGCGGCCGTCCGAGCAGCGGCCCATCAGTCCGAGTACGAGCCGACGAGTCGCACTGCTCCTCCGTTGACGCCCTTCTCACCCTGGACGAATCCGCTCACGTCGTGAGGCTTCGTCGAGACGCGACCGGCCACCCACGACGGGATGCCCTCCGCCTCGAGCGCTGAGATGACGCCGGATGAGGCATCCCCCGCCACCACCGCGAACATGCCGATGCCGAGGTTCCACGTGCCTTCCGAGCTCTCGAGCGAGCTGCCGGCCATCTCGCTCAGCACGCGGAAGACCGATGGGGGCGACCAGCTCGAGCGATCGAGCTCCACCCAGAAACCCACGGGCAGCACGCGAGCGAGGTTCGCGGCGATTCCGCCGCCGGTGACGTGACTGAGAGCGTGCACGGCACCGGCGAGTCCCGGGTCGCCCAGGACGCGAACGAGCGGACCGGTGTAGAGCCGTGTCGGCTCGAGAAGCGCCTCGCCCACCCCGCCGCCGAACTCGGGCAGGGCGTCCCGATAGCCGATGCCACGCTGAGACAGGATGTGCCGCACGAGGGAGAAGCCGTTGGAGTGCAGGCCCGATGACGCCATCGCCACGACCACGTCGCCGTCCTGCACGCGGTCGGCGCCGAGGGCGGCATCCGCCTCGACGACACCGACGGCTGCGCCGGCAACGTCGTAATCGTCGGGACCCATGAGCCCGGGGTGCTCGGCCGTCTCCCCGCCGACGAGTGCAGTGCCCGTCGCGGAGCACGCCCGGGCGATGCCCCCGACGATGGCGGCGATGCGCTCGGGCACGACCCGCCCGCAGGCGATGTAGTCCGTCATGAACAGGGGAGTCGCACCGACGACGATGATGTCGTCGACGACCATGCCCACGAGGTCCTGGCCGATGGTGTCGTGCTTGTCGATGGCCTGCGCGATAGCCACTTTGGTGCCGACGCCGTCCGTGGACGTGGCCAGCAAGGGCTGCTTGTACGAGGTGAGGAATGACACGTCGAACAGGCCGGCGAAGCCGCCGACGCCCCCCAAGACGTTGGGTCCGTGCGTCGCTGCGACGGCCGCCTTCATCAGTTCGACGGCCCGATCGCCGGCTGCCGTGTCGACGCCCGCGGCGGCATAGGAGGTGTTCGCGCTCACCCGTCAAGAGTACCGGCAGCCGGCATCCGGGCCTCTCCGCTCTCATCCCGGCCCATCCCGCCCCATCTCGGCTTCCCTGCAGCCCCCATCCCGCCCTCTCCACAGCCCCCATCCCGCCCTCTCCACAGCCCCCATCCTGACTCTGCCCACTTCAATCGGCCCCCACCTCCTCCGAGTTGACGAAAACTGTCGCTCAGCGGCGTGCAAACCGACAGTTCTCGTCAACTCGACGAGGCGCCCGACGGGAAATCACGCTGGACGAAGCCATCCGTAGAAGGACGGTCGACGAGTCGCTCGGCCATAGAATCAGGTATGCCCGCGGGCGGAGTGCCATCCTGGATGATTCGCGAGGACGCCCGCGTCCCCGTGCTCCTCGCTCTGTGGCTGCGCCAGACGCTCGGCATCGCCTCTCCCACCGAACTGCCGCGCCTGCGTGGGGTTCCGGGTCCGAGCGAAGCCGTCCGGGACGTCGACGGACACGACCTCCTCGAGCGCCAATGGCGCGACTGGTGGGCGATGACCGTGGAGCCGGAGGCGCATCCCTCTCTCGTCCCTTTGCAGTTGATCGACGAGTACGGCCTCTGGGTCGCGCTGCCCGTGACAGGTGCGGACGAGCTGGCCGCCGCCATCCGACCCCTGCGGCAGAGCGCGATGGCGTGGACCGACTGGGCGCGCAACACCTATGAGTCCGCATCGACCGCCCGGCCCGCCGACTCCTATCGCGCTTACGCCGGCACCATCGCCGAGCATGAACGAGAGGTCGGGCGCCGTGCTCACTCGTTCGAGCTGAACGTCGAGGTGCTGCCGCTCGCCGAGCGCGGGGTGTGGTGGATCGGGTCGCTCACCATCGCGGTGACGGATGCCCTCCGCAGCGACCCGGCCGCGTTCGATCGGGCCATCCACCCGATCATCGCCGAGATCGCCTGAGGCTCCGCGCTCCTCGGGTGTCATGGGTCCGCAGGGTCATGCCTCGGCGGCGTCGTGCATCGCGACCTGCATCGCCTCGAGGGCAGCGGCCACCGCCTCGGAGTAGACGTGGTCGGCCGGCCCGCCGATGCCGAGCACCATGGCCGGCCCTCGACCAGGCGACTGCCCGCCGACGTGGAATGTGCTCAGACCGTCGAGCTGCAGGCCGAGGGAGAGCGCTCGCCGGGTGACGGCCGCCTCATCCGTTCCCGGCGGGAGCTCGACCAGGCAGTGCAGGCCGGCGGCCATACCCGACACGCGAGCCTCCGGGAGCCCGGCGCCCACGGCCAGCTCGAGCTCCTCCCTCCGCGCCCGATAACGCGCACGGAGCGAGCGCAGGTGGCGGTCGTAGCGATGACGGTCGATGAACTCGGCCAACGTGAGCTGCGTGAGTGTCGCGGGGGCACCCCCGGCGAGCGCTTGTTGATCGAGGACCGCCGGCAGCAGCGTGTGGGGCACGACGCCCCACGCGAGGCCCACCGCGGGTGCGAGGCCCTTGCTCGCCGTCCCCGCGTAGAGCACGTGCTGCGGAGCGAGCGCCTGGAGCGCCCCGATGCTGCGCCGGTCGTAGCGGAACTCGCCGTCGTAGTCGTCCTCCACGATCAGCCCGCCCGTCCGCTCGGCCCAGCGCACCACGTCCACCCGCCTCGCCGGCGAGAGCGGCACGCCGGTGGGGAACTGGTGCGCCGGAGTGAGCAGCACCGCATCCGCACCGCTGGTCTCGAGCGCGTCGATGGCGGCGCCGTCGCGGTCGACCGGGATGCCGATGAGCCGCAGTCCACTCGCGCGGAGGATGGCACGGTGCGACTCGTGGCCGTACTCCTCAACGGCGATGCGGCGCGCGCCACGACCGACCAGAGCTCGCGCCGTGAGGGCGAGCAGCTCGCCGAACCCGTGCGTGACGATGACGTCGTCGGGTTCGGCGAACACGCCGCGGGCGCGCGAGACGTAGTCGGCGATCGTGCTGCGCAGGCTTGGGGCGCCCTGACCCGCGCCGTAGCCGAACGCCTCGGACGGCGCTCGCGTCAGCGCTTGTCGCGCGGCCGCCGCCCAAGCCGATCGCGGGAACGTCGTCGCGTCGGGGATGCCGCCCCTCAGGTCGAGCAGGGCGGCGGAGTCAGGCCGCACCGCCGGCTGCTGCTCGGGGGCGTGTTCGCGATCGCCCACCCAGGTGCCGGCGCCGACGCGTGCCTCGAGCCACCCCTCGGCGACGAGCCGTCCGTACGCCTCGGCGACGCTGTTGCGAGCGACACCGAGGTCGAGGGCGAGGGACCTCGAGGCGGGCAGCCGCTGCCCGGGAGCCAGACGACCGGAACGGATGGCCGAGCGCAGCGCCGACTCGAGCGAAGCGGCCGGACGCGTCCGCGAGACCTCGAGGTGCAGGTCGAGTCCACTATTGGCCCGTGTTTCCGTCACGGAAGTGGACTCTACTCGGGTTCCAATACGGGCGTACCGTGAGCGACATGACCATCACGGAAGACCCCATCCGCATTCCCGTTCGCCTCGACTTCGACGCCATCGTCCCCGAGTACTCGCGTGCGGTCACCGCGCTCGACGACGCGGCCACCGCCGAGCTCGACCGTGCGGGCATCGACTCCCGACTGCGGGAGATCATCCGCCTCCGCGCCTCGCAGCTGAACGGCTGCGCCTACTGCGTCGACCTGCACAGCAACGCGGCCCGCGCAGCCGGCGAGACCGAACAGCGCCTGCACGCTGTAGCCATCTGGCGCGAGTCCTCGTTCTTCACCGCCCAGGAGCGGGCGGCTCTCGCACTCGCCGAATCGATGACGCGCCTGTCCGAGACCCACGTCCCCGACGCCGTGTTCGACGACGCCCGCGCGGTGTTCAGCGACGACGAGCTGGCAGCGATCGTCGTGGCGATCGTGACCATCAACACGTGGAACACGATCGGAGTCACCACCCGGTGTTGGAGACCTCGCCGCAGCCGCTCCTGACAGCTCCATATCGTCGATCGCCCAGCGAATGTGCAGGCGCGATTGTGGGAGACTGGGCGCGGCCCGACTCGGGCCGAGAACCCAACCCAGGAGCCACGCTCACGCATGTGCGGCATCGTCGGCCTCGTCTCCCAGCAGGCGGCCAACCAGCAGATCTACGACAGCCTCCTCCTGCTGCAGCACCGCGGGCAGGATTCGACGGGCATCGCCACGGCGGATGGCCCCACGCTGCACATGGTCAAGGCCAAGGGGCAGGTGCGCGAGGCGTTCCGCACGCGTGACATGCGCTCACTGCTCGGCAACATGGGGCTCGGCCACGTGCGCTACGCCACCAAGGGTGCTGCCGAGCGCGAGGAGGAGGCCCAGCCGTTCTACGTGAACGCGCCGTACGGCATCATCCTCGTCCACAACGGCAACCTCACGAACACGCGCGAGCTCAGCGACGACCTGTTCCGCATCGACCGCAGGCACGTCAACAGCGCGAGCGACACCGAGATGCTCCTCAACGTGCTCGCGACCGAGCTCCAAGGGCAGATCAAGGGCCTCGAGCTCGACCCCGACCAGATCTTCCAGGCCGTCAGCCAGGTGCACGAGCGTGTCGAGGGCTCGTACGCGGTCATCTCGGTCATCGCCGGCTATGGGCTGCTCGCCTTCCGTGACCCGTTCGGCATCCGTCCCCTCATTCTCGGACGACGCGTGACGGATGCAGGCAAGGAAGAGTGGATCGTCGCGTCCGAGTCCCTCGTGCTGGAGAACGGCGACTACGAGATCGTGCGCGACGTCGCCCCCGGCGAGGCGGTCTTCATCACCATCGACGGTGAGCTCTACTCGCGCCAGTGCGCCAGGAACCCGCGGCTCATCCCGTGCTCGTTCGAGTACGTCTACCTGGCCAGGCCCGACTCGATCATGAACGGCATCTCCGTCTACGAGGCCCGCCTGCGCATGGGCGACCGGCTCGCCGACACGGTGGAGACCCACATGGACAAGGGCGACATCGATGTCGTCATGCCCATTCCGGACTCGTCACGCCCCGCGGCGATGCAGGTCGCGCAGAAGCTCGGCATCGAGTACCGCGAGGGCTTCTACAAGAACCGCTACATCGGCCGCACGTTCATCATGCCGGGGCAGGCGCAGCGCAAGAAGAGCGTGCGCCAGAAGCTCAACGCCATGGGAACTGAGTTCAAGGGCAAGAACGTGCTCATCGTCGACGACTCCATCGTGCGCGGCACGACGTCCAAGGAGATCGTCGAGATGGCGCGGGCGGCTGGCGCCAACAAGGTCACGTTCACGTCTGCGGCGCCGCCCGTACGCTTTCCGCACGTGTACGGCATCAACATGCCCTCGCGGACGGAACTCATCGCGCACGGACGCAAGATCCCCGAGATCTCGGCGGAGCTCGGAGCCGACAGCATGATCTACCAGGAGGTCGCCGACCTCAGCTCGGCGATCATGCAGGGCAGCGGCGTCACCGAACTCGACCTGTCGTGCTTCACCGGCGAGTACGTCACCGGAACGGTCACGCCCGAGTACCTCGACTGGGTCGAGCGTACGCAGCTCAGCTGAGCGAGCGCGACTAGGCGGGCGGATGCGTCGATCGACGCTCGACGACCGCCTTCTGCGACCGCTTCAGCATCGACCGGTCGACGAGGATCGCGACCACCGCGCCCACCGCCGCGCCGATCACGGCGAAGAACAGCAGCAGGAATCCGAACACCTGGGCGGGGCTGAATTGCGCGTTCGCCGGGAAAGCCACGGTGAGGATGAGGGCCACGAGCACTCCGGCGATCGCCCCGGCGATCATGAAGCGCGGGTACTTCGGGGCGCGCCGCAGCACGGCGTCCTCGCGATCGACCTCGATCGGACCATCGTCGGAGACGTCGCCGTGCACCACGAACTCCCCGTCGCGCGTCGCTTCGTCGTCCTCAGGACGCGGGGTCGGTTGCTCGGTGCTCACCCGGCAATTCTCCCACCCGCGCCGACCCGCACTTGCCATCCGGCGACGCCGACCCGCGCGTCGGCGCTGATCGAGCGTTCAGCCGAAGCCGAGCGGCAGCAGGCCGTCGAGCTGGGCTCGCTGACCCGAGGCGTGCACCCGACCCGAGGCGAGAGCCTGTGCCCACGTCTGGCCGCCGGTGGCGAGGGCCAGCCAGGTTGCGGCATCCGTCTCGATGACGTTCGGAGGCGTGCCCCGGGTGTGCCGAGGCCCCTCGATGCATTGGACGGCGCCGAACGGCGGCACGCGCACCTCGACGGTGTTGCCCGGCACCTTGTCGGCGAGGGCTTGCAGCGAATAACGCACCGCGAGCGCCCGGATGTCGCGGGAGGCCGCATCGGGATCGGCGCGCCAGGCGCGGACAGCCGCCGCCCCCTCCGCGTCACCGATGCGTGCCCGTGCCATACGTCCATTCTGTCGCGTGCGAGAAGGGCGGGCGCCGCAGAGCCGCGGTGCTGACGCGCATCTGCGCCCGCCCGCCCAGCGGATACCCTTGAGCCCGTGAAGATCCTCGTCCTCGGCCCGGGCGCGCGCGAGCACGCCATCATCCTCGCCCTCCTCGCCGAGAACGCCGGCCACGAGATCGTCTCAGCGCCCGGAAACGCCGGCATCGCAGCGGACGTCCCGACGGTCCCCATCGACGCGAACGACCCGCTCGCCGTTGCGACGCTGGCGCTGGATGGCGCGTTCGACCTCGTCGTCATTGGACCGGAGGCTCCGTTAGTCGCGGGAGTCGCCGACGCCGTACGCGCGGCCGGCATCCCCGTCTTCGGGCCGAGTCAGGCCGCCGCGCAGCTCGAGGGGTCCAAGGCCTACGCCAAGCGCGTAATGGATGCCGCCCGGGTGCCCACCGGGCGCGCCGTGCGCGCGGTGACGGTTGACGAGGCCATCGCGGCGATCGACGATGTCGGTGCGCCATACGTGATCAAGGCCGACGGACTTGCCGCGGGCAAGGGGGTGCTCGTCACCGACGACCGTGATGCGGCGATCGGTCACGCGCGCGAGTGGGCTCCGCGGGGCGGCGTGCTGGTCGAGGAGTTCCTCGACGGCCAGGAGGTCTCGCTCTTCCTGCTGAGTGACGGCGAGCACGTTCTGCCCCTTTCGCCCGCCCAGGACTTCAAGCGGCTCGGCGACGGCGACGCAGGCCCCAACACCGGCGGCATGGGCTCCTACTCCCCCCTGCCGTGGCTGGCCGACGAGTTCGGCAGCGAACGCCGCTTCGTCGACGAGGTGATCGAGACCATCGCGCTGCCGACCATCCGCCACCTCGCCGACGAGGGCACGCCCTTCGTCGGCCTGCTCTACTGCGGGCTGATCCTCACGAATCGCGGCATCCGCGTCATCGAGTTCAACGCCCGGTTCGGCGACCCGGAGACGCAGGTGGTGCTCCCCCGACTCGAGACGCCGCTGAGCGACCTGCTGTACGACGCGGCGACCGGTGCGCTCGGCGACCGCGAGCGGCCGCTGTTCTCTCGCCAGGTGGCCGTCGCTGTCGTGCTCGCGAGCGAGAACTACCCCGAGACCCCGGTGACGGGCAGGCCGATCCACGGCCTCCAGGACGCAGCAGGAGTCAACGGCGTGCACGTGGCACACGCCGCGACGACGGATGGCGGGGACGGCACACCGCTGGCATCGGGAGGGCGGGTGCTGAGCGTCGTCGCTGTCGGCGCGGACTTCGCCGACGCCCGCGCCCGGGCCTACGACGCGCTGGGTCGCATCGACCTCGAGGGCGGTCAGTACCGCACCGACATCGCCGCAGGCATCGAGTGAGCGGGCCGGTCGCCTCCGTAGACTGTCACGCGTGAACGCGCCCTCCGACGACCTGCCCGGATTCACCCGCATCTACTCCGGCAAGGTGCGCGATCTCTACACCCCGGCCACAACCGAGAGCTCCGCCGGCGACCCGGACGATGACCTTCTCCTCGTCGTCGCCAGCGACCGGGTGAGCGCGTTCGACCACGTGCTCGAGCCCGGCTTCCCGGGCAAGGGCGAACTGCTCACGACCCTCAGCCTCTGGTGGTTCGACCGGCTCGCCGTTCCCAATCACCTGGTGCCCGACCATCGGCTCGACGGCAGCAGTGTCATCCCCGCCGAGGTGGCCGGGCGTTCGATGCTCGTGAAGAAGCTCGACATGTATCCGATCGAGTGCGTCGTGCGCGGCTACCTCACCGGTTCCGGCTGGAAGGAGTACCAGGCGACTCAGACCGTCTGCGGCATCCGCCTGCCCGACGGCCTCGAGAACGGCGATCGCCTGCCCGAGCCGATCTACACCCCGGCGTACAAGGCGCCGCTCGGCGAGCACGACGAGAACATCGACTTCGATCGCACCGTGGAGTTGGTCGGACCCCAGATCGCCGCCGAGCTGCGCGACCTCTCGCTCGCGATCTTCGCCGAGGCGTCCGCCGTGGCGGAGGCCCGTGGCGTGATCCTCGCGGACACCAAGTTCGAGTTCGGCCGCGACCCTGATACCGGCGCGACGACACTCGGCGACGAGGTGCTGACCAGCGACTCGAGCCGCTACTGGGACGCCTTCGCGTGGGAGTCCGGCCAGACTCCCGAGCAGCGGATGGCGAGCTTCGACAAGCAGATCGTGCGCGACTGGCTCGCCGCCAACTGGGAGGACGATGGCGTGACGCCGCCGCCCACCCTGCCCGGCGAGATCGTCGAACGCACTGCGGCGCGGTATCGCGAGCTGCTCGAACGCCTCACGGGCGACGCGGTCGGCTGACCTCCGAGCATCCCGTGGCCGCGCTCGGCTGAGATCGGCGCGCCCCGGCTCGTCGCCCCCCGAACGGGTTACCGTGGCGTCATGCGAGTGAAGATGTGCAGCATCCACGTGCTCGATCCCGCGGCGGCCTTCTCGGTCTACACCGAGACTCTCGGCTTCGAGGAGCTCCTCGCGATGCCCGATCATCACCTCTACATCGTGCGCGCGCCGGGCGACGTCGACGGGGTAGGCCTGCTGCTCGAACCCAGCGACAACCCCATCGCACGCGCCTACCGCGAGGGACTCCACGCGGCGGAGATCCCCGCGATCGTGTTCGGGGTGCCCGACGTGTTCGCCGAGCACGAGCGACTCGTGGCGGAGGGCATCGTGTTCCGCGGCGAACCCGTCAACACCGAATGGGGCACGTCGGCGATCTTCGACGACGGATGCGGCAACCTCGTGCAGCTGCACCAGGACTGACGACGCGCTCGGACCTCGCCGGAATAGCGGCGCGGCGGCATCCGTTGTACGAGCCGTGACCCGATCGACCACCGACCTCCTCGCCCCCGACACCGGGATGGGCGCCGTGACCCTGCGCGTCGGCGACCTCGACGGGATGATCGCCTACTACCGCGACGCCGTCACCCTCGATCTTCTCGCGAATGACGGCTCCACAGCTGTCCTCGGGCGAGGCACGACACCGGTCGTCATCCTCGAGCACGCACCCGAGCTCCGTTCCGCAGAGCCGCGCAGTGCCGGCCTGTTCCACACCGCTATCGTGTTCGATTCTCAGGCCGCCCTCGCCGCCGCCGTGTACTCCGTAGCGACGCTCCATCCGGGCACCTTCGCGGGCAGTGCCGACCACCTCGTCAGCGAGGCCTTCTACTTCACCGACCCCGAGGGCAACGGCGTCGAACTCTACTGGGACCGCGACCGCAGCGGATGGAGCTGGGCGCACGGCAGTATCGAGATGGGCACGCTGTTCCTGGATCCGAACGAGTACCTGCGAGCACACCTCACCGACGAGACCATCGCCGACCCGCGCATCGGAGCAGCCGTCGTCGGGCACGTCCACCTCTCCGTCGGCGACATCCCGAGCGCCCGCGAGTTCTACGTGGACCGCCTGGGCTTCGAGACCACCGCGAGCATGGGCGACCAGGCGCTCTTCGTCTCGGCCGGCGGCTACCACCACCACATGGCGATGAACACGTGGAACAGCCGCGGCGCCGGCAGGCGTGGCCCGGCGCTCGGCCTCGGCCGGGTCGACATCATCGTTCCGCGCCTCGACGATCTCGGGGCTCTCGGCGAGCGGATGCGGCACCACGGACTCCAGACCCGCGACGACGGCCGATCCCTCGCGTTCGACGACCCGTGGGACAACCTCATCCACGTCCGCACCGCGGACTGACCCCGAAGCCCGACGAAAGCAGGCACGCATGTCCGACTGGAACGCACAGATCATCGACGAGTTCCGCCGCAACGGCGGCACTACCCAGCGGTTCGGCGACTCGCTGGTGATCCTGCACACCGTCGGCGCACGCTCGGGCGAGCTGCGGCTGAATCCGGTGATGGCCATCGGGCAGCCCGACGGCTCGTGGCACGTCGCAGCGTCCAAGCAGGGCGCCGACACGAATCCGGCGTGGCTGGCCAACTTGAGGGCGAACCCGCAGGTCGAGATCGAGGCGGGGTCGTCCGGAGGCGTGACCACCGTTCCGGTCACCGCCGACGTGCTGACCGGCGGCGACCGGGACGCCGCCTGGGAGCAGTTCAGCGTCAACCCCGGCTTCGCGGCGTATCAGGAGAAGACCACCCGGGTCATCCCCGTGGTGAAGCTGACCCGCCGCTCGGCCTGAGAGCTCCCGCAGCCGCGCTCAGTCGTCGGTGACGACGATCGTGACGTCGATGTTGCCGCGTGTGGCGTTCGAGTACGGGCAGACCTGGTGCGCGGCATCCGCCAGCTCCTGAGCCTGAGCGTGATCGAGCGAGGGGATCGACACCTCCAGCAGAACGGCGAGCTGGAAGCCACCCTCACCATTGGGCCCGATCTCGACGCGGCCGCCGACGGTCGACTCCTGGATCGACACCTTCTTCGACCGCGCGACGGCATTCAACGCGGAGTGGAAACAGGCCGCATAGCCGGCGGCGAACAGCAGCTCGGGGTTGGCACCCTCACCCGATCCGCCCATCTCGCGGGGGACCGCCATGTCGAGGTCGACCCGCCCGTCGGTCGAGCGAACGTGACCATTGCGTCCTTCGCCGGTGGAGAGTGCTTCAGCTGTGTAGAGAGTGTCCATGGTGGGAGCAACCCGGAGTCGATCGCGCGCATTCCACGCCGGGTCCGATCGGGCACGCGTAGGCTGATGCGGGAGCTTGAGGAGGCATCCGTGGCCGTCGACAGGAACACCCGCGAGTTCGACGCGGGCATCGTCACCGACTTCCGCGACCGCATGAGCTACGGCGGCTACCTCGACCTCGACACGCTGCTCGCCGCACAGCATCCGGTCAGCGAGCCCGAGCACCACGACGAGCTGCTGTTCATCGTGCAGCATCAGACCACCGAACTCTGGCTCAAGCTCGTCCTGCACGAGCTCGCGAGCGCCCGCGACCTGCTGCGCGCCGACGAGCTGCCTCAGGCGCTCAAGCGCATCGCGCGTGTCAAGCACATCCAGCGCACGCTGACCGAGCAGTGGTCGGTGCTGGCGACGCTCACGCCGACGGAGTACGGCGAGTTCCGCGGCTTCCTCGGCAACTCGAGCGGATTCCAGTCGTGGCAGTACCGCGCCGTGGAGTTCGTCCTCGGCAACAAGAACCGCCGCATGCTGAGCGTCTTCGAGTCGGATGCCGCAGCCCACGAGCTGCTCGCGCGCCTGTTGGACGAGCCGAGCATCTACGACGAGTTCCTGCGATACCTCGCGCGCGCGGGCTACGACATCCCGCAGGCCGTGCTCGATCGCGACGTCACGGAGGCCTGGGTCTTCCACCCCGAGCTCGTGCCCGTGTTCACCGGCATCTACGAGGATGCACGCGAGAACTGGGCCGCCTACGAGGCCTGCGAGGAGTTCGTCGACCTGGAGGACAACTTCCAGCTCTGGCGCTTCCGACACCTGAAGACCGTCGAACGCACCATCGGCATGAAGACCGGAACGGGCGGATCGACGGGAGCGAGCTTCCTGCAGAAGGCCCTCGAGCTGACCTTCTTCCCGGAGCTGTACGCGGTGCGCACCGCGATCGGCCAGTGACCGGGCGGCCTCAGTGACGTGCCGACTCCGGATGGGCCCGCCTCGATGATCGTCGAGGGCTCCGTGATCGGCGCTCGGCAGTACTGGGCGGGCGGATGGCGGGGCCGCTGCTCGTTCCGACTGCACGACGGCCTGCTGCACCCGCTCGGCAGCGAGGAGCCCGCCGACATCGAGGTGCCCGGCACCCTCTTCCCGCGACTCAGCGATCACCACGTGCACCTCGGCCTGATCGACGCCGATGCACTGCTGCCGGCGGGCATCACCAGCGTCGTCGACCTCGGCTGGGAGCCGCAGGCAGCGTCGACCTGGCACACCGAGAGCAGCTTCCCCGGGTCGACGCTGCCCGAGATCCGCATAGCGGGCGCCCTGCTCACGTGCGTCGGCGGCTACCCGTCCCGCAGCGAATGGGCTCCGCCCGGTGCAACCGTCCAGCTCGCATCCCCTGCCGACGCGGAGGCGGCGGTTCGCGCGCAGATCGGGCTGGGCGCATCCGTCATCAAGGTCACCGTCAACAGCGACGCCGGCCCCGTGCCGAGTGCCGAGTTGCTCGCCGCGATCGTCTCGGCGGCGCGGGCACACGGCGTGCCGGTGGCTGCGCACACGCAGGGAGCGGGGACGGCTCGCCTGGCCCTGGACGCGGGGGTGAACGTCTTCGCCCACACCCCGTTCACGGAACGACTCGACGACGACGTCATCGAACGGATGTCCCGCGCGGGCACCGCCGTCATCTCGACCCTCGACATCCACGGCTGGGGGGAGCCCGATTCCGCCTTCGAGACCGCTCAGGACAACCTGCGCCGCGTCGCTGCCGCCGGGGCCCGAATCCGCTACGGGACAGACCTCGGAAACGGAGCGCTGCCCATCGGCGTCAACACCCGGGAGTTGGCTGCGATGGCGGCAGCCGGCATCGACCGGGATGCCCTCGTCGCGAGCATCGCGGGCGTGTGGAATCCGCCGGCGATCGGCCCACGGCTGGCGTGGATCCCCGGAGTCCCACCCGAAACGGCCGAGGAGACCGCCTCCTGGCTGGCCGGCGCCCGCGGCACGACCATCGACTACCTCGAGGAGACCCTGCCATGACGGAAGGCCACGACGAGCGCCTCGCGTTCGCCCGGCGCATGGATCGCGCCGACCCGCTCGCGCACCTGCGTCGCAACTTCATCGCGAGCGACGGGCTCGTCGCCTACCTCGACGGCAACTCTCTCGGGCGACCGACCGTCGGGAGCGCGGAGAGCATTCAGGCTTTCATCGCCGACCAGTGGGGCGGACGCCTCATCCGCGGCTGGGACGAATCGTGGATGGAGCTGCCGTTCAACACCGGTGACGCCCTCGCGTTCGCGTGTCTGGGGGCAGCGCCCGGCCAGACCTTCATCGGCGACTCGACGACCGTGCTGCTGTACAAGCTGGCACGTGCTGCGTCGGACGCCCGCCTCGCCGGAGACGGCGCCCGCACTGAGATCGTCCTCGACACCGACAACTTCCCGACCGACCGCTACGTGCTCGAGGGCATCGCTGCCGAGCGGGGCATGACGCTGCGGTGGATCGTCTCCGACCCCACCGGCGGGGTGTCGGTCGAGCAGGTGGCATCCGTGGTCGGACCACAGACCGCACTCGTGGTGGTGAGTCAGGTGGCGTACCGCTCGGGGTTCCTGGCCGACGTCGGCGGCATCACGCGCGTCGCACACGACGCCGGCGCGCTCGTTTTGTGGGACCTGTGCCACTCCGCCGGATCGGTCCCCATCGAGCTCGACACCTGGGGGGTCGACCTGGCCGTGGGCTGCACGTACAAGTACCTCAACGGCGGCCCGGGGTCGCCCGCATTCAGCTATGTGCGCGCCGACCTGCAGGCCGTCCTCAGCCAGCCGATCCAAGGGTGGATGGGAGCCGCGGACGTGTTCTCGATGGGGCCCGAATACCTGCCGTCGAGCGGCCTGCGTCGGTTCCTCAGCGGCACACCGCCTGTGCTCGCGATGATCGCGATGCGCGACACCATCGACATGATCGCCGGATGCGGCATCGCCGCGGTGCGTGAGAAGTCGGTGGCGCTCACCGAGTTCGCCATCACGCTGGCGGACGAATGGCTGGCGCCGCTCGGCGTGAGCGTGGCCTCACCACGCGATGCCGCTCGACGGGGTGGCCACGTCACCCTGTCGCACCCCGCGATGCGCCGGGTCACCGCCGCGCTCTGGGAGCAGGACGTCATTCCCGATTACCGCGATCCGGGCGGCCTGCGCATCGGCCTCTCTCCGCTGTCGACGAGCTTCGAGGAGACCTACGACGGGATGGCCGCGACCCGGGACGTGCTGCTCGCGGTGCTGCGCGAAGAGGTCGGCCTCGGCTGACGACGGATCACCGGGCGGATGCCGCGACTGTGATCGCGGCGAGGATGGCCCGCACCGTCGCATCCGGAGCTGCCAGCGGATCGAATGAGCTCGACCAGTTCGCGAGGGCGTCGACAGCGGTCATCCCGTCGCCCAGGTCGGTGAACGTCAACTCGATCCTCAGTGCGCGCATCGCCAGGGTCGTTCGACGAACCACTGCGGCTGCGTCATCGTCCAGTTCGGTCACCACGAGATGGGGGATGGTGTGAACCGCGTGGTCGACGAACTCGGGAACGGCTGAGACGGGGACATTGACGACCACGCGTCCCGCCGCACGCGGAAGCATCTTGCCGAGACCGAACGGATCGCTCACGAGAGACACGATACGGTCTGCGTTGGGCGACACCTCAGATCGAGAAGCCGCCGTCGCTCTTCAGGAGCTGGCCCGTCACCCACCGCCCCTCGGGCGAGACGAGGAACGCCACCGTGTTCGCGATGTCGTCGGGCGTCCCGAGACGGCCCGTCGGCTGGCGGGCGAGGGCGGAGGCCCGAATCTCGTCCGACATCCACCCGGTGTCGATCGGGCCCGGGTTCAGCGCGTTGGACGAGATGCCGAGGTGTCCGAGCTCACGCCCGGCGGCGATGACGATGCGGTCGAGCGCGCCCTTGCTCGCTCCGTAGGGGAGGTTGAAGACGGTGTGGTCGCTCGTCAGCGCGACGATCGACCCGCCATCCGTCGGGATCCGGCGCGCGAACGCGGCGATCAGGAGCCACGCCGCCCGGGTGTTGACGGCGAAATGCCGATCGAACGCCTCGACCGACGTGTCGAGAATGCCGGAGTCGACCGACTCCGAGTGCGCCATCACCAGGGCGGAGACGGGGCCGAGAAGGCGCTCCGCCTCGGCGATGAACGCGTCCGGTGCCGCCGGATCGGCCAGGTCGGCCTCGACCGCGACGACCCGCCGACCGAGCGCTTGCAGCTCGTCCGCGATGTCGTCGGGGTCTTCGGGATCACCGCCGAGCGCCATCCGGGAGTCGTAGGCGCCCCAGTAGTTGAACGCGACATCCCACCCGTCCGCCGCGAGGCGAAGGGCGATGCCCCGTGCGATTCCGTTACGACGGCCGACCCCCGTGATGCAGACGGTACGCGAGCTCATCCGCCCACTCTGCCATGCGCTCATCGAGCGGACGGCGCTACACCAGCATCCGTCTCATCTCGACCTCCAGGCCGGGATCCCGCGGATGCGGATACGCGTGGCCGGTGCGCTCGTAGCCGTGGCGCGCGTAGAAGCGCATCGCCCGCGCGTTGGCGTCGTGCACATCGAGGAACAGAGCCTCGCCGCGCTCGGCAGCCCACGCTTCGACGGCCTCGAGCAGGTCGTCGGCGACACCCGAGCCGCGCACATCCGGAGTCACGTAGACCGCCACGAGAAGCGGGACCGGCGTCGCCCGCTCGAGGTCGACGACGCCGGACATGGAGCCGAGCCAGCGTCCGTCCTCCGCGATGGCGACGACCGTGAAGGAGGTGGCCCCACTCGCGCGTCGGCGCCAGAACGCCTCATCCTGTACCAGGGCCTCGGCCAGCGTGGTTCCGAAGGCGCTCGGCGAGTCCGCGAGCATCTCGAGCCGGGTGGCGCGGTACGCCGCCCAGTCGTCCTCCGTTGTCGTGCGAACCGTGTAGTCCATGCGCCGAGGCTACCCGCGAACGAGCGAGAGCCCGCCCGAATCATCGGGACGGGCTCTCGCGGGTGTCGACCGGTTACTCGACCGGGGCAGCGACGTGCGCGCCGCGGTGCTCGCCGGCCGCGGCAACCGGGGCGGCATGCGCCCCGTGGTGCCCGGCAACGTGTCCCGAGGCAGGAGCGTCAGGGGCGACGGATGCCGCAGCGTGCGCTCCGACCGGAGCCTCGGCCGGATCGACGACCGGCGCATCCTGCGCGGGAACGGCGCCCGTCGCGGGCTTGCCCCATGCCACGGTCTGCTTGGGCTTGGCGAAGAAGAGCACGAGGACGGCGCCGACCGCGAACCCGATGACCGGCAGCCACATCGACTGGCTCATCGCATCCGTGAATCCGCCGGCGATCTGAGCGGGGAGAGCCTTGCCGCTGCCGCCCGCCTGCTCGGCCCCGCCCGTGCTGAAGCCGGGGAGGTTCGCCGCGAGACGAGCGTTCAGCAGCGCTGCGATCGCCGCGCTTCCGAACACGGAGCCCACCTGGCGAGTCATGTTGTAGACGCCGGAGCCCGCTCCAGCCTGGCGTGGAGGCAGGTTGCGGGTCGCGGTCGAGGCGAGCGGTGCCCAGATGCCCGACATGCCGAGCCCGAGGACGGCGGAGGGGATGAGCAGGATCCACAGCTCGATGTCGGGCGTGATGATGAGCGCGTACCAGGACAGCGCCAGCGCGACGATGACGAAGCCAGCGAAGGCGATCCACTTGGGGTTGACCTTGTCGGTGAGGCGGCCGATGAAGGGGGCCATGACGCCGGAGACGACGGCCATCGGCACCAGCATGAGGGCGGCCTGGGTGGGCTCGAGTCCGCGGGCCACCTGGTAGTAGAACGCCAACGGGAGCGGCATGGCGACGATCGCGAGGCCGACCACGGTGATCGCCGCGTTGGACAGCGCGAAGTTGCGGTCCTTGAAGAGATCGAGCGGAAGCAGCGGCTCCTTCTTGTTGAAGCGCTGCCAGACCACGAAGGCCACGAGCACGACGACGCCGACGATGATCAGTCCCCAGACGGTGATCGGGCCGGTGATGGTGCCCCAGTCGTAGGTCTCGCCCTCCTGGATGCCGAAGATGACGAGGAACATGCCGACGGCGCTGAGCGCGACGCCCAGCCAGTCGAAGCTGTGAGCGTGCGTCGTGAGGTTCGGCACCAGGCGCCAGGCCAGGATGAACGCGATGACGCCGACGGGGACGTTCACGAAGAAGATCCACTCCCAGCCGAGCGAGTCGACGAGCACGCCGCCGAGGATCGGGCCGACGAGGGTTGCGATACCGGCGACGGCACCCCACAGACCCATCGCGGCTCCGCGCTTGGCGGGCGGGAAGATGCGGGTGATGACGGCCATCGTCTGAGGCGTCATGAGCGCGGCGCCGAGGCCCTGAACGACACGAGCGGCGATGAGCGTTCCGATGTCACCCGAAAGCCCGCACCACAGCGAGGCGAGCGTGAAGATCACGAGGCCGATGAGGTAGATGCGCTTCGGGCCGAAGCGATCGCCGAGGCGACCGGTGATGAGCAGCGGAACCGCGTAGGCGAGCAGGTAGGCACTGGTGACCCACAGCACGGCCGTGATGTCGGTGTGCAGCTCGCGCAGGATGGTGGGGTTGGCGATCGACACGATGGTCGAGTCGACCAGGATCATGAAGAAGCCGATGACGAGGGCCCAGAGGGCCGGCCATGGCTTGGTGATGTTCTCCATCAGTGATTCTTTTCTGTGAGGTGTTCGGGAATCGAGTCGGTCCACGAGATGTCGCCGGCTTCGATTCGGGTGATGTGCTCCTCGAGCCACGCGATGTCTGCGTGCAGGAGGGAGATCTGGTAGCTCAGGTCGAGCCAGAAACGGTGGGGGATGCCCTTGCTTGCGACGACGCTGCGGGCGACCTCGAGGTCGTGCAGGTGGTCGTGCATCACGGACAGCCGCGAGCGGATGAGAGCCGCGACCTCGTCGATCGGGAGGTTGTGGGCCTCGGCGATGGCGTGCCGGAACTCGGGGAACTCCTCGGCCGGGGTCGCGAGCATGAACGCGACACGAGCGTGAAGCGCGGCGCGCCCCGCATCCGTGATGGCGTAGCTGGTGCGCTCGGGACGGTTGCCCCCGCGGTCGACCCCGACCGCATCGACGAGCCCGGTCCGGGAGAGTCGATCGACGGCGTGATAGAGCGAGCCGGGGCGCACCTTGACGTTGCGGTCCTCACGCCGATGCACGAGGGTCTGGTACATCTCGTACGGATGCATGGGTCGCTCAGCGAGCAGCGCAAGCGCTGCAAGCCCCAGAGGGGTGAGTTCGGCCATGGTGATGTCTTCCGCGTCGATTATTCCAGCTGGAATATTACGCGCGGAACTCGGTCGTTGTCAAGACGACGTAGGCCGATCGTGGCGCGGCCGCGGTGCCATAACGCGCATCCGCTCGCGCCACCGTGCCATAACGCGCATCCGCTCGCGCTGCGGGCATCCGACGCGGACTCCTGCGGGCGCAATTCAGTGCGATAACGCGCATCCCGACGCACCGCCGTGCAATAACGCGCATCCGTTGAGAAGCGACCGACTGGCGTGAACAGCGCTCGGACAGTTCGGTGCAATAACGCGCATCCCGACGCACCGCCGTGCAATAACGCATCCGTTGAGAAGCGACCGACTGCGTGAAACAGCGCTGAGCCAGTTCGGTGCGATAACGCGCATCCCGACACGCCGCCGTGCAATAACGCGCATCCGCTCGGGCCACTGGGCGCGCTGCGACGACGCGACGCGGGCCGCCACCTGGCCACGACGACCGGCGCCCAGGGCCGCGTAGCCGAGCGCGTCAGACGAGAGCGATCAGCTCGCCAGCAGCTTCGCCTTCGCCTCGCTGAACTCGGCATCTGTCAGCACGCCGCTCGCGTGCAGGGACGCCAGCTGGGTGAGCTTGTCCATCAGCGGGTCTCCGGATGCGGCGGGCGCCGACGGAGCGGGTGCCGCGGCCGGCTGAGCCGCTTCGGCCTGCTCGTAGGCGGCGGCCTCCTGCTGCGTCGCGTACTTCTGCTGCTGGTGGTGGGAGATGGCGCCAGCGGTCATGGCGGCGGTTCCCGTGATCACCGCCGTCCGAGCGACGGTGCCGATGAGTCCTGGGCGGCCGAAGCGGCGTCCGATGAGCATGTCTCGTCCCTCCCTAGTCCACGAGCGCCGCGACGGCGTCCTCGTGATCGATCTGCACGTGCAACGCGATCTCGCCGCCCGCTTCGCGCAGCTTCTCGTAGAAGCCGAACGCCCAGCGATGCTCGATGGCCAGCACGAGGGCCACCGATCCGGGCTCCAGCGCCTCGCCGACGATCTCGGCGTCCGAGTCGCTGAGCAGGTCCCGCGGGTCGGGGGCGATGCGCTCGAAACCGGGCACCTCGTCCTCTTCGAGGTCGTGGGCCTCGACGGTGCCGTCGGCGCCCCGGGTCACGATGACGGCGTCGATGACGGCGATCTTGCCGCCGTCGACGAGTTTCTCGAGTTCACCGGCGATCTGAGCGGGTCCCGCGGCGTCGGTGAACGTGAGGACCATCACTTCCACGGGTCCGATCGGCATGGCGACTCCTTCATCTGGCTGGTTGCTGGCGACATTACCGTCCGCGACGGAGACCCGCCAGAGTCGGCTCGCAGCACCGTCCGCGGCCACGAGGCCGACCGGTAGAATCGACGTACCCCCTTCTCGACTCCGGACGGAGATACCCGGTGCCCACGATCGTCGTCGACGTCATGCCCAAGGCCGAACTGCTCGATCCGCAGGGGAAGGCGGTGGCCGGGGCACTCGCTCGACTCGGGCGGAGCACCTTCACGGGCGTCCGTATCGGCAAGCGCTTCGAGATCACGGTCGACGGCGCGGCGGATGAAGCCACCCTCGCCGAGGTACGGCAGGTCGCGGAGGACATCCTCTCGAACGGCGTCATCGAGGACGTCGTCGGCATCCACGTGGTCGAGGACCGCGGATGAGCACCCGCATCGGCGTCATCACGTTTCCCGGCTCGCTGGACGATCGGGATGCGCAGCGCGCCGTCCGCCTCGCCGGCGCCGAGCCCGTCGCGCTCTGGCACGGCTCCCACGACCTCGAGGGCGTCGACGCCCTCGTCCTGCCCGGCGGCTTCAGCTACGGCGACTACCTACGCTGCGGAGCCATCGCGAGCCTGTCGCCCATCATGACCGAGGTCATCGACGCGGCGAACGCGGGCATGCCCGTGCTCGGCATCTGCAACGGCTTCCAGATGCTCACCGAGGCCCACCTGCTCGAGGGCGGCCTGATCCGCAATGACCACGGCTCGTTCATCTGCCGTGACCAGGTGCTCCGGGTCGAGAACACCGACACCGCCTGGACCACCGACTTCACCGGGGAGCAGGAGATCACCATCCCGCTCAAGAACGGAGAAGGCGGGTTCGTCGCGAGCGACGACGTGCTCGACCGCCTGGAGGGGGAGGGGCGCGTGGTGTTCCGCTACGTCGACGTGAATCCCAACGGATCCCTCCGCGACATCGCCGGCATCTGCAACGAGCGCGGCAACGTCGTTGGACTCATGCCGCACCCCGAGCACGCGACCGAGCCGGGCTTCGGACCCGACACGGCTCTCGCCATGCGATCGGGCGTCGACGGTCTGGCGTTCTTCACCAGCGCGATCCAGCGCACCCTCGCCTCCGCCTGACCCGCGTTCGCCCTGCGACGCGAAGGACACCCCCGAACAGGTGGGGGTCTCGACGCTCCGTGCGTATGCATCGACCGGCGATCCGGGTGATGATGGAACCACACGATCAAAGGAGATCCCATGGTGCACAGCCCTCTTCCCGACGTCGAGATCCCCGCGGTCTCGATCTACGAGTACCTGTTCGGTGACCTGACCGAGCACGAGCTCGACTCCATCGCCCTCATCGACGGGCCCTCGGGGGCTGAGACCACCTATCGCTCGCTCGTCGGACAGATCAACCTGCTCGCCGGCGCCCTCGCGGCTCGCGGAATCGGCGTGGGCGACGTCGTCGCCCTGCTGTGCCCCAACGTCCCGGCGTTCGCCACGGTCTTCCACGGCATCCTCCGGTCCGGTGCCACCGCCACCACCATCAACTCCCTCTACACGCCCGAGGAGATCGGCCGCCAGCTCACGGACGCCGACGCGCACTGGCTGTTCACCGTGTCGCCGCTCCTGCCCGGCGCCGCGCAGGCGGCGGCCGCCCGGGGCATCCCGGATGACCACGTGATCGTGCTCGACGGCGCCGACGGACATCCGTCCCTCCGTGACCTCCTCGGCGAGGGCCGTCCGGCGCCCGAGGTGTCATTCGACCCGGCGACCCACACGGCCGTTCTCCCGTACTCGTCGGGCACCACCGGCCACCCGAAGGGTGTGCGCCTCAGTCACCGAAACCTCATCGCCAACGTCTGCCAGTCCAGCTCGTCGATCGGCCTCGTCGAGGGCGATCGCGTGCTCGCGGTGCTCCCGTTCTTCCACATCTACGGGATGACGGTGCTGCTGAACTTCGCGATCAAGCAGCGCGCGGCCCTCGTGACGATGCCCAAGTTCGACCTGCCGGAGTTCCTGCGCATCGTGCGGGACACGCGCTGCACCTGGATCTTCATCGCCCCTCCCATCGCGGTGGCACTCGCCAAGCACCCGCTGGTCGCCGAGTTCGACCTCTCCAGCGTCAAGGTGATCTTCTCGGGAGCGGCCCCGCTCGACGGTGCCCTCGCGAAGGCCGTCGCCGACCGGCTGGACTGCATCGTGTGCCAGGGCTACGGCATGACCGAGCTCAGCCCCGTGTCGCACTCGATCCCCGTCGACCGCACGGATATCGATCGCTCGAGCATCGGCATCCTGCTCCCCGGCACAGAGGGCCGCATCGTCGACGTCGAGAGCGGAGCGGATGTCGAGATCCCCGATGAGGGACAGAGCCCGGCGGGCGAGCTGTGGGTGCGCGGACCGCAGGTGATGCAGGGCTACCTCGGCAACGACGAGGCGACCGGGCGCACGCTCGATACCGATGGCTGGCTGCACACGGGCGACATCGCCACCGTGACGGCCAACGGCTCGTTCTACATCGTCGACCGGCTGAAGGAGCTCATCAAGTACAAGGGCTACCAGGTCGCACCCGCCGTGCTGGAAGCAGTGCTCCTCACGCACCCTCAGATCGCGGATGCCGCGGTCGTCGGCGTGCTCGACGCGGACGGGCAGGAGATCCCGAAGGCGTTCGTGGTCGTGCAGCCCGATGCCGACCTCGACGAGGAGGCCGTCAAGGCTTACGTCGCCGAGCGAGTCGCTCCCTACGAGAAGGTGCGGGCCGTCGAGTTCATCGACCTCGTGCCGAAGTCGACGGCGGGCAAGATCCTCCGCAAGGACCTGCGCGCGCGGGCCAACTGAGCCGGCATCAGTCGGGAGTGCGCCGGTCTCGAGCCGGCATCAATCGGAGGCGGCGCGCCCGTCGCGGGCCGCCTCCGATTCCTCGAGCTTCGCCTGGTCGACGACCGGCATCGCCGACGTGAAGAGGCTCGCGCGCTCCTCGGCTTCCGGCGAGCCCGAGAACAGCCGGGCCTGCTCACCCGTGACCGTCGCCGGTTCCTGCCGCACGGGGAACTGCTCGAAGACCGAGGCGCTGCGACGCTGAGGCGCGACGCGCACGGGAGCCTCGGGGTCCCTCTCGTCGACGCCCTCCACGCGCACGCGTTGATGAGGAATCGCGGAGGGGGTCTGCTCGCGGATCCAGTCGACCATCTCCTCGCGCACCTGGCAGCGCAGGTCGAACAGGGTGGGCGCGTCCACGGCGGTCACGAGGATGCGCACGCGCACATAGCCGCCGATCGCATCCGTCACCTGCAGCACCGACGCCCGCTTGTCCCACAGATCGGTGCGCGCGAGCACATCGGCCAGGTGCTCGCGCATCCGCTGCGGCGCAATGCGCCAGTCGAGGTCCATCTCGACGGCGCCCATGAGCGCGCTGCCCTGCCTGGTCCAGTTCTGGAACGGCTTGGTGGTGAAGTAGGTGCACGGCAGCACGAGGGTGCGCTCGTCCCACAGGTTGACCACGACGTAGCTGAGGGTGATCTCGCCGATGCGGCCCCACTCACCCTCGACCACGACCACGTCGTCGACGCGGATCGCCTCACTGAAGGCCAACTGGATGCCCGCGAACAGGTTGGCGAGCGTGGACTGCGCGGCGAGGCCGGCGACCACGGAGACCAGCCCAGCGGATGCCAGCACGCTCGCCCCCACGACGCGCACCTCGGGGAAGCTGAGGAGGATGCCGCCGGTGGCCACGATCACCGTGATGACGACGACCAGTCGGCGCAGGATCGCGATCTGCGTGCGGATGCGCCGGGCCACGCGGTTGTCTGCCACGTCGATGCGATAGCGCGACGTGCTGAGATCCATCGCGAACAGGACGAGCTCGCAGGCGAACCACGATCCGATCGCGATGGTCGCGATGAGGAACACGTGCTCGATGCTGCCGCGCATCGGGGTCGCGGGCATCGTCACGACGATGGCTATCCAGACGCCCACCACGACGAGGAGCAACCGGAACGGCCACCGCGCCCGGCGCACCAGGATGCCCGGCCACTCCTTGCGGCGTCCGGCCGCCCGGGCGATCTGCCGAGCGATCGCGACGACCACGAAGGCCGCCACGATCGCGGCCACCACGCCCACGGCCAATCCCCACCACGCATTCCACGCGACATCCATGTTCATCCCACCTCCCGTTTCGATGAATCATCCACCCTACGGCGAGGCTCGCGCTCAGTCTGGGAGTCGCCTCAGCGGTAGAGGGACTCCGGCACGTTCAGGCCGTAGATCGCCCGACCCGAGTTCCAGATCACGGCGCACGCCGCGCGCAGCAGGTCGATGCCACCGTCGCCGCCGCGTCGGATGACGACGTCGTCGCCGTCGAGCACGACGCGGGCGCGGCCCACGGTCGCGGAGCGGCCGTCATCCGTCAGCTCCGTCGGCGGGTAGGGAGCGCTCAGCCCGCGGAGGTCGTCGAGGATGAACGTCGGACGCTGGTCGGTCACGGCGGCGAGCAGTTGCTTCGCCCGGTCGATGCCCGTAAGCACGAGCACGGACGCGATGCCGGCCCGGGTCGAGCCGAGGATGTCCGTGTCGAGTCGATCGCCGATGAACAGCGGATGCCGCGCGCCGAAGCGTGTCACCGCCTCGGTGAAGATGGGCACCTCGGGCTTTCCCGCGACGACCGGCAGCCGCCCGACCGCGGTGTGCACCGCCGAGACCAGCGTCCCGTTGCCCGGGGCGATCCCGCGGGCCTGGGGAATGGTCCAGTCGGTGTTGGTCGCCACCCACGGCAGCGCGTTGTCTGCGAGGGCGTAGGAGGCCTCGGCCAACTGGGCCCAGCCCACCTCGGGCGCGAACCCTTGGATGACGGCCGCCGGCGCGTCGTCGGCCGACCGCGTGACGGCGAACCCGGCCTTCTGCAGCTCGTCGACCAGACCGTCGCCGCCGACGACGAGGACCGTCGAACCCGGCGGCACCAGCCCGTTGAGGACGGTCATGGCGGCCTGCGGTGACGTCACGACGTCCGTCGGCTGGGCACGCAGACCGAGCTCCCGGAGGTGCTCGGCGACCATGGCATCGGTGCGAGAGGCGTTGTTGGTGATGTAGCCGACCCGAACGGATGCCGCTGCCGCGTTCAGCGACTCGACCGCGTGCGGGATGGCGTGCGCACCGGCGTAGACGACTCCGTCGAGATCGGCCAGGACCACATCCACGCCGTCGAGCGGCGTCGCCGCGTCAGCCCTGCGGCGCATCGCGCTCGGTGTCGTCTCGGTCGGCGTCGGCGTCGGTTTCGTCGGCGACGGCCGAGGGGGACTCGTCGTCCTCGGCAGTGTCGACTGAATCTGCGTCGTCCGAATCGGCGTCGGCCGAATCGATCTCGACCGGCTCGATGTCGTCGGCCTCGTCAAGGGGCGCCGCGTCAACGTCGTGCTCGGCGTCGTCCTCGACGTCTTCGGCGTGTTCGTCCGACGTCGTTTCGAGCGGTATGCCCTGCTCCTGGCCCAGCGTCTCGTCGTCGCCGAGGTCCTCCTCGATGACCTCGATCATCTCGTCGTCCTCGCCGTCCCGGCGGGCGATGGCCTCGGCGGCTCGTTCTGCTCGGCCGTGCCAGAGCGCAGCATCCTCGTCGCGGCCGAGATCTTCGAGCACGTCTCCGTAGGCGTCGAACAACTCGGGGCTGTAGGAGAACGCCGTGTTCGGGTCGAGCTGGGCGATCTCGAGCTCGCCGAGCGCGGCATCCGTCTGCCCGAGATCGAGGCGCGCACCCGACATCGCGATGGCCAGGGCCACCTGGACTCCGGGGGCGAGGGTCGAGCGGTCGACGGATCGGCCGAGCTCGAGCGCACGATCAGGGCGACCGACGCCGCGCTCGCTGTCGACCATGAGTGGAAGTTGGTCGTCCTTGCCCGAGATGCGGCGGAAGGTGCGCAGCTCGCGGAGGGCCAGGGCGAAGTCGCCCGTTGCGTAGGCCGTGATCGCGAGGGTCTCGCGCACGATAGCGATGCGTCCGGCTCGACGCGCCGCCGAGAGCACGTGCCGGTGCGCGAGCTCGGGATCCTCGTCGATGAGTCGAACGGCCATGACGAGGTGCTTGGCCACCCACTCGGCGTTGTCCTTGGTGAGGGTCTTCAACTCATTGCGGGCGACGCGGTCGAGCTCATCGGCCTGGACGTCGAACGGCAGGTCGGGGTCGTCGTGGCGCGGACGCACCGAACGCAACTCGTGCTGACGACGCTGCTCCTCGGTGAGTTCCTGCTCCTCGTAGTGGGCGTCACGATCGCCGCGCGCCGGGGCGCCAGCGCGCGTCCACAGCCTTTCTCCACCACGATCGTCGCGCTTCTCCCACGGCTTCCGCTCGCCACCATCCCGGCGAGGCGCAGCCCCATCACGACGCTCATACGGCTTCCGGTCACCATCACGGCGCGGCGCACCAGAGGACGCGCCATCACGCTTCTCCCACGGCTTCCGCTCACCATCCCGACGAGGAGCCGCGCCATCCCGACGCTCGTACGGCTTACGGTCGCCATCACGGCGCGGCGCACTCGAGGACGCGCCATCGCGCTTCTCCCACGGCTTCCGCTCACCACCATCACGACGGGGCGCACCAGAGGAGGCGCCATCGCGCTTCTCCCACGGCTTCCGCTCGCCACCGTCCCGACGGGGCGCAGCCCCATCACGACGCTCATAAGGCTTACGGTCGCCATCACGACGAGGCGCACCCGACGAAGCGGCACCATCACGCTTCTCCCACGGCTTCCGCTCCCCACCATCACGACGGGGTGCGGCGCCATCCCGACGCTCATACGGCTTACGGTCACCGTCACGGCGCGGCGCACCCGACGAGGCGGCACCATCCCGCTTCTCCCATGGCTTCCGCTCACCATCGGGACGAGGCCCACCACCATCACGACGTTCGTAGGGCTTGCGGTCGCCATCGCGGCGCGGCGCACCAGAGGACGCCCCATCGCGCTTCTCCCACGGCTTCCGCTCACCATCGCGACGCGGCGCGCCGCCGCTGCGAGGAGAACCGGAGTCGCGCTTCTCGTAGGGCTTGCGCTCGGGCCGCTGCCCGCGCGGTTCGCTCGACCGGCCGGCGTCGGTTCGCTTCTCCCAGGGCTTTCGGTCGTCGCCCTCTCGGGGACCTGTCGCGGAGAAATCGCTCACGGTGTGCACCTTCTCGTCTCGGCGGTCGCCACCCGTCATTATCTCCCTGCTGGGGGAAGCGCTGTTGTGTTGTCTGGAACGCAGATGCGTTAAATGCGAAATGGCCACCCGGTGTCGGGTGGCCATTTCGTATGGTTGTGTTCGGCGGTGTCCTACTCTCCCACAGGGTCTCCCCTGCAGTACCATCGGCGCTGTCA
>NZ_SSSN01000004.1 GCF_004801905.1 Orlajensenia flava | reverse complement strand
ACAAGCTGAGCGCTGCTCGCGATGACATCCAGGGGCAGCTCGACCAGCTCAAGAGCGCGGTGGATGATCTGCTGGGCAATGACTTCAAGACGCAGCATGCGTCGGGCAAGTTCGGTCAAGGGTATGAGGAGTTGACGACGGGTCTGAAGACCGCGACGGATGGCATCGGTGACATGGGCGATTCGCTCAAGGGCATGATGCAGGCCATCCAGGACCTCGACCAGCAGCTCGCCGGCGGCTGATTCATTCTCGACGACGCCCGGATGCGAGAGCATCCGGGCGTTTCGTCGTCCAGACGCCGGATTCCCGCCATTCGCGCGGCCGGGCTGTACGGTGATCACGTGGAAGGGTCCATCGAAGCCCGGGTGAGCCACGAGGTCGACAACTGGCTTCGCTGGCTGCCGCGCTGGCGGCCGGGTACGCACCGGTCGCGCACGCGCCTGTGCCGACGCTGCTTCGGCTCGCCCATCATCGCCGCGGCAGGGCTGGCGACGGATGTCCCGCACGGCGTCCAGCACGCCATGTCGATGCGAATGAAGCTCATCATCGACGCCGCCGTCGACGACTACACCGACCGCAACCTCCCGTTGCTGCGACACGAGATCCGTCTCTCCGAGGAGCGCAAGTCGCACCGGCCGTATCGTCCGGGAGAGGGGCTGCCTCCGGAGTCGGCCGGCCTGGAGCTCGACCCCGAGCCCGAAGCAGGACAGCCGTTCCTGTTCACCCTGGGCGAGCTGGCGAGCCAGGCCGCCGCTGACGCCGCTCCGCCGCCCCCCGAGCCCCTCACCGAGGAGGAGAAGCAGGCCATCCGCGCAGAGGTGAAGCTCGCCGACGACTACGCCAAGCAGATCGGCAAGCGGGTATGCGTCGAGTTGGCTCATCAGCGCCCGCGCATCCAGCACGGGGTGTCGACCATCGTCGAGCCTCAGATCGCCCAGCTCCTCGCCGACCTCGAGAGCGAGCTCGACTCGCCGCTCTGGCCCGGCGGCTGAGGGAATGCCCAGCGCCTCGCGGACGTTGTGTTCTTGGTGGGCGCCATGAGGTGGATGGCGCGGTCCACCGCGGTTTGACCGGCGCCTCGGTGCCGACTAAGCTGTTGCGGGTGTGCGCTCTGTGCGCGCCTTACTCGTGCCTTCGGGGACGGGAACGGATGCTCACGCGGCCGACACTGTCAGGGAGCTGCGGCTACCCCCACGGCATACCCACCATACGAAGGCTTCGCTCGTCTGCGAAGCCGGTGGGTCGTGATGTGAAACAAATCCATCAACGACTGTCACCGTGCAGTCACTTAGAGGAGAAGAAGTGCCAACCATTCAGCAGTTGGTCCGAAAGGGTCGTACGCCGAAGGTCTCGAAGACCAAGGCCCCCGCCCTGAAGGCCAACCCCCAGCAGCGCGGCGTCTGCACGCGCGTCTACACCACCACCCCGAAGAAGCCGAACTCCGCCCTCCGCAAGGTTGCGCGCGTGAAGCTCTCGAACGGTACCGAGATCACCGCCTACATCCCCGGCGAGGGCCACAACCTCCAGGAGCACTCGATGGTGCTCGTGCGCGGCGGTCGTGTGAAGGACCTCCCCGGTGTGCGCTACAAGATCGTTCGCGGAGCACTCGACACCCAGGCGGTCAAGAACCGCAAGCAAGCGCGTAGCCGCTACGGAGCGAAGATGGACAAGAAGTAATGCCTCGTAAAGGACCAGCACCCAAGCGCCCCGTCGTCGCAGACCCGGTCTACGGCGCGCCCATCGTCAGCCAGCTCGTCAACAAGATCCTCAAGGACGGCAAGAAGGCCATCGCAGAGCGCATCGTCTACGACGCTCTCGAGGGCGTCTCGTCCAAGAACGGTCAGGACGCTGTCGTCACCCTGAAGAAGGCGCTCGACAACGTGCGCCCGACCCTCGAGGTGCGTTCGCGTCGCGTCGGCGGATCGACCTACCAGGTCCCCGTCGAGGTCAAGCCGCACCGTGCGAACACCCTGGCCCTCCGCTGGCTCACCAGCTATGCCAAGGCTCGTCGCGAGAAGACCATGACCGAGCGCCTCACCAACGAGATCCTCGACGCATCGAACGGCCTCGGCGCCGCGGTGAAGCGTCGTGAGGACACTCACAAGATGGCCGAGTCGAACAAGGCATTCGCCCACTACCGCTGGTAGCAGGCTCGCGGTGACGGATGCCGCGGGCTGAGCCCACGACATCCGTCACCTTTTTTTCACAACACAACTCTTTCGGAGGAACCCTGTGGCACTCGACGTGCTCACGGACCTGAGCAAGGTCCGCAACATCGGCATCATGGCGCACATCGATGCCGGTAAGACCACCACCACCGAGCGCATCCTGTTCTACACCGGTGTCAACCACAAGATCGGCGAGACCCACGACGGCGCCTCGACGATGGACTGGATGGCGCAGGAGCAGGAGCGCGGCATCACCATCACGTCTGCCGCGACGACCTGCTTCTGGGACAAGAACCAGATCAACATCATCGACACCCCCGGTCACGTCGACTTCACCGTCGAGGTGGAGCGCTCGCTCCGCGTCCTCGACGGCGCCGTCGCCGTCTTCGACGGCAAGGAGGGCGTCGAGCCCCAGTCCGAGACCGTCTGGCGCCAGGCCGACAAGTACGACGTCCCCCGCATCTGCTTCGTCAACAAGATGGACAAGCTCGGAGCCGACTTCTACTTCACGGTCGACACCATCATCAACCGCCTCGGCGCCAAGCCGCTGGTCATCCAGCTGCCCATCGGCTCCGAGAGTGACTTCGAGGGTGTCGTCGACCTGGTCGAGATGCGTGCCCTGACCTGGCGCGGAGACGCCAAGGGTGATGTCGAGATGGGTGCCAAGTACGCCATCGAGGAGATCCCGGCCGACCTCAAGGAGAAGGCCGAGGAGTACCGCCAGGTCCTGCTCGAGACCGTCGCCGAGACCGACGACGCCCTGCTCGAGAAGTACTTCGGTGGCGAGGAGCTCACGGTCGCCGAGATCAAGGGCGCCATCCGCAAGCTCACCATCAACAGCGAGCTCTACCCGGTGCTGTGCGGCTCCGCGTTCAAGAACCGCGGTGTCCAGCCCATGCTCGACGCGGTTGTCGACTACCTCCCCAGCCCGCTCGACGTCCCCGCCATCGAGGCCCACGACGTGCGCGACGAGGAGAAGATCATCGAGCGTCACGCCGACGCGACCGAGCCGTTCGCCGCCCTGGCGTTCAAGGTCGTCACGCACCCGTTCTTCGGTCGCCTCACCTACGTGCGCGTCTACTCGGGTCGACTCGACTCCGGTGCCCAGGTCATCAACTCGACCAAGGGCAAGAAGGAGCGCATCGGCAAGATCTTCCAGATGCACGCCAACAAGGAGAACCCGGTCGACTTCGTGACCGCCGGCCACATCTATGCGGTCATCGGCCTCAAGGACACCACCACCGGTGACACCCTGAGCGACCCGTCGAACCAGGTCGTGCTCGAGTCGATGACCTTCCCGGAGCCTGTGATCGAGGTGGCCATCGAGCCGAAGACCAAGGCCGACCAGGAGAAGCTCGGCACCGCCATCCAGAAGCTCGCCGAGGAGGACCCCACCTTCCGCACCGAGCAGAACGCGGAGACCGGCCAGACGGTCATCAAGGGAATGGGCGAGTTGCACCTCGACATCCTGGTCGACCGCATGAAGCGCGAGTTCAAGGTCGAGGCCAACGTCGGCAAGCCTCAGGTGGCGTACCGCGAGACGATCAAGAAGGCCGTCGAGAAGCACGACTACACCCACAAGAAGCAGACCGGTGGGTCGGGTCAGTTCGCGAAGATCCAGTTCGCCCTCGAGCCGCTCGAGGTCACGGCTGACAAGACCTACGAGTTCCAGAACAAGGTCTCGGGTGGTCGCGTTCCGCGCGAGTACATTCCGTCGGTCGACGCCGGCTTCCAGGACGCCATGCAGTACGGCATCCTCGCCGGATACCCGATGGTCGGCGTCAAGGCATCGCTCCTTGACGGCGCAGCACACGACGTCGACTCCTCGGAGATGGCGTTCAAGATCGCCGGATCGATGGGCTTCAAGGAGGCCGCTCGCAAGGCGAACCCGGTTCTGCTCGAGCCGCTCATGTCGGTCGAGGTGCGCACCCCTGAGGAATACATGGGTGACGTCATCGGCGACCTGAACTCGCGTCGCGGACAGATCCAGTCGATGGAGGACGCCAGTGGCGTGAAGGTCATTCGCGCCCACGTGCCGCTGTCGGAGATGTTCGGCTACATCGGCGACCTGCGCTCGAAGACCTCGGGCCGCGCCGTGTACTCGATGACCTTCGAGAGCTATGCCGAGGTCCCGAAGGCTGTAGCCGACGAGATCGTCCAGAAGAACAAGGGCGAGTAACTCCGCCCCGGCTGGGGGCGCCCGTCGCCCCCAGCTCCCCTTCTGGAAACTGAAGTAACATAACAACACAATCCCCGTACAGACCGAGTGCAATTCAGCGCCCGGCGCTTACACGAGTCCTGAGGAGGACCCACAGTGGCCAAGGCCAAGTTCGAGCGGACCAAGCCGCACGTCAACATCGGAACGATCGGTCACGTCGACCACGGCAAGACCACGCTCACCGCAGCGATCTCGAAGGTGCTCGCCGACAAGTACCCGTCGGCCACCAACGTTCAGCGCGACTTCGCGTCGATCGACTCCGCTCCCGAGGAGCGCCAGCGCGGTATCACGATCAACATCTCGCACGTCGAGTACGAGACGCCGAAGCGCCACTACGCGCACGTCGACGCCCCTGGTCACGCTGACTACATCAAGAACATGATCACCGGTGCTGCTCAGATGGACGGCGCGATCCTCGTGGTCGCCGCCACCGACGGCCCGATGGCTCAGACCCGCGAGCATGTGCTGCTCGCCAAGCAGGTCGGCGTCCCCTACCTGCTGGTCGCGCTCAACAAGTCCGACATGGTCGACGACGAGGAGATCCTCGAGCTCGTCGAGCTCGAGGTCCGCGAGCTGCTCGCCAGCCAGGGCTTCGACGGCGACAACGCGCCCGTCGTTCAGGTCTCCGGCCTGAAGGCCCTCGAGGGTGACGAGAAGTGGACCCAGTCCATCCTCGACCTCATGGAGGCCGTCGACTCGTCCGTGCCCGACCCGGTGCGCGATAAGGACAAGCCCTTCCTCATGCCCGTCGAGGACGTCTTCACGATCACCGGTCGTGGCACCGTCGTCACCGGCCGCGCCGAGCGTGGAACCCTCAAGATCAACTCCGAGGTCGAGATCGTCGGCATCCGCCCGACGCAGAAGACCACGGTCACCGGTATCGAGATGTTCCACAAGCAGCTCGACGAGGCATGGGCCGGCGAGAACTGCGGTCTTCTCCTCCGCGGCACCAAGCGCGAGGACGTCGAGCGCGGCCAGGTCGTCGTCAAGCCGGGTTCGGTCACCCCTCACACCAACTTCGAGGGAACCGCCTACATCCTGTCCAAGGATGAGGGTGGACGCCACAACCCGTTCTACGCGAACTACCGTCCGCAGTTCTACTTCCGCACCACCGACGTCACCGGCGTCATCACGCTGCCCGAGGGCACCGAGATGGTCATGCCCGGCGACACCACCGACATGACCGTTGAGCTGATCCAGCCCATCGCCATGGAGGAGGGCCTCGGCTTCGCCATCCGTGAGGGTGGACGCACCGTGGGCGCCGGAACGGTCACCAGCATCATCAAGTAGCACCGCTCATCGAGCAGGCGGCCGTCGCGGCCGTTGGTCGAGATGCCGACAGGGGTCGGGCCTTCGGGCCCGGCCCCTTCGTCGTCCCGCGCGATGTGCGACGACCCGTTACGTCGAACGCCCCATCCGCTTCGGCACCACCGCGCGCACCCGGCCCGGGACCGGCTGGCTCGTCGCCGCCACCGGTGCGCTCGTGCTCCTGCTCATCGGCGGCGCGACGAGTGCCGTCATCGCCGCTCCCGACCCACCCGTCCGCGAGACGTGCTCGGCACCGTAACGGATCAGGCGTCGAAGGTCGAGTCGGTGCGGATGACCGATCCCATGCCGCGCGGAGGGGCGGTCGAGGCTCTCACGATGAGACGCGGCTGCAGGGTGATGTGCACGGGCGGTCGAGACGGATCGGCGATCTCGCTCATGAGCAGTTCGACGGCCTTGACGCCCTGCTGACGCGGCTTCTGCTCGAGCGTCGTGAGCGCGAACGTCTCCGCGTACTCGTGATCGTCGATGCCGACGACGCTGAGGTCCGCTGGCACGCTGATGCCGAGTCTCCGCGCCGCGATGATCGCGCCGACGGCCACCTCGTCGCACACGGCGACGACGGCGGTGGGCCGACCCTCGCTCGTGCCGAGGAGGTCGACAGCCGCGGCATATCCGCCCGGCAGCGAGATCCGGGAGGGAGTGTGCGCGGCCTCGTGCGCGAGCCCGGCGGTCGCCATGGCCTGCCGATAGCCCTCCAGCCGCCGCCGATCGACGTGCGCCCAGAAGTCCTCCGCTCCGCCCCCCACGAACGCGATGCGACGATGGCCGAGCGTGATGAGGTGGTCGGTCGCGCGACGGGCGGCATTGTGGTCGTCGATCTCGATCACGGATGTCTCGGATCCTTCGCCCACGACGCCGACGACGGGTTTCCCGATGGCCATCAGGAGCGGCAGTTCCTCGAGCTCGGGCTCGAGTCCGACGGCGATGAGTCCGTCGAATCGCTTGCGAGCGAGGTAGTGCTCGAAGATCTGACGGCGTCCGGCAGAGGTCGGATTCGCGTCGTAGAGGGTCAGATCGAGACCGCGTTCGATCAGAGCGGCCTGAATACCCTCGAGCACCTCCGCGAAGAACCACCGGGTGACATAGGGCATCAGCACGCCGATGTTCTGCGTGCGGCCCGTGGCGAGGCTCACGGCGCTGGTCGACGGGACGTAACCGAGAGTCCTGGCCGCCTCCTCCACCCGCACCTTGGTCGGCTCCGACACGTACCCCCGACCGGTCAGCGCACGGCTCGCCGTCGCCTTCCCCACGCCGGCCAGCTTGGCCACATCGCTGATGCCGCTCATGGCGGAGAGCCTCCTTGCACCGGCCGACGAGTCTTCGGCCGATTATAGGGGTTCACGGTCCGCTATCGTGAAACGGTTCCAGTCAGGCAATACCACCCACATCGGGGATAGCTGGCCGAGAGAGCGCTCCATCGCCTGTTATGAAGTCGTGATCATCGATCATTATGCGGTGCGGCGCGTTGTGGCCTACATTGATCTGGAATCGGTTCCTGAACCGAGCGTAAAGGTGCGCGGATCGTCTGCGCCCTCGATGAGGAGGACACATGGGCAAGCCAAAGCGGATGCTGATCCCGCTGGCGGTCGTCGGCATAGTGGGTCTTGCGCTGACCGGATGCACCGACAGCGCCAGCACCGGCGGCTCGAGCAGCCGAACCATTCAGGTCTCGGGCGGCATCACCGGTGACGAGGCGACGAAGCTGCAGCAGACCTTCGACAAGTTCACCAAGGAGACCGGCACCAAGGTCAAGTACACCGGTGACAAGGGCTTCGAGGGAAACATCGTCACGAAGGTCTCGGGCGGATCAGCTCCCGACATCGCGATCGTCCCGCAGCCGGGCCTTCTGAAGACGCTCGTCGGAACCGACGACGTCGTGAAGCCGAGCTCGACCGTCGAGTCGAACGTCGAGAAGTACTGGTCGTCGTCCTGGAAGGGTTATGGCTCGATCGACGGCACCTTCTACGCCGCCCCGATGCTCGCCAACGTCAAGGGTTACGTCTGGTACTCGCCGGCGCAGTTCAAGGAGTGGGGCGTCTCGGTTCCCAAGACGTACGCCGACCTGCTGAGCCTCACGAAGACGATCCGCGACAAGACCGGCCAGGCGCCGTGGTGCGCCGGGTTCGCCTCGGGTGACGCCTCGGGATGGCCGGGCACCGACTGGATCGAGGACCTCGTGCTCCGCCAGGCCGGCCCAGACACCTACGATGACTGGGTCTCCGGCAAGGTCAAGTTCACCGACCAGCCGATCGCGGACGCGTTCGACTCGGTGGGCAAGATCCTGCTCGACCCCGACTACGTCAACGCGGGCTTCGGCGACGTCAAGAGCATCAACTCGACGGCATTCGCGGATGTCGCGGCCAAGGTGGCCGACGGCTCCTGCGCCATGACGCACCAGGCGTCGTTCCTCTCCTCCAACTTCCTCACGGTGAAGAACAAGGATGGGAAGACTCCCACCATCGCGCCCGATGGAGACGTCTACGCGTTCCTGCTGCCGGGTGTCACAGAAGGCTCGAGCTCGGTCGAGGCCGGCGGCGAGTTCGTCGCCTCCTTCTCGAAGGACGCCTCGGTGCAGAAGCTCCAGGAATGGATGACCACGCCCGAGTTCGCGGACACGCGCGTCAAGCTCGGCGGCGTCATCTCGGCCAACAATGGCGCGGACGCCTCGCTCGCATCGAGCCAGTTCCTTACCGACGCCATGAAGACGCTTCAGGACAAGGACACCGTCTCTCGCTTCGACGCGTCCGACCTGATGCCGGCGACGGTCGGCTCGGGATCCTTCTGGAAGGGCATGGTCAACTGGGTCGACGGCACGCCGACCGAACAGGTGCTGAGCGCCATCCAGGCTGGATACAACAACTAGTCCAGGCACGACCGGGGCCGCTCGCCATCGCGAGCGGCCCCGCTTCTCACCATCCGCCACGCAGGACCCCAGCTCCTCCTCGCTGCAGAGAAAGGCCCACCCATGGCAGGCACCGTCGCCGCCGGATCACCGCAGATGGACAGGAGGCTCTCCCGCCGGGTAACGGGGACGATCCTCGCCGTCGCGGGAGTCCTGATCGTCGCCCTCTTCATCTTCATGGTCACGCGTGCGCCGAACGACGACGCACTGCCCGTGTCGCTCGGCTTCTCACTCAACAACTTCTTCGTCTGGATCGGCGCGCTCAATCCGCTCGTCCAGATCCCGATCGTCGTCGTCGTCTTCGGGCTCGTCATCGGCGCGATCGTGCTCCTGATCGAGTACGCGCCCCGGCCCGGACGGATCTACTTCTGGCTGCGACTGGTCGCGTGCTTCGTCATCCCGTTCATCGCCTTCATGGTCCTGCGCCCGTACCAGAACGCGGCGGTCTACATCGTGGCCATCGCGCTGCTGGCCGGCGCGCTGCTGTTCTTCGCCGACTACCGGGCACGGCAGGGCTCCGGCTACGCGTTCCAGTTGGCCCTCTTCTTGGCGCCCGCGACGATCCTCATCCTGGTCGGGCTCATCTACCCGGCACTGTCGACCGTCGTGGCGTCGTTCCTGGACAAGACGGGTAAGGAGTTCGTCGGGCTCGGCAATTACGTCTGGGTGTTCACCAACCCCGACGGCTTCTGGTCGGTCATCAACACCCTCATCTGGGCTGTCTTCGCCCCGACGGTCTCGATCGTGCTCGGCCTCGCCTACGCGGTGTTCATCGACCGGGCCCGGGGCGAGCGCGTGCTCAAGGTGCTCGTCTTCATGCCGGTCGCCATCTCGTTCGTCGGTGCGGGCATCATCTTCAAGTTCATCTACGACTACCGCGAGGGCCAGCAGATCGGCCTGCTCAACGCCATCATCCAGATGTTCGGCGGTCAGCCCGTGTCCTGGCTCGACGCGCAGCCGTTCATCAACACGCTGTGCCTACTCGTCGTGTTCATCTGGACCCAGACGGGCTTCGCGATGGTGTTCCTGTCGGCCGCGATCAAGGCCGTGCCCATCGAACAGACCGAGGCGGCCTCCCTCGACGGCGCCAACGCCTGGCAGCGGTTCCGGAACATCACGGTCCCCGGCATCCGCTCGTCGCTCATCGTCGTGCTCACCACCATCACGATTGCATCCCTCAAGGTGTACGACATCGTCGCGGTCATGACCGGCGGTCGATCCAACTCCACCGTGGTCGCGTTCGAGATGGTCAATCAGCAGCAGCGGTTCCAGAGTTACGGACACTCCTCGGCACTGGCGTTCGTGTTGTTCCTGTTCGTGATGCCGTTGATCGTCTACAACGTGCGACAGATGCGCAAGCAGAAGGAGGTGCGCTGATGGTCATCGATGCCCAGCCGGTGCTCGATCGGAAAGCCGTGCGCGCGGTGGCGCGCGAAACCCGCAGGAACGAGAACGAGGTGCAGAAGCGCCTGACCTCGAAGGGCGCGACGATCGCGGCGATCATCATCGCCTTCGTCTGGACGATTCCCACGTTCGGTCTTCTCGTGACCTCGTTCCGTCCTGGAGCGGACTCGACGACCTCGGGATGGTGGACGATCTTCGTCAACCCGAACTTCACGCTCGAGAACTACGGAGAGGCGCTCAACTCGGGCGGCACCGCCCTCACCCTCGGCGACTCGTTCCTCAACTCCCTCGCGATCGCCATCCCGGCGACGCTCATCCCGATCGCCATCGCGACGCTCGCGGCCTACGCCTTCGCGTGGATCCCCTTCTGGGGCCGCAGCGCGGTCTTCGTCTTCGTGTTCGCGCTGCAGATCGTGCCGATCCAGATGGCGCTCGTGCCGCTCCTGAGCCTGTTCTCGAAGGGGCTCACGATCAACGGCGTCGGGATCTTCCCGGGGTTCACGCTGAGGGATGCCGACCACAGCTTCGCGACGGTGTGGATCGCCCACGCGGTCTTCGCGATGCCGCTGGCCATCTTCCTGCTCCACAACTTCATCGCGGAGATCCCGAGTGAGCTCATCGAGGCGGCGCGGGTGGACGGGGCCGGTCACGGTCAGATCTTCTTCCGGATCATCCTTCCGCTCTCGATGCCGGCGATCGCTTCGTTCGCGATCTTCCAGTTCATCTGGGTGTGGAACGACCTGCTCGTGGCGACGATCTTCGCTCCATCCTCATCGCTGCCACTCACCCAGACGCTCAACTCGCTGTCCGGGTCGTGGGGCGACAAGTGGTACCTGCAGTCCGCCGGCGCGTTCATCTCGATCATCGTGCCGCTGATCGTGTTCTTCTCCCTGCAGCGGTTCTTCGTGCGCGGACTGCTGGCCGGCGCGACGAAGGGCTGACGCAGCGGACGGCGCTCAGTCGCCGTTCACGTCCGCGACGGTCGTGGAGAGCTCCACGACCTCGCGGACGGTGCGGGCGATCGTGCACGCGCGCTCGATGGAGCGTTCGATGAGGTCGAGCAGCTTGGCCCGTTCCGCGTCGTCGAGGTCGGCCAGTCCGGCCACGACGATTTCCTCGTCCACCGCCGTGTAACGGTTGGTCGCCTCGTCGGACGTACCGTGCGCCCAGAAGGTCGCGCCGAAGTCGTCGCCGAGCCGCCGCGCGATCACGCGGTCAGCGCTGAGGCCGGCGCATCCGGCCAGCGCCAGTTTGAACAGCTCACCAGGACTGAACGCGTCGGGCACCTCCTCCGGCCCGATGAGCACCGTGGCCCCGCGCTCGTTCGTGCCGCGATAGGTGCGAGTACCCACTCTGGTCGCTGAGACGCTGCCGTGTGCACTGCGCTCGGCCGGAAGGACGGTGTCGTGGCTCATGCCTCCATCCTGCCCCCTCGGCCGACGGCTACCGTGGTGTCCATGACGGATGCCGCGGCCACGACGCGTCTGGATCGACTGTTCATCCCGGCGCTGCAGGTGCTGACCTTCGCCACCGGCATCGTCGATGCGGTCAGCTACCTCGCCCTGGATAAGGTCTTCACCGGCAACATGACCGGCAACGTGCTGTTCATCGGGTTCGGACTCGCTGGCACCGGCACCACTCCGCTGCTCAACAACGCCGTCGCGCTCGTCGGCTTCGTCGTGGGCGCGCTGTCGTGCGCGAGGGCGGTCCGCGGTCGCACCCACGTCAGCCGCCTGCCGAGCGCCAACCTCGCCGTGCTCGGCGCATCCGCCGGCCTGGCCCTCGTCCTCGGGGTGTTCTGGCTGATCATCCATCACCTCGACGGCTGGGTGCTGCTCTCGGTGACGGCCGCGCTCGCCGTCGTCATGGGCGCTCAGGCCGCGGCGGTGAGAGCGGCTGGAATCACGGATGTCACCACCATCGTCGTCACGTCCACCCTCGCGAACCTGGCCATCGACTCGCGTCTCGCGGGAGGCACCGGCGACCGCTGGCGCCGACGTCTTCTCGCCGTCGTTGCCATGGGAGCCGGAGGGGCGGTCGGTGCCGTGATCGTTCGGTTCGGGGGAGGAGCACCCGCCCTGCTCGCCGCCGGCGTGCTCATGGCGCTCGCCGTTCTGCTGCTGCACCTCGCCCGTACCCGCGAGGCGCGCGCCACCGCATGAACGTGATCCCGCCCTGCATTCAGGCAATCGTTCGCTGCTCAGGCTGGCACCCCGTATCAGAGCCTGAATCGCGCGCGATCTCCTGAGCGGAGCGTGTGCACGAGGCCCTCAGGCTGGGAAAGCGCCGGGCGTACGCGGGCGCGACACGCCCGGGCTTGCAGGTGCTGTCGGACTATGGCAAAGTAGATGAGTTCAACATTTCGAACGGCGTGCTTCAGCGCGCTGATTGGATCACTGCCAGGCAGTGCATAACCTCCGACTGGGATCAGGTTAGGCCGCGGGCAGCAGAACACGACTTCATCGACAATCACGGCGCCGGGCATCCGCCCTGCGTTCGCGCGGACTCCGGTCCGAGCGTCGATGGCCTTCGACCCGGCATCGGAGCCGCCAGGTTTCGCGCGGGTCGGAGATTGACAGATAAACAGTGGTGCGAACCAGTGCTACACGGCGTCCAATGCAGCCTCACGGATGTAAGACGCCTCAACAAGAGAGAAGAGTCGCAACATGGCGGGACAGAAGATCCGCATTCGTCTCAAGTCGTATGACCACGAGGTCATCGACACCTCGGCGCGAAAGATCGTCGACACCGTGACCCGTGCAGGCGCGACCGTGGTCGGCCCCGTGCCCCTGCCGACCGAGAAGAACGTGGTGTGCGTCATCCGTTCGCCCCACAAGTACAAGGACAGCCGCGAGCACTTCGAGATGCGCACCCACAAGCGTCTCATCGACATCATCGACCCGACGCCCAAGGCCGTCGACTCGCTGATGCGTCTCGACCTGCCTGCCGATGTCAACATCGAGATCAAGCTCTAAGGGAACGACCATGTCTACTGCTAACAAGACCAGCAAGGGTCTGCTCGGCACGAAGCTTGGCATGACCCAGGTGTGGGATGAGAACAACAAGCTCGTCCCCGTGACCGTCATCGAGATCAACCCGAACGTGGTCACCCAGATCCGCACCCCCGAGGTCGACGGCTACAGCGCCGTGCAGATCGCCGCGGGCCAGATCGACCCCCGCAAGGTTAACAAGCCCTCCGCCGGACACTTCGAGAAGGCCGGCGTCACGCCGCGCCGCCACCTCACCGAGGTCCGCACCGCTGACGCCGCCGACTACACGCTCGGCCAGGAGCTCACCGCCGATGGCGTGTTCGAGGCAGGCCAGCTCGTCGACGTCGTCGGCACCAGCAAGGGCAAGGGAACCGCCGGTGTCATGAAGCGCCACAACTTCAAGGGCGTCTCGGCATCGCACGGTTCGCACCGCAACCACCGCAAGCCCGGCTCGATCGGTGCATCCTCGACCCCCAGCCGTGTCTTCAAGGGCATGCGGATGGCGGGCCGCATGGGCGCCGAGCGCGTGACCGTGATGAACCTCAAGGTCCACTCGGTCGACGCCGAGAAGGGCCTCCTGTTGGTCAAGGGCGCCGTGCCCGGCGCTCGTGGCCGTCTCGTATTCGTTCGCAACGCAGTGAAGGGGGCGTAACCGCATGGCTACCGCTACCAACACCGTCGACGTCCTCGACGTGACCGGCAAGACGTCCGGCACCGTGGAGCTCCCCGCCGAGCTCTTCGACGTTCAGACCAACGTCCCGCTGATCCACCAGGTCGTCGTCGCGCAGCTCGCTGCCGCCCGTCAGGGCACGCACAAGACCAAGAACCGTGGTGAGGTCTCCGGAGCCGGCCGCAAGCCGTTCAAGCAGAAGGGAACCGGTCGCGCTCGTCAGGGCTCGATCCGCGCCCCTCAGATGACCGGCGGTGGAATCGTCCACGGACCGACCCCCCGCGACTACTCGCAGCGCACCCCCAAGAAGATGATCGCCGCGGCTCTGCTCGGCTCGCTCTCGGACCGCGCTCGCGGAGGCCGCGTGCACGTCGTCGAGTCGCTCACCATCGGTGAGACCCCGAAGACCAAGGCCGTCATCACGCTCCTCGACCAGATCGCCATCTCGCGTCACGTGCTCATCGTTCTCGAGCGGGGCGACGAGCAGGCACTCAAGGCCGTGCGCAACATCCCGACCGTGCACGTGCTGCCGGCCGACCAGCTGAACGCCTACGACGTGCTCGTCTCCGACGACATCGTCTTCACGAAGGCCGCTTTCGACTCGTTCGTCGCAGCTAAGACCAAGAAGGTTGAGGTGTCCGCATGAGCGCCGCCAACAACAAGGACCCGCGCGACATCATCATCTCGCCGGTCGTCTCCGAGAAGAGCTACGGCCTGATCGACGAGGGCAAGTACACGTTCGTCGTGGACCCCCGCGCCAACAAGACCGAGATCAAGGCCGCCATCGAGTCGATCTTCAAGGTGAAGGTGGATTCGGTGAACACCCTGAACCGTCAGGGCAAGACCCGTCGTACCAAGTTCGGCATCGGCAAGCGCAAGGACACCAAGCGTGCCATCGTCACGCTGAAGTCCGGTTCCATCGACATCTTCACGGCTGTCGGCTAGGGAGCAGAGGAATAAGAATGGCTATTCGCAAATACAAGCCCACGACCCCCGGTCGTCGCGGTTCCTCGGTCGCGGACTTCGCGGAGATCACCCGGTCGACGCCGGAGAAGTCGCTGCTGAAGCCGCTGTCGAAGACCGGTGGCCGCAACAACCAGGGCCGCATCACAACCCGTCACATCGGTGGTGGCCACAAGCGCCAGTACCGCGTGATCGACTTCCGTCGCAACGATAAGGACGGCGTGCCGGCCAAGGTCGCTCACATCGAGTACGACCCCAACCGCACCGCGCGCATCGCGCTGCTGCACTTCGTCGACGGCACCAAGCGCTACATCCTGGCTCCCAACAAGCTCGCGCAGGGCGACCTGATCGAGTCGGGCGCCGGCGCTGACATCAAGCCGGGCAACAACCTGCCGCTTCGCAACATCCCCACCGGTACCGTCATCCACGCCATCGAGCTCCGGCCCGGCGGCGGCGCGAAGATGGCCCGCTCGGCCGGCGCATCCGTGCGTCTGGTCGCGAAGGACGGCCCCTACGCGCAGCTCCGTCTGCCGTCGGGCGAGATCCGCAACGTCGATGCGCGCTGCCGCGCCACCATCGGCGAGGTCGGCAACGCCGAGCAGTCCAACATCAACTGGGGCAAGGCCGGTCGCAACCGCTGGAAGGGCATCCGCCCGACCGTGCGTGGCGTGGCCATGAACCCCGTCGACCACCCGCACGGTGGTGGTGAGGGCAAGACCTCCGGTGGACGCCACCCTGTGAGCCCCTGGGGCCAGAAGGAAGGCCGCACCCGTCGCCCCAACAAGGAGAGCGACAAGCTCATCGTTCGCCGCCGCACCGTCGGCAAGAAGCGCAAGTAGGAGTTGTAGAAGATGCCACGCAGTCTGAAGAAGGGCCCCTTCGTCGACGAGCACCTGCTTCGCAAGGTGATCTCGGCGAACGAGTCCAAGAGCAAGAACGTGATCAAGACCTGGTCGCGCCGCTCGATGATCATCCCGGCCATGCTGGGACACACCATCGCGGTTCACGACGGTCGCAAGCACATCCCGGTGTTCGTCACCGAGACCATGGTCGGGCACAAGCTCGGCGAGTTCGCGCCCACCCGTACCTTCCGTGGACACGTGAAGGACGACAAGAAGGGCCGTCGCCGCTAAGCGGCGACGATAGGAGGAGAAGAAATGGTGGAGTCGATCGCACGCGTGCGACACATCCGCGTCACCCCCCAGAAGGCTCGTCGCGTCGTCAACCTCATCCGCGGTAAGCAGGCACAGGAGGCTCTCGCCATCCTGAAGTTCGCCCCCCAGGGTGCGAGCGAGCCCGTGTACAAGCTGGTGGCCTCGGCCATCGCCAACGCGCGAGTCAAGGCAGACGCCTCGAACACCTACCTGGACGAGCAGGACCTGTACGTGAGCCGGGCATTCGTCGACGAGGGCACCACCCTCAAGCGATTCCAGCCGCGCGCACAGGGCCGCGCTTTCCGCATCAACAAGCGCACCAGCCACATCACTGTTGTGCTCGCCACTCCTGAGGAGGGTACGAAGTAATGGGCCAGAAGGTAAACCCGTACGGCTTCCGTCTCGGAATCACCACCGACCACGTGTCGCGTTGGTTCTCCGACTCGACGAAGCCGGGTCAGCGCTACGCCGACTACGTCGCCGAGGACATCAAGATCCGCCGGCTGCTGCAGACCTCGCTCGACCGCGCGGGCGTCTCGCGCATCGAGATCGAGCGCACCCGTGACCGTGTGCGTGTGGACATCCACACTGCGCGTCCGGGCATCGTGATCGGTCGTCGCGGTGCAGAGGCGGAGCGCATCCGCTCCGACCTCGAGAAGCTCACCAAGAAGCAGATCCAGCTGAACATCCTCGAGGTCAAGAACCCCGAGGCCGACGCCCAGCTCGTCGCGCAGGGCATCGCCGAGCAGCTCTCTGCTCGCGTCGCCTTCCGTCGCGCCATGCGCAAGGGTCTGCAGGGTGCTCAGCGCGCCGGTGCCAAGGGTGTCCGCATCCAGGTCTCCGGCCGCCTCGGCGGCGCCGAGATGAGCCGGTCGGAGTTCTACCGCGAAGGCCGTGTGCCCCTGCACACGCTCCGCGCGAACATCGACTACGGCTTCTACGAGGCCAAGACCACCTTCGGCCGCATCGGCGTGAAGGTCTGGATCTACAAGGGCGACATCACCAACAAGGAGCTCGCACGCGAGCAGGCCGGCCAGAAGTCGTCGCGCCCCGAGCGCAGCGACCGCCCGCGTCGTGCGCCCCGCGGCGCCGAGGCACCGGCTCTGGAAGGAGCGAGCGCATAATGTTGATTCCCCGTCGAGTCAAGCACCGCAAGCAGCACCACCCCGGCCGTTCCGGCCAGGCCACCGGTGGAACCCGGGTCACCTTCGGTGAGTTCGGCATCCAGGCCCTGACGCCCGCCTACGTGACCAACCGTCAGATCGAGGCAGCTCGTATCGCCATGACGCGTCACATCAAGCGTGGTGGAAAGGTGTGGATCAACATCTACCCCGACCGTCCGCTCACGAAGAAGCCCGCCGAGACCCGCATGGGTTCCGGTAAGGGTTCGCCCGAGTGGTGGGTCGCCAACGTCAAGCCGGGCCGCGTCCTGTTCGAGGTCTCCGGTGTTTCCGAAGAGCTCGCCCGTGAGGCGATGACCCGTGCGATTCACAAGCTGCCCCTGAAGGCACGCATCATCAAGCGCGAGGAGGGCGACGCATAATGGCGATCGGCACCAAGGAGCTCGCTACCGTCGAGCTCGACACCTACGAAGACGAGCGACTCGTCGAAGAGCTGAAGAAGGCCAAGGAGGAGCTGTTCAACCTGCGCTTCCAGTCGGCCACCGGTCAGCTCGAGAGCCACGGCCGCCTGCGCGCGGTCAAGCGCGACATCGCCCGCATCTACACGGTCATCCGTGAGCGCGAGCTCGGCATCCGTGCCACTCCCGCACCCGTCGAGGCTCCGGCCAAGGCCGAGAAGAAGAGCAGCAAGAAGGCCAAGGCGACGGATGGCGCCGCCGAGGCCGCAGAGACGAAGGAGGCCTGATCATGGCAACCGCCAAGGAAACCACGGGCCACGAGTCCGCTGCGCATGACGTCAAGGACGTCGAGGCGCGCGGCTACCGCAAGGTGCGTCGCGGCTACGTCGTGAGCGACAAGATGGACAAGACCATCGTCGTCGAGGTCGAGGACCGCGTGAAGCACCCGCTCTACGGCAAGGTCATCCGCCGCACCTCCAAGGTGAAGGCGCACGACGAGGCGAACACCGCCGGCATCGGCGACCTCGTCCTGATCAACGAGACCCGTCCCCTCAGCGCCTCCAAGCGCTGGCGCCTGGTCGAGATCCTCGAGAAGGCCAAGTAAGCCTCCGGCTTGCTTGATAGAAGGAGTAAGAAGTGCTTCAGCAGGAATCACGCCTCAAGGTCGCCGACAACACCGGCGCCAAGGAGCTGCTCACGATCCGCGTTCTCGGTGGCTCGAAGCGTCGTTACGCCGGTCTCGGCGACACCATCGTCGCGACGGTGAAGGACGCCATCCCCGGCGGAAACGTCAAGAAGGGCGATGTGGTCAAGGCCGTCATCGTCCGTACCAAGAAGAACACCCGTCGTGCAGACGGGTCGTACATCAAGTTCGATGAGAACGCCGCAGTGATCTTGAAGAACGACGGTGACCCTCGCGGCACCCGTATCTTCGGACCGGTCGGTCGCGAGCTCCGCGACAAGAAGTTCATGAAGATCATCTCGCTGGCACCGGAGGTCATCTAAATCATGGCGAGAATCAAGAAGGGTGACCTCGTCCAGGTCATCTCGGGCCGCAGCCAGGCCCGCGGTGGAGACCGCGGCAAGCAGGGCAAGGTCATCGAGGTGCAGGTCGAGAAGAACCGCGTCATCGTCGAGGGCATCAACTTCGTGACCAAGCACGTGCGCGTCGGCCAGACGCAGCGTGGCACGAAGACCGGCGGCATCGAGACGATGGAAGCCCCCATCCACCTCTCCAACGTCGCGCTCATCGACCCCGAGTCCAAGAAGCCGACCCGCGTCGGCTTCCGCGAAGAGGTAGTCACGAAGGACGGCGTCTCCAAGACGGTCCGCGTTCGTTACGCCAAGAAGTCAGGTAAGGACCTGTAATGAGCGACACCGCAGTGGCTGGCAAAATCCAGCCCCGCCTCAAGCAGAAGTACAAGAGCGAGATCTCGGCCGAGCTGACCAAGGAGAACGGATACACCAACGTTCACCAGGTTCCCGGCCTCGTGAAGATCGTCGTCAACATGGGTGTCGGCGAGGCCGCACGCGATGGCAAGGTCATCGACGGCGCGATCGCCGACCTCACCAAGATCACCGGCCAGAAGCCGCAGGTCACCAAGGCTCGCAAGTCGATCGCTCAGTTCAAGCTGCGCGAGGGCCAGCCCATCGGCGCGCACGTCACCCTCCGTGGCGACCGCATGTGGGAGTTCCTCGACCGTCTGCTCTCGCTCGCGCTGCCCCGCATCCGCGACTTCCGCGGACTGTCGGACAAGCAGTTCGACGGCAACGGCAACTACACCTTCGGTCTCACGGAGCAGAGCGTGTTCCACGAGATCGACCAGGACAAGATCGACCGCGTTCGCGGCATGGACATCACCGTGGTGACCACCGCCAAGAGCGACGACGAGGGCCGCGCGCTGCTCAAGCAGCTCGGGTTCCCGTTCCGCACGGCCGAGAACTCCTAGTAAGATAGGCGGGTTTGCTCCGCCGCCCCCCGCGAGGACGGGCGGCGAGGCGAACCGACCAGGTGCGGCATCCGCCCCACCTGAACACAGAAGGTCGGCTTCCGTGTAACGGATGACCGAAACCGAGTGAAAAGGACACATCTGAAATGACGATGACAGATCCGGTCGCAGACATGCTGACCAGACTGCGCAACGCGAATTCGGCACACCACGACTCCGTGTCGATGCCGCACTCCAAGCTCAAGTCGCACATCGCCGAGATCCTCCAGCGTGAGGGTTACATCGCCGGCTTCGACGTCGCTGACGCTCGCGTGGGCCAGACGCTCACGCTGCAGCTCAAGTTCGGCCCGAACCGCGAGCGGTCGATCGCCGGCATCAAGCGGGTCTCGAAGCCCGGACTGCGCGTGTACGCGAAGTCCACCGAGATCCCCAAGGTGCTCGGCGGCCTCGGCGTTGCCATCCTGTCCACCTCCAGCGGTCTGCTCACCGACCGCCAGGCCGAGAAGAAGGGCGTGGGTGGGGAAGTCCTCGCCTACGTGTGGTAATCCGACATGTCACGTATCGGTCGACTCCCCATTGACATCCCCGCCGGCGTCACCGTCGCGGTCGACGGCCAGGCCGTCACCGTGAAGGGCCCGAAGGGCGAGCTCTCGCTCACCGTCGCCAACCCGATCGAGGCCAAGATCGAGGACAACCAGGTCCTCGTCAGCCGCCCCGACGACGAGCGCGCCTCGCGTTCGCTGCACGGTCTCACCCGCACGCTGATCGCCAATCAGATCATCGGCGTCACCAACGGATACACCAAGGGCCTCGAGATCGTCGGCACCGGTTACCGCGTCGCTCAGAAGGGCAGCGCGGTCGAGTTCGCGCTGGGCTTCTCCCACCCCGTGACGGTCGAGCCCCCCGTGGGCATCACCCTGACCGTCGAGGGCAACAACAAGATCACCGTCGCCGGCATCGACAAGCAGGCCGTCGGCGAGACGGCTGCGAACATCCGCAAGATCAAGAAGCCGGAGCCCTATAAGGGCAAGGGCATCCGCTACGCCGGCGAGGTCGTGCGTCGCAAGGCCGGAAAGTCAGGTAAGTAATCATGGCTGTAAAGACCAAGTCGGCTGCGCGTTCGCGCCGCCACGCCCGCCTTCGCAAGAAGGTCGTCGGCAGCGAGCTGCGTCCGCGTCTCGTCGTCACCCGTTCCGCACGGCACGTCTTCGTCCAGGTCGTCGACGACAGCAAGGGCCACACCGTGGCCAGCGCGTCGACCATGGAGAGCGACCTGCGCACCTTCGACGGTGACAAGACCGCCAAGGCCCGCAAGGTCGGCGAGCTCGTCGCCGAGCGTGCGAAGGCCGCCGGCATCGAGGCCGTCGTATTCGACCGTGGTGGTAGCAAGTACGCGGGTCGCGTCGCTGCTATCGCCGAAGGAGCTCGAGAGGCAGGTCTCAACCTGTGAGTGAGAACACCCCCAACAAGGAGCAAGAAGTGACCGTAGAGGCACCGGTGGAGACCGCGGCGTCGACGGAGACCAAGACGGAGCCTCGTGAGGCTCGTCGTGGTGGCCGCGAGCGCAATCCCAACCGTGACCGCGGAAGCCGCGACGCCGACAAGAGCCAGTTCCTGGAGCGCGTCGTCACCATCAACCGCGTCTCGAAGGTCGTCAAGGGTGGTCGTCGCTTCAGCTTCACCGCGCTCGTCGTCGTCGGTGACGGCAACGGCCTGGTGGGCGTCGGCTACGGCAAGGCCCGCGAGGTCCCGACCGCCATCTCCAAGGGCGTCGAGGAGGCGAAGAAGAACTTCTTCCGCGTCCCGCGCGTCGGCAGCACCATCCCGCACCCCGTGCAGGGTGAGGCCGCAGCAGGCGTCGTCCTGCTGCGTCCCGCTGCCGCCGGTACCGGTGTCATCGCCGGTGGTCCGGTTCGCGCCGTGCTCGAGTGCGCCGGCATCCACGACGTGCTGAGCAAGTCACTCGGCTCGTCGAACACGATCAACATCGTGCACGCCACGGTCGAGGCCCTGCAGCAGCTCGAGGAGCCCCGTGCGGTCGCCGCGCGTCGTGGCCTCGACTACGACCAGGTCGCTCCGGCTCGCCTGCTGCGTGCCGAGGCCCAGGCGGCCGAGGCCGCCGCAGCGAAGGCAGGTGCGTGATGGCGCAGCTCAAGGTGACCCAGATCAAGTCCAAAGTCAGTGAGAAGCAGTACCAGCGCGACACCCTTCGGAGCCTCGGGCTCAGGAAGATCGGGCAGACCGTGATTCGCGAGGACAACCCTCAGAACCGTGGTTATGTCAACACCGTCGCTCACCTGGTGAAGGTTGAGGAGATCGACTAATGGCCGAGGCCAAGAAGGACGCCGAGAAGGCTCCGAAGAAGGCTGCAGCCCCGAAGGCTGCCGCCGAGAAGAAGGCTGCAGCCCCCAAGGCGGCCGCCTCCAAGACCGCAGCCCCGAAGGCCGCGGCGGACAAGAAGCCGGCCGCCAAGGCCGCAGCTCCCCAGGCTGCCGCTTCGAAGGCTGCCGCCCCGAAGGCAGCGACCGAGAAGAAGCCCGCCGCCAAGGCTGCTGCCCCCAAGGCCGCCGCTTCGAAGGCTGCCGCCCCCCAGGCTGCTGCCGCGGACAAGGCTTCGGCCACCACCGCTGCGAAGCCGGCGGCGAAGGCTGGCGACGCCCCCGCCACCCGCGAGCACGTGCTCAAGGTGCACCACCTCCGTCCGGCTCCCGGCGCGAAGAAGGCGCGCACGCGCGTCGGCCGTGGTGAGGGATCCAAGGGTAAGACCGCCGGTCGCGGTACCAAGGGCAGTAAGGCCCGCTACCAGGTCAAGATCGGCTTCGAGGGTGGGCAGATGCCGCTGCACATGCGCACCCCGAAGCTCCGCGGCTTCAAGAACCCGTTCCGCGTCGAGTACCAGGTCGTCAACCTGGAGAAGCTCGCCGAGCTGTACCCCTCGGGTGGAGACGTCACTGTGAGCGACCTGGTCGCCAAGGGTGCCGTGCGCAAGAACGAGAAGGTCAAGGTCCTGGGCAGCGGCGACATCGCCGTCAAGCTCACCGTGGCCGTCGACAAGGTCTCCGACTCCGCAGAGCAGAAGATCGTCGCCGCTGGCGGGTCGATCAAGTAGTAGCTGAGCAGTGCATTCGAGCCTGCCGGGACACAACGCCTCTTCACGGGGTGGTCTCGGCAGGCTCGATTCGCAGGTAGGCTGTCCCAGCACGCACCAACAGGAGGCTTAGTGTTCAGCGCAATCGCGCGGATCTTCCGCACGCCCGATCTTCGCAAGAAGGTGGGGTTCACCCTGGGCATCATCGCCCTGTTCCGACTGGGCTCGTTCATCCCGTCTCCGTTCGTCGACTTCGGCAACGTGCAGGCGTGTCTGGCGGCCAACCAGGGCACCTCCGGTCTGTACGAACTGGTCAACCTGTTCTCCGGCGGGGCGCTGCTCCAGCTCTCCATCTTCGCGTTGGGCATCATGCCCTACATCACGGCGTCGATCATCGTGCAGCTGCTGCGCGTGGTGATCCCTCACTTCGAGACCCTCTACAAGGAGGGGCAGTCGGGTCAGGCCAAGCTCACCCAGTACACCCGCTACCTCACGATCGCGCTCGGCGTCCTCCAGTCGACGACGCTCATCACGGTCGCCCGATCCGGTGCCCTGTTCGGCACCTCGGCGTCCAGCGAGTGCTCGCAGCTGATCACGAACGACTCCTGGTACGCCATCATGCTCATGGTCATCACCATGACCGCGGGAACCGGCGTCATCATGTGGATGGGCGAGCTCGTCACCGAGCGCGGCATCGGCAACGGCATGTCGCTCCTGATCTTCACCTCGATCGCCGCTCGCTTTCCCGTTTCGCTCTGGGCCATCTTCCAGAGCAAGGGCTTCAACACCTTCGCGTTGGTGATCGTCATCGGGTTGCTGGTGGTGGCGGCCGTGGTCTTCGTCGAGCAGTCCCAACGCAGGATCCCGGTGCAATACGCCAAACGGATGGTGGGGCGCCGCACCTACGGCGGAAACAACACCTACATCCCCATCAAGGTCAACATGGCCGGCGTGGTCCCGGTGATCTTCGCGTCCAGCCTGCTGTACCTGCCCGCCCTCATCGCGCAGTTCAACCAGCCGGCAGCCGGCGCCGCTCCGCAGCCGTGGGTCACCTGGATCACTAACTACCTGACCAAGGGCGATCACCCGCTCTACATGCTGCTGTACTTCCTCCTCATCGTCGGCTTCACGTACTTCTACGTCGCGATCACCTTCAACCCCGAAGAGGTCGCCGACAACATGAAGAAGTACGGCGGATTCATCCCCGGCATCCGAGCCGGGCGTCCGACGGCCGAGTACCTCGACTACGTCCTCACCCGCATCACGCTGCCCGGTTCGCTCTACCTCGGACTCATAGCGCTCCTGCCACTGGTGGCGTTCTCGCTGGTGGGCGCCGACCAGAACTTCCCGTTCGGCGGCACATCGATCCTGATCATCGTCGGCGTCGGTCTCGAGACCGTGAAGCAGATCGACTCCCAGCTGCAGCAGCGTCACTACGAGGGACTGCTCCGGTGACTCCCGGGCACGACCAGGTCGCGGCGAACCGCGAGCGCGGCGCCCGCCTGCTCATCGTCGGTCCTCCGGGCTCCGGCAAGGGCACCCAGGCCAAGCGCATCGGCGAGACCTTCGGTATCCCGGATGTCTCGACCGGCGACATCTTCCGTCACAACATTCGCACCGAGACCCCCCTCGGCGTGCAGGTCAAGGCGATCGTGGACGCCGGCGATTACGTTCCGGACGAACTCACCAACGCGATCGTCACCGACCGTTTGATGGAGGATGACGCCGCGAACGGGTTCCTCCTCGACGGCTACCCGCGCACGGTCGATCAGGTCGCCTATCTCGACGACCTGCTCGAGCGCGACGGCCGCCCGCTGGAGGCCGTCATCCGCCTCGTCGCCGACCAGGAGGAGATCATCGCCCGCCTGACCCGACGCGCGGAGGAGCAGGGCCGCGCCGACGACTCGGTCGACGCCATCCGTCACCGCCAGGAGGTTTACTCCCGCGAGACGGCCCCGCTCGTGGAGATCTACCGCGATCGCGGACTCCTCGTCGACGTCGACGGTGTCGGCACGCCCGACGAGGTGGGCGATCGCATCGCAGACGCGCTGGCCTCGCGCGGCATCGGTGAGGCCGACGTGGAAGCGGCCTCCTGAGCCGATGCCGTTCCGCCGATCGATCTATAAGTCGCCGGCCGAGCTGCGGTCGATGGTCGCTCCCGGCCTGCTGACGGCGTCGGCCCTCGCTGCGGTTCGGGATGCCATCCGCCCCGGCGTCACTCCGCTCGAACTGGATGCGATCGCCGAGCAGGTCATCCGCGACGGCGGGGGCATCCCCAATTTCCAGCTCGTCCCGGGCTACCGGCACACGCTGTGCGTCTCCGTCAACGACGATGTCGTCCACGGCATCCCCTCGTCGGTGCCGATCGAGGCGGGCGACATCGTGTCGGTCGACGCGGGTGCCGAGGTCGACGGCTGGAACGGAGACTCCGCCGTCACCGTGGTCGTCCCCGACGAGACTCGGCCGGAACTGGTGGCCACGCGCGAGCGCCTGTCCCAGGTCACGGAGGGCTCGCTGTGGGCCGGCGTCGCGCGATTGGCGAGCGCCCGTCATCTCAACGAGGTGGGTGACGCCGTCCAGGCGCACGTCGAGCAGCATCCGGCGGCGTCGGGGGAGGGTTACGGCATCCTCACGGACTACGTCGGCCACGGCATCGGGCGCACCATGCACGAGGATCCGCCGGTGTTCAACTATCGCGTCAGGCAGAAGGGCCCGGACGTCAAGGCGGGGCTCGTCGTGGCGATCGAGCCGATGGTCGTGGAAGGTGCGATCGACACGATCGTCCAGGACGACGACTGGACGGTGTCGACGGAGGACGGTCGAGACGCCGCCCACTGGGAGCACAGTGTCGCCGTGCACCGTGACGGCATCTGGGTGCTGACCGCCACCGACGGCGGGCGAGCCGGTCTCGCACCGTTCGGCATCACGCCGGTGCCCGTTCCCTGAGGCGGCGCTCAGCTCTCCATCACGTGCACGAGCGCGGTGATGAAGCTCGGGAAGTCGACAGCGTCCCGCAGCAGGGACTGCACCGCCGATCGTTCCGAGAACACCTCGACGAACTGGTCGAAGACCGACTGGAACCGGGCGCGGTCGCTCTCGCTGAAGGCGATGAACGCCACCACGTTGACACCGGTGCCCGCCCAGTCCATCGGCTGCTCATCGAGGACGATGGCGATCGTGGTACGTGCGGCCGTCATGGCGAGGGCGTGAGGAACGGCCAGGCCCTCGGTGAACGCGGTCGACGAGAGACGCTCCCGGTCGATCGCCCCGTCGATGTAGGCCTGGTCGATGACCCCCGTCGCCGCCATCCGCTCGCCCAGCAGACGGATCATGGCCTCGGGGTCCCGCATGCCGAGGTTGCGGAAGAACAGCCGCTCGTCGAAGTACTGCGTGAGTTCCTGCGTGAGCCGGGCACGACGGCGCACGCGCCGGGTGCGGGCGATGGCGGAACGGATGCGCTCCGCGTCCACGTCCGAGACGAACGGGGCGACGACGACGACCCGGTCGGTGGCAACCGGCGGCTCGACGGTCGAGATGACGATATCGCCGTCCAGTCGCGACCAGTCGATGTCGGTCCGGGTCACCAGCGACTCCACGACGAGATCGGTCGGGAACATGGCCGAGATGCGCTGGAGCACCGCGAGGTGCAGGTCGTAGTAGGCCGGTGACACGATGGTCGCGCCCACGGCGTCGTCATCGCGCTTGCGACGCTGCTCGACGAGCGCACCGACATGCATGGCGATGTACGCGATCTCGTCGTCATTGATGCGGATGCCGCGCGTCTCCTGCAACTCCCGAGCGATGTAGACCGCCAGCTCGTACGTCATCGGATAGCCCGACTTGATCGACCCGGTGAGCGGATTGCGTGAGTACGAGGAGGTCGCGGCCCGCGCGACGAGATTGCGGACGTGCAGGGCGAGCCGCACGAGGAACTCCTCATCGTCCAGATCGACGAGGAACTCACCGCCCGCCCGCACCACGATGGCGCGGAGCGCCGCGACATCCTCGGGCCGCAGGAGGCCCGCAGCGGAGGCGTCGGCGCGAGGAGCCTCCGTGGCGACCCGACTGCGCACGAGGTAGCTCAGGTAGGCCAGGTCCTCGCCGTCCAGGCGAACGTCGAAGTGGGTCGCCACGAGCTCGGCGAGCATCGCGGCGTTGTCGTCCGCCGACACCGCGGGCCCGGCCGCCTCGAGTTGATGGTGACGGCGTACCCGGTCGACCGCTATCGAGATGTGCAGGAGCACATTGCTGAGCCCGTACTCGTTGATGGTCGCGCCTGCGCCCTCGAGCCGCTCGATGAGATCGGTCTTGAACTCGCCCAGCCGAGCGGTGGGGAACGCCAGTTGGATCGCCTCGATACCCAGGATGTCGCGGAAGGACTCCTCCCGGAAGAGCGCGCCGATCAGGCGACGCCGCGCCGTCTCGGTCCCCTCGAGCACCACTGTCGATGCCGTCCGTCGCAGCGCCAGGCCGGTGCCGTCCAGGCGGGCGCGGGCCTTTGTGAGGTCCCCCTCGAGGGTCGACTCGCTGATGTGGAATTCCTCGGCCGCCTGAAAGACGTCGATGCCGTCGCTGCGGTCGGTGAGCATCCGCAGCAGCCGTGCGACCCGTCCGCCGGGAGCCGTCGACGCCACCGCGATCTCCGAACGCAGGCCGGCGTACGCGGCGGCATCGATGCGATACCCATCCGAGCCCGACTGCACGAGCTCACGGCCGTCGGAGTTGATGGCGGAGACGTAGTTGCGCACGCTGCGGGGCGTGACGCCCAGCCGTTCCGAGAGCTCCGCTGCCGTCATCGGGCGATCGGAGCGCGCCAGCAGGTCGAGCATCCGCTCCTGCCGATCACTCACCGCGTCGTCCTTCCCGCGCGCCACCATGCGCCGTGGTACCGAGTCAACCAGCATCGGCCGTGCGATCGGGCGGATCCGGGCGGATTGCCGCCCCACCGGAAGAAAGCCCGTTGGCCGGACGAGTCGGTCGATGGCCAGACTGAACCCGAAGAGCGGCGGAAGGGCTGATCGATGAAGATCATCGTGGTGTGCGGAGCGGGTGCGTCCAGCACCTTCGTCGCCCAGCGCGTCCGTCGCGCCGCGCGGGAGCGCGACATCGCCGTCGACGTGGTTCCGACGGCCCTCGCGATGCTCGACACCGAGCTGCCGGACGCCGATGTCGTGCTGCTCGGCGCGCACCTCGGCCGGGAGGCGGACGCCCTGCGCGGGCGCACGTCCGTCGCCGTCGCGGTACTGCCCGAGGCCGCCTTCACTGATTCTTCGGGGCTCACCGCCCTGTCGGCAGCACTCGCCGTGGTCGGGGTGAGCCCGTGACCGGCCGCGGCGAGCAGACGAGCATGGTGGCCGCGGCGTGCGGTCGCTATGGTGAAGACAGGAACGGACGCGGGCGACGGAGGCCGGAGACATGCCGACAGCAGAGCGAACAGTACGGATCGCATCGAGCCACGGGCTGCACGCCCGGCCGGCCAAGCTCTTCTCGCAGGCGGCCGGTGCATCCGGCGCTGCGGTCACGGTCGCCAAGGGGGACGGTGCTCCGGTCAATGCCGCGAGCATCCTCGCGGTCATCTCGCAAGGCATCGACCATGGAGACGAGGTCACCGTCGCTGTCGATGGTGACAACGCCGACACGGTGCTCGACCAGCTCGTGGAACTGCTGCTCACCGACCACGACGAGTAACGCCGCACGTCCGTCTTCCCACCGCTCACGGATGGAGGACGACTAGATGCAACTGCAGGGAATCGGAATCGGCCAGGGGATCGCCCTGGGGCCGGTGGCACGGATGGCCGGCCCACTGCCGGAGCCCGTGGATCGGCCCAGCCACCTCGACGCGGAGCGCGAGGGCGAGCGTGCCCGTGCGTCACTCTCGGTCGTCGCGGAGGAGCTCAATCGCCGCGGCGCTCAGGCGGGCGGTGCGGCGCAGGACATCCTCGAGGCCCAGGCGATGATGGCCGAGGACCCGACCCTCACCGATGACATCACCACCCGGCTGGCCACGGGGAAGACCGCCGAGCGCGCGGTGTTCGAGGCGTTCGCCTCCTTCCGCGACCTGCTGGCCGGCATGGGCGGCTACATGGGGGAGCGTGCCGCCGACCTCGACGACGTCGCGCAGCGCGTGATCGCCCACCTCTTGAAGGTCCCGGCTCCCGGCCTGCCCGACCCCGGGCATCCCTACGTCCTCGTCGCCCGCGACCTGGCACCCGCCGACACGGCGATGCTCGACCTCGACCAGGTGCTCGCGCTCGTGACGACGGATGGCGGCCCCACCTCGCACACCGCGATCCTGGCCCGAGACAAGGCCATCGTGGCCGTCGTCGGCGCCGCCGATGCCGCATCGCTCGGCGACGGTGACGCGGTCATCGTCGACGCCGAGAACGGCGTGGTCGTCGCAGCGCCGAGCGAGGCCGAGCTCGCTGAGGCGCGGGCGCGGGTCGAGGAGCGCAAGACGCGCGCCGCGGCGCCGCTCACTCCGGGCCAGCTGGCTGACGGGACCTTGGTGCCGCTGCTGGCCAACCTCGGCTCGGCGGACGGCGCGCCGGCCGCCCTCGAGGCCGGGGCGGAGGGTGTCGGACTGTTCCGCACCGAGTTCCTCTTCCTCGACGCCCAGAGCGCGCCGACGGTCCGCGACCAGCAGGCGCAGTACACCCGTCTCCTGCAGGCGTTCTCCGGCAAGAAGGTGGTCGTGCGCGTGCTCGATGCCGGCGCCGACAAGCCGCTGGCGTTCCTCAACGACGCCGACGAGGAGAATCCGGCGCTCGGGCTGCGCGGCATCCGTGCGCTCCGGAGCAACGAGACCATCCTGCGCGAGCAGCTCACGGCGCTCGCCGCGGCCGATGCGGCCACCGACGCCGACCTCTGGGTGATGGCTCCGATGGTGGCCAACGCCGAGGAGGCCCGCTACTTCACCGACCTCGCTCACGAACTCGGCATCCGGATGGCGGGAGTCATGGTCGAGGTGCCGTCCGCGGCGCTGCTGGCCGACCGGGTGCTCGCGGCGACGGGATTCGCGTCGATCGGCACGAACGACCTCACGCAGTACACCATGGCGGCCGACCGGCTACTCGGCTCGGTCTCGCGGTTCCAGAGCCCCTGGCATCCGGCGGTCCTGAGCCTGGTCGGCTCCGTCGGCGCGGCCGGTCGCGACCTCGGCAAGCCCGTCGGCATCTGCGGTGAGGCGGCGGCCGATCCGTTGCTCGCCGTCGTGCTGGTCGGCCTCGGCGCGACCACCCTCTCGATGTCACCGTCCGCTCTCGCGGACGTGCGCGCGTCCCTCGCGCGATTCACTCTCGACGACGCCCACGCGATCGCCGAGGCAGCCCTCGCCGCGGATGGCGCGGCGGAGGCGCAAGCGGCGGCGAAGAGTGTCGCAGCCGGTCTCACAGCGGTCGTCGCCTCGGCGACCTGATACGAAAGAGGCAACAGAAATCATGACAACGACGTCAGTAGACGCGAAGGCGCCGGGAGGCGCGCGCGTCGGCATCCAGAGGTTCGGGTCGTTCCTCTCGAACATGATCCTTCCCAACATCGCGGCCTTCATCGCGTGGGGTCTCATCACGGCGTTCTTCATCCCGACCGGATGGACGCCCAACGAGGATCTCGCCAAGCTCGTCGGCCCGATGATCACCTACCTGCTGCCGCTGCTCATCGCCAACCAGGGCGGTCGGCTGATCTACGGCACCCGCGGCGGCGTTGTGGCGTCGATCGCGACGGTGGGTGTCATCGTCGGAACGACCATCCCGATGTTCCTCGGCGCGATGATCATGGGCCCGCTCGCGGCCTGGATCATGAAGCAGGTCGACCGCATCTGGGACGGCAAGATCAAGGCCGGCTTCGAGATGCTGGTCAACAACTTCTCGGCGGGCATCGTCGGGGCCATCCTCGCGATCGCCGGCTTCTTCGGCTTCGGTCCTGCGGTGCAGTGGCTGAGCGGTCTGCTCGAGCAGGCGGTCGACTGGTTGACCCAGCTCGGGCTGCTGCCGCTGCTCTCCCTCCTCGTCGAGCCGGGCAAGATCCTGTTCCTGAACAACGCCATCAACCAGGGTGTGTTCACGCCACTGGGGACGCAGCAGGCGTCTCAGGCGGGCAAGTCGATCCTGTTCCTCATCGAGGCGAACCCCGGCCCCGGTCTCGGACTGCTGCTGGCGTTCACCTTCTTCGGTGTCGGCATGGCCCGTGCGAGTGCTCCCGGCGCGATCATCATCCAGTTCCTCGGTGGAATCCACGAGATCTACTTCCCGTACGTGCTGATGAAGCCGCTCACCGTGATCGCGGTGATCGCCGGAGGCATGACGGGTGTCGCCACCAACGTCGTCTTCCAGTCCGGACTACGGGCGCCGGCATCGCCGGGAAGCATCTTCGCGGTGCTGCTCCAGACCGCATCGGACAGCTACGTCGGTGTCATCCTGTCCGTCGTCCTCTCCGCGACCGTCTCGTTCGTCGTCGCATCGATCATCTTGAGGGCCAGCCGCAAGCGCGACCTCGAGAACGGCGGAGGCGACCTCGGCATGGCCATCGCGCAGACCGAGGCCAACAAGGGCAAGGCATCCAGCGTGCTGGGCAACCTGCAGGCCGACGGTGTCGCCGCGGGCGGCGGGCTCGTCGATGAGGGAGAGGCGGCCGCGTTCGACCGCAAGCCGATCCATTCGATCATCTTCGCCTGCGACGCCGGAATGGGTTCGAGCGCCATGGGCGCAACGGTGCTGCGCAACAAGATCAAGAAGGCCGGCATCGACAGCGTCACGGTGACCAACTCCGCCATCGCCAACCTCACGGACGACGTCGACCTGGTCATCACGCACCAGGACCTCACCGATCGAGCGAAGCTGATGTCGCCGAACGCCGTCCACGTCTCGGTCGAGAACTTCATGAACTCGCCCAAGTACGACGAGGTCGTCCACCTGCTGGAGGGCGAGGGGGTGCGGTGAAGCACGACGTCGCGCTGTCGGTCCTCCTGCCGGCAGCGTGACGTCGTTCGCCGGTGCAGGGGGACAACCGAAGCAAGTGAACGAAGAGGGGGAACGCCGTGAGCGATCCGATACTGTCCCAGGATTCCGTGCGGCTCGCCGATGGCCCGGTCTCGCGCGATGACGCGATCCGAGCGGCGGGGGCCATCCTCGTCGAACGGGGCGCTGTCGAACCGGCGTACGTCGACGCGATGCTCGAGCGCGAGGGGTCGGTGTCGACCTACATGGGCAACTTCCTCGCCATCCCGCACGGCACGAACGACGCCAAGGACGCCATCAAGGCGTCGGCGCTCTCGTTCATCCGCTACCCGGATGCAGTCGATTGGAACGGCGACGAGGTGCGCTTCGTCGTGGGCATCGCCGGCATCGACAACGAGCACCTCGAGATCCTCTCGAAGATCGCCATCATCTTCAGCGATGACGACGAGGTCGCCAAGCTCGTGGCCGCCGGCTCGGCGGAGGAACTCTACGCGTTGCTCGGCGAGGTGAACGAGGGATGAAGGCCGTCCACTTCGGGGCGGGCAACATCGGGCGCGGCTTCGTCGGGCTGATCCTGCACGACGCCGGCTACGAGGTGGTCTTCGCCGACGTTGCCGCTCCGCTCATCGATGCGCTCGCCGCGGCCGACTCCTACACGGTGCACGAGGTGGGCGAGGGCGGCCGGGACCGAGTCGTCGACACCTTCCGCGCCCTCAACAGTGCGACGGATGCCGACAGCGTGTGCGACGAGATCGCCACGGCGGACGTCCTGACCACCGCCGTCGGACCGACCGTGCTGCGCTTCGTCGCCCCCCACGTCGCCGAGGCGCTGCGCCGACGTCCCGCGGAACTGGCGCCGCTGCAGGTGATGGCCTGCGAGAACGCGATCAACGCCAGCGACATCCTGCGCGACGAGGTCGCCGCATCCCTCGGTCAGGATGAGTGGGCCAAGCTGCACTCTCGAGCCGTGTTCGCCAACACCGCGGTCGATCGCATCGTGCCGGGTCAGGCGGCGGATGCGGGCCTCGACGTGACGGTGGAGACCTTCTTCGAGTGGGTGGTGGAGAGCGGACCTTTCGGGGGCGACGTGCCTGCCATCCCCGACGCCACCTTCGTGGAGGACTTGGCGCCGTACATCGAGCGCAAGCTGTTCACGGTCAACACCGGTCACGCGACCGTCGCGTACCTCGGCTTCGTGCAGGGTCACACCAAGATCTCGGATGCGCTGCGCGACGAGACGGTCGCCCGCATCGCCACGCGCGTGCTGCAGGAGACCTCGACGCTGCTTGTCGCGAAGCACGGCCTCGACCCCGAGGTGCAGCGCGCGTACCGCGAGAAGATCCTGCGTCGGTTCGCTAACCCGGCACTCCCGGACACCGTGCAGCGCGTCGGGCGGCAGCCGTTGCGGAAGCTCAGCAGGCACGAGCGCTTTATCGGCCCTGCCGCGGAGCTCGCTCAGCTCGGGCTGCCGACCAGCGCGCTCGTGGAAGCCGTCGACGCCGCCCTGCGCTTCGACGTGCCCGACGACGAGCAGAGCGTGGAGCTGCGTGAGCTGCTGCAGACGCAGACGCCGGAGGCCGTCGTCGAAGGCGCCATGGGAATCAGCGTGGGCCATCCGTTGTTCTCTTCACTGAGGGAGATCGTCGCCGGCGCGCAGTCCTGAGGGGCTTCTGCCGATTGGCACATCGTCGCCGGATGGCATAAGATCGATCTTTGGTGCTCTGCGCCTGCCTGCCCGCGTGCAGGCGTGGCGACGGGGTCACCGTATCCGCACGACCAGCATCCACTACTTTTAGCGACGAAGAGGCTATGGCCAAAAAAGACGGCGTCATCGAGATCGAAGGCTCGGTGGTCGAAGCTCTGCCGAACGCGATGTTCCGCGTAGAGCTGACCAACGGACACAAGGTCCTCGCTCACATCTCTGGAAAGATGCGGCAGCACTACATCCGCATCCTCCCCGAAGACCGCGTGATCGTGGAACTCAGCCCTTACGACCTGACCCGCGGCCGCATCGTCTATCGCTACAAGTAACGGTTGCTGTAAGTAACGGCCTGAGTGGCTCCGCGAGCGGAACCGCCAGGTACGAAGACAGCGAACAGGAAGAAACACTCATGAAGGTCAACCCCAGCGTCAAGCCGATCTGCGACCACTGCAAGGTGATCCGCCGCAACGGCCGCGTCATGGTCATCTGCAAGTCGAACCCGCGCCACAAGCAGCGCCAGGGTTAGTCTCCGCGCAGCACCCCACAACTCGATAACGAGAACAGCAGTTCCACGATCCCGCGCGAGCGGGGGACACCTTCGGTGAGAGGCCGAGGCACCGGAACCGCACCACACCTCTCACACACTCACAGGAGAAGCCACAATGGCACGTCTAGCCGGCGTCGACATCCCGCGCGAGAAGCGCGTGGAGGTCGCACTGACCTACATCTACGGAGTCGGCCGCACCCGCGCCCTCCAGACCCTCGCGGAGACCGGGATCTCCGGCGACATCCGCGTCAAGGACCTCACCGACGACCAGCTCGTCTCGCTCCGCGACTTCATCGAAGGCAACTTCAAGGTGGAGGGCGACCTGCGCCGCGAGGTGGCAGCAGACATCCGCCGCAAGGTCGAGATCGGCTCCTACGAGGGCATCCGCCACCGTCGTGGCCTTCCCGTGCGCGGACAGCGCACCAAGACCAACGCTCGCACCCGCAAGGGCCCGAAGCGCACCGTGGCCGGCAAGAAGAAGGCTCGCTAGGCCCCGGCCGGCGAACCATCGCGCCTTTAGGATTCAGGAGAAATCATGGCAGCACCCAAGTCGGCCGTTCGCAAGCCGCGCAAGAAGGAAAAGAAGAACATCGCCGTGGGCCAGGCCCACATCAAGTCGACGTTCAACAACACGATCGTCTCGATCACCGACCCCAGCGGGGCCGTCATCAGCTGGGCATCCTCTGGTGGAGTCGGCTTCAAGGGCTCGCGCAAGTCGACCCCGTTCGCCGCACAGCTGGCCGCCGAGTCGGCCGCCCGCCAGGCGCAGGAGCACGGCATGAAGAAGGTCGACGTCTTCGTCAAGGGACCGGGCTCGGGTCGTGAGACCGCCATCCGTTCGCTCCAGGCCGCCGGCCTCGAGGTCGGCTCGATCAACGACGTCACCCCGCAGGCGCACAACGGTTGCCGCCCGCCCAAGCGGCGCCGCGTCTAGTCAGCACTCACGCCGACGGGCGGCGCGCTGAGGCGTGCCGCCCGGACGGCGATCATCCGTTTCCTCAATAACTCAAAACATCGCCGGGCCAGCCACCCGTCGCCATCGCAGGCGTCATATAGCGGACGCCTCGCCGAAAGGAATCAACAGTGCTCATTGCACAGCGCCCCACGCTCACCGAGGAGAACATCTCCGAGTTCCGCTCGCGGTTCGTGATCGAGCCCCTCGAGCCGGGCTTCGGCTACACCCTCGGGAACTCCCTCCGCCGCACCCTCCTCTCGTCCATCCCCGGCGCAGCCGTGACCAGCATCCGCATCGACGGCGTGCTGCACGAGTTCAGCACCGTTCCCGGCGTGAAGGAGGATGTCACCGAGATCATCCTCAACATCAAGAACCTGGTCGTCTCCAGCGAGCACGACGAGCCCATCACCGCCTACCTGCGCAAGCAGGGCGCCGGTGAGGTCACCGCGGCGGACATCTCCGCTCCCGCCGGTGTCGAGGTGCACAACCCCGAGCTCGTCATCGCGACCATCAACGAGAAGGCCAAGTTCGAGCTCGAGTTGACCATCGAGCGCGGCCGCGGCTACGTCTCCGCGACGCAGAACCGCAACGAGTACAGCGAGGCCGGCCAGATCCCGGTCGACTCGATCTACTCGCCCGTGCTGAAGGTCACCTACCGCGTCGAGGCCACCCGTGCCGGCGAGCGCACCGACTTCGACCGCCTGGTCGTCGACGTCGAGACCAAGTCGGCCATCAGCCCCCGCGACGCGATCGCTTCGGCAGGTCGCACGCTCACCGAGCTGTTCGGTCTGGCCCGCGAGCTCAACACCGCAGCCGAGGGCATCGAGATCGGCCCCGCGCCGGTCGACGCCGTCCTCTCGAGCGAGCTCTCGATCCCGATCGAGGACCTCGACCTGTCGGTCCGCTCGTACAACTGCCTCAAGCGCGAGGGCATCAATAACGTCAGCGAGCTCGTCGCCCTCTCGGAGACGCAGCTCATGAACATCCGCAACTTCGGACAGAAGTCGGTGGATGAGGTCAAGGACAAGCTCGTGGAGCTCGGCCTGTCGCTCAAGGACTCGGTCCCTGGATTCGACGGCGCCCACTTCTACAGCGGCTACGACGACGAGAACATCTAAAGCTCGTCGTAAGAGCTTTTCGACCTTTCACATACTGGAGACATAATGCCCAAGCCCACCAAGGGCCCCCGCCTCGGAGGCGGACCCGCACATGAGCGCCTGCTGCTCGCGAACCTGGCCGCCGCCCTGTTCACGCACAAGTCGATCAAGACGACCGAGACCAAGGCCAAGCGCCTGCGTCCGATCGCCGAGCGCCTCATCACGTTCGCCAAGCGCGGCGACCTGCACGCGCGTCGTCGCGTGCTCGCCGTGATCGGCGACAAGAGCGTCGTGCACGAGCTGTTCACCGAGATCGCCCCGCTGATGGCGGAGCGCGAGGGTGGCTACACGCGCATCACCAAGATCGGCTACCGCAAGGGTGACAACGCCCCCATGGCGCAGATCGAGCTGGTGCTCGAGCCCGTCGTGAAGAAGGCCAAGCCCGCCAAGGCGACTAAGGCCGACGCCCCCGCCGTGGCCCCCGTGGTCGAGGACGACGAGACCGTGACGGACTCCGAGGCCGCTGTCGACGAGGCCGTCGCCACGGATGCCGAGCCGACCGCCACTGAGTCGGCCGATGTCGAGTCGACCGAAGCTGAGGCGACCGACGCCAAGTAGTACACGTCCGACCGAACGGCCCCGAGCATCGATGATGCAGGGGCCGTTCGTCATTCCGCCGAGAACGCAGTTTTAGCGGGTGCGACCAGCTCAGCACCCGCAGATTCTGCGGTCTCGGGGCGGTGTGGGAGCCAGCCCTAGGATGAACGGGTGAATGAGGCGATCAAGGAGGCAGGGTCGCCTGTTCGGATCCGGCTGGACATCGCCTACGACGGGACCGACTTCAACGGCTGGGGTCGGCAGCCGGCCCTGCGCACCGTACAGGGCGCCATCGAGGCCGCACTCGGCTCCATCCTGCGTCGGTTCGGCCCGGCTCCCTCACTCGTCGTCGCGGGACGGACGGATGCGGGGGTGCACGCGAGCGGTCAGGTCGCGCACCTCGACCTCACGGCCGAGCAGTGCGCGAGTCTCATCCGCCCGCAGCGCGATCGCAATCGCGGTAATGACACCGACGTCGCCGTGGCACTGCAGCGCCGGCTCAACGGCATCATGGGCCAGGACGGTGATGTCGTCCTCACCGGCGCGCGGATCGCGCCGCCCGGCTTCGACGCGCGGTTCTCCGCCATCTGGCGTCGCTACGAGTACCGGGTGGCCGACGCCGTGGCCACGAAGGATCCGCTCCGTCGCCGGTCGACCGCGTGGTATCCGGGCGCTCTCGACGTGGAGCGGATGGATGGCGCTGCAGCCGCTCTCTGCGGCCTGCACGACTTCGCGGCCTACTGCAAGCCGCGCGCGGGCGCCACGACCATTCGAACGCTGCAGTCCTTCCGCTGGGCGCGGGAGGCCGATGGAGTGCTGGTCGCGTCCCTCCAGGCCGACGCGTTCTGCCACAGCATGGTGCGTGCCCTGGTCGGGGCCTGCGTCGTTGTGGGGGAGGGGCGGCTCGCCCCCGACGACCTCATCGCCCTGCGTGATGCGAGTCTTCGCACCAGCGCCTTCCAAGTGATGCCAGCCCGCGGGCTCGTGTTGACGCAGGTGGGCTATCCCGACGACCTCCAGCTGGCAAGCCGCGCCGAGCAGACTCGAGCCCGCCGGGTGCTGTGACCTCGAATTGCCCGCCGCATCCGGATGCCGTAACATAGCTCCTTGGTGCCTGCGCCTTGGCGGCGCGGCCCGCGAACGTGAGCCCTCCATCGACACGATTCCTCATCAGGAATCCACCCGGAGTGGGATTCACGAACACCTCCGTTCGAACAGAAAGCAGCCACTGAAGTGACGCGCACCTACACCCCGAAAGCCAGTGAGATCACTCACGACTGGTTCGTCATCGACGCGACCGACGTCGTGCTCGGTCGTCTGGCCAGCCACACCGCCGCCCTCCTGCGCGGCAAGCACAAGCCCACCTTCGCCAACCACATGGACACGGGCGACTTCGTCATCATCGTGAACGCGGACAAGGTCGCGCTCACCGGTTCGAAGGCCGAGCAGAAGAAGGCCTACCGCCACTCGGGTTACCCGGGAGGCCTCTCGGCCGTCAGCTACTCGGAGCTGCTCGAGAAGAACCCGACCCGCGCCGTCGAGAAGGCGATCCGCGGCATGCTGCCGAAGAACTCGCTCGGTCGCGCCCAGCTGAAGAAGCTCAAGGTCTACACCGGCCCGGAGCACCCCCACGCGGCGCAGCAGCCCAAGCAGTTCGTCTTCAACCAGGTCGCTCAGTAGCGCGCGGCCCCCGACTTCTCGACTCACAGACAAAGGATTCCCATCACCGTGGCGAAGATCGCAGACCAGATCGACGTGGCTCCCGAGAGCTACAGCACCGAAACCCCGGCCGAGGATGCGCCCCGCGCTCCCCGTCCCGTCCTCAACGTGTCCGGCGCAGCCGTCGGCCGCCGCAAGCAGGCCATCGCCCGCGTGCGCGTCGTGCCCGGTTCCGGCACGCTCACGGTCAACGGCCGTGAGTTCGCGGACTACTTCCCGAACAAGCTGCACCAGCAGCTCATCACCGACCCGTTCACCGTCCTCGACCTCGTCGGCAGCTATGACGTGATCGCCCGCATCACCGGCGGCGGCCCCTCCGGCCAGGCCGGCGCGCTGCGTCTGGCGATCGCGCGTTCGCTCAACGAGATCGACCGCGAGAACAACCGCGCCACCCTCAAGAAGGCGGGCTTCCTGACCCGTGACGCTCGCGTCATCGAGCGCAAGAAGGCCGGTCTCAAGAAGGCCCGCAAGGCGTCGCAGTTCTCGAAGCGCTAAACCTCGCCGGGACTGGCAGACATGCCTCGTCTATTCGGTACGGACGGCGTCCGGGGCCTGGCCAACCGTGAACTCACGGCTGACCTGGCCCTGGGCCTCGCCCAAGCCAGCGCGTTCGTCCTCACGCAGGGGCGACGAGCTGAGGAGCGTCGCGCGGAGGGCCGCAGGCCGGTCGCCGTCGTTGCACGTGACCCGCGCGTCTCGGGCGAGTTCATCACGGCCGCCGTCGCGTCGGGACTCGCCTCGTCGGGCGTCGACGTGCTCGACGCCGGCGTCATCCCGACCCCCGCGGCCGCATTCCTCATCGGGAACATCGGCGCCGACTTCGGCGTGATGGTGTCCGCCTCGCACAACCCGGCCCCCGACAACGGCATCAAGTTCTTCGCCGTCGGCGGCACGAAGCTGCCCGACGTGGTCGAGGACCGCATCGAGGAGCACCTCGGCATCGAGAAGCTGCTTCCCACGGGAGGCGACGTCGGTCGCATCCGTCGGTTCGCCGACGCGGAGGACCGCTACGTCGTGCACCTGCTCGGCACTCTTCCGCATCGGCTGGACGGCGTGCACGTCGTGCTGGACTGCGCCAACGGCGCGGCATCCGCCATCTCGCCCGAGGTGTTCACCGTCGCCGGCGCACAGGTGACTCTCATCGGAGCCGATCCCGACGGCGTGAACATCAACGACGGTGTCGGATCGACCCATCTCGATCACCTCGCCGCACGCGTCCGCGAGGCGGGAGCCGACGTCGGCATCGCCCACGACGGAGACGCCGACCGGTGCCTCGCCGTCGACGCAGACGGCAACGTCATCGACGGGGATCGCATCATGGCCATCCTCGCCGTGGCAATGAAGGAGCGCGGCCACCTGACCGATGACACCCTCGTCGTGACGGTGATGAGCAACCTCGGACTGCACAAGGCGATGGAGGATGCGGGCATCCGTGTCATCCAGACCGCCGTGGGCGACCGCTACGTGCTCGAGGAGCTCAACGAGCACGGCTACGCGCTGGGCGGAGAGCAGTCCGGGCACGTGATCATGACCGAGCACGCCACGACCGGTGACGGGATCCTGACCGGACTCCACCTCGTGTCGGAGATGGCGCGGACCGGCAAGTCGCTCGCCGAGCTGGCCGAGGTCATGACCGTCTTCCCGCAGATCCTGGTCAACGTGCGCGGAGTCGACCACCACGCTCTGGAGTCCGATGAGGTCGTCGCGGCCGCCGTGCGCGAGGTCGAGGCCGAGCTGGGCGACTCCGGCCGTGTCCTCCTCCGCAAGTCGGGCACCGAGCCGATGGTGCGGGTGATGGTCGAGGCCGCCGATCAGGCGACCGCCGACCGACTCGCACATCGACTCGCGGATGTCGTGCTCGAGCGCCTGGCGCTCCCCGTCGGCTGAGCCTCGTTCCTAACCGACGGCGCCGGACGTCCGCTCGGCGCTGCCGGCCAGCCGCCAGCGCTCAGAGCTTGCGAAGCAGCACGCTGCTGACCGCGTGCGTGGCGTCCTTGCGCAGCACGAGCGTGGCCCGCGACCGCGTAGGGCGGATGTTCTGCAGCAGGTTCGGCTCGTTGATCGAGCGCCAGATCTCCCCGGCACGGGCGCGCGCCTCGGCCTCCGACAGCGACGCGTAGCGGTGGAAGTACGACTTCGGATCGCTGAACGCGCCGCGCTGCAGCTTGAGGAAGCGCTCCTCGTACCACCGCGTGATGTCGGCCGTGCGGGCGTCGACATAGATCGTGAAGTCGAACAGGTCGCTGACGGCCAGCCGATGGCCGGGCCCTGGCGGCTGCAGCACGTTGAGACCCTCGACGATGAGAACGTCGGGCTGACGCACGGTGATCTGCGCGTCGGGCACGATGTCGTAGGTCAGGTGCGAATAGAACGGCGCCCGCACCTCCGCGGAGCCGGCCTTCACGTCGCTGACGAAGCGCAGCAGCGCCCGTCGGTCGTAGGACTCGGGGAAGCCCTTGCGCGCCATGAGGCCGCGCCGCTCGAGCTCGGCGTTGGGGAACAGGAACCCGTCGGTCGTGACGAGCTCGACCCGAGGCGTATTGTCCCAGCGGGCCAGCAGCTCGCGGAGCAGGCGCGCGATGGTGGACTTTCCGACGGCGACGGATCCGGCGATGCCGATGACGAAGGGCGTCCGCTCCGACCGTTCTCCGAGGAAGTCGTTGGTCGCCTCGTGCAGGCGTCGGCTGCCCGTGACGTAGAGGTTGAGCAGCCGCGAGATGGGCAAGTAGACCTCGCTCACCTCGCTGACGCTGAGCGGTTCGCCGAGGCCCCGCAGTTGGACGAGCTCGATCTCGTTGAGCGGCTGCGGCGTCGATCGGGCCAGTGCCGCCCAGTCGCCCCGGTCGAGTTCGACGAAGGGGGAGGGGTGAACGGGCACGCCGTTCGTGTGCAGCGGCTCGGACATCGCCTCACAGCTTAGCGGCCGTCCCGCCCCCTAAAATCGATGGCATGTGTGGAATCGTGGGCTATGTCGGCTCGGACAAGACGTTGGAGGTGCTCGTAGGAGGACTCCGTCGTCTCGAGTACCGAGGGTACGACTCGGCGGGCGTCGCCGTCATCGACGGGGAGGGCCGACTGGCCACCGCCAAGAAGGCCGGAAAGCTCGTCAAGCTCACCGACGAGCTGCTGGCGCACCCCATCAACGACGGCGGCACTGGCATCGGCCACACCCGCTGGGCCACGCACGGCGGCCCCACCGATCGCAACGCGCACCCTCACCTCGGCGACGACGGCAGGCTCGCGCTGATCCACAACGGCATCATCGAGAACTTCTCCGCCCTCAAGGACGAGCTGCTCGCCGAGGGCTACACCTTCGAGAGCGAGACGGACACCGAGGTCGCCGCTGTACTGCTCGGCCGCGAGTACCGTGCGACCGGCGACCTGCGCAGCGCCTTCCTCGGCGTCGTCGGTCAGCTCGAAGGAGCGTTCACCCTGCTCGCCGTGCACCAGGATGAGCCTGGCCTCGTCGTGGGTGCACGCCGCAACTCGCCGCTCGTGATCGGCCTCGGTGACGGAGAGAACTTCCTCGGCTCCGACGTCGCGGCATTCGTCGAGCACACGCGTCGCGCGATGGCGATCGGCCAGGACCAGATGGTGGCCATCACCGCCGACGCGGTCGAGGTCACCGACTTCGACGGCGAACCGGTCGAGACCGAGGAGTTCGACGTCGCCTGGGACGCGGCGGCGGGTGACAAGGGCGGATGGCCGAGCTTCATGGCCAAGGAGGTCACCGAGCAGCCCGACGCGGTGGCCAACACCATCCGCGGTCGCATCGTCGACGGCGTCGTCGACGTGCCGGAGCTCACCGCATTCGGCGACGAGGCGCTCTCCGCCATCCGTCGCGTGATCATCATCGGCTGCGGAACGGCCGCATACGCCGGCCTCGTCGCCAAGTACGCGATCGAGAACTGGGCGGGCGTGCCCGTCGAGGTGGAGCTCAGCCACGAGTTCCGCTATCGCGACCCGGTGATCAGTGATGACACCCTCATCGTCTCCATCTCGCAGTCCGGCGAGACGATGGACACCCTCATGGCCGTCAAGTACGCCCGCGAGGCCGGCGCACGCACGCTCTCCATCTGCAACACGCAGGGCGCCACCATCCCCCGCGAATCGGATGCGGCCATCTACACCCACGCCGGCCCTGAGGTCGCCGTCGCGTCGACCAAGGCCTTCGTCGCGCAGATCACCGCGCTCTACCTGTTCGGCCTGCACCTGGCGCGCGTGCGCGGGTCGCTCTCGGCAGACCAGATCGGCGAGCAGCTCGCCGAGCTCGAGGCGATCCCCGCGAAGCTCTCCAGCGTGCTGGGCGTCGGCGAATCCATCCGCACCCTGGCGCACTGGATGTCGGACACCCGGTCGGTGCTCTTCCTCGGTCGCCACGTGGGATACCCCGTCGCGATGGAGGGGGCGCTCAAGCTCAAGGAGCTCGCCTACATCCATGCCGAGGGGTTCGCGGCCGGCGAGCTCAAGCACGGACCCATCGCCCTCATCGAGCCCGGTCAGCCTGTCTTCGTGATCGTGCCCAGCCCGCGTCACTCGGCGCTGCTGCACGCCAAGGTGGTCTCGAACATCCAGGAGATCCGTGCCCGCGGGGCTCGCGTGATCGCCATCGCCGAGGAGGGGGATGTCGCCGTCCTGCCGTTCGCCGACGAGGTCATCCGCATTCCGCTGGCCGCTCCTCTGTTCGAGCCGATCCTCGCGGTGGTGCCGTTGCAGCTGTTCGCGATGGAGCTCTCGACCGCCAAGGGCCTCGACGTCGACCAGCCGCGCAACCTCGCCAAGTCGGTCACCGTCGAGTAACGCATGATCGTCGGCATCGGGGTGGACGTGGTAGATCTGGCGCGCTTCGAGCGCGCGATTGCCCGCACCCCGGGGCTGATCGAGCGGCTGTTCGCTGAGAGCGAACGTGGGAGGCATCCACGCTCCCTGGCGGCCCGCTTCGCCGCCAAGGAAGCGCTCATCAAGGCGCTCGGGGGAGACGACGGCCTCCGCTGGCACGACATGGTGATCGCCCAGAACGACGACGGAGATCCGTCGTTCCAGTTAACCGGCACCGTCGCTCGCGCAGCCGAGAGCCGCGGCATCGGTCGCGTGCACGTGTCGATGAGTCACGACGGCGGCGTCGCGACGGCTTTCGTCATCGCCGAGACGGATGCCCCGTGACCGGCCCTCCGCTCTTCCGCGAGGCGTTCGTCGACCTTGCGGCGATCGAGCACAACATGCGCGCCATCCGAGCCGTCGTCGGCACCCCTCACACCATGGCGGTCGTCAAGGCGAACGCGTATGGCCACGGAGCCGTGCCGGTGGCCCGGGCGGCGCTCGCCGGGGGAGCGGACTGGCTGGGAGTGGCCGAGATCGCCGAGGCGATGGAGCTGCGCGGTGCCGGCATCACGGCGCCGATCCTCGCATGGCTCCACGACCCGGACACCGACTTCACCGACGCGGTGAATTCCGGCGTGACGATCGGGGTCTCGTCGCTGGATCAGCTCGAGGCGGCCGCGGCGGCAGCAGGCGACGGTGTAGTCGCCGACGTGCACCTCAAGTTCGACACCGGGCTGAGCCGGAACGGCATCCCCCGCTCGGAGTGGCAAGCGGTGCTCGACCGCGCCGCGAGCCTGCAGGAGGACCGACGGGTGCGGGTGACCGGGCTGTTCAGCCACCTGTCCGGCGCGTCGCCGGAGGAAGACTCCGTGCAGCGCACCGCCTTCGAGACCGCCGTCGAAGCCGCCCATACGGTAGGCATCCGTCCCGATCTGCTCCACCTCGCGTCGACGAGCGCCGCCATCACCCAGCCGGACAGTCGCTTCTCCTTGGTACGCATCGGCATCGGCATGTACGGCCTCTCGCCGTGGACCGGAAGGGATGCCGGCGCGAACCTGCGGCCCGCGATGACCCTGCGGGGTCGCGTCGCGCACCTCCGCCGGGTGCAGCCGGGCACCGGCGCCAGCTACGACCTCACCTGGCGGGCCGAGCGCGAGACCACGCTCGCGCTGGTGCCGCTCGGCTACGCGGAAGGCATTCCCCGACAGGCATCGGGTTCGGCCGAGGTGTCCATCGGCGGCGTCAGGCACCCCGTGGTCGGGCGCATCGCGATGGACCAGTTCATCGTCGACGTCGGCGACACCCCGGTTGGCATCGGAGACACCGTCGTCGTCTTCGGCGATCCCGCGACCGGGCCCCCGTCGGCCGACGACTGGGCACTCGCCGCCGGGACGATCAACTACGAGATCGTGACGCGCATCGGCAACCGGGTGCCGCGCACCTACGGCGCCGCGTGATCAGCGCGACCGTGGCGACGGCCGAGCGGATGACCGCCTTCGGCGAGTCCCTCGCGTCCGAGCTGCGAGCGGGAGACCTGCTCGTCCTGACCGGGCCGCTCGGCGCAGGCAAGACCACCTTCACACGCGGGCTCGGCGCGGGCCTGGACGTGCGCGGGAGGGTGCAGAGTCCGACCTTCGTGCTCGCCCGCACGCATCCTCCGCTCGCGGATGGCCCAGCGCTCGTGCACGTCGACGCCTACCGGCTGGGTAGCGCGCTCGAGCTCGACGACCTCGACATCGACTTCGCCGGTTCCGTCGTCGTGGTCGAATGGGGCGGCGGAATGCTCGACGGCGTGAGCGATTCGTGGTTGGAGATCGACATCGAGCGCCCCATGGGCGGGACGGATGCGGGCGCCGACGATGGCGCATCCGACGACGCTGCATCCGACGAAGCCGCGGCCGACGCCGCCGCGGCCGACGACGCCGCGGCCGACGCCGCCGCGGCCGACGCCGCCGCGGCCGACGACGCCGCGGCCGACGCCGCCGCCGCCGACGACGATGCGGCTGACGACGAGCCGCGCACCATCACCGTGCGGGGTATCGGCCAACGCTGGGCGGGCACCCGCTTCGCTTGAGGCGCCGCTGATCTAGGCTCGTAGGGTGCTGCTGGCCATCGACACCTCTGCGGGATCGAGCGTCGCCGTCGTCGACCGCGACGCCGGTGTCATCGCCGAGTTCGACAGCGGCGACAGCATGCGCCATGCCGAGGTCATCGGCGACCTGATCGCCCGGGCACTCGACGCAGCATCCGTCCGTCCCCTAGACCTGTCGGGGGTCGTCGCCGGAATGGGCCCCGGCCCCTTCACGGGATTGCGGGTCGGCATCGCCGCGGCTCGTACCTTCGCGTTCGGGATCGGCCGGCCCCTGATCCCCGTCGTCAGCCACGACGCCGTGGCCGCTGAGGCGTTCGTCTCGGAGCTGTACACCGCTGATGAGCACCGACCCGGTGGGCCCCGCGGCATCCTCGTCGTCACCGACGCTCGCCGTCGCGAGCTGTACTGGTCGGCCTACTCCGGTCTAGACGAAGTGGGTCTTCCGGTTCGGCAGGACGGACCGGCGCTCGCGAAGCCCGACGCCGTCGCCCATGACGACCTGTTCCGTGTCGACGCGACCAGCGTGAGCGCGGGGCGACTCGGGATGATCGCCGAGGTCGCGTTCGCGGCGGGTCGTCCGTTCGCTGCCGACGAGGCGCTCTACCTGCGTTCACCCGATGTGACACTGTCGGCCGGCCCGAAGCGGGTGAGTGCGTGAGCTGGCAGCTGCGGCGTGCGCACTCCGCTGACCTCGAGTCCATCATGGCCATCGAGAGCGCGACCTTCACGACGGATGCCTGGTCCTCGGAGACCATGCGCGCCGAGCTGGCGAGTTCGCACACCTACTATCTCGTCGCCTTCGACCCGGATGCGCCCGACACGATCGTCGGTTACGCCGGCCTGGCGGCGCCCCGCGGCGGTGGCGGCGACATCCAGACCATCGCCGTCCAGCCCGCCCACCGCGGACGTGGGCTCGGACGCGGCCTGATGAACGCGCTCGTCAACGAGGCACGTCGGCGGGGTGTGGGCGAGATCCTCCTCGAGGTGAGAGCAGACAACCCGATCGCCCACGGTCTCTACGAGAGCCTCGGATTCGCCGACATCGCGGTGCGCAGGGGCTACTACCAGCCCGACGGGGTGGACGCCATCGTCATGCGCGCTCCCGTGACGCCTGCCCGCACGGCGCCCACGACGGAGGGGTCCGCACGATGACGCCTGACGCGCCGCTCGTGCTCGGTATCGAGACCTCCTGCGACGAGACCGGTGTCGGTATCGTGCGCGGCACCGACCTGCTTGCCAACGTCATCGCCTCGTCGATGGACGAGCACGCCCGCTACGGCGGCGTGGTGCCCGAGGTGGCGGCTCGCGCGCACCTCGAGGCGATGACCCCCACCATCTCGGCGGCCGTCGCAGAGGCGGGCATCCGTCTCGATGACCTGGACGCGATAGCGGTGACGAGCGGACCCGGCCTCGCCGGGGCGCTCATGGTGGGAGTCGGTGCGGCCAAGGCGCTGGCCGTCGCTCTCGACAAGCCGCTGTACGCGGTCAACCACCTGGTCGGACACGTGGGCGCCGACGTTCTGGACGACACCGAGCATCTGGAGTACCCGACCATCGCGCTGCTGGTGTCCGGCGGTCACACCTCCCTGCTGCTCGTCCGCGATCTCGTGAGCGACGTCGAGCTGCTCGGCGAGACCATCGACGATGCGGCGGGGGAGGCCTTCGACAAGGTGGCGCGCGTTCTGGGGCTGCCCTATCCCGGCGGCCCCCAGATCGACCGCCTCGCTGCGGCGGGCGATCCGAAGGCCATCCGCTTCCCCCGAGGACTGTCGCAGCCGAAGGACATGGCCGCGCACCGGTACGACTTCAGCTTCTCGGGCCTGAAAACGGCGGTGGCGCGCTGGGTGGAGAAGAAGCAGGATGCCGGCGAGGAGGTTCCCGTGGCGGATGTCGCGGCCAGCTTCCGCGAGGCCGTCGCCGACGTCCTGCTCACGAAGGCGATCGCCGCCTGCACCGACCTCGGCGTGCCCCGACTGCTGCTCGGGGGCGGTGTGGTCGCCAATGCGCGAGTACGACGCCTCGCCGAGGAGCGCGCCTCTGCCGTCGGCATCGAGCTGCGCATCCCGCCGCTGGAGCTCTGCACCGACAACGGCGCGATGATCGCGGCTCTCGGCGCCGGGCTGATGATGGCCGGCCACGCTCCGTCGAGCCTGGGATTCGGAGCGGACTCGACGCTGCCGGTCACCGACATCCAGGTGCGCTGAGCCGTCGGATGCGCCGACCACCGGCCCTTTCGCGTTGCAGCGGGCCCCGCTAGGGTGAAATCGGGACGTGCCGAGCGAGAGGGGGTCGTGGTGACGGATATCGCCGCGCCGCCTGAAGCAGTGCCCCGCACCGACGTGCCCGCGCGCTGGAACGCCCTCTCGATCGTCGCCTTCGTGACGGCGATCGTCGGCCTGAGCGTCGTCGGCGTGGTCTGCGGACACATCGGTGTCGCGCAGACACGGCGGTCCGGCGAACAGGGAGCGGGCCTGGCCATCGCCGGACTCGTGATCGGCTACATCGGCGTCGCACTATGGTTCCTGTTCTGGGTGGTGGCGATCGTCTCCTGGGGATATTTCGCCGCCGCGTCGCCCACCTCCCACTGACCACCCACATCGCCTCGAAGGGGACGAAGACATGACCGATCCGAAGGACACCAACCCGGAGCCTCCCGTCGAGCCGGGCGAGCCGCTGACCCCGGAACCGCGCATCGAGCCGGAGCCGGCCATCGAGCCGGAGCCGGCCACCGACCCCGGCACCGAGCCCGGAGTCGCACCCGAGCCGGTCGGCCCGGCCGAACCGCTGACCCCGCCGGAGGCTCCCGTGCCGCCAGCGCCCCCGGCTCCGCCCGCACCTCCGGCGCCTCCTGTGCCGCCTGCGGGCCCGTCTTATGGTGCTCCGCCCGCTCCGCCCGCGCCGCCTGCGTACGGAGCGCCCGGCGGGCCTGGCGCTCCCGGAGCTCCCGGCGCGAACGGTTCGGCTCCTGCGCCGGCCTACGGTGGCCCGCCCGCGCCGCCCGCCTACGGCGCTCCCGCGGGCGGAGCCTACGGAGCTCCCGCCTACGGAGCGCCCGGCCCGACTGCCAAGTCACCGGTCCTCAGCATCATCTCGCTCATCGCCGGAATCGTGGGCCTCGTCGGATCGTTCGTCGTGGTCTTCCCGTTCGTCGGCGGCGTGCTCCAGCTGTTCATCCCGGCGGCGGCGGTCGTGCTCGGCTTCCTCGGCAAGCGCAAGGAACCCCAGGCTCGCGGAATGTGGCTCACCGGCATCATCCTCGGCTTCGTCGGCATCGCCATCGCCATCATCTCGCTCATCTTCTGGGGTGTGTTCGTGGCGAACTACCGGGACTACAACAACTACTGACGGGCAGCGGCGGCCGGGTCCCCCGGCCGCCGCGCACGGGGGTGTCATGACGCAGACGACAGCCGCAGCGCCCGCTGCGGCGCCGGCGCCGTTCGATCCGATCGGAACGGAGAGTTCACCCGGCCCGGCCTGGTCGGCGGCGTTCCTCGGCGTCGTCGGCCTGATCGTGGCGTTGTTCATGCCGTGGGGCGCGGTGCTCTCCGTCCTGGCGGTCGTGCTCGGGTTCGTCGCCCGTCGGGGGTTTCCCGAGACCCGCGGCGCACGACTCACCGCCATCATCACGGGGTTCGTCGGCATCATCGTCGCGGTCGTCTGGGTTACCGTGGTCCTGCTGGCGGCGAGCATGGTGCCGGGCGACAACTTCTAGGGGGCGCGAAGACGCGGGTGTCACATCCTCTCGACGAGCAGGGTCACATGACGCCCCGCCCGACGGGTCATGACGATCGTGGCAGACGCTGCACCGCGCGGCTGCAGCCGTCTGCGCAGCGCGGCGGGATCCACGTCGACGCCGCGCTTCTTGATCTCCAGCACTCCCACGTCGCGTGCACGCAGCGCGGCCTTGAGACGCTTCTCGTCGGTCGGGAGCTCCTCGATGATGCGGAATCCGGTGGCGAACGGCGTGGGGCGGTACTCGTCGGCCGTCAGGTAGGCGATACCGTCGCTCAGCATGCGCGCGTCGATGCCGCGGGCGACCTCGCCGATCAGGCGCGCTCGAATCACGGCGCCATCGGGTTCGTACAGGTAGTCGCCCTGAGCCCCGACGGGTTCGTCGACGCTGTCGGCCGGGGCCGTCAGCTCGACGGTTCCCGCATCCGTCACGAGCAGGGCGGATCGACGGATGCCGGGCCGGGCGAGGTTGCCGAACCACAGGCTCATCTCGACCAGGTCGCCATCGACCGACACCCACTGCGCCTCGGCGTCCTCGGGAATGAGGCTACGGTCGAAACCCGGGCCGAGCTTGACGCCCGTCGGCAGCCGAGAACCGACGTCGAAGGCGAACGCCAACGACGGGGAGTAGTCCTCCGGCCGGGTGATGCGCTCGGTCTGACCGTGCCCCGGAGTGCGGCGGGCCGGATCGAGCCAGACGCCGTCGATGCCGCCGAGGTCGACATCCTCGGCGGCCGCCTGCTCCACCCGGGCGTCCGGGAAGGGGGCGAGGTTGTAACTGGCCACTGCGGCGGTCACCTCGTCGACATCGGCAGCCAGAACGTCGAGGTCGAGGGCGGCGAACGCCATGGCGTCGCCTCCGATCCCGCAACCGAGGTCGGCCACCCGATGCAGCCCTGCACGCGAGAACCGTCCGGCGTGGATGGCGGCGACAGGCAGTCGGGTCGCCTGCTCGAGCCCGGCGGAGGTGAACAGCATCCGCTCGGCGAACGGCCCGAACTTGGCTGCCGCGCGGGAGCGCAGCTTGGACTGGCTGAGGACAGCGGACACCAGCGCGGGGGCGTGACCGGCCGCGCGCAGTCCGCTCACCATGCGGACGACGTCGTCCGTGCTGTTCCACGCGGGAAGGGAGTCGAGCAGTGCGAGGCCCTCCGGAGAGAGCAGGGCCACGAGCTCCGAGCGTTGCATGATCCGACGCTAACGCACCCACGCGGCCGCGTCGCGATGCGCTGGCACTCACATTGCATGAGTGCCAGCCAACCCCTACACTCGTGTTAGCACTCTCATACCGAGTCTGCTAACCCAGTCTTAGCTCAAGAAAGAGGTCAACCGTGCCGGTCTCCATCAAGCCGCTCGAGGATCGCATCGTCATCAAGCAGGTCGAGGCGGAGCAGACCACTGCTTCGGGTCTCGTCATCCCCGACACCGCCAAGGAGAAGCCCCAGGAGGGCGAGGTCGTGGCCGTCGGACCGGGTCGCATCGATGACAACGGCAACCGCATCCCCCTCGACGTCGCTGTCGGCGACAAGGTGATCTACTCCAAGTACGGCGGAACCGAGGTCAAGTTCGGCGGAGACGACCTGCTCGTCCTCTCCGCTCGCGACGTGCTCGCCGTGGTCGTGCGCTGAGCCGCAGTTCTTCCTGAGGGGCCCCGGATGCTGATGCATCCGGGGCCCTTCGCTTGTGGCAGGAGATCGCGCCCCATTGGCAGGCCCGTGCGTCGGGCGCTCCGTCGGCACGGCGTAGGCTGCGTGGAGTGTCCGTGAAACCTGATTCGACTCGATCCGCCCTTCCCGAACACGACACCTCCCGCGGGCTCGTCTACGCCATCGCCGCCTACGGCCTGTGGGGCTTCCTGCCGATCTACTTCATCGCGCTCGCACCGACCGGACCGTTCGAGATCGTCGCGTGGCGCATCCTGTTCTCACTCGTCTTCTGCGCACTGCTGCTCACCGTCACGCGCGGATGGCCGGGGTTCTTCGCGCTCCTGCGTCAGCCGCGCATCACGCTCACGATGGGCGTGGCCGGTGCGCTCATCTTCATCAATTGGCAGACCTACGTCTACGCCACGGTCAGCGGGCAGGTCGTCGAGGCCGCGCTCGGCTACTTCATCAACCCGATCGTCACCGTCTTCCTCGGCGTCCTCGTCCTGCACGAACGGATGCGGCCATTACAGTGGGCGGCCGTCGGAGTCAGCATCATCGCCGTGGTCGTCCTCGCCGTCGGCTACGGCAGCCTGCCGTGGGTCGCCCTCGCGCTGGCCCTCTCCTTCGGCCTCTACGGCCTCATCAAGAAACGCGTCGGACCCCGTGTCGACGCCGTGGGAGGCCTCACCCTCGAAACGCTGTGGCTTGCCCCGGTCGCGGCCGTCGTGATCGCGATCGTCGGCGCGACGACGGGGCTCACGTTCGGCCATGCCGGCCTGCCGAACGCCCTCCTGCTCGTGGCGGCGGGCGTCATCACCGCCGTGCCACTGCTGTTCTTCGCCGCGGCGTCCCGTCGCCTTCCCCTCATCGTGATGGGGTTCATCCAGTATTTCGCGCCCTTCATCCAGTTCCTCGTCGGCGTCGTCATCCTGCACGAGTCGATGCCGCCGGAGCGCTGGTTCGGATTCGCGCTGGTGTGGCTCGCGCTGGCCGTGCTGACGGTCGACCTCATTCGCAACTCGCGCTCCTCACGGCGGGCGGTCGTCGAGACGGCGTAGCGCCGCGACGGGGTCTGACGCCGGAAAACGTCGTGAACGGAGCGGTTCCCGTACAGATTCCGTCGCGGCGAGCGGGTTTTTTTGCGCCGATGTAACGATTCGGGCCGGATCGCCGGACTGTGACGTGATTCGCTTGTCTGGCGTCTGCTTGCCGAATACTGTGACAGCACGGCGGTCCGGTCGGATCGCCGATCTGTGTTCACATTCGAAGCGCCCAAGGAGCAACATGAGCGTATTTGCGAAGGCCAAGACCTCGCGCTCTGCCGGGGCAGTACTGAGCGGAATCGCCGTCATCGGCGTCTCCGCCCTCCTACTGACCGCGTGCAGCAGCGGCGGCGGCGGGTCGACCTCGACCGCCACAGCGTCGGCCGATGCGGGGAGCGCGCTCCCCATCAAGGCGGGCGACCGCGATCTGTCCCTGAAGATCGGAACGATCCTCCCCGAGTCCGGCACCCTCGCCTTCCTCGGCCCGCCCGAAGAGGCCGGCGTCAAGGCGGCCGCGAAGGACATCAACGCGGCGGGCGACGGTCTCAAGGCTGACGTCATCTTCCGCGACTCGGGTGACACCACCACCGACACCGCGACCGTCTCGGTCACCGACCTGCTCTCGCAGGACGTCTCGGCTATCGTCGGTGCGGCATCGTCTGGTGTCTCGTTCACGGTGATCGACCAGATCGTCGGCGCGGGCGTCGTGCAGTTCTCCCCGGCCAACACCTCGCCGGACTTCACGAACTACAACGACAAGGGCCTGTACTTCCGCACGGCACCGTCCGACCTGCTGCAGGGCGAGGTGCTCGGCAACCTGATCGCCGAGGACGGCAACCAGACCCTCGGTCTGCTCGTCCTCAACGACCCGTACGGCACCGGTCTCGCCAAGGCGACGACCAAGGCGTTCGAGTCGGCCGGCGGCAAGGTCGTCGCGCAGGAGCTGTTCAACTCCGGTGACTCCAACTTCGACTCGCAGCTCTCGGCCATCAACGCCGCGAAGCCCGACGCCGTCGCGGTCATCACCTTCGACGAGGCCAAGGTCGCCGTCCCCGCCCTCGTGGGCAGCGGCTACCCCGGTGACAAGCTGTACTTCGTCGACGGCAACCTGGCCGATTACTCGAAGGACTTCGCTCCGGGCCTCATCAAGGGCTCGAAGGGAACGCTCCCCGGCCCCAAGCTGGGCGACGAGGCCAAGAACAAGCTGCTCGGCGCCGACCCGGCTCTGACGGACTTCAGCTACGGCCCCGAGTCCTACGACGCCACGGTGCTCATCGCGCTGGCCTCCTACGCGGCCAACAGCACGAAGGGCACCGACATCGCCAAGTACCTCCAGCAGGTCTCAGGCGGCAGCGGCAAGGGCGAGAAGGTCAAGTCCTACGAAGAGGGCATCAAGCTCCTCAAGCAGGGCAAGCAGATCGACTACGACGGTCTCAGCGGACCCATCACGCTCGACGAGCACGGTGACCCGACCGAGGCCACCATCGGCATCTACCAGTACGGTGCCGACAACAAGTACACCCGCATCAACTAGACGCGAGTGAAGAAGGGCCCCGGCTTCGGCCGGGGCCCTTCTGCGTGCCCTGAGCATCCGCCCCGATCACCCGTCCTCCAACGGATGATCGGTGGCGTGCATAGAAAAAGGGGGCGGATGCACCAGCATCCGCCCCCGGTTCCTACGAGTGGCTCAGTCGCCCAGGGTGCCCAGGTACAACCCGATCACCTTGGGATCGTTCAGCAGCTCGCGGCCGGTGCCCGTGTAGGCATCCTTGCCCTGATCGAGCACGTAGCCGCGGTCGCAGATCTGCAGGCAGCGACGAGCATTCTGCTCGACCATGATGGTGGTCACGCCAGCCTTGTTGATCTCCTTGACGCGCAGGAACGCCTCGTCCTGTCGAACGGGGGAGAGGCCGGCCGACGGCTCATCGAGCAGCAGCACGTGCGGACCCATCATGAGCGCCCGCGACATCGCCACCATCTGACGCTCGCCGCCCGAGAGCGATCCGGCGCGCTGGCCGAGTCGCTTGCGCAGCTCCGGGAAGATCTCGGTGACGAACTCGAGCCGCTCCTTGACGCCCTTGGGCTTCTGGAACATGCCCATCTCGAGGTTCTCCTGGATGGTCAGCGACGGGAAGACGTTGTTCGTCTGCGGCACGAAGCCCACGCCTTGGGCGACCAGCTTGTTGGCCTTGAGGTTGGTGATGACCTCGCCGCGCAGACGGATGTCGCCGTCGCGCACCTTGACGAGCCCGAAGATCGCCTTCAGCAGCGTCGACTTGCCGGCGCCGTTCGGCCCGATGATCCCGATCAGCTCACCGTCGTTTGCCACGAGCGAGCACGAGTTGAGGATGTTCACGCCCGGCAGGTAGCCCGCGGTCACGTTCCTCACCTCGACGACGGGCGTGGCGACGGATGCCGGCGCCTCCGGCGCCATGGGGCTACTGCTGGTCATCGAGAAGCTCCTTCAAGACGTGCTCGTGCTCGGGATCCTCTGCACCCAGGTCGCTGTCGTGGTGACTGCCCAGGTAGGCGTCGATGACGGCGGGGTTGGCCATGACCGTGTGCGGGTCGCCCTCGGCCACCACCTTGCCCTCGGCCATGACGATCACCCAGTCGGCGATGTGTCGCACCATGTGCATATCGTGCTCGACGAACAGGACGGTCATGCCCTGCGTCTTGAGATCGAGGATGTGGTCGAGCAGCGACTGCGTCAGCGCCGGGTTGACGCCGGCCATCGGCTCGTCGAGCATCACGAGGGTCGGGTCGCTCATGAGGGCGCGTGCCATCTCGAGGAGCTTGCGCTGGCCGCCCGAGAGCGACGCCGCGTAGTCCTCCTTCTTCGTGTCGAGCTTGAAGCGGGCGAGGATGTCCTCGGCCTTCGCCTCGATCTCCTTGTCCTGGCTGCGCCAGAGGAACGGCAGGATGGCCCGGAACAGGTTCTCACCGGTCTGGCCCTTCGCGCCGAGCTTCATGTTGTCGAGCACCGACAGCAGGCCGAGCGACTTGGTCAGCTGGAAGGTGCGGATGAGGCCCATGCGCGCCACCCGGTACGCCGGGATGTGGGCGAGCGACCGGCCGTCGAACTCCCACGAGCCCTCGTCCGGCTTGTCGAAGCCGGTGAGCAGGTTGAAGAACGTGGTCTTGCCGGCACCGTTGGGCCCGATGAGTGCGGTGATGGCTCCACGAGGGACCTCGACGTGCTGCACGTCGACGGCGGTGAGACCGCCGAAGGTGCGCTTCACGCCATCCGCCACCAGGATCGGGTCGACCTTGCGGCACCCGGGCTCGGCGTAGCCGATGTGGAGGCCGGTCGTCTTGACCGGCGTTGCCGTGGGAGTGACGTCACTTGACAAAGGCCAGCTCCTTCTTGTTTCCGAGGATGCCCTGTGGTCTGAAGATCACGATCAGCATGATGGCCACGCCGACGAGGATGAAGCGCAGCTGACCGGCCTGCACCTGGGACATGAACGGCAGCCAGCCCGCGGCGACCGCACGCGCGATGAAGCCCGAGAAGAAGGAGAGCAGGACCCAGAAGACCATCGAGCCGACGATCGGTCCGAGGATGGTGGCTGCGCCGCCGAGCAGCAGGATCGCATAGATGAAGAATGTCAGCGACGTCTGGTAGTTGGCCGGGACGACCGCTCGGGGGAGCACGAAGATCATGCCGGCGAGCGTGCCGAACACGCCACCGAGGATGAGGCTCTGCATCTTGTAGGAGTAGACGTTCTTGCCGAGTGCGCGCACGGCGTCCTCGTCCTCGCGGATACCCTTGATGACGCGACCCCACGGCGCCCGCATGATGAGCCACGTGAAGACAGCGGCGAGGATCACGACGATCCACCCGACGAGGCGGATCCACCAGTCGTAGGCGTTGTACTGCCACGGGCCGAAGCCGACGGTGCCCTCGAAGGTGAACGGGTTGAGTGCCGCGAAACCGCCCTTGTAGCCCTGCAGGCCGGTCGCCGAGCCCGTGACCGAGTCGAAGGTGTTGGTGGTGAACAGCAGGCGCAGGATCTCGGCAGCGGCGATGGTGACGATGGCCAGATAATCCGCTCGCAGTCGCAGGGTCGGGATACCGAGGATGAGGGCGAACACGACGGACGCCCCCACGCCCACCAGCACCGCTGCCCACACGGGGAAGTGGAACGTCAGGGTGGAGATGGCGTAGCCGTAGGCACCGAGCGCCATGAACCCGGCCTGACCGAAGTTGAGCAGGCCGGTGTAGCCGAAGTGGATGGCGAGGCCCAGTGCCGCGAGGGCGTAGGCGGCGGTCGTCGGGCTGATGAGCTCCTGCGCCGCGTTCGAGAAGATTGCTCCCCAGTCGATCATGGCCGGCCCCTATCCGATTCTCTCTTTGCGACCCAGGATGCCCTGAGGTCTGAACAGCAGCACCAGGATCAGGACGACGAGAGCCCCGACGTACTTGAGGTCCGAGGGCAGCCACAGCGTCGTCAGCTCGACGAACAGGCCGACCACGAGCGAGCCGACCAGGGCGCCGAACGCGGTGCCGAGACCGCCGAGGGTGACCGCGGCGAAGACGAGCAGCAGGATCTGGAAGCCCATGTCCCACGAGACCCCGGGACGGTAGTAGGCGTACAGGATGCCGCTGAGGCCCGCGAGCGCGCCGCCGAGCACCCAGACGATGCGGATGACGCGGTCGACGTCGATGCCGCTCGCCGCCGCGAGGCTCGGGTTGTCCGAGACGGCCCGGGTGGCCTTGCCGATGCGGGTGCGGAGGAGGAAGTAGGCGACTCCGCCCAGCACCACGAGGCTGATGATCATGCTCGCGATGTCGACCCAGGACAGCGCGACGGCGCCGAACCGGATGGTGGAGGGGAGCGTCGCCCCGGGCAGCTGACGTGTTGCGCCGCCGTAGAAGTACTGGAAGACGTAGCGGATGGCGAGCGAGAGGCCGATCGAGACGATCATCATCTGCACGAGGCCGACGCCCTTGCGCCGCAACGGTTTCCAGATGACCGCGTCCATGCTCCAGCCCAGGCACGCGCTGAGCACGAGCGCGATGATGATGCCGATCCACAGCGGCCAGCCGAGGATGCTCGAGAAGGTCAGCGTCATCAGGGCGCCGAAGGTGATCATCTCGGAGTGGGCGAAGTTCGAAAGCCCGGTGGTGCCGAAGATGAGCGAGAGTCCGATGGCCGCGAGGGCGAGCATGAGGCCGAACTGCAGGCCGTTGACGATACGGCCGAAGAGCTGGCTGAAGAAGTCCGTGGTGACGCGTTCACCCTTGCCGAGGAAGAAGTTGACCGCCTTGGTGTTGGTGAGGCCGAACTCCGCGGTGGTGGTCGCGCCGCCCTTGACCACGACGACGCCCTTGGGGAGCGTGTCCTCGTCGAGGGTCACCTTGTATGCGGCCTTCGTGGGCACGCCGATCTTCCACTGGCCCTTCTCATCCGTCTTGGCCGTCGCCTTGTAGCCGTTGCCCTGCACGGTGATCTCCACGTCGGCGAGCGGCTTCTGGTTGTTCTGCACGTTGCCCACGAACTGGTACGGGAGATCGCCTCCCACCGTGTCGGCGTCCGCGGGAGAAGCGGAGAACAGGCTGAGGCCCAGTGCCGCGAGAAGGAGACACAACAGGAGGACTACTCGTCCCGGTGATCTCGTCTGAACCACATCAGTGGGTCTCACTGAACCTCCATGTGGCGCCGCAGCGGGGCACCGGGTCATTTCCGTCGACAACTCCGTCGACAGTACGTGCTGATTATGTCGCATGTGTTTCGACACTGCGCGTTTCGTGTTGCCCGATTGTGGTCGGGGAATGCCGCGGATGCAAACTGACTTAAGATGTAGTACTCGGAAGGATCAGCGCAGATCACCGATTTCACGACGATCTGGAACTGCGAAGGAATCACATGGGCGAGCACGATCCGTTCGGCTTCATCGGACTGACGTACGACGACGTCCTGCTCCTGCCGGGGCACACCGACGTCATCCCGAGCGAGGCGGAGACCCGCTCCCGGCTGACCCGACGCATCGAGGTCGCCACCCCGCTCCTCTCGGCGGCGATGGACACCGTCACCGAGTCGCGCATGGCCATCGCGATGGCTCGCCAGGGCGGCATCGGCATCCTGCACCGCAACCTCTCGATCGCCGACCAGGCCGAGATGGTCGACCGCGTCAAGCGCAGCGAGTCGGGCATGGTCTCCAACCCGGTCACCACGACTCCCGACGCTTCGGTGGCGGATGTCGACGCCCTGTGCTCGACGTATCGCGTGAGCGGACTGCCGGTCATCGACGAGGACGGCAAGCTCGTGGGCATCATCTCCAACCGGGACATGCGGTTCGTGGCCGACTTCGAGAAGTCGACGACGCTTGTGAGCGACGTGATGACGCCCATGCCGCTCATCACCGGCCGCGTCGGCATGAACCCCGACGAGGCGATCGCCATCTTCGCCGAGCACAAGGTGGAGAAACTGCCCCTGATCGACGACGACGGCCGCCTGACCGGCCTCATCACCGTCAAGGACTTCGACAAGAGCGAGCAGTACCCCAACGCGACCAAGGACTCCGAGGGTCGGTTGCGCGTCGGTGCGGCCATGGGCTTCTTCGGAGACGCCTGGGAGCGCGCGGAGGCACTGCGCGACGCCGGAGTCGACGTGCTGGTCGTCGACACCGCCAACGGCGAGAGCGCAGGCGTGCTCGACATCATCCGTCGCATCAAGAGCGACCCGAGCTTCGCGCACATCGACGTGATCGGCGGCAACATTGCGACCCGCGAAGGCGCTCAGGCCCTCGTGGATGCCGGCGCCGACGCCGTCAAGGTCGGTGTCGGGCCCGGTTCGATCTGCACCACCCGCGTCGTCGCGGGCGTCGGAGTCCCGCAGGTGACCGCCGTGTACGAGGCCTCGAAGGCGACCATGCCGGCGGGTGTTCCGCTCATCGCCGACGGCGGCCTGCAGTACTCGGGTGACATCGCGAAGGCCCTCGTCGCCGGCGCGGACACCGTCATGCTCGGCTCGCTGCTCGCCGGCACCGCCGAGAGCCCCGGCGAATTGGTCTTCCAGAACGGCAAGCAGTTCAAGACCTACCGCGGCATGGGCTCCCTCGGGGCGCTGCAGACGCGCGGCAAGAAGACCTCCTACTCCAAGGACCGCTACTTCCAGGCGGATGTGCCGAGCGACGACAAGCTCATCCCCGAAGGCATCGAGGGTCAGGTGCCCTACCGTGGGCCGCTCTCGGCGGTGGCGTACCAGCTCATCGGCGGCCTGCGCCAGTCGATGTTCTACGTCGGCGCTCGCACGGTCGCCGAGCTCAAGGAGAAGGGTCGGTTCGTGCGCATCACGGCCGCCGGTCTCAAAGAGTCGCACCCGCATGATGTGCAGATCGTGGTCGAGGCCCCCAACTACACCCGCTGACGCGCCTGCCGGTCGATCAGCGGGCGGCGGCGATGCGCTCGATAGCCTCCGTGATGACCTCGGGTGACGTGCCGATGTTGAGGCGCGCGTGCCCCCGACCCTCAGCGGTTCCGAACTCGGGGCCGTTGGCCAGCGCGACCCGAGCGCGCTCGAGCGTGAACCGGGCCGGGTCGTCCCCCCACCCGAGCGCGGAGAAGTCGAGCCAGGTCAGGTAGGTGGCGTCGGGCAGCCGATAGCGCACCTCGGGCAGGTGATCGGCGAGCAGCGATGCGAGCAGCCGACGGTTGCCGTCGAGGGTCTCGAGCACGCCGTCGAGCCACGGGCCGCCGTCACGGAACGCCGCGACGCTCGCGATCGCCCCGAAGATGCTCGTGCGCCACTCGACCTCGATGGCGAAACCGGCGCGGATGGCATCCGTCCGCTTGCTCGCGGTGACGATGAGCGCGCACTTGAGTCCCGCGATGTTGAAGGCCTTGCTCGCCGACGTGACGGTCACTCCGTGCTCGCGAGCCGCATCCGACACCGACAGGAACGGCGTGAAGCTCGCGCCGGGCATGAGCAGGGCATTGTGGATCTCGTCGCTCACGATCGTGACGTCGTGACGCGCTGCGATCTCGGCGAGCGCGCGGAGGTCGTCTGCGCTGTGACACAGGCCGACGGGGTTGTGCGGGTTGCACAGCACCATCGACCGCGCGCCGGCGGCGAATGCGGCGTCGATGCCGTCCAGGTCCAGCCGCCAGCCCTCGTCGATGCCTCCGAGCAACGGCACCTCGACGATGCGTCCCGCCGCCTCGGGTGCCAGCAGGAAGAACGGCGGATACACCGGGGGAGTGATGATCACGGCGTCACCCGGCTCGATGACCTGACGCAAGACCTCGACGATGCCCATGCTCACATCGGCGGTGCACGTCACGCGCGCCGGGTCGACCTGCCAGTTCCAGCGGTCGATGGCGAACGGCGCGAAAGCCTCGGCTACGGCGCGGCTGCCCGAGTTGTATCCCGTGTCCGATCGGCGGATGGCGGCCTGCAGCGCTTCGACGATGGGCTCGGCCAGCGGGAAGTCCATCTCGGCGACGGGCAGCGGAAGCACGTCGTCGGGGAATGACGTCCACTTCTCGCTCGTGCGGGTGCGTAGGGCGGCCAGCGGTTCGGCGTCGATCCTCGTCATGCCTCCAGCCTTCCGCATCCGGGTGACAGACGGGAAGGGCACGAGCGGATGGCCGAGGCTGTATTCTGGTCGGCTGCCCGATGGGCGGCCCGAGCCGCCAGCCCGACGAAAGCACCGCCCATGGGTCACATCGACGCCTCCCTCATCTCCCTCAGCCTCCCCGACGGGCGTCCGCTGCTCAGCGACGTCTCGTTCCGGGTCGGCGACGGCGTCACCGCCGCACTCATCGGCGCGAACGGCGCCGGCAAGACGACACTGCTGCGCATCATCCGGGGCGAGCTCGCACCTGACGACGGCGTCGTCACGGTCTCCGGCGGCCTCGGCGTGATGGACCAGTTCGTCGGGCATGCGGCATCCGGAACCGTGCACGACCTGCTCGTCTCCGTGGCGCCGGCCCGGGTCCGCATCGCCGCCGTCGAGCTCGACGCCGCGGAGGAGGCGCTCATCGAGCGGGACGAGACAGACACGCAGATGCGCTACGCGACGGCGATCGCAGATTACGCGGAAGCAGGCGGCTACGAGCAGGAGACGCTCTGGGACACGTGCACCATCGCTGCGCTCGGAGTGCCGTGGCAGCGGGCGCGCCATCGCGACGTCACGACCCTCTCGGGCGGCGAGCAGAAGCGCCTTGCCCTCGAAGCCCTGCTGCGGGGTCCTGAGGAGGTGCTCCTGCTCGACGAGCCGGACAACTATCTGGACGTACCCGGCAAGCGCTGGCTCGAGCAGCAGTTGCGCGAGACGCGCAAGACCGTGCTGCTGGTCTCGCACGATCGGGAACTCCTAGCGCGTGCGGCCGACCGCATCATCACCGTCGAGCTCGGGGCGGCAGGCAACACCACGTGGATGCACGGTGGCGGCTTCGACGGCTATCACCAGGCACGCTCCGACCGGTTCGATCGACTCGACGAGCTCCGCAGGCGCTGGGACGAGGAGCACGCCAAGCTCAAGGCACTCGTCCAGTCGCTGAAGGTCAAGGCGACCTACAACGACGGCATGGCATCCCGGTATCAGGCCGCCCTCACCCGCTTGCGCCGGTTCGAGGATGCCGGACCGCCCGAGGAGCGACCCCAGGCACAGGACGTCTCCATGCGGTTGCGCGGGGCGCGCACCGGCAAGCGGGCGGTGATCGCCGAGCGGCTCGGGCTGACCGGCCTCATGCAGCCGTTCGACCTCGAGGTCTGGTACGGCGATCGGGTGGCTGTGCTCGGCTCGAACGGATCCGGCAAGTCGCACTTCCTCCGCCTGCTGGCGCGAGGCGGCACGGAACCGGATCGGCTGCTCGGGCATGTGACGAGCGTCGCCGAGACTCTGGATGCCGTGCCGCACACCGGTCGGGCTGTGCTCGGCGCCCGCGTGGTACCGGGGTGGTTCGCCCAGGTGCACGAGCATCCCGAGCTGGTGGGCAGGACCCTGCTCGAGATCCTCCACCGCGGTGACGACGACCGCGCCGGCATGGCACGCGAGGCGGCGAGTGGGGCACTCGACCGGTACGGACTGGTCGCATCCGCGCAGCAACGTTTCGAATCCCTGTCGGGCGGCCAGCAGGCCCGTCTGCAGATCCTGCTGCTCGAATTGTCGGGAGCCACGCTGCTGCTTCTGGACGAGCCGACAGACAACCTCGACCTCGTCTCGGCCGAGGCGCTCGAGGAGGCCCTGCTCGCCTTCGACGGCACGGTGCTCGCGGTCACCCACGATCGGTGGTTCGCACGCGGATTCGACCGCTTCCTCGTGTTCGGGTCGGACGGCGAGGTCTACGAGTCGGATGCGCCGGTGTGGGACGAGCGGCGCGTGCAGCGCGCTCGCTGAGCAGGCGCAACCCGGCTGTGCGGTCGGGTCGCGACGATAGGGTTGTCAGGTGAGCATGGAGATCGAGATAGGTCGTGCCAAGCGCGGCCGCCGGGTGTACGCCTTCGACGACGTGGCCGTCGTGCCGAGCCGGCGCACCCGTGACCCCGAAGACGTCTCAGTCACCTGGTCGATCGACGCCTACCAGTTCGACATCCCCTTCCTGGCGGCCCCGATGGACTCCGTCGTCTCGCCGCGCACGGCCATCATGATGGGCCAGCTGGGCGGCCTCGGCGTCCTCGACCTCGAGGGAGTCTGGACCCGCTACGAGGACCCGGAGTCCGTGCTGTCCGAGATCCGCACATTGCCGGCGGATCAGGCCACCCGCCGCATGCAGGAGATCTACACCGAGCCCATCAAGCCCGAGCTCGTCACCGAGCGCCTCGCCGAGATCCGCGCCTCCGGCGTCACCGTGGCCGGAGCTCTGTCGCCCCAGCGCACGCAGGAGCTCTACGAGACCGTCGTCGCCGCGGGCGTCGACCTGTTCGTCATCCGTGGCACCACCGTGTCGGCCGAGCACGTGTCGAAGGGCACCGAGCCGCTGAACCTCAAGAAGTTCATCTACGAACTCGACGTGCCCGTCATCGTCGGCGGCGCGGCCACCTACACGGCCGCCCTGCACCTCATGCGCACGGGGGCGGCGGGCGTACTCGTCGGCTTCGGCGGCGGCGCGGCATCGACCACCCGCGCGGCCCTCGGCATCCACGCGCCGATGGCGACGGCAGTGGCGGATGTCGCCGGCGCTCGCCGCGACTACCTCGACGAGTCGGGCGGCCGCTATGTGCACGTGATCGCGGACGGCGGCCTCGGAACGTCGGGCGACATCGTCAAGGCGATCGCGTGCGGAGCGGATGCCGTCATGCTCGGCACGGCCCTCGCCCGCTCGAGCGATGCTCCCGGCGGTGGCTACCACTGGGGCGCCGAGTCGCACCACTCCAAGCTCCCACGCGGCAATCGGGTCGAGGTCGGAACGATCGCCCCGCTCGAGGAGGTCCTGTACGGACCGGCCCCCGTGGCAGAGGGAACTGCGAATCTCGTGGGAGCGCTCCGTCGGTCGATGGCGACGACGGGATACTCGGATCTGAAGGAGTTCCAGCGCGTCGAGGTCGTCGTCGCGCCGTATCAAGGCAACTGAACCAGGGAGGTACACGATGGCAGAGAAGAACACGGTCAGCCGGTCGTCGAAGCTCGGACCGGAGGAGCGGGCTGCCGCCCTGGAGAGGATGAAGGACCGAGAACTCGACGTCCTCGTCATCGGCGGCGGCATCGTGGGCACCGGATCGGCCCTCGACGCGGTGACACGCGGACTCTCCGTCGGAATGCTCGAGCAGCGGGACTGGGGCTCCGGAACCTCGAGCCGGTCGTCCAAGCTGGTGCACGGCGGCATCCGCTACCTGGAGCAACTCGACTTCCGCCTCGTGCGCGAAGCCCTCATCGAGCGCGGTCTGCTGCTGCAGCGCATCGCACCGCACCTGGTCAAGCCGGTCCGCTTCCTCTACCCGCTCAAGAAGCGGGTGTTCGAGCGCCTCTACATCGGCGCCGGAATGCTGCTGTACGACATCTTCAGCTACAGCGGTGGGCGGCCTCCTGGCGTGCCCCACCACAAGCACCTGTCCAAGCGTCAGGTGATGAACTCCATCCCGTCGCTCGCCAACGACGCCCTCGTCGGCGGCATCACCTACTACGACGCCCAGGTCGATGACGCGCGGTACGTCTCGTCGCTGGCGCGCACGGCATCCTTCTACGGGGCTCACATCGCCTCGCGTGTGCGGGTCGAGGGCTTCATCAAGGTGGGCCAGCGCGTCGTCGGCGTCGAGGCCCACGATCTACAGACCGGTGAGCACTTCCAGGTGCGCGCGAAGCAGGTCGTCAACGCGACCGGCGTGTGGACGGATGACACGGCCCGCATGGTCGGCGAGCGCGGCACGTTCCACGTGCGAGCCTCGAAGGGCATCCACCTCGTCGTGCCACGCGATCGCTTCCAGTCGTCGATGGGGCTGCTGCTCCGCACCGAGAAGAGCGTGCTGTTCGTCATCCCGTGGGGACGGCACTGGCTGGTCGGAACGACCGACACCGACTGGAACCTCGACAAGGCGCACCCCGCTGCGACGGCAGCCGACATCGACTACCTGCTCGAGCACGTCAACCAGGTGCTCGCCGTCAAGCTCACGCGCGAAGACGTCGAGGGTGTCTACGCCGGACTTCGGCCGCTGCTGGCGGGCGAGAGCGACCAGACGTCGAAGCTCTCGCGCGAACACCTCGTCGGACACAGCGTTCCCGGTCTCGTCGTGATCGCCGGCGGCAAGTGGACGACCTACCGCGTGATGGCCAAGGACGCCATCGACGCCGCGGTGGACGCCCTCGACGGACGCGTCCCGCAGTCCACCACGCAGGAGATCCCGCTGCTCGGCGCCGAGGGGTACTGGGCCGCGTGGAACAAGCGCGGCCGCATCGCCGACGCCTTCGGCGTGCACCGCGTACGCATCGAGCACCTGCTGAACCGCTACGGAACCCTGACGGATGAGCTGCTCGACCTCATCCGCGACGATCCGAAGCTCGGTGAGCCGCTGCCCGGTGCGGACGACTACCTCGCGGCCGAGGTCGTTTACGCGGCTTCTCATGAGGGAGCACTGCACCTCGAGGACGTGCTCGCGCGTCGCACCCGCATTTCGATCGAGGCGTGGGACCGCGGGGTCTCGGCCGCTCCGGTCGCGGCCGAGCTGATGGCCGGCGTGCTCGGCTGGGACAAGGAGCGTCAGGAGTCCGAGGTGGCCAACTACCTCAAGCGCGTGACCGCCGAGCGGGAGTCGCAGGAGCAGCCCGACGACGAGTCGGCCGACCGGGTGCGGCTGGAGGCACCTGACATCCAGCCCACCGACTGACCGCCGCCCGCGGTCGAGTAGGCCGCGAGGCCGGGCCCGGCAGTCGTCGGCCTCCGCGCCAGTTCGGCGCCCCGTGCGCCACATCAACTGGCGCGGGAGCCGCTCAGTCGGCGCTGCTGCTGAGACCGAACCTGCTCCGGCGACCGCTTCCGACGCTTCACTCAGCCCGCCGCGCCGCCTCAGCGCGGTCGCCGACCGAGGATGGGAAGACCGGCCTCGAGCAGGATGCTCCGGAAAGCGGATGGATTCCACGCCTCCGGCCACCCCCACCGTGCGCAGTTCCATCGGGTCGCGCGGCGCACGGCATTCTCGCGCCGCTTCTCGTCGAGGACGACGTCGGCTGCCGGTCGATCTTGGCCGTCTGCGGAGAAGGCACCGAGGTACTTGCCCGCCCCATCCGCCTCGCCCCAGACCCCGAACTCCGGCCAGGCGAGGTCGAGATAGACGTACATCCCGAGCGACGGGATCCATACCCTTCGTTGCAACTCCGGCTCGGGGAAGCCGAGCTCGCGCGCTCTCCACCTGCTGAGTGTCTCCAACGGCGAGTCCGCATCCTCCGTCGCCATGTCCAAGAGGGCGGCAACCTTCCTGCTCCCCGGGAACGGCAACCGCGCAACGAACTGCTCGCGCAATTCGTCGATCGTGGTGAGCGGCTCGTCCGTGCTGAAACGATCTCGGTGCAGGGCCGCGTCGAGCATGACCAGCGCGGTGAGATGCGGCATCGTGCGGCCGACGTCGATGAGAGTGTCTGGCAGGGACGTCAGCGTGATGCCGTCCGACTGCACGAGGTCGATCCGGCGCGTGCGCGCGAACTCGACGACCCCGCCTCGCCGCCGGCCGGATGCCGAAGGCGAGAGCAGGAAGACCTCGGCAGGCGTCGCACCGACCACGGGCAGACCCCACAGCACCGCCGCCGTGAAACCCGCGAAGACGGGCGCGACCCGTTGGTGGCCGACGGCGAGCGCGAGCGCGCGATGTCGTTCCGCCGGTCCCGAGAGTTCCAGAGTCTGCGCCGCGATATAGACCCCGCGACGAAGCGGCACGATGCTCCCGTGTCGAGCGGCGGTGAGTAATGCGTCGTGCGTGCCGAGGGACGTAGCATCCCGCGCCAGCAACAGCTCGGACGACGGAAGTGGGCGATCCATGGCCCGAGCATCTCGCGACGGGCGTGCGGAGTCGCCGCTGAGCGCGCGTCTGCGGGAGAGCGGCACTGAGCTCGCGCCTGTGGAGGAGCCGACGACGTAGAGCGCCGCGCCACTTCATCGGCCAGCGCGCCATTCGGCATGGCGCGGAGGCCGATCAACTGGCGCTAACGCGCGTCCGGCCGCGGTACGCGGTGAGCGTGCCTCGCCGGCCGATTCACCGCAGACGGAGCGAGCAGGCGAGTGGAGGAGAATGGAACGAGCCGCCTCCGGCGAAAGAAACAGGAACCCCGACCCTCCATGCTCCGAATGATGGTGCGCCCGCGCTGGGTGCTCATGCTGCTGCTCGCCCTCGCGATCGCCGCGGGCTTCGCCCTGCTCGGCCAGTGGCAGCTCGGGCGGGCCGTGCAGTCGGGGCACGTCGAGAAGCTGCCGACCGAGACGGTCATGCCGTTGGCGGATGCCGCGGCACCGTCCGCGCCGATCCGCCAGACCTCTACGGGCCAGATGGTCGAGGCCGACGGGCGCTGGGTGCCGGGCGACGAGCAACTGGTGTCGGGGCGTCTGAACGGCGGCGCCACCGGCTGGTGGGTCGTCGGCCACTTCGAGGTTGACGGAATGGACGCCGGCATCCCGGTGGCACGCGGATGGGCCGCCACCGAGAAGGAGGCGGCGTCGGCGGCGCGCTCGCTGGCCGCCGAGCCGGCATCCGACACCTCCGTCACCGGTCGCCTGCTGCCGACCGAGGCGCCGGAGCAGCCGGCCGAGGGCGCCGACCCGCACACCATGACCACCGTCGCCGTCGCGGCGCTCATGAACCTCTGGACCCAGTACGACGAACACGACGTCTACGAGGCCTACATCGTCGACCACGGTGTCGTCTCCGGCCTCGACCGCATCGACTCGCCACCGCCGTCGCAGGAGGTGGAGCTGAACTGGCTCAACGTGTTCTACGCCATCGAGTGGACGGTGTTCGCGGGCTTCGCGATCTTCCTCTGGTACCGGCTCGTGCGCGACGCGTACCAGCGCGAGCAGGACGAGCTCGACGACGCGGAGGAGGCGCGCGAGCAGGCCGGAGCATCCTCTACCGCGCCGTAGAATCGTTGCATGGCCCTCGAACCCAAACCCCGTGACTTTCCGCGCATCCGGGGGGCGGTGACGTTCTATCAGGTGTCGTCGATCATCACCGGAGTGCTGTTGCTGGCGCTCTGCGCCGAGGTGCTCATCAAGTACGGCTTCGGCTACGAGCTCGAGCTCGGTGGGCCGGCCGGCTTCCTCGGCTTCGTGCCGCGTGACACCGTCACGGCCGTGAACCTCTCCACGGGCATCCTCATCGTCCATGGCTGGTTCTACGTGGTCTACCTGTTCGCCGACTTCCGCCTCTGGAGCCTCATGCGCTGGCCGTTCTCGCGGTTCATCGTCATCGCGCTCGGCGGCGTCGTGCCGCTGCTCTCGTTCTTCCTCGAGGCACGCTTCTCGCGCGAGGTCCGCGCTTACCTCGCCGCCCGCGAAGCGGATGCCGCGACCACCGTCACCGTCGAGTCCGCGGAGGCCGCACAGTGAGCGACACCGAGCAGCGTCCCGTCCTCGTGGTCGACTTCGGCGCCCAGTACGCCCAGCTCATCGCGCGGCGCGTGCGCGAGGCATCCGTCTACTCCGAGATCGTGCCGCACACCATCACGGCAGCCGAGGTCGCCGCCAAGAACCCCGTGGGCATCGTCCTCTCCGGTGGGCCGTCCTCGGTGTACGAGGAGGGAGCGCCGGCGCTCGACGAGGGAATCCTCGGGCTCGGCATCCCCACGCTCGGCATCTGCTACGGCTTCCAGGTAATGGCCCGCCAGCTCGGTGGTGAGGTCGCCCACACCGGTCAGCGCGAGTACGGATCGACCGCCGTCACGGTGCGGACGGATGACGAGAACTCGCTGCTCGGTGGCCAGCCCGAAGCGCAGATCGTGTGGATGAGCCATGGTGACTCCGTGGCGATCGCTCCCGAGGGCTTCGACGTGCTCGCCTCGAGCGCGTCGACGCCGGTCGCGGCGTTCGCGAGCGACGAGAAGGGCTTCTACGGCGTGCAGTGGCACCCCGAGGTCAAGCATTCCCAGTTCGGCCAGGACGTCATCGTCAACTTCCTGCACAAGGCGGCCGGCATCCCGGCCGACTGGAACAGCGGAAGCGTCATCGCCGAGCAGGTCGAGAAGATCCGCGCGCAAGTCGGCTCGGCGCGGGTCATCTGCGGCCTCTCCGGAGGCGTCGACTCCGCCGTCGCGGCAGCTCTCGTCCACCAGGCCGTCGGCGATCAGCTGATCTGCGTCTTCGTCGACCACGGGCTGCTCCGCCAGGACGAGCGGCGTCAGGTGGAGGAGGACTACGTCGCCGCCACGGGCATCCGTCTCGTCACCATCGACGCCCGCGAGCAGTTCCTCTCGGCGCTCGCCGGGGTGAGCGACCCCGAGACCAAGCGCAAGATCATCGGGCGCGAGTTCATCCGCAGCTTCGAGCAGGCGGAGGCCGACCTCATCGCCGAGGCGGAGGCCGACGGCGAGCCGATCCGCTTCCTCGTGCAGGGCACCCTGTATCCGGATGTCGTGGAGTCCGGCGGCGGAACCGGCACGGCGAACATCAAGAGCCATCACAATGTCGGGGGTCTGCCCGAAGACCTGCAGTTCGAACTCATCGAGCCACTGCGCACCCTCTTCAAGGACGAGGTGCGGGCGATCGGCCGGGAGCTCGGACTCCCCGAGGCGATCGTCGCCCGGCAACCGTTCCCCGGCCCCGGTCTCGGCATCCGCATCATCGGAGAGGTGACCCAGGACCGGCTCGACCTGCTGCGCCAGGCCGACGCCATCGTCCGCGCCGAACTGACCATCGCGGGCCTCGACGCCGAGATCTGGCAGTGCCCCGTCGTGCTCCTCGCCGACGTGCGCTCCGTCGGTGTGCAGGGTGACGGCCGCACCTACGGTCACCCCATCGTGCTGCGCCCGGTCTCGAGTGAGGACGCCATGACGGCGGACTGGACTCGGCTTCCCTACGACGTGCTCGCGCGCATCTCGAACCGCATCACGAACGAGGTGCCCGAGGTCAACCGGGTGGTGCTCGACGTCACGAGCAAGCCGCCGGGCACCATCGAGTGGGAGTGAGCGGAGCGCGCCGACCGTGACGTACTCGCAGGTCGCCGTGCTCTCCGACGGTGTCCACCGTTCGACGGGGGAGTGGACGCCGAGCGTACATGCCGTGCTGCGCGCGCTCGAGGGGTCCGGCATCGCCGGCATTCCGCGCGTTCTCGGGTTCGATGAACAGCGCCGGGAGGTGCTCTCGTTCGTGGACGGCGTCGTTCCCGACTTCCCCATGCCGCCATGGCTGTGGACGGATGCCGCCGTCACGTCGTCCGCGAGTCTGCTGCGGAAGCTGCATGACGCATCGGCTCCCCTCGTCGCGGCGCTCATGGGCGATGAGGTCTGGCGCTCGCCCATCCACGACCCCGTCGAGGTCATCTGCCACAACGACTTCGCGCCGTACAACCTCGCCTACCGCGACGGGATCTGCGTCGGCGCCATCGACTTCGACACCGTGTCGCCCGGGCCGCGACTCTGGGATCTCGCCTACCTCGCCTATCGCATCGTGCCCCTGACCGCCCCGGGTACGGAGGACGACGTCGACCTCTCGACGAGCGAACGCGAGCGTCGGCTGGAGCTTCTCCTCACGGCCTACGGAACGGATGCGACCGCCGATTCGCTGAAAGCCGTGGCGTTCGAGCGGCTGCTGGAACTGGCCGCGTTCAGCGACCGTCGCGCGGTCGACGAGGCGGAGCCGGACTTCGCGCGTCACGCCGAGCAGTATCGAGCCGACGCCGCCCATCTCGCCGCAGCGGGGTGACGCGCCGAGCCCCAGACGACAGGATGGGGTCATGGCTGAGATCGCTAACTCCAAGTTGACCGTCATCGGTGCCGGAAGCGTGGGCTCGAGCCTCGCGTACGCCGCCCTCATCCGTCAGTCCGCCAGAACGGTCGCGCTGTACGACATCCAGACCGCGAAGGTCGAGGCCGAGGTGCTCGATCTCGCGCACGGCACGCAGTTCACCGGATCGAGCGAGATCATCGGCGGAGACGACCTCTCCGTCATCGAGGGGTCGCACGTCGTCGTGATCACGGCGGGCGCCAAGCAGGAACCGGGACAGACACGCCTCGAGTTGGCCGGGACCAACGTGCGGATCCTGCAGAGCATGATGCCGCAACTGCTCGAGCACGCCCCCGACGCCACCTACATCCTGGTCACGAATCCCTGCGACGTGTTGACGGTGATCGCCCAGAAGATCTCGGGTCTCCCGGTCAACCGGGTGTTCGCGTCGGGAACCGTGCTCGACACGTCGCGGCTGCGTTGGGAGCTCGGTCGGCGGCTCGGCGTCTCCACGTCGAGCATCCACGCGTACATCGTGGGCGAGCACGGCGACACCGAGTTCCCGCTCTGGTCGTCGGCATCCGTCGGACCGGTGCCGCTGCTGGACTGGAGCAGGGCGGGAGCCGTGACCGAGAGCGAGTTCGACGGCATCGCGCTGGATGTGCGCGACGCGGCCTACAAGGTCATCAACGGCAAGGGCGCGACCAACTACGCGATCGGCCTGTCGGGCGCGCGCATCGTGGAGGCCGTGCTGCGCGACGAGCACGCGGTGATGCCGGTGAGCACCGTGCTCGACGACTACCAGGGCATCAGCGGCGTTGCCTTGTCGGTGCCGAGCGTGGTGAGCGCGGCCGGAGCCGTCCCGGTGGCCGGTACCCCGTATTCGGAGAAGGAGCATCGGCTGCTGCACGACTCGGCGGCGGCCCTCCGGACCTCCCTGGCCTCCCTGGGCTTCTAGGCCGGCCGGAGCATGACGAAGGGCCGCCCCCATCGGGAGCGGCCCTTCGCTCGCCGGCGCGTCAGTTACTGCGCGCGATGCCGATGATGCGCAGGATCTCGAGGTAGAGCCAGATGACCGTGACCATGATGCCGAACGCTCCGCTCCAGCCGTACTTGCGGGGAGCGCGGTTCTTCACGCCCTGCTGGATGGCGTCGAAGTCGAGGACGAGAGAGTACGCAGCCATGATGACGACGAGCACCCCGATGAGGAGTCCGGCAGGAATGCCGAAGATCTCGGCGCCGAAGAGGCCCCACGGATCCTTGTTGATGCCGGTGATCATGAGTACGACATTCACCAGAGAGAACACGAGGTAGCCGACCATCGCGATGAGGAAGACCTTCGTCGCGCGCTTCGAGGCGCGGATCTTTCCGCTCGCGAACAGGGCGAGCGTCACGCCGAAGACGACGATCGTCGCAATGACGGCCTGAGCGACGATGCCCGACCACTGGGTCTCGTACACCAAGGAGATTCCGCCGATGAAGATTCCCTGCGCGGCACTGTAGGCCAGGATCAGCGGAGGGGACGGCTCCTTCTTGAAGATGTTGACCATCGCGAGAACGAAGCCGATGATGGCGGCGATCCAGATGACGGCCGGCATGGTGGGTGCCAGGAACCATCCGACAGCCGCTCCGACGATCAACAGCCCGAAGCAGATCGCCGTCTTCAGAGTGGTGTCCTCGACGGTCATGCGATCCGTGTCGACCGCATTCGCCGACGGCTGGTTGTAGATGTCCTGCAACTGCTGCACGGATGCGCCGTTGAGGACGGCTGCGCTCGTGGTCCCTCCCTTTTCGGAGAAGGCCTTGTTCCGACTGAACGCCGGGTTGGTCATTGCCATGTGCGTGTGATCCTTCGCTCTCAGGCGGGACGGGGCGCGATTCCGAGAATCGCTTCCAGCAAATCTACCGGGCCGGCCTGAGAATCCGCATCGGGTTCGCCCGGGGCGATCAGCGGCGGCCGGGGCCGGACGCTAGCGTTGCAACATGGTCGGCCGCCCTCATCCGCTCATCATCGGTCACCGTGGTGCCAGCGGCTATCGGCCGGAGCACACCGCGTCGGCCTACCAGCTCGCCTTCGCCATGGGGGCGGATGCCGTGGAGCCCGACATCGTCGCAACGCGCGACGGCGTGCTCGTGATCAGGCACGAGAACGAGATCTCGGGTACGACCGACGTGTCGGCGCATCCCGAGTTCGCCGACCGGAGAACGGCGAAGACCGTCGACGGCAAGCGGCTGCACGGATGGTTCACCGAGGACTTCACGTGGGCGGAACTGTCGACCCTCCGCGCCCGCGAGCGCATCCCGAAGCTCCGGCCGTCGAATGCGGGCTTCGACGACCGCCTTCCGCTGCTGCGGTTGCGCGATCTGTTCGCGCTCGTCGACGCGGAGGATGCCGGACGTTCGATCGGCATGGTCGCAGAGATCAAGCACGCGACCTACTTCGACTCCATCGGTCTGCCGCTCGCCGACCTGTTCGCGGCCGAACTAGCCGCGGCGGGTTGGGCGACGGACGACGAGCGGCTCACCATCGAGAGCTTCGAATTGACCGTGCTCGATCAGCTGCGGGAGCATGGCGTCGGTGCGCCGCGCGTGTTCCTGATCGAGAAGGCCGGTTCACCGGCGGATGCCGTGGCCGCCTCGGGTTCGAAGGCGCCGAAATACGCGGACTTCCTCACCGAGACGGGACTGCGGAATCTCGGGGCCCGCGTGCAGGGCGTCAGCGTCGACAAGGCGATGCTCCTCAGACAGGACGCGGCGGGGGGGCCGAGCGGGTTCGCTCTCGTCGAGCAGGCGCACGGGCACGATCTGCGTGTCTTCACCTGGACGCTCCGGCCCGAGAATCACTTCCTGTCCGCCCCCTTCAGGTCCGGCGTGCGTGCCGCCGACTTCGGAGCATGGGAGGAGGAGTGGAACCTCATCCTCTCGACGGGCGTCGACGGTGTCTTCACCGATCATCCCGACCTCGCGGTGCTCGCTCGCGACGGCCGCTCCGACTGAGGCGCTGTGGGCGGTCGAGCCTAGAATTACAGCAGTCATGAGCACTCTCCACGAACCCGCACCCGAGACCGAGGGCACCGCCCCGATGATCGTGCACGACGCCCCGGGTTCCGGCCACGGTGAGCGCGAGCGTCCGAAGCCCTCCGGCCGCCTCACCGACGGATTGAACCCGCCGCAGAAGGCGGCCGTTGAGTACCGCGGCCCGGCTCTGCTCATCGTCGCGGGCGCCGGATCGGGCAAGACGAGGGTGCTGACGCATCGCATCGCGGGACTGATCGAGACGCGCGAGGCGTGGCCCAGCCAGATCCTCGCCATCACCTTCACCAACAAGGCGGCCGCCGAGATGCGCGAGCGCGTGGCGGCCCTCCTCGGCCAGGCCTCCGACGGCATGTGGATCTCGACGTTCCACTCGGCGTGCGTCCGCATCCTCCGGCGGGAGGCGCAGAAGATGGGCTTGCCGGCGACCTTCACCATCTACGACTCAGCCGACAGTCGCACCGTCATCAAGCGCATCATCAAGGCGCGGGACGCCGACACCCTGGGGTTCACGCCGGGCGGTGTCTCGAGCCGTATCTCGAAGCTCAAGAACGAGCTGACGGATGACGAGGCCTTCGCACGCAACGCGAACATGGGCGACCCCAAGGAGGTGGAGTTCCTCGCCATCTACCGCGACTACACGCGCATCCTGCGTGCGGCGGGTGCGATGGACTTCGACGACCTCATCGCCGAGACGGTCTACCTGTTCCGCGCCTTCCCCGATGTGGCCGCCCTCTACCGCCGGCGATTCCGGCATGTGCTCGTCGACGAGTACCAGGACACCAACCACGCCCAGTACGCCCTCATCCGCGAGTTCACCGAGCCCGTCACCGCCGAGCTCTCGGCGCAGATGCAGCGGGACGGTCTGCACGTCGAGCGCCTGCTCGACTCGACCGGCGGCATCCCGGGCGCCTCGCTGACAGTCGTCGGCGACTCCGATCAGTCCATCTACGCCTTCCGCGGAGCAGACATCCGCAACATCACCGAGTTCGAACGGGACTTCCCGGGCGCGAGCGTCGTGCTGCTCGAGCAGAACTACCGCTCGACCCAGAACATCCTCTCGGCGGCCAACTCCGTCATCTCGAACAATTTCGACCGCAAGGCCAAGAACCTCTTCACGACGGTCGGCGACGGCGAGAAGATCGTCGGCTACACCGGCTACTCGGGGCACGACGAGGCCCAGTTCGTGGCCGACGAGATCGAGACCCTGCACCGCGCGGGAATGGCGTACCGCGACATCGCCGTGTTTTACCGGGTGAACTCGCAGACGAGGCCGCTCGAGGAGATCTTCGTGCGCTCGGCACTGCCCTACCGGGTGGTCGGTGGCACCAAGTTCTACGAGCGTGCCGAGATCAAGGATGCGATGGCCTACCTCATCGCCGTCGCCAACCCGATCGACGAGCTCGCCCTGCGACGCATCCTCAACACCCCGAAGCGCGGGATCGGACCCGCGACGGAGACCGCCCTCCAGTCGTTCGCGGAGACGAACGAGATCTCGTTCCGGGAGGCGATGCGCTCGGCGGGGGCGCTCGGGCTCGGGCCGAAGGTGACCACCGCCATCCTCGCGCTGGCCGCCGTGCTCGATGAGAGCGCAGCCAAGGTCGACCCCGAGAATCCGGCGGGCGTGACATCCGTCTCCGACCTGCTCACCTTCCTGGTCACCGAGAGTGGTCTGCACGAGACCCTGCGCACCAGCCGGGACCCGCAGGACGAGACGCGAGCCGAGAACGTCGAGGAGCTCGTGGCGCAGACCAAGGACTTCGACCGCGAGAACCCGGGCGCGACGCTCGTCGACTTCCTCACCCAGGTCTCCCTCGTCGCCGCCGCCGACGAGCTTGACGACTCGTCGGGCACCGTCTCGCTGATGACGCTGCACACCGCGAAGGGCCTCGAGTACGACGCGGTGTTCCTCACCGGAATCGAGGAGGAGCTGCTGCCGCACAAGATGAGCACGAACGAGCCCGGCGGGCTCGCGGAAGAGCGCCGCCTGTTCTACGTGGGAATCACGCGCGCGAAGAAGCGGCTGCACCTCTCCCTGGCGATGACCCGGTCTCAGTTCGGTGACACCTCGGTGGCCATGCCGAGCCGCTACCTGCAGGAGATCCCGGCCGAGCTCATCGACTGGCGGCAGTCGCCAGGCATGGCCAACTCGCGCGGTGGAACGCAGCCGCGCGCCCTCAACGCCCGTCGCGACGGTCGGAGCCTCGGCCCCGGCATCGGCGGCGGGTTCCGTGACGCTCCGACGCCGGGACTGAAGCCCAAGACCGAGTGGCCCAACCGCATCACGGCGGAGGTCCGTGACAACGGCGACCTCGAGCTGGTGGCCGGCGATCGCATCCGGCATGCCAACTTCGGCGACGGTCGCGTCACCCAGGTCACGGGTGAGGGCAGCAAGCGGGTGGCCCACGTGCAGTTCGATGCCGCCGGCCCCAAGAAGCTGCTCATCAAGATCGCACCGATCGAGAAGATCGCGTGACCTGGCCGATCGCCTCGAAGCGGACCGTCTACGAGAACCCCTGGATCGTCGTTTCGGAGGACCAGGTCACCCGGCCCGATGGATCACAGGGCATCTACGGCGTCGTCGAGGTGCGTAATGAGGCTGTCTTCATCGTCGCCATGACCGAGGCCGACGAGGTGATCCTGGTGACCGTCGATCGACACACGGTCGGCGCGTCCGTGGAGGTGCCGGCCGGCGGCAGCGACGGCGAGGACCTGCTGAGCGCAGCCCAGCGCGAGCTCGCGGAGGAGACCGGATACGAAGCCGAATCGTGGCAGCGGATCGGGCGGATGACGGCGCTCAACGGCATCTGCAGGGCGCCCGAGACCGTGTTCCTGGCTCGTGACCTGCGGATGTCGGCAGACGAGGGCCGTGGGCAGCTCGAGGAGGGCGTCACCGACGTCCGCGCCGTGCCGTGGACCCGCCTGATGGGGATGATCGCCGATGGCACCATCACCGACGGCGAGACGGTCGCCGCGCTGATGTACGCGGCGATCGCACTCGGGCGCCTCGGCTAGGGGGCGCCGGGCGCCCGCGGCGGCAGCTCGGCCAGTTCACCGAGCGCCGATCGGTAGACGGGGGTTCGCATGTACGAACTGTGGGTGTCGACCGCACCGACGTATCCGCCCGCGTCGACCTCCTGGGCGTAGCGATCGCGATCGTTGGGAATGGTCGAACCCGCGGGGAAGCCGAGGTAGTCGGTCGCCCGCCACAGGCTGATCCACTTCGACGTGGGAAGGGCGGAAGGGACGGCGACCGCCCGCCCGGAGCGGACCGAATCGCGATCGCTCCTCCACGGGTCCCGTGCCCACAGACGTGGCGCGCGGCACGGCACGGTGCCGATGACTCCCGGCCCGAGCACCTCGGGGAAGAAGCGGCCGAAGTAGGGCCGTAGTTGCACTCCGAAGGTCAGCAGGGTCACCCTCTCGCGATAGTCGTCGCCGTTCTTCTCGTTGCCGAGGGCGAACAGAGCCGAGGCGGCCACCACGCCGCCCATGCTGTGCGCGACCAGCACGATGCGCCGCTGGCCCGGATGCTGGGCGGGCGCATCGAGCCACCACATCATGCGCCGGGTCACCTCGGGGACCGCGCGCTCGGTGTAGCACGGCGCTCCCAGAGGGTGCCCGGCCGTCGGCAGGAAGCAGGCCAGGTCCCAGATGAGGCCCAGCGGACGCACGACCTTCGAGCCGCCGAAGACGAGTCCGGCAATGACAGCGAGTCCGATGACCGCCCAGGTGGCCAGGGAGAGCCCGATCCACAGGGCCATGAAGTGGACGACGAACGTGCGATACGCGATGACCCACGGCGGCATGTCCCCCAACGGCAGAATCGAGCCGTAGGCCGCGCCGAGCGTGAGGATCACGGCGACCCCCGCGCCGATCATGAGGGCGCCGAGGACGGGTTCGACGAGATGGAACCGTGCAGCGGCCGCGCGCTTGCTGGCCACCTCGCCGGCCAGCCGGCCCTGCAGGCTCGACCGCGGCTCGGTCGGCGGCAGCGTCAGGTTGGCTCGCTCCTCATGTTCGAGGCGGTCGTCGACATCGCGGCGGAACGAGAGGCCGATGGCGAGGTAGACGAGCACGACGATGAGGGCGATGAGCAGGATGCCGAGCAGCCATGGGTAGAACGTGCCGATGCGGATGTCGGGGTTGCCGGTTCGACAGTAGGCCTCCAGGCAGCGCGGGTCGACGACCGGCGCCTCCCGGGCGAGCGACGCTGCCGACCGGGCCCCGTTGAGCCAGTTGCCGATGAGGACGTTGACGAGACTCGACCAGATCAGCCCCACGTGGAAGCCCATGCTGAGGAAGACGGCTGGCCCGAATCCGTGCCAGACGCGGAAGCGACGGTCGACACTCACGCGGAAGAACAGGGTGGCGGCGATCAGCAGTGCCGACACCAGGACCGTCGTCACCATCACCCAGTTGAAGGCCTGACGCAGGGCGTAGCCGTCGAGCACGGTGTGGGGTCCGAAACCCAGGACGATGGCGGCGACGAGGTAGACGGCCACCGCTGCCCCGAGCACCGTGACGGTGGCCCGCGGCGAGGCGTCGACCCGCTCGAACGGCATCGTGTCGGTCAGGTACGCCTGCACCAGCGCGACGAGGAGCACGAGCGCCGACACCACGATCACCGGGATGCCCGCGCCCGGCAGCTGGGCCGCGATGAGCGCCGCCCCGCACAGCATGGCCACGAAGGCGATCGCGCTCGCGAGGTGGGTGATGGCCAGCCGGTGGGTCTCACTGCGCGTCTGCCAGAAGCGAGGCTGGCCGAGCAGGGGCTCGCCGTCGTCCTGCGCCGTCGGCTTCAGGATGCTTCCGGCGACGTTGTAGCGCAGTCGCGCGCCCCCGGTGACCACGAACACGGCGATGACCACGGCGATGGGCACGAGCGAACCGGCGGCGACGCGCTGCGCCCCGCTCCACCGAGCCGTGCTGGAGAGCACCTCGGGAAGCGCCGTGCAGACCAGACGGCTTCCGCGGAAGCACTGCGCGGCGATCATGTCCATTGCGACCGAGGCGAACGACATCACAAGCAGAAGGGTGAGGAAGACGCAGAAGATGCGGATGAGGCCGGATCGGAAGCGGGCGCCGGCGTGATCCGTCGGCAGTTGCCACGCCCAGATTCCGGCGTTGGCCATCGAGAACGGCAGGACGAGCGTCCAGCAGGCCCGAGCCAGGACCGCGAGGACGGCTCCACCCTTTCCTCCGTCCGGCGGCATCGTCCGCACCATTCCGCCCCATGAGTACGCCTCGCGGTGGATGCCGGGAGGCACCGATCCGCGCGGAGACTCGGACGGGTCGACCACTGCCCGTCGGCCGATGCCCTCGACCTGGGGTTGGCGACCGCGATGGAGTGCGTCGGCCGTCGGCTGCCAGAAGCTGCCCAACGGGTCGCCCATGAGCAACTCGGTGTCGGCCTTGTCGAGATCCAGGAGCTCGTACGGAGGCATGTTGTTGACGCCGTGGATGCGCAGTTCCAGCACGTCATCGGCTGCGGTGTTCTCGGGCATGCCGGCCTCTCCGTTGTTGTGAGTCACCCGGGATGCTAGTGGCCGGCCGATGCTGCGGGCTACGGGGTCAGCCCTGAAGCCGCGCGGCCAGCGCCATCGCGTCGAACGGAGCGCGCACCTTGGTGTCGTTGTCGAAGTACACGTAGGCGTCGCGGCCGGCGGCCAGATGCGCGCGGCACCACGCTTCCCAGCGGTCGAGGCCGGCCTCGTCGTAACCGCTGGCGTAGAGCTCGGTGTCGCCGTGCAGGCGGGCGTAGGCGAAATCGGCCGTGACCTCATCGATGAACGGCCACTTCCCCGCCGTGTCCGCGGTCACGGACGCGACACCGTGCTCGCGCAGCAGGCTCGGCCAGGCGGCGTTCTCGAAGCTCGCGCTGCGGACCTCGACGGCGTAGCGGAGTGGGGTGGACCCGGTCACGGCGAAGGCGGTGCGGCCCTCCATCCGTTGGTCGTGCTCGGCGGCGAGGGCCGCGGCATCCCCCGTCGTGCGGGGGAGCAATTCCAGGAACCCACGGAGCACGGCTTCGTCGTAGGCGAAGGTCGCCGGCAGTTGCCACAGGATCGGGCCCAGCTCGCCGCCGAGGGTGAGGATGCCCGATGCGAACAGGTTGGCGAGCGCCGCGCGCACGTCGCGCAGACGCTTGATGTGGGTGATGTAGCGCGGACCCTTGACGGAGAAGACGAAGCCGTCCGGCGTCTCGTCGCGCCAGCGCTCCCAGCTGGTCGGGCGCTGCAGGGCGTAGAACGACCCGTTGATCTCGATCGAACCCAGCTGACCCGACGCGTACTCCAGCTCGCGGCGATGCGGCAGCCCAGGCGGGTAGAACACGCGGCGCCACGGAGCGTACGTCCACCCGGAGATGCCGATGCGCGCCTGCGCCATGGCACCAGTGAACCACGTGAACGGGCCGCGCAGTCAGGGAGAGTAGAGTTCTCTACGGCCCAATTCCCTCTCGACATCGAGATACTTTCGCGGCCATCACCCCGACAATAAGCGCCGACAACGCCTCGTTACGGAATGGAAGTACAGCGTGGATCTTTACGAGTACCAGGCCAGAGACCTGTTCGAGAAATACGAGGTCCCGGTACTCCCGGGCATCGTCGCGGACACGCCCGAGGAGGTGCGCGCCGCTGCGGAGAAGCTCGGCGGCGTCGTCGTGGTCAAGGCGCAGGTGAAGGTCGGCGGCCGCGGCAAGGCGGGCGGCGTGAAGGTCGCGAAGAACCCCGACGAGGCGTTCGAGGCCGCGCAGGCCATCCTCGGCCTCGACATCAAGGGCCACACGGTGCAGCGCGTCATGGTCGCCGGCGGTGCGCGGATCGCGCAGGAGTTCTACTTCTCCGTGCTGCTCGATCGGGCCAACCGGTCCTACCTCTCGTTGACCAGCTACGAGGGCGGCGTGGAGATCGAGGTGCTCGCCGTCGAGCGGCCCG
>NZ_SSSN01000003.1 GCF_004801905.1 Orlajensenia flava | reverse complement strand
GGCGCTCGCCCGCGTCGAGGTCGACCCCGGAGCCGGGCTGGACCTGGCGACCGCCAAGGAGGTCGCCGTGGCGGCCAAGTTCCCCGCAGAACTCGTCGACAAGGTCGCACCGGTGTTCGTGAAGCTGTACGACGTGTACACCGGCGAGGACGCCACGCTCGTCGAGGTCAACCCGCTCGTGCTCACGGAGGAGGGCGAGATCATCGCCCTCGACGGCAAGGTCTCGCTCGACGAGAACGCCGACTTCCGGCACCCCGACCACGAGGCCCTCGAGGACAAGGCCGCCGCCGACCCGCTCGAGGCCAAGGCCAAGGCCGCAGACCTCAACTACGTCAAGCTCGACGGTCAGGTCGGCATCATCGGAAACGGTGCCGGGCTGGTCATGTCGACACTCGACGTGGTCGCCTACGCCGGCGAGGCGCACGGTGGCGTCAAGCCAGCCAACTTCCTCGACATCGGAGGCGGAGCATCCGCCGCCGTCATGGCAGCGGGCCTCGACGTGATCCTCGGCGACGAGCAGGTCAAGAGCGTCTTCGTCAACGTCTTCGGCGGCATCACGGCCTGCGACGCCGTGGCGAACGGCATCGTCGGAGCCCTCGACACGCTGGGCGACAGCGCCAACAAGCCACTGGTCGTGCGCCTCGACGGCAACAACGTCGAAGAAGGCCGCCGCATCCTCAACGACTACAACCACCCGCTCGTCACCCTCGCCGCCACCATGGACGAGGGCGCCGACAAGGCCGCCGAACTCGCGAACGCCGCCGCGTAGGCCACGGACCAAGGACAGGATTCAAGAAATGTCGATCTTCCTCAACAAGGACTCCAAGGTCATCGTGCAGGGCATCACCGGCGGCGAGGGCACCAAGCACACGGCGCTCATGCTCAAGGCAGGCACTCAGGTCGTCGGCGGCGTCAACGCCCGCAAGGCCGGTACCACCGTCACCCACGGCGACGTCGAGCTGCCCGTGTTCGCCACCGTCGCCGAGGCGATCGAGGCGACCGGGGCCGACGTCTCCATCGCGTTCGTGCCGCCGGCGTTCACCAAGGACGCCGTCGTCGAGGCCATCGAGGCCGAGATCCCTCTGCTCGTCATCATCACCGAGGGCGTCCCGGTGCAGGACTCGGCCGAGTTCTGGGCGCTGGCGAAGTCGAAGGGCGACAAGACCCGCATCATCGGCCCGAACTGCCCCGGCATCATCACCCCCGGTGAGTCCTTGGTCGGCATCACGCCCGCCACGATCACCGGCAAGGGCCCGATCGGCCTGGTCTCCAAGTCGGGGACGCTGACCTACCAGATGATGTACGAGCTGCGCGACCTCGGTTTCTCGACGGCCATCGGCATCGGTGGAGACCCCATCATCGGCACGACCCACATCGACGCGCTCGCGGCGTTCGAGGCCGACCCCGAGACGAAGGCGATCGTCATGATCGGCGAGATCGGCGGTGACGCCGAGGAGCGCGCGGCCGACTTCATCAAGGCGAACGTGACCAAGCCCGTCGTCGGCTACGTCGCAGGTTTCACCGCGCCCGAGGGCAAGACCATGGGCCACGCCGGGGCCATCGTGTCGGGTTCCGCGGGGACCGCGCAGGCCAAGAAGGAGGCCCTCGAGGCCGCGGGCGTGAAGGTCGGCAAGACGCCGAGCGAGACCGCGCGCCTCATGCGCGAGGTGCTCGCCGCACTCTGACGCTCTGAGGAGATGGTGCGCTGAGAAGATCATGCACTGAGAAGAAGGGGCCTGTTCGTCACGACGGGCCCCTTCTTCGCGTCAGCGTCACGGCATCGCGATGCCGTAAAGAAACGCGACGTGCCGCACCTCCGTTCGCTACCCTGTGGACACGGAGGGGGCGAGCATGGCACGGATGACAGCGGCGCAGCTGCAGGATGAGATCGACCGCCTCGCCGCCGAGAACGCGGCCCTCCGCCTCGAGCAGCAGGATCAGCTCTCGGTGCTGGCGAGCGAGAACGCCGAGCTGCGCGTCGAGGTGGACGAGCTGCGCAGCGTGACGCGGCTCGAGGTCGCCGACGCGATCGAAGAGCATGTCGTCGCGACGAGCGGTCGTCGGAGCCGCTGGTGGACCGTGCTCTCGGTCTGCCTCATCGTGATCGGACTCGTCCTCGCCCCGGCCGCGGTGGTCGCCAACTGGGCGGCCAACGAGTTGACCGACACCGACCGGTTCGTGGCGACGTTCGCGCCACTGGCCGACGATCCGGCCGTACAGGCGTACGTCGCGGACGAGATCGTCACGACGATCGACGCGAACCTCGATGTCGAGGGCATCACCGATCAGGTGTTCGACGGCATCGACAGCCTGGGCCTGCCGCCTGCGGCGTCCAACGCCCTCAAGCTCCTGCGGAAGCCGGCGGTGTCCGGGATCAATTCCCTCATCGACAACACGGTGAACAAGTTCGTGAAATCGCAGGCGTTCTCCGACACCTTCGCTCAGACCCTGCGCATCACGCATGGGCAGCTCAACGCCACCCTCGCGGGCGATCCGAATGCCGCCGTGTCGATCAGCAAAAACGGCGAGATCGGCATCGAGCTCGGGCCCATCATCGCGCAGGTCAAGACGGCCCTCGTGAACAACGGACTCACGTTCGCGCAGAACCTCCCGGCCATCGACAAGACCATCGTGGTGGCCCAGTCGGATCGCGCCGCCACGCTGCAGACCGCCTACGGCCTCGGCGTCGCCGCCGGTGCCTGGCTGCCGTGGGTGTCTCTGGCCTTCCTCGTCGCCGGAGTGCTCGTGGCCAGACGAAGGCTCATCGCACTGCTCGCCACCTCGATCTCGCTCGCGATCATCATGATCCTGCTCGGAAGCGGGCTGCGGATCGGCCGGATCATCTTCATCGCCTCGCTCTCGCCGCTCGTGATGCCGACGGATGCCGCGGGCTCCATCTACGACGCGGTGGTGCGGTTCGTCGACGCGACCATCCTCGCCGTGGCGGTCCTCGCGATCACGGTCGCCGTCGTCACCTGGCTCAGCTCCTCCTACCGGGTTCCCGTCGCGCTGCGTTCCGTCTACGGCGGCTGGGTATCAGCGCTTCGCCGTACGGGGGATGCCCGCGGCGTGACCACCGGCCGGTTCGGCGCGTGGCTCTACCGGCAGCGCGTGCTGGTGCGGGTGGCGATCGGCGTCATCGCCGCGGCCGTCATCCTGTTCGTGCGACCGCTCACTCCCGCGGAGATCGTCTGGACGGCTGTGATCGCGCTCGTCCTCCTCGGCGTGAGCGAACTGCTCCAGCGTCCGGTCATCGTGGTGCCGGAGGAGGCGGAGGAGGACACCCCGGTCGTCGTCGGCTGACCTGAGCGTCGCGGCGGTTAGGCTGCGAGTCGGATGAACCGCACAACGACAGCACTGCTCGCCGCTCTCGAGGCGTTCATCGCCGTCGCCGTCGGGCTCGCCATCCCCACCGTCGCCCTCACCGTCGTCTGGGGCGTCAGTCTCGGCATGGGTGTGGACTGGATCGGCTTCTGGCGCGCGGCCGCCGACGTGTGGCTGCTGGGACATGGCGTGGACGTGCTGGTGACCCTTCCGAGCACTCTGGCCGCCGGCACCGGACTGCCGGGAGCGGAGCAGCCCTTCTTCATCACCATCGCCCTGCTCGGCTTCGGGACGCTGACGGCCGTGTTCGGCGTGCGGGTGGGCCGACGGGCGGCGATCAGCGGGTCGCGGATGGTGGGCATCCTCGTCGCGGTCATCGTGTTCGCAGCACTCACCGCTGTCGTGCTCTTCAGCGCGGGGGACGTCATCGCCCGTCCGTCGCGGGTGCAGGGACTCCTCCTGCCGGTGCTCCTCTACGCCGCGGCGGCGATCATCGGTTCCGAGTGGGAGTCCTCCCGACTGCCGGCGGCCCAACAGGACGGAACGGCGCGCACCATCCGGCGCCTGATCGCGCGATGGCCCGCCGGACTCCGCTCCGGTGTGGCGGCTGCCGCCCGCGGAGCGACAGTCGCGGTCTCCGGCATCATCGCCGCTGCCTCCGTGCTCGTGACCATCGCGCTGGTCACGAACTACTCGACCATCACGAGCCTGTACGAGACCCTGCACGCCGGGGCGATCGGCGGCGCCGCGATCACCGTCCTTCAACTCGCGCTGCTTCCCAACGTCATCGTCTGGGCCGCCTCCTGGCTGATCGGCCCGGGATTCGCGCTCGGTGTCGGCACCGCGGTCTCACCCGCGGGAACCACCATCGGCACGTTGCCCGGCCTGCCGCTGTTCGGCGCCCTCCCGCACGGTGCGGCGAGCGTCGGATGGCTCGGTCTCGTGGTGCCCGTGCTGCTGGGAGCGGCGGGCGGATGGGTGGCCGGTCGACGCCTGCCCGACGGGTCATCGACGATGGCCCGTCTCGCGACAGGTCTCGGAGCGGGTGCCATGGCGGGAATCGCACTGGGGGTGCTCGCCTGGTTCTCGGGTGGGGCCGTCGGACCCGGTCGTCTGGCGCAGGTGGGGCCCGATCCGTGGGTCACCGGGGCTCTCGCCGCCGTCGAGGTGGGCGTCCCCGCCGCGCTGCTCGCGGTGCTCGCGGGACTGCGAGGCCGGTGGGCGGATGAGGATCCGGAACCCCAGCGGAGGACGTCGCTGCCGTCGGAGGCCGCCACCCTCAGCCGGTAGGCTCGGGGAGTGCTCTCGCTCGTCGTGCTGATCTCCGGAGGGGGATCTAATCTGCGTGCGCTCCTGGACGCCTCGCGCGACGCCGAGTTCCCCGCCCGCGTCGTGGCCATCGGAGCCGATCGCGACGCCGACGGTCTCGCGCTCGGCGAGGAGTACGGCATCCCGACCTTCACCGTCACCTACACGGCCTTCGCCGACCGCGTGACCTGGGGCGATGCGATGCTCGAGCAGATCCGTGCGTGGGATGCCGACCTCGTCATCCTCAGCGGCTTCATGCGCATCTTCCCGCCGCGCGTCGTCGCGGCCCTCAGCCCGGCCATGATCAACACGCATCCGGCCTACCTACCCGAGTTCCCGGGCGCCCACGGAGTGCGCGACGCCCTTGCCGCGGGGGTCGACCTCACCGGTGCGAGCGTCATCGTCGTGGACAACAGCGTCGACGGCGGCCCGGTGATCGTGCAGGAGCGGGTGGCCGTGCACCCCGGAGACACCGAGACCACCCTGCACGAGCGCATCAAACCGGTCGAGCGGCGCCTGCTCATCCAGACCGTCCTCGACATCGCCAACGCCCACATCAGCCTCGAGGAGCTCTCCCGATCATGAGCGGTCCCCGCCACGACAACAGCCTGTATCGCGAACGCGACCGGGTGCCCATCCGCCGCGCGCTGCTCTCGGTGAGCGACAAGACGGGTCTCGTCGAACTGGCCGCGGCGCTCGCCGGCCAGGGCGTCGAACTCGTCTCGACCGGGACTACCGCGGCGACCATCCGCGACGCCGGTTTCGACGTGACGGATGTCGCGAGTGTCACGGGCTTCGCCGAGGCGCTCGACGGCCGGGTGAAGACCCTGCATCCCGCCATCCACGCGGGCCTGCTCGCCGACCTGCGCCTCGAACACCACGAGGCGGAGCTTCTGGAGCTCGGCATCGCGCCGTTCGAGCTCGTCGTCGTCAACCTCTATCCGTTCGCAGCCACCGTCGCGTCCGGCGCGACCAACCTCGACACCGTCGAGCAGATCGACATCGGCGGCCCGGCGATGGTGCGCGCCTCGGCCAAGAACCACGGCAACGTGGCCATCGTGATCGACCCCTCCCGCTACCCGCAGATCGCCGACGCCGTCGTGTCCGGGGGCACCACCCTCGAGCAGCGGCAGTCCCTCGCGCTCGAGGCGTTCCGTCACACCGCCGCATACGACGTCGCCGTCGCCTCGTGGCTCGGAGCCGCCGTCGCGCCGGACGGCGATCCGTTCCCCGGCTGGATCGGCGAGGCGTGGACGCGCGAGCAGGCTCTGCGCTACGGCGAGAACTCGCACCAGGCCGCCGCGCTCTACAGCAGCACGCGCGGGCGCGGGATCGCGCAGGCCGAGCAGTTGCACGGCAAGGAGATGTCGTACAACAACTTCGTCGATGCGGATGCCGCCGTGCGCGCGGCCTACGACTTCGCCGTGCCCGCGGTCGCGATCATCAAGCACGCCAATCCCTGCGGCATCGCCATCGCGGGCGACGACGACCGCGACCCGATCGCGTCCGCGCACGAGCGAGCCCACGCGTGCGATCCGGTGTCGGCCTACGGGGGAGTGATCGCAGCGAACCGCACGGTGACGCGGGCGATGGCCGAGACGGTCGCCGGCATCTTCACCGAGGTGCTGGTCGCGCCCGACTTCGACGCCGAGGCCCTGGAACTCCTCCAGGCCAAGAAGAACATCCGACTGCTGCGCCTGCCCGCCGACTTCGAGCCGACGGGCGTCGAGCTCAAGCAGATCTCCGGTGGCCTCCTGCTGCAGCAGACCGACGCCCGGTTCGCGCCATTCGACGAGTGGACGCTCGTGGCCGGACCCGCTGCCGACGAGGCCACGCGCGCCGACCTCGAGTTCGCCTGGACGGCTTGTCGTTCGGTCAAGTCCAACGCGATCCTGCTCGCCGCCGGAGGCGCATCCGTCGGTGTCGGCATGGGACAGGTCAATCGGGTCGACTCCTGCAAGCTCGCCGTCGAGCGCGCGGGTCAGCGCGCCGCTGGCTCGGTCGCGGCATCCGACGCCTTCTTCCCCTTCGCCGACGGGCCCGAGATCCTCATCGCGGGCGGCGTACGCGCGATCGTGCAGCCCGGAGGATCCATCCGCGACGCCGAGGTCATCGCGGCGGCGGATGCGGCGGGAGTGACCATGTACCTCACCGGCGAGCGGCACTTCTTCCACTGACGAGTCCCGCCGTGCCGTCGCTGCCTAGACGGCGTCTCCGGCGGGTACCCTGAGAGAGGCGCACACCCCGCGCCGCACCGATCTGCCCACGAGGCAGCACACTCAGGAGACTCGACGATGACTCTCGTAATGCCCGCGTTCGCATCCGCAGCACACCAGCCCCACGACGCCCAGCGCATCGAACTTCCCGACTTCGACCATGAGCGGGTGCTCGTGGTCACCGGCGCCCGATCCGGTCTGGTCATCATCGTGGCGGTGCACTCCACCGTCCTGGGTCAGGCTCTCGGCGGCGCCCGCCTCTGGGCGTACGACGACTGGCAGGACGGCCTCGCCGACGCCCTTCGTCTCTCCGCCGCGATGACGCTCAAGAACGCGGCAGCCGGCCTCTCGCGCGGAGGCGGCAAGGCCGTCATCGTCATCCCCCGCGGAACAACCCTCACCGAGGAGGGCCGCAGTGCCGCGATGCTCGACCTCGGAGACGCGGTAGAAAGCCTCGGCGGCAGTTACATGACCGCCGAGGACGTCGGCACGAGCGCCGAACTGATGGCCGTGGTCGCCCTGCGGACCGCGCATGTCTGCGGTCTCCCGCCCGAGCAGGGCGGCGTCGGAGAGCCGGCGGACGCCACGGCGGAGGGTGTCCTGGCCGCCATCCGTTCCACCCTGCAACGTCTCGACGGCACGGACGACGCGGAGGGACGTCACATCGTCATCTCCGGGCTGGGCAATGTCGGCTCCCGCGTGGCTCGTGCTCTCTCCGCAGCGGGGGCTCGGCTGACCGTCGCTGACGTGAACGGGGCGAGGCGAGCGCTCGCAGATCAGTTGGGCGCCGCGTGGGTGGCGCCGGACGAGGCCCTGACCACGCAGGCCGATCTCCTGGTGCCCTGCGGTCTGGGCGGGGTGCTCACCTCGGCCACGATCGCCGGCCTGCGCGTGAAGGCGGTCGTCGGCGCGGCGAACAACCAGCTCGCCGACCGCACGGGCGCTCGCCTGCTGGCGGGGCGCGGCATCTTATGGGCACCCGACTTCGTCGTGAATGCCGGCGGCGTGATCTATCTCGACGCGGCGTCGCGACCGGACGCCGATCTCGACGGCATCGCGCGTCGTGTCGATGGCATCGCCGACACCGTGACGCGGGTGTTCGCGGATGCCGAGGCCTCCGGCATCACCACCCTCGAGGCGGCCGAACGCCTCGCCGCCGAGCGCCTGCACCGGCCGCTCACCGTGTGAGCCCGCGGCGTCAGTCGACGCTCCGGTGCCGGCCGCGTTGCTGACCGACCTCCGAGTCCGACTCGGGTGCGTCGTCGGCTTCGATCGACTGGTCGGTCGCGTGGGCGTGCGCCGAACGGATGATGCGACCGTCGTGGAGTTCGAGCACGCGATCGGCTCGAGCGACCAGGACCGGGTCGTGGGTGGACACCACCGCGGCGATCCCGCGCTCGCGCACCAGTGACGCGATGAGGTCCATGATGGTCGCGGCGGTTCCACTGTCGAGCTGGGCCGTGGGCTCGTCGGCCAGCAGGATGCGCGGATTCGTGACCAGGGCGCGCGCGATGCCGACCCGTTGCTGCTGGCCGCCCGAGAGCTCTCCCGGTCGCTGTTTCGCATGATCGGACAGGCCGACCAGCTCGAGCGCCTCGGCGACCCGTCGATCGCGCTCGATCGGATCGGTGCGCTCCAGCCGCAGTGGCACCTCGACGTTCTCCTCCGCCGTGAGCACGGGGATGAGGCCGAAGCTCTGGAAGATGTAGGCCAGTCCGCCGCGCCGGAGCGTCGCGAGGGCGTCGTCGTCGAGGCCGCCGATGGCCACGCCGTCGATCCATATCTCGCCGGAGTCCGGCCGATCGAGGCCGCCGAGAAGGTTGAGCAGGGTGGTCTTGCCCGCGCCCGACGATCCGCGTACGACGAGCAGTTCACCGGCGTGAGCCTCGACGGACACCCCGTCGCAGGCGCGGACGTCACCCCCGGGCGACGCGTAGACGCGCATCAGGTCGGTGGCGAGCAGTGCCGGGGTCATGACGGGTCCTCTCCGGTGGGTGCCGCATCCGTCGCCTCGGGCCAGACCCCGACGTGGTCGTCCTCGAGGGCGAGCCGCACCCGATCGCGCAGCGACAGGGCGGCGACGAAGTCCTGCGGCAGCTGCAGGCGGCCCACGCGGTCGAGCACGGCGAACTCCTCGGCGGTCGCGTGCTCGCGACCCTCCTCGTCGGTGCGGCGACTGCGCAGCACCTCGGTCGACGTGCGCCCGTCGCGGATCTGCACCGTGCGGGCGACGTGCTCCGAGACGGATGCGTCGTGCGTCACGATGAGCGTGGTCACCCCGAGCCGCTCGTTGACGCTGCGCATCGCCTCGAGCACGGCGGCGGAGGTGGCGTCGTCCAGCTCACCGGTCGGCTCGTCCGCGAGCAGCACGCGCGGCCGATTGGCGATGGCCACGGCGATGGCGACCCGCTGTTGCTGGCCGCCCGACAGCTGCGCGGGCCGGCGGTCGGCCAGGTGATCGACGTCGAGCGCCGAGAGCACCTCGTGGACGCGCTCGTCGCGGCCCTTCCTGAGTCCCGCGACCGCGAGCGCCGCCGCGACGTTGCCCGCTGCGTCGAGATAGGGCAGCAGGTTGCGGGCGGTCTGCTGCCAGATGAAGCCGACGCTGCTGCGCTGGAAGCCCACCCGCTCGCGACGCCTCATCGCGACGAGGTCGTGCCCGGCCACCCGAGCGGTGCCGGCGGTCGGTGCATCCAGGCCCGAGAGGATGCCGAGGAGGGTCGACTTCCCCGAGCCCGACGCCCCGACGAGGGCGACCAGCCCTCCCGACTCCACGCGCAGATTGAGTCCTTGCAGGGCCTGTACCTCGACCCCTTGGGCCGTGAAGATGCGCACCAGGTCGGTGCAGACGATCTCGGCGTCGCTCATGTCTTCATCCTTCCGGGACCGAACGCAGGATGCTCGACGCCCGCGCGGTGCGCGATGCGACGAGTGCGACGGCGGTGAACAGTGCTGTGGCCGCCAGGAACCCGATCACGAGCACCGCGGTCGCGACGGGATCGATGCTCAGCGCGGGCTGGATGCTCCCGCCGGTGAAGGCGCGCAGGTCGACGCCGCTGAGCACGACGGTGGGCAACGCGATGCCCAGTGCGACGCCGACGACTACGGCCGCCACGACCGGCGGACCGAGTTCCCAGGCCACCAGGGCGCTCTCCTCCCCGCGACGCGCGCCCAGCATCCGCAGGAGGGTCACCGTCCGCGCGCGCGCCGGTGCGCCGAGCACGAGTGTCATCACGAGGGTGATCCCTCCGAGCACCCCGCTCAGCGCGATGGCCGCCGTCAGTGCGGCCTGCAGTCCGGCGGCGACGGGCAGGGCCGCGCGCTCGGCCGCGGCCGCCTTCGCCGACTCGACCGTCGCATCCGTTCCCGTCACCGCCGTCACCGCGCGGCTCACGTCGGGGATGCGTGCGCCGGGCTCCAGACGGATGAGGACCGTACGCGGGTCGGCCTCGGCATCCGCGAGGGCATCCGCGTTCCTCTGTGCGACGATGACGACGCCCGAGCGGTCGGTCAGCGCGTTCGGGGCTGCCACCGTCCCGACGACCCGGACCTTCTCGCCGTTGACGCGCGTGCTCGAGCTTCCCGCCATCGCGCTCGCCACGGACGGTGAGACGAGCACGGGAATCCCGCCCGGGGAGCCGCCGTCCAGACCGCCGACCGGGATCGCCCCCGCCGATCCGCGCTGAACCTGCGCGAGCTCGCCCGGATCGACCCACACCACGGCGATGTTGGTACGTCGACCGTCGTTGTCGATGATGCCGTCGATGTTGCCGGATGCGGCAGCGGTCTCGGCCACACCGGGTATCGCGGCGATTCGACGCAACTGGTCGGCGCCGACGCCCGTACCCGAGACGCGCATGTCCGCGCCGACCGCCGTCTGGGCCGCGGCCGTGACACCGTTCTGAACCGAGGTCAGGAGCACGCCGGAGGAGACGGCCACGGCGGTGCCCACGAGCAGCGCGAACACCGGCGCCAGGCCGATCGCACGGTCGCGCAGCGCTCGACTCGGTCCGAGGAACCCTCCGAGGCCCGCCCTCCCGCGAGCGCGGTTGGCCAGCGCCTGAAGCGGCAACGGATAAAGGCGCAGGGCGATCACGCATGCCGCCCCGGCGAGAAGGAGGGGCACCGCGACCAGCAGGGGATCGATGCCGCCGCTCACGCCCCGCTGGAGCAGGGCGAGTGTGCCGAGGATCGCCAGCACGACGACGGTGAGCTCGAGAGCGACGCGCCACCGGTCACCCGCCGCCGGCGAGAGGTCGGCGCGAGCGGTGCCCTCCGTGGCGCGCAGCGAGGTCGTCAGGAGCAGCGCCGTGATGGCTGCGAACGCGAGTGGCACGACGATGAGGCCTGCGCTCCAGCCGCCCGGGGTGACGAAGAGGCCGATGACGGAGCCGAGGACGCTGGCGGGCAGCGCGATGACGACACCCTCGAGGGCGAGCAGGCTCGCGCGACCGGCGGGAGAGACACCGCGGGCTCCGAGCAGGCGCAGCGCATCCGCCCGACGTCGTGCGACGACCCGGCAGCCGAGGGCCAGAACCGCGATCATCACGCCGAACGGCCCGGCCGCCATCATCACGATGACCGCGTCGGAGGCCGCTCGTGCACCGAGAGCCTGCTCGAGCGCGTCGGCGGCTGGCGCCCGGAATGTCACGTCTGAGCCCCAGAAGCCCGGGCGCACGATGCTGATCGTGGGCGGTGTGCGTTCCACTTCTCGCAGCTGGGTGAGCAACTCGTCGCCGCTGTCGGCTGTGACGGTCGACACGTCCAGCGGGAACCAGATCTGCAACCGAGGGGCGACGGGAAGCGTGCCGATGAACTCGACCGCGCTGGGGTCGACGAGCGCCGTGCCCGTGTAGATGGGCGGGCCGAGGCCCTGCTGCTCGATGGACGGCCTCAGCAGCAGCGGTGCGTGCGAGAAATAGTCGTCTGTGCCGTGGCGCGGAGCGAACAAGCCCGTCAGCCGCATGGTCACCGTCCCCGTGCCCTGCGAGAAGGTGCGGGTCTCACCGACTGCCCACTCCAGCGCGTCGGCGTTCGCGGAATCGAGGGCGACATCCAGCACGTCCCCGGTGTAGGCGCCGGGCGCGGTTCCTTCGACGTAGCGCACGTGGTGCTCGCTGCGCGGGTCGAATCCGAGCGAGATCCGGGTGTGATGCCCGGTCCCGAGGTAGGTGATGTCGAGTGGATCGACGGCCAGCAGGTAGTCGGGCTCGCCTGTCGATGAGCGCAACGGCTGCGGGTACTCCGCCCGCATCCGCATCACGGCGTCGTCGAACTGCCCCCAGACGGCATCGCTCGCCGGCTCGAGTCGCGGGGATGCCGAGCCGCCCTTCTCGGGCACGCCCACGACGGAGCTCACCAGGTCGCGCTGAGCGGGCGTGAGGGCGCTGAGTTGCTGCTGCACGGCCGACGAGTCCATGGCGGCGACCGCGCGGGGCGCCGCCGTTGCCACGGCGCTGAGCACGATGACGAGCACGGCGAGCGTGACGGCGCCGGCGGGGTGGGCCGCGAGGTGACGGCCGAGCAATGAGCCGGTGCTGGTGGATCGTCGAGCCATCACCGTTCCCCTCTCACCAGCGCCGTCGTCGCGCCGGATCGCACCGCGAGCGTGTAGCCCGACACGACGACTCCCAGACCGACGGCCAGGCCGAGTACGGCAGCGGTCAGGGCGAGCGCATCGACGTCAGGAGCCAGCGGTACGGGGAGGGGCGCCGCGACCACCGCTCCTCGCGCGAGCGGGCCGGCGGCGGCGAAGACCGCGGCCAGCCCACTGATGACGCCGAGGAGGATGGAGAGCACCACCAGCAGCGCGAGTTCGAGCCCTCTCGAGCGCGATTGTTCGCGCGCTCCGACGCCGAGCGCGCGCAGCACGGCGGACTCCTCTCGGCGTGTCATCGTCAGGGTGATGGCGACCGCGACGACGGACACCAGGGCGAGAACGGCGGATACCGCGAAGCCGATCCACAGAGCGCCGATCGCGGCGCCCGCGAGCCTCGTGGCGCCGTTCGGCTCCGCGATGCTGACCTGCGCGTCGGGGATCGCCGCGCGTGCGGCCGTGGCTGCGGACGCCGGATCGCCCGCGCTCGCCCAGACCTCGTCGGTGGGGCTCGCCGTGTCGTTGCCGCGCAGGAGGGCGTCGTCGAGACTGGGAAGGTCGGCGACGAGTGCTGCGTCCATACTGCTGCCCGGCACGACGGCGACGATGCCGGCGACCTTTACCGTGGTGGAGCGCACGGCGTCGTCGAAGCTGATCGGCAGGGGGTCGCCGATCTTGAGGCCCGAGGAATCGGCGAGCGCTCGGGAGACGACGGCGGGTACGGGCGACCCGTCGACCTTAGCCATCACGCGACCGGACGCATTCAACGACGACAGGTCGACCGGGCCGCTGGGCACGGCCAGCGGGGTTCCGTCGGCGGACGCCGATCGAACGGACGCGGCGATGCCCGACGCACCGTTCGCATCGCGGAGTTCGACGTCGATGGCGAGCAACCGCCATGCACCGGTATGCGACGGAACCGTGGCGGACAGCGATCCTCTCCCCGAATCCACGGCCAGCGACCCGGCCGGCACGGAGACCAGCGCGCCATCGGCATCCGCCAGTCGGATGGTGGCGATCACGCTGCCGCGAGCCTGATCGGCCGGCGCCGTGATGCCCACGTCGAGGCTGACCACCGCGGCGCCGGGGGGCAGGGCGAGTCCGGGCGCCGCCGTCGTGATGGCTCGCCCGATGGCCGCCGGATCGACGGTGCCGCCGACCGGACTCATGATCGCCGCGACGCGCGAGCCGGCTATGGCGACGAGGTCGGCGGGATCCGAACCGATACGGAGGGATGCGGTCGACAACGGTGCGGCATCGCTCACGCCGGTGATCGACGCGACACGCTGGACCGCCTCGGCTGGAGAGATGGACGTGCTGTCGGAACCGTCGGGCAGGTCGGCCAAGCGCACCCTCACGTCCGCTCCGTTCCCTCGGTCGGCTCGCGCGCTCGCGTCGGCTGTCCAGGTCGCGGAGTAGCCGGCAGCGAAGACGGCCGCCCCGGTCGCCAAGGCGATGCTCAGCACGGCGACGGGCATCACGGTGGTGCGGCGGGCGAGTTGGCGGGCGCCGAACGACGGGGAGAACCCACGTCGACGAGCCGCGAAAGCGGCGTACCATCCGGCGAGTGGCCGGAAGACCAGCACGGCGAGCAGGGCCCCTGAGACGAGCAGCACGACCGGGGAGCAGAGGGCGATCAGGTCGATCGAATCGCCATTGATGGCGCCGTTGCGGATGAGCTGGCCGGTGGTGGTGACGGCGACGATGACCAGGAGGACGGTGCCGATCACGAGGGCCGCAGGCGCAGCGCTGCGCCGGGCCATGCCCGTCCGGCGCCCGGCGAGCGCCGCCGTGACGCTCAGCGCGAGCGCGCAGAGAGCGGCCGTGACGCCGGCGAGCGGCCAGCTCGACAGGGCCGCCGGCCCCGCCGCAGCGACCCCGATCGCCCAACCGCAGACGGCGGCGGGGGCGCCGACCACGAGGCCTTCGACGAGCCCGAGCGCCGCCAGATCCACGGGCGTCGCACCGCGGCCGCTGAGCAGGGCGGTTTCGCTGCGCCGGGCCTCGACGAGGAGCGAGGCGACCTGCACGAGAGCGATCAGAGCGAACACGAGCACGAGGGCGAGGGGAATCGGGGCGACAGACCATTCGGCGAGCATCCCGCGCCGGATCTGGTGAAGCAGGTCGGGCAGCCCGCCTGACGTCGTCAGCTGAGTACCCTCCACCGCATCCGGCTGCAGCGACGCGACGACCCGATCGAGTCGCTCGGAGAGGGCGGTCGCGCCGGGGACGCTGAGCGCCTGCGCGCTCGGGCGCACCGATCGCGTGACGCTCGACTGGTCTCCTCCCGTGTCCGCGCTCGTCTCGTCCACCCGGGTCGCGAGCGTTCCCAGGCGCGCGAGCGCCTTGTCGATGATTGCCCCGACCCGGGCGCGGTCATCGGGATCGACCCCGGTCGCGACGACGTCGAACCGCGTGGAGTCGTCGTTCGCCCCCAGCACCGACACAACGCCGGCCTCGGCGCGAGCGAGCAGCCCGCCGGCGATCACCGTGGACCCTGCCGCGCCCAGGAGCACGACGAGCGCGCACACGGCGAGGAGGGCGGCCCGGGCGCGTGAACGGCGCAGCACGAGGGAGACTGTGCGCACACCACTCCCTTCGCGCTCGCCATGAGGCGTTCTCCACAGTAGTGGCCGATGCACGCCCGCCGGCGACGGGCACGGATGCAGTGCTTGCGCAATCGACGAGCCCGGCATATCCTGTAGGGCTGCTCGCCGCCCGCGGGCGCACGGATGAACACGAAGAACGCGCTGGAGGACACCATGAAGACCACCGAGATCACGACCCGGACCCTCGGGCACCTCGGCCGCGTCGTCGTGTCCGCCTCCCGACCGGCCATCGGCTGACCACCGCCCAGCACCCTCACGCCCGGGCCCGCCGCCCGGATCAGCGCACGTCGGACCGGCTAACCAGCCGCCGGCCACACCCCGCATCCGCACCTCGAGACGGCCATCCGCCGCGCTCGACGCACCTCTCAGGACCAGACATGGCTGCCACCGTCCCCCGCCAGCAACCCGCTCCCGAGCGCCAGGGAACCATCCGAACGCTGCTTCGGCTGTATCCCTACGTCAAGCCCGCCGTGCCGCGCCTCATCGCGGGCGCCACGGTAGCGATGATCGCGAGCCTCGTCGCGCTCGCGATCCCGCAGGTGCTCCAGTTCCTCGTCGACGGTCCTCTCACCGACGGCGATGCGTCGGCGATCGTGCCCGCTTCGCTCGCGGTCATCGGCCTCGGCGTGTTCGAGGCGATCCTCATCGGTCTGCGCCGGTGGTTCGTGCTCACCCCGGGAACGCACGTCGAGGCGAGCATGCGCAACTCGCTCTACGCACGCCTGCAGGACCTGCCCGTGGCCTTCCACGATCGCTGGCCGAGCGGTCAGCTGCTCTCGCGCGCGATGACAGACCTGAGCCTCATCCGCCGCTGGCTCGCCTTCGGCATCATCCTGCTGGTCGTCAACGTGCTCACCATCATCGTGGGCTTCGGCATCCTGGTGTCGATGAACTGGGTGCTCGGGCTCATCTTCCTGGTCTGCTCGGTGCCGCTGTGGATCTACGGGTTCGTCTTCGAGGGCAAGTACTCGCAGATCGCTCGGCGCAGCCAGGACCAGGCCGGTGACCTCGCCACCGCCGTGGAGGAGTCGGTGCACGGCATCCGCGTGTTGAAGGCCTTCGGGCGTGGAAAGTACGCGCTGAAGAACTTCGCGTCGCAGGCCGAGGCACTGCGCGGCACCGAGATCGAGAAGGCCAGGGCCATCGCCGGAATCTGGCTGTGGCTGCTCATGGTGCCCGACGTGGCGTTCGCCATCTGCCTCGTCGTCGGCGCCGGACTCTCGGTGAGCGGAGCGCTCAGCGTCGGCACGCTGGTCGCGTTCTTCGCGACGGCCACCGTGCTGCGCTTCCCGATCGAGTCGATCGGTTTCCTGCTGTCGATGACCCTCGACACGCGCACGGCCACCGACCGGTTCTTCGACGTGCTCGACGAGCAGAACTCCATCCGCGACCCCGACGAGCCGGTCACCATCGACGATCCGCGTGGCCGGCTGGTATTCGACGACGTGCACTTCCGCTACCAGGACTCGCCCGAGCGATTCGACGACCTCGTCGACGGCGTGCAACTGGAGCTCGAGCCCGGCGAGACCATGGCCCTCGTCGGCCTGACCGGTTCGGGCAAGTCGACCATCACCGCGCTGGCCACGCGCCTCTACGACGTCACCGGCGGCAGCATCCGCCTCGACGACGTGGACGTGCGCGACCTCACCCGCGAGGAGCTGCGTCGTCACATCGCGATGGCGTTCGAGGACGCCACCCTGTTCTCGGCTTCGGTGCGCGACAACGTCCTGCTCGGGCGTCCCGAGTTCGGGGAGCGCAGCACCGAGGCGGATGCGGCGCTCGATGAGGCCCTGCACATCGCGCAGGCGCAGTTCGCCTACGACCTGCCGGATGGCGTCGACACGCTCGTCGGCGAGGAGGGCATGAGCCTCTCGGGCGGCCAGCGTCAGCGGCTGGCGCTGGCCAGGGCGGTGGCCGCCAAGCCCGCCGTGCTCGTGCTCGACGACCCTCTGTCCGCCCTCGATGTCGACACGGAGGCGCTGGTGGAGGCAGCCCTCCGCACGGTGCTCGCCTCCACGACCGCGCTCATCGTCGCTCATCGCCCCTCGACGGTGATGTTGGCCGATCGGGTGGCGCTCCTCGAGGACGGCCGCATCACCGCCGTCGGGACGCACTCGGCACTGCTGGCCTCCAGCGAGCACTACCGCTTCGTCATCTCGAGCCTCGAGGACGAGGAGAAGCGCGAACGCGCCCGCGAGGGCGATCGAGATCTGTTCGAACACCGTGAGGAGGTGACCCGATGAGCGTCATCGGTGTACAGGGGGAGGAGCGCCACGACTTCACTCCCGAGGAGTCGCGGCAGATCCGCCGCCGGTCACTGCGCCTGCTCGGCAGCCTGTTGCGCCCCGAGCGCAAGCGGGTGGCGATCAGCATCGCCGTGATCGTGATCTCGACCGCCTTCCAGGTGGCCGGGCCCGCCCTCATCGCGATCGGCATCGACCAAGGGCTTCCCGCCCTCATGAAGCAGGACTGGATGCCGCTGGCGCTCGCCGGCGGGGCCTACCTCTTCACCGGTGTCGCCGGCGCGGCCCTGATCTCCTGGTACACCGTGCTGAGCGCGCGCATCTCGCAGGCGATCCTCATCGACCTGCGCACCCGCGTCTTCCTGCACACGCAGCGGCTCAGCCTCGAGTTCCACGAGTCGTACACGTCGGGGCGCATCATCTCGCGTCAGACCAGCGACCTCGACTCCATCCGCGAGCTGCTCGACGAGGGCATCAACAATCTCATCCGCGGCGTGCTCTACATGGGCTTCATCGCGGTCGCGTTGTTCTGGCTCGACTGGGTCTCCGGTGTCGTGCTGATGTGCTCGCTGGTGCCGCTGTTCTTCCTCACCCGCTGGTTCCAGAGGCGCTCGCAAACGCTGTTCCGGCGCTCGCGGGTCGCGTCGGCCCGGTTGATCGTCAAGTTCGTCGAGACCATGACGGGCATTCGTGCCGTCAAGGCGTTCCGCGTGGAGAAGCGCAACGAGAAGGAGTTCGGCGACCTCACCGAGGACTACCGCGACGTCAACGCGCGCGTCATCCAGTTGTTCGGAGTGTTCGACCCCAGCCTGGTGCTCATCGGCAACGTGACCGTCGGCATCGTGCTGCTCGTCGGCGGGTTCCGCGTGATCGAGGGGCAGCTGGCCATCGGCGTGCTGCTGGCCGCGCTGCTCTACACGCGGCGCTTCTTCGACCCGATCGAGGAGATGGCGATGTTCTACAACTCCTACCAATCGGCCGCCGCAGCGCTGGAGAAGATCTCGGGCGTGCTCGAGGAGGAGCCCGGCGTCCTCGACCCGGCCAAGCCCGTCGACCTGTGGTCGGCGAAGGGTCGGGTGCGGTTCGAGGACGTCGAGTTCGCCTATCGGGCCGACCGGATGATCCTGCCGCGGTTCGACCTCGACATCCCGGCGGGGCAGACGATCGCGTTGGTGGGGTCGACGGGAGCCGGCAAGTCGACCCTCGCGAAGCTCATCTCGCGCTTCTACGACCCGACGGACGGACGGGTCAGCCTCGACGGAATCGACCTGCGCGACCTGCATCCGAAGGACCTGCGGCGCGCGATCGTCATGGTCACGCAGGAGGCCTACTTGTTCTCGGGATCGGTGGCGGACAACATCGCCATCGGTCGTCCCGGGGCCTCGATGGATGAGATCATCCACGCGGCGCAGGCGGTGGGTGCCGACGACTTCATTCGCGGCCTCCCGAACGGTTACGACACCGACGTTAACAAGCGCGGCGGGCGGGTGAGCGCCGGACAGCGACAGCTGATCTCGTTCGCGCGCGCGTTCCTCGCCGATCCCGCGGTGCTGATCCTCGACGAGGCGACCTCCTCGCTCGACATCCCGAGCGAGCGACTCGTCCAAGAGGCCCTGCAGACCCTGCTCGCCGATCGCACCGCCGTCATCATCGCCCACCGCCTCTCGACGGTCGCGATCGCCGATCGTGTGCTCGTGATGGAGAACGGACGCATCGTCGAGGATGGATCACCCGACGAGCTCATCGACGGGACCGGGCGCTTCGCCCAGCTGCACGCTGCGTGGCGTGACTCGCTGGTCTGAGCCTCAGCGATCCAGCACCACCACCTGCGTCGGCGGCAGGCCGTTGAAGCCCGTCGCCGTCGCGGTGGTGTACGCGCCCATCATCGGGCTCACGAGCAGGTCTCCCTCGTGCAGCGGAGGAAGCTCGAGACCCCGAGCGATCACGTCGATGCTGTCGCAGGTCGGTCCGGCCAGCGTCACCGGCTCCCGGCGGCGCGGTGCGTCTCCGCGCAGCTCGCTGGCGGCGAAGACGAGCGGATGGACCCCCTCGGTCAGGATGTTCGAGTAGCTCCCGTACAACCCGTCGTCGAGGTAGTGCCAGGTGCCGTCCACGCGCTCTGACGAACCGACGACCCGAGTCACGAGGGTCATCGCCGAGCCCGTCACGAAGCGGCCCGGTTCGAGCACGAGGGCATCGTGCCGCCCGGACGAGCGGATGGCGTGACGGATGCCCGATGCCAGCCTCGGCAGCCTGGCGACGGGCGAGTCGTACTCGACGGGGAGCCCTCCACCGATGTCGAGCACGTCGAAGTGCAGCCCGAGGCGGATCTCGAGGCAGGTCATGAGGCGTGTCGTCGCTGCGATCGCCTCCACGAACGGCGCTGCCGCGGTGGTCTGGCTTCCGACGTGGAAGCTGAAGCCCGCCACCCGGATGCCCAGTCGCACGGCTGCCTCGACCAGCGGGACGGCCTGGGGAATCGTCGCACCGAACTTCGTCGACAGGTCGCACCCCGCCTCCGCATTGGGAAAGCTCAGTCGCACCAGAATGTCGGCGTCCGCCGGCAGGTCGGCGAGCTTGGCCAGTTCGCCGGGGTTGTCGACGACGAAGCGCCGCACCCCGGCGGCCAGGGCGTGGTCGATGTCGAGCCGCGAGCGGATGGGATGCGTGTGGATCGCCGACGACAGGTCGACTCCGAGCGATCGCAGCTGGTCGATCTCGCTCCGCGACGCCACCTCGAAGGAGCCGCCCGCGTCGGCGACGGCGCGGAGGGCTGCCGGATGCGGGAGGGTCTTGGTGGCGAAGTGGACTGCGGCGCCGGGAAGCTGCTGCGCGAGGCGTCGCACCTGTCGACGGATGCGCGAGGGATCGAGCACCAACAGCGGTGAGCCGTGCTCGCGCACGAGCGAGAACAGGTCGATCGAGCGGGAGTAGCGGGCGAGGTCGGAGCGGACGCGCTCGCGGTGCGACGGGAATCGACGCACCGGCGCGACGGTCGGTTCGGGGGAGAACAACGCGATCGAGGTGATGCTCATGAGGAGTGCGCCTTCCGGGTGCTGAGGGAGTGGGGGAGGATCAGTCGGCGGCCGGCCTCGAAGCTCGTGACGGCGATCGTGTAGAAGACCAGGTCAGCGGCGAGCTTGCCGAGCAGCCATCCCGAGAGCCCACTGCCGGTGGCCGCCGGGACCGCGTAGAGCAGGAGCGGCCGAACCGCGAGGGTGTCGACGACCTCGGCCGGAACGAACTCCGCGACGATGGATCGCACGGTCAGCAGGGCGACGACCCCGCCGCGCGAGCGCGGGGACGAGGCTCGCACGCGCCCCGACCGGGCGTGGCCGAGCGCCGTCCGCGCGGCGATGACGCCGTAGAAGCCGATCGTCTCAGCGAGGGTTCCGACGATGGCTGCCACGACGAGCGAGCCGGTGGTCGCGTACCCGCTCCACGCGCCGAGGAGCGACGCCCCCGTCCCGACGAACTCGGGAACGAGGTAGCGCTTGATCCAGACGAACGGTGTGCTCCGTCCACGGTGGCGGCTCATGCTGCGATGCTCGTCCGTCGGCGGAACGCTCGACACCGGGCGAGCACCGGGCCACCGGGGTGGCAGCCCTGAACGGGGGTCACGGCCGCGCGGGACGCCTGCAGACACAGGAAAGGCGACCCGTCGGGTTCGGGTCGCCCTTCCTGTCGAACTCCGCTGAGCCTCTCCGCGCTCGGGTTCGGAGGATGGCCCTGGAATGCGATCGTCTGCTGCCGCTGTGCCCGGCGCGTCCTGATCGCGAGTTCCCTCACATGGTCCACCCCCGACCGGGTGTGCGGCATCGGTGTGCTCCCCGCAGGTGCTCTCAGGGCCAGCCCCGATCTTCATCGTGGGGCTCGGATGCGCGGCCGGTCGGGTCACAGAATGGGGGCATGAGTTCTCGGGTGGTGATCGTGGACGATCACGACGTGTTTCGCGATCAGGTGCGTCGGCTGCTGGAAGCCGACGGCTTCGAGGTCGTCGGCGACGCCGCATCCGCCGCCCGAGGAGTGGAACTGATCGGCGACATGCTGCCCGATCTCGTGTTGCTCGACGTCATGCTGCCCGATGCGATGGGCTTCGACGTCGTCCCGACGCTGCGCGGGCTCGGAACCTTCGCTATCGTTCTCACATCGAGTCGTGATCGCAGCGACTACGGCAGCAGGATCGAATCGAGCGGCGCGGACGGCTTCATCCCGAAGGATGAGCTCTCCGGACCGGGGCTTCGAGCCTTCGTCGCCTGAGCCGCCCGCACGACAGAGTTGTTCCGAGACTGGACACCGATGAACGCTCAGCAGGATTCAGAGACCACCACCCCGCTGCGGGTGGCCATCGCCGACGACGCCATGCTGCTGCGCACGGGCATCACCTCGGTGCTCGAGGCGGGCGGCTGCGAGGTCGTCGTCTCGGTCGGCACGGCCGGCGAGCTGCTCGAGGCCGTACGCGAACGGCCCGTCGACGCGATCGTGCTCGACATCCGCATGCCACCGGACTACACCGACGAAGGACTCGTCGCGCTCGAGAAGCTCCGGTCGTCGGGGTCGACGGTCGGCGTGCTGCTGCTGTCGATGTACGCGACGCCGGCGTACGCCATCCGTGCCATGAGTGCGGGAGGCGGCACGGGCTACCTGCTGAAGGATCGCGTGGCCGAACCCGCTCGACTCGTGCAGGCGGTGCGCACAGTGGCCTCCGGCGGCTCGGTCGTCGACAGCGAGGTCGTCGCGCAGCTGGTCTCCCGCCCGGGAAACGCCTCCGTGCAGGTGCTGACCCCGCGAGAACGGGATGTCCTGGCGCTGATGGCCGAGGGCAAGTCGAACCACGGCATCGCGTCCAAGCTGTTCCTCAGCCTGAAGACGGTCGAGACCCACATCGGCAACATCATGTCCAAGCTCGGCATCGACGAATCGCCCGACGACCACCGCCGGGTGCTCGCGGTGCTGCGCCTCCTCGGACCGTCATGACCGCGCTGCAGGTGCGCAGGCTCCTGCTCGTACTCCTCGCCTCGGCGATCATCATCACCGAGGAGGTCATCGGCTACACGGCGGCCGCGATGCCCGTGCCCTACTCCCTGACCCGCACCGTCATCCACACCGCAGCCGGACTCACCTACGCCGTCTGCGCGTGGCTGGCCTGGCAGGTGGCCGACTCGCCCGTCCCCGGCCGGCTGATGATCGTCATCGCCCTCCTCTGGATCCCGCCGCCCTTCATCGCCGCGACCTGGCCGCTGGGCTCGGTGTGGCCGATCTTCGAATCGCTGGTGGTGGTCTGGGCGGTCCTCCAGGCCGCGCTCGTCGTGATCTACCCGACGGGGCGATTGCCGGGGCGGCTGGAGTTCTGGGCACTGGCGCTCGGCGTGGGCGGCGGGCTGGTGCGGATGCTCGCGCTGCTCTTCCTGGCGCCCTACGCGACCCCCGAGTGCGGCTGCGCCCCCAACGCCTACGTCGTGGTGCCCGACTGGGGCCTGTACAACGTCATCAACCTCGCCTACCGCGGCGTGGGCATCCTGCTGATCGTGCTGATCATCGTCACGGTCATCGTGCGATGGTCGCGCGGGACAACCCCCGCGCGCTACATCGCCTTCGTCATGCCCGTCGCCCTCATCCTGTGGTGCGCCGCGATCGCCTACGAGGTTGCGTCGGATGCCTTCGGCGTCACCGCGTTGCCGCTCGTGGTCTATCTCGGCTACCTCGGCACGGCATCGATCCCGATCAGCTTCGTGGCCGGATTGATGTACATCCGCAGCATGCGCGGCCGGGTCTCGGACCTCGTCGTGCTCACGCGCGACGGCGTCGAACGGGAGTTCTGGCAGCCCGCGCTCGCCGACACCCTGCGCGATCCGCGGCTGCGCGTGTTCTGGTGGGACGTGACCCGGGGCCGATACCGGGATGGCGGCGGTGAGCAGCTCGACACCGACGCGACGCCGGGGCGCCTGCGGACACGGCTCGCGATCGAGAGTGCCAGCGGCCGGTTGGCGCTCATCGACCACGACGTCGCGCTGCGGGAGTACCAGGGGCTGCTGGACGCGGTCGCATCCGCCATGCGACTCTCGGTCGACAACTCGCGCCTGCGGACGGAGCTCGAAGCCACGCTGCAGGAGGTTCGCGAGTCGCGGGTGCGCATCATCGAGGCGGGCATCGTCGCGCGGCGCCAGATCGAACGCGACCTGCACGACGGATCGCAGCAGTCGCTCGTCTCGCTGGCGCTCAGCCTGCGGATGGCCATCGGCAGCGCGCGAGCGGCGAGCGACGAGGCGCTCGTCGACGAGTTGGAGGGGGCACTGCAACAACTCACCGACGCGCTCCGGCAGTTGCGGGAGCTGGCGCGCGGCATCCATCCCTCCTCACTCACCGTCGGAGGGCTGGGGATGGCGATCGCCGAACTCGTGGCGCGGACTCCGGTGCCGGTCGAGGTCGAGCTCGACGTGCCCGGCCGCTTGGCGCCGCTCACCGAGGCGACGGTCTACTTCTTCGTGGCCGAGTGCCTCACCAATGTCGCCAAGTACGCCGGCGCATCGGCGGCGCGGGTGTGCGTGCGAGTGGGGGCCGGAGGACTCGAGGTGAGCGTCTCCGATGACGGTCGCGGCGGGGCGACGCTCGGCGGAGGGAGCGGTCTGATCGGCTTGGTCGACCGGATGGAGGCGATCGGCGGGACTGTGCTCGTGGAGAGCTTCGACGGTCGCGGCACCACGGTGACGGCGCGCATCCCGCCAGAGGGCTCACCCGAGGTCCCGGCGCTCACGGACGCCGAGCGCGCGTCCGTCGGTGCCGAGAGCACCGACGGACGGTGACCTACTCGTCCGCGAACTCCGGGTGCCACCGCGCACTGGGGGAGATGCGGTAGCCGGCGGGCGTCTCGATCAGCGCGGTGCCCTCATCCCGGTAGTGCGTCAGCGCGCGGTCCTCGTGCTCGCGGGGCGGATGACCTCCGGCGCGGATGACGCGCCACCACGCGACATCCGACCCGTAGTAGGCCATCACCTGGCCGACCACCCGAGCGCCGCGGGAGCCCAGCATGGCCGCGATGTCGCCGTAGGTGGCCACCCGTCCGGGCGGGATCCGGTCGACGATGTCGAGGACGGCCTCGACGAAGCCCGCGGGAGGCGAGGCGCTCAGAGCGTCATCGCCCCGATCACGTCGCCGTACTGGGTCTGGCCGATGTCGACGAAACCGATGCGGAGGAAGAACGCCTCGGGACCCTCACTGCCCGGCTCCCACATGACCGTGATGCGCTCGATGCCGCGCGAGCGCGCCTCCTCCGCGAGCCCACGGGCGAGGAATCGTCCGACGCCCTGGCCCTGGGCATCCGCGTCGACGTTGATGCGCCAGATGCAGGCGCGGAACTCCTCGTGGTCGTTGTCGGGATCGAAGTTGCCGTGGATGAACCCGACGACCTTCTCCTCCTGCACCGCGACACGCTGCCAGGCGGCGCCGGGATCGATCACGGCCGTCTCGGCGGAGTAGGAGACGGGCGTGATGAACTGCTCCTGACCGGGCTTCAGACCCAGGTTGTTCGCGGCAGCGATGTTCGAGGCCGACAGTGCTTCCAGTCTCATCTCACCCATGCGTGCAAGGCTAGCCTGCGCGGGCCTGCCGCCGGTAGCCGGATGCTGTGAGGCACGTCGCCGTTCGCCCAGAGCGGCACAACTATCTCGATGTCAAGATAGTTACCCACCTCTTGTAGGATTGTCGGGGCCGATCGGCCCGTAATCGTTCGAGGAGATCACCCATTGTCCAAGATCAAGGTTGAAGGCACCGTCGTCGAGCTCGACGGCGACGAGATGACGCGCATCATCTGGCAGGCCATCAAGGATTCGCTCATCCACCCGTACCTCGACATCGACCTCGAGTACTACGACCTCTCCATCCAGAAGCGCGACGAGACGGACGACCAGATCACCGTCGACGCGGCCAACGCGATCCTCAGGCACGGCGTCGGCGTCAAGTGCGCGACGATCACGCCCGACGAGGCGCGCGTCGAGGAGTTCGGCCTCAAGAAGATGTGGCGCTCGCCCAACGGGACCATCCGCAACATCCTGGGCGGCGTGATCTTCCGCGAGCCGATCATCATCTCCAACATCCCCCGTCTCGTGCCGGGATGGAACAAGCCGATCATCGTCGGTCGCCACGCCTTCGGCGACCAGTACCGCGCCACCGACTTCCGCTTCGAGGGCGAGGGCACGCTGACGATGACCTTCACGCCCAAGGACGGGGGAGAGCCCCAGCAGTTCGAGGTGTTCCAGTCGCCCGGGTCGGGCGTCGCCATGGGCATGTACAACCTCGACGACTCCATCAGGGACTTCGCCCGCGCGTCGCTGAACTACGGTCTCGACCGCAACTATCCCGTCTACCTCTCGACGAAGAACACCATCCTCAAGGCCTACGACGGCCGCTTCAAGGACCTCTTCCAGGAGGTCTTCGACTCCGAGTTCAAGGAGAAGTTCGACGCGGCCGGGCTCACCTACGAACACCGCCTCATCGACGACATGGTCGCCTCCAGCCTCAAGTGGGAGGGCGGCTACGTCTGGGCCTGCAAGAACTACGACGGCGACGTGCAGTCCGACACCGTGGCGCAGGGCTTCGGCTCGCTCGGACTGATGACCTCGGTGCTGGCCACTCCCGACGGCAAGGTCGTCGAGGCTGAGGCCGCCCACGGCACCGTGACCCGCCACTACCGCCAGCACCAGCAGGGCAAGCCCACCTCGACCAACCCGATCGCGTCGATCTACGCGTGGACGCGCGGCCTGTCGCACCGCGGCAAGCTCGACGGCAACCAGGAGCTCATCGAGTTCGCCAACACCCTCGAGGACGTCGTCATCACGACCGTCGAGAGCGGCTCGATGACGAAGGACCTCGCGCTGCTCGTCGGTCCTGAGCAGGGCTACGAGACCACCGAGCAGTTCCTCGAGTCGATCTCGAAGAACCTGCAGGCTCGCCTGGGCTGAGTTCCAGCATCGCGACGGCCCGTCTCCAGTGGAGGCGGGCCGTTCGCGTTGTACCCCGGTCGTGCCCTGTACCCCGGATCGGCGGGCGGAAATCCGTAACAACTGATTTACCTGAGGGTCTTCTCAGGCACGGCACCCGCGGGATAGGTTCTCTCTCATGTGCCCCCCATCCGGGGGCGTGAACGGGAATCTATCGAACGGGGACGTAGTGGAACTGACCGCTACACGGAGGACACGATCCTCCGGACTGAAAGGCACCGTCGCAGCACTGCTGGGCGGTGCCGTTTTCGTAACCACGGCGCTTGCGGGTGTCGTGGGACCGGCAGCGGCAGCACCACTGCCGACGAAGCCCGGCAACTGGGCGCCGCTGGTCCAATCCAGCACGAACTATCACGCCGGTCGCTACATCGTCCTGTTGGACGATCAGCCGGCCGCGACCTACGACGGTGGAGTCGACGGGTTGCAGGCGACGCAGTCGAAGGGCAAGCAGCTCAATGCCCGTTCGGCTCCCGTTCAGGATTACTCGCAGTACCTCGAGGGCAAGCAGGACGATGCAGCGGCGGCCGTCGGAGCATCCGTCGACCAGTCCTACACCGTCACCCTCAACGGCTTCTCGGCCGCGCTCGACCCCGCGCAGGCGAAGGCGATCTCGCAGCAGCAGGGCGTCCTCGCCCTCGTCCCCGACGAGATGGCCCACCCGGATGCGACACCGTCCACGACGTTCCTGGGCCTCGACGGTGCCGGCGGAGTGTGGGACAAGCTCGGAGGAGTCGGCAACGCGGGCAAGGGAGTCGTCGTCGGTGACATCGACACCGGCATCGCGCCCGAGCACCCCTCGTTCGCCGGCGACCCGCTCGGCACGACTGACGGTGACGCCCCGTACCTCAACGGTTCGACGATCACCTTCCATAAAGCTGACGGCAACACGTTCACGGGCATCTGCCAGACGGGCGTCCAATTCACCGCCGCCGACTGCAGCACCAAGATCATCGGCGCCCGGTATTACGTGGACGGTTTCGGGGAGAAGAACCTCGGAAGCGTCGCGCAAGGCGAGTACGTCTCCCCACGCGACGGCGACGGACACGGATCGCACACCGCGAGCACGGCAGCCGGGAACAACGGCGTCGAGTCCTCGGTGCTCGACCGCAGTTTCGGCGACATCTCCGGTGTCGCTCCGGCGGCCAAGATCGCTGCATACAAGGTGTGCTGGTCGGGCCCCGACCCAACCGTCACGACGGATGACGGCTGTACGACCGCCGACATGCTGAAGGCGATCGACGACGCCACGAAGGACGGCGTCGACGTGATCAACTTCTCCATCGGCGGCAGCGCAGCGGCCACGACGGTCTCGTTGACCGACCAGGCCTTCCTGTCCGCAGCCACGGCCGGCATCTTCGTGTCCGCCTCGGCGGGCAACTCGGGGCCGGCCCCCTCCACCCTCGACAACGCCTCGCCGTGGTACACCACGGTCGCCGCGTCGACCATCCCGTCCTATGAGGCGACGGCGACGCTCGGCAACGGATCCGCGTTCGCCGGTGCCTCGATCACCGCGCCGAAGGAGCCGCTCACCGGACCGTTCGTCCGCGCTGACAATGTCGGCAACGGATCGACGACCGCGGCAGACACCCTGCTGTGCGCACCGGGATCGCTCGACCCGACCAAGGTGGCCGGTACGATCGTGTTCTGCCAGCGCGGCGTCTACGCCCGCACCGACAAGTCGGCCGAGGTCAAGCGCGCCGGCGGCATCGGCATGGTTCTCGTCAACAAGACGCCGTCGTCGCTCGACACCGACGCGCACGCGGTTCCGACTGTGCACCTGCAGAACACCGCCTGGGACGCGACCTACGCGTACTCGGCGACGCCGGGAGCCACGGTCACCCTTCAGGACGGCAACCTCACGGGCATCGAGCCTGCCACTCCCCAGGTGGCCGGGTTCAGCTCGCGCGGACCGGTGGAGGCCGACGGCAGCGACATCCTCAAGCCCGACATCACGGCGCCCGGCGTCGCGATCCTCGCGGCCGGTGCCAACGCCGAGGGCGAGAAGCCGAGCTTCGAGTTCCTCTCCGGGACGTCGATGGCGGCTCCTCACATCACCGGAACGGCGGCGCTCTACCTGAGCGTTCACCCGAAGGCCACCCCGGCCGAGATCAAGTCGGCACTCATGACGACGGCCTACGACACGGTAGACGCCAACGGCGCCCCCGTGACGGATCCCTTCACCCAGGGAGCCGGCCACGAGGACCCGACCAAGATGTTCTCGCCCGGTCTGCTCTACCTCAACGGTCCGGCGGACTGGCTGGCCTACATCAAGGGCGCTGGATACTCCGGTAGCAGCCTGAACGGCGTCACGGCCATCGACCCGAGCGACCTGAACCTGGCGTCGATCGCCATCGGATCCCTCGCGGGAACGCAGACGGTCACCCGCACGGTCACCTCGACCCAGGCGGGCACGTTCACGGCGTCGACCGCCGGTCTCGACGGTGTGGACGTGGCGGTCACCCCGTCGACGCTCACCTTCGGTGCCGCGGGCGAGACCCAGTCCTACACGGTGACGTTCACGCGCACGGATGCCGCTCTCGACACGTTCGCCACGGGATCGCTCTCGTGGACGAGCGGAGACGTCGTGGCGCGCAGCCCCATCGCCGTCCGCCCCGTCGCGGTCGCCGCTCCCGAATCGGTCTCCGGAACGGGGATCAACGGATCGGTGGACGTGACGGTCACCCCGGGTGAGACGGGCGAACTGCCTCTCGCGACGGCCGGGCTCGCTCCGGGCGTGATCGTTCCCGACCCGACCGGCGCTGCTGCGCCCCACTCGGGATCCGGAAAGGCCAAGGACTCGTTCCACTACACGACGACGATCGCCGATGGCCTGGCCATGGCGCGGTTCGATCTCGACGCGCTCGACAACAAGGCCGATCTCGACCTGACCGTCACTCACCTCGATGCCGACGGCAACGCAGACGAGCAGTACGTGTCGGCAACGGCATCGGGCGACGAGCGTGTGGACATCCCGAACCCGACCGCCGGAACCTACGACGTGAAGGTGGACGTGTTCTCGATTCCCGAGGGCTCGGATTCCACCGCGTGGGATCTGCGCACCTTCCAGGTCGTGCCGGGTTCGGGTGACGGAGCGTTCACGGTGAACCCGACGGTGCTCAACACCGTTCAGGGCACGCCGGCGACGTACACGGCATCGTGGACGGGGCTTGCTCCCGAGACGCTCTACCTCGGTCTCGTCAGCTACGGCGACACGGGGCTGTTCACCAAGGTGAACGTCGCGTCGGGTGAGGCTCCCGCTCCGGGTGCACCGGTCAACACCGCGCCGCCGACCATCAGCGGAACGCCCGCTGTCGGGTCGACGCTGACGGCTAGCCCGGGTACGTGGGACACGGATGGGCTCACGTTCGCGTACCAGTGGCAGCGCGGGGGAGTGGACATCGCGGGAGCGACGTCGGCGACCTACGTCGTGACGAAGGCCGATCAGGGCGCGAGCCTCACGGTCGTCGTGACGGCCAGCGCTGCTGACCGCCCGTCGGGAACGGCGACGTCGGATGCCGTGATGGTGCCATACGGATCGACCATCTCGCTCAAGCTGTCGACGCCGGTGAGCCTGTCGTTCCTGACCGTCAAGGCTCGGATCACGGTCGCCTCCCAGGGCGATGTGGCCGGCCAGCCTGTGAAGGTGAAGGTGGGCGGCAAGACGGTCACGGGCGTGCTGGACAGCGCGGGCAAGGTCACCCTGACCCTGCCGAAGCTCGGCAGGGGTGTTTACTCGGTGAAGGCGAGCTTCGCTGGTACGCCTGAGGTGAGCGGCTCCAAGAGTGCCGCGAGCTACCTCGTGATCCTCTTCTAGAGGGTCAATCAGGAAGGCCCCGGGTGCATGCACCCGGGGCCTTCGTGTGTCTGTGTTTCGTCAAGGTCACAGGTTTGTAAAGAAGCCTGACTAATTTCCCTCCCGTGCTTGCGCGCTGATTGTTCGTAAGCTTTACTTACAAACCATGACGGCAACGCAGCTCTCACACGGCAAGGCCCTTCGGCCCACTGCCAAGGTGTTGCCCGAGCACGCGCGGGGGCACAATCGCTCCCTGGTGCTCCAGACGCTCTACCGCTCAGCGGGGCTCAGCCGTGCGGACGTGGCGCGCGAGACCGGGCTCACTCGCGTCACCGTCTCCGACCTCGTCGCCGAACTCATCGGCGAGGGACTCATCGTCGAGCTCGGCCAGCGCGAGGACGCCCGTCCGGGAAAGCCGGCGACGCTGCTCGACTTCGACCGCAGCGCCTTCCAGATCATCGCCATCGACTTGAGCGACGACGACGTGTTCCGCGGAGCGGTCCTCGACCTCGGCGGCGACATCCTCGCTCGCGCCGAGGTCCCCCTCGAGAACGCTGTCGGCAGCGAGGCGATCGCGAAGGTCATCGAGGTCGCGGATGCCGCCGTCGCGCTCGCCGACGGCCCGGTCCTCGGCATGGGCGTCGGTTCGCCGGGCGTCGTCAACACCGACGGAGTGGTGCTGACCGCGCCCAACCTGGGGTGGACGAGCGTCGCTCTGCAGGCGACGCTCGCGGAGCGCTTCGAGGTCCCCGTCCTGGTGGCCAACGACGCCAACGCGGCGATCTTCGCGGAGCACAGCTTCGGCGGAGCGGACGGCGACGTCATGCTCGTCAAGGTCGGCCACGGCGTCGGCGCCGGCCTGCTCCTCGGCGGCATGCCGCTGTTCGGCTCGGCATCCGCGGCCGGAGAGATCGGCCATGTCGTGGTCGGCACCGACGGGGGCCCGCTGTGCGCGTGCGGCAAGACCGGCTGCCTCGAAGCCTGGCTAGCCGCCCCGCGTCTGGCCGCACGGCTCGCCCCGCTCGGACCGGACGACACCGCCGAGCGCGACACAATTCTTCGGGAGGCGGGCCGCCGGCTCGGTATCACCCTCGCCCCCGTCGTCGGAGCCCTCGATCTCTCGGAGATCGTCTTGAGCGGCCCGACCGAGCTTCTCGACGGCCCACTGGCGACAGCGGCCATCGAGACGATCCGAACGCGCACGATGGCCCAGTTCACGGGTGCGTTGACGCTTCGGATGACCACGCAAGGGCAGGACATCGTTCTGCGCGGCGCGGCCGTCATGGTCCTCTCAGGACAACTCGGGGTCTCGTAAGAGCCCTTGCACCATGGTGGCGGCTCCCTTGCCTTCACCTCAGCCCTAGGAAAGGAAACAACGCAATGAGGAAACTCGCTTTCGTGGCCATCGGTGCCGCGGCTGCGCTTGCTCTCGCCGGTTGCGCTTCGGGAGGCAACGCTGCTTCCACGTCAGGCGCCGACAAGGCGAACATCCGCGTCTGGTTCGTGGGAACCGACACGCCGAAGGACGCTCGGGAGTACCTCGAGAAGACCTTCGCGAAGGAGAACCCCGGATCGAAGATCGTCATCGAGGAGCAGAGCTGGACCGGCCTGGTCGACAAGCTCACCACGAGCCTGTCGGGCAGCGACAGCCCCGACGTCGTCGAGGTCGGCAACACGCAGGCTGCGGCGTTCACGTCGGCCGGCGCATTCATGGACCTGACGTCGCACAAGAAGGAGCTCGGCGGAGACGACCTGCTCCCCGGCTTCGTCGAGGCGGGCTCGTACGACGGCAAGTTCTACGCTCCGCCGCTGTACTCGGGTGCACGTCTGGTGTTCTACAAGAAGGACGCTCTGGCCGCAGCAGGCCTCTCCGTCCCGAAGACGCTCGACGACTACGTCTCCAACGGTGAGGCTCTCGCCACCGCCAACCCCGGCAAGTCGGGCATCTGGTGGCCTGGCCAGGACTGGTACAACGCCCTCCCCTTCATCTGGGAGAACGGCGGAGAGATCGCCGTGCAGAAGGGTGGCAAGTGGGTCTCCGAGCTCGGCTCCGCTGACTCCGTCAAGGGACTGAAGGAGGTGCAGGAGGTCATGACCAAGGCTTCTGCCGCTCCCAAGGATGGCCAGGAGACCAACCCCCAGGTCGGTTTCTGCGACGGAACCACGCTGCAGCTCTCGGCCCCCAGCTGGGTGAAGTGGTCGATCCTGGCCGCTGCCGACGCTGACACGCCCGGCTGCCCCGACCAGGAGGCCAACCTCGGCGTCTACGCCCTCCCGGGCAAGAACGGAGGAGCCGCGAAGGTCTTCGCCGGTGGTTCCAACATCGGAATCTCCGCCAAGACCAAGCACCCCGAGCTCTCGCTCTCGGCGCTGAAGATCATCGAGAGCAAGGGCTTCCAGACGATCTACGGCAAGAACGGACTCGTTCCGTCGCTGAAGTCGCTGGCGCCCACGCTCGGAACCGACGACGTCGCCAAGGCCATCGCCGCGGCCGCCGCCAACGCCAAGCTCACCCCGGCTTCGCCGAAGTGGGCCGATGTCGAGGCATCCGGTGTCCTCACCGACCTCTTCGTCAAGATCGCCCAGGGCGGCGACGTGGAGTCGCTGGCGAAGGACGCCGACAAGAAGATCGACGACACGCTCAACGGCTAGTCGTTCACTGGACCGTCGGGCCCGCTGCCCACACATCGGCGGGCCCGGCGAACCACACAGCACTGCCCGGCGCGACCGTGCATGTCGCGCCGGGCAGTGGTGTTTCTCCCGCGCCCTAGGAATACGCGTGGGTACCGCAATCATAAAAGGGGAATGACTCCTATGTCTTCGAACATCGTCGCGATGGACGCGGCGCCCACCGCGATCGACGGCGAGCGGATGACCGCACCGGCGCCAGCAGCCAAGCCGCGCAGGCGGCGGCCGGGCGGATTCACCCCGTACGCCCTGCTGGTCCCGTCGCTCGTCATCCTGATCGCCATCGTGGGCTGGCCGCTCTTCCAGCTCATCATCATGTCGTTCCAGAAGTTCGGCCGCGCGCAGGTCTTCGGCGCCCCGCCCGAGTTCGTCTGGTTCGACAACTACACCAAGATCCTCACCGACCCCACCTTCTGGCAGGTCGTGGCGCGGAGCCTCGCGTTCGCCGCCGTCTGCGTCGTGCTCACGATGGTGCTCGGCACTCTGATCGCCCTCATGATGATGCGGCTGGGCAAGTTCTTCCGACTCCTGCTCACGGTCGGCCTGCTGTTGGCCTGGGCGATGCCCGCCCTCACGGCCACGATCGTCTGGGGCTGGATCTTCGACACCGACTACGGCGTCATCAACAACGTGCTCGTGAACCTCTTCGGACTCACCGACTTCACCCAGCACTCCTGGCTGATCAACCCGCTCTCGTTCTTCCTCGTCGCAGCCGTCGTCGTCATCTGGGGCGCCGTGCCGTTCGTGGCCTTCACGGTCTACGCGGGTCTCACCCAGGTTCCCGACGAAGTGCTCGAGGCGGCTCAGCTCGACGGCACCAGCTATGTGCAGCGGTTCCGCTTCATCATCGTCCCGTACCTCCGGTCGATCTTCGTAGTCGTCATCATCCTGCAAGTCATCTGGGACCTCCGCGTCTTCACGCAGATCTTCGCGCTGCAGGGCATCGGAGGCATCAAGGAGCAGACCAACGTGCTCGGCACCTACATCTACTCGGTGTCGATCGCAGGCGGCGAGTACGGAACAGGCGGCGCCATCGCGGTGATCGTCGTCATCCTGCTCATGGCCATCTCGATCTACTACGTTCGCCAGACCATCAAGGAGGAGGACCTGTGAGCGCCATCACCGCCACCGCCCGCCCCACCGCGGCCGGAGCCGCCATCGACACCACGGCCCGTCGAACGGGCGCCGGCAAGAAGCGCGCCACGACCGTCGTGCTCAGCATCCTCGCGGTCATCGTCTTCCTGTTCTCCGTGTTCCCCGTCTACTGGATGATCAACACGTCCTTCCAGCCCAACAACCAGGTGCGCGCCCGCGTGCTGCACTTCTGGCCGGATAACTTCACTCTGCGCAATTACGGCACGGTGCTGTTCGACCAGAACCGGGCGCAGTTCGGCCCGGCGTTCATGAACTCAATCCTCGTCACGATCCTCACCGTGGCCATCGCGCTCGTGTTCGCGTTCCTCGCGGCCCTCGCCGTCACCCGATTTCGCTTCAAGAGCCGCAAGGCGTTCATCATCGCGATCCTCATCGTGCAGATGATCCCGGGCGAGGCCATGATCGTCTCGATCTTCCGCGTGCTCGACGGCTGGAGTCTGCTCAACTCGATCGGCGGCCTGACCATCGTGTACGTCGCCACGGTGCTGCCGTTCACCATCTGGACCCTCCGCGGGTTCGTCAACGGCGTCCCGGCCGAGCTCGAGGAGGCCGGCATGATCGACGGACTCTCCCGTACGGGTGCCTTCTGGAAGATCACCTTCCCCCTGCTCGCGCCCGGCCTCGTCGCCACCGGCGTGTTCGGGTTCATCCAGGCGTGGAACGAGTTCCTCCTCGCCCTCGTGGTGAATGCACGCCCCGAGGCCATGACGCTGCCCGTGTGGTTGCGCACCTTCCAGACGCTCACCGGCACCACCAACTGGGCGGCGATCATGGCCGGGTCGACCCTCATGGCCATTCCCGTCATCGTGTTCTTCCTCCTGGTTCAGGGCCGCATGACGAGTGGGCTGGTCAGCGGCGCGGTGAAGGGATGAGCGGCAGGCACGCCGTCGAATCCGAGCAGTCCACCGATCTCGAGAGCCTCCGCCGTCTGGTGGCCAGCACGCTCATGCCCGGCTTCGTCGGCACCGAGTTGCCGGAGTGGCTGGCCGATCGATTGCGCGCCGGGCTCGGCGGCGTCTGCCTGTTCGGCATGAACATCGCCTCGCGCGAGCAGTTGCGCACGCTGACGGATGACATGCGCGCCGCCAACCCCTCTGTCGTCATCGCGATCGACGAGGAGGGCGGAGACGTCACCCGGCTCTACTACGACCAGGGTTCGCCCTATCCCGGCCCGGCCGTCCTCGGGCGCATCGACGACCTCGCCCTGACCGAGCGGGTGGGTGCGACCGTTGCGGGCGAGCTCGCCGCCGTCGGCTGCACGCTCAACTTCGCGCCGGATGCCGACGTGAACTCGAACCCCGACAACCCGGTCATCGGCACGCGCAGCTTCGGCAGCGATCCGCAGGCCGTGGCCCGTCACGTTGGCGCCTGGGTGCGCGGGCACGAGGGCGCCGGCATCGCCGTGAGCGCCAAGCACCTCCCGGGGCACGGCGACACGGCGACGGACTCCCACCTCGACCTGCCCGTGATCGACGCCTCGCTCGAGACCCTCCGCGACCGCGAGCTGGTGCCGTTCCGGGCCGCGATCGATGCCGGTGCGCGCACCATCATGACGTCGCACATCCTCATCCCGGCCGTGGATCCCGACTTCCCGGCGACGCACTCGCGTCGCATCCTCCAGGGCCTGCTGCGTGACGAGCTCGGCTTCACCGGCGTCATCGTCAGCGACGCGCTCGACATGAAGGGCGCCAGCGGCGTCCACGGCATCCCCGAGGCCGCCGTGCGGGCGATCGACGCCGGCTGCGACCTGCTCTGCATCGGCACGGAGAACACGGATGCGCAGCTGCGCGACATCGAGGACGCCGTGCTGGCGGCCATCGAGAGCGGGCGGCTCGACGCCCGACGGCTTCGGGAGGCCGCCGAGCGCGTCGACGCTCTCGGGTCGTCGACCAGCCGGGCGCTCGCGAGCGCATCCGTCTCCATCGACCCCAGCTTCGACCTCGACCACGTGATCAGCGCGTTCGACCTTTCCGCCGCCGCGCACGCCTGGCTCGACGGCGGCGTCCGCGCGGCCGCGGTCGTGCGCGTGGACACGGTGGCCAACATCGCGGTCGGCGTGGCACCGTGGGGACCGTTCGCCGCACTGGCGCAACATCCCGCCGCGAAGGGATCGGTGTGGAGCGCTCCGATCGCCCTGTCTGCGGGGGTGCCGAACGCCTCGATCGCCGCAGGCGCTCCCGTGATCGTGGTCGGCAAGGACATCCACCGGCACGCGTTCGCGCGGAGTGCGGTGGACGGTTGGCGCGCCGACAGCCGGCCGGTGCTCGTGGTGGACATGGGCTGGCCGTCGGACGATCGCCGTTACGCCGACGTCGCCACCTTCGGCGCGTCGCGACTGCTCGGCGAGGCAGTTCTCGCCATGCTCGACGGGGAGGGTCAGCAGTGAGGATCGGGATCGACATCGGCGGCACCAAGACGGCCGCCGTCGCCATGGACACGGACGGACGTCTCAGCGAGCAGGTGCGCCAGCCGACCGGGTTCGGAGACGCCGATGTCATCGCGACGGCCGTCGACGTCGCGCAGCAGGTGACGGCGCTGTCGGGCAGGTCGCTCGCCGACGTCAGCTCGATCGGCATCGGCATCCCCGGCGCCGTCGACTCGGTCACCGGGCGGGTCAGCCACGCCGTGAATCTCGGCGTCCACGACCTCCGCCTGGGGGCGGCCATCAGCGAGCGCCTCGGCGTGTCGGTACGCGTGGAGAACGATGTCAAAGCGGCCGCGATGGGCGCCCACCACCTGCTCGCGGAGACCGGGATGGCCAACGGATTCGAGTCGATGGCCTACCTCAACCTCGGTACCGGGCTCGCGGCGGGCATCGTCCTCGGCGGCCGGCTGCTGCGTGGCGGTCATGGAGTCGCGGGCGAGGTCGGCCACATCCCGATCGATCCCAACGGGGCCCTGTGCAGCTGCGGCCAGGTGGGCTGCGTCGAGACCATAGCCAGCGGCTCGGCGATCGCCCGCATGTGGCCGACGGATGCCGCCCTGCCCGCAGTGGACCTGTTCGAAGCGGCCGGCGCGGGCGATCCGATCGCGATCGACGTGCAGTCGCGCTTCTTCGAGGGTGTCGCAGCAGCCGTGCGCATCCTCGTGCTGGCGGCCGACGTCGACGTCGTCGTGATCGGAGGCGGCCTCAGCGCGCTCGGAACGCCGCTGCTGGACGGGGTATGCGCATCGCTCACGGCGGGCGCGCGCGTGTCGCCCTTTCTGTCGTCCCTGGACATCGCCGGGCGGGTGCGCGTCCTGCCGCTCGGCTTCCCCGCCGCCGCCGTGGGAGCGGCCCTGACCGGAGTCGACAATGGCTGAAGTCATCATCCTTCCTGATGCCGAGGCGGCCGGCGTGATCGCCGCCGACGCGATAGCCGAGCTGATCCTCGCCGATCCGCACGCGGTCCTCGGTGTCGCGACGGGCTCGACGCCCCTGACGACGTACCGCGCTCTGGCCGCGCGCGTGCGCGACGACGCTATCGACGTCTCGAACGTGCAGGCGTTCGCCCTCGACGAGTACGTCGGACTGCCCGTGGACCATGTGGAGAGCTATCACTCCGTCATCCGTCGCGAGGTGACCGAGCAGCTCGGCCTCACGCCGGAGCTGGTGCACGTGCCGGACGGCTCGCTCGACGGCATCCGCACCGCCGGCGACGCCTACGAGGCGCTCATCGTCGAGGCCGGGGGAGTCGACCTGCAGATCCTCGGCATCGGCACGACGGGTCACATCGGGTTCAACGAGCCGGGCTCGTCGCTGGCATCGACCACCCGCTGGAAGACACTCACGGAGCAGACCCGCATCGACAACGCCCGCTTCTTCGACTCGCCCGAGCAGGTTCCGACGCACTGCATCACGCAGGGCCTCGGCACCATCATGCGCGCCCGTCACCTCGTGCTGCTCGCCTTCGGGGAGGGCAAGGCGGATGCCGTCGCCGGCGCCGTCGAGGGTCCGATCGGGTCGAGCCTGCCCGGATCGGCCATCCAACTGCACCCGCACGTGAGTGTCATCGTCGACGAGGCAGCGGCGTCGAAGCTCGCCCACGCCGATTACTACCGCTACGCCTGGGCCAACCGTGTCACGGGCGTCCCGCTCTGATCAGCATCAGTTGACCGCGGCGCGGCGACTCAGCGTAGTGGGCGCCCGTTCGCCCACACCCGCTGGGCGGCGAACCCCACGTCGAGGAGCACCGCGTCCGCGGCGAAGCCGGGTCGCAGCAGGCCCAGGTCGGCGCGTTGCAGCACCCGGGCGGGCGTCAGCGTCAGCGCGGCCACCGCCGCGACCGGATCGATGCCCGCCTGCTCCACCGCGATGCGGAGTGCGGCATCCATGGTCAACGTCGACCCGGCGATGGTGTCGGTTCCGGCGATGCGCGCGATTCCGCCTCGAACGGTGACGTCGAGCGAGCCGAGGCGGTAGTCGCCGTCGCCGGCACCGGCGGCAGCCATCGCGTCGGTGATGAGGGCGACGCGGCCCGGGGCCGCGGCGAAGGCGATGCGGGCGACGGCCGGATGCACGTGGACCCCGTCGAGAACGAGTTCGAGGGTGACCCGTTCGTCTTCGATGGCGGCCGTCACCGGGCCGGGAGCGCGATGGTGGATCCCCGCCATCGCGTTGAACGCGTGCGTGAGCAGCCGTGCTCCCCGGTCGAACGCTGCGCGCGCCATCCGGTAATCCGCGGCGGTGTGACCGACCGCGACGACGACGCTGGCCGTGGCGAACTCCTCGACGGCGTCCAAGCCCTCCGGCAACTCGGGCGCAATGGTCACCTGGCGCAGTGTGCCGTCGGCCGCGGCGAGGAGCGTGTTGACGTATTCCGATCGCGGCATGACCAGCAGCGTCGGGTCGTGGGCGCCTGTGTAGGAGGGCGACAGGAAAGGACCCTCCAGATGCGACCCGAGCACCAGGGGGTCTTCTCGCGCGAGGTCGGCGATCGCGCCGAGGGAGGCGCATAAGGCGTCCATCGGGGCGGTCACGAGGCTGAGCACCGAACGTGTCGTGCCGTGCGACCGGTGCACCGCGAGTGCCCTGCGCATCCCCTCGGCATCGTGGTCGAAGTCGGCCCCGCCCCCGCCGTGGGCATGCAGGTCGATGAAGCCGGGGGTGAGCCAGCCTCCGGCCGCATCCGTCACGTCGTGCCCGTCGATCGTGGCCCGCCAGTCGTCACCGGTGCCGGTCGCCGAGATGACTGCTCCGTCGGTCGCGAACCAGAAGTCCTCGACGATGCCGTCGGCGTCGAGCTTGCGTGCGCCGTGCACGAGCATGCTCACGCCAGTTCCTTGCGGCCGTTGACGACTCCCGACACGGTGGCCACCAGTGCGAACACCGCCGCGACGATCGGTTGACCCATGTCCCACCACGCCAGTGCCGCGGCGCCGAAGACGGCGATCTCGACGAGGGCCCGGCCGAACACGTCGATGTGGAACACGGCGCGCGGCGACCGGAACAGGCCCCACAGCACGATGGCGAGGAGCGGTGCGCCGATGCCGATGATGACTCCGGGGAGCGGGAGCGTCCACCGCGTGAATCCCCAGGTGCCGAGCGTCACGATCGCGAAGATCTCGAGCACGAACCGGAGGATGTCGTTGGGACCGATCCTCGGCGGGGTGGGGGCATCCGTCACCCCTCGATCCTACCGATCGCGCCTCACCGGAAGATGATGGTGCGCACGCCGTCGAGGAGCACGCGGCGCTCGGCGAACCAGGTCACCGCCTGGCGCAGGGTACGGCTCTCCTCGTCCTGACCGATCGCCACCAGTTCGGCGGGAGTGCGGCTGTGGTCGACGCGCACCACGTTCTGCTCGATGATGGGGCCCTCGTCGAGGTCGCTCGTGACGAAGTGCGCCGTCGCTCCGATGAGCTTCACGCCGCGGGCGTGCGCCTGCTTGTACGGGTTTGCGCCCTTGAAGCCCGGCAGGAAGGAGTGGTGGATGTTGATCATGCGTCCGGCGAGCTCCTCGCAGAGGTCGGGACTGATGATCTGCATGTAGCGAGCGAGGACGACCAGTTCGATGTCGTGCTCGGCGACCGCCTGCAGGACCCGCGCCTCGAAGGCGGTCTTGCTGTCGGCATCCGTCACCGGGTGCGACTCGAACGGCACGCCGTGGAAGCCCACCAGGTCGCGGAGGGTGCCGTGGTTGGACAGGACGAGCGGGATGTCGAGCGCGATCTGCCCGGCGCGCTGCCGGAACAGCAGGTCGTTGACGCAGTGGGCAGCCGTGGAGGCGAGAACGAGCGTGCGGAGGGGACGACCCACCACGTCGACGTGGGCGTTCATGGCGTAGGCGTCGATGACGGGCGCGAGCGCCGTCTCGAACTCCTCGAGGCCGGCGGGCGACTCGACCTGCAGACGCATGAAGAAGCGACCGGTGTCCGCGCTCGAGAACTGCTGGCTCTCGGTGATGTTGCCGTTGGCCGCCACGATCGCCCCGCTCACGGCGTGCACGATGCCGGGTCGGTCGGCGCACGAGATGGTGATGACCCAGTGATGATGCGGCGACGGATGCGGCCGGGCGGCGTCGAACTCCATCCGCTCAGGCTAGTGGAACCAGCGCTGCGCTAGACTCGCCGGTGGTCGCGGCTCACCGCGGCCCTGGGCGCGCACACGAGCGCGTAGTCGACCCGGTGAAGGATGGATCCTCCCGGGGAACGCCTGTCGGAGACGCAGTCTTGTCCACGACCTCATCCCTTACCGCCCGCACGGCCTTCCCCTGGCTCGGTCTCATCGTGCTGGCGTCCGCCGTGTTCCTGGCCGTCACCGGCGAGATGCTTCCCACGGGACTCCTGCCCGACATGAGCGCTGCGCTCGGTGTGAGCGAGCCGCTCGTCGGCATCCTCGTCAGCGTCTTCGCGTTCACGGTGGTCGCCACGAGCGCCCCTATCACCGCGCTCACCCGTCGCTTCCCGCGGCACGCGCTCATGGTCGTCGCCGTCGTGGTGCTCGGCGTCGCCAACCTCGTCACGGCGATCTCGCCCAGCTATCCGGTTGTCGTCGCCACGCGCGTGCTGGGCGGGCTGGCGCACGGCCTGTTCTTCTCCCTCGTCGGCGCGTACGCGGGTTACCTGGTGGCCAAGGAGCACATCGCGCGCGCCGTGTCGATAGCCCTCGGCGGAGGAACGCTCGCATTCGTGTTCGGCGTCCCGCTCGCCACCGCGCTCGGTCATTCGGTCGGATGGAGGGCGGCCTTCGCGATCGTCGGTGGCCTCACCATCCTCGCTGCGGTTCTGGTCTGGCGCTTCCTGCCCCCGGTCTCCCGTCCCGCCGTCGGAGTGGACACGGCGGCGACGCCGGCACGAGCAGATCCCACCATTCCCGCGGTGATCGTGGTGTGCGTCGTCACCGCAGTGACGATGATCGGCCACTACGCCTTCTACACCTACATCGCGCCATACGCGATCCAACTCGGCGGGGTGGATGCCGGAGCCATCAGCCCGCTGCTGTTCACCGCGGGCATCGCCGGTGCCGTCGGCCTCGTGCTCGCCGGATGGCTGTTCGGGCGGCATCCCACCCGAGGACTGCTGATCGCCCTCGGCACGATCATCGTCGCCGTGACGGCCATCGGCGTGCTCGTGGGTATGCCGGTGCCGAGCCTGGTCGCGTTCATCGTCTGGAACGTGGCGTTCGGCATGCTCCCTCCGCTGCTGCAGACGCGGTTGCTGCATGCGTCGTCCGCACGCTTCCGGGACACCGCAAGCGCGTTCTACACGACGGCGTTCAATGTCGGAATCGGTGGTGGAGCGTTGCTCGGCGCGGTGTTGTACGACTGGCTCGGCGTCGGGTCGCTGCCGTGGGTGTACGCCGCGGTCGTCCTCGCGTCCTTCCTGATCGTGCTCGTCTCGTCGCGGCGACGGAGCGGCCGACCCTCCGCCTGACCACCCCCGGACGGGTGGCACACGATAGTTAACAAACTGGAAAAACAACAGTCTTGTGCTGCGGTCGGGACGATTAATAAACTCTCAGCACCGGCCCTCCTCTCGCATGCACGGATGCACCCGTCGCGATCGGACGGTCGGAACAGCAGGCAGGTGTGGCTGCCTCATCGTGACACCCCGTCCCTCGACCGGTGTCTCGCGCGCCAGCGGAGAATCCGCGGCGCCGCCGGTCGAGCGACCAGATGAGAGAGGCTACGAATGAACAAGTCTGTGCGATGGGGGGCCGCTCTGACGGTCGCCGCGTTGGCATCCGTCTCCTTGGCGGCGTGCGGGTTCGGAGGTGGAAACGCCCAGAGCACCAGCGGCGGTGCCACGACGCTCAACCTGCTGGTGCCGAGCTACTCGGACAACACGCAGAAGCTGTGGGACACCGTCATCTCGGGCTTCGAGAAGAAGTATCCCGACATCACGGTCAAGCTCGAGGTGCAGTCGTGGGACAACCTCAACGACGTTGTGACGACGAAGATCCAGGCCAACCAGGCTCCCGACATCATGAACGGCGGCCCCTTCGCCGGCTTCGCTGCCGACGGCCTGCTCTACCCGATCAAGGACGTGGTCTCGTCCAAGACCTTGGGCGACTTCCAGAAGTCATTCGTCGAGGTCTCCTCCGTCGATGGGGTGCAATACGGCGCCCCGCTGATCGCATCCGCTCGCGCCCTGTTCGTCAACACCGACCTCATGCAGCAGGCCGGAATCACCGAGGCTCCGAAGACGTGGGATGACCTGCTGGCCGACGCGAAGAAGATCTCGGCGCTCGGCAACGGCATCGCCGGCTACGGCATGCCGCTCGGATCCGAGGAGGCCCAGGCCGAGAGCGCCATGTGGTTCTACGGCAACGGCGGCACTTTCGGCGATGAGAAGAAGATCACCGTCGACGGCAACGCGAAGAATCTCGAGGCCGCCCAGTTCATGCAGAAGATGGTCACCGAAGGTGCGACGGAGGCGGATGCCGGTGCCACCGACCGCAGCCCGCTGATGGACATCTTCGTGCAGGGCAAGGTCGGCATGCAGGTCGGCCTGCCGCCGACCGTCGGCCAGATCAAGACCGGCAACCCCGCTCTGAAGTACGAGATCGTGCCGATGCCGACCTCCGACGGCAAGCCGGTCTCCCTCGGTGTCGCCGACCACCTGATGGCGTTCAAGAACGACGGCTCCAAGAAGGACGCCATCACCAAGTTCCTGGACTACTACTACACGCCGGACGTCTACGTGCCGTGGGTGAAGACCGAGGGCTTCCTGCCGACCACCAAGTCGGGAGCCGAGCAGCTCAACAGCGACGAGGCGCTAAAGCCGTTCCTCGACCTGCTGCCGTCCGCGGTGTTCTACCCGAACACCAACCCCAAGTGGGACGCCACCAACGCCGCGTTCAAGAGCCTCATGGGCCAGATCGCGCAGGGCAAGGCTCCCGCTGACGTGCTGAAGGAGATCCAGGCTCAGGCCGACGCCGGCTGAGCACGCCGCGACGCCACGCAACGCCACCGATGAATGAAGGACGCATGAGCAGCACTGTCGAGACCTCATCGACCACGGACGGGGCGGCCACGAGCCGCCCCGTCCGTGGGGCGGGCGGCACGGAGAGCAGACCCCGCCGCGGAGCGGGCACGACCGGGAAGGACCTGCTGCACGCCCTCCCGTGGATCGGGCCCGCCCTCATCCTGATCTTCGGGGTGGTGCTCTATCCCGCGGTCGTCATGTTCTACAACTCCACACGGCACATCAGCCTCAGCGGGCTCGATCAGGGCTCCGTCGGCCTCGACAACTATGTCGCCGTGTTCTCGTTCCCCTACTTCTGGCCGATCCTCGGGCGGACGGTCGTCTGGGTGGTGGCCGTTGTCGCACTCACGGTGCTCATCTCCCTCGGGCTCGCCCAGTTGCTCGATAAGGCCTTCCCCGGCCGGCAGCTCGTGCGTCTGGCCGTCATCATCCCGTGGGCAGCGAGCGTCGTCATGACCACGCTCGTCGTCTACTACGGGCTGGAACCGTACTTCGGCATCATCAACACGTTCCTCGTCGACCTAGGGCTGGTCAGCACTCCCGAGGGTTACGGATGGACCAAGCACGCCGACACCGCGTTCGCCTGGTCGATCGTCGTCGCCGTGTTCGTATCGCTGCCCTTCACGACCTATACGATCCTGGCCGGACTTCAGACCATCCCCGCCGAGGGGCTCGAGGCGGCCAAGATGGACGGCGCCGGTCCGGCGCGCACCTACTTCGGCATCGTGCTCCCGCAACTGCGCGGTGCGCTCTCGGTCGCCATCCTCATCAACATCATCAACGTCTTCAACTCGCTCCCGATCCTGAAGACGATGACCGGATCGATCCCGGGCTACGACGCCGACACGGTGATGACGCTCATCTTCAAGTACATCCAGAACCAGCACAGGATCGACGTGGCCAGTGCCCTCAGCGTCGTCGCCTTCCTCATCGTGCTCGTCATCGTCGCGGTCTACGTCAGAGCCGTCAAGCCCATGAAGGAGGTCTGAGCATGACGGTCACCGCCCCCGCCCCCGCGCCGGCATCCGAGTCCGTCGTGCCGCCCGCACGACGCAAGCGCCGGTACACCGCGGACCAGGTCTCGGCCGGCCGCGTCGCCTGGCGGATGGCGGCCGGTCTGGTCGTGCTGCTGGTCTTCATCCTCCCGTACACGATCATGTTCTTCGGGTCGGTCAAGACCAAGCCCGAGATCCGCAGCGTGAACCCCACCTACTTCCCCACGGAGTGGCACTGGGAGAACTACATCACGATGTGGTCGACGCCCGAGACGCCGCTGCCGCAGAACCTCATCTCGACCATCGTGATAGCCGTATGCGCGACCCTGCTCGTGCTGCTGGTCGCCCTCCCGGCCGCGTACTACACCGCACGGTTCCGCTTTCCGGGACGCATGGTGTTCCTCTTCCTCGTGATCGTCACGCAGATGCTGCAGCCCGCGGTGCTGACCTCCGGGCTGTTCCGGCAGTTCATCACGCTCGGCATCAGCGACACCTGGCTCGCGATGATCCTCGTCAACGCGGCGTTCAATCTGTCCTTCGCCGTGTGGATCATGCACAGTTTCTTCGCCGGCGTGCCGCGCGAGGTCGACGAGGCGGCGCAGATCGACGGCGCCGGACGCGTGGCGGTGCTGTTCCGCATCAACCTTCCGCTGGTCTGGCCGGGCATCGTGACGGCGATCGTGTTCACCTTCGTGGCCTGCTGGAACGAGTTCGCCGCGTCGCTCGTCATCCTCTCCACGGCGGGCAACCAGCCCCTCTCGGTGGCGCTGACCAAGTTCGTCGGGCAATACGAGACCAGTTGGCAGTACGTGTTCGGCGTCTCCGTCGTGGCCATCATCCCGGTCGTGGTGCTGTTCATGCTCATCGAGAAGCGCCTCGTCGGAGGCTTGACCGCGGGAAGCGTGAAATAGGGCGGGTTCAGCCCAGTTCGACCGACTCGTCCTCCGCATCGGCCATCCGCCGGAAGCGCCATTCGTCGATCGCGACCACCACGAGGAGCACGCCGTTGACGCTCCACGTCAGCGCGAGCGGGTTGAGGGCGTCGTGCGCGAGGAACAGTGCGACGAGGGCCAGCACTCCCGCAAGGTGCGTCACGAGCCAGGGGCCGCCGATGGACTTCTTGAACAGCGCGGTGCCGAACAGGTAGACCGCCGCCCCGCCGCAGATGACCGCGGCGCTGCCGGCATCCGTCGCGCCATGATGGCCGAGCGGATGCGCCAGCACCAGGTCGTCGCCGACCGCCGAGAGCACGATGCCGAGGACCATGAGGATGGGGATGTAGGTGTACGTCGTGCGTGCGACAGTGCCGGTGGTGCTGGCGCGGGAGATGAACGTCGAGCCGCTGCGCTCGCCGTGGGCGAAGTAGAGCAGCCACAGCAGCACAGTGCCGGTGAACGCGGCCAGCAGAGCGGCGATGCCCTCGCCGCTCACGGGCTGGGCGGCGAACACCGACCCGGTCACGATAATCGATTCGCCGAGAGCGATGATGAAGAACAAGCCGACGCGCTCGGCCATGTGCTCGCCCGACACCTGCCAGGTCTCGACGGGGGAGCGGCCGATCACGGGCAGCCAGAATCGGCTGATGGGTCCGGAAAATTCGACCGCCAGGGCGACCAGCCAGATCCAGACACGGGCGTCGTGGGAGGCGAATCCGCCCCAGATCCACAGGGCACCGGAGAACACGTACCAGCCCAGGATGCGCGCGACGTTGAGCGCATTCTCACGGCGGCGCTGCTCGATGAACGAGAACAATGCGAACGTGGTGCGCGTGAGCTGCATGGCGACGAACGCGATGGCGAACAACCAGCCTTTGTCGGCGAAGGCCTCGGGGATGGCGCTCGACATGAGCAGGCCGCACAGCATGAGGACGATGAGCATTCCGCGCACGGCGCCGCGTTCGGGATTCAGCCAGTTGGTGATCCACGTGGTGTCCACCCAAGCCCACCACACCGCGCCGGCGAGGATGAGCACCTCGCCGAATCCCGCCAGCGTCGGCTCGGCCAGGATGCTGTGCGAGAGCTGCGTTACGGCGAACACGAACACGAGGTCGAAGAACAGCTCGACGAACGTGACGCGGTGCGATTCCTCCCCGGTCGTCGGCCGCAGCAGGTTGCTGGTGAATCCCGTGCCGGCCATCCGCTCGTCCTCCGCCCATCTCGCATCCCGGTGCTGCGCTCGTCACGCCGCTCGTGCGATCAGGCTAGCCCGTCGGCCCCGCGGGTCAGGCCGGGGGAGGCCTCGCCCGTGATTCAGGCTGGCCCGTGGGCTGCGCGGGTTCACGTGGAGGGGGGTCTCGCGCGCGATTCAGGCTGGCGCGTCGGCCTCGCGAGTCAGGGTGGCGCGGAGGCCCCGCGCGTGATTCAGGCAATGGCGCGTCGGCCTCGCGAGTCAGGGTGGCGCGGAGGCACCGTACGCGATTCAGGCAATAGCGCGTCGTTCAGGCACATCCTCGGCATTCGAGCCTGCATCGCGCACGAGTGCCTGAGCCGCGTGCGATGCGGGAGCGACGCGGAGCATCACGCCGCGTGGAGCCCGACGGCCATCGCGTGGCGCACCTCCGCCTCGATCGTGTCCCACTCGAAAAGCACCTGCCGGTAGTCGAACCGCAGGACGGTGTATCCCATGAGGGTCAGCCTTCGATCGTGCGCGATATCCGCCCGGCGCTGGGCAGCGGTGCGGTGGAAGTCGTAGCCGTCGATCTGCAGCACGAGGCGCTCGCCGATCAGTCCGTCGACGCGGTGGCCGTCGATGAGGACTTGCTGGCGCACCACGATCCCGATCCGTCGCAAGCGCGCCACCGGAATCGTCTCGATGCCCGAGGCGGAGAGCTGTGACGCACCGGCGAGCACGCGCCGGGCAGCGGCGCTCCGCAATGGCAGGCGCTCGAGGAATGACAGCGTGGTCGTGCCGGTGCGCAGCGCGGACTCCCACGTCGCCAGCGCGTTCTCCAGCGGTTGGCAGTCCGCCAGCTGGACCATGGCGTTCACGACGGGCTCGACCAGTTCGAAGCGGTGAGGATCGACCGGCCCGGCGCCCCAGTGCACCACGGCATCGCCGGCGTCGAATCGAGATGCGCCGTGAGCGACGGCCACGTGGAATCGTCCGTCGTCGATTGTCCAGAGCCCGAGTTCGCGAGCAGCGCTGATGCACGCGACGCGTCCGCTGATGGATGCCGCGCGCCGGTGTTCGATTCGAGCGGTCGGGGTCACCAACCAACGGCGAATCCGTGAAACTGTACGGCGCTCGACCGCACGGCGGATGGCGTAGCGCGTGTACCCGGCACCCAACGCGTCATCGACATGACGGATGCCGTCATGCTCATCAATCCAGTCCACGAGGCGCATCCCTCGATGGTGCTCGTGTTCGGGCGTCACGGAGGCGGGATGTCCGCGGATCTGGGGAGGACTGCACGGTTGGGGGCGGTGGGGAGGACGGACGCCCACACCTCGTATTCAGGCAATAGCACGCCATTCAGGCAGGAATGCTCGAATGGCGCCTGAATGGCGAGCTATTGCCTGAATCCAGGTTCGTGGATGGGACGGCGGCGGGGCGCTCAGTCCCAGGGCAGCTCGGGCGCGTGATAGAACCCCACCCCGAGTGCCGCGAGCCGGTTGCACAGGGCGACCGCCCGCGGGGCGAATGCATCCCAGTCCCGCTTTCCATCCTTCGGTGCGGGCGACCAGGCGATCTCGGCGATCGATCCCAAGCGGGGGAAGGCCATGTACTCGACATCGTCCATATTGGTGAGCGTCTCCGTCCAGATCGGAGCCTCCACCCCGAGGATGTCCTTCTCGCCGATGCCGTCCACGATCTCGGTCGGATCCCACATGTAGGCCTCGTGGACGGATGTCGGCCCGTTCGCCCACGACAGTCCGAACCGGGTGTCGTCGTCGTAGATCATGTCGAGGTAGGCCACATCGGCGGGGGAGTAGATGATCTTGCCGCCGCCGTTCACGAAGGTGCGTGTCTCATCCTCTGCGCCCTCCTGCGGCTGCACGAAGCTCCAGTACTGACCGATGGTGCCGGCGGGAAGGCCCGTCGCCTTGCCCATCTCGTGCCAGCCGATGATCGTCTTGCCCGTCTGGGCGGCGGCATCCGTCGTCACCCGCTGGATGAAGCGCTCGAAGTCGGCCGGCGGCGTTGACAGCGACTCGTCGCCGCCGAGGTGCAGGTAGGGGCCCGGCGTCATGGCGGCCAGCTCGCGCAGCACGTCCGACACGAACGTGTACGTCACGTCCTTGTCGATGCACAGGCTCGAGAATCCCACCTCGATGCCCGTGTACGGCGCGGGCGCGACGCCATCGCAGTTGAGCTCCGGGTAGCTGGCGAGTGCCGCATTGGTGTGGCCGGGCAGGTCGATCTCGGGGACGATCGTGATGAAGCGACTGGCCGCGTACGCGACGATCTCGGCGTAGTCGGCCTTCGTGTAGAAGCCGCCGCTGGCCAGGCCCACGGCACCCGTGCCGCCGATCTCGGTGAGCTTCGGCCACGCGTCGATCTGGATGCGCCAGCCCTGGTCGTCGGTGAGGTGCAGGTGCAGGAAATTGATCTTCAGCAGGGCGATGTCGTCGATGTAGCGCTTCACGTCGGCGACGGAGAAGAAGTGCCTCGCCACATCGAGACCGGCGCCGCGATAGGCGAAGCGCGGATGGTCGGCGATCGTGACGGCCGGTGCCGTCCAGTCCTGCTGCACGGGCACCTGCCCCTCGATGGTCGGATCGAACAGCTGGCGAACGGTCTGCGCGCCGCGGAACAGCCCTTCGGCGGTCGCGGCGGTGAGCTGCATCCCCTCAGTCGACGAGCGGATGCCGTAGGCCTCGGGCTCGGCGGAGGTGCCATCCGGCGTGATCGCCAGCGAGATGTCATGCGCTCCGGCATCCGTCCCGTCACTCACGGCGAGCTCGTACCCCGTCGCGGTGCGCAGGCGCTCCCCGAGGAACTCCGCGACCGCCCGGCCGCCGTCGCCCGACGCGACGATGCGACTCGACGACGTGAGCTCGAAACGGCCGCCGTCCTGAGCGCTGACGGTGGCGGGCTGGGGCACGATGCGCGGCATGGCGTTCTCCGGGGATGCGGGTGCTGCGGTGCACCCGGCGAGTAGGGCGGTGATGGCGGCGAGGGTGCAACCGATTGCGAGCAGCCGGGTGGAGCGCATCCGTCCTCCTCGTTTCGCCGAGTATGTCAGGCGTCCTTACTAATTCGCAAGAGGGTCGCTCGGAGTGACGGACTGCTAAGCTCGACGCGTCGCAACTGGCGTTCGGATGGGTGACCATCGGGGAGCGACTGAATCGGTTGGTGGCCGTTCGCCTGGGCCACGACGTAGAGAGATCCGTTACCGATGAGTCAGGAGACGCCCGTGTCAGATACCGCCATTTCACGCTCGATGATGAACGCCCCTCTGTCGGAGGTCGATCCCGAGATCGCCGAGGTGCTTGAGCTGGAGCTCGGGCGTCAGCGCGACTACCTCGAGATGATCGCGAGCGAGAACTTCGTGCCCGTCTCCGTGCTGCAGTCGCAGGGCAGCGTGCTCACCAACAAGTACGCAGAGGGCTACCCGGGCCGTCGCTACTACGGCGGCTGCGAGTTCGTCGACATCGCCGAGTCGCTGGCGATCGAGCGAGCGAAGAGCCTGTTCGGTGCGGCCTACGCCAATGTCCAGCCGCACTCCGGTGCCACGGCCAACGCGGCCGTGCTCTCGGCCATCGCCACGCCGGGGGATACCATCCTCGGCCTCGAGCTCGCCCACGGCGGCCACCTCACCCATGGCATGAAGCTCAACTTCTCGGGCAAGCTCTACAACGCGGTCGCCTACGGGGTGGACCCCGAGACCTTCCTCGTCGACATGGACGTCGTGCGGTACAAGGCGCTCGAGCACCGTCCGCAGGTCATCATCGCCGGCTGGAGCGCGTACCCGCGCCAGCTCGACTTCGCCGCGTTCCGTGCCATCGCCGACGAGGTGGGCGCCAAGCTCTGGGTCGACATGGCGCACTTCGCGGGTCTCGTCGCGGCCGGCCTGCACCCCTCGCCGGTTCCGCACGCCGACGTGGTGTCCTCCACGGTTCACAAGACCATCGGCGGCCCGCGCTCGGGCTTCATCCTCTCCCGGGACATGGAGCTGGCGAAGAAGCTGAACTCCAACGTCTTCCCGGGCCAGCAGGGCGGTCCGCTCATGCATGTGATCGCCGCGAAGGCGACGGCGTTCAAGATCGCGGCATCCGATGAGTTCAAGGACCGGCAGGCGCGCACCATCCGCGGTGCGCAGATCCTGGCCGACCGTCTCGTCGCAGACGACTCGCGCGAGGCCGGCGTCGATGTGCTCACCGGCGGAACCGACGTGCACCTCGTGCTCGCCGACCTTCGCAACAGCCCGATCGACGGTCAGCAGGCCGAGGATGCGCTCCACGACGTGCTCATCACCGTCAATCGCAACGCCGTCCCGTTCGATCCGCGCCCGCCGATGGTCACGTCGGGCCTGCGCATCGGAACGCCCGCCCTCGCCACCCGCGGGTTCGGCGAGACGGAGTTCGTCGAGGTCGCCGACGTGATCGCCGAGACCCTCAAGCCCGGAGCGGATGTCGCCGCCCTCCGCGAGCGCGTGCAGACCCTCACGTCCGCCTTCCCCCTCTACCCGGGCCTGGTGCAGTAGTGGTGGCGGTCACGCTCGACGGCGTCGCCACCGCGTCCGCCGTGAAGGGCGAGCTCGCCGAGCGCATCCGCGTGCTGCACGATCGCGGCATCCGTCCCGGTCTCGGCACGCTGCTCGTCGGCGACGACCCCGGATCGCGCGCCTACGTTGCCGGAAAGCATCGCGACTGCGCGGAGGTGGGCATTGAATCGATCCGCGTCGACCTGCCCGAATCCGCGACCCAGGCCGATGTGCTCGCCGCGATCGACGACCTCAACGCCGCGCCGGAGGTCACCGGCTACATCGTGCAACTTCCTCTGCCGAAGGGTCTGGACGAGCACGCCGCCCTCGAGGCGATCGATCCAGCCAAGGATGCCGACGGACTGCACCCGACCAACTTGGGGCGCCTGGTGCTCGGCATCGAGGGCGAGCTGCATTCGCCGCTGCCGTGCACGCCCGCCGGCATCGTCGAGATGCTGCGGCGGTACGACGTGCCCATCGCGGGCAGGCACGTGACCGTGATCGGCCGGGGCCTCACCGTCGGTCGACCCCTCGGGCTGCTGTTCACCCGCAAGGGACTCGACGCCACCGTCACGCTCACGCACTCGCGTACCGTCGACCTCGCCGCCGAGGTGCGCCGAGCCGACATCGTGGTGGCGGCGGTCGGCGTGCCCCACCTCGTCACGGCGGACTGGGTCAAGCCGGGCGCGGCGGTACTCGACGTCGGCATCACCCGCGTGGAGGATCCCGCGACCGGAAAGGGCCGGCTCACCGGCGACGTGCGGCCCGACGTGAGCGAGGTCGCCGGCTTCCTGTCACCCAACCCGGGTGGGGTCGGTCCGATGACGCGCGCGATGCTGCTCTCCAACGTCGTCAAGGCGGCTGAGCTGCTCGGCTGACCGCGCCCCTCTCGGCAACCTCGTGTAGCGCTCGCGTTCATGTGCGCGTCGCCCCTGGCTCATAGGGCGCACATAGGTTCGCTGCATGCCCTTCGTCCTCGCCCTCATCCCGGCGCGCGGCGGATCGAAGGGACTGCCGGGCAAGAACATCGCACCGGTCGGGGGCGTCCCGCTCATCGCCCGGGCGGCGCGGGCCGCCACCGCGGCGGGCGTGGACCGCGTCGTGGTCAGCACGGACGACGAGGCCATCGCGCGTGTCGCTCGATCGGCGGGCGCGGAGACACTGGAGCGGCCGGCGGAACTCGCCGATGACTCGGCGAGCTCCGAGTCCGCACTCCTGCACGCGCTCGACGTGTTGGAGGCCCAGCCCGACGTCGTCGTGTTCCTGCAGGCCACCAGCCCCTTCATCGACCAGGACGCGCTGAGCGCAGCGATCGCCCGCGTCACCGCGGGCACCGAGGACGTCGTCTTCTCCGCCGCACCGAGCCATGCGTTCCTCTGGCGCGATGCGGACGGAGGAGTGGAGGGCGTGAACCATCGCTCGACCGAGCGGCTACGGCGGCAGGATCGACCGCCCGAGTACCGCGAGACGGGCGCCTTCTACGTGATGGACGCGGCGGGGTTCCGTGCGGCCCGGCATCGCTTCTTCGGGCGCATCGGCGTGCAGGTCGTCGACGAGGCGGACGCCATCGAGATCGACACCCCCGCGGACCTGCGGCTGGCCTCGGCTCTCGCGACGAGTCGCCGAGGCGGAGCGGATGCCCTGCCCGGCATCGATGCCGTCGTCACGGACTTCGACGGCGTCCACACCGATGACACCGTGACGGTGACGCAGTCGGGCGAGGAGAGCGTGCGTGTGAGCCGCCGGGACGGACACGGGGTGAGGATGCTGCGCGAGGCCGGCATTCCCCTGCTCATCCTCTCCGCCGAGCGCAACCCGGTCGTCAGCGCCCGCGCCGCGAAGCTCGGCGTCGAGGCGATCTCGGGCGCAGAGTCCAAGCGCGAGCCGCTCCTCGCCTGGGCGGCGGGAGCGGGCATCGACCTCGACCGCGTCGCCTACCTCGGCAACGACCTCGCCGATCTGCCCTGCTTCGACGCCGTCGGGTGCGCTGTCGCGGTGGCGGATGCGCATCCCGCCGTCCTGGCAGCGGCCGATGTCGTGCTGTCCGCAGCGGGCGGCCGCGGAGCCGTGCGCGAACTCGCCGAGCGCGTGCTCGCCGGCAGAACCATCACCCAGGAGGAGCCCACATGAAAACCGCGACCGTGCACATCGGAGACACCCCGATCGGATCCGAGTACCCCGTCTACCTGATCGGCGAGATCGGGCTCAACCACAACGGCGATGTCGAGATCGCCAAGCGTCTCATCGACGTCGCCGCGGATTCGGGCGTGCAGGCTGTCAAGTTCCAGAAGCGCACGCCCGAGCTCGCGACGCCGGAGCACATGAAGGACGTTCAGCGGGAGACCCCGTGGGGCACGATGAGCTACCTCGACTACCGTCGCCGGGTCGAGTTCGATCGGGATGCCTACGTCGAGGTGGGCCGTTACGCCACCCTCCGCGGCCTCGACTGGTTCGCCTCACCGTGGGACGTTCCCTCTGTCCACTTCCTTGAGGACCTCGGGGTGAACGCCCACAAGGTGGCTTCGGCATCCGTCACCGATCTCGAGCTGCTCGACGCGATCGCGGCGACCGGCAAGGCCGTCATCCTCTCCACCGGCATGTCGACGATCGAGGAGATCGACGCCGCCGTCAATGTGCTCGGGCGCGAGCGGCTGATCCTGATGCACGCCACCTCGAGCTACCCCATGCCGACCGAGGAGGCCAACCTGCTGATGATCCCGACCCTGCGCGACCTCTACCCTGGCGTGCCGGTCGGCTACTCCGGGCACGAGCGCGGGCTGCAGATCTCGCTGGCCGCCGTGGCGCTGGGCGCGGTCGCGGTGGAGCGCCACATCACGCTCGATCGCACCATGTGGGGCTCCGATCAGGCCGCATCGCTCGAGCCGCAGGGTCTCGAGCACCTCGTCCGCGACATCCGCATCATCAGCGAGGCGCTCGGCGACGGCATCAAGCGCGTCTACCCGGGCGAGATCGCGCCCCGCGCCAAGCTCCGTCGGGTGCTCACCCCGTGAGCTCGCCGCGTCGGATGCTCGTCATCGCCGACTCCGACTCGTACGTCAAGTGGGGGGCCGCGCTCGCGGCGCGACTGCCCGCCGACTGGACGGCGCGCGTCGTCGTGCTGCGCTCGCCGGTGATGCCGAGCCCTCGGCAGTTGCGCATCGCCCTGAAAGGAACCGGGTTCGCGCCGGAGGTCGTCGGCGAGACGGCGGTCGATGACCTCGTGACCCTCATCGCGGCGGACGAGCCGGATGCCGTGCTGCTCTCGCTCCGCGGTCCGCTGGTGAGGGTCGTCTCGCCGCTGATCATGCGGATGCCGAATCGTCCTGTGCTTCTCAGCGGGTTCCCGGGCATCACGATCCCGGCTGAGCGCAAGGCCGTGATCTTCCGCGAACTCGTCGACCTGATCGTGCTGCACAGCCGGCGCGAGGTGCGCGACTTCGGCGCGAACGCGGCCGACCTCGGAGTCGACGTCGCGTTCGGACTGGCGACCTTCCCCTTCCTGGCGTCGGTCGGCTCCGCTTCGGCCATCCGAAACGCCGTCGTCTTCGCGGCGCAGGCCAAGGTTCCCGCCGAGCGCGAGGATCGCATCCGGCTGCTCGGCTGGCTCGCCGACGCCGCCCGTGCCCAACCCGAGCACCGAGTCGTCGTCAAGGTGCGGGCGATCGCCGGAGAGGCCCAGACCCACCGAGAGGAGTACGGGTTCGCCGAGCTGCTCTCGGAGCCGGATGTCCTCGCGCGGCTGGCCGGCCGGCCGGCCAATCTGGTCGTCGAGGATGGGCCCATGGCCGAGCACCTCGCCCAGGCGGCCGCCCTCGTGACGATCAGCTCGACGGCCGCTCTGGAGGCGATCGCCCTGGGGGTGCCCGTCGTGATGGTCGACGACTTCGGTGTGGACCGGGCGCTCATCAACACCGTCTTCGACGGCAGCGGGCTGCTCGCCTCGTCGCGCGAGCTCATCGCCGGTCGCTACCGGCACCCGGACCCCGCGTGGCTCGACGACAACTACTTCCACGGCGACGAGTTCGACGACTGGGCGTCGCACCTGAACGCCCTCGCCGACCGGCGCGCCGCGTCCGGGCTGCCGCAGCGCACCCGCGTCCACAACCTGACCGGTGGAGCCCTGCGGTCGGCCTACGAACGGCGGCGAGTGCTCGGTACCTACGACACGGGAACGCTCGGCGCGGCGGCGGCCGTCATCGGGGCTCCGGTCCGCTGGACCCTGCGACGAGGCCGTAAGGCACTCCGGACGCTCCTGGGTGCGCGAGAGGACGCCGCGCCGCTCGAGCTGCCGCAGCCGGCCGGGCGCCCCTGACGGCGGCTCGTCGGCATCCGCCCGTCTCAGTCGAGGGGAGCGCTGTGTTCGGCGACGTGCCGCAGGTAGTGATCGGCATTGCGACGGATGCCGTCGCGCTCCTCATCGGACAGCTCGCGCCGGACCTTGGCCGGCACGCCCGCGACGAGCGATCCCGGCGGCACGACGGTGCCCTCCAGCACGACGGCTCCGGCCGCGACGAGCGAGCCGGCGCCGATCACGGCCCCGTTGAGCACCGTCGCCGCCATGCCGATGAGGCAGTCGTCCTCGACGGTGCAGCCGTGCAGCACGGCCCCGTGCCCGACCGAGACGCCGCTGCCGATGCTGAGTGGGAAGCCGGCGTCGACGTGGCACACCACGGTGTCCTGGAGGTTGGACCCGGCGCCGAGCACGATGGGCGCGGCCTCCGCCCGGAGAACGGCGTTGTACCAGACGCTCGATCCCTCGCGCAGCTCGACGTCGCCGACGACGACTGCTCCGGCGGCAACGAAGGCGCTGGCGGCGATGTCGGGGCCGGAGACGCCGGCCAGGCTTCGGATGATCGCCGCGTCGTCAACACTCACGCCATCACCCTAGCTGCCGCCACCGCAGGATCTCGGCATGGTCAACACGTCGCATCCGGCCGTCGATCGCGTGCGCGCTGCGCTCGCCACCCACAGTCTCGCGCCCGAGATCGTGTGGTTCGAGGTGGCGACGCCGACCGCTGAGGCTGCGGCCGCGGCGATCGGCACGACTGTCGGCGCCATCGCCAACTCGCTCGTCTTCACGATCGACGGTGAGCCGCTGCTGGTCCTGACGTCGGGCGCCCACCGCGTCGACACGGCGTGGCTCGGCGAGCGACTGGGTGGCGTCATCGAGCGGGCCTCGAAGGAGACCGTCAAGGAGGCGACCGGTCAGGTGATCGGCGGCGTCGCCCCCGTGGGCCATCCGTCTGCCATCCGCACCGTCGTCGACACCGATTTGGCCGGCTTCGACACCGTCTGGGCCGCGGCGGGACACGCCCACACCGTCTTCCCGACCACGTTCGACGAGCTGGTGCGCATCACCGGGGGCGAGCCGAGCGCGGTCACCGGCTGAGGTCGGAGCCGGCGGATTACTGCTCGCGCCCGGCGCCCTGCGCGGCCCGCACGGTGAAGGTGTCGGGCGCTCGGTATCCGGCTTCCGCGAAGGACGCGGCGACCGCGTCGCGCACGGACTGCGTATCGGCGCGATCCACGAGCGCGATGGCCGCGCCACCGAAGCCGCCGCCGGTCATCCGCGCTCCGACGGCCCCGGATGCCTGTGCCGTCGACACCGCGAGGTCGAGCTCGGGGGAGGAGATCTCGAAGTCGTCGCGCATCGAGACGTGGGAGGCGTCGAGCAGCGGCCCGATGGCGTGCGGCCCCTTCTCGCGCAACGTGCGCACGGTGTCGAGAACGCGCTGGTTCTCGGTCACGACATGGCGGACGCGGCGGAAGGTCTCCTCGTCGAGCACCTCTTCGGCCTCGGGGAGGTCGCTGAGCTGCACATCCCGCAGCGAATCCGCCTTGAGGGCGCGGGCGCCGGCCTCGCAGGACGCCCTCCGGGCGGCGTACCCACCGGTCGCGTGCGCGTGGCTGACGTGCGTGTCCATCACGAGCACCTCGAGTCCGGCATCCTCGAATCCGAGCGGGATGACCTCGGCCGCGAGGCTCCGGCAGTCGAGGAAGACGCCGGAGTCGGTGCGCCCGAGCAGCGAGGCCGACTGGTCCATGATGCCGGTCGGGGCTCCGACCGCCCGGTTCTCGGCGAGCTGGCCCGCCTTGGCGAGGGTGCGCCGGTCGAGGTCGAGCCGCCAGACGTCGTTGAGGGCCACGGCCATGGCGCTCTCGATCGCTGCCGATGACGACAGGCCGGCCCCGATGGGCACGTTCGAGTCGATGTAGACGTCCACCCCGGTGCGCACCCCGCGCAGCTGGGACACCTGCCCGAGCGCCCAGGCTACGCCGAGCGGATAGGCCGACCAGCCGTGCAAGCGATCGGGTGAGAGGTCGTTGAGCGAGATCGAGACGGGGTCGGGTGAGAACGACGACGCCACCCGCAGCGTACGATCCTCCCGCGGCGCCAGCGCGAGCACGGTGCGTCGGTTGATGGCGAACGGGAAGACGAATCCGAGGTTGTAGTCGGTGTGCTCTCCGATCAGGTTGACCCGCCCTGGTGCCGACCACACGCCTGTCGCGGTGCGCCCGTAGGCGTCGCGAAAGCGCGTGAGGATGCTGCTGTCGGTCATCGGCTGGCTCCTTCTGCGGTGACGGGCGTCGCCGCATCCGCCCGTTCGATGGCGGAACGGATGGCCGCGGCAGCCTGCTCGGGAGTCACGTCGCCGATCCACGCCCCCATCGCGGCCTCGCTGCCGGCGAGGTACTTGAGCTTGTCGGCCGCGCGACGCGGACTCGTCACCTGCAGCATAAGGCGGATGTCGTCCCGACCCACGTCGACGGGCGCCTGGTGCCACGCCGCGATGTACGGGGTGGGCGTCTCGTAGAGCGCATCGATGCCGCGCAGCAGTCGCAGGTAGAGGACGGCGAGCTCGTCGCGTTCGGCAAGGGTCGTCCCGGCGAAGTCGGCGACGTGGCGGTGGGGGAGCATGTGCACCTCGATCGGCCATCGTGCGGCGAAGGGCACGAACGCCGTCCAGTGCTCCCCGCGCAGGACGACGCGCTCGCCGGCCTGCTCACTGGCGAGGATGTCGGCGAACAGCGTCGGCCCGTAGGAGGCGACGGATGCGAGCAGTCTCATGGTGCGCGGTGTGACGTAGGGGTAGGCGTAGATCTGGCCGTGCGGATGGTGCAGCGTGACGCCGATCGCCTCCCCGCGATTCTCGAACGGGAAGACCTGCGCGATCCCGGGTAGGGCGGACAGGGCGGCGGTGCGCTCGGCCCACGCCTCGATCACCGTGCGGGCGCGTGAGACGCTGAGCGTGCCGAACGAGCCGGTGTGCTCCGGGCTGAAGCACACCACCTCGCACCGGCCGACGCTCGTGCGGGTGCGGCCGAGGCCGATCGCGGCGAGGTCGTCGAACCCCCTTGGCGCGTCGGGCGCCTCGAGCAAGGGGCCGAACGACGGCGAGCGGTTCTCGAACACGGCGACGTCGTAGTCGCTCGGAATCTCGGAGGGGTTCGTCGGTGACTGCGGAGCGAGTGGATCGGCTTCGGCAGGCGGCAGGAACACGCGGTTCTGGCGGGCCGCGGCAATGGAGACCCACTCGCCGGTCAGGGCGTCCTGCCGCATGGTCGCCGTCGCCGGGCGGGCGTCGAGCGTCCGCCGGTCGACGGCGCGGTCGGGGCCGAGCGTGGTGTCGGCGTCGTCGAAGTAGATGAGTTCGCGTCCATCGGCGAGGAGGTCGCGACGTCGCGCGATCCGGTCGTCGGCGACGAAGGAAGGGAGGTCGTTGTCCATGGCATTGCCACTGTAGAAGACTTCGCTTGTCGAAACAAAGACTTGCGACTTGATAAGAAAACCAAAGAAAGCAAAGATCGAGATCGTGACCACGGATGAGAACCTCCCCGCCGTCGTGCGCCGCGAGCGCATCCGCGTCGCGGTGGCTGAACGGGGTTTCGTGCGGGTCAGCGAACTGGCGGAGAGCTTCGGCGTCTCCGGCGTGACGGCCCGTGCCGACCTCGACGCGCTCGTCGACGCCGGTCACGTGCTGCGGGTGCATGGCGGAGCGGTGCCTGCGGCAGCTGATCGCGCCGAACGCGAGACGTCCTTCGAGGAGTCGCTTGTCGCATCCGTGCTGCCCAAGCAGCGAATCGGCGAGGTGGCCGCATCGCTCGTGCGGAGCGGCCAGAGCATCATTCTCGACGTCGGCACGACGACGCTCGCCGTCGCCCGCGCCCTCTGCGCCCGGAGCGACCTCGACGACGTCACCGTCGTCACCAACGGCATCTCCATCGCCCTCGAGCTCGAGGGCGAGATCCCTCGCTTCACGGTGGTCGTCACGGGCGGAGCGCTCCGCCCGTTGCAGCACTCGCTCGTCGATCCGTTGGCGGATGTCGTGCTCGAGCGCATCCACGCCGACATCGCCTTCCTGGGTTGCAACGGGGTCGACGTCGCCGCCGGTGTCACGAACGTCAACCTTCCCGAGGCGGCCGTGAAGACGCGCATGCTCAGATCCGCCCATCGGGCGATCGTCGTCGCGGACTCATCGAAGCTCGGGCGCGTGCACCTCGGCCGCATCGCCGGGTTGGCCGAGGTCGACACGCTCATCACCGACGCCGCCGCGACGCCGGCCGCCCTCGACGACCTCCGATCCGCCGGCCTCGACGTGATCACCACCCCGATCGATAGTCTGGAACGATGAGCGCACCCACCGGAGAACAGCACGAACTGCGCAGCGAATCGCCCGCCGGTGAGCTGCGTGCCATCGTCACCGAGCTCGGCGCATCCCTGCGTCTGGTGAGTGTCGGCGACGTCGAGATCGTGCAGAGCTACGCCGAGGATGCGCCGACGCCGTCGTGCGCCGGGGTCGTGCTCGTGCCATGGCCCAACCGCATCCCCGACGGCCGGTGGGACGACGGTGGCGTCGAACGGCAGCTCGCCATCACCGAGCCCCCCAAGAACAACGCCATCCACGGGCTTCTTCGCTACTCGCCATACACGGTGGCAGCGCACTCCGATGCGTCGGTGACGCTCGAGGCGCCGGTGTTCCCGCAGCTGGGCTACCCGTACCACCTCGACACGTCGGTCACCTACGAGCTCGTCGACGACGGCATCACGGTCACCCATACGCTGCGCAACCTCGGCGAGGGCGAGGCCCCGGTCGCGGTGGGCACGCATCCGTTCCTCACCATCGGCGACCTCTCGGCGGCCGACCTCACGGTGCGCGTCGCAGCCGACACCCACATCGACGTCGACGAGCGGCTGAACCCCACGGGCACCACTGCCGTGAACGGGACCCGCTTCGACCTCCGCGAAGGCGTCAAGGTCGGGGCCGTCGACCTCGACGACGCCTGGGCCGACGTGCACATCGTCGACGGCCGGTCCAGCCACTCCATCACCGCCGACGACGGCCGTTCCGTGGCGATGTGGGCCGATGAGCACTTCGGCTACGTGCAGGTCTACAACACGGATGCCTTTCCCGGGCAGGACGGCGCCGTCTGGGCGGTGGCCGTCGAACCGATGACCGGCCCGGCCAACTCCTTCAACTCGGGTGCCGGGCTCCATCGCCTCGCGCCCGGCGCATCGTGGACCGTGCGGTGGGGCATCCGCTTCTCGGGGTTCCCGACTCAGGCCTCGTAGCCACCAGGCTCACCCTCGACACATCGCATCCGTTCTCCGGTGCGGCGATGGCAGCGCGCGCGGGGGATACTGGACGCTGGTCTGCGCAGATCGGCGCGCCACGACGACGTGAGGACGAACAACAGATGCGTATCGGAATGATGCTCAACTACGCCGGTGGGTTCCGCGAGACCGCTGCCGAGGTCGGCGAGCTCGAGAAGGCCGGCCTCGACATCATCATCGTGCCCGAGGCGTACTCCTTCGACGCGGTCAGCCAGCTCGGCTACCTCGCCGCATCGACGTCGACCATCACGATCGCCAGCGGCATCCTGCAGATCTACACCCGCACCCCCTCGCTCACGGCGATGACCGCTGCCGGACTCGACTACGTCAGCGACGGACGTTTCGCTCTCGGCATCGGCGCATCGGGTCCGCAGGTCATCGAAGGCTTCCACGGGGTGCCGTACGACGCGCCGCTGCGCCGCACCAGGGAACTCGTCGAGATCTGCCGGATGGTCTGGCGCCGGGAGCGCCTCGAGTACGACGGCCGCAGCTACCAGATCCCCCTTCCCGCCGAGAAGGGAACCGGCCTCGGCAAGCCGCTGAAGCTCATCAACCACCCCGTGCGCGACTCGATCCCCATCGTCATCGCCGCCCTCGGCCCGCAGAGCGTCCGCCAGACCGCCGAGATCGCCGACGGATGGATGCCGATGTTCTTCCACCCCGAGCGCGCCGCGGACGTCTGGGGAGACTCCATCGCCGCGGGAACCGCCAAGCGCGACCCCGCCCTCGCCGCCCTCGAGGTCTTCGCCAGCCCCGCCCTCTACATCGGCGATGACGCGGATGCGCTGCTGCCGCTCGTGAAGCCGCAGATCGCGCTGTACGTCGGCGGCATGGGGGCGCGCGACAAGAACTTCTACAACGACCTCGTGTCGATGTACGGCTTCGAGAAGGAGGCCGCCCTCATCCAGGACCTGTACCTCGACGGACGCAAGGACGAGGCGGCTGCCGCCGTCCCCGACGAGCTCGCCAAGGCCATCAACCTCATCGGCTCGCCGGCCGAGGTCGCGGAGCGCGTCGCCGCTTTCGCCGAGGCGGGAGTGACGACGCTGGCCGTCACGCCGCTCGCCAAGACCAGCGAGCAGCGCATCCGTCTGGTGGGAGGCTTCCGTGCGCTGGTGGGCTGATGCGCCCGTCGACTGAGCGACTCGCAAGAAAGTCGCACTGGCGCCAATCCGTTCCCGCGAGGACGACGAATACCTCGTGAGATCAGAAAGCCGAGGTCACCGTGAACGCATCCGCAATCACCGGCCACCTCGGTGGCTCACGCATCGGCTCCTCACCGAATGGTCTCCCCGGCCTGTCTGACGACCACTTCACGTTGGGATGAGCCATGTACTCCTTACGCGACATCCCGCAACCCGGCGGGCTTGGCGACGCACGTCTGCAAGACTGGTGCCCGTGGAAGAGGACCTCGACCAGGCGCCCGTCGCCGCGCTCACGGCAGACGACCTGCTGCAGCGCGTCGCGTCGGGCGATCGTGGTGCGTTCTCCGATCTCTACGACGCGACGTCCTCCCGTCTGTTCGGCCTCATCCGTCGCCTCATCGTCGATCCGGCGCAATCGGAGGAGGTGATGCAGGACGTGTATCTCGAGATCTGGCAGACGTCGACCCGATTCGACCAGGCCAAGGGGAGCGCGCTGTCGTGGATGTTCACGCTGGCGCACCGACGTGCCGTCGACCGCATCCGCTCCGCGCAGGCATCACGCGACCGCGACATGCGCATCGGAGTCCGTGACCTGGGCGTGCCGGTGGACACCGTCGCCGAGGAGGCGGAGGTGCGCATCGAGCACGAGAAGGTGCACGAGGCCATGTCGAAGTTGAGCGACCTGCAACGCGAATGCGTGTCCCTTGCCTACTACAGCGGCCTCACGCATACCGAGATCGCCGCGAAGCTCTCGGTTCCTCTGGGGACCGTCAAGACGCGATTGCGCGACGGAATGATTCGATTGAGAGACGTGCTGGGGGTGACGACATGACGGATGCGACAAGCCGTGAGAATGCGGAGGGCCTGGCCGCGGGCTACGCCTTGGATGCCCTGAGCGATCAGGAGCAGGCCGAGTACGAGCGCGCACTCGCCGAGTTCCCCGAGCTGCGTGTCGAGGCCGACGGGTTCGCCGGCACGTCGGCCCGACTCGCCGAGCAGATCGAGCCGGTCTCGCCTCCGCCTGAGCTGAAGAACCGCCTGATGGCGATGCTCGATGAGACGCCGCAGGTGCCGGCACAGCCCACGGGACGCCACCTGGCTCCCGTCGCCGAGCTGCCGGCCACGGATGCATCTGCTGCCGAGAGCGCCGAACCGCCGCCCGTCGGACCCCGCGAGAGCGAAGCCCGTCGGCGCTGGTTCCAGCGCCCCGGCGGCATCATCGGCGTGGCGGCTGCCGCGGTACTGCTGGTGGCGGGGGTGCTCGTCGGCGCCGGGTTCGCCGGCCCCAACGGGTGGAGCGCCCAGCGGGTCCTGGCGTCGATCACGGACGCCCCGGATGCGCAGACGACGACCACCGAGGTGTCCGGCGGCGGCACGGTGACGCTCACCTGGTCGGCCGAGAAGGGTCGATCGGCTGTGACGGCGAAGGGCCTGTCCACGCTGGCCTCGGACAAGACCTACGAACTCTGGTACATCGACGCGTCGGGCGCGACATCCGCCGGGCTGTTCAGCGACGGCTCGAGCTGGCGCGTGCTCGACGGCAATCTCCCGAGCGGAGCCAAGGTCGGAATCACCGTCGAACCGGCTGGCGGCTCCAAGCAGCCGACCACGGATCCGATCGCCGTCATCACCACCTGACCGACCGGGAACTGTCCGCGGCGAGTTGCCGTCGCAGAGATTCGAACGTATGTTCTAGTCATGGCCGACTGGCACCCCATGCTCGAGACCGTGGAACCGATCCCCGGGCTGTGGCTGCTGGTCGATTCCTTCCAGCGCGAGTACGGCCGGGTGCGACTCGTCCGTCGGGGCTCGGAGGTCGGTTATCGCGCGGAATTCCGCGGTGAGCTGGTCGGCTACTTCCTCACTCTGCGCGCCGCCTGCTTCCGGGTGCACATGGCGTTCGTCGACTCGCACGGCCGACGGGGCGACGGCGTCTGGGGACTGTACAAGGGCAAGGAACAGAAGTCCTGACTGCCAACAAGGTGGGCCCCGTCGGGCTCGAACCGACGACCCAGGGATTAAAAGTCCCTTGCTCTACCAACTGAGCTAGAGGCCCGCAACACCCAATCTATCGCGGATCATCCGCCCGCGAATGCGCGTAGCGTTGTGCGAACACGCACCGGAAGGAGCCCGATGGCCGACCGCATCCACAAGCCCACCAAGTTCCCCTCGCGCGTCTTCGAGTCATTCCACGGCGGAGACGATCCCGCCCAGCTCAGCCGGGTCGCGCACGAGACCGCGAACGCGCTCCTGAGCCGCGTGCGGGAGAATCCCGACCCGGAGATCGTCGAACGGCTGGTCGGCTACACCGACGAGCACGGCATCGACGCGGTCGCCGAGCTCTGGTCGCGCGCCTCGGCCCGGAGTCTGCCCGGCGCCCTGTGGCGCCTGTACCTCGTGCGTCTGCTGATCCGCCAAGATCCGACCGGAACGAGCTTCCTGTACCAGCGCGGCACCGAGGTCTCCACGACCATCGACCAGGTGGTGGCCGGAGCACCGAACCCCACCAGTCCCGACGACATCGTCACGCTCGCCGACGCCATCCTCCGCGGCATCTTCGCGGGCGACTTCGGTGTCGCCCTCGACCGGGCGGGCGCCTTCTGCCGCGTGATGGCCGCGGGTGCCACGAGCCTCGCCGATGATACGGATGCCACCGCCCCCGAGCGTGCCACCGAGCTCACCACACGCGCACTGCGCTTCGCGGAGCTGGCCGACGAGTTCTCGGCGTGCGCACGCCTGTGGCGAACGGACTCGCTCGACTGATGTCACCGCGAGCGGCCGATGGAAGCGCCGGCGACGCCGACTACGGAACGATCGGGGAGGGATACGCGAGCTATCGACGACCCGATCCGCGCATCGCGACGCAGATCATCCGTGCCCTCGGTGAGGCCCGCACCGTGCTCAACGTCGGGGCGGGGGCCGGATCGTACGAGCCCCGTGACCGTCACGTGACCGCGGTCGAGCCGTCGGCGACCATGCGCGCGCAACGACCGTCCGGATTGCCCCCGGCCATCGACGCGACGGCGGAGGACCTGCCGTTCGACGACGGCAGCTTCGACGCTGCGTTGGCCACCTTCACCGTCCATCAGTGGAGCGACCTCGACGCGGGGCTCGCCGAGCTGAGGCGAGTGACGCGTGGCCCGGTTCTCGTCCTCAGCTGCGACCCGACGGCGCTCGACCGGTTCTGGCTGGCCGAGTACGCTCCCGAGGTGATCGCGACCGAGGCGGCTCGTTATCCCTCCATCGAGCTCCTGGCCTCCGCATTGGGTGGGCGGAGCGTCATCGAGCCCGTGCCGATTCCGCTCGACTGCACCGACGGGTTCGGCGAGGCCTACTACGGTCGTCCCGAGATGCTGCTCGAGCCGGGCGCACGGCTGGCGAACTCGGCGTGGAGCTTCATCGCCGCCGACGCCGCCGAACTCGCCGTGCGGCGTCTCGGCGACGACCTCGCGTCAGGAGCATGGGACGATCGTCGTGGAGACCTGCGCTCCCAGCCGACCTTCGACGGATCGCTCCGCCTCGTCATCGGCCGCGAGTGACGCCCCGCCGTCGCCGGCCGACTGACGTCGCCGACCGCGGGAATACCGCACGCGACGGATGGTTACACTGGAGCGTGGCCGGGCCGCAGTAACCCCGGGCTCCAATATTCGCCGCTCCGAGCGGCCTCGCGCCGAGAGGCGTTCTGCGGCCCGGCCATCCTCATGCCCGCCGCCGCGTAGGCTCGGTCGCATGGCCCTTCCGTACACGCTCATCATCGATCCGCTCGCCGCCGACGACGATGCGGAGGTGGACGGAACCTTCCGGGCCGTGCCGGCGGATGCCCCGGCGCTCCGCGTCGGCGAGCTCAGCACGCAGCGTGGCGACGGCATCTTCGAGACCATCGCCGTCGTCGACGGGCACGTACAGGAGTCCGAGGCGCACCTCGCCCGCCTCGTGCGCTCCGCCGAGATCTGCGAGCTCCCGGTACCCAACCTGCGCCAGTGGCGTGCGGCCATCTCCTTCGCCCTCGAGCAGGTACCGGCCGAGGGCGAACTCGCCATGAAGCTCGTGCTCAGCCGCGGCGTCGAGCACGGTCCGGCGCCGACTGCGTGGCTGAGCGTGAACCCCGCGGCGGACTCGACCGCTGCGCGCACTCAGGGCATCCGTGTCGTCACGCTCGACCGCGGCTATGACCACGGCGTGGCCGAGCGGGCGCCGTGGCTGCTGCTGGGCGCCAAGACCCTGAGCTACGCGGTGAACATGGCCGCGCTGCGTGAGGCGCGTCGCCGCGGCGCAGACGACACCATCTTCGTGACGAGTGACGGGTTCGTCATGGAGGGCCCGACGTCGAGCGTCATCGCGCGCATCGACGGCGTCTTCGTCACCCCGCGGCCCTCCGGGTCCATCCTCGCCGGCACGACGCAGGCGAGCCTGTTCGAATACATCCGCGTTCACGACTATCCCGTCGCCGAGCGGGACATGACGATCGACGAACTGCGGAGCGCCGAGGCGATCTGGCTGGTGTCCAGCGTGCGCCTGGCAGCACCCGTCGTCGAGCTCGACGGCGTGCCGCTCGCGATCGACGCCGAGCCGACGGATGCCTTCACCCGTTACCTGCTGAGCCCGCGGAACTGATCAGGAACGACCGCAGCCGGAAAGACCGGAACCGCTCGGGCGGCCGGAATCAACCGAAGCGGCCGGAGACGTAGTCCTCAGTGGCCTGGACGGTCGGGTTCGAGAAGATCGTCGTCGTGTCGCTGTACTCGATGAGCTTGCCCGGCTTGCCGGTTCCCGCGATGTTGAAGAAGGCGGTCTTGTCGGACACGCGGCTGGCCTGCTGCATGTTGTGCGTCACGATGACGATCGTGTACTCCTGCTTGAGCTCCTCGATGAGGTCCTCGATGGCGAGCGTCGAGATCGGGTCGAGCGCCGAGCACGGCTCGTCCATGAGGATCACCTCGGGGGAGACCGCGATCGCGCGGGCGATGCAGAGGCGCTGCTGCTGGCCGCCCGAGAGGCCGGAGCCCGGCTGCCCGAGGCGGTCCTTGACCTCGTTCCACAGGTTGGCGCCCTGCAGCGACTGCTCGATGAGCGCCTCGGAGTCGCTCTTGGACATGCGTCGGTTGTTGAGCTTGACGCCCGCGAGCACGTTGTCGCCGATCGACATGGTGGGGAACGGGTTGGGCCGCTGGAAGACCATGCCCACTTGGCGCCGCACGAGAACCGGGTCGACGCCGGCGCCGTAGAGGTTGTTGCCGTCGATGAGCACCTCGCCCTCGACGCGAGCACCGGGGATCACCTCGTGCATGCGGTTGAGCGTGCGGAGGAAGGTCGACTTGCCGCATCCTGACGGCCCGATGAAGGCCGTCACGGTGCGGGGCTCGATGGTCAGGGACACGTCCTCGACGGCCAGGAAGCTGGAGTAGTAGACGTTGAGGTCGTTGACCTCGATGCGCTTGGACACGTGTGGATTCCTTGGATCGGCGGTCGGCTCAGCGGCCGTACTTGGGGGCGAAGATCTTGGCGATGATGCGGCCGGCGAGGTTGAGCAGCATCACGATGAGGATGAGGGCGAGCGCAGCCGTCCAGGCGCGATCGATCGAGGCCTGCGCGTTGAGGCCGGCCGCCTGCGTGTACTGCGTGTACACGAAGACCGGGAGGGTCATCATCCGGTCCTTGAACAGGTCGTAGTTCATGCTGGTGGTGAAGCCGCAGACGATGAGCAGCGGCGCGGTCTCGCCGATGACGCGCGCGATGGCCAGCATGATGCCTGTGGTGAGGCCGGCGAGCGAGGTCGGCAGCACGATGCGCAGCACGGTGAGCCACTTGGGCACGCCTAGCGCGTAGGAGGCCTCGCGCAGCTCATTGGGCACGAGGCGCAGGATCTCCTCGCTCGAGCGCACGACCACCGGGATCATGAGCACCGAGAGCGCGATCGCTCCCATGAAGCCGCTGCGGATGCCCGGCCCGAAGAACAGCGCGAACAGGGCGTAGGCGAACAGGCCGGCCACGATCGAGGGGATGCCGGTCATCACATCCACGAAGAACGTGATGCCGCGGGCGAGCATGCCGCGACCGTACTCGACCAGGTAGATCGAGGTCAGCAGGCCGATCGGCACCGAGATGATCGCCGCCGCCAGCGTGACGAGCAGGGTGCCGACGATGGCGTGCAGCGCGCCGCCGCCCTCACCGATGACGTTGCGCATGGACTGGGAGAAGAAGGCGATGTCGAATCGGGCCAGGCCGTTGCTGACCACGGTCCACGCCAGCGAGATCAGCGGCAGCAGCGCGATGATGAACGCGGTGGCCACGAGCGAGGTCACCAAGCGGTCCTGCGCCTTGCGGATGCCCTCGACGAGCAGGGAGATGACGAAGATCACGACATCGAACAGGACCGTTCCGAAGAAGACGGCCCCGACGATGTTGAAGCTCTTGGCACCGCCGCCCGCCGCGGCGATGACGCCGAAGATGGCGCCGAAGACGATCCAGCTGCCGACGAGCACCATCCAGGTGGTGCCGCGAGGCAGCTTGCCGGCGGTGAGCGAGTTGGGGAGGGAGGTCGCCCGCAGGGTGGCCGTTGTCATCAGTTCGCTCCCGAGAAGGCCTTGCGGCGGTTGACGATGTAGCGCGCGAGCATGTTGATCAACAGTGTCACGACGAAGAGGACGAGACCGGATGCGATCAGCGCGTTCACGGAGACGCCGGTCGCCTCGGGGAACTGCAGGGCGATGTTCGCGGCGATGGTGTTGGGGCTCTGCGCCTGCAGCACGGCGAACTTGACGACGATCGCGGGCGAGAGCACCATCGCGATCGCCAGGGTCTCACCGAGTGCGCGACCGAGGCCCAGCATGATGGCCGAGATGATGCCGGACCGCGCGAACGGCAGGACGGCCATCCGCACCATCTCCCAGCGCGTGGCTCCGAGCGCCAGGGCGGCCTCCTCGTGGAGGCGCGGCGTCTGCAGGAAGACCTCGCGGCAGATGGCGGTCATGATCGGGATGACCATGACGGCGAGCACGAGCGCAGCGGTGAGGATGGTGCGGCCGGTGCCGGAGATCGGCGGGGCGAACAACGGGAACCAACCCAGGTTCGCGCCGAGCCAGGTGTAGAACGGCTGGACGAAACCGGACAGGGTCGCGATGCCCCAGAGTCCGAAGACCACGGACGGCACCGCCGCGAGGAGGTCGATGATGTAGCCCAGGCTCTGAGCGACGCGACGCGGGGCGTAGTGCGAGATGAACAACGCGATGCCGATGGAGAGCGGGGTCGCGACGATGAGGGCGAGGAGTGCCGCCCAGATGGTGCCGAAGACGAGCGGCCAGACGTACGTCCAGAAGTTGGCCGCGTCGTTGGGGAGCGTTCCCGCTTTCGCGAAGATCGCCGGCAGGCTCTGGACGACGAGGAAGATCGCGACGGCGGCCAGCGTCGCCAGGATGAGGGACCCCGCCACGACGGTGCTCGCGGAGAAGACGCGGTCGCCGAGACGGGCCTTCGCCTTCGGTGTCGACAGTGTTGCGCTGGTCATTACCGCACTTTCCGTGGTCTCGGCAGATCGGGTGGTGAACCGGCCATTCGGCCCGAGCGGAGTTCCGCTCGGGCCGAATGGTGTGGGGTGATGCTACTTGATGGTGGCGGCTGCCGCAGCGACCTTCTTGGCGAGGTCGGCGGACAGCGGAGCCGAACCGGCCTGCTCTGCCGCGGCCTTCTGAGCTGCATCGGTGACGATGTAGTTCACGTAGCCCTTGACCAGGGCGGCCTTGTCGGCGTCCTGGTACTGCTGGCAGGCGATGACGTAGCTGACCAGCACGAGCGGCCAGGCGTTCTTGTCGGTGTTGGTGCGGTCGATCGCGATGGCGAGGTCGTTGTCCTCACGGCCGCTGGCGATCGGGGACTTCGAGACGACATCCGCGGCACCGGCAGCGCTCAGCTTGACGAACGAGTCGCCGACCTTGAGCTGCGCGATCGAGAGACCGGCCGAACCGGACTCGTCGATGTAGGTGATCGAGTTGGCCGCGTTCTTGGTCGCGTCGGCGACACCCGAGGTGCCCTTGGCCGCGTCGCCCACCTGGAAGGGGAAGGTCTGCGATGCCGGCGAGGTCCACACGGTCTTCGCGTTGGCCGCGAGGTACTCGGTGAAGTTCTGCGTGGTGCCCGAGTCATCGGAGCGGTGCACGACCGTGATGGGGGCGGACGGCAGGGTGGCGTCCTTGTTCAGGGCCTTGATCTTGGCGTCGTCCCACGTGGTGATGGCACCGCTGAAGATGCCCGCGATGGTGTCGGCGTCGAGCTTCAGGTCCTTGAGACCGTCGACGTTGTACGCGATGGCGATCGGGGAGATGTAGACCGGCAGGTCGATGCCCTTGGTGCCGGCTGCGCAGAGCGCGAACGCTCCGGCGAGCTCGGTGTCCTTGAGGGCCGCGTCCGAGCCGGCGAAGTCGGCTGCGCCCGAGATGAAGCTCGTGCGACCGGCGCCTGAGCCCTGCGGGTCGTAGTTGATGGTCGCGTCGGGGTTGTTCTGCTGGAAGCCGGCGACCCAGGTGGTCTGCGCGGCGCCCTGGGCGGAGGATCCGATGCCGTTGAGCGTTCCGGAGAACTTCTCGGCTGCTGCGGTGGTGGTGCTGCCGGATTCGGCGGGTGCTTCGTTGGCTGCACACGAAGACAGAGCGATGGTGGCGACGACCGCGAGGACGATCGGGGCGCCGAGACGCTTGAGGTTCACTGAGGTCCCTTTCAAGGGTGCTGGTGCTTGGGGGAGAGCCGGTTCCGGCTCGTCTCGAAGGTAGGCGCGGTGCGTTAAGCACAGACCCCTGCAAGGTGAACGGATGCTTAACGCCGCCGGACGCCTTCGCACACGGGAGCGCCCGTCAGACCCGTGGTGCGTGCGTCTCGATCGCGATGATGCCGGAGGAGGGATTCGTCTGCGAGAGGTGCACGACGGAGAACGCGGCGGTCTCGAGGGCGGCGGCATCCGTCACGTACGCGCCGACCGGGGTCCCGGTGGCGAGCGCGATCTCCCTCATGAGGGTCGGCAGCACAGGGCCGTGACTGCATAGCACGGCAGTCTTGCGCGAGCGCACGCGCTTGCCCACCACGGCGCGGATGTCGGCTTCGCCAGCGTCGTAGGCGTCCTGGCTGATCGACGCGGTGCGCTTGAGTTCGATGCCGCTCGCCACCGACAGGGGCGTGACGGTCGTGACGCAGCGGGTGGCGTCGCTCGTGACGATGCGCTTGGGGCGGAACGCGGCGAGGGTGTCGACGATCGACGCCGCCTGCCGCACCCCGCGCTCCGAGAGGGGGCGGGTGGCATCCGTCCCGTCCCATGCCTCGTGCGGAAGGGCCTTGGCGTGACGGAGCGCGATGATGGCGAAGGTGCGCGTCACGCCCGACTCGACGAGGGCGGCGAAGTTCTCGAGGATCTCCACGTCGGTCGCATAGGAGAGGTAGCCGCGGGCCTTCTTGATGCTCACCCACTCGAGCGCCGCGATCTCGCCGTTGGGGACGAAGGTGGAGCGACGGATGGCGTCATCCGTCGCCTCGGCCGACCAGTAGTGCACGATCTTGCTGCGCCCGCCCGAGAGCGGGTAGCGCGAGATTCCGACGGGAACGCCGAGGGCGACGGAGAGGCCGGTCTCCTCCTCGATCTCGCGCACGGCAGTCTGAGGCAGCGACTCGCCGGGGTCGACCTTGCCCTTGGGGATGGTCACATCGCCGTGCACCGTGCGGTGGACGACGAGGATCATGAGCTTTCCGTCGACCTCACGCCAGCAGACGGCGCCGGCAGCGTAGACGGCAGTCGCCGTCACCGCGTCCTCCCGGGTCGACGCCGCAGGCTGATCTCCTTCATGAGGGTGTTCTGCATGTCGTCGAGCAGGGTGCCGTCGTCGGCCAGGTTGTGGCGCACCCACACGCCGTCGCTGCCGAGCCACCACGAGGAGGTCTTGTCGTCCATCGCCCTGCTGAACAGGCTGTCGATCTCGTCCAACTGGCTGGGGTCGATCAGGCGCACGAGTGCCTCGACGCGACGGTCGAGGTTGCGATGCATCATGTCCGCACTGCCGATGAAGACGTGGGGGTCGCCGTTGTTCTCGAACGAGAAGATGCGGGAGTGCTCGAGGTAGCGGCCGAGGATGGAACGCACCCGGATGTTCTCGCTCATCCCCTCGACGCCCGGCATGAGGCTGCAGATGCCCCGCACCCAGATGTCGACGGGCACGCCCGCGTTCGACGCACGGTAGAGCGCGTCGATGATGGCCTCGTCGACCATCGAGTTGACCTTGATGCGGATGCGTGCCGGCTTGCCGTCGAGGGCGTTCGTGGTCTCCTGCGCGATGTGACGCAGCAGTCCCTTGCGCAGGTGCAGCGGAGCGACGAGCAGGCGCTTGAACTTCTTCTCGATCGCGTAGCCCGACAGCTCGTTGAACAGGCGCGTGAGGTCCTTGCCCACTTGGTCGTCGTCCGTGAGCAGTCCGAGGTCCTCGTAGATGCGGCTCGTCTTGGGGTTGTAGTTGCCCGTGCCGATGTGGCTGTAGTGCCGCAACTCGCCCTTCTCCTGACGGATGACGAGAGCGAGCTTGCAGTGCGTCTTGAGGCCGACGAGGCCGTAGACCACGTGCACGCCGGCCTTCTCGAGCTTGCGCGCCCAGCTGATGTTGGCCTGCTCGTCGAAGCGGGCCTTGATCTCCACCAGGGCGAGCACCTGCTTGCCCGACTCGGCTGCGTCGATCAACGCCTCGACGATGGGGGAGTCACCCGACGTGCGGTACAGCGTCTGCTTGATGGCCAGGACGTCGGGGTCGGCGGCGGCCTGCTCGATGAACGCCTGCACGCTCGTCGCGAACGACTCGTACGGGTGGTGCAGCAGCACGTCACCACGTGAGATGGCCGCGAAGATGTCTGGCCGCATGTTCGGCTCGCTCGGCATGAGCCGGGCGCTCGTCGTCGGAACGTGGGTCGGGTAGTGCAGGTCGGGGCGGTCGATCTTGGCGATGTCGAACAGGCCGCCCAGGTCGAGCGGCGATGGGAGGCGGTAGACCTCCTTGTCGGTGACGTCGAGCTCGCGCACGAGCAGGCCGAGCGTCAGGTCGTCCATGTCATTGCTGATCTCGAGTCGGATGGGGGGCCCGAACCTCCGCCGCAGCAACTCCTTCTCGAGGGCCTTGATGAGGTTCTCGGTCTCGTCCTCGTCGACCTCGACATCCTCGTTGCGGGTCACACGGAAGACGTGGTGGTCGAGGATCTCCATGCCGGGAAAGAGGTCGCCGAGGAAGTTGGCGATGAGTTCCTCGAGAGCGATGAACCGCTGCCCCCCGCCGTCGAACGCGATCTCGAGGAAGCGCGGGAGCATCTGGGGCACCTTGAGCCTGGCGAACTCCTGCTTGCCGGTCTTGGAGTTGCGCACCCGCACCGAGAGGTTGAGCGAGAGCCCGGAGATGTAGGGGAACGGATGCGCCGGGTCGACGGCGAGAGGCATCAGCACCGGGAAGATCTGCCGGGAGAAGTAGTCGTGCAGCCGCTGGCGCTCGTCCTCGTCGAGCTCGTCCCACGTGACGATGACGATGCCGTTCTCGGCGAGTGCCGGCCGGACGAGCTCGCTGTAGGCCTGAGCGTGCCGCTCCTGGAGCTCGTGGGCCTTCGCCGACACGTCGGAGAGCACGTCGACGGGCGCCCTTCCCACGTTCGTCGGAACCGCGAGGCCGGTCAGGATGCGACGCTTCAACCCGGCCACCCGCACCATGAAGAACTCGTCGAGGTTGGTGGCGAAGATGGCGAGGAAGTTGGCCCGCTCCAGCGGAGGCAGGTCGGGATCCTCCGCCAGCTCGAGCACGCGCTGGTTGAAGGCGAGCCAGCTCAGCTCGCGGTCGAGGTAGCGCTCCTCGGGGAGGGAGGCGTCGCCGGCGGGGTCGAGGGGCTCGAAGTCGTCGTCGACCTCGCTTGCCAGGTCGGTATCGATGAGGTTGTCGACGTCCATCCACCCATCTTGGCATCACGAGGTGACGCTCGGGTTACCGGATGACGGCGCTCACCGGGTGGGAGCCGGCTCCTCGTCCTCCTCGTGCACATTGAAGCGGTAGCCGACGTTCCGAACCGTGCCGATGAGGCTCTCCAGGTCGCCGAGCTTGGCCCGCAGACGCCGCACGTGCACGTCGACGGTGCGCGTGCCGCCGAAGTAGTCGTAACCCCAGACCTCGCTGAGCAGCTGCTCCCGCGTGAACACCCTCGATGGATGCGTCGCGAGGAAGCGCAGAAGCTCGAACTCCTTGAACGTGAGGTCGAGCGGCTTGCCGCGCACCTTGGCGGAGTAGCTGGCCTCATCGATGACGACGCCCGAGGTCTGGATGCGGCTGTTGGTCTCGGGAGCGACCCGACCCAGGGCGAGACGGATGCGGGCCTCCACCTCGGCCGGACCGGCCGTCTCGAGCATGATGTCGTCGACTCCCCAGTCGGGGCTGACGCCGCTCATGCCTCCCTCGGTGAGCACGAGAAGTAGGGGAACGGAGATGCCGGTGGTCCGCAGGATCTGGCAGAGGGCCTTGGCGCTGGCCAGGTTGACGCGAGCGTCGACAACGATGGCATCGGAATCGGGCGCCGTGACGAGCTGCTGCGGGTCCGCGGGAATCTGTCGGACCCGGTGGCTCAGCAGGCCGAGGGCGGGGAGAACTTCATTGTTGACTGCCGACGTCAGGATCAACAACTGCGCCACGCGCATCCTCCAGCTCGTTCGTAGCGCCATCCTACGGGAACACTCCTCGACACCTGAACGACATCTGGCGTCCCCCACGCGTCGTCGAAGCGTCACAGACCCGTCACAATGGGTTCATGACGGATGTCGAATCACCCATGACGCGAACGCTCACGCTCGCGAGCGTCGTGCCCGTCTGGTTGCTCGCCGCCGTCGGGGCGGTCGTCTCCGGCACCGTCCTCGCCCCGTCGGAGCGCTTCGGAGGCCTCGCCCTCTCGCTCGCGATCTGCACGCTGATCGCCTTCTGCATCCAACTGGCGACGCGTCGACGCGACGGATTCGTCGATCGGGTCACCCTGTCCATCGTCGGCGCGGTCGTGGTGAGCGCGATCGGTGCCATCGTCATCGCGATCACGCTCTGAGGCGTGCCCTAAACTGGCATCATGGCCGCTCTTGAACTGTTCTACCTCGGGCTCCTCGGGCTCGCGAGCCTCGCTATCGCGTGGACGTCGGCCGTCGTCGTCTACAAGCTCTTCCGGGGGCAGCGGTAACCGACGATGATCGAGCTTCCCGTCGACCTTCCGGCCGAGCTCGTGCCGCTGTCCTGGCTGCTCGGCGTCTGGGAGGGCTCGGGAGTCATCGACTACGTCATCGGCGATGACTCCGTCACCCACGAGTTCGGCCAGCGCATCAGCTTCAGCCACGACGGCCTGTCGCACCTGAACTACACCTCGTCAACGTGGTTGTTCCCCGTCGATCCCGACACGGAGACCACTCCGCTGGTCGACGAGATGGGCTACTGGCGCATCAGCCGGCCCCTGGGCGACGGCGACGCGGGCCCGGGGATGCTTCCCGCGACCGGCACCCGCCCGTTCACCAATCCGGCCGCCGTCGAGACGCTCCGGAACGGCGCAGGCGGGTTCGACATCGAGGTCTCGCTGGTTCACCCGGACGGAGTGTCCGAGCTCTATCTCGGTCAGGTGAAGGGTCCGCGCGTCGACCTGGCCACGGATGCCGTGATGCGCACGCAGGGCGCCAAGCCCTATGCGGCCGCGACGCGCCTGTACGGCCTCGTCGATTCCCACCTGCTCTGGGCGTGGGACATCGCTGCTCTCGGCCAGGAGCTGCGCACGCACGCCTCCGCACGACTGGCGAAGGTCGAATGATGCTGACATCCCCGTTCCTGAGCCTGCCGGGCGCCGTGGCCGCCGGCGGCATCGACGAGGGGCTGGTCGCCCACTACGGCAATCCGCTGGTCGAGCAGCGCCGACTCGAGGACGGCTCGGCGATCGTCGACCTCTCGACCTACGGCATCCTCTCCGTCGCCGGCCCCGACCGCCTCAGCTGGCTCAACTCGCTCGCCAGCCAGAAGCTCGATCGGCTCGCGCCGGGCGAGAGCGCCGAGACGCTCTTCCTCGACCCCAACGGTCACATCGAATTCGACGTCCGCGTGCTCGACGACGGCGCGACGACGTGGCTCGTGACCGAGGGGGCCGAGTCGCCTGCCCTGCACGCCTGGCTCGGCCGCATGCGCTTCATGCTGCGCGTGGAGTTGGCCGACCGCAGCGTCGACCTCGCCGTCATCGGAACCATGGCGGCTGACGCGTCCAGCGTCGGCGCGGTGGTCGAGGGTGAAGTTCCGCTGGTCTGGAGCGACCCGTGGGCGCAGGGCGTCCGAGGCGGATGGCAGTACGCCATCCCCGATGACCACCCGGCCGCCGACTGGGCCCTCAGCCTGGCCATCGTCACGCGAGAACGCTTGACGCAGCTGGCGGCCGAGGTCGCCGACGGCCGCCGGACCGCAGCGGGAATTCTCGCACTCGAGGCCCTGCGCATCGCCGCCTGGCGGCCGCGGCTGAGCACCGAGGGCGACGAGAAGGCCATCCCGCACGAGTTCGACTGGCTGCGCACCGCCGTGCACCTCGACAAGGGCTGCTATCGCGGTCAGGAGACGGTGGCCAAGGTGCACAACCTGGGCCACCCGCCCCGCCGGATGGTCATGCTGCACCTGGACGGATCCGACACCGTGCTTCCGGCCCACGGAGACGAGGTGCTCGCCGAGCGCACGCGACCCGAGTCCGAGGCGGGGTGGCGGGTGTGCGGTTCGGTCACCTCGAGCGCCATCCACCATGAGCTCGGGCCGATCGCGCTCGCGGTCATCCGTCGCGGCGTCCCCGCTGACGCACCGCTCGAGGTCCGCACGGCCGAGACCGGCGAGACCGTCGCCGCAGCGCAGGTCGTCGTCGTTCCGCCCGAGGCCGGGGCGACCGCCGGCATTCCGCGGCTGCCACGCCTCGGCGTTCGTCGGTGATCTTCCGCCGCCTCGACGCGGCGTCGGCCGGGCGCCGGCTGGTTGACAGCCTGCCCGCCGTGCTCCAGATCACGGTGACGGCCATCGCGGCGTGGTCGTTCGCCTACTTCGTGGTCGGGCACGCCTCCCCGCTCCTCGCGGCGATCGTCGCCATCTCGGCCCTCGGGTTCGTGCGCGACGCCCGGCCCGTCCGGGTGCTGGAGACCGTTCTGGGAATGACGCTCGGCATCGCCCTCGCCGAGGTGCTGTTGCTGGGCTTCGGTGCGGGGGTGGTGCAGTACGCGATAGCGCTGGCGGCCACCATGCTCATCGCCCGCTTCCTCTCGCCCGCTGCCTCCTTCGCCGTCGCGGCTGCGGTGCAGTGCTCGCTCGTCATGCTCTCTCCGATCCCCGCGGGCGGACCGTTCACGCGCACCATCGACGCTCTCATCGGCGGCGTGTTCGCGCTGTTGGCGACGGCGCTGATTCCGAGGGATCCCCGTCGGGCCGCCACTCGAGCGGGTCGCCGCCTGATCGGCTCGCACGAACGCGTTCTCCGGGAGCTCGCCGATTCGGCACGCACGGGATCGGGGGAGATCGCAGCGGGCGCTCTGGCACGTGCACGCTCGCTCGACCCGGTGAGTGCGGACTGGAAGGCATCCGTCGAGTCCGGACTCGCGATCGTGCGGCTCTCGCCGTTCTTGCGCCGCAGTCGATTCGACCTCGCGCGCCAGGCCACCATGGTCGACTCGCTCGACTTGTGCACCCGCAGCCTGCGCGTGATCGCGCGGCGTGCGCTCTACGTCGTGCGTGACGGCGACGAGCGGCCGGCGGCCGCCGACCTGTTCGATCGCATGGCGCTGTGCGTGTCGTTGCTCAGGGATTCGCTGACGGATGTCGCCCAGCAGCCGGTCGCCCGCCAGTCCTTCGCGGAGCTCGCCCGCCACCTCGACCCGGTCGCCATGCTCCCGGACGCCGACTTCGCCGACCGCAACCTCGTGCAGGGCGTGCGGCCCTATCTGGTCGATGCGCTCGTCGCGACGGGCCTGCCCGCCGACGAGGCTCGAGCGCTGCTTCCGGCAGCCTGAGGCGCGATGCTCGGGAGCGCTAGGTTGGAGGCATGACTGCGCCTCACTCCCTCATCCTGCTCCGTCACGGGAACAGCGACTGGAACCAGAAGAACCTCTTCACCGGATGGGTCGACGTGCGGCTGTCCGATCAGGGCCGCGCCGAGGCGAAACGTGCCGGCGAGCTCCTCGCCGAGTCCGGCCTGCTACCCGACGTGCTCCACACCTCCGTTCTCACCCGCGCCATCCAGACCGCCGACATCGCGCTGGAGGAGGCCGACCGGCTGTGGATCGACGTGCGGCGCAGCTGGCGGCTGAACGAACGCCACTACGGCGCCCTGCAGGGGCTGGACAAGGCGGAGACGCTCGAGAAGTACGGCCAGGAGCAGTTCATGCTGTGGCGGCGCTCGTTCGATGTCCCCCCGCCCCCGCTCGAGGACGACGCCGAGTACTCCCAGGTCGGGGACCCGCGCTACGCGAACCTGACGGATGCCGAACTCCCGAGGACGGAGTGCCTCAAGGACGTCATCGCGCGCATGCTGCCCTACTGGGAGTCCGACATCTCGGCCGACCTGCGCGACGGGAAGGTCGTCCTCGTCACCGCGCACGGCAACTCGCTGCGCGCGCTCGTCAAGCACCTCGACGGCATCAGCGACGACGACATCGCCGAACTGAACATCCCGACGGGCATCCCGCTGGTCTACAAGCTGGGCGACGACCTGATGCCCACCGAGCCCGCGGTGTACCTCGACCCCGAGGCGGCAGCTGCCGGCGCGGCCGCAGTGGCCAACCAGGGCAAGAAGAGCTAGCTCTCCGGCACCCAGTCGCCGGTGGCCAGGTACTGCACCTTCTTGGAGATCGAGACGGCGTGGTCGGCGAACCGCTCGTGGTAGCGGCTGGCGAGGGTGGCGTCGACCGTGTCGACGGTGCCGCCCTTCCAGGTCTCACCGAGCACCTTGTCGAACACGGCCAGGTGGAGCGCGTCGACCTTGTCGTCCTCGTTGCGGATCGTCTCGGCGAGTTCCACATCCTGCGTGCGAAGAAGCTCGGCGAGCATGTGCGCGATCTCGACATCGAGCCTGCCCATCTCGGCGAACGTCGGACGCAGGCTCTTCGGCACCACCTTGTCGGGGAACCGGTACCGCGCGAGCTGCGCGATGTGCGCCGCCATATCTCCCATTCGCTCGAGCGAGGCGCTGATGCGCAGCGCGCTCACGACGATGCGCAGGTCGCGTGCGACCGGGTTCTGGCGCGCCAGGATCGTGATCGCGAGCTCGTCGAGCTTCAGCGCGAGACCGTCGATGCGGTCGTCGTCTCCGATGGTCTCCTCGGCGAGCGTGACGTTCGACTCGTTGAACGCACGCGTCGCCTTGTCGATCGACGAGGCGACCAGCTCGGCGATCTGCACGAGTCCGTCCTGCAATTCGCGGAGCTCGGCCTGGAAGACTTCACGCACTGTCGTGACCCATTTCTGCTGCGTCGCACGGCGGGCGTGCGGGTATCGGAACCCGGGCGAGCCCCGCGGGCCATGTTGCCGCCGTCAGGTTAACGCCCGGTGCCGTGACCTTGAACATTGACTGAAGGAGACGGCCGTGATGGCCGGTGCCGCCGAGCCGCTCCGGATGCAGACACTACTCTGATCCCATGGATTCCACCTGGTTGGTGCTGATCTCCCTGGCACTCGGCCTGGTGATCGGCGCCGGCGTCGTCGCCCTGCTGCTCGTGGCCGCGCGGCGCGGGGAGCACGCAGCGACGGTGGTCAATCCCGGCGTCCCCGACGGCATCGGACAGGTTCTGGATGCGCTCGACACCGCCGCGCTCGTGGTCGATCCGTCCAACAACGTGCTCAAGGCCTCGGCTCGCGCCATCTCGCTCGGCCTCGTACGCAACGACGTGCTGGTGCATCCCGAGGTCGTCGACCTCCTCGCTCGCGTCCGTTCGACGGGCGAGCCGGAGCAGGAGACGCTCACCGTCGCGCGCGGTCGATTCGGCGACGCCAGCCTGCTGCTGGAGGCTCGGGCATCCCGCCTCGGCTCGCGCTACGTGCTGCTGATCGCCGACGACCACACCGAGTCGCTCCGGCTCGAGGAGGTTCGCCGCGACTTCATCGCGAACATCTCGCACGAGTTGAAGACGCCCATCGCCTCTGTCGGCCTTCTCGCCGAGGCCCTCGAGATGGCGGCGGACGAACCGCTCCAGGTGCGCCGCTTCGCCCGCCGGCTGGGCGAGGAGTCCGCGCGGCTGGCCCGCATCACGCAGGACATCATCGATCTGTCCCGGCTGCAGGCCAAGGACGCCCTGGCCACTCCCGAGTTGCTCCGCGTCGACGATCTCGTCGCCGCGGCCATCGACCAGAATCGCGTCGTCGCCGAGGCGCGCGAGGTCGGCCTGGCCGTACGCAACAAGAGCAGGGCCGAGGTGTGGGGCGATGAGACGCTGCTGGTTACGGCGATCGACAACCTCGTGTCCAACGCCATCAACTACTCGCTCCCCGGCACCCGGGTGGGCGTCGGAGTGCGCAGTGACGCCGGGGTGGTCGAGATCACCGTCACCGACCAGGGCGTCGGCATCCCCGAAGAGGATCTCGAGCGCGTCTTCGAGCGCTTCTTCCGCGTCGACGAGGCCCGAGCCCGCAACACGGGCGGCACCGGCCTCGGCCTCAGCATCGTCAAGCACGCCGTGCAGAACCACGGCGGCGACGTTCGCGTGTGGTCCCAGGCGGGCCGCGGATCGACGTTCACCATCCGTCTGCCAGAAGCCGAGTCCAGCAGCACCGCATCCGGAAAGGAATCACGATGACCCGCATCCTGCTCGTCGAGGACGAGACCGCGCTCAGCGAGCCGCTGGCCTTCCTACTGGAACGCGAGGGCTACGACGTCACCATCGCCGCAGATGGACCTGCCGCCCTGGCGGAGTTCGACCGCGTCGGCAGCGACCTGATCCTCCTCGACCTCATGCTCCCGGGACTCTCGGGCACCGAGGTCTGCCGTGAGATCCGGCAGCGTTCCGGCGTGCCGATCATCATGCTCACCGCCAAGGACTCCGAGGTCGACATCGTCGTCGGCCTCGAGCTCGGAGCGGACGACTACGTGACGAAGCCGTACTCGACCCGCGAGCTGCTCGCCCGAATCCGGGCCGTCCTCCGCCGACAGGTAGACACCGGTCAGGACGAGGACAACGTCCTCGAGGCCGGTACGGTGCGCATGGACGTCGAACGCCACACCGTCGCCGTGGACGGCGTCGACACCCCCATGCCCCTCAAGGAATACGAGTTGCTCGAGTTCCTGCTCCGGAACGCCGGGCGCGTCCTCACCCGCGGCCAGCTCATCGACCGGGTCTGGGGCAGCGACTACTTCGGCGACACCAAGACGCTCGACGTGCACATCAAGCGCATCCGGTCGCGCATCGAACGGACCCCGTCGGAGCCGCAGATGCTCGTGACCGTGCGGGGTCTCGGCTACCGGTTCGAGGAGTAGAGGCTCAGCCGGCGGGGACCAGGTCGGCGTACTCCGGCAGGCCGCCGTCGAGCACGGGGACGAGGATCTGGCTCCCCGGCTTCTGGCCCGTCTGGAAGTAGACGGAGAACAGCGATCCCGGCTGCGAGCCCATGCCCTCGAGCGTGAGGGTGCGCGTCGCATCGGGGGTGCCGACCTGCTTGGTCTCGTGGGCGTCGACGGCGACCGTCATCGCGTCCTTCGACCCATGGGACTCGTACTGCACCCGCAGCGCGGCCTTCTGGTCGGAGTTGTTGATGACCGTGAAGACGAGGTTGCCGCGCTCTCCATCGTCGGAGATGATCACGACATTGCGGACGTCGAGCGAGCCGACGTTCGTGTTGATCCCGTCGCTCGCGGTGTACTGCTTGGTGGTGGTCTGCGGGGCCAGCATGTTGCAGCCGGCCGTACCGACCAGAATGGCCGCCGCAATGACGACCGATGACGCGATACGCCCTCTCACAGTGCCCTCCACAGATCACTCGAAAACCCGCTGAAAGCCTACTGCATGCATCGCGGGCCCCCGTGGCCGGCCGGGCGGAGGCGAACCTTACCACGCGATCCGCTGTGGTAAACTGGACGCTGCTGAAGGGACAACTATTCATGCTTTTCGAGGTCGGCGAAACCGTCGTTTACCCGCATCATGGTGCGGCAACCATCACCGAAGTCAAGACCAGGATCATCAAGGGCGAAGAGAAGGTCTACCTCAAGCTGAACGTCACCCAGGGTGATCTGACGATCGAGGTCCCTGCTGAGAATGTCGACCTGGTCGGCGTTCGCGACGTCATCGGCAAGGAGGGCCTCGACCGCGTGTTCGAGGTGCTGCGTGCTCCGTTCACCGAGGAACCGACCAACTGGTCGCGCCGCTACAAGGCGAACCTCGAGAAGCTGGCATCCGGCGACGTCATCAAGGTGTCCGAGGTCGTCCGCGACCTGTGGCGCCGCGACCAGGATCGCGGACTCTCCGCCGGCGAGAAGCGCATGCTCGCCAAGGCACGTCAGATCCTCATCTCCGAGCTCGCGCTCGCCGAGAAGACCGACGAGGAGAAGGCGTCGACCGTCCTCGACGAGGTCCTCGCCTCCTAGTCACTGCTTGACGCCGAGGGCGGTGCCGTTGCGGCACCGCCCTCGTCGGCGTTTCGATAGCCTGAACGCATGGAATCGCAGCCGGATGTCGCCGTCATCGTCGTCGCGGCCGGCAGCGGGACACGCCTCGGCGCCGGCATACCGAAGGCCTTCGTGCACCTTGCCGGCTGGCCGATGCTCGCGCATACGCTGACCCGCGTGTTCGGAATCGCCGAGCCCGTGCAGGTCGTCGTGGTGGCACCGCCGGAGTACGACGAGAGCGCCCGAGAGCTGCTGGGGTTGGCCGCCGGACAGTCGGAGGCACTCGTCGCCGTGGTCGCGGGAGGCGACACCCGGCAGCAATCCGTGCAGAACGGTCTCGCCGCGTTGTCCCCGTCTGTGGGCACCGTCCTCGTGCACGACGCGGCTCGAGCCCTCACCCCCAGCAGCCAGTTCGACCGCGTGATCGCCGAGGTGCGGGCGAGCGGCGACGGCGTCATCCCCGGATTGCCGGTGGCCGACACGGTGAAGCGCGTGACCGTCGACGTGGTCCAGGAGACGGTGGACCGCTCCCACCTGACCGCGGTCCAGACCCCGCAGGGCTTCCCGCGGGCGATTCTCGAGCGGGCATACGCCGAGGCCGGGCACGAGGCGACGGATGACGCCGGCCTGGTCTCGGCGATCGGTCATCCCGTGCGAGTGATCGCCGGCGACGAACTCGCCTTCAAGATCACGACCGCTTGGGACCTCAACCGCGCCGCGCTCCTCTTCGGGACGGACCGGGACGTCCTCGACACCCGCGTGGGCATCGGCGTGGACGTGCACGCCTTCAGCGACGACCCCGCCGATGAGCTCTGGTTGGCCGGTCTACTGTGGCCGGGCGAGCGTGGGCTGGCCGGCCACAGCGACGGAGACGCGGTGAGCCATGCCATCTGCGATGCGATCCTCTCGGCTGCGGGCAGGGGAGACATCGGCAGCGTGTTCGGCACCGATGACCCGAGGTTCGCCGGAGCACACGGCGACGTGTTCCTTCGGGCGACCGCCGACCACATCGGGCAGAACGACCCCGACGGCGCCGGTTGGCGCGTGAAGCACGTCTCCGTGCAGGTCATCGGCAATCGCCCGCGACTCTCCGCGCGACGTCACGAGGCGGTTGCGACGCTGACCCGGGCCCTCGGCGCGCCGGTGAGCGTCTCGGCCACCACGACCGACGGTCTCGGCTTCACGGGGCGCGGTGAGGGCGTCATGGCGATCGCGACGGCGGTGCTCGTCCCCGTCGCGGGAGGGCGCCCCCGGCTTCCGGCTCTCGACTAGCGTCCGGCCGAAAGGCGACCGGCCGAACGACGACCGGTCCGCGGAGCCCAGGCCCGACACGCCGGGTGGATGCGCGGCCGTGCGGCGCGTCATCCGCCGCCTCCGCCAACCAGGTCGCCGGTAGTCTGAGTCCGTGCGACTCTACGACTCGAAGGCCCAGGCGCTGCGCGAATTCGTCCCCATCACACCGGGTCGGGTCGGCATCTACGTCTGCGGTCCGACCGTGCAGTCGAGCCCGCATATCGGGCACCTGCGCAGCGCCCTGGTCTACGACCTCCTGCGTCGCTGGCTCTCCTACCGCGGCAACGACGTCACCTTCGTCCGGAACGTCACGGACATCGACGACAAGATCCTGGCGGGCGTGGAAGGCGGCTCCGAGCCGTGGTGGGCGCTCGCCTACCGGGTCGAGCTCGAGTTCACCGCCGGCTACCAGCGCCTCGGCATCCTGGCGCCGACCTACGAGCCACGAGCAACGGCATCCGTCACCGAGATGCAGCGACTCATCGCCGAGCTGATCGACGGCGGCCACGCCTATCCGGCCGACGACGGATCGGGCGACGTCTACTTCGACACCGACAGCTGGCCCGATTACGGCTCCCTCACGAGGCAGCGGCGGGAAAACATGGAGGCCGCGACGGACGCCGATCCCCGCGGCAAACGCGACCCACGCGACTTCGCGCTCTGGAAGGGTGCCAAGCCCAGCGAGCCGGCCGATGCCCAGTGGGAGTCTCCGTGGGGCGCCGGTCGTCCGGGTTGGCACATCGAGTGCTCGGCCATGTCGGAGCGTTACCTCGGCAGGCAGTTCGACATCCACGGCGGCGGCCTCGACCTGCGCTTCCCCCATCACGAGAACGAACTCGCGCAGTCCACCGCTGCCGGCCGAGCCTTCGCCGACTACTGGGTGCACAACGGACTGGTCAACATCGGTGGTCAGAAGATGTCGAAGTCGCTCGGCAACTCGGTGTTCGCCTCGGAGCTGCTGGAGTCGGCCTCCCCGCTCGCCGTGCGGTACCTGTTGAGTGCTGCGCACTACCGGTCCACCCTCGACTACTCGCCGGGTTCGCTCGCCGAGGCGCAGGCCGCCGTCGACCGCATCGAGGGATTTCTCGAGCGCGCGACGCGACGCCTGGCCGACACCCGGTTCGCGTCGACCGGCCTCGAGGTCGTGCCCGACGCCTTCATCGATGCGATGGACGACGACCTCGCCGTTCCCCAGGCGCTCGCTGTGCTGCACGACGCCATCCGCGCGGGCAATGCCGCCCTCGACCACGAGGACCTCGGCGAGGTGGCCACCTTGCGCGGGGCGGTCACGGCGATGACCGAGGTGCTCGGCATCAACCCGCTCTCGCCCCTGTGGAACAGCACCGAGGATCACGCGGCCCGGCGCGCGCTTGATATGCTCGTCGGTCGCCTCATTTCCGAGCGGGCGGCAGCCAGGGCCGAGAAGGACTGGGCGCGGGCTGACCGCGTGCGCGGCGAACTCACCGCCGCGGGCATCACCATCGAAGACACCCCGACGGGTGCGCATTGGAGTCTTGAATCATGAAGAAGGTCGGCGGCAACTCGCGTGCCGGTGCCGTCCGCAAGTCGCGGGGCACCAAGCAGAAGCAGGTCGGGTCGGGCGGACAGGGCGCTCAGGCGCTCGAGGGTCGCAAGCCCACCCCGAAGGCCGAGGATCGCCCGTACCACCCTGCGGGAAAGCGCAAGGCGGCCGAGGAGCGTCGCGTCGCAGCGGGCGGCCAGCCCCGTGGCTCGCGCCCCGACAACCGGGGCACCCAGCGCACCAAGTCCAAGAACGACGAGTTCGAGATCGTCACCGGGCGCAACTCGGTGGTCGAGGCACTGCGGGCGAAGATCCCGGCGACGACGCTGTACGTCGCCGCGCGCGTCGAGATGGACGAGCGGATGAGGGAGATCATCTCGATCGCGAATCACCGCGACATCCCGATCCTCGAGGTGATGCGTCCTGAGCTCGACCGTCTCGCCGGTCGCGACGCCGTCCACCAGGGCGTGGCCATCAAGGTGCCGGCCTACGAGTACGCCCACCCGATCGACCTGCTCGAAACGGTCGTCTCGCGCGGCCAGACTCCGCTGTTCGTCGCCCTCGACGGCATCACGGATCCGCGCAACCTGGGTGCCATCATCCGTTCGACGGCGGCCTTCGGCGGCCAGGGCGTGATCGTTCCGCAGCGTCGCTCCGTCGGACTGACCGCCTCCGCGTGGAAGACGTCGGCCGGCGCCGCCGCCCGAACGCCCGTGGCGATGGCCGCCAACCTCACCCAGACGCTGAAGGCATTCAAGGATGCCGGTGTCTTCGTGCTGGGCCTCGACGGTGGGGGCGACGTGTCACTACCCGGCCTCGAGCTGGCCGACCGACCGATCGTGGTGGTGGTCGGCAGCGAGGGCAAGGGCCTCTCGCGCCTGGTCACCGAGACCTGCGACGCCGTCGTGTCGATTCCGATCAGCTCGGCGACCGAGTCGCTGAACGCGGGCATCGCCGCATCCGTCACCCTCTACGAGATCGCCAGGCTGCGCGCCGAGCGCTGACGATCAGGTCAGGGGGCTGAGCCTCGCCTGACGCAGGGCGGTCGAGAGGTTCTCGAGCTCGTCCAGTTCCCGCCCCAGCAGCGCGACCTCGCGGTCGTCGGGGTGGAAGCCCTCGTCATCGACGCGCTGGCCGGCGAAGCTCAGTTCGACGTTGGCGCCGACACGGACGAGGCCGAGCACGGTGGTCACCGGCAGCAGCGCCGCGACCCCACGCGTGCCCGATGACACACCGCCGTAGCTGACGAAGCCGACGGCCTTGCGCCACCATTCCTGGTTGAGGAAGTCGAGGGCGTTCTTGAGTGCGGGGGAGTAGCTGTAGTTGTACTCCGGCGTCACGAACAGGAAGGCGTCCGCAGCGGCGACCCGCTCGCTCCAGGCGATGGTGTGCGGCTGCGTGTACTCGTGCAGCCGCGGATGCCGGGGCTCGTCCATGAAGGGCAGGGCGAGTTCGGCCAGGTCGACGAAGTCGATGTCGAAGCCGCCGTGCTCCTCGACGACGCCGCGCACCCACTCCGCAATGGGAAGGCCGATGCGTCCGGGGCGGACGCTTCCGACGACCAGCATCAATCGGTGGTTCTCGCTCATACGGTCAGTCTCCAGTCGGCGTCGGGCTCGGTCTCAGGGTCGTCGATCACGTCGATGGGCACCGTGAACGTGCCGGTCGGCGGGTCGATCATGGTGGCCTCGTCGCGACGGTGACGGAGGATATCGTTGATGTAGCTCGTGACCGCCTCGGCGAGCGGGATGTCGTGGCCCGCATTCTGGGCGAGATACCAGCGGTGCTCGAGCAGCTGGTGGAAGACCTCGGCGGGCTCGAGCTTGCCACGGAGTTCGACGGGGATCGCGCGCACCACCGGCTCGAACACGCGGGCCTGCCACTCATGGGCGACCATCTCCTCGTCGAGGTCGCTCTTGCCGTAGCTGGCACTGTACGAGTCCAGGTCGTTGAGCAGGCGCCGAGCCTGGTTCTCCTCGGCGTCGAGCCCGGTCAGCCGCAGGAGGCGGCGCTGGTGGTGCCCGGCGTCGACGACCTTGGGCTGGATGCGCACGGTCGAGCCCTCATCCGTCGTGCGGATGGCCAGTTCGTCGATGTCGAACCCGAGCGCATTGAGGCGGTCGACACGCTCGTTGATGCGCCAACGCTCCGAGGAGGAGAACGACTCGGAGCCCGTGAGCTCCGTCCACAGGCTGCGGTAGGCGTCGACGATGCCGTTCGAGATGCGGATGGGGTCGAGCTCGTCCGCGACCTTGCCGCCGGCCTCGAGGTCCATCAGTTCGCCGGCGATGTTGACGCGGGCGATCTCGAGATCGTTCTCACGCTGCCCGTTCGAGAGTCCGCCGGAGTAGAGCTGGCCGGTCTCGGCGTCCACGAGGTACGCGGCGAAGGCTCCCGCGTCGCGACGGAAGAGGGTGTTGGAAAGCGAGACGTCGCCCCAGAAGAAGCCGATGATGTGCAGCCGGACGAGCAGCACAGCCAGCGCATCGACGAGGCGGGTGGCCGTCTCGGGGCGCAGGGTCTGCGAGAACAGGGCGCGGTAGGGCAATGAGAACCGCAGGTGGCGCGTGACGAGAGCAGGGGCGAGCAGATCACCCTCGGGGTCCGTGCGATTCGACACCACGGCCACCGGCTCGACGCAGGGCACCTCGAGGCGCTGCAGGGTACGCAGCATCTCGTACTCGCCCTTTGCCATCACCTCGGTGGTCTCCTTGATGGCGACGACACGACCCGAGAGGTGGGCGAAACGCACGAGGTGACGCGAGATTCCCTTGGGAAGGGCCGCGATGTACTCGTTCGACCAGTCGTCGAGCGGCTGGTCCCACGGCAGGTCCAGCAGAGCCGGATCCGCGGTCGCGGAGGTGATGTTGAGCGAGCCTCTCATGATGTGACGAGCCTACCGCTCGGCGTGGAACGCCGAACGGCCGGCACCACGGGGGTGCCGGCCGGTCGGATGCGATGGTCTCGATTCGCGTCCTCGCTGCGCTCAGGCGCTACTCGACCTTCGGGCGAGTCGCGTCCTCGCTGCGCTCGGGCGCTACGCGACCTTCGGGCGACGCTTCGCTCGTCCTCAGTGCGCGATCGCGGCGTGGATGATGCGCTCGCCGCTCTCGGAGTCGAAGACATGCACGTGACCGGGCGTCGGGGTCAGGTAGACCTTCTCGCCGGCGTTCGGGTGGATGCGGCCGTCGACGCGAGCCACGATGTCGGTGCGCTTGCCCTCGATGGTGGAGTGACCGTAGAGGTAGCCGTCGGCTCCGAGCTCCTCGACGAGATCGACGTCGACCTGCAGGCCCTCGCCCGCGGTGGTCGAGACCGTGATGTCCTCAGGGCGTACGCCGACGGTGACGCTCTTGCCGCTCGCGCTGTCGAGCGCCTGACGCTCGACCGGCACGGTCGCGGTTCCGAACCGGATGCCGCCGTCGACGACGTCGGCCGCGAACAGGTTCATGGCAGGGCTGCCGATGAAGCCCGCGACGAACACGTTGTTCGGGGACTCGTACAGGTCGCGGGGGGTGCCGACCTGCTGCAGGATGCCGTCCTTGAGCACCGCGATGCGGTCGCCCATGGTGAGCGCCTCGGTCTGGTCGTGGGTGACGTAGACCGTGGTGACGCCGAGGCGGCGCTGCAGCGATGCGATCTGGGTGCGGGTCTGCACGCGCAGCTTGGCGTCGAGGTTCGACAGCGGCTCGTCCATGAGGAAGACCTGGGGCTGACGCACGATCGCGCGACCCATCGCGACGCGCTGACGCTGACCACCGGAGAGGGCCTTCGGCTTGCGGCCCAGGTAGGGCTCGAGGTCGAGCAGCTTGGCGGCCTCGAGAACGCGAGCGGCACGCTCGTCCTTGCCGACGCCGGCGATCTTGAGCGCGAAGCCCATGTTCTCGGCGACGGTCATGTGCGGGTATAGCGCGTAGTTCTGGAAGACCATGGCGATGTCGCGGTCCTTCGGGGGAACGTCGGTGACGTTGCGCTCTCCGATGAAGATGTTGCCCTCGTTGACCTCTTCGAGGCCGGCGAGCATGCGGAGGGACGTGGACTTGCCGCATCCCGAGGGTCCGACGAGGACGAGGAACTCGCCGTCGGCGACCTGGAGGTCGAGCTGGTCCACCGCGGGGCGGGTGCCACCGGGGTAGAGGCGGGTGGCTTTGTCGAAAGTGACGGATGCCATGGTTGATCTTCTCCTTCACCGGCAGGTACGTGCCGGACGATCCGTAGTGAATGGATGTGTCGCCGTCGATCGACGGCGACCGACTGTCAGTATGACACGCCCGGGCGCTCGCATCGGAAGATCGTCCGCGCGCATCCAGCGCTCGTTTGGGCATTTCCCAGACACGCGGCCTACTATCTTTCCTTGCGTGTGCCTCCACGGGATCACGTGCGATTGCGCCTTTTCAACCTGTCGAGCGAGGACCTATGACGAACGGGAACGACCCCCGTCCCAGCAAGAACCAGCGGCGCGATGCGGCACGCGAGAAGGCTCGACTGCTCCGCGAGGAGCAGAAGAAGCGGGAGCGGCGCAACCGCGTGTTCCTCCAGGCCGGCATCGGCATCGCGCTCATCGCGGTCATCGCGATCGTCGTCGTCATCATCGTGCAGTCGGTGCGGCCGGCCGGTCCCGGCCCCAAGAACATGGCCAGTGACGGCATCGTCATCGGTGAGGGTCTGAAGGTCGTTCCGACGCCCGCGCTCGCTGCCGGCGCCGACCCGACTCCCACCAAGCCGGACCAGACGGGCAACGTCGCCAACATCCGGGTCTACCTCGACTACCTGTGCCCCTACTGCGACCAGTTCGAGACCACCAACGCCGACCAGATGAAGCAATGGGTCACGTCCGGAGCCGCAACCGTCGAGACGCACCCCATCGCCCTCCTCGAGGGCAAGTCGCTCGGAACGAAGTACTCCATGCGCGCCGCGAACGCCGCGGCATGCGTGGCGAACTACTCGCCGAACGACTTCTGGAAGTTCAATTCGGCCATGTTCGCCTCACAGCCCGAGGAGGGCACGGCCGGCCTCAGCGATCCCGAGATCGTCAAGGTGGTCAAGGGCGCCGGCGTCGGCAGCATGTCCAAGATCGAGCCGTGCATCACCGGCACGAACTTCAAGACCTGGGTGAACGCGTCCACCAATCGCGCGCTCACCGAGCCCCTTCCCAACTCGGACCTCAAGGCCGTCGGTGGCACGCCGACCGTCCTGGTCAACGGCAAGCAGTACAAGGGTTCGCTCACCGATCCCAAGGAGTTCAGCGCCTTCGTGATCCAGGCCGCCGGTGACACCTACTCGACGTCGACGCCCACTCCGAGCCCCACGGCCACGCCGGCGGGCTGAGGCTAGAATCCTTCACGGGGCTCCGGCCCCACGCCGGCTTGGCGCAATTGGTAGCGCACCGCTCTTGTAAAGCGGGGGTTGCGGGTTCAAGTCCCGCAGCCGGCCCTTGACCGAGACGACGGATGGACGGCGCACCCGCCACTTCCCGTTGTGGGCGGCGCTGGCGATCGCCGTGGTGGCGGGCGCGATGGTCGCCGTCCAGGCCCGTATCAACGGTGAACTCGGACGGCAGTTGCACGACGGGTTCGCCGCGGCTGCCATCTCGTTCGGGAGCGGCCTGGTCATCCTGCTCGTGGCGGTCGCGCTGTTCGCTCCCGGCCGCGCCGGATTCCCCCGCGTCGCAGCCGCGCTACGCGCTGGACGGCTGCGCTGGTGGATGCTGCTCGGGGGCACCGCCGGTGCCTTCCTCGTCCTGACGCAGGGGCTGGTGGCTGCAACGCTCGGCGTCGCCCTGTTCAGCGTGGCCACCGTCGCGGGTCAGACGCTGGGCGGACTCATCGTCGACCGATCCGGCATCGTGTCGGGCGGACCGCGTCCCCTCACCGTCCGGCGCGTGATGGGGTCGGCTCTGGCGGTCGTCGCGGTCGTGGTGGCGGTCGCCGCTCAACTGCGTGGGGACGTGCCGCCGTGGATGCTGATTCTGCCCTTTTTGGCCGGGCTCGGCCTGGGGTGGCAGCAGGCGGTCAACGGCCGTGTCCGGGATGAGGCTGGTAGTGCGCTCACGGCGACCATCGGCAACTTCGGCGTCGGCACGGTCGTGCTCCTGGTGGCATTCCTCCTGCATCTCGCCATCGCCGGGCCGCCCGCCGCCCTTCCGGGCCAGTGGTGGCTCTACACCGGGGGAGCGGTCGGATGCGTGTTCATCGCGGTATCCGCCGTCCTGGTGCGCATCACGGGCGCACTCGTGCTGAGCCTGGGGATGATCGCCGGACAACTGGTCTGCGCCCTCGTGCTCGACGCCACACTGCCCCACGCGGCCGCGCTGAGCGTATCGACGATCGTCGGAACGGCGCTCGCGCTCCTCGCGGTGGCGGTGGCCAGCGCGCCGCGACTCAGGACTCGGGCGTGAAGTCCAGCGCGAGCGAGTTCATGCAGTAGCGGTCGCCCGTCGGGGTGCCGAAGCCGTCGGGAAAGACGTGCCCCAAGTGCGAACCGCAGTTGGCGCAGCGCACCTCGGTGCGGGACATGCCCAGGCTGTCGTCCTCGATGAGCTCGACCGCCTCGGGACGCACCGACTCGTAGAAGCTCGGCCAGCCGCATCCGGAGTCGAATTTCGTGCCGCTCTGGAAGAGCTCGGCCCCGCAGGCGCCGCACGCGTAGATGCCGCCGCGATCCTCGTCGAGCAGCTCGCCCGTCCACGGCCGCTCGGTCGCAGCCTCGCGCAGTACCGCATACTGCTCGTCGCCGAGCTCGTCGCGCCACTCCTGCTCGCTCTTGGAAACCTCGTAGGCCATCCGCGGTCCTTCTCTCTCGCCGGTCCCCACTCATCGTAGGGTCGGGGGACCCAACACACCGAGCCCTCCGAGGATTCCCCGGAAGCCCCAGCCTAGGATCGGGTCATGGCAGCATCCGCCCGCCCCAACGGCTCCGCGCACGGAGCGCCCCTGTCGGAACGGGATGCCGCCATCCTCGCCTTCGAGCGTCAGTGGTGGTCGCATGCCGGGGCCAAGGAGCAGGCCATCCGCGATGAATTCGGCCTCTCGAGCGCCCGGTACTATCAGTTGCTGGGCGCTCTCATCGACTCGCCCGTCGCGCTCGCGCACGACCCCATGCTGATCAAGCGTCTGCAGCGCATGCGAGAGGCCAGGGCAGCTGCCCGAGCCCGTCGCTCGCTCTGACCACCGACCGGACCGGACTTCCATGCCAGCCTCCTTCCCGCCCGACCGCTTCGACGAGATCCCCGGCGACCTCGACCGGGTGGGTGCCCACCGGGCGCCCCGCAAGCGTGGTCGCGGGTGGATCGCCTTCGGCTGGGCCGCGCTCGCGACCGTCGTGCTCATCGCCGCCGGTGCCATCGGCATCATGGTGCTCAACAACGGACTCGACTTCACGGCGGGGCCCGCGTCCTCCTCGTCGGCGACGCCGCCGGCATCCGCTGTTCCCACCGCCGCTCCCACCGTCGACCCGTCGCTCAGCGTGACGGTCCTGAACGGCACGGACACCGCGGGACTGGCCGCCAAGGCCGCAACCGCCCTGACGGGCGCGGGCTGGACGGTCGGTGCCACGTCGAACGCGAGCGCGTCGGACGTGAAGACCACGACCGTGTACTACGCCGATCCGACCCTCGAGGGGGCGGCCCGCGGAGTGTCCGGGACGCTGCCGGGCTCATCCGTCGCGCTGTCGTCCGATTTCGCGGACTCGGGAGCGCAGATCGTCGTCGTGCTGGGCGCGGACTACAAGCCCGCCGCCTGATTCTTGCGAATCGTTGCCAATCCGCGACATGAAACAGCGTTCCAGCCCTTGTAGCGGGCTCGCTGATCGGTAATTCTCGTTCCTGTCGATCATTTCGACCGCCGGGTGTCGACCCGGCATCGAGAGTTACACAGCAATGGGAGCAGCAATGGCGAACGGAACCGTCAAGTGGTTCAACGCGGAGAAGGGCTACGGGTTCATCACCGTCGATGGAGGGCAGGACGTCTTCGTCCACTACTCCGCCATCGACATGGCGGGCTACAAGGTGCTCGAAGAGGGCCAGCAGGTCGTGTTCGAGGTGGGCACCGGCAACAAGGGTCCGCAGGCGGAGTCCGTGCGACTGGCCTGAACGGCGTCACCCGCGCAACGCCGTCAGCGTGAATGCTGGCGGCGTTGTCGCGCGCCTACGGGGCGTTCGCCGCGAGCGGGTCGAGCTGGCTTGCACTCGGGTCACCAGAGTGCCAGAATCGCTTTAGCACTCCTCTGATTCGAGTGCTAAAACTGACGCATCTTTGAACGTCCGGGAAGGGACGAGAATCACACATGGCAAAGATCATTGCTTTCAACGAGGAGGCCCGCCGCGGCCTCGAGCGTGGACTCAACACGCTGGCTGACGCGGTCAAGGTGACCCTCGGCCCGCGTGGCCGCAACGTCGTGCTCGAGAAGAAGTGGGGCGCCCCCACCATCACGAACGACGGCGTCTCCATCGCCAAGGAGATCGAGCTCGACGACCCGTACGAGAAGATCGGCGCGGAGCTCGTCAAGGAGGTCGCCAAGAAGACGGATGACGTCGCCGGCGACGGAACCACCACGTCGGTGGTGCTCGCCCAGGCGCTCGTCCGCGAGGGCCTCCGCAACGTCGCCGCTGGCGCCGACCCCATCTCCCTCAAGCGTGGCATCGAGAAGGCCGTCGCGGCCGTCGAGGCCGAGCTGGTCGCGAACGCCAAGGAGGTCGAGACCAAGGAGGAGATCGCTGCCACCGCATCCATCTCCGCTGCCGACGAGACCATCGGCGCCCTGATCGCCGAGGCGATCGACAAGGTCGGCAAGGAGGGTGTCGTCACCGTCGAGGAGTCGAACACCTTCGGCACCGAGCTCGAGCTCACCGAGGGAATGCGCTTCGACAAGGGCTACCTGTCGGCGTACTTCGTCACCGACCAGGACCGTCAGGAGGCGGTCTTCGAGGACCCGTACATCCTCATCGTCAACGGCAAGGTCTCCAACATCAAGGACCTGCTGCCTGTCGTCGACAAGGTCATCCAGACCGGCAAGCAGCTCCTCATCATCGCTGAGGACGTCGACGGAGAGGCTCTCGCGACCCTCGTCGTCAACAAGATCCGCGGCATCTTCAAGTCCGTCGCCGTCAAGGCTCCGGGCTTCGGCGACCGTCGCAAGGCGCAGCTGCAGGACATCGCCATCCTCACCGGTGGCCAGGTCATCTCCGAGGAGGTCGGACTCAAGCTCGAGAACGCCACCCTCGACCTGCTCGGCCAGGCCCGCAAGGTCATCATCACCAAGGACGAGACGACCATCGTCGAGGGTGCCGGTGACGAGGACGCCATCGCCGGCCGTGTCGCGCAGATCCGTGGCGAGATCGAGAACACCGACTCGGACTACGACCGCGAGAAGCTGCAGGAGCGCCTCGCCAAGCTCGCCGGTGGCGTCGCCGTCATCAAGGCGGGTGCCGCGACCGAGGTGGAGCTCAAGGAGCGCAAGCACCGCATCGAGGACGCCGTCCGCAACGCGAAGGCCGCCGTCGAGGAGGGCATCGTCGCCGGTGGTGGCGTCGCCCTCATCCAGGCAGGCAAGACGGCATTCGAGAAGCTCGAGCTCACCGGTGACGAGGCAACGGGCGCCAACATCGTGCGCGTCGCCATCGACGCCCCGCTCAAGCAGATCGCCCTCAACGCGGGTCTCGAGCCCGGTGTCGTGGTCGACAAGGTGCGCAACCTCCCCGTCGGCCAGGGCCTCAACGCCGCAACCGGCGAGTACGTCGACATGCTCGCTGCCGGCATCAACGACCCGGTGAAGGTCACCCGCTCCGCGCTGCTCAACGCAGCGTCGATCGCGGGCCTGTTCCTCACTACCGAGGCCGTCGTCGCCGACAAGCCCGAGAAGAACCCGGTTCCGGCCGGTGACCCCACGGGTGGCATGGACTTCTGATCGTCGAAGGAAGCGTCGCTTCCGAGTCGATCAGGTTGAGTGAATCGGCCCTACCGGCCGATTCGATCGAAACCTAGTCCTCAGCAGTAGACGAAGAAGGGCACCTCCCACGCGGGAGGTGCCCTTCTTCGCATGTGTCGTCGACCTCAGCGGCTGAACAGGTGGAGGTTGGCCTGCTCGGTCTCGGCATATTGTCGGCCCGCGTTGCCGAGCGCTGCGGCGATGCCGACGAGGCTCTGCTCGACGTGCGCCTGGGTCGCCCGCCAGTCCGAGACCACGGACTGGAACGCGACGGCGGCCTGCCCGCTCCACGATCCCTCGAGGCTGGTGAGTTGACTGAGGAGGGCCTGCACCTCGCTGCGGATGCGTTCGATGGAGCCGTTCGCCGCCGTGGTGGTGTTGATGACGGCATCGCTGTCGACGTGGAAACTGGTCATGGGTGCGCCTTTCGATCGGGTCACGCCCGACGCTAGATCACGACCGGCGCCGGTCCCACCTCAGTCGGATGGTCTGTGCATTCCGCACGCCCGTCACAGCCTGAGCAGAAGACGCGAACGTCACGCCGTACCGTACACGGCAGCGTCGGCAACGCGCCACCTCACTGGCCTCCGCGCCACCTCGACTGGCGCGAAAGCCGGTGAAGTGGCGCGGAGACCGAGCGTGCAACCGGCGGGTGCTAATCCGTGAGGGTCTGATGCGCGAGGTCGCGCGGCCCTACGCGGGAGCGCTGATCGCCTGCGGCGCGGACGGTGAGGAGGCGAGCGGCAGTGACACCCGGAAGGTGGCTCCTCCGCCCGGAGTCTCATCGACCTCGACGGTGCCGTTGTGGGCGGCCACGATGGACGAGACGATCGCGAGCCCCAGGCCGCTCCCGCCGGTCTCGCGGGCGCGCGAGGTGTCGGCACGCCAGAACCGCTGGAAGATCTTCTCGCGGATCTGCGGTGGGATGCCCTCGCCGTGGTCGATGATCGACAGCACGGCGCGCTCGCCGTCTGCGTCGACGCGGACGGCGATCTCGATGGGCGTGCCGGACGGCGAGTACCGCATGGCGTTGCCGAGCAGGTTGGTGAGCATCTGGCGCACCTTGTTCTCGTCGGCCGAGACGATCGCCGGCTGCGTCTCGATGGTGCTCATCACCGAGGCGACGATGGTGCCGGATGCGACGGCCTCGGCGTCGACGCGACGATACCGGCGTCCCCGCAGTCGCGCGAGGGTGGCGCCGGCGAAGGCGATCGGACCGGTCGAGTTCTGTGCGCCGACCGTGCTGGTGGTCAACTGAGGCGTGAGCTCGCCTCCGAACAGATCGGTGTCCTCGGTGGGAGGCACGACGACGGTGACCGCTCGATCGGGCGATGACGCCATGGCATCCAGCGCTGCATCGCGTGCGAGCGGGACCAGGTCGACCGGAGTGAGGGCGAGCGGCTGCGCCTCGTCGAGGCGGGCGAGGGAGAGCAGGTCCTCGACGAGCCCGCCCATCCGGATCGCCTCCTTCTCGATGCGCTCCATCGCCTGGCCGATCTCCTCCGGCGTCTGCAGGGCGCCCATGCGGTAGAGCTCCGCGTATCCGCGAACGGAGACGAGCGGGGTGCGCAGCTCGTGGCTGGCGTCGCCGACGAAGCGGCGCATCTGCTCGATGGATCGAGCGCGATCCTTGAACGCGCGGTCGATGCGGTTGAGCATGGTGTTGAGCGACCGGTTCAGCCGGCCGACCTCGGTATTGGGTGTCGCGCCGCCGAGTCGCTGGCTGAAGTCTCCGTCGGCGATGGCCGCTGCGGTCTGCTCGACCTCGCGGAGTGGCGCGAAGGTCGTGGTCACGAGCATCCGGGTGATGAGACCGCCGAGGATGACGACTCCGACGCCGAAGCCGAAGAAGATCGACAGGTAGGTCGTCATGATGTTGTCGGTCTCGCGCATCGAGATCGCCACGAGCGCCGTCCCGTTCGCGCCGGTCTCGCTGATGGAGATCGGCACGACCATCGCGTGGTAGTCGGTTCCCGTCGCGTCATGCAGGTGCTGGATCGAGCCGCGGATGACATAGGCCGTCGCGAGCGACATGCGCGGAATGATCGGCACTTCCGTGTGCTTCTTGGACTGCCAGTTGGATGTCAGCAACTTTCCGTCGCCATCGAATGCCGCGACGAAGTAATTTGAATTGGCGGCGTCGGACCGCACCTCGGGCGTCGTCGAGGCGCTGTCGCTGTCGAAGAACGGGTTGAGGTCGCCCTGCGCGACGGTCTGCAGCCGGCCGTCCACCTGCTGCTCGACGTAGTTGCGCAGCATCGCGGCGGTACCGATGCCGGAGACGAGCAGACCGAGGGTGAGCATGAGCACCGTGACCCCGGTGATCTTGGTGCGGAGGGAGACGCGATTCAGGCGCTCGGGGACGGACTCATGCATGACCGCGCCAGTCTAGGCAGCCTGCCTGAACGTCAGCCCTTGGAAGCCTTGAGCATGTATCCGAATCCGCGTTTGGTCTGGATGAGCGGCTCGGTCGAGTGCTGGTCGAGCTTGCGGCGGAGGTAGGAGATGTAACTCTCGACGATGCCAGCGTCGCCATTGAAGTCGTACTCCCAGACGTGATCGAGGATCTGCGCCTTCGACAGCACGCGGTTCGGGTTGAGCATGAGGTAGCGGAGCAGCTTGAACTCGGTGGGCGAGAGCTCGATGGGTACGTCGCCCACGAGCACCTCGTGCGTGTCCTGGTCCATGGTGAGCTCGCCGGTGCGGATGACGGCCTCCTCGTCGGCGTGCATCGTGCGGCGCAGGATGGCGCGGATGCGAGCGACGATCTCGTCGAGGCTGAACGGCTTGGTGACGTAGTCGTCGCCACCGACCGTGAGTCCGGTGATCTTGTCCTCGGTGTCGTCCTTGGCGGTGAGGAACAGGATGGGCGCTGTGTAACCGGCGGTGCGGAGGCGTTTGGTGACGCCGAAGCCGTTCATGTCGGGCAGCATGACGTCGAGGATGATGAGGTCGGGTTCCTCTTCGAGCACGGCCGAGATGGCCTGCGCGCCGTTGCCTACTGCGCGGACGGCGAAGCCGGCGAAGCGCAGGCTCGTCGTGAGCAGATCGCGGATGTTGGGTTCGTCGTCGACGATGAGGATGCGAGGTCCGTCAGCCATGTTCTCAGTCTGCTGCAGATTCGCTGAATGTCAACTGTGAGGCGCTCGCGAGCCCCCGCTGCGGTGTGGCGCTGCCAACACCTCGGCGTGCGAGACTCGCGTCATGACCGAACGCATCGTCATCGTCGGGGGCTGCCGCCTAGCGCGCGCAGCAGCGCGCTGCGGATGAGGCGCGCCATCGGACCGAGCATCTTCGACTTCGACCGCCAGGTCGCGGTGATGGCGATCGTCAATCGCACGCCCGACTCCTTCTACGACCGCGGGGCCACGTTCGCGTTGGACGCGGCGGTCGCCGCCGCACGCGGTGCCATCCGCGAGGGTGCCGACTGGATTGACGTGGGCGGCGTCAAGTTCGCGCCCGGGCCGGCGGTGCCTGTCGAGGACGAGATCGATCGGGTCGTCCCCGTCGTGCGCGCACTGGACGGATGCGGCGCCGTCATCTCGGTCGACACCTTCGAGCCGGCCGTGGCGCGCGCCGCCATCGCCGCCGGCGCCCACGTGATCAACGACACCACCGGCATCCACGACCCGCTCATGGCCGACGTGGTCGCAGACAGTGACGTCAGCCTGGTGATCACGCACTCGCTCGCGGAGCCCCGCACGGCGTATCCGGCCCCGCGCTACGGCGACGTCGTCGCGGAGGTCGCCGACTTTCTCCGCGATCGAGTCTCGCTGGCTCTCGAACGGGGAGTGCCCGCGGAGCGGATCATCGTCGACCCGGGCCACGACCTCAACAAGAACACGGTGCACTCGCTCGAACTCACCCGGCGTCTCGGCGAGGTCGCGTCGCTCGGGTACCCCACGCTCGTGGCGCTCTCGAACAAGGACTTCGTCGGCGAGGCGATCGATCGTGACCGGGAGGACCGGTTGAGCGGATCGCTGGCCGCCGCCGTCTACTGCGTCCTTCAGGGAGCGCGCATCCTGCGGGTGCACAACGTGCGCGAGACGGTCGACGCGGTGCGCATGACCGAGGCGATCCTGGGCTGGCGGGAACCGCACCACCTCGCGCACAACATGCCGGTCGCCCAGGCCGACGAGAGGAATGACGATGTCGATGCTCGAGCGTGACGACCTGCTGACGGCCTACGCCGTCCCCGACCGCGAGACGCCGCGCGTGCGGATGAACTTCGTCAGCAGCATCGACGGTTCGGCCACCCTGCATGATCGCAGCGGCGGCCTCGGAGACGAGGACGATCAGCGCATCATGGGGGTGCTGCGTGAACTCGCGGATGTCGTGCTCGTCGGAGCGGGCACCGTGCGGGCCGAGGGGTACTCCGGCCTCGACCGTCCGTTGGCCGTCGTCTCATCGAGCCTCGACCTGGACGCCCGCTCGGAACTGTTCACGAAGGCCAAGGCGCCCGTGATGATCCTCACCCACGACGGTGTTCCCCGCGCTCGCCGAGAGGCTCTCGACGCGGTTGCCGACGTGATCTCGTGCGGCAGCGCATCCGTCGATCTGCATCGCGCGCTGGTCGCGCTCGCGGAACGCGGCCTGACCCAGGTGCTCTGCGAGGGCGGGCCGCACCTGTTCGGCGATCTCGTGTCCGCCGACCTGGTCGACGAGCTCTGCCTCACACTCAGCCCGGTGGTCGTCGGGGGGACGGCGGGCCGCATCGTGCGCGGTGCGCCCGAGGCAGCGAGACGGATGCGATTGCTCCACGCCCTGCCGAGCGAGGCCGGCATGCTGTTCCTGCGCTACGCGCGCGCCGAGGTGTAGTCGCGCTGTCCTAGTCGGTCGTCTCGGCGCCGGCGGCCGCCGGCAGGCTCGTCGACGTGAGGGCCTCGGCAACGGTCCACAGCGATGCGCCGAGGTCCGCCCCGCGTGCGGCGCGTGGCACGGCGACCTTCGTGGTGGGTCCGGTCATGCCGCCGAATCCGTTCGGGCCGTAATAGGAACCCTGTGGTGCATACGGATAGGTCGCCGCGAACAGGAGCGGCTCGGCGCCCTGCTCGACCCCCTGCGACGGGATGAAGGGGTTCTTGCCCGCGAACAGCGACCGGCGCGGCTTGTCGCGACCGAGGTTGGCTCCGGCGCTCTGCAGGTTGGTGCGCGTGAAGCCCGGGTGGGCGATGGTGCTCGTCAGGCCCCAGCCGCGCTCGTCGGAGACCGCGCCCAAGTGGAGACCGGCCAGGAGGTCGGCGAGCTTGGACTGCGCGTACGCCCGCCATGGGCTGTAGGAGCGCGTGAACTGCAGGTCGTCGAAATGGATGCGGCCGGGCACGGCGGCGACGCTGCTCATCCAGGTCACCCGGGGGCGCTCGGAGCGCAGCAGCAGCGGCAGCAGTCGATTGGTCAGGGCGAGCGGGCCGAGGAAGTTGGAGCCGAACTGCAGCTCGAATCCGTCGACGGTCTCGAAGCGCGTCGGCGGGGCCATCACCCCGGCGTTGTTGACCAGCACGTCGACGGGACGACCCTCGGCCGTGAGGCGGTCGGCGAATTCGCGGACACTCGCGAGATCGGCGAGATCGATGCGGCGCACGTCGAGCCGGGCATCCGGGTTCTGACGCAGGATCTCGGCTCGAGCCGTCTCACCCTTCTCGAGGGTGCGGACGGCCATGATCACCTCGCCGCCTGCCGCGGCGATGCGCCGAGCTGCCTCCTTGCCGGTGCCGCTGTTGGCTCCGGTGATGACGATGAGACGTCCGGACTGATCGGGCACGGTGTACATGGCAGGCCTCTCGGGCTGTTCGGGATGGGGCCGACCGGACGGTCAGGCGGCTTCTGCGTCGAGCGCGTGAGCGTCGAGGATGGTGTAGCTGTAGCCCTGTTCGGCGAGGAAGCGCTGGCGGTTCTGCGCGAAGTCCTGGTCGACCGTGTCGCGTGAGACGAGCGTGTAGAAGTTGGCGGTGAGCCCGGACTCCTTCGGACGCAGCAGACGGCCGAGCCTTTGGGCCTCCTCCTGGCGCGAGCCGAACGAGCCGGACACCTGGATGGCCACGGTCGCCTCGGGCAGGTCGACGGAGAAGTTGGCGACCTTGGAGACGACGAGCACCGGGGTCGTGCCCTCGCGGAACTCCTGGTAGAGCCGCTCCCGCTCGTCGACGGGGGTCGCTCCCGTGAGCTGCGGGGCGTTCAGCGCCTCGGCTAGTTCGTCGATCTGGTCGAGGTACTGCCCGATGACGAGGATGCGCTCGCCGGGGTGCCTGTCCACCAGCTGGCGCACCACGCGCAGCTTGGCAGGAGCGGTGGCGGCCAAGCGATAGCGCTCGTCGTCCGCGGCTGCGGCGTAGGAGAGCCGGTCGCTCTGAGGAAGGTCGATGCGCACCTCGTAGCAGGCGGCGGGGGAGATGAAGCCCTGAGCCTCAATCTCCTTCCACGGTGCGTCGAAGCGCTTCGGACCGATGAGGCTGAAGACGTCTCCCTCGCGTCCGTCCTCGCGCACGAGCGTCGCGGTGAGTCCGAGGCGGCGACGCGCCTGCAACTCGGCGGTGAGCTTGAAGACCGGGGCTGGCAGCAGGTGCACCTCGTCGTAGACGATGAGCCCCCAGTCGAGGGCGTCGAGCAGGGCGAGGTGGGCGTACTCGCCCTTCCGTTTGGCCGTCAGGATCTGGTAGGTCGCGATGGTGACCGGCTTGATCTCCTTGACCTGTCCGGAGTACTCGCCTACCTCGTCGGCGGTCAGTGACGTCCGCTTGATGAGCTCGTCGCGCCACTGGCGCGCTGAGACGGTGTTGGTGACGAGGATGAGGGTGTTGGTCTTCGCCGTGGCCATTGCACCCGCGCCGACGAGGGTCTTCCCGGCGCCGCACGGCAGCACCACGACGCCCGAACCGCCGTCGAAGAAGTTGGCGACAGCCTTCTTCTGGTAGTCGCGCAGCCCCCACCCGCTCTCGTCGAGTTCGATGGGATGCGGAGTGCCCGGCGTGTACCCGGCCAAGTCCTCGGCCGGCCAGCCGAGCTTCACAAGCTCCTGCTTGAGGGCCCCGCGTGCCCAGGGCTCGACGAGGAAGGTGTCGGGAGCGGGGTGGCCGATGAGCAGGGGGGCGATGCGCTTGGCATTCGCCACCTCGGTCAGGACGGGCGCGTCGGTCGATCGCAGCACGAGCTCGCCGTCATCCGTCCGCTCGATCACGAGCCGGCCGTAGCGGCCCACGGTCTCGGCGAGGTCGACCGCGACGGTCTGCGGCACGGGGAACTTGCTGTAACGCTCGAGGGTGCCGAGCATGTCGGATGCCTCATGCCCGGCCGCGCGTGCGTTCCACAGGCCCAGCCGCGTGATGCGATAGGTGTGGATGTGCTCGGGGGCCCGCTCGAGCTCGGCGAAGACAGCCAGGTCATGGCGGGCGTCCTCCGCGAGCGGGTGCGCCACTTCGAGCAGAACGGTGCGATCGCTCTGAACGATCAAAGGTCCATCAGGCATGACTGCCCAGTTTACTCTGCCCGTACTCCCGCAATGGCCGACAGGGGCAGGGTTCGTTCGATGTCGGCACGCCGATCTCGGGCTCGCATTCGGCCGTTGGCCACCGCGGTCGGTTCCAGGAGGTAGTCCGCGGTGGAGCCGCCGGGCATGCTCACGGTGACGACGAGCGAGCGCTTCTCGCGGATGGCGATCTCGATCTGACGGGCGAGCCACGCCTGTCCGGTCTCGCCCATGTCGGCGTCGAACGCGCGCAGACGGGCGACGAGCGCGAGCACTGGATCGGGCCGCTCATCGGGTGCGGGGCGATGCGCGACCTTGCGCGCGAGGTGGACGACCTGTCGGGCCGCATCCTCGGCGATCACCGGGTAGCGGGCGTCGTGGATGGCCCAGTAGACGACGCTCGGCTCGAAGCGACTGGTCAACCGGTCAGCGGCGTCGCGACGCAGAGAGAGCACGGACAGAGACGTGTCGACGAGGATCTGCCCCAGGAGGGATTCATCGTCGGAACGCACGTAGCTGCGCTTATCCGCCCCGTCGACGCCGGCTCCCACCCGCACCCGGCCATGACGTGCGGCCGTCTCGGTGATGAGATATTCGAGCGGCTGGGGCATGCCGGTCAAGGAGATGCCTCGCAGGAACTCCAGCAGGCTCGCCGCGGTCTCGCCGGCGGCCAAGGCTCGCCCGAGTGATGCCGACGTGATGCGATAGCTCGAGGCGAGCTCCCTGCTCTCGACCTCGGCGAACGTACGCAGGCGGGCGTCCACGGCCGGCGCGAGGGGACCCGGCGAGATGACCGTGAGGTCGTGCTGCAGATAGACGGACGACACCTCCGGCGGGAGCAGGGGCACCAGGGCTTCGCGCGCAGCATCGACGCGTCCGGTGACCAGAGCGTGACCGATGGCGCTCGGTGTTCCACCCGCGGTCACGCCAAGGAGCTCCGCGTCGGCGGCGAACTCGTCGATGCGGGTCTGGATCGATTCGCCGGCGGCCGGGTACAGCCAGGCGACGGTTGCCCGCAGCGCACCCCACGGCACCCGGGCATCGGCGAGGATGCGGTGCACATCGAGGGGGAGCGCTCGGTACCAAGCGGCGGCGAGACTCTCCCAGCGCTCGGGGGTGGACAGCAGGACCCAGTCGGTTCCCGTGGCCGTCGGCAGCCAGAGCGCACCGGAACGGTCGACGAGTCCGGCGCGCCAGGCAACTCGCAGCAGGTCGGGTACGCGCTCGAGCGGCACTCCCATCCGGGTCGCCAGCCGCTTGGAGTCGGGAAGTGACAGGCCGCCCTTGCCGAGTTCGCGGGCGCCGTCGACGTCGAGGGCCCCGATGAGTTCGACGATCGCCGAGAGCGACCGGAAGGCCTGCTCGGCAGCCAGCCGGTCGACGATGCGGGTGTCCACGCCGGCGGCCTGGACGGGCGACGGCGGCAGCGGTCCTGCTAGGGAGGCCGTATCCGGCAGGCCGAGCTGCGGCCAGCGACCGAGCTGATCGGTCACGCCGCGGTAGGCGACGATCCCGTCCGGGGTCAGGCCGCAGAGCAACAGGGCGGCAGCCGCTTCGGCATGGGATCGAACCTCCTGCTCGGAGATCGTCGACCTCCGCAGCTCGCTCAGTCGCTGCGCCACCGCATGGACGGGAACCGCTGCGACATCCTGCCCCGCTGTGGGTCGTTCGGCGTCCGACAGCTCGCCTGCGACGGCGAGCACCGCGAGCCGGGTGCGGTCGAACGGCGCGAGGGCCGCTTGTACGGATTCGGGCGTGAGGAGCGCGTCGGCGAGGTCGAAGAAGTCGCGGATGCCGGCGCCAGACACTCCACGGGCGCGCAGGGCGTCTGCGAGCGCCTCGTCGCTCAGCGCCTGCGCATCCGCCGCGAGCGCGATCATGCGACGGCGGAGCTCAGCTGCGCTCCTGGCGGATCTCGCGGCTGCGCCGCACACTCGACATGATGAGGAACACGATCAGCAGAATGATGCCGATCGGGAAGCCGATGAGCGGGAAGATCAGCACCGCGGGCCAGACACCCCTCGTGAAGTCCGGACCCTGCATGCCGCTGGCCGTGCCGATGATCACGGCGATGAAGGCGAGGATCGACAGGCCGATGACGCCGGCCATCATGAACGCCAGGATTCGCTCGGAACGGTTGCGGCCCACGACGGGAGAGGGGTTGCTCACTTGATCAAGATTACCTTGAACCGTCGTTCCCCTAAACTGGACGGTGGACGGCGCCGCGACTCGGCGCGCCCGCATACCGATCGAGGTGCAACATGCCCACCGGCAAAGTCAAGTTCTACGACGACGACAAGGGTTTCGGCTTCATCAGCTCTGATGATGGCGCCGAGGTCTTCCTGCATGCCTCCGCGCTGCCCGCTGGTGCGATCGTCAAGGCGGGCACCCGTTTGGAGTTCGGTATCGCCGACGGCAAGCGCGGCGCCCAGGCGCTCTCGGTGCGCGTGCTCGACGCACCGCCGAGCCTCGTGAAGATGAGCCGCAAGAAGGCCGACGACATGGCGATCATCGTGGAGGACCTCGTGAAGGTGCTCGACGGCATCGGCGGAGACCTCCGTCGCGGCCGCTACCCCGAGTCGGGCAAGGGTCGCACGATCGCTGCGATGCTGCGCCGGGTTGCCGACGATCTGGATGCCTGAGCCCGAGGACGAGACGACTCCCGCGGCGGTGCACTTCGACGCGGCGACGGCCGACGAAGCGTCTTCGGACGCGTTGTCGACCGAAGCCTCCCTGCCCGACGAGGAGCTCCTCGGCGCCGTCGAGCTCGCGCGTGCCGCACTGCTGGAGATCACCACCGCAGACACCATCGGCGACCCCGCCGGCCATCTGGTCGAGGGTGAGAATGCCGTGTCGCTGCTGTTCCAAGCGACCATGACCGGCTATCCGGGTTGGTTCTGGACGGTCAGCGTCGGACGCGTCGCCGGTGAGGAACCCACGGTGCTCGAGGCCGAGCTCATGCCGGGCGATGACGCCTTGCTCGCGCCCGAGTGGGTGCCGTGGTCGGACCGTCTCGCCGACCTCGCGGCGCAGGAATCCGATGATGACGAGTCGGACGATGACGAAGATTCCGACGACGATGATGACGACTCGGACGACGATGACGACGACGCATCGGATGACGATGATGACGAGTCGGACGACGAACCCGACTACGACTACGACGACGACGTGGACATCGACGTGTTCGGCGACGAGTCCCCGGCGGCCGACGGAGAGGACGACGCCGTCAGCTCAGGCGCGACGCCGCATGACCTGGACGACGACGATGCCGATGACGCCGATCACGCACCCGATGATGCAGGTGAGCAACCACCAGCCGTCGGGGTCGATGGCGTCGCCCAGGCTCAGCACGACGACGAGAGCGAGTAGCCAGGCGGCGGTGCCGGCCGCGACCGCCTTGCGCCCGTCCGCCCGAGCCGGTTCGGGGTCGGGAAGACGCTCGTCGTCCTTCAACCAGAGCCGCATCGCCTCAGCGTAGCGCGCCGACCACGTACTCGATCGAGGCGACGAGGGCGCGCACGTCGTCGGGTTCGATCGCCGCGAAGGTCGCGAAGCGCAACTGGTTGCGACCGAGCTTGCGATACGGCTCGGTATCGACGATCCCGTTCGCCCGCAGCACGGCTGCCACGTCCGCCGCCTTGACGTCATCGACGAAGTCGACGGTGACCACCACGGGCGATCGATCGGATGCCTCCGTCACGAACGGCGTCGCGTAATCGACGCGCTCCGCCCATTCGTAGAGCACTCCCGACGACTCGGCTGTTCGTGCCGACGTCCACGCCAGGCCGCCGTTGCCGTTCATCCACTCGACCTGGCTCTCGAGCAGGAGCAACGTGGAGAGGGCGGGCGTGTTGAGCGTCTGGTCGAGCCGGGAGTTGTCGACGGCGTTCTTGAGGCTGAGGAACTCGGGGATGTAACGGTCGGATGCCGCGACGCGCTCGATGCGCTCGATGGCGGCGGGCGAGAGCAGGGCGATCCACAGTCCGCCGTCCGACGCGAAGTTCTTCTGCGGAGCGAAGTAGTAGGCGTCGACGGCCGACGCGTCGAAGTTGATTCCTCCCGCGGCACTCGTCGCGTCGATCACGGTCAGCGCTCCGTCGTCGCCTGCGACGCGCACGACCGGCGCGGCCACGCCGGTGGAGGTCTCGTTGTGCGTCCACGCGTAGACGTCAACGCCTTCGACGGCCTCCGCCTCGGTGCGCGTTCCCGGAGCGACGCTGCGGACATCCGGTGCCTGCAGCCACGGTGCCGCAGCCGCAGCGGCGAACTTTCCGCCGAACTCGCCGAACACGAGGTTCTGGCTGCGCTGATCGATGAGGCTGAACGCCGCAGCATCCCAGAAGGCGCTTGAACCGCCGTTGCCGAGCACGACCTCGTATCCGTCCGGAGCGCGGAATAGCTCGGCGAGACCCGCGCGCACCCGGCCGACGAGCTGCTTGACGGGAGCCTGACGGTGGGAGGTGCCGAGGATCGCGGCCCCGGGTCCGGCGAGGTAGGCGAGCTGTTCGGCACGGACCTTGGACGGCCCACAGCCGAACCGTCCATCCGCAGGCAGCAGCGACGAGGGAATGGTCAGCTCAGGCATGCGTTGATTCTAAAGGCGGTGCCCGATGCGTGACGTCGGGCGTCACCACCGGACGGGTAGGCTGAGCGCGGCACGTTCGAGAAGAAGGGGAGGCGCGCGTTGACGGATCTCATCGACACCACGGAGATGTACCTCCGCACCATCCTCGACCTCGAGGAAGAGGGCATTGTTCCCCTCCGCGCCCGCATCTCGGAGCGCCTGGGCCACTCCGGTCCCACGGTGTCGCAGACCATCGCCCGCATGGAGCGGGACGGGCTCGTCGTCGTGTCGGGCGATCGCCACCTCGAGCTCACCGCATCCGGCCGCAGCAAGGCCGTGCACGTCATGCGCAAGCACCGCCTCGCCGAACGTCTGCTCGCCGACGTGATCGGACTCGAGTGGGAGTACGTGCACGAGGAGGCCTGCCGCTGGGAGCACGTGATGAGCGAGCAGGTCGAGCGCAAGCTCATCGACATCCTCGGCAGCCCCACCGAGTCTCCGTACGGCAACCCCATCCCCGGACTCGAGGAGCTTGGCGCCGCGCCGGCGATTCCCTTCATGAACGGCGTCGTCAACGTCGTGCAGCTGGTGGCAACGGATGCGCAGCCGACCCGGGCCACCATCCGTCGTCTGGCGGAGCCCGTGCAGTTCGACCCCGAGCTGCTCAGCCAGCTCAAGCAGTTCGGCATCCTCCCCGGCGCCGAGGCGGTCTTCTCCTCCGCCGGGTCGTACGTTCGCGTCGAGGTCGACGGAGCCGAGGGCGGCCTCGAGTTGCCCAGCGAGGTGGCCGGCCACATCTTCGTCGAGGCCTGATCTTCCGCTGATCGCCGGTCAGACGTCGCGGTACAGGATGTTGAGCCCGACGCGACCCTGGGTTGCATGCTCGAAGGCACCCGGCACGGTGCCGACGAGGCGAAATCCGAGCGACCGCCACAGGTGCATGGCTCGCTCGTTGGTCGCGACGACGGCGTTGAACTGGATGCCGTGATAGCCCTCCCGTCGGGCCCACTCGATCAGGTAAAGACCGAGAGCGCGGCCGACGCCGCGCCCGGCAGCCGACGGATTGACCATGAAGCTACCGGTCGCGATGTGCGACCCGCGACCGGGGCGGTTGGGGCCCATCTTCGCTGAGCCGAGCACTCGATCGCCGTCGACGGCAACCACTGTGCTGCTGGGCGGCTTCTCCATCCAGAGCGCCGCGGCTTCCTCCTCCGACAGGCCATCGGGGTAGGCGTACGTCTCGCCGGCCGCCACGATGTCGCGGAAAAAGGGGTAGACCTGCGGCCAGTCCCGTTCGGTTGCGTCTCGGATGATCATCCACCACAGCCTAGGATCCGGTGGCCGCCGTGACGTGTACCCCGGCCGGGGGTACGTGCCCTGAGAAAGCGCTCCCAATCCATGCGATCGCATGCTCTCGATGTGACTTGGCCGACCACGTCACGTAGCGTCGATCGGGTCCCACAGGCCGGAAAGTGGCCGAAGGACCCGGATCAAGACGCCTCCCATCCTCGTCTCTTGAAGGCCGGTACGCACGCGATTTCGCAGTGGGACGGGGCAGCATCGCTGCCGGAGGCGCCGGAGGTAACGTTGGCTTCTCTTTCCCCCGCCCGAACCGTCCCGAGCTCGAGCACCCCGACATCGCGTCGATCCCCACGCCGCCGCATCGCGGCCAACCTCACGGTCATGGGGATCGCTGCCGGACTGGTCGCGACGATCGCCCTGCCGGCCTACGCCGTCGCGCCCGGGTCTCAGGAGGCCGCGCACCAACGCACCGCGACCACCGACCAGATCAATGCCGACGCCCAGAGTGTGACGGTCGACGATCGGGCCGCCACCATCACGGTCTCCCGTGACGGATACGCCGCGACCTCCAAGGCCGACATCGACGCGGCGGCCGCAGCGGCGGCAGCGGCGACGGCTGCAGCCACCGCCCGCACGCAGATGGCGTCCTACGCCACCTCGTACTCCGGCCCCTCGGTGAGCGACCTGCTCGCGAACCCCCCGCACCCGAGCTTCGACCTCGCCTCCGTCTACAGCGTGGCGCAGCAGTACCAGGGTGTGCCCTACGTCTACGGCGGCAACACCCCGGCCGGCTTCGACTGCTCGGGCCTCGTGCAGTACGTCTACGCCCAGTTCGGCGTCTCTTTGGCGCACTCCGCGAGCGCACAGGGCGCTGCGGGCACGCGCATCTCGCTTGCCGACGCGCAGGCGGGCGACCTCGTCATCATGTCGGGCCACGACGGGTTCTACGCGGGGAACGGCAACATCCTGCACGCGCCATCCGAGGGGTCATCCGTTCGCGTACAGCCCATCTGGACGAGCGACTACTACATCGTCCGGCTCGGTATCTGATCGTTCATCTGATCGAAACGTGTCTCGGCGCGCCACGACCCGAGTGTTGCTCGGAACAGGTCTAGCCTGAAACCCTGACGATCCGAGTCCTCGGGAGAACCGATGAGTGAGCAGCAGTCCATCCGCATCACGGATGAGCGCTGCGCGTTCACGTGTCGGCAATCGAGTCGCGCACATCTTCATCATCCGCATGGTGAAGGGGCACTGTCTGTCTGACAGTGCCCTTTTTTGTTGCCTTCTCGCCTTTTCCGCAGTGCTCGTCTCGTCGGAGAGAGGGAGACCATGCGCACATTGGTTCTGAATGCCGGCTACGAGCCGCTCGCCGTCGTGTCGTTCAAGAGGGGCCTCATGCTCGTGATGAACGGCAAGGCGACCACTCTCTACACGGATGCCGAGCACCCCGTCTGGGCGACATCCGGAACCTGGGACAGACCGTCGGTCATCCTCCTCAAGCGCTACGTGCGGGTGCCGTACGGCCGGGAGATCCCGGTGAGCCGACGCGGTGTCCTGCGGCGTGACGATCATCGTTGCGGCTACTGCAGCAAGGCGGCCACGACGATCGACCACGTGTTCCCCCGATCCAGGGGAGGGCGGGATTCGTGGGAGAACCTGGTGGCGTGCTGCGTGCGTTGCAACAACCTGAAGGCCGACAGGACACCGGGCGAGATGGGATGGGAACTGCGCGTGCGACCGCAGATGCCGCAGGGGACGGCGTGGATGGTGCGCGGGTTCGAGCGGTCGGAACCGACCTGGAACGAATTCCTCGCGCTGGCCGCCTGACCTGTGGATGGATCGTCTTCGGCGACCGGCCGTCACCTCACCGTGACAATCAGGCCGGTCTCACGTAGTCTTGGGCGAGTTGTCCGGCCCGGGTCCCCCTCTCGCGTCACCGGAACAGCCAGTACGACCACCCCCTGCCAGACGACGCGGCGCACCTCGTGTGCCTCGGAGGAACAGCTGTGACAGAACCCGGTACCCCCGAGCGGCCCGTCAGCGGCCCCCAGGAGTCCACCGGCGGCAGTGCCGCGGAGTCGTTGCCGACCCGCCGCGAACTGCGCGCTCAGCGTGAGGCTGCCGCGAACGCTCCCACCGAGAAATCGTCGGATGTCGTGCCCGTTCGCCGTGTACCGGCGGGTGCGGCGCCGCAGGTGCCAGTCGGGCCTACGCCTCCCGCGGCTTCGGCGAAGCCGCAACCGACGTCGCCCAAGCAGCTCGGTGCGACCGCGCCGAACACCCACCCCGCCTCGAAGAAGCCGGCTCGTAAGAAGAAGAGCCTGCTCAGCGGAGTCCTCACCCTGGCCGTCGTTCCCGGACTGTTCCTGACGGTCGCCCTTCCTGCCTATGCGTTCGCTCCCGGCACCGGCGAGACGCAGTTCGCCGAGTCGTCGTCGCACCTGGTCGCGGAGAAGGATTCGCAGGGCGTCGACGTCCCCAGCGTCGCGGCCAACGTGACGGTGGCGCGTGACGGCTACACCGCGGTGAGCGGCGCCGAAATCCGCGAGAAGGTCGCGCAGGCTGAAGCAGCTGCCCGAGCCCAGGCCGCTGCGGAGAAGTCCGCGGCAGCCGGAGCGTACTCCGCCCCAGGCCCGCGTCAGGAGGGCGACGACTACCCGTGGCCCGGCGGCTCGGTGGGCAGCCTCTCCCCGCTCAACTACGAGTACCGCGAGTGCGTCGACTTCGTCGCCTGGCGCCTGAACCGCGATCTCGGAGCCACCTCTCCGTTCCGCTGGGTCTGGTCGAACCTCACGCCGGGCGGGGGAAGTGCGTGGGAGTGGCCCGACGCGTGGTACTCGCACGGTTGGCAGGTCAGCCACGCTCCCATCGTCGGAGCCGTCGCCTGGTTCACCTACAACCACGTCGCGTACGTGCAGTCGGTCAACAGCGACGGAACGGTCACGATCGAGGAGTACAACCAGAACTCCGATCACAATTACCACCGCCGCACCATCCCAGTTGGTGGCGCGGACCTCTACCTCTACCCGCCGCCCACCTGATCGGCGGCGCCCGACCGGCACTCGCAGGTCTCCCGCTCGCGGACGCGCTCGAGAAGAGCTGCTGCCAGCGATCTCGGTGATCGACGTCAGCGACCCGGTGTGGCGCGCGCCACACGGAGCGTGTCGGCATCCGTCTCGTCGAGGGTCGGCCGTGGCAACGTGACGCGGGTGCGTGCGTCGAAACGAGCGGTGAAGGTGCTCGCCGCGCCATCGGGACGCTCGACGAACACCTTGCGGCCGTCGCGGATGCGGGTGACCTTGGTGACGGTGAAGTCGGTTCCGTGGGCATTGACCATCACATCGCCCGCGCGGAGCGAACCGGCGGGCACGTAGGCAGTCGTGGGGTTCATGGTGAGATCGTCTCACCACCCGCCGACACGGGAGGCGGTGCGCGGGCGGGGGTCGCGACCGTCGGAGGCCGGGTGTGGCAGGATTGCCCGACGCACTGAATCAGGGGGATGCCGCGTGACGAGTTCCGACCCGCTTCTCGATCCGGTTGACTCGGAGAGCACGACGAACAAGCCTGCCTCCGACGTCGTCGCGGCCGACACGCCGTCCGTCGAGTCAGCGCCGCCCGTGGAATCGGCGCAGCCATCCGTCGATCGTTCTCGGCGCAGCTGGAAGACTCCGCTCGTCATCGTGGGCACGGCGGCCGCGGTGGCGGGAGTCGTGGCGCTCGTCGTCACGGGCTGGACCGGGCTGTCCGACGCGCATCGGCGCATCGGCGCCGACCTGGCGACGGCCGAGCAGCGGCTCGCGGTCGTCGATCGGGGTGTGCTGAGCGGTACGACGGCCGCATCCGACACCCAGAAGATCGCCGCCGGCCTGACATCGCTCGACCTCTCGTCGTTTGCGGATGCGAACTCCCTAGCCGCGCTCGGAAAGGCGACCGCCGCTGCTGACACTCGGCTGACCGCCGCGGCCAGGCAGAAGCACACGGCCGTCGACGTTGCGCAGGCGAGCTTGTTCTGGCCGTGGGACATCCTGGTCGACTCCGAGCGGATGAAGCGGGGACTGGCCAGCACGAACGCGGACGCCGCCGAGAGCCGCCGGACCATCACGGGGTTGCGCGACTCCGCCAAGGAGGTGGAGAAGTCCGGCCTCGCCGTGGCGACGGAGGTGGGCAAGAGCCTGCCGTCGGTGCTGGGTGCGTATCCGTCCGCCCGCAACACCGCGCGAGACGAGCTCCATCGCGCATCCGACGTGCTGCGCGTTCCGTACTGGGACAGCGCCGACACGGATGTCGCGTCCTACCTGCACGCCGTCGACGACCTGCGCTCGACGCAGGAGGCGGAGCTCGCCGAGAAGCAAGGGCCGCTCCTCGCCAATCGTCAGGCGGCCGAAGAGTTCGCCCGCTCGATCTCAGGCGGTGTGATGCTCGACTTCGACTGGGCCGACATCGTGATCGGGTACGGCGACGGCGACAGCATGGCCGGCACCGCGCAGGACACGTGGTACACGCCGGACGAGGTGTACTCGACCATCACCCTGACCAACAGTGTCGCCGCGCTGTGGAACGACGGCAGCGATCGTTCGCAGTCGCTGGTCGCTCACGAGGTCGGCCACGCGATCCATCCCAAATGCTTCGGCATCTACCCCGACGACGAAGCGACCGAGGAGCTCTGGGCGACGGCGTGGTCGATCAGCTGGGGCCACACCAGCGACGCGAACGGCACCCAGGCTTACGGCCGCCCTGCCGACTCCCTCATCGCGACGGCAGCCACCTGCCGCTGACTCGGCCAGCACTCGGCACCGGCTAAACTCGTGACGGTTGCCGGCCTCTGTAGCTCAATGGAAGAGCAGTTCCGTCCTAAGGAAAGGGTTGGGGGTTCGAGTCCCTCCAGGGGCACCAATGCCCGCTCCATGCAGCAGACTCGCGGTCGGGATGCGGGGAGGATCGCGCGCATCGTTGCCGCCGCCCCTCGTTCGGCTGATCCGAACCTCCCGCAGCACTCGATGTCGCCTAGTGCGACCAGCATGAGCGCCGTCTGCGGCAGGTCTATAGGATATAGCATACGGCGCGCAGCCGGTGGTGCTGGTCGCACCGGGCGCGGTGATTCGGAAGTTCGGTCGCACGCTCCATCCAGCCGCCCAATGACGGGAAGGTTCTCTGTGAAGGTCATCGCCATCGAGGAGCACATGCTGCCACGCGACATCCTCGCATCCGCCGGAATCGACCTCGGGCTCCGCGCTGGGAAACGAGCGGCGCAGCTCGATGACGTCGGCGAGGGACGCCTGCGGATCATGGACGAAGCCGGCATCGACGTGCAGGTGCTGTCGGCACTCAGCTACTTCGTGCAGGATCTCGAGCCGGAGCAGTCCGTGCCGCTTCACCGCGGGCTGAACGATCGATTGGCGAGCGCGGTCGCCGAGCATCCGTATCGGTTTCGCGCGTTCGCCGCCCTGCCCATGACCGACACCGCCAAAGCCGTCGACGAGCTCACGCGCTGCGTCGACGAGCTCGGCTTCGTCGGCGCCATGATCCACGGTCAGACCAACGGGGTCTTCCTCGACGATCGATCCGTACGCCCCATCCTGGCGGCCGCAGCACGACTCGACGTTCCGATCTACCTCCACCCGGCGCCGGCGCCGCTCGTCGTGCAGGAGGCGTACTTCTCCGGCCTCGCGCCCGAGGTCGCCGCCTGCCTGTCGACCTCCGGATGGGGCTGGCACGCGGAATGCGGCATGCACGTGCTGCGGATGGTGGCGGCCGGAGTGTTCGAGGAGCTGCCCGATCTCAAGGTCATCGTCGGCCACATGGGGGAGGGCCTGCCGTTCCACCTCGACCGCATCGAGAGCATGCTGAACCCCGTCGTCACCGGGCACACGCTCAGCATCGCCGAGACATTGCGGCGAAACCTGTACCTCACGACATCCGGCTACAACACGGATGCTCCGCTGCTCTGCGCCCTCTCCGCCTTCGGCGTCGACCACATCATGTTCTCGGTCGACCACCCGTTCGGAGACAGCGCGCGGGCGACCAGCTACCTGCGCTCGGCTCCGGTAGATGCGGGCGATCGGGAGAAGATCGCTCACGGCAACGCCGAGTCGTTGCTCCGGATCTGACGCATCCGTTCCCACCGATCAAGCAAGGATTTCCATGACGATCATCGACATGACGGGCACCTCCACCGTCACCTCGCATTTCATCAACGGCGCGTGGACCGACTCCGGCGGACCGACGTTCCCGGTGCGGAATCCGCTCGACGACGAGCTCGTCGCCGACGCGGCGGCCGGCTCTGCTGCGGATGCCGAGGCGGCGGTCACGGCGGCCGCCGCGGCGTTCCCATCATGGGCGGCTATGGCGCCCGGTACGCGACAGGCGTTGTTCCTCAGGGCAGCAGACATCGTCGAACGTCGTCAGGAGGAGCTGGTGCAGCTCATGGCGGTCGAGGGTGGAGCCAGCCGAGCGTTCTCCACCTTCCAGATCCGGCTCTCGGCGGCCATGCTTCGCCAGGCGGCGAGCTGGGGCTACCTACCGGTCGGCGACGTCATCCGCAGCGACACACCGGGCAGGACGGCGACCGTCACCCGCAAGCCGCTGGGCGTCGTGGCGGGGTTCACCCCGTGGAACGGCGCGTTCTACCTGGCGTGGCGCACCTTCCTGCTGCCGATGGCGTTCGGCAACACGACCGTCATCAAGCCATCGGAGCTTGCTCCGATCTCGTCGGGCCTCATCCACGCCGAGATCCTGCAGGAGGCCGGCTTCCCCGCCGGCACCTTCAACGTCGTCACCAACGCGCCCGGCGACGCGGCGGCCATCGCCGAGGTGTTCTTCACCAGCCCGGCGGTGCGCTGCATCAACTTCACCGGATCGGACAAGACCGCCCGCATCCTCGGCGAACGAGCCGGCAGGGCGCTCAAGCGCATGGTGCTCGAGCTCGGCGGCTTCAACCCCGCCATCATCCTCGAAGACGCGGATGTCGAGGAGTCCATCAAGGCCGTGACCTTCGGCGCCTTCCTGCACCAGGGGCAGGTGTGCATGAACACGCGCAAGGTCTACGTCGCCCGCTCCCTCCACGACGAGTTCGTGTCCGGCCTGGCCGAGCGGGTGCGTGCGCTCAAGACCGGGGACCCGACCGACCCGGCCGTCATCATCGGCCCCCTCATCAACGACCACGCCGTCGAGCAGATCGACGCTCGCGTCACGGACGCCGTCGACCGCGGCGCGACGCTCGTCACCGGCGGGAAGGTCGAGGGTCGGGTCTACCAGCCGACCATCCTCACCCACGTGCCCGCGGATGCGATCTGCACGACCGGGGCCGACGAGACCTTCGGGCCCCTGCTCGTCGTCGAGGCGTTCGACGATGCCGAGACCGCGTTGCGCGACGCGCAGGACACCCCGTACGGGCTCAGCGCCTCGATCATGACGCGCGATCGGGTCCGCGGCCTGGCGATGGCGGAGCGGTTCGACTCGGGAATCGTGCATGTGAATGCTCCGACGATGGCGAGCGAGGCGGCGCTGCCGGTTGGTGGCGTCAAAGACAGCGGATGGGGTCGGTCGGGCTACTACTCCATCGAGGACTTCACCGAGCTCCGCCTGACCACGATGAGCAGCGAGCCCGGGCGGTATCCGTTCTAAAGGTGGGCGAGAAGGTCGCCGAGACCGTCGCGCCCTCCGCGCGCGTAGGCACGGCGTTGCCGGTCGGCACCCGTTCCATCCGCGATGGTCCTGTCCACGAAGGCGGCAACGCGCTCGTGGTCCCCGTGAGCCTCCAACCCGGGTTTCGCGACCTGCAGCAACCGGCGCACGACCTCGGCGGCCGGGCGCATCGACCCGGACGCGGGATCGACCAGGCCAGCGCTCATCCCGTACCGAGCGGCATGCCAGAGGGCGGCGTCGAGCAACTCCTGCGGCAAGGCGGGTTCGTCATCATCCGATGGCGAGGCGATCACGCCGCGCGTGAGGAGCGCGAGCGGGATGCTCGTCGTCGCGTCCAGCTGGGCGTCGAAGACGCGCACTTCGACCGTCGGATACTTCGCCGAGGGGCGGGCTGCCCAGTTCAGCGTGCCGATGTCGGTAGTGCCGCCGACCCCCAGCAGGCGAGTGGCACGAGCGTCGTAGTCGTCCGCGTCGCGGAAGTACGGAGGGATGCCGCTGGTGGTCCAGCGCCGGATGTGGATGCAACGCCAACTCGCGAAGCCGGTGTCCCTGCCGTGCCAGAACGGGGAGTTGCCCGAGAGGGCGAGGAGCGCGGGCAGCCAGGGCCGCAGGCGGTTACTGGCGCGAATGGCGGCTTCTCGGTCGGGAACGCCGACGTGCACGTGCAGCCCGTTCAGTTGATGGTCGGCGACGATCGCTCCGAAGTGATCGGCGATGTCGAGATATCGCGCCCCCGGTGTCAGGCGCGCGTCATCCGTCACGTCGAAAGGCAGGCCGACGCCGGCCGCGACCACGCCGAGCCGGGTCGCGATCTCAGCGAGCGCCACGCGGAACGAGCCGAGCTCACGCGAGGCGTCCTCAGACGTGGACAGGATGGGCGACGCGTACTCGAGCTGAGAAGCGTAGAACTCCGATGTGACGAAAGGCGCGTGGACCGTCACCCGCACGGCCTCGATGACCTCCGCGGCCCGGCCGACCGGGGCGAGCGTGCGCGGGTCGAGGAGCATGAACTCCTCTTCGAGCCCGATCGTCGTCATCGCCACCTTCCTCGGTCGTGATCGCATCACGTTAGTGCATCCGTCGCGACCCCGGGCAAGACGTTGACGCGGCGCTGCGTGAGGCGGAGTGTTGCAGTATGACGTCACGCACTGTCCGCAGCGAGGGCGAATCGCCGGATGACGACCACCAGCGTCCGGCGGGAGTCACCGACGCGACCGTCGAGGCGCTCGGCAAACTCTCCGAGGCTCTCGAGGTGGCGGAGGACGCTCGCGGTCACCTCTATGCGTTCCACCGCCTCACCGGCCAAGCCGACCTCGCACTGGGCGATGCGGTCGACCTGCTGCAGGCGGCCGGGCACACCGAGCTCGCCGACCGCATCTCCACAGAACTCGTAGGGCTCAATGTCATCGAGGGGCGCTGGTCGTTCCAGATCGTCGAGGAGTATGACGACGGATACCGCGACACGTTCGTCGCGCTCGAGCGTGAAGCGCGGGACGAACTGGTGGGCGGCAGGCGTCACCTCTTCGAAGCCGAGATGAAGGAGAAGCGCCGAACGCACGGTCGAGACGGGCATGAAGCGCGGCCGACGTGATGCGGCCGCGCTCCCGAGGGCTCAGCTGCGCCCGGGCATGTTGAGATCTGCCGGATCGACATCGATGTCGCCGCCATCATCCGGGCCACCGGTTCCGGGCACCGCGTTGATGCCCGAGCGGTCGATGTCCTCATCCACCCCCGCCGGCATCGGATCGGCCTGCTTCGCCGCCGTCTCCGACTCGCTCGACGGGCTCTCGGTGGTGTCCTTGGCGACGGCCGCCGCGGAGTTCTCGACTTCACCGCCGGCCTGGTGCTGAAAGTCGGCATCCGTGATCGCGCCGCTGGCGATGTCGGGGTCGTTGTGACCGTTCGTGTTGCTCATCGTGTTCCTCGTCTCCGTCCCCGGCGGGGCTCGATACGACCGTAGATCGACCGACGCGCGCGGGCGAGGCGGTTGACTTCCCCGTCCAGCGGGCGAACGGATGCCGTCGTTCGCCCGCATCCGTCGCTCAGGTGGCCGTACGCTTTAACCAGCACAAGAGGGGAACAGCAGTGCCCGAGCCGACGACACCTCCCGCCGACCGCGGCGCATCGAAGCGCGCCGGCACGTCGCGACGCGACTTCTTCCGGGTCGCCGGCATCGGCGCGGCCGGCCTCGCGGCGGGCGGCGCCGTCACCGCAGCGGCAAAAAGCGGCCTCGACCCGAGGGAGGATCTCGGCTTCACGCCACTGAAGAAGCGCTCCGAGCCGGGTTTCGACCACGTCGTCGTGCTGATGTTCGAGAACCGCTCGTTCGACCACCTGCTGGGCCGCCTGTACGCCGACGGCGGCCTGCGCGCCGGTCAGTCGTTCGAGGGCGTCGACGAGAGGGTGCACTCCAACCCCGGTATCGACGGAGTGCCGGTGGCAGCCCACGTCTACACCGGGTCCACCGACGAGATCATGGCCCAGCCCGATCCCGACCCGGGCGAGTTCTACCCTCACGTGAACACTCAACTGTTCGGCGGATTCGATCCCGAGACCAACTCCGACCTGTTGCGCCACGGTGTGGTCGCCCCCTGGAATGCGCCAGCCGACACCAGATCGCCCACCATGGACGGCTTCGTCAAGGACTACGCCGTCAACTTCGCGCTGACGCGTGGTCGGGCACCGAGCGCAGTCGAGGCCGCGAACGTGATGGGCGGGTTCACGCCCGAGATGCTGCCGGTCTTCTCGACGCTCGCGCGTGGCTTCGCCGTCTACGACCACTGGTTCGCGGCGGTTCCCTCTCAGACCTTCTGCAACCGCTCCTTCTTCCACGCCAGTACCGCGCACGGTTTCGTCACGAACGGCGGCCCCGGGTACATGAGCAAATGGCTCGATGCCCCTGCGGTTCCCACCATCTTCAATCGGCTCGAGGACGCCGGCCTCAGCTGGCGCGTCTACTACGACGCCGACCAGGTGGTCTCGCTCACCGGCTTCCTCAGCGCGCCCTCCATCGAGAAGTACTGGAAGAGCAACTTCCGCAGCATGGAGCAGTTCCACAAGGATGTGGCCGACGGCAACCTGCCCGAATACTCCTTCGTGGAACCGCGCATGGTGTTCGACCACAACGACATGCATCCGCCGGTCAGCAAACCGCTGGGGGCCCACGCGGCGGGCAAGGATCAGCCGATGCCCAGCTACGAGGTGGCTCTCTCCGATCTCCGCGCCGGCGAGTCCCTCCTCGCCGAGGTGTACACCTCGATCAAGAACGGCGAGTCGCACTCCGGGTCGAACGCCATGAACACGGTCCTGCTCGTGACCTTCGACGAGCACGGCGGACTCTACGACCACGTCGCGCCGCCTCCCGCCGCTTCGCCGTCCAAGAGACGCGAAGAGGGCGAGATGGGCTTCACGTTCGACCGGCTGGGACTCCGGGTCCCGACCATCGTCGTCTCCGCATACACGCGCGCCGGCACCGTCATCAACGAGACGATGCATCACGGCTCGCTCGCCAAGACGCTCTGGGAGATGCACGGACTCACGCCGCTGACGGAACGCGATGCCACCGCCACCTCCATCTTCAACGCCGTGAACCTCGAGAAGCCGAGGCAGCCGGTGCTGTGGCCGACGGTCGGCAAGCCCTACGTCCCGCCCAACCCGGAGGCGAAGCCCGACAGCCGCAACGCCCAGGACACCGAGCGCCCGCTGACGCCTCCTGCCCTCGGTCTCATCGGCATCATGTTGGCCAAGTACGAGCCCGAAGCCCCCTTGCCCGACAACTTCGCCGACGCGTACGCGGTGCTGAAGAAGCACGGTGACGGTTTGTTCGGCACCACCGACTGAGTCGGTCCCTCCGTCCGTAGCGCCCCCGCCCTGTCGAGTCCAGCCCCCTCGGTGCACGTCGGGGCCCTGTGATGATCGGAAGATGACTCCTGTGCCCCCGGCGCCGCTCGTGCTCTCGCTCGGCGACGAGCCTTCCCGCCGGGTGACGGATGTCGTGGCCGCCTCGACAGGCGTGCCGGGACTCGGAGTGGATGTCGACGCGACGCTCGCGCTAAGCGTCTCGGTCGGGTCCGACCTCTACTCCGGCGGTCGCCCCACCCACCGCGAGGTGTGGGAGGTGCTCGCGAACACGGCGCTTCAGGATGTCGCTGCCGCGCGCATCCTCGAGCCCCACCTCGATGCGCTCGCCATCCTGTCCGATGCCGGAAGCCCCGAGCTGGCGGCAATCGACGCGGACGCCGGGTCGACGTGGGGAGTGTACGCCGCCGAAGGACGGGGGATGCGCCTCGAGGCGACCCGTGACGGCGACGCCTGGTCCATCACGGGAACCAAGCCGTGGTGCTCTCTAGCGGGCCGACTGTCCCACGCCCTCGTCACCGCACACCTCGACGGCGGAGAGCGCGGGCTGTTCGCCGTCGACCTGCGCTCGACCGGAGTGAGCCCGCACGACGGTCCGTGGGTCGCGCGCGGGCTCAGCGGCATCGTGAGCGCTGCCGTCGACTTCGACGCCGCCGCGGCTGTACCGGTCGGCGGACCCGGCTGGTACCTCGAGCGACCCGGCTTCGCCTGGGGCGGCATCGGGGTCGCCGCGTGCTGGTGGGGCGGCGCCATCGGGCTCCTCGAGTGGCTCGCCGCCGCGGCATCCGCGACCGACGAGCCCCTGACGGCGATGCACCTCGGGGCGGCCGACGCGGCTCTCTGGGGTGCGCGCGCGGCGCTCGCGGACGCGGCCGATCGAGCGGATGGACGTACCGGCATCGCGCCGACCGTCATCGCCGGTCGCGCGCGATCAGTCGTCGCGACCGCCGTCGAGCAGGCGCTCCTGCACTCCGCGCACGGCCTCGGACCCGGACCCCTCACGTCCGACGAGGCGTACGCGCGCCGGGTCGCCGACCTGCAGGTGTACGTGCGCCAGCACCACGCCGAGCGCGACGACGCGTCACTGGGTCGCAAGGTCGCGGCGGGTGGAACGCTGTGGTGAGCTTCGACCATCGTGACCCCGGCACGCCCGAGAAGGACTGGTCGGCGACGTTCGCGGGGCATCCGTTCGCCGATTTCGAGTCGTCCTGCCGGGCCCTCGTCGTCGTGGCCGCCCATCCCGATGACGAGACGCTCGGTGCCGCCGGACTCATCGCCCAGACGCACGCCGCCGGAGGATCCGTCACGGTCGTCGTGGCGACCGATGGCGAGGGCTCCCATCCCGATTCGCCGACACGCACGCCTCGCGAGCTCGCAGCGGCACGTCGTGGGGAGCTCGTCGCGGCGGTCGATGCGCTGGCTCCCGGCGCTCGGATCGTGTTCCTCGGGATTCCGGATGGCGGGCTGCGTGAGAACACCGAGATCTTGGCCAGCGGCCTCTCGGCCGCCGTGCACTCGACCGGGTCCGAGCCGGTGGACACCCTTGTCGTCGCGCCATGGACGGCCGATGGCCATCGCGACCACCGCATCGCCGGGGAGGTATCGGAGGCCGTCGCCGCGGAGGCCGGCGCCCGATATGCCGGATACCCGATCTGGTTCTGGCACTGGGCCCGGCCCGGCGACCTGCCCCGCGGCGACGTGCGGCTCCTGTCGCTCACCGATGATGCGCGCTCGACCAAGAGGCTCGCGATGCGCGCGCACGCGAGTCAGGTCGAGCCGCTCTCCTCGAACGAAGCAGACTCGGCCGTCGTCGGACCGCGCATGCTCGAGCACTTCGACCGGGAGTTCGAGACCTTCGTTCTCGCGGCCACGGGGGCGGCCGAGGGCGGCGACGGCGACAGTCTCGGCTCGGACTTCTTCACCGACTTCTACGCGGACCGCGATGATCCGTGGGGCTTCGAGACACGCTGGTACGAGGAGAGGAAGCGGGCCGTCACGGTGGCGTCCCTGCCTCGCCCCCGGTACCGATCGGCGCTCGAGGTCGGATGCTCGACAGGAGCGCTGACGCAACTTCTCGCCGCGCGGGCGGAGCGCATCCTCGGGGTCGACATCGCCGAGAAGCCACTGGTGAGAGCGCGCGAGCGCCTCGACGACGTGCCGTCGGCAGCATTCGCCCGCATGGACGTGCCGAGGGAGTGGCCGACCGACGAGTTCGACCTCGTGGTGCTCTCCGAGGTGGGCTACTACTGGTCCCCTGCTGACCTCGATCGGGCCCTCGCCTACGTCGACGAGTCGCTGACGCCGGACGGCCATCTGCTCGCCTGCCACTGGCGGCATCCGGTCGCGGAGTATCCGTCGAACGGGGATGAGGTGCACGCGCGCATCCGCCGATCTCCGGGACTCACCCGCCTGGCGTCTCACGTCGAGGAGGACTTCGTGCTCGAGGTGTTCGGGCGTTCCGGCGCTCGTTCGGTAGCGCGAGAGACAGGCCTCCTCCCGTGACGGCCGCGCTGGACGGCGTCGTGGTGGTCATCCCGGTGCACGACGAGGAGGCCCTCCTCGGTCGATGCCTGGTCGCCATGGACGAGGCGAGAGCGGATGCCGCGCGCCTCGCTCCCGACGTGCCGGTCAGTGTCACGGTCGTTCTCGACGAGTGCTCCGACCAGTCGGCCGCCATCGCCGCGCGCTTCGATGTCGAGGTCGTCACGGTGCACGCCCGCGCGGTCGGATTCGCCCGGTCGGCTGGCGTCACCGCAGCCCTTCGCGAGGCAGCGGAACCCTCCGCCGTCTGGATCGCCAACACCGATGCCGACTCGGCGGTTCCGTCGAACTGGCTCACCGTCCAGATCGACCTCGCCAGGCAGGGCGTCGACATCATGGTGGGCACGGTGCGCCCCGACGTCGCCGACCTCACCGACGAGCAGCTCGACGCCTGGCGTCTCACCCACGTGCCTGGTGTGGCGAACGGACACGTGCACGGCGCGAACCTCGGCATACGGGCGGATGTCTACCGCCGCGCCGGCGGCTTCGCGTCGGTGCCCGAGCACGAGGACGTGCAGTTGGTGGAGCATGCCGTCCTCGCCGGCGCGCGGGTCGAGGCTACCGACGCCTGCTGGGTGCTCACGTCCGGTCGACCGGTGGGACGCACTCCCGGGGGCTACGCGGGTTACCTGCGTGACGGGCTCCTGACGCGGGCCGAGGGCATCCGGCTCGAAGCCGCTCGCGCCGCTCGACTCTCGGCGTGACGCTCAGACTCCGAGCATCCGTCTCAGGGTCGACGCGTTGCGTACCGCGTTGCCGCCCCCGTCGTTGTTGAAGTAGGCGAAGACGTCGCGGCCGGCGTGCTCCCATTCGCGGATGCGGTCGGCCCACCAGCCCAGGTCGGCGTCCGAGTACGACCCGCCGTAGAGGTGGTCGTGGTCTGGCCCGTGCAGGCGCAGGTAGACCAGATCGGACGTGGCCCGCAGAATGCACGGGAGGCCGGCGCCGCTCATCACGCAATACGCGACACCGCGGCGTTCGAGCAGCTCGAAGACCGCATCGGTGTTCCAGCTGTCGTGGCGGAGCTCCACGGCCATGCGCATCCACCACGGTCGCCGGTCGAGGAAGTAGGCCAGCCGGTCATCGTCGCGCTCGAGTGACGGGGGCAGCTGCACGAGGATGGCACCGCGGCGCTCGCCGAGGTCGTGCCAACCGGCGCTCATCCGTTCGAGCCAGACCTCGGGGGAGTAGAGGCGTTTGCCGTGGGTGAGCCCGCGCGCCGCCTTCACCGAGAGCAGAAAGCCCTCGGGCAGGCGACGCCGCCAGTTCCGGAACGCCGCCGTCTGCGGCCATCGGTAGAAGCTCGCGTTGAGCTCGGCGGTGCGGAAGGCACTCGCATAGCGCTCGAGACGATCCCGCGCCGGCAGCCCGGGCTCGTAGAGCACGCCCTCCCAATGGTCGTACGACCAACCCGACGTGCCGATCGTGACGACCACGGTCACATGCTGTGGAACACCCGGAAGGAGGTGGGCGTGCAGGTGTAGGTGGCGTTGCCGACCTGGTGCACGCCATCGCCCAGCCGCTGGCAGGTCAGCGCCGCGTCGACGAGCATCGGGATGGTGAGCGCGGCGATCAGCACGGCGATGGCGATTCCGATCGACGCGATGATGATTCCGGCGAGCGCGAAGCCGTTGCCCGAGCCCGCCCGCTTCGAGCGCACGAGGGCGACGATGCACAGAACCAGCCCGGCCAGATTCAGCACGGCGAAGAACGACAGGGCGAACCCGACGATGCCGAGGGTTCGGCCCGGCACGACGGGAGCGGGCTGCTGGAGTGGGGGCGGCGGTGGGCCGACAGGGGTCGACGATGAGGGGTCGCCGAGCGGCGTGAGGGAGGTCATGTCGTCATCATGCCGTACTGGCGGGCTCCGCGATGTCGACAGCGGGTGATCGTTGTCAGATCAGCCCACGCAGGGCTTCCTCGACAGAGAGGCCCTGCGCGCGGGCGCGACGTTCGATGCGGGCGTGCTCGTCGGCGGTGAGCCGAACGGTGACGTCGACACTCTCGGCTGCGGGTGCGGCGTCCTCGAACAGGGTCGGCTGGGCACTCGGCCGCACCGGAGTGGCTGCCGGCTCTGCCCTTGCGGCCGGAGCAGCCTTTGCCGGATCCGCGGATGCCGCCCCGGGATAGCCGGGTCCGCTCGGCACGGCGGTCCCGCGCTGATAGGCCTCGGCGGCTCCGCGGGCGCGCTCGTCGGCCGCCTCATTGAGCGGATGGCCGGCGTGGCCCTTGATCCACTCGAACCGGTAACGCCGCCCGGCGATGGCCGCGTCCAGCTCCTTCATCAGCTCGAGGTTGAGCACCGGCTTGCCATCGCCCTTGCGCCATCCCTTGCGCTTCCAGCCGGGCATCCACTTGGTGACCGAGTTGATGACGTACTGGCTGTCGCACAGCACGAGGAGGTCGTCATCGACGTGCGCCGTAGCCGTGAACAGCTCGAGCACCGCGGTGAGTTCGCCGATGTTGTTGGTGCCGTGCTTCCATCCGCCGGCCGCCCAGGTGTTCTCGTCGACGTACCAGGCCCAACCGGCAGGACCGGGGTTGCCGAGCGCGGAACCGTCGGCGGCGGCGATGATCGTCACGGATGCTCCAAGCGCTGGGGGACCCTCCATGCTATTCGAGCCTGCGCGCGCCCGTCGCTCCGGGGTGAACGTGACAGCGCCCGCGGTGAAGGACAGGATGAGGGCATGCACACACAGGATGCGGCCAGCGGTCTGGCCCTGATGGGATGGGTCTTCACCGGATTGCTGCTGCTCGTCGCCGTCATCTGTTTCGCCGCCGCCCGCGGCGTGATAGCGCTCAACAGCGTGGTCGGGCTCCGCGTTCCCGCCCTCACACGTAGCGAGGACGCCTGGCGCTCCGGACACGCGGCCGGACAAGCCCCTGCACTGGTGGCGTTCGCCGTTGCGCTCGTCTTCAGCACCCTCGGACTCGCTTCCCCGCTCGCCTACTGGGGGACGCTCGCCGTGTTCCTCGGTGGGCTCACATGGATAGTCATCCGTGCAACCAACGCGGCCAACGCCGCGTGATCTCCGCGTGGTGTGGGATCAATCCGACGCCGATCCTCGAGTGTGATGCGATTGAGTCGCCATCCTGATCGGGTTCATCCTGATTTCACATTGACGACTCATCCTCGCGTTGTCCGGGGCACGCTCCTCATCGGGTCGTCGATATGCTCCGGTGGTGATCGCCGACGAGCAACTTCAACAGATGGCCAACGAGTTGTCCGCCGTCGAAGGGGTCAGGGCTGTCGCCCTGGGAGGAAGCCGAGCGCGCGGGACGCATCGGCCGGACTCCGACGTGGATCTTGGCGTCTACTACGAAGGCGACGTCGACCGCGCCGCCCTTGAGGAGCTCGCCCGACGGTGGACCGGTGAGGACGTGCCGGTCGCGGCACCGGGCGGGTGGGGACCGTGGGTCGATGGCGGGGCATGGCTGACGGTGGACGGGACCGCCGTCGACTGGATATTCCGGGACGTGCGCCGGGTGGCCGAACAATGCGAGCGAGCCGGCCGTGGGGAGTTCGCCTTTCATGTGCAGCCGGGTCATCCGCTCGGCTTCCTCGACGTCGCCTATGCGGGCGAAGTCGCGACGTGCAAGCCCCTTCGCGACAGTGCCGGGATGTTGACGAACCTCGCCGCGCGGATCACCCCGTACCCTGAGCCGCTGCGTCAAGCGATGGTCCAGAACCTGTGGCAGGTGGACTTCCTTCTCAACGCTGCGCGGAAGGGCGCCGCTACCGGCGACTCCGCCTACGTCGCACTCTGTGCTGTCACGGCGTCGATGCTCGTCGCGCACGCCTGGAACGCGGTCGCCGGAGAATGGGTCACCAACGAGAAGGCGCTCCTGCCCAACCTGGCCCGACTGCCGATCGACACCGGTGGCTACGGTTCAACAGCCATCTCGGTACTTTCAGCTCTCGGCTCGACCGAGGCCGAACTGCGCGCTTCGATCGCAGTGCTGCGTCAGGCGCCACGTCCCACCCAGTCATCGCCAACCTGACAGGACTCCTCGCCAACCGAGCAGGCGTCGAGTCGGTAGGCATCCTCCGTACGAAGAAATCAAGGGGCGCGAGGCGTTTCGGCTCGGGTGTTGCGGTGTCGAGGTGTGGCCATCATGATGAGCGAGTGACGTCGAACGAGGAGACCTGATGACGCAGTTTGCCGTGCTGATTTACGCCGACGATTCCGCCCACGCCCTTGACGCGACCGACGAGGATCTCGCGGAGCCCAATGGGCACGGCGACGAACTTGCCGCGTCAGGGGCGATGACGGCGGCGTGGGCGTTCACTCCACGACAGCTGGCGAAATCCATTCGCACGACCGGAGTCTCCGAAGGCCCATTCGTGGATTCCGGCCAGGTCGTCGCCGGTGTGTACTTCCTCGAGGCCGACGACGAGCAGACGGCCCTGACGATCGCATCGACCAACCCTGCAATCAAGGGCGCCGGCGGCGTCGAGGTCCGTCCCGTTCACAGCGGGGGATTCGTCGAGTAGAGCAGGCGTCGCCTCGCCTCATGGACATCGTTCGGCTCGGATCTGCCGACATCGAGCTCGCTCAGCGGACCTTCGCGATGATGGCCGTGGTCTTCGAGGACCTCGACCACCAGCCGTTGCACGAGCGGTATCTCGTAGAGTTGCTGACCCGGCCCGACCTGTGGTTGTACGCCGCGGTCGCGGAGGGGCGACCGGTTGGAGGCCTGACGGCGCACGCGCTGCCCATGACCAGGACAGAATCGACCGAGCTGCTCACGTACGACCTCGCCATCCGGTCGGACTGGCAGCGCCGGGGTGTCGGTCGAGCGATGATCGCGCGACTGCTCGAAGACGGCGCGGCAGCGGGCATCTCGGAGATGTGGGTGCCGGCCGACGACGAGGACGCGCACGCGCTCGAGTTCTACCGACGAACAGGCGGTCAGGCTCAACCGGTGACCATCTTCACCTACCCGACGACGAACGCCGGTGCCTGACGAGGTCTCACGCGTTGGCCTAACGCGGCGACACCAAGGGCAGGAGCAGTTCGTCGACGATGGCGGTGATCCGGTCCTGCCCCGGTGTGTGCAGGTTCAACAGCAGGTCGTGCCGAATCAGTTCGAATGGCATCTCCAGGACGGATGACGGGATCCGATCCACGTTGATCTCGCCGCGATCGTGGGCGCGTCGGTAGACGTCACGAACGGCGGCTCTCGGCCTCGACTGCATGATCTGGTCGCGGACTCCTGCGGGGTCCCCGCCGTCGTCGGTCCGGAGTCCGGAAAAGGCGGCGGCGGATGCGATGGCGAAGAATGATGCGCGAGCCTCGCCGACCGCGGTGAGTTCGGCGATCAGATCGTCCCGCAGGTTTCCGACGATCGCGGGCTGGACGGGGTGGGTCTCGCGGCGGTGCGCGAACGCGGCGATGGTGAGCTCGTCCTTGTTCTTCCACCGTCGATAGAGCACCGGCTCACTTGTGCCGGCGCGCGCGGCCACGCTCGCCATCGTCATTCGTGCGTACCCGGACTCCACCAGCTCGTTCCAAGCGGCTTCCAGGAGAGCGTTGAGGAGTTCGGCTCCCGAGCGTCGCTTCGGTGGGGTGTCCATGCATCTCAATGTAGATAGTAAATGCTTTCTTGACAAATCGACCCGACGGGTAGACAGTTATTACTGTCTTAGGAGGAATGATGAACGAAATAACGACAACCGTCCTGATCATCGGCGCCGGACCGACCGGGCTCACCCTGGCGTGCGAGCTGGCGAGGAAGGACGTGCCATTCCGCATCATCGAGGCCGCCCAGCAGCCGCAGGCGGGCTCACGCGGAAAGGGTGTGCAGCCGCGCACGCTCGAGGTGCTCGACGACCTGGGCGTCGTCGATCGGGTTCTGGCGCATGGCCGGCTCGCGATGCCGATTCAGATGACCGGTCCGGATGGCGTGACCCGAGACGTGGACGCGGTGGCCTTCCGCGACCGGCCCGACATCCCGTATCCGGCGAGTCTGATCACGCCGGAATGGCGCATGGAGGAGGCGCTTCGCGAGCGCCTCGCCGAGCTGGGCGGCTCTGTCGAGTTCGGCGCGGCTCTCACTCGGTTCGACCAGGATGAGAGCACGGTCACGGCGACGATCATGCGCGACGGCGTCGAAGAGGTCATGACCGCGCACTGGCTCGTGGGTGCCGACGGCGGACACAGCGTGGTGCGCAAGCAGCTCGGCATCGCGTTCGACGGCGAGACCTTGGAGTCCGTGCGGATGATCGTGGCCGACGTATCGGTCGACGGCCTTGATCGCGAGGCGTGGCGGATGTGGCGGCACGAGGAGGGCATGGCCATGCTGTGCCCCCTCCCGTCGACGGACCTGTTCCAGTTCCAGGCGAGCATCGCGCCCGGTCAGGACGCGGAGTTGACCATCCAGAACCTGCAGGCGATCCTCGATTCGCGCAGCGGACGTAGCGACATCACGATGACGGCGCCCGCGTGGACGTCGTTGTGGCGGGCGAACATCCGTCTCGTGGAGAGCTACCGCAGCGGTCGTGCGTTCCTCGCCGGCGATGCGGCGCACATCCACTCGCCGGCCGGTGGACAGGGCATGAACACCGGCATCCAGGACGCGCACAATCTCGGCTGGAAACTGGCTGCTGTCGAGTCGGGCGCGCCGGAAGGTCTTCTCGACTCCTATGAGGCGGAGCGCCGGCCAGTCGCGGAGAGCGTACTCGCCCTCTCGAACGAACGTCTGCGTCGGACGCTGGAGGAGAAGAACCTGCCCGTCCGGGGAGATGCGAACACGATGCAACTCACCATCGGCTACCGCAGCGGCCCCTTGGCCGTCGACGACCGCGACGAGCAGGCTCCCGTACGGGCCGGTGATCGAGTACCCGATGTGCTGGGACTGGTCACCACCGACGGAGAGTGGCGCCTGTTCGATCTCCTGCGCGGGGGCCGGTTCACCCTGCTCCGCTTCGGAGACGCCGTCGCTGCGACGGCGCCGACGAGCATTCGCGTGCTGGATGTCGTGCCCGTCGCTCACCGACGCTCCGGCGACGCGACCGACGTCGTCGACGGCGACGGCGCGCTGGCGTCCACGTTCGGGGTGGAGGGCAGCGCTCTCGTGCTGCTCCGCCCCGATGGCTACATCGGAGCGATCAGCGACGCCGGAGACATCTCCGTGATCGAGAGCTATCTGGCGCTCGTCGGGCCGCCCACGGCCGGGGGAGCGTCCGACGACGAGGTGGAGCGCAATCTGCACGGGATGGACGTGCTGGATTTCGAGGGCTGGGACAGCGAGGACTGGGACGGCGTCTTCGCCGACCATCACACGGATGACGTCGTGGTCGATTGGAAAGGCGTCGGGACCACCCGCGGCCTGCAGGCCCACCAGGCCGCGATGAAGGACTACGTCGCACAGGCCGGCGCGTTCCCGCGCATCAGTGAGCACCCCATCCGATTCGGCCAGGGCGAGTGGACCTGCGTGGTCGGCGTCGTCGGCGGCGCCACCATGGTCACCGTGGCCAAATGGCGCGACGGCAAGATCGCCGAAGAATACATCTGGGGCTGACGGAGCGAGGATTCGCCCCGAGACCTACCTGTCAGCGATCGTGCTCGGTCCGCCCACCGGAGTAGCTCGAGCTCGGACCAGATTGAGTGCGATGTGACACAGCAGGATGATCGCGATAGCGGCCAGGTAGGCCGGGGCGGTCCACCGTTGGGTGACTCCGAGGACGGCAACCACGGCGAGGGCTGCCACGAGTGCGATGCGCGGCACCGTCAGGGACTCGCGCCTGCCGATGCCGAGCACCGCCGCCATCACGTTCATGCTCAGCAGGTACAGGGCGCACCCGGCGGCGAGGACGATCGCAGCACTCTCGGGGATGGCGGCCGTGGGGTGCAGCAACGCAGCCTGCACCCCGGCCGCAGCGGCGGAGATCCCAATGACCAGCGGGAAGTGCAGGTAGGCGCAGACGACCATGGCGAGCCGGCCGCTGGCGTCCCCGGCGAGGGCTTCGTATCGCCGCCGCCACGCGCCACGGTCGTAGAAACCCCACCACAGGGCGGCGGCCAGGACGAAACCTTCCGCGAGCACGAGGCCCATGCTCGGATTCAGGGCACGCCCGTCGGTGAGTGACGCCGTCGTGATCATCGATTCGCCGATCACGATGATCACGAAGGAACCCATGCGCCCGGGCAGGTGCTCTCGATCAACCGGGAGCAGGCGGCCGCGTCTGCCCGCAATGCTCGGCACCGAGATGTCGATCACCATGGCGACGACCCACACGATCACCCGCGCAGGACCGGGGACGAGCATCGACGCCAGCCAGAGCGCCGCGACGATTCCGAACCCGGTTGCGTAGCGCCGCGCGAAGGTTCCTCCGTCCGGAGAGACCCGACGGGCGCGGAGATACAGCCAAGCGAGCATCGCCCGCACGAGGGCATAGCCGAAAGCGAATTCGAGCTGCTGCAGATCGGTCGCTGCGGGAACGGCCAGTGCCATGAGTCCGGCCCCCGCTGCGGCGACCAGGATGAGCGCCCGCGTCGGATTGTCGTCGGCCGGGAACCGATCGAGGTAGAACGTCACGCCGATCCACGCCCACCACACCGGGACGAACAGCGCGACGAACACCAACGCCGATGTCCAGCTGACGTCGTCGCGGAGGATGCGGGTCATGTTGGCGACGCAGAGCACGAAGACGAGGTCGAAGAACAACTCGAGCCCGTCGGCGCGGTAGCCAGCATCGCGGAAGAAGCGCAGACCTCCCTCGCCGGAAGTCACGGAGTGAACCTCAGGGCACCGTTCACGGCTGCGCCGCGAGCGCGCCTGCGAAGGGGTGCAGACGGAAGTGGACGCCCACACTGGTCGTCGGGGTCGCCCACGGTCCGCCTGCGGACGATCGTCTCAATGCATGAGTGCCCTGATCTCGACTTCGGCGAACGCCGTCTCCTCGAGGCTTCCCGCGATGTCGACAGCGCGCTCGATGCTCTCCACGTCGACGATGTAGAAACCGCCGACGAACTCCTTCGCTTCGGTGAAGGGCCCATCGACGACCAGCAACCGATCTTCGCCACGTCGCACCACCTTCGCATCCGTTGTGCTGAGCTCGTTCGACAGGATCATCTCGCCTGAAGCGTTCAACTCTGCCAGAAGCTTCTGGTGCGCACGGTTCAATGCGTCCTCATCCGCCTCGGTCAGATTTTTCCACCCCTCTTCGTTGCTGTAGATCAACAGCATGTACTTCATGAGCGCTCCTTCTACTCAGACAGTCTCCTGGCCTCATCGAGCCCGACACCAAAGCGACGAACGACGCACGCCCGAATTCGACACCTGTTGGTCGAAAGATCGCCATTCGCGAGTTTCCGTGCGGCGAGACCGCGCGCAAGTGCGGCCCCTCTCCACCACGGTGTCGACCCTCACGGCTGAATTCCGACGACGACGGATGCGAGTTCAGTGAGGGAGTCGACGCGCAGGTCAGCCAACTCGGCCTCTGGGCGGCGCGCGTGGATGTGTCCCCATGGGCCCCTGCGGATCAGGGCAGTGCGCATACCGGCGCGGCGAGCAGGCAGGACGTCGTTGTCGAGACGGTCTCCGACGTAAAGGATGGCGCTCGGTTCGAGCTGTGCGGCGCGCACGACGCGCGAGAAGAACTCCGCTGACGGCTTCACCACGCCCCAGGCATCGGATGACGCTATGAAGTCGGCGCTCAGCCCCGCAGACTCCAGCTGCTTCTCCACTCCGAGCGGTTGATTTCCGGCGATTCCGACCAGAAGCTCGGCACCGCGCAGCATTTGCACGCAGTCGAGCGCATCCGGGTAGAGATCCGCCGCGACGATCTCCATCGGCTCGGGCGGGGCGTCCACTCCCAGAATGGTCCACACCTGACGGTGATCCTCGCCGCGTTCGATGAGCGCTCCGAGCATTCCCATCAGGGTGAACGGTGTGACCCCGACCCTCTCGGCCTGCTGAGTCCACGCTCTGGATTCGTCGACCAGAGTCTCTCCGACGTCGAGAACCACCCCACGTATTCGCACCATCCGATCCTGCCGCACCTGACCACGCAAGCGTCGGCGATCCGAATACCTAACCCTGGCCTTGATCCCAGAGGCGCCAGCCCGCCGCAGTCTGTCGGAAGCACAGCGACCAGGGCTGGGTGCCCGCCTTCATGGACCCGTCACCGCTCGCTGTGATCGTGATCACGTAGGTCATGCACTCGCCGTCGTCGCCGGTGCGCCCGGACAGGGTGTAAGAGATTAATCTCGGCGCGTCGCACCAGGCCGAGGTGTTGCTGGTCGTGAGCGCCCGCGTCAGGCCGCAGTCCTGCTGCGCGGCGGCCTCCATGTAGATAGCGGCGACCGTCGCCATCGGTGCGCTGGCGTCGGGAATCCGGCCACGCGGCGCCGGGTTGAGCAGCGCGATAGCGATGGCGATGCATGCTGCCGCGCCGCCCACGACGATCAGCCCGACCACTGCAACCGTCGGGCGGAACCGAGCGCGAGAAGGGTCCGTTCGCACGGCGGGAGAGGTCAGTGGCGCGGCTTGCGGTACGGCCGCTCGTCGCGATCGGAGCCGCGGTCGTCGCGATCCCGGCGCGCGGGGCCGCCGCGGTCGGGACGGATCTCGATGAGCGTTCCGCTGATGCGGGTGTCCTTGAGTCGGTCGAGAACGCCGCGGGAGAGGTCCGCCGGCAGCTCGACGAGGGAGAAGTCGGGACGGATGTCGATGGCCCCGAAGTCCTCCCGGCTGAGACCGCCCTCGTTGGCGAGTGCGCCGACGATCTGACGGGGCTCGACGCGCTGGCGCTTGCCGACCGCGATGCGATAGGTCGCCATCGGGCCGCTGCTCGGACGGCTGCGGCGCTCGGGCCGGTCAGGACGATCGCGCGTGAACCGCTCTCCGCGGCCTGGCCGGTCGTCGCGGTCCTCGCGGCCGCCGCGCGCCGGGCGGTCGTCGAACTCGCGGTTGCGCATCCGCTCGTCCTCCGCCGAGAGCAGCAGAGGCGTGTCTCCCTGGGCGACGACGGCCAGAGCGGCGGCGACATCCGCCTCGGGTACGTCGTGATGCTCCACGTAGTGACCGATCATGTCGCGGAAGCGCTCGATGCGCTCGCTCTGGCCGAGGGCCTCGGTGATGGCGTCGTCGAAACGGGTGAGCCGGGTGGCGTTGACGTCGTCGACGCTCGGCAGCGACATCTGCGTGAGCGTCTGACGGGTGGCCTTCTCGATGGAGGTCAGCATCCGTCGCTCACGCGGGGTGACGAAGCTGATGGCATCGCCCGTCCTGCCGGCGCGACCCGTGCGGCCGATGCGGTGCACGTACGACTCGGTGTCGATGGGGAGGTCGTAGTTGACGACGTGGCTGATGCGGTCGACGTCGAGTCCGCGGGCGGCGACATCCGTTGCCACCAGGATGTCGAGCTTGCCCGACTTCAACTGATTGACGGTGCGCTCGCGCTGCACCTGCGCGACGTCTCCGCTGATGGCCGCTGCCGTGTAGCCGCGGGCGCGCAGCTTCTCGGCGAGCGTCTCGGTCTCGCTCTTGGTGCGGACGAACACGATCATTCCCTCGAAGTTCTCCACCTCGAGGATGCGGGTGAGGGCGTCCACCTTCTGCGGGTACGAGACGACGAGGTAGCGCTGGGTGATGTTCGCCGAGGTGGTGGTCTTGCCCTTGACCGTGATCTCCTCGGGATCCTTGAGGTATTGCGCGGAGATGCGACGGATGGCGGCGGGCATCGTGGCCGAGAACAGTGCGACCTGCTTGTCGTCGGGAGTGTCGGCGAGGATGGTCTCGACATCCTCCGCGAAGCCCATCTTGAGCATCTCGTCGGCTTCGTCGAGAACGAGGTACTTCAGCTGCGAGAGATCGAGCGTGCCCTTGTCGAGGTGGTCCATGATGCGACCGGGCGTTCCGACGACGATGTGCACGCCGCGGCGGAGCGCGGAGAGCTGCACACCGTAGCCCTGGCCGCCGTAGACGGGCAGCACGTGCACCCCGCGCAGGTGCGACGCGTAGCGCTCGAACGCCTCGCACACCTGCAGGGCGAGCTCGCGGGTGGGCGCCAGCACGAGCGCCTGCGGTGTCTTCTGGGACACGTCGAGACGGCTCAGGATAGGCAGCGCGAACGCCGCCGTCTTACCCGTGCCGGTCTGGGCGGTGCCGAGAACGTCGCGCCCCGAGAGCAGCGGCGGGATGGTCGCGGCCTGGATGGCCGACGGGGTCTCGTAACCGACGTCCTTCAGCGCCTTGAGCACCGCGTCGTCGAGGCCGAGTTCGTTGAAGGTCTGCGTCTCGGCGGATTCGGTGTCTGCCTCGCTGGGCGCGGTTGTCTCCGTCATAGCCTCAACGGTAGTCCTCCAGCGGCGCGCCGGCTGCGTCGATGCCCGCGTCCGGGCCTTGAGCGGGCGCCGGCGGTCGTCCGCGCGACGGATGCAGCCGTTCGTGCCATGATCGGCACATGACCGAGCGACTGATGCTCCTCGACACCGCGTCGCTGTACTTCCGCGCGTTCTACGGCATCCCCGACACCATCAAGGCGGCCGACGGGCGGTCGGTCAACGGCGTGCGCGGGCTGCTGGACTTCATCGCGCGCCTCGTTTCGGACTTCGGGCCGACGCATCTGGTCGCGTGCTGGGATGAGAGCTGGCGTCCCTCCTGGCGCGTGGACCTGATCCCGAGCTACAAGGCTCATCGGGTGGCGCGCGAGGTGCCGGAAGGAGTGGACGTCGAGGAGGTGCCAGACCTCCTCTCGCCTCAAGTGCCGATGATCAGCGAGCTCCTCGGGTTGCTCGGCATCCCCGTCGTGGGCGCGCCCGATCATGAGGCCGACGACGTCATCGGCACCCTCGCGACACAGGCGTCGATGCCGGTCGATGTCGTGACCGGCGACCGCGACCTGTTCCAACTCGCCGACGACGAGGCCGACATCCGCATCATCTACACGGCACGCGGCATGAGCCGGCTGGAGCTGGTGACGGATGCCGTGGTGCGCGCGAAGTACGGCGTCGCGGCGGCCCAGTACGCCGACTTCGCGGTGATGCGCGGCGACGCATCGGACGGCCTGCCGGGCGTCGCCGGGATCGGGGAGAAGACCGCCGCCGGGTTGCTCGCGGAGTTCGGCGACCTCGACGGCATCCGCGCCGCAGCGAGCGATCCGGACGTCGCGCTCTCGGCATCCGTCCGCGCGAAGATCGTGGCGGCCTCCGACTACCTGGATGTCGCGCCGACGGTGGTCGAGGTGGTGCGCGACCTCGACCTTGGCGAGGTGGATGCCGCTATCCGTCCGCTCTCGGCCACTGCCCGCGCGGATGTCGACGCGTTGACCGCGGAATGGAACCTCGGCGGCTCGCTCGCCCGGGCCCTGAAGGCGCTCGGGTGAGCGGGGCCTGAGCGCGCGCCCACGGCTCGCACGTCCCGCGCGGTGCGCGTTGTGGCACCGCTCGTCGACGGGATGCGCGTTACAGCACCGTTAGTCGTCGGGATGTGCGATATGGCGCGGGCGGATGCGCGTTATGGCACTGTTGCGGTTGGCGTGAGACGTCGGGCGTCCGGCGCTGCGGCGGGAGCAGGGGCGCGTTGTAGCGCGAGCGGATGCGCGTTATGGCACCGCGACGGAGCGCGGGCGACGCCGAGCGGCGGCGTCTCGTCCAGCGGCTTTCGCCCGTACGGCCGCGTGCTGCGAGAATGGTTCACATGACCACCGCCTCCAGCACGACCGTCCTGCCGTTCAAGGTCCGCGACCTGTCGCTCGCCGAAGCGGGGCGCCACCAGTTGCGTCTCGCCGAGAACGAGATGCCCGGGCTCATGGCGCTGCGCGAGGAGTTCGGCGCGAGCCAGCCGCTCGCCGGCGCGCGCATCGCCGGATCCCTGCACATGACCGTTCAGACGGCCGTGCTCATCGAGACACTGACGGCGCTCGGCGCCCAGGTGCGGTGGGCGAGTTGCAACATCTTCTCCACCCAGGACGAGGCCGCTGCGGCGATCGCCGTCGGTCCGACGGGAACTCCCGAGGCGCCTGCTGGCGTTCCGGTGTTCGCCTGGAAGGGCGAGACGCTCGAGGAATACTGGTGGTGCACCGATCGCATCTTCGACTGGAGCGCCGAGGCTGAGGCGGCGGGAGCCGACTGGATCGGCCCCAACCTCATCCTCGACGACGGCGGCGATGCCACGATGCTCGTCCACAAGGGACTCGAGTTCGAGCGTGCCGGGGCTGTTCCCGACGCGACGGATGCCGACAACCACGAATACCGCGTCGTGCTCGACACGCTGCGGCGCTCGCTGGACTCCTCGACCGACCGTTTCACCCGCATCGCGTCCGAGCTCCAGGGCGTGACCGAGGAGACCACGACGGGCGTCCACCGCCTCTACGAGCTGGCGGCCGCCGGAACGCTGCTGTTCCCGGCCATCAACGTCAACGACTCCGTCACCAAGAGCAAGTTCGACAACAAGTACGGCATCCGTCACTCCCTTCCCGACGGCCTCAACCGCGCCACCGACGTGCTCATGGGCGGCAAGGTCGTCCTCGTGGCCGGCTACGGCGACGTCGGAAAGGGTGCGGCGGAGGCACTGCGGGGTCAGGGCGCTCGCGTCATCGTCACCGAGGTCGACCCGATCTGCGCGCTGCAGGCGTCGATGGACGGCTTCCAGGTGGCAAAGCTCGAATCCGTCGTGGGCGACGTCGACATCTTCGTGACCTGCACGGGCAACAAGGACGTCATCGGCGTCGACCACATGCTCGCCATGAAGCACCTCGCCATCGTGTCCAACGTCGGCCACTTCGACAACGAGATCGACATGGCCGCGCTCGAGAACCTCGAGGGTGCCGAGCGCGTGGAGATCAAGCCGCAGGTGCACGAGTGGAGGCTGCCGACCGGGCGCTCCATCCTCGTCCTCAGCGAGGGTCGCCTGATGAACCTCGGCAACGCCACGGGCCACCCCTCGTTCGTCATGAGCAACTCGTTCACCAACCAGGTGCTCGCGCAGATCGAGCTGTGGACCAAGGTCGACGAGTACCCGATCGACGTGTACGTGCTGCCCAAGCACCTCGACGAGAAGGTCGCCCGCCTGCACCTGGATGCACTCGGGGTCGAGCTGACCGAGCTGAGCGCCGAGCAGGCCGCCTACATCGGCGTTCCGGTGGATGGCCCGTACAAGGTCGACCACTACCGCTACTGACTGCGGATGAGCGCGGCGGCTCAGTCGGCTGACGTCGCCGCGCTGTCGATCTCGCCCAGGAACCTCAGCGTCGCGTCGAGAACCTCGAATGCGGCGATGTCGTCGACGGGCGGTTCGGCCTGCACGAGCAAGTGCGCGTCGCCCGCATACAGATACAGGTGGGCGTCGGCTCCGGATGCCACCAGCGCCTGCGCTGCCTCGAGGTCGCCCTCGCCGGCGAAGATCGGATCGGCGTCCATGCCGTGCACCTGCACGGGAACACCCGCCGGCCACTCGTCTCCGAAGTAGCCCAACGCGACGAAGGAGCTGATGAGCACGGCTCCGGCCGCACCGGCCCGCTTCTGCGCGAGTTCCTGCGCCGGCATCACACCGAGCGACATCCCCATGTAGACGAGGCGCTCCGGCAGGTCATCCGCCGCCTTCACCCCGGCCGCCCGCACCTCGTCGAAGCCGAGCTCGCCGGCGTGGGCGATTCCCTCGTCGAGGTCGTCGAACGTCCGCCCGTCGTAGAGGTCGGGGGTGGTGACCGTGTGGCCGGCCGCTCGGAGGGCGTCGGCGAACCAGACCACCTCCGGGGTGAGTCCGAGGGCGTGGTGGAACAGAAGGACGTCGGCCATGGGGTGCTCCTATCGATCGGGGAAGGCGTGCGGATTGCCGGCCAGCATCGGCGAGAGGGCGTCGAGGTGGGCGCGCTCGGCCGCAAGGGCGACCGCCTCCCGCTCGCGTCGCACCGCGGTCACGGCGACGATGAAGTTCTCGGCAGGGGTGAAGGGGATGGGGGAGACGTAGGGCGACGCCTCCTCGGCGAGGGATGCGGCCAGGCGCCCGCGGGTGGCCGGCATCATGCCGTGGGCCTGCGCGAGGAACTGCGCCATGCGCCGTGATAGCCCGTCAGGCAGTCGCGCGACGTCGACGGTCAGAGCCCACTGCGCGAGTGATGGCGGAACGGGCGCGAGGTTCGGCTGGTAGTGCGGGACGCGTTCGAGCTGGCTGTAGGTGCCCGCCATCAGGTCGCCCAGCCGCTTCGCGCGGTCGTTCAGCAGGCCGACGAGTGCAGCGATGCCCCCGAAGGTCAGGTAGATCTCGAGGACACCCATCAGGGCACGGATGAACGCGTGACGCAGCTGGATGGCACCCCCGTCGTCGCGCACGATCCGCGCTCCCACCGCGAGCTTGCCGAGCGATCGGCCGTGGCTCGCGGTCTCGACGACCATGGGCGCGCCGAGGAGGAACAGCACCAGGCCGGCGATGCCGAGGGCGCGCATGGCGGTGGGATCGATGGCGTCCCCCGCCAGCCACGTGACCAGCCAGGCGGTGATGCCGAGAGCGCCGACGTAGACGATCGCATCGATGATGGTTCCCGCGGCGCGCAGCATGATGCTCGCCGGTTGCACATCGAACGCGACAGCCTCACCCGTCACACGCTGCGCCATGCCAGTATCTAAGCAGATGGATCTCGACGCCTACACGGCCGCCCACAACCCGGACTGGGAGCGACTCGACGCGCTCAGCAGCCGTCGTTCCCTGAGCGGCGCCGAGGCCGACGAACTCATCACCGCCTACCAGGGCGGCGCGACGGGACTGTCGGCCATCAAGACCACCGCCGGGTCCACGGTGCAGGGCGATCGCCTGTCGGTCTCCCTGTCCCGCGCGCGAGGGCGATTCACCGCGCCGAGCGCCAACCTGTTCTCCCTCGTCCCGCGATTCTTCGTGCTGCAGCTGCCCGCCGCACTCTGGCGGTTGCGCTGGCTGACCCTCGCCGTTGCGGTGGTCACGGTCATCATCGCGGCGCTGTACGCCTGGTGGGCGCTCGGCGACCCCCAGGTGCTGGCATCCTTCGGCACCGAGGAGCAACGCCGCGCGCTCGTCGACGAGAAGTTCGTCGGCTACTACTCCGAGAACCCGGCCGCCTCATTCGCCGGGGCCGTGTGGACGAACAACGCCTGGGTGGCCGCCCAGTGCATCGCGCTCGGCATCACCGGCTTCTTCGTGCCCTACGTCATCATCGGCAACGCCATGAACATCGGCGTCTCAGCGGGCATCATGTTCGCCTACGGCCGCGGGGACGTGTTCTTCCAGTACATCCTTCCGCACGGCCTGCTCGAACTGAGCTGCGTGTTCGTGGCAGCCGCGGCTGGGTTGCGCATCTTCTGGGCGTGGATCGCGCCCGGCGCCCGCACCCGAGGGCAGGCCCTCGCCGAGGATGCGCGCGCATTGTTCATCGTGGCCATCGGCCTGGCGATCGCCCTGTTCGTATCGGGAATCATCGAGGGCTTCGTCACGCCGTCGCCGCTGCCGTGGCCGGTGAAGCTGGCGATCGGTGTCGTGGCCGCCGGGCTGTTCTACACGTACATGCTCGTGGTCGGTCGCCGTGCCGCGCGCGCCGGCGAAACCGGCGACATGGGCGAGTTCGAAGCGGGCGCGCGACAGCTCATCGCGGGCTGACCGCGCGCCCCGCCGCGCCCGAGTGAACGCACGCGGATCAGGCGATAGCCCGCTGCTCAGGTCGGATTCCTCGGAAACGTCCTGACCAGCTCGCTATTGCCTGAATTCAGAACTCATCGTGTGCCAAACGACCGGATGGGCCACCCGGGCGCACGCCCAGTACACCGAGTACACGCACGCGGATCAGGCGACGGTGCGCTGCTCAGGCCGGATTTCTTGGAAACGTCCTGAGCAGCTCGCTGTTGCCTGAATGCGGGACAAGAAGCCGGGCTGTCGCGCGCCCGCCGAGCTACGCCGGCCTGCGACGAGCTACGACGACCTACGCCGGCCTGCGACGAGCTACGACGACCTACGCCGAGCTACGACGAGCTACGACGAGCTACGCCGACCTACGCCGACCTACGCCGCTCTACGCCGACGCGAGCTTGTTCGTGCGGTCGAAGAGGAAGCGGAAGGTCGACCCGGCGATGAGTGCCCCGACGATGGGCGCGATGATCGTGAGCCAGACCTGGGAGATCGCATCCGGTCCTCCGTAGATCGCCGTGGCGATGGAGCGGGCCGGGTTGAACGAGCCGTTGGAGACCGGGATGGCGATGAGCGCGAGCAGCGTGAGCGTGAAACCGATGGCCAGCGGGGCGAAGCCGACGGCGCCGCGCGAGCTCGTGACGCCGAGGATCACGTAGACGAGGATCGCGGTGGCGATGACCTCGATCAGCAGCACCGACAGGAGGCTGTAGCCGCCGGGGGAGAGCACACCCCAGCCGGTCGATGCGCCCCGGAACCACAGCACCGAGAACGCTTTCGAGCCGGCGAGGATCGCGAGCAGCAGCGTCGAGGCGAGGATTCCGCCGACGAGCTGGGCCACGACGTAGCCGATGACGTCCTTCCAGTCGAAGCGGCCGGCGGTTGCGAGCCCGATGGTCACAGCGGGGTTGAAGTGGCCGCCCGAGATGGGGCCGAACGCGTAGGCCGAGACGAGGACGGACAGACCGAGCGCGAGCGCGACGCCGAGGAATCCGACGTTGAAGCCGCCCTTCCCGGCGGCGAAGCCCGCTGCGAAGATCGCCGTGCCGATCACGCCGAAGACGAGGACGAAGGTTCCGGCCACCTCGGCAGCCCAGCGAGCATAGCGGGTCGGGCTGGCTTCGATGGGGACGACGGCGGGGGCGTCGGTTTCAGGCATGGCTGTGCTCCAGAAGGTTAAGGGGAGGGATGTCGACCGGCGTCGGTCGGCCATCAGGCTATCCATCGGGGCCACGCGTCATCCGTCGGCGTCGCGGGATGTCGAATGATGACGAGCGCTCAGAGCTGGCCGGCCGCCTTGAGGGCGATGTACCGGTCGGCGAGTGCTGGCGGCAGGTCGGCGGGCGACCCGGTCACCACGTCGGCACCGAGACGACGGATGGCGGCGCTCACGCGCGCGACGTCGAGCAGCGCGCGCTCGGCCGAGGCGGCCCGGTAGACGCCTTCGAGGTCGTGCCGGTCGCCGACGGATCGCAGGGCGGTCGGGTCGGTGACGGAAGCCACCAGAACGCGGTGCCTCCGCGTGAGCTGGGGCAGCATCGCGAGCATTCCGCTGGCGGCGCCGGGCGCCTCGATGGAGGTGATCAGCACCACGAGGGCGTGGCCGCTGGCGGCCTGTCGCACGAGCGCAGGGACGCCCGCCCAGTCGGCCTCGATGAGTTCGGGTTCGATCGGCGCCATCGCATCGACCATGCGAGAGAGTAGTTCTGCTCCCGCCGCTCCCTGCACGCGGCCGCGCACCCGGCGATCCCAGACGAGCAGGTCGACGCGGTCGCCCGCGTGCGACGCCAGCGCCGCCAGCAGCAGCGACGCCTCGAAGGCCGTGTCAATGCGTGGTTCGTCGTCCACCCGAGCGGCCGACGTGCGGGCCGAGTCGACCACGATCACCACGCGACGGTCGCGCTCGGGTCGCCAGGTGCGCACCATCAGGCGTTGCGGCGCGTCGACAGGACTGCCCTGCCGCGCGGTGGCCCGCCAGTCGATCGAGCGCACGTCGTCGCCGCGCACGTACTCGCGCAGGCTGTCGAACTCGGTGCCCTGTCCACGCACCATCACGGCCGTGCGCCCGTCGAGCTCCCGCAGCCGCGCCAGCCGCGACGGCAGGTGCTTGCGCGACGTGAACGGGGGGAGCACGCGGATGCGGCCGGGCGCGTCGATGCGCGCCTGCCGGCCAGCGATGCCGAGTGGGCCGAGCGAACGCACGACGACGAACTCGACGCGGCGCTCCCCGCGACGGAGCGGAGTCAGCCGCAGCGTCAGCATCCGTCGTTCGCCGCCGGGCAGGTCGATCCCCTGCCGGCTGAGCGACGCCCCGGCCGACGGCTGCCAGGCATCGCGAAGGACTCCGCGCAGGCGCCGACGGCCGGTGTTCGTGACGACGAGTTCGGCCGTCACGCTCTCACCCAGCCGGACGCGCGCGGGCAGCACGCGGCTCAGCTTCAGTGTGGAGGGACGCGGAGCGAGCAGCGCGTCGACCACGACGACGGCGATGCAGAGCAGGAGCCACGCGACCAGGACCGGACCGGCCGCGCTCGGCGCGAGCGCGCCGAACACCACGACCGGCACGACGCCGACCGCGACGAACGTCACGAACCGCCCGGTGACCACCATGATCAGATCGGCACCTGTACCTGCTGAACGATCGAGCGCAGGATGGTGTCGGGCGAGACCCCCTCGAGCTCGGCCTCGGGGCGGATCTGGATGCGGTGACGCCAGACCGGCATCACGATGGCCTGCACGTGATCGGGCGTGATCGAGTCGTAGCCAGACAGCCACGCCCACGACTTCGCGGCGGCGAGCAGGGCGGTGGTGCCGCGAGGGCTCACGCCGAGGCGCACGGAGGGGCTCCGACGCGTGGCTCGGGCGAGATCCACGATGTACGCCAGGACATCCTCCGACGCGCCGACGGATGCCGCAGAGCGCTGAGCCTCCCGCAGTTGCTCGGCGGTCAGGACGGCCGAGACGCCGGCGGCCGCGAGATCGCGCGGGTCGAATCCCTCGGCGTGGCGGCGCAGCACCTCGACTTCGCTCTCGCGCTCGGGCACGTCGAGTACGAGCTTGAGCAGGAACCGGTCGAGCTGGGCCTCGGGGAGCGTATAGGTGCCCTCGTACTCGATGGGGTTCTGCGTCGCCGCGACCAGGAACGGGTCGGGCAGCGGGCGCGAGACGCCGTCGGCGCTCACCTGGCGCTCCTCCATGGCCTCGAGCAGCGCCGACTGAGTCTTCGGCGGAGTGCGGTTGATCTCGTCGGCCAGGAGGATGTTGGTGAACACCGGCCCCTCGCGGAACTCGAAGTCGCCGCGACGCTGGTCGTAGACGAGCGATCCGGTCACGTCGCCTGGCATGAGGTCGGGCGTGAACTGCACGCGGTGGGTCTGCAGCGAGAGGGCCTGGCTGAGCGAGCGCACGAGCAGGGTCTTCGCGACGCCGGGCACGCCCTCGAGCAGCACGTGTCCGCCGGCCAGGAGGGCGATGAGCAGGCCGGACACCGCTCCGTCCTGCCCGACGACGGCCTTGCCCACCTCGGTGCGCACGCGTTCGAGTGCGGCTCGCAGGTCGACGGCGGCCGGGGCTGGGGCTGCGGTGCTGGTTTCGCTCATGGGTCCATTCTTCTGCTCGGCGGAGGGGCGGACGTGCTGGTGGCCTCGCGCACGGCGCGTTCGAGCGCGGCGAGGCGGTCGGAGAGGGCGACGAGGGCGGCATCCGTCGTCGGCTCGTCGGTGAGCAGGACGCCGCGGATCGCGTCCGGCGCCGTCCGGGTGACGGATGCGGCGCTCAGGCAGATCTGGTCGACGTCGGCGGCGCGCGGCAGGCCGAGCTGTGAGGCGATCCGTCCGATCGCTCCGATGCGCAGCGCGTCGGCCGCGCGGAGGCGCGCCGAGTTGCGGGCGTAGAGCCGCGCTCGGCCTTCGGTGGTCTCGCCGGCGCGCACGACGACGGGGAGGTTCTCCACGACGAGCGGACCGAACCGGCGACCGCGCCACACCGCGGCCGCGAGGAAGACGGCCGCGGCGAGCAGCAGCACCGGCGTGACCCAGCCCGGGGTGAGCTCGGCGACCGTCGGCTTGCCGGCGACGGCGACGTCAGCGAGCGTCGGCAGGTACCAGACGAGGCGCGGCTGCGTGCCGAGCACTCCGAGGGCGAGGGCGGCATCACCGCGGCTCGTGATGGTGTCGTTGCGCAGCAGCGCACCATCGGCGATCAGGGTGGTCGTGTGGCCGCCATCCGTCGCCTGCAGCACGCCGTAGCGGTTGCCGCCGTCGGGAAAGCATCCGGTCCAGGCGTCGTCCGTGCTCGACAGGGTGCGGGTGCCCGCGGTGATGGAGCCGGCCTGCGTCGCGGGGCGCAACGAGCAGCGGGCGTCGAGGGAGTCGCGCTTCGGCGCTCCGCCGCTCCTGACGCCGGTGGCGAGGGCGTCGAGCGCCTCGAAGCCGGGCGCGACGACGACCGTGCTCTCCGCGAGGGCGCCAGCGCGACGCAGCTGCGAGGCGTCGAGCAGCCCGTCGGCGTCGATCAGCAGCAGGGTCGCACCCTGACCGTCGCCGACGGCGCTCGTGGCCTCGGCCAGCGTGTCGACGATGCGGACGTCCACTCCCCGCCCCTGCAGCACCTGGGCGAGAGCGCGACTGCCGGCCGGGCCGGCGTCGTCCGCCGCGAAGGGTCGACCGGCGACGTCGGCGATGCCGCGGACGAGCATGAGGATGATCACGACGATCGCGACGGCCACCCCCGCGATCACCCAGAACCTCCCGCGCGTCCACAGCGAGCGGCGCGCCCCGACCTCGGTGCTCATCGCTCGGCGTCCGCGAACTCGACGGGCCGGCTGGCCGCAAGGTCGTCGTCGAGGGCGCGCAGCCGTTCGTACTGCTCCAGCGTCCCGGCGCGCCCGAGGTACCGCACGGCGTCGAAGACCGCGGCGGCGTCGCTCAGCGCGTCCGCACGTGCCGGGAAGGCGACGGCCGCCTCCCGACCGACGTGATCCGCGGTCGTTCCAGGCAGCACGACAACGACGCTGCGATCGGACAGGTCGCGCGCGATCGCACGGAATCGGTCGGCGATGGCGGCATCCGCATCACCCTCACGCGCTGCGGCGACGGATGCCTGCCGCAGCTCGCGCGCGGATCGCTCGTCGTCCGCGCCGAAGAGCTCGCTCGACGCCGACGCGCGACGATTGCGGCGCGGAAGTCCGAACAGGAGGATGCTCACGACGATCACCCCGGCGACGACGACGGTCGCCACCACCGCCAGGACGATGGGCAGCCATCCGTCGAGTCCGGCGCCCGGGTGGAACAGGGAGCCGACCCAATCCGCGAACCCCTTCGAGACCTGGTCGAACCAGCTCGGCCTGCTCGCCTCGTAGACGGGCTTGGCGAGCTCGTCGTTCAACCACTGACGCGCCTCGGGCGCGTCCGGGTCGACGGGCACGTCGAACGGCCCGAGCCTCATGCGGTGCGAGGCAGGTAGGGGTCGACGACCTCGTAGCCCGCCTCCCGAGCCTCGACGAAGCGCAGCAGTTCGAGGTCGAGGCCCTCCCGCCGCATCCGCAGGTCGATGTAGAGCAGGGCGACCGTGGCCGACTGCACCACGGCCGTGATGGCGCCGAGGATGATGCTGAGGAACAGCGAAATGCCCTGCACGATCGCCAGGCCGATGAACGTGTTCGCGGCGTGGTTCGGGTCGAACGAGCCGATCGCGAACTGGCCGATGATCGCAACGGGTGCCGTGACCACCTGCGAGGCGAAGTAGAGGATGACCACGACGAGCGCGTAGGTGCCGAACGTCCGCCAGAACGCTCCGCGCGTGAGCGTCCACGAGCGGGCGACGGATGCGCGGATGCCGAGCTTCTCGAGCACGATCGCGCACGGCACGAACAGGGTTTTCGTCACCAGCCACGCCCACAGCACGAGCAGGCCGAGCAGCGCGAGGATGCTGTAGAGCACTCCGATGGCTATCGCGAAGCCGCCCTGCGCGAAGATCGGGATGGCGATGGCCACGAGGATGCCGATCACGACGGTGAACGCTCCGCCGAACATCACGAGCCAGGCCGCGAGGGGTAGGAGCCGGCGCAGCACCTGCTTCCACAGGGCGCCCAGGCTGAGCTTCTCGCCGAGGGTCGCGCGGGCGACCTCGAGCACGATCACGCCCTGCAACAGCGCGGACGCGAACACCGAGACGGCCAGGATCACGACACCCGCCACGATCGACCACCCCACCGCTCCGGCGAGGATGGTCTCCTGGTCGGCCCGGGCGGCGTGCTGGAGGCGGGTGAACAGGATGAACAACAGCGGAACGATGATGGCCGCCGAGGCGATCGCGACGACGGCCTGGATGAGCAGCCCGCTGCCGAAGGTCGCTTTCGGGTTTCTCCGAAGCAATTGGTACGGCGCTCCCAGAATCGTGCCGAAACTCAACGGCCGCAGCGGGATCAGACCCGGCTTGGGCGGGGGAGTCCACACCGGAGGCTGGCCCGGGTACCCGGCGTTCCACTGCTGCGCGTCGCTCACGCCTACATGTTCGCATGTGCTCGGTTACTCTTGTGCTGATGAGCGCACGCATTCTGGTGGTCGACGATGACACCGCCCTGGCCGAGATGATCGGCATCGTGCTGCGCGGAGACGGTTTCGAGCCCTTCTTCTGCGCGGACGGCGCACTCGCGCTCGAGGCGTTCCGGTCGTCGACGCCCGATCTCGTACTCCTCGACCTCATGCTCCCCGGCCTCGACGGCATCGAGGTGTGCAGCCGCATCCGGGCGGAATCGGGCACGCCGATCATCATGCTGACCGCCAAGTCCGACACCTCGGATGTCGTGAAGGGGCTCGAGTCGGGCGCCGACGACTACATGGTGAAGCCGTTCAATCCCAAGGAGCTGATCGCCCGGGTGCGCACCCGGTTGCGGCCCGCCCAGCCCGACGAGACGGCTCGCATCCAGATCGGCGACCTCAGTGTCGACCCCGCCGCGCACGAGGTGCGACGCGGCGACCGTCGCATCAACCTCACGCCGCTCGAGTTCGACCTGCTGCTCGCACTCGCCTCCAAGCCCAACCAGGTCTTCACGCGCGAGATGCTGCTCGAGCAGGTCTGGGGCTATCACTACAAGGCCGACACCCGGCTGGTCAACGTGCATGTGCAGCGCCTGCGGGCCAAGGTCGAGGACGACCCGGACAACCCGCGCATCGTCACCACCGTGCGCGGCGTGGGCTACCGCGCCGGCGGCGCGGCCTAGCGTGCCATGAGCGCGCGCACCGAGCGCGTCGCGTCGTTCGCGGGGGAAGCGACGCAGTGGCGGCTCTGGCCGACGCAGATCGCCCGGCTCTGGCGGCGCTCGCTGCAGTTCCGCACGATCGTCATCACGCTCGGGCTCACCAGCATCGCCATCCTGCTCACCGGTGTCTACCTGTCCACTTCGGTGAGCAACAACCTCTTCGAAGCTCGCCTCGCGCAGGTCCTCGCCGACTCCACCCGCGCGACCGACTCCGCGCAGCTCATCCTCAACTCGTCCGACGCGTCGGACACCTCGTCCGTACGCGCCGCGCTCACGGAGGCCCGAAGCACCATCACGTCGGCCTCATCGAGCAAGGCCATCGCAATGTACCGCGCGCCGGGACAGGCATCGTCGTCGGCCGCCCCGCCCGACTTCTCGACCAGCCCCGAACTCAAGGCCGACGGAAACGCGATCAGCGATGAGCTGCGCAGCAAGGTGCAGCAGACGCCGTCCGCCCAGTACTGGCAGTCCGTGAGCCTGTCCGACTCGTTCGGGCGTTCGCAGCCCGGCATCGTGGTCGGTTCGCAGCTCGTGCTGCCCGCAGCCGGCCGGTACGAGGTGTACATCGGCTACAGCCTCGCCGACGTGCAGCAGACGCTCTCGTTCGTGCAGCAGACCGCCGCCATCGCAGCCCTCGCCCTGCTCCTCCTGGTCGGTGCGGTCACCTGGGTCGTGGTGCGCTTCGTCGTCACGCCCATCCGGGTAGCGGCCGAGACCAGTCAGAAGCTCGCTGCCGGTGACCTGGAGGTGCGCATCCCCGAGAAGGGGGACGATGTCATCGCCACCCTGGCGCGCTCGTTCAATGGCATGGCCGACAGTCTGCAGTCGCAGATCCGCGAGCTGGCCGACCTCTCGGAGGTGCAGCAGCGCTTCGTCTCCGACGTGTCGCACGAACTCCGAACCCCGCTCACCACCATCCGTCTCGCCGGCGACGTGCTCTACGACCAGCGCGACACCTTCACGCCCTCCGTCGAGCGCACGGCCGAGCTGCTGCACACCCAGGTCGAGCGGTTCGAGGTGCTGCTGGCCGACCTCCTCGAGATCAGCCGCTACGACGCCGGATCGGTCGAGCTCTCGAGTGAGCCCACCAACCTCGTGCACCTCACCTCGGATGCCGTCGAGAGCATGCGCTCACTCGCCGAGGGCAACGGATGCGCACTCCTGCTCGAGACGCCGGGCGGCCACCTCGACTCCGACGTCGACCCGCGCCGCATCCGTCGCATCCTCCGCAATCTGGTCGGCAATGCGATCGAGCACGGCGAGCACAAGCCGATCGTGGTGTCGGTCGACTCCAACTCGTCCGTCGTGGCCATCGGGGTGCGCGACTACGGCATCGGCATGTCGGCCGAGGCCGCGGCGCACGTGTTCGACCGGTTCTGGAGGGCGGATCCCTCGCGCCAGCGCACCATCGGCGGCACCGGCCTCGGGCTCGCCATCGCGCTCGAGGATGCCAAGGCGCACGGCGGCGACATCCGGTTGTGGTCGCAGGAGGGCGCGGGCACCAACTTCCTGCTCATGCTGCCGCGCATCCCCGAGGCTCCCATGGGTCGCTCCCCGCTTCCGGTCGTTCCCGACGACGCGGGAGCGACCGAGCCCGCTCCTGTCGTACGGGAGGTGACGGATGCGTAGCCATCGTCGACTCCTCGTCGTGGCGGCCGCCATGAGCCTGCTGCTGGCGGGCTGCGCCAGCATCCCGCAGTCCGGTGCCGTCCACGTCTCCGACGTCAAGCCGGCCGACGATTCGCCCGAGCTCGACTTCCTCGCGCGCAGTCCCGAGAAGGGCGCGACCCAGGAGCAGATCCTCAGGGGATTCATCGACGCGGCCGCCAGCCCCGCCAACCTGTACCAGACGGCTCGCAAGTACCTCACCTCCGGTTTCAGCGACGAGTGGAATCCGGATGCCGGAGCCGTCATCGACCGCGACGTCGACCGGGACTACACCTCGACCGGCGAACTGTCCATGTCCGTCGACGTCACGCCCGTGGCGGGCCTCACCGCGCACGGACAGTACGCCGAGACCGCGTCCACCCCCGTCTCGCTGCCCTACGAGTTCGTGAAGGTCAAGGGGGAGTGGCGCATCAGCAAGGCGCCGCAGGGCATCCTCATCGATGCGCCGACCTTCGCCCTGGTCTTCGGCGCTTACTCGCTGTACTTCTTCGACCCGTCCTTCTCGGCCCTCGTGCCGGACCTGCGCTACTTCCCTCGAAGACTGACGACCCCGACCCAGATCGTGCGCGAGCTCATCGCCGGCCCGAGTCCGTGGCTCAAGGGTGCGGTCGTCTCGGCATTCCCCGACGGCAGCGCGTCGGAGACCGTCCAGGTGGTCGCGCGCAACGCTCAGGTGCCGCTCAACAGCGAGGCGCTCAAGGCCGACCAGACCACGTTGGCGCGCATGAAGCAGCAGCTGACATCGAGCTTCTCCGGCGTGACGACCATCGGCGACGTGACACTGTACGGCAACCAAGTCGCGCAGGACGTTCCCACTCTCGACACCCCGAGCGTGCAGCAGCCCGTGGATTCTCGCGCCCTCGTCATGCGCGGCGGCGCGTTCGGCTTCCTGTCGGCTGGGGGAGACAGCCTCGAGCCCGTCCGCGGTCTCTCCGACACCATCGCCGCGCTCTCGCCGAAGGCGGTGACACTAGGTCCGGGCCAGAACACGGCGGCCGTCCTCACCCCGACGGGGGTCGTGTCCGTGCGGTCCGGAGCCCAGCCGGTGGCGCTCGACCCGCGTCCCGATCTGATCGCCCCCACTGTCGACGCGTACGGCGTCGTGATGAGCGTTCCGGCGAACAACCCGAGCGCGCTGACGGCCTTCGCGAGCGACGGAACGCCCACCCCGGTCGCCACCAGCTGGCCTGAGGCGAGCAGCATCACCTCGCTCCGGCTGTCGCGCGACGGGACCCGCGTCATCGCCCTGCTGCAGACGCAGGGGGGCCCGCGCTTCTTCGCCGCGGCCGTCATCAGGGGGCAGGGCGACAAGCGCCAGATCCCCGTGCAACTCGGCGAACCGCTCGCCCTCGCCACGGCAGACGGGACGCCGAAGGACGTCGCCTGGGTGGACGAGTTGTCGGTCGCCTCGCTCACGACCCGCGACGACGGATCCTCCGTGCTGGTGAGCCAGCAGATCGGCGGCCCGAGCGTGGTGCTCGACGCCTCGAACGGCGCCCGTCAGGTGACGGGCGGCAACACCGATCGCGACCTCCGCCTGCTCGGAGCGGATGATGTGCTCGAGCAGCGTCAGGGCAACTTCTGGCAGGCCCGTATCGATGGTGTCGCCTTCCTCGGCACGCAACAGGGTCTGTAGCGACTCCTTCCTCGGCCTCAGCGGTAACGCCTCCTTCCCAGGCTCGTCGGCAGCATCTCTCCGAAGCGCGGTGCAGCGTGTCCTCCCCAGGCTCCGCGATGCGCCCGTTCGCCGTCGGCCGACGCATGAGGTGCCTCCGTCGGCCGCCAACGCGAGACCGTGGGTCATGCCGATCATCCGCGACGCCCTGCTGGACGCGCTCGCCATCGTGGCGCCCGTGTCCTGTGCCGGTTGCGGTGCGTTCGGGCGGGCGCTGTGCCTCGGCTGCCGCGCCGCCCTCGCCGGGCCGGCGCACGTGGCCACGCGGGGCGAGCTGCCCGTCTGGTGCGGCACCTGGTACTCGGGCGCGGCGCGCGGTGCGATCGCGTCGTTCAAGGACGGCGGTCGCACCGAGCTGGCTCGCTCCCTCGCCCCGCTCCTGCGCAGAGCCGTCGCGGATGCGGTGAGCGCGTCCGGCGAACGCAATGTCGTGCTTGTTGCCGTCCCGTCGTCTCGGGCGGCGTTCCGCACACGGGGATACCGTCCCGTCGACCTGCTGCTCGCCCGCGCCGGACTCCGCGCGCGACGACTGCTGCGGCACGCGCGCCGACGCGACGATCAAGTCGGTCTCGGTCGAGCTGAGCGATCAGCCAACGTCTCGGGCGCCCTGGCTCTGCGGCGAGGCATCCGTCCGACTGCGGGATCTGCGGTCCTGATCATCGACGACATCCTCACCACGGGAGCGACCGTGCAGGAGGCCGCACGGGTGCTGAGGGCGGCCGGACTGCGGGTCATCGGCGTCGCCGTCGCGGCCGAGACACCCCTCCGCGCTGGCTCGACTACTACAGGGAAAGCTGCGGGGAAACAACAGGTGACATCTCAGGAGGGGCGGTCTACGGTGGGGCTAAAGGCGTGAAAGGACCGCCCTCACTCTCGTCAGGACGGCACGCCGGAAACGGGAGGTCGACATGGATCTGAACATCGTCGGACGGAACGCAGGCATCACGGATCGATTCCGTGATTACGCCACCGAGAAGGCCGACAAGGTCGCCAATCTGGCCGATAAGGCCCTCGCCCTCGAGGTGAAGGTGTGCCGTCACCACGAGACCAATGGCACCAGTGGAAACGACCGGGTCGAACTGACCCTCATCGGCAAGGGCCCCGTCGTACGGGCCGAGGCCGACGGAGCCGATAAGTACGCGGCGTTCGATGTCGCGTTCGGCAAGCTCATGGAGCGCGTGCGTCGCGCCAAGGACCGCCGCAAGGTCCACCGCGGGGGAGGTCATCGGCACGCATCAGTGCGCGATGACGCAGAAGGAGCGTTCACCGGCGCGGGCATCCAGCCGGCATCCGCGCAGGTTCTGGAGCAGGTCCGCACCGGGTCGATCCCGGTCGTGACCGGCACGCAGTCGGCCGTTCAAGAGGAGGTCGAGAACGACGACTACAGTCCCGTCGTCATCCGTCGCAAGAGCTTCTCGTCGTCGCCGATGACCATCGACGACGCGCTCTACAACATGGAACTGGTTGGCCACGACTTCTACCTCTACTTCGACGTGGAGACGGGCCGCCCGAGCGTCGTCTATCGCCGCAAGGGGTGGGACTATGGGGTGATCGGCCTCGAGGCCGAGGCGGAGACCGTTCCCGCCTGAGCGGGGGGTGCGCCCCGTCCAGCCAGTGGCAGAGTTCACTTGGTAAGGTTTGCGAGGCGCGTTCCCGCGCGCTGTCATTCGAACCTGGAGTGCATTCGTGGCCTCAATCCTGGAAAAGGTCCTTCGAGTCGGCGAGGGGCGCACGCTCCGTCGCCTAGAGAGCTACGCCAAGGCGATCAACGCCCTCGAGGACGACTTCGCCGCTCTGAGCGACGAGGAACTCAAGCACGAGACCGTCGAGTTCCGGGAGCGTTACGGCAACGGGGAGTCGCTCGACGACCTGCTGCCCGAGGCGTTCGCGGCGGTGCGCGAGGCCAGCCGCCGCACGTTGGGCCTGCGGCACTTCGACGTCCAGCTCATGGGTGGAGCCGCCCTGCACCTCGGCAACATCGCCGAGATGAAGACCGGAGAGGGCAAGACGCTCGTCGCAACGACGGCGGCGTACCTCAACGCCATCACCAGCCGCGGGGTGCACGTCATCACCGTGAACGACTTCCTCGCGAGCTACCAGTCCGAGCTCATGGGTCGCGTCTACCGAGCCCTCGGCATGACCACGGGATGCATCGTCGCGGGCCAGACCCCCGAGGTGCGCCGCGAGCAGTACGCCGCCGACATCACCTACGGCACCAACAACGAGTTCGGCTTCGACTACCTGCGCGACAACATGGCGTGGCAGGCGCAGGACATGGTGCAGCGCGGGCACTTCTTCGCCATCGTCGACGAGGTCGACTCGATCCTCATCGACGAGGCCCGCACCCCGCTCATCATCTCGGGCCCCGCGTCCGGTGAGGCCAACCGCTGGTTCAACGAGTTCGCCGGCCTCGCCACCCGCCTGGTCTCGGGCGAGGATTTCGAGGTCGACGAGAAGAAGCGCACCGTCGGCGTTCTCGAGCCCGGTATCGAGAAGGTCGAGGACTACCTCGGCATCGACAACCTCTACGAGTCGGCGAACACGCCGCTCATCTCGTTCCTCAACAACGCCATCAAGGCCAACGCGCTGTTCAAGCGCGACAAGGACTACGTCGTCATGAACGGCGAAGTGCTCATCGTCGACGAACACACCGGCCGCATCCTCATGGGCCGCCGGTACAACGAGGGCATCCACCAGGCCATCGAGGCCAAGGAAGGTGTCGCCGTCAAGGCCGAGAACCAGACGCTCGCCACGGTCACCCTGCAGAACTACTTCCGCCTCTACGACAAGCTCTCGGGCATGACCGGTACCGCTGAGACGGAGGCGGCGGAGTTCATGTCGACCTACAAGCTCGGCGTCGTGCCCATTCCCACCAACAAGCCCATGGTGCGCATGGACCAGTCCGACCTCGTCTACAAGAACGAGGAGGTCAAGTTCGCCCAGGTGGTCGAGGACATCGCCAAGCGTCACGACGCGGGCCAGCCGGTGCTGGTCGGCACCACGAGCGTCGAGAAGAGCGAATACCTCTCGCGGCTGCTGGCCAAGAAGGGCGTGCGCCATGAGGTGCTGAACGCCAAGAACCACGCGCGTGAGGCCGCCATCGTCGCACAGGCCGGCCGACTCGGATCCGTCACCGTCGCCACCAACATGGCCGGACGTGGAACCGACATCATGCTCGGTGGCAACGCCGAGTTCCTCGCCGTCTCGGAGATGAACGCGGCCGGGCTCAGCCCCGTCGACACGCCCGACGAGTACGAGGCGAAGTGGGACGACGTGTTCAGCCGGGTCAAGGCCGAGGTCGACACCGAGGCCGAGAAGGTCATCGGCGCCGGCGGACTCTACGTGCTCGGCACCGAGCGCCACGAGTCGCGTCGCATCGACAACCAGTTGCGTGGTCGATCCGGACGTCAGGGTGACCCCGGCGAGAGCCGCTTCTACCTCTCGCTCACCGACGACCTCATGCGCCTGTTCAACGCGGGCGCAGCCGAGGCGCTGATGTCGCGCGGCGTCCCGGACGACGTGGCCATCGAGTCCAAGGTCGTCTCGCGCGCCATCCGCTCGGCTCAGTCGCAGGTCGAGGCCCGCAACGCCGAGGTGCGCAAGAACGTGCTGAAGTACGACGACGTCCTCAACCGCCAGCGCGAGGCGATCTACGGCGACCGTCGACACATCCTCGAGGGCGACGACCTGCACGAGCGCACCCAGAAGTTCCTCGAGTCGGTCATCGACGAGGTCATCGACGTGCACACCGGCGAGGGCATCAGCGACGACTGGGACTTCGACGCGCTGTGGGCCGAGCTCAAGACGCTCTACCCGGTCGGCCTCACCATCGACGAGGTGGTCTCCGAGGCGGGCAGCAAGGGCAAGATCAATCGCGACTTCATGCGCCGCGAGATCCTCTCCGATGCGCGCATCGCCTACCAGGGTCGCGAGGAGACGCTCGGAGCGCCCGCCATGCGCGAGCTCGAGCGCCGGGTCGTACTCTCGGTGATCGACCGTCGCTGGCGCGAGCACCTCTACGAGATGGACTACCTCAAGGACGGCATCGGCCTGCGCGCCATGGCGCAGCGTGACCCGCTGGTCGAGTACCAGCGCGAGGGCTTCACGATGTTCCAGCAGATGATGGGCCAGATCCGCGAGGAGACCGTGGGCTTCCTGTTCAACCTCGAGGTCGAGGTGAACGAGGCCGGCGGCGAGGTGGATGCGCCGCAGGTCGCAGCCAAGGGGCTCGGCTCCAGCGAGGCTCCCGTCGAGCGGCTGAGCTACTCCGCTCCGAGTGACGACGGCGGGGTCGAGGTGCGCAACCAGCGCGGCCAGATCCAGCAGGCGGCCACCGAGCGAGCGCGTCGTCAGGTGGCTCAGTCGCAGTCCGCGCCCGCAGCTCCTCCGGCGCAGCAGCAGCCGGCAGCCCGTGGCGCCTTCGGACAGAAGACGGATGCTGCAGCTCCGTCACCGGCCAACCGAGCGGAGCGCCGAGCGCAGGAGCGCCGCAAGGGCTGAGACCCGCGCCGTTGGCGCGAATCACATCACGGTGATGGCGGTGGCACGCCAGCGCTGGTCCATGCCCTCCAGACGGATGGCGACGGCGCGGGTGCGCTGAGGTCCGTTGACGAGCACGACGGCCTCGACGACACCGTCGCGCGGCTCGGTCACGATGATGCGCCCGATGCTGATGTTGGGACGGCTCGCCGGCTGCTTGCGCACGGTGCGGGCGCGTGAGGCGAGCACGGTGCGCTTGAGCAGCTTCTGGTAGACGTCGTCGGTGATCCAGCGCATCATCTGCTCGAGGTCACGGGCCCCCGCGAGCACCTCGAACACGCAGCGGGTCAGGTTGCCGAGCAGCGGCTCGGGGTCGGGCAGGTCGGCCCGACGCGAGGGCTGCATGCCGAAGAAGTCCTCGTCGAGCTCGCGGACGGCGACGGCCTGGGCTTTCCTCATCGTCGGCTCCTCGTCGTGGCTGTCATCGCGCTCGTCCTGCGGCCGTCATCGCGACCTGTGGGGCTGACCCCTGTCCGGGGGTGAGATGACTCAACCATGAGCGGCACTCGACTGTCCAGAGTCAGTTGCACCTGTGGATAACTACCGGTGCCTTCAGGCGTGTGCCGTTAACGTTCGGTCATGCGCTTCGATGACCTGTTCGCCGATCTCGAGGGCCAGCTCGAACAGGAGCTCCTGACCGAGGAGAACGAGCTGCGCGTCGAAGAGGAGCGGCTGCGCCTCGGCCGACTCGGATTACGCGATCGGCTCATGGCGCTCTCTGCCGACCGCGGTCTCGGCGCCGTCGCGGCCATCCGCTTCGAACTGCTGGGAGGGACGCCGGTCACCGTCCGTCCGACGACCTTCGGCCGCGATTGGCTGGCCGGGGAGGTCATCGACGGCTCGCCATGGCATCCGCAGTGCATCGTCCCGTTCGGCGCGATCACGGCCGTGATCCTCGGCCGCGGGCAGGTGGACCCGAGCCTCGAGCACACCGCGAGCGACGCGCAGGGCCGGCTCATCGACCGCATCGGGTTGCCCTTCGTGCTGCGCGACCTCTGCCGGCGTCGGGCATCCGTCGAGGTCCTCAGTGCCGGGGGAGCGGTACACGGCACCATCGACCGCGTCGGCCGCGACCACATCGACCTCGCGGTGCACGAGGCCGGTACGCCCCGCCGCGACCGCGCGGTTCGTCAGTACCGCATCGTCCCGCTCGAGCAGATCCGGCTGTTGCGACTGGCCGGTTGATGTCGCCGCGTCACTCCGCGTCGGTTTGGGGGTCAGGGCGGAGGATGCGACCGCCGGAGAGCTCCGGGATGTTGCCGAAGTCGCTCTGCTGCCAGAGTGCCGCTCGCCTCGCCTGCTCGTACTGGCCGTCGATGTAGTTCTCGAGGACCACCCGCTCGACCCGCCAGGCGCCGCCGACCCGGATCGCGGGCAGCTCACCGGATCGCACGAGCTCGTCGGCCTCGGAGACGGTGATCGAGAGGATCTCGGCGGTGTCGGCGAGGGTGAGGAACCGCGCGACGCCATCATCGGGCGCAGCAGGGGTCATGTGGTTCATTATCGTCCGCCGGTGTGGAGACGACCCCTGTCGTTCACCGTTGTGGATAACTTTCACGGGATCCGTGCGGTTTGGCCACGATGGGTATTCGGAGGTCGGAATGACTACACGCCCGTCGGGAGCACGCGCTCCACGCTCGTTCTGGATCGATCCGCGCTTCATCGTCGGCGTGCTGCTCGTAGCCGGGTCCGTCATCGGCGTGTGCGCCATCGTCGCGACCGTGGACGACACGACGCAGGTGTACGCGGCCCGCGGAACCCTCAGCGTCGGCCAGCGCATCGACGACTCCGACCTGGTCGTGCGCAGCGTGCGGCTCGGCTCGGCCGGAGCGCAGTACCTCGCCGTAGACGACTTGCCCGACGGTGGCTTCGTCGCCACTCGGTCGGTGCTGCCCGGCGAACTCGTGCCGACCTCCGTCGTTGGTCGGGCCTCGGAGGCCGGTCACTCCACCGTGGTCGTCAGCGTCGACCGGCTTCCCGCATCCGTCGTGGAGGGCAGCGTCGTCGACCTCTGGGCAGCGCCGGCCACCGACTCGTCGCACTTCGGACCACCCGCCGTGCTGGTCGGAGAGGCGACCATCGTCGCGACGCACGACTCGGGCGGTCTCATCTCGGACGCCCGCTCGACGACGGTGGACGTGCTGGTGCCCTCCGCGAAGGTCGCATCGGTCCTGGAGGCGATCGCGGGCGACTCCGCGATCTCGATCGTCCCATCGGCCGGGTGAATCGTGGCGCGCCTCGTCCTGATCCTCGACCGACGCACCGAGGACGCCCTGCTCTCCGACATCATCGAGCACGGACACACCGTCGTTGCGCGGCTCGAGTCGGCGCGCGAGTTCACCGACCAGGTCGGCCGGATCCAGGCGGATGCCGTCATCACCACCGCCTCGCACTCCGGGCTCGGGCGAGAACTGCTGGCCGCGTGCGACGCCGGCGGCATCCGCGTGATCGCCTTGGCGGGCTCGCCGAGCGAACGCCGTCACGCCGCGGAGGTCGGGCTCGTCGACGTGGTGGACTCCGGAGCGCGCTGGGATGAGCTCGAGGGCCTCCTCATCGTGCGTGCGGCAGCACCGATGGCCATCGACACGAGAGCGGACGCCGATGGCGACGCCCCGCGCGTCATCGCGGTCTGGGGCCCGACGGGCGCACCGGGACGCACCAGCGTCGCCATCGGCATCGCGGCCGAGCTGGCGGCGAGCGGCGTGGACGTCATCCTCGCCGACGCCGACAGCTACGGGGGCACCATCGCTCCGGCGCTGGGCCTCGTCGACGAGTCGCCCGGGTTCGCCGCAGCGTGCCGGCTGGCGGCGGCGGATGCGCTGACGGCCGACGAGCTCGCGCGCATCGCGCAGCCGTACCGATCCCGCGGCGGCGGCTTCCGCGTGCTCACCGGCATCAGCAGGGCGTCGCGGTGGCCCGAGCTGGGCGCGTCGCGGGTCTCGGCCGTCGTGTCGGCGTGCCGTCGCGACTGCGAGGTCCTCGTGATCGACACCGGCTTCTGCCTCGAGACCGACGAGGAGATCTCGAGCGACCTGTTCGCGCCGCACCGCAACGGAGCGACGATCGCGGCGTTGCGCGCATCCGACCACGTGGTGGCGGTCGGCGCATCCGACCCCGTCGGCCTCCCGCGCTTCCTACGGGCCTACGGCGACCTCGTCGAGCTGCTGGAGGCTCCGCGCATGAGCGTCGTGATCAACCGGGTGCGCGGGGGAGCCGTCGGCATCGGCGCCTCGGGCCAGCTGCGGGCGACGCTTCGCCGGTTCGGGGGCATCGACGACGCCTGCCTGATCCCCGACGACCAACGGGCCCACGATGCCGCGATGCTCTCCGCGCGCACTCTCCGCGACGAGGCGCCGCGCTCCAAAGCACGGCAGGCCATGGCCCGCTTCGTCGAGGATGAGCTCCGATACGCTGGAGCACGTGTCGACGCTCAGTGATCTCGTGCTCGCCCAGGGGCGCAGCTCCCAGGCCGACGTGGACTGGCTCCACATGCTCGTGGCGGACGGACAGCTCATGGCCGATCTCGCCTTCGCCGACATCGTGCTGTGGGTTCCGTCGGCCGACGGCTCGTTCGTCGCCGTCGCGCACGCACGGCCGTCGAGCGCCGCCACGCTGTTCTACCGCGACTTCGTGGGACAGGCCATCCGCAGCGAGTGGGTCGCCCAGGTGAGCGAGGCGTTCGACACCATGCGCATCGTGGACTCGTTCGCTCCGGCCTGGTACGAGGAGACGCCGACGCGCGTCCGCGCGGTCCCGGTGATGCGCCGGCTGAGCCCGACCACCTCGCAGGTGACGGATCGACCCATCGCGGTGCTCACCCGCCATACCAACCTCAGCGAGACCCGGTCGCCGAGCCGCCAGGAGCTCACCTTCAACGAGTGCGCAGCCGACCTCTTCGAGATGATCGCGAGCGGAGACTTCCCCGACCTCGGCGCACCCACCGGGCCCCGTCGCGGCGCTCCCCGTGCGGCGGACGGCCTCATCCGCCTGGACGTGGACGGCATCACGAACTTCGCCAGCCCCAACGCCCTCTCCGCCTTCAACCGCATGGGCTTCGCCGAAGAGCTCGAGGGGGAGTCGCTCGCGGAGGTCACCACCCGTCTGCTCAGCGGCGACCTCGTCGTAGACGAGTCACTTCCCCTGGTCGTGACGGGCCGGGCTCCGTGGAGGACGGATGTCGAGGCCCGCGGTGTCACGGTCTCGCTGCGGGCGATCCCCATGCGCAATCGGGGGGAGCGCATCGGCGCCATCGTGCTCATCCGCGACGTCAGCGAGCTGCGGCACCAGGAGCGGGAGCTCATCACCAAGGACGCGACCATCCGCGAGATCCACCATCGCGTCAAGAACAACCTGCAGACGGTGGCGTCGCTGCTCCGCATCCAGGCCAGGCGAACCCACTCCGAGGAGGCGCGCGACGCGCTCTCGCAGGCCATGCGTCGGGTGGCCGCCATTGCCGTGGTGCACGACACCCTCTCGGAGGGTCTGGCGCAGAGCGTCGACTTCGACGCCGTGTTCGATCGTGTGCTGCTGCTCATCGCCGAGGTGGCGTCGAGCCACAACACGACCGTGCATCCGAAGTCGTCGGGCAGCTTCGGCGTGCTGCCGAGCGAATACGCCACCCCGCTTGCGCTGGCGCTGACGGAGCTGGTCACCAACGCCGTCGAGCACGGCCTGGCGGGCCAGGAGGGCGACGTCGAGATCATCGCGTCGCGCTCCGACGACACCCTCAGCGTGAAGGTGCGCGACACCGGATCCGGCCTGCCGGAGGGCAAGGTCGGTTCGGGCCTCGGCACTCAGATCGTGCGCACGCTCATCCAGGGCGAGCTCAGTGGAACCATCGACTGGCACACCGTGCTCGGCAGGGGCACCGAGGTGACGATCGACATCCCGATGCGCTGGTTGTCGACGAAGAGTTGAGTCGGATGGCCTGAATCACGGCCTCAGTCACAGGCCCGGGACGTAGCCCTCGGACCGTCGGTGCGCCTGCGTCAGGAGGCGCGGCGGGCGCGGGCGGCGCGGCGCTTGAGGGCGCGGCGCTCGTCCTCGGAGAGGCCGCCCCAGACGCCGGAGTCCTGACCGGTCTCGAGTGCGTACTGCAGGCAGACCTCGGTGACGGTGCACCGGGCGCAGACGGACTTCGCCTTCTCGATCTGATCGACGGCCGGCCCGGTGTTTCCCACCGGGAAGAACAGCTCGGGGTCAGCGGTGAGGCAGGCGGCCTTGTCGCGCCAGTCCATGGGGGTGCTCCTTTGTTGCGGGTGCATGGGCGTATCGCCACGAATGCAAGGGATCCAAACAGCTCAAGTTGCAGGAAGTAAACTCGTGAGAGCAACGCTCACGTCCCTGTGAGCAAAACTTGGCCGACGACAATCGTCGCATAGTAGTGGAACGTGATCAATAGCTTTGTATGAGACTGCGCTGTGAACCGGCCCCTGATCGTGCTGTTGCGCGTGCTGTTGTTCGCCGAGGCCGCGCTCATCGTCGGCGTCGCGGTGTGGCTGGTATTCGAGCTCGTGAGCGCGCCGGCGGACTCGGTCGCGAGCGCGATCGCCCTGTTCGTGCTGGTGCTGGCCGCTGCGGCGTTCGTGATCGCCATCGCGATCGGATCGCTCCGGGGAGCGCCGTGGATCCGCGGGGCTGCCTTCACCTGGCAGGTGCTTCAGGTCGCCGTGGCGGTCGGATGCTTCCAGGGCCTCTACGCGCGCGCCGACATCGGATGGGCGCTGCTCGTGCCATCCGTCGTCGTCATGGTGCTGCTGCTCACGCCGTCGGTACGCGCAGGATTCGCACGCCCCGAGGAGTGCGACGCCGTCAGCTGATGCCGAGCTTCGAGCGCAGCATCGCCACGTGGCCGGTCGCCTTCGTGCTGTAGAACGTGTGCGAGATGCGTCCATCGGCGTCGATGACGAAGGTCGAACGGATGCTGCCCGTCACGATGCGCCCGTAGGAGTTCTTCTCGCCCCAGGTGCCGTAGAGACGGTGAACGGTGAGGTCCTCGTCGGAGAGGAGCGGGAAGGTGAGGTGGTCCTCCTCGCGGAATCGTGCGAGCTTGGCGACAGAGTCCTTCGAGACACCCAGGACCGTGTAGCCGGCGCCCTGCAGCGAGCCCAGGTTGTCGCGGAAGTCGCAGGCCTGCGTCGTGCAGCCCGGCGTCATCGCCTCGGGGTAGAAGTACAGGATGACGGGGCCGCCGGCGTAGTCGGCGAGGGAGACGGATGCGCCGTCGTCGGCCATGAGGGTGAAGGCGGGCGCGGTGTCGCCGGGCTGGAGGCGGGTGGTGGCGGTCGTGTCGGTCATGATCGGAAAGTCAACAGCAGTCGCTGCAGCGAGTCCAATCGTGCGGGCCCGCTCTCTCCGAGCTCCCCGGCCTCGACGGCCTCGTTGATGGCGCAGTCCGGCGCATCGGGCAGGTGCGTGCAGCCGCGTGGACACTCCTCCGCCACGGCCGCGAGGTCGGTGAAGGCGCGCAGGATGTTGTCGGGGTTGACGTGGCCGAGACCGAAGGAGCGCACGCCCGGGGTGTCGATCACCCAGCCATCGCCTTCCGGAAGACGCAGGGAGACCGTCGACGACGACGTGTGCCTGCCCCGCCCGGTGACGGTGTTGACCACTCCGGTCGCGCGGTCGGAACCTGGGATGAGCGCGTTGACGAGCGTCGACTTGCCGACACCCGAGTGCCCGACGAAGACGGTGTCGTGGCCGGTCAGGGCATCCGTGATCTCGGCGAGCGGCATGGCGTCCTGCCTGCTCGTGAAGACACGTAGGTCGAGACCGGCGAAGTTGGCCAGGAACTCCGCCGGGTCGGCGACATCCGTCTTGGTGACGCACAGCATCGGGGTGATGCCCGCGTCGAAGGCGGCGACCAGGTAACGGTCGACCAAGCGGATGCGCGGCTCGGGATTGGCGGCGGCGACGACGATGAGCATCTGGTCGGCATTGGCGACGACGACGCGCTCAACGGCATCGGTGTCGTCGGCGCTGCGTCGCAGAAGAGTCGTGCGCGGCTGGATGCGCACGATGCGCGAGAGGGTGCCGTCGTCTCCGGTGGTGTCGCCGACCAGGTCGACCCGGTCGCCGGTGACGATCGCCTGCTTGCGGAGCTCGCGAGCGCGGGCCGCCGTGACCTCGTGCTCGTCGTCGGTGTTCTCTCCGACCATGACCGTATAGCGTCCGCGGTCGACTCCGAGCACGCGCGCTGTGATGGCCTGGGCGTACTCGGGCCGCACCTTGGTACGCGGCCGATTCCCCTTGGGGTTGGGCCTGACCCGGACGTCGGACTCGTCGAACTCCGGTTCGTCCTCGTCGTCGTCCGTCTCCCACCAGCTCATAGGGTCAGGCTGAACGGTTCGAACTGCGTCGCGGGCGCACCGTGCAGCATCTCGTGCCACAGCTGCGGGAAGGCCGGGAGCGTCTTGGCCGTCGAGCCGATGTCGTGCACGTCGACGCCGGGAACGGCGAGGCCGATGATGGCACCGGACGTGGCCGTCCGGTGGTCGGCGTAGCTGCGCCAGACACCTCCGTGCAGGGGCGCCGGCTCGATCATGAGCCCGTCGTCGAGCTCGGTGACGCGGCCGCCGAGGCCGTTGATCTCGGCGGCGAGGGCAGCCAGGCGGTCGGTCTCGTGGTGTCGGATGTGGCCGATGCCCGTGATGGTGCTCGTGCCGTTGGCGAGGGCTGCGAGTGCCACGAGATTCGGCGCGAGCTCACCGGCTTCTGGCAGGTGCAGCTCGACCGGCAGGATGCGATCGCCGCCGCGAACCGTCACGAGCGAGCCGTCGCGGATGACGGTGGCACCGAAGAGAGGGAGCAGCCGCAGCAGCTCGTCGCCGACCTGCGTGGTCTGCTCCGGCCAGTCCGGGATGGTGACGCTGCCGCGGGTCACGAGTGCTGCGGCGAGGAACGGGGCGGCGTTGGAGAGGTCGGGCTCGATGTCGACCTCGCGGCCGGCGATCGCTCCCGGCGCGACGATCCACTCGCCGACGGCGGGCTCCTCGACGAGGACTCCACGTGCGGCGAGGGCGGCGATGGTCATCTCGATGTGCGGCTGGCTCGGCAGGCGCTCGCCGGAGTGCCGCAGATGCAGACCGTCGTCGAACCGGGCGGCGGCCAGCAGGAGTCCCGAGACGAACTGGCTCGAGGAGGACGCGTCGATCGACACGTCGCCTCCCGCGATCCTGCCGGTGCCGTGCACCGTGAAGGGAAGGACGGCGCGGCCGTTGTCGTCGATGTCGACGCCGAGGTCTCGGAGCGAACCGATGGTCGCCGCCATCGGACGGATGCGGGCGCCCTCGTCGCCGTCGAACGTCGTCGGGCCGAGTGCGAGCCCGGCAAGGGGAGGAAGAAAGCGCATGACCGTGCCGGCCAGGCCGCAGTCGATCGTCGTCGAGCCGAGGAGTTCGCCCGGCGTGACGAGCAGGTCGGGGTCGGGCCCTTCGCCGTCCACCTCGACGATGCGCGTGCCGAGGGAGCGCAGCGCCTGCACCATGAGCGCGCTGTCGCGCGAGTGCAACGGCCGCCGCAGCAGGCTGGGCGCATCCGCGAGGGCGGAGAGAACCAGCTCTCGATTGGTCAGCGATTTCGAGCCCGGCAGCTTCACCGCGGCGACGATCGGTTCGGACGCCACCGGTGCGGCCCACAACTCCGTCGACTCCTCGGGCCGGTTGTCGCCGTAGGGGTCGAATTCAGGTGCGGAATACCGGGAGATCTGCATCGGTTGCAACGATAGCCGGTGATCAACACCGGTGCGATCCGATGAGTGGAGGTCCCGGTGGCAGGTGCAACCGTCCTCGAGAGACCTCTGGTGCGGCAGAGCCTAGGATTGCCCGTGATGAATGCGCAATCTGAAGGCACCAGCGAGCCCGACCTCGGAGCACTGTTCGAAGAGCAGGCGCTTCCGTTCATGGACCAGCTCTACGCGGCCGCGATGCGCATGACCAAGAACCCCGCGGATGCCGCGGACCTCGTGCAGGAGACCTTCGTGAAGGCGTTCGCCGCCTTCCGGCAGTTCGAGCAGGGCACCAACCTCAAGGCCTGGCTCTACCGCATCCTCACGAACACCTTCATCAACACCTACCGCAAGAAGCAGCGCGAGCCCTACCAGGGCACCATCGACGAGCTCGAGGACTGGCAGCTCGGCGGCGCGACCTCCACGACGGCATCATCGAGCCGTTCCGCGGAGGCCGAGGCCATCGACCACCTGCCCGACAGTGCCGTGAAGGATGCGCTGCAGGCGATTCCCGAGGACTTCCGCTTGGCCGTGTACCTGGCCGACGTGGAGGGCTTCGCCTACCAGGAGATCGCCGACATCATGAAGACCCCCATCGGCACCGTGATGAGCCGCCTGCATCGTGGCAGGCGGATGCTTCGCGAGTCCCTCGCCGAATACGCCGCGGAGCAGGGGATCGGCCTCGCCGGTCCGCGCGCCTCCGCCCAGACCAGGAGCACGACATGACCGACTGCGGTTGCGACAAGGCCAAGGCCGAACTCGAGGAGTACCTGCACAACGAGCTCTGCGCGTCCGACGTGCAGGACATCCGCGAACACCTCGCCAACTGCGCCGACTGCACATCGGAGCACCACGTCGGCCGAGTGCTGACCGAGGCCGTGCAGCGCGCCTGCCGCGAGACGGCGCCCGAGACGCTGCGCGCCCAAGTGCTGTTCTCCATCCGCGAGATCCAGGCCACGCACTAGCCCGGTCTGCGCCCGACCGAGCGCCGCTTTCGCTAACTCGGTTAGCATCATGACGTGAAGGTTCCCCGTTGGCTGCGCGTCGTCATTCCCGCCGTCCTCATCCTCGTCTGGTTCGCCCTGTTCGGAGCCGGGGGCGCCTCGTTCGGCGGTCTCAGCCAGGTGGTCGTCAACGACCAGGCTCAATTCCTCCCCTCCGACTCCGAGGCGACCAAGGTCCAGTCGCTGCAGGACGACTTCCGCGATAAGGACGTCATCCCCGCGATCGTCGTCTACTCGCGTGACGGGGCGCTGACGAGCGCGGACAAGAAGTCGATCGCCGCCGACGCCGACGCCTTCGCCGACATCGACGGCGTCATCGACGACGGCGTGTCGCCCGCTGTCATCTCGGAGGACGGGAAGGCCGCCGAGGTGTTCGTGCAGATCGACGGATCCGCCGACAGCAAGGATGTGGTCGGAGCGCTCCGCGATCGGCTGGCGTCATCCGACGACGAGGGCCTCACCGCTGCCGTGACGGGGCCGGCCGGCTTCACCACCGACCTCGCGGGAGCCTTCGCCGGAATCGACGGGATACTCCTGGGCGTCGCGTTCGGAGCCGTGTTCCTCATCCTCGTCATCGTCTACCGGTCTCCGCTGCTGCCGATCATCGTGCTGGGCACGAGCCTGTCGGCGCTGTGCGCATCCGTCCTCGTCGTCGTCGCCCTGGCGCGCGCCGACATCCTGGTCATCAACGGGCAGACGCAGGGCATCCTGTTCATCCTGGTGATCGGCGCGGCCACCGACTACTCGCTGCTCTACATCTCCCGGTACCGTGAGGCGCTCCATACCGTCGACGGCAAGTGGGAGGCCACGCTGCGAGCCCTGAAGGGCGCGTGGGAACCCATCGTCGCGTCGGGTGGGACGGTCATCGCCGGCGTGCTCATGCTGCTGGTCAGCGAGCTGAACTCGAACAAGATCCTCGGGCCGGTCGCGGCGATCGGCATCGCGCTCGCCATCCTCGCCGCGCTCACCCTGCTGCCCGCACTCCTCCTGTGGGCCGGCCGGGTGGCGTTCTGGCCCGTGCGCCCGCGCGTCGGCGCCCATACCGCTCCTGACGACGTCATCGCTCGCAAGGGGGTCTGGCCGGCGGTCGCGCGCTTCGTCGCCCGCCGTCGCAGACTGCTCTGGATCGGCTCGACGCTGCTTCTGCTCGTGCTGGCGCTCGGCATGACGCAGCTGAAGGCGGATGGGGTTCCGGCGAGCGAGTTCGTGCTCGGCTCGTCGCAGGCTCGCGACGGGCAGAAGGTGCTGGGCGAGCACTTCCCGGCGGGGTCGGGAACGCCGGCGATCATCATCGCCCCCGAGTCGAGCCTGCAGGACGCCGCAGATGCGGCCTTGACGGTCGACGGCGTCGACTCGCTCGCCGTGGTATCGGCTGATTCGCCATCCGGCTCCGCTCCCGTGACGGGCGAGGGGATCCAGGCCGTTGGGCCGACCGGAACCCCGGTTCCGGCACCGACCGTGGCCGACGGACGTGTCGAGCTGCAGGCGACCCTCGACTACGCGAGCGACTCCGACGCCGCCGAGGCGGTGGTCGTGCAGCTGCGAGACAAGCTGTCGGCTGTCTCGAGCGACATCCTCGTCGGCGGCCAGACCGCCGTCGCGCTCGACACCAAGACCGCCGCCATCCACGACCGCAACCTCATCATCCCGCTCGTGCTGGTCGTCATCCTGCTGATCCTCATGCTGCTGCTGCGGGCGATCGTCGCTCCGCTACTGCTGATCGCGACCGTGGTGATCTCCTTCGCGGCTGCCCTCGGCGTCTCCGCCATCGTCTTCAACGAGGTCTTCCATTTCGCCGGAGCGGATCCCGTGGTGCCGTTGTTCGCGTTCGTGTTCCTCGTCGCCCTCGGCGTGGACTACAACATCTTCCTCATGACGAGGGTGCGCGAGGAGGCCGCGCTCCACGGCGCCCGCGACGGGGTGCTGCGGGGGCTCGTCGTGACCGGAGGAGTCATCACCTCGGCCGGCGTGGTGTTGGCAGCGACCTTCGCAGCGCTCGGCGTGCTGCCCATCCTGTTCCTGGCTCAGATCTCGTTCATCGTCGCGTTCGGCGTGCTGCTCGACACGTTCCTCGTGCGGTCGCTGCTGGTGCCCGCGATCTCGTACGACATCGGTCGCGCGATCTGGTGGCCGTCGAAACTGTCCCGAGCGGCCACCGAGCCCGAGGAGATCAGAGGGTCAGCGCGGCCTTGATGATCTCGGCCTGCTCCACGGCGTGACGCTTGGCCGAGCCGGCGGCGGGGGAGGCGGATGCGGGACGTGAGATGACCCCGACCGGACGCGGCCCCATCTTGCTGGTCTCGAGGATGAAGAACGGCCAAGCGCCCTGGTTCTCGGGCTCGTCCTGCACCCAGTACAGCTCGGCGTCGGGGTACCGGGCGGCGATCTCCTTCAGTTCCGCGCCGGGCAGCGGATAGAACTGCTCGATGCGCACGAGGGCGATCTCCGGATTCGGGTTCTTGTCGAGCTCGGCGCGCAGGTCGTAGTAGATCTTGCCCGCCATGAACAACACGCGCTTGACCGCTGACGCGTCGCCGATATTCGGGTCGTCCAGCACGGGCTCGAAGCGTCCGCTGGTGAAGTCCTCCACCGGGCTGGTCGCTCCCCGCAGGCGCAGCATGGACTTCGGCGTGAAGACGACGAGCGGGCGGCGCGGGCGGGCGTAGGCCTGGCGGCGCAGCAGGTGGAAGTAGGACGCGGGCGTCGAGGGGCGCGCAACGGTCATGTTGTTCTCGGCGCACAACTGCAGGAAGCGCTCGATGCGCGCGGAGGAGTGGTCGGGTCCCTGGCCCTCGTAGCCGTGCGGCAGCAGGAGCACGACGCTCGAGCGCTGGCCCCACTTCTGTTCCGCCGAGGAGACGAACTCGTCGATGATGGTCTGGGCGCCGTTGGCGAAGTCACCGAACTGCGCCTCCCACAACACGAGGGCATCCGCTCGCTCCACCGAGTAGCCGTACTCGAAGCCCATCGCCGCGTACTCGCTGAGCAGCGAGTCGTAGATCCAGAACCGGGCCTGGTTGTCGCTGAGGTTGGCCAGCGGCAGCCATTCCTGGCCGTTGACGCGGTCGTGGAGCACGGCGTGGCGCTGCACGAAGGTTCCGCGACGAGCGTCCTGGCCGGCGAAACGCACGGGAGTGCCCTCGACGAGGAGTGACCCGAGGGCGAGAAGCTCGCCGAAGCCCCAGTCGATGTTGCCGTTGCGGCTCATGTCCTCGCGCTTGGCCAGAAGCTGCGCGAGCTTGGGGTGCACGGTGAACCCGGCCGGCTTGTTATTGAAGGCGTCGCCGATGAGCTGCACGACCTGCTCCGGCACACCGGTCACCTCGGGCTCGCCGGCGGCATCCGACTCGTCGCCCTGCAGGATCATGGGCATCGCGCCGGTCGCCGCGTCGTGCGTCTCCTGGAAGGCGCGCTCGAGGCGGTCCTGGAAGTCGGCGTGCGCCTGCTCGTACTCCTCCTCGGTGATGTCGCCGCGACCGACGAGGGCTTCGGTGTAGAGCTTGCGGACGCTGCGCTTGGCCTCGATGAGGTTGTACATCAGCGGCTGCGTCATCGACGGGTCGTCGCCCTCGTTATGCCCGCGGCGGCGGTAGCAGATGAGGTCGATGACGACGTCCTTGTGGAACTCCTGACGGAATTCGTAGGCCAGCTCCGCGACGCGGACGACGGCCTCGGGATCGTCGCCGTTCACGTGGAAGATCGGCGCTTGGATGGTCTTGCCGACATCCGTCGAGTACACCGACGTCCTGGCATCGGTCGGCGGCGTGGTGAAGCCCACCTGGTTGTTGATGTTGACGTGGATGGTGCCGCCGGTGCGGTAGCCGCGCAGCTGCGACATCTGCATCTGCTCGACGACGATTCCCTGGCCGGCCATGGCCGCGTCGCCGTGGATGAGGACAGGCAGCGTCGAGTAGGTGCCGATGGGCTTGCGGTCCTGCTTGGCGCGCACGATTCCCTCGAGCACGCCGTCAACGGCCTCGAGGTGCGAGGGGTTGGCGGCGAGGTAGACGCCGATCTCCTCCCCGTCGGCTCCTGTGAAGGTGCCCTCGGTGCCGAGGTGGTACTTCACGTCGCCGGAGCCGTTGCCCCCCATGTGTCCCTCGAACTCCTGGAACACCTGGCCGTACGTCTTTCCGGCGATGTTGGTGAGCACGTTGAGACGACCGCGGTGGGCCATGCCGATCGCGACCTCGTCGAGGCCGTCGCGAGCGGCGCCCTCGAGGATGATGTCGAGCAGCGCGATGGTCGACTCGCCGCCCTCGAGGCTGAACCGCTTCTGGCCGACGTACTTGGTCTGCAGGAAGGTCTCGAACGCCTCGGCCTCGTTGAGCTTGCCCAGGATGCGCATCTGCTCGTCGTGGGTCGGCTTCTCGTACTTGCGCTCGACCTTGCCCTGGATCCACGCGCGCTGCGCCGGGTCTTGGATGTGCATGTACTCGATGCCCGTTGTGCGGCAGTAGGAGTCGCGGAGCACGCCGAGGATGTCGCGCAGCAGCGCGGATCGCTTGTCGCCGAAGCCGCCGGTGACGAACTCGCGGTCGAGGTCCCAGAAGGTCAGCCCGTGGCTGGAGATGTCCAGGTCGGGGTGAGAACGCTGCACGTACTCGAGGGGGTCGACATCCGCCATCAGGTGACCGCGGACGCGGAAGGCGTTGATGAGCTCCTGCACGCGAGCGGTCTTGTCGATGGCGCTCGCGATGTCGACGGAGATGTCGGGAGCCCACTCGATGGGGGCGTAGGGGATGCGCAGGGCCGCGAAGATGTCGGAGTAGAAGGTGCGCTGGCCGGTGAGCAGCTCGTGCACGATCTTGAGGAACTCGCCGGAGCCGGCCCCCTGGATGACGCGGTGGTCGTAGGTGCTGGTGAGGGTGATGGTCTTGCCGATGGCGAGGCCGGCGAGGGTCTTCTCGCTGGAGCCCTGGAACTCGGCGGGATACTCGAGGGCGCCCGCACCGATGATGCAGCCCTGGCCCTTCATGAGCCGAGGCACGGAGTGCACGGTTCCGATGCCGCCCGGGTTGGTGAGCGAGATCGATGCGCCCGAGAAGTCGTCGGCGGTGAGCTTGTTGGTTCGGGCCCGCTGCACGAGGTCCTCGTACGCGGCCAGGTACTCGCCGAACGTCATCGTGTCGGCGCGCTTGATAGCCGGCACGAGCAGGGCTCGCGAGCCATCGGGCTTGGGGATGTCGATGGCGATGCCCAGGCCGACGTGCGCGGGCTTGACGACGGATGGCTTGCCGTCGACCTCGCTGTAATAGACGTTCTGGCTCGGGAACACCTTGAGGGCCTGGATGAGCGCCCAGCCGATGAGGTGCGTGAAGCTGACCTTGCCGCCGCGCGAACGGCGCAGGTGGTTGTTGATGACGATGCGGTTGTCGATCATCAGCTTGGCCGGGATGGTGCGCACGCTCGTCGCCGTCGGAACGGTGAGGCTGGTGTCCATGTTGGCCGCGAGGCTCTTGGCCATGCCCTTGAGTGCGAGGACCTCGTCCTGGCGCTGGTCGACGGCACCGTCGGAGATGACCGGCTGCGGGCTCGTGATGGGGATGTCTGCGGGAACGGGCTCGGGCTTGGGGGCGACGGATGTCGTGCGCGCGGCGGGCTGCGAGCCGATCACGGGGATGGGTGCCGTGACGGGGTGCGCCTGCTGGGGGGCGTCGGCCGCCGGGGGTGCCGCGGGCGCGGGAGCTGCTGGTGCGGGCGCCGATGATGCGGGAGCTGCTGGTGCGGGCGCCGATGATGCGGGGGCTGCTGGTGCGGCCGGTGTCGGTTCAGCGGGTGCTGCGCCGCTACCCGCTCCGTTCTGCGCGCCACGGCCCTGGTGGTAGGTCTCCAACGTCGGCCACCATGCCGGATCGACCGAGTTCTTGTCGGCGACGTACTGTTCGTACATCTCCTCGACGAGCCACTCGTTGGCGCCGAATTCGGCTGCCGCGGTCTCGTCTGAATTGGTACCGGTCAATTGGCTCGACACAGCCGATCGCCCACTCTCTTCGTAGTTTCCGCAATGTTCGGCGCGGGCCGAGAAGGGGCCTCACGCGCACCGTCCCAAGCCTAAACCCGAATGATGAGGGCGTGGGCCATGCACACGGTCTACCGTGGGTTTCATGGAGTTCTACCAGACGACACCGACGCACGATCTGACCTACTCCGACGTCTTCCTCGTACCGAGCCACTCCGACCTGCGCAGCCGCTTCGACGTCTCGTTGGCACCCGGTGACGGTACGGCTGCGAGCATCCCGATCGTCTCCGCGAACATGAACTCCGTCACCGGACCGCGCCTGGCCGCCACCCTCGCGCGGCGCGGTGGTCTCGGCGTCCTCCCGCAGGACATGCCCCTGCAGGACCTGGATGCGGCCATCCGCTGGGTCAAGGACCAGCCGGTGGCCTACGACACCCCGCATGTTATGGGGCCCGATGACACGGTGGCTGAGGCGCTCGTGCGGGTACCGGCCGTCGCCGGTCACGGAATCGTCATCCACGACGCCGATGACGCCTACCTCGGCTGCATCGCCGCCGCCCGGTTGGAGACGGCGCTTCCGGATGCGCGCCTGGGCGACCTGCTGCACGGACGACTGACCTCGCTCGACGCCGAGGACGTGACCTCCCCTCGCGCGGCGTTCGACGTCATGGCCGCCGCCGACCTCGACTTCGCTCCCGTGCTGAGGCATGGCGTGGTGGTCGGAACGCTCAGTCGCAAGAGCGCGCTGCGCGGGACCATCTACTCGCCGAGCCTGGATCGCGACGGTCGGCTGCAGGTGGCCAGCGCGGTCGGCATCAACGGCGACGTGGCCGCCAAGGCGCGCGCACTCGCTGCCGCGGGCGTCGACGTGCTGGTGATCGACACGGCTCACGGCCACCAGGCGGGCATGATCCGCGCGATCAGCATCGTGAAGGACCTCGATCTCGGCATCCCGATCGTCGCGGGCAACATCGTCACGGCGGAGGGCGTCACCGACCTCGTCGCTGCGGGAGCAGACATCCTGAAGGTCGGGGTCGGACCCGGCGCGATGTGCACGACCCGCATGATGACGGCGGTCGGGCGGCCGCAGTTCTCGGCCGTGCTCGAGACGGCTGCAGCAGCTCGAGAGCTCGGCGCGCACGTCTGGGCGGATGGCGGGGTGCGCTACCCGCGCGACGTCGCCCTCGCGCTCGCGGCGGGCGCGGCATCCGTCATGATCGGTTCCTGGTTCGCCGGCACCATCGAGGCGCCGGGTCGACTGGCGACGGATGGCGTCGGGCGGCTCTACAAGGAGAGCTGGGGGATGGCGTCGACCAAGGCCGTCCGCGAGCGTTTCGGGCGCCTCGACGCGTTCGAGCTGGCGCGCAAGGAGCTGTTCGCGGAGGGGATCTCGTCGAGCCGCATCTTCCTCGACCCCCTGCGTCCCTCGGTCGAGGACCTGCTCGACATGATCACCGCCGGCGTGCGGAGCTCGTTCACCTACGCGGGCGCCTCGACCGTGCCGGAGTTCCACGAGCGCGCGCTCGTCGGCATCCAGAGCGCCGCGGGCTACGAGGAGGGCAAGGCCCTGCCGGTCAGCTGGTAGCGGGCGCCCACCTCGCTTCGCCCCTCCGTTGCCGACACCTTCCCGGCCGACCTCCTCACCGAGTTGACGACAACTGTCGGCCCCGGGGAGGCTGAGCGACAGTTGTCGTCAACTCGACCGCGGGCACGGGCGATGGCACGCGCGGCCGTTAGGATGGAAGCACGATGGACGACCCGCCCAGTAGCATCCCCGGCCACAGACCCTCGCCCGTGAACCTGGGGGGTATCGCCCGTGTCTGAGTGGATCCTCCTCGGCATCGGCCTCATCCTGACCGTGGGCACGGGCTTCTTCGTGGCGAGCGAGTTCGCACTCGTCAACCTCGACCGCGCCGACCTCGAAGCGCGACGCGAACGCGGCGAGACGCGACTGAGCATGACCATCTCGGCGCTCGCGATCACCTCGACGCACCTCTCCAGTGCCCAGCTCGGCATCACGCTGACGACCCTGCTCACCGGCTACACCATGGAACCGGCCATCACGTCGCTGCTCGCTGGACCGTTCGAGGCCTGGGGCGTCCCGGCGCCCGTCATGGTCCCGATCGCCACGATCGTCGCGGTGTCGGTGGCCACGCTCCTCTCGATGATCGTCGGCGAGCTGATTCCCAAGAACTTCGCCCTCGCGCTGCCGCGTCAGGCCGCGAAGGTCGTCATCCCCTTCCAGACGGTGTTCACCACGGTCTTCAAGCCCGCTGTGCTGCTGCTCAACGGAAGCGCCAACGGACTGCTGCGGATGTTCGGCATCGAGCCGAAGGAGGAGCTCTCCGGAGCCCGCACCGCGGAGGAGCTCTCCAGCCTCGTGCGTCGATCCGCCAGCGCGGGCCTGCTCGAGAGCGACACCGCCACCCTGCTCAACCGCACGCTCCTGTTCTCAGACCACTCGGCGGCGGATGTCATGACCCCGCGCCCTCGATTGGTGAGCATCCAGCGCGGCGAGTCCGCGGCATCCGTGCTCTCCCTCGCCGCTCAGACCGGCCACTCGCGGTTCCCCGTCATCGACGAGGACGTGGACGACGTCGTCGGCGTCGTGCACGTCAAGCAGGCCATGGCCGTTCCTCGTGCCCGTCGGGCGGACGTGCCGGTCTCGGCGCTGCAGTCCGACGCGCTGCGCGTGCCCGAGACCATGGGCCTCGACACGCTCCTCGGCGAGCTGCGTGGCCGGGGCTACCAGATGGCCGTCGTGCTCGACGAGTACGGCGGAACCGCCGGCGTCGCGACCTTGGAGGACCTCGTCGAGGAACTCATCGGCGAGGTGGCCGACGAGCACGACCGTTCCCGGGCGGGCGTGGTGCGGCGAGCGGACTCGATCGCGTTCCCCGGCATCCTGCGTCCGGACGAGCTGCGCGAGCGCACCGGCATCGTCGTGCCGGAGGACGGTGACTACGAGACGGTGGCCGGCTACGTCCTGGCTCGGCTCGGACGGCTCGCCGTCGTCGGCGACACCGTGCTGACGGATGGCGGCGAGCTGCGCGTCGAGCGCCTCGATGGCCGCCGCATCGACCGGTTGCGGTTCACGGCGCGCGATGACGAGGAGGCGACCCGATGAGCGACTGGATCGGCATCCTCTGGCTGTTCATCCTCCTCGCGGTGAACGCCTTCTTCGTCGGTAGCGAGTTCGCCGTCATCTCGGCCCGCCGCTCCCAGATAGAGCCGCTGGCCGAGAAGGGCAGCAGGCGGGCGAAGACCGCGCTCTGGGCGATGGAGCACGCGACCCTCATGCTGGCCGCCTGCCAACTCGGCATCACGGTGTGCTCGCTGATCATCCTGAACGTCTCCGAGCCCGCCATCCACCACCTGCTCGAGGGCCCGCTGGGTCTGACCGGCTGGTCGGAGGAGGTGATCGGCACGGTCGCGTTCATCGTCGCCCTCGTCGTGGTCTCCTACCTGCACGTCGTGCTCGGCGAGATGGTTCCCAAGAACCTCTCCTTCGGCGCACCCGACAAGGCCGTGCTGCTGCTCGCGACGCCGCTTGTGGCGATCGCCCGCATGTTCCGACACGTGATCGGCGCGCTCAACGCCATCGCCAATGGCGCCCTCCGCCTGTTCGGAGTGGAGCCGAAATCAGAGGCAAACAGCACGTTCACACTCGACGAGGTGGCCACCATCGTCAGCCAGTCGCAGCGCGAGGGGGTGCTCCAGGATCGCTCCGGCGCCCTCAAGGCGGCGTTCGAGTTCACGACGAAGAAGGTGGAGGACGTCGCCATCCCACTCGCCGAGGTCGTCTCCCTGGGTGAGGGACTGACGCCGACGGATGTCGAACGCGCCGTGGCCAAGCACGGTTTCTCGCGCTACCTCGTGGTGGACGCCGACGGCGCACCGGCCGGGTACCTGCACCTCAAGGACGTGCTCGACCTCGACATCGCCGACGCCGAGAAGGCGGACCGCCCCGTGCCGACCAAGCGCATCCGTCAGCTCGCGGCGATCTACGAGGGCACCGACCTCGAGGATGCGCTCGCGGCCATGCGTCGGAGCGGAGCCCACCTCGCCCAGGCGTTCGACGCCGACGGCGAGACGACGGGCGTGCTGTTCCTCGAGGACATCATCGAGGAGCTCGTGGGCGAGGTTCAGGACGCCACCCGTCGCGGCTGAGGCTCAGCGCGCCGTCACCACTGCCCGCCGCTGACCTGAGGCCGCGCCCGTAGGTACTGCTGCGGCCACAGCGCGTCGTCCTCGAGGCCGAGCTCGAAGGCCGCGCGCAGCCCGAAGTGCGGATCGCGCATGAACGCACGCCCGAGCAGCACCGCGTCGGCCTGGCCGGACGCGACGATCTCCTCGGCCTGCTCCGCGTCGGTGATGAGTCCGACGGCCGCGACCGGCACCCCCGCCTGCTCCTTCACGAACTCGGCGAACGGCACCTGGTATCCCGGGCCGAGCGGAATGCGGACGCCCGAGAGGTTTCCGCCGCTGGAGATGTCGAACAGGTCGGCCCCGGCATCCCTCGCCCACCCGGCGACGACGGCGGTCTGCTCGCGGTTCCAGCCGCCTTCGGCGTAGTCCGTCGCGGAGAAGCGCACGAAGACGGGCACGGCCTCTCCCACCGCCGCCCGCACCGCACGCACGATGTCGAGCAGCAGACGCGCACGGTTCTCGAGGGGGCCGCCGTGGGCATCCGTCCGGCGGTTCGAGAGCGGGGAGAGGAACTGGTGGATGAGGTAGCCGTGCGCGGCGTGCACCTCGACCACGTCGAACCCCGCCTCCACCGACCGCACGGCAGCGGCGGCGAAGGCTGCGACGATACCCTCGATGCCGTCCTGGTCGAGGGCGACGGGGGCGTCGTACTCGCCGAATGCCTCCGCGGAGGCCGACGCCGTCTGCCAGCCGCCGTCCTCGATCGACATGGTGCCGTGACGGTCGTGACCCCATTCGGGCCAGACGGATGCCTTGCGCCCGGCGTGGGCGAGTTGCATTCCGGCGGCGGCGCCCTGGGAGTGGATGAACGCCGTCACCCGGGCCCAGGCTGCGGCCTGCTCGTCGTTCCAGATGCCGGTGTCCTCGTCGCTGATGCGCCCATCCGGCACCACGGCCGTCGCCTCGGCGATGACGAGTCCGGCCCCGCCCGATGCCATCGCGCCCAGGTGTACGAGGTGCCAGTCGGTGGGCACGCCGTCCTTCTTCTCGACCGTGTACTGGCAGAGGGCCGGCACCCAGAGGCGGTTGCGCAGTGCGAGTTCGCGCACGGTCAGGGGAGTGAACAGGGCGCTCACGCGGAAACCCCCACCTGGGCCGTCTCGAGGAAGGCGCTGAGCTGTTCGGCGCTAGTGAAGACGTGACCGGTGATGCCGAGGTCCTCAGCGCCGGCGACGTTGTCGGCCCGGTTGTCGATGAAGATCATCTGGTCGGCGGCGATGCCGAGGGCGTCCAACACGTGCTGATAGATGGCGGCGTCCGGCTTGACGAGGTGCAGCTCACCGCTGATGAAGTGCTGCTCGAACAGGTGGCCGAACGAGCCGTTCCGGAAGAAGCCGGAGTAGTCGGCGCCCGCGTTGGAGAGCAGGGCTGTGCGCGTGCCTCCGGCGACCAGGCGTTCGATGACCGCGAGCGTCGCGGTGTTGACGCTCATCCATCCGGTCACGTCGCACACCCAGAGCAGGTGCACGGTCGCGGTGTCCCACTGCCGGCCCATCGTGGCGGCGACGGCGTCCCAGTACTCGCGGATGCTGATGGTTCCGGCATCCAACGGCGCGCGGGGAGCCCAGTACGCCGTCCAGAACGCGTCGGCGTCGACGTCGGCGACACCGGCGATCGCGAGGAGTTCGGCCCGGTTGGCCGCGGTCGGTTCGACCGAGATGACCTCTCCGTAGTCGAACACGACCACTCGTCCGGGCAGGCTGATGGGGGATCGGGCTGTGCTGTTCATCGCTCGACAACCTATCGTGAGCACATGAGCAGCACGCCGAGGGTCTGGGATGCGGGCGCCGCCCGGGAGTGGGTAGCCGTTCCGCGGCAGGGCGATGACAAGTACTCGCGGGGGGTTCTCGGCGTCATCACGGGTTCGACGCCGTATCCCGGCGCCGCGGTGCTCGGTGTGGACGCGGCGATGCGCACCGGCGTGGGCATGGTGCGCTACGTCGGCCCGAGCGCAGTGACCGGCGCCGTGCTGGCGCGTCGGCCGGAGGTGGTCGGAGGCGTCGGCCGGGTGCAGGCGTGGCTGATCGGCTCGGGGATGGATGCGCAGAAGCGCTCGCCGACGCTCGCCGACGAGTTGGGAAGGGCCGTGCGGGAGGGCGTACCGTGCGTTATCGATGCGGGAGCGCTCGACCTCGTCGGCGACGCGACCGGCCCGGTCGTCATGACCCCGCACTTCCGCGAACTGCAGCGGGCGCTGGCGGGTCACGACTCCGACGCGACGGTCGACGCGATCGCCTCCGACCCGCCGCGCTGGGCGCAGCGGGGCGCCGACCTGCTCGGCGTGACGGTGCTGCTGAAGGGAGCGACCACGTGGGTCGCGCATCCGGGATCAGCTGCAATCAGCGTGACGGATGCGCCGGGCTGGCTCGCGACCGCCGGGACGGGCGACGTGCTGGGTGGGGTGCTCGGGGCGCTCGTGGCCACCCACGCCCGCGAGATCGAGACGGATGCCGCCACGGCCATGCCCGCCCTCGCGGCGACGGCGGCCTGGTTGCACGCACGGGCGGCCGAGCTGGCCTCGGGAGGCGGCCCCATCACCGCACTCGACGTCGCGGAGGACCTGCCGACGACGATCGCCGCCCTGCTGGGCTGAGGCGTTCAGTGGGGCGCTTCATCTGCGCACGCGTGCTCGCGCGTCCTCGCGCACCGCGGGTTCAGCGACCGCCCGTGAATGTTGACGCCCGTTACGATGGCTCCATGACGGCCGACCGCGACCGCACGGCGGCGATCGGCTGGGCCCGGAGCCCGCTCGTGCTCTGGATCGGCTTAGCTGCGGCCCACGCGATCGTCATCATCGCAGCCTTCCTCGGGCCCGGCATTCCGCTCGGCGATGTCACCTACATCTACCCCGAGTGGGTGAGGCCCGCGCTCGACGGCGGGTACGTCGTGGGCATCGACGGGCCGTGGGTCTATCCGATCGTCGCGATCATTCCGCTGCTGCTGGCCGGCGTCGCCGGAATACCGGCCTACGGAGCGGTCTGGCTCGGCCTCGTCATCGTGTTCGACGCCGTGGCGTTCGGCATCCTGATCGGTTGGGGTGGGCGTCCGGCGCGGAGGCATCGCGCGGCCTGGTGGTGGCTGGCGTTCATCGCGCTGCTCGGCCCCATATCGCTCAGCCGCATCGACGCGGTGACGGTGCCGCTCGCCATCGTCGCGCTGTTGTTCGTGGCCGGACGGCCTCGGCTGGCGGCCGTGCTCCTCGCGATCGCCACGTGGATCAAGGTGTGGCCGGCCGCCCTCATCGGGGCGCTCGTCATCGCCTCGCGGCGACGGATGCGCGTGCTCATCGCGGTGGTCGGCACCTCGGCCGCCATCGTGCTGGTAGCCCTCGTCCTCGGTGCCGGCGCCAACGTGTTCAGCTTCATCGGCGATCAGACCGAGCGCGACCTGCAGATCGAGGCTCCCGCGAGCATCCCGTGGCTCTGGCTGGCGGCCGCTCGGGTCGGCGATGCCCGCATCTTCTACGACCACGCGCTCAACACCTTCGAGGTAGCGGGTGCGGGCACTCAGGTGGCCGCCGCGATCATGACTCCTCTGCTGGCCGTCGTCGTGCTCGCGGTCGCGGCGCTCGGGGTGCGCGCCGTCCTCTCCGGCGGTCAGTTCGTACGGGTGTTCCCGCCATTGGCGCTCGGTTTCGTGATGGCGTTCATCGCCGTCAACAAGGTGGGTTCGCCCCAGTACCTCTGCTGGATCGCGGCTCCCGTCATCCTGGGACTGCTCTACCGCGGTCGTCACTGGCGCGCCCCGGCGACCATGGCGCTCGTCCTGGCGGGTCTCACGCAGGTGATCTACCCGTTCTTCTACGGCGCACTGCTGGCGGCGGAACCGATGATCGTCGCCGTCCTCACCCTGCGCAACCTCCTCGAGGTCGTCCTCCTGGTGTGGTGCGCGGTGGCGCTGTGGTCGGCGGGTTCTCATTCGTCGACGGCCGTGCGCCGCGCCGGTTCCGTCTGGAAGAGTGGAGACGCGTCGCTCGAACGAGCGGCCGACTGAAGGAGTCATCATGCTCGTCGCATTCTCCGTGGCACCGTCCGGCACCGGTCGGTCGGACGGTTCCGTGCACGACGCCGTCGCAGCGGCGGTCCGAGTCGTCCGCGAATCGGGCCTGCCCAATCGCACGACCTCGATGTTCACGGAGATCGAGGGGGAGTGGGACGAGGTGTTCGACGTGGTCAAGAAGGCGACGGATGCCGTCGGTGCATTCGGCTCCCGTGTCTCACTGGTGCTGAAGGCCGACATCCGTCCCGGGTATTCCGGAGAGCTCGACGCCAAGGTCGAGCGATTGGAACAGGCGATCGACGCCGAGGACTGAGCTCCTTCCCTCTCGTTACGCGTCCGCGACGCGAAGCAGGTCGGACGCGAGGAGCTCGACGCGGCGACGGATGTCGTTCCGGATGGGCCGGACCTCCTCGAGCGGGCGCCCGGCCGGGTCCTCGAGTTCCCAGTCCTCGTAGCGCTTGCCCGGGAAGACCGGGCAGGCGTCGCCGCAGCCCATCGTGATGACGGCATCGGAGAGCCGCACCTGTTCGACGTCGAGGATGCTGGGCAGTTCCGCGGTGATGTCGATGCCCTCCTCGGCCATGGCCGCCACGGCGACCGGGTTGATGCGATCGGCGGGCTCCGAGCCGGCCGAGAGCACGCGAACGGCGTCCCCGGCGATGGATCGCAGGTAGCCGGCAGCCATCTGCGAGCGCCCGGCGTTGTGGACGCAGACGAACAGGACGGTGGGGGTCATGCGTTCCTCGGTGGTGGTGGTGGTGGCGGTGGCGGTGGCGGTGCCGGCCCGGCGTGGGTGAGGTCGACGCGGGGTCAGTGCGGGTGGGGGCGGGGCGGTGGGTGAGGTCGGGATGGTGCGGGGTCGTGAGGTCGGGGCGGTGCGGATGGCGTCGGGGCCGGGTGCCGGCGTGATGAGGTCGGGGCGAGGTGGTGACGTCCACGCGGGTGGTGCAGGATGGGGTCGCCGAGCCGACGGCCCCATCCGCTGCACCTGAATCAGCAGCAGCCGGACGCGCAGCAGCCTGACTCGCAACAGCCACCGGACTCCAGCGGGCAGGTGCACGGTTCGGAACAGTCACCCATGGTCGACCTCCTCCATCGACATTCGCCGATGGATGAAGTCTGCGATTAAACATCGATGAATGTCAATACATATGGGACGATGACGCGGTGGAAACCCTCGAACTCCTTCCCCTCCGCGACCTGCAGGCGTGCTGCGCGCCGATCACCCGCGAAGTGATCTCCGCCCGGAACGCCGAGTCGCTCGCCCGGTCGATTAAGGCCCTGGCCGATCCCGCTCGCCTGCGACTGCTCTCGATGGTCGCGGCCCACGCGGATGGCGAGGCGTGCGTGTGCGACCTCACGGAACCGCTGGGCCTCAGCCAGCCGACCGTGTCTCACCACCTGAGGATTCTCGTCGACGCCGGATTCCTCGCCCGGAGCAAGCGGGGAACGTGGGCGTACTTCCGCATCATCCCCGGGTCGCTGGATCTGCTTTCGACGTTCATCCGCGTAGCGTGACCCGGGTTTCGCCATCCGAGTCGAATCGATTCGATTCGTTCGCTACACTGGGCTCGTGACCCTCGCAGCCGACGGGACCGCTCTCTCGCCGGCCCGCATCCGTTTCGCCCTCCTCGCCCTCGCGCTGGGCGGCTTCGGCATCGGTTCCACCGAATTCGTTGCCATGGGACTGCTGCCTAACCTCGCGAGCGACCTCATGCCGGGGCTCTATGCCTCGGACACCGAGGGCGCGATCGCCCAGGCCGGTTGGCTCATCTCGGCCTATGCGCTCGGCGTCGTCGTCGGCGCGCCCACCATCGCCGCCTTCGCCGCACGCTGGCCGCGCAAGAAGCTCCTCCTCGCCCTACTCACGGCGTTCACGCTCGCTACGCTCGCCTCGGCCCTGCTGCCGACCTTCGGTTGGGTGCTTGTGGCGCGATTCGTGGCCGGACTGCCCCACGGCGCCTACTTCGGCATCGCGTCACTCGTGGCGGCGAAGCTCATGGGCCCAGGCAAGCGCGCCCGCGGCGTCGCGTTCGTTCTCAGCGGGCTGACCATCGCCAACGTCATCGGAGTGCCGTCCATCACCTGGCTGGGGCAGGTCGCCGGATGGCGCATCGCGTACATCGCCGTCGCCGCCATCTTCGCGCTCACCTTCGTGGCCGTCGCTCTCGCGGTGCCGTGGCAGCCGGGAAACCCGCAGGCCACCATGCGCAACGAGCTGCGGGCGTTCACCCGCCTGCAGGTGTGGTTCGCGCTGGCGATCGGCGCCATCGGGTTCGGCGGTTTCTTCGCCGCCTACGCGTACATCGCCCCGATCGCTACCGACGTGGCGGGGCTCCCGGCGGCATTCGTGCCGTTCGTGCTGGTGGTATTCGGACTCGGGATGACGGCGGGCAACATCGTCGGGGGCCACATGGCCGACCGGAGTGTTCGCCGCACGATGTACGTCTGCTTCGTGCTGCTCCTGCTCGCCCTCGTTGGGCTGGCGCTCACGGCCTCGAGTATCGCCGGCCTGTTCATCGGTGCGTTCCTGGTCGGGGGGTTCTCATCCGCTCTCTCGCCGACCATCCAGACCCGGCTGATGGATGTCGCCCGCGACAGCCAGTCGATCGCGGCCGCCCTCAACCACTCGGCACTCAACATCGGCAACGCGCTGGGGGCGTTCCTCGGCGGGCTCGCGATCGCCGGCGGGCTCGGCTACGTCGCGCCAATCTGGATCGGCGTGGTGCTGACCATCGCCGGCATCATCCTCGCGGTCGTCTCGTTCGGCATCGACCGCTCGCGGCGGGTGCGCGGGGTGGACGTGCCGTATGGGACGGGCGCGCTGACATCCGTCGACGTGGCCTGAAGAGGTCTTCGTCACCCGCGATTCAGGCGATGACGAGCTGCTCAGGCACCGTTCTCGGATTCCAGCCTGAACGACGCCCCATTGCCTGAATCGGCGTCGGCCGGGGGGCGTGAGCTGCCGCTTCGGGGCAGCCGGATGCGCGTTATCACACTGCTGCACGAGTGGATGCGCGTTATCGCACTGCGTCGAACGCAGCGGCAGAGAGGTGTTGCGTTGCGGCGGACGCGGCGGCGAGGTGTTGCACTGCGGCGTATGCGGCGGCAGAGAGGTGTTGCGTTGCGGCGGACGCGGCGGCAGAGAGGTGTTGCGTTGCGGCGGAACAGCGGTATGGGACCGCTCTCTAGGCGGCATGCGCGTTATGGCACTGTCGCGCGAGGGGATGCGCGTTATGGCACCGCGGTGATCGTGGGGACGCGGGTAGCTCGGGCGCAACCGCGACGGGATGCGCGTTATGGCCGTGTCGGGCGCGGGGATGCGCGTTATGGCGCTGCGGTGAGAGTAGCGGCAGCGCGATGCGGCACGGCTGCGGGCTGATGCGCGTTATGGCACCGCGGTGATCGTGGGGACGCGGGTAGCTCGGGCGCAACCGCGACGGGATGCGCGTTATGGCCGTGTCGGGCGCGGGGATGCGCGTTATGGCGCTGCGGTGAGAGTAGCGGCAGCGCGATGCGGCACGGCTGCGGGCTGATGCGCGTTATGGCACCGCGGTGAACGTGGGCCGCTGGCATCTTGCGCGCGGCCGCAGCGGGATGCGCGTTATGGCACCGCCGCGCGAGGGGATGCGCGTTATGGCACCGAACCGGCGCGGCGAGGGACGCGGCATATGCCTACCGCCCCCGCACGCCCGACAGCGCCGACCGGGCTCAGTCGGTCTGCAGCAGGATGCCGTCGTGGATGGCGCGCTTGCGGAGCGCGACCTTGGTTCCCACGTCGTAGCCAGCCTGGCGGTACTTCTCGCGGATGCGCTTGAGGTAGCTCTTGGCGGTCTCCTCCGAGATGCCGAGCTGGTAGGCGACCGACTTCACGGGCTCACCGGCGCCGTAGAGCGCCATGACCCGGCGCTCTTGTGCGGACAGCCTCGGGGCGTCGCCTGCGGAGACCGAGTTGATGGCGAGGTCGAGCTCCTCGGAGATGTAGGACTCGCCCTGATTCGCGGCGCGGATGGCCTCCACGATCATTCCGGCCTCCTCGCTCTTGACGAGGTAGCCGAGTGCACCGGAGTCGAGCGCCTGCTTGACCACGGCGGGCTCCGAGTAGGTGCTCATGAGCACGGTCTTGACGCCCGTCGTCTTGAGCGTCGAGAGCTTGAGCGAGATGGGGATGTTGTCCTTGAGGTCGAGGTCGAGCAGCACGACGTCGACCGGGAACTCGGGACTGGTGAGCAGCTCGGGCCAGGTGGTCACCGCCGCCACGAGCTCGATGTCATCCGCGGCGTTGCGGATCCACTCGGTCAGCGCTCCCAAGAGCATCCGGTGATCGTCGACGAGGGCGAGCCGGATCGGACCTGAACGTGCCACTGTGTTTTCCTCCTGTCGGCAGCCTGGGCCGCCTGGTCATCTTCTAGGTGTCGCTCGGGCGGTCGACACTGCAGTCGATCTCGACACGGAGGCTGCCTTCGCGCACCGTGTCGACGTGCGGACCGACGGTACCCATAGCGTCCCACGCCGCGGAGTCCACACGGCGCCGCGGCACTCCGGTGGTTTCCAGCACGATCGGGAATCTCACCCGTCGGAACGAGCCGGCTACGGGCGGTCGGGCCGGACCGAAGACGAGGTGCACCGTGGCACCCCAGCGGTCGCCGTTGCTCACGAGCAGCCAGAGCGCGAGCAGGAGCGCATCGCGTTGCTCGGCTCCGAGGAGGCCGGCGAGGCTCGAGGTGTCATCGATCGTGACGGCCGGCGCGAGGAACTCCGACTCGGCGACGGCATGTCGAAGCCAGGTCTCCTTGCGGCCCTCGATGAGGTTGAGGCGGAGGGCGGTCGCCAGCGCTGCCGCCGTCGTGGACTGCTGGCTGGCGAGGGGAAGCGGAAGCCGACCTTCGGCGACATCGTCGAGTAGCCGCTCGGCGTCGTCGTCGAGACGGGTGAGCTCCTCGGACGCGAGCATGCCGACAGCCAGTCGAGGCGCCTGCACCGTGCTCTGGACGAGCGCGAGGTCGAGTTCGAGCTGCACCATGCGCCGGTACGCCCGCACGATGGCGACTCCCAGAAGAGGCGCGCCGATCGCGATTCCGATGAGCATGAGCTCAGGCGCCAGGCTCAGCAGGTCGGTCCGCTTCTCCACCGCCGCGCAAACGACGAGCGCCACTCCGATGACGGCGTCGGCGATGATGACCTGCATCGTCTCTCGCAGGGTCACGATCGCGAGCAGCAGGGCGGGGACGGCGAGTGCCGCGGTGGAGGCGACATGCTGCTCGCTGAGGCCCCAGGTGGCGACCTGGTCGAGCAGGATGACGCTGGCGCCGCCCACCAGACTGGTCGCGAACAACCAGGTCGGCATCCGCATGGACAGCGCCCGCACGATGAGCGCGGTCACGGCGACGATCCCGCCGAGCACGATCCACGCGATCACGGCCGGGAGCGGCGAGGGCATCCGCGGCAGTTCCATGATGAACAGCATCAGGAAGAACAGGGTGAGGGCGGCGGATGCGGCGACCGTCCCGACGGTGAGATGTCGGTTGCCGAGCACGTGCTGATTGGCACGCGTCGTGCTGACGGTGCGCTGCGGGCGACGGAACTGGCGCGTACGTCGGGGCAGGTTCTCACGCCCGACGACGACGCCGAGAGTGTTCTCCTCGACGTGGCTCACTTGGGAACCTCCAGGACGACGGTGGTGCCCGAGCCGGGGGAGGAGAACAGGCGGGCGTTGCCGCCCACGTCCCGAAGCCGGGCGACGACGGACTCGGCGAAGCCCAGCCGGCCGTCGGCGATCTGGCCGATGTCGAATCCCACGCCGGAGTCGGTCACCATCGCGCGGACGGTGGTGTCGTCGTCGGTGATGGTGACGTCGGCCTCGGTGACCTCGGCGTGCCTGCGGACGTTCTCGAGGCACTCGCCCAGCGCGCCGAGGAACGAGTCGAGCACGTTGCTGGGCAGCAGAACCTGCCCGTGCCCGTGCCAGCTGACCTCGAGGCCCATGCGGCTGAAGCGCTGCTTGACGGATTCGAGCGTCGTGCCGAGTTCGGTCTCGGCCACCGGCTCGAGCGTGTACACCCCCGAGGCGCGCGGCATCGGCTTCCCGCCGAGGCGGAGTTGGCGCAGCAACCGGGCGTCATCCGCCGCCTGGAGACGGAGCGCGTGCTCGCTCACGCCGACGCCGGAGTGCGCCAGCAGCGTCAGGGTGGCGAGCACCGTGTCGTGCAGCAGGCGGGCGTCCTGACGGCGTTGCGCCTCGCGCTCGCTCGCCTGCCGCTCGCTGCGATGGGCGCGGCCGACGCTCGCGATGCGGTGCATGACCCTCGGGACGCTCTGGCCCATCCACCAGCCGACGAGTCCGGCCGATGCCCAACCGGCCACGACGAACAGGCTCGCGTACATGCTCACGGCGCCGTAGCCGGCCGACGCGAAGGTCGCCACGACCGCGGTGATGATGAATCCGGCGACGAACACCCCGATGCGGGCGGTGCTGACTGGGAGGATGAGCGCGGCAGCTGCGATGACGCCGCCCGCGATGACGATGACGGCGGTCGTCGACGACTCGTTGTGGCCGGGGTCGCCGAAGCCGATCACGGTGATGGCCGCGAGACCGATCACGAGGGTCGCGGCGACCCAGCGCAACTGCCCCGTCCAGCCGAGCAGGTAGAGGGCGATGCTCGCCAGCGCCAGGAGGATGAGGGAGACGGCGAGGGTGATCGCATCCGTCGTTCCGGGCACGCACAGGACGATGACGGCCATCGCGACGCTCATCAGGCCACCCAGTCGGGCGGTGCGTCTGAGCAGGCGGTCGCGCTCCTTGAGGATGCGCTTCATGGGACCCGCCACTCTCGATGTGATGATGCTGAGAGCACTCTAAGGCACGGTGCGCAGCAGGCGACGCAGGTGCGCGCCCACCGCCTCCTCCTCGATGAGGAATCCGTCGTGCCCGAAGGCGGAGTCCAGCACGACGGGCTCGGAGCCGTCGAGGGTGTCGCGGATGCCCGCAGCGATCACCCGCTGGCCGTCGACGGGGAAGAGGCGGTCGCTCGAGATCCCGAGCACGAGGGTGAGCGCACTCACGCGGGCCAGCGCCGCATCGACGCCGCCACGGCCACGGCCGACGTCGTGCGAGTTCATCGCGTCGACGAGGCAGATGTAGCTGTTGGCGTCGAACCGTCGGGTGAAGCGGTTGCCGTGGAAGTCGAGGTAGCTCTCCACCGCGAAGCGGCCGCCGTCGCCGAGCGGTGAGATGCCGCTCTGCCAGCTGCGAGAGAACCGGTCGTTGAGCTCGGTCGCGCTGCGATAGTTGAGCATCGCCATCCGCCGGGCGAGGGCGAGGCCGGATGCGGGGCCCTCGTCGGAGTCGTAGTAGTCGCCGCCGTGGAAGTGCGGGTCGCTGCGCACGGCCTCGATCTGCAGGGAGTTCGTGGCCACCTGATCGGCGGTGAGGGCAGGCGGCGCGGCGAGGATGGCGAGGCGCTCCACCCTGTCGGGATGCGTGACGGCCCACTCGAGGGCGTGCATTCCGCCCATCGAGCCGCCGACGATGCCGGCCCAGCTCCGGATGCCGAGCTCGTCGGCGAGGGCGACCTGGGCGGTGACCTGATCGCGGATGGTGACGAACGGGAACCGGGAACCCCACTCGACGCCGTCGGGGGCGAACGACGCCGGGCCGGTGGAGCCCTGGCATCCGCCGAGCAGGTTGGGCGCCACGACGAAGTAGCGGTCGGTGTCGATCGGAGCTCCCGGCCCGACCATGTGCTTCCACCAGCCCGACGTGACGTGACCGCGGGTCGCATCGCCGGTGACGTGGCTGTCGCCGGTGAGGGCGTGCAGCACAAGGACCGCGTTGTCCGCGGTGGGGGAGAGCTCGCCCCAGGTCTCGAAGGCGACGCGCACGAAGGGGATCGACTCACCGGACTCGAGCTCGATGCGACCGACCGGTGCGAATCGGCGCTCACCGGCTGGATCACCGTCGCGCCACGCGCCGGACACGGGCGGCTTGCCCGCCAGTTGACGGACTTGAGCCTCGGTGATCACCGTGGTGGAGTAGTCCGCCGGGGTCTGCCAGTCCATGATTCCATCTTCCGGCAGACCACCGGCGGCACTCGGTTTGTTACGGGGTGCTGGTCGGTGCGGACTACTCGGCGACGAGGGCCGCTGCGGTCACGGCGCGTGCCGCGGCCAGCCCGGCCTCGAGGTCGGCCTTGAGGTCCTCGACGTTCTCGATGCCCACCGAGAGGCGCACCAGTCCGGGCGTGACGCCGGTGGTGAGCTGCTGCTCGGGTGTCAGCTGCGAGTGGGTCGTCGATGCGGGGTGGATGACCAGCGAACGGACGTCGCCGATGTTGGCGAGATGGCTGAACAGGCTGAGGTTGTCGACCAGGGCCCGTCCGGCGTCCACGCCGCCCTTGAGCTCGAACGAGAGCACCGCGCCCACGCCCTTCGGGGCGTACTTGTTGGCGGCGGCGTACCACGGGCTCTCCGGCAGGCCCGAGTAGTTCACCGAGGCGATGTCGGGGTGGTTGTCGAGCCACTCGGCGATCTCCTGGGCGTTCTGCACGTGCCGCTCGATGCGGAGCGAGAGCGTCTCGATGCCCTGGATGAGCAGCCACGCGCTGTTCGGCGCGATCGCGGCGCCGAGGTCGCGGAGCAGCTGAACGCGAGCCTTGATGACGTAGGCCAGACCGTCGCCGACCGCTGCCGTGTAGCTCGCCCCGTGGTAGGACGGGTCGGGCTCGGTGAGGCCGGGGAACTTCTCGACGTTCTTCGACCACTCGAACTTTCCGCCGTCGACGATGACGCCGCCGATGGTCGTGCCATGGCCGCCGAGGAACTTGGTGGCCGAGTGCACGATGATGTCGGCGCCGTGCTCGAAGGGACGGATGAGGTAGGGCGTGGCGATGGTGTTGTCGACGATCAACGGAACACCGCTGTCGTGGGCGATGCCCGCCACCAGTTCGATGTCGAGGATGTTGATCTTCGGGTTGCCGATCGTCTCGGCGAAGAACAGCTTGGTGTTCGGGCGCACCGCACGGCGCCATTCGTCGGCGTCGTCCTGGTTCTCCACGAACGTGGTCTCGATGCCGAGCTTCGCGAGCGTGTACTTGAACAGGTTGTACGTGCCGCCGTAGATGGACGACGACGAGACGATGTGGTCGCCCGCCTGAGCGATGTTGAGCACCGCGAAGGTCTCGGCTGCCTGTCCTGACGCGACGAGCAGTGCGCCGGTTCCGCCTTCGAGCGCAGCGACGCGCTCCTCGACGACCGCCTGGGTCGGGTTCTGGATGCGGGTGTAGATGTTGCCGAACTCCGCGAGCGCGAACAGGTTCTTGGCGTGCTCGGCGTTGTTGAACACGTAGGACGTGGTCTGGTAGATCGGCGTCGCCCGGGCGTTGGTGGTCGGATCGGGGGCGGCTCCGGCGTGCACCTGCTGCGTCTCGAACGCCCAGGTCGCGTTGGTCTCGCTCATCGGGTTCTCCTTGGGGTGCTGGAGGACCTTCCTCCGCTACTCCTGCACGAGGCTAGGCATCCGATGCAGACGTATCAATGCGCGTCGACACACGCGGTAATGCGGGGGTTCAGCCGCGGATGTCCGGAGGCAGCACGAGGGTTCCCGTCTCGGTGCGGGGCTCCTGCCGGAACAGCCAGCGTGCCCGCGGCTCAACGAGCGGGCGAAAGATGCGGTGGATGAACGGCTGCGAGAGCACGATCGCGATCGCGATGCACAGCGCGATCACGGCGGGGAGCACCCACCACGGCTTGTCGCCCGCGAGCACCGGCGTCTCGCGCAGCGGGTAGAGGAGGAAGGTGTGCAGGAGGTAGATGTACATGGTCGCCGAGCCGAGTGCGGTGAACCAGGTCGCCCGTCGGGGCATGAGCGCGAGGAACGCCAGTGCGAGCACCATGGCGAGCACCATCACCGCCAGACGGATGCCACCCGCCCAGAACTGGTCGTAGCCGATGGTGGGATACGCCTCGTCGAACAGCAGGAATCGACGGATCTTGATGGCCCGCAGCCAGTCGATGTTCAGCGCGATGAAGACCGCCAGAGCCGTGAACAACGCGATGGCGGCCCCGCGCCAGCGCCAGATGATGCGCGGCGGCAGTGCCAGCCATCGGCCGGTGAGCTGACGTTGCCGGATCGCCCATCCGAAGACGAAGAACGGCAGGAGGGCGATGGTGCGCGAGAGGGAGAAGGTCGAGTCGATGGAGGGGAAGTATCCCGCGAACACCGAGACCACCATCGAGATCGCCAGCGGATAGCGCAGCATGACGAGGTAGGGCAGCACGATGCGCCACACCGCGAGCGAGAGCAGGAACCACAGGGTCCAGCTGGCCGTGGCGTAGTCCAGCCAGAAGTTCCCGCCGACCAACCAGTGCACGAGGGTCCAGATGGTCTCGAAGATCAGGTAGGGCAGCACGATGTCGGTGATCACGCGCTTGAGCTGGCTCGGCCCGGGCGGTCCAGACTTGGCGAAGTAACCGCTCACCAGCACGAAGACGGGCATGTGGAAGGCGTAGATGAACAGGTAGACGGAGTAGGAGGTGTCGGAGGCGCCGATGAGCGGGAGGATGCCGTGGCCGATCACGACGAGGGTGATGGCGATCCAGCGCGCGTTGTCCCACAGCGGCACCCGTCGACGGGGACGGACGCGCGGCTGAGGATCGAGGCTCGTCATGCCTCCATTCTCACGGGTGGGCGGGCTGACAGAATGACCTCATGGCGAACAGGCGTGTTGTGGTCACCGGTGCGAGCTCGGGAATCGGGGCGGCGACCGTTCGCCGTTTCCGCAGCGACGGCTGGGATGTCGTCGGCGTCGCTCGGCGAGCCGACCGCCTGGAGGCGCTCGCCGCGGAGACCGGGGCATCCGTCTTCGTGGCCGATCTCACCCAGCAGGCCGACGTCGACGCCCTGCGCGACCACCTCGCCGCGACCGGCCCGCTGCACGCACTGGTCAACAACGCGGGAGGGGCGAAGGGGCTGGACTCGGTCGAGGCCAGCGATGTGGACGACTGGGCGTGGATGTTCGAGATCAACGTCCTCGGCGTCAAGCGCGTCACGAGTGCGCTCCTTCCGCTGCTTCGGCGCACGGTCGCCGACGAGGGCGGCAGCGTCGACATCCTCAATGTCACCTCAATCGCGGGCCTCGTCGCCTACGTCGGCGGGGGCGGATACAACGCCGCCAAGTTCGCCGCCCACGCGATGACGGCGGTGCTGCGTCTCGAACTGAATGGCGAGCCCATCCGCGTGATCGAGGTCGCCCCGGGCATGGTGCACACCGAGGAGTTCTCCCTCGTGAGGTTCGATGGCGACCAGGAGCGGGCGGATGCCGTCTACGCCGAGGTGCCGAATCCCCTCTCGGCCGATGACGTCGCCGAGGAGATCGTCCACGCGATCGGGCGACCGTTCCACGTCGACCTCGACCTCATCGTCATCAAGCCGGTCGCGCAGTCCGCGCCTCACCTGGTGGCCAAGGGCGCGCTCTCGCCCAAGTCGCCTGCCGCACCCGAGAGCTGAAGGCGCGCGGATGTCGACGAAGGAGACGATCGGTCCACGCAGGGCGGCGTGGGAGAAGGCGACCGCGTGGCCGATGCTGATCATCGCCCTCGTGTTCCTCATCGCCTACTCCATCCACGTGCTCGCCCCTGATGAGGCGGATCCGTGGCGGCCGCTGCTGGTGGGCGTGCTGGTGCTGTGCTGGGCGGCGTTCGCGATCGACTACGTGGTGCGCCTCGCGCTCAGTCCGCACGGGCGCTGGGCGTTCATCCGCCACAACCTCGCCGATCTGGCCGCGGTCTTCCTGCCGGTCTTCCGCGTGTTCCGGTTGATGCACGGAATGCGCGACATCCCCTACTTCCGGCGGCGGAGCGGGGATGCGGTGCGCACGAGGCTGGTGGCCTACGCGGCCACTTTCGCCATCCTCTACGTCTACATGATCGCGTTGGCCGAACTGAGCGTCGAGCGGGACGCCCCGGGTGCGACCATCACGTCGTTCGGCGACGCGGTCTGGTGGGCGTGCGTGACGATGGCGACCGTCGGCTACGGCGACACCTACCCGGTCACGGTGGTCGGACGATTCTTCGCCGTGCTGCTGATGATCGGCGGCATCGCCATCGTCGGCGTCGCCTCGGCGACGGTCATCTCCTACGTCAACGAGAACGTCCGCTCCCGTCACCACGATGAGGAGGACTGAGCACCTCCGGCGCCTGACCATCGTTCCGACGCTCGGCTCGGCCGGCTGAAGGCGGCTCCGGTCGATATCGCACTGCTCAGGGTGCTTCGGCTTCAGAGGTCGAGTGGAGAACCGGTGCGCTGCGCGACGATGGCGGCATGCGGGCGATGGCCCGGGTCGACGCGGGTGTGCGTCTCCTCGACCGTGAATCCCGCCTCGACGAGTCGCAGAGCCATCTCGTCGACGGGCCAGAACCACGCCGGACTCACCCGGTGGGGGAACGGCTCGACGCGCTCGCCGTCGAAGAACCCGAGAAGCAGACTTCCGCCGGGACGGAGGCAGCGTGCGAACTCCGCCAGCATCGTCGGCACACGCTCAGGGTCGGCGTGGATGAGCGAATACCAGGAGAGGATGCCATCCGCTTGCCCGTCCGCGTCGCCGAGATCGTCGATGGACCCGACGCGGAAGGTCACGCGGGGAAAGCGAACGCGCGCCTGATCGATGAATGGGGCAACGAGGTCGACGCCCTCGACGTCGCAGCCCTCGCGCTGAAGGAGGTCCGTCCAGTGGCCGGGCCCGCACCCGGCGTCGATGACGTGTCCCGACCGCGCACGCCCCCACCGCGCGATGAGTCCGCGGTCGCGCCCGTCGTTCAGCTCCACCGAACCGATGACCGAGACGTACTCGGCCGCCCGGGCGACGTAGGCCGCGCGCACGTCGGCATCCGTCCCGGGAATCACCGTTCGACCATAACGCGCTTGCCCGATCAGACGCGAAAACGGCATGATGTCGGGATGGGCGATGGAGGCCGGCGCATGAGCGTGCGCGAACGGATGCGCGGATCGTTCCGCATCGCGGTCGCACTCGCGGTGGCGACGGCATCCGCACTCGCGTTGACGGCCTGCCTGAGCGGACAGGCCTACTCCGACCTCGATCGCCCGAAAACGGATGCCGACGCCCTTCCGTCGCTGTCGAAGCACGCGGCGATGATGCTCGACCTCGACTCGGCTCGTTACCTCGGCGCCTACCGGACGATGCCGGTCTTCGCCGCCCGGAGTTCGGATGGCACCGGGTACTGCCTCATCGTCAATCCGACTCCCGATGTCGAGGGCGGCTGGTTGGTCGGCTGCGGCGGCGGTGCGGTCGCGGTCGAACCTTCGAGGGGTCCGACGTTCCGACTCGTCCCCGATGGCGCCGAGGCGGCGGACGGGGAGCAGCTCATCAGCGCGAACCTCATCGTCGATCCCCGCACGAGTGAGGGCATCGCCATTCCGTGACGGTGGGTCGCTCCGAGTCGGCGGCCGCGCGCTCGACGACTCGATCTGGTCAGCACCGTCGACCGCAACGGCCGCGAAATCCGCGGTAATGCGGGGTCGCACGCTGTCACGTTGGCCCCGCAGAGCGGAGTCGACTCATAGGGTCGGGCACCATGATCCTCATCGAAGGGCTCTCGAAGAGCTACGGCACGAAGAACGTGCTCGACCGCCTCGACCTCTCTGTCGACGCCGGCGAGATCCGTGCCATCGTCGGCCCGAGCGGAGCGGGCAAGAGCACCCTTGCGCAGTGCGTCACCCTGCTCGAGCGGCCGACATCCGGTTCGGTCTTCGTGAACGGCGTCGACCTCACCGCTCTGGGCGCCGCGCACCTGCGCGAAGCACGGCGACGGATCGGCACCATCTTCCAGCGCGACGGCCTGTTCGCGCGGCGCACCGCAGCCGCGAACGTGGCGCTGCCGCTGGAGTACCTCGGCGTGACGCGACCGGAGATCCGCACGCGGGTGGGCGAACTCCTCGAGCGGGTCGGGCTCGGCGACCGCGCCGGCGCGTTTCCGCACGAGCTGTCCGGCGGCCAGCGCCAACGCGTCGGCATCGCGCGGGCCCTGGCGCTGCGGCCGAGCGTGCTTCTCTCGGATGAGGCCACCTCGGGCCTCGATCCGGATTCGACCGCATCGATCCTCGCCCTGCTGCGGGAGCTGCGAGACGATCTCGGCCTCTCCATCCTCTTCATCACCCACGAGATGGACGCCGTCGTCGAGGTTGCGGATTCCGTGGCAGCGCTTCACGACGGTCGCATCGCCGAGAGCGGCACCGTCGTCGAGCTGCTCCGCGACCCGTCGTCCCCGCTTGGTTCCCTCCTGCGACCGACTCGCCCCTACCTGTCGCCGCGTGCCGGCGATGAGGCCTGGCAGGTCAGCTATCGCTCCGGTGCCGTCGAGCCGGACTGGCTGCTGCGGCTGGGGACGAGGCTCGGCGAGCCGATCTCGCTGCTCGGCGCAGCGGTTGAGACCGTCGGCGGTGAACCAGTGGGTCGCGCGGTGATCGGGATTCCCGCGCCGGCCGTGGAAGACCTGCGCGCCGCCCTCGACGAACTCGGTCTCGACGGAGCGCCGGCATCCGCCGTTCTGCGTGATGCGATCGTCTTGGAGAAGGTCGCATGAGCGCCGTCCTCCCGCACCAGCAGGTGCTCGTGCCGCTCGACCAGCTCGCTCCACTCGTGCTGCCCGCCCTCGGGGACACGCTCATCATGGTCGGCATCACGATGGCGATCGTCGTCGTCGTCGGCGTGCCGCTCGGCGCGCTCGTGCACAACCTCGGGCCGTCGGGCCTGTTCCCGCACCGCACCGCGCACACCACGCTGAGCTGGATCGTCAGCGTCGGTCGATCGCTGCCATTCCTCGTGCTGATGGCTGCGATCATCCCGTTCACGCGCCTCATCACGGGCACGAACATCGGCATCCCCGCCGCGATCGTACCGATGTCGATCGCGGGCATCGCCTTCTTCACCCGCATCGTGGAGAACTCGCTGCGCGGGGTGCCGCCGGAGTACGCACGGGTGGCTCTCGCATCGGGTGCATCCCCGGTGCAGGTCATCCGCACCGCGCAACTGTCCGAGGCCATCCCGTCCCTCGTCGGCGGCCTGACGATCAACACGATCGCGATGATCGAGTACTCGGCGATCGCGGGAACGATCGGAGCCGGCGGCATCGGCTACGTCGCCGTCACCTACGGCTATCAGCGCTTCGACCACGTCGTCATGATCACGACGATCGTCGTCCTGATCGCCACGGTCGCCCTCATCCAGTGGGCGGGCGACGCTGCGGTCCGGCGATTGACGCCGACGGCTCGACGCGCTGGACGAGCCGGACGCGCGGTTCCCCGTCAGCCTGTCGACGTCGCCGTCTGAACCGAAGCCCACCGATCCCCCCCTCGCTTTCCCTCACCCCCCTTCACCAATCTCGAAAGGTACGGCCATGCCCGAAACGACTCCGACCGCCCCGACTCCCACCGACCACGGCTTCACGGTTCGCCGTCGCAGGCGGTGGCCGTGGATCGTGGGAGGCGCCGTGATCGTCGTGGCGATCGCCGCCGCGGTGATCGTGCCTCGGCTCGCTCCGTCGGCGTCAGCCAACGACACCGAGGGCGCCACCCTCGTCGTCGCGACCGCGGAAGGCAACGCGAGCGAACAGGCGCTCGTCGAGTTCGTCGCCAAGGAGGTGGCACCGAAGTACGGCATCCACGTGGCCTTCAAAGGGCTCTCGGACAGCACGACGCTCAACCGTGCGGTGAGCGACGGGGAGATCGCCGGAACGGTCTACCAGCACAAGCTCTGGCTCGGCCAGGTGCTGCAGGCCAATCCGGACTTCAAGGAGAAGGCCGCCACCGCGGTGTTCCGCTGGGGGTTCGGCCTGTGGAGCGACAAGTGGAAGAGCGTCGACGAGATTCCGGATGGAGCGAACATCTCGCTCTACTCCGACCCGGCCAACGAGGCTCAGGGCCTCTGGATCCTCGAACGAGCCGGCCTGATCACGCTCAAGCCGGGCGTCGACAAGTGGAAGGCGACGCAGGACGACATCGCCGATAACCCCCGCAACCTCACGTTCACGTTGCTGGACTTCGCCGCACAGTCGCGTTCTCTCCAGGATCTCGACGCGGCCGTCGGGTACACCGAGTACTACCTCGCGGCCGGCATCCCGGAGTCCAAGCAGATCTACGCGCCGCCCGCGCCTGACGAGTTCGCCGGCCAGCTGACGATCGGGTCGCGCTTCTCATCGACGAAGAACATCACCGCCCTCGTCGCCGCGTTCAAGGACCCGGCTGTGCAGGAGTTCCTCGCCACCGACTCGCGCGTCAAGGGCATCCTGCTGCCGCTCGACGCGAACTGACCGGGCTTGCGGGAGACGGCGGGCGTCATCCGCTCGCCGTCTCCCGGTACGGGCGGAAGAAGTCGCGCAGCTCCTGCGCGTAGAGCTCGGGCTCCTCGAACGGCGCGAAGTGGCCGCCGCGCGTCGGCTCGCTCACGTACTGCAGGTTGGTCGAGCGGTCGAGCCAGGCGCGGGGAGGTCGCACGATGTCTGCCGGGAAGAGCGAGAATCCCGATGGCACCTCGACCCGGCGGGAGAGTTGTGCGGGAGGGATCGCGGCGTTGGCGTTGTACATCCGCATCGAGGATCCGATCGTCCCGGTGAGCCAGTAGATCGTGACGTCGGTGAGGATCTCGTCCTTGCTGAAGCTCCGCTCGATCTCTCCACCGCAGTCGCTCCAGGCGCGCAGCTTCTCGACGATCCAGGCGGCGAGACCGACCGGGGAGTCGGTGAGGCCGAAGGCGGCGGTCTGCGGCTTCGTGCGGTGCATGGCGGCGTACGCGCCCTCGGCTGCGCCCCACGCGGCAGCGCCGGTGAGCCACTGCCGCTCCTCGTCGGTCAGGTCGTTCTGGAACCCCGGCACGGGCAGGCCGGCGTCCATGCGATGCACGGCGACCACCCGCTCCGGGTGATCGAGCGCGAGGTAGCGGCTGACGTGGGAGCCGATGTCCCCGCCGGCCGCGAAGAACCGCTCGTGGTCGAGGACGGTCATGAGTTCAGCGAACCGCTCCGCAACGGCGATCGAGTCGAGCGCGGGTCCGACGGGCGGGTCGGAGTAACCGAAACCGGGCATGTCGGGAACGATCACCTCGAACGCGTCCGCCGGGTCGGCTCCGTGAGCGCCGGGGTCGGTCAGCAGCGGGATCACCCTGCTGTAGCGCCAGAACGAGTCGGGCCAGCCGTGGCAGAGGATGAGGGGAATGGTCGAGTCCGCTGCCGTTGCGGCCGGCGCATGGACGAAGTGGATCCGGCCGCCGCCGATCGGGACGCGGAAGCGAGGAAGGAGAGCGAGGTCCGCCTCCCGCGCCGTCCAGTCGAAGTCGTTCGCCCAGTATTCCTCCAGCTCGCGCAGGTAGTCGATGTCGGTGCCGAGCCCCCAGCCGATGTCCCCGGGGACGTCGGGCCAGCGCGTCGCGCGAAGCCTCGCCCTCAGGTCGGCGATGGTCGCCGGATCGGTGTGCGCCGTGAACGGTTCGATGCGGGTGTCCGACATGCACCGACGATACTGCCGTGCTCGCCCGCACCGTCGAGACGAGCGGGACGAGACGAGGCGAGCGGAGACGCGGCGCGCCGCGACGAGACGGCGGGACGAGACGAGACGAGCGGGACGAGACGAGACACGGCGGGACGAGACGAGACGCGGCGGGACGACTCGCGGCGGGACGTCCGCGCCCTAGGCTCGGATCATGAGCATCCACCTGGTGGGCGGCGGCGCCTCGCCCGACCCCGCGCCCGAGGTCTATGGAGCCTTTCTGATCGAAGCGGCGGCGCGTGCAGCATCCGTCGGCCGAGACCCGGCCCGCATCGCGATCATCACCGTGCGGGACGGGGCGGATGCGACGCACTCCGACACCCTGGTCGCCCTGCTCTCGGCGGCCGGCGAGTTCGATGCGCACGCGACCGTCATCGACCACGGTGACGAGCTCGCCCCTCGTGCGCTAGCGGACGTCGACGGCATCGTCGTCGGCGGCGGGTTGACGCCCGCCTACCTGGACGCCGTCATGCCGCACGCTCTCGAGCTGCGACGCCAGGTCGCCGACGGCGTGCCCTACCTCGGCTTCTCCGCAGGCGCCATGATCGCCGCCGATCGTGCCGTCATCGGCGGCTGGCAGGTGGGCGGCGTTCCCGTCGCCCCGGAGGACGCGTCGGAAGACCTGGACGAGCTGACGGTGCAACAGGGCGTCGGACTCGTCGACGTCTCGATCGACGTGCACGCGGCCCAATGGGGCACGCTCTCCCGGCTCGTGGCCGCCGCCGAGGCAGGCCTGGTCGATGGCGGACTCGCGATCGACGAGGACACCGTGCTCGTCGTCGGCGAGGGCGGGCTGACGGTCTCGGGCGCAGGCAGTGTCTGGCGCGTCATCCCGGCCGAATCGGGCGTGATCGTGAGCACCCTGGGGGCATGAGCGCGATGCCCATGTCCTTGACGGAGCTCGGCGACGCGGGGCTGATGGATGCCGGCTGGGCCGAGGCGCTCGAGCCCGTCGCTGCAGACATCGCTGCGATGGGCGACTTCCTCCGCGCCGAAACCGCCTCCGGCCGCGGCTACCTCCCCGCCGGCGAGAACGTGCTGCGTGCCTTCCGCTACCCGCTGGCCGACGTGCGCGTGCTCATCGTCGGGCAGGACCCGTACCCGACTCCCGGTCATCCGATCGGCCTGTCCTTCGCCGTCGACGCGCACGTGCGACCACTCCCGCGCAGCCTGGCGAACATCTACACCGAGCTCACCGCCGACCTCGCGATCGCCCCGCCCGCGCACGGAGACCTCACCGGGTGGAGCCGGAACGGCGTCATGCTGCTCAACCGTGTGCTCACGGTGCGCCCCGGGGAGGCCGGCTCGCACCGTGGAAAGGGCTGGGAGCGGGTGACCGAGCACGCCATCCGTTCCCTCGTCGCCCGCGATGCCGCACTCGTCGCCGTCCTCTGGGGGCGGGATGCGGCGAGCCTGGTGCCGATGCTGGGTGAGACCCCGGTCATCGAGTCCGCTCACCCGAGCCCGCTCTCCGCGCACCGTGGCTTCTTCGGCTCCCGGCCGTTCAGCCGGGCCAACGCACTGCTGGCCGAGCGGGGCGCCCCGCCCGTCGACTGGTCGCTGGCGTAGCCTGTAGCAATGCTCGAGGAGGAATACCAGCAGCCCAGGCGCCTGCCGCCTCACCTGCGCAAGCCGGCCGAGCAGGAGCCTCTGTTCGAGTACACGATCCGCGAGGCCAGGCCGGCCGATCTGCCGCATGTCCGCGAGATCTACAACTACTACGTCGCCAACAGCACGGTCACCTTCGACCTGGACGCCATGACCCTGCGGGAGTGGAAGTCGAAGTTCGCCTACCTGCACAAGCTCGGCATGCCCTTCATCGTCGCCGAGTCACCGCGCGGGCTCATCCTCGGCTACGCCCTCGTCGCGCCGTGGAAGCAGAAGCGGGCTTATCGCTTCACGGTCGAGAACTCGATCTACCTCGGGCCTGCTGCCGCGGGCAAGGGCCTCGGCAAGGTACTGCTCGGCGAACTCATCACGCGATCCAAAAAGGCGGGCCTCAAGGAGATCATCGCGGTGATCGCCGATCAGGGCGCCGACGCGTCCATCCACCTCCACGAGACGTTCGGCTTCCACGAGATCGGCCGGATGGGTCGGGTCGGCTTCAAATTCGACCGCTGGCTCGGCACCGTCATGATGCAGAAGAGCCTGAAGTAGCTCAGCTCAGCTCGGCGCGATCGACCGGCCGAGCACGGTGAGCAGGGAGCGGCGCGGCACGAACCCGACTCCGCGCGCGCCGACGGCGTTGAGTGCCCCGCTGACGACGGATGGCGGGGTCGAGCGTGCGTCGAGCGCCCGGAACGCGGTGGCGACGGCCGTCGCGGCGTCCTGGTGCGGGCCGACCATCACCGGGTCGTTGGCCGCGACCTGACGGAACTCCGTGTCGGTCGCGCCGGGAGCGAGGGCGGTGACCTTGAGCCCGGTGCCCTTGGCCTCCCACCAGAGCGCCTCGGTGAAGCTGCGGACGTACGCCTTGGTCGCCCCGTAGACCGCCATGAACGGGATCGGCTGGTAGGCGGCGGTGCTCGAGATGTTGACGAGTGCTCCGTTGCCCGGCGACGTGCGGGCGTGGGCGACGAGCTCGGGCCAGAACGCGCGGGTGAGCTCGGTGAGGGCCAGCACGTTGAGGCTCACCTCGTCGTGCACCCGCTGCTCGGCGATCCCGTCGAGCCGCCCGAAGGTACCGAACCCGGCGTTGTTGACGAGGGTGGCGACCCTCACCCCACGCTCGGCGAGGTCGGCGCGGAGCTCGCTCACCGCATCCGACGCCGTCAGGTCCATGGGGATGACGGTCGAGACCGTGCCGTAGCTCTCCGCGAGCTGCACGGCCAACTGTTCGAGGCGATCCTGGCGGCGGGCGACCAGCACGAGATCGGCGCCGCGCCGCGCCAGCTCGCGTGCGAATTCCACGCCGAGGCCGCTCGAGGCGCCTGTCACGAGTGCGGTGGTTCCCATCGGGTCGTAATGTCTCGGCATCCCTCCAGCGTAGCGAGGCGAGTTGCCGCCATGCCGGTGCCGGGCTAGGTTCACGAGGATGGCGGACCTTCACGAATACACCGCGCTCACGCAGTGGCGCCTGCTGCAGCAGGGCGAGCTGACACCACGCGAGCTCGCGGAGCACTATCTCGAGCGGATCGCGCGCATCGACCCGGAGATCGGCGCGTTCGTCACGGTGACAGCCGATCGCGCCTTCGAACGCGCCGACGCCCTCGAGCGGGATCCGTCACGCGCCGCGCCACTGTGGGGCCTGCCGATCGGGGTGAAGGATCTCTGGCGCACCGCCGGTGTACCGACCGGGTTCGGCTCGCGCCTGTTCGCCGACCTCGTTCCCGAGGCGTCGGACGAGATCGTCGACGTCCTGGAGCGGGCGGGCTCCGTGAGCCTCGGCAAGACGGCTGCGCCCGAGTTCGGCTTCCCCTCCTACACCGAGAGCATCGCCCATGGCGCGACGCGCAACCCGTGGAACACCGAGCTCGGGCCGGGCGGGTCGAGTGGGGGAGCGGCAGCAGCGGTCGCGGCCGGAATGCTGCCGTTCGCGCCCGGCTCGGACGGCGGCGGATCCGTTCGTATTCCCGCAGCGGCATGCGGCCTGGTGGGTGTGAAGCCGTCGCGAGGACGCATTCCCTCCGCGAGCGGCATCGACAGCCTGGGCGGGCTGGTGGTCGGTGGGCCGATCGCCCGGACGGTGGCGGACGCGGCACTGTTGCTCGACGCCATGATCCAGCCGGTCGGTGCGCCGTCCGATCACCACTACGCCCTGCGTGCGCCGGGGGAGGACGGCCCGTTCCTGTCCGCCGCCGTTCACGGCGAGGGGCGATACCAACTGGGCGCGATGACGAGCTCGGCATGGGATGCGGCCTACGACGTGCTCGTGGAGCCCGAGGCGATGGCTGCCTTCGACCGGGCCGTCGAGGCTTTCTCGTCGATGGGGCACGGCATCGAGGAGGTCTCGTTGCCGACCGACGAGACGTATGCTCCGGCCTTCCGGACGCTCTGGCAGGCGGGCGCGGGCGGCATCCCGGTCGAGTCGGCCGCCGACCTCGATCTCCTCGAACCCCTCACCCGATGGCTCGTGGGTCGAGGACGGTCGCTGCTCGCGTGGGAACTGAATCAGGCCCTCGATGCGCTCACGACATTCGAGCGGTCGTTCATCGCGCGGCTCGCGCCGTTCGACGCCGTGCTCACGCCCGCGCTGGCGATGACCCCTCGTCCGATCGGTTGGTACGACCAGGAGGACGGCGATCGCAACTTCGCGCAGCAGGTGCTCTACACCCCGTTCACGTCGATGGTGAACGTCTCGGGGCTGCCCGCGATCGTGCTCCCTGTGCACCAGACGGATGCCGGACTGCCGATGGGGGTGCAGCTCATCGGGCGGCCGGGAGGGGAGGCGGCGCTGTTCGCCCTCGGCGCTCAACTGGAGCGTCGCATCCGCTGGCCGAACCGGCGGCCGCCGATCTGGTGAGCCGCTTCGCGAGGTGTTGTGTAAGACTTAGGTAATGCTTACCTCACCCGCCGCCGTCGCACGCGCCCGTGAAGATCGACCGGCATACCGTGCCTTCGACGCTCGCGTCGTGGCCGTCCGGCGGCTGAGCAGCAGTTTCCTGAGGGTGACGTTCGGAGGCGACCAGCTCGCGGCGTTCGGCACGGCCGGGCTCGACCAGCGCGTGAAGGTGGTGCTCCCGCTCGACGGTGGGTTCGAGCACTTCCCCCGCTCGGACGAGTGGTACCGCGACTGGCGCGAACTGCCCGAGGACAAGCGGAATCCCTTCCGCACGTACACGGTTCGCCGGGTGCGCCCGCTGCAGCGTGAGGTCGATATCGACTTCGTCTGTCATGGCGAGACGGGACCGGCCTCGCGCTGGGCCGTGAACGCCTCGGTCGGCGACGCGGCCCTGCTGATCGGGCCGGATGAGCGCAGCGCCGGCCGCGCGATCGGCATCGACTGGCGGCCAGGCGACGTGCGGACGGTCATGCTCGCCGGAGACGAGACGGCCGCCCCCGCGATCTGCGCCGTGCTCGAGAGCCTCCCTGCCGACGCGACCGGCTGCGCCATGATCGAGGTGCCCACTCCCGACGACGCGATGGACGTGACCGCTCCGGCCGGAGTCGACGTGCGCTGGCTCGGCCGCGGCGGGGGAGTGCCGCACGGTTCGACGTTGATTCCGGCGGTGCGTGATTGGACCGCGCGGCGCCTGTCGGCGACCACCGACCAGGAGCCCCTCGACGACATCGACGTCGACCGCGATCTGCTGTGGGACGTGCCGCCCGGTCGCAGCATCGACGGTGAGTTCTACGCGTGGCTGGCCGGCGAGGCATCCGTCATCAAGAACCTGCGTCGGTTCCTCGTCTCCGAGGCGGGTCTCGACCGCCGATCCGTCGCCTTCATGGGCTACTGGCGGCTCGGCCGCGCAGAACTCGACTGACGTGAGCGTCTCGACGACCGCCGCGACCGCCGGCGTGGTGAGCGGCGTGCGCCGACGACGGATGGTGCGGAGCGCCTGGCTCGTCGCATCCGTCCTGTTGCTCGTCGTGGTCGTGGTCGCGAGTCTCACCATCGGCGCCCGGCCGCTGTCGTTCGACGAGGTGCTCGGCGCCCTGTTCGCGCCTCGGCACGGTGACGTCGACCAAGTGGTGGTGCGCGAGTTGCGGGTTCCGCGCACGGTGATCGGCCTCATGGCCGGAGCCGCGCTCGCGCTCGTCGGGGCCATCCTGCAGGGCGTCACGCGGAACCCCATCGCCGACCCGGGACTGCTCGGCATCAACGCTGGCGCGTCCTTCGCGGTGGTGCTGGCCATCTCGGTCTTCGGCATCGTCTCGCCGAGCGGCTTCGTCTGGTTCGCGTTCGCCGGCGCCGCGCTCGCCGCCGTGATCGTGTTCGTCGTCGGCTCGCGGGGAAGGGACGGCTCCACGCCGGTCAAGCTCGCGCTCACGGGCGCCGCGGTCACGGCCGCGTTCACGCCGCTCATCACCATCGTGCTGCTGAGCAGCCTCGACACCCTCAACCAGTTCCGGTTCTGGTCGGTCGGCGCGCTCGTCGGGCGACCGCTGGACACAGCGGGCGCGGTGTGGCCGTTCCTCGTGGTCGGAATCCTTCTCGCGGCCATCCTCGCCCGTCGACTGAACCTGCTCGCACTCGGCGATGACGTTGCGCGCGGGCTCGGCGACCGGCCGGCCGTGACTCACGCGCTCGCAGCCGTGGCAGTCGTCGTGCTCGCGGGAACGGCCACGGCGCTCGCAGGTCCGATCGCCCTGATCGGGCTCGTGGTCCCGCACGTGGCTCGCCGCATCACAGGCCCCGACTACCGCTGGGTCCTGGCGTTCTGCCTCACGCTGGGTCCCGTGCTCCTCCTGTCAGCCGACGTCATCGGCCGTGTCGTCGTTGCTCCCGCCGAGCTCGAGGCCGGCATCGTGTCCGCGTTCATCGGGGCTCCCCTCCTCATCGCCATCATCCGTCGAGCGAAGCTGGCGGGCGTATGACGACACCTGTGATCGGGGACGGCCCCGGAACGACGGATGCGGCGAGCATCGTCGCCGAAGGGCGCCACCGCCGTCGGCGCCGTGCCGTCACGGTCACCGCCGTGCTCGCCGCGCTCATCGTGGTCGCCGTCGTCGTCTCGCTCTCCCTCGGGGCGACCGGGCTCGGACTGGGCGACGCACTGGCCGCCCTCGTGGGCCGCGGCGATCGCCTCTCCGACTTCGTCGTCTTCCGGCTGAGGCTTCCGCGGGCGACCACGGCCGTGCTCGCTGGGGCGGCGTTCGGGCTGGCCGGCTCGCTGTTCCAGAGCACACTGCGCAACCCGCTCGCGAGTCCCGACATCCTGGGTGTGACGGCGGGCGCGAGCTTCGCGGCCGTGTTCGCCACGCTCATCCTGCGCGTCGACGGGCCGGGCATCGCCGTCGCGGCCTTCGCCGGCGCCCTCATCGTCGCGGCCCTCATGTGGGCGCTCGCCTGGCGCGGCGGCCTCGTGGGGTACCGGTTCGTGCTCATCGGCGTCGCGCTCGCCGCCCTCGTGCAGGCGGCCCTCGGCTACCTGATCACCCGGGCCGACGTGCGGGACGCGAGCCGGGCGCTGGTCTGGACGGTGGGCGGAATCGGGGACACCTCCTGGCCGGCCATCGGGGTGGTCGGCGTGGCCATCCTCGGCCTCCTGATCGTGGTGGCCGGCGTGTCCCGTCGGATGCCCGTCCTGCAACTCGACGATGACAGTGCGCGCTCCCTCGGGGTCGATGCCGGCCGCGCGCGGGCGGGTGTCATCGTCCTCGGGGTCGCCTTGGTGGCCGCCGGGACGGCGCTGGCGGGTCCGGTCGCCTTCGTCGCCCTGGTCTCGGCGCCGATCGCCCGCTCCCTGGTGCGCGGGGGAGCGTCCGCGTTGGCGGCATCCGCTCTCGTCGGCTCCCTCGTGGTGCTCGTCGCCGATCTCGTCGGCCAGTACGCGCTGCCCGGCGGCATCAGCGTTCCCGTCGGCATCGTCACCGGGCTGATCGGCGCTCCCTATCTTCTCTGGCTCATCGCCACCGGCAATCGGAAGGGGTCGGACGGATGACCGCACGACTGCGCGCCGAGGGCATCACCCTCGGCTACGACGGACGCACCATCGTCGATGACCTGCACCTCGACGTGCCCGACGCCGCCATCACGGCGATTGTCGGCCCGAACGCGTGCGGCAAGTCCACGCTCGTGCGCGGGCTCGGGCGGTTGCTGAAGCCGAGCGCGGGCCGCGTCATGCTGGACGGACGAGACCTGAACCAGATCGCGCCCCGGGAGGTGGCGCGCACCATCGCCGTACTGCCTCAGCAGCCGGTGGCACCGGATGGCGTCACCGTGGCCGACCTCGTCTCCCGCGGGCGCCATCCGCACCAGGGCTGGTTCCGCTCCCGCTCGAGCGACGACGATCGCATCGTCGCCGACGCTCTGGCCGCGACCGCCACGCTCGGCCTGGCAGACCGACGGGTGGAGGAGCTCTCGGGGGGGCAGCGACAGCGCGTGTGGATCGCCATGGTGCTCGCTCAGCGCAGCGATATCGTGCTGCTCGACGAGCCCACGACATTCCTCGACGCCACCCACCAGCTCGAGCTGCTCGACCTGCTCACCGACCTCAACCGCGACCGCGGGGCGACCATCGTGATGGTGCTGCACGATCTCAACCTGGCCGCCCGCTACGCCGATCATCTCGTGGTCATGTCGGCTGGGCGCATCGTCACGTCCGGCTCACCGACGAAGGTGTTGACGGCGTCGACGATCTCCGACGCCTTCGACCTCGACAGCGTCGTGACGGTCGATCCCGTGGCCGGCACGCCGCTGATCGTGCCGATCGGACGGCATCACCGGTCAGCGCCGGGTGCTTAATTAGGTTAGGCTAACCTCACACCATCGATAATCTCCGGGAGAGACCGTGCCCTTCAGACCCAGCATCCGCATCACCGCCGTTCTCGCGGCCGCCATCACGGCGATCGCGCTGAGTGGCTGCGCGAGCGGAGCCGAGCCGTCCGCCACCACTTCAGCCGCCGCGAGCGATGGGGCGTTCCCTGTCACTCTCGAGAGCAACTTCGGCACCACGACGATCGACAAGGCGCCCACCCGCGTCGCGACCTGGGGATGGGGATCCACGGAGGCGACGTTGGCTCTCGGCGTGGCTCCGGTGGCGATGGCGCAGCAGACCTACGCGGCGAACAAGGACGGCGTCCTGCCGTGGGTGGCGAAGAAGCTGAAGGACATGGGCGAGAAGACCCCGCCCATCCTGAAGGATGACGGCGAGAGCGTGCCATACGAGCAGGTCATCGCGGCCAAGCCCGACGTCATCCTCGCCCCGTACTCGGGTCTCACGAAGGATCAGTTCGAGACGCTGAGCGACATCGCTCCCGTCGTCGCGTACACGGGCGACGCCTGGTCGACGCCGTGGAAGGACGTCATCACGACGGTCGGCACGGCGCTCGGAAAGTCGGCGCAGGCGAAGAAGGTCATCGCCGATCTCGACAAGACCGTCGCCGCGAAGGCCGCAGCCAACCCGGAGCTCGCCGGCAAGACGGTGGCGGCGGTCTGGGATGTCGGAGGCACCTTCTACGTCTACAAGCACGCGGATGCGCGCGTGGAATTCCTCAGCGGCTTCGGCCTGAAGAACGCGCCGTCCGTCGACGCTCTCGCCAACGGTTCGGAGACCTTCTACTACACGCTCAGCTACGAGCAGCTGGACAAGCTCGACAGCGACATCGTGGTCAACTACTCGGACAATCAAGCCGACGCCGATGCGTTCCTCGCCTCGCCGACCATGCAGGCCATCCCCGCCGTTGGACGGGGCGCGGTGGCGCAGGTCGTCGGCACCGAGTTCGTCGCCGCGGTCTCGCCCCCAACGGCGCTCTCCCTCACGTGGGGTCTCGACGACCTCACCACGGCGCTCGCGGGGGCGGCCGCCAAGGCGTGAGTCCTGCGGTCGGCGCTCTCGTGGCAGGTCCGCGGGAGCGCCGGCCCGCGAGGAGGAAGACCCTTCCGACTCGCGGCGGATGCCGCCGCTCTCAGTGCACTGCCGCATCTGCCTCGAGCAGGCTCCGAACGGTGCGTGGCTCGCGGTGGAGCAGCTCGCCGAGAAGCGGGCTCGTGCCGGCGAAGTACCCGTCGGCCGCCGCCTGGTACATGTCCAGCATGAATCGGGCCATGAATTCCTGTTGACCCGAGGCCACCTGTGCAGCGACCCATTCGTCTGCGCCCAGCACCTGCGTCTCGACCGGGCGACCGGCGACCTCGGTCGCGATCGCGGCGATCTGCGTGAAGGTGGGCGCGTCTCGCGCCGTCAGAGTCGTCGGACCGTCGTAGGCGCCGTTGGAGAGAAGGATGCGCGCGGCCGCTTCCGCGGCATCCTCGCGTGCGGTCCACGAGACCGGTCCATCCGTCGGCACCTGGATCACGCCACTGTCGCGCCAGGCTCCGAGGAACCAGGTGAGGCTGTGGGCGTAGAAGCCATTGCGCAGGGAGGTCCACGCGATGCCCGAGTCGGCGAGGATCTGCTCCGTCGCGAAGTGGTCTCTCCCGGGGCCGAAGGGAGTCTCGGGCGCGGCGCCCTGATGACTCGTGTACAGGATGCGCCCGACGCCCGCTGCGCTGGCTGCCTCGATGGCTGATCGGTGGAGGCTGACGGCGTCTGCGTGCGGGTCGCTCGAGGAGACCAGGAGGAGCTGGTCGGCGCCGGCGAAGGCTCGAGGCAGGGACGCGGCGTCGGCGTAGTCGCCGGTGCGAACCTCGACGCCGACATCCGCGAATCGGGCGGCCTTGGCGGCATCTCGGGCCACGACGACGATCTCGTCGGGGGCGATGGTCTCTAGCAGGTGGTCGACGGTGGCGCCGTTCAGGGCGCCCGTTGCGCCGGTGATGATGATCATGGAAAAGCCTTTCCGAAGCGGGGGTGTGCCAATGCACAGGGGATCCGGGGCGAGATCGCGCTGATATCAAAGGAATCACAAATACGGTATCATCGATACCGTGGCTGAAACGACGACTCCAACCGATATGCGTACTCGGATCGTGGAGGAAGCGGCGCGGCTGCTGAGAGAGGACGGGCCTGGCGCCGTGACGACCCGCGGCGTGGCCGCGCGGGCCGGCGTTCAGGCGCCGGCGATCTATCGCCTCTTCGGAGACAAGGACGGCCTTCTGGAAGCGGTGGCCGAGCACGTCATGGCCGACTTCGTGTCCGCCAAGGCCGCGACGGTCGCTGCGGCCGAAGCCGACGACCTCGATCCCGTCGAGGACCTTCGCGCGGGATGGAACGGGCAGATCGACTTCGGCCTGAGCAACCCGGCCCTCTTTCGGCTGTTGAGCGACCCCAGCCGCGTTGCGAGTTCTGCTGCAGCGCGTCGAGGGCTGCGGGTGCTCGAAGCTCGAATCCATCGCGTCGCCGTCACGGGGCGTCTTCGGGTGACTGAGCAACGTGCTGTCGGTCTCTTCCAGGCCGCGGGCGTCGGAGTGATCACGACGGTCCTCGCCACGCCGCCCGATGACCGCGATCCGGGCCTCACCCACGCCGCACTGGAGGGCGTCCTGGCTCAGATACTCTCGGACGCTCCGGTCGCGGCCGACGACCGACGCCTTGCGGCGACCGTCGCCTTCCGATCGTGGGCGCCGACGTTCGACCAGCTCAGCTCCTCGGAACGGCTGCTCCTCGCAGAATGGCTGGACCGGGTTGTCGTGACGGACTCCTGACTCACGGCTCGAGCGTTCGCGAGTTCTCGCGACGCAGGTCATCGAATCCACCCGGGCCGGCACCCGGTGGCCCGTAACGCAGGGGTGAGAAGTGCACAGCCGCGCCTGCCAGAAGGGCGAGCACGGTGCCGACGGAGCAGATGCGGATGACGAGCGCCGGCGAGCGCGATGTTCGCCTCACGAGGGCGAGCAGGCCGATTCCGACGATTCCGCCGGTGGTGTTGACGATGACATCGGTGATGTCGGAGCTGCCGACGGCCAAGACGTACTGAGCAACCTCGAACGCCAGACTCGTCGCCCCGATCACGGCCGCCGACCGCCACCACGCCCACGAGCGCGCGATCAGGCCGAGGTAGACGCCGAATGGCACGAAGAGTGCGAGGTTCGCGGCGACTTCGAACGGAGCACTGGCGCCGGAGCCGCCGCCGGCCACGAAGGGGATGAGTTTGATGGTCCGGTCGGCATCCCTGCCGATCCAGGGGATCTCGAGCTTCCACAACACGACCCAGGTGAGCAAGAGCAGGTAGGTTGAGAACAGCGCGATGGGGAGCGCCTTGCCGGGCATCCGGTCTCTGGATGCCTCCGTGGACGGCGAGCTTTCAGTCATACGTCGAGTCAAGAAGATGGCGTGTTGCCAGCGCGTATCAGAATGCCGATATGCCGACGATATGCCTCGGCTCGTAGGATCGGGCCATGCGCGTGCTGGTTGTCGAGGACGAGTCGTTGATGGCCACCGCCATCCGCGATGGGCTGCGCCTGGAGGCGATCGCGGCCGACCTCGCCGGCGACGGTGACAGCGCCCTCGAGTTGTTGAGCATCAACGCCTACGACATAGTCATCCTGGATCGGGACATCCCCGGGCCGTCGGGAGACGCGGTGGCGATGAGCATCGTCGCTTCCGGATCGGGCATGCCCATCCTCATGCTCACGGCCGCTGATCGTCTCGACGACAAGGCCTCCGGGTTCGGCCTCGGGGCCGACGACTACCTGACCAAGCCGTTCGAATTGGGAGAGCTGGTCCTCAGGATACGAGCGCTCGACCGGAGGCGAGCGAACAACAGACCGCCGGTGAGGGAGATAGCGGGCCTGCGTCTGGATTCGTTTCGCCGGGAGGTGTACCGCGACGGTCGCTACGTCGCGCTCACCCGCAAGCAGTTCGCGGTTCTCGAGGCCCTCGTCGCTGCGGAGGGTGGGGTGGTCAGCGCCGAGGAACTGTTGGAGAGGGCGTGGGATGAGAACGCCGATCCGTTCACGAATGCCGTGCGCATCACCGTCTCGGCGTTGCGGAAGCGACTCGGCGAACCCTGGGTCATCACGACGGTCCCGGGTGTCGGCTACCGGATCGGCACCGGTCTCGACGCACCGGGAGAGCAGGGCGCGCGTGGATAGGCCGCCAGGGCCGAGCGTACGGCTCAAGCTCACCCTCAGCTATACCGGGTTCCTGATGGTTGCCGCAGTCGTGCTGCTCACCGCCGTCTGGGTGTTCCTGCTTCGCTACGTGCCGACCTATTCCGAGCAGCCCGCCAGCGGCGACCTGTTTCGTGGCGCGAGTCCGAGCCAGGAGGATCTCGTGCGTGCTTTCGTACCAGCAGCCGCTTGGGCACTTCTCGCGCTTCTCGTGTTCGGTCTCGTCGGGGGATGGCTTCTCGCCGGCCGGATGCTGGCCCCGCTCGCCCGCATCACCCACGCGACCAGACGTGCGGCGTCGGGCTCGCTGTCCCACCGTGTCGAGTTGGACGGCCGACAGGACGAGTTCCGCGAACTCGCCGACAGCTTCGACACGATGCTGGGCCGTCTCGAAGCGCAGGTCGCCGAACAGCAGCGGTTCGCAGCGAACGCCTCCCACGAACTGCGCACACCCTTGGCGATCACCCGGACCCTTCTCGACGTCGCCGCCCGCGACCCGCAGGATCGTGACGACCATGTCCTCGTAGAGCGTCTTCAGGCGGTCAACCAACGCGCCATCGACCTCACCGAGGCACTCCTGATCCTGAGCCGTGCCGATCAACGATCCTTCGCTCGAGAGCGCGTGGATCTCTCGCTCGTCGCGGAGGAGGCCGTCGAGACGCTGCTTCCCCTGGCCGAGAAGAACGGCGTGGCCATCCAGACGTCCGGTGAGATCGCCACTGCGAGCGGCTCGCGCGCACTCCTTCTGCAACTCACGATGAACCTTCTGCACAACGCCATCGTCCACAATGTCGCCGCGGGTGGGGTCGTCTGGGTGACCGCGTCAGCGGACAACGACGGTGTCTCGATCGACGTCGCCAACACCGGCGAGGAACTCGACCCCCGGATGATCCCGCTGCTCACCGAACGGTTCCAACGCGGCAGTGATCGCACGCGCACCGATCATGCGGGCGTCGGTCTCGGGTTGGCGATCGTCAAGAGCATCACGGATGCGCACGGCGGGACCCTCTCGATCGCGCCTCGCGCGGGAGGCGGCCTTCGCGTCACCGTGCGGTTGTCCGCTGTGCTCGTCAGGTAGCGTCAGCCGCGTGTCGTTGATGAGACGCATCCGTCACCTCGTCTACGGACGCGGTGACGCGTCGAGCGCCGCCGACGCTTTTCGCAACGTCGGCCAGCTCCGCTTGACCGGCAGCCTGGCAGAGCCCTTGCCGTTCCACTCGGCGCCACCCGGGAGGGTAATCCTCGATCCCGCGGAGTTGCCCGACGAAGTCCGAGAGGACTGATAGCCGCGGCCCGTTCCACTGTCCAAGGTCTCCTGACCGGACGGTGTATCGGCGGCCGAGTCAATGTCGGTGGGTGTCCGTAGTGTCGAAGCATGGAGATCGGGTTCGCGGACAGGATGGACGACCTCATTGACGAGGCCGACATCCTGCACAGCGACCTCGATTTGGAGTCGAACTCCAGCGAAGACCGGGCGATGGATGGAATTCAACGCACGCTGAGCGTTGCCGAGTCGCGGCAATGGGCCGCGAATCGCGAGGAAGCCCTTCTCGTTATGGCGGTGGGCGATACGCTCGCGATCGCACGGGCTCATCCCGAGATCTACGTGCCGCATCGCCCGGGCGCCAAGGTTCGGGACAGCGACGCCGTGAACTTCAGCGAGCGGGGCGCCGTGTTCGACCTCGCAGTTCGATTACACCTGTCCGAACAGACGGTCAGGCGCCACCAGCACGTGGCGGAAACGCTCGATGCGGCGATGCCACTGCTTCGGGATCGTTTCCTCGCCGGGGTCGCTCCGTACGTGCAGGTGAGAACGGCCGTCGAAGCCGCCAGTGCGGTGACCGACCCATCGGGCCTCGCCCGCTACGACTCCGAACTGGCCGATGCCGCTGGACGGATGGCACCGGGCGCATTCCGCCGGGCGGCGCTCGCCTTGGCTGGGAAGCTTGCGACCGAGCCGCTCCAGGCGCGCCACGATCGGGCCCTCGACGCGCGAAGAATCGAGGTCGAACCGACTCCCGACGCCATGGCGTGGATGCATCTGTATATCGCCGCCGTCGACGCGGTGCGCATAGATGCTCGCCTCAGTCGCACCGCGGTGCGCATGGGGAATGAGCCGGGGCAGAGTAGAACCAAGGCTCAACTCAAGGCGGACGCCGCCGTCGCCTGGCTCGCGGGAGACGGAACTCCCACGGCGGCGATCGTGCGGCCGTACCTGCTCGTCAATCCTGACGGAACCGGCGACTTACAAGGCTTCGGACTGGTCGACCCGGCCGGTGCCGGAAAGTCTCTCCGAGACTGCCCGTCGTTCGGTCGTCTCTACCGCGACCCCATCCGTCCCGCTCGACTCACCATCGACCGAAACACCTACCGTCCCAACAAGGTTCAGCGGGACTGGCTCACCCTTCGCTACGGACTCGATCCCGACGCGACCGACTTCGTCTCCATCGATGCCGAGATCGACCACGTTCATGAGAGACAGCACGGCGGGATGACCGAGATCGAGAACCTCCTGCCGCTGAAGCCCCGGCTGCACCGGTTGAAATCCATGACGGGCATCACCTTCGCCGCCAGACCACACGGAGGTATCCGGGTGACGACGCCAACCGGGTACGACAGCGACGGACTAGGCCGGGACCGACCCGATGGTGATTCGAGCGGGTACGACAGCGACGGCTACAACCGCGACGGCCCACCCTTCTGAGACCGGGCGCCCCGGCTCAGCGGAGGTATCCGCCCTTCTCCAGACCCGCTTCGATCTCGAACCGGTTCTTCAGCGGATCCCGCCCGGCCATCGCGTACAGCCACGGCATCAGAAACCCGTAGCGCCGCCACTGCTGCTGGTGAACGGCCTCGTGCTCGAGCACGGTGTCGCTGACGTTGTCGTGGGTGAGATAACAGCCGCCGACGCAGACGCCGCCGCGGCCGAACGTCCAGTTCGGCATCCCGCGGAACACCCAGAGTCCACCGCGGCGTTCGACCCGCCCAGCGCTCCAGATGAAACCCCAGGTGAACCCGACCGTCGTCCCCCACAGGTAGCCGAGCCGACTGATGGGCGAATCCAGCAGAAGAGAACGCATCTACGCCTGCGGGCGGCCGTAGGTCTCGAGCAGACGCAGCCAGAACTCGCTGATGGTCGGATAGGCCGGCACGGCATGCCAGAGACGCTCCATCGGCACCTCGCCGACGATCGCGATGGTCGCCGACTGCAGCATCTCGCCGACATCCTGTCCGACGAGCGTCATGCCGACGATGACCTGCCGGTCCTCGTCGACGATCGCACGCACATGACCGGCGTAGCCGTCGGCGTGCAGCGAGGAGCCGGCGACGCTGGCCAGGTCGTAATCGAGAACGCGGTGGTTGAGTCCGGCCTCCTCGGCCTCGGCGGCGGTGATGCCGACGGATGCGACCTCCGGATCCGTGAATGTCACCTGGGTGACGGCCTTGTGGTCGGCCGTGGCGGCGTGCATGCCCCACTCGCCGCTGTGCACCGTGTCGCTCTTCGCCCGCGCGACGATGACGTCGCCCGCGGCCCGGGCCTGGTATTTGCCCTGATGGGTGAGGAGGGCGCGGTGGTTGACGTCGCCGGTCGCGTAGAGCCAGCCGCCATCCAGCAACGGATGTCCGCCGCTCTGCACGCGCAGCGTCTCGTCCACCTCCAGCCAGCTGCCGGGTTTGAGGCCGACCGTCTCCAGCCCCAGGTCCTCGGTGCGCGGTCGTCGGCCGATCGCGACCAACACCTCATCCGCCACGACGACCGAGTCGTCGTCGAGAGTGAGCACGACCTCACCGGCCTCATTGCGTTCCGCGTGCGCCAGCGAGCGGCCCAACATCACGGTCGCACCGCCCTCACGCAGGGAGGCGACCACCGCGTCGCTCACGAACGGCTCCATCCGCCCGAGCAGAGAGGTGCGCGAGATGAGCGTCACCTCGGTGCCGAAGGAGAGGTACGCCGTCGCCATCTCGCTTCCGACGACACCGCCGCCGAGCACGGCGAGTCGACGGGGGATGGTGCTCGCCCCGGTCGCCTCCCTGCTGGTCCACGGTTCGACATCGGCCAGGCCGGGGATATCGGGCAGGACGGCGGCGGATCCGGTGCTCACGACCACCGCCTGGTTCGCCTCCAGTTCGGTGACAGCGCCATCGGGAGCCGTCACGCTGACGCGGCGAGGACCGGTGATGCGACCGTGCCCGCGCAGGAAGTCGACCCCGATGCCGTCCAACCACTCGACCTGGCTGGAGTCGTCCCAGTCGTGCACGAACGAGTCGCGCCTCTTCAGGACGGCCTCGACATCGAGTTCGCCCGTGACGGCCTCCGCCGCTCCGGCGACCCGCTGAGCGGCGCTGCGTGCTGCGCCCGGTCGGAGGATCGCCTTGGACGGCATGCACGCCCAGTACGAGCACTCACCGCCGACGAGTTCCGACTCGACGACCACGACCGACAGGCCGCCTGCCTGCGCTCGATCGGCGACGTTCTCGCCGACGGGTCCTGCTCCGATCACGATCACGTCGTATGTCTGCATGCCTTTGAGCCTACGGCCGGGGCGTCCGTCATCAGCAGGGCTTGACCACTCGGAGGTGTCTCAGCCGCGCGTGATGGCACCGATGATGCGGAGGATGCTCGGCAGGTCGTCTGCAGCGTCGGCGGGAGAGGCCGGTGCGAAGCCGGCGATGGTGGCGCCGAGAACGGATGCTCGTCCCTTGACCGCCGCGATCAGCGCCGTGAGCGACTCGACCGACAGGCCGAACGGCATCGGGTAGTCGAGGCCCGCGATGGTAGCGGGGTCGAGCACGTCAAGATCGATGTGCAGGTAGACGCTCGACGTGTCTCCGAGTGCGGCCAAGAGCGCGTCGGCATCGGTCAGTTGGTCGACGTCGAGCAGGGTGATGCCGGCGTTCTGGAGGTACTCCTCCTCGCCGGGGTCGATGTCCCGAACGCCGCACAGCACCACGCGCGCGGGGGAGAGCGGGGTCAACGGCACGAGATCCTCAGGCCCATCGCCCAGCAGCGCGCGCAGCACCATGCCTCCGAACGCCCCTGATGGACTGGTCTCGGCGGTGTTGAGGTCGGGGTGGGCGTCGAACCACAGCACGGTCGTGTCCGCATCCGTCGCCAGCGCCCGCTCGATGGCGGGCAGCGTGACCGCGCAGTCCCCGCCGATCACGACCGCCTGTCCTGCGACCGCAGCGAGCTCCTCGCGGGCGTGCTCGGCGACGCGCAACAGCGACGAGTAGCGATGGACGCCCGTTCCGAGCGCCTCGCCGGCCCCGACGGGCACCTCGACGACACGGGTGGCGGATGCGGGCAGGTCACCCCGGATGGCGTCCGCCCCGTCCGCGAGCCGCATGGCGCGAGCCGACACCGAACCCTGCCACTGGGGGATCACCACGAACGTCGCCGCCATGACATCAGTATGCCGTCAGGAGACCAGCGGCGCTCCCGCCGCACGTGCGCGAGCGCGAGCGCGATGGCGCCCGAGACCGGCGGCTCGGTCACGAGCGTCAGCTCGGCGAGCGGCGCAGACGCGCGGAGGCCCGACCCGATCCGCTCCAGCAGCAGCGGATGCCGTGCCGCGACGACCCCACCGCCGCGGGCTCGCCGATGCAGCCTCAGCGCGTCGCAGCTCGCGCCCGTCGAGATCCAGCAGCACCGCGGGGGTCGTGGATCCGCCGCCATCGAGCGCCACGACCGCCTGGGTCACCGCGCCCACGCGAGATGCCGTCGGTTGCCGGCCATCAGCAGGTCGGTCAGCTTCTCGGCCCGGTCGACCTGGCCGACGAGCGGATGCGCGAGCATCGCCCGCAGCATTCGGTCGCGACCGCCATGGACGGCGGCGTCGAGTGCCAGTCGCTCGTAGCCCGCGACGGCCGAGATGAGCCCGGTCATGTCGTCGGGAAGCGCCGGGACCGGCAGAGGCTCCAGCCCGCCCGCCCGTACGACCGCTGGCACCTCGATGACGTGGTCGTCGGGGCATTTATAGAAAGAGTGGAAACACGATCGTTACCGATGTTGTGAGAACGATGAGGTCGGGCGTCGGCACAGCGACGATGCGCGTGAGCCAGGAGACTCAGGCAGCGAGCGCGACCCGGGCGGAGTCGGTGCCGATCGAAGCGATCTCGAGCACGGACGAGCTCTCGCGTATGCGCGGAGTGAGGTCGAGAACCGGCCGGGGCGCTTGCAGGAGCGTACTCGCCCGTAGGAGGAGTTCGGACTGATCCATGCCGAGAGCGATGCACACCGACGCGATCACCTCCGACGACGCCTCCTTGCGTCCGCGCTCGATCTCCGAGAGGTACGGCACGGAGAGTCGGCCATCGCCGGCGACATCGGTCAAAGTCTTGCCCTGGCGTTCGCGGGCCTGTCGCAGAACCCCGCCGATCGCGTCGCGCAGCAGCATCCGTCGCTCCTCTCGTCTGAGGATGACACTAGCCAGCACCGGGACCTGCGGACAGGCGAGAACCCCCTGTTCTGCTCACAGCAGAACAGGGTCCTGACCGCGCGAGGAGCCGAGCAGTGCCCGCGCACGGCGATGATCAGAAAAGTGTGCCCCCGGAGGGATTCGAACCCCCGACCTTCGGTACCGGAAACCGGCGCTCTATCCCCTGAGCTACGGAGGCGCGGTGTCGAGACTACCCCATCGCACGGGAGCCGACAGACGCCGTCAGGAGAGGTGCGAGAGCGCCGCCTGCACCAGCTGGGCGGCGTCACCGGGCTCGAAGAACGCGGTGGACGACCCCACCAGCGCGTACGTGTCGGTGAACACCTGGAGGCTTCCGGCGCCATCCTTCGAAGCGAAGAATCCGTCGACCGCCGGGGGAGTGCCGTAGGTGGGTACCGCGCTGAGGGATGCCGCCGCCTGCGTCCGCAGCTCCGTCAGGTGCTCGGCAGACGGGTGGGAGACGGCCAGTTCGATCAGGTCGCCGCTGGTCTGGTTGGACCAACCGCACGCGATCCCGCCATCGTCGACCGCCGCCTTCTGCGGAGTTCCGGCCTTCGGGGCGTAGTTCGGCGCGACGCCGAAGTTGGGGTTGAAGTCGTAGATGTCCTGCGGGCTCAGCAGCTGTTCGCAGGTGACGGTCACGGGCGTGCCCGGTGCCGCCGTCGAGGTGGGTGCAACGGTCGCCGTACTGGTCGACGTGGGTCGTGGCGTCAGGGTCTCACCGGGAATGTTCGTCGCCGTCGGACCGGTCGTACCAGGGGTGCATCCGGCGAGTGCCAGGAGCACGACGGCGGCGGGGACGATGAGGGCGTAGGGGCGTCGGCGCATGGGCAGAACCCTACCAATCGGGCCCATCCGCTCCCGGCCGACGCCCCGGCGAGCCCCGGTAGGATGGGGCACCGTGACTCCGCTCGAACTCTCCCAGGCCCTCTTCGACCAGCTCAGCGTGCTCGTCGAGCGACGCCGCGGCGAGGGAGCCGAGTTCGACGGCGAGATCTCGGTGACGGATGTCGTGCTCGAGCGTCCGCGCAACCGCGATCACGGAGACTGGGCGTCGAACGTGGCCATGCGGTTCGCGAAGCGCCTCGGCGTGAACCCGCGCGATTTCGCGACCGAGCTGGCGGAGGGCATCCGCTCGGTCGACGGCATCGCCGACGTCGAGGTCGCCGGGCCCGGCTTCATCAACATCCGTCTCGAAGCGGCTGCGGCGGGCGCGCTCGCGAAGACGATCGTCGAGGCGGGGGCGGACTACGGCCGGTCCGATTCGCTCGCCGGACCACGCATCAACGTCGAGTTCGTCTCGGCGAACCCCACCGGTCCACTCCACATCGGTCACACCCGCTGGGCGGCCCTGGGGGACTCGATCAGCCGCGTCCTCCGCGCTGCGGGCGCCGACGTCGCTAACGAGTACTACATCAACGACGCGGGCAACCAGATGGATACCTTCGGGCGTTCCGTCCTCGCCGCGGCCAAGGGCGAACCGACCCCCGAGGGCGGCTACCCCGGCAGCTACATCGCCGACCTCGCCGCGCGGGTGCTCGAGCGCGAACCGCGCCTGCTGGAGCTCGACGACGACGTCGCCCTGCACACGGCTCGCGAGATCGCCTACGAGCTGCAGCTCGCTGAGATCGAGGCGTCCCTCGATCGCTTCAACGTGCATTTCGACGTATGGGCGAGTGAGCGTGCCCTGCAGCAGCCGGGCCCTGATGGCCTCTCCGCCGTTGACACGGCGGTCGAGCGGCTGCGCGCCCAGGGCCACGTCTTCGACGACGACGACGCGGTCTGGGTCCGCACCACCGACTTCGGAGACGATAAGGATCGCGTCATCCGTCGCGGAAACGGCGTGTACACCTACTTCGCCGCTGACGCCGCCTACTACCTCGACAAGGGCGACCGCGGTTTCGACCACAAGATCTACCTCCTCGGCGCCGACCACCACGGTTACGTGCACCGCCTCCGCGCGCTCGCCGGCGCGGCGGGGGATGACCCCGAGAAAGACATCGAGATCCTGATCGGCCAGCTCGTGAGCGTCAACGGCGCCAAGCTCTCCAAACGCGCCGGCAACATCATCGAGCTCGACGACCTGCAGGCATGGCTGGGGACGGATGCGCTGCGCTACACACTCGCCCGCTACCCCGCGGACTCGCCGCTCACCATCGACCCCGAGATCCTGCGTCGTCGCACCAACGACAACCCCGTCTTCTACGTGCAGTACGTGCACGCCCGCACCTCGGGGGTCGCGCGCAACGCGCTCGCCGCCGGCGTGGACCGCAGCGTGTTCGCCCCCGAGCTGCTCGAGCATGAGACCGAGTCTGCGCTGCTCGGCGCCCTGCAGGAGTTCCCGCGCATCGTCGCCCAGGCCGCTGAACTGCGCGAGCCCCACCGCGTCGCCCGGTACCTCGAGGAGGTGGCCGGCCTCTATCACCGGTGGTACGACACCTGCCGCGTCATTCCGCTCGGCGATGAGCCGGTCGGCGACGTGCATCGCACCCGGCTGTGGCTCAACGACGCTACGGGCGTCGTCATCCGCAACGGTCTGGACCTGCTGGGAGTGTCGGCCCCGGAGCGGATGTGATGACGACGGACGCCCGCCGCCGGAGCCGCGGGCCGCTCGCGCTCATCATCGTCATCGTGGTGCTCGCCGCGCTCGTCGGCGCCTTCTTCGTCGCAGACAACATCGCCCGCGGCATCGCGGAGAAGCAGGTGAGCAGCGAGATCGCCACGCGCATCCCCGGCGCCGATCCCAGCCAGGTGACGGTCGGTATCGGGGGAGTCAGCTTCCTCGCCCAACTGGCGTCCGGCCGGTTCGAGTCCGTCGTCGTCGACGCCGCGGACGTGAAGGTGCAGGGCGCACCGATCACGCTGCACGCACGCGCCGCGTCCGTGCCCACCGACACGACACAGCCCATCGGCGATGTCGAGGGGTCGGCCGTGCTCGACGAGGCGGCCGTGAACGCGCTCGTCGCCGCGAGCGGCAACGACGCCGCGGTCACCCTGCAATCGGGGACGGTCGGCTACGAGGTCGACAAGACATTCCTGGGCATTCCGCTCGGCTTCACGGTCACCGCCGCCGCGGCACCGAAGGGCGGCACCATCGTCTTCACCCCGCAGAGCGCGAAGCTCACCGCGGGAGGGGCATCCTTCGACGTCTCCTCTCTCGTCGACAGCGTGGTGAGCGACTCGGGCTTCTCCGTCTGCGTCGCATCCTCGCTCCCGGCGGGCCTGCAGATCTCCGACATCGCCGTGACTCCGGGCCAGGCGCGCATCGGCTTCACGGCCAAGGACCTCGTGCTCGCCGACGCCGGCACGACGGGTACCTGCTAGAGGCTTCGACGATATAGGGGCTTCGGAGATGAACGACGAGGGCGGATGATCGACTCGCGTCGACCATCCGCCCTCGCGTTCAGCGGGCTGGAGAGCTCAGGCGAGCTTCCACGGACCGGCCGGGTCGGCACCGGGCACATCGCCCTGCGTCCACCAGGCGGCCTTGTAGGTCTTGCCGTTGTAGGTGACGATCGAGCCGCCCACGTACGCCTTGGTCGAGACCCACGCGTTCGATGCCGGCGGTTGCGTGCTGCCCGAGCAGGATTTGCTCAGCGACCACACGTCGGCGGTTCCGGGCGTCTCACCCTGCGTCCACCACTTGGCGGTGTACTCCGAGCCCTGGTAGCTCACCACGGCGCCAGCGGTGTAAACCGCTGTGGTACTCCACGCGTTCGCCGAGCAGGTGCCGGGCGGAGTCGTGGGGCTGGGGGTCGGAGTGGGCGTTGAGGTCGGCTTGGGCGTCTGGGTTGGCGTCGGCGTCGAGGTGGGAGTAGGCGTCGGCGTCGGCGTGACCGGAGTGGCCACCGGACCCGTCGTCGCCGCGCGCAGCTTGGTCGTCAGCGTCGAGATCAGGCTGCCGTCGCGGTTGCCGGAGAGCTCCCACCACATGCCGCCACCGAGGCCCTTGGACACGATGTAATCCGCCTTCTGGGCGATCGAGCGCGGGTTGTCGTAGGACCACCACTGGTTGCCGTCGTAGCGCCAGGCGGCGCCCACCTTGGAGTCGTAGTAGTCGGTGCCGAGGGTCTTCAGCTTGTCGTAGTCCTCGTTACCGGCTTCGTACGTGCCCGGCGCAGCGCCGGTCGCCGCACTCCACGGGGTGCTCGACTTCACGCCCTGCCATCCGCGTCCGTAGGCTGCGAGGCCGAGTCCCAGCTGCGACGGCTTGATGCCCGCATTGATGTAGGCGTTCACCGCCGTGTCGATGTCGAACTTCTTCGGGCGAGGGTCGGTCGGATCGGGGTAGAGGTTGCCCTGATGGCCGGTGAGGGTGGGATCCCAGGCGCCCCAGAGGTCGTAGCCCTGGATGTTTCCATAGTCGAGATAGCTGAAGTTCTCGGGCTTGTTCCATCCGCCGGCCGCGATGTCGACGGGGTTCGCCGGCAGGAACGCGCTGAGCGTGTAGTGCTTGCCGTTGGTCGCCCCGTAGGCGTCGAGCTGGGTGCGGAACTCCTTGAGCAGCAGCGTGAAGTTCTTGGCGTCGTTGGCCGCGTCGACGTAGTTGCCGTCGAGGCCGTTGGGCGATCCGGGCCACTCCCAGTCGATGTCGATGCCGTCGAAGACGTTGGCGGCGGCACCCGTTCCCCCTCGCCCATCGATCACGGGCAGGTTGCCCTTGATGTAGAGGTCGATGCAGGAGGACACCAGCGTCTTGCGCGAGGCATCCGTCGCCGCGGCCCGCGAGAAGTTCTTCGACCAGGTCCAGCCGCCGAGGGAGATGACGGGCTTGACCCCGGGATGCTTGGCCTTCAGCTGTTTCAACTGGTTGAACGACCCGGCGAGCGGCTGATCCCAGGCGTCCGCGACGCCGGAGACGGAGTCGGATGCCGAGTAGCCCATGCCGAAGTCGGCCCAGGCATCACCCGCGCCGTCCGAGCCGTTGGGTCCCGTGCCCTGCGCCTTGTTGGCGATGAAGCACTTGAGACTCTGGTTGTCGATGTTGCCGAAGGAGTAGTTGATGGCGGTGAGGTTGTCCGCCGCGCCCGAGGTGTCGATCGCCTTCACCTTGTAGCCGCGGGCGTAGACGCCCCACTGTGCGAAGTAGCCCACGTTGCGGTAGCCGTTGATGCCGCTCGTTGGCGCGGTGGCGGCCTGCGCCGGGATCGACACCACCGCCCCCGCGATCATCGCCGCGCCGGCGAGCACCCCGGCGGTGCCGAGCCAGCGACGGAGCGTTCTGGAGTTTCGTTCCATTCGGATTGTCCTTGCGTCAGTGGAAGGGGTCCCGTCGCGACCGGGTCGCGGGGGATGCCCCCACGGTAGGAGCCCGCAGCGCCGAGCGGATCGCGGCAATCCACAGGAATCGGCCGCTCATCGAGATGGGCCTACGGGTAATCACGTAGAGGAGTCGCCGACCGCGCGTCGAACCGTCTCGGACGGCCGGGACGCCAGAAAGCTCAGCTCGGTGCGTGAGCGCACTCCAGTCTTGGCGAAGACGTGGCCCAGGTGGACCTCGACCGTGCGGACGGCGACGTGCAACGCTGCGGCGACCTCACGATTGGAACGGCCGCGGATGACGAGCCCGGCCACCTCTCGCTCGCGGGTCGTCAGGTCGCGCGCCCAGTGTTCCTCGACGGCGTGCTCCTCTCCGGCGTGCTCCACGGCGGCCACGTCGCGCATGTCCTGCGCCACGCGAGCGATGAGCGTCCCGGAGGCCCGTCGAGTCACGGCTCGACCGAGGTCGAATCGATCGTCGCCGGCTTGGTCGAGCTCGGCAGCACCGGATTCGCGCAGGTGCTCGAGCGAGGCGACCTGCGCGAGTCGAGCCCGACGGGCGTCGTCGAGCTCGTACAGCGCCTCGGAGACCGCGCGGTTGGTCATCGCCCGATCGAACGGGGAGGGCAGCCGCCCGGCGATGGCCTCCGCGGCGACCGCCCGCCCCGGCAGCTCCGACACCGTGCTCATGGCGAGTTCGGCTCGAGCGATGAGTCCGAGCCGGGCGAACGGGAACACGTCAGGGTCGGCACGGTGGAGGCGGCCGAGCTCGTCCTCCGCCCGGTCGAGCATGCCGGCGCGAGCGAGCACGACGACCCGATCGCCCTCGGGTAGGGGGAAGGAGGCGGCGCGTCCCGGCGACGGTCGCGTCGAGACGATCGCGAGCCGGGATGCCGCCCCCAGCAGGTCGCCGTCGCGGCGACGGCGGATGGCCGCGTCGATGAGGCCGTCGACGATCTCGCCCTCGCGCTCGAGAGCCGGTGTCGCGACGCTGAGCGCTTCCGTCGTCGTCGACGCGGGAAGGTCCATCAGCACCTCGAGTCGCCGGGCGAGAGCCACACCGGCTCCGGCGAACGGGAGACCGATCGGCAGGCGCACGGCCGCATCGGCGAGTTCGGTCGCCGCGGCGTCGAAGCGACCCGACCAGGCGTCCACCAGCGCGTGCGCCACCACGAGGTGCGCCTCGACGAGCGGCGTCGCGCGAGGGCGAGGCGGCGCATCACGCGAGCCCGGACTCGGGAATCCGCCCGTCGGCGCGAAGCGCCGTGCGGCCCGGGAGAGCACGACTCGGGCGGCGTCGAAGTTCTCGGACCGAGCGAGGACCACCGCCTCGGTGATGGCGCGAGCGCAGCGGTCGGCGACCGACTCGACGCCGGGGCTCGCAGCGGGCAACACGTGCATCGGCCGCCGCATCCGGCCGTGATCGCCGGCGGCGGAGTCGGTCGAGGGCAGGCCAGCGAGCAGGGCATCGCACCAGGCGGCGCTCGGCCGCACCGGGAACGGTCCGGGTCCGACCGGATCGTGGCTGCTCGCGCGCTTCCGCATCCGTTCCGCGCAGCCGGCGTCCCCGCGCTCCGCGAACAGCGCCGCCGTGGCGTCGAGTGCCGCCGCGATCGACGCCTGGATGTCGCTCCCGTGGCCAGCCTCGACGTCAGCGGCGAAGGAGAGCACCTCGTCCTCGGGGACGACGCCGGAGGAGAGCGTCACGGCCGTCGCGTAGCTCGCGAGACCGCGGGCGGCTTCGACATCGTCATCCGAGTCGACCGATCGGCTGAGCCACGCGGCGGCGTCCTCCACCCAGCCCGCGTGGAGCGCCGCGGTGCCGGCGAGTCGGAGGGAGCGGGCGAGATCGGCCCCGATCGCGTGACTGGCACTCTCCCGCGCGACCGCGAACGCCCAGCGAGCGTCGCCGGCGACGAGGGCATCCCTGGCCAGTTCGATGAGCGGGGGCGCGAGGGTCTCATCGCCCTCCAGTGTCGACAGGGCCGCATGCCACGCCGACAGGAGGCGTTGCCCCCGACGGGCGTGCGTCCTCGCCAACGCCGCGTGTGCAGCGGTGCGCTCGCCGAGGTCCGCCCGTTCGTGAGTGACCGCTCGCAACCGCGGATCCGCGATCGCGAACCTGCCGGAAACCAGCCGCAGGTGGCGGGCGAGGTCGCCGTCGATGATCGCGTCCATGCCGGCTGACGCCGCCTCGAGCAGCACGTCCGTGCGATCCACGACGCTCACCGCCGCGATCAGCAGGATGCTGCGCTCGATGTCGGTGAGGCGCTCGATGACGGGGTCGTACACCTCGGACTGGGCCGGAGTGACGGGAAGCGGATCGGGCAGCGCGGCGACCCCGCGACGCTGGCCGTCCGTCAGTCGCGCCGCCACTTCGCGCACTGAGGCTGCGTCGCGCCCGAGGCGGTTCTCGAGGAGGTCGCACACGTCCGGGGCGATCAGCATGCCGGTCGCGAGCAGATCGGCGAGGGATGCGTTCTCATCCTGTCGAGCGGGTCGTCTCACGCGGCCTCCCGGAACATCCGCTCGTCCGTCGCGCGGTATGTTAGTCGTCCTTACAAAAGGGTTGTACCCATCTTGCCGTGTTCTGTCCCCCGAATCAACCAGCGAGTCCCGCCACCACGTTGACCGTCGAGGCCAGGATGACGGCGCCGAACAGGTACGACAGCACGCAGTGCCGGAGGATCGTCCAGCGGATGTCCTTGGACGAGATGTTCGTGTCCGAGATCTGGTACGTCATGCCGAGCGTGTACGCGACGTAGGCGAAGTCGCGATAGTCGGGGTCGCCGCTGCCGTTGAAGTCGATGCCGCCCTCGGAGTCCCCGCCGTAGTACAGGCGCGCGTAACGCAGGGTGTACAGCGTCTGCAGGAGCGTCCAGGTGAGGAAGATCGTCACGAGGCCCACGATGGGGATCGCGTAGCGGTCGATCCCGTGGCTCGCGTCCGCGCCGATGAGCAGCACGACGATCACGACGATGCTCGAGATGCTGGCCGCGATGATGCCGATCTCGAATCCCGCGCGACCCGGGTCCTCGCGCAGTGCATGTGTCTTCGTCTCGGCGGAGGAGAGGTTGATCGTGATGGCCACCGATGAGCCGATGTAGGTGCCGCACGCTGCAGCCCATCCCACCAGCAGACCGTACTGCCACCGGGTGAGCGTCCCGACCACCACTCCGAGCACGAGCCCGATCACCAGCATGCCGATGAATCGCCAGGCCGAGCGCGGTCGAGGGGTCGTGTCCATAGCGTCATGGTGCCACGCAAGACGGTCGCACCCGGCCAGGCGCGTCATCGATTCGGGCCTCGCGCGCCGTCACCGATAGAATTCCCCTGCCGCTTCAGGGGCCAATCCGGGCCCGCTCGCACCGCGCTTCCCGCTCGCTCCGCCGACTCCCTGCGAGGATCCACCGTGTCCAGCCGTCCCACCGCCCCCGAGTGGCTCGACGTGCCCGCCGATGCGAACGCGCTCGCGGAGGGGGTGTGGCCGGCATCCGCTCTCCGCGAGGACGGACGGATGCTCATCGCCGGCATCCCCGTCACGGCCCTCGCCGCCCGGTTCGGCACTCCTCTCTATGTGCTCGACGAGGAGGAGGTGCGATCGCGCGCCGTGCGCATCCGCTCCGCGTTCGCCGAGGCGTTCGACCGTTTCGGTGCCGAGGTCGTCGTCTACTACGCCGGCAAGGCGTTCCTGTGCACCGAGGTGGTGCGTTGGGTCACAGCGGAGGGTCTCCGCGTCGACGTGTGCTCGGGCGGAGAGCTCGCCGTGGCTTTGGCCGCCGACGCAGACCCGGCCCTGCTCGGGTTCCACGGAAACAACAAGTCGGTCGCCGAGATCGAACGGGCGGTCGCCGCCGGGGTCGGCGCCATCGTCATCGACAGTCGCGAGGAGATCGATCGCGTCGCCGCGGCCGCTTCAGCCAGCGGACGGGTGCAGCCGGTGCGGCTGCGGGTGAACAGCGGCGTGCACGCGCACACCCACGACTACCTCGCCACCGCCCACGACGATCAGAAGTTCGGCGTCCCGCTCGCCGATGCTCCCTCCCACGTCGAGGCCATCCGGGCTCACGCCTCGCTCCGATTCCTCGGGCTGCACTGCCATATCGGGTCGCAGATCTTCGAATCGGGCGGCTTCGCCGAGTCGGCTTCGCGCCTCATCGCCGTTCACGCCCAGCTCGGGGCCGACGTGCCAGAACTCAACCTCGGCGGGGGCTTCGGCATCGCGTACACGTCGGCGGACACGCCGACTCCCATCGAGGAGATCGCGATCGGCATGGCCGAGGCCGTGAGTGCCGCGTGCGCGGAGCACGGCATCCCGGTTCCCCGCATCGCCATCGAGCCCGGGCGCTGGATCGTCGGCCCGGCCGGCGTGACGCTCTACACGGTCGGAACCGTCAAGCCGGTGCAGGTCGACGGCGGTGTCCGCACCTACGTGAGCATCGACGGCGGCATGAGCGACAACGCCCGTCCCGCCTTGTACGGAGCGGACTATTCGGCACGCCTGGCGGCGCGGGTGACGGATGCCGAACCCGCCCTCGTGCGCGTGGCGGGCAAGCACTGCGAGTCGGGCGACATCGTCGTCGACGCCGAGTACCTGCCGTCGGACGTACGGCCCGACGACCTCCTCGCGGTGGCCGCGACCGGGGCGTACTGCTTCTCGCTCGCCAGCAACTACAACTACCTGGCCCGTCCGGCTGTCGTCGCGGTACGCGATGGAGAGCCCCGGGTCATCGTTCGTGGCGAGACCGAGCGCGACCTCCTCGCTCGAGACGCCGGCATCGCCCCGACGGAAGACGCCCGATGATCTCCTATCGCTCGCTGCGGGTCGCCCTCCTCGGTGGCGGATCGGTCGGCGCCCAAGTGGCCAGAGCCCTTCTGGAGGACGGCGACGAGCTCTCGCAGCGCGTCGGCGCCCGCCTCGAACTCGTCGGCATCGCCGTCCGCGACGTCGACGCGCCCCGTAGCGTCGACCTGCCACGCGAGCTGTTCACCACCGACGTCGACCGGCTCATCCTCGGCGCCGACGTCGTCGTGGAGCTCATGGGCGGCATCGAGCCGGCGCGCACGCACGTACTCAAGGCGCTGGCGTCGGGCGCCGACGTGGTCACCGGCAACAAGGCGCTGCTGGCCACGCACGGCCCGGAACTGTTCGCGGCTGCCGAGCAGGTCGGCGCGCAGCTCTACTACGAGGCGGCCGTCGGCGGCGCGATCCCCATCATCCGCCCGCTCCGCGAGAGCCTGGCCGGTGACCGTATCGTGCGGATCCTGGGCATCGTCAACGGCACGACGAACTACATCCTCGACCGCATGGACACCGAGGGCGGCGCACTCGAGGACGTCCTGGCCGACGCTCAGCGACTCGGCCTCGCCGAAGCCGACCCGACCGCCGACGTCGACGGGTACGACGCAGCCCAGAAGGCGGCGATCCTCGCCAGCCTGGCCTTCCACACGGACGTCCCCGTGGAAGCGGTTCACCGCGAGGGGATGCGTACCGTGACGGCGGCGCAGATCGCCAGCGCTGCGCGGTCCGGCCACGTCGTGAAGCTGCTCGCCATCTGCGAGCGCCTCACCGACGACGACGGGCGCGACGGCGTCTCGGTGCGCGTCTACCCCGCGATGGTGAGCCGCACGCATCCGCTGGCCGCGGTGCACGGCGCCAACAACGCCGTGTTCGTCGAGGCGGAGGCCGCCGGCAGCCTGATGTTCTACGGCGCGGGCGCCGGGGGAGTGGAGACCTCCTCCGCCGTCCTCGGCGACCTCGTCTCGCTCGCCCGTCGACACGTCGTGGGCGGCCCGGGGCTGGCCGAATCCAAGCACGCCGACCTTCCCGTGCTCGACATCGGCCAGGTCACCACGCGCTACGCCGTCACCCTCGAGGTGAAGGACGAGCCGGGCGTGCTCGCCGGCATCGCCGGCGTGTTCGCGCAGCACGGAGTCTCAGTCGAGACGCTGCAGCAGTCCGTCGTGACGACGTCGTCCGCCGGGCTCGCCACCGCCGTGCTGGTCATCGGCACGCACGCGGCTCGGGAGTCCGCCCTCGCGGCGACCGTGGCCGACCTTGAAGCCCACCGCGTCGTCGTCGGCGTCGCATCCGTCCTCCGAGTCGAAGGAGCCTGACCCACCCATGACCAGCAACGAGATCCGCCCCTCCCGCCAATGGCGCGGTGTGCTGCACGAGTACGCCGACCGTCTCGACGTGACCGACGCGACTCCGGTCATCACGCTCGGCGAAGGCGGAACCCCGCTCATCCCCGCCGCCGCGCTCTCCGCTCGCACGGGGGCGAACGTGTTCGTCAAGTACGAGGGCATGAATCCGACGGGGTCGTTCAAGGACCGCGGCATGACGATGGCCATCTCGAAGGCCGTCGAGCACGGGGCGAAGGCCGTCATCTGCGCCTCGACGGGCAACACGTCGGCGTCCGCTGCTGCGTATGCGACCCATGCGGGCATCACCGCAGCCGTCCTCGTGCCGGAGGGGAAGATCGCCATGGGCAAGCTCAGCCAGGCGATCGCGCATGACGCGCGACTGCTGCAGGTGCGCGGCAACTTCGACGACTGTCTCGACCTCGCGCGCGAACTCGCGAACAACTACCCCGTGCACCTGGTCAACTCCGTCAACAACGACCGCATCGAGGGCCAGAAGACCGGAGCGTTCGAGGTGGTCGAGGTGCTGCGGGATGCGCCGGACTTCCACATCGTCCCCGTCGGCAACGCGGGCAACTACACCGCCTATCACCGCGGCTACCGCGAGGAGCTCGACCGCGGAGCCACCACGAAGCTGCCTCGCATGTTCGGCTTCCAGGCCGCCGGCAGCGCGCCCATCGTCGTCGGCCACGTCGTGAAGGATCCCGACACCATCGCGAGCGCCATCCGCATCGGCAACCCGGCGTCGTGGCAGCTGGCCATCGCCGCGCGCGAGGACAGCGACGGCTACTTCGGCGCCATCGACGACACGCGCATCCTCGAGGCGCACCGCATCCTCTCCGCAGAGGTGGGCATCTTCGTCGAACCGGCATCCGCCATCAGCGTCGCGGGTCTTCTCGAGCAGGCGGACGCCGGAGTCATCACCCCCGGTTCCACGGTCGTGCTCACGGTCACGGGGCACGGCCTCAAGGACCCGCAGTGGGCGCTCCGCACCGCCGACGGCTCCGACGTGCAGCCCGAGAGCGTCGGCGTCGACCCCGTCGAGATCGCCGACGTCCTCGGTCTGGCGGCCGCATGACGAACAGCCTGACCGTCGGTCGTCGCGTCTCGGTGCGGGTGCCGGCCACGAGCGCCAACCTCGGTCCGGGCTTCGACACCCTGGGCCTCGCGTTAGCCCTCTACGACGAGCTCGAGATCGAGGTGCTGGCGGAGCCCGGCGTTCAGATCGAGGTGACCGGCGTCGGGGCCGGCGAGGTGCCGACGGATGAGACCCACCTCGTCGTCCGCGCGATCGCCCACTCGCTCGCGCGCTACGACTACGCGCTGCCGGGGCTCCGGCTGGTGGCGCACAACTCGATTCCGCACGGGCGCGGGCTCGGTTCATCCGGTGCAGCCATCGTCTCGGGCGTCATGGCTGCGAGCGGACTGCTCGACGGCATCGTCGAGGTCACCGAGGCGGATGCCCTCGCTCTGGCGACGGAACTCGAGGGTCACCCCGACAACGTCGCCCCGGCGCTGTTCGGCGGGCTCACCATCGCGTGGACGACGCCGGACGGCCCGCTGCACAAGAAGCTCATGGTGCATCGCGGCGTCTCGCCCGTCGTGTTCGTGCCCGAGCACGTGATGTCCACCGCGCTCGCCCGCAGCCTGCAGCCCGAATCGGTCCCGCACAAGGACGCGGTGTTCAACGTCTCGCGGTCGGCCCTGCTCGTCGCCGCCCTCATCCAGAGTCCCGAGCTGCTGCTCGCGGCCACCGAGGATCGGCTGCACCAGAACTATCGGGCGGCCGCGATGCCCGAGACCGATCGGCTCATCTCAGCGCTCCGCGCCGCCGGATATCCAGCCGTGGTGTCGGGCGCCGGGCCATCCATTCTCGTGCTCGGCAGCGATCCCGCGCAGCGTCTGGGCGCGGCCGAACTGGTGGCCGTGGAGTCGGAGACGACCTGGCAGGCGCTCATGCTCGCCGTCGACTTCAAGGGTTCCACCGTGGAGCTCGTCTCGACGTGAGGCGTGTCGCGTGATCGGGCCGCCCCCCGCCGTGATGTTAGAATCGACGAGCACCCAGTAGGTTTCGCACAGCAAAGCGAACCGATGGTGCGTTTCCCCGGCAATCCATTGCCATCACCCGCGCCTCGATCCGCGCGTTCTTTCTTCGAATCCGCGATCGGGCGCCGGCACTTCCCTGGGCGAGACTTCTCCCGGGGGGAAGGACCACAGTCACCGTGACCGATGTCAACACCATCCCCACTCGCACGCAGCTGACGACCATGCGCGTCGCCGAGCTCGCCGCGCTCGCTGTCGAGCTCGGCGTCCCCGGAGCCGCCAAGCTGCGCAAGGGCGAACTGATCGACGCTATCGAGGGCGCGCAGACGCCCGCCGTCGACGCAGCTACTGCTGAGCCGGCGCCCGCTGAGGCGGCGCCGGCTGAGGCGGCGCCCGCTGAGGCAGCGCCCGCTGAGGCGGCTCCCGCTGAGGCAGCTCCCGCTGAGACAGCTCTTGTAGAGGCGCCGGCCGAGGCCGCGCCTGCCGACAGCGTGCCGGCTGAGGCGGCACCCGTCGAGGCGCCCGCAGCGGCCGCCGCCGACGCACCGCCCGCCGGCGCCGAGGCAGCCGACCAGGCCGGGGCATCCGCTCCCGTCGACGGTGCCCCGCTCACCCGCGCGCGCGGTTCACGCCGCGTGTCGACCACGTCCGCCACCGCCCACGTCAACACGTCGGGCGGAACCGGCCTCGACAGCCTCGTTCCCGCGCTCGACGCCGTCGCCGCCCGCAACAACAAGGCGGCCTCCGCCGCTCCGGCGATCGCCCCTGAGTCGGCCACGACGGATGCTGCGACCCCCGCGGCCGACGACGCCGACGCGCAGGGCGACGCTCCCCAGCAGGGCGAGCGCCAGGGACGCAACCGCAACCGCAACCGCAACCGCGGTGGCGACAACGCCCAAGGCGGCCAGAACGGCCAGAACCAGAACGGCCAGAACGGTCAGAACGGTCAGAACCAAGGTGGCCAGAACGGCCAGAACGGCCAGAACCAGAAGGGCCAGCAGGACCAGAAGGGCCAGCAGGACCAGAAGGGCCAGCAGGCCCCGCAGGGGCAGAAGAACGCCGAGCCCAAGTCGGACGGTGAGGGCGAGGATCGCCAGAACGGCCAGCAGGGCCAGGGCGAGTCGCGCTCGAGCCGCAGCCGCTACCGCGACCGCAAGCGTCGTGGTGCCTCCAACACCCCCGGCGACGAGCTCGAGCCCGAGATCATGGACGACGACGTGCTCATCCCCGTCGCCGGAATCCTCGACGTGCTCGACAACTACGCCTTCGTGCGCACGAGCGGCTACCTGCCCGGCCCGAGCGATGTCTACGTCTCCCTCGGCCAGGTCAAGAAGTACAACCTGCGCAAGGGCGACGCGGTCGTGGGCGCCATCCGCCAGCCGCGCGACGGGGACGGCAACGGCCGTCAGAAGTACAACGCCATCGTCAAGGTCGACTCGGTCAACGGCCAGTCGGTGGACGAGGCGGCGGCTCGCGTCGACTTCCAGAAGCTCACGCCGCTCTACCCGCAGGAGCGCCTGCGCCTCGAGACCGAGCCCACCAAGCTGACGCAGCGCATCATCGACCTCGTCGCGCCCATCGGCAAGGGCCAGCGCGGCCTCATCGTCGCGCCTCCCAAGGCCGGCAAGACGATCGTGCTGCAGCAGATCGCCAACGCCATCGCCATCAACAACCCCGAGGTCCACCTCATGGTCGTGCTCGTCGACGAGCGCCCTGAAGAGGTCACCGACATGCAGCGCACGGTGAAGGGCGAGGTCATCGCCTCCACCTTCGACCGTCCGGCCGAGGACCACACCACCGTCGCCGAGCTCGCCATCGAGCGCGCCAAGCGTCTGGTCGAGCTCGGCCACGACGTCGTCGTGCTTCTCGACTCGATCACCCGCCTCGGACGCGCGTACAACCTGGCTGCTCCGGCATCCGGGCGCATCCTCTCCGGCGGCGTCGACGCCTCGGCCCTCTACCCGCCGAAGCGCTTCTTCGGTGCGGCACGCAACATCGAGAACGGCGGATCGCTCACCATCCTCGCCACGGCGCTCATCGAGACCGGGTCGAAGATGGATGAGGTGATCTTCGAGGAGTTCAAGGGAACCGGTAACTCCGAGCTGCGCCTCTCGCGCCAGCTCGCCGACAAGCGCATCTTCCCGGCCGTCGACGTCAACGCCTCGGGCACCCGCCGCGAGGAGATGCTGATGAGCGCCGACGAGGTCAAGATCACCTGGAAGCTGCGCCGTGCGCTCGCCGGCCTCGACCAGCAGCAGGCGCTGGACGCCGTGCTCGGCCGCCTCAAGGAGACCTCGTCCAACGTCGAGTTCCTCATGCAGGTGGGCAAGTCGATGCCGCAGGTGGGTGGCACCTCGCACAACGACCGCTGATGTTCGACTCCGTGAAGGTGCTGCAGGCCGAGCACGCCGAGCTGCAGGAGCAGCTGGCCGACCCGGCACTGCACGCGGATGCGGCGCGCGCCAAGAAGGTCAACCGGCGTTACGCCGAGCTGTCCAAGATCGTCGCGGCGAACAGCGCGTGGGAGCAGGCCGGCGACGACCTCGCTGCCGCGCGTGAACTCGCGCGCGAGGACGAGGCCTTCGCCGAGGAGGTCCCGGATCTCGAGGAGCAGCTCGCCACCGCGCAGGAGAAACTGCGTCGGCTGCTGATTCCGCGCGATCCGGATGACGGGCGCGACGTGATCATGGAGATCAAGGGGGGTGAAGGTGGCGCCGAGAGCGCCCTCTTCGCCGCCGACCTGCTGCGGATGTACATCCATTACGCGGAGTCGAAGGGCTGGAAGACGGAGCTCCTCGAGCGCACCGAGAGCGACCTCGGTGGCTACAAAGACGTGCAGGTGGCCATCAAGTCGAACGCCACCGACCCGTCCCAGGGCGTCTGGGCGCACCTCAAGTACGAGGGCGGCGTCCACCGCGTGCAACGCGTCCCGGCGACCGAGTCGCAGGGGCGCATCCACACCTCCACGACGGGCGTGCTGGTCTTCCCCGAGGTCGACGAGCCGGAGGAGGTCGAGATCAGCCAGAACGACCTGAAGATCGACGTCTACCGCTCGAGCGGCCCCGGCGGCCAGTCGGTCAACACGACCGACTCGGCCGTGCGCATCACCCACCTCCCGACGGGAATCGTGGTGGCGATGCAGAACGAGAAGAGCCAGCTGCAGAACCGCGAGGCCGGCATGCGCGTGCTGCGCGCCCGCATCCTGGCCCGCCGCCAGGAGGAGCAGGCCGAACTCGACAGCGCGGCCCGCAAGACGCAGATCCGCACGATGGATCGCTCGGAGCGCATCCGCACCTACAACTTCCCCGAGAACCGCATCGCCGACCACCGCACCGGCTACAAGGCCTACAACCTCGACGCCGTGATGAACGGCGCGCTCGAGCCGATCATCGACTCCGCCATCCAGGCCGACGAGGAAGCCCGGCTCGCCGACATCGGCGACCAGGGCTAGCTCTCCCACCTCACCCGGGCGGAGACGACGGCAGATGCCGACCCGTCAGTCGTCGAGCACGACGCCGCGGGCGCTCTCCGTCACGTCCTCGTTGGAGGGCAGCACGACGGCCGGGACGCCCAGCAGCAGCGACCGTGCGGGCGCCGGCTTGGTGACCACGGCGTTCGCGCCGATGGTCGACCAGGCTCCGATGGTGATGTCGCCGAGCACCTTGGCGCCCGCGCCGACGGTCACGCCATCCTCGAGGGTGGGATGCCGTTTGTCCTCGCGTCGATGGAACCGGCTCTTCCCACCGAGCGTGACGCCGTGATACAGCATCACGTCGTCCCCGACGATCGCAGTGGCACCGATCACCACGCCCATGCCGTGGTCGATGAACAGGCGTCGGCCGATGACCGCGCCCGGATGGATCTCGATTCCCGTGAGGAACCGAAGCACCTGCGAGAGCAGTCGGGCGGGCAGCCGGTACCCGGCAAGCCAGAGCCGGTGCGTGAGCCGGTAGCCCCAGACGGCGTGCAGGCCGGAGTAGGCCAGCACGACCTCGAGGTCGCTCTGCGAGGCAGGGTCGTGCGATCTCGCCGTCGCGACGTCTTCACGCAGCGCGACGAAGAATGACATGCACCTAGGCTATCGGCGCATCCCGGGACTCATGCGTGACGAGCCTCAGTCGAGGAGACCCTCGAACAGCACTGTGGAGAGATAGCGCTCGCCATAGCTGGCGATGATGACGACGATCGTCTTGCCAGCGTTCTCCGGGCGCTTGGCGAGCTCGACGGCCGCGGTGACGGTCGCGCCCGAGCTGATGCCGGCGAGGATGCCCTCCTTGACAGCGAGTCGCCTGGCCATCGCCACCGACTGGTCGATGTCGACGTCGATGATCTCGTCGTACACGTCGCGATCGAGGATGTCGGGCACGAAGTTGGCTCCGATGCCCTGGATCTTGTGCGGTCCTGGCGCGCCGCCATTGAGGATGGGCGACTCGGCCGGCTCCACCCCGACGACCTGCACTCCGGGCTTGCGCTCCTTGAGCACCTGGCCGGTGCCGGTGATGGTCCCGCCCGTTCCGATGCCGGATACGAAGATGTCGACCTCTCCGTCGGTGTCGTCCCACACCTCGACAGCGGTGGTGCGGCGGTGGATCTCAGGGTTCGCTTCGTTCTCGAACTGACGGGCCAGCACCGCGCCGGGGGTCTCTGCGACGATGCGCTCGGCCGCCTGCACCGCTCCGCGCGTGCCTTCCGACCCCGGGGTCAGCACGAGCTCGGCTCCGTACGCCCGGAGCAGGGCACGGCGTTCGGTGCTCATCGTCTCGGGCATCGCGACCATCACGCGGTAGCCGCGGGCCGCGCCGACCATCGCGAGGGCGATGCCGGTGTTGCCGCTCGTCCCCTCGACGATCGTTCCGCCGGGCTGAAGCTCGCCCGATGCCTCTGCGGCGTCGACGATGGCGACGCCCAACCGGTCCTTCACGCTCGCCGACGGATTGTAGAACTCGAGCTTCGCCAATACGGTGGCGTCGGCGCCATCGGTCACGCGGTTGAGCCGGACGAGAGGGGTTCGCCCCACGACGTCGGTGATGCTGGCGTAGATCTTCGACATTGCTGTCCCTTCGACGGGAGTGCTGGCTGGGTTCAGCCTACGGCGATCCACGCCTCCCAGACAGGTGGGTTACATTCCTTGACGTGAATATGACGACAGGTGACGCCGACCACGCGCCGGTCCCCGTTCGCCCCCTCCGCGCCAAGGTCGAGACGCTCCTCGCGCAGGCGGGCGTGCCGACACCCGACGTCGATGCGGAGTTGCTCATCGGTCACGTTCTCGACCTGAGCCGGGGTGCTGTGCAGGCGCGCGTCATCGCAGGCACCGCCATCGAGAGGGCGGATGCCGAACGCATCATGGCCCTCGCGCGTCGCCGGGCCACTCGCGAGCCGCTCCAGCACATCACGGGCCGCGCCGCGTTCCGCTCGCTCGAGCTGTTCGTGGGGCCCGGCGTCTTCACCCCGCGTCCGGAGACGGAGCTCATCGCCGGGATCGCCGTCGACGCACTGCTGTCCGATCCCTCGGCCGAACCCATCGGTGTCGATCTCGGCACGGGCAGCGGTGCGATCGCCCTGTCCATGACCGTCGAGGTGCCGCACGCCCGCGTCTACGCCGTCGAACTCTCTCCTGAGGCGCACGTGTGGGCCCGGCGCAACATCGACGCTTTCGGCGACGGTCGCACCGCACTCGTTCAGGGCGATCTCGCCGACGCCCTGCCCCAGCTCGACGGCTCCGTGAGCGTCGTCGCCTCGAATCCGCCCTACGTTCCCACCACCATGCCCCCGGTGGATCCCGAGGTCGCCCGATTCGATCCGGCCCTCGCGCTCTACGGCGGCGAGACCGGGCTCGACGTCATCCCGGCGCTGTCCCGCACCGCGCTCCGCCTCCTGCGACCGGGCGGACTCCTCGTGATCGAGCACGCCGGGCACCAGTCGGAGCCGATTGCGGGTGTTCTAGCGCAAGACGGATGGCGCGCTATCGCGCATCATCGCGACCTGACCGGGCGCGATCGGGCCACGACGGCCATCCGCTAGCCGCGTTCGGCTCGCTCCCGCGCGCGCTTGATGGCCTCACGCTCGCGCTTGAGAGCCTCGCGGACGCGTCCCTCCGCCTCGCGGCGCGCCTTCGCAGCCTCCCGGACCGCTTTGTCGCGGGGGATCTCGTACTGCTCGACCGGCGCGTCCGGCCGCTTCTCGACGTCGCGCGTGTGGAGGTCGATGCCGTCGAGGATGCGTCCGAGCCCGAATGCGAAGTCGTCGAACGTGTTGTCATCGTCGCGGTCGTACAGACCTGCGGCGACGAGCGGGCTGAGCGACGGAAAACGTTCAGGGGTGACCAGCGTGGCCAGCGCCTCGGACTGACGGCGACTGTCCGCCGACGTTCCCGCAGAGATGAGGGCGGAGATGTCGCGTTCGATCGCCGCGGTCGCCCGAACGTAGCTCGACAGCAGCAGCAGGGTGGCCATCTTCTCGTCGTCATCGAGGGGGAGGGGTGCGAGCTCGCGCAGCATCCAGTCGGCCATCAGCAGGGTGTTCGGCGTCATCGGCGCACCATTGATCGGCAGGTCGACCATCCACGGATGCGCCCGGTACGCGGCTCGAGCGGCCACCGCCCAGCGACTCACCCCGCCACGCCAGTCATCGCCCCCGGTGTCGGGGGGAATCGGCACCTCTGAAGCCGCGTCGCCCATGAGCACGAGGAGGTCGTCCTTGCTCGTGACGTAGCGGTAGAGCGACATCGTGGTGAAGCCCAGGGCGGTGGCAACCCGGCTCATCGAGACCGCGCCGAGCCCTTCGGCATCGGCGATCTCGACCGCCGTCTCGACGATCCGCTCGATGGAAAGCTCGCGCCGTGGCCCGCGCTGGGGGTTCTCAGCGACCCCCCAGGTCAGCGCCACTCCGCGGGGTAGCGCGTCTTCGACATCCGTCATGGAGCCACCTTTCTCGATCCATTGACACCCGTCATGGAACTGTGTATGACTTAAACAAATGTGTATGCCATATACGCTCGCGTAGGTCGTACACACACTATACCCACTACACAGAAAGGCCCCGAGATGACCAATCCAGCCATCGACGTGCGTTCCCTGCGCAAGAGCTTCGGGAATCAGCATGTTCTCGACGGCGTCGACCTCGCGGTCGAGGCCGGATCGATCTTCGCCCTGCTCGGCCCGAACGGGGCGGGCAAGACGACACTCATCAACATCCTCGCCACCCTCACGGCTGCCGACTCCGGCACGGCCATCGTCGCAGGCCACGATGTCGCCGAAGACCCCGACGGCGTTCGCGAGGCCGTCAGCCTGACGGGTCAATACGCGGCCGTCGACGAGGTGCTCACGGGGGAGGAGAACCTGCGCATGCTCGCGCGGCTCTCGGGTTTCTCTGCGGAGCAGGCGCGCGCCCGAGCGACTGAGCTGCTCACCCGCTTCGACCTGACGGACGCGGCGGCGAGACGCGCCAAGAGCTACTCGGGTGGCATGCGGCGCCGGCTGGACATCGCCCTGGGGCTGGTCGCCGATCCGCCCGTACTGTTCCTCGACGAACCGACGACAGGTCTCGACGCCCGCAGTCGCCAGGCCCTGTGGCGGACCATCCGAGAGCTCGCGTCCGCCGGCACGACCATCCTGCTCACGACGCAGTACCTCGACGAGGCGGATGCGCTGGCCGATCGCATCGCGGTGCTCGACGGCGGCCGCATCGTCGCCGAGGGCTCGGCCGCGCAGTTGAAAGCGCGCATCGGCGGCGAGCTCGTCGAGGTCCGGTCGGCCGACGGCGTCCTACTTCGCGAGATTCCGACGGACGGCAGCCTCGACTCCCTCCGCCGGGTGCTCGCCGATGTGGCGGCCGACCCGGCATCCGTCGCCGTCCACGTGGTCGTGCGCAAGCCGAGCCTCGACGACGTGTTCCTCACCATCACGGGCGCCGCACCCCAGAGCACCATCGACGCAGAACAGGAGGTGGCGGCATGAGCACCGCGACCATGACCATGACCACCGCGCCCCGCGTGCGGCGTCCCACCCGACTCGTGACCACGGGAGTGATGATCGGTCGGAGCCTCCGCCACACCGTCCGCAACGTCGACGCGATGATCATGGCGATCATGCTGCCGACCATGCTGATGCTGCTGTTCACCTTCGTGTTCGGCGGCGCGATCGACGGCGGCCGCGGCGGGTACGTCGACTACGTGGTGCCGGGCATCATCCTGCTGTGCGCGGGGTTCGGCGCGGCATCGACTGCCGTCGACGTCGCTGACGACATGTCCAACGGCATCATCGACCGGTTCCGCACGATGCCGTTGAGAGCGATGAGCGTCCTGACAGGGCACGTCGTCGCCAGCCTCGCCCGCAACCTGCTGGCGACCGGCGTCGTCATCGGCGTCGCCCTGCTGCTCGGCTTCCGTCCGAACGCCGACGTGCTCGACTGGCTCGGCGCCATCGGAGTGATCGCCGTGTTCATCCTGGCCATCACCTGGCTCTACGCCGCGATCGGACTGGCCGCGCGCAGCGTCGAGGCCGCGAACGGCTACGGCTTCGCGCTGCTGTTCCTTCCCTACCTCTCCAGCGCGTTCGTGCCGACGGACACCATGCCGAGTTGGCTGCAGTGGATCGCCGAGAACCAGCCCATCACGCCGATCATCGAGACCATCCGCGGCCTGCTGATGGGAACGGATGCCGGAACCCGGCCGTTGTGGGCGATGGGGTGGTGTCTCGTGATCATCGCGGCGGCCTACCTCTGGGGCTCCTGGCTGTTCGCCCGCCGAGCGCGCCGCAACTGAGGCACCAACCCGCGATCGGCGTCTCGGCTCACGAGGCGTCGATCGCGGTCGCCTAGGATCGTCCCGTGACTGAGCAGACGGCGACGGAGACGGCAACCAGCATCCAATGGCACCTCGTGCGGCGCCCCGTGGGCGAACCGACGGGAGAGGACATCGTGCGCGTCGAAGCCGAGCTTCCGCCGCTCGCCAACGGCGAGGTGCGCGTGCGCAACGAGTTCCTCTCGGTCGACCCCTACATGCGCGGACGCATGAACGACATGCGCTCCTACATCCCGCCGTTCGTCCTCGGCGAGGTGATGACCGGGGGAGCAGTGGGCACCGTCGTCGCCTCGCGAGCCGAGGGGCTTTCCGTCGGCGATGTCGTGGTGCACGACCTCGGCTGGCGAGATGTCTCCCAGGCCGACGCCCGCGAGTTCCGGCCGGCGCGCGTGCCCGACGGGCTGCCGAGCTCGCTCGCGCTGAGCGTCCTGGGTGTCACCGGGTTCACGGCGTGGATCGGACTCAAGCTCGTCGCAGGACTCCGCGAGGGCGACGTCGTCTTCGTCTCGGGTGCCGCGGGCGCGGTCGGCAGCATGGTCGGTCAGCTGGCGCGCCTCATGGGGGCGTCCCGCGTGGTCGGGAGCGCCGGGACGGCCGAGAAGGTCGGGCTGCTGACCGAGCGATACGGTTTCGATGCCGGCTTCGACTACACCGAGGGCGGCATCGCCCGCTCGCTGCGCTCGGCCGCGCCCGACGGCATCGACGTGTACTTCGACAATGTCGGCGGCGAGCACCTGGAGGCCGCACTGCGCTCCTTCAACGACGGCGGACGCGCGGCGCTCTGCGGCGCCATCTCGGTCTACAACGCCACCTCCGACCCGGGCGTGAAGTACCTCTCGAACGTCATCACCCGCGGGCTGACCCTCTCCGGCTTCACCATCGTCAACTACTGGTCGCACCTGCCCGCCTTCGCGGCCGACATGCGCGGATGGCTCGCCGATGGGCTGATCACGTGGGATGAGACCGTCGTCGACGGCATCGACGCCACCTTCGACGCCTTCACCGGAGTCATGAACGGTGCGAACATCGGCAAGATGATCGTGCGGCTCTGATCCGAGCTCGGATCGTTCTCGACGGCGCTGCCGGCATCGGGTCTGCTCGGCGCCCTGCTCAGCGCTCGGAGAAGGCGCGGATCGCATCCGCCAGTTCGTCGGTGTTGAACCCGTCCGCGGTGGGCACGAGCTGGAACGCCGTGATGCCGTAGTCCCGAGCCCCCTCGACGTTGGCCGCCGAGTCGTCGGCGAAGAACGCGTTCTCGGGAAGCACGCCGAGTCGTCCGAGCGCCCGGGTGTAGATGCGCCGCTCGGGCTTGCGCGCACCGAGCACGGCGGAGACCAGGTCGTTCTGTCCGACGACGTCGGCGACGTCCGGGGCCAGCACGCCGAGTGAGTCCTTGAAGATCACCGGATTGTTCGACAGCAGCGACACGGCACCGAGCTCCGCGGCGAGGTGCAGCGCGGCGATCGATCCGTCGATCCTCGTCATCGCCGCGGCCCGAGCCTCTTGCCATTGCTCGAGCGTGAGAGCCGCGCCGGTGACGTCGGCGAAGGCGGCCAGGTACTCCTCGGTCGTGGCCAGCTCGCCGCGCTCTGCGGCCTCCTCGAAGCCGCCGGCCCACCACGCATCCGCGAGGTGGTACTGACTCACGCCGGTGAGCTCGGCCAGCCGCGGCAGTCGCTTGCGGAAGTCGTAGTCGTAGAGCGTCTTGTCGCAGTCGAAGAAGAAGACGTCACGGCTCATGCCTCCAGTATCGCGGTAGCGGGTGCCGCGACCGGGGCTCACAGCCGCCGCGACCTACAATCAGTTGTCATGCCTGAACGCGTCTTCGACACCTCCGTCGACACCGAACTCCTCACCGGAATGCGGCTCGCGCGCGCCGCGATCGGCCGCGGAGCGCTCGTCGTGCTCCCGACCGACACGGTGTACGGCATCGCGGCCGACGCATTCAACCCGGCAGCCGTGCAACGCCTGCTCGACGCCAAGGGTCGCGGTCGCACGTCGCCGCCTCCCGTGCTCATCCCCGGCATCCCCACCCTCGACGCACTCGCGGAGACGGTTCCGGATGCCGTCCGCGCCCTCGTGGCCGCGTTCTGGCCGGGCGGGCTGACGCTCATCCTCCCGGCGCAGCCCTCCCTCGTGTGGGACCTCGGCGAAACCAGGGGCACGGTGGCGCTCCGCATGCCCGCCAACACGGTGGCGCTCGAACTGCTCAGGGAGACCGGGCCACTCGCCGTGTCCTCCGCCAATCTCACGGGCGAGCCGTCCGCCCTCGACGCGCGCTCGGCTCAGGCGATGCTCGGCGACGCCGTGGAGATCTACCTCGACGGCGGTTCGACCGGCCGCGATTACGGCACAGAGGGGGTCGCGACGGCGGCATCCGGATCGACCATCGTCGACGCGACCGACCTCGCCGCCGGCACCGGAGGGTTGCGGATCGTGCGGCAGGGCGTGATCACCCGCGAGGCGATCGCGGACGTCGTCGGCGACACGCTGGCGCCGGCGGAGGCCGAGGTGGCCGACCCCGCATGACCCTGTTCATCAGCCTCGCGCTCATCACCGCACTCATCACCTTCGGGCTCTCGCTCGTGATCTACCGACTCGCCCACCGCTTCCGCCTCTACCCCAAGATCCGCGAGCGCGACGTGCACACCCGTCCGACGCCGCGCCTCGGGGGTGTCGCGATGTTCCTCGGCGTCGTCGGTGCCGTGCTGGTCGCCTGGGCGTTCTCGGCGCAGCTGCCGCCGCTGCGCATCGTGTTCGCCAACCCCGAGCAGATTCTCGCGATCCTCGGTGCCGCCGCCCTCATCGTGGCCATCGGCGTCGCCGACGACATCTGGGACCTCGACTGGATGACCAAGCTCGCCGGGCAGTTCATCGCCGCCGGGTTGATCGCCTGGAAGGGCGTCCAGATCTACGCGTTGCCTCTCGGCCAGCAGATCGTGGGCACTTCCCTGATGAGCCTCATCATCACGATCTTCGCGATCGTGCTCGTGATGAACGCCATCAACTTCATCGACGGGCTCGACGGGCTCGTCGCCGGGGTCGCGCTCATCGCGAACGGCGTGTTCTTCCTGTACACCTACCTGCTCGTGCAGCAGACCTCGCCGTCGAACTACTTCAATCTCGCGTCCGTCCTCGCCGCGATCGTCGTGGGAGCCTGCGCCGGGTTCCTGCCGCTCAACTGGCATCCGGCGCGACTCTTCATGGGTGACGCGGGAGCGCTGCTCATCGGCCTGCTCATGGCCACGTCGGCGATCGCGGTCACGGGACAGACCAACACAGCTGCCATCACCGCGCTGGGACGCTCGCAGTTGCTCCCGGCGTTCATCCCGATCATCCTGCCGTTCGCGGTGCTGGTCATTCCGCTGCTCGACTTCGGGCTCGCCGTCGTACGGCGGCTGCGTGCGGGCAAGTCGCCGTTCAGCGCCGACCGCAAGCACCTGCACCACCGCCTGCTCGACATGGGCCACTCGCACCTCCACGCCGTGCTCATCCTGTACGGGTGGACCGCGGTGGCCTCCGTCGGCTGCCTGCTGTACTTCGTGCTGCCCACCTACGCCGGCCTGCCCAGCTGGTGGGCGACGGTCTTCCTGGCCGTCGGCTTCATCGTCTGCACGGTGCTCACCCTCGCCCCGCTCAGCCGCCGCAAGGCCGTCGAGGCGGTCAGTCAGGCCACGGATGCCGAGAGCCCCGAGGCCGACAGGATCGCCGTGCTCGACCCGCTCGACGAGGCATCCGAGACCCGCCTGGCGCTCGATGACGACGGCGACGAGCTCGAACCAGAATCCCTCCCCATCCGAAGGACCCCATGAGCACCAACACCCCCACGTCCAATCCGGTGATGAAGCGCGCCCTCGTGTGGGGCGGCCTGCTCGCCCTGGTGATCATGGTGGTCGGTGCGATCGTCGGCGGCATCGTCGCCGGGTGGCCCGGAGTGGCCAGCGCGCTCGTCGGCACGGCGCTCGCGGTCGTGTTCATGGGCATCACGGCGGCGAGCATCCTCCTGGCCAACAGGTTCGCCGGGGGAGACCTGTTCGTCCCCGCCTTCTTCGGCATCGTGATGGGCGGTTGGCTGCTCAAGCTCATCGTGTTCGTGGTTCTCGTCTTCGTGCTCAAGGCACAGCCCTGGGTGCAGCCGGTCGTGCTGTTCCTCAGCGTCGTGGCGGGGGTGATCGGCTCGCTCGTTGTCGACGTCGTCGTCGTCATGCGCTCCCGGATGCCCTACGCGAGCGACGTGCAGCTCCCGGTACCGCCGAAGGAGGCGGACGACGCACCCCGATAACGACGACGCACCCCGATAACAAGGAGTGCGCTCCCAGATTGGGTCGAAGCCCGTTTCTCTTGTAGAGTGAACGGAGATTCCCCCGGGTCTGCGACGTAGATGTCTGCGTCCGTGACCGAATCCCTTTCGCTCGTCGTCGTGAGAGTTCGCTCCACGCCCCGAAACAGGAGATAGCGCTGCTAGCTAACGCTGTGAACCTTCTGGTTCAGACCGCAAACGACGATGGCGGGTTCCACGCTCCGTCCATTCTGGAGTTCTTCCCGCCTGCCCTCCTCTTCGAGGGGACGCCGTTCGAGATCAATCGCATCATGATCATCCGCTTCATCGCGGTGATCGCCGTGGTGCTCATCTTCTGGCTCGGCACCCGCAACATGCGGATGGTGCCCGGCCGGTTCCAGAGCATCGTGGAGATGGGCCTGGACTTCGTCCGCGTCAGCGTCGCCGAGGACCTGCTCGGTCGCAAGGACGGCAAGCGCTTCCTTCCGCTGCTCACCACCATCTTCTTCATGGTGCTGTTCATGAACCTGACGGGCATCATCCCGTTCCTCAACATCGCGGGCACCAGCGTCATCGGCGTGCCGCTCGTGCTGGCGATCATCGCGTACGTCGTGTTCATCTACGCCGGCATCAAGAAGAGCCCGGCCAACTTCTTCAAGAACGCGCTGTTCCCGCCCGGCGTCCCGCTGTTCCTGTACATCATCGTGACGCCCATCGAGTTCGTCTCGACGTTCATCCTGCGGCCGATCACGCTCACTCTCCGACTGCTCATGAACATGGTAGTCGGCCACCTGCTGCTGGTGCTGTTCTTCTCGGCCACCTCGTTCTTCCTGTTGATGTTCAACTGGTACTCGCTCTTCTCCGTCGGCACGATCGCCTTCGGTCTCGCCTTCACGCTCTTCGAGATCCTCGTCGCGGTGCTGCAGGCCTACGTCTTCACACTGCTCACCGCTGTCTACGTGCAGCTCGCGGTCGCTGAAGAGCACTAGGACACACCCCAAAGACTCGGGCGCATCGCCCGGAACACACCCCAAGGAAAGGTAACAACGTGGACGCAACCACCGTTCTCGCGGACATCAGCGGATCGATCGCGACGGTCGGCTACGGCCTCGCCGCCATCGGCCCGGCCATCGGCGTGGGCATCGTCGTCGGCAAGACGATCGAGGGCGTCGCTCGTCAGCCCGAGCTGGCCGGCCGCCTCCAGGTCCTCATGTACATCGGTATCGCCTTCACCGAGGCGCTCGCGTTCATCGGCATCGCGACCGCCTTCATCTTCGGCTACTAAGCCGCCGTCACCTCGATTCAAGGAGGCACCGTGCTTCACGGAGTGCTGAGCATCGCCGCCGCGGCGGAGGAGACCCGCAACCCACTCATCCCCGAGTGGTACGACATCATCTGGTCGTCGGTCTGCTTCATCGTTCTCTTCGTCTTCTTCTGGCGCGTGGCTCTGCCGCGCATGAAGAAGCTGCTCGACGAGCGCGGCGAGGCCATCGAGGGCAACATCGCCAAGGCGGATGAGGCGCAGCGTCAGGCCGAGGCCGCGCTCGAGCAGTACACCGCGCAGCTCGCGGATGCTCGTGCCGAGGCCGGCAAGATTCGCGAGGGTGCTCGTGAGGACGGCAAGAAGATCGTCTCCGAGGCGCGCGAGACCGCGTCGTCGGAGGCGGGCCGCATCACGGCCGCCGCCCAGGCGCAGATCGAGGCCGAGCGCCAGGCCGCTGTCGTCTCGCTCCGCAGCGAGGTGGGCACGCTCGCGATCGACCTCGCCTCCGGTGTGATCGGCGAGAGCCTGACCGACGACAAGCGCGCCAGTGCCATCGTCGACCGCTTCCTCGCCGACCTCGAGGCCGACGAGTCGGCGACAGCCGGAAAGAAGTAGCAACCATGGGTTCAGCGACCAGAGAGGCACTCGCTCAGGCGAGGGCAGCACTGACCGCGCAGGACGGCGTCGACCTCACGACGGCCGCCGACCTGTTCGCCGCGGCGCGCGTCATCGGCAGTTCTCGGCAGCTGACCGCGGCCATCGCCGACGTCGGCGCCGAGGCTCCGGCCAAGACCGCGCTGGTGAAGGCCCTGTTCGGCGCGACCGTGAGTCCGGCGGCACTCGAGTTGCTCGACGTGGTCGCATCGCAGCGGTGGTCACGTGCCGACGACGTGCTCGAGGGCATCGAAGACCTCGGGCTGCGCGCCGCCGCGCGCTCGAGCGATGGCGACGCGTCCATCGACGACGAGCTGTTCTCGTTCGGCCACGTGGTATCCAGCAACTCCGAACTCGAACTGGGGCTCAGCTCCCGGCTTGGAGACGACGCGGCCAAGGTCGCGCTCGTGGACACACTCCTCGGCGGCAAGGCATCCGCCGCCACCATCGTGATCCTCTCGCACCTCGTGCAGCTGCCGCGCGGCCGCCGCATGGGTGAACTCGTGCGGCACGCCGCATCCGTCGTCGCCGACGAGTCGGGATACTCGGTGGCGACCGTGACCTCGGCCGCGCCCCTCACCGACGACCAAGTCGACCGCCTCGCGACGGGCCTGGCGGCGCGGTACGGCCGGGACATCCGCATCAACCAGGTCGTCGACGCGTCCGTCATCGGCGGACTGCGCGTGCAGGTCGGCGACGACGTCACCGACGGCAGCGTCGCCAAGCGACTCGGCGACCTCCGCCTCCAGCTCGCCGGTTAGACCGGCCCCCAGACAGCACAACCTGTACCCGGTACAGAAAAAGGGAAGATCATGGCAGAACTCACCATCAGCCCCGATGAGATCCGCAACGCTCTCAAGGACTTCGTCGACTCGTACGAGCCCGGCGCGGCCGGCACCACCGAGGTGGGCCACGTGACCGATGCCGGCGACGGCATCGCGCACGTCGAGGGCCTGCCGAGCGTGATGGCCAACGAGCTCATCCGCTTCGCGGACGGAACCCTCGGTCTCGCGCTCAACCTCGACGAGGACGAGATCGGTGTCGTCGTGCTCGGCGAGTTCTCGGGCGTCGAGGAGGGCCAGGAGGTCACTCGCACCGGCGAGGTCCTCTCGGCTCCGGTCGGCGACGGCTTCCTCGGCCGCGTGGTCGACCCGCTCGGAAACCCGATCGACGGACTCGGCGACATCGAGGCGGAAAAGCGCCGTGCCCTCGAGCTTCAGGCACCCGGCGTCATGCAGCGCAAGAGCGTGCACGAGCCGCTGCAGACCGGCATCAAGGCGATCGACGCGATGATCCCCGTCGGCCGTGGCCAGCGTCAGCTCATCATCGGCGACCGCCAGACCGGCAAGACGGCCATCGCGATCGACACCATCATCAACCAGAAGGCCAACTGGGAGTCGGGCGACGAGAACAAGCAGGTGCGCTGCATCTACGTCGCCATCGGCCAGAAGGGCTCCACGATCGCCTCCGTCAAGGGCGCGCTCGAGGAGGCCGGCGCCATGGAGTACACCACCATCGTGGCGGCTCCGGCATCCGACCCGGCCGGATTCAAGTACCTCGCCCCCTACACCGGCTCGGCCATCGGCCAGCACTGGATGTACGGCGGCAAGCACGTCCTCATCATCTTCGACGACCTGTCGAAGCAGGCGGAGGCCTACCGCGCCGTCTCCCTCCTCCTCCGCCGCCCGCCGGGACGCGAGGCGTACCCCGGCGACGTGTTCTACCTGCACTCCCGCCTGCTCGAGCGTTGCGCCAAGCTCTCCGACGAGCTCGGCGCCGGCTCGATGACCGGCCTGCCGATCATCGAGACCAAGGCCAACGACGTCTCGGCCTACATCCCCACCAACGTGATCTCGATCACCGACGGCCAGATCTTCCTGCAGTCCGACCTGTTCAACTCGAACCAGCGTCCCGCGGTCGACGTCGGCATCTCGGTCTCGCGTGTCGGTGGCGACGCGCAGGTCAAGTCGATCAAGAAGGTCTCGGGAACGCTCAAGCTCGAGCTCGCCCAGTACCGCTCGCTCGAGGCGTTCGCGATGTTCGCCTCCGACCTGGATGCGGCCAGCCGTCGCCAGCTCGCCCGCGGCGCCCGACTCACCGAGCTGCTCAAGCAGCCGCAGTACTCGCCGTACCCGGTCGAGGAGCAGGTCGTGTCCATCTGGGCCGGAACCAACGGCAAGCTCGACGAGGTCCCGGTTGCCGACATCCTGCGGTTCGAGCGCGAGATGATCGACTACCTCGGACGCAACACCGAGGTGCTCACCACCCTCCGCGAGACCAATGTGCTCGACGACGACACCACCAAGGCGCTGGACGCCGGGGTGGACTCGTTCAAGAAGGAGTTCCAGACCTCGGAGGGTGCGTCGCTGGCATCCGTCGCCGACGCCCCGGTGGAGCCGATCGCCAAGGAAGAAGTCGATCAGGAGAAGATCGTCAAGGGCCGTCGCTGAGCTAGCGGCCGCACGACGACCTCGAGAACGACAGGAGAGACATGGGAGCCCAACTTCGGGTCTATCGGCAGAAGATCAGATCTGCCCAGACGACCAAGAAGATCACCCGTGCCATGGAGCTGATCAGCGCATCACGCATCCAGAAGGCGCTGGGTCGCGTTCAGGCGTCCACGCCCTATTCACGCGCCATCACGCGTGCCGTGTCGGCCGTGGCGACGCACTCGAACGTCACGCACGTGCTCACGACGGAGCGCACGAACGTCACCCGCGCCGCCGTGGTCATCTTCACCTCGGACCGCGGCCTGGCCGGCGCGTTCAACTCGCAGATCCTGCGTGAGGCGGAGAAGCTGACGTCGTTGCTCCGGTCGGAGGGCAAGGAGGTCGTGTACTTCCTCGTCGGCCGCAAGTCGGTGGGCTACTTCACCTTCCGTCGCCGTTCCTCTGAGCGGCAGTGGATCGGTGGAACGGACAACCCCGACGTCGAGACCGCACGAGAGATCGCGGATGCCGTGCTCAGCGCGTTCCTGCGCGACCCGGAGGATGGCGGGGTCGGTGAGATCCACATGGTCTTCAACCGCTTCGTGAGCATGATGACGCAGGATCCGTCCGTCGTGCGGCTGCTGCCGCTCGTCGTCGTGGACGCGGAGGAGACCGACGCCAAGCGCGAGGTGCTGCCGCTGTACGAGTTCGAGCCCGACGCCGAGACCGTGCTCGACTCGCTGCTGCCCGCGTACATCGAGAGCCGCATCTTCAACGCGATGCTGCAGTCCTCCGCGGCCAAGCACGCCGCGACGCAGAAGGCCATGAAGAGCGCATCGGACAACGCCGACAAGCTCATCACCAACTACACCCGCCTGGCGAACGAGGCCCGGCAGTCCGAGATCACCCAGCAGATCGCCGAGATCGTCGGCGGAGCCGACGCACTCGCGTCCGCCAAGTAAAGAATTCGCCCAGAAGGAAGAGACACATGACTATCGCCGACACCGCGCCGGTCCAGGCCGAGGAGAAGACCCCCGGGGTCGGACGCGTCGCCCGCGTCACCGGCCCCGTCGTCGACATCGAGTTCCCGCACGACTCGATCCCCGACATCTACAACGCGCTGAAGACGACGATCGTCATCGGCGAGGACAGCACCGAGATCACCCTCGAGGTGGCACAGCACCTCGGCGACGACCTCGTGCGCGCCATTGCTCTCAAGCCGACGGACGGCATCGTCCGCGGCCAAGAGGTCCGTGACACCGGTGCCGCCATCTCGGTTCCCGTCGGCGACGTCACCAAGGGCAAGGTCTTCAACGTCATCGGTGAGGTTCTCAACGCCGAGCCGGGTGAGACCATCGAGATCACCGAGCGCTGGCCCATCCACCGCAAGCCCCCGCGCTTCGACCAGCTCGAGAGCAAGACGCAGCTGTTCGAGACCGGCATCAAGGTCATCGACCTGCTCACCCCGTACGTGCAGGGTGGCAAGATCGGCCTGTTCGGTGGCGCCGGTGTGGGCAAGACCGTGCTCATCCAGGAGATGATCCAGCGCGTGGCCCAGGACCACGGTGGTGTCTCCGTGTTCGCCGGGGTCGGCGAGCGCACCCGTGAGGGCAACGACCTCATCGCCGAGATGGAGGAGGCGGGCGTGTTCGACAAGACCGCCCTCGTCTTCGGCCAGATGGACGAGCCGCCGGGAACCCGCCTCCGCGTCGCGCTCTCCGCGCTGACCATGGCTGAGTACTTCCGCGACGTGCAGAAGCAGGACGTGCTGCTGTTCATCGACAACATCTTCCGCTTCACTCAGGCCGGGTCCGAGGTGTCGACGCTGCTCGGTCGCATGCCGTCCGCGGTGGGCTACCAGCCGAACCTCGCCGACGAGATGGGCGTGCTCCAGGAGCGCATCACCTCGACGCGTGGACACTCGATCACCTCGCTGCAGGCGATCTACGTGCCCGCCGACGACTACACGGACCCGGCGCCGGCCACCACGTTCGCGCACCTCGACGCCACCACCGAACTCTCGCGCGAGATCGCTTCCAAGGGCCTCTACCCCGCCGTCGACCCGCTGACGAGCACGTCGCGCATCCTCGACCCCCGCTACCTGGGCGAGGACCACTACCGCGTCGCCACGACGGTCAAGCAGATCCTCCAGAAGAACAAGGAGCTGCAGGAGATCATCGCCATCCTTGGTGTCGACGAGCTCTCCGAGGAGGACCGCATCACCGTGTCGCGGGCTCGCCGCATCCAGCAGTTCCTCTCGCAGAACACCTACATGGCGAAGAAGTTCACCGGTGTCGAGGGTTCGACCGTTCCGCTGAAGGACACCATCGAGTCGTTCGACGCGATCGCCAAGGGCGAGTTCGACGACGTCGCCGAGCAGGCGTTCTTCAACGTCGGCTCGATCAGCGACGTCGAGGAGAAGTGGGCCCAGATCCAGAAGGAGAACGGCTGATCATGGCGGTCCTCACCGTGAGTGTCGTCTCGGCCGACCAGGAGATCTGGTCGGGCGAGGCGCGCATGGTCGTCGCCAAGACCGTCGAAGGCGAAATCGGCATCCTCCCGGGGCACGAGCCGCTGCTCGCCGTCCTGTCCACGGGGCAGGTGCGGGTCACGCTCGACAGCGGTGAGAAGATCATCGCCGACGCCACGGACGGGTTCATCTCGGTCGACGAGAACGAGGTCCAGATCGTCGCCAGCCGGGCAGAGCTCGAGTAGGCGATCATGGCTTCGGGGGAGGCGCCGGCCGTCCGGCAGTTCGGGGATCTTCGCAAGATGTGGATCGTGGTCATGGCCGGTCTTCCGGGTTCCGGCAAGTCGACGATCGCCGAGATCCTGGCCAGTCGGGTCGGTGCGACGGTCGTCTCCGTCGACCCGATCGAGTCGGCCATCCTGTCGGCCGGCATCGATGCCGACCAGCCGACCGGCCTTGCGGCCTACCTCGTGGCTGAGACGATCGCCGAGAGTGTGCTTCAGGGCGGTCACTCCGTCGTCGTCGACGCGGTCAACGCCGTGGAGCCGGCGCGCATGCAGTGGCGCAACCTGGCCGAGCGTTCGGGCGCCATCCTGCGTGTGGTCGAGGTGGTGTGCTCGGACGAGGCCCTGCATCGCGAGCGGCTCGACAAGCGCGTGCGCGGTCTTCCCCACCTCGAGGAGCTCACCTGGCGAGCCGTCGAGCAGAGCCTCGAGGGCTACGAGACCTGGACGGGCACGACGGCATCGATGCCTCGTGTGACCATCGACAGCGCGCAGCCGCTCGGTGCGAACGTCGAGGCCGCTGTGGCCTTCGTCGCCGGTTGATCGTCGTCCTCCCGCCCTCCGAGACGAAGAACGACGGCGGAGACGGCGCACCCCTCGACGTGCGAACGCTCGTCATGCCCCGGCTCGCATCACGGCGGCGCGTGGTCGTTCGAGCGGTACGCACCCTTGCGGCCGACGTGGACTCCGCCGTCGCAGCCCTCAAGCTCGGCCGCACCCAGCACGCCGAGGTCGCTCGCAACCGTGCTGTCGCGCGCTCGGCGACGATGGCCGCGATCGACCGCTACACGGGCGTGCTCTACGAGGGTCTGCGCGCCGAGACGTTGACGGATGACGAGCGCGCATTCGCCCACGATCATGTGCTCATCCAGTCCGCACTGCTCGGTCCGGTCGCGGCGCTCGACCTCATTCCGGCGTATCGCCTCTCGCACGACTCGCGGCTGCCAGAGCTCAGCCTCCGCACGCACTGGAACGCGGCAGTCTCCCGGGAGTTCGCCGCACTGCCCGGGCTCCTGCTCGATCTGAGGTCGGAGGGATACGTGGCGCTGGGAGCTGCTCCCGATCGTGCCGACTCGGTATACCTGCGCGTGCTCACGGTGGACACCGAGGGTCGACGACGCGCGCTGAACCACTTCAACAAGAAGGCCAAGGGGGAGTTCACGCGCTGGATCATCACCTCGAGAGTCGACGTCGACACGGTATCCGAGCTCACCGAACGAGCAGCCAGCGACGGATGGCGTCTCGAGCCGGTGCCCGGCCGGCCGCGGGAACTCGCTCTGCTGGTCTGAGCGCCATCGCGCCTCGATCGTTGGCGGAGGCTGATCGCTCAGGGGCCCGATCGCACAGGGGTCGGATCGCCCGAGGATCTGATCGCTCAGGGGTCTGATCGTCCGAGGATCTGATCGCTCAGGGGTCCGATCGCTCAGGGGTCTGGTCGCGATGACGCGGTCGCGGTCAGCCCGCTCGCCAGCAGCCGGCGAGGTGATCGTCGACCATACCGGTCGATTGCATGAGGGCGTACATCGTCGTCGGGCCGACGAAGCGGAACCCTCTGGAGCGAAGCTCCTTGCTCATCGCCGTGGACTCGGGCGTCACCGCCGGCACGTCGGACCACGCCACAGGACGGCGTCGACCGGTCGGTGGGGGAGCGAAGCCCCACATCAGGTCGGAGATGCTCTCGTCGAGCGCCAGCACGGCTTTCGCATTGCCGATGGTCGCCTCGATCTTGCCGCGGTGACGGATGATGGCCGCGTCCTGCAGAAGACGCTCCACATCGCTCTCGGTCATGTCCGCAACCTGCTGCGGGTCGAAGTCGTGAAACGCGGACCGGAACGCCGGTCGCTTGCGGAGGATGGTGATCCAGGACAACCCAGCCTGGAAGCCCTCCAGGCACAGCTTCTCGAACAGCCGCCGGTCGTCGTGCAGCGGGGCTCCCCACTCCTCGTCGTGGTAACGCCGGTACTCCGCGTCGTCGGCGCCCCACGCACAACGCGCCTTCCCATCGTCGCCCATGACGAGGGTCGGAGGCACCGACGGAACCGGCGATCCGCTCGAACTCATGCGTCGACGGGTTGGAGGTCGAACAGGGCGGGAGCCGCGCCGCGGTGGGCGATCTCCTCGTGGTCGAGAAGCCAGACCTTGGTGGGGATGCCGTTGCCGCCGCTGTAGCCCGTGATGTGGCCGGTGGAGGAGAGCACCCGGTGGCACCCGATCAACAGCGGAACCGGGTTGGCCCCGACCGCCTGCCCGATGGCGCGGCCCGCGTGCGGCCGGTCGATGGCGTGCCCGATCTCACCGTACGATCGGACGTCTCCCCACTCGATGGCGGCGATCTGCGCCCAGACCGCCTTCTGGAAGGCGGTGCCCTGCGGATCGACCGGGACGTCGAATTCGGTGCGCTCACCGGCGAAGTACTCGCGCAACTGGCGCACGGCCTCGGCGAGCACCGGGGTGGTCATCGTGTCGACTCCGTCGTGGGGGAGCGTCCCGTCGTGCTCCATGGACACGGAGGTGACGGATGTGCCGTCGCTGGTGATCTCGATGCGCCCGATGGGACTGTCGATGCGCTCCAGGTAGAGGATGCCGGTCGTGGTGGTCATGGTTCGAATCTAGCCGGGGCGGCCGACATCCTCTCGCGGTAATCGGACATCGGTGCGCTCGCCTCCGGCCGGGTCACCGGGGGAGGAGCCAGGGAGGAGACGGGGTGCGTAGGATCGCCCCATGACGACATGGACGACGGTGGCGCACGGCATCCGTCACGCCCGCTTCGAGCCGATCGACGTCTCCATCACGGTCATCCACGGTCGCGAGCGCGACGGGCTGCTGCTGGTCGACACTCGGTGCAATCCGCGCGAGGGAGGAGAACTCGCGGGCGAGGTCGCCGCGCTCGACATCGGCCCCGTCACCCATGTCGTCAACACCCACGCACACTACGACCACACCTTCGGCAATCAGGTGTTCACGGGCGCGGAGATCCACGGGCACGCCGGGATCGCAGCGCACTTCCGCGAGTTCGAAGGACCTCGACTGGAGGCCTGGACGGCAGACCCCTCCGCTGCGCCCCAGTACGACTGGACCGACGTGCAGCTCACGCCGCCCACGCATCCGCATTCCTCGCGGGCGGAGATCGACGTCGGCGGGCGGAGGGTGGAGCTGATTCCGCTGGGCCCCGGCCACACCGACACCGACGTCGCTGTTCACGTGCCGGACGCGGGCGTGTGGGTGCTCGGCGATGTCATCGAGCAGTCGGGGCCGCCACTGTACGGTTCCGGCGCGTTCCCCCTCGACTGGCCCGAGGTGCTGAGGGGGCTCGTCGACGTCATCGGGGCGGATGAGGTGGTCATCCCGGGACACGGAACGCCTGTCGACCGCGCCTTCGTCGAGCGTCAGGCCGTCATGCTGCAGGTCGTCGCCGACGTGATTCGGGAGGGGCACGCGTCACGAGAGCCCATCGAGTACGTCGCCGAGCGCGCGTCGACACGATCGGGGATGCCGCTGGAGATCGTCGAGTCCGGGGTGCTGCGGGGCTACCAGCAGCTCTCGGCCCTCACCGGGTAGGCGTCGCGGAGAGGTCCACGAGCGCCGCCCGATCGAGGAAGTAGTGCGCGTAGTGCTCCTCCAGCTCAGGCGAAAGGCCCGCGGTCTCGGTTCCGACGAGGGAGTGCAGTTCGTCGTCGCGCGCCAGGGCGGAGATATCGCCGTACGGCGCGAGCATCCCCGTGAAGGACGGATCGTCGGCTCGCTTGGCGGCCTCCGCCTCCAGGAGGGCGGTGAGACGCTCCCGCTCGGCGCGTCCGGTGCGTTCCCAGGCCACGTGGAGCATCTCGTGGGCGGCCGTCACCGTCTCGAGGTCGGCACCGCTCGGTCCGAGGGCGCCGAGATCCCGGATGTGGATGATGCCGCTCGACGGAACGAAGCACCCCAGGGTCTGGGCTCCCCCGCCGCCGGAGTGGCCCCCGGACTCGGCGCCAGTCCCACTGTCCGCATCGGCACACGCCTTATCGAATGTCGAGGCCGGCTCGATCGACGGATCCGCGCCGAGGAACAACCGCTGCCCGGTGCTGGTCATCCCCGCCGCATCCGCCAGCTTCCTGGTCGCGGAATCCGCCGGCGACGTCCAGGCACGCACCTGTTCCGTAACGGCCGGCGCCCATCCGATCGCTGCACCGGCGATGAGCAGGACGAGCGCGATGCCAGCCCAGAGCAGGAGATCGCGGGATCGCCGCGGCGGATCCGGCTGGAAGCGCGAGTCGGGTTCGCCATCGATGTAGTAGTCCATCTCGCCCCCTCCGTCAGCGCAGTCTACGTCGGTGTCGGCATCGGGCGGCATCACCCGTTCGCGGCGAAGAATTTAGCCGAGATCCTTGACTGAGTGAGCGCTCACTCAGTTATGCTGTCGGCATGGTGGATGACAAACCGACCCGCGCCAAGCCGCTCTCTCGCGAGGGGCGCCGTCAGGCGATCGCCGACGCGGTCATCCCATTGCTCAAACAGCACGGTCGCTCCGTGACGAGTCGACAGATCGCGGAGGCCGCGGGAGTCGCGGAGGGAACGGTCTACTCCGTCTTCGTCGACAAGGAGGACCTCATCCACGCCGCCGTGGAGCGGAACGCCGAGCACGCCTCCATCGTCGAGGATGTCGCGTCCATTCCCGTCGACCTCCCGCTCGCCGCGACTGTCGTCGCAGTCGTTGACCTGGTGCAGCATCGGCTGCGCGACATGTTCACCCTGATGGCCGCGATCGGCTTCCGGCCGCCGGCAGCGGATCATCCCCGACGGGTGAACCGGGCCGAGTCGGATGCCGTGGCCGAACGGATCGTCGCGTTGCTGGAGCACCACCGCGCCGAGTTGCGCATCCCGCCGCAGCGCGCGGCAGCCCTCATCCGCATCACCACGCTGTCTATGACGCACCCGATGATCTCCGACGGAGAGGCGTTCACTCCGGAGGACATCGCCGACCTGCTGCTCCACGGAATCGCCAACGGATCCCGGCCGATCATCGCCCAGCCCGACCCCGCATCAGAATTCGCTACCGCGTAGAAAGTCCGATCATGCTCGTCCGCCTGCTCCGCACCTATCTCCGGCCCTACTGGGCGCTCCTGCTCGGCGTCATCGTCTTCCAGCTGTTGCAGTCCGTCGCCTCGCTCTACCTGCCGACCCTCAACGCGGACATCATCGACAAGGGGGTTTCGACGGGCGACACCGGTTACATCCTCTCGACCGGCGGATGGATGCTCGTCATCACCCTCGGTCAGATCGTGTGTTCGATCGCGGCGGTGTACTTCGGTTCGCGCGCGGCGATGTCGCTGGGTCGCGACCTGCGCCAGGCCGTGTTCCGCCGGGTCGGAGCATTCTCGGAGCGCGAGGTCTCGAGCTTCGGAGCGCCATCGCTCATCACCCGCTCGACGAACGACGTGCAGCAGGTGCAGATGCTGGTGCTGATGACGTGCACACTCCTCGTCTCCGCTCCGATCCTGGCCATCGGCGGTGTGATCATGGCCATGCGGCAGGACCTCCAGCTGTCCTGGCTCATCGCCGTCAGTGTTCCCGTGCTCCTCGTTCTGGTGGGGCTCATCGTCACGCGCATGGTTCCGCTCTACCGGCTCATGCAGAAGCGCATCGACCGGGTGAACCTGGTGCTCCGCGAGCAGCTCACCGGCATCCGTGTGATCCGGGCGTTCGTCAGGGAGCCCGTCGAGCGCGCTCGGTTCGGCGAGGCCAACGCCGAGCTCACCGACACGGCGACCCGAGCCGGGCGCTTGATGGTGCTCATGTTCCCGATCGTCATGGCCGTCCTCAATTTCTCGAGCGTCGCTGTGCTCTGGTTCGGCGCGTTCCGCATCCAGGACGGATCGATGCAGGTCGGCACGCTGATGGCATTCCTGCAGTACCTCATGCAGATCCTCATGGCGGTGATGATGGCCACGTTCATGGCCGTGATGATTCCGCGCGCTTCTGTCTCCGGCGATCGCATCTCGGAGGTCCTCGACACGCCTTCGAGCGTCGTGGCCCCCGTCGAGCCCGTCACCTCCCTCGCCGAGCGGAGTGCGATCGAACTGCGGGACGTGTCGTTCTCCTACCCCGGAGCTGAGCAGCCGGTGCTGCACGGACTCACCTTCCGCACTGAGCCGGGCACAGTAACGGCCGTGATCGGCAGCACAGGTGCGGGCAAGACGACCCTCGTCAACCTCCTGCCGCGGCTGTTCGACGCCACGGACGGCTCCGTGCTCATCGACGGAGTCGACGTGCGCGACCTGGAACCCGACCTGCTCTGGAGTCGCATCGGGCTCGTGCCGCAGAAGCCCTACCTGTTCTCGGGGACGGTGCGCTCCAACCTGCTCTACGGCAAGCCGGATGCGACGGATGACGAGCTCTGGCATGCCCTCGAAGTCGCCCAGGCACGCGGATTCGTCGGGGCGATGACCGGCGGACTCGACGCCGCCGTCGCGCAGGGCGGCACCAACCTCTCCGGCGGTCAGCGACAACGCATCGCGATCGCGAGGGCGCTCGTCAAACGTCCCGAGATCTACGTCTTCGACGATTCCTTCTCGGCCCTCGACGTGGCGACGGATGCCCGGCTCAGACGCGCACTGCGAGCAGATGTCGGCGACGCCTCGATGTTCGTGGTCGCGCAGCGGGTGTCGAGCATCGTCGACGCCGACCTCATCCTCGTGCTCGAGGATGGCGTGATCGTCGACCGGGGGACCCACGACGAGCTCCTCGAGACCTCGCCGACCTACGAGGAGATCGTCTCCAGCCAGCTCAGCGCCCGGGAGGCAGCAGCATGACCGCCCGCGACGACAACGAGGAAGCCCTGGTTCCGGCATCCGTCCAGGCGGAGGTCGCCGGTGGGGAGGAGGCGGCGCCATCCTCGGCGGCCGCCCAACCGCCCCGTCAGGGCGGACCCGGCCGTGGCGGCCCGTTCGGCGGAGGCGCGAGCCTGCCGGCCGAGAAGCCGATGACGTTCCTGCCGTCGGCCAAGCGCCTGATCGGCCGACTGAAGCCGGAGCGGGTCCCGGTCATCACCGTGACGATCCTCGCGATCATCGGCGTCGTCTTCAGCGTCCTCGGCCCGAAACTGCTCGGCGAGGGCACCAACATCATCTTCGAGGGTGTCGTCTCCGCTCAGATGCCGGCCGGCGCGACCAAGCAGCAGGTCGTCGATCAGCTGCGCGCATCCGGCAACACCCAACAGGCCGACATGGTCAGCGCGATGAACCTCACGCCGGGGCAGGGTGTCGACTTCCACGCGCTCGCGATGGTCCTGCTCGGCGTGCTCGTGCTCTACCTGCTGTCGAGCCTGTTCCAGTGGCTGCAGGGCTACGTGCTCAACGGCGCCATCCAGCGCACGGTCTTCCGGCTGCGCTCCGATGTGGAGGACAAGATCAATCGGCTCCCTCTGAAGTACTTCGACGGTATGCAGCGCGGCGAGGTGCTCAGCCGAGTCACCAACGACATGGACAACGTGTCGCAGACGCTGCAGCAGACTCTGAGTCAGATGCTCACGAGCATTCTCACGGTCGTCGGCGTCGTGGTGATGATGTTCACCATCTCGCCGCTGCTCGCCCTCGTCGCCCTCGTGACCGTGCCGCTCACGACGTTGGTCACCGTCGTCATCGCCAAGCGCAGCCAGAAGATGTTCGTCTCGCAGTGGAAGTACACCGGTGAGCTCAATGCCCGCATCGAGGAGACCTTCACCGGGCACGCCCTCGTCAAGGTGTTCGGGCGGCAGCGGGAGGTCGATGGCCTCTTCGACGCCAAGAACGACGAGCTCTTCCGGGCGAGCTTCGGTGCGCAGTTCGTATCGGGCATCATCATGCCCGCCATGATGTTCATCGGGAACCTGGTGTATGTGGCGATCGCCGTCGTGGGCGGTCTGATGGTCGCCGGGGGCACCCTGCGGCTCGGCGATGTGCAGGCGTTCATCCAGTACTCGCGCCAGTTCGCCCAGCCGCTCAGCCAGCTCGGCTCGATGGCCAACCTCCTTCAGTCGGGCGTCGCGAGCTCGGAGCGCATCTTCGCGCTCCTGGATGCCGAAGAGGAGTCGCCCGACCCCGTGGATCCGCAGACGACGACAGTCGACGACGACGCCGGCGGTGCCCGACTCGCGTTCGAGCACGTCTCGTTCCGCTATGCCGCGGACAAGCCGCTCATCGAGGACATGAACCTGGTGGCGGCGCCAGGATCGACGGTCGCGATCGTCGGACCCACGGGAGCGGGCAAGACGACCCTCGTCAACCTCATCATGCGCTTCTACGAGATCGATTCCGGTCGCATCACGCTCAACGGTGTCGACACCGCCACGATGACACGGGATGACCTCCGCTCACGGATGGGCATGGTGCTGCAGGACACCTGGCTGTTCGGCGGGACCATCCGGGAGAACATCGCCTACGGCCGACCGGATGCGAGCGAGGAGGAGATCCGCGCCGCAGCGGTGGCGACGTACGTCGATCGCTTCGTGCATTCCCTTCCCGATGGCTACGACACCGTTCTGGATGACGAGGCCGGCAACATCTCGGCGGGAGAGCGCCAGCTCGTCACCATCGCCCGGGCCTTCCTCGCCCGACCCTCCGTGCTCATCCTCGACGAGGCGACGAGCTCGGTCGACACCCGCACGGAGGTGCTCGTGCAGCAGGCGATGTCGGCGTTGCGCACCAACCGCACGAGCTTCGTGATCGCGCACCGGCTCTCGACGATCCGCGACGCGGACGTCATCCTGGTGATGGAGGACGGCTCGATCGTCGAGCAGGGCTCCCACGCAGAACTGCTGGCGGCGGGAGGCGCTTACTACAGCCTGTACAACGCGCAGTTCCAGGCGCCGGTGGACGAGCAGGTCTGACGAGCGGGGTGGATGCTCAGGCCTGACGCAGGACCGGCCAGCGGGCCCGAGGCGACTCCTTCCCCGCTGACGTTCGTTGTCAACCCTCCACAGCGGGGCGGATGACGACCACTCCCGCCACCCGCCTGCCACCACGCTGGTCGTCATGCCAACAGTCATCACGGCGGCCGACGGCGCCGACTTCCTCGCCCTCGTCCCGCACCTGCTCGGATACCAGCCCGAGCGCAGCGTCGTCCTGGTCGCCTTCCGGGGCAGACGGACCTGCGGCGCTCTCCGCTTCGACCTGCCGGACGCCGCGTCCACGGCGCAACTGCGACGGACGGCCACGACGATGGTGGGAATGCTGTGCCGCATCCCGTCCGTCGACGCGATGGTTGCCGTTGTCTACACGGATGCCACGTTCGCCGATGGGATGCCTCACGCCGACCTGCTCGACGTCCTCGTCCATCGGGCCGAGGTCAGCGGACTTCGCGTGCGGGATGCGTTCTGCGTCGGCGTCGATGCCTGGGCGTCCCTCCTCGACCCGGAGAGCCCGAAAGGCGGTCATCCGCTCGGGGAGATAGCCGCCTCCGCGGTCTCCGCGGTCGCCCGTGCCGAGGGGCTCTCCACCGATCGGCAGCCGAAAGGCGAGGTGAGTCTGCCGAGCGTGAGTCTGGCAGACGCCGAGCGTGTCGCCAGGATCCTCGACAGCGTAGACCGCCACTGCGTCGCCGGGACCGTGCTCGAGGTCGCCGCCGCGCCTCTGATGGACCTCGTCGCGCGCGTCGAAGAGCTGCTCGGGCGTCCCGTGGGCGACCTGCGTGCAGGTGATCTGGCGCTGCTGGGAGCGGTCGCCGAGCGTCCATTGCAGCGTGACGTCGTCATCCTGCAGGTCGCCTTCGGCCGCGCGGCGGGTCACCGGGCTGCAGCGATGCAACTCGCGGCGCTCGACGGCGAGAGCATCGATGACGACGCCGGCGCCCACCTGCTGTCGGGGACGGGTCCACGTCCGGATCCCGACCGCCTCGAGCGCGGGATCGAGGTGATGAGCCTGGTTACGGCAGCGATGCCGAGATCGCGCCGTGCGGGTGCGTTCAGCATGTTGGCGTGGTTCCATTGGGCGCTGGGCTCGTCATCGCGTGCGGCCGTTCACATCGATCGAGCCCTGGAATGCGACCCGGGACACGGCCTCAGCGAACTCATCGATCGGATGGTCCGCGGCGGCCGCCTCCCCGACTGGGCGTTCGACGTTCCGCTTGTCGATGAGAGCGAGGTGCGTTACGCGGCGTTACCGCACAGCGCCTGATTCGACCCCTATGCTCGGCAACGGAAACGACGACGTCGAGCGATGGGAACAGTTCATGGCGACAGCCCCCGGTTGGTACCCCGAGCCGGACGGATCCGGCGGATCCCGCTGGTGGGACGGGTCGGCGTGGACGGAGCACGTACATGTCGGAAGCGAGGCGTCCGGAGTGCCGGCCGTGAAGCCTACGCTGGTCTACACGCCGTGGATCTGGATCATGGTCGTCTTGCCGAGCATCGCGGGCCTGCCCCAATACTTCATCGACTTCTCGCGGGACATGCCGACGTATTCGCAGCTCCGGCAGGGCAGCAGCCAATCGGCGATGCTCGCCCTGTACTCAGACCCCGCGTACGTCGCCTCACTGGCAGCCGGATGGGTGGTCTACGGCCTGCTCGTCCTGTTCGCGTTCTTCGACCGGAGGGCGCTGATCGCCGGCGGTCACCAGCGCACGTTCCACTGGGCCTGGACCTTCCTCAACGCCCTCGTCTATGTCATCGGCCGCTCCGTCGTCGTGCGTCGTCAGACCGGACGAGGATTCGCGCCGATGTGGGTGGCCATCGCGCTGACGGTGGTCGCCTTGATAGGAGGTGTGCTCCACGCCGTCAGCCTGATGTCCACGATGATCTCGAACATGCCCGGCTGAACAGGCACCGCGTGAGCGAGCTGGCTCGCCGATCAGTGGCCGGTGAGGGGCGCGAGCAGCTTCGCCGCCACGGACGGCTGACCGGTTCGGCGTTCCTCGGCATCCGCGACGGTCATGCCGACCAGGCCGAGGTTCGCGCCGACGAACCGCAGCGGCTCCGGCTCCCACCGGGGTGAGCGGTGGCCGACCCACGGCAGCTCCGTGAGCGGCGTGCTCTCGCCCCGCACGAGGTCGGCGAGGGTGCGCCCGGCGAGGTTGGTCGTCGAGAGCCCGTCGCCGACGTAGCCGCCCGCCGTGCCGACTCCCGTCCGCGCGTTGTAGTTGACGGATGCGTGCCAGTCGCGCGGAACGCCGAGCGGGCCGCCCCAACGATGCGTGATGGCGGCGCCACGCGCAGCCGGCAGCAGGTCGCCGAGCGCGCGCTCGAGGTGGCTGAATACCGTGTCATCGCGATCGAACGCGGGGGAGATGCGACTGCCCCAGTGGTAGCGGGCGCCGCGTCCGCCGAACGCGATGCGGTCATCCGCGGTGCGCTGCGCATAGACCAGGAGGTGGCGGTAGTCGGAGAACGTCTGGCCGTGCTCGATGCCGATCGCCTCCCAGGTCGAAGCAGGCAGCGGCTCGGTGGCGATCATCAGCGAATACAGCGGGAGCACGTGACGCCCGACCCGGGGGAGTTGAGCGCCGAAGCCCTCGACCGCGATGATGACGCTTTGCGCGGTGACGACGCCCTCGAAGCCCTCGGCATCGGAGGCGCGCACGTGCACGCGGTGCGGACCCCACCCCGTGACCTCGCTGCGCTCGACGATCTCGACGCCGAGCCCCTCGACCACACGGGCGAGTCCGCGCACGAGCCGTGCCGGCTGCACTCGGGCGCAGGCGGGGTCGAACACCGCGGCGACGGATGCGCCATCGACGAGCGGCGCGACGCCGTAGCGCGCGCTGGCACTCTCATCGAGGAACTGGAGACGATCCACGCCGTAACGCTGGGCGTTGGCGACGTCGGCCACCCCAGCGGCGCGCTGCACGACGTCTCGGGTGAAGTTCAGCGTGCCGCCCGCGACGAAATCGCAGTCGATGCCCTCGGCATCCGTCACCCGCCCGACCTCGTCGACGGTGTCGATCATGGCTCGGCGCATCGCGAGCGCCGCCTCCCTGCCGTGAGCACGTTCCAGTGATTCCGTCCCTCGGGGGAACAGGGCGGAGCACCATCCGCCGTTGCGCCCCGAGGCGCCGAACCCGGCGATCTCCTTCTCCACCACGAGGATGGCGAGCGACGGATCGGCCTTGGCGAGGTAGTACGCGGTCCAGAGCCCGGTGAGGCCGCCGCCGACGATGCAGACGTCGACGCGGCGGTCGCGTCGGAGCGATGGCCGCGGCACGAGCGCGTCCTCGCCGGACTCCGCGAGCGCATCGAACCAGAAGCTCAACGACCGGTAGTCGCGAGCCGTCCCTGCCGCACTCAGAGTTTCGTCCAAGCCTCGCTGAGCACGCCACGCAGGATGTCCGTGATCTCGGTGAACTCCTTCGGCCCGATGGTCAGCGGCGGCGCCAGCTGCACCACGGGGTCGCCCCGATCGTCGGCCCGGCAGTACAGCCCGGCGTCGAACAGCGCCTTGGAGAGGAAGCCGCGCAGCAGCCGTTCCGACTCGTCGTCGTCGAAGGTCTCGCGGGTGGTCTTGTCCTTGACGAGCTCGATGCCGAAGAAGTAGCCAGCCCCGCGCACATCGCCGACGATCGGCAGGTCGAGCAGGGTCTCGAGCTCCGCCCGGAACAGCGGGGAGTTCTCGCGGACGTGCTCGTTGAGCTTCTCCTCCTCGAAGATGTCGAGGTTCGCCAGCGCCACCGCGGAGGAGACGGGATGCCCGCCGAAGGTGTAGCCATGATAGAAGGTCGTGTCGCCCTTCGAGAAGGGCTCGTAGAGCTTCTCGCTGACGATGCAGGCGCCGATGGGGGAGTACCCGCTCGTCATGCCCTTCGCGCAGGTGATCATGTCGGGTTCGTAACCGTATTCATCGCACGCGAACATGTGGCCGATGCGGCCGAAGGCGCAGATGACCTCGTCGCTGACGAGCAGCACGTCGTACTGGTCGCAGATCTCGCGCACCCGTTGGAAGTAACCGGGGGGAGGCGGGAAGCATCCCCCCGAGTTCTGCACCGGCTCGAGGAACACCGCTGCCACCGTCTCGGGACCCTCGAAGAGGATCATCTCCTCGATGCGATTGGCCGCCCACAGCCCGAACGCCTCGATGTCATCGGTGGGGGCACCGGACTCGGCCGCCCGGTAGAAGTTGGTGTTGGGCACCCGGAAGCCGCCGGGCACCAAGGGCTCGAACATCGCCTTCATGGCCGGGATGCCGGTGATCGCCAGCGCTCCCTGCGGAGTGCCGTGGTAGGCGACAGCGCGGGAGATCACCTTGTGCTTGTTCGGCTGGCCCTTGAGCTTCCAGTAGTACTTGGCCAGCTTGAAGGCGGTCTCGACGGCCTCACCGCCGCCGGTCGTGAAGAACACCCGGTTGAGGTCGCCGGGCGCGTAAGAGGCCAGACGGTCGGCCAGCTCGATGGCGGCGGGATGCGCATAGGACCAGATCGGGAAGAACGCGAGCTGCTCGGCCTGAGCGGCTGCCACCTCGGCGAGGCGGCGACGACCGTGGCCTGCGTTCACGACGAAGAGGCCGGCCAGGCCGTCGATGTACTGCTTGCCCGTGGAGTCCCAGATGTGGTGGCCCTCACCGCGCGTGATGATGGGCACGCCGTCCTTCTCCAGTGCCGACTGGCGGGAGAAGTGCATCCAGAGGTGATCCTTCGCCTTCTGCTGCAGGGCGCTGTCGTCATGAGTGGTGACGGTCTGTTCGGTGGTGGTCATCGTGTTCCCCAGTTGTAGAGCTGCTTGTGGAGCTTCAGGTAGACGAAGGTCTCGGTGCTGAGAACCCCCGGAAGTGCGCGGATGCGCGAATTGAGCAGGGCGATGAGCTCGTCGTCGTTCTCGCAGACGACCTCGGCGAGCACGTCGAAGCTTCCCGCCGTGAGCACGACGTAGTCGACCTCGGGAAGTGCGGCCAGCGCGTCGGCCAGCACGCGCGTGTCACCCGTCGCTCGGATGCCGATCATGGCCTGGCGGTAGAAGCCCAATTGCATCGGGTCGGTCACGGCGACGACCTGCATGACGCCGGAGTCGGTCAACTTCTGCACCCGCTGCCGCACGGCCGCCTCGCTGAGACCGACCGCCTTGCCGATCTCCGCGTACGAGCGTCGTCCGTCGACCTGCAACTGCTCGATGATGGCTTTCGACACCGCGTCGAGTTGATGGACCGGCTTCGTCGGTGACGCCTTCCCTGGACTGCTCATTTCTCGATTCTGACAGTGAGTCGGGGTGATGACAAGGGAATCCGTTGTGTTTGTGAGGAATGACTGCCGAATTCGTCAGGTGTGCTCCGAGGGGTGGTGGCGCCATCGATATCATGGCCGGATGGCGGGAATTCGAGGCGATGGAGCGGTCGAGCCTCCCGCGGTCTGGACATTCGCATCCGGGCGCGACTTCGTGATCGCGCTGCCGGTCGGAACGGACGCCGCCGTCCTGGCGGCCATCGCCGACCTGCCGCGGCACGCGATGACCATCGAGCGGCTGGTCGCGACCGTTCCCCTGAACGGCCCTGGTGCAGTGACCGACTTCGCGGCCGTCGTCGCCGGCGCCTCGGTCGATGGGGACGGAGTGCCGATCAGCGTCGTGGTGCGGGGAGACGTCGCTGTGCAGGTGCACTCGGTCGGCGGGTCACGCCGATTCACCGATCGCGACATCCGGCCGTGGCTGCTGGCGGATTTCCGGTCCGTCACGGGCCTGTCCGTCGGGGCGGCGGATGAGCCGGCCCCTCCGTTCGCCGAGCTCGGCCTCGAGGGTGAGCCGATCGGGCAGGGAGCAGACGGCGCGCGCCTCGATTGGGTGACCGGAGCAGGGGACGGCGAGGTCTTCGTCACCGCGGCGTCCAGGAGCGTCGCGCGGGAGGACGCGCTGCACGACACTGTCCTGCGGCCGACCTCATCGGTCGAGGACACCGTGCTGCGCCCGGGCGGGGCCGTCGAGGACACCGTGCTGGGCCCTGGAGCGTCGGAGCCGTCGCGCCGCGACGACGACACCGTCCTCTTCGGCAGGCGGCGCGCGAGGCGGCCAACCGCCGAGGCGGGCGTTCCGGCCGATGGCGCCGATGCCGGCGGAGGTGGGCCGGTCGAGTCGGAGAACGCCACCGCGGCACGTCCGGCCTCAACGGGATTCGCCTTCCGGATCGGCGCCGGTGAGACGAGGCCGCTCGACGCGGTCTACCTGATCGGGCGCAAGCCGCGCTACGCCCGGGTCGCCCCCGCAGACACGGACGTGCGATTGATCGCGGTGCCGTCGCCCACCACCGAGGTCTCATCGACCCACCTCGAGTTGCGCGCACAGGGCAGCGCCATCGTCGTCACCGACCTGCGTTCCACCAACGGCACGATCGTGCATCCGGCTCGAGGGAGGCGAGTGCGCCTCCGCCCCGGCGAGTCGTTGGTCGTCATGCCGGGAACGAGGGTGGACATCGGTGACGATACAATCATCGAGGTATTCGCCCAGACCAGCGCACCGGAGCCGATTTCGACGCCGGACCCCCCAACCAGAAGGCCGACGACGTGACCCAGATCGGTCAAGGCATCTCGGAGCAGACGATCGTGCTCCCCGGCGATGATGCCGCGTCCGTCACGCTGGCGTGGTCCGCGATCACCGACACCGGCCGTCGGCGCGAGGCCAACGAGGACAGCTTCATGGCCGTCGCGCCCGTGTTCGCGGTAGCCGACGGGATGGGCGGGCACAGCGCGGGCGACGTCGCGAGCGCCGCCGTGGTCACCCGTCTGGCCGAGAGCAGCGGTTCGACGAGCATCTCGACGAGCGACATCGAGCGTCAGCTCGTCGACGCCGTCGACGACATGGCGCGCGGAGGCGGCGAAACCGACTCCGGTACCGGGACGACCGTCACCGGCGCGGCGATCACCAGGCTCGCCGACGGCATCGCCTGGCTGGTGTTCAACATCGGCGACTCCCGGGTCTACCTGCTCTCGCACGGCGTGCTCGAGCAGCTCACCACCGACCACTCCATCGTGCAGGAGCTCGTCGATGCGGGCCACATCTCGCGCGAAGAGGCCGAGACGCACCCGCACGCCAACGTGATCACCCGCGCGGTCGGCTTCCACGAGGTGCCGATCCCCGACTACCGGCTCATCGCCATCGAGCCGGGCATGCGTCTGCTGATCTGCTCGGACGGACTGACGAAGGAGCTCACGCCCTACGGCATCCGGCACTACCTGATGTCCACGGATACGCCGGATGCCGCCGCCCGCGGCCTGCTCGATGCGGCGCTCGAAAACGGCGGTCGCGACAATGTCACGGTGATCGTCGTCGATGTGATCGACGTGGTCGGCGCCGCCACCGATCCGCACGATCACTGAGCGTGCGTCGCACCTACGGGACTCCCCGGACGCGGGGGTCTGAGCTGGCGGGCCGTTGCCTACACTTAACAGCAATCGACGGGATGCCGATCGCGCCTGCCGCGCATCCTGCAACGGATATCGGGGTGAGGGGGCGAGCATGACCAGACGACTGCCGTCCACCCCGCCGACGTTGCCGGGATTCAGCTATGTGCACGTGCTCGGCTCGGGCGGTTTCGCCGACGTCTTCCTCTACGAGCAGAACATGCCGCGGCGTCAGGTCGCCGTCAAGGTGCTCCTCAGCGAGGTGGTCAACGACCAGGTGCGGCAGATGTTCCGCGCCGAGGCCAACCTCATGGCCCAGCTCAGCTCGCACCCCTCCATCCTGACCGTGTACCAGGCGAGCGTGTCGTCGGACGGACGCCCCTACCTGGTGATGGAGTACTGCTCGACCAACATCGGCGGGCGCTACCGCATCGAACCCCTCCCGGTGGCTGAAGTGCTGCGCATCGGCATCAAGATCGCCAGCGCGGTCGAGACCGCGCACCGGGCCGGGGTGCTGCACCGGGACATCAAGCCGTCGAACATCCTGCAGACCGCCTACGGCAACCCGGTGCTCTCCGACTTCGGCATCGCCGCGACGGTGGGGGAGTCGGAGAGCACGGAGGCGGTCGGGCTCTCCATCCCGTGGTCGGCTCCCGAGGTGCTGCATGACGACGTGTCCGGGACGGTCGCGTCGGAGGTGTTCTCCCTCGGGGCGACGCTCTACTCACTGCTGGCGGGACGATCGCCCTTCGAGGTGGTCGGGCGCGAGAACACCGCCGCCGACCTGATGGCGCGCATCGCCAAGGCGCGATACCAGCCGATCGGGCGCGTCGACGTGCCGGACCGCCTCGAGGCGGTGCTCGCTCGAGCACTCTCCCGGCGTCCTGAGTCGCGGCAGGGCAGCGCCCTCGAGCTGATCCGCGAGCTGCAGGCTGTGGAGGCCGAACTCGACCTGCCGCAGACTCCGATCGAGGTGGCGATGGACGACTGGGCCATCGCCACGGCTGTCGACATCGGTGAGCGCACCCGCATCAGTGCGGTGGGGAGCGTGGACCCGGGCAGGAGACCGCGTCGTCAGCCCGCCCAACGCGGCACGACGACACTCTCACCGGCCGCTCTGGTGCGAAGCGGCAGCCTCGGTGATACCGCGTCCCGTCCCACACCAGCCGAGCGGCACAGCTCACGGCTGGTGTGGGCGATGCTCGCCATCTCCGTCGTCGTGCTCGCCCTCGCGGTCGTCGCGACCATCGCGATCGTGCGCTCGACCTCCTCCGACATCCCCAGCGTCGCCAACATCGCCGGCCAGCCGAGCGGAACGGCCGCCGAGTTCTCCTGGGACGACCCGGGCGTCCGCGACGGTGACAGCTACATCGTCGCGGTGCGCGGCGGCAAGTCCAGCGTCCAGCACGGAACCAGCTTCCAGGCGGACGCCGCCGGGGCGGATCAGGTGTGCATCACCGTCACGGTCAGCCGCGAGGGGCGCACGGGCGCTCCCAGCAGCGAGAAGTGCGTCGACACCTCGGCCGGTCGATCGCCATGATCCGCGAGTGGCTCGTCTCCCACCGCAACGCGCTCGCCGCCGGAGTGAGTGGAACGGCGATCGTGAGTGTGATCGGCGCAGCCGCCATCCTCTCGGGCGGCTACACCGCGCAGCGCATCGACCTCGGTGACGGCGCCGTGTGGGTCGCCAACGCGTCGCGACAGGTCGTGGGTCGAGCCAACACCCAGGTCTTCGAGCTCAACACCGTCGTGGACACGGCGAGCAACGCGATCGACGTCGTGCAGCGTGGTTCCACCGTGCTCGTCAACGACGCCGGCAGCAGCGCGGTCGACATCGTGGACGCAGCAACGAGCGACGTCAGCGCGACCGTGCCGTTGCCGCCGGACGATCCTCATGTCGCCCTCGCCGGGTCGGACGTCGTCATCACGGCGGACGGCGACGTCTGGACGAGCCCGCTCGCCACACTCTCCGACTTCCAGAGCGCATCCACCCCCAAGCTCTCGTTGGGCACGGGAACGGTGACGAGCATCGACGACACCGGCCGCCTGTTCGCCTTCACGCCGGCGACCGGCCTGCTCGTACAGGTCGACGTCGCGACCGGGGCGGTCACGTCATCGACCACGATCCGCGACGTGACCGCCGATGACACCTTCACCCTCACGAGCGCCGGCGGACGCTGGGCGCTCCTGGACGCCACGACGGGAACGATCGACACCGCCGCCGGACGGGTGAGCCTCGGCTCCGGCCGCAGCGCCGGCGCGGTGCTTCAACAGGCGTCATCCGCCGACGCCGACGCCGTCCTCATCGCCCACGACGGCGGCCTGCTCAGTCTTCCCCTCGGCGGCGGGCAGCCCAGCTCGCTCGTCGACGGTCGTTCCGGTGACCCGGCGGCGCCCATCGTCGTCGACGGATGCAGCTACGCCGCCTGGGCGGACGGCACAGCCTGGCAACGCTGCACTGATCGGGACGGCACGACCTCGGCACTGGGAGGGGCGCGCGGATCCCGGGGGCTCGCGTTCCGCACCAACAATCACTCCGTCGTGCTCAACGACACGACGAGCGGTTCCACCTGGGCTGTGCAGGACGACAATCGGCTGATCGACAACTGGGACGAGTTGATCAACGAGAAGCGCACCGACCAGGTGGTCGAGGAGAACGACCAGAACTCGCCTCCCGAGCTGCAGAAGGCGGAGGAGCCGCCCGTCGCCGTGGACGACCGGTTCGGCGCCCGCCCGGGTCGGTCGACGGTGCTGCCCGTCCTGCTGAACGACTTCGACCCCAACGGCGACGTGCTCGTGATCAGCGCCGTCAACGGACCGGATGCCGCCGTCGGCCGCGTCGACACCGTCGCCAATGCCCAACAGCTGCAGCTCACGCTGCCCGCGGATGCGAGTGGCCAGGTGCGCTTCGGCTACACCATCACCGACGGCCGGGGCGGAAGCGCATCGGCATCCGTCACCGTCGACGTGCGAACCCCCGACGAGAACTCGCCGCCGACCCAGGTGCGCACGACGCGCGCATCGGTGGAGGCGGGCGGACGCGTCACGAATCAGGTGCTCTCCGACTGGGTCGACCCCGACGGCGACGCGATGTACCTCGCGAACGCGACCGTGCCAGACCCCGACAAGACCGCCTTCAAGCCGGACGGAACGGTGGTCTTCAGTTCATCTCCCGGCGGCAGCGGCGCTGTCTCCGTCGGCCTGACGGTCTCCGACGGCAGGGCCGAGGGGGCCGGCACCCTCGCGGTCACCGTCCTGCCGGTCGGCGAGGTGCCCATCGTCGCCGAGGGCTTCGTCGTGCAGGTGACGGCGGGCGAGGAGACCACCGTCGCGCCGCTCGACCACGTGCGCGGTGGCAACGGCGTGCTCCGGCTCGCGAGCGTTCCCGGCAAGCCCGACGTGACCATCACGCCCGACTTCGACGGCGGCACCTTCCGCTTCTCCAGCGGCTCGATCGGCACCCACTACCTCGACTACTCGGTCACCGACGGGGTGCAGAACGCCACCGGCATCGTCCGCGTCGACGTCAGCGCGCCGCCGAACGGGCCCACAACGCCCATCACCGTGCCGCACGTGGCCTACGTCCACACGCAGAGCACCGGCACCATCGACCCCGTCGCCACCGACATCGACCCGACCGGCGGCGTGCTGCTCGTCACCGGCGTGACGACGCCCGATGCCCGTGCGGGATTCCGGGTGGAGATCCTCGAGCAGCACCTGCTCCGCATCACCCTCACCGGGCCTCTCGAGGGCGGGCAGGCCACCTTCGGCTACCGGGTCAGCAACGGGCTCGCCGAGGCCGACGGATCCGTCACGGTCATCGAGGTGCCCCGCCCCGCGCGCCGCCAGGCTCCCATCGCGCGCCCCGACACCGCATCCGTTCGCGTCGGAGACGTGATCGACATTCCCGTGCTCGACAACGACGAGCAACCGGATGGCGACCCGCTTACCCTCGACGGCGACCTCGGCGGACGGCCCGCCGGCTCCGGCCTGCTGTTCGCATCGGGACGGGTGCTGCGCTACCTCGCGCCGTCCAAGCCGGGCAACTACACGGCCGTCTACCGTGTCGACGCGCCGGACGGACAGTTCGCCAGCGCCGAAGTGAAGATCTCGGTGCGCGAGGCGGATCCCGCCTCCAACAATCCGCCGGTTCCGCGGACGGTGACCGCACGCGTGCTCGCGGGGGAGACCGTGCGCATCCCGATACCGCTGACCGGCATCGATCCGGACGGCGACTCGGTGCAGCTGCTCGGGCAGGAGACCAACCCGCAGAAGGGTTCGGTCATCGACAGCGGACCCGGATGGCTGGACTACCAGTCCGGAGAGTACTCGGGAGGCACCGACACCTTCAGCTACTCCGTTATCGACTCGCTCGGCGCACGCGCGACCGGCATCATCAGGGTGGGCATCAGCGCCCGACTCGATGGGGCTCGGGGGCCGGTGGCGGTCGAGGACACCGTGACAGCCAGACCGGGCGGCACGGTGCTCGCGCGCGTCCTCGACAACGACTCCAACCCCGATGGCGGAGCGCTCACCATCACCGCGGTGGAGCCGACCAGCCAGGGCTCGGCGAGCGTCGACGGCGACGTCGTCCGGGTGAAGGTGCCCGGCGCGGAGGGCGACTACGGGTTCATCTACACGGTCCAGAACGCGCAAGGGGCGACCAGCTCGAACTTCCTGACGGTGCGCGCCCGCGCCGACGCCCCGTTGTCCCGACCGATCGCCTCGGACACGGTGCTCACCCTGTCCGACGTTCTCGACCGCTCCAGCATCGACGTCAACGTGCTGGCCAACGTGTTCTTCGCCGACGGTCCGGCGAGCTCGCTCAAGCTCTCCGTCCTCCCCGGCTACGACACCGCCACCGTGACGAGCTCGGGCAAGGTGCGCGTGCGCATCGGCGACGACAGCCAGATCATCCCCTTCGCGGTGGCGAACCCGAGGGATCCGTCGATCGTCGGCTACGCGTTCATATGGGTGCCGGGCTACAACGACGCGTTGCCGCAGTTGCGCAAGGGAGTGGGCCCGCTCAACGTCGTGAGCGAGGCCACCCTGACCATCGACATCAACAAGTACGTCGTCGCGGTCGGCGGCAAGAAGGTGAGGCTGACCGACTCCGGCACGGTTCGGGCCTCGCACGCGAACGGATCCGACCTCGTCGTCGACCAAGGCACCCTCCGGTTCACGAGCGTGCAGGAGTACTTCGGTCCGGCATCCATCTCCTTCGAGGTCACGGATGGGAGTTCAGCAGATGATCCGAACGGACGGACGGCCACGATCGTGCTGCCCATCAGCGTGACGCCGCGCCAGAACCAGCCACCCTCGTTCACCGGCGGCGTGATCGACTTCGAGCCCGAGCAGTCCAAGACCATCAACCTCACCCGGCTCACGAACTACCCGTACCCAGACGACCGCGCGGAGCTCACGTACACCGTGCTCGACCCCCCGCCGGTCGGCTTCTCGGTGTCGCTCGACGGCCAGTCGATGAAGATCACGGCCGACAGCAGCGCGCAGAAGGGCGCCCAGACGGCGGTCGCCGTCGGTGTGCGCGACGACCTGAACGCCGGAACCTCCGGTCGCATCCTGCTTCGGGTGGTGCCGTCCACTCGCCCCATCGCCGTACCGGCTCCCGACAGCGCCATCGCCCCGCGCGGACAGACCACCAGGGTCGATGTGCTCGCCAACGACGCGGCGGGCAACCCCTTTCCGTCGACACCGCTGACCGTCGTGGCCGTTCGCGGACTCGACGCGGCGAGCCTGCCCTCCGGGGTGAGCATCGTGCCGAGCGCCGATCGCAGCAGCCTGCGTGTCACGGTCTCGTCCAACGCCGCTCCGGTGGACACCAACCTGCAGTACCAGGTGGCCGACGCGACGGGCGATCCCGATCGCTACGCGTGGGGCACCGTGCGCATCTCGGTGCAGGATCGACCCGATCCGGTCACGGCGCTGCAGGTGACCGGGTACGGCGACCGCAACCTCACGGTCGCCTTCCAGCCGGCGGCGTTCAACAACTCGCCCATCACCGGCTACACGGTGAGCCTCGTCGGCATCGCGACCGGCTCGGTCGTCGGCTCGACCGAGTGCGCGTCGACCACGTGCGTGGTCCCGACCCCGGGCAACGGGGAGGCCAACGCCGTACGGGTGCAGGTGGTCGCCAAGAACGGCATCGGCAGCTCCGACCCGACCCTCACGTCCGACGCGGTCTGGTCGGACATCGTCCCGCCGGCCCCCACCGGCATCGCCGCGGCCCCGCTCGACGGAGGCCTGCGCATCAGCTGGGACGCCGTGACGGCACCGTCGGGAGCCACGCCCGTGCGCTCCTACGTCGTCACCGTCGCCGGTACGGCACTGGGGGAGTTCACCGCATCGGACATCTGCTCCGCCGGGCGCTGCAGCATCGACCAGGGCGGCCTCGCCAACGGTTCGTCCGTGCCGTTCACCATCAGCGCACGCAACGGCGCTTATCCGGCGCTTTCGGCGTGGACGTCGGCATCCGGGGCCGGTGTTCCGTTCGGCCCGCCGATCGCCGGCGGCATCCGCGTGGATCCGGACCCCGCGTCGGGGGCGGTGACGGTCTCGTGGGACGCGTTCAACGGCAACGGGGACCCGGTCAACGGTTACTTCGTGCAGCGTCTCGCCGACGGCTCCCCGCCCCCCGGGGTGCCATCGGGAGCGTCGGCATGCTCGGTGTCCTCTCCCGCGCCCGGTTCGGTGACAGGTCCCAGCGGCAACGCGGTGGTCGCGGCCGCCGGGGCGACATCCGCCCGCATCACCGGGCTCACCGGCGACAACACCAACTACAACTTCGTCGTCTGGGGCTTCAACCGTTCGGGTTGCGTCCCGACGGTGGTCGGCAGCTCCGTCGTGCGTCCCGGCCCCGGCGACATCACCGCCGTCGCCAGCCAGATGGTCGACTCCGGCTACACGCGCGACCTCGTGGTCAACTCGGTCTCCTCGGCCGGAGGAGCCGCGCGGTTCGGCATCCGGTTGCTGGATGGCAGCGGCTCCCTCATTCCGGGCGCCCAGACCACCTTCAACGGTCAGGGCACGCCTCGGGTGATGTTCTCGCGGCCGTGGGGCGAGACCATCCGCTTCCAGGTGCGCGCGTGCTCGGCCTGGGGAACCTGCGGTTCGTGGTCGCGGACCCTCCCCGACGACGCGCAGCCCTCGCTCACCTGGGAGCTGCCGAGCGCACAGTACGATCCTCAGAGCGCCATCTGGTCCTGGACGAACGCGCCGGACAACGGAGCCGACCATCCCGCATCGTTCAGCTGCGGAATCGAGGGTCAGGCTGCGGTTCCCGCCGGAACGGCGACCAGCTGCATCATCCCCGGCGCCGTGGCCGGGCAGCCCGTATGGTTGGGCATCACCATCGACGGAACAACGAAGAGGTACACGCAGTGACGATCATGGAACGCACTCCGGCCACGACGATGACCGCCGAGCAGGCCGCTCGTTTCGCCGACATCTTCGAGCGTCTGGTCGGGGGAGTGGAGCAGGTGCTCCTCGGCAAGACCCACGTCATCCGGTTGGCCTTCACGGCGCTGCTGAGCGAAGGCCACCTGCTGCTCGAGGACGTGCCGGGCACCGGAAAGACCTCCCTCGCCCGCGCGATCGCGCAGAGCGTGGACGGCACCAGTTCGCGCGTGCAGTTCACGCCAGACCTGCTGCCCGGCGACATCACCGGCGTGAGCATCTACGACCAGCGCAGCGGTGCCTTCGAGTTCCATCCCGGCCCGGTGTTCGCCAACATCGTGCTCGCCGACGAGATCAACCGCGCGAGCCCGAAGACCCAGTCGGCACTCCTCGAGGTGATGGAGGAGGGCCAGATCACCATCGACGGCGTGACCCACCGCCTCGAGCTGCCCTTCATGGTGATCGCCACCCAGAACCCCGTCGAGCAGGCTGGCACGTACCGACTGCCCGAAGCGCAACTCGATCGGTTCATCATGCGCGCATCGATCGGGTATCCCGACCATGCGTCGACGCTGCGCATCCTCGAGGGAGCGGAGCACCGCGCCCACGACCTCGTGCTGCCTCCCGTCGTTCCGGCTGCCACCGTCGTCGAGATGGCTGCAGCGGCCCGCACGGTGCACGTCGACCCGAGCATCAACGACTACGTCTCCCGGCTCGTGGAGTCGACCAGGAACGCGCCCGAGGTGCGGCTCGGCGTCAGCGTGCGCGGGGCCCTCGCGATGGTGCGCACGGCGAAGACGTATGCGGCCGCAGCCGGACGGCACTACGTCGTCCCCGACGACGTCAAGTCGGTCGCCGGGCCCGTGCTGGCCCACCGCCTCATCCTGGACGCCGAGGCGGAGTTCGACGGCGTCGACCCCGCGAACGTGATCGCCGGACTGCTCATCGAGACCCCACCGCCCAGCGACAGGCAGGCCGTGTGAGCGAACGCACGTCGCTCGCCACCCCGGAACGCGTCGGCCGACGGGCGGATGACGCGAACCGCGACGGCGTGCTCGCGGGAGGCGTCGTCGGCGCTGTCCGCTTCGGCGCGGCCGTGCGGCGCGGGGTCCGGGAGACCGTCGTCCTGGTCGGCTCGACGGTAACAGCGCTCGGGTGGTGCGTCGTGGGGGCGATCGCGGTGGGCATGCTGTTCGGCTACCTGCTCGGCTGGCCCGAGCTCATCGCCATCGCCTGGGCCTGCCTCATCCTGCTGCTCGTCGCGGTGCTGTTCCTCATCGGCCGCAACTCCTTCCGCATCCGCCTGTCGTTGCCGCTCACGCGGGTCGTCGTCGGCGACCGCGCCCCGGCCGAGGTGATCGTCGAGAATCCCAGCCGTCGCCACATCGCCGGTGTGGGGGTCGAGGTGCCGGTCGGTGAGGGCCTGGCGGAGTTTCACATCCCGGGCCTGGCCCGCGGCTCGGAGGCGAGCGAGGTCTTCCTCGTTCCGGCCGAGCACCGCGGCGTCATCCCCATCGGCCCCGTGCGCACCAGTCGCGGCGATCCCGTCGGCCTGCTGCGTCGGGAGCTGACCTGGGCGGAGCGCACCGAGCTCTACGTGCACCCGCGCACCGTGGCGATCCCCAGTGTCTCGACCGGCTACGTGCGCGACCTCGAGGGAGTGCCGACGCGCGACCTGACGGCGAGCGACGTGTCGTTCCACGCGCTCCGCGAGTACATGCCCGGCGACGACCGGCGGTTCATCCACTGGCGAAGCTCCGCCCGCACCGGGACCTACATGGTGCGCCAGTTCGAGGAGACCCGCCGCAGTCACATCATGGTGGTCCTCGCCACCGCCGACGCGGACTGCGTGAACGACGAGGAGTTCGAGCTGGCCGTCAGCGCGGCGGGCTCGCTCGGCGTCTCGGCCATCCGTGACGCGCGCAGCGTCTCGGTGTCGGTGGCGACGCCCGGCCGGCGTTCGACGTCGCACGCCCTGTCCACGGCGAGCCGGGTGCGCCTGCTCGACGACCTGACCCTGCTCGACCAGGGGGCCGATCGGGCCTCCCTCGTCGAGGTCACCCGGATGGCCGGCAGGACGGGCGCCGGCGCGGTGGGGGCATCCGTCGTCTTCCTCGTCACCGGCTCCGGCACGAGCGTCGCCGAGCTCCGGCAGGCGGCCGCGAGCCTGCCCCCCGGCGTCGAGGTGGTCGCCGTGGTCTGCGATCCGGGAGTGGTGCCGACGATGCGCCGGGTCGCCGAGCTGACCGTCGTCACGATCGGCTTCCTCGACGACCTCCAGAAGTCCCTCGCGCGCGCGGCCGCCGTCTGATGGCCGCTCGTCGACTCAGCCCGACCGTCGTGGTGGCGGCATCCGTCATGATGGTGGTCTCGCTCGGCATCGCCGCGTGGCCGTTGTGGCCGGTCTACCAGAGCCCCGCGTTCATCGTCGCCGTCGGCGTCTCCATCGTCGTCGGTGTTGCGATCGGACTGGTCGGCGCCGCACGGCGGTGGCCCGGTTGGCTCGTGATGGCCGTCACCGTCGCCGCCTTCCTCGTGATCGGCGTCCCCCTGGGCATCCCGTCCGAGACGGTTCTCGGCGTCATCCCCACGCCGCAGGGTTTCGTCGACCTGCTCGCGGCGACCGCGCTCGGCTGGAAACAGCTGCTCACCATCGTCACCCCCGTCGGCACCTACCAAGCGCTCCTGGTTCCGGTTGTCATGCTCGTGCTGGTCGCGGCCGTGGCTGGCACGAGCACCGCTCTGCGCGCCACCCGGAGCGAACTCGCGGTGATCGCTCCGCTGGCGCTCTTCATCGCCGCCATCCTGCTCGGCCCGACGACGGCGCAGGCGCCCATCGAGACGGCGCTGTTCCTCGGCATCGTGCTGCTGTTCTGGGTGATGTGGGTGCAGCGGCGTCGACGCGCGGTGGCCATCAGTCGCATCTCGGACGGGGCTGCGCGGCGCGAGTCCGCGGCGCGCCGCAGCCTGACGGCGACCCGCACCCTGCTCGGAGCCGTCGTCGTCATCGCCGTCGCCGCCGCGGGTGGGACGGCGGCTGCCGTGGTGTATCCACCGAGCGCCGCTCGCGACGTGCTTCGTACCCGCACCGAGCAGCCGTTCGACCCGCGCGACTACCCGAGCCCGCTCTCGGCGTTCCGACGTTATCTCGGCGCGGATCAGGCCGGCGCGACGATGCTGACGGTCGAGGGCCTCGCGAAGGGCGCTCGCATCCGTCTCGCCGCCCTCGACAGCTATGACGGAATCGTCTATTCGGTCGGAAGCGCCGACGTGAACAGTGCGTCGGGATCATTCACGCGCGTGCCGTACCGGCTCGACCAGAGTGCGGCGAGCGGGCGACGCGTCGATCTCGACGTCGAGATCGGCGACTACTCGGGGGTCTGGGTGCCCGGAGCGGGACGGCTGGAGAGCATCCGCTTCACCTCCGACGACGCCGTGCGGCTCGCCGACGCCTTCTACTACAACGACAACGCGGCGACGGGCGCCGTCATCGGCGGACTCTCCCGCGGCGACCACTACCGCACCCAGGCCGTCCTGCCGATGGATGCCGACGAGCTGGCCGACGTCAAGCCGGGCACGGCCGTCCTGCCTCCGGTCACGGTGAAGCTGGAGACGCTAGACGACACCCTCGCCTCCTGGGTCGACTCGAAGGACAGTCCCGGCAAGCAACTGGCCGAGGTGATCGCCGCCCTTCACACCAACGGCTACATCAGCCACGGTATCGGCGCCGACGAGCCCGTCAGTCGTTCGGGCCACGCCGCTGACCGCATCACCCAACTGCTCACCGACGACCCGATGGTCGGCGATGGCGAGCAGTACGCCGTCACGGCCGCGCTCATGGCCCGCAAGATCGGGTTCCCCGCCCGGGTGGTGCTGGGGTTCGCCCCGTCGATCAGCTCGGCGAGCGGGCCGGTCAACGTCACGGGTTCCGACATCTCGGCGTGGATCGAGGTGCAGGACTCCTCCGGCTCCTGGCTCACCGTCGACCCCAACCCCGAGCCGCGACCGATCCCCGAGAAGAAGCCCGACCAGCCGCAGGTCGTCTCCCGGCCGCAGGTCGTGCTGCCGCCCCCTCCCGAGGACCCCGCCGAGCGACCGGACACGGCACCGCCCCAGAAGGCGCAGCAGGATGACCGGCCGGTCATCGACCCGTTCCTGGCGGTGCTCCTGATGATCGCCACCGTCGCCGGGTGGACGCTGCTGGCGCTCGCCGTGCTCGCGAGTCCGTTCCTGGCCATCATCGCGGCGAAGCTCCGACGACGTCGGTTGCGGCAGCGAGCGCCGACCCCGGTCGAGCGCATCGAGGGCGGTTGGCGCGAGCTGACCGACCTCGTCGTCGACCGCGGCTACGTCGTGCCCGAGACGGCGACGCGCTCGGAACTCGCGACCGTCGTGGGCGGCATGGGGCCGCTGGTGCTCGCCGCATCCGTCGACCGAGCCGTCTTCGCCCCCGAGCAGTCGTCGGAGCAGGATGCCGATGCCGTCTGGGAGGGCGTCGGGGCCGTCCGCGGCTCGCTGGATGCATCGTCGACGCGGTGGGAGCGGCTGCGGGCGCTCGTCTCGCTGGCCTCCTTCCGCCGCTACATCACCGCGAGGAGGGGATCATGACCTGCCGGATCTGCGGCGCATCCCTTCCGGCCGACGCGATGTTCTGCGGCGAGTGCGGCAGTTCCACCACGGCCACCGTCGCGTCCCGTCGGCTTCCCGACTCCCGCCCCGGTGACACGACCGCCGTAGAGCCGCTGACAGCATCCCAGGGCGCTCGTCCGCTCGCCGTCGATGTCGAGGCGACCACACCGCGCGGCGGGCTCCCGGCGCAGCCGACGCGCGAGCCGACGTTCACGCTCGCCTTCTCGACAGGGGAGATGACCGAGGTGAGCGGCACCGGGCTCATCGGTCGTCGCCCGCTTCCCCAGCCCGCTGAGTTCTTCGACGCGCTCGTGACCATCGACGACCGCAGCCTCTCGGTCTCCAAGACGCACCTGGAGTTCGGGCAGCACGAGGGTGAGCTGTGGGTGAACGACCGGTTCTCGGGCAACGGCACCCTCATCCGTCGACCGGATGGCGCCGTGCTGCGGTGCGAACCCGGACGGCGCTATCTCGTACCGCGCGGCTCGCGGCTCGATCTGGGAGACGTGTCGCTGGTCGTCTCCTGACCGTGGTCTCGTGAGCCGTCGTCTCGTGACCGTCGTCGCGTGACCCGTCGTCTGGAAATCGGTCGTCTTCTGGCCGGTCGTCTGCTGGCCGGTCGTCGTCTGAAAATCGGTCGTCTTCTGGCCGGGCGCCTCCCTACCGCCGCGTCCTGACTCCTGCACGGGCGGGACGAGCAGGATGTGCCGCACCACGCACCCGATCGTCACCGACCGGCGACCCGGGACACGCTTGGCTGAGGACATGGACGACCCTCAGCTGCTTCGACTGCCTCCGCGCGCGGTCGCAGCGGAACGCGCGCCCTTCCCCCTGATCGGCAGCGTCGCGCCCGTCGTCGTCGCCGTGCTGATCTGGTCGATCACCCGGTCGCCGTTCGTGTTGCTGTTCGCCCTGCTGGGGCCGTGCATCGCGGTCGGCTCGCTCGCGGATGCCCGACGTTCCTCGCGCAAGGCGCTCGCGCGGGCGAAGAGCGCCGAGAGCCGAGCGCTCGACGACCTGCAGGTCACCGTGCACGACCTGCACGACCGAGAACGGGAGGCGGCGTGGGCGCTCAATCCGTCCGCGCGGCACTGGTTGAGTGTCGGCGATGACGACGCGGGCCGTTTCGCCCGGATCGGCGTCGGGCCGCTCGTCCTGGGTGCGGCGCGCGTGTCGAGCCGGGTGCGCGTCAGCCCTGACGAACCGGGAACCGTGCCCGATGAGCGACGGCAGGCGCTCGTGCTGGCGGCATCCTCGCTGGACGGCATGCCGCTCACCGCCGACCCGCGGAGGGGTATCGGGATCGTCGGCCCGCGCGCCCTCTGCCGATCGCTCGCCTACGGACTCCTCATCCAGGCCTGCAGCGCCAGCGCTCCCGAGTCGCTGCGCATCCGGCTTCCGCCCGGCGAGGCCTGGGACTGGGCGGCGGAACTACCGCACCGGCAGACGGACGCCGCAACAGTTCTCCAGGTGGTCGATTCGGGCGGTCGGGCGGACGACAGTGACGCGGTGATCGTCCTGGCGGAAGCCGTGCGCGACCTGCCCGCCGCCCTCGCGACGGTCATCGCCGTCGGCGGCACGAACGATGCCCGCATGCTGCGCGCCGATCAGCCGCTGCGACCGGTGCTCCCTGAACTGCTCGGTCGAGCGCAGGCGGAACGCGCTGCCATGGCGCTGGCACGCGCGTCGCCGGTGGGGGCACGGCCGTTGGCGCCTCAGGTCGCCTTCCATTCCCTCGTCCAACCGGCCGCCGACGAGCCGGGACTGGTGGCCGCGATCGGACGCGACCGCGACGGGGACATCCGGATCGACCTGGCCGCCGACGGTCCGCACGCCGTGATCGGCGGGACGACGGGAAGCGGGAAGAGCGAGCTTCTGGTCACCTGGATCACCGCGATGGCCGCCCGCCTGTCGCCCGACCGGTTCACCTTCCTGCTCGTCGACTTCAAGGGCGGGGCCATGGCCACGCCGCTCGCCGGCCTTCCGCACTGCATGGGAGTCGCCTCCGACCTCGACGAGGAGCTCGTGGGGCGCGTACTGATCAGTCTCGGCGCCGAGCTGAAGCATCGCGAGAGGCTGCTCGCGGCGGCGGGTGTGGCCGACATCCGCGACCTCCCGACCCTCGCACGCCTCGTCGTGGTCGTGGACGAGTTCGCCGCGCTCGTCGCGTCGGCTCCCGACGCCCAAGCACGACTCACCGACATCGCCGCGCGTGGGCGGTCGCTCGGCGTCCACCTCGTGCTGTGCACCCAGCGGCCGGCCGGCGTCATGAGGGACGCCCTCCTCGCCAACTGCGGGCTCCGCATCGCGTTGCGGGTGATCGACGCGCCCGACAGCGTCGCGATCGTCGGAACGGGTGCGGCGGCGGGTCTCCCCGCAGGAGTGCCGGGCCGCTGCGTGATCAGTCGCCACGGTGAACGAGTCACGGTGCAGGCGGCCGTGACGACGGCGGCGGACATCGCGGCGGTAGCACGCGGCACGCGTGACCGGGTCGCCGGCGCTTCCGACGTGCCGCCGCGCCGGCCGTGGCTGCCGCCGCTGCCGGTCGTGCTCGGCGGAGACCATCCGTTCCTTCGCGGAGAGCTCGGCGACGGCGTCGTTCTCGGCCTCCTCGATGAACCGGAGGCCCAGCGGCAGAGCGTGGTGCGATGGAGTCCCCGCGAACACGGCAACCTGCTCGTCGTGGGAGGTCGCGGTTGCGGCGCGAGTTCCATCCTCCGGCTCCTCGGCCACGCCCTCGAGCTTCCCGATCCGCCTCGGGACGAGGAGGAGCTCTGGGACGCATTGACGGATCCCCAGGAGGGCACCGACAACCGGATCCTGCTGATCGATGACTGGGATGCCCTGAGCGCGCGACTCTCGCCCGAACACCGTCAGGCCGCGATCGATGCGCTCGCGGCGCGACTGCGATCTTCGAGCAGCCCCGTCGCGCTGGTCACCCGACGTCCCGCCCAGCTCGGTGCGCTGTCGGTGCTGTTCGGACGCACCCTCGTCCTGCGCGTCGACGACCGGGCCGAGCATGCGGCGGTGGGTGCGCCCACCCGGTTCTGGCATCCGGATGCGCCGCCTGGGCGCGGAGTGTGGAACGGTTCGCTCTTCCAGGCGGTGATTCCGCCGCCGTCACGGCCGCGCCCCGCCGGGGCACGGGTCGGTGAGGTCTCGTCAGGCGTGCCACTCCTCGTCGTCGCCGCTGCTCCGAACCGGGTCGCCGACCGGATCGCCGCGGCCTGGCCCGGGCGACCGGTGGCCGCGCCGGGCCGTGAGTCGATCCCGTTGCCCGGCGGAGACCAGTCACCGGTTCTGCTCACCGACCCGGAGGGGTGGCTGACACTCGGCTCCACCCTGTCGCGGCTGCGGCAGAACACGCTCATGGTGTTCGACGGCTGCTCGCTCGCCGACGTGCGCCAACTCACCGGCACGCGCGCGCTTCCGCCGGCGCTCACGCCAGGGGCCTCACGCGTGTGGCTGCGGCATCCCGATGGCCGACTCGAGCGCGGACACTGGCCGGCTCAGGCGAACGCGGCGGATGGAGCGACGGCCGTGAGTCCGTGAGCCGCAGCGACCCCCGCGTTGTACACCGCGCCCGCGTGGACGTTGAGCCCGAGCGCGAGGGCGGCATCCGCCTGCATGGCACCCTTCCAGCCCGACCGGGCGAGTTCGCGCACGTAGGGCAGCGTCGCGTTGGTCAGCGCGTAGGTCGACGTGTTCGGCACCGCGCCCGGCATGTTCGCCACGCAGTAGAACAGCGAGTCGTGCACGCGGAAGGTGGGGTCCGAGTGGGTCGTCGGCCGGCTGTCCTCGAAGCAGCCGCCCTGGTCGACGGCGATATCGACCAGCACACTGCCCGGGCGCATGCGCGAGACCATCTCGTTCGTCACGAGCTTCGGGGCCTTGGCGCCCGGCACGAGCACGGATCCGATCACGAGGTCGGACCCGGTGACGGCCTGATCGATCTCCAAGCGGTTCGACGCGATGGTGCGGATGCGGCCGCCGTACAGGGCGTCCAGCTCGCGCAGGCGGAACAGGTTGGTGTCGAGCACCGCGACGTCGGCGCCGAGGCCGATGGCGATCTGCAGCGCGTTGGTGCCGGCCACGCCGCCACCCAGGATGGTGACCCGGGCCGGGTGCGTGCCGGGAACGCCGGGCACGAGGAGTCCAGGCCCGCCGGCGGGCTTCAGCATCGCGTTGGCACCGACGATGGGTGCGAGGCGTCCGGCGACCTCGCTCATCGGGGCGAGCAACGGGAGCGCGCGAGTCGGCAGCTGCACGGTCTCGTACGCGATGGCGGTCGTGCCGGAGTCGATCAGCGCGTGCGTCAGCTCGGGCTCCGCGGCGAGGTGCAGATAGGTGAACAGCACGAGGTCGTCCCGGAAGTACCCGTACTCGCTGGCCACCGGCTCCTTGACCTTGAGCAGCACCTCTGCCCGCGCCCAGATCTCGTCCGCCGCGGCCACGACCTCCGCCCCCGCGCGCTCGTACGCGTCGTCGGTGATGGCGGACCCCGCTCCCGCTCCTGCCTGAATCAGCACCTCGTGGCCGTGAGCGGTGAGATCGTGGACTCCAGCCGGGGTGATCGCGACGCGGAACTCGTTGTCCTTGATCTCGGTGGGCACTGCGATTCTCATGTCGCTCCTTCACTCGCGGGGGAACGCCGTCGTTCCGCGTGCCAGCATACCGGGCACGGTCGACCGCACGGGTGCGGTTATCGTGGCGATGGCCACCATTGAACGCTGATTCCGCAGCAAAATGGCGTTCTGTGCAACGAAATTGCCGCCCGCGGCACGAGCGCGCTACGACCGTGCGCCGACGGCGTCAACGCCGCACGGCTCAGCCGATGCTCGCCACCCGCACGAAGATGTCGAACGGATGCGCAGCGCCGGCCGACTGGAGTTCCGAGGCGATGCGGGCGTGCAACTCCCGGCACGTCGGCGCGGTGGGAGCGTCGTCCCACAGCCCGACGCTGACGCGCACGCCCGTTCCGTCCGGTCGCTCGGTGACGACCACCCGATCGACCGCGCCTCCGACCATCACCACGGAGGTGACAGCGTCCGGCAGCACGCCGGTCAGGGCGGTCACCGCGGCCTCGAGGACGACCGGCTGCGCCGAGTACAGCAGGCGGACGCCGGGGTGCTCGGTCACCACCCTCTCGACGCGGCCGGCCAGCGACGGAGTCGTCCCGTTCGCCTTCACGATGCGACCCCCGTTCGCATTGCCGGAACCGGACCAGGCGTGTACCGCACATCCTGAATCGTGACATCGACAGCCGTCACCACGAGCTCGGTGTGCATGGCGAGTTCGCGCTGGATGGAGGCCCGGACACGCGACGCCACGTCGGGCATTCGCGAGCCCCAGCGAACGCTGAGGTCGACGTGCACCGCGACCGGGGCGCCCGGTACCCCGACGTCGCCGGAGATCGTGCACCGCCCCACGATGGCGCCGTCGACCACGTCGCCGGCCGCGCGCACCAGCCCCCTGACCGCGCCTTCCGTCAAGACGAGGTGGGCATCCGGTTCCGGAGAAGCGATGGGGATGTCGCGACCCGCGTGCGCCTCGATCGCGATGCGACTCATCACCCGGCGCATCCAGTCGTCGGATGGCTCCGGTTCGAGTCGCGCCTCCTCGTCGAGAAGGCCCCGCGTGAAGGTCCGCAGGCGTTCGAGTGCAGCGAGCGCGAGTTGGCATCCAGGGGAGGACTCGATCGAGAAGTTCACCGTCGAACGGCCGGAGTCGAGGTAGTCGCTCAGCTCGTCGACGGTGTGCCCGTCGAGCGCACTCTCATCGAGCACGTCGGTGTCGAGCACATCGAAGCTGAGCACGTCGAAGCCGGGAGCGTCGATGCCCGCGGCACCGTCCATCGGGTCGATGGTCGTCATCGCCACGCCTCCATCTCTGTCGCCATCCGCGTTCGTGCCCGCGCGATCAGGCCTCGCACGGTGCTCTCCGGCAGGTCCAGCTCCGCGGCGATCTCGCGGTAGCGCATTCCCGCGATCTCCTTGAGCACCCAGCAGCGCCGCTGCGCCGTGGGCAGTCGACCCAACGCGGACTGCACCGCATCCTCGAGGGAATGCGCCTGCACCGCCCCTTCGGGTGAGAGGTCGATCGGGGCCGCCTCGTCGTGGCCGGACAGGTCGTCATGGTCGTGCCTCGCCCTCACCCGGTCGATGCTGCGTCTGCCCACGATCCGCATCAGCCAGCTCTTCAGCGCCGCCGGATCGCTCAGCGACTCCAGCTGCTGCCAGGCGACGATGAACGACTCCTGAACGACGTCGTCGACCTCGTCAGTCGACCCGAGGATGTTGCGCGCATAGGCACGCATGAGACCGCTGTGGCGACGGACGATCAACTCGAACGCGCGCGCGTCGCCATCGGCAGCGCGGCCGACGATGACGCGCTCGTCGACCTGGTCGAGCGTCGGCTGCTGCTGCGAGGTTCTCATCTCCGGATATGGTCGCAGATCGGGCGCGGGACGACGGGTCGTTGACAATCGGCTCACCGGGTGCGTGTTCGCGGTGCCACCCGGGCCCGGAAGCCGCCGCTCACCTGGATAAGCGCTGGGATCTCCCGACCGAGCAGCGCGTCCAGGCCGGTCAGGCTGTGCTGTACGACGGTGACCGCCGATCGCGGCGACACCCCGCGGCGACAGGTCACGGAGACCTTCAACACGGAGACGCCCCGCACACGATAGGTGCTCACCCGCGAGGCGAGGAAGTCGGTGTTCCCGTCGATGTCCTGCTGCACAGCGCTCTCGGCGACACTCGAGTCGATCACCGTGGTGCCCGTCGGCGAGGTCTCCTCGCGGATGAGGGTGCCGTGGTGACCGTGCCCCTGACGCGCGACGAAGACGATCAGGAGGATGACGAGGACGGCGATGACGGCGAGCACGAGGATCCATCCCCATTGGATCGACGTCTGTGCCACCGTGGTGGACTTCAGCCAGCCCGTCACGGCGCCGTGCACGTCCCGCGCGTTCTCGACGTACGGATCGCGGACCGCGCCGATCGACGCGATGCCGACGAGCGCCGCGCCGACGGCGAGGAAGATCACGCCGATGACCGCCACGAGGACCCGATTGACGACCCGGTTGGTGTTGTTCATGCTCCGACCCTTCCCCGCTCCGCGACGACGATGCGCGGCTCCAGTGACGGCGTGAGGTCGAAGGCCTCGAGCTGCTCGGCGACAGTGGAGATGACGGCGTCGCGACGGATGCGGGTGCCGCTGGTCGGGACGAGGTGCACGCCGGCCACACGCCGGGAGACGCTGACCGTGGTGTTGTCGGGGTCGACGTCACCCGCGTGGGCGGCATGGCGCGCCAGTGCCGAGGCGATCACCTCGTCGTCCACGACGGCGAGTCCGCGCTCGGTGCTCATCTGGTGACGACCGCGACGACCCGGAGTTGCGGCACCGATGATGAGCAACGCACCGATGAGGAGCAGTCCCACCCCGACGCCCACCACTAGTCCGTCGGGCGCGTCGTCGAGATGCGCGAGGGCATCCAGCATGTCGAGCGGGGCGGCGAGCAGCGCGCGAGTGCCGATCATCGCCAAGACGATCTCCGTGCCCAGATAGAGGAGGGCCAAGATGAGGACGACGGCCACCGTGATGGCGAGCACCGACCGGGGGGAGTGGGTCTCCCGGCGCAGGATGCGTCGATAGGTCGACTGCGTGCGCCGATACGTCGAGGGCTCGCTCATCGCACACGTTCCTGCCGGGCGATGTCGACCCCCGTGAGATGCACGGTGACATGGGCGATCTCGGCACCCGTGATGGCGGTGACCGATGAGTGGATCGAGCCCTGGCCGCGCGCCGCACGTTCGATGATGGTGCTGTCGCGCATCCCGCCGCTTCGATCGATGCCGGCGAGCGGCGCCACCCGGATCGGGGTGTTCACCACCAGCGCGAGCAGGCCGTTCCGATCCGAGAGATCGACTCGCACGTCACCGGAGCGCACGCCGAAAGTCTCGGCTGCCACGGCTTCGCTCACCCGGGTGAGCGCGCGCGAGGTGACGGTGGTCCGACCGCGGGGGGCCGGTTCGCTCACCTCGCTCACGACGAGGAGCGCTTGCCGCGGACGGCGTCGATGAGCGAGCTGACATCCAGCCGCCCGTCGACGATGCGTCCGACGAACGCGCCGACGACCATGGCGAGGGCGACGAGCACGAAGGCCCAGAAGCCCCACCAGATCCAGACCAGCGCGAGGATCCCGGCGATCAGCGCACCGAACTTGGTGGCCGTCATCAGAGCACGCGCGACTCGGCGGCCGAATCGCTGTCGTCGGACGGCAGGTTGACGTCGTTGACGGTCACGTTGACCTCGGTCACGTCCATTCCGACGAGCGTCTCGATCGCCGTGGTGACGGCCGAGCGCACGCGCGAGGCGACATCCTGCAGCGGCACCGGGTACTCGGCCACGATGGTCACGTCGACGGCCACCTGGGTCTCGCCGACCTCGACGCTGATGCCCTGGCTCAGGTCGGTGCTGCTCATGGCGTCTCGGATCGCGCCCATCACGCGCGCGGCGCCGCCGCCGAGGGCGTGGACGCCGGGAACCTCACGAGCGGCGATGCCCGCGACCTTCGCGACCACGGAGTCGTTGATGACGGTTCGCCCGCCGCCCGACGTCGACATTGTGGTGCCGCTGGATGCGGTGGTGGCGGTGGTCATGTTGGCCATGGGTGCAACTCCTTCTCGTCACGGGCGAGGAAATCGCCTCTGCAGCTATGACGAGTCGAGTGGGAGTTTCGTCACGGATGTGCGAGAAGTTCGTCACGGATGGCGCCCAGCGGCGCGAGCTCTCAGACGGTGGCGCGGATGCTGCCGACGCGCTCGTCGCCGCCCATTACCCAGAGGTCGAGTTCCGTCACCACGGCGTCGACGGCGTCGCTGTCGAGGGCACCCTGCTCGGCGAGCAGCCGCAGCCCGATCGCGTGCACGGCGCGCGTCGATCCGTCGAGCACCTTGGCGGCGATCGTCGTGCCATCGGGTGCTGTCATGACGATGGACCCCTCGGCACCGTACTTGGAGAACACCCCCAGGCGCTCGATGCAGATGGTGTCGCCGAGACCGGGTCCGGCGATGATCCACGGATGCTCGCGCACGGCCTCGGTGATGACGCCGGCCTCGCGGTAGATCGCGAACGGCGACGACGGGGTCGAGGTCGTGACGCGGTGGATGCCGCGCGCGAGGGCGGTGAGGGAGATCGCGTGGATGGGCGCTCCGCATCCGTCGACGCCGATAGCTGCCGGCCGCTCGCCCGTGAAGCGCTCGAGGATGTCGAGCACCCTCTTCTGGATCGGATGCTCGGGGTCGAGGTAGCTCTCGAGGTCCCAGCCGTTCGCGGCTGAGGCAGCCAGCATGCCGGCGTGCTTGCCCGAGCAGTTCATCGCGATGCGCGACGGGCCTCCGCCTGCGCGCAGGACGGCGTCGCGTGCTGCGCTGTCCTGGGGGAGTGCGGCTGGACAGCCCAGCGCGGATTCGGGGATGCCCGAGCGCATCAGGATTCCGCGTACCAGGTCGATGTGGCGCGCCGTTCCGGAGTGACTCGCCGTGGCGATGGCGGCGTCCTCGCCACGCAACGTGACGCCGCTCGACATGACGGCGACAGCCTGGAACGGCTTGAGGCAGGAGCGCGGGAAGATCGGGGTGCTCACGTCCCCCAGAGTGCGGACGACCTCGCCGGTCGGCGAGAGTACGACGGCGGCGCCTGCATGGCGCGACTCGATGAAACCACTGCGTTCCACGACGGCTAGTTCGACGGCGTCTGCGACGGAGATCGTCTGGGTCACGGGCGCTCGAGCGTGGCCAGCGCGTCGCGCAGCACCGACAGGCCGTCGGCGATGAGCTCGTCGGTCACCGCCAGGCTCGGCAGGAAGCGCAGCACGTTGCCGTAGGTTCCGGCGGTGAGGAACAGCACGCCCTGCTGGGCGGCGTATTCGGCGATGTGCGTCACCGCGGCCGCGAACGGCTCCTTGGTGGTCTGAGCGGTGCCGGACTTCACGAGCTCGATGGCGATCATCGCTCCGTGACCGCGGATGTCGCCGATGATGTCGTAGTCGGCCGCGAGCTCGGCGAGCCCGTCCTTGAGCGTGTCCCCGATGCGCGATGCCTGCGAGAGCAGGTCGTTGGCCTCGATCGACTCGAACACGGCGACGGCTGCCGCACAGGCGACCGGGTTTCCTCCGAAGGTTCCGCCGAGCCCACCGGGCTGCGAGGAGTCCATGATCTCGGCGCGACCGGTGACGGCGGCCAGCGGCAGTCCGCCGGCGATGCCCTTGGCGGTGAGCACCAGGTCGGGCTCGAGGCCGAACACCTCGCTCGCGTAGTAGTGGCCCGAGCGCGCCATGCCGCTCTGGATCTCGTCGGCGATGAGCACGACGCCGTTGGCGGTGCACCACTCTTGCAGGGCGGGCAGGTAGCCCTCTGCCGGAACCATGAAGCCGCCCTCGCCCTGGATCGGCTCGACGACGAGGCAAGCCAGGTCGGATGCGCCGACGACCTTCTCCAGCCAGGACGTCGTGCGGGCGGCGGCATCCGCTCCCGACAGGCCGTCGTGGTAGGGGTAGGAGCTCGGCGCGTGGTAGACGTCGCCGGCGAGCGGGCCGAACCCGGTCGCGTAGGGCATGGCCTTGTAGTTCATGGCCATCGTGAGGTTCGTGCGGCCGTGGTAGGCGTGATCGAGCACCGCGACGGCGCGACGGCCGGTGTACTTGCGGGCGATCTTGACGCCGTTCTCCACGGCCTCGGCGCCCGAGTTGACCAGGACGGTCTTCTTGGCCCAGTCGCCGGGCGTGTGCTCGGCGAGCAGTTCGGCGACGCGCACGTACTCCTCGTAGGGCGTGATGGTGAACAGCGTGTGGATGACATCCTGCAGCTGCTCCGCGGCGGCCTCGACGACGTGCGCCTCGGTGTGGCCGACGGTGGTCACGCCGATGCCGGCTCCGAAGTCGAGGAACTGGTTGCCGTCGACGTCGACCAGCACGGCACCGTTGGCCTTCGCGATGTACACGGGGAGCACGGATGAGACGCCCTCGGAGACCACGGCGCGACGGCGCTCGTGCAACTCCTGGGACCTCGGGCCGGGAATGGCCGTGACGATGCGGCGTTCCTGTGAAACGGTGTAGACCGGGGCGACGGGAGCAGAGGTGGCAGTAGTCATGGTGACGCCAGCCTACCGCTCGCCGCCGAGGTGGAAGGAGAGCTCATGGACGTCGATCACCGCTACGAACTGACGCTGGAATGGCAGGGCAATACCGGGAGCGGCACGAGCGGATACCGTGCGTACTCGCGCCTGGGGGAACTGCGGGTCGACGGCAAGCCGTCGCTCGGCGTGTCAGCTGACACCCCGTTCCACGGCGACGCCGATCGATGGAATCCGGAGGACATGCTGATCGGGGCCCTCGCCGAATGCCACCTGCTCTCCTACCTCTACGTCGCCACCCTTCACGGCGTCGTGGTCACCGCCTACACGGATGCCGCCACGGGCACGATGGTGAGCACGAGCGACGGCGGCGGGCACTTCACGGAGGTCACCCTGCATCCCCGCGTCACCGTGGCTGATTCCTCGATGGTCGAGACAGCGAGGGTGATCCACGAGGAGGCGAGCGCCAAGTGCTACATCGCGTCGTCGGTGAACTTCCCGGTGCGCCACGAGCCGACCATCCTCGTAGACGGGAGCGACGGCCACTGACTCACGCTCACGCGCCGGTGAACGTCCACTCGGGAGCCCGGCAGGCCACGCCGCCCTCGATGTTCGCGCACGGTCCGAAGATGGTGGGGAACGGCTCGGTGAGCGGATCACCGAACCACTTGGAGTAGAGCAGCCAGAAGTTGAGGTTGCCGTGGCTGGAGCATCTGTCGCCTTCACCCCGCAGGTCGGCCAGGGCCGCGTCGTTGGGCTGGTACGGGGTGTAGTTGTAGAGATTCGCGGTCGCCTGGTTCTCGATGTCGACGACGGATGCGCCGCACGCCGGATCGGGACTGAACGGCACGGCGACGTCGCCGACGGCGTAGGCGCGAACAGGATGCACCGTGTACTGCCGGAACTGCCAGGCGGCGTTGTAGACCTGATTGAAGAATCCGAAGTACTTCGTGTCGCAGTCGGCCGTGTCCGGGCAGGCGTAGCCCGTCGCCCGCAGGTAGCCCCGGGCGTCGGGGTGAGTCAGGAGCGACTGCTCCTTCTGCAGCAGTACGAGCAGTACTCGCGGACTGATGCCGCACGCGACGGACACGCGCGCGATGATGCGTGCGGCCGTCTCGTCGACCCCGCCCCGGTAGGCATCGCAGTGCCCGCGCTCCTGGGCGGGCTGATCGGTCGTCGTCTCGCGATAGTCGCTCAGGCAGGGCGATGCATCGCGGGGAGTGCACCGCAGCGAGCTCAGGAACTCGCCGATCTGCTCCTCGGTCATCGCGTAGGCGTTGTAGAAGTTGTAGTCGCTGATGATGCGCCCGGCGTGGAAGTCGCCGCTGTCCGTCGGCAGAGTGCCGGCCTTCGTGGGCAGCAGAGCCGGGGCGGGCGTCGTTGTCAGGGGAGCGGCGGAGGCAGCGGGGGCCCCCGGCAGCGCGAGCGCCACCATGATCGCGATGACGGTGGCGGCGAGTGCCTCGACGATGCGGCGGGGGATGGGGCGTCGTCGCTCGGCTCTCACCCGATGAACCCTATCGGCGTGCGCTGAGCAAGTACTCAGCGGCGCTCTCGGGGAAGCACCCGGTCGACGAGCCGGGCGACTCCCGACTGCGGGGCCTCGTTGTACGCGCCGGCCAACTCCTGACCGCTGAGGGCATGGATGGCCGCCATGATCTCATCCGTCGCGTGTCGGCGCGCACGACCCGACGAGGCCGGACCGTGCACGCTCACGTCGATCGGCTCGCCGAACGACACCGAGAACCGGTGGGGCCGCGGAAAGCGTGTGCCGACGGGCTGGATGCGGTCGGTGCCGGCGACCCCGACCGGAACGACGATCGCACCGGTCGTCAGGGCGAGGAAGGCCACCCCGGTGCGCCCCTTGTACAGCCGGCCGTCGAGGGAGCGGGTGCCCTCGGGATACAGCGCGAACGCCCCGCCGGATTCGAGGATGCGCTTGCCGGCATCCAGCGACTCCTGGCCCGACCCGCCCGCTCCACGCTCGACGGGGACCACGCCGATCGCCGTGAAGAACCATCGGCTGATGGCGCCGCGGAAGCCGGTTCCCTCGAAGTAGTGCGACTTCGCCATGAACTGGAGCCGCCGGGGAGCCGCGACGGGGATGGCGATGCTGTCGATGAAGGAGAGGTGGTTGCTGGCGAAGATCACCGGACCGGTGCGGGGGACATTGCCACGACCTGAGATGCGCGGCCGGAAATAGAGCAGCACGATCGGCCAGAGGATGACCTTGCCGAGTGCATAGACGAAGCCGGGGCGACGGATGGGGAGGGCGGCAGTGCCCTGCTCAGCGTCGTCGGCCATTCGGACACCTTAACCCGCGATGCATACCGGGGCGGGCATGCGGGCCTGAGCGTAGAGTCGTCGCGTGCGCAGAGTCATCATCCTCGGATCGACCGGTTCCATCGGCACGCAGGCGCTCGACGTGATAACGGCCAACGGCCATCGATTCGAGGTGGTCGGCTTGGCGGCGGGAACACGCGCCGACCTGGTTCATGAGCAGGCACGAGCCCACCGCGTCGAGCATGTCGCCCTCGGAATCGACGAGGCCGAGCAGCTAGTGAGATCGGTCGACGCCGACGTCGTCCTCAACGGCATCACCGGGTCGATCGGGCTCGGTCCGACGCTCGCCGCCCTCGAGTGCGGGCGCACGCTGGCCCTGGCCAACAAGGAGTCCCTCATCGTGGGCGGCGACCTGGTCACGGCACTGGCCGCTCCGGGCCAGATCGTGCCGGTGGACTCCGAGCACTCCGCCATCGCGCAGGCGCTGCGCTCGGGCACGGCCGACGAGGTGCGTCGGCTGGTGCTCACCGCGTCGGGCGGCCCATTCCGCGGCCGCACGCGGGCCGAGCTCGCGGATGTCACGCCCGCCCAGGCGCTCGCCCATCCCACCTGGGACATGGGGCTCGTCGTCACCACCAACTCCGCCACCCTGGTTAACAAGGGCCTCGAGGTCATCGAGGCCCACCTGCTCTTCGACGTGCCGTACGAGCACATCGACGTGACCGTGCATCCGCAGTCGATCGTGCACTCGATGGTGGAGTTCGTCGACGGATCGACCATCGCCCAGGCTTCTCCGCCCGACATGCGGTTGCCCATCTCCCTCGGCCTGGACTGGCCGCACCGGGTGGCCGGCGTGGGTCGGCCGTTGGACTGGACCACCGCGCACAGCTGGACCTTCGAGCCGCTCGACGACGCGGCCTTCCCGGCCGTCGCACTCGCGAAGAGCGTCGGACAGGCAGGCGGAGCGCATCCTGCCGTCTTCAATGCGGCGAACGAGCAGGCGGTGCACGCCTTCCACGACGGACGTCTGTCGTACCTCGGCATCCTCGACACCGTGCAGGCCGTGCTCGACGCCTACTCTCCAGACGCGGCCCCGCTGACCGTCGGATCGCTCGCCGAAGCCGAGCGCTGGGCGCGCGCGGAGGCGGATCGGCTCATCGCCACCGGCCGCTGACCGGGGCTCGCCGATCGGCACGGCTGAGACGTCGAACTGAGCGGACCGGCTGAGTCGTCAGCACCTGATCGGACGGGGCTGAGTCGTCAGCGACCGATCGGACCCTGCTGAGTCGTCGGCAATTGATCAGGCCGGCTGAGTCGTCGGCAATTGATCGGGCGGCTCTCGGCCACCCACCAGCGCCCTCCAAGGTTCTCGGCGCTACTCTGGCATCGTGGATACCGTCCTGCCCTTCATCATCGGCGTGCTCGTGCTCGCCCTGGGCGTCGCGATCTCCATCGCGCTGCACGAGATCGGCCATCTCGTCCCGGCCAAGCTGTTCGGCGTCAAGGTGACGCAGTACATGATCGGCTTCGGGCCGACTATCTTCTCCAAGCGCAGGGGTGAGACGGAGTACGGCGTCAAGGCCATCCCGCTCGGCGGCTACATCTCCATGATCGGCATGTTCCCGCCGCACGATGGGGAGAAGGTCAAAGCTGGGGGAACCGGCTTCTTCAGCACGATGGTGCAGGAGGGTCGCACCGACAGCGGACCGTTCACCGAGGCCATCGACGACGGCATCGACGAGCGAGAGGCCGGCAAGCCCGGTTACTTCGGACGGATGGCCGCGGATGCCCGTGCCGCGAGTGCCGACACCATCACCGCGGGCGACGAGCACCGCGCCTTCTACCTGCTCCCGGTCTGGAAGCGCATCATCGTCATGCTCGGCGGCCCGTTCATGAACCTCGTCATCGCGGTCGTGCTCTTCGGCGTCCTGTTGATGGGCTTCGGCACCGCCCAGGCGTCGACGACCGTGGGAAGCGTCTCCAAGTGCGTGGTGCCGGCATCCAGCACCAGCCAGACTTGCACCAGCAGCGATCCCGTTGCTCCCGCCGCCGCAGCAGGGATGCTGCCCGGCGACCGCCTCGTCTCGATCGACGGCAAGCCCGTGACCAGTTGGGATGCGTCGACCGCCGTCATCCGCGACTCGTCAGGCGACGCCCTCTCCGTGGTGGTCGAGCGCGACGGCGCGCGGAAGACGCTCTCCGTCACGCCGCTGCTGACCGAGCGTCCCGTCTACGACGCTGACGGCAAGGCCGTCGTGGGGTCGAACGGCAAACCCGAGACGGCCCAAGTCGGCTTCGTCGGCATCGGACCGGCGAGCCAGCTCGTTCCTCAGCCCATCACGGCGGTGCTGCCGGCCGTCGGGAACAACATCACCGCTGTCGGCGGCATGATCCTGAACCTGCCGCAGCGGATGATCGCCATCGCCAACGCCGCCTTCGGATCGGGCGAGCGCGACCCCAACGGACCCATCAGCGTCGTCGGCGTCGGCCGGGTCGCTGGAGAGGTCGCCGCCCTCGACGCGCCGATCCAGGGAAAGATCGCCACGCTCATCGGGCTCGTCGCCTCGCTCAACGTCGCACTCTTCGTCTTCAACCTCATCCCGCTCCTGCCGCTAGACGGCGGTCACATCGCCGGCGCCCTGTACGAGGGCGTCCGCCGGTGGTTCGCGAAGCTGCGCGGCAAGCGCGATCCTGGACCGGTCGACATCGCCAAGCTGATGCCGCTCACCTTCGCAGTCGTCATCATCCTCGGCGGCATGAGCGCGCTGCTCATCTACGCCGACATCGTGAAGCCCATCAACCTCTTCGGCTGACGTTCACCCTCTGGTCCCTCCCTCCGTCGAGAACGCACTCTCTGCGGGTGCGCGAGGCCCGGCACCCGCAAGAACTGCGTTCTCGGCGACGGTGAACGGGTGCTCAGCGGGACAAGAGGAGCGCATCCCCCTGGCCGCCACCGCCGCAAAGGGCTACGGCCGCCCTGCCCGAGCCGCGGTGAGCGAGCTCGTGTGCCGCGTGCAGGGCCAGGCGCGCTCCCGATGCGCCGATCGGATGGCCGAGCGCGATCGCACCGCCCTGCGCGTTGACGATCGCGTGATCGAGGTCCAAGTCGCGAGTCGACTGATAGGACACGGCGGCGAAGGCCTCGTTGATCTCCACGACGTCGAGGTCGGATGCCTGCCATCCCTGCCGTGAGAGCGCTGCGGCGATCGCGTTGGACGGCTGGGAGTGCAGCGAGTTGTCAGGCCCGGCGACATGCCCGGACGCCTCGACGACGGCGAGCCATTCGAGCCCGTGCTCCTCGGCGTAGGAGCGGCTGGCGACGACGAGCGCACTCGCGCCATCCGACAGGGGCGACGAATTGCCCGCCGTCACGGTGCCGTCCTTGGTGAACGCGGGGCGGAGACCGGCGAGCGTCTCGACGGTCGAGTCGGGGCGCACACCCTCATCCGTCGTCACGACCAGCGGGTCGCCCTTGCGCTGGGGAACCTCGACAGCGACGATCTCGTCGTCGAAGCCGCCCGCGGCGGCGGCCGCGCCGGCACGCTGATGCGATGCGGCGGCGATCTCGTCCTGCTCGGCGCGTCCGATTCCGCGCTCGCCGTTGTGGTGCTCCGTCGATTCGCCCATCGAGACGCCGTCGAACGCATCGGTGAGTCCGTCATAGGCGGCGTGGTCGAGCATCGTCACGCTTCCGTACGCCCAACCCCGTCGCGAGCCGGGGAGCAGGTGGGGGGCATTCGTCATCGACTCCTGGCCGCCCGCAACGACGACGGACGCCTCGCCGAGCCGGATCATCCGTGCCGCGTCGATGACCGCCGCGAGACCAGACAGGCACACCTTGTTGAGCGTCATCGCCGGGACGCGCCACGGGATGCCGGCGGCGACCGCGCTCTGCTTGGCCGGGTTCTGGCCGGCACCGGCCTGCAGCACCTGGCCCATCAGCACTGCGTCGATGTCCTCGACGCTCACGCCCGATTTCTCGATGGCGTCGCGGATGGCGATGGTGCCGAGCTGCACCGCGCTGAGGGCGGCGAACTGCCCGTTCACCCGGCCCTGCGGGGTGCGCGAACCGGACAGGATGACGACCTCGGTCGTGCTCATGGGATGTGACTCCTTCGTCAGGCGCCGCTGCTCGCGCCGCTCTCAGAAGTTTACGTAGCTCGACGGACGATCGGATGCGCGAAGCTCGACCTGCGATCCGCTAGCGTCGACGAGAGGGCACGAGGAGGTGCACATCATGACCGATCTCAGCGGCCGCCGGGCACTCGTCACAGGCGGAGCGAGCGGCATCGGTCGCGCGTGCGCGGAGGGGTTCGCGAGAGCTGGCGCATCCGTCACCATCGCCGATGTCAATGGGGAGGCCGCCTCCAGGCTCGCCGCCGAACTCGGCGGCGAGGCGTGGCAGATCGACCTCTCCGACACCGCCGCACTCGCCGGTCTCAGCCTCGAGTGCGACATCCTCGTGAACAACGCTGGCATCCAGCAGGTGAGCCCCATCGAGCAGTTCGACCCCGAGAAGTTCTCGCTCATCCTCCGCATCATGCTCGAGGCGCCGTTCCTGCTCATCCGTGCGGCCCTTCCCGGCATGTACGACCGTGGTTGGGGCCGGGTGCTCAATCTGTCCAGCGTGCACGGACTGCGCGCCTCGCCGTTCAAGGCCGCCTACGTGGCGGCGAAACACGGGCTGGAGGGGCTGTCGAAGGTCACGGCGCTGGAGGGAGCCGAGCACGGTGTGACGAGCAACTGCATCGATCCCTCGTATGTGCGCACGCCGCTCGTCGAGAAGCAGATCGCGGACCAGGCCAGGGTTCACGGCATCCCCGAGGAGGACGTGCTCGAGAAGATCATGCTCACGGAGCCGGCCATCAAGCGACTGGTCGAGCCGGAGGAGGTCGCGAGCCTCGCCCTCTGGCTGGTGGGTGAGCACTCGGGCATGGTCACCGGTGCCAGCTACACGATCGACGGCGGATGGAGCGCGCGGTGACCGCCTACCGGACATTCCGTGCGCCGGTCGAGGGCGGCGAGCTCGCGGGCGGGGTGTGGAATCCGGATGCCGACGGCGTACCCATCCTCGCCCCGCACGGCATCACGGCCACGCACCTGAGCTGGCCGCTCATCGTCGAACGATTGCCCGGCACCCGCTTCATCGCCCCCGACCTGCGCGGTCGCGGCCGCAGCAACGCGCTGCCGTCCCCGTTCGGCATGCCCGCCCAGGCGGAGGACATGCTGCGGGTTCTGGACCACTTCGAGATCGACCGGGCCGTGGTCGTCGGTCACTCCATGGGCGGATTCGTCTCCGTCCTGCTGGCGGCGATGCATCCCGATCGCGTCAGCTCCCTCGTGCTCGTGGATGGCGGGCTCCCGATCGCGCCGCCGGCCGGCGTGGCCGCGCAGGATGCCGCCGCTGCCACTCTCGGGCCCGCCCTGACACGGCTCACGATGGAGTTCGCGTCGCGTGAGGCGTACCGGCAGTTCTGGCTCGCGCATCCGGCCCTCGGACCGTATTGGAACGCCGAAATGGCCGCTTACGTCGACTACGACCTCGACGGCGTGGAACCGCACCTGCACTCATCGGCCGATCCGAACGCGATCGCGGAGAACTCTCTGCAGATGGACGGGTCCGACGGTTACTCCGAAGCGCTTCACAGCCTCGACCTGCCGATCGACTTCCTGCGCGCGCCTCGCGGCCTGCTCGACGCGGCGCCGCTGTACACCCCCGCCGACGTCGCGCGGGAGACCGCCGGCATCCCGCACATCCGTACTCACGAGGTGCAGGATGTGAACCACTACACGATCGTGCTGAGCGACCGGGGCGCCGATCAGGTCGCCCCCGTCATCAGCGCGCAACTCGTGCGGGCGACGATGCCCGCCGGAGAGGGGACCCTGTGACGATCGACAAGGTGGTCGGCTCAGCCGAAGAGGCGGTGGCCGACATCCCGAGCGGTGCCAGCATCGCGGTGGGCGGATTCGGGCTCTGCGGCATACCGATGGTAATGATCGACGCCCTGCTAGCGGCCGGACCCGACGGGCTCGACATCGTCTCGAACAACTGCGGCGTCGACGATTGGGGGCTGGGCGTGCTGCTGGCGGCGAAGCGCATCCGCAAGATGACCTCGTCGTACGTCGGCGAGAACAAGGAGTTCGAGCGGCAGTACCTCTCGGGCGAACTCGAACTGGAGCTGACGCCGCAGGGCACCCTCGCCGAGAAGCTGCGGGCGGGAGGAAGCGGCATCGCCGGATTCTTCACGCAGACCGGCGTCGGCACGCAAGTGGCCGAGGGAGGTCTGCCTCGTCGGTACAACACCGACGGGTCCATCGCCGTGGCCTCGGCGCCGAAGCAGGTCCAGCCGTTCGCCGTGCGGGGCGTCGAGAAGGAGTTCGTTCTCGAGGAGGCGATCTCCACCGACTTCTCCCTCGTGCACGCGAAGCTCGCAGACCGGCACGGCAACCTCGTGTTCGACAAGTCGGCCCGAAACTTCTCGCCGCTCGCCGCGATGGCGGGGCGGCTCTGCATCGCGGAAGTCGAGCAGATCGTCGAGGCCGGCGAGCTCGACGCCGACGCTGTACACCTGCCCGGTGTGTTCGTGGACCGCATCGTCGTCGTCGGAACGGATGTCGAGAAGCGCATCGAGCGACGCACCGTGTCGTCGACCGCGACGAAGGAGGCGTGAGATGGCACTCACCCGCGAACAGATGGCCGCGCGCGCGGCAGCGGAGCTGGCTGACGGCTCCTACGTGAACCTCGGCATCGGACTGCCGACGCTCGTGCCCAACTACGTGCCGGCCGGCATGACGGTCGTGCTGCAGAGCGAGAACGGCATCCTGGGCGTCGGGCCGTATCCGACGGAGGATGCGGTCGATCCCGACCTCATCAACGCCGGCAAGGAGACCGTGACCGTGCTGCCGGGGGCAGCGTTCTTCGACTCAGCCACGAGCTTCGGCATGATACGGGGCGGCAAGATCGACGCGGCCATCCTCGGGGCGATGCAGGTCAGCGCATCCGGAGACCTGGCCAACTGGATGATCCCCGGAAAGATGGTGAAGGGTCCCGGCGGCGCCATGGACCTGGTGCACGGCGCCCGCAGGGTCATCGTGCTCATGGAGCACACCGCTCGCGACGGGTCGCCGAAGATCGTGAACGCCTGCTCATTGCCATTGACCGGCCGAGCTGTCGTGCATCGCATCATCACGGACCTCGCGGTGATCGACGTGACCGAGACCGGACTGGACTTGGTCGAACTCGCGCCGGGAGTCAGCATCGACGAGGTCGTCGCCGCGACCGAGCCGCCGCTGCGCATCGCCGTCCCGTCGCTCGATCAGCCTGCAACCGTTCCGGTCGAGTAGCCCGGAATCCGCCGCCCGTCGCTCGTGTCGCCTGCCGGTCGAGTAGCCCGAGAACGCAGCGAGCACGCGTATCGAGACCATATCCAATGAATCGAGGAACCATGGACCAGACCCTGTTCGACGGCATCGTCGCGACCACCGTGCAGACTCCTCGCCTGAGAGCGCAGGTGCTCGAGCGGCCCGCTGCCGACGCGTCGAAGACCGTCGTCTTCGTCCACGGCAACGTCTCGTCGTCGTTGTTCTGGCAGCCCACCATGCTCGCGCTCCCGGACGACGTACGCGCCCTCGCGATCGACCTGCGCGGCTTCGGCGGCAGCGAGACCCTTCCGGTCGACGCGACTCGCGGACTCCGCGACTACGCCGACGACGTGGCGTCCGTCGTCGAGACCCTCGGGCTGCACCGCGTGCACCTGGTGGGGTGGAGCATGGGCGGCGGAGTGGCGATGCAGTACCTGATCGACCATCCGGAGCGCGTCGCCTCGCTGACGCTGCAGGCGCCCGTGTCGCCGTACGGCTTCGGAGGAACCGGCGCCGATGGTTCGCTTATGACGCCGGATGCCGCCGGCACCGGCGGGGGGGAAGGGAACCCGGACTTCATCGCGCGTCTGGCGGCCGGCGACACGACGGCCGACGCCCCGGCCTCACCGCTGTCGGTCTACCTCGGCACCTACGTGAAGCCGCCGCTCACCTCCGAGCACGACCAGATCTGGGTCGCCTCGATGCTGACGACCGCGACGGGCATCGACAACTATCCCGGAGACGGGTTCCCGAGTAAGAACTGGCCCGGCTTCGCGCCCGGAACGCGCGGAGTGCTCAACACGATGGCGCCGACCCACCTCGACCTCACCGGAATCGTCGACGTCCCCGACAAGCCCGACATCCTCTGGATCCGCGGAGCAGACGACGTCATCGTCTCGGACACCAGCCTGTTCGACCTCAACTTCCTGGGCCAACTCGGCGTCATCCCCGAATGGCCCGGAGCGGATGTCGCGCCGCCCCAACCGATGATCGCCCAAACGCGGGCGATCCTTGAGCGCTACGCCGCCGCGGGCGGATCGTTCGAGGAGATCGTCCTCCCGGACTGCGGGCACTCGCCGCACCTCGAGCATTTCGACGAGTTCTTGGCTGCGTTGGTGCGCCACATCGGCTGAGGGCCGACACGACGGGGTCCCCGCTTACAGTCGGTGTTCATCACCTCACGCGTAAGCTTGCATGGTGCCCGCTGTGAATCTCGGAATGCCCAAAGTCCCGGAGGTCCTGGCCCCCCGACGCAAGTCCCGCCAGATCAAGGTCGGCAAGGTCCTCGTCGGTGGTGACGCGCAGATCAGCGTGCAGTCGATGACCACGACGCCGACGCCGAACATCAACGCGACGCTGCAGCAGATCGCCGAGTTGACGGCGTCCGGCTGCGACATCGTGCGCGTGGCCGTGCCGAGCCGCGACGACGCCGAGGCGCTGCCGATCATCGCCAAGAAGAGCCAGATCCCGGTGATCGCCGACATCCACTTCCAGCCGAACTACGTGTTCGCGGCGATCGACGCCGGATGCGCGGCCGTGCGCGTCAATCCCGGCAACATCCGCAAGTTCGATGACCAGGTCGGCGCCATCGCGGCCGCGGCCAAAGCAGCCGGCGTCTCCATCCGGATCGGCGTGAACGCCGGGTCGCTCGAGCCGAGCATCATGCAGAAGTACGGCAAAGCCACCCCCGAGGCGCTTGTGGAGAGTGCCGTTTGGGAGGCGAGCCTGTTCGAGGAGCACGACTTCCACGACTTCAAGATCTCCGTCAAGCACAACGACCCGATCGTGATGGTCAAGGCCTACCGCCTGCTTGCCGAACGCGGCGACTGGCCCCTGCACCTCGGCGTCACCGAGGCCGGCCCCGCGTTCCAAGGCACGATCAAGAGCGCAACGGCGTTCGGCATCCTGCTCTCTGAGGGCATCGGCGACACTATCCGCGTCTCGCTCAGCGCGCCTCCCGTCGAAGAAGTGAAGGTCGGTCTGCAGATCCTGCAGTCGCTCAACCTCCGCGAGCGCAAGCTCGAGATCGTCTCATGCCCGTCGTGTGGACGCGCGCAGGTCGATGTGTACAAGCTCGCCAACGACGTGACGGATGGCCTGGAGGGCATGAGCGTTCCCCTGCGCGTCGCCGTCATGGGTTGCGTCGTGAACGGACCCGGTGAGGCCCGCGAGGCCGACCTCGGCGTCGCGTCCGGTAACGGCAAGGGCCAGATCTTCGTCAAGGGCGAGGTCATCAAGACCGTTCCCGAGAGCGAGATCGTGGCGACGCTGATCGCCGAGGCTAACCGCATCGCCGCCGAATCGGGCGACGCCTCGGTGGGCGCGCCGGTCGTCAGCGTCAGCTGATCTCCGCCCGGCTGATCATCGCCGGCTGACCACGGCGGAGCGCGAAAGTGCCATAACGCGCATCCCGTCGACGGCGCAGTGCCACAATGCGCATCCCGTCGACGGCGCGGTGCCATAACGCGCATCCCGTCGACGGTGCGGTGCCATAACGCGCATCCGCTCGAAGCGAGCTGGCTCCTCGCCATGACGTGTTGCGAGGAATGGTCGCGCCTTGGTGCCATAACGCGCATCCTGTGACGGGTCGGTGCCAAAACGCGCATCCTACGACGCCGCGGTGCCACAACGCGCATCCCGGCGCGCGGTAACCACCCCGCCCTGTTGACGAAAATTTCGCGCGTCCACTTGACAGAAGACTATTCACCGATATATCGTTAACCCATCGCAGAAGTTCTGCGATGGCTCTCTTCACAGAGCCGGACGAAAGGATGTCTGCGCTCATGAAACGCGAACACTTCACTTCATACAACACCCGGATGCATGCCGATGAGCATCGCTTCCACCACGACGGCCACGGCTTCGGCGGCGGCCCGCGCATGGCCGGCTGGCCCGAGCGCCCCGGTTTCGGTCGAGGCTTCGGCCCCGGTTTCGGCGGCCCCGGTGGCCGACGCCGCGCCAAGGGCGACGTGCGATCGGCGATCCTCTCGCTGCTCGGCGACGGCCCGCTCAACGGCTACGCCATCATCAAGGCGGTCGCCGAGAAGACCGACGACGCCTGGCGCCCCAGCCCCGGGTCGGTCTACCCCACCCTGCAGCAGCTCGTCGACGAGGGCCTCATCACTCCGGTCGGCGAGGGCCGCAAGACGGAGTTCGAGCTCACCGACGATGGTCGCGCGTATGTCGCCGACCACGAGGACGAGCTGAACCGCGCTTGGGCATCCGTTCCCCAGCCGGCGGCGTCGGCCGTGGAGCTCTTCCAGGCCGTCGGCAAGCTCATGGGTGTGCTGGGCCAGTTCCGCCACACCGCAACGGATGAGCAGCGCAAGGCTGCCACCGAGAAGATCGACGAGACGCGCAAGGCGCTCTACCTCATCCTCGCGGACTGAGGCTCGTCAACCCCGAGACGCCCGCCCGCCACCAGTGTGACACTGGGGCGAGCGGGCGTTCTCCATCTCCAGCGGCCGCCGGAAGGAAGCGATCATGACGGACACCAGCGGCGTTGAATTCCCCGACCAGGCCGGATACCCGGACGGTCAGGGCACTCTCGACGAGGGGACCAACGACGAGGCGACGGCCGAGACCGACGAGGTCGAGGAATTCGCCGACACGGATGAGCGGGACGTCGACGGGGACTGATTCAGACGGTCAACCGGCGGCGGCCTGAGGAACGCGCTCGAGGATGACCGTTCCCGTCGCGGCGTCGGCCGACACCAGCCGAACACGCACGCTGGAACCGGGTGCAGCGTCGCCGGCGCCCATGCTCGCCGTCACGACGGGATCGAGCAGCTGAACACGCGCGTGACCTTTTCCCACCGACAGCACGACGGCATCGAACGTTTCGCCGACGCGTGAGCTGAGGATGGCCGCCTCGACCCGGTCGATAGCCCCCGCAGCCAGCCGTCCCGCGAGCGCCGACGAGGACCCCATGATGGAGGGGAGAGCAGCCAGTCCGTCGCGCGCCCACGCCGGAACCGACTCGTGGGCCAACAACGCGTGGCAGATCTCGAGGCCGAATCGATCCACCAGCCGTCGGAGCGGAGCGGTCACGTGGGCATAGGGCGCGCCGATGGCCGCCTGAACTGGATCCTCGGCCGGCCGCCGCGCGAACGCGAGGTAGCCCGCTCCGCGGAAGAGCCCCGACGCCGCCTGCATCACCGCGAGAGCGGCGGGGGAGTCGCGATCGAGCGAGCGCAGGTACTCGCCGTAATCGACGCCGTCCGCCCACGGGATCCCCAAGGCCTTCGTCTGCCTGCGGAAGGCCGCGATCGTGTCCTCACCGGCCGGCGGCATGGTGCGCAGGATGCCGACTCCGCCGTCCAGCATCACGGTGGCGGCGGCCATACCGGTGAGGAGCGAGACCTGCGCATTCCAATCCTCGATCGGCAGTGGAGAGCGCCGTTCGATGTCGTAGCCGTGCTCGGTGCGGATGATCTCCTCGTCGGGCGCATCGAGGCTCGCCCCACCGCGCTCGCGTTCGAGTTGTTGCCGCAGGGGGCCGATCACGGCGAGGAGCTCGAGCGACTCGGGCGCCATCCCCGCGTCAACGGCCGCCTGCGCATCGACATACGACCACTGCCGAACCGAGCGCACCATCGCACGATCGAGCGCGACATCCGTCACCTGAGCCCGCGCGTCGAGCGCGAATCGCCAGACCAGCGCCCGGCGGTCCTCATCGGGCAGGAGGGAGGCGGCACCCTCGCTCAACACGGTCGGATAGAGCGGCACGCGCGCGTCGGGGGCGTACAGCGTCTGTCCGCGCCGGCGGGACTCGGTGTCGAGGGCGCCGCCAGGCGTCACGAAGCTCGGCACGTCTGCGATGGCGTACCGCACCGTGAATCCTGCGCCCGCGCGCTCGATATGAAGGGCCTGATCGAGGTCCTTCGACCCCTGCGGATCGATCGTGCAGAACGGGATTGCGCCCAGGTCGACCCGGTCCGGCATCGGGTCGGCGGCGGAGGCAGCCTCCTGCGCCTCCTCGAGCACGTCGGACGGGAAATCGGCGGGGATCTTCAACTCGACGCGAAGGTCCGCCAAGGCCGTGGTCAACTCCGACTGCGCCGCGGACGAGGTGATGTGGGCGCGGCGGATGGGCATGGCCACAGCCTACGGCGATGACGGACGACGGAGCGGCGTTGCATCGGCGACCCAGAGGGGCGGACTCGCCACCATCGGTGGCCCATCGCTCGGAGCGTGAAGGAGTTCGCCACCCCCCGTATTGGGGTCGGAATCCGTGAGGGCGAGCATCCGGGATGCCGATAACTTTCATCCATGTTCATGGGGGAAATTCGCATCGGTGCAGTTGTATTTGGAGTTCTGCTCCTAGCGGGCTGCGCTAGTGAACCGCTCACCTCAGCTCACCCGGACGTCCTGCCTTCTCCAACGATGGACGTGCCCAATGCGTCAGCAGTTGACAGACCTCTCTACGGAGGCGATTGCCAGTCGTTATTGAGCGACGCCTCAGTGAGCAAGGCTTTCGGTCGAAGCGAACAGGTCAACTCGCAGTCGATGGATCCATACGGGTGGGTCGTCAACGCTCATGGTGGGCTGATCTGCCAATGGGGCGCTACGTCAGAGACAACCGACGTCATCATTGTTGCCGTGCCCACCGACGGGCTAGCAGACGACATACGGTCGACCCCTCCGACAAAGCGCAATTGTGCGAGCGATGCCGACACGAGCACATGTTTCAGCCTGACGGTTGGATCGGTCTGGCTGAGTGGCGTTGCGTATGGCGATGGCGCTGCCGACGCGTCGTCGTCGTTGACCGCGGAACTCGCCAAAACGGCTCCAGTCGACTTCTCTTGGACCGTGCCGAGTGGGGCCTGGCCGACGGTGATGGACTGCGGCAGACTCGGCCCGGCGATCGATACGGCCGCGCTACTCGGTGGACCCCGACTCGACGCGATGAACTTTCAGTCGAGCAACGACATGCCGGCCGCAGGGTTCCAAGCCCTGCTTCACAAGCCTGGTCATTCTTTCTGTTACTGGGCTGAGCCGGACGCGCAGGCGGGATCCCTGGGTACCTACGCGGTAGCAGGGGCCGGTGCGGCCGTAGTATCGCGAGCCTCGGATCCTGCCGCCCATCCCGTGACCGTGGCCGGCGCAACCGTCGCGTACATAATCGCGAATCCGCAAGCTCGGCTTTACGCGACAGACGGCGCGAACGCGATCGCAATCCAAGGCGCGGGGATCGAGCTTCCGAGTAACGCGCCCGCCGTAGCCGCTGCTCTTCTCACCGCGATTGGAGCGAGGTGAAACCTCGACGGTGAGTGGTTGAGTGCTCGCTCGCGCTCAGCCACGCTGCGGCCCCGTAAACTACGCGGGTGCCCACACGCCTGACCAACTTCTTCCTCCGCACCCTCCGCGAAGACCCCTCCGACGCCGAGGTGACCAGCCACCGCCTGCTCGTGCGGGCGGGCTACATCCGTCGCCAGGCGCCGGGCGTGTTCGCGTGGCTGCCGCTCGGCCTGCGCGTGAAGGCGAAGATCGAGGCGATCATCCGAGAGGAGATGGAGGCCGCCGGCGCTCACGAAGTGCACTTCCCGGCGTTGCTGCCCCGCGAGCCCTACGAGCTGAGCAACCGCTGGACCGAGTACGGCGACGGCATCTTCCGCCTGCAGGATCGCAAGGGCGCGGACTATCTCCTCGCCCCGACGCACGAAGAGGTCTTCACGCTCCTGGTGAAGGACCTGTACTCCTCCTATAAGGACCTGCCGCTGTCGATCTACCAGATCCAGGACAAGTACCGTGACGAGGCCCGTCCCCGCGCCGGCCTCCTCCGCGGTCGCGAGTTCACCATGAAGGATGCCTACTCCTTCGATTACACGGATGCCGGGCTCGACGCCTCCTACCAGTCGCAGCGGGACGCCTATGAGCGCATCTTCACGCGCCTGGGCCTCGAGTACGTCATCGTGCAGGCGGATGCCGGCGCCATGGGCGGATCGCGCAGCGAGGAGTTCCTGCACCCGACCCTCGTCGGCGAGGACACCTTCGTGCGATCAGCCGGCGGATACGCGGCCAACGTCGAGGCCTACGTCACGACGGCGCCGCCCACGCGCTCCTACGAGCACCTCACGCCTCTCGAGGTGCTCGACACTCCAGACACTCCCACCATCCAGACGCTCGTCGACCGTGCCAACAGCGCGCACCCGCGCCCCGACGGTCGAGCGTGGACGGCCGCCGACACCCTCAAGAACGTCGTCCTCGCGCTCGATCACCTCGACGGATACCGCGAGATCGTCGTCGTCGGCATCCCCGGCGACCGCGAGATCGACATGAAGCGCGTCGAGGTGGCTTTCGCTCCGGCCGAGATCGAGACAGCAACGGAGGCCGACTTCGAGGCGAACCCCACCCTCGTGAAGGGCTACATCGGCCCGTGGTCGGAGCAGGGTGCGATCCTCGGCGAGGAGTCGGCCACCGGCATCCGCTACCTGACGGATGCCCGCATCTCCGACGGCTCCGGCTGGATCACCGGCGCCAACGAGCACGGTCGACACGTCTTCGGCCTCGTCGCCGGGCGCGACTTCGCCACCGACGGCACCATCGAGGCCGCCGAGGTGCGTGCGGGCGACCCCGCCCCCGACGGCTCGGGCCCGGTCGAGCTCGCTCGCGGCATGGAGATCGGGCACGTCTTCCAGCTCGGGCGCAAGTACGCCGACGTGCTCGGGCTCAAGGTGCTCGACGAGAACGGCAAGCTCGTCACCGTCACGATGGGTTCCTACGGCATCGGCGTCACCCGCATCCTGGCGATCATCGCCGAGGGCAACAACGACGACAAGGGACTCATCTGGCCGGCCTCGGTCGCGCCGTTCGACGTGCACGTCGTGGCGACCGGCAAGGACGAGGCCGCCTTCGCCGCCGGAGAGGCCGTCAGCGCCTCGCTGGAGGCCGCCGGTCTCAGCGTGCTCTACGACGACCGCCCCAAGGTCTCTCCCGGCGTCAAGTTCGGCGACGCCGAGCTCATCGGCATCCCGACCATCGTCATCGCGGGTCGCGGCGTGTCCGAGGGCATCGTCGAGGTGTGGAACCGGGCGACCGGCGAGCGCACGCCCGTCGCCATCAGCGAGGTCGTCGAGGCGCTCGCCGCGCGCTGAGGCGCCAAGCCGACGACGGATGCGCATCCGTCGTCGCCGTATAACGCTGCGGCGCGCATCCGGTACCCTAGAGAGTTCCCGCCGAGCAATCCAGGCCGGGGCACAAGTGAACACGAGAGCTGAATAGAGGAGGCCGGCGATGGATATCGACCTCGGCGTACTGCGACTGATGGAGCGCGAGAAGGAGATCCCCTTCGACGAACTCGTGCAGATCATCGAGTCGGCCATTCTGACCGCCTACCTCAAGCACGTGAACCCGAACGCCCACGGCCACATCGACCCCGACGGTGCCCGCGTCGAGCTCGACCGCAAGTCGGGTCACGTCACCGTGTTCGTGCCCGAGCGCGACGAGGAGGGCAACATCGTCGGCGAGGCCGAGGACAGCCCGAGCGACTTCGGGCGCATCGCGGCATTCGCCGCCAAGCAGGTCATCAACCAGCGTCTGCGCGACATCGCCGACGACGCCGTGCTGGGGGAGTTCCGCGGCCGCGAGGGCGACATCGTCGCCGGCGTCATCCAGCAGGGCCCCAACCCGCGGATGATCCACGTCGACCTCGGCAGCGTCGAGGCGATCCTCCCGCCCGAGGAGCAGGTGCCGGGCGAGGACTACGCGCACGGCTCGCGCATCCGCGTCTACGTCACGAGCGTCGCCAAGGGGGCGAAGGGTCCGCAGATCACCGTGTCGCGCACGCATCCCTCGCTCGTCCGCAAGCTGTTCGCGCTCGAGGTGCCCGAGATCGCATCGGGCGTCGTCGAGATCGTCTCGCTCGCCCGCGAGGCCGGCCACCGCACCAAGATCGCCGTCCGTGCCACCGAGCCGGGAGTGAACGCCAAGGGCGCCTGCATCGGCGAGCTCGGGCAGCGCGTGCGCGCCGTCACAGCCGAGCTCAACAACGAGAAGATCGACATCGTCGACTACTCCGACGACCTACCCGCCTTCGTCGCCAGCGCGCTCTCGCCGGCGAAGGTCACCAGCGCCTACGTCGTCGACGCGTCGCTCAAGGCCGTGCGCGCTCTCGTCCCCGACTACCAGCTCTCGCTCGCGATCGGCAAGGAAGGGCAGAACGCCCGCCTGGCCGCAAAGCTCACGGGGGCGAAGATCGACATCCAGCCCGACTCGATCCTCGAGGGCGACTGAACCGCGACGACGCCGGGCGAGCCGCGCGCATCGTGAGAGCGGCGAATGGGGGTACGATGGATGCCGTCAGAACGTGCATCGGATGCCGTTCGCGCGCCCCGAGGTCCTCACTTCTGAGAATCGTCGCCGGGGAATCAGAACTCGTGGTCGATGAGACCGCGACTCTGCCCGGGCGAGGAGCGTGGCTGCATCCGACTGCATCGTGCTTTCAGCTGGCAGTCCGCAAACGGGCCTTCGGGCGTGCACTACGGGTAGCCGGCCAGCTGGATGCGACCGATCTAGAGAACAGGCTGAACGGCTAATGGACCACTAATGAGCGGCTCGAAGTGAGTACCGTCCGTTACTAATGGTCTGCCCCTGTCCGGGTGCAGACCCGAGACAGGAGAATTGTGGCTGCAAATCCACGTGTGCACGAGATCGCCAGCGAGCTCGGAGTAGACAGCAAGATCGCCCTCGACAAGCTCAAGGAGTTGGGGGAGTACGTCAAGGGGCCGTCGTCGTCGATCGCCCCGCCGGTCGCCCGCCGACTCAAGGCTGCCCTCGAGGCCGCCGGCGTCGCCCACAAGGAGGCTGCCGCAGCGAAGGCCGCCCCCGCCCCGGCACCCCGCAAGCCGGCAGCGCCCGTCACGCAGGCTCCCGCCGCAGACGACGAAGCACCCGCCGCCCCGATGCCGAGCGCACCGAAGACGGTCGCCGAGCGTCAGGCCGAGGCCGAGCAGCGCGCCGCCGCTGAGAAGGCTGCGGCCGAGCAGGCCGCTGCCGTGTCAACCGACGAGAAGGCGGCCGCCCCCGCAGCGGACGCCGCGACGCCGTCGACCGCACCGCGTCCCGGCGCACCGCGTCCTGGAGGCACCAGCGCGCGTCCGGGCAACAACCCGTTCGCGTCGAACCAGGGCATGGGCCAGCGCCCCACCAACATCCCGCGTCCGGGCAACAACCCGTTCGCGAGCGCGCAGGGAATGGGCCAGCGTCCCAGCCCCGGCAACATCCCGCGTCCCTCCGCTCCCCGCCCCGGTGCCCCGCGTCCCGGCGGTCCCGGTCAGGGTGCCCGCCCGGGCGGCTTCGGCCAGCGTCCCGGCTTCCAGCAGCGTCCCGGCGGCGCCGGCGGTGCCGGTGCACGTCCCGGCTTCCAGCAGCGTCCCGGCGGTGCCGGTGGAGCTCCCGGCGCCGGTGGTTTCGGCGGACCTCGCCCTGCCGGTGGCGGCGGTCGTGGTCGCGGACCCGGCGGAGGTACCGCCGGTGCCTTCGGTCGCGGTGGCGGAAAGAGCAAGGCTCGCAAGTCGAAGCGCACGAAGCGGCAGGAATTCGAGATGCGGGAGGCCCCGTCGCTCGGCGGCGTGAGCGTTCCCCGCGGAAACGGCACCACCGCCATCCGTCTGCGCCGCGGAGCATCCATCTCCGACTTCGCCGACAAGATCGACGCCAACCCCGGCTCGCTCGTGACCGTGCTGTTCCACCTCGGTGAGATGGCCACGGCGACCGAGTCGCTCGACGAGGCCACCTTCCAGGTGCTCGGCGAGGAGCTGGGATACAAGATCCAGATCGTCTCTCCTGAGGAGGAGGACAAGGAGCTGCTCGAGGGCTTCGACATCGACCTCGACCAGGAGCTCTCCGACGAGACGGATGAGGACCTCGAGATCCGTCCGCCGGTCGTCACCGTCATGGGTCACGTCGACCACGGTAAGACGCGCCTCCTCGACGCGATCCGCAACGCCAACGTGGTGGCCGGTGAGGCGGGTGGCATCACCCAGCACATCGGTGCCTACCAGGTGTGGACCGAGCACGAGGGCTTCGAGCGCGCCGTCACCTTCATCGACACGCCGGGTCACGAGGCGTTCACCGCCATGCGTGCCCGCGGTGCCCAGGTGACCGACATGGCGATCCTCGTGGTCGCGGCCGACGACGGCATCATGCCTCAGACGATCGAGGCGCTCAACCACGCCCAGGCCGCCGGCGTTCCCGTGGTCGTCGCCGTCAACAAGATCGACAAGGAAGACGCCAACCCGCAGAAGGTGCGCCAGCAGCTCACCGAGTTCGGCCTCGTCGCCGAGGAGTACGGCGGAGACGTCATCTTCGTCGACGTGTCCGCACGCAACAACATCGGCATCCAGGAGCTCCTGGACGCCGTGCTGCTGACCGCGGATGCCGGGCTCGACCTGCGCGCGAACCCCAACAAGGACGCTCGCGGCGTTGCCATCGAGGCCAAGCTCGACAAGGGTCGCGGCGCCGTCGCGACCGTGCTCATCCAGTCGGGAACGCTGCGCGTCGGAGATTCCATCGTCGCGGGTACGGCTTACGGCCGTGTCCGAGCGATGGCCGACGAGGACGGCAATGCCGTCGACGAGGCGTTCCCCGCGCGTCCGGTGCAGGTGCAGGGCCTCTCGAGCGTCCCGCGCGCCGGTGACACCTTCCTAGTGACGGATGACGACCGCACGGCCCGTCAGATCGCCGAGAAGCGCGAGGCAGCCGAGCGCAACGCCCAGCTTGCCAAGGCCCGCAAGCGCATCTCGCTCGAGGACTTCACCCGTGCTCTCGAAGAGGGCAAGGTCGAGTCGCTCAACCTCATCATCAAGGGCGACGTCTCCGGTGCCGTCGAGGCGCTGGAGGAGTCGCTCACGAAGATCGAGGTGGACGACAGCGTGCAGCTGCGCATCATCCACCGCGGTGTCGGTGCGATCACCGAGTCCGACGTCAACCTGGCCACGATCGACAACGCGATCATCGTGGGCTTCAACGTGCGACCCGATACGAAGGCGCGCGAGCGTGCCGCTCGTGAAGGCGTCGACGTGCGGTTCTACTCGGTCATCTACAACGCGATCGACGAGATCGAGGACTCCCTCAAGGGCATGCTCAAGCCGGAGTTCGAAGAGGTCCAGTCGGGTGTCGCCGAGATCCGCGAGGTGTTCCGCTCCTCGAAGTTCGGCAACATCGCCGGTGTCATCGTGCGGTCGGGAACGATCACGCGCAACGCCAAGGCACGCGTCATCCGCGAGGGCATCGTCGTGGGCGACAACCTGGCGATCGAGTCGCTGCGTCGCTTCAAGGACGACGTCACCGAGGTGCGCACGGACTTCGAAGCCGGTATCGGTCTCGGCAAGTTCAACGACATCCAGATCGGCGACGAGATCGAGACCATCGAACTCAAGGAGAAGCCGCGGGTGTAGTCGGCTCGCACGGGGCTCGGACCACGCGGTCCGGGCCCCGTGCCCGACATCCTTCGGGAAGTCATCCTTCGGGAAAGGAAGTGCACCATGGCTGATCCGGCACGCGCCAGGAAGATGGCCGACCGCATCAAGGTCATCATCGCCAAGCGCCTCGAGAAGGGCGTCCGCGACCCCCGCATGGGATTCGTCACCATCACCGATGTTCAGGTGACCGGCGACCTCCAGAACGCCACCGTGTTCTACACCGTCTACGGAACCGACGAGGAGCGCGCCGACACGGCTGCAGCGTTGACCGCTGCGACGGGGATGCTGCGCAGCGAGGTAGGACGCAACATCACGGCGCGGCTCACGCCGACGCTGGCGTTCCAACTCGACGCGATCCCCGAGAACGCCGCGCTCATCGAGGGGCTTCTCCGCGAGGCCCACGAGCGCGACACCGCGACGACGGCCCAGGCGTCGACAGCGGAGTACGCCGGCGACGCCGACCCGTACGTCAAGCCGCGCGAGCTAGACGAGGACTAACCCCCTCACCCCCTCCGTCGAGAACGCACTTCTTGCGGGTGCGAGCGACTCTGCACCCGCAAGAAGTGCGTTCTCGACGGGTGAGAGTCCGTCAGGGGAGCTGGTAGCCGTCGGGGGACTCCACCGCCAGGCCATCGGCCAATAAGCCACGGATGGCGCGATCCAGTTGGGCGGCGTCCGGCCACAGAGCCCTCACCTCGGCCGGCGTCACGGGTCGGTGGGTCGCTCGCAGTTCGGCCATGACGACGCCACGCACCTGGCGGTCCGAGCCCTGGTACTTCTTCTGCACGGCCTTCCGCGGACCGTCGTAGCTGGGATAGCCGGCGGCGCGCCACGCGCACTGCGCGGCGATCGGGCATACCTCGCATCGCGGACTGCGCGCGGTGCACACGATGGCGCCGAGTTCCATCATTCCGGCGTTGAACACGCGAGCATCGACGTCGTCGTCGGGCAGCAGCGAATCCATCGCGGCGAGGTCGCGCCTGTTCGGCGGAGCCGCATCCGCCTGTCCCTCGATCGCCCGGGCGATCACACGGCGTGTGTTGGTGTCGACGACCGGATGCCGTTCGCCGTAGGCGAACACGGCCACCGCTCGCGCGGTGTAGTCGCCGATTCCGCTGAGGGAGAGCAGCGCGTCCACGTCTCTCGGCACGACTCCATCGTGTCGTTCGGCGATCTGCGTCGCTGCGCCGTGCAGCCACAACGCCCGGCGCGGATAGCCCAGCCGAGCCCACGCCCGCACCGCGTCGCCGGCCGGGGAGGAGGCCAGATCGCTCGGCGACGGCCACCGCTGCAGCCACGCCTCCAGCTGGGGGATCACCCGCGCGACCGGCGTCTGCTGCAGCATGAACTCGCTGACGAGCGTTCCCCACGGCGTGAACCCGGGTCGCCGCCACGGCAGGTCGCGACCCTCCGCGCGGAACCAGGCGTTCACGGCGGCGGCGATCGGGGACATCCGTCCCAGCGTAAGCCGTAGGCTCTGTGCATGGAGCTCGTCGCCACCCCTCGCGTGAGGTTCCTGCGCGACCTCGCGCAGGAGATCCTGCACAACAACGGGCGCGGGCGCACCATCATCGCCATCGACGGGCCGCTGCGGAGCGGCAAGAGCGAGTTCGGCGACGACCTGGCCTCCGTGTTCCGCGAGCGTGGGCATCCGGTGTTCCGGGCGTCGCTGGAGTTCTTCCACCGCACGCGCGCAGAGCAGAACGCGTTCGGTGCCGACACCCCCGAGCGCTACTACCGCTATGGATTCGACTACTCCGTGCTCCGTCGCGTGCTCCTGGAGCCCTTCAGGCTGGCGGGCAGCACGGGCTTCGTCACCGCCGCGTTCGATCCGAGTCGTGACATGCGCATCGAGCCGAAGTGGCTCACCGGGCCGCCCGATGCCACTCTCATCATCGACGGACGCTTCATCAACCGTCCCGAGCTGCGCGCCCAGTGGAACTGGAGCGCCTACCTCGACGCCCCGGTGACGGATGCCGCGGACGCGCTCTACCACCGCGACGACGACCCCGCATCCCTGGCCACGGCGGTGATCGACGACACCGAGCCGTCGCGCCCGCGCCGTGTCTTCCTCGACGCCTGCTGAGCGTCGCCGACCCCTCCCGTGTGAAGGCATTTCGCCCGCCGTGTGAAGGATTCGGCGGAGGCAAGCCTGTATCGGAGCCGAAGTCCATGCGAAGGCGCCTTCGATGGCAGCGGGAACCCGGCCGTCACACCCGGATGCGGCGGAGCACCTCGTCGCGGGACAGCGGCTGTCCGGACGCCTCTACCTCGTGCACGAGGGTGGTGATGGCGGCGTTCACCGGAGCGCCGAGTCTCGCTGCCTGCGCCTCGCGGACGACGGCGCCGTTGAGGAAGTTGATCTCCGTGGGCTGACCGCGACGGAGGCTCTGCTGCGTCGAACCCAGGTTCGGTACGGACCCCATCCGCCGGCCCATCAGCCACGGCAGCAGCTGACCGACCCCGAGCGGAAGCTGCGCGAGCAGTCGCAGTCGCGCGTCGGACAGGCCCTGCAGCGACCCGAAACGGATGCCGCGGGCGATGCCCACGCGCACCGCCTCACGCATGCTCGCCGTCATCACCCGTCGCATCGCCCGGTCGGCGATGACGTCCTGAACGGGGCGGCCGACGATGGCCGGGAGGCCGTTGACCATGTTGACGATGAGTTTCGTCCATTGCGAGCCGACGAAATCGTCGATCGCCTTCACCGGGACGGCGCGGCTGAGCTCGGCCGCCCACCGAACGGAGGCCGCATCCGCCCGACCGCTGCCGCGACCGAGGTAGCTCGTGGCCCGGGTGGTGATGCGCACGACACCGGGTTCCGTGTAGTTGGCCGCGATGATGGAGAGCAGGCCGAAGCAGTCGGAGCGGGGGAGCAGGCGCTGGGCCGTCGACACGCCGTCGAGGCCGTTCTGCACGACGATCACCGGGCAGCCGTCGATCGTCCCGGCATTGTCGAGGATGGCCGCCTCCGCATCCTGCGCCTTCACGCACACGAGAACGAGGTCGAAGCGACCATCGAGGAGCGGCCCGGCACCCGGTCGACCCGATGCCTCGCCGAAACCACCCGAGAGGCGGATGCCCGAAGCGCGGATCGCGGCGAGCCCCGCACCTCGGGCCGTCACGTGCACGTCGTGGCCGGCCCGCTCCAGCAGCACCGCGAAGGTCCCGCCGAGCGCGCCGGCCCCGATGATCCCGATCCTCATGCCTTCGAGGGTAGGGCCTCCGAACGTGCCGGGATGTTGCCTGCCGGTCGCGATGGGGCGTCACCGGCGAGGGCCAGGGCGGCGTCGTCAGCCGACTCCGTCACTGGGTGGGCCCCGGAGTTCGACCGGCCAGCCGGCAGGAACAGCGCCGCGACGAAGGCCAGCACGAGGGCGGCCGCCCCGGTGAACACCGCCGGGATGGCAGCGTCGACGTATCCGGTGGGCGTCAGTTGGCCTCCTGCGCCGGTGAAGACGGCGGTGAGCACCGCGATGCCGAGCGCGACGCCGACCTCGCGGATGGTGGAGTTGGTTCCCGAGGCCTTGGCGTGATCGTCGGAGGGCATCCGCGCCAGCACGGCGGTCGCCATGGGCGCGAAGACCAGCCCCATCCCCGCTCCGGCGAGGAGGAACGCGGGAACGAACTCGAGGTAGGGCGTGTTGGTGCGCATCACGAGCGCGATCCACGAGAGGGCGATGGCCTGCAGCGCGAGTCCCACGACCATGAGCATCCGCGTGCCGACTCGAGGGGCGATGAATCCGGCGAGGGGAGCGACGACCATGGGCGCGAGCGTCCATGGCATCGTCTGGACGCCGGCCTCGAGCGGGGAGGCTCCTTGGACCACCTGCAGGTACTGGATGAGGATGAACACCGCTCCGAAGACGCCGAAGCTGAACGAGAACCCCACGACGTTCGCCACCGAGAAGCTGCGGTCGCGGAAGAGGCGGAGCGGCAGGAGGGGCGTCCTGGTCCGCGTCTCCCAGACGAGGAAGGCGGCTACGAGGGCGACGCCGGCGATGAGCGACGTGAGGACCTCTGCGCTGTCCCATCCGGCGTCGTTACCGCGCACGATGCCGTAGACGACCCCGAGGATGCCGAGGCCCGCGAGCGCGACGCCCGGCAGGTCGATGCGGAGTCGCGCTCCGAGCGTATTGGGCAGGGCGAGGAGGGCGAGCGGGATGGCGATGATGCCGATGGGCACGTTGAGCCAGAAGATCGCCTCCCAGTTCCAGCCCTCGACCACCGCACCGCCGACGAGCGGCCCGACCGCGACGCCGAGGCCGGAGACCCCGCCCCAGATGCCGATGGCTGCGGGCCGGAGTCGGGTGGGCACGGCCCCAGCGAGGAGGGTGAGCGAGAGCGGCATGATGCCGGCCGCACCGAACCCCTGGACGGCCCGAGCGACGATGACCTGCCACGGCTCGGTCGACAGGCCCGCCGCTGCGCTCGCGAGGGTGAAGATCGCGATGCCGGTGATGAAGACCGTGCGCCGGCCGATGCGGTCGCCCAACGCGGCGGCGGCGAGGATGAAGGTGGCGAACGCGAGGGTGAACGCGTTGATGAACCACTGCAGCTCCTCGATCGAGGCACCGAGGTCGAGGCGCATCGCGGGGAGGGCATTCGTGATCACGAGGTTGTCGAGTGTCGCCATGAACATGGGCAGCGACGCCGCGACGATGGCGAGCCAGACCGGCACGCGTCGGGTGGTGGATGGCATGGGCACCTCCGGTCGAGAGCGGATGATGTAATCGTATGATTACAAGCCCCAATGTAGTTATCGACTGATAACATGTCAAGCATGAAGCCGAGAGATCGCATCCCCGCTGCCGAACGCCGCGAGCAGATCCTCGACGCGGCGGCCCAGGTCTTCGGCGAGCTCGGCTATGGCGGTGCCACCACCGACACCATCGCCCGCGCCGCCGGAATCAGCCAGCCGTACGTCGTGCGGCTGTTCGGCAGCAAGGAGAACCTCATCGTCGAGGTCATCGAGCGCACCTGCGATCGGGTCATGGCAACGTTCCGGGAGGCCATCGCGCTCGAGGACGACCCCGAGACCCTCCCGCGTCGCATCGGTGGGGCGTACATCGGCCTGGTCTCGGACCGCGGCATCCTTCTCACGCTCATGCAGGCGTTCGGGGCAGGCCACGACCCGAAGATCGGCCCCGTCGCCCGCATCGGCCTGATGCGCATCTACGACCAGCTGCGCGAGGAGGCCGGCTTCTCGGCGGAGCAGACGCGCGAGTTCCTCGCTCAGGGCATGCTGATCAACACCCTCATCGGGTCGGGCCTGAGTGCTCAACTGGACACCGACGCACGGGTCGCCGAGCTGTTCGAGTGCACCTTCCAGGACAAGCTGCCGCTCGTCCGGGCGGGCATGTCGCTCGCGGCCCGCTGATAGCCTGAACCGCGTGAATCAACGCCCTGCGAGCGGCATCCTCCTCGTCGACAAGCCGCAGGGCATCACCAGTCACGACGTGGTCGCGCGGGTGCGCCGCCTGGCCGGCACCCGCAAGGTCGGCCACGCCGGCACGCTCGATCCGATGGCGACCGGCCTGCTCATCCTCGGCATCGAGAGCTCGACACGGCTGCTCACCTACGTCGTCGGCGCCGCCAAGGAGTACACAGCCACCATCCGGTTGGGGTCATCGACGACGACGGATGACGCCGAGGGCGATGAGCTCGGACGGGCACGCGCGGAGAGCGTCGCAGCGGTGGAGGAGACCGCCATCCGCCGCGTCATGGCGCGTCTCACGGGCGATATCGAGCAGGTGCCGAGCGCCGTCAGCGCCATCAAGGTCGACGGCAAGCGCGCCTACGCTCGGGTTCGCGCGGGTGAGGAGGTTCAGCTCGCGTCTCGTCCGGTCACGGTCTCGGCGTTCGAGCTGCTCTCGAGCGCGACGCGAGACGGCTACCTCGACCTCGACGTACGGGTCGAGTGCTCGAGCGGCACCTACATCCGGGCCCTGGCGCGCGACCTCGGCATGGGGCTCGGTGTCGGCGGCCACCTCACCGCTCTCCGCCGCACCCGCATCGGTCCCTTCACGGTGACGGATGCCCGCACGCTGGACGAGCTGAACGTCGCCGAGGAACTGATCGGGCCAGCGGACGCCGCGCGTCGGCTGTTCCCGGTGCTCGACCTCGACCAGCAGCAGGCCGTCGACCTCGGCCACGGAAAGAAGCTCGCGCTCGGCGGCGAGCAAGCTGCCGGGCCGCAGGCAGCGATCGCGCCCGACGGGCGACTCGTCGGCCTCGTCGAGTTCCACGGCGGCACGGCCCGTTCGATCGTGAACTTCCCGCCGGATGAGGAGCGCGCCTCGTGATCGAGTGGTTCACCTGGACCCAGGTCGCCGTCGCGTCGCTCGCCGGCGCGCTCTGCGTGATCCTCGGGCTGGTCGGCCGCAAGCCGAACGACCTCACCATCGGCTCGCTCGCCCTCGTCGAGCTGCTCCTCATCGCACAGGTGGTCGTGGGCGTGGTCGCGCCGTTCGTCGGCAACCGCCCGTCGGGCAGCCTGCTCGAGTTCTGGGTCTACCTCGTGTCGGCCGCCCTGCTGCCGATCGCCGCGGCGGGCTGGGCCCTCGTCGAACGCAGCCGCTGGAGCACCGTCATCCTCGGCGTCGCCGCACTGGCTGTCGCCGTCATGGTCGCCCGCATGTGGCAGATCTGGACCGTGCAGGGAGCCTGAGCGGGGACTGGGATAATGGCAGACGCCATGACTCCGTCCAGCCACGCTCACGCTCCCGCCCGGAACACGCGCATCAGCGGCGTCGGGCGGCTGCTCGTCGTGGTCTACGGCATCCTCGCGCTCGCCGCAACGGGACGCACCGCGGTGCAGATCATCGAGCGTTTCGACCAGGCACCGGTCGCGTTCACGCTGTCGGGGCTCTCCGCACTCGTCTACATCGTCGCCACCATCTCCTTGGTCGCCCGGGGTAGCGCGTGGTACCGCGTCGCGTGGGCGGCGATCTCGTTCGAGCTCATCGGCGTCCTCGTCATCGGCACCATCACCCTCGTCGCGCCCGACCTGCTCGGCGCGGGAACCGGCAGCCCGTTCGGTCGCACCTCCACCGTCTGGACGGTGTACGGGGCCGGCTACCTGTTCGTCCCGCTGGTGCTGCCGATCCTCGGGCTGTGGTACCTGGCGAAGCACCGCCCCGCGCCCGTCCCGTTGGACGATGCCGCATGAACACGTTCTCCGGATTGGACGAGGTCCCGGCCGACTGGCCGGCATCCGTCGTCACCATCGGCAAGTTCGACGGCGTCCATTCGGGCCACCGGGCGGTCATCCGACGGATGCTCGAGCTCGCGGATGCGGAGGGCCTCGCCTCCGTGGTCGTCACCTTCGACCGCAACCCGCTGGCCCTGCTGCGTCCCGAGCTCTGCCCGGTCTCGCTCGTGAGCGTCGAGCAGAAGCTGGAACTGCTCGCCGAAACGGGCGTCGATGCGACCGTGCTGCTCGCCTTCGATGAGGCGTTCGCCGCCCAGACGCCCGATGAGTTCGTCGACGCCGTGCTCACGGGAGTATTGCACGCACGCACGGTTCTCGTGGGCGCCGACTTCCGCTACGGGGCTCGAGGCGCCGGCACCGTCGAGACGCTGAAGGCCTCCGGCGCCGAACGCGGCTTCCGCGTGGTGGTGGTCGATGATGTTCGTCCCGATGGGGAGCATCGGGTCTCGTCGACGTGGATCCGCCGGTTGCTCGACGACGGAGACGTGGTAGCGGCATCCGGGCTGCTCGGTCACACGCCCTCCGTGCGCGGCGAGGTCGTCCACGGAGCCGCGCGCGGCCGGGAGCTGGGTTACCCGACGGCCAACCTCTCACCTGAGAGCGAGGGCCTCATACCGGCCGACGGGGTCTACGCCGGTCGTCTGATCGACGGGGGCGTCAGCTATCCCGCTGCGATCTCCGTCGGCAACAATCCGACCTTCGAGGGCGTGCCGCAGAAGCAGGTGGAGGCCTACGTCATCGACGAGGACCTCGACCTCTACGGCCATGTCGTGACCGTCCAGTTCACCGAGCGCATCCGCGGCCAGGTGGCGTTCACGGGCATCGACCCGCTCATCGAGCAGATCCGTGACGACGTCGAGCGGGCTCGCGCGATCCTGGCGTGATCTCGGGCCCGGATCTCGGCTGCGGGCCGCCGCTTCGGCCGTCGGCGTCGTAGAGTCGGCTCACCACCGCCGGCGACGGAGCCGGGGGAGACGAGGAGAACCATGCCCGACATCGATGTCGTCGCCCTGATCACTGCCAAGCCCGGGTCCGAGGACGCCGTGCGCGAGGCGCTGTCCGAGCTCGTCGAGCCCACCCGCGCGGAGGAGGGCTGCATCGACTACTACCTCACCGTCTCGGCTGCGGACCCGACGGTGTTCGTCACCGTCGAACGCTGGCGGTCGCAGGAGGATCTCGACGCCCACATGCGGACGCCGCACATCGCTGCCGCGTTCGCCGCGGCGGGGGAGCACCTCGCCGCCCCGCCGGCGATCCATCCGCTGCAGCCCGTCGGCTGAGTCGCGTCAGGGCATCCCGGGGGCGCGGTCGCTGCGGCCGTAGAGGAACCGGAGGATGTTCTCGGCGGTGTCGGCCATCTCGGGTCCGCGGCCGAAGCTCCAGTCCGCGTCCGTCGCGGTGAGGGTGCGACCCCGTACGACTGCCGTGATCTCGGTGGGAGCGGCGAGGGCGCGTCGCAGTGCGACGGCTCCCGATGCGGTCGGACGCATGTGCAGGCGCGCGCCGAGGCCGCCGCCGATGTCGAGCGCTCCCACCGTGGCGATCGCCAGTTCGCGGATGCCGGTGCGCCCGCGCCCGGCGGCCTTGTCCTCGGCGATGCCCAGCAGCGAGGCGATCAGTTCGTCGGTCGATGCTGAAGCCGCCCGACGGGCGAGCGACTCGGCGGCAGCGCGCGAGCGGAACGCGTTCTCGGCGGTGGCGAAGGCGATGGTGCGAACGAGTTCGCCCGTCGGCGTGCCGAGACGCCCGACGAGATAGCCGACGCTCTCGCGCACCGACCAGCCGCGGTTCAGGCTGGGGGCCTCCCAGGCGCTCTCGGGGCGACCGTCGAGGAGGGATGCCGTCGCGCGAAGCAGGCCGGCGATGTCCTGGCCCCAGTGCGACGTCACCTGCGACTCGTCCTGCGGGGGCCGGTAGCTGAGCGGAAGGTAGCGCGCGAAGTCCGCCATGGCGCCCAGCCTAGACTGGATCGGTGACGCTGAATCCGCCCCGACCTCTGTGGGCCCCGGACGGTCGCTCGCACTCGCCGGCATCCTGCTGGTCGCGCTCAATCTCCGCTCCGCAGTGGCCAACCTCTCGCCCATCATCAGTGAGATCCGGGCCGACATCGGTCTGCCGGTGTGGGTCGTCGGGGTGCTCGGCATGCTTCCGCCCGTGTGCTTCGCTATTTTCGGAGTGTTCGCACCCGTGCTCACGCGTCGCTTCGGGCTCGAGGTCATGGTCATCGTCGCGCTCGCCGCGATCACCCTCGGTCACCTCGCCCGTGGCCTCGCGCCCAGCCAACTCTGGCTGATGCTCGGCAGTGTCCTCGCGTTCGCTGGCCTCGGCATCGGCAACGTGCTCCTGCCGCCGCTGGTGAAGAAGTACTTCCCCGACCGCATCGGGTTGGTCACCTCCATCTACGTCGTCCTCCTGTCCATCTCGACGACCCTGCCGGCCATCCTCGCCGTACCGATCGCCGACAGCTCGAGTTGGCGGGTGTCGCTGGGCATGTGGGCGATCTTCGGGGTGCTCGCTCTCATCCCGTGGGTCAGCCTCGTCGTCCGCCATCGGACGGGCACCCCCGCGGATCAGCCGGATGAGGCGGACGCCGTCGTCATCGGCCGGTTGTGGCGCTCGCCACTGGCCTGGGCGATGGCCATCGTCTTCGGCACATCGTCGCTGAACGCCTACGCGATGTTCGCGTGGATGCCGCAGATGCTGCACGACATCGCCGGCAGCACGCCGACGCAGGCCGGGGCGCTGCTCTCGCTCTACGCCATCATGGGGCTGCCTGCGGGACTGCTGGTCCCGTGGTTGGCGACACGGATGGGGCAGCGTGTCGGGCTGCTCGTCTATGCCGGGGTCGCCTTCTTCCTCATCGGCGACCTGGGACTGCTGCTCATCCCGGGAACGGCGACCTGGCTCTGGGTCGCGTTCGCCGGCCTCGGCCCGCTGCTGTTCCCCCTGGCGCTCGTGCTCATCAACCTCCGCTCGCGCACCCACGCGGGTTCGGTCGCGCTCAGCGGATTCACCCAGGGAGTCGGCTACACCTTCGGCGCGCTCGGGCCGCTCCTGGTCGGATACCTCCACGAGGTGAGCGGCGGATGGACCGTTCCGCTGATCTTCCTCGGCGTCATCGCGCTCGGCGCGGCGTTCGCCGGGGCGGTCGTGGCACGCCCGCACATGATCGAAGACGAGCAGCGCTCCTGACCTCCCTGCTCATATGAGCAATGACGCGCACGAGTGTTGAGACGAGCAGCGCAGGTGCTTAGGCTGGTCGGGTGGTCGCCTCCGATGAACTCCTCAGCATCCGCGCGGCGGAGCTGTACTACGAGGAGGACAAGACCCAGGACGAGATCGGCCAGGTCCTGCGGCTGACCCGCTGGAAGGTCGGGCGGCTGCTGGCCCAGGCGAAAGCCAACGGCTTCATCCGCATCGAGATCGTCCATCCGCGAGCCCGTCGCCTGCCGATCGAACGCCGCCTGCGCGACGAGCTCGGCCTCCGCGACGCCATCGTCGTCTCCTCTGCCGGCGTCCACGGCGAGGACGAGTTGCAGTCACGCACCGCGCAGGCCGCGGCCGACTACCTCACCTCACTGCGCCCGGTCCCGCGAGCCCTCGGCATCTCCTGGGGTCGCACGTTGTTCGAGGTCTCCCAGCACCTGCGTGACGGATGGGCCGCCGGCGTCAACGTCGTGCAGATCAACGGCGGGGTGAGCCTCAACAAGCGGGCGGGCACGGCGGCCACCACCGCCGTATCGATCGCGCACAAGGGCGGGGGCAGCGCCACCCTGCTGCCGAGCCCCGCCATCCTCGAACGCCTCGAGACCAAGGAGGCGATCGAGAACGACCGTGCGGTCTCCGCCGTGCTCGAGCTGGCGGCATCCGCCTCGGCCTACCTGTTCAGCGCCGGCGCGGCCGACGACAACTCCGTTCACATCGACAGCGGTTACCTCACGGCCGACGATGTGCAGGAACTCGTGCGCAAGGGCGCCGTGGGAGATGTCGTGGGGCGCTACATCGACGCGGACGGCAACATCGTGGACCCGGGCCTCGACGCGCGCACCATCGGCCTGGGACTCGACCGACTGCGGGCGTCGCCGACGAGCATCGCCGTGATCTCCGGAAGCGCCAAGCATGCCGTCGCCGCCGCGGTCGTGCGCAGCCACCTGTGCAGTGTGCTCATCACCGACGAGGAGACCGCGCTCAGCCTGCTCGATGAGCCGTCGCCGCACCGAACGGCAGATCCCCTCCATCCCGCTCAGCATTCTCTGAAGGACACACCATGACGCTCACCCAGATCGTCCAGGGCGAGCGCTCGCTCGCCGTGATCGGCGGGGAGGCGACGGACGCCAACCTGCGTCGCTACCTGCACGGCATTCCCGGCGTGGACGCCGTCGGCCTGGAGCAACGTGCCGCCGGGCTGGGCACGCGGTCCATCAAGACCACGTCGAAGGCGTGGGCGCTCGATCGCATCATCGGGCTGATCGACCAGACCACGCTCGAAGGAGCGGACACTCCTGGCAAGGTGCGCTCGCTCGTCGCGAAGGCCGTCACCCCCGACCCGGCCGATCCCACCTGCCCAAGCACGGCCGCCGTCTGCGTGTACGGCGACATGGTCCCGTTCGCCGTCGAGGCCCTCGGCAGCGCGCGCGGCGACCCCGAGAAGGGCGGCGTCGCCGTCGCCGCGGTCGCGACCGCCTTTCCGAGCGGCCGCGCATCCCTCGCCGTCAAGCTCGCCGACACCGCGGATGCGGTTGCGGCAGGCGCCGACGAGATCGACATGGTGATCGACCGGGGCGCGTTCCTCGCCGGTCGCTACGGCATGGTCTACGACGAGATCGTCGCCGTCAAGGAGGCCTGCCGCCGAACGGATGGCACGTCCGCCCACCTCAAGGTCATCCTCGAGACCGGCGAGCTCAACACCTACGACAACGTGCGTCGCGCCTCGTGGCTCGGCATCCTCGCGGGCGGCGACTTCATCAAGACGTCCACCGGAAAGGTCGCACCGGCCGCGACGCTCCCCGTCACCCTGCTCATGCTGGAGGTCGTCCGCGACTGGCGACGGATGACCGGAGAGCGCGTCGGGGTGAAGCCCGCGGGCGGCATCCGTTCGTCGAAGGACGCCATCAAATACCTCGTGACCGTCGCCGAGACGGTGGGGGAGGAATGGCTCACGCCGTCGCTGTTCCGCTTCGGAGCCTCGAGCCTCACCAATGACGTTCTGCTGCAGCGCCAGAAGCTGGCGACCGGCCACTACTCCGGCCCCGACTACGTGACGATCGACTGAGAGCTCCGACCATGACATTCCTCGACTACGCCCCGGCGCCCGAGTCGCGCTCCATCCTCGACCTGCGCAGCGACTACGGCCTCTTCATCGACGGTGAGTGGCGCGCCGGCCGCGGCACCCCGTTCGCCTCGATCTCGCCGGCCACGGAGGAGCACATCGCCTCCATCGCCTCGGCGAACGAGGCCGACGTCGACGCGGCGGTCTCTGCGGCACGCCGCGCCTACGAGAAGACCTGGTCGCGGATGTCGGGTGCCGACCGCGGAAAGTACCTCTTCCGCATCGCCCGCCTCGTACAGGAGCGCGCCCGCGAGCTCGCGGTGGCCGAGAGCCTCGACAACGGCAAGCCCATCAAGGAGAGCCGCGATGTCGACGTGCCGCTCGTGGCCGCCTGGTTCTTCTACTACGCCGGATGGGCCGACAAGCTCGACCACGCCGGCCTCGGGGCGGCGCCATCCGCGCTCGGTGTCGCCGCTCAGGTGATCCCGTGGAACTTTCCGCTGCTCATGCTGGCATGGAAGATCGCGCCGGCGCTCGCGGCGGGCAACACCGTCGTCCTCAAGCCCGCCGAGACCACCCCGCTCACCGCCCTGCTGTTCGCGGACATCGTGCGTCAGGCCGGCCTTCCCGCCGGTGTCGTCAACATCATCACCGGAGCGGGCGAGACGGGTGCCGCGCTGGTCGCGCACCCCGACGTCGACAAGGTCGCCTTCACGGGTTCCACGGCCGTCGGTCGCGCCATCGCCAAGACGGTTGCGGGAACGCACAAGCGCCTCACGCTGGAGCTCGGCGGCAAGGCCGCCAACATCGTGTTCGACGACGCTCCGATCGACCAGGCCGTCGAGGGCATCGTCAACGGCATCTTCTTCAACCAGGGCCACGTGTGCTGCGCCGGCAGCCGCCTGCTGGTGCAGGAGTCCATCCACGACGAGGTGGTCGATCGACTGAAGGATCGGCTCTCCACGCTCCGCCTCGGCGACCCGCTCGACAAGAACACCGACATCGGAGCGATCAACTCGCGCGAGCAGCTCGACCGCATCCGCGAACTCAGCGCGGTGGGGGAGGCCGAGGGCGCCGAGCGCTGGACCGCCGAGTGCGCCATCCCCGACAACGGCTTCTGGTTCGCCCCGACCATCTTCACCAACGTGTCGACCAGCAGCCGCATCGCTCGCGAGGAGATCTTCGGTCCGGTGCTCTCGGTGCTGACGTTCAGAACACCCGCCGAGGCGATAGCGAAGGCGAACAACACGCCGTACGGCCTCTCGGCCGGCATCTGGAGCGACAAGGGCAGCCGCATCCTGGCTGTCGCCGACCAGCTGCGGGCGGGAGTGGTGTGGGCGAACACGTTCAACCGGTTCGACCCGGCGAGCCCGTTCGGCGGCTACAAGGAGTCGGGCTACGGACGCGAGGGTGGCGTGCACGGGCTCGCCGCCTATCTGAAGCCCGGCTCGAGCGCTCTCGCCGCGCCGGCCACCCGATCTCAGAAGGCCGCACGGAAGGGGGCTGCGAAGTGACCCGCCTCGCCGTGCCGAAGACCTACAAGCTCTACATCGGCGGAAAGTTCCCGCGCTCGGAGTCGGGTCGCGTCTACGAGGTGGCGAGTGCATCCGGCTCGTTCCTCGCCAACGCCGCGCAGGCCTCCCGCAAGGATGCCCGTGACGCCGTCGCCGCCGCCCGAGCGGCTGTCGGCGGATGGTCGGGCACGACCGCCTACAACCGCGGACAGGTGCTCTACCGCATCGCCGAACTCCTGGAGGGCCGTCGAGCGCAGTTCGTCAGCGAGGTCGCCGACGCCGAGGGCGTGACCACCGCTGCTGCCACCGCGCAGGTCGACACGGCGATCGACCGCTGGGTCTGGTACGCCGGATGGGCCGACAAGTACGCGCAGGTCGCGGGCAACGGCAATCCCGTCGCCGGCCCGTACTTCAACATCTCCGTACCGGAACCGACGGGCGTGGTCGCCGTCATCGCTCCGCAGGACTCGTCCCTGCTCGGCTTCGTCTCGGCGCTCGCTCCCGCACTCGTCGCGGGCAACACCGTGGTGATCGTGGCCAGCCAGTCGATGCCACTGCCCGCGATCAGCCTGTCCGAGGTGCTCGCCACGAGCGACGTTCCGGGTGGGGTCGTGAACATCCTCACCGGTTCTCCCGCCGAGATCGCGCCGTGGCTCGCCAGCCATGCCGATGTGAACGCCATCGACCTCGTCGGCGCAGGGGACCTCGACTGGGTGGCGCTCCAGATCGACGCGGCAGAGACCCTCAAGCGCGTCCTCGCGCCCGAGAACGGTCCGGATGCCGCGGCGCCCGCCCTGTCACGCATCACGGCGTTCACCGAGACGAAGACGGTGTGGCACACGAAGGGCCTGCTGTAGGACGAGCGCAACCCCCACGGAGCTCCCGGCGGCGCGGCCTACCATCCCGACATGTCATCCGGAGCACCAGACCAGCGTGGCCGACTGCAGAGCGACCCGTTCGACTACCGCGTCACCGGTGGTGAGCAGGTGATCGTCGCGCGCGGCGGTCGTACCATCGTCACCATCCGCGGTGCGGCAGCGGCGAAGCTGATCACCTCGCTCGCGTCCGCTGACGAGCGGGGCGCGCAGATGCTCCTGGCCAAGGCGACGGGCAACTACAAGCACGGGAACGAGCGACGATGAACGACGAGAAGCTCGCACTGGTCACCGGGGCCACCGGCTACATCGGAGGACGGCTCGTTCCCCGGCTGCTCGGCGCGGGCTTCCGCGTGCGCGTGCTGGCACGGACTCCGGAGCGGCTGACGGATGCGCCGTGGGCCGATGAGGTGGAGATCGTGGAGGGCGACCTCGGCGATGCTCGGGTCGCCGAGCAGGCCATGACGGATGTCGACGTGCTCTACTACCTCGTGCACTCGATGGGCGGCAGCGGCGACTTCGAGCAGCGCGAGCGTGAGATCGCGCAGACCGCGGCGGACGCGGCTGCCTCGGCGGGCGTGAAGCGCATCGTCTACCTCGGCGGCCTGCACCCCGCAGGCGTCGAGCTCTCCCGGCACCTGCGCTCCCGCCGGGAGGTCGGCAGCATCCTGCTCGCGAGCGGCGTGCCGACCATCGTGCTGCAGGCCGGAGTCGTGATCGGATCGGGATCGACGTCGTTCGAGATGATCCGTCACCTCACCGAAGTGCTTCCCTACATGCCCGCGCCGCAATGGGTGCGCAACCGCATCCAGCCCATCGCGGTCCGCGATGTCATGTACTACCTGATCGCCGCTGCGGACGTCCCGGCCGACGTCAATCGCGCGTTCGACATCGGTGGCCCCGATGTTCTCCGGTACGGGCAGCTGATGAACGGATACGCCGTCGAAGCCGGCCTCCCGCAGCGTCCCATCGCGGCGCTGCCCGTCCTCACCCCGTGGCTCGCCTCCCAATGGGTCAACCTCGTCACTCCGATTCCGCGTCGCCTCGCCGTGCCCATCATCGAGTCGCTGCAGCATCCGTGCGTCATGCTCGACCACGACATCGACGCCGTCATCCCGCCGCCCGCCGAGGGTCTCATCGGATACCGGGAGTCCGTGCGCCTCGCCCTGGCCCGCGAGCAGGCCGGCGAAGTGGAGACGAGCTGGCGCGACTCCGCTGTGGCCGGAGTGCCGAGCGACCCGCTGCCGAGCGACCCCGACTGGGCGGGCTCGACGGTCTACACGGATGTGCGGGAGGCACGCTCGCCGGCGACCACCGAGCAGCTGTGGAAGGTCATCGAGGGCGTCGGCGGCGAGAACGGCTGGTACTCGCTGCCGCCGGCGTGGGCACTGCGCGGCTGGTTCGACAAGCTCGTCGGGGGAGTCGGGCTCAGCCGCGGTCGCCGGAGCGCGACGCACCTGAACACGGGCGACGCCTTGGATTTCTGGCGCGTGGAGCGCATCGAGCGCGGACACCTGCTGCGTCTGCGCGCTGAGATGCGGGTGCCAGGCCTGGCGTGGCTCGAGATGAGCGCCGAACCCGACGGCGACGGTTCGCGTTACCACCAACGCGCCGTCTACTTTCCGCACGGACTGCTCGGTCGGGCCTACTGGTGGGCGATCTGGCCCTTCCACGGCGTCATCTTCTCGGGAATGGCACGTCGCATCACCGAGACCGCCGCCCGCCAGGCCTGACTCCCGCCCGTCGTGCCCCCTGCTCGCGCGGTGCAATAACGCGCATCCCGCGCCGCAACAGTGCCATAACGCGCATCGCTCGCGAGGCGTGCCGCGTCGGTGCCACAGCGCGCATCCGCCGCCGGGAGGCACGCCGCAACAGTGCCATAACGCGCATCCCGCGCCGCAACAGTGCCATAACGCGCATCCGCCCGCCAGCGCGACCCGGGTGACACCAGAACCCCCAAAACGTAACCGTTCATCGACCCCGCCGCGAGTGGAGTAATATGGACGTGCGTCGACAGACCCCGTCATCGTCTCGACCGCGCTTCACGCGCGTTGCTTGAGTCAGGGTCACGACGCGAGGTTTCGCATCCGTCCTCCTCTTCGGCGAGGGGGAGTGCGATGCACCGGGCTTCACGACATGGAGGACAATGCCCGATCAGCGAACCGCGCGGAGCCGCACACGCTCGCGCGACGACGACGCCCCGATCATCCCGATCCTCGCGCGCAAGGTGCGCGAGGTCGAGGCCAAGGCGCAGGGCGGCAAGCTCGGCCCCACCAACCGCACCAAGTACCAGGTGATCGCGCTGCTCATGCGTGAGGAGCGGGCTCGAGTGAAGGCCGACGCCGACATTCCGGATGCCGCCCGCGCCGAGCTGCTCAAGCGCCTCGACGGGATCGCGCAGATCCTCGCCAAGACCGCCGCCCGCGACACCAGTCTCATCAGCCTGCTCGAGGCGGATGCCGGCGTCTCCACGGTGGCGCAGCGCTTCCGGCGGGACTGGCTGCTCGAGTCGGGTGCCGCGCTCAGCCCCGACGAGCTCATCATCACCCGCGAGCCCGAGGCCAAGCCCGTCCTCGCCGAGAACCAGGTCATCCCGCAGTCGGTCAAGGCGCGACAGCTCGCCAACCCGTTCCTCGCGCCCGACCTCTCGCGCCCGGCGACACCCACGGTCTCACCGCGACGGCTGGCGAACTGGGAGCTATTAGGTCCGCTGTTCAAGTCGTTCGAGTACGGCGCTGGCGGCCAGGCGGCCACCATGGACCTTCCGGATGCCCCGAAGCTCGATCGCCTCTCGCCCAAGGGCATGGAGATCATGCGCCACCAGGCGCGCTTCGTCGAGAGCGTCCGCCGTGGGCACCGCAGCTTCCTGCTCGCCGACGAGCCCGGCCTCGGCAAGACCGCCGAGAGCGTGCTGGCCGCATCCGTCGCCGACGCCTACCCGCTCCTGGCCGTCGTGCCCAACGTCGTGAAGATGAACTGGGCGCGCGAGGTCGAGCGGTGGACGCCGCATCGCCGCGCGACCGTCATCCACGGCGACGGAGACACCCTCGACGCGTTCGCCGACGTCGTCGTGGTCAACTACGACGTTCTCGACCGGCACATGGCTTGGCTCGGCACGCTCGGGTTCAAGGGAATGGTCGTCGACGAGGCGCACTTCATCAAGAACCTGCAGTCTCAGCGTTCGCGTAACGTGCTGGCGCTCTCGGAGCGCATCCGCCGGACGGCACCGGGCGGCGACCCGCTGCTGCTGGCTCTCACCGGTACCCCGCTCATCAACGACGTCGACGACTTCCGTGCGATCTGGCAGTTCTTGGGCTGGATCGACGGCGACCGGCCGGCCCCAGAGCTCATGGCGAAGCTCGAGGAGAACGGGCTGACGCCGGCCGATCAGGGCTTCTACTCCGAGGCGCGAGCCGCGGTCATCGACATGGGGATAGTTCGTCGCCGCAAGGTCGACGTCGCCGCCGACCTGCCGGCCAAGCGCATCGCCGACCTTCCCGTCGAACTCGATGACGACCTCGGGCGCAGCATCCGTTCCGCGGAGCGCGAACTCGGCTACCGTCTGCGCGACCGCTTCACCTCCCTGCTCTCCTCGCGCGGTGTCAGCCTGGGCGAGCTCGACGAGGATCAGTTCGATTCCTACGTGCGAGCGGTCGCCCATGCCGAGCTCGAGGAGTCGAAGGCTGCCAAGACCGGCGAGAACGTGTTCACGATGGTGCGCAAGATCGGTCAGGCCAAGGCCGCACTCGCCGCGGACTACGCTGCACAGCTGGCGCGATCGGTGGGCAAGGTGGTCTTCTTCGCCAAGCACATCGACGTGATGGACACGGCGGAGGAGATCCTCGCGAAGGGCGGCCTCCGCACCGTCTCCCTCCGCGGCGACCAGACGGCGTTGGCCCGTCAGGACGCCATCGACCGGTTCAACAACGACCCCGAGATCTCGGTGGCGGTGTGCTCGCTCACCGCAGCGGGCGTCGGCGTCAACCTGCAGGCGTCCTCCAACGTCGTGCTCGCCGAGCTCAGCTGGACGGCCGCCGAGCAGACCCAGGCGATCGACCGCGTGCACCGCATCGGGCAGGACGAGCCGGTGACGGCGTGGCGCATCATCGCGGCTCACACCATCGACGCGAAGATCGCCGAGCTCATCGACGCGAAGCAGGGCCTCGCCGCACGCGCCCTCGACGGCTCCGACGTCGACGTCACCTCGGCGGACTCCGTGCAGCTCGATGCCCTGCAGCACCTGCTCCGTCAGGCCATAGCCGGTTCCCTATAGACTCCCGAGAACGCACCACCCGCCCCGATGACGTGGCGCTGACCGACCCGGCAATCGAGGAGCAGCACCTGCAATGAAGATCGGAATCCTGACGAGCGGCGGGGACTGCCCCGGCCTCAATGCGGTCATCCGCGGCGCGGTCCTGCGCGGCGTCATCTCGCACGAGGCGGAGTTCGTCGGGTTCCGTTGGGGCTGGCGCGGAGTGGTCCAGGGCGACATCGTCCCCCTTCCCCGGCAGGAGGTGCGGGGCCTGTCCCGTCAGGGCGGAACCATCCTGCACTCGAGCCGCACGAATCCGTTCGAGGGCGAGGGCGGTGGCCCCGAGAACATCCAGCGCATGCTCGACGAGAACGGCATCGACGCCATCATCGCGATCGGTGGGGAGGGCACTCTCACCGCCGCCCGCCGCCTGGTCGATGAGGGTGGCATCAACGTGGTCGGCGTCCCGAAGACGATCGACAACGATCTCGCCGCCACCGACTACTCGTTCGGCTTCGACACGGCCGTCGAGATCGCCACGGAGGCCATCGACCGGCTGCGCACGACCGCCGACTCGCACGGCCGCTGCATGGTCGTCGAGGTCATGGGCCGGCACGTCGGCTGGATCGCTTTGCACTCCGGCATGGCGGGCGGCGCCCACGCCATCCTGATTCCCGAGCAGCCGATGTCGATCGACGAGATCTGCCACTACGTCGAGAGCGTCCGCGATCGTGGACGCGCCCCCGTCATCGTCGTCGCCGAGGGGTTCAAGCTCACCGACATGGAGGCCGAGCACTCCCACAAGGGCCTCGACGCGTTCAACCGTCCGCGTCTCGGCGGCATCGCCGAACTCCTGGCTCCCATGATCGAGGCACGCACCGGCATCGAGTCGCGCGACACCGTGCTCGGCCACATCCAGCGCGGCGGAGCGCCGTCGGCTTACGACCGCGTGCTCGCCACGCGCCTGGGAATGGCCGCCGTCGACGCCGTGAAGGACCAGGCATGGGGCGAGATGGTGACCCTGCGGGGAACGGATATCGCGCGCGTGTCCATCCGCGAGGCCACCGGCAACCTCAACACCGTGCCGCAGTCGCGGTACGACGAGGCCCGGGTGCTGTTCGGCTGATCGTGGCCTCCACCCTCCCGCAGGTGTGTGTGTGCTACCTGGTGACGACGGATGCCGCCGGCATGACCCGCGTCCTGCTCGGCCGCAAGAAGCTCGGCCTGGGCGAAGGGAAGTACGTCGGCCCCGGCGGCAAGCTCGAGCCGGGGGAGACCGCACGTGATGCCATCGCGCGCGAGGTGCTCGAGGAGGTCGGACTCGTCGTACGACCATCCTCGCTCGAGCGGCGAGGGTCGCTGCGCTACCACTTCCCCTCGCGTCCAGCGTGGAGTCAGGAGTCGACGGTGTTCGTCTGCCGCGACTGGACCGGGGATCCGACGGCATCCGACGAACTCGACCCCGAGTGGTTCTCGCTCGCCGACGTCCCGCTCGGGCTGATGTGGGATGACGCGCGGTTCTGGCTCCCCGGGGTGCTGGCCGGCGGATCCGTCGACCGGGAGTTCACCTTCGGTGACGACCTGTCCAGCGTCGTCCTCGCCTGAAGCGTCGTGAGGCGGCCTCAGGTTGACCGGATGCGCTGCGGATGTGAGTATCGAGGTGCCTCCACGCGTGCATGTCAACATCCGCACGGTGAACGTCCGGTGACATCTTCGCCGGGCAACCTACCTTCCAGAGAAAGACGCCGGTGGATCTCACCCTGATCGTCGTGCTGGTCATCGCACTGGCGCTGTTCTTCGACTTCACCAACGGCTTCCACGACACCGCGAATGCGATGGCAACCCCCATCGCGACCGGCGCCATGAAGCCCAAGGTGGCCGTCGGACTCGCCGCCATCCTCAACCTCGTCGGCGCGTTCCTGTCGACGGAGGTCGCCAAGACCATCTCGGGCGGCATCATCCGCGAGGGCAGCGGGGGAGTGCTCATCACCCCGGAGCTGATCTTCGCCGGACTCATCGGCGCCGTGGTGTGGAACATGTTCACCTGGTTGCTCGGCCTACCATCGAGTTCGAGCCACGCCCTGTTCGGCGGCCTGATCGGTGCAGCCATCGTGGGCGCGTGGAGTCTGGACCCCGTCGACTTCGGCGTGCTCCTGTCGAAGGTCATCATCCCCGCGGTCGCCGCGCCGTTGACGGCGGGACTCGTCGCGTTCACCGCCACCAAGCTCTCCTACCTCATCACGCGACGCTACGACGGCAAGCCCGACGGGCGCTCGGGGTTCCGCTTCGCCCAGATCTTCTCGTCATCGCTCGTCGCCCTGGCGCACGGCACCAACGATGCGCAGAAGACGATGGGCGTCATCACGCTCACGCTCGTGGCCGCCGGTGTGCAGGCCGACGGCAACGAGGTGGAGCCGTGGGTCATCATCAGCTGCGGCATCGCCATCGCGCTCGGCACCTACATGGGCGGATGGCGCATCATCAAGACCCTCGGCACCGGCCTCACCGACGTCAAGCCCGCTCAGGGGTTCAGCGCCGAGACGAGCACGGCCGCCACCATCCTCGCGTCCAGCCACCTCGGCTTCGCCCTCTCGACCACGCAGGTGGCATCCGGGTCCGTCATCGGATCGGGGCTCGGCCGACGCGGCTCGAAGGTGCGGTGGGGCACAGCCGGACGCATCGCCCTCGGATGGTTGCTGACCCTCCCGGCAGCTGCAGTCGTCGGCGGGCTCGCGGCACTGCTCGCGCACCTCGGCCCGGTGGGCATCGTGATCGACGCCATCATCGGCCTCGCGGTCATCGTCGCGATCTTCTGGGTCTCCCGCCGCAACGCGGTCTCGAGCCACAACGTCACGAGCGAGGTGGCCGCATCCGGTGCCGCCGTCAAGATCAAGCGCAATCCCAAGCCCAAACGAAAGGTGTCACTGTGATCGACTGGGGCGCTTTCCTCCTCGTCGCGCTGGCGGCGCTCATCGCCGCGTCCGTCGTCGTGAGCTCCTACTCGTTCGGCCTGCGCCTGCTGGCCCTCGGCGGCCGCGCGCCCGTCGTCGGACCGGCCGAGTTCACCGACGCCATCACCATCATCTCTCCCGCCGAGGCCAAGGCGATCGCCAAGCGCGCCAAGAAGGCGGCCAAGAAGAACCCGCTCACGGATGCGCAGAAGCGCGCCGCCCTCGTCGGTGCATACGCGTGCTTCACCATCAGCGCGCTCGCCGTTCTCTACGGCATCTACCTGATCGTGCCGTACTTCCACCGCTGAGGCGGTTGTTCACAATTCCGAAACGAACCGACCCCTAGGATCATGCTGTGAGTTCGACAGAGACAACCGAGACCGACGCCCCCGAGACGCCGGAGCCGCGCAGCCGCTTCGACGCCTTCTTCGAGATCACCAAGCGCGGTTCGACTCTCGGCACCGAGGTGCGCGGCGGCGTCGTGACCTTCGTCACGATGGCCTACATCGTCATCCTCAACCCCATCATCCTCAGCGGGGCCAAGGATGTCGCGGGCCACTCGCTCGCCTTCCCGCAGGTAGCCGCCGTCACAGCGCTCACCGCCGGGGTCATGACGATCCTGTTCGGCGTCATCGCCCGCCTGCCGTTCGCCTTCGCGGCCGGCCTCGGCATCAACTCCTTCCTCGCGGTCAGCGTGGTCGGCGGGGTGACCTGGCCCGAGGCGATGGGCCTCGTGCTCATCAACGGCCTCATTATCGTGCTGCTCGCGGCGACCGGTCTGCGGCGCCTCATCTTCAACGCGGTGCCGCTGCAGCTCAAGCTCGCCATCACCGTCGGCATCGGCCTGTTCATCGCTTTCATCGGCATGGTCGACGCCGGCTTCGTCACCTCGACGGGCGCGTCGTCCCCGCCCGTCGGCCTCGGAATCGCGGGCTCTGTGGCGACCTGGCCCACCCTCGTCTTCGTCTTCACCCTGCTGCTCACCGGCGTCCTCGTCGCCCGCAAGGTCAAGGGCGGCATCCTCATCGGCCTCGTCGTCGGAACCATCGTCGCCGTCATCGTCGAGGCGATCGGCCACTTCGGCCCGGCCTTCGCCAACGGCAAGGCGCACCCGGGCGGCTGGAGCCTCTCGGTCCCGACGCTCCCGTCGCAGTGGATCAGCCTTCCCGACCTCAGCCTCATCGGCCACTGGAGCTTCGGCAGCTTCGGGCGCATCGGCATCCTCGCCGCCGTCATGCTCGTCTTCACCCTCGTCTTCACCAACTTCTTCGACGCCATGGGCACCATGACGGGTCTCTCGAAGGAGGCCGGCCTCGCCGACGCCAAGGGCGACTTCCCACGGCTGCGCTCCGCGCTGATCGTGGAGGGTGCCGGAGCCGTCGCCGGTGGTTTCACGTCGAGCTCGTCCAACACGGTGTTCATCGAGTCGGGCGCGGGCATCGGTGAAGGCGCACGCACGGGTTTCGCCAACGTCGTGACGGGCGCGCTTTTCCTGCTGGCGATGTTCTTCACGCCGCTCACGTCGGTCGTGCCCTCCGAGGTGGCCGCCGCTGCGCTGGTCATCGTTGGAGCGCTCATGATGAGCCAGATCAAGGGCATCGACCTCAGCGACTTCTCGGTGCTGCTGCCCGTCTTCCTGACCGTCACGATCATGCCGTTGACCTACTCGATCGCCAACGGCATCGGCGCGGGCTTCATCTCGTGGGTCGTCATCCGCTCGCTCTCGGGCAAGGCGCGCGAGATCAGTCCGCTGCTGTGGATCGTCGCGGCCGGGTTCCTCATCTACTTCATGCGCGGACCCGTGGAGACCTGGCTGGGCGTCGCCGGCTAGCCCTGCGGACACCGGGGTGGCGCGCCCGGGTTAGGCTCGACGTGCGGCAACGAGGCCGCATCGAACCACCCACGGGAGATCCTTGTGAGCATGTCCACGTCCACCTCAGCCTCGGGCCGCCCGAGCCATCCGATCCTCCCGACGGCATCGCCGGGATTCCGGGTGGAGACGGATTCGCTCGGGTCGGTGGAGGTTCCCGAAGACGCCTACTGGGGAGTGCACACGCGGCGCGCACTCGACAACTTCCCGATCGCCAAGCGTCCCATCTCGGTCTATCCCGACCTCATCGTCGCCCTCGCCAGCGTCAAGCAGGCCGCGGCCAGGGCCAACCGCGAGGTCGGAGCCCTCTCGCCCGAGAAGGCCGCGTGGATCGACACGGCCTGCGAGCGCATCCGCAACGGAGCCCGACACGAGCAGTTCGTGGTCGGCGTCATCCAGGGCGGGGCCGGGACGTCCACCAACATGAACGCCAACGAGGTCATCGCCAACCTCGCCCTCGAGCTCGCCGGCTACGACAAGGGGCGTTACGACATCGTGCACCCCATCGACGACGTCAATCGCAGCCAGTCCACCAACGACACCTACCCGACCGCACTGAAGATCGCGCTGTCGTTCTCGTTGCGGCATCTGCTCGCCGAGCTGCAACTCCTGAGAGAGTCGTTCGCGCGCAAGGGCGAGGAGTTCGCGACGGTCCTCAAGGTGGGGCGGACCCAGTTGCAGGACGCCGTGCCGATGACGCTCGGCCAGGAGTTCCACGGCTACGCCACCACGCTCGGCGAGGACTACGACCGCCTGCAGGAGACCATCTGGCTGCTCTCCGAGGTGAACATCGGCGCGACCGCCATCGGAACGGGTATCACGGCCGATCCCAACTACGCGGCAGCGGCCATCCGTCACCTCAACGAGATCACCGGCCTCAGCCTCGAGGGCGCGCCCGACCTCATCGAGTCCACGAGTGACGCCGGTGCATTCATGTCATTCAGCGGCTCGCTCAAGCGCAGCGCCATCAAGCTGTCGAAGATCTGCAACGACCTGCGTCTGCTCTCGTCCGGTCCGCAAGCCGGATTCGGCGAGATCAACCTGCCGCCTGTTCAGGCAGGCTCGAGCATCATGCCCGGCAAGGTGAACCCTGTCATCCCCGAGGCTGTCAGCCAGGTGGCGTTCTCGATCGCGGGCGCGGATGTCACGGTCACCATGGCGGCCGAGGCGGGTCAGCTGCAACTGAACGCCTTCGAGCCGGTGATCGCCCACTCGCTGCTGCAGAGCCTGGCCTGGATGACGCAGGCGTGCTGGACGCTGCGCGTCAACTGCGTGGATGGCATCACGGCCAACGTCGATCGCCTGGCCGAGATGGTGGCGTCGAGCGTCGGAGTCATCACCGCACTCATCCCGTACATCGGCTACACCGCGGCGGCGACGCTCGCCAAGAGCGCGCTGCTGACGGGGCGCCCGGTCGCCGACCTCGTCGTCGAGTCGGGGCTGATGAGCCTCGAGGAGGTCACGGAGCACCTCTCCCCGAGCCGCCTCTCGGGGCTCGAGGTGGTCACCACGGCGACCCAGGCCCAGGAGAAGAAGGGCGAGCCCTCGGAGTAGCGGGCGGCGCGATCCGATTCAGGCGATCGCACGCTAGTCAGGCGCGAATCCACGAATCGCGCCTGATCAGCGAGTTATTGCCTGACGACGACGCGAGGTCTGGCCGTCGCACCTGTGAGTGGCGGGTTTCGGTACGCGGGCTCCTTCGTCGCGCGCTACTGAACCAGCGGGGGCGCGGGTTCGCGTCAGACGACGCGGCAGTGCGTCGTCAGGCTGCCGATGCCGCCGATCGAGATGGTGACGGTTGCGCCATCGCGCAGGAAGACCGGTGGCTTGCGAGAGTACCCCGCACCGCCGGGGCTGCCGGTCGAGATGAGCGTGCCCGCCGGGATGGTGGCCGACCGGGAGAGGTAGGAGATGATCTCGGCGACGGAGCGCACCATCTCCGAACTCGACGCATCCTGCAGGATGCGGCCGTCGAGGTTGGTGGTGAGCCAGACGTCCTGGGGATCCGGAACCTCGTCGGCCGTGACGACGACCGGCCCGTTGGGGGTGAAACCGTCGAACGACTTGCACCGCGACCACTGCGCCTCGCTGAACTGCAGGTTGCGAGCGGTGATGTCGTTGACGACCGTGTAGCCCCAGACGTGGTCGAGGGCATCGCGCACCGAGACATCCCGAGCGGGCTTGCCGATGATGACGCCGAGCTCCGCCTCGTAGTCGACCTCGCTGCTCATCTCGCCGGGCCAGCTCGTGGTCGCATCGTGGCCGGTGAGCGAGTTCGGCCACAGGGAGAACACGGTCATCGCGGTCTCGGATCGCAGCTTCAGCTCCGAGGAGTGCGCCGCGTAGTTGGCGCCGATGGCGAGCACGTGCGGAGGCCGGAGGACTGCTGACGCATGCCGCAGCGTCGAGACCGGCACCAGATCGAGACCGGATGCCTGCGCCTGAGCGACATAGGCACGCACCTCGGCCAGGCCGGGATCGCCGCGTTCGATGAGCTCCTGCAGATCGGCGGGCGCGTCGGGCATGACGTCGGCGAGGAAGAGCGCTCCGTCGTCGATCACGACGGAGAATCGCACCAGCGATTCACCCTCGACCCGGAGATGCGCGAACTTCACGTCTTCAGGCTATCGGCCGAGGGCTGTGCGACGGTTGTGGATGAGGCGCACCCGTGCAGGACATCGTTGGAGGATGCCGCAACGCATCACGGAGCGATGCCCACCACCACGGTGGCGTCGAGCTCGTCATCCGTGACGGTGCGAGCCCGCAGTCCGTTGACCGCGAAAAGCTCGAGCGCCGCCTCGACCTGACGTTCCGCCACCTCGATCACGAGCGTGCCGCCGGGCGCGAGCCATTCGACCGCGTGGGCCGCGATGCGCCGGTGGACGTCGAGCCCGTCTCCGCCTCCGTCGAGGGTGATGAGCGGCTCGCTCTCGCGCGCCTCGGGCGGCATCAGCCGGATCTCGTCGGTCGGCACGTACGGGGCGTTGACCGCCAACACGGCGACGCGGCCCCGGAGCTCACTCGGCAGGGCGGCGAACAGGTCTCCCTCGAACACCCGCTCGGCCGGAAGGTTGCGCCGGGCCACCCGGACCGCCGCCGGGTCGACGTCCGCCGCGAAGACCTCGGCGGAGGGAACGGATGCGGCCAACGCCGCTCCGATCGCGCCCGACCCACAGCACAGATCGACGACGACGCAACCGGGACGGGCCGCGGCGATCGCCTCGCGGGCCAGCAGCTCCGTTCGCCGCCGCGGAACGAACACGCCGGACTCCACAGCGACGCGGAGCCCGGCGAACTCCGCCCAGCCCACGATCACCTCGACCGGCTCGCCCGCCACTCGACGGTCGATGAGCGACGCGAGTTCGGCATCCGTCGCGGCAGCTTCCATGATGATGGCGGCCTCGTCCTCGGCGAAGACGCATCCGGCGGCGCGGAGGCGCGCGGCGACTTCGGCAGGAGTGGGCATCGCTGGCATGCTACCGGTCGGTGATTGAGGTCAGGGCATGCCGCCGGTCGGGCCGTCGTGTTCAGGCCGTCGCCCGCCACAGGTGCATGCCCGCATAGCTGCGCCACGGAGCCCATACCGCCCCGCGAGCGCGGAGAGCGCGCGCTTCACCCGGCAGGCCGAGCCGGGCGGCGCCGGAACGGATGGCGACATCGCTCGTGAGCAGCACGTCGGGGCTGCCGAGTACGCGCATGGCGAGATATCCGGCAGTCCACGGCCCGATGCCGGGCACGGCGGTGAGTTCGGCCGTCAACTCCTCGGTGCTCATGCCCACGTCGACGCGCAGCGACCCGGCATCCAGCCGCTCGGCCACATCGAGGATGGTGGCGATGCGGCTCGCCGGACCGCGCAGCACCTCGGCGCCGCGGTCGGCGATCTGCGCGGGAGTCGGGAAGAGCGTCCAACCGGTGTGCGCGTCGACGGCCGGCTCGCCGATGGCGGCAGTGAGGCGTGACAGCGCGGTTCGGGCCGATGCGACGCTCACCTGCTGTCCCACGAGCGTTCGGAAGACGGTCTCCTGCGGGTCCACGCTTCCCGGCACGCGGATGCCCGGCACGCGCGTCACCGAATCGGCCAACGCGTCGTCTGCGCGCAGGACGGCATCGATCACTTCGGCGTCCGCGTCGAGATCGACCAGACGGCGTACCCGGCTGACCAATGGCATGAGGTCGGCCAGCGACGTCAGGGAGGCGTCGCAGGCGATGGCGGGAGTCGGCGACGCATCATCGACCCGCAGGGCGATGACCGCCGACCCGGACGGGAGTCGCACGGCGCGCGTGTAGGTGACGCCATCCCAGCTCTCGACTCCCGGCAGGGCGCGCGTGCCGAGGAACGCGAGCACTCCCGCTCCGTCGAACGGCGCCCGCGCCGGCAGGCGCAGGCTGATGCTGGTTCCCTCGCTCACGGGGGCCGGGCCGACGGAGGATGCGCCCGACCGCGCAGACGCCCGCGCGCGCACCTCGGTCGGCGTGAGCTCGTAGACGGAGGCGATGGTGTCGTTGAACTGCCGGACGCTGCCGAATCCGGCAGCGAACGCGACATCGACCATCGGCATGCTCGTACCGATCAGCAGCATGCGGGCGGTCTGCGCGCGATGCGCCCGGGCGAGCGCGAGCGGGCCGGCCCCGAGCTCACCCTGGAGCACCCGGGTGAGGTGTCGCGGGGTGTAGCCGAGCCGGGCCGCCAGGCCGGGGACGCCGGCGCGCTCTACCACTCCATCGGCGATCAGTCGCATGGCATGGGCGCTGAGGTCGTCACGGATGTTCCACTGAGGCGAGCCGGGCACGGCATCGGGCAGGCAACGCTTGCAGGCCCGGAGCCCAGCCTCGTGCGCAGCAGCCGCGGTGAGGTAGAAGGACACGTTCGCGCGCTTCGGTGTCGTGGCCGGACAGCTCGGACGGCAGTAGATGCCCGTGGAGTGCACGCCGGTGATGAACTGCCCGTCGAAGCGGGCGTCGCGTGAGCTCATCGCGCGGTAGCGCTCCTCGAACTGGGAGTCGGTGGCCGGTGCGGTGGTCATGTCTCCACTCTCGCATCGACCACCGACATCGACCAGCGGGAATCGGACATGACTGCAGGCGGAAACGCGAGCCGGCGCCGCGCGCCGCATCCGACACCGTGTCAAGGGTCCGAGTGGCGGCGGCGGTGCTCGCTACCCTGAAGCCATGACCGAGCAGAACCCGACGGATGCCCCAGCCGCTAAGAAGGGCGGCGGTCTGATGGCGCGCGTGCAGCGCATCGTCTCGTGGTTGCTCAGCACCAAGCCGGTGCGCTCGTTCCTGCTCTACCAGGAGCACCACGGCCCCATGCTGGCCGACAGCGTGACCTACCGCACCCTCTTCAGCGTGTTCGCCGGCGTCTTCCTCGGATTCGCCATCGCGGGCCTCTGGCTGGCCGGCAACCCCGACGCGATGAACGCCCTCGTGAGCGCTCTCGGCACCGCCATCCCGGGGCTCGTGGGCAAGGGCGGCATCATCGACCCCGACGACCTCGTGCAGCCGCTCACCCTCTCGATCGCCGGGATCTTCGCTCTCATCGGGCTTCTCGGCACCTCCATCGGCGCCATCACGTCGCTGCGAACCGCCCTCCGCACCCTCGCGGACCTCCCGGATCCGAAGACCTTCTTCCTCTGGCTCATCCTCCGCGACTTCCTGCTCGCGCTCGCGTTCGGCCTCTCCCTGCTGGCGTCGGCGGCCATCACGTTCCTGTCGACCTCGGCGCTGGGCGCTGTGTTCGACTGGCTCGGAGTGGACAAGAAATCCTGGCTGTACGACGGGGGCAGCCAGGTTATCGGCGTCATCGTGATCGTGGTCATCAACACCCTCATCGTCGCGCTGATGTTCCGGACCCTCTCCGGCCTGCGGCCCGACGCCCGTTCCCTCTGGAGCGGCGCGCTCATCGGCGGCGTCGGCCTGGCCGTGCTGCAGCTGCTCTCGAGCCTGTTCATCGGCGGGGCGAAGAGCAATCCGCTGTTGGCCTCGTTCGGTTCGCTGGTCGCCCTGCTCATCTGGTTCAACTTCTCGGCTCAGGTGATCCTCATCGCGAGCGCGTACATCATCACCGGAGTCGACGAGAAGCACGACCGCGTGCGCGCCCGGTATGGCGCCGTCTCCATCGCCGAGCGGGCCGTCAAGAAGGCCGAACGCCGGGCAGCGGATGCCGGAGCCGAACTCACCCGAGCGCGCGAAGAGGCGGCCAAGGTGCGCGAGTCGGCGTTCGCGGCGGAGAAGTGATGCGCGTCGTCGATGTCGTGCGCCACGGAGCGGCGCCCATCTCGCGCACACGCACATTCCGGCGCCTCGGCCCCGTCGTCCTGCCGCCCGTAGAAGCCGTGCTGCGGGCGCTCACGAACGGGCGCGTGCAGGTGAGCTCCCTGTTGGTGCCCTCGCTCGTGCTGACCACGACGGGCGCGAAGTCGGGGGAGCCGCGCGACACCGTGCTGATGTACACGCCAGACGGGCACGGTCGCGCGATCGTCGCCGGGACCAGCTTCGCGCGCGAGCACCATCCGTCGTGGACCTACAACCTGAGCGCGCATCCCGACGCCGAGATCGCGGTACGCGACAAGCGGTTCGCCGTGCGAGCAACGCGCATCCCCGACGACGAACGTGACGAGGCATGGGGCCGCATCGAGGCGCAGTGGCCCGGCTACCGCGGGTACGAGCGGGACTCCGGACGGGTGGTGCGACTCTTCCGCCTGCAGCCCGTGCGTACGCTGGAGCGATGAGCATCCTCGACGAACTCCGGACGGAGCTCGGCGCAGGCGTCCTCACCGATACCGCCCTTCTGGAGGCAGCTCGCGCCGACCGTTCGGGCTTCATCGCCGACGACGCGCCGCTGGCGGTGGTGCGGGCGGCATCCGTTCAGCAGGTGCAGGCCGTGATGCGCCTCGCCACGGCCCACCGCGTTCCCGTCACTCCTCGTGGAGCGGGAACGGGTCTGGCCGGCGGAGCGGTCTCGAGCGCCGGGGCGATCGTGCTCGACCTGTCGGCGATGGACGAGATCATCGAGATCCGGCCGGACGACGAGCTGGCGGTCGTCCAGCCGGGCGTCATCAACGAGCAGCTCGACATCGCCGCCCGTGCCTTCGGCCTGTGGTTCGCTCCCGACCCCGCGTCGAAGGCCATCTCCTCGATCGGCGGCAACATCGCCACGGGCGCGGGCGGTCTGCTGTGCGCCAAGTACGGGGTCACCCGCGAGGCGGTGCTGGCCCTCGCGGTGGTGCTCGCCGACGGCCGGCTCATCCGTACCGGCCATCGCACCGTCAAGGGTGTGACCGGCTACGACCTCACGGCATTGCTCACCGGGTCGGAGGGCACTCTCGGTGTCATCGTCGAGGCCACGGTGCGCCTGCGTCCACTGCCCGCTGGACAGCCGGTGACGATCGGGGCGGCGTTCCCCGACGTCGAATCCGCCGCGGCGGCAGCCTCGGCCATCACGGCGGCACGCATCCGACCCGCCGTGATGGAGCTCATCGACGCGTCGGCGCTCGCCGCCATCCTTGTCCATCTCGGCACCGAGGCGGTACGGGGAACTCCCCTCGAACCGGTGACGGATGCGGCGCCAGCCGGCGCCTTCCTCCTCGTGCAGTGCGACGACGTCGCCGGCCCCGTCGAGGCGAAGGCGGCGCTCGAGGTCATCATCGCCGCAGGCGGCACCGGTCAGCTCGCAGCCGACGTCGACGCAGGGGAGCGGATGCTGGCCATCCGCCGCGCGTTCCATCCGGCGATGGCGGCGAACGGCGAGGTGCTCATCGAAGACGTCTCGGTTCCGCGCTCGCGGATGGCCGAGATGTTCCGCGAGATCGACGCCATCTCGACGCGGTTCGGCGTGCCGATCCCGACTGTCGCACACGCCGGTGACGGCAACCTGCACCCCAACTTCGTCTACGACGGCGGCGACGTGCCCCAGGCCGTCTGGGCGGCGGCGGACGAACTGTTCCGGGCGGCGCTGCGCTTCGGCGGGACGCTCACCGGTGAGCACGGCGTCGGACTGCTCAAGCGCCGCTGGCTGGCGGACGAGCTGGGTGACGACGTCTACGCCCTGCAACGCGAGATCAAGCGGGTCTTCGACCCGCTCGGCATCCTCAACCCCGGCAAGGTGTTCGCCGAGTGATGGCGGCGGCTGCCGCTACGGTGAGAGCGTGAGCCTCCCGTCCGCCGCCACGCCGCCGACCCCCGCGTGGGAAGCGCCGCCCCGCACGCATCGCACGTCGTCGATCGTCCTCGCCGTGCTCGGCATCGTCTTCGGCGCGCTCGCCCTGCTGCTCGTGGCGCTGTACCTGCTCACCGCCCTCGGCCTGCCCGCCGTCGCGGTGAGTGCGGTCCTCGCCTTGTTCCCCCTCGGCATCGTCCTGCTCGCCGTGCGCTGGATCGACCGCTGGGAGCCCGAGCCGCGTGCCGCCCTGTGGTTCGCGTTCCTCTGGGGGGCGGGAGTCGCGGTGGCGCTCGCCCTGCTCGTCGACCTCGGCGTCGAGATCACCGCTGGAGCCGGTCGCGATCCGTCGCTGCAGGAGTTCCAGGGTGCCGTCCTCCAGGCGCCTTTCGTCGAGGAGATCGCCAAGGGGGCCGGCGTGCTCATCCTGGCGCTCGCCGCACGCCGCTACTTCGATTCACCGGTCGACGGCATCGTCTACGCGGCCGTCGTGGCGGGAGGGTTCGCCTTCACGGAGAACATCGTCTACTTCGGCAGCACGCTCGCCGAGTCCGGCGCGTCGGGGCTCGGTTCCGTGTTCGTCCTGCGGGGCATCTTCTCCCCGTTCGCCCACGTCATGTTCACCTCGTGCACGGGGTTCGCGGTCGGTTTCGCCGCCCAGCGCTACCGGACGGGAGGCGTCGTGGTGGCGTGGCTCGTCGGCTTGGTGCCGGCCATGCTCCTCCACGGGCTCTGGAACGCCGCGGGCTTCCTCGTCGACGACTTCTTCGGGTACTACCTCGCCGTGCAGCTGCCCATCTTCCTCACCGCCGTCGCCCTGGTGGTCGCGCTGCGGCGGTACGAGGTGCGCGTCACCCGCACCCGCCTGCAGGAATACGCCGACGCGGGGTGGTTCCTGCCGGGGGAGGTGGCGTGGTTGTCCAGCCCGGCCGGACGTCGCGACGCGCGCCGCTGGGCACGCGGTCGATCGGCGCAGGCTGGCGTGTTGATGAAGCGGTTCACAGCGGATGCGACGCGGCTCGCGTTCGCCCGCCAGCGCGTCGTGGTCGGACGGGGTCATCTCGGGCCGTCGACCGACGAGGCGGCCCTGCTGGCGACGGTGACCGCGGACCGGGCGGCGATGCTCCGCTGAGCTCCGAGCACAAGAAGATCTCGTCGGCCCGGTGGTGTGGCAATGCCTACGACTCGACCGGCCGACGAGATGGCCTATTGACAGGATGCCCGAGCACGCGACTCTTGGCAAGAGGCGCGGCGTAGAGTCTCAGCATGGGTTCGGTGCTCCGCGAGTCGAGGTTCAGCCGCCTCGTCGGCATGCTGGCCGCTCTCCTGATCGTGAGCGCGAGCCTGTCCACCTCCCCTGACGGGGTCGGCGCGTCCGTCATCCTGACCGGCGCGCTCGCGCTCGGAGCCACCGTCGTCCTCGTCACGCGGCGGCGGACCGCCGCCGTCCTCGCTCCAGCCGAACGGTGCTCGGCCGTCGAGGTGCATCAGGGGACGGTGCCTTCTCGGCAGAGCAACCCCGACGCGGCGGGACGGGTGCGTCCGAGAGCACCGGGAGGGGCTTCGCGGCCCGCATAACCGCCTTCACCGGGTTCCTGCGCGGCCACACGGCCTCCCTTCTCGCTCTCACGTCAGGAAACCTCTGTGAACTTCTTCGCCTTCGCCCCTATCGCGGGCCTGCTCGACGGCGCCTCGCACGCGCTCGACGGCGTCTCCCATTCCCTCGCCCCGATCGCCGGCGCGTCATCCGCCGCGCTGGCGATCGTCCTCGTCACCCTCGCCCTCCGCACCGTCCTCATCCCCGTCGGGGTGTCGCAGGTCAGGGCTCAGCGGGTGCGAACCCGTCTCGCTCCGCGGGTGGCCGATCTTCGACGTCGGCACGCGCGGCACACCGCCAGACTCCAGCGCGAGCTCGCCGCCCTGTACGCGAGCGAGAAGGCGTCTCCGGCGGCGGGTTGCCTGCCCGCGCTGCTGCAGGCGCCCATCCTGTCCGGCGTGTACACGCTCTTCACGCTGCCGATCATCGCCGGCCACGGCAACGTCCTCCTCGCCCACTCGCTGTTCGGGGCGCCGCTCGGTACCAGCCTCGTGGCGGCGTTCGGCAGCGGCTCGGTCCTCGCCATCGCCGTCCCGGCGGTGGTCGTGGCGCTCATAGCCGTGGTCGCCCTCGTCAACCGGCATCGCACGGTGCTGCTGGCTGGCGGCACCGCGGGCCGCACGGCGGCCATTCTGTCATGGTTGCCGCTGGTCACCGTGCTGTTCGCCGCTCTGGCGCCGCTGGCGGCATCCGTCTACCTGCTCACCTCCACGACCTGGACGGTGCTCGAGCGCGCGATCCTGCTGCACCTCATCCCCGCGTGACGTGCAACCCCACCGCGGGCCTCGGCCCGGGATGCTTGGATGGAACCATGACTGACATGAACAGCAAGCCCGAGGCCGACTTCCCCGACGGCCCCGCCCCCGAGACCCTCGTCGTGGAGGACATCGTCGTCGGAGACGGAGCGGAAGCACAGGCGTCGTCGACCGTCGACGTGCACTACCTCGGCTACGAGTACGACAGCGGCGAGGAGTTCGACTCCTCGTGGAGCCGCGGCCAGTCCATCAACTTCCCCCTGCGATCGCTCATCGCAGGGTGGCAGGAGGGCATCCCGGGAATGAAGGTGGGCGGTCGCCGCAAGCTCGTGGTGCCGCCGCACCAGGCGTACGGCCCGGCCGGCGGCGGACACCGTCTCTCGGGCAAGACCCTCGTCTTCATCATCGACCTGCGCGGAGTCAGCTGAGCCGAGCGTCCGCCTCCTCGTCGATGATCGCCAGCAGGCGCACGTCGGCGAGGAGCCGGAAGTGGCCGATGAACGGCAAGCGGATGTTGCGCGCGGCTCCTGGCAGGAGGCTTCCGTCGGGAACGACCTGATCGAACGAGCTGAACACCGACGTGATGCGCTCGTTCGCATCCACGACGGTCGAGAGCCGGGCGAACAAGGCGCCCCGCGGCGAGAACTCGCGCAGCTCACGTCGCAGCGCGTAGCGAGCCAGTCGGGACCCCGCGAACGGCGTGTTCACGGCCACCATGCCGCCCACTCGATGCCCCGCCTCGGTGTCGCTCATGACGAGCCTGCCAATGAGACCGCCCTTGCTGTGGGCGACGATGAGGACGTCCCGGAGGTCGAGCCCGTCGATGATGACGGCGGCGAGGGCGGCGGAATCGGCGATGGGGTCGCGGTTGCGACGCAGTTCGGGGACGAAGTGCACCGGATGCCCGGCTCCCGCGAGGCGAACCGCGATCGGGCGCATGAAGCGCCAGTCCTCGTAGATGCCCGGGATGATGAGCACCGGCCTGCCGGCGCCGGCCGACGCGAACTCGTCGGGGCGGTGCCGCGTCGTGATCGCCTCCCATTGGCGTGCGGCGACGAACAGGTAGTCGTGAACGAGCCCGACGAGCAGGGTGAGCGGATTCATCGATGGGCTTCGTCCGCGGTCTCGGCGATGAACTCATCGATGATGGCAGCGCTCGCCTCGGGGTCGAGGTACATGCCGACGTGGGCTTGGTCGACGATCGTGCGCATCCGGGACTTCGGGATGGCGGCCGCGACGGCCCGGTTCCAGCGCGGCCGGGAGATGGGATCGTGCTCCCCGCGCATCACGAGGGCGGGTTGCTCGAGCCCGGCGACACGCTCGAGCATCGGGTAGTCCACCATCACCGGGGCCTGCTTGAGCATGAACCGCGGCCCGCACTTGACGTAGTCGGACGCGGTGATCCAGTTCACGTCGACGCGCTCGCGCAGGCTGTCCTGCGCGAGGCGGAGCGACTGTCGCAGCACGCTGCGCTCGCGCGGATCGGTCACCGCGCCGATGAGCACGACACGGCCGACGGCCTCGGGCGACTGCAGTGCGAACTCCGTCACCACCTGCGTGCCCATCGAGTGGCCGATGACGATCGCGCCGTGGATACCCTCCGCCTGGGCCCAGGCGGCCAGTAGGGCGCCGTACCGCTCCATCGCCACGGCGTCCCGCGGTTCTGGTGCGTCGCCCATTCCCGGCAGCTCCACCGCGACGACGCTTCCCGTCCTTCCCAGCTGAGCGGCCAGAGGCCCGAAGTAGCGGGAGGCGACGCCGATACCGTGAACGAGGATGTGCAGCCTGCTCCCCGTCGAGTCGAGGTGCTTCACGACGAGCGTGAGGCCATCGTGGCTGAAGCGCGACACGCGTCCGTAGTCGGGCTGTGCTGCCGAGATGCGCAACGGCGGCCTGTTCGTCACCTGCGACCCCCCCCGTTCTCGCGCTCGACTCAGGCTACCGGCCGAGGGGCGCGGAAGCGCTCGCCTGTGCGGCAGGCACGGCCTCCGAGCTGGGGGCAGCGCCCTCACTTGTGCTGGTGGGAGGGGTGCGGCTTCGCGGGCGGGTCGGCGGGCGTGTCAGCATCCTGCACCTTGTCCACGAGTTCCCGCCACGGACCGGTGAGTTGCTTCTCGGCGAGCGTCGCCTCCCGCTCCGCCTGCGGTGGCTCGGCGTCGGCGAGGGGTTCGAGGCGGATGCGGTAGACGAAGCGATCGGGCTGCGGCTCCTCGTCCGCCACCTCGTCCCACGGGAGCTCGCGCAGGAGCACCACCCAGTCGGATGCGTCGGGCAGGTTGTCGATGACGACCTGCCAGGTGACGCGCATCCCGGCGAACCCGCCCGACCTCGTGACGACCACCTTCATTCCCGCGATGCTACTCCCCGCCCGATTCCGCGGTCGTGGGTGCTCGCCCCGAGCTGTCGGGAGAGGGCCTCAGCCGGCGGGTACGACGCCGACCGCGCGCCAGGCTCCGTCGACGTCGTGGGTGGCGCTGTCGTCCGCCCCATAGCGCGCCGTGGCCGCGGCGACGGTGGCTGCGGCGAACACCGCGAACGTGGCGGTGCTCGGCACGTCGCCACCCAGGAGCGTGTCGTACCAGATCTGTCCGGCCCGCTCCCAGGCGTTTCCGCTGATCGCGGTGGCCGCGAGGTAGAACGCGTGATTGGGGATGCCGGAGTTGATGTGCACTCCACCGTTGTCGTCGGTGGTCTCGACGTAACCGCTCATATGCGAGGGTTGCGGGTCCTTGCCCAGCACGTCGTCGTCGTACGCCGTCCCCGGAGCCTTCATAGAGCGGAGGGCGACGCCCTGCACCTCGGCGGTGAACAGTCCCTCCCCGATCAACCAACTGGCTTGGGCGGCGGTCTGGCGCTTGGCGTATTGGGCGACGAGCGAACCGAAGACGTCGCTGATCGACTCGTTGAGGGCGCCAGCCTGACCCTCGTACTGCAGACCAACGGTCTTCTCGGTGACGCCATGGGTCAACTCGTGGCCGATCACGTCGACCGCGATGGTGAACCGGTTGAACACCTGACCGTCGCCGTCGCCGAAGACCATGCGCTCGCCGTCCCAGAAGGCGTTGTCGTAGTTCTTGCCGTAGTGCACCGTCGCGTTGAGCGGGAGCCCGTTCCCGTCGATGGACGAGCGGTGATAGGCCTCCCAGTACAGCTCGAACGTGTCGCCGAGACCGTCGTACGCCTCGTTGACGGCGACGTCGGAGCTGGGCTTGTCGCCTTCGCGACGCACCACCTTTCCCGGCAGCTTCTCCACCCCGGCGGCGGTCGAGACGGTGCGCTGCGGCGAATTCGCGACGGCGCCCGGCTTGGTCGTGGTTCTCACGCCGGGAGCGTGCGGATGCGGCTCGGGCGCACGGATGCTGCGGAACGGATCGTCGCGCAGCAGCGACGCCCGCGCGGCCGCAGCGGCATGCTGCCAGTTCGGGTCGTCAACCTCTGCGATGCGCGCCAGCAGGTAGGGCGGCACGATGCGGCAGGTGTGCGATGGCGAATGCGTCCCCCGAGTCATGGTGCGAGCCTAACCGGAGCGTCCGACACGATCGCCGCGGGGACGTACGGCGTCATTCCTCACGGAAGGGCGATTCCGTCATGCGGAAGCTTCCGTCGGTCATCCATCGCGCGCTGAAGGTCTGCGCCGGCGGCAGGGTGGCGTTGATGCGATCCGGATCGCCGTTACCGCCGACGGGAAGATCGGGTGGTACCGGCGCACTCACCCGCATGCCGCCGGCAATGACGTGGTCGTCGGAATCGCAGCGCCAGGTCATGCCGTTGGATGGCACCAGCAGGATGAGGCACGCGATGGAGGATCCCGCGGTGGCCGCGTAGACCTGGACGTCGCGCTCGCCCTTCTGCGGCAGGTAGACGCTGGCCACCTTGTCGAGGGCGAACTGGCGTCGCAGCCAATCGGGGAAGGTGTCGTCATCGTGCCCCGGGTCGCGGAAGACGTCGAACGCGGGGGAGGCAGGTGCTTTGACGGCCATCGTGGCGTCAGAGGCCCATGACCGGGCGTCCTCGCCCGGCACGAGCGTGTGCACGATGGCGGGCGCGCCTGCAGCCTCGGCGCCGGAGCTCGTCGACATCGCGACGGCCCGCACCCCGAGCACGAGCACCACGCCGACCACGACGCCCAGGGCCACCGCCGAGATCAGAGGCAGCCGGCGCCGGATGCGCGGAGCCGTCACCGCGGCGGCGTCCGCCGCGTCATCCAGTGCCGGTGCGCTGCTCGCGGCGCCGGGCTCAGTCGTCTCGGCGACATCCTCCGGTTCGTTAGCGGGTCGGGCGGCCGCACGGTGATCGTGCTCGAGAAGCATCCACTCGCTGCGCCGCAGCATGATCGGCTCGCCCGAGAGGGGATCGACGTGCTCCTCGAGCGGCTCGTCCTGACCGGCGCGCGAGTAGACGCGCGCTACGAGCGCTGCTCGGATGTCGGACGGCTCGTCCGTGTCGGAAGTCATCGGGTTCTCGCTCGAAACGATACTCTCGCCCCGGCCGGCATCACCGCTCTCGGCCCATCCAGCCGCGCGAGCCGGTCGACGTCTCCACGTCAGGCCTGCTGGTCCACGGACGACTCGCTGTTGTCATCGGCTACGGTCCGAGGCGCACCCTCCGACCGGTCGAGGAACTCCTGCAGGATCACGGCATGGTTGCGTTCGGTATCGCGGGAGGCGTAGACGAGAGTGAGAAGAGGATGCTCGACGTGGAGCATCCGCAGTTCGTCGACGGCGGGATTCGACGCCAGTTCGCCGCGATAGTCCTCGACGAAGTCGTCCCACCCCTCGGAACCGACGTGCCAGCGGATGCGCAGGTCGGGCGACGGCGCGACGTCCTTGAGCCAGAGGTCGATGGCCGCGCGATCCCGGGAGACGCCTCGCGGCCACAGCCGGTCGACGAGAACCCGGAAACCATCCGCTTCCGAAGCCTCGTCGTACACCCGCTTGATGACGGCGCCCATGCTGTCATCATGACGCCGGGCTCGCCGGATTCCGGGTCGCAATGCGGATGTTCACGGGAATCCCGAAGACCTTCTGGCGCTGTCCACGTTCGCCGATCGCGGCTGGTAGACTCTGGAGGTTGCCGTCACGACGGCCGCGGATAAAGAGAGCCCGGGCATCCGGCTACGGGCACCGCGCAACGAGAGAAAGAGGGATCCCACCTATGGCACTTGATGCAGATGTCAAGAAGGCGATCATCGAAGAGTACGCAACCCACCCCGGTGACACTGGATCCCCCGAGGTCCAGATCGCGATCCTCACCAAGCGGATCAAGGATCTCACCGAGCACCTCAAGGAGCACAAGCACGACCACCACTCGCGTCGTGGCCTGCTGCTCCTCGTCGGTCAGCGCCGCCGTCTGCTCGGATACCTCTCCGACGTGGACATCAACCGTTACCGCTCGCTCATCGAGCGCCTCGGCCTGCGTCGCTAGGTTGTGAGCCCCGCCCTCCTGCGGGGTGAGCTCTTCGTTCGACAACGCGAACTTCTTCAGAACGGGTCGTCACCCTAGGGTGGCGGCCCGTTCTCGCATTTGTAGACTCGGCGCATGCGCTTCGGAATCGTGATCCTGCCCCAGTTCGACTGGCCGGAGGCCGCCCGTTACTGGCGCGGAGCGGAGGAACTCGGCTTCGACCACGCCTGGACGTACGACCACCTGAGTTGGCGCGGCCTCGCGGGTGAACGATGGCACGCGACCGTCCCGACGCTCACCGCGGCGGCGACGGTGACCGAGCGCATCCGCCTCGGCACCTTCGTCGCGAGTCCAAACTTCCGGCATCCCGTACCATTCGCCAAGGACATCGCGACCGTCGACGACATCTCCCATGGACGGGTCATCCTGGGCGTCGGTTCCGGGGGCACCGGCTTCGACGCCTTCGTGCTCGGCGAGCGGGAGTACACGCCCCGCGAACGGTTCGAGCGGTTCCGCGAGTTCGTGGAGGCCCTCGACGAGCTGTTGCGATTCGAGCAGGGGTCGGATGCCGGCGTCGACTTCTCGGGCGAGTGGTATGCGGCCGTCGGCGCCCGCATGGTGGGCGATCCGGCACAGCAGCCACGCATGCCGCTGCTGCTCGCCGCCGACGGTCCGAAGGGGCTGCGCCTCGCCGCCCGACGCGGTGACGGATGGGTTACCACGGGCGGCAGCGCCTCGGACGCCGGCCAGTGGTGGGCGCGGGTGGGCGAGCTGTCCTCCCGCCTCGATGACGCCCTCGCTGCCGAAGATCGCGACCCGAACTCATTCGACCGCTGCCTCCTGCTCGACGACGAGGAACGGTACGCGTTGCGCAGTGTCGACGCCTTCGAAGACGCCGTCGGGCGGGCGGCCGAACTCGGTTTCACCGACGTCATGACCCACTGGCCGCGCGCGGCGGGCATCTACGCCGGCTCCGAGGCGGTGCTCGAGGAGGTCGCGACGCGATTCGATCGGCTTCGCTGAACGCGCGGTCCTCTCGCTTCCGGGGTTGTCACGCAACCTCTCGGGTGCTCTCCCCGAGGGTTCGAGGGCGCGTCAGGCGTCTGCTTGTGGTAGCGCAGCCAGCCCGGCTCGCTCAACGCAAGGAGAACCCGATGCCGAACGACAACAACATCAGCCGAGCCATCAAGGCGCGGCTCATCAACCCGGACGTCACCCTCGCACGATTGGTCGAGGCGGGCGAACGCCTCGGCCAGCTGGACGGCGACATCAGCGTCCCGACCCTGGTCGGCGACTGGTACGTCTACCACCAGCTCACGGCCGACGTGAAGGAGACCATCAGCTCGGAGCACCTCAAGGTGCTGCAGGAGCTCCAGATCGTCGACGTCGAGGCGACCCTCGGCGCCCTGGTCGAGGCCGGCGGCACCGAGGGCCCCGGCGACAAAGCCGCGGCAACCTTCATCGGCCCGTGGTACGCCTACAAGAGCGGTGTGGCCGACGACCTCGAGGTCGCCGTCGCACCGACCGACGTGGTGGGCTGACGAGCATGGGCCAGTCGACGGGCGTCGCGGCACCGATCGCGAAGGACGTCTCACCCGGCGAGGACGAATCCGTTCTCGCCGGGACCTCCGCGCGCCACCCGCGCGCCAAGGACCTGACGACCTTCGAGCGGTACCGGATGCACGTCGACTGGCTCGAGCGGCACCTCGACCTGTTCACTCCGGCGTCGAGCACGCTCGATGCGGAGGCCGAGATCACGCAGATCCAGCGCCATGGTGAGCTGGCCCTGGCATTCCGCACGCGCCACTGCGTGGAGGAGAACGCGGAGTTCGGCGCTGCGACGTCGTGGGACACCTGGCTGCGCGCCATCATCCGTCATCTGGAGAGTCCTGCCGTGCGAGAACGGGCCCGCAGCCGACTGGCCACCGCCCATGCCTGGCTGATGCCCTACGTCGTGCTCCGCAGTCTCGGCCTGTGGCAGGACGACTGGCACGATGCGACCCTGGCGATCGCCGAGGAGGCGGGTTTTCCGTTGGCTTCGGAGGTCGTTCCGTACCGACGGGCGGACCAACTGTTCTTCCTCGGGATGCGCGGCCAGGATCGCGCCGCGGACCTCAAGGGCGCCATCGGGGCGACCTACCTCGCGAGCGGTCCATCCGTCATCCATGCCGATCGGGACGCCGCGTACAGCGTCACCCACACCGTGCTGTACGCGTCGTCATTCGGGCTCGAGACCGTGAGGGCAGAGTGGCCGTTCCTCTCTGCGGCGGTCGCATTCGCCGAGTCCGCGCTCGTCCGATTCTGTCGCCGCCGCGACTGGGACCTCGTGGGGGAGTTGCTCATCTGCCTCAACCTCCTGCCCGGCGCCGACCGCGTCCTCATCGAACGAGCCGAGAGTTGCTTCATGGGCGCGATCCGTGAGGACGGCGGGGTGTTCGCCTCCGAGGCGACCGCGAAGGCAGTCGGCGCGATGTCACCGCTCACGCGCTCGGCCGATTTCGACGCGACCTACCACACCACCCTGGTCGCGATGTTCCTCGCCGCAAACCCGAGGACGCGGGCAGCCGTCGCACCCGTCGACCGAGGCGGGGTCCTGCAGGAGGCGTTCCGAGTTCGCGTTCTCGGCGCGCGTCAACGGGCGATCACCTTCCTCGGCGAGCCGTCCCGGGCCGACGAGGCGGCCAGGCCATCGTCGCCGGCGATACTCACCTGGGACGACGTGCTGACGGGCGACCGACTCGGGTTGACCGGAGCGCTCGCCGCGTCCGTTCGAGAGGTCGACGACCCGGTCATCGTGATCCGCCTCGCGCAGTCGCTCGCTGCGGAGCGCGACTACGGCAACCTCATTCGAGCGCTCGGCTGGGTCGATGAGCTGTCGCTGTGGAACGAGGACACGCTCGCGTGCCTGCAGCTGCTCCTCGATCACCAGACTCCTGACGGGCGGATCGGCCTGTTGAGCGCTGAGCTGGAATATGCGGACGAGGCGACCAGCGCGAGCGTCTATCGCGTCCTCACGTCGCGCTTCGTGGCGCTCTGCGACAGCCTCCTCGTGTCGTCGCCGGTTCGCTGAGGCGTGCGTTCACTGAGTCGTCGAGTCTCAGACACGTCAACCCCCTCCAATCCTCCCGCCGGGTCGGCGTACCGTCGAGAACGGCAGGCGACGACGGCGGATGCGGGGCATCGCCGTCCGGGTCCGGCCCAGACGGCAAGGGAGTTCGATGATGGCAGAGACACTCGCGGGCAAGAACGTGGCGTTCCTCATGACCGACGGCGTGGAGCAGGTCGAGTACACCTCTCCGCGCGACGCGGTGACGGAGGCGGGTGCGATAGCGACCCTGGTGTCGCCGAAGAGCGATGAGGTGCAGGGCTTCAACCACGTCGACAAGGGCGACGCCTTCCGGGTGGACCAGCCCTTGGACGTCGCCGAACCGCGCGACTTCGACGCCCTGGTGCTGCCGGGCGGCGTGGTGAACGGTGATGCATTGCGCATCGACGAGAAGGCCCAGGCCTTCGTGCGGTCGTTCTTCGAACAGCACAAGCCGGTCGGCGTCATCTGTCACGGAGGATGGATCCTCATCGATGCGGGAGTGATCAACGGGCGCACCCTCACGTCATGGCCGACCCTGCAGACCGACCTGCGGAACGCGGGGGCGACGTGGGTGGACGAGGAGGTGCATGTGGACGAGGGACTGGTCTCGAGTCGCAAGCCCGACGACCTTCCCGCATTCTCAGCGAAGCTGCTCGAGGAGATCAGCGAGGGCACGCACGCCGGCCAGACGACGTGAGGTGGTGAGCCGGGTGTAGCCTGCACGCGAGCCGTGGATGCCACCTGCGACGAGGCATCCACGGCTCCTCGATTACTGCAGCGGCCAGCCGGCCGTGATGCTGCGGCTACGGTGGAATCGTGCACGAGCCTCGCTACAAATCCCTCCTGGTGTGGGAGCCGTTCCCCTACATCCTGCTGTTCGTCCTCGTCGTGATCGCCGGATCGATCAGCCCGAGCGCGGCTCCGATCGCGTTCTGGATCGCCGCGGCGCTCGCCGGGCTGGCAACCATCTACTTCATCATCGCCTTCGTGGTGACGGGACGCGGCGGCCGTGGCAACCCGGATGCCGAGGGAAACCTGCGCTCGCTCGACGGCCTCGAGTTCGTGTCGGCCGAGCACGACGACGGCGAAACGAGGCCGTTCGTGTCGGTCGAGGACGCCCGACGACATCAGGCCTCGATCGAGATCGCCCTCGCGCACGGCGGCGAGCACCTGCGCGCCGTCCTGGTGCCGCGCGCGAGCCGGTGGCTCTCGCTGCGCTATCGCGTCGGGGTGCAGCTGGTCGCGGGCGACCGCATCCGTCATGCCGGTTTCCTCCCCGAAGCGGCCGAACAGCACTGGGTCGACCGCCTTGGAGCGCTTCGACGGGAGGGTGCGTTCGTCAGTGTGCCGGCCCGCATCCGCGGTGCCGAGCGGCCCCGCGCGGTCGAGCTCGACGTCAGCGGCCTGGCGGCGGCCATGCAGGCTCGGAGCTCGAGCTGACGACGTTCGTCAAGACACGAGAGGATGCGCCGCCGGGCTTCTTCGAGGCGGAGGCGGCGGGACTGCGCTGGCTTGCGGCGGCCCGAGGGGCGCACTGCGTCGGCGTCGTCGCGGTCTCGCCGGGACGCATCGAACTCGACCAGGTGGCGGAGACGCGCCCGACGGGCGAAGCCGCTCGATCGTTCGGACGCGCGTTGGCGCACTCGCACCGAGCGGGTGCCGCCCGGTTCGGAAGCCCGCCGTCGGACTGGGACGGACCGCTCTACATCGGCCGCCGCGAGCTTCCCGCCGTGACCGGTGAACACTGGGGGCGGTTCTATGCCGAGGGGCGCGTGCTCCCGTTTCTCGCTCCCGCCGTCTCCGCAGGAAATCTCCGGCCCGATGAGGCCGACGTGGTCCGCCGCGCGTGCGATCGCCTGAGCGCGGGTGATTTCGACGACGATGAGTCGCCGGCTCGGCTGCATGGCGACCTGTGGGCCGGGAACGTGCTCTGGTCGCCCGACGGCGTCGTGCTCATCGACCCGGCAGCGCAGGGCGGCCACCGGGAGACGGACCTCGCGATGCTGGCTCTGTTCGGCCTCCCGCATCTCGCCGAGGTCCTGGAAGCCTACGACGATGCTGCGCCGCTGCGCTCGGGCTGGCGGGAACGCGTGCCGCTGCACCAACTGCATCCGCTCGCCGTTCACGCGGCCGGTCACGGGCGGCACTACGGCCTGGCGCTCATCGATGCCGCTCAGCGGGTGCTCGAGCTGCCGGAGAACTGAGCCCGGAGCGTCAGTTCTCGCCGGGCTCGGCTGACGCGGTGTCGCCAGCAGCCTCGGCCTGCGCCTCCTGCTCGGCGATCTGCGCGCGCACTGCGTCCATGTCGAGCTCGCGGACCTGGCCGATGATGTCGTTCAGCACCGGTGCGGGCAGCGCGCCCGCCTGCGAGAACACGCCCACCCCGTCCTTGAAGATCATCAGGGTGGGGATCGACTGGATGCCCATGCCACCCGCGATCTCGCGCTCGGCCTCGGTGTCGACCTTGGCGAAGGTGATGTCGGGATTGGCCTCGGACGCGGTCTCGTAAGTCGGTCCGAACTGACGGCACGGGCCGCACCACTCGGCCCAGTAGTCGATCAGCACGATTCCGCCGTCGGTGATGGTCTTCTCGAAGGTGTCCATGGTCAGGTTCACGGTTGCCATGCATCCAGCCTATGGCCGCTTCCGGCGGCATCCGCGGGGCTTGCCCGCCCGTCCACCCGCGCCGTAGGTTGCAGTCATCGCCCACGAGAAGGAGGACGGATGCCCCGCGCCGTGCAGTTCAACCGCTTCGGACCGACCGACGAGCTCGAGGTGGTGAGCGTGGATGCGCCCCGTCCCGGAGACGGTGAGGTGCGGGTCCGCGTGCTCGCCGCTGGCCTGAATCCGGTCGACTGGAAGATCGTGGCCGACCAGGCGGTGGCGCGCCACTACGGCTTCACCGGGTTCCCGTCGGGCAATGGGAACGACTTAGCGGGGGTGGTCGACGAGATCGGGCCCGGAGTGGCGGGCTTCCGCACCGGCGACCGGGTGTTCGGAGGCGGTCGGTTCCTTGCTCAGGCCGACTTCACCGTCGCCCGAGCCGACACCCTGCACTCCACCCCCGACGGACTGACGGACGAGCAGGCGGGAACCCTCGACATCGCCGGACGTACGGCGATGGCCGAGGTGCGTCATCTCGCTCCCTCGGCCGACGACACCATCCTCGTCAGCGCCGCCGCCGGGGGCGTCGGCGTTCTCGCGGCGCAACTGGCACGTCGGGCCGGCGCGCGGGTGATCGGCACCGCATCCGTTGCCAATCACGACTACCTGCGCCGACGGGGCATCGAGCCGGTCGGCTACGGCGAGGGGATGCCCGACCGCATCCGCGAACTCGCGCCGGAGGGGGTCACCGCGGTGCTCGACCACCACGGCAGGGAGACGATCGACCTCGGGCTCGCTCTGGGGGTGCCCCCGGAGCGCATCAACTCGATCGCCGACAAGCGCTACGCCGACGAGGTCGGCGTGATGAGCGTCGGGGGAGCGGAGGCCGAAGCCGGGGATCTCGACGAGCTCGCTGCGCTGATCGCCGCCGGGGACATCGACCTTCCGATCGACGCGATCTATCCGGTGGAGCGGGTGCGGGAGGCGTACGCGCACCTGACCGCAGGCCACCTGCGCGGCAAGGTCGTGCTCACCTTCGAGTAGGGAATAGCGACGCCCCCTTCACCGTTTGATCCGATGTACATGCAAATGCATGGAATCGGAGAGAGGCCAGGAGGCCACGAGATGCAGTTCGGAATCTTCACGGTGAGCGACATCACCCAGGACCCGACGACAGGTCGCACCCCGAGTGAGGGCGACCGGATCAAGGCGATCGTCGAGATCGCCAAGAAGACCGAAGAGGTCGGGATGGACGTCTTCGCGCTCGGCGAGCACCACAACCCGCCGTTCTTCTCTTCCTCGCCCACGACCACGCTCGCCTACATCGCCGCCCAGACCGAGACCCTGCTGCTCTCGACAGCCACGACGCTCATCACCACGAACGACCCGGTGAAGATCGCCGAGGACTACGCGATGCTGCAGCACCTGGCCGACGGCCGCGTCGACCTCACCATGGGCCGCGGCAACACCGGACCCGTCTACCCCTGGTTCGGCAAGGACATCCGCGACGGCATCGACCTCGCCCTGGAGAACTACGCACTGCTGCACCAGCTGTGGCGCGAGGACTACGTCGACTGGCAGGGCAAGCACCGCACTCCGCTGCAGGGCTTCCAGTCCACGCCGCGCCCGCTCGACGACGTGCCCCCGTTCGTCTGGCACGGCAGCATCCACTCTCCCGAGATCGCCGAGCAGGCCGCCTATTACGGTGACGGGTTCTTCGCCAACAACATCTTCTGGCCCAAGGAGCACTACATGCGCCTGATCGGCCTCTACCGCCAGCGCTTCGAGCACTACGGCCACGGCAGCGCCGACCAGGCGATCGTCGGGCTCGGCGGGCAGGTGTTCATGCGCGCGAAGTCGCAGGACGCGGTCAACGAGTTCCGCCCCTACTTCGACAACGCTCCGGTGTACGGGCACGGTCCGTCGCTCGAGGAGTTCACCGAGATGACTCCGCTCACGGTCGGCAGCCCGCAGGAGGTCATCGACCGGTACATGGCGATGCGCGAGTACTACGGCGATTACCAGCGCCAGCTGTTCCTCATGGATCACGCCGGCCTGCCGCTCAAGACGGTGCTCGAGCAGCTGGACATCCTCGGCGAGGAGGTCGTTCCCGTGCTCCGGAAGGAGCTCGACGCCCTGCGCCCGTCGCACGTGCCGGACGGCCCGACCCACGCCGGACTCGTCGCCAAGCGGAACGCCGAGCGGGTCGCCGCGCGTGATGCGGCGTCCGTCCCCGAGTCGGCGCCGGCGTCTGGTGCGGCCTTCGGCCTCGCCGCGAAGGGAGCATGAGATGACCACACGGAAGCTCGCAGTGCTGGCGGCCGGCCTCAGCCAGCCCTCATCGACCCGGCTGCTCGCCGATCGGCTGACGGATGCCACCGTCGCCCGGCTGCGCGAGGTGCACGGCGTCGACGTGGAGGTGAGCGTCGTCGAGTTGCGGGACGTTTCCAAGGACGTGACGAACAACCTCATCACGGGGTTCCCGAGCCCCACCCTGTCGAGCGTCATCGAGACCGTGACCCGGGCCGACGGGCTGATCGTCGCGACCCCGATCTTCTCGGGCTCATACAGTGGCCTGTTCAAGTCGTTCATCGACGTGCTCGATCCGAAATCCCTCGACGGCATGCCCGTGCTCCTCGGAGCCACCGGCGGGTCGGCACGACACTCGCTCGCGCTCGATCACGCCTTGCGTCCGCTGTTCAGCTACCTGCACGCGGTGGCGGTGCCGACGGGCGTCTACGCGGCGGCCGAGGACTGGGGGAGCACGACGGATGCGGTCGGCGCGCTGCCCACCCGCATCGAGCGCGCCGCGGGTGAGCTGGCGGCGCTGGTGGCCGTGTCCGATCGCTCGCAGCAGGTGCGGGATCCGTTCGCCCTCGACTCGTCGTTCAGCGTGACGGGCGGCTTCAGCGCCGCCTGACGCCCATCCGACCGGGTGCCCGCAATCTCGACTGCGGGCGCCCGCCACCTCGCCTCCGCGCCACTTCGTCGGCCTTCGCGCCCGTTTAAATGGCGCGGAAGCTGGCGAGGTGGCGCGGGGCGATCGGGGACCGGTCGATCAGCCGCTCTTGCGGCGGAACTCCTGACGGTTGTCGGCGTTGCCGTGCGCGCCCTGGATGGACGACTGTCCGTCGAGGTGGGCCTGGCCGGCGTGCTGGGCGTTCTTCTTCTTGTCCAGAGCCTCGCGGAATTTGGCTTTGACATCCTCCGAAGCGGCGGTCGTGTTCTCGTCGTCGGTACTCATTTCTCCAGCCTAGTCAGGGCCTCGGACAGTCGCACCTGCTAGGCTTTGTTCGGCCCATTCTGTGGGTTTCACACAACTGAACATCATCGACGGAGCAGGCTGGCAGGATGCTGGTCCCCTGTGGTGGCATTCCGAGCGTGACTCGCGCGGCGTCCTTCTACTGGTGACCAGCGCAGGCGAATCATCCTGACGCGCTGAAATCTGCCTGTTCCCCCTGCTCCCGCGTAGGAGTCGTGCCCATACGGGGCTGCGACGTAAAACAAAGGAGAAAGACCTCTTGGAAGGTCCAGAAATCACGTTCGCCGAGACCGTCATCGACAATGGCAAGTTCGGCACCCGCACCATCCGCTTCGAGACCGGTCGTCTCGCCCAGCAGGCCCAGGGCTCTGCTGCCGCCTACATCGACGACGAGACCATGCTGCTCTCGGCCACCTCGGTGTCCAAGGAGCCGCGCGAGCACTTCGACTTCTTCCCCCTGACGATCGACGTCGAGGAGCGGATGTACGCCGCCGGTCGCATTCCGGGCTCGTTCTTCCGTCGTGAGGGCCGTCCCTCAACCGAGGCGATCCTCACCTGCCGCCTCATCGACCGCCCGCTGCGCCCGTCGTTCGTCGACGGCCTGCGCAACGAGATCCAGGTCGTCGTCACCGTTCTGGCCATCGAGCCCGACGAGCTGTACGACGTGCTGGCCATCAACGCGGCATCCATGTCCACCCAGATCTCCGGCCTGCCGTTCTCCGGCCCGATCGGCGGCGTCCGCGTCGCCCTCATCCCCGGTGAGCACGGAACCGGCCAGTGGGTCGCCTTCCCCAAGCACTCGCAGCTCGCGGATGCCGTGTTCAGCATGGTCGTCGCCGGTCGCGTCGTCGACGGCGAGAACGGGACGGACGACGTCGCGATCATGATGATCGAGGCCGAGGCCACCGATCACGCCTGGAACCTCATCAAGGGCGGCGCCATCAAGCCGAACGAGGAGGTCATCGCCGAGGGCATCGAGGCGTCCAAGCCCTTCATCAAGCAGCTCGTCGAGGCGCAGCGCGCCGTCGCAGCCAAGGCCTCCAAGCCCACGGCCGAGTACCCGCTGTTCCCGCCGTACGCGCAGGAGACCTACGACGCCGTCGCCGGCTTCGCCTACGACGAGCTCAAGGGCATCTACCAGATCGCCGCGAAGACCGAGCGCCAGAACGCCGATGACGAGCTGAAGGCCCGCACCAAGGCGCACATCAAGACCAAGGTCGAAGCGGGCGAGCTGCCCGAGTCGGCTCTCGGACAGGTGTCCGGCGCCTACAAGTCGGTCACGAAGCTCGTGGTGCGCTCGCGCGTGCTCAACGACGGCGTGCGCATCGACGGTCGCGGCCTGGCCGACATCCGTCCGCTCGATGCCGAGGTCGCGGTCATCCCGCGCGTGCATGGTTCGGCTATCTTCCAGCGCGGCGAGACCCAGATCCTGGGCGTCACCACGCTGAACATGCTCAAGATGGAGCAGCAGATCGACGCGCTCACGCCTGAGAAGACCAAGCGCTACATGCACAACTACAACTTCCCGCCCTACTCGACCGGTGAGACCGGCCGCGTGGGTTCGCCGAAGCGTCGCGAGATCGGGCACGGCGCACTCGCCGAGCGCGCCCTCCTGCCGGTTCTGCCGACGCGCGAGGAGTTCCCCTACGCCATCCGCCAGGTGTCCGAGGCTCTCGGCTCCAACGGATCGACGTCCATGGGCTCGGTGTGCGCCTCGACCCTGTCGCTGCTCAACGCCGGTGTGCCGCTGCGCGCCCCGGTCGCCGGCATCGCCATGGGCCTCATCTCCGACACCCAGGACGGTCAGACCCGCTACGCGGCGCTGACCGACATCCTCGGTGCCGAGGACGCCCTCGGCGACATGGACTTCAAGGTCGCCGGAACCAGCGAGTTCGTCACCGCCATCCAGTTGGACACCAAGCTCGACGGCATCCCGGCATCCGTGCTCGCGGCCGCTCTCAAGCAGGCCAAGGATGCGCGCACGACGATCCTCTCGGTGCTCAACGCGGCGATCGACGCCCCCGACGAGATGGCGCCCACCGCGCCCCGCGTCATCAGCGTCAACATCCCGGTCGACAAGATCGGCGAGCTGATCGGCCCCAAGGGCAAGACGATCAACTCGATCCAGGACGAGACCGGCGCCGACATCTCCATCGAGGAGGACGGCACCGTCTACATCGGCGCTGTCGACGGACCGTCGGCCGAGGCTGCTCGCGCCCGCGTCAACGCGATCGCGAACCCCACCAACCCGGAGGTCGGCGAGCAGTTCCTCGGAACCGTCGTCAAGATCGCCGCATTCGGTGCGTTCATCTCGCTGCTACCGGGCAAGGACGGACTGCTGCACATCAGCGAGGTGCGCAAGCTCGCCGGTGGCAAGCGCGTCGAGAACGTCGAGGATGTGCTCTCGGTCGGCCAGAAGATCCTGGTCGAGATCACCAAGCTCGACGACCGCGGAAAGCTGTCCCTCGCCCCGGTGCTCGCCGATGAGGCGGACACCGAGGGTCGCGACGCGGCCAGCGAAGGCCCCGAGGCTCCGGCCGAGGGCGCTGACGTCCCCGCCGAGGTCTAGACCCGGCGACTCGCCTGACGGATGCCCGTCCCACTCCGGTGGGGCGGGCATCCGTCGTTTCGGCGCGGCTGCCGCGGGCTGCCGCGGGTGACATTCGTCACGGTCGGGTCGTGACGATCGATCCGCGCCCGCGCTGCTCATCCGTACGACGATGAAGTCATGGAAACGACCCCTCAACTGGCCACCGCCGCCACGGATGCCCCCGCGTCTCCGCTCGCGATCGCGGCATCGGGCATCACCAAGAGCTTCGGCGACGTTCGCGCCGTCGACGCCGTCGATCTCACCGTCCACGCGGGCGAGATCGTCGCCTTCCTCGGCCCGAACGGCGCGGGCAAGACCACCACGATCGACATGCTGTTGGGCCTCTCCAAGCCCGACTCCGGCAGCGTCAGCATCTTCGGGCGCTCGCCTCGCGCCGCCATCGCCGAGGGCTTCGTCTCCGCGGTGCTGCAGACCGGCGGCCTGCTCAAGGACCTCACCGTCCGTGAGACCGTGCAGCTCACGGCCAGCCTGTTCACGCAGACCCGGCCGGTCGACGAGGTGCTCGAGCGCGCCGGCATCCTCGACATCGGATCGCGAATGGTCGGCAAGTGCTCAGGCGGACAGCAGCAGCGGCTGCGCTTCGCCATGGCGCTGCTGAGCGACCCGGGACTGCTCATCCTCGACGAGCCGACCACGGGCATGGACGTGACGGGTCGGCGCGACTTCTGGAACGCCATCCGCGAGGATGCCGCCCGCGGTCGGACGGTGATCTTCGCGACCCACTACCTCGACGAGGCCGACGCCTACGCCGACCGGATCGTCCTCATGCGACACGGCCGGATCGTCGCTGACGGATCGGCGACCGAGGTCAAGAACCTGGCGTCCGGGCGCACCGTGCGCGCCGTCATCCCCGAAGCCGATGTGGCGGCCCTCGCCGCGTTCCCGGGCGTCAGCAGCATCGAGTCCCGAGGGTCCGCGACGCTCATCTCCACGAGCGACTCCGACGCGCTCGCCCGACACCTGTTCACCCGCACCGACGCCCACGACGTCGAGATCACCGCTCACGGACTCGAAGACGTCTTCATCTCGCTCACCTCGGAAGGATCCGCATCATGAGCACCTCCACCGCATCAGCAACCGACCGGGTGAGCCTCGAGCGGTCCGTACCGCCACTCGGCGCCTTCAACCTCACCTTCCTCCGCATCGAGATGGTGCGGAAGCTCCGCAACCGCCGGACGATCCTGTTCACCCTGATCTTCCCGGTGGCGATGTACCTCCTGGTCGGCTATCCGCAACGGAACGAGCCGCTCACCAGCACCTCGATCGCACAGGGTGGGCTCTCGGTCGCCGCCTACCTCATGGTCTCTATGGCGCTCTACGGTGCCATGATGTCGGCAACGCAGGCCGGTGCAGCCGTTGCGACCGAGCGGGCGCTCGGGTGGAGCAGACAGTTGCGCCTCACGCCGCTCAACCCGGTGGCGAACGTCGCGACCAAGCTCATCGCGGGGCTCGTCTTCGGCCTCATCGCCGTCGGAGGCACGTACATCGCCGGCGCGTTGACCGGCGTGCGAATGGACCCCGAGCAATGGATCGTGTCCGGCCTGGTCGCCTGGCTGCTCGGCGGAGCCGTGTTCACCACCCTCGGCCTGCTGATGGGCTACCTGGTCCCGGGCGAGAACACGGCGCAGATCACGAGCCTCGTCATCGTGTTCTTCAGCTTCATCGGCGGGCTGTTCTACCCGATCTCGATGATGCCAGAGCTGCTCCAGCAGATCGCCGCGTGGACGCCCGTCTACGGCATCGGCGAGATCGCCCGGGCGCCGCTGACGGGGGAGGGGTTCGACCTCGGTGCCCTGCTCAACGCGCTGGGCTGGCTGGCCATCTTCGCCACGGGAACGGCGCTGCTCTTCCGACGAGACACCAAGCGTGTCTGATCGGACGACGGATGCGGTGCGCGCGGCTCGGGGGGAGCCGCGCGCACCGCTCACTAGGGTGGGAGACGTGTCCAGCGCAGTCACGGATGACGAGCCGTTCGGCGGCCCCGGGTGGCCCATCGTCCCCGCAGCGATGGCGCCCACGTCCATCGGTCCGGTGCGCGAGATCCTGACCTCGCGTGGCGCGCGCAGCTGGTACGTCGGATCGGCCTTCTCGGGGATCTGGCTCGTGGGCGTCGGCTTCTCGATGGCGCAGTACACGACGTCGGCCGGGTTCCTCGCCCTCGGCATCGCCTTCCTCGTGATCTACGCGGTGGGATTCGCCATCGCTCCTCCGCTGCAGTGGGCGTTGCCCATGCGCCATCGCCTCTACGTCATCGCCGGCCTGTTCGCACTGTCGTTCGTGCTGTGGCCCTGGCTCGGACTCGGCGTGCACGGCATCTGGACGTACGTCGGCGTCGTGATCGGCATGAGCGTGCTCAGCTGGGAGGTGACGTGGCTGCTCATCCTGGGCCTCGGCGTCCTCGCCGGCGTCTTCGGCTACCTCCAGCTCGGCTGGACCACGGACATCCTCGTCTCGCCGGCCATCATCGTCTCCATCTCCATGATGATGGCCGCCTTCGCCCGGGTGCTCGCGTCGATGAACCAGCTGCGCGCAACTCAGCGCGAGCTCGAGCGAATGGCAGCGGAGCAGGAACGCGGGCGCGTGGCGCGCGACATCCACGACATCCTCGGCCATTCGCTCACCGTCATCACCGTCAAGGCCGAGCTCGCCGGGCGGCTGCTCTACGCCGATCCCGAGCGCGCACGCGTCGAGATCGCCGAGGTCGAGTCGCTGGCACGCGGGGCGCTCGTCGACGTGCGATCGACCGTCTCGGGGTTCAGGGGGGTCAGCATCTCGGGGGTGCTCGCCGCAGCCCGCTCGGCGCTGGAGAGCGCGGGCATCCGATCGGAGCTTCCATCGGGAACGGATGCCGTGCCCCCCGACCAGCGCGAGCTGGCGGGGTGGGTGGTGCGCGAGGGCGTGACCAACGTCATCCGGCACTCCCATGCGACGCTGTGCCGGGTGCGGCTCGGCGATCGGTTCATCGAGGTCGCCGACGACGGGATCGGTCCGAGTGAGAACGCGTCGGACTCCACCGGCATGGCGGGACTGCGCGAGCGGGCGAGCGCGGCGGGCCTCACACTCACGGTTGGTCGCAGCGACCTCGGCGGATTCACCCTGCGGGTCAGCGCGTGATCCGCCTCCTCATCGCCGACGACCAGGCGCTCGTGCGCGGCGCGCTGTCCGCGCTGCTCGCCCTCGAACCCGACATCGACGTCGTCGCCGAGGTCGGCCGCGGAGACGAGGTGCTCGCGGCGGCGATGGAGACGCATCCGGATGTCGCCCTCCTCGACATCGAGATGCCGGGCATCGACGGAATCGCGGCCGCGGCCGCCGTGCGAGAGCGGATGCCGAGCTGCCGCGTCATCATCGTCACGACGTTCGGGAGACCGGGCTACCTGCGCCGCGCGATGCAGGCTGGCGCATCCGGTTTCGTCGTGAAGGACACGCCCGCCGCTCAGCTCGCCGACGCCGTCCGACGCGTCTCGCAGGGACTCCGGGTGGTCGACCCGAGCCTCGCCGCCGACTCGCTGGCGCAGGGGGAGTCGCCGCTCACCGAGCGGGAGACGGATGTGCTCTCGGTCGCGCGGGCAGGCGGGTCCATCAGCGACATCTCGCGTATCCTGCACCTCTCGGAAGGCACGGTGCGCAACCATCTCTCGAGCATCATCGGCAAGACCGGTGCCCGCAATCGGGCGGATGCCGCGCGCATCGCGGAGGAGAACGGCTGGCTCTGAGTGGGCGGACCTTCTGGCTTCAGCAGAGCGGGCCGAACGACGATGCGCGCCAGGTCTCGTCGCGTTCGGCGAGGGCCTGCTCGGCGCAACGGCGGCTCTGCATGAGGAGCAGCAGGGCATCGCGGTCTTCTCGGTCGGATGCGCGGCGCTCGCCCCATAGCTCGATCGCTCGGCCGAGGCGCACGGCGGCACCGGCGAGTCCGGCCGACCGGTTGGGGGAGAGGGCGCTGGTGGGCAGGAGTGCGGCGTTCATGATCGATCCTTGGGGGTTCTGAGGGGAGCTTCGGTGCTCGCGCCACACACGAGCGGGAACGCGTTGATGTGCAGTTGCACCGGAAGTGCGCCAGGTGATGGCGTGCGCTTGTAAGCGTCGATGTACTTCCAGAGCACGGTGTCGATGTCCAGCACGATCTGGTGCAGCTGATCGGAGGTGAGGCGCAGGTTGATGGTGTCGGTCGAGGCGACATCGAGCCACTCCGGCCCGAACACCGCATCGCCCTCGGAGAGGAACTCGCGGAGGTTGGCCTCCCGGGCTCGCATCCATTCGTCCGTGATGAGTAGGGTGGCGAGGCGCTCGGCGCTTCCTGCGGGAAACTCTCTGGGCTCCGGAGTGGCGATCGACCCGGGCCGGCGTTCCCACCAGCGCTCGCGGGCGGTGCCGAGGCTCTTGTCCTCGCGGACGAGCCCGTGCTTCTCGAGTTGCCGCAGGTGGTAGCTGAGTACACCGCTCGACTCGCCCACCCGCGCGGCCAGACCACTGGCCGTCATCGGCCCGTAGGCGGACAGCTCGTCGAGAATGCGGAGCCGCAACGGATGCGCGAGCGCCCGCATGGCCGACGTGCTGAGCACGGCGTCGCGGCCCGGGTGCTGCGGGCTGCTGGAGGTCGTCGCGTCATCCGTCATGATGCCAAGATACCGCTGCAAACAATTGTTTGCAAGTGTTTCTTTGCACTCGTCGAATGGATGACGCCCGCTCGCCACAGCAGAACCAGAGCTCCGTTCTGCCGTCCTCGTTTCAGGCGATAGGCCGCCGGTCAGGCAGGAATCGCGAACGTGTGCCTGACTGGCGTGCGATCGCCTGACTGGCGTCCGTGCACCAGGACGCTGAGCGCCCGGCCCTGACCGTTCGGAGGCCGAGCGCCGAGCGAGTGCCCGTCGTGCCCGTGGCCTCGGCCTGTGAAGTGCCGATTGTGAGCTGGCTCAGCGCCCGGGACCGCTCTACTCGGCGGCGCGGTCCAGCAGGGGTCGCAGGCGGAACGGCACCATCTCTCCCATGGACAGGCTCGTTTCGGTGCGCTCCACCCCCTCGATCGCGAGGATGTCGGCGTCGATGCGGAACAGGTGTGCGGCGTCCGTCGCGACGACGTGGACGAGCAGATCGATCGGGCCGCTCAGGCCGTGGGCCTGCAGCACCTCGGGGATGGCGGCCACCTCCTCGACGATGGCTTCCAGGGCCTTCTGCTGCACGTGCACTGCGATGAAGGCGGTCAGCGGATAGCCGAGTCCAGCCGGATCCACGCGTCTCTCCATCGAGCCGAGCGCCCCCTCCAACCGGCTCATGCGCGCCTGGACGGTGTTGCGGGAGAGGCCGAGTCGCTCGGCCAGCGCGACGAAGGTCGAACGTGGCGCATCCGCCAGGGCTCTCAGCAACTGCACGTCCGTGGCGTCGTAGCTTCGCATGAAGCGCAACGATAGCACCGTCGAGACGCGGCTGACCGTGCAACATGCTCAGTGCATCCGTCATCGATTGTGCCGGATGCCCTCTGGACGTACTCTTGATGCACCCCGGCGATGGAGCCGGGGTCGAGCGGGGCGCCCACGAGGCAGACCGCGCGAGGCCACGACGAGGAGGCCCCATGACCATGCACGACACGTTCCTGCTCCCGCTCACGGACGCGGTGCAGTTGATCACCCCTGAGGGTCGGCGCGTGGCCAGTCCCGCCTTCGACCCGTGGGTCGCCGACGTCACGGACGCGGAGCTGCTCCAGATGTACGACGACATGGTGATCGTGCGCCGCATCGACGCCGAGGCCACCGCCCTGCAGCGCCAGGGTCAGCTCGGACTGTGGCCGCCGTTGCTCGGTCAGGAGGCCGCGCAGATCGCATCCGCCCGCGCCTTAGCGACCCACGACTTCGTGTTCACGAGCTACCGCGAGCACGGAGTCGGCTACGTGCGGGGAGTCACGCCCGCGCAGGTCACGCCGGTCTGGCGGGGAGTCGCGGCATCCGGGTGGAATCCCTACGACGTGGGCATGGCGGCCCCGCAGGTCATCATCGGCGCTCAGACCCTGCACGCGGTCGGCTACGCGCTGGGCATCCAGAACGACGGGGCGGATGCGGTGGCGGTCGCCTACTTCGGTGACGGCGCGACCAGCGAGGGCGATGTCAACGAGGCCATGGTGTTCGCGGCGAGCTTCGACGCCCCGGTGGTCTTCTTCTGCCAGAACAACCAGTGGGCCATCAGCGAGCCGGTGTCGCTGCAGGCACGTCGCGCCATCGCCGAGCGCGCGCCCGGCTTCGGCATCCCGAGCCTGCGCGTGGACGGCAACGACGTGCTGGCCGTGACCGCCGCGACCCGCATCGCGCTCGACCGCGCGCGGTCCGGGGGAGGACCCACGTTCATCGAGGCGGTCACCTACCGGATGGGACCGCACACCACCGCTGACGATCCCACCCGCTACCGGCTCGACGGCGAGCTGGCGGAGTGGCGCGCGAAGGACCCGATCGCGCGGCTCGAGACGCTGTTGACGGATGCCGGCGCTCTCGACGACGACCACCGGACGGCGGTGAAGGCGAAGGCGGATGCGGCAGCCGCAGAACTCCGTGCGGCCTGCATCGCCCTCCGCGATCCGGAGCCGATGAGCATGTTCGACAATGTCTACGCCGAGCCCAACAGCATGATCGACCGTGAGCGCGAGGCCTCCCGGCGCTACCTCGCGATGTTCGAAGGGGTCGAGGCATGACGACGCTCGAGATGCCGGTCGCGACCGAGACGCTCACCCTGGGAAAGGCGATCAACGCCGGTCTGCGCCAAGCGCTCGCCGATGATGACAAGGTCATGCTGCTCGGCGAGGACATCGGCACCCTCGGCGGTGTCTACCGCATCACCGACGGGCTTCAGCGCGACTTCGGCGCCCGCCGCGTGCTCGACACGCCGCTCGCGGAGGCCGGCATCCTCGGCACCGCGGTCGGCCTCGCCTATCGCGGCTACCGCCCCGTCTGCGAGATCCAGTTCGACGGCTTCATCTATCCGGCGTTCGACCAGATCGTTGCGCAGGTCGCCAAGCTGCACTATCGGACGCAGGGCGCCGTGCGCATGCCCATCACCGTGCGGGTGCCGTTCGGGGGCGGCATCGGGGCGGCCGAGCACCACTCGGAATCGCCGGAGGCGTACTTCACCCACACGTCCGGTCTTCGCGTCGTCGCGGTGTCGAACCCGCAGGACGCGTACACGATGGTGCGGCAGGCGATCGCGAGCGATGACCCCGTGCTGTTCTTCGAGCCGAAACGGCGCTATCACGTCAAGGGCGAGGTCGTCCTGGGCGGGTCCCTCTCCGACGCGACCCCGATGGGCTCCGCGCGAGTGGTGCGGCCGGGAACGGATGTCACGCTCGTCGTGCACGGCGCTTTGGTCCAGACGGCCGTTGATGCGGCCCGCGCAGCCGAAGCCGATGGGACGTCGATCGAGGTGATCGACCTGCGCTCACTCTCGCCGATCGACTACGACCCCATCGTCGCATCCGTGCGCAAGACCGGTCGACTCGTCGTCGCGCACGAGGCTCCCGGGCAGGGCGGGATCGGCGCTGAGATCTGCGCGAGCATCACCGAGAGGTGCTTCGGCGCGCTCCGTCACTCGCCGGTTCGGGTGACGGGGCACGACATCCCGTATCCGCCGTCGAAGCTCGAGAAGCATCATCTGCCCGACCTCGACCGCATCCTCGATGGCGTGGACCGCGTGCTCGACCGTCCCAACTCGCTCTCAGGAGGGCCACTCGCATGACCGTCGACTTCCTGCTTCCCGACCTCGGCGAGGGACTGACCGAATCGGAGATCGTCTCGTGGCACGTCGGCGTTGGCGATGATGTCACGCTCAATCAGATCATCGCCGAGGTGGAGACGGCCAAGGCGATCGTCGAGCTGCCGTCGCCGTACACGGGAACGGTGGCGAGGCTGTACGCCGAGCCGGGCGTCGTCGTGAACGTGGGGGAGCCGATCGTCGCCTTCGACGTGGCCGGAGAGGGTGATTCTGGTCCGTCCGAGGATGCCCCTGCGGTGGCGGAATCCGCGGGCGGTCCGGGCGATGCCGGCGAAACGACGCCCGCACCAGCGACCGGCTCGACCGAACCGCCCGTACCGGCGACCGGCTCGACCGAACCGCCCACCTCGGTCGACCCGGCCGCCTCGGTCGACCCGGCAACCTCGCTCGATGCGGCCACGTCGGTCGACCCGGCGTCCGCCGTCGAGCCGGCGCCTGCGGACGATCTCGTGCCGGCGCTGCCCGAGCCCACGCAGCCGAACCTCGTGGGCTACGGCGCCACCGCGGATGCCGCCGTCCCGAAGCGGAGGTCGCGCCGGACGGACTTGCCGGAGCCCGAGCCGGAGCGTGCCGACACGCCAACCGATGCGGACCGCCCAACCAGCGCGGCTGACGTGCGCGAGACCCGGTCGCCGATCCGGAGCGTGCGCAAGCACACCGCGGCCGCCATGGTCCAGAGCGCCTTCACGGCGCCGCACGTCACAGAGTTCCTCACCGTCGACGTGACCGAATCGATGGCGTTCATCGCGCGGCTGAAAGATGATCGCGCCCTCTCGGAGCATCGCATCGGCATCCTCGCTCTCACGGCCAAGGCCGTCTGCCTCGCACTCGGCCGCCATCCCTCGCTCAACAGCCACTGGGACGAGGAGGCGCAGGAGATCGTCCAGTTCCACTTCGTGAACCTCGGCATCGCGGCCGCCACCCCGCGCGGACTCGTGGTTCCGAACATCCCGGATGCAGAGCGGATGCGGCTGCCGCACCTCGCTGACGCCATCCGCGATCTCGCCGAGACGGCGCGGGCCGGCCGTAGCGCTCCGGAGCGCCTCGGCGGTGGGACGATCTCCATCACCAACATCGGCGTCTTCGGCATCGACGCGGGCACGCCCATCCTGAACCCGGGCGAGGCTGCCATCCTGGCGATGGGCGCCGTTCGGCGAGAGCCGCGCGAGCACCTCGGAGGGATCGCCCTGCGCGACGTGATGACGCTGAGTCTGTCGTTCGATCACCGTCTGATCGACGGCGAGCAGGGATCCCGTTTCCTGGCCGACGTCGGATCGATGCTGCGGGACCCCGCGCTCGCAATGCTCGCCTGAGCTGCTCAACCCTCTGATAGCTGGGTGAATGCAGGATGAGATCGACGATGGACGCATATCGCAGCCATGACCGATCTCATCCTGCATTCTTCGCCTGATCCGAGGCACTCGTTCCGCCACCCGCGTGGGGCCGGTCATCGCCACCCCGAAGACCGTCGGCACCGGGTTCCCTCGCGGTCAGGACGGGGGCAGGATGAGACCATGAGCGACATCCTCGGACCCGACCAGACCGACACAGCCCTCGACGGCACCGCGTTCTCGCACCTCGGCGACGTGCTGCTCGGTTCGTACTCGACGCGGGACTTCGCCGCATCGGTTCGACTGCTCGATGCGGTCGCCGTGCTGGCCGACGAACTGAATCACCATCCCGACGTCCGCGTCGGGTACGGCACGATCGAGTTCGAACTGAGTTCGCACGACGTGGACGGCGTGACGCAGCGCGACGTCGATCTCGCTCTGCGCATCCAGCAGGTCGCCGACGATCAGGGCGCCGAGAGCGAGTAGCAGCCGCTCAGGCGGTGAGGGCCGCGAGCGCCATCGTCTCGAGCGCGTCGCGCACGACGTCGGCGGCCGGCAGCCGCCCGCTGATGCGCGCGCTGTGCGGGGTGGAGTTCATCAGTCCGAACGCCGCATGCGCACGGATGCGGAGGTGGGCATCGGATCGGGCGGGATGCAAGCGCGCCAGGACGCCGACCCACAGCTCGACATAACGCCGCTGCAGGCTGCGCACCTCGTGGCGGTCGGTGTCAGCGAGACTCGGCATGTCGCGATCCTGCACGAGGATCACGTCGGCGTTGCCGAGGGCGAATGTCACGTGGAACCGCACCAGGGCCGCGAGGGTGCTCGCCGCGTCGTGGTCGGATGCCAGCACGCTCTCGCCTCCCGAGAGGAGGCCGGCGCTGGCATCAACGAGGATTGCCGCGAGGACGGCCTGCTTGCCGGCGAAGTGCCGGTAGACCGCCGGCCCGGAGATGCCGGCGGCTGAACCCAGGTCGTCGATCGAGACGCCGGCGAACCCGTGCTCCGCGAACAGCGAGGCCGCCGAGGAGAGCAGCGCGTCGCGGCGGTCGGCCTTAGCGCGGTCGCGGCCGGTCAGCGTCTCGCTCATGTCTCAACCCCCTGCATGTCGGTGAGTGAACGTTAACCGAAACCGGCGGGACAGGCAACCCGGCGGGAGGGCTGAATGAGGGTTTCGATACGCGGGCTCGCTGCGCTCGCGCGCTACTCAGCCAGCAGCAGGAGGGCTCGCTGCTCGCTCCTCAACCGGCGGCGGCGTGCACGCGACGGACCGCCTCCGCCGTGCCGCCATCCCAGGGCGTGCCGTGTCCGGGCAGCACCCAGCGGACGTCGACGGCGGCGAGCCGATCGAGCGAATCGAGTGCGCCGGCCGGGTCGTCCGTGAAGGGAGCGGGAGCCGGCCCGACACCGCCGGTGAGCACGTGCCGCGTGGTGAGACCGTCCCCCACGAACACCGCATCGACGGAGCGGACGAGTACGCCGATGCTGCCCGGCGAGTGTCCCGGAAGCGCGATCACCTCGGGCGAACCCGGCAACGCCAGCACCTCGCCGTCATGGACGGGAATCACCTCGGTGAGATGCCGCGTCCTGCCGCCCTTCCTCACGGCGTAGGCGATGAAGGCGAGCGTCGCGCCGATGCGCAAGTGTCCCCACGCCGGCGACGTGGACTCCTCGCCGCGGGCGCGTGCTGCATCCGCCTCCCCGACGAAGACGGGTATTCCGAGCTCGGCGCGAAGACGCTCGGCGAAGCCGATGTGGTCGGAGTCGCCGTGGGTGAGCACGATGCCGCGGATGTCGGACAGCGGACGACCGAGCGAGGCGAGCTCCGCCTGCAGGTCCTTCCACTGGCCGGGCAGGCCGGCGTCGATGAGCGTGATGCCGTCATCGGTCACGACGAGGTAGCAGGCCACGATGTCGTTGCCGATGCGGTGCAGTCCCGGTGCGAGTTGCATGTCGATCTCCAAGTCGAATGGTTGACGATGGCTACGGTACATAGCTATGATGGCTAATGTCAATAGCCAAGGAGGAGCGGATGCCCACCCCCGATCGCACATCACTCGAACTGATCGTGAGCGCCGCGCGCGGCATCCTCGAACGCTCGGGAGCGGACGGACTCACCATGCAGGCCGTCGCCGACCGCGTCGGAGTCAAGGCTCCGTCGCTCTACAAGCGCGTGCGCAATCGCGACGCTCTCGTCGGCCTCGTCGTCGAGGCCACGCTCGTCGAGTTGGCCGTCCGCCTCGAACGAGCTCGCGTGTCGGTGAGCCGAGACGACGTGGTCGCGGCCGTGGCGCGGGAGTTCCGCGCGTTCGCCCACGAGTTCCCGGTGGCGTACGCGGTATCGGTCGGTCCGCTCCCCGAGGATTCCCGACCGGCTCGCGAGACTCTGGCCGCGACGAGCGCCCCGATCATCGACGCTGCGGCATCCGTCGTCGGGGAGCAGCACGCCCTCGAGGCCGCCCGCACCATCACCTCCTGGGCCAACGGGTTCCTGGGTATGGAGCTCTCGGGGTCGTTCCAGCTCGGCGGAGACATCGACGCGGCCTTCGACTACGGCGTCGACATCCTGCAGCGAGCGCTTGTCGTTTCGGTTAGCGAGCGTTAACCTATAATGAGTTAGCGAGCGTTCACTGGAATGCTCGGTGCCGTCGATGGAGAGGCGCCGGATGGTCATCCTGCAGAGCACGTTCGATCCCGCGAGCGAGACGTCCCGGCGCGCGGCCGCCGAGAACTCCGCCCTCCGCGCCGACCTGCACGATCGCCTCGCCACCGCTGCCCTCGGTGGACCCGAGTCGTCCCGAGAACGTCATGTGGCCCGCGGAAAGCTGTTGCCCCGCGAGCGGGTGGATCGGTTGCTCGACGAAGGCAGCCCCTTCCTGGAGATCGCGCCACTGGCCGGCGATGGCCTCTACCCCGACGAGACACCGGCTGGGGGCGTCATCTCGGGCATCGGCCTCGTGGGCGGCCGCCACGTGCTCGTCATCGCCAACGACGCGACCGTCAAGGGCGGAACCTACTACCCGATCACGGTCAAGAAGCACCTGCGCGCCCAGGAGATCGCCCTCGAGAACCGGCTGCCGTGCGTGTACCTCGTCGATTCGGGCGGCGCCTTCCTGCCGAAGCAGGACGAGGTGTTCCCCGATCGCGACCATTTCGGCCGCATCTTCTTCAACCAGGCGCGCATGAGCGCCCAGCGCATCCCGCAGGTGTCCGCGGTGATGGGGTCGTGCACCGCGGGCGGCGCCTACGTTCCGGCGATGAGCGACGAGACCGTGATCGTGCGTGGCCAGGGCACCATCTTCCTCGGTGGTCCGCCGCTGGTGAAGGCCGCGATCGGCGAGGTCGTCACGGCGGAGGAGCTCGGCGGAGGCGAGCTGCACTCACGCATCTCGGGGGTCACCGACCACCTCGCCGAGAACGACGAGCACGCCCTCGCGATCGTGCGCGACATCATCGCCACGGTCCCGCCTCCGCGCGAGCCGGCCTGGGAGGTGACGGATGTCGAACCTCCCGTTCTCGACGAGGGCGACCTCGCGGGCCTCGTGCCGACGGATGTCCAGCAGCCCTACGACGTGCGTGAGGTGATCGGGAGGCTCGTCGACGGCAGCGCATTCCACGAGTTCAAGAAGGAGTACGGCGACACCCTTGTGACGGGGTTCGCGCGGCTTCACGGGCATCCGATCGGCATCGTCGCCAACAACGGGGTGCTGTTCAGTGAGAGCGCGATGAAGGGCGCCCACTTCATCGAACTGTGCGACCAGCGCGGAATCCCGCTGGTGTTCCTGCAGAACATCTCGGGCTTCATGGTGGGGCGCGATGCCGAGGCGGGCGGCATAGCCAAGCACGGAGCCAAGATGGTGACGGCCGTCGCGACCACGCGTGTGCCGAAGCTCACGGTCGTCATCGGCGGCAGCTTCGGTGCGGGCAACTACTCGATGTGCGGCCGGGCCTACTCGCCGCGGTTCCTCTGGATGTGGCCGGGTGCCCGCATCAGCGTGATGGGGGGCGCGCAGGCGGCATCCGTGCTCGCGACCGTGAAGCGCGACCAGCTCGAGGCGCGCGGCCAGGACTGGCCGGCCGAGGACGAGGCCGCGTTCACCGCGCCCATCCGCGAGCAGTACGAGACGCAGGGGAGTCCGTACTACTCGACGGCGCGGTTGTGGGACGACGGCATCATCGATCCGGCCGACACGCGCACGGTTCTCGGCCTCGCACTGGACGTGTGCTCTCGCACGCCTCTGCCCGAACCGGCCTTCGGCCTCTTCCGGATGTGAGCGCCGTGCCCCTCTTCGACACCGTCCTCATCGCCAATCGCGGCGAGATCGCCGTGCGCGTCATCCGCACCCTCCGCGCCCTCGGCATCCGCTCCGTCGCGGTCTACAGCGATGCCGATGCCGATGCCGTCCACACCCGGTTGGCGGATGTCGCCGTGCGCATCGGGCCGGCCGACGCGCGCGCGAGCTACCTCGACATCGACGCCGTGCTCGACGCCGCCCGGGCGACCGGAGCGCAGGCGATTCACCCGGGTTACGGATTCCTGTCCGAGAACGCGGCGTTCGGACACGCGTGCGCCGAGGCGGGCATCGTGTTCATCGGTCCCGACGAGTACGCCCTCGCGGTGATGGGCGACAAGATCCGCGCCAAGCTGCACGTGGCCGAATCGGGCGTGCCCGTCGTGCCGGGCGTCAGCGACCCGACGCTCGACGATGCCGGACTCATCGCTGCAGCGGAGGGGGTCGGATACCCGCTGCTCATCAAGCCGTCGGCCGGGGGTGGCGGAAAGGGAATGCAGCTGGTGCGCTCGTCCGATGAGCTGGCCGACGGCATCGCCACCGCACGGCGCGTCGCCGCCTCATCGTTCGGCGACGACACCCTGCTGCTCGAGCGGTTCATCGAGGAGCCGCGTCACATCGAGGTGCAGGTGCTGGCGGATGCGCACGGCGGCGTCATCCATCTCGGCGAGCGCGAGTGCTCGTTGCAGCGCCGTCACCAGAAGGTGATCGAGGAGGCGCCGTCGCCCCTGCTCGACGCTGCCACCCGCGAGCGCATCGGACGGGCGGCCTGCGATGCCGCCCGGAGCGTCGACTACCGCGGAGCCGGAACCGTGGAGTTCCTGGTCTCGGCGCGCGACCCCGAGACGTTCTTCTTCATCGAGATGAACACCCGCCTGCAGGTGGAGCACCCGGTCACCGAGGCGGTCACGGGCACCGACATCGTCGCCGAGCAACTGCACATCGCGGCGGGGCTGCCGCTCTCGCTCACGCAGGGCGACCTGCGGGTGACCGGCCACGCCATCGAGGCCCGCGTCTACGCCGAGAGCCCAGAGCGCGGCTTCCTTCCCTCGACCGGTCGAATCCTGGCGTACCGGGAGCCCGCGGGTGTGCGGGTCGACAGCGGCATCGACGTCGACAGCGTGGTGAGCGCCAACTACGACCCCATGCTCGCGAAGGTCATCGCCTTCGGAGCCGATCGAGCCGAAGCGCTCGATCGACTCAATGCGGCGCTCGCCGAGACCGTGGTGTTGGGCATCGACACCAACATCGCCTTCCTGCGCTCCCTGCTGGCCGACGACGACGTACGCGCCGGGCGGCTCGACACCGAGCTCATCGACCGCCTGCCGGCGCTCGAGCCGGCCGTTCCCGATGACGCGCTCCTCGCGGTCGTGGCCGAGACCATTGCGGCGGCGGATGTCGAGGCTCCCGGCCGCGCTGCGCCCCTCTGGCGCCAGCGGAGTGGGTGGCGCATCGGAGCCGACCGGCCTCGCTCCCTGACTCTCGAGTTCGACACTCCCGAAGGCAGGGCGACCCGCGACGTCCCCGCCGATCGGGGCTCCGCGTCTGCGCTACTCGATCAGCGCGTCACCATCGTGCGCGACGGTGCGTCCGTCTGGGTCCACGCCAACGGAGCGAGCTTTCAACTCGCCGTCCTCGACCGCGCCGCCCGCCTGACCCGGTCGCTGGCCGCCGTCCGTCGTGAAACCGGAGGCGTGGCGCCCGAGGTGCGGTCCCCGATGCCCGGCACCGTCGTGGCGGTCCACGTCGCCGACGGTGACCACGTCGAGGAGGGCGCGCCGATCGCCAGCATCGAGGCCATGAAGATGGAACACCGTGTCACCGCCCCGACCGTCGGCATCGTCCACCTCGACGTCCGCGTCGGCGGGCTCGTCAGCCGCGACCAGCTCATCGCATCCGTCACCCCGATCACCAGCGCCACGAGCGCAACCACCAGCGAGAAAGAGGAGACCCCCTCATGAACTACGACCTCAGCACCGAGGAGCAGGACCTCTACGACCGTGTCAGCGACTTCGCCGACACCGTGGTCGCTCCGGCCGCCTACGAGTACGACACCCAGCGTCGCCTGCCGATGGAGATCATCGCGCAGATGGGGGAGATGGGCCTCTTCGGGCTGCCGTTCCCGACGACGTACGGCGGTCAGGGCAAGGACTACTTCCAGCTGTGTCTGGCCGTCGAGGCGCTCGGCCGGGTGGACCAGTCGATCGGAGTCACCCTGGAAGCCGGCGTCGGCCTGGGCATCATGCCCATCTACCGCAACGGTTCGCCGGCCCAGCGTGAGAAGTGGCTGCCCGACCTCATCGCCGGCCGCGCCCTGGCCGGCTTCGGTCTTACCGAGGCGCGTGCGGGGTCGGATGCCGGAGCCACCGAGACCACGGCCGTGCTCGACGGCGACGAGTGGGTCATCAACGGCTCCAAGCAGTTCATCACCAACTCGGGCACCCCGATCACTCGCATCGTGACCATCACGGCGGTCACGGGAGAGCGGGTCGGTCGCGACGGCCGGACCAAACCCGAGCTGTCCACGATCATCGTGCCCAACGCCACCCCCGGATTCACGGTCGAGCCGAGCTACGACAAGGTCGGCTGGCACACCAGCGACACTCATCCGCTCACCCTTGAGAACGTCCGCGTGCCCCGCGAGAACCTGCTGGGGGATCGCGGTCGCGGCTACGCCAACTTCTTGCAGACCCTGGACGAGGGACGCGTCGCGTTCGCCGCCCTCGCCACGGGAGCGGCCCAGGGCTGCCTCGAGGAGGCGCTGCGCTACGCCAAGGAGCGCGTGGTCTTCGGCACCACCATCGGTTCGAACCAGCACATCGCTTTCACCATCGCGAAGATGCAGGCCCGTGTGCACCAGGCACGGCTGGCCTGGCACGACGCGGCTCGCAAGATCGTGGCCGGCAGGCCTTTCAAGATGGAGGCCTCGATCGCCAAGATGGTCTCAGGGGAGGCGGCCATGGACAACGCGCGCGATGCGACGCAGATCTTCGGCGGTTACGGCTTCCTCAACCAGAACGCCGTCGCTCGGCATTACCGTGACTCGAAGATCCTCGAGATCGGCGAGGGGACCACCGAGGTGCAGCTCATGATCATCACCCGCGAGCTCGGGCTCGCCGGCTAGGAGGACGCTCGTGACCCACGACGTCGAGCAGCGCGGACTCTGGTACGAGGAGTTCGACGAGGACGCCCGCTACCTGCATCGGCCCGGGAGGACGGTGACGGATGCCGACAACGTGCTCTTCACGACACTCACGATGAATCCACAGCCGCTCCACCTCGACGCGGCCTGGGCGGCGACGCAGCCGTTCGGGCGCATCCTCGTCAACTCGCTCTTCACGCTGTCGACGCTCGTGGGGATGTCCGTGGGGCAGCTCACCCGCGGGACGTTGGTCGCGAACCTCGGATTCGGCGAGGTGGCGTTCCCGCATCCGGTGTTCGTCGGCGACACCCTCTACGGCGAGAGCACGGTGCTGGAGCGGCGGCTGTCCAGTTCTCGCCCTGGGCAGGGGGTGGTCGTGCTCGCGCACACGGCGCGCAACCAGGACGACGTCGTTGTCGCGACCGCGTCTCGCAGCATGCTGGTGTGGTGCGAGGGGGCGCACCCGTGAGCCTGCCGTTCGGACCCGCACTGCTGTTCTGCCCCGGCGACCGGCCGGAGCGCTACCAGAAGGCACTCGAGCGCGCCGATGCGGTCATCATCGACCTCGAGGATGCCGTCGGCCACGACGACCGCGAGTACGCCCGGGAGTGCCTGGTGTCGATGCAGCTCGACCCCGACCGCACGATCGTGCGCATCAACCCCATCGGCAGCCACGACGCGCAGGCCGACCTCTCAGCGGTCGAGGCGACGGCCTACCGCTACGTCATGGTGCCGAAGGCCGAGTCGGCCGAGCAGATGCGAGCCGTGTCCGGCCTGCAGGTGCTGGCTCTATGCGAGACCGCCCGCGGGGTACTGGCCGCGCCCGCGATCGCCGCGGAGCCGAACGTGGTCGGACTCATGTGGGGAGCGGAGGACCTGGTCGCCTCCCTCGGCGGAACCGGCAGCCGTCGAGCCGACGGTTCGTATCGGCCGCTCGCGCTGCACGCCCGCTCCGCCATCCTGCTCGCGGCGGGGGCGGCGGGCATCGCCGCAATCGACACCGTTCACCTCGACATCGCCGACGTCGCCGGGTTGACCGAAGAGGCCGAGGACGCGGCGGCGAGCGGGTTCGCGGCGACCGCGTGCATCCATCCGAGCCAGGTCGTCGTCATCCGCGATGCCTACCGTCCCGACGATGACGAGGTGGAGCGCGCGCGGGAGATCATCGCCGCGGCCGCCTCCGAGCATGGCGTGTTCCGGCACGGCGACCGCATGGTCGACGCCCCGCTGCTGCGCCACGCGGAGGCGGTCATCCGCCGCGCAGACCGGCGCTGACCCCCGAAGACGGGGGCGAGAACGAACGTTTCGATAACAGTTCGGAGCAACGCCGCGAATCGGTCGAGCAGTGTCTGAGGGCTGCCCTACTCTCTGACCAACAGAGGAGAGGGAATGACGCAGTCGGCCGAGGCACCGCAGGCGCAGCTGCCTGCCGACCTCACCGTGCCCGAGCTGCTCATCCCCACGCCCGAGCCGGTTCCGTCGCTGTTCTCGGGGCCCGTCGGCATCTATCCGGTGGTCGCCCCGGCCCGTCGCCGCATCCCCGACACCGACCTGTGGGTCTACCCGGTGGCGCTGGGCGCGCAGCGCTTCGGCCGCACCGTCGAGACGCGAACGGCGGTCGACATGCTCGACCGTTACCGCGAGGCCGGCGGCAACCTCATCGATTCCGTCGACGCCGTGGTCGCGCGGCCCAGCGAGCAGCTCGTGGGCGCGTGGCTCAAGGCGCGCGGATGCCGCGACGACATGCTCCTGGCCACCACGGTCGGCGGCGGCACCGACTTCCCCGGCATCGCTCCCGCGAACATCCGCGCCGGCGTGGACGCCTCGCTGCGCCGCCTCGGTGTCGAGCGCATCGACCTGCTGTTCCTGCGCGAGTCGCCCGATGCCCCGGTCGAGCTCGAAGAGAGCCTCGGCGCGATCGACGCCCTCGTGCGCGCCGGCAAGGTGAACGAGATCGGCGCGGCCGGGTTCAGCGCGGAGCGTCTGTTCCAGGCTCGCGTTCTTGCCGCCAATGGCCTGCCGTTCTTCCGCGCGGTCCAGACGCCGTACAACCTCGTCGAGCGGCTCGGATACGAGTCGAGCATCTCCCTCGTGGCGGCCGCTCAGGGGATGGCGGTGTTCCCCTCCAGCCCGCTCGCCCACGGCACCCTCGCCGGCAGCCCGCGTGCCAATGACAGCTTCCCCGAGGACTCACGACCCGGGCGCGTCACCAACCAGCTGAACCGACGCGCTCACCGCATCTTCGTCGTCCTCGACCGCATCGCCGGCGAGTACGGTGTCTCGGCACCGACCGTCGCCCTGGCCTGGCTGCTCACCAAGCGCGGCGTCGTGGCGCCCGTGACCGGTGCGCGCTCCATCATGGAGCTCCACTCGATCATGGGAGCTCCACGCGTGACCCTCACGCGCGCCGACATGCTCGATCTCGACCGCGCGAGCGTCTGAGGCAACCCCCGCGGCAACCCCGCCCGCTGTCGGCGTGCTCGTCTAGAGTGGGAGGAATGAACGGTGCAGTCGACCTCCCGCTCGGCCAGGCCGAACTGACATTCACCGCATCCGGTGACACCCTCGTGCGACGTTCGGTCCTGCCGAGCGGCGTGCGCATCCTCACCGAGCAGGTTCCCGGCTCGCGCAGCGCGACCATCGGCTATTGGGTGGCCGTCGGATCCCGCGACGAGCTGCCCGCGATCCCGGCCACGCACGGCATCCATGCGCACCCGGCGACGTTCGGGTCCACCCACTTCCTCGAGCACTTGCTGTTCAAGGGCACGACGGCTCGCAGCGCGCTCGACATCGCCATCTCGTTCGACGCTGTCGGCGGTGAGCACAACGCGATGACCGCCAAGGAGTACACCTGCTACTACGCCAAGGTCCGTGATCAGGACCTGCCGATGGCCGCCGAGGTGCTCACCGACATGCTCACCTCGTCGCTCCTGGACGAGACCGAGTTCGAGAACGAGCGCGGCGTCATCCTGGAGGAGCTCTCGATGGCCGAGGACGACCCGGCCGATGTCGCGAATGAGCGTTTCTTCGAGGCCGTCTTCGGTTCGCATCCGCTCGGCCGCCCGATCGGCGGCAGCCCCGAGACGATCGAGGCGGTCACCCGCTCGGCCGTCTGGGAGCACTACCGGGCCAACTACCGACCGCAGGACCTCGTCGTGACCGCAGCCGGCGCGGTCGACCACGACGAACTCGTCGCCACCGTCGTGCGCTCGCTCGAGGCGGCCGGCTGGGACCTGGATGTCGTCGCGGCACCGGTCGCCCGCCGCTCGGCCGAGCCGGCGACCATCGAACGGGGCTCGCGCGTGGTGGTCGTCGACCGTCCACTCGAGCAGATCAACATGTTCCTGGGCACGCCGGGCCTGGTCGCCACCGACGACCGGCGGATGACGATGAGCGTCATGAACTCGATCTTCGGCGGCGGAATGTCCTCGCGGCTCTTCCAAGAGGTCCGCGAGAAGCGCGGGCTGGCCTACTCCGTCTACTCGTTCGCACCGGCCTACTCCGACGCTGGCGTGTTCGGCATGTACGCCGGCTGCTCGCCCGCGAAAGCCCCTCAGGTGGCCGAGCTCATGCTCGCCGAGCTGGACAGGCTCGCGTCGGCGGGTGTGACGGATGCCGAGATGCAGCGCGCCGTCGGCCAGATCGCCGGGGCATCCGCACTCGCGCTGGAGGACTCCGACACGCGCATGACCCGCCTCGGCCGCTCGGAGATCACCCAGGCCGAGTTCGCCGACCTCGACGAGGGGCTGCGACGTGTTGCCCTGGTCACGGCGGAAGACGTCCAGCATCTCGCAGCGGAGCTCGCCGCCAAACCGCTCTCCTTGGCCGCCGTGGGCACCGTCGACGCCGACGCACTCGCGGCCATCCTTCCCGATCAGGACTGACGCCCTTCCGTCGTCCCGCACGAAAGAGACAACGTTGCCTCACCACTACCTGTACCTCGTTCGCCACGGCGAGCAGCAGCACGCCGAACACGGCCTGCCCGACGGCCCGCTCTCTCCTCGCGGTCGTCGTCAGGCGCAACTTCTGGCCGAACGGCTCGGGGGAGTGCCGTTCGATGCCGCCTGGCACTCACCGCTGCAACGAGCGGCCGACACGGCGGCCATCATCGCCGAACGGATGCCGGCCATCACCTCGGAGCCGTCCGCGCTGCTGTTCGACTGCATCCCGTCCGGCCCGTCGCCCGAGACCCCCGAGGCGTTCGACGCCTTCTTCGGCTCCGTCACCGAGGAGGAGATCGAGGCAGGCAGCGCTCAGATGGAGGACGCCGTCGCGGAGTTCCTCAAGCCGGCTCGCGGTGAGCGGCACGAGTTGCTCATCACCCATAACTTCATCATCGGCTGGTTCGTGCGCGAGGTGCTGGGAGCACCCGACTGGCGCTGGATGAGCATTCCGCAGGCCAACTGCGGACTCACCATCCTGCAGCAGAAGCCCGGCCGTCCGTGGACTCTCCTGACCCACAACGACCTGTCGCACCTGCCGGTCGAGCTGCGCACCGGCATGGCCGAGCCGCTGCCGGCCTGAGCCCGCCCGGCGTCAGGGCGCGAGCGGCTTGCCGTACCAGTTCGTCGCGTTGGGGTTGTCGTTGTAGGGCTCGATGTCGCGGTAACCGCTCGATCGATACAACCCACCCGCCGCCGCGAGGCTCGCGTTGGTGTCGAGCACGACATCCATCGCGCCGAAGGCGGCTGCGCGTCGTTCGAGTTCGGCGAGCAGGATGCGCCCCGCGCCGAGACCGCGCGCCGACGGGCGCAGGTAGAGGTGCTTCACCTCGAACAGCGTCGTCCCATTCGGACCGTCCCCGAGCCGACGGATGCCGCCGCATCCGACGACCCCGCGGTCCTCGTCGTCGACGACGAGGAAGACTCCGCGCGGCGGTTCGAACTGATCGGCTGCCGGGAAGGTCGTGCGATAGCCTCCCGCGCTCGGAAAGGTCGCCTCGCGCTCGGCGAAGTACTCCGCCAACAACGCGTGCGCGACGTCGTCGTCCACGCGCAGTTCGCGGAAGGTCACCATCTCACCAGCGTAGGCGAGCGCTCGGGTCGCGCCGACGTGGATTGGTAGGCTGGGCGGGTGAGCACTCGCGTAGCCGTCATCGGCGCCACCGGCAGGATGGGGCGACTGATCACCCGCCTGATCGGGGAGTCCGATGACTTCGAGGTGGTCGCGTCACTCGACTCGCGGAGCGATCTCTCCCAGATGCGCGGCGCCGACCTCGCCGTCGACGTCAGCCACCCCGCGGCCAGCGGCGACATCGTCGAGTTCGCCATACAGGCCGGTCTGCGCGTGCTCGTCGGAACCTCCGGATGGTCGCAGGAGCGCATCGCGCGATTGCGACCGCTCGTCGAGGGTCGCGAGGATTCCGCGGTCATCATCGTGCCGAACTTCTCGGTGGGTTCGGCCCTCGGCACGGCCCTGAGCGAGATCGCCGCACGCTACTTCGACTCGATCGAGATCATCGAGGCTCACCACGCGCACAAGGTCGACTCGCCGTCGGGCACCGCGGTACGCACCGCCGAGCGCATCAGTGCGGCCCGCGCGGAACTCGGACCGGTGGACGCCCCGCACAACGACCAGCGCGCCCGCGGTCAACTCGTGGCGAGCATCCCCGTGCACAGCCTGCGCCTCGGCGGTGTGCTCGCCAGTCAGCAGGTCACCTTCGGCGGAACCGGCGAGACGCTGAGCATCCGCCACGACACCCTGTCGGACGACTCTTACGAACGCGGCATCCTGCTCGCCCTGCGCGCCCTGCCGACGGCGACCGGGGTAACGGTGGGCCTCGATGCGCTGCTCGACCTCGGCGGGGCACGATGAAATCGCGGCTGGCCGCCGCCCTCATGGCGGCACTGCTGGTGGTGTACTTCGTTCTCGTCGGATGGCGGGCCGTGCAGTTCGTGCTGACGGGACAGCCGCTGGCCGTCGTCATCGGCATCGCGTTGATCGTGTTGCCGCTCGTCGGCGTGTGGGCGCTCTGGCGTGAGATCTCGTTCGGCGTCACCAGCGAGCGGCTCGTCAAGCGGCTGGACGCGGAGGGCGCCCTTCCCGTCGAGGATCTCGACGTTCGCCCGAGCGGCCGGCCCGATCGAGCGGCCGCGACGGAGGAGTTCGCGCGGTACCAGGCGGAGACCGAGGCGGCGCCGGAGGACTGGCGCAGCTGGTTCCGGCTCGGGTTGGCCTACGATGCTGCGGGCGACCGGCGGCGCGCTCGCGCCGCCATCCGTCACTCGATCAGTCTCGAGCGTGCCGAACGACGCCGTCCGCCGGACGCCGCGGACGCCGCCGCCCGCTGAGCATCCAGTCGATCGCCTCCTCGGGCGTCGGGTGCCGAAACGTGAAGCCGTCGGCGAGGAGACGCTCGGGGGCGACGTCCGTGTCGGCGAGCAGCAGGTCGCGCGCATCCTGCAGTGCGAGGGAGACGATGGCCTTCGGTGCCGGGATGAGGTAGGGCCGGCGCAGCTCGTCGGTGAAGGCGCGCATGATGCGCTCGGCCGTCGTCGGAGTCGGAGCCACGAGGTTGACCGGACCGTCGACGCGCGACGACAGCAGATGACGGATGGCCGCCACCTCATCAGGCAGCGTTATCCACGGCCAGTGCTGCTGGCCACTGCCCAGCGGTCCGGCCAGGCCCAGCCGTGCCTGCAACTCGACGATCGAGAGCACGCCGCCCTTGCCCACGACCAGGCCGGTGCGCAGCTTCACCACCCGTACGCCGTCGGGCGCCCGGTCGGCAGCCTTCTCCCAGGCCACCACGACGTCGGAGAGGAAGCCGCTGCCGGCAGGGGAGTCCTCGGTCAGCTTCTCGCCGGGGCGATCACCGTAGTATCCGACCGCCGAGCCGCTGAGGAAGACCGACGGCGGTGAGGTCGCCGTGCGCATCGCATCCGTCAGCGTGTGGGTCGCCCGGATGCGCGACGAGGCGATCTCGCGCTTGTATCCAGGGGTCCAGGGCAGTCGTCCGAGCGACGCCCCTGACAGGTTGACAACGGCATCCACCTCGTCCATGACGCCGCCGGGGATCAGCCCATCGTCAGGATGCCACTCGACCTCGTCGCCCGCGGTAGCCGGTCGCCGGACGAGGCGCAGCACCTCGTGGCCCTCCTCGTCGAGCGCGCGAACGAGGTCCGACCCGATGTATCCGGATGCTCCGGCGATGAGGATCTTCACGAGTTCACGCCAGGTCGGCCTCGAGGGTGATGGGGATTCCCGTGAGCGCCTTCGAGACCGGGCAGTTCTCCTTGGCGAGGGTAGCGATGCGGTGGAACTCGTCCTCCTCGATGCCCGGCACGGTCGCGTTGACGAGGAGGTGGGATCCGGTGATGCCGGTACCGGGCACGAAGGTGACAGCCGCAGTGGTCTGGATCGACGTGGGCGGGAAGCCGGCGTTCCTCAACTCATTCGAGAAGGCCATCGAGAAGCAGGCGGAGTGTGCGGCGCCGAGCAGCTCTTCCGGGTTGGTCACCCCGGCATCACCCTCGGCCCGCGCCTTCCACGACAGCGGGAACGATGCCGCGTTCGAGGAATCCAGGTTGACGTTGCCATTGCCGGTGAACAGCTCGCCGTTCCAGACCGTTGTCGCTTCGCTCGTGATGCCCATGGTTCCTCCTCGCAGACGGGTGCCCAGATGGGGCCCTGTTGTCAGAGTAGGCGCGCTGCGGGTGACGGTCTACGCCGCGGCCCGGGCTGGAAGGATGCCCGTCGGCGTGCTAGGTGCCGGACCGGTGAAGCCAGGTGGCGAAGCCGTCCAGGAGGCGTTGGAGCCCGAACTCGAACAACGTCGTCAGGGTCAACTCGATGACCGGCTCGTTGCCGACCGCGGCCAGCATCGGGAAGCCCCCGGTCGCGACCGTCGTATCGTAGGCGGGCCCGTGAGCACGGATCCACTGATCAGCGGTGAGACCGGTGTCCTGCTGGGCGCGCAGCTCCGCCTCCAGGTCGATGGCGCAGCCGCGGACGTAGCCCGCCACGACCACGGCGGCGTGCATCAGCGCGTTCTGAGAGAGCCCGAATCCGTCGAACGCCTGCAACAGCGCCTCCGTGTGCCGCATGCCGTGCGGCGCGTTCTGCGGGCGGCTGAGCGAGAGCAGGGACGGCATCCACGGATGACGCAGGTAGATGCTCCACTGCAGGTGGGCGACGGCCTCGAGCTGCTGCCGCCACTCGGTGCCGGATGTCCGACTCGGGGGCGGGTACTCGGCGAACACGGCGTCCACCATCGACACCAGCAGGTCCTCTTTTCCACGCACCCGCGGATAGAGCGACATCGTCGCCACCCCGAGCTCTGCGGCGATGCGGCGCATGGACAGCCCGGCGAGACCGTCCTCGTCAGCCAAGCGGATGGCTGCGTCCACCACATCCTCGGTGGTCAGGGCTGGCGCAGCGCGGACCGCTGCAGAGGCCGGCGCCGCGGCGCGCGCGCGTTGCGCGCGATCGGGGCGGTCGACCACCACCATTCCGACGCCCGGGAGCGCTCGCACCAAGCCGTCATCCCGAAGCGCGGCCAACACCTTGCTCGCCGTGGCGAGTGCGACGCGATGGTCGCGGACGATCCGCCGTGCGGAAGGAATCGCGTCGCCGGGTGCCAATTCGCCCGACGCGATCCGTGTGCGCAGGTCATCGGCGATCCGACGGTAGGGCGGCAGGGCGGGAATGGGCTGGCCTCCGTACTAGTACACCGCACCGGGTGTACAGAGCTCGCGATTGCTGTACTAGGACACCTGCGCTTGGTGGAGCGTCGTCGCTGGCGTCGCGGTGGTCGTTATCGCGAATATACAGCGTACGGCGGTTTCGTCGCAAAATGTACGAGGAGAGGGGCCACCATGGCCGGCCGGACGATCTTGATCAGCGGAGGCGGCATCGCGGGGCCGGCTGTCGCCTACTGGCTGCAGCGCTACGGCTTCGATTGCACGATCGTGGAGCGCTCCGCCGCTCCACGTGCTGGTGGGCACGCGGTCGACCTGCGCGGCGCATCACCGTGGGTGGTCGAGCGGATGGGGCTGCTCGACGCGGTTCGGGCGCGATCGCTCCACGAGCGCGGGCTCCGCATGGTTGACGCGCGGGGAACGAAGAAGGTGGAGATGCCGGCCGAGGCCTTCGGCGGACGAGGGGTGGTCGCCGACATCGAGATCCTGCGGGGCGACCTCGCCGGAATACTCGCCGACGCGACCGGCGACGACGTCGAATACCGGTACGACCAACGCGTTGTCGGACTCGAGCAGGATGGCGACGGCGTGCACGCGCGTTTCAGCAGCGGCGACGAGCAACGCTTCGATCTGGTGATCGGCGCCGATGGGAGCCACTCGACGGTCCGTCGGCTGAGCTTCGGGCCGGAATCGCGGTTCTCGCATCCGTTGGGGGCGTACAACGCGCACTTCAGCATCAGCCCTGAGCTTGCTGCAGCGAGCGGCCTCGACCGCGACAGCTCGGACGACTGGTTCACCATCCACAACGCTCCCGGCCGGCGGATGGTGGGCACGCGCCCTGACCGGGACGGTGGCGTCAAGGCGATGTTCATCTTCGGTGCTGAGGGCGTCGACGCCGGCGTGCTGCGCGATCCGGTCGAGCAGCGTCGCGTGTTGCGGGAGCGATTCGCCGGCATGGGATGGAAGACCCCCGCGCTTCTGGCCGCCATGGACATGGCCGACGACTTCTACTTCGACAGCTACGCGCAGGTGAAGATGCCCAGCTGGGTGAACGGTCGCGTCGCGCTGCTGGGCGATGCCGGTTACAGCCCGTCGCCGGCGAGTGGGCAGGGCACGAACCTGGCGATCGTCGGCGCCTACGTGCTGGCCGGGGAGCTCGCGCTCACGCAGGGCGACCCGGCCGGTCTCACCGAGTACGAGGGGGCGATGCGGGACTACGTCGAGCGCAACCAGAAGCTCATGCCGGGGGGCGTCGACATCATGATCCCTCGCTCGGCTGCCGCGATCCGAATGGGTCATGTGCTGAATCGCGTGATGCTGAGCAAGCCGCTTCGTCCGCTCGTGGCGCGCGCATTCGCGGCGGAGGATCCGTTCACGCCACGCGAATACCCCGATCAGCTCGCGGACGCGGCGAGTTCGAACTAGGCGCGTGCCGCTCGGCGGATGCGCAGCCGCTGAGCTCCGAGGTACAGCTCGCAGCCGAGGCAGAAGTCGAACGCCGCGTTGAGGAAGGCGGCGATGAACGCCAGCGATGCCGCGACGGGGACGGCCGGCGCGAGTCCGACGAGGCCGAGGAGCACGCCGACTCCGGTGACGACGAGACCGATCAGCTGAGCGAAGGTGGGCGGTCGCGGGTCCTCCAGCTCGGCGGGACGCGACAGCCGGGGCCGCACCAACAACCGGAAGATCGCGCCGTAGGGATGGTGGCGGATGCCCGCGGAGGCGCCCCAGGCGAAGATCGCGGCGATCGCGGTGAGCAGCGCGAGGGTCGCCACGTCGGCGCCGACGAGCGAGAGCACGACGACCGCGAGCAGCAGGGCGGCGGTGATGGCGGCACCGAACCGCGGAGCACGGGGGTCGATTCCGGGGGCGCTCGCGGCAGCTCCCGCGACGGGCGCGCGCAAGGTCTCACGTGCTGTAGTGGGTTCGGTCATGTCGTGCTCTTGAGGACGGTGTCGAGTTCGTGGACCAGTTCAGTGCGACGCGGTGCCCCGCCGATGCGGGCACGGACGGCCCCGTTTCCGTCGAGGACGAGCGTCGTGGGCGTCTGGAGCACCGAGAATCGGCGCGCGATGTCGGGGCGATGTGTGAGATCGACGTCCAGGTGCACGACGCCGTGACGGCTCGCCGCCACCTCGCTCAGCAGGGTGCGCGTCTGGGGACAGCGCGAGCAGAACTCCGTGGAGAACTGCACGAGGGTGGCCCGGTCGCCGAAGGGTTCACCGGCTGCGACATCCGCGGCCCTGACCGTGTCGCCCGATCCGTGACTGACGCGTCCGCTCCGGCTGCGCAGGACGAACCCGATGACACTCGCCGCTGCCACCAGGGCGAGCGCTGCGACGAGAGCCGGAAGGACGGGCATGGTCCGAAGGTACGCACCGCTGCCACCGGGCGGGGGAGTGTGACGGAGGTTTACGCATTGCCCGGAGTAGCATCGACGCGATGACCGAGACGATCCCCACCCCGTACGAAGATCTGCTGCGCGAGGTGCTGGCCGACGGCACGCACAAGAGCGATCGAACCGGCACCGGGACGCGCAGCGTGTTCGGCCGCCAGATCCGGTTCGACCTGTCGCAGGGCTTTCCGCTCATCACCACCAAGCGCGTGCACTTCAAGTCGATCGCCTACGAGCTGCTGTGGTTCCTGCGCGGTGAATCCAACGTGGGGTGGCTGCGCGAGAACGGCGTCACCATCTGGGACGAGTGGGCGGATGCGGCCGGCGAGCTCGGGCCCGTATACGGCGTGCAGTGGCGGTCGTGGCCGACCCCGTCGGGCGAGCAGATCGACCAGATCTCGCAGGTGATCCGCGACATCCGCGAGACACCGGATTCGCGTCGGCTCATCGTGTCGGCGTGGAACCCCGCCGACATCCCGAACATGGCTTTGGCCCCGTGCCACGCCCTGTTCCAGTTCTACGTCGCCGACGGGCGGTTGTCGTGCCAGCTCTACCAGCGCTCGGCCGACCTGTTCCTCGGGGTTCCGTTCAACATCGCCTCCTACGCCCTGCTCACCCACCTGGTTGCGGCGCAGACGGGCCTCGAGGTCGGCGACTTCGTGTGGACGGGCGGCGACTGCCACATCTACGACAACCACGTCGAGCAGGTCACGGAGCAGCTCACGCGCGATCCCTACCCGTACCCCGTGCTGCGCGTCGCCCCGCGGGAGAGCATCTTCGACTACACCTACGAGGATCTCGAGGTGCTGGACTACCAGCACCACCCCGCCATTCGCGCCGCCGTCGCCGTATGACGGATGCCGCGCCGGTCGGGCATCCGGGCTCGCTCGGCCTCATCTGGGCGCAGGCGCGCGGCGGGGTGATCGGTGCCGGGGGAACGATGCCCTGGCACCTGCCCGAGGACTTGGCGCACTTCCGCGCCGCGACGATGGGCGCGCCCGTGATCATGGGTCGGCGCACGTGGGAGTCCTTCCCCGACCGTTTCCGCCCGCTGCCCGGGCGTCGCAACATCGTCGTGACCCGCGATCCGGAGTGGGCGGATGCCGGCGCCGAGGCTGCTGGTTCCCTCGACGAGGCGCTCGCGCTCTGCTGGGCGAGCGTTTCGGTGCCCGAGTCCGCGCCCCGCGCCACTTCGTCGGCCTCAGCGCCCACTGATGTGGCGCGCACCTCGTCGAACTGGCGGGGAGATGAGGTGGACGCCGTGGGTGCGGCTTCTGACGTGTGGGTAATCGGCGGAGGCGAGCTGTACCGAGCCGCCATCGCCCACGCCGATGTGCTCGAGGTGACCGAGATCGACCTCGACGTCAACGGCGACACCATGGCCCCCGAGATCGACCTGGATGTGTGGCGGGTGGCATCCGTCGACGCGGTCGAAGGGTGGCGCACCTCGCGCACTGGCCTGCGCTACCGCTTCCTCACCTACGCCCGCTCCTGACGCCGGGGTCCGACCGGTAACGGTCGGCGCCGCCGCAACCCGAACCGATACGCTGAAGCACGTGTCGACGCAGAATCCCTTCGGTCAGGTCCTTGTCGCCCTCGTCACTCCTTTCACCGCCGACGGTGAGGTGGACTGGCCGGGCGTCGAGAAGCACATCGACGACGTCATCAACGCTGGAGCAGACGGCATCGTCGTCACAGGCACCACGGGCGAGACCAGCACGTTGACCGACCCGGAGAAGATCAAGCTCGTCGAGGTGGGCAAGGACGTGGCGGGCGATCGCGCCAAGATCATCACGGGCGGCGGATCCAATGAGACCGCCCACGCGATCGAGCTCTACAAGAAGAGCGAGCAGGCCGGCGCCGACGGCGTCATGATCGTCACGCCGTACTACAACAAGCCGACCCAGGCGGGCATCCTCACGCACTTCCGCATGATCGCGGATGCGACCGACCTGCCCGTCATCCTCTACGACATCCCAGGACGCACGGGCGTTCCCATCACGTACGAGACCATCCTGCGCATCTCGAAGCACCCCAACGTGCTCGCCGTCAAAGACGCCAAGGGTGACTTCAGCGAGGTCAGCCGGGTCCTCAACCAGACCGACCTGCTGTACTTCTCGGGCGACGACGCCAACATCCTGCCGCACCTCGCGATCGGCGCATCCGGCCTCATCGGCGTTACCGCCAACATCGCGCCGACGCCGTACCGCACCATCATCGACGCGGTGAACGCGGGCGACCTCGCGACGGCGACGGATGCCCACCGCAAGCTCGAACCGCTCGTGCGCGCGGTGATGACCCACGTTCCCGGCACCGTCGCAGCCAAGTACATCCTGCACGGCCTCGGTCGCATCGGCAGCCCGCGCGTGCGCCTTCCCCTCGTCGGCCCCGAGGAATGGGAGGCCGCGCAGATCGAGGACGAGATCGACCTCGTGCGCGACATCCCCGGTGTCGACTTCTCCAACTTCCGCCCCGACCGCAATGCGGCAGCCGGCGGTGCGCTCCCGCGCATCGCGGGCACGACTCGATGACAGAAACTTCAGGAGGGCACATGCCCAACGACGTCCACGAACCAGCTCCGCTCGAACCGGGCACCCTGCGCGTCACCCCCATCGGCGGTCTCGGCGAGGTGGGTCGCAACATGACCACCTTCGAGATCGACGGCAAAATCCTCATCGTCGACTGCGGTGTGCTCTTCCCCGAGGAGCACCAGCCGGGCGTCGACCTGATCCTGCCCGACTTCACCCCCATCCGTGACCGTCTCGACGACGTCGTGGGTGTCGTGCTCACGCATGGCCATGAGGACCACATCGGCGCGGTGCCGTACCTGCTCAAGCTGCGGGCCGACATCCCGCTGATCGGGTCGGCGCTCACGCTCGCCCTCGTCGAGGCGAAGCTCAAGGAGCACCGCATCGCGCCGTACAGCCTCGCCGTCAAGGAAGGCGACATGGAGGCGATGGGGCCGTTCGACCTCGAGTTCATCGCGGTCAACCACTCCATTCCCGACGCGCTCGCCGTCGTCATCCACTCGGCGGCCGGCACCGTGCTCGCCACCGGCGACTTCAAGATGGACCAGCTGCCGCTCGACGGCCGCCTCACCGACCTCCGCGAGTTCGCGCGCCTCGGCCGTAGCGGGGTGGACCTGTTCCTCGTCGACTCCACCAACGCGGATGTCCCGGGCTTCACGCCGACGGAGCGCGCCATCGGCCCCGTGCTCGATCAGGTCATCTCCAAGGCGCCACGTCGTGTGATCGTCGCGAGCTTCTCGAGCCACGTCCACCGCGTGCAGCAGGTGCTCGACGCCGCCCACGCGAACGGTCGCCGGGTGGCCCTCCTCGGCCGCAGCATGGTGCGCAACATGACCATCGCCGCCGACCTCGGCTACCTCAAGGTGCCCGAGGGAGTGCTGATCGACTACAAGAAGGCCGGCAACATCCCCGACGACAAGATCGTCTACATGTCCACGGGTTCGCAGGGCGAGCCGATGGCCGTGCTCAGCCGGATGGCCAACCGCGACCACCAGGTCGAGGTGGGCGAAGGCGACACCGTCATCCTCGCCTCGAGCCTCATCCCCGGCAACGAGAATGCGGTCTACCGCGTGATCGACGGCCTCACGAAGCTCGGTGCGAACGTCGTGCACAAGGGCAACGCGAAAGTGCATGTCTCGGGCCACGCGGCCGCTGGCGAGCTGCTCTACGTCTACAACATCCTGCAGCCGAAGAACGTGCTGCCCGTGCACGGCGAGTACCGCCACCTCAACGCCAATGCCGCCCTCGCCCGCGAGACGGGCATCCCGACGGAGAACGTCTTCCTCGGCGAGGACGGCACCGTCTTCGACATGAAGGACGGCAACGTCCGCGTCGCCGGTCAGCTCGACCTCGGCTTCGTCTACGTGGACGGGTCGACCGTGGGCGAGATCACGGATGCCGACCTCAAGGACCGCCGCATCCTCGGTGAGGAGGGTTTCATCTCCGTCATCGTGGTGGTCGACGCATCGACGGGCAAGGTGATCGTCGGTCCTGAGATCCACGCCCGCGGGTTCGCCGAGGACGACGCCGTGTTCGACAGCATCCGTCCCAAGATCGTGTCGGCGCTCGCCGAGGCGGCGCAGTCGGGAGTGCGCGACTCGCACGCGCTGTCGCAGGTCGTGCGCCGCGTGCTGGGCACCTGGGTCGGGCGCACGCTGCGCCGTCGCCCGATGATCGTGCCACTCGTCATCGAGGCGTAGGCGCGGGCACCTTCTGGGGCTCGACGGCCGTAACAGGCCGGAAACACGACGGTCGTAGCATCGGCCCATGACGGCCGTCAGCCTGCGGAGAGCCGTCGGGAGCGACTCGAGGTTTCTCACCGACATGGTCGTCGAGGCTGCCAACTGGAACTACTCGGCCGCGCGCCAGCGCATCTCGGTGCTCGCGGATCCCGCCTACCGGCGCTACGTGAGCGGATGGCAGCGCCCGAGCGACGTCGGAGTGGTGGCGACGGATGCCGAGGGCGCACCGATCGGTGCGTGCTGGTTCCGGCTGTTCCCGTCCAACGCCCCCGGTCACGGCTTCGTCGGCGTCGGCGTGCCCGAGCTCATCCTCGGGGTCAGTCCCATCTGGCGAGCGCAGGGAGTCGGTCGGGCACTCCTGCGCGAGACGGTGTCGCTCGCGCGTCAGAGCGGCTACCGCCAGCTCGCCCTCAGCGTCGAGCATGCCAACCACGCCATGGCCCTCTATCGGAGCGAGGGATTCATCAACGTATCGACCCCCGGCTCCCGCGAGACGATGGTCCGCAACCTCAGCTGAGCGCCCGCAGGTGCGGGGCACGGGCGACACCCGAGCCCGCCTCCCGAGGAATGACGGCGGGCGCAAGTACCGTGGATTCCATGGCTACGAGCACCAAGGCGACTGCGCGCGCCCGATCCACGGGCACCTCCCGTGGCGCCGCCAAGCCCGCGGCGACGCGCACCGGCACCGCCAAGACGGTGAAGCTGGCCGCGCCGGTCGAACACGACCCGATCCTGCGTCGCGCCTGGATGGGCGTCGCCCATATCGCCGGGGGAGCGGCCCGCGCACTCGGGCCCGAGAAGCTCGCCAAGGAGGAGCGCCGCGACGGCCTCCCCTTCTTCATCGTGCTGCTCGCCGTCGCGGGCGCGGTCGTCGAGTGGTTCCTCATCGACAGCCCTGTCGCCCAGACCCTCGACGCCTGGACGTTCGGTGGCCTGCTCGGCCGCGTCGCCTTCGGCCTGCCGATCATCATGCTGCTGTTCGCCGTCTGGCTGTTCCGGCATCCGGCGTCGGTCCACGACAACTCGCGCATCGGCATCGGGCTCGGCATCCTGCTCGTCTCCATCGCCGGAATCTGCCAGGTGTTCGGCGGCCAGCCCTCGCCGACGCACGGCATGGTCGGGCTGGCGCGCGCCGGGGGCATCCTGGGCTGGATGATCACCTGGCCGCTGCTGCTCGTGGGCGGCTGGCTCGCCGTGCTCGTGATGGTGCTCCTCATCGCCCTCTCGTTGCTCATCATGACCAAGACGCCGCCGAACCGCGTGCCGCAGCGCTTCCACGAGCTCTACGCGTGGCTGTTCGGCGCGACGCTGCCCGACGAGGACGAGCGCAGGGCCGCGAAAGAAGCCAAGGACGCGAAGGAGAAGTTCGCGCAGGGAGAGCTCGAGGGCATCGACGACGAGCAGCCCGCCGAGGGCAACCTGCCCTGGTGGCGCCGCAACGCCAGCGGTCGTGAGGAGGCGCCGGATTCGGAGGCGCCCGGCGTCGACGGCATCGAGGCCATCTTCGGGGGTTCCGCGCAGGGCGGCTTCGCGAGCCCGATCGTCTCGGATTCGCCGACCGACGGCCAGGCGACGGATGTCATCGCCACCATCAACGACGCCGAAGCGGCCGTCAAGGCGTTCACGGGCGGGGCTCCCGAGCTGGCCGTCGAGGGCGCTGCCGATGCGGCTCCCGGACTGCTGCCCGGATTCGTCGCGGATGCGGAGACCGCGTTCGACCCGACCTCCGCCGTGCCGGCTGACGCTCAGCCCACCGCCCCGTACCACCTGCCGGCCGCATCGACCCTCGCCGCCGGTGCGCCCGCCAAGACGCGGTCCGCCGCCAACGACGAGGTCGTGCGCGCCATCACCACGGTGCTCGACCAGTTCTCCGTCGATGCCCGCGTCACCGGCTTCTCGCGCGGCCCGACCGTCACGCAGTACGAGGTCGAGCTCGGTCCGGGCGTCAAGGTGGAGCGCGTCACCGCGCTCGCGAAGAATCTGTCCTACGCCGTCGCATCCAACGAGGTGCGCATCCTCTCGCCCATTCCCGGCAAGAGCGCCATCGGCATCGAGATCCCCAACAGCGACCGCGAGATCGTGACCCTCGGGGACGTGCTGCGCTCGGGGGTGGCGGCCAAGTCGACCCACCCCATGACCATCGGCGTCGGCAAGGACGTCGGCGGCGGTTTCGTCGTCGCGAACCTCGCCAAGATGCCCCACCTCCTGGTCGCCGGATCGACCGGCTCGGGCAAGTCGAGCTTCGTCAACTCCATGATCACGAGCCTGCTCATGCGCGCCAAGCCGACCGACGTGCGCATGGTGCTCATCGACCCCAAGCGCGTCGAGCTCGCGCCGTACGCGGGGGTGCCGCACCTCATCACGCCCATCATCACGAACCCCAAGAAAGCCGCCGAGGCGCTGCAGTGGGTCGTGAAGGAGATGGACATGCGCTACGACGACCTCGCGTCGTTCGGCTTCCGTCACATCGACGACTTCAATAAGGCGGTCGTGGGCAACGAGATCATCCTGCCCCCGGGCAGCGAACGCGTGCTGAAGCCCTACCCCTACCTCCTCGTCGTGGTCGATGAGCTCGCCGACCTCATGATGGTGGCCCCGCGCGACGTAGAGGACTCGATCGTGCGCATCACGCAGCTGGCTCGGGCATCCGGAATCCACCTGGTGCTCGCCACCCAGCGCCCGAGCGTCGACGTCGTGACGGGCCTCATCAAGGCCAACGTGCCCAGTCGACTGGCCTTCGCCGTAACGAGCGTCACCGACTCCCGCGTCATCCTGGACCAGCCGGGCGCCGACAAGCTCATCGGACAGGGCGACGCGCTCTTCCTTCCCATGGGCGCGTCCAAGGCGCTGCGCGTGCAAGGGGCGTGGGTCAGCGAGAGTGAGATCGAGCGCGTCGTCAAGCACGTCACGCGGCAGGCCAGCCCCGACTATCGGGTGGATGTCGCCGCCGTCACGGAGCGCAAGGAGATCGACTCCGACATCGGCGACGACCTCGAGTTGCTGCTCGCGGCAGCCGAGCTCGTGGTCTCGACGCAGTTCGGTTCCACCTCGATGCTGCAGCGCAAGCTCCGCGTCGGCTTCGCGAAGGCCGGGCGTCTCATGGACCTGCTCGAGTCGCGCCAGATCGTGGGCCCCTCCGAGGGGTCGAAGGCGCGCGATGTGCTCGTGACGGCCGAACAGCTGCCCGGTGTGCTGGCCCGGCTCCGCGGTGAGGACGGCGCGCCTGCCGCCGTCGCCCCAACGGCGCCGAACCCTGCAGCATCCGACCCCTATGGCGGCGACCCCGTCGCACGGATGACCGAGGGTTATCCTGAGGAGGACGGCGACTCGGACGAGGACGCCTGGAACCTCACCGGCAGGGACTAGAGCATGGTCGCATCGGACGCCCCGGCGCGGGCCTCCAACTGGAACGCGCCCAACATCATCACGGTCGTGCGCATCATCCTGGCACCGGTGTTCTTCTGGATGCTGCTGGCGGATGCCGGAGCCGACGGCCCGCTGAGGTGGGCCGCGGCCGCCCTGTTCATCATCGCCATCGCGACTGACGGCGTCGACGGCGCGATCGCCCGCCGCAAGAACCTCGTCACCGACCTCGGCAAGATCCTCGACCCCATCGCCGACAAGCTGCTGACCAGCGGAGCCCTGGTGTGCCTGTCGATCCTCGGGGAGGTGTGGTGGTGGGTGACCATCGTCATCGTCGTGCGCGAGGTCGGAATCACCATCTGGCGGTTCGTCGAGCTCTCCCATCGCAATGTGGTCCCGGCCGGCCGGGGCGGCAAGCTCAAGACCGTCGTCCAGGCCGTCGCCATCTCGCTCTACCTCGTCCCGCTCGATCGTCTGCTCGGCTCGTGGATCGACGTCGTGAACTTCCTGTTCATGGCCGCCGCGCTGGTCCTCACGGTCTGGTCGGGCGTCGAGTACCTCGTGCTCGCGTACCGGTTGAAGCGATCGGCGCCGACGGCCTCGACGTCGCCGGATGCCTGAGCGCGTCGACCTGCCTGAGCGCCTCGACTCGCCTGCGGGCGACGCGGCCGCGGAGCTCGTCGAGGCGCTGGCTGCCCGCCGGCTGACCATCGCCTTCGCCGAGTCGCTCACCGGTGGACTGCTCGTGGCCGAGCTGGTCCGCATCCCCGGAGCCTCGGCCGTCGTGCGCGGAGGGGTGGTGGCCTACGCCACCCCGCTCAAGCACACGTTGCTCGGGGTCGACCAGACTCTTCTCGATGAGCACGGCGCCGTGCACGCCGAGGTGGCCGCGCAGATGGCCCGCGGCATCCGTTCGGCGACGGCGGTCGACGGAATACCGGCGGATGTCGGTGTGGCCACCACAGGGGTCGCCGGGCCCGACTCGCAGGACGGGCATCCGGTCGGAACGGTGTTCGTGGCCGTCGCCGTCGGTGATCGCGTCCGTGTCGGACGCTTCGCCTTCGGCGGTTCGCGGGCGAAGATCCGAGCATCGACCGTCGCCGCCGCGCTCGACCTGGCTCTCGGCGAGTTGCCAGCTCAGCCGGAATAGCCCGCGTTAACTCGCGGTTACATCGTGCGTATCCACGCGGAAAGCTCGAGTGGGCGGCAGTAGGCTTGATCTCAGGCAAAGTGTCGTACACTTTTCCACCCGGCACCAGTCCGGGCCGCTGGCAGAGAGAAGGGGGTTCCAATGATTCTGGTTCGTCAGGAAATCGGCGATGTTCTCAGGGACTTCCGTCTGCAGAAGGGGCGCACCCTTCGTCAGGTGGCCAGCAAGGCGAGCGTCGCCCTCGGCTACCTCAGTGAGGTCGAGCGCGGTCAGAAGGAGGCCTCGAGCGAGATCCTCGCCTCGGTGGCCGACGCCCTCGACACGCCCATCTCGGTCATCATGCGCGAGGTCGGCGACCGGCTCGCCGTCCTCGAGGGGATCAACCCGATCCCCGACACGGTGCCGGAGGACCTCGTCGTCGACTTCGACGAGCTCGTCTCGCGCTGAGCACATCGACTCATCCGAACGCCAGCCGATCCTCGTGATCGGCTGGCGTTTCCCACGTCCAGGAGGGCGCCCGTGAAGCTGAGCGAGTTCCGGCTGGCCGTCACCGAGGAGTTCGGCGAGGCGTACGGTCGATCGCTGCTGCGCGATCTGGTGCTGCCCGCGCTCGCCAACCATACCGGTGACGAGGCGCTCGAGGCGGGTACGGCGCCGCGCGCGGTCTGGCTGGCCCTCTGCGAAGAGACGGATGTTCCTCTCTCGCATCGGCACGGAGCGGGATTGCGCGAACCGCGTCGGTGAGGCGTGCGGCGATGCCGACACGCCGTCGTCCTCTCGAACATGTATTCGGAGATTGCTAGGCTCCTCACCAGCAGCACATCGAAGACGGGTTGTCCACTGATCCGAATCCTCCAGCAGGGATGTCAGAGGGTCGGCGTAGCGTCTCACCCATCAGCGACGAACTGCTGACTGCCTTGTCAGTCGGGTGCCGAGTTCCGAGCAACGCTCGGGCCGGTGACCGGCACGACAGCCTACAGGCGACACAGTTGACGACAGAAGGAGAGACCGATGCCCACACCAGCAGACCGCGAGAAGGCCCTCGAGACCGCGCTCGCCCAGATCGACCGCCAGTTCGGCAAGGGTTCCGTCATGCGCCTCGGCAGCGACGATCGCGCACCCGTCGAGATCATCCCCACAGGTTCGATCGCGCTCGACGTCGCGCTCGGCATCGGCGGTCTTCCCCGTGGGCGCATCGTGGAGATCTACGGCCCCGAGTCCTCCGGAAAGACCACGCTCACCCTGCACGCGATCGCCAACGCTCAGCGCGCGGGCGGCATCGCGGCGTTCATCGACGCGGAGCACGCCCTCGACCCCGAGTACGCCCGAAAGCTCGGCGTCGACATCGACTCCCTCCTGGTCTCTCAGCCCGACACCGGTGAGCAGGCCCTCGAGATCGCCGACATGCTGGTGCGCTCGGGTTCCATCGACCTCATCGTCATCGACTCCGTCGCGGCGCTCGTGCCCCGAGCCGAGATCGAGGGCGAGATGGGCGACTCGCACGTCGGCCTCCAGGCCCGGCTCATGTCGCAGGCGCTCCGCAAGCTCACCGGCGGGCTCAACCAGACCAACACCACGATGATCTTCATCAACCAGCTGCGCGAGAAGATCGGCGTGTTCTTCGGCAGCCCCGAGACCACCGCCGGCGGTAAGGCGCTCAAGTTCTACGCGTCCGTTCGACTCGACATCCGTCGTATCGAGACGCTCAAGGACGGCACAGAGGCCGTGGGAAACCGCACTCGCGTCAAGGTGGTCAAGAACAAGATGGCGCCGCCCTTCAAGCAGGCCGAGTTCGACATCCTCTACGGCGTCGGTATCTCCCGCGAGGGCAGCCTCATCGACTTCGGTGTCGACCAGGGCATCGTCAAGAAGTCGGGCGCCTGGTACACCTACGACGGCGACCAGCTCGGGCAGGGCAAGGAGAACTCGCGCAACTTCCTCATCGCCAACGCCGACATCGCCCAGGAGATCGAGACGAAGATCCTCGGCAAGCTCGGTGTCGGAGCGGCCGGAGCCGCCGCGGCTGCGGCGAATGTCGCGAGCGACATCCCCTCGCTGGACGCGAAGCGCAAGGGCGCCTGAGCGCAGCATCATGACCGGGACCGGGGAGGAGAACTCGATGGCATCGCCCGAACGATCGACGGAGTCTCTCGCCCCGGTTTCGTACTTGCCGTGGGCTGCGCCCGAGGCAGTGGGGGAGACCACGCCCGCCGATGTCGAGACGACGCTCCTGGCCGCCGAGAACGTGCTGACCCGGCGGCTCAGGGCACGTTCCCTCTCCCACGCCGAGGCCGAGGGCGTTCTCTCGGAGGTCGGGGTGTACGGCGAGGAGGCCGACGAGCTGCTCGAGCGCTACGAGCGGCTGGGCTACCTCGATGAGCAGCGCCTCGCCGAGCAGATCGTGCACACCCACCACGAGCGCAAGGGGCTCGGCCGGTCGGCCGTCGAGGCGGAGATGCGGCGTCGGCAGATCGACCCGTGCGTCATCTACGAGGTGCTCGACACGCTCGACGTCGACGAGGTCGGCCCCGCTACGGCATCGGCCGATCAGAGGGCGCGACGAATGGGCGACCTGGACGATGCGACCGCCGAGCGGCGACTGCTCGGATTCCTCATGCGCAAGGGCTATTCCTCGAGCGTCTCGCGTGAGGCGGTGAAGGCCGCGCTGCAGGCGGCCGGACGCTCGGTGCGCTGAACGTACACTTGTTGTCCATGAGCATCACCGTCAGCAGCGCGCCCACCGTCATCGCGCCGTCTCCGGCCGCGGTCGGTGCCGACGGAGCCGCACGCACGTTCGAGGTGCGTACCTTCGGCTGCCAGATGAACGTGCATGACTCCGAGAGGCTCAGCGGATCGCTGGAGTCCGCCGGCTACACCCGTGCCACGGGTGGCGATGCCGACGTCGTGGTCATCAACACCTGTGCGGTGCGCGAGAACGCCGACAACAAGCTCTACGGCAACCTGGGGCACCTCGCCTCGGTCAAGCGTCGGCATCCGGGGATGCAGATCGCCGTCGGCGGCTGCCTGGCCCAGAAGGACAAGTCGGTCATCCTCGAAAAGGCGCCGTGGGTCGACGTCGTCTTCGGCACCCACAACATGGGCGCGCTGCCCCGTCTTCTCGAGCGGGCCCGTCACAACGACGAGGCGCAGATCGAGATCCTCGAGGCGCTCGAGACCTTCCCGTCGACGTTGCCCACCAAGCGCGATTCCAGCTACAGCGGCTGGGTGTCCATCTCGGTCGGCTGCAACAACACCTGCACGTTCTGCATCGTGCCGTCCCTGCGCGGCAAGGAGAAGGATCGTCGGCCCGGCGACGTTCTCGGCGAGATCCGGTCCCTCGTCGATGACGGCGCCATCGAGGTCACCCTTCTGGGCCAGAACGTCAACTCCTACGGCGTCGAGTTCGGCGACCGCCAGGCGTTCGGCAAGCTGCTGCGCGCCGCAGGCGAGATCGACGGACTCGAGCGCATCCGCTTCACCAGTCCCCACCCCGCCGCGTTCACGGATGACGTGATCGAGGCGATGGCCGAGACCACCGCCGTCATGCCTCAGCTGCACATGCCGCTGCAGTCGGGATCCGACCGCATCCTCAAGGCGATGCGCCGTTCGTACCGTTCCGAGAAGTTCCTCGGCATCCTCGACCGGGTGCGGGCGAAGATGCCGCACGCCGCCATCTCCACCGACATCATCGTCGGGTTCCCCGGCGAGACCGAGGAGGACTTCCTCGAGACGATGCGCGTCGTCGAAGCGGCGCGGTTCGCCTCGGCGTTCACGTTCCAGTACTCCATCCGCCCAGGCACGCCGGCCGCCACCATGCCCGACCAGGTGCCGAAGCACGTGGTTCAGGAGCGTTACGAGCGGCTCCTCGCCCTGCAGGATCGCATCTCGTGGGAAGAGAACCAGAAGGTCATCGGTCGCGAGGTCCACGTGCTCGTGGCCAACGGCGAGGGCAAGAAGGACGCGGCCACCCATCGCCTGTCCGGCCGCGCTGAAGACAGCAGGCTCGTGCACTTCGACGTGCCGGCCGGGTCGGCGACGCCGCGACCCGGTGACGTCGTCAGCGTCGTGGTCACCGCCGCAGCGCCCTTCCACCTGATCGCCGACGCTCCGGAGGGCAGCACGCTCCGCATCCGCCGCACGCGCGCCGGCGACGCGTGGGACCGCGCCGAGGCCGACTCCTGCGCCGTACCGGCGTCTGGGCCGTCGGGTGGCGCCGTATCGCTCGGGCTGCCGACCATCCGCGCACCCCATGACCTCGCGCTGACGCCCGTGCACACCTCGGGTGACCACCTCCACTGAGGCCGCCGCCCCGCTCGTCGCCGTGGTCGGTGCGACCGGGACCGGCAAGTCGGCGCTGGCCCTCGACATCGCCGAAAGGCTGGCCGCTCGGGGCCGGGCGTCCGAGATCATCAACGCCGACGCCATGCAGCTCTACCGCGGCATGGACATCGGCACGGCGAAGCTCGCCGCATCCGAGCGTCGCGGCGTGCCGCACCACCTTCTCGACGTGCTCGACGTGACGGAGGAGGCCAGCGTCGCGCGGTACCAGCCTGAGGCTCGTGGGGTGATCGAGCAGGTCCGTTCACGCGGCGCCGTGCCGATCGTGGTCGGGGGGTCGGGCCTCTACGTGTCTGCCGTCATCTTCGACTTCCGCTTTCCCGGGACGGATGCCGCGCTGCGCGCGCACCTCGAGGCCGACCTCGCCGAGCAGGGTCCCGGAATGCTGCATCGCCGACTCCGAGAGCTCGACGCCAACGCCGCTGACCGCATCGGTCCGCACAACGGGCGCCGCCTGGTGCGCGCGCTCGAGGTCATCGAGATCACGGGCGAGCCGCACGCCGCTTCGCTTCCCGATGAGCCGGTTCCCTGGCTGCCGATGCTCGGCGTCGGGCTCACCACACCGCGCGAACGTCTGGTGGAGCGTCTGGACGCACGCGTGAGGGACATGTGGCGCGATGGCATGCTGCGCGAGGTGCAGGAGCTGGTTCCCGCCGGTATCGAACGGGGTGTGACCGCGAGCCGCGCCATCGGCTACGCGCAGGCGCTCGCCCAGCTGCGGGGAGAGGCGAGCGAGGCCGAGGCGATCACGGAGACCCAAGCGCTCACCCGTCGCTACGCCCGGCGGCAGGTCAGCTGGTTCAAGCGCTATCCCGGGTTCGCTTGGTTCGACTCGGACGCCTCGGATGCGGCGTCGCAGCGAACTGTCGAGTCGATCGTCGAGGTCTGATCGACGCGCCCGCCGGTGCTCTCCCACGTCTGGTCGGTGTGGATCCTCGAGCCGATGCGGCCGCCGTCGGGGCCCGCGGGAGGGTCGTCCGGCCGCCCCTAGACTGATCGGCATGGCGATGGACCTGCAATTCACCAAGGGGCACGGCACGGGCAACGACTTCGTGCTCTTCGCCGACCCCGATGGCGACATCGTCCTCGCCCCCGAGCAGATCGCGCTCATCTGCGATCGGCATTTCGGGGTCGGCGCCGACGGCATCATCCGCGCCGTGCGTTCCGCAAACCTGCCCGATGGAGCCGCCGCGCTCGCCGAGGACGCGTCGGCGGAGTGGTTCATGGACTACTGGAACTCGGATGGAACGGTCTCGGAGATGTGCGGGAACGGCATCCGCGTCTACGCCCGCTTCCTCATCGACCAGGGCCTCATCGACTTCGCCGAGGGGGATTCCGTGGCGATCGGCACCCGCGGGGGAGTGCGCGACCTGCAGCGCTCCGGCACCGGGTTCCAAGTGGACATGGGTCGCTGGCGACTCGACGGCGGTGAACCGCTCGTGCGTGCGCGTGAGCTCGAGGTGGCGCGGCCAGGGCTCGGCATCAACGTCGGCAATCCGCACGTGGTGGTGGCCCTCGCCGACGAGGAGGAGCTCGAAGGCATCGACCTCAGCGTCATCCCGCAACTGGATCCAGAACCGACGGAGGGCGTCAACGTGGAGTTCGTGCTTCCGCACGATCCGCTGGTGCACGACGGCGTCGGGCGCATCCGCATGCGCGTGCACGAACGCGGCTCCGGCGAGACGCTCTCGTGCGGCACCGGCGCCGTGGCTGCGGCCCTCGCCGTGCGGTACTGGGCCGGCAAGGGTGCGCCGAACGACTGGCGCGTGGACGTTCCCGGCGGACGGGTGGGCGTGCGGATGTTCCCCGCCGAGGATGGCGAGCACGTCGCGCTCTCGGGTCCGGCCGAACTCGTCTACGACGGGGTGCTCGCGCTCGCCTGAGCTGCGCGGAACGCCGTGAAGTCGGCGAACGACTGGTCGGCGTAGGCCTCCGACCAGTCGACGACCGCCTCGTCGAACACACTCGACCTGCCGAGGTAGCCGCTCACGAAGGCGGCGTCGGGACTCTGCGCGTGCGCGCGCGCCAGCATGGACGCGCACGCGGCGACGTAGTCGGTGAACGGCTTCTGCCCCAACGCTGCGACGTCGAACGAGACGTTGCGGTCGCGGAACTGTCGCACGTAATAGCCGCGGCCGTCCACCGAGAGATAGCCGAGGAACGGATCGGACACCGCCTGCAGGATGCGCTGGCTCGCGACCACACGGTAACCGGGTTCGTCGACCAGCTGCACGGCGTCGACCCCGGGCGTGGCGATCGAAGGGAGGGCGCCGTACTCGTTCAGCACGGAGCGCCCCGCCTCCTTCACCTGCAGCACGAGGGGCTCGCCCAGTGGGCCGGTGAGCACGACGATGTAGCAGCGCGTGCCGACGCTGCCGACCCCGACCACGCGGCGCGCGACATCCGTTGCCGTGTATTGCGACAACAGCAGCGCGAGCTCGGGAGGGAGCGTCGCGAGGTAGAGCTCGACGAGGGCGCCGACCCGGCCCTCCATCTCGGCCGGTACGTGGGTGAGGGTGGGCGGCTGCTCGACGATGCGCACGCTGCCGTCATCCGCCCGTTCCGTGATCTTCGCGAATGCACGCGCCGAGGTGCGCTTCTTCGACGCGCTGACCGCGTCGGCGATGGCGTGGCGGGTGCTCGCGCCGAACGGGGTCATCCTCGTCTCGACATCGGCGCGCAGGTAGAACCGGCGGAGCGGATCGAGCCGGAGGAATCCGGCGAGCGACGTGCGGTACGAGCGGGCGGAGGCGACGGCGGCGGAGCGGATGCGCTTGGCCTCGAATCCCTTCTCGCGCCCGGCGACGATCACGCTGGTGACCAGGCGCTTGACGTCCCACTCCCATGGTCCGGCTGCCGACTCGTCGAAGTCGTTGAGGTCGAAGACCAGCGTGCGCTGCGGCGAGGCGTAGAGCCCGAAATTCGTGATGTGCGCATCGCCGCAGAGTGTCACGTGGGCGCCCGTCGTGACGCCGCCTGCGAGATCGGCGGCCTGCAGCGCCGCGGTACCGCGGTAGAAGGCGAACGGGCTCGCCAGCATCCGCTCGGTGCGGAGGGGGACCAGCCAGTCGAGCCGGTGGGCGTTCTGGCGCTCGATGATGCCCAGCGGATCGCGATCCAGGGACGGCCGGTACTCCGCGTGCGCCGACCGCGGAACCCGAGCCCGCGCAGCACGCCCCGCGTCCTTGCGCTCGTGCTGGGTGGTGACGTGGGCGTGGTCGAAGCGCAGGGCGCCGAGCGCCGACGACTCAGCTGCATCCTCTGCCATACGCTCACCCTAGGGCCGAACGCCGCGCCCTCCGGACGTCAGGCGAACGCCTTCGCCGCCGAGCGGATGTCCGTCAAGGCACCGTCCAGCTGGGCGAGCCGGTCGTCCGCAGTGCGGTGCGTCGCGTGGATCAACTCGTCGTAGGCGTCCGCTCGCTCGCCGGCTCTCCCGGCGTGCGCCTGAGCGATCCGCAGGCGCTCGGTGAGGATGAGGGCGTCGCGATTCTCGCCCAGCAGGTCGTGCACGCGCTCGCCGGAGTCGGCCAGGGCGCGCGCCTTCTTCCCGAACATGCCGAGCGGCTCCTCCGTGACGGCTTCGACCGCGTAGCGCAGTCGACGGGCGGCCTTCCGAACGTGATGGTAGGCATCGAGCGTTCCATCGATCCCCTCGCCGGCGCGTCTCACCCGTCGCGCCTCCTTCACCAGGATGGCGCGGATGGTCGCCCCCGCCTCACGCGCGGCACGCTCGGTGAACGGCGGGTCGGCCAGGAAGAGCTCGAGCTCCCGCAGGCGCTGGGCCGTCCGCGGCGACGAGTGCAGTTCGACGAGCCGGGCGTGGGCGACGAGATATTCCGCCCGTTCGGCGTCCACTAGCCGACGCCGACGGTCGAGGTCGACGTCGCCGCTGAGGATGTCCTCGGCCACCTCGGCGCGCACCTCGATGTCGCGCACCACCCCGAGCTGGCCGCCCCAGGTCGCGAAGTGGATGCGCAGCCGTTCCGTCGCGGCGCGATCGAACAGCGGTCGGTAGGCGGCGAGAACGCTGCGCATCCGCCGCACGGCGGTGCGATGCTGGTGCACGGCATCCGTCTCATCTCGAAGGGCGGGACCCTCGGTCTGCCGCAGCTGGTCGGCGATGGCTTGCAGGGCGATGAGGGCCCCCTCGCCGGCCGTGACCGGATGCGCCGACATCACGCGACGAGTCGAACGACGGCGCGGTGCGGCGATGGGATGGCCACCAGCTCGAAGCCGGCCCGGAGGAACTGGGTGAGGGTGCCGTGATAGAGGTCGGCGGAGGGGGACTTCTCTCCGGCGGTGTCGACCGGATAGCCCTCGATGACCCGGGCGCCGTGCCGACGTGCCTGATCGACGGCGCCTGCCAGGAGGTTGCCGCCGATGCCCTGACGCCGGTGCCCGACACGCACCACGAAGCAGGTGATAGCCCAGACGCCCGCGTCACTGAGAGGCTCCTCGCTTCCGTCGATGACGCGTGAAGTCAGCACGCGCGGATAATTGACGCGCGGCTCGACGGCGCACCATCCGACGGCCTCGTCTCCCCGGTAGGCGACGACGCCGGGTGGCGGATCGAGGGTCGCGACCTGATCCCGCAGGGCGTCTCGGCAGACGTCCCGCGAGGCCGTCTTGAACTCCTCGTTCGTGAGCTTGAAGAACTGGCACCAGCACGTGGACGGATCGCCGCGCGTGCCGAACACGAGCTCGACATCCGCCCACGGGGCCTCGTCGACCGGAACGATGCGCACCTCACTGTCCGTCATGGCGTCACCCTACCGGCCGCGGCCGATACAAGCGCGTCCCGCGCCCGGTGGCGTTTCCGCCCGTTCATGGGACCGGCCGCGACAGGGTACGATTGTCAGGTTGCCTCGGCCAGCCGGGGCATCGGGCTGTGGCGCAGCTTGGTAGCGCACCTGACTGGGGGTCAGGGGGTCGCAGGTTCAAATCCTGTCAGCCCGACAATGTGATGTCGTAGGACATCGGAATAGCCCGGACCCGCAGAATGCGGGTTCGGGCTATTACTTTTGCGCGGCGCGGGTAGCCCCGGTGGTGTCGATAGCGGGTTCGCTCGTCAAGGTCCGCGGGTCCGCCGTCAGATTCACGACGGATACGGCGGTGGAGCACAGGCGATCAGGCGTCGTGGACGTACGAGTACAGCGCCGGGCCCGGGTGCATGACGCCGTTGACGATCGCCTCGATGGCGAACTCGCTGGTGTCGGCGAGATCGACGATCGACGGGTCGAGGAGCCACTGCAACTGGAGTCCGTCCATCACCGCGAGGATTGACGCAGCGGCCTTGTCGATCCTGTCGGAGTCGCTCACGTCCTCCTGCGCGCACAGTTCGCGGAACGCCGCATCCACGTCCTCGCGGAGAACGCGATAGCGCTTCCGGAAGAACTCGCGGGCGGCGTGCCCGTCGGTGACGGACTCGGCGGAGAGAACCGCATAGGCCTGAACAATGCCGGGGCGCAGGGAGTTGCGCAATGCCGTTCCGACGAGGTGAGCGAACAACGCGGGACCCCCCGGGATGTGGCGCTCCGCCAGACCGGCGACATCGTCGCGGTCGCGGAACTCGAGCATCTCCAGCAGCAGCCGCTGCTTCGACCCGAAGTGGTGCAGCACGCCGGCATGAGTCATCCCGACTTCATCGGCGATATCGCTGAGAGTTCCGTTCGTCGACCCCTTCGCGCCGAAGATGTCGAGGGCGGCGCGGAGGATCTCGGTGCGCCTGCGTTCCGTCTCAGGACGCGCCTGACTGGTGTTCCCCGTGCTCATGACTCTCCGTCGGGTCTGCTTGTGAAGTGAAATACTATCCAGTACTGTCTGTTCAGCTTACTTACTCGCAAGTAAGCGAATTGACCGGTCATCCGGTCCACCCCGCACAGAGGGACACAGAGATGTGTTTCACAAAGGAGAAGCAATGAGGCTCAAAAAACACCTGATCGTGGGGAGCGCGGTTCTCGCGCTCAGCGCGCTCGCTTTGACCGGATGCTCTACGCCGTCGTCCGGCGGCGCATCCGGCACGGGTTCGCTCACGATCGCGAAGCCGGACGGCTCATCCGTCCTCGCCACACAGATCAACAACCCGTTCATCAGCACCGGCTCGGGTATGTCCCTCGGCTACGACCGGATGATCTACGAACCCCTCGCCATGGTGAACCCCGTCGGCAAGAACGAGACGACCCCCTGGTTGGCCTCGAAGGTGAAGTGGAACAGCGACTACACCGAGCTGACCGTCACGCCGCGTGCGGACGTCAAGTGGAATGACGGCAAGCCGTTCACCGCTGACGACATCGTCTTCACCTTCGAACTGATCAAGAAGACTCCTGCTCTTGACCTCGCTGGTCTGAAGCTCTCCGACGTCAAGAAGGACGGTGGCAACGTCGTCCTGAAGTTCAGCGAGTCGAAGTTCGTCAAGCAGGGCGACGTCCTGGGGACCACCATCGTCCCCGAGCACCTGTGGAAGGACGTCAAGGATCCGGCGAAGGATCCCGTCAAGAAGGCCGTCGGCACGGGCCCCTACACGATCGGCACGTTCTCCTCGCAGGGCGTCGTCCTCAAGGCTCGCACCGACTACTGGGGCGGCAAGGTTCCCGTCGGCACGCTGAAGTACCTCGAGTACAACGACAACACCGGCCTGCTGCGCGCGCTGCAGAGCGGTGAGACCGACTGGGCCCAGATCTTCATCACGGACTTCCAGAAGAACTACGTCGACAAGGACCCGAAGCACAACGTGTTCTGGGGCGCCAACGTCCTCAGCCCGGACATGATCCTGGTCAACACGACCAAGGCTCCGTTCGACAACGTGGCGTTCCGCAAGGCAGTCAACATGGTGCTCGATCGCAAGGCGCACGCCGAGAAGGCGCGCAGCAATGCCGGCCCCGAGCTGACGAACGTCACGGGCATCCCTCAGCCCACCGGTGACCAGTACATCGCTCCGGAGTACCAGGACAAGACCTTCAAGATCGACGTCGACGGTGCGAAGAAGGTGCTCACCGACGCCGGTTACACCTGGACGAACGGTGCGCTCATGGATCCGTCCGGCAAGCCGGTCTCCTTCACTCTGCAGGACCCGCAGGGCTGGAACGACTACGTCACCGGGATCCAGCTGGCGGCGACGCAGATCAAGAGCACTCTCGGTGCCGACGCTCAGGTCGCCACGCCGGACGCCAACACGTGGTTCGGGAACATGTCGTCCGGCAACTTCGACGCCGCGCTGCACTGGTCGGGCTCCGGCTCGAACCCGTGGCACATCTACGACGACACGATGAACAGTGCCTACGTCGACCAGGCATCGGGCGGGCAGGTCTCCGACAACTTCGGGCGTTACAGCAACCCGGAGGCGACCAAGCTGCTCCAGCAGTACGCCAGTGCATCGGATGACGCGACCCGCACGGACGCCCTCGCCAAGATCCAGAAGATCTTCGTCGACGACGTGCCCGCCATCCCGATCGGCACCCACCCCACGCTGGCCGAGTACAACACTCGCACGTTCACCGGTTGGCCGAGCGAGGACGACCAGTACGCCACCGCCGATCCGATCGCGGCGACGGCCGTCCAGGTTCTGATGAACCTGAAGTCCGTCAAGTAGCAATCCAGCGCAGCTGGGGTGGATGGTGGACCTCACGCCCCATCCACCCCGGCCTGCGCGTGCTGTGAGCCTGAAAGTGTTCAACCCATGACAGATCCCCTCCTTTCCATCCGCGACTTCTCAGTCGTGTATGACGTGGATCCGCCCGTCGCGGCGGTCAAGAACGTCACCATCGACATCGAGCGCGGTGAGATCGTCGGGCTCGCCGGAGAGAGCGGGAGTGGCAAGACCACGCTCGCCTACGGCATCCAGCGACTCCTCAAGCCGCCTGCGGTGATCACCAGCGGCGACGTGGTCTTCCACGACGCCGACGGAGAAGACATCGACATCAACTCCCTCGGTGTGGAGGAGATGCGCCGGTTCCGGTGGGACAAGATCTCGATGGTCTTCCAAGGGGCGATGAACGCCCTCAACCCGGTCACGACGATCGGGGCGCAGCTGGATGACGTGTTCCTCATCCACCGTCCCGAGATGAACCGCACGGAACGCCGGGCGGCCGTCGTCGATCTGCTCGAGATCGTCAAGGTGGGGGGAGCGCGAATCCGCTCCTACCCTCATGAGCTGTCCGGTGGCATGCGCCAGCGAGTCATGATCGCGATGGCCCTGGCGCTGCGCCCTCAGCTCATGGTCATGGACGAGCCGACGACCGCTCTCGACGTGCTGGTGCAGCGCGAGATCCTCAAGCAGATCTCGCAACTCCGGCACGAATTCGGGTTCTCGGTGATCTTCATCACCCACGACCTTCCGCTGCTGCTGGAGATCAGCGACCGCATCGCGATCATGCGCGAGGGTGCGATCGTCGAGCTCGCCACCTCGGAGCAGATCTGGTCCGATCCCGAGCACGAGTACACCCGGAGCCTGCTCAGCTCGTTCCCCCGCCTCACTGGCGAGAAGGGAGTGGTGGTCCGATGACCACTCTCGAGTTCAAGAATGTCACCAAGATCTACAACGTCCGCGGCTTCGGCCAGATCAAGGCTCTCGACGAGGTCAGCTTCACTCTGCGCTCGCACCAGACCATCGGTCTCGTCGGCCAGTCGGGCAGCGGCAAGTCGACGATCGCGAAGATCCTCACGCAGCTGGAGACGCCCACCCGCGGCGAAGTGCTGCTCGACGGCGCTCCCATCCCGCGCGGAGGCAAGGGTCTTCGCAAATACCGCCAGCAGCTCCGGATGGTGTTCCAGGATCCGTTCGCGTCCCTGAATCCGTACCACTCGATTCGCCATCACATCGAGCGGCCTTTGCGGCTGGACAAGGTGGTTCCGCGCGACCAACTCGACGACGAAGTGCGACGCCTGCTGCTGCGCGTTCGACTGGAGCCCGACGCCGTGATGGAGCGACGTCCCCACGAGCTGTCCGGCGGACAGCGCCAGCGCGTGGCGATCGCGCGCGCGCTGGCATCCCGTCCCTCCCTGTTGGTCGCCGACGAGCCGGTCTCGATGTTGGACGTGTCGATTCGACTCGGAGTCCTGAACCTGCTCGCCGACCTGCAGCGCGAGGAAGGGCTCGGTGTGCTCTACATCACCCACGACCTCGCTACCGCTCGCCACTTCAGTGACGAGATCATGGTGCTCAACCAGGGCAAGGTCGTCGAGCGTGGGACGGCGGACGACGTCATCCTCCATCCGCACGACCCGTACACCCAGGAGTTGCGGGCGGCTTCACCCGATCCGGAGGAGTTCTTCCGCGACCGGTCGGCACGGACTCTCGGAGGTGTGCGATGAGCGCAGATACGTCAACGACCGTTGGCCCCGGTCCGGACAGCCGGAACCCCGAGAATGAGGCCGTCGGCGTGCAGGCTGCCGTCGCGCCCGGGCTCGGAGCCGCGCCGATCGTTGCCGCGCCGGTCAGTGGTGCGCAATCCGATGCCGTGCAGTTCGATCCGACCCTCGTCGGGACAACCGCGACGAAGGCCGAGCGCGGCGGCAGTCGCGTGCCGTGGCGATTCATCGGCGGCCGTGTGCTGTTCTACGCGTTCACCGCATTCGCCGCCATCAGCATCAACTTCTTCATCCCTCGGATGATGAAGGGCGATGCCGTTCAGGCCTACATGGCGCAGAGCCGTGGCCTGTTGCAGCCCTCGGCCGAGAAGGCGTTGCGAATCCAGTTCGGTCTCGACAACTCGACGTCCCTGTGGCAGCAGTACTGGCATTACTGGGGGATGCTGCTGCATGGCGATCTCGGCATCTCGATCTCGAGCGGCATGGCTCCCGTGAGCGAGGTCATCGGCGCGGCACTCCCGTGGACGCTCTCGCTCGTCGGCATCGCGACCATCATCTCGTTCGTCGTCGGAACCATCGTGGGCGCCGTCGTCGGCTGGCGCCGCGGCGGGCGCCTCGACTTCCTGGTCCCCGTGACGACCTTCCTCGGCACCGTGCCCTACTTCTGGCTCGGTCTGATCTTCATCGCGGTGTTCGCGTCGTTGCTCGGCTGGTTCCCGGCCGGCCACGCGTACGAGCTCGGCGTGACGCCCGGCTTCAACCTGGACTTCATCTCCGAGGTGATATCCCACGCAGCACTGCCCGCCCTCACCATCGTCATAGCGTCGGTCGGGGGCTGGGTGCTGGGCATGCGCAACATGATGCTGACGGTGCTCGACGAGGACTACATCACGGTGGCACAGGCGAAGGGGATGCCGGACCGGCGGGTGCTCTGGCGCTACGCGGCGCGCAATGCCGTGCTGCCTCAGATCCAGAGCTTCGCCCTCGCCCTCGGGTTCATCGTCGGCGGCACGCTCGTGATGGAGATGGTGTTCTCCTACCCGGGCATCGGACTGCTGCTGCTCAACGCGACGAATGCGAAGGACTACGCCCTGATGCAGGGAATCTTCCTCGTGCTCGTCCTGGCGGTACTGGTCGCCAACATTCTGGCGGACATCGCGTACGCCATCCTCGATCCCCGCGTTCGCGAGACGGAGGCCTGAGCATGAACGCTCCTGCAGAGAACACGTCCACGCTGGTCCAACCCGTCGGCGCCGGCACACCCGAGACCGCCAGCGTGCTCACCGCCGGCCTCTCGACCGTCAAGAAGAAGACCTTCGGGAGTCAGCTGAGGGCCTCCCTGGCGATGTTCAGCAATCCGAAGTCCGCCACCGGGCTCATCATCTTCGGAATCTTCCTGCTCGTCGCGATCTTCGCACCGTGGATCGCGCCGTACGACCCGACGGCGCAGAATCTGAGCGCGACTCTCCAGCCGCCGTCGTTCCAGCACCTGCTGGGGACGACCCACATCGGCGAGGATGTCTTCAGCCAGATCGTCTACGGAACCCGGGGCGTCCTCGTGGTCGGGCTCATCGCGACCATCATGGCCACGGTCATGGCGATCGTGGTGGGTGTGACGGCGGGCTACCTCCGCGGGTGGAAGAGCGAATCCCTCTCGGCGCTGTCGAACGTGTTCCTCGTTCTTCCCGCGCTGCCGCTGATGATCATCATCGCGTCGCAGTTCCAGGATCCGCCGCTCATCCTCATCGCCGCTGTGCTGGGACTGACCGGATGGGCGTGGGGTGCACGCGTGCTGCGGGCCCAGACGATGTCGCTGCGCAATCGCGACTTCGTCCAAGCCGCTCGCGCCAACGGCGAACCCCTGCACCGCATCATCCTGGTCGAGATGCTGCCGAACCTGATGGCGATCATCGCCTCGAGTTTCGTCGGCACCATGACCGCAGCGGTCCTCGGCCTCACCACCCTCGCGTTCATCGGCGTCATCCCCGTGTCGAACCTCAACTGGGGCACCATCCTGTTCTGGGCCCAGCAGAACAACGCGTTCCCGGACTACTGGTGGTGGTACGTCCCGGCCGGACTCTGCATCGCACTTCTCGGAGTGGCGCTCGCGCTGATCAACTTCGGCATCGACGAGTACGTCAACCCGCGTCTTCGCTCGGCCGGTGAGCGCGCCCGCGCGATGAAGAAGAAGGGCATGGACCCCAACGCCGCAGTCACCCAGGTGCGACCGGATCTCGCCGCAGGCGCCGGTGTGCGCTCGGGCAGATCCAAATCCGAACGGTCGACCGCGTGACCTCGATCCCTACACTGAGCGTTGATCAGGAGCAGGAGGTCCTCCCGTACCAGGATCCGTCACTGACCACCCCGGAGCGGGTCTCCGATCTCCTCGGGCGCATGAGCGTCGAGGAGAAGGTGGGGCAGATGCTCCAGCTCGACGCACGGGACGACCTGGACGACATCGTCCTTCGACGCCACGCCGGCTCGATCCTGCACACCTCTCCGGAACGGATCATCGAGGCGAACCGGCTCTCCGCCGAGACCCGCCTGCGCATCCCGTTGCTCGTAGGCGAGGACTGCATCCACGGGCACTCGTTCTGGCCTGGCGCCACGATCTATCCGACCCAGCTCGGCATGGCGGCGTCGTGGGACGCGGACCTCATGGAGCGGGTTGCGCGAGCGACTGCGGAGGAGGTTGCAGCGACCGGCGTGCACTGGACCTTCTCTCCGGTGCTGTGCATCACCCGGGATCTGCGCTGGGGTCGCGTGAACGAGACGTTCGGTGAGGACCCGTTCCTCATCGGCGAGCTCGCCAGCGCGATGGTGCGCGGCTATCAGGGGCAGGGGCTCGACGATCCGACCGCGATCCTCGCGACGGCCAAGCACTTCGCCGGCTACTCGGAGACGCAGGGCGGGCGTGATGCGAGCGAGGCGGACATCTCGCGGCGCAAACTGCGCAGCTGGTTCCTCCCGCCATTCGAGCGCGTCGCACGCGAGGGATGCCGCACGTTCATGCTCGGCTACCAGAGCACGGATGGCGTGCCGATCACCGTCAACGACTGGCTGCTGAACGACGTCCTGCGCGGGGAGTGGGGCTACTCCGGCACTATGCTCACCGATTGGGACAACGTCGGCCGCATGGTCTGGGAGCAGAAGCTCCACACGGACTACGCAACGGCAGCCGCCGCGGCGGTCACGGCAGGCAACGACATGGTCATGGCCACGCCGAAGTTCTACGAGGGCGCACTGGACGCGGTTGCGCGCGGCCTGCTCGCCGAGGACGCCTTCGACGCCGCCGCGGCGCGCATCCTGACCCTCAAGTTCGACCTCGGACTCTTCGAGGACCCCCGCCTGCCCGTCGACGGCCTCGACGCCGTGGTCGGCAGCGCCGAGCATGCGGAACTCAACCTCGAGGTCGCCCGCCGCTCGATCGTCCTGCTCGAGAACGACGGAATCCTGCCGCTCGCGGCCGCTGACCCCGTGCGCGTCGCGGTGGTCGGGCCGCTGGCCGACGACGCGCAGACCCAGTTGGGCGACTGGGCCGGTGGATCCGGCCAGGCCGGCTGGCTGGACGGCCAGCCGCGCGAGATGATCACGACGGTGCTCGACGGATTCCGGCAGATCGACGGGTGGAGCATCCGACACGCACGCGGAGCCGACATCCTCACCCTCGAGGACGACCCGCAGGGGACCCTGTTCCCGGATGGCCAGCCGCGGCCGCAGATCGTCGTGCCGTGCGCACCCGATCACGAGCTCATCGGCGAGGCCATCGCGGCAGCGGAGGCTTCAGACGTCGTCGTCGCCGTCGTCGGAGATCGCATCGAGCTCGTGGGCGAGGGGCGCTCCACGGCGACGCTCGAACTGATCGGCGCCCAGATCGCCCTCCTCGACGCCATGATCGCGACGGGCAAGCCCGTCATCGTGGTGTTGCTCGCGTCGAAGCCGCTCGTGCTGCCGCCGTCGGTCGCGAACGCCGCCGCAGTGATCTGGGCGGCGAATCCGGGAATGCTCGGCGGCCAGGCGATCGCGGAGATCGTCGCCGGCCGGGTCGAGCCCACGGGACGCCTGCCGATCTCCTTCGCACGTCATGTCGGCCAGCAGCCGACGTACTACAACCAGATCCGCGGTCAGCACGGCGACCGATACGCAGACCTCACCATGGCGCCCCGGTGGGTGTTCGGTGAGGGCCTCTCGTACACCACCGTTGCCTACTCCGACCTGAGCTTGGAAGAGACGACGCTCGGCGCTGGAGACACCATCGTCGCTGAGGTGACGGTGAGCAACACCGGCGAACGTCCGACCCGGGAGACGGTGCAGGTCTACGTGCGCGACTGCGTCACGAGCGCCAGCTGGGCCGACAAGGAGCTGAAGGGCTACCGCCAGGTGGATCTCGCACCGCGCGCTTCAACCCGCGTGCGCATCGAGTTGCCGGTCGCCGAGTGCACCATCGTGGACTCCAAGGGGGACCGCCACGTCGAGCCCGGGGAGTTCGAGCTGCTGGTGGGCCCGTCCTCGAGCGAGGAGAAGCTGCTCGTCGCGGGGTTCGACGTGCGCTGACGCGAGCGACGGACATCCTCGCCCGATAGCCGGTGGTCCGACCAGCGACTCAGACCTCGACGCGCGATCCCATCAGGATGGTGCGATCGGGCGGCAGGTCGAAGTACTGAGCGGCGTCGGCGGCACCTCGCGAGGTGGCGAGGAAGACGGACTTGCGCCACCGGGCCAGGCCCGGCACGTTTCCGCGATGCAGGTCGATCGTGGAGAGGAAGTAGGTCGCCTCGTCCAGGTCGAGGGGGATCTCGAGGTCCTCGGCGGGCAGTTCGGCGAGGGCGGCGGGGATGTCGGGTCGCTCCATGAACCCGAACCGCGCCTGCACGAGCACGATGCCGTCGTCGGTGAAGCCCAGGGAATCCGTCGAGAACCGGTCCTCGGGCGCAATCGTCGGCGTCTGCGCGGTGTCCACGGCCAGGATGATCACGTACTCGTGCAGCGAGCCCAAGTGCTCGACGGTGGAACGCATGGCCAGGGGGCCGTCGTCCTGCCCCGATTGAGGTAGATGCCGGTGCCGGGAACACGGGTCACGGGAATGGTGCCGTCGTGGAGTCCTTCGAGGAAGTCATCGAGCGACCCCTCCTCGTGCTCGCGCTGAGCGGTGACGATCTGTCGACCGCGGTACCAGGTCATGAGGATGAGGTAGGCACCGATGGCGATGACGAGCGGCAGCCACGCGCCGCTGACGATCTTGGTGAGGTTCGCCGCGAAGAAGAGCAGCTCGAGGCCGAGGAGCAGGCCGCCGCCGATGATGACGAGCCAGAGCGGCGCGCGTCGTGTCTTGGCGGTGTAGTACAGGAACAGCGTGGTCGTGATGGTGATGGTTCCCGTGACCGCCATTCCGAAGGCGTAGGCCAGTGCGGATGAATGACGGAAGGTCAGCACGAGGATGCTGACGGCGATGAGCAGGAGCCAGTTGATGATGGGCACGTACACCTGCCCGATGGTGCTCGCGGAGGTGTGTTCGATGCGCAGTCGGGGGAGGTAGCCGAGCTGCACCAGCTGGCGTGCCACCGAGAAGGCGCCCGTGATGACCGCCTGCGACGCGATGACGGTCGCGGCGGTCGCGAGCAGGACCATCGGCACTTGCAGGGGACCAGGCACGAGCAGGAAGAACGGACTCGACAGGGCGGAGCGGTCGTTGAGGACGAGCGCTCCCTGCCCGAAGTAGCTGAGGATGCAGCTGGGGAAGACCAGGATGAGCCAGGCACGCGCGATCGGCAGGCGACCGAAATGACCGAGGTCGGCGTAGAGCGCCTCGGCCCCGGTGATGGCGAGCACGACCGCCGCGAGCGCGAAGAAGGCGATCGACGGATGCGACACCGCGAACCCGATCGCGTACGTCGGCGACAACGCGCGCAGGATCTCGGGCTCCCTGGTGATGCCGAGGATGCCGAACGCCGCGATCGAGACGAACCAGGCGACCATGACCGGTCCGAACAGCTTGCTCACCGCCGCCGTGCCGAAGCGCTGGAAGAAGAACAGGATGAAGATGATGACCAGGGTGATCGGGATGATGAACTCCGCGAGCGACGGCGCCGCGATCTGAAGTCCCTCCACGGCTGACAGCACCGAGATGGCCGGGGTGATCATGCTGTCGCCGAAGAACAGGGACGCTCCGAAGATGCCGAGTGCGACCAGGATCATCTTGGTGCGCCGCCGCCCGGCGACCATCTTCTGGCCGACGAGCGTGAGCAGCGCCATGATGCATCCCTCGCCCTCGTTGTCGGCGCGCAGGATGAGCCCGACGTACGCGATGGTGACGATCACCGTGACCGACCAGAAGATCAGGGAGACGATGCCGTAGACGCTCTCGGTCGAGACGGGGACCGGATGCGGGTCCCCGGGATTGAACGCCGTCTGAATCGTGTAGATCGGGCTCGTCCCGATGTCTCCGAACACCACTCCGAGAGCACCGACGACGAGCGCCGTCTTCGCGAGGCGGCGGGTCTCAGCAGCAGGCATCGCATCAGTATGAACTGCCGCCCCCGTGCAGTCGACCCCTATCGCGCGAACGGATCGAGACGGACACGATGCGCCGACAAACCGCCAAAGGATCCGCTCGGGCGTGACGAGACCCTGCACCCCGGGTTGACTGGTCACAGCGCTCCTGTCCCTCCCCGACAGCGCGCGGATTGGAGGAGACTGCATGGCTCTGGAACCGACGGTCCTCAGGAGCTGGACGGGGTGGATTCGCCGAGCGGATCGCGAGCGCTATCGCGAGTATCTCGAGAGCACGGGACTTCGCGCGTATCGGCAAACTCCCGGCAATCTCGGCGCAGTCCTGCTCTTCCGCGATGCGGACGATGCTCGTACGGAGGTTCGGACACTCTCATTGTGGCGCTCGCGCGACGACATCGTGGCGTTCGCGGGCCAGGACATCGACGTCGCCGTGTTCTACCCGGATGACGACCGCTTCCTGATCGATCGGCAGACCACCGTCGAGCACTTCGACGTGCCGTGGTTCGAGCTGGTGCAGACCGGGCACTGATCTGCTCTACTGAGTGAGACGACCGAGCGGCGGATGGGCCGACATCCGTCCAGAGACAGGACTGAGCATGAGCGTGACGGGAATCGGCGGACTGTTCTTCCGCAGCCGCGATCCGGAGGGACGGGCCGCGTGGTATCGGACGCACCTCGGAATCGACGCTGGGGGCGACGCCGTCTGGCAGCAGGATGCGGGGATGACGGTGTTCGCTCCGTTCGCGGCCGACAGCGACTGCTTCGCGGCCGATCAGCCCTTCATGCTCAACCTCCGGGTCGACGACCTCGACGCGCTCGTGACGAGTCTCGAAGGGGCCGGCATCGACGTCGATCGCCGTCCCGAGTGGGAGACGACGGACTACGGCCGCTTCGCACGCATCCACGACCCCGAGGGACTCCCGATCGAATTGTGGGAGCCCCCGGCGGACGCGTAGCCCGCCCCAGTTCGCGTCAGTCGGTCAGGTCGCCTTCGGCCCCGGCGACGGCTGCGAGCTGCTCGGCGATGAGCCTCTCCAGGTCTGCGTCGTAATCCATTTCCGTCCCCCATCTCCCCGGGTCCCCCGACTCGGTGCACTGATTGTGCCCCAATCGGGTGGCCCGGGGGAAGGGTCGGCCGGTGAATTCTCGGCGTCGCCCTGTCGGGTGCGTCAGACGCGCTCGACGGGAACCTGCACCTCGGTGACCCAGTCGGGTCCCGGCACATGGCCCGGCGCGTGGAGGTAGACCTCTCGGTTCGCCCCTGCCAGGCGATAGCCATCGGCCACGAGCTGTTCGACCAGGGCCGTCCAGGTATCGCCGATTCCGGTCATGTCGCCGTGGTGCAGCACCGTGGCGGCGAGGGCCACAGCCGGCAACTCGACGACTCCGTAGCCGTCTCCCGCGCGCGGATCCGGCTCGGCGGTCTGACTGACGTTCACGACGAGGCGCTCGCCGTCATCGATCGGCTCGTACCAGAACACGGCGGGCGGGAGGATGGGGCGCCTCGCTGCCTCGAGGGCCGTGTCGAGTTGCTCGATGAGTGGGCCGACGACGGGTCCGACATGGTCCGGTCCCATCCCTGGCGCCACTCCGGAGACGGCGTAGACGGTGATGGCATCGAGCGGTCGATAGGAGACGGGAGTTGACATGAGAGCGGTTCCTTCCAGTTGACGGAGTCGTCGGTCGATGCGGGTCAGCAACGCTGTCTCGTGGTCGATCATCGCCTCGATCTCCTGGCGCCGTTCGAGGAGCGTGAGACGCACGGCCTCGTCCTCGTCCTGCGCCGCGAAGACCTCGGCGATGCGATCGAGACCGACGTCGAGGTGCCGTAGCTCCACGATGCGCAGCAGCCGAGGCACCTGCTCGTTCGAGTAGCGGCGGTAGCCGGTGCGGTCATCGACCCGCGCCGGCACCAGCAGCCCGATGGAGTCGTAGTGCCTGAGCATCCGTACGCTCACCCGCCCGACGGCGGCGAATTCTCCGATGGTGTACATGATGGAATCCACACTGGAGCCTGACACGGTGTGAGGGTCAACGCGATCGCGTGAAACAGTTCGGGCCCCACGCGATCAAGCGATCACGCGGGGCCCGAACCGCGACGTTCAGCTCTGCGCTGCGTAGAGCGCGGCCACCTCATCGGCCGACAGTGCCCGGTCGAACACGCGGACCTCGTCCACCGTGCCGTCCAGGTAGTCGACCGGCTTGCCGTCGAACTTTCCCCGGCCGACGGTGAGCGGACCGGTGGCAGCCTCGCCGTTGCCGAGCACCGCCACCTGTCCCGCCCTCGCGCCGTCGACGTAGATCGACAGCGTGGACGAGGTGATGTCGCGCACTCCCACGAGGTGGTACCAGCGGTTCGGCTCCACGGTGATGCCGGATGCCAGCGCCCGCGCGTTCACGAACGAGAACGCCAGCCTCTTGTCTGCACCCGAGTACTGCAGGAAGAACGCGCTCGCCGCATCCCCGTCCTCACCCACGACCGTCTGGAACGCGCCACCGACCTGATCGAACCGCACCCAGGCCGAGACGCTGTAGTTGCGATCGGTCGTGGTCAGGACAGGCTCTGCGGACGCCGCGAAGCCGGTCGACCCGTCGAGTTGCAGCGCGCCGCCCTTCCTGCCCGGCACCCAGGTCGCTCCGCCGGAGACCGTCAGGTCGGCCGATCCTGCACTGTCCGCCGCGACGCCGCCCGCGGTCTCGTCGAGCGTCCACGACCCGACCCCCGCGAGCCCTGGTGTGCCGGCGGGTGGTGTCGGTGGCGTCTTGGTTCCCGCGGCGATCGTCTCGAGGTTTATGGCTCGCACCGCGGCTTCATCGACCTTCTCGACCTGGCGGTCGTAGGTGAAGAACCCGTTCTGCTCGCCCTCGACATCCGTGATCTGCGTGTAGATCGATCCGGACAGGCCGTAGGGAGCGCCTTGGTCGCGCAGCACCTGGGTGTTGGCGACATAGCCGGCCGTCAGCGCGGCGCTGTCCTTGACGGCTCCGTAGGGGTTGACGTCCGCGCCGGGCCAGCTGTGTCCCTCGACCGGCAGCGTCAGCCCGCCGTGTTCACCATCGATCGACGCGCGCTTCGCGTCGGGCGCCGGCAGGGCGGGACCCTGGTACTGGTGCCAGTCGATGATGTCGCCCGTACCCGGGTCACCGGGAGTGTCGCAGCAGTTCGATCCGCTGCGATCGTTGACGAGCCGGCTCGGATCCTGCGCCTTGACCTGCGCTCCCACCTCGCTTGCCGCGTCGACGCTCCACTGGCCCCAGCCCTCGTTGAACGGGATCCAGCCGATCACCGAGGTCGAGTTCTTCAGTTGATCGACCATGCGGCTGGTCTCGGCCCGGAAGTTGGCCTTGTCGCCGGTCGTCAGGCTGCCGTTGCGTCCGGTAGGCAGAGCGGGGGAGTCCTGCCAGACCATGATCCCGAGCTTGTCGGCCCAGTAGTACCAGCGGGCCGGCTCGACCTTGATGTGCTTGCGGATGGTGTTGAAGCCGAGGTCCTTGGTCTTCTGGATGTCGAACTTGAGTGCGTCATCCGTCGGTGCCGTGTAGATGCCGTCCGGCCAGAAGCCCTGGTCGAGGGTTCCGAGCAGGAAGGTCGCCTTGTGGTTCAGGGTGATGCGCTGCTTGCCGGCCACCTTCTCGACGGCGATCTCCCGCAGGCCCGCGTAGCTCTCCACCTTGTCGGTCGTTCCGCGCACGGTCAGAGATGCCTTGAAGGTGTACAGGAAAGGGTCGTCGGGCGACCACAGATGCGGCTTGCGGATGGAGAGCGACATCGGGCCGCCGGCTGCACCGGTGGCACTCGCCACCTTCTTCGAGCCGTCGAAGACGTCGACCGACAGCTTTGCTCCGCCCGCGTCACCGTTGTACGTCGCCGCGATGGCGAACGAGCCGGTGTCGACATCCGGTGTCGCGGTGAAGGAGGCGATGCTCACCGGCTGCACCGGCTCCAGCCAGACCGTCTGCCAGATGCCGCTGGAGGCGGTGTAGAAGATGCCGCCCGGGTTCAGGCGCTGCTTGCCGACGGGCACCGTCGCCGAATCCACGGGGGAGTGCACGGCGACGACGATCTCCTGCGAGCCGCCCGATCGCAGGGCGCTGGTGATGTCGGCGCTGAACGAGTCGTAGCCGCCGAGGTGCCGGGCGACCTGCGCTCCGTTCACGTACACGGTCGCGTCGTAATTCACCGCACCGAAGTTGATGCGCAGGTGCTTGCCGCCCGACGTGTAGTTCTTCGGCACGTCGACGGTTCGCCGGTAGATCATGTAGTCGGAGTGCTTCTGGACCCCCGACAGCGCGGACTCGGCCGGGTAGGGCACGAGGATCTGGCCGGAGAGATCGGAGCCGAACGAGATGGGGCTGTAGCCGTCGGTCGGCTGGTACTGCCAGAGTCCGTTGAGATTCGTCCAGGTCGGAGCGTCCGCGCTCGGTCGAGCCAACTGGGGCCTCGGGTAGTCGGGCAGGGCGTTGGTCGGCGAGACTTCGGCCGTCCACGGCGTCGACAGCGGCGGAGTCAGGCCGCTCCAGGTACCACCGCCGTCCGCCTGCGCGCTCACCGCGGGAAGTGACATGAGTCCCACCGCCACCCCCAGTGCTGTCAGGGCGGACAGTGCCCTCGACCTCGTTCGAACCATTCGCCGACCAACTTCCTTGTCTGTCAGGGCGCCGTGCGCCCCCGTGCGCTGTGGTGGGTCGATCGTTGCAAAAACCTGTCCGAATGTCCAGAGAAACCTCGAAGGCGACGCCAAGGATTCACGGCGCCGTTGGTAGCCGAGCGGCTCGGCGCTCGCCGAATCGTCCTCCTCGCCGGCATGATCCCCTCGCCGGGTGAGTCATCCGATGCGTTGGCGGGTGAGGGGATGCGGCGGTAGCGCCGTCAGTCGGATGCACCGGCGAACGAGCCGTGGCCCCTCTCGGCGTGGCCGGATGTGCCGACCAGGCTCGTGCTGTGCCGCGACGACTGGCTGACAGGTCAGCCGCGGCAGATCAGTCGTCGCGGGTCAGCGCGAGGTGGAGGAGGCGCGCTTGCCGAGGACGGTGTCGACAGCCCGACGAGCGATGCTCCGGCTGTCGGGAACGTCAGCGGTCTTGGGCAACAGGACAGACTTGCGCGCGGCATCGGAACGGATGAAACCGAACCCGCCCGGCGTCGCGACCACCTGGATCTCTGTCATGACCACATCGTACCTCTCCACCTCAGACATTCGCGTGAAGCGAGGGCTCCGGCGCCGCCGCCGAGGCGAACGCGACCGACATCATCTCGGCCACCACCTCGCTCAGGTGCAGGTCGCCGGGAGTCAGCGACCCGGCCGTCGGGGCATCGACCGTGACCATTCCCCAGACCCGCTTGTCGGTGAAGACGGGCACGGCGATGAAGGTCTCGTAGCCACTAGCCGTACCGCCGTAGCCGGCCGGTCGCGCCTCGCCGAGGTCCGGATAGAACGCCGACTTCGCCTCGAACAGGAACTCGAGCGCGGCGTCGCCGCGCGGTGTACCGGCCACGAACGGTCCGGGCTTGTCGCCACGGCCGATGTGGGCGAGCCAGACCATCTGGAGCGGAGCGGTCTCCAGTGAGTAGACGTTCACCCTCGCCCGGTCGGCGTGCGGAGACACCAGCGAATGCAGCGCGGCGACGGCGGCCTGACCGACGGTGCGCAGGTGGTCGACGCGTCGGAGAAGGTCGAGCCCGGGCATCTCGGCGAGAAGGGACGCCACCGGGAGGAGGGCATCCCGCACCGTCAGCCTGAGGTCGTCCATCTCCTCCGCGAGGGTCAGCTGCGCGCGCGAGTCGCGCACCTTGACCGCCACCTGGATGGCGATGGCCACCACAGCGAGCAGGATGCCGCCGAACAGGAACGCGGCCCACCAGGCGTCCGCGCGCGATGCGTAGCCGATCAGGGGACCCGCCGCCGCCGCGGCGGCGAGTGGCACGACGGTCAGCGCGACCGTCCTGCCGCGGCCGGCTCGCTTCGTCTGGGGATCCATGATCACGAGCGTAGGCGACACGGGTGTCACGCCGACGCGATCGTCAGCCCACCGCGGCCGTCACCCGCACGAGCACGGCCTTCGAGACGGGCGTGTTGCTTCCTTCGGCCGTACTGGCCAGCGGAACCAGCACGTTCGCCTCGGGAAAGTAGGCGGCAGCGCATCCGCGGGCACTCGGGTAGGCGACGGCGCGGTAGCCCCGGAGCACACGCTCGATGTCGTCGTCCCACACGGTGGAGACGTCGACCGACGTCCCGTCCGCGAGCCCGAGCTCCTCAAGGTCGAGGGGATTGATGAAGATCACCTCGCGTCCCTTGCGAATGCCGCGGTAGCGGTCGTTCAGGCTGTAGATGGTGGTGTTGTACTGGTCGTGCGAGCGCACAGTCTGCAGTAGCAGCGTGCCATCGGGCCGCTCCACGTGTTCCAGGGCGTTGACGGTCAGCATGGCCTTGCCGGTCGCGGTCGGGAACGTGCGGGAGTCGCGCGGCCCGTTCGGCAGCACGAAGCCGTCGCGGGTGCGGATGCGGTCGTTGTAGTACTCGAAGCCCGGCACGACGCGGCTCACCGAGTCGCGGATGAGGTCGTAGTCGTCGGCGAACGCGGCCCAGTCGATGGGCACGCTCTCGCCGAGGGTAGCGGCGGCGAGGCGGGCCACGATTGCCACCTCACTGAGCAGACCGGGAGCGACCGGAGGCACCTGCCCGTGGCTGCCGTGCACGGAGCACACGGTGTCCTCCACCGAGACGAACTGCGGTCCGGACGCCTGGATGTCGATCTCGGTGCGCCCGAGCGTCGGCAGGATGAGCGCCTCGTCGCCGATCACGGCGTGCGAGCGGTTGAGCTTCGTCGAGACCTGCACCGTCATCTCGGTCCCGCGCATGGCCTCCTCCGCCAGTCCGGTGTCCGAGATGGCGGCCACGAGATTTCCGCCCATCCCCATCCAGAAGCGGATGTCACCGCGCTTCATCGCGTGTATGCCGTTCACGGAATCAACGCCGTGCCGGCGTGGCGGCTCGAACGAGAACTCCGCGGCGAGCGCGTCCAGGAAGCGGTCGGGCATCCGCTCCCAGATGCCCATGGTGCGGTCGCCCTGCACATTGCTGTGACCCCGAATGGGAGACGCGCCAGCGCCCGGGCGCCCGATGTTGCCGCGCAGCAGCAGCAGGTTGATGATCTCCTTGATGGTGTCGACGGCCTTCTTGTGCTGCGTGATGCCCATCGCCCAGGTGATGATCACCCGGTCGGCATTGATGTAGGCATCCGTGAGTTCGTCGATCTCGTCGAGCCCGAGACCCGTGGCGAGCAGCACCTCGTCGTCGTCGACCTCCGCCATCGCGGCGGCGAAGGCCTCGAACCCGCTGCAGTACTCGTCGATGAACGCGCGGTCGAGGACGGTTCCGGGCGCGGCGGCCTCCGCTGCCAGAACCCGCTTCGACACGGCCTGCAGCAGCGCCATGTCGCCCCCGAGCCGGATCTGCAGGAACTGGTCGGCGATGTCGGTTCCGCGCCCGACGATCCCGCTCACCCGCTGGGGGTTCTTGTAACGGCGGAGTCCGGCCTCGGGCAGCGGATTGACGGCCACGATGCGCGCGCCATTGCGCTTGGCGTCCTCGAGGGCCGTGAGCATGCGGGGATGGTTCGTGCCGGGGTTCTGGCCGAGCACGATGACGAGATCGGCGTGCTCGAAGTCGTCGTAGGCGATGGTGGACTTTCCGATGCCGACGACCTCGCTCATCGCCGTGCCCGTGGACTCGTGACACATGTTGGAGCAGTCGGGCAGATTGTTCGTCCCGTAGGCGCGCACGAACAACTGGTAGAGGAATGCCGCTTCGTTCGAGGTGCGTCCCGAGGTGTAGAACGAGGCCTGGTCGGGGGAGTCGAGCGCGCGGAGTTTCGCGGCGATGATCTCGAACGCGCGGTCCCACGACACCGGCCGGTAGTGATCGGATCCGGCCGCGCGGTACACCGGCTCGGTCAGGCGCCCCTGCATGCCGAGCCAGTACTCGGACTTGTCCAACAGGTCGTCGATGGTGTGCTCGGCCCAGAATGACGACGGCACGAGCACGGGGGTGGCCTCCCACGTGACCGCCTTGGCGCCGTTCTCGCAGAACTCGGCGACCTTGCGGTGGTCGGGGTCCGGCCATGCGCAGCTCATGCAGTCGAAACCGTCCTTCTGGTTGAGGGAGGTGAGCAGCTTGACGGTGCGTCCAAGCCCCAGTTGCGCGATGGCGGGCTCGAGAGAGTGCAGAACGCCCGGCACTCCGGCCGCCCACGAACTCGGCTGGCCGACTGAGAGGTCGGCATCCGTCACGTCGTCCGTCGGCGGCTTGCGGCTCACGATGCGCCCGCCATGGCTGTCGCACTTCCTGTCGCGGCCGTCGACGCAGGCTGCTCGCTGATGCGATCGGGGCGCGAGTACACCACCATGCTCTCGCCGCGGAGGAAGCCCACCACGGTGATGCCCAACTCGGTCGCGAGCTCGATGGCGAGCGAGGACGGCGCGGACACCGCGGCGAGCACCGGGATGCCGGCCATCGACGCCTTCTGCGTCAGCTCGAAACTCGCGCGTCCCGACACCATCAGCACGACGCCGGTGAGGGGGAGCAGCCCCTGCGTCAGCGCCCAGCCGACAACCTTGTCGACGGCGTTGTGGCGCCCGACGTCCTCGCGGAGCACGAGCATGCGTCCGCTCCGCCCGTCGAACAGCGCGGCGGCGTGCAGGCCGCCCGTCTTCTCGAACACGGCCTGAGCGGACCGGAGGGCATCCGGGAAGCCGACGAGCCGGTCGGCGTCGACGACGAGATCGTCGCGCTCGACGTCGAACCGCGACCGGGTGCGGACGGCATCGATGCTGGCCTTGCCGCAGACGCCGCACGAGCTGGTGGTGTAGAACGCCCGCTCGAGGCTCGCATCCGGCGGCGGCACATGAGAGGCCAACGTCACATCTAGCACGTTGTAGGTGTTCTCCTCGGTAACGGATGCGCAGTGCCGGGCGCTCACCAGCTCGTCGGCGCGGGCGACGACCCCCTCCGAGACGAGGAAGCCGGCGGCAAGTTCGACGTCGTGACCGGGCGTACGCATCGTGATCGCGAGCGGGCGACCGCCGACGCGGATCTCGAGCGGCTCCTCGACGGCCAGGACGTCCTCGCGGACGGCGCGAGGCGACCCGAGCGTGATGCGGGTGACGCGTCTGCGCGCCATGATTCGGCTCATGGTGCATGCCTACCACCGCGGGACGGGGCATCCAACCCGCTCCCGCTGCCGCATTCCGAGGCGTACCCTCCCACGGGGGCGAGCAGGAGAGGCCGACCGCTGATAACGTCCTCACATCGACGTCGTCCTCACTGCCGCGCCAACGCGCGACCGCTCGCGCGCCCTGCTCGGAGCGGCTCTGGGCGTCGTGGGGTTCATGTTCGTGAGTGCGCTCGTCCCGCTCGCGATCGTCGCCTCCGGGTTCCGCCCGCACCTCGGTCTCGTGTGGGCGGGCGTAGCGACCTTCGGTCCGTACGCCATCGCCGCAGGCTGCGCGGTCTTCGCCGCACGGCGATGGGGCACGGGCTCGCCGGCTGGCAGCTACGGATTGCGGTTCCGCTGGTGGGACCTGCTGTTCGCTCTGGCTGCCGTGTTCGCCTACTTCGTCATCGTCACCCTTGTGAGTGCGACGGTCGTACTGGTGTGTGGGCGCCCGAGCGGCCACTCCAACGTGATGCATTCGCCGATCGCCGCCGTCAACATCCTCACGGTGATCCTCGCCGTTCTCGTCGCACCGGTCGTCGAGGAGCTGGTCTTCCGCGGAATGCTCCTGCGTGCCCTGCAGCGCAGTCTCGCGGGAGCCGCGCCGTCGGCAGGGCGCTCGCATGGCGCGTCCGTCGCGGCCGTCGCGATCACCGCAGCCGCCTTCGCCGCCCTGCACCTTCCGCAGCTCGCCTTCGGCGTGAGTCCCCTGATCGCGGTCAGCACGTTCGTCATGGGGGCCCTCTTCGGCACCGCCGCGGTCCTCACAGGGCGCATTGGAACGGGCATCATCGCCCACGCCCTGGTGAACGCCATCGTGGCCTCGACCGTACTGCTGCACTGACCGGTCGTCGGCGGATCAGCGAGGGGCTTGCACCGCCGGGGCGTTGCCGGAGATGATCGGGCGAGGGACGGAGGGCGATGATGGCGATGGGACGCGGAAAGCGCGGATTCCTGCAGGTGCTGCAGCACACCCTGAACCCCGTGACGTTGCGCCTCGCGCACTGGGGCCACGGACCGTTCTCGCTCATCCGTCATGTCGGCCGCAAGAGCGGCAGGACCTACGAGACACCCGTCATCCTGGCCCGTGTGCCCGAGGGATTCGTCGCCGAGCTCACCTACGGTCCTGAGGTGTCGTGGTACCGCAACATCATCGCGGCAGGCGGCTGCACGGTGGTGTTCGGCGGAGTCGACCATCACATCGTCGCCGTCGAGCCGTACGCGACCGACGACGGCCTCCGCGCGTTCGGCACCGTGAAGGGCGCGGTACTTCGACTGCTCCACCGGCGCGACTTCCGACTGCTGAGGGAATCACGGTGAGTCCCGCAGGCCATCAGCGGGTCTACACGGTGATGGTGAGCCGCAATCGGGCGGGCTATCTCGTGCACATCCCCGAGATCGGGCGGATGCTCGAGGTGCGGGCGATCGACGAGGTCGACTTCATGACCCGCGATGCCATCGCGACGGCACTCGGCATCTCGGAGGACGCTTTCGAGCTCAAGGTCATCCACGCGATCGACGGAACGGCGTAGGCCGGGATCGTCACTCCCGGCGAGAGAGGGCGCTCCGCGGCCGACCCCGCCGTCACCGCCGACCTCATCCTGCCCCAACCGCTCGTCTGAGGGCGTTGCGCGTCACGGATGATTCGTTCACGGCTAGCCTGATGCGGACGGGGTGCTGAGAGCACCGGGACGGAGAGACGCATGATGACCGCAAGCAGACCGGGCTCGGTCACCTTCGTCGCCGTCCTCACCTACATCAACGCGATCTTCGCCATCGTCGGCGGCATCATCATCCTCATCGCGCTGACCGATCGGAGCCTCGCGACGGCGGCATCCGGCAATCCCGCGATCACCGGATGGACCTCCATCGCCCTCGGCGTCATCACCCTGGCGGTGGCTTACGGCCTCCTGCGGGGAAGTGGCCTCTCGCGCACCCTCGTCACCGTCATCATGCTGCTCTCGGTGGTCAACGGCGTGATCGCCATGTACTCGGGTGCCATCACCTCGGGCGTCGTCTCCATCGTCTGGGCCCTCGTCATCATCGGCCTGTTGTTCACGGCCCGCGCGAACGAGTTCTTCCGGTCCTGACCGCTCACCCCACCCGGGCCCGCTCGACCAGGCGGAGGAAGGCGGACGCCGCTCCCGGGTTGAGGGGGTCCCCATCGCTCCGATACCGCTCGCCGCGCCGCCGCTCCACTTCGAACGCGGCACCGAGCTCCTCCGCCAGGCGCAGCGCCAGGACGCGGCCCTCGCGATCGAACCGGTCGGCGGCATGGGCGGGGATCTCCGGAAGGTCGGGGTCGAGCGCCAGGCGGGCGTAGCGGTCCCATGCCTTCAGTTCGGCGATGAACTCGTCGTCGAGGGAGGTCTCGGCGTAATCGACCGGATCGGGGTCGAGCCAGATGACGCTGCGGCCGTAGTCCGAGAAGAGTCTCACGACCGTGGTCGCGTACTCCGGTCCGTTCGGCTCGTCAGCCGTCATAGCACCGCTGCGTGCACCGCCAACGTGCAGGCGCGTGAATCGTCGGTGAGCATGGCCGCCAGGTCGTCCCCGTAGCGCGCGTACTTGGCCGAGTAGGCGGCGTCGACAGCTGCAATCACGGTGTCGTCCTCGACCTGCGAGAACGCGACGCCGACGTCCGTCCCGTCGATCTGGAACGCCCCGGTTCCGCTGGAGGATGCCCGGCGATACCAGTGCCCGTGCTCGGCGTTGACCGACCGCACGTAGGGAACACCGTCGGCGACGACCGCCCAGATGACGGTCGGCACGCGCGATCCGTCGGTTCGGGAGGTCACGATGGTGACTTCGTCGTCGTCGGCGAGGTGGGTGGTGAGGGTGTCGAACGCCATGGCCTCCATCATTCTCCGGATGCGGCTCCGGGTCGAGGGGCAGGATGGAGTCCATGACGCGACTGCTGCTCATCTCCGACACCCATCTGCCGACGCGCGCCCGCCGGCTGCCCGACGCGCTCTGGCGAGCGGTGGACGAAGCCGACGTGGTCGTGCACGCGGGCGACTGGGTCGACGAGGCGACGCTCGACGCCCTCGAGGGCCGCGCGGCGCGACTGATCGGCGTGTACGGCAACAATGACGGCGAGGGCCTGCGAAGCCGTCTTCCCGAGGTCGCACGCGTCGAGATCGACGGGCTGCGGATGGGCGTCGTGCACGAGACGGGCGCCGCCGTGGGCCGCGAGCGCCGCGCCGATGACGCCCATGCCGATCTCGACCTGCTGGTGTTCGGTCACAGTCACATCCCATGGGACTCCGTGACGCCGGGCGGCATGCGGATGCTCAACCCCGGTTCACCGACCGATCGCCGTCGTCAGCCCGCGTGCACGATGATGACGGCTCGGGTGGATGCCGGCGCCCTGATCGACGTCGAGCTCGTCGAGGTCGGGCGATGACGACCGACGATCCGTTCACCGCCATCGCCGATGAGCTGTTCGCCCTGCCCGCTGGTGACTTCACCTCCGCCCGCAACGCACGGGCGAAGAGCGTGAGGTCGGAGGACGCAGAGCTGGCCAGACGGGTGCAGGAGGTGCGCAAGCCGAGCGCCGCCGCCTGGCTCGTGAACCAGTGGGTGCGCGACGGCCGCGATGGACTCGACGAGCTCCTCGAACTCGGACGTGCCCTGCGCACGGCTCAGGACGAGCGCGACGCGGGCGAGCTCACCCGGCTCACGCGCGAGCGGCGCGAGCTCGTCGGGAAGCTGGTCGAACAGGTGCGCGCCGTCGCCCTGGACAAGGAGGTGACGGCATCCGCTGCGAACCTCGACGAGGCGTCTCGCACCCTCGTCGCCGCGACGGCCGACGAGGTCGCTGCCGCCGCCGTGGCCAGCGGCCGGCTCGTGCGCGCGCTCGAGGTCGTGGGATTCGGGACGGTCGATCTCGACGGAGCCGTCGCGGGGGAGGCCGCGCCGTCTTCTCCTCCGCCGATCGACCTCGCCGCGCGTCGCCGGGCGAAGGAGGAGCGCGCCGCAGGCGGCGACGCGACGCAGTCGAAGAAGGCGCAACGCGATGAGGAGCAGAAGTCGCGCAGACGCCTCGCCGCGCTCGATGAACGGGCGACCGAGACGCGGGAGAGCCTGGCGGAGGCGGAGGATGCCCTCGCGGCGCTGACAGCCCGGCACGACGATCTCACGGCGGAGCTCGAGGCACTGGATGACCGGCGTCGTGAGATCGAGCAGGAGCTGCCGGGCATCCGCCGTTCCCGACGCGCCGCGACGACGGAGCGAGATCGTGCTGCTCGTGACGCCGAGCGGGCCGGTCGCGCTGCCGATGAGGCGCGCGCCGACCGGGACTGAATCAGCGGATGGCGCTCAGGGCTGGCCGACGAGGCGCTCGAGGAGCCCGTCCAGCTCGTCGTCGCTGACGGTGATCTGCGCGTCACCCAGCCGCTGCAGCAGGTTGCGTCGCACCTCTTCACGGGGAAGGTCGGAGGCGTCGGCTCGCACCTGTTCGACCAGGCCCGCGAGCTTGTCGTCTCGCGTCGCCTCCGTCGCGCCATCCTGAATCGGCTCGTCCTGCGTCGGTCCGTTCGGCCGGGGGCCGTCCACTTCGCTCATGGAACGGGTCTAACAAACGCGGCTGGACGGATGCCACCCCCTTGTGCGCTCACCCGCTGCGCGACAGCACGGGGTCGCGGTCGCCCCTCAGGCCGGCGGCGAGCTCGCTGATAGGCTGGAACCTCGAAGCGCTGACGGGGGAGGACCGATGATCGCCAGCCTCGCGGGCTTCGCCGTGATCTCCCTTGTCACCCCTCTCCTGACCCGCTGGCTCGGCCGCAACGTCTTCTTCCTCATCGCCGCTCTGCCCGTCGCGGTCTTCGTCGTGCTGCTGTGCTGGATGCCCGGCATCCTCGGAGGCACCCCTCTCGTCGAGCGTTTGCGGTGGATCCCCGCGCTCGGCATCGAGCTCTCCTTCCGCCTCGACGCCCTCGCGCTGCTGCTCTCACTCGTCATCACGGGCGTCGGCGCACTTGTGCTGTTCTACTGCGCGCGGTACTTCCGAGACGACGAGCCGGCCCTCGGTCGCTTCGCCGCCCTGCTGCTGCTGTTCGCCGGCGTGATGTTCGGGCTCGTGACAGCCGACGACGTGTTCGTCATGTTCACGTTCTGGGAGGCCACCAGTGTGCTCTCCTACCTCCTCATCGGCCACTACACCGGGCGCAAGGAGAGTCGAGGGGCCGCGCTGCAGGCGCTCACGGTGACGACGTTCGGTGGACTCGCGATGCTCGTCGGTCTCGTCATCCTCACGGTCGGGGCGGGGACCACCTCCCTCACGGCGATGATCGCGCACCCGGTGACGGGGGCGGCGGCCGAGTGGGCGATCGCCCTGATCCTCATCGGCGCCATCTCGAAGAGCGCGCTGGTGCCGTTCCACTTCTGGCTGCCCGCAGCCATGGCCGCCCCGACGCCGGTGAGCGCCTACCTGCATGCCGCCGCCATGGTCAAGGCGGGCGTGTACCTCGTCGCCGTGCTCGCCCCCGGCTACGCCGACACGGCGGTCTGGCATCCCATCGTCATCGTCCTCGGCGGTTTCACCATGCTCGTCGGCGGATGGCGCGCCCTCCGGCAGTACGACCTCAAGCTGCTGCTGGCATACGGGACGGTCAGCCAACTCGGCTTCCTCGTGCTCGTCGTGGGCTTCGGCACGCGGGACGCCGCGCTCGCCGGAGTGTGCCTGCTGCTGGCCCACGCCCTGTTCAAGGCGACCCTCTTCCTCGTCGTGGGCATCATCGATCACTCGGCGGGCACCCGCGACTGGCGCAAGCTCTCGGGACTCGGTCGGCGGATGCCGGTGGTGGCGGTGATCGCGGGGCTCGCCGCGGCGTCGATGGCCGGGCTGCCGCCGTTGCTGGGGTTCGTGGCGAAGGAGGGCGTGTTCACGGCCTTCCTCGAATCGCATGACGGATGGGGCACGGTCGCCGTCATCGCCGCGGTGGCCGGATCCGTGCTCACGGTCGCGTACACCGCTCGCTTCTTCTGGGGCGCCTTCTTCACCCGACCCGACGGTTCGCAGACGCCGTTGCACCGGGAGGGGGCGCTTCTCGCGACGGCGCCGGCCATCCTCGCCGCGGCCGGAGTGGTGTTCGCCTTCGCCATCTCGTGGATCGAGCCGTTGTTCACGCCCTACGCCGACACCCTCCCCGGGCGGGACGAGAGCCATCTCGCGCTCTGGCACGGGTTCGAGCCGGCGCTCGCCCTCTCGGCGATGGTGTTCGCCCTCGGCGCGGCGCCGATCGCCCTCCGGCGCGGTGTGGCGCGTGCTCAGGCGGCGGTGCCGCATCCGATCGACTCGGGGCGCGGCTACCTGCGCATCGTCCGCAGTGTGGACGCGTTCTCGGCGTGGCTGACGACGCTCATCCAGCGCCGGGGCCTTCCCGGTTACATCACCGTCATCCTCATCGTCTTCGTCGGAGGCGTCGGATCGGCCATCGTCGGGAACCGCAGCTGGCCGGCGGGCATCGATCTGTGGCACTACCCCGCTCAACCGTTCATCGCGTTCGCCATGATCGTCGCGGCAGTCGGCGCCGCACTCGCGACGCATCGGGTCACGGCGGTGCTCCTGGTCGGGGTCACCGGTTACGGCCTCGTGCTGCTGTTCGGCATGGGAGGCGCTCCCGACCTCGCGCTCACCCAGGCCCTCGTCGAGACGCTGACGATCGTCGTGTTCGTGCTCGTCCTGCGTCGCCTGCCCAAGCGGATGGCGCAGAGGAACCCGCCGGTCAAGCGGGCTCTTCGCGCCGTCATCGGCATCGCCGCCGGCGTCCTCATGGCGCTCGTCGGTTTCATCGCCCTCGGTGCCCGCATCCAACCCACCATCGCCGACGGCCTCCCGGCGCTCTCTCTCGAGGCTCACGGCAAGAACATCGTCAACGTGATGCTCGTCGACATCCGCGCCTGGGACACGCTCGGCGAGATCTCGGTGCTCGTCGCCGTCGCCACCGGCATCGCGAGCCTGGTGTTCATCACGGGCCGCACCGGGAGTGCCCCGCGCCTGAGCGACGCCCCGGGCGATCACGTCCGCCCGGCCGCCCACGAGACCTCGACGTCGCGCCCGCAATGGCTCATGGCCGGTCGAACGCTCGCTCCCAGCAGCCGTTCGATCCTCATCGAGGTTCTCGTGCGACTGCTCTTCCATCCGGCCATCGTCGTCTCGATCTTCCTGCTCTTCGTCGGCCACAACGCTCCCGGCGGTGGCTTCGCCGGTGGCCTGCTGGCGGGACTCGCCCTGGTCTTCCGCTACCTCGCGGGGGGACGCTACGAGCTCGGTGAGGCGGCGCCGGTGGACGCGGGCAGGCTGCTCGGCACCGGCTTGCTGATCGCCGCGGGGACGGCGACGCTCCCGCTCTTCTTCGGCATGACAGCCTTCCAGTCGACGTGGTTCGAGGCCGACATCCCTCTCATCGGCACGCTCTCGATCGGCACGTCGACCCTGTTCGACATCGGCGTGTACCTCGTCGTCGTGGGGCTCGTCCTGGACATCCTCCGCAGCCTCGGGGCCGAGGTCGACCGCCAGCAGGAGGAGGAGGCGTCCGAGCCGGATGCGGCCGAGCCGGAGGTGGCCCGCACATGAACGCCTCCCTCACCCTGCTCGTGCTCTGCGCCGTCATGTTCGGCTCGGGCGTGTACGTGATGCTCGAGCGCAGCCTCACCCGCGTGCTCATCGGCTTCCTGCTCGTCGGCAACGCCGTCAACATCCTCATCTTCATCATGAGCGGCGCCCCGGGGCTCGGACCCATCCTCGGAGCCGGCGTCGACCCCGACGACATCAGCGACCCGCTCCCGCAGGCCTTCATCCTCACCGCCATCGTCATCAACCTCGGCGTGACGGCCTTCATGCTCGCCCTCATCTACCGGTCGTGGTGGCTGGCCCAACTCGGAGACGAGGGCGACCTCGTCGACGACGAGAGCGACGACGAGATCGAGGCCGGGCGGGCGGCGGACATCGTCCGCAGCGCCGCGCAGGACGACGACGCGATCCAGCAGATCATCGACGCCAGTGACGAGGAGCCGGAGGAGGTGGAGCACCGATGACCGCCACGCTCGTTCCCCTGGTCGTCCTGTTGCCGCTCATCGGTTCGGCGTGCACCCTCATCCTGGGCGGAAACCGCCGCCTGCAGGTGATGGTGAGCACGGCGACCCTCTCGGCCGTCGTCGTGATCGCCGCGGTGCTCCTCGCCCTGACGCAGGCCGACGGTCCGACGGTGGTCTACCTCGGCGCGTGGGACGCCCCGTTCGGCATCACGCTCGTCGTCGACCGTCTCTCGGCCATCATGCTGCTCATCTCGGCGATCATGCTGCTCGGCGTGCTGGTGTACTCCATCGGACAGGGCGTGGCCGACCGGCACCGTGAGACGCCGGTGTCGATCTTCCACCCCACCTACCTCATCCTCGCCGCCGGGGTGTTCGACGCGTTCATCGCGGGCGACCTGTTCAACCTCTACGTCGGCTTCGAGATCCTCCTCTCGGCCAGCTACGTGCTGCTCACGCTGAGCGGCACCGGCGAGCGCATCCGTGCGGGCGTGACGTACATCATCGTCAGCCTGGTCTCGTCGCTGTTCTTCCTCAGCGCGATCGCGCTGATCTACGGCGCGACCGGCACGGTGAACATCGCCCAGCTCTCCGTGCGCATCGCCGAACTGCCGGGCTCGGTGCAGCTCATCCTCCACCTGGTGCTGCTGATCGCCTTCGGCATCAAGGCGGCGGTCTTCCCGCTCTCCTTCTGGCTGCCCGACTCGTACCCCACTGCACCCGCTCCGGTCACCGCCGTGTTCGCGGGCCTGCTCACGAAGGTGGGCGTCTACGCCATCCTGCGCTCCGAGACCACCATCTTCCGTGAGAACGACCTCGGCACGCTCTTCCTCGTCGTCGGCGGCCTCACCATGCTCATCGGCATCCTGGGGGCGCTGGCACAGGCCGACATCAAGCGACTGCTCTCCTTCACGCTCGTCAGTCACATCGGCTACATGATCTTCGGCATCGGGCTCGGTACCGAGGCGGCCATCGCGGCCACGATCTTCTACGTCGTGCACCACATCACGGTGCAGACGACCCTGTTCCTCTCCACCGGACTGATCGAACGGATCGGCGGAGCCACCTCCATGACGAGGCTCGGCGGCCTGCTCAAGCTCTCACCGCTGCTCGGCGTGCTGTTCTTCATCCCGGCCATGAACCTCGGCGGCATCCCGCCGTTCTCGGGCTTCCTCGGCAAGACCGCCCTGTTCCTCGCCGGTGCGCAGGTGGGCACGCCACTGGTCTGGGTGGTGGTGGCGATCGGGGCGCTGACGTCGCTGATCACGCTGTACGCCCTGGCCCGGTTCTGGAACATGGCGTTCTGGCGGGGACGCGACGAGGTGGAGGGCTACACCTCCGAGCTGCTGAGCAGCGTCCAGGAGGCTCCGGAGGGGGCGACCATCGTGGCGACTCGCACGATGCCCCCGCTGATGCTCGTCGCCACCACGGCACTGGTCGTGGTCAGCGTCCTGCTCACCGTCTTCGCCGGGCCGTTGTTCGACCTGACCACGGCCGCGGCGCATGGCATCGTCGATCCGAGCGCCTACGTGTCATTGGTCTTCCCGGGAGGCGTGCGATGAACGCGACCCCGTCGCGGTGGAGCGTGGTCTGGCGTCAGGCGCCGCTGCTCGTCGCGCTCGTGGTGCTGTGGCTGTTCCTCTGGGACGAGATCACGGTCGTCTCCGTCATCACCGGCATCGGTCTCGCCATCCTGGTCACACGCGTGCTCTACCTGCCGCCGGTGCTGCTCAGCGGGCGCTTCAATCCGTGGCGGGGACTGCTGCTCGGCCTGCGCATGATCGTCGACGTCATCACCGCGTCGCTGCAGGTGGCGTGGCGCGCGATCGATCCGCGCTGGCAGCCCATGAACTCGATCATCGCCGTGCAGTTGGACACCCATTCCGACCTCGTGCTCACCCTGACCGCCGAGGCCATCTCGGTGGTACCGGGCACCGTGGTGGTCGACGTCGATCGCGGTCGCTCCGTGCTCTACCTGCACGCGCTCGGAACGCGGACGGAGGCGGATGTCGACGCCATCCGCGGCAGTGTCCTGGCGACCGAGGAGCGCATCCTGCTCGCCATGGGCACGCGCGAGGAGGCGGCACGGGTGCGCAGCCACCGCAAGCGGGTGCGCGAGGCGAAGCGCGAGGAGAGAGAGGGAGGACGACCATGATCTTCGTCATCATCATCGCGGGGGCGATGTTCGCAGCGGGCGCGCTGTGCGCCGTGTACCGCATCATCCGGGGCCCGTCGATCCTCGATCGGGCACTCGCAGCCGACGTGCTGCTCGCGATCGCGATCTGCGCGCTCGGAGCGGAGATGGCGCTCACGCGCCACACCGACACCCTCGTCGTCATGCTCGTGCTCGCGCTGTTCGCCGTCGTCGGCTCGATCAGCATCGCGCGCTACATGGCCGGACAGGACGCGTCGTGAGCGCCGGGGAGATCGTCGTCGCCCTGCTCATCCTGCTGGCCGGGTTCCTCTCGCTGGCCGCGGGAGTGGGCATCATCCGCTTCCCCGACGTGCTGACTCGCCTGCACGCAGCGACCAAGCCCCAGGTGCTCGGTCTGGTCGCGGTGCTCGTCGCGCTCGTCATCCAGGTGCCGACGTGGGGTGTCCTCACGACGGTGATCCTGGTGATGACCTTCCAACTGCTCACACAGCCCATGACGGCGCACATGATCGCCCGCTCCGCCTACCGCACCGACCACGTGCGCCGCGACCTCCTCATCACCGATGAGCTCGCCCGCGACATCGACGACCCTGCGCTCGCGATCGGGCGCGAGAGCGACCAGGAACCCTCCGAGCACGAGATGCCGCGGGCATAGGCTGAGGTTCATGGCCAGCCATTTCGATGTCGTCGTCCTCGGTGCCGGCCCCGGCGGATACGTCGCCGCGGTGCGCGCAGCTCAACTCGGGCTCTCGGTGGCCGTCATCGAGTACAAGTACTGGGGCGGCGTCTGCCTCAACGTCGGGTGCATCCCCTCGAAGGCGCTGCTGCGCAATGCCGAGCTCGCTCACATCTTCACGCAGGAGGCGAAGACCTTCGGCATCTCGGGGGAGGCGAGCTTCGACTACGGGGTGGCCTTCGACCGCAGCCGAACGGTGGCCGAGGGACGCGTCAAAGGCGTCCATTACCTCATGAAGAAGAACGCCATCACCGAGTTCGATGGGCGCGGTACCTTCCGCGACGCCCACTCGATCGACGTGGCCCTCTCGTCGGGCGGCAGCGAGTCGATCACGTTCGACAACGCGATCATCGCCACTGGATCGAAGGTCCGCCTGCTGCCAGGTGTCGAGCTCTCGGCGAACGTCGTCACCTACGAGACGCAGATCATGCAGCGCGAGCTGCCGCGGTCGATCGCCATCGTCGGGGCGGGCGCCATCGGCATGGAGTTCGCCTACGTCATGAAGAACTACGGCGTCGACGTCACCATCCTCGAGTTCCTCGACCGCGCGCTGCCGAACGAGGACGTCGACGTGTCCAAAGAGATCTCCAAGCAGTACCGGAAGCTCGGGGTGCCCATCCTCACGTCGACCCAGGTGAAGACGGTCGTCGACAACGGATCATCCGTCACCGTCAGCTACACCGGAGCGGATGGCGCCGACGGCTCGCTCGAGGTCGACCGCGTGCTCATGGCGGTCGGTTTCTCGCCCAACGTCGAGGACTTCGGGCTGGAGTCCACGGGCGTCGAGCTCAGCGAGCGCGGGGCGATCGCCATCGACGAGTTCATGCGCACCAACGTGCCGAACATCTACGCGATCGGCGACGTGACGGCCAAGCTCATGCTCGCGCACGTCGCAGAGGCTCAGGGTGTCGTGGCCGCCGAGACCATCGGGGGAGCGGAGACCATGGCGCTCGGCGACTACCGCATGATGCCCCGGGCGACGTTCTGCATCCCGCAGGTCGCCAGCTTCGGCCTCACCGAGCAGCAGGCACGCGACGAGGGCTACGACGTCAAGGTCGCCGTGTTCCCCTTCAGCGCCAACGGCAAGGCGCACGGACTCGCGGAGCCGATCGGGTTCGTCAAGCTCGTCGCCGACGGGGCGTACAACGAACTGCTCGGCGGTCACCTGATCGGACCCGACGTGTCCGAGTTGCTGCCGGAGTTGACGCTGGCTCAGAAGTGGGACCTCGGGGCCGACGAACTCGCCCGCAACGTGCACACGCACCCCACGCTGAGCGAGGCGCTGCAGGAGGCCTTCCACGGTCTCGTGGGCCACATGATCAACATGTGAGCCGCGGCTCACGTCAGCAGCTGAGACGTTGATGGCCCGCCTCCGTGGGGAGAGGCGGGCCTTCGTTCGTCGGTGTCGCAGTGATCGTGTTCGGGTTGCGATCATGCCCAGGACGAGGACGCTCGCTGTTCGGGCGGGGCGTCTCGAAAAGGGTATTCCGGCGGCTGCTGGGAGAACACTCCGATCGGTCGGTTTCCGGTCGAATCACCCCTGTACTGGGTGCAGCACGGGAAGGTGAGCCTCCCTCGGGAGTGCGCGTCGGCGAATCAGGCGCGGGCGCGGCGTCGTCCGGTGAGAACCAGGGCGGCTCCGAGGATGGCGACGAGTGCACCGAGGACCGCGACCGGCGCGCCCTCGAACCCGGTCTCTGCGAGAGCGCCGGGTGCCGATCCGGCCACCGCAGCGGCGCCTTGTGTGCTCGCCGGTGCTGCCGGATCACCGGCATCCGTCGTGCCGCCGTCGGAGGATCCGCCGCCCGATGCCGGGGGCGCCGCGAAGGTCTGCAGCGCGGGGCAGACCTTGGATGCGGTGTCGTCGAGGCACGGCGCGAAGCCCGAAGCGGTTCCGGTGATCGTGTTGCCACTGCCCGTGATGGAACCAGCCGCCTCGATGCGGATGCCGTTGCTCGATGACCCGGAGATCTTGTTGCCCGTGATCGACAGGCCGGTGGCCGACGCGGAGGTGATGCGGATGCCGTACCCGCGATCGACGATGGTGTTGCCGTCGATCACGACGTTCTTCGTGGTGCCGACGACGTCGCTCGAGAGGCGTACGCCGGTCGCTGCACCGCCGGTGATGGTGTTGCCCCGGATGGTCATGCCGTCGTTGTTGCCCGAGAGGAAGATCGCGCTCGCGCCGGCGTTGGTGATGGTGTTGTTCGACACCAGCGTGGGTCCGCCCGTGGCGGCACTGACGAGGAAGTTGCCGCCATCCGTCGCGGTGTTGCCGGTGATGGTGAGCCCGTCGGTGAGGCCGGGGCCGATGATGTTGATGCCGACGCCGTTGGCGACGAAGGCGTTGTCCACGATGTGGACATCGCCCACCGTCTCGCCATCCGGAACGCTCGTGACCGCCACGGCGCCTTCATCACCGCCAGCCTTGGTGAAGCGGTTGTGGTTGATCGTCGTGGGGGCCGCGCCAGTGCTGCGGAAGTTGAATCCGTAGCCGTTGTGGGCGTCGACGATGTTGTTCGTCCAGGTGTAGCCGTCGGCGTTCGCCTCGACCGCGCCGATGACACTCGCGTGGTCGGAGGTCGTCTGGAGGGTGAATCCGTCGACGGTGGCCGACGTGACGCCGGCACCGGAGTAGCGCAGCGGGGTGTTCGCCGCCGAGATCACCGTCTCAGCCGCGGGGTTCGTGCGGCCGCTGCGAGCGTCGATACCGTGCTGTGCGCCGCGCAGCGTGATGTTCTTCGTGATGGTCACCGACTCGTCGAACACGCCCGCGCAGACGTCGATCGTGTCGCCATCCGTCGCGGCATCGACCGCGGACTGGATGGTGGTGTACGTCGCGGCTGGCGATGCGCAGACCGTCAGCGTCGACGATGCGGCCGAGGCGGGCAGGACGGGGACGAGGACGAGGGCACCGGCGATGAGCAGGGACGCTCCGCCGATGGATGCCTTTGCATGCAGATTCACCCGTGGATGGTAAGCAGCGCGGTCGGGTCACTCCTGACCAAACGGTCGGTTTTGAGCCGAATCACCCCCGCACTGGGAGGTCCGCTCGCTGCTAGGTTGGGTCGCATGATCGCGGGCCGCCAACGCCTCATGCCAGAGGGGATTCCTGCATGGATCCGGTGACCACGATCGCCTGGATCGTCGCCTTCGTCCTCGTCACCGTGACCGTCACCGGGTTCACCGGACGCATCGGCTGGTCGGCTCCCGTCGCGCTCGTCGTCGTCGGGGCCGCTGTTTCCTTCATCCCCGCGGTGCCCACCGTCACGATCCAGCCCGAGGTGATCCTCTACGGCGTGCTGCCTCCGCTGCTGTTCGCGGCGGCCATCCGCACGTCCTTCCGCGACATCAGGGCGCGCAACGACAGCATCCTGGCGCTCTCCATCGGCTTGGTCGCGTTCACGGTGTTCGCCGTCGGCTTCGCGACCTGGATGCTGGTGCCCGCCATCTCCCTCGCCGCCGCGTTCGCCTTCGGTGCGGTGGTCGCGCCGACGGATGCCGTCGCCGTCTCCGCCGTCGCCGGCCGGTTGCGCCTGCCCCGGCGACTGGTCACGATCCTCGAGGGCGAGAGCCTTCTCAACGATGCTACGGCGCTGGTCGCGCTCAATGCCGCCATCGCGGCGCTCGTCAGCGTGCTGAATCCGTGGGCGATCGCGGGCGACTTCGTCCTCGCCGTCGTCGGCGGCGTCGCGGTCGGCTTCGGCATCGGCTGGGCGCTGTTCGAGATCCGCAAGCTGCTGCGGGCATCCGTGCTCGACACCAGCCTGTCGCTCATCACGCCCTACCTCGCGTTTCTCCTGGCGCAGGCCATCCACGGTTCGGGTGTGCTGGCCGTCGTCATCGCCGGCATCTTCCTCGCCTACCGCTCGCCGACCGTGCAATCGGCAGAGGCCCGCATCGCCGAGCGCGTCAATTGGAAGACCATCCAGTTCCTGCTCGAGAATGCGGTCTTCCTGTTCATCGGCCTGAGCCTGGCCGGCATCATCGAGGGCGCCGTGGAGACGGGACCGGGGCTGTGGCCGACCATCGTCATCTGCATCGGCATCCTGCTCACCCTGGTGGTGTCGCGATTCATCTGGGTGCTGGGTCTCACCGTGCTCTACAAGCGCGGCCCCGCCCTGCTGCGCGGACGGCAGTGGAGCTGGCGCAACGCCGTCGCCGTCTCGTCCGCCGGCATCCGGGGAGTGGTGACGCTGGCGGCGGCGTTCCTGCTGCCGCCGGAGACCCCGCAACGCTCGTTCCTGCAGTTCCTCGCCTTCGTCGTCGTGTTCGGAACGCTGCTCGAGGGGCTCGCGCTGCCCGCCATCCTCCGCGCGCTCCGGCTGCCTTCCCCCAACTACGACCAGGAGAACATGGAGCGCCAAGCGCTCATGGCCGAAGCCGAGCAGGCCGGCCTTGCGAGCCTCGAGGAGGCCGTGACGGATGACGACGAGGCGGAGATCGTCGACCGGCTGCGCTCGAATGCGGCCTTCCATTCCGAGACGCTCGGCCAGGCGCCTCCGGACGGCGGCGAACCCCGTCGCGCTGCGTACACCCGCCTGCGACGCACGATGATCCGGTCGCAGCGCTCAGCAGTGCTCGCGGCGCGCAAGGACGGCCGTTACCAGGAGGCCGCAGTGCTGGCCGTGCTCACCACGATCGACGCCGAGGAGTCCGCCCTGAAGACGACGGCGCCCGCCAACAAGCTGACGCCGCAGCCGCGCCCGCTCACCCGTTTCGGACGTGCGCGGCTCGAGCGCGAACAGGAACGCGCCGGTCGCTGAGGAGCGTTCGTACTCCCGCGGACCTGCGGCGTCAAGGGTGAGCCGAGACCCGGCCGAATGGGTGCATCCGCCCGAAGCGATCACTACGCTGGAAGGGCGGCGACACCCCGCCGCACGAACTCCGACGAGGGGACGCAAGATGAGCATCAGCGACGACGACATCACCAACGGAGCGGCTGCGGCCGGCGAGGGAACAGCAGACGGCGGGGCCAACCCGGGCGGTCACGACGGCGGTGCTGACGGTTCGGCTGCGGCCGGCGAGGGCACGGCTGACGGCGGCGCGAACCCCGACGGTCACGACGGTGGAGCGGACGGATCGGCCGGCGAAGGCACGGCAGACGGCGGCGCCAACCCCGACGGACACGACGGCGGAGCCGACGGATCAGCGTAGTGTTCGACGCTGCGCCGCAGGACGCACAGCGCGGGTCGGTTCTCCGGCCCGCGCTTTCGCGCTGCATCAACATCTCCACCGACGAGTTCGCCCGCGACTACTGGTCCCGGCGACCACTCCTGTCACCGGCCGACACCCTCGGTGACGGCTTCGACGACCTCTTCAGCACGGATGCCGTCGACGAGCTCGTGAGCGAGCGCGGCGTGCGCACACCCTTCATCCGCATGGCCCACGAGGGCAGTGTGCTCAAGCCGGCGCGCTACACCGCATCGGGTGGTTTCGGCGCCGAGGTCGGCGACCAGGTGTCGAGCGACAAGGTGCTTGCCGAGTTCGCCGGTGGGGCGACGATCGTGCTCCAAGGGCTGCATCGCCTCTGGCCGCCGCTGATCGACTTCACCCGTCGACTCATCGACGACGTCGGCCATCCGGCGCAGGTCAACGCCTACGTCACCCCCGCCTCGTCTCGGGGTTTCGACCCGCACTACGACACGCACGACGTCTTCGTCCTGCAGATCGCGGGCGAGAAGCACTGGACCATCCACGCCCCCGTGCACGCGGACCCATTGAGCAACCAGCCGTGGAGCGACCACGCCGAGGCCGTTGCCGCCGCGGCGGAGCAGCAGCCCGTCATCGATCAGGTGCTGCGTCCGGGCGACGCCCTCTACCTCCCACGCGGGTGGATCCACTCGGCGAAGGCGCTCGGCGACACCTCGGTGCACCTCACTATCGGCATGGCGGCCTACACGCGGTCCGACGTCGTCGACGCGCTGCTCTCGGTGGTCGGCGACGCCGAGGACCTGCGCACATCGCTGCCGCTCGGCATCGATCTGACGGATGCCGACGCGCTCCGTCCGGTGGTCGAGCAGACAGTGCAGGCGCTCATGACCGCGCTGGCGGACTCCGACGGGGCTTCCGAGCTCGCCTCCCGACGCCTCTCATCACGTCTCGCCGCGGCGACGCGACCCGAGCCTGTCCGGCCGCTCGCGACCATCGCAGCGGTCGCGGCGCTCAGCGGCGACACGCGCGTCCGCTGGCGCGGGTCGCTGCCCGCGAGGATCGATGAGGCCGACGGCCGCGTGCGGTTGCGCGTGCGTGCGAAAGACCTCTCGCTGCCCGCCGAGGCGTCGCCCGCCCTCCGTCAGCTGGCCGAGGGCGAGGACGTCGCGATCAGCGACCTCGAGGGACTCGACGACGCCAGCGCCATCGTCGTGGTGCGCCGCCTCCTGCGCGAGGGGATCCTGGTGGCGACGGAGTGACGCACGCGCTCGACTGGCGTCCGTGCAGCGATACGTCGCACGAGCGGCAGGATCCGCTCGCCGGCACGGGCCCGAGAGGGATGCAGTGGTTCCTCATCGAGAACTCGGCGGCGTGGGGCACCAGCGCGTTCCTCGAGCCTCCGTTCGACCCGGTTCTCGGCCGCGCGATCGTCAAGCGCATCGAGGCTGCCGGCATCCGTCCGCTCGCCATCCGGCGCACCGGGCGACGCGCGCCCCAGGTGGGCTGGCGTTGGGCGTTCGTCGACTCCCGTCCGGGCAACGAGAGCGTGCGATGGGGATGGGTGGAGAACATCGAGGATCTGCTCGAGGTTCCGCTGGACGGATCGACGGGCGAGCCCAGCGACGAGCCGATCTTCTGCGTCTGCACCCACGCCCGACACGACCAGTGCTGCGCCGTGCGGGGCCGGCAGGTGGTCACGGAGCTGGCGGAGCTGCATCCCGAAGAGACCTGGGAGTGCTCCCACCTGGGCGGAGACCGGTTCGCCGGAACCATGGTGCTGCTGCCCCACGGGCTCTACTACGGACGCGTCGATGACGGGGATGTCGGCGAGATCGCGGCGGCATACCGCGACGGGCGCGTGGACGAGCGCTTCCTGCGCGGCCGAAGCTCGCTCTCCCACCCGGTTCAAGCTGCCCAGCACTTCGCGCGCCTCGAACTCGGTGACGACCGCATCGACGCGTATCCGCCACTCGCCGAAGAACGCGGCCACGGTCACCGCTGGTTCGTGCAGTTGGCGACGGATGACGGCCCGATCACCGTCGAGCTGACCGAGACCTACTCCGAGCCGATGCTTTCCACGTGTGCTGCGAGCACCTTCGTGAAGGTCTTGGAGTTCGAGTTGGCGGGTATCACGGCCGCCTGAGGCTCGTGTGACTCATGTGACGAAAGTGGTCGTTCCCAGCGGAAACTGAGGGTTTGTCCAGACAGGCTCGGCAGACTGGCGACTTCGCCCGCGCCTATCGTTGCGCGGATCGTTCGACCCCGAGTCGCCCAGCGCCGTGCGCGGGCACCGCACGTGAAAGTCATGCAGAACCAGAACCTCAGCTCTCCCTCCACGTCTGAAGCACCATCCAAGGCCGGTTCGGCAGGCAGCCGCACGACCGGCAGTCGGCACCGCAAGGGCCGCATCCTCGCCGTCACCGCCGTCGTCGCGATCGGCGCCATCACGGGATCCGGCTTCGCCATGCAGTCGGCCTTCGCCGCCGAGAACGATCGAGTGGCCGCCACTGCCGCCCTCACCAACAGCACGGCGATGCACCGCGAACAGCTCGGCGCCTACAGCGCCGTCCTCAAGGCACGATCCACTCTCAGCGCGGTGGCGACGATGAGCGACGCGACCGCGACGATCGCCTCGGCGTCGGGCAAGGCCGATGCCACCGTCCTCTCGACCTCGGTGGCGAAACTGGCCAACTACAAGTTGCTCGCCCCCGAGCGGGTTCTCGCCCTCGTCGACGAGACGAAGGCCGGGATCCCGACGGTTCAGGCCGCGGTCGCCGAGGCCGACCGCGTCGCCGCCGAGCAGGCCGCGGCCGCTGCTGCCGCCGCTCAGGCCGCCGCAGACGCTGCAGCGGCCCAGAAGAGCGCGTCGTCGGCGCCCTCCACGTCGACGGGATCGCGCCCCGCGGCGCCGTCCGACCCGAGTGGCGCGCAGGCGATCGCTCACGACATGATGGCCGCGAACTACGGCTGGGGCGACGACCAGTTCGGCTGCCTCGTGGCGCTCTGGAGCAGGGAATCGGGTTGGAACGCCAACTCCTACAACTCCTCGAGTGGCGCAGGCGGCATCCCCCAGGCGCTCCCCGCCAGCAAGATGGCCTCGGCCGGCGCCGACTGGGCGACGAACCCCGCAACGCAGATCGCGTGGGGCCTCGGCTACATCTCCGGCCGGTGGGGCACGCCCTGTGCGGCTTGGGACCACTCGGAGAGCTCGGGCTGGTATTGATCCGGCGTTGAACGGATGACGGGGCGGGCGCGAGCTCGCCCCATCGTCGTCTCCGGAGGCCAACGCCGTCATCCGGCCGGGCGCCGTCGATGCTCGGGCGACTGGACGGGCAACCGCAGCCACGCCAGAGTTGGACGGTGAAGCCTTCGCACACCGCGCTCGCCTGCCTCGTCGGGGTGATCTGGGGCGTCAACTTCGTCTTCATCGACCTCGGCCTGCGCGACACCCTTCCGCTCCTGCTCGTGGCGCTGCGTTTCCTGCTCGTGGCCATTCCGCTGGTCTTCTTCGTTCGACGGCCGGACGTGCCGTGGCGCATCATCGTCGGCGTCGGACTCTTCATGAGTGCTGGGCAGTTCGGCTGCGTGTTCACGGCGATACACCTCGGCCTGCCGGCGGGGCTCGCCGCCGCCGTGCTGCAGAGCCAGATGATCTTCACCGTGCTCATCAGCGCGGTGGTGGTGCGCGAGAGGCCGACCGCGAAGCAGATCACCGGCATCGCCGTCGGCGCCGGCGGCCTCGCGCTCGTGGCTGCGGGGAGATTCGGCGGCGTCGAGGGGGCGGCAGCCGTGCTGCCGTTCGTCATCTGCCTCGCCGGCGGCCTCAGTTGGGGCATCGGCAACGTGATCGCCCGACTCGCTCCGCCCTCGAACGGGCTCGGGCTCGTGGTGTGGTCGGCACTCGTGGTGCCCATTCCGATGGTGGCCCTCAGCCTGATCCTCGACGGACCTGCGGCCGTCGCCGAGAGTGTCACGTCCTTCGGCTGGGAGACCTGGGCGTGCGTCGCCTACACCGCCATCGCCGCATCGCTCGTCGGCTACAGCATCTGGAACAGCCTGCTCAGCCGCTACCCGAGCGCAGCCGTCGCTCCGTTCAGTCTGCTCGCGCCCGTGGTGGCGCTGGCGGCGGGGGTCCTCATCCTCCATGAGCTGCCGAATGCCCTCGAGCTGGTCGGAGCCGCGGTGCTCATCATCGGCGTGGCCGTCATCGCGGTTCCTCGTTGGAGGGCTCGGCGCACCATGACGTCCGCCCTGCGGTGAGCGGACGGTAGCGTTGGCGCATGGCGAGCGAAGCTGAGATTCTCACCGTCCCCGGTCCGCACGGTGATCGGCAGGTGCGCATCTCGAGTCCTCGGCGCGTGCTGTGGCCGCAGGCGGGCATCACCAAGATCGACCTCGCGCGCTACCTCGTCGCGGTCGGCGATGCGTTCGTCGCGGCCAACGGCGACCGGCCGGTGTCGCTGCAGCGTTTTCCCGAGGGGGTGGATGGGGAGCAGTTCTTCTCGAAGAACCCGCCCAAGGGCGCACCGGATTTCGTGCGGTCCGTTCCGGTCACCTACCCGAGCGGGCGCTCGCATCCGCAACTCGTCATCGACGAACCGGCTGTCGCGGTGTGGGCGGTGCAGATGAACACCATCGTCTTCCACCCGTGGGCTTCGCGCGCCGGCGATCCGGACAACCCCGACCAGCTGCGCATCGACCTCGACCCGCAGCCGGGCACCGGCTTCGATGAGGCGATCCCCGCCGCAATCGAGCTGCGGGCCGTGCTCGCCGACGCGGGACTTCAGGCGTTCGTGAAGACCTCGGGCAACCGAGGACTGCACGTCTTCGCGCCCATCGAGCCGGAACGCGAATTCCTCGACGTGCGGCACGCCGTCATCGCCGCGGCTCGCGAGTTGGAGAGACGGATGCCCGAGCGCGTCACCACCGCCTGGTGGAAGGAGGAGCGCGGCGAGAAGCTGTTCGTCGACTTCAACCAGGCCAACCGTGATCGCACGATGGCCGGCGCCTACTCTCCCCGCGCCCTGCCCGGGGCATCCGTCTCCTGCCCGCTCGAGTGGGACGAGCTGGACGGCGCGGACCCTCAGGCGTTCACAGTGCTCACGGTGCCGGAGCGCCTGGCGACCGTCGGCGATCCGTGGGCGCGCATGCACGAGGAGCACGGCAGCATCGACACCCTGTTGCAGTGGTGGGAGCGCGACCTCGCCGCCGGTCTCGGCGAACTGCCGTTCCCGCCCGACTTCCCCAAGATGCCCGGCGAGCCCATGCGCGTGCAGCCGAGCCGGGCGCGCACGCCCGAGGAGTGAACCGGGCCTCCGCCAGCCCCTTCGCCCTGCAGCCCCCGCGATGGCCGCCCTGCGCCAGTTGATCGGCCTGCGCGCCATTCCAACGGGTGCCGAGGCCGTCGAAATGGCGCGCGCCGTCGTCGAGGTGGCGCGCGCCTGTCGCCGAGGCTGCGCCTAGCGCAGCACCTCGTCGAGGTCGTAGTCCGCTGGCACCTCGAGCTGCTCGAAGGTGCACGAGACCGGGTCGCGGTCGGGTCGCCAGCGTTCGAACTGCACCGTGTGCCGGAAGCGCGACCCCTCCATCTGGTCGTAGCGCACCTGCATGACGAGCCGCGGCTCGAGCCGCACGAACGACACGTCCTTGTTGGACGCGAATCGGCTGCGATCACCCTCGCCGGTGACAGCGGCGCCGTCGGGATCCCGCAGGACGTAGGGCGCCAGCTCGTCGATCAGTTCCAGCCGGCGCGCATCGCTGAACGCCGACGACCCGCCGACCCCGCGCAGCTGCCCGTCGTCGTACAGCCCGAGCAGGAGTGAACCGACACCGGTGCCGCTCTTGTGCATGCGGTAGCCGATCACCACCACGTCGGCCTCGCGGTGGTGCTTGATCTTGAGCATGGTGCGCTTGCCGGGCTGGTACGTCGCCGCCAGCGGCTTGGCCACCACGCCGTCGAGACCGGCACCCTCGAACTCCACGAGCCAGCGGCGCGCGGTCTCGACATCCGTCGTCACCTGCGTCAGGTGCAGCGGAGCAGGAAGGGTGGCCGCGAGCGACTCCAGGCGTGCCCGGCGCTCGGAGAACGGATGATCGAGCAGGCCCTCGTCGCCCACGGCGAGCAGGTCGAAGGCGACGAAGCTCGCGGGCGTCTGCTGGGAGAGCAGGCGGATGCGCGACTCCGCAGGATGGATGCGCTGCGAGAGCGCCTCCCAGTCCAGTCGCTCCCCGGCTCCCGACGGCCGGCGCACGATGATCTCGCCGTCGATCACGCACGGCGACGGGAGCGAATGGGCGAGCACCTCGGTGAGTTCGGGGAAATAGCGCGTGAGCGGCTTGGAACCTCGGCTGCCGATCTCGACGTCCTCGCCGTCGAACGAGATGATCGCTCGGAATCCGTCCCACTTCGGCTCGAAACTGAGCCCTCCCGTCACGCTGTCCGCCGCCGGGACCGTGGGAACGGCCTTGGCGAGCATGGGGGAGACGGGCAGGTCGATCGGTGAGCGCATGCTCCGATCATCCCGCGGCGGATGCTCGGATGCGAGCGCCCGTGGCGGCTACTGTCGGTATTCGCCCGTCCGAGGAGGGAGGATGGAGCCATGGACCCGGCCTTCGACGTGCGCGAGTTCGCGCAGACCGCTCGCGGGAGCCTGCGGGAGGACGTCGATCTCGCCTCCTTCGCGGAGCATCCGCTGCCCTCGACAATGCGGCGCCTGCTGGCGATCCTCGCGGCACTCGAGGGTGGGACGATGGCCCAGTTGCGCGACGTCCTCGTCACGGCCACCCATAAGGACGCGCGGATCACGGCATTCCTGGTGAGCTGGGCCTACGAGAGGTTCTGGATCGCGGATGTGCTGAGCGCGCTGGCCGGTGCAGGTGGCGAGAGTCCCATCGCCGTCCCGTTGACTGAGCGACGTCGTGCCGCCGGACCCGTGCGGCGGTCGCTCGCCGGATTCCTCGAGGGGGAGTCGGTCATCGGCGTGCACATGCTCGATGGCGCCATCGACGACCGGATGCTCACCGCGGCGTACGACCGGATGGGCGCCCGGACTGATCGCCGTGAACTCGTCGACGCATTGTCGCTCATCGTGACGATGAAGCAGCGCCATACGGCGTTCTTCTCGGAGGAGGCGGAGAGGCGGCTGCGAACGGATGCGCGCGCTCGTCGCCTCGCCCGACGCGAACTGCTGGCGCGCAACTGGCCACTCGGCATCGAACGTCTTGATGATGTCGACCGGGCGGCGTTCGATGGGCTCCTGCGTTCGGGTGGAGGCGCAACAGAAGAGGTCGTTCGCTTCGTGTGCGGGCTCGGCATCATCGACGCCGACGACGACGTCGCGCTCCGTCGTCGACTCGAGCGCGCGGCGCGGAACGGAGAACGCTGATGGGCTTCGACATCGATCGTTACACCGCGACCTCGGTGAGCGTGAACTGGGCCGATCTCGACCTGGAGAGCTTCCGCCGCCATCCGTTGCCCGCCGACTCCTTGCGCACCCTCCGCTATATGGCCGACGTGGAATACCACACCGTTTGCTACACACGTGACCTGCTCACCACGCCCTCGCACCGGGAGGCGGACGTGAGCGCGTTCATGACGATGTGGAACCGCGAGGAGTTCTGGCATGGTGAGGCCCTCGCGGCGGTGCTCGCCCTGCACGATGTCACCGTCGACTACGACGTGCTCAAGGCCAACCGACTCAAGCTCGGTTGGAAGGACAAGCTCGACCCCATGAAGCAGTCCGTGCTGGGGGGCCTGGTCGGCACCGACTTCGTCGCCGTGCACATGTCATGGGGAGCGGCGAACGAGTGGTCGGCCATCACGGCGTACAACCGGATGGCCGAGCTCGAGCAGAACCCCGTGCTCGCCGAGCTGCTGCGGCGCATTGCGAAGCAGGAGGCCCGGCACGTGGCCTTCTACACGTCGCAGGCTCGGGAGCGATTGGCCGCGAGCACCAAGGCGCAGAAGATCACCCGGTTCGCGCTCTCGCACTTCTGGGCGCCCGTGGGATCGAGCATCATGTCACGCGACGACGTCACCCACGTCATGGGACACCTGATGAGCGGGCCGGACGGTCGCCGCGCGGCGCGCAAGGTCGACGACAGCATCAGCAGCATGCCGGGGCTGGGTGGTCTCACGATCGTTCAGGACGCCCTCGACGGGCTGGGCATCCCCGCCTGAGGCGCGTGCCGGCCGTGCGCTCACGCCGGGATGCGCGTTATGGCACCGCCGCGCGGCACGATGCGCGTTATGGCACTGCGGCGGCACTCGACGTTCGGCGGGATGCGCGCGATGGCACCGCTGCGGCGTGGGCGTGGCGGATGCGCGTTATGACACTGTCGCGCGGCGGGATGCGCGTTATTGCACTTTCGCGCAGCACGGCGTGCGGTGTGGCGTCGGAGCGCGTGGCGGGGATGCGCGTTATGGCACCGTTGCGTGCCGGGATGCGCGTTATCGCACGGTGCCGGGTGGGGACGCGCGGCGGGTCAGCCGAGTGCCGGGCGCACGTCGCGGATGATCGACTCGAGGAGCCGGGCGTTGAAGTCGACGCCCAATTGGTTCGGCACCGTCATCAGCACGGTGTCGGCGGCCTGGACGGCGGCATCCCGCGCGAGCAACTCGGCGATCTCATCCGGCGGGCCGACGTAGTCGCGGCCGAAGCGGGCGAGGCCGCCGTCGAGGTACCCGACCTGATCCTCCCCGTCGGACCGTGAACCGAAGTACCGGCGGCTCTCGTCGTCGATGATCGGGATGACGCTCCGGCTCACTGACACCCGCGGCTCCCGTTCCCATCCAGCCGCACGCCAGGTGTCGCGGAAGATGTCAATCTGCTCGGCCTGCAGCTCGTCGAACGGCACGCCGGTGTCCTCGGTCAGCAGTGTCGAGCTCATCAGGTTCATGCCCTGCTCGCCGGTCCACTTCGCCGTCGCCCGGGTGCCGGAACCCCACCAGATGCGGTCGGCAAGCCCCGGCGACTGCGGCTGAATGGCCAGAGCTCCCCGGGCGCCGAGCATCCTCGGGTCCGCTTCGGCGACTCCCGCACCGGCGATCGCCTCCCGGAACAGCGCGGTCTTGGCGCGAGCGAGGTCGGCATCCGTCTGCCCGTCGGGCGGAACGAAGCCGAACGTCTCGGGACCGTTCAGCGCCGTCTCGGGTGAGCCTCGACTGACACCGAGTTGCAGTCGCCCGCCGCTGATGAGGTCGGCGGCTGCGGCATCCTCCGCCATGTAGAGCGGATTCTCGTAGCGCATGTCGATGACGCAGGTGCCGATCTCGATGCGCGTGGTCCGCGCGCCGATGGCGGCGAGCATCGGGAACGGCGACGCGAGCTGGCGCGCGAAGTGATGCACGCGGTAGTAGGCGCCGTCCACGCCGAGCTCCTCGGCGGCCACGGCGAGGTCGATCGCCTGCAGGAGGGCGTCGGATGCCGTCCGCGAGAGCGATCCGGGCACGGGCTGCCAGTGACCGAAGGAGAGGAATCCGATGCGCTTCACGAGAGTTCCAGCGTCGAGGGAGGCCGCGGTATTCCGTTCACGGCAGCACCACGACGGGGTCGACGCCGGCCAGCGCGGGTGCGAGCCCGATGTCGATGAGCCGCACCTCTCCGGCGAGGGAGGCGGCCGGCTCGAGCAGCAGCCCGGCCTTCACGGCGCCGAATGTCACCGTCACGGCGGCCGGGAGCACGACCGCATCAGGGACGCGGCCGTCGGTGGGGTCGATGCCGCTCGGGATGTCCACGGCCACGACGATGGGTGCGTCATCGGCCGTCACGACGGGAAGCAGCGCCTCGACCACCGACCGCGCATCGCCACGCAGAGACGGGTCGGCGCTCGTACCGGTGCCCAGGACGCCGTCGACGACGATCGCTGAGGCGCGCGCGACCACCGCGGCGACGGCGATGTCGACGAGCACGCCGCCCGCATCCGTCGCCGCGGAGAATGCGGCTTCATGGATGCGCGACCCGGTGCGGACGATCCGCACCTCGGCGCCGGCTCCTCCGAGCGTGGCGGCCGCGTACAGGGCGTCGGCCCCGTTGTCTCCCGAGCCGGCGAGCACCAGGATGGCGCCGGGCCGGCTCTCGAGCAGCTCGCCGATGACGCCCGCGAGGCCGGCTGCGGCGCGCTGCATGAGCGGAACGCCGGCCGCGATGAGCGGCGCCTCCGCCGCGCGGATCTGCGCTGCCGAATACCCCGCCGTCATCCTCGCCCTCGCATCTCTCCACTGTGGCATGGACGCCGCCGGAACGCGCCCCGGATGCGCGCCCGCCACGGTGTTAGGTTCGAAGCCGTGACCGATGCCGAGCTGCCCACCGCCTCCGCCACCTACACCTGGGTCGATCCGCAGGTCGCCCTCGCGCAACTGCCCACCCTGAGCGGGTTGGAGTATCTCGGCGGCATCCTCGCCGGCAGCATCCCGCAGCCTCCCATTGCGGCGATCATGGGCATGTCCATCGTCTCGGTCGAACCGGGCGAGGTGGTGTTCGAGACGCGCCCGACGGAGGCCCATTTCAACCCGCTCGGCACCATCCACGGGGGCCTGGCCTGCACCGTCCTCGACACCGTGCTGGGCTGCGCGGCCCACAGCACGCTCCCGGCGGGAACCGGCTACACCTCGATCGACATCGCCGTCAGCTATGTCCGCCCCATCCAGCCCGGGCACGGGCCGCTGCGCGCCACGGGTCGGGTCCGCAAGGGTGGAAGCCGGGTGATCTTCGCCGATGCGGAGCTCGTCGACCGCGACGGCACCCTGCTCGCGACGGCAACCAGCAGCCTGCTCGTGTTCAGCCGGCTACCGCTCTACTGAGACGACCAGACGGTCGAATACCGCGTCGAGCTCGGCATCGACGACGCGGTGGTCCGGATGCTCGTCGTACCACGCGATCGCCTCGCGGGCGCCCTCCCAGTACCCCGTCGTGGTGCGGAACTCGGGCACGAGCGCGCGCAGCTTCGCGGTGTCGAACACCATCGAATGCGCCTTGTCGCCGAGCAGACCGGGGCCGAGCTCCGGATGCGCATCCGCTATCGCATCCGACGTGACATGCGCGAGGTGCGCCTCCACCCCGGCGGCGTCGGCGAGCCAGCCGTAGATCTGGTTCCACGTGGGTGCGTGGTCTCCCGTGACGGTGAACGCCTCGCCGATCGCGAGCGGGTTGCCCGCGAGCCCGGCGAGGCCGACGGCGACGTCACGCGTGTGCGTGATGGTCCAGAGGCTGGTGCCGTCGCCATGCACGACGACCGGCCGTCCGGCGCGGAGGCGGGCGATGTCCGTCCATCCGCCCAGAGTCGGCAGCATGGTCGCGTCATAGGTGTGCGAGGGTCGCACGATCGTCATCGGGAATCCGGACGCGCGGTAGGCATCGACCAGCACGTCTTCGCAGGCGATCTTGTCACGTGAGTACTGCCAGAACGGGTTGCGCAGCGGCGTCGATTCGGTGACGGGCAGGCGTGACGGGGGAGTCTGGTACGCCGAGGCCGAGGACACGAAGACGTATTGCCCGGTTCGACCGCTGAAGAGCTCGACGTCGGCGGCGACGTGCTCTGGTGTGAAGGCCATGAACTGGGCGATGACGTCGTAGTCCTCGCCACCGAGGGCCGATCGAACCCCCTCCACGTCGCGGAGGTCGGCGCGCACGGATCGCACGCCGTCGGGCACCGGGCGGAGCGACGCCCTTCCCCGATTCAGCACGGTCACATCCGAGCCGCGCCTCACCGCCTCGGCGACGAACGCCGCGCTGATGACACCGGTTCCACCGAGGACGAGCACTCTGTCAGCCATCGTCCGATCATCCCATCGAACGCGTGCCCGACCGCCCTAGACTGCCGAACATGGACTTCGGCATCTTCGTTCCGCAGGGTTGGCGTCACGATCTGGTGGGCATCGCGCCCGCCGAGCAATGGCAGACGATGAACGCATTGGCCACGGCGGCCGACGCGGGGCCGTGGGACAGCATCTGGGTATACGACCACTTCCACACGGTTCCGATCCCGTCGCAGGAGGCCACCCACGAGGCCTGGACGCTGATGGCGGCCTTCGCCGCCACGACCTCGCGCGTCAAGCTCGGGCAGATGTGCACCTGCATGAGCTATCGGAACCCGGCCTACTTGGCCAAGGCGGCGGCGACGGTCGACATCATCTCCGGCGGTCGCGCGCAGATGGGCATCGGCGGCGGCTGGTACGAGCACGAGTGGCGGGCGTACGGATACGGGTTCCCCGCTATCCCCGAACGCCTCGGCCGCCTGCGAGAAGGCGTCGAGATCATGCACCAGGCCTGGACCACCGGCACGGCCACCTACGACGGCAAGCACTACCAGGTGGACGGGGCGATCGTGCGCCCGCTTCCGCTGCAGGAGGGCGGCATCCCGCTGTGGATCGCCGGCGGCGGCGAGAAGGTCACGCTGCGCATCGCCGCCAAGCGCGCCTCGTACACGAACTTCGCCGGGACGCTTGAGGAGTTCGACCACAAGAGCGAGGTTCTGCGCGGCCACTGCGACGAGCTGGGCCGCGACTTCGGGTCGATCACCCGTTCGTCCAATTTCAACACCATCGTCGGCGCGACGGAGGACGAGGTGTCCGATCGCCTCGAGGCCGTTCGAGCCCGGGTGCTTCCGTACCTCGGCGAGGAGGAGACGACGAAGTTCATCGCAGAGTATCGCGATGCCCCGGCGGTCGGCACGCCCGAGCAGATCGTCGAACGGATGCAGGAGCGCGCGCGTCACGGGCTGGGCTACGCGATCCACTACTTCCCCGAGGCCGCCTACGACCGATCGGGCATCGAACTGTTCGAGCGCGAGGTCATCCCGGCCCTCGGCTGACGAGCGGCCGGGTGCGGAATAGGGCGATGCATCCGCTCGTTCAATCTCATGCAAACGTATTGAACAGGAGCTCGCTGTGACCGATCAACTGGCTTTCGGCCTCGACACCTTCGGCGACGTGACCGTGGGCCTCGACGGCGAGACCCTCACCCAGCCCCAGGTGCTGCGCAACGTCGTGGCCCAGGGCGTGCTGGCCGACCGGGTCGGCGTCGACGCTTTCGGCATCGGCGAGCACCACCGCATCGACTTCGCCGTCTCCGCTCCGGAGGTGGTGCTGGGAGCGATCGCGGGAGCCACCGAGCGCATCACCCTGGGCTCGGCGGTGACGGTGCTGAGCTCCGACGACCCGGTGCGGGTCTTCCAGCGCTTCGCGACGCTCGACGGACTCTCGGGCGGTCGCGCGGAGGTGACGCTCGGGCGGGGATCGTTCACCGAGTCCTTCCCGCTCTTCGGCTACCAGTTGAGCGAGTACGAGGACCTCTTCGAGGAGAAGCTCGAGCTGTTCGCGGCACTCCGCAGCGAGACGGCCATCACCTGGGAGGGTCGCAAGCGCGCAGCCCTGGTCGACCGAGAGGTCTACCCGAAGACGGCATCCGGCGCCCTCAAGACCTGGATCGGCGTGGGCGGCAGCCCCGAGTCAGTCGTGCGCGCCGCTCACTACGGCTTCCCCATGATGCTCGCCATCATCGGAGGATCGTCGGCGCGATTCCGCCCCTTCGTCGACCTCTACGGGCGAGAACTCGACCAGATGGGCAAGGACCGGCTGCCGGTCGGGGTGCACTCACCGGGCCACATCGCCGACACCGACGAGCAGGCCCGCGAGGAACTCTGGCCGCATCACCAGGCCATGACCACGCGCATCGGCCGGGAGCGGGGATGGGCGCCCATGACGCGCGACCACTACGAGAATGAGGCTGGCCCCGACGGCGCGATCTACGCCGGTTCACCGGAGACGGTAGCCCGCAAGATCGCCGCCACCGTCAACGCGCTCGGCATCGCCCGGTTCGACCTCAAGTTCTCCAACGGCACGCTGCCGCACGAGAAGATGATGCGTTCGATCGAGCTCTACGGCACCGAGGTCATCCCACGCGTGCGCGAACTGCTCGCCGCCGAGTCGTCCTAGCGCCCGCGGAGGCGCTCCATGTCGCGGCGTTCGCGCTTGGTCGGCCGCCCTGCACCCCGGTCGCGTTGCGGGACGATCGCCGCGACTTCCCGCGGAGGCGGAGGTGGCGTTCGGTCGGCATAGGCGGCCGAGGCGACCTCAGCCCCGACCCGCTTGACCAGGATCGCGCGGATGTCGAGGATGCGGTCGAACCCGTTCGCCCGCACGCGCACCTCGTCGCCGACCTTGACCGTCTGGGCGGCCTTCACCCGCTCGCCGTTGACCCGCACGTGCCCGGCGCGGCAGGCCGCCGTCGCCAGTGATCGCGTCTTGTACGCGCGGATGGCCCACAGCCAGGCGTCTACGCGAGCGGAGTCCATGGCATCAGCGTAATCAGCGCGGCACCGCTCAGCGCAGCAGCGCCCACCAGATCAGCACCATCGTCACGAGGAATCCCACGACGAAGTTGATCGCGAGGAACCGCCGCCATCCGCGATTCGCCGTCTCGGATGCGGCATCCGTCACCGACCAGAAGGGGGCGGCCGCCGCGATGTACGGCAGCACGAGCAGGGCGGCCAGCGGTCCGGGCCACGGCGTGAACAGCATCAGGATGCCCGCTGCCGCCCAGAACGCGATGGCGACGCGCACCGTGGCCTTCGCGCCGATGGCCGTCGCTATGGATGAGATTCCGCCCTCCCGATCGGGGACCACATCCTGCACGGCGCCGAAGGCATGACTGGCCATGCCCCACAGGAAGAAAGCGGCCAGCAGACCGACGAGCGCCGGGGTGAAGACCGCACCGGCCACCGCGAGTGCATACACCGCCGGGCTCACGAAGTGCGTCGCCGAGGTGGCCGAGTCGATGAACGGCCGTTCCTTGAACCGGAGGCCCGGCACCGAGTAGGCGAACACGGCGAACAGGCTGATCGCGAGCACGAGCCACGACCAGGGGTGGGCGGTGCCGCCGAGCACGAGCATCGACCCGACGAACAGCCCGGACGAGCCGACGCCCGCCATGATGACCGTTCGATGCAGGCGGGGGTCGAGGAGCGCCCCCTCCGCACCTCCCTTGCGCGGGTTGCGCAGGTCGGACTCGTAGTCGAAGACGTCGTTCACGCCGTACATCAACAGGTTGTACGGCACCAGGAAGAACAGGGTTCCCACGATCAGCAGCGCATCGATGCGCCCGGTCGTGAGCACGTACGCGGCCGCGAACGGGTAGGCGGTGTTGATCCAGCTCAGCGGTCGCGACGATAGCAGCACCTGTCCGGCGAGGGAGGGGCGATGCGCGTCCACCCGCTCAGTCTGCTGCATCCGCCTTCTCCTCGCTCCGCGCCGTCCCGAGGGAGGAGGCATCATCCGCCGCCTGCTCATCAGACGGGCCGCCCACGAGAGCCCATAGGGAGGGCAGCAGCAACGCGGCGGCCAACGGATAGGCGAAGTCCTCGACGGGCGCGAGCCCGACGCCCCACCCCGATCGTCCGGCCAGGTCGTAGGCGACGATGCCGTTGGCGATCATGATGTTGTCGAAGACGGCGGTGAGGATGACGGTGCAGAGCACGGTCAGGCCGATCGGAGCGAGCATCCTCGGGCGTCGAACGAGGGCGATGACGGCGATCGCCACCACCGGGGCGAGGATGACGAGGTTGAGCACCGGGTAGCTCATCGGTCGGCCTTCCGCGCCGCCAGCAGGCGCTCGAACACGGCGAACAGGTTCATCGTGAGGTAGCAGAGGAAGGCGAGGAAGAAGATCTCCTCGAGGGGGAACTCGTGGCCGAGCAGCACGCCGGTCATGATCGAGGACTCGCCGCGCGTGAACAGTCCGAGCGCGATCCCCGCGACGTCCCACACCACGAACACGGCGAGGCCGGCGAGCATCACCACCACGGCGCGCCACGGCGATCGCCAGAAGAACAGCCGATAGCGCCAGTCGAGCACCACCATCCCGGCGAGGGAGGCCAGCAGCGCCCCCAGGTAGAGGAAGCTCACCGGGCCGGCGCGCCGTCGCGGGCGGGTTCGGGCAGCGGACTCGTCGACGTGTCTCCCCGCAGGCGCTTGAGTAGGATCTCGGCGCTGATGAGGCACATGGGCAGCCCGATGCCGGGGATCGTGGATCCTCCCGCGTAGTACAACCCCGTCACGCGCTTCGAGGCGTTCGAGCCGCGCAGCATCGCGCTCTGGCCGAGGGTGTGCGCCGGCCCGAGCGCGCCGCCCTTCCAGGAGTTCAGGTCGGCTGCGAAGTCGCCGGGTCCGACGGTCCGACGCACGACGACGCGTTCGGCCAGGTCGGGGATGCCCGCCCACTCCGACAGGCGACGGATGGCGAGGTCTGCCACCAGCTCGACCTGGGAGTCGCCGGAACCATCGACACCACCGCGTCCGATGCCCGGATCGGCCGGTACCGGGATGAGCAGGAACAGGTTGCTGTCGCCGTCGGGGGCGACGTCGTCATCAGTAGCGCTCGGCTTGCACGCGTAGAACGAGGCCGGCTCGGGGATCGAGGCCTCCGACGCGAAGATGCGGCCGAAGTTCTCGTCCCAGTCCTCGGTGAAGAACAGGGTGTGGTGGCTGAGTTCTGGCAGTTCCCCGCGCACGCCGAGCATGACCAGCACGGCACCGGGTCCCGAGGTGCGCCGTCGCCACCAGCGCTCGGGGTAACTGCGGTGCTCGGGCGCGACCAGTTCGGTCTCCGTGTGGTGCAGGTCGGCCGCCGAGACGACCTCGTCGGCGTTGAGCGACACGGTCTGCCCGTCGTGCACGTAGTCGACGCCTGCGACGGAAGCTCGGGCACCGGGCGTCGTGCGGATGGCGGTGACCCGCGCATCCGTCACGATGCGCACGCCGCTCTCGCGTGCGAGGTCGGCGATCGAGGCGATCACCCGTGTGAAGCCGCCCCGCGGGTAGAGGACCCCCTCGTCGAGGTCGAGGTAGCTCATGAGGTGGTACATCGCCGGCGTCATGGTGGGGGAGGAGCCCAGGAAGACGGCGGGGTAGCCGAGGATCTGGCGGAGTCGGTTGTCGCTCACGTACGAGGCGGCGAATCGGTCGAGCGGGCGCAGCAGCAGCCGCGCGAGCCGCCCGGCTTTGCCCAACAGCTCGCGGGAGGCGAACGGGCGCATTGACGCGAAGCTGGTGTAGAGGAAGCGGTCGACGGCGTCATGATAGGTCGACTCGGCCGAGACCAGATAGCGGTCGAGTGCCTCGCCTGCCCCGGGCTCGATGCCCTCGAAGACGGCGAGGTTCTCGGCGCGACCGGCGGCGATATCGACGGGTTCGTGGTGGCCCTCGAAGTAGACGCGGTAGCCGGGATCGAGCTGCACGAGGTCGAGCTGCTCGGCGGCCGTCGTGCCGTGAAGGCGGTAGAAGTGCTCGAACACCTCGGGCATCAGGTACCAGGACGGGCCCGTGTCGAACCGGAACCCGTCCTGCTCCCAACTGCCCGCGCGACCACCCACAGTGGCCGCCGACTCGAGCAGCGTCACTTCTCGCCCCTCACGTGCGAGAAGTGACGCCGTTGCCAGACCGGCGATTCCTCCGCCGATCACGATGGTGCGCATCATCGCTCCCGTCCGCCCGAGGTGAGGGCGGCGTGAACGGCGATGGTGAGCTTCTCCGCATCCGGGACCCGTACGCGTGCGGTCAGCAGGGAACCGGCCGGTGTGCCGCGCAGTTTCGCTGCGAGCCGGGCGAACAGGGCGTGAGCGGCGGCGACGGCGGCCCGAGACCCGCGGGGGAGGTGCGGGATGCAGCGGCCTGCGATGGCGAGGTCGAGGTCGATGTCGTCCAGGATGAGGTGCTTCTGATGCTCGGTGAGGTGAGCGGGGTCCACTCCGGGGAAGTAGTTACGACCGAGCCGCACCCAGTCGGCGGACAGGTCGCGCAGGAAGTTGACCTTCTGGAACGCAGCGCCGAGGTGAGTCGCGCCGTCCTCGAGTTCTGCGAGAGCCGTGGGCGACGGATGGGACCCGATGATGAACGCGCGCAGGCACATCAGGCCGACCACCTCGGCCGAGCCGTGGATGTAGGCCGCGACCTCGTCGTCGTCGAGGGGATCGGCATCGAGGTCGCGTCGCATGGAGGCGAAGAACGGCGCGGTGAGATCGGTGCCGATCCCGGTCAGGCGTGCGGTGACCGCGAAGGCGTGCACCACGAGGTTGGTGGAGAACCCGATCGCCATCGCCCGCTCGGTCTCTCGTTCGAGGTCGTCGAGCTGTTCGAGCTGGGTGCGGAGGTCGAGGCCCGCGGCAGCGGCTGCGCCGTCGACCACCTCGTCGGCGACCCGCACGAGCGCGTAGATGGAGCGCACCTGCTCCCGCACCACCGGTTCCAGCAGCCGCGCGGCCGCCCCGAACGATGTCGAGTAGAACCGGATGACGGTGGCGGCGCTCGCCGTGGCAGCCTCGGTGTACGCGCCGATCGGATCGGGTTCCTGCCCGCTCACCGCACACGCTCCACGGCTCGGTCGGCGAACACGGCCAGCTGGGCGGTCAGGGCAGAGGGCAGGGCGGATGCCGAGAGCTCGGCCTTGGCGAGCTCGGCATGGCCGCGGGCGAGTCGCAGGGTGTCGTCGAGGGCGCCGCACTCCCGGAGGCGCTCACGGACGACCGCCGCGCGTTCAGCGGTCAGCTCGGGGTCGCCGATGTGTGGTGCGATGTCCGGCCAGGCATCCGTCGTCGCCGCGTGAGCTATCAACGTGGTGTGCTTCCCCTCCCGCAGATCGGCGTGGGCGCTCTTGCCGGTGGTCGCCTCCTCGCCGAAGACGCCGAGGATGTCGTCGGTGAGCTGGAACGCCACGCCCACCAGTCGACCGTATCGCCCGAGCGTCGCCACGTCCTCCTCACCCGCGCCGGCCAGCACGGCACCGGCCTGCAGGGGTGCCTCGCATGAGTAGACCGCCGTCTTGCGCTCGAGGGTGGCGAGCACGTCGCTCACGGGGAGCGATCCGCGAGTGGCGGAGTTGGTCACATCCGAGAGTTCCCCGGCCGCCGAGATGAAGACGGCCCGGTCGAGGATGTCCAGCAACTGGTCGCGCGTCCCGGCATCCGTCTGAACCTGGGCGACCAGGCGGTGGGCGTGACTGAGCGCGAGGTCGCCGGCGAGCAGCGCGGCGGCTTCACCCCAGTTCTGCGACGAGCCGCGGTCGACCCCGGCGGAGACGCCGCGCTCGGTGAAGGCGCCGATGAGGGTCGGCACGCCGCGGCGGGTGTCGTCGTGGTCGATGACGTCGTCGTGGATGAGGAAGGCGGTGTGCAGCAATTCGAACGCGAGCGCGAGCTGCACGGCCGCGCGCTCGTCGGATCCGCCGAGATGGCGGTGAGCGGTCAGCACGAGGGCCGGCCGGGCGCGCTTGCCGCCCGCGCTGGCCTGCTCCAGACGGTCCCACAATTCGACGTAGTGCTCGCCGTAGTCGCTCGCGCGCAGCCGCGCTGCCGCGAAGTATCGATCGAGCTCCTCCTGAAGGGGGGAGAGCACGACGTCAAGCACCGAAGCGCTCCAGCTGCTCGAGCTGCAGGACCATCCACGGGCTGAACGCCCACGGCGTCTCCGCTGCGGCCCGGATGACGGCATCCGGCTCGGCCCAGACGTACTCGGCGACCTCGCGGGGGTCGGGCTCCGGCTCGTCGCGCGTCCGCGCGACGTAGACGGGGCAGATCTCGTTCTCGACCGTTCCGTGTGCATCGGTGGCCCGGTAGCGGAACAAGGGGAGTGCGAGAGTGATGTCCTCGATCGAGATCCCGAGCTCGAAGTCCGCGCGTCGCCGGACGGCGCTCAGCAGCGGCTCGGCCGGTCGGGGGTGGCCGCAGAACGAGTTCGTCCAGATGCCTGGCCAGCTCAGCTTGTCGAGCGCGCGTCGCGTGATGAGCAGACGACCGTCGGCGTTCAGCACGTAGCAGGAGAAGGCGAGGTGCAGGGCCGTGTCCGGGCCGTGCGCCGCGGACTTGAGGGCCGTGCCCACGGGGCGACCGTCACCGTCGAGCAGGACGATCTCGTCCTCCGCCGCGGCTCCGGTGTCGTTGAGCGTCATCGTCACCATCGTGCATCACCCCGAGAATGTCCACAAATAGCTAACTGGGTTAGTGAATTCGACGTTAGCATGATTCCCATGGCGATCCCAACAGATTCACCGGCGATCGGTGCGCCCTACTGGTACGACGATGACGCCGACGACGAGCAGGCCATCGCGGTGCTCGAGGCGCTCCGTCGGTTCCGTCGGGCCGAGCACGGGATGCGCTCGCGCACGCAGGGCGACATGGACATGAACGAGACCGATCTGGCCGCTCTCCGCTTCCTCATCGCAGCCGAGCGGGAGGGGCGCGGGGTCGGGCCGACCGAGATCGCCCACCATCTTCAGATCTCCACCGCGGCGACCGCCAAGCTGATCGGTCGGCTCTCGGCATCAGGGCACATCGAGAGACTGCCGCACCCGAGCGACCGTCGCGCCGCGATTATCCGTCCGACTCCGTCCTCGCACCACGAGGTGCGCCGGACCCTGGAGAGGACCCACCGGCGGATGCTCGAGGCTGCACGCCGGCTCACGCCCGGCGAGCGCGAATCCGTGGTGCGCTTCCTCGATGATGTGGGCACGGCGATGACGGTCCGCGACGACGACTGACTCCCGCACGGCAGGAGTGCGGCATGCTGGATGCATGAGCGGACAGACCGGCGACGCCTGGGTGGAGGGACCCGACGGGCGACGGTTCTGGGGACGGTTCGGAGCTGCCGGCCTCCTGGCGTGGCACCCCGAGGATGGCGTGCTCATGCAGCATCGCGCGGAATGGAGCCATTTCGGCGGCACGTGGGGGCTTCCCGGGGGAGCCCGACATGAAGGCGAGAGCGCGGTCGACGGCGCCATCCGCGAGGCCGGCGAGGAGGCAGGCGTCCGTCCGGCCGACGTCGAGGTGATCGGCAGCTCGCTGTACGACCTCGGCTTCTGGTCGTACACGACCGTGGTCGCGCGCGCCGTGCGGCGTTTCGAGCCGTTCGTCGCCGACCCCGAGAGCATCGAGGTGCGGTGGATCCCCATCGCCGAGGTCGACGACCTGCCGTTGCACCCCGGGTTCGCGGCGAGTTGGCCGTCGCTGCGACCCCTGCTGCGCGACTAAGCGGTCTCGGTCGTCGGCTGGTGCCGGCGGGGGAACCACGGCACGATCGCCGACGTCCCCGCTTGGTAGTCGACGTATTCCGGATGCCGCTGCTTCGAGATCGCCTCGGTGAACACGGTCGAACCCACGAACAGCAGGCTGAGCAGCACGGGGAAGAGCAGCGTCCAGTGGAAGACGCTGCCCGTCGCCACGATCGCGAAGAGGTAGAACGCCCACCACTGCGACTGTTCGAAGAAGAAGTTGGGGTGACGCGAGTAGCGGAACAACCCTGTCGTGAGGAATGTCGGCGACGGCGTGCGGGCGGCCGCGCTCTCCGTCTTCTTCCATTGGTGGAAGTTCCACTGCTGCTGGTCGGCGATGGTCTCGCCGGCGAGGAGCGCGAGGAAGAGCACGGCGATCAGGATGTCCCAGATTCCGAGGGGGGTGCGAGGCGATGCGGCGTACACCGTCCACGCCGGCAGCGTGATGCCGAGGATGAGGGCGTTCTGGTAGATCGAGATGAAGAGCAGGTTGAACACCTGGTAGAGCGCGGGCGACATCCGCTTGCGCAGGGCCGCCCAGCGGTAGTCCTCGCCTCCGCGGGCGTAGCCGCCCTTGCGCGCGAAGTTGAAGGTCAACCGGGCGCCCCAGGCCGTGACGAGGCAGGCCATCAGCACCAGCCGCGCATCCGTCATGCCGCTCGCGGCAGCGAAGACCCAGACGTAGATGACGGGCGAGATGGACCAGATGCGGTCCACCCAGGAGTACTCGCGGGTGACGAGCGAGGCGATCCACGTGAGGGCGATCGTCACGCCGCAGATCCAGAGACAGGTGACGAGGGGGTTCATGCATCGCATTGTAGACTCGGCCCGTGGTCGGCCCGAGCGAAGCGAGTTCTCGCGTGCTCACGGTGCCCAACATCCTGAGCTTCTTCCGGCTCGCCCTCGTGCCCGTCTTCCTCGTGCTGCTCATCTCGGCGCAGGACGTCGCCGCGCTGGTCGTGCTCGCCGTCGCCAGTGCCACTGACTTCCTCGACGGCTACCTGGCCCGTCGCTTGAACCAGATCTCCCGGCTGGGCCAGCTGCTCGATCCGGCCGCCGATCGGCTCTACCTGTTCGCAGCCCTCCTCGGCCTCGCCGCGCGTGAACTCATCCCGTGGTGGCTCGTCGCCGTCATCGTGGGGCGCGACGTGTTCCTCGCCGTGCTGGGGATCATCCTCGCGAGCAACGGTTACGGCCCGTTGCCTGTGCACCAACTGGGCAAGGTCGCCACCTTCGCCCTGTTCCTCGGACTGCCCATCATCATGCTCGGAGTGGCCTTCCCGAGCCTCGCGCCGGGCGCCGAGCCGATCGGCTGGGCCGTGGCGTTGTGGGGTGCCTTCCTGTACTGGTGGGCCGGCATCATCTACGCCATCGAAACGGCGCGGGTCATTCGCCTGCCGCAGCCTGCAGCGTCCGTCCGATCGGATACGCTGGAGGGATAGGAGGTGTCACGTGGTCGAGTCCGATAACCCGGCTGTGCGGCCGTCCGACGGTGAAGACGTCGACGGCACATTCAGCGAGTCCGTGCCCGAAGCGCAGAGCGCCGATACCACGCTCACCTTTTCACAGGAGCAGGCCGCCCAACTGGCTGCCCTCGACAGTGACCTCACCAGTGAGGAGGAGGAGGCCATCGGCGCCCTCCCGTCGGGTTCGGCGCTGCTGATCGTGCGGCGCGGGCCCAACTCCGGGGCACGGTTCCTGCTCGACGCCGACATCACCAGCGCCGGTCGCCACCCCGACGCGGACATCTTCCTCGACGACGTCACCGTCTCGCGGCATCACGCGCAGTTCCTGCGTCACCGCACGGCGTTCGAGGTGAAGGACCTCGGCTCGTTGAACGGAACCTACTTCGACGGCGTGCGCATCGAGACCGCGCTGCTGAGCGATGGTGCCGAGGTGCAGATCGGCAAGTTCAGGCTCACGTTCTACTCATCGAGGCTCGACCTCGCCGGTGCGTGATGGCGGCCCAGGCCGCCTCCTCCCGGGCGCCTGACGCCCCTCTGCTCAGCATCGGACAGGTTCTCGCGCGGCTCACTCCCGAGTTTCCCGAACTCACCCCGTCGAAGCTGCGCTTCCTCGAAGAGCAGGGCCTGATCTCCCCGGCCCGCACCGAGTCCGGCTACCGCAAGTTCTGCTCGGCCGATCTCGACCGCATCAGCAGCATCCTCGCGCTCCAGCGCGATCACTACCTCCCTCTCAAGGTCATCCGGGGTTACCTCGAGCAGATCGACTCCGGTCATGTACCCACCCTCCCCGGCGCCGTGCCCGGCACGCCCACGATGCTCCCCATGGCGCGCCGCTTCGGCAAGGACGACCTGCTGCGCGAGTCAGGCGCATCCGCCGTCCTGTTCACCGAGGCGGTGTCTGCGGCTCTCATCACCCCCGGCGAGACCTATGGCGAGGAGGCCGTGACGGTGCTGCGGGCGCTCGTCGAACTGGGCCGCGCCGGCGTCGAGCCTCGTCACCTGCGCGGCTACCGCGCAGCGGCGGAGCGCGACGCGGCTCTCATCGAGAGCGCCATCGCACCCGTCTCGCGGCGCCGCACGGCGTCCAGTCGGGCGCGATCGGCGGAGCTCGCCCTCGAGCTCGCCGCGCACCTGGAACGTGTCCGCGTGAGCCTGCTGCGCTCGGCTCTCGGTCGCGTCACGAACGGATGACGGGCTCGACACGCGGGGCCGATGTCATTGCCGGGACCCCTACCCCTGAGTACGGTGGAGTTCGCGGCGCCATCGCGCGGCACGTCCAGCTGGAAGAGGCGAATCGATGAGTGAACTCAGCCGGAGCGACGCTGATCGCTACGAACTCGAGCTGCTCTTCACGGACGGCCTGCCCGAGATGGACGACCAGTCCGGCTATCGCGGGGCCGTCGCGGCGCGTGCGGCCGGCATCAGCTACCGCCAGCTGGACTACTGGGCACGCACGGAGCTCGTCGAGCCGACGGTGCGCGGAGCGGCCGGATCGGGCTCGCAGCGGTTGTACGGATTCCGCGACATCCTCGTGCTCAAGCTCGTCAAGCGCCTGCTCGACACCGGCATCTCGCTGCAGCAGATCCGGACGGCGGTCAACCAGCTGCGCGAGGCCGGCATCAGCGACCTCGCTCAGACGACTCTCATGAGCGATGGAGCGAGCGTCTACCTGTGCACCTCGAACGACGAGGTCATCGACCTGGTCAGCCGCGGCCAGGGCGTGTTCGGCATCGCCGTCGGCAAGGTGCTCCGCGAGGTGGAGTCCACTCTCGTCGAACTCGACACGCAGCCGGCCGACCAGATGGACGAGCTCGCAGCGCGTCGCGCCGAGCGCAAGATCAGCTGACCCCTCCGCAGTGCTGGTTGAGCGCGGGGCCGATGACAGCCACTGCTGGTCGAGTAGCGAGCGACGAAGGAGCCCGCGTATCGAAACCCGTGCGCGCGCCTTTACCCGAAGCCGCTGAAGCGTCTGCGCTACTCGAGCAGCGCTAGGACAGTTCGGCGTATTCGCCGATGCGAGCGGTGCGCATGACGCGATCGAGCAGCTGGTCGAAGTAGCGGGCCATCTCCTGTGCGCTGTCGCCGGGCCAGGCGTGCAGCGGCTGACCGGCGCCCTGCGCCTGCTGCAGGGAGGTGCGCTCCGGAAGTTGGGGGCTGAGCACGAGGGGGCCGAACATGTCGCGCAGTTCCTTGATGCGGTACTGGTGCTCCAGTGATGCGAGGCGCGTGCGGTTGACGATGATGCCGAGGGGCTGCAGGCGGCTGGACATGCCGCGCCGGATCTCCTCGATGGCCCGCAGGGCACGGTCGGCGGCTGCCACGGAGAAGAGCCCGGGCTCCGTCACGACGGCCACGCGGTCGCTCGCCGCCCACGCCGTGCGGGTGAGCGCGTTGAGCGTCGGGGCGCAGTCGACCAGGACGAGTTCGTAATCGGACTCGATGGTCTCCAGAGCGTCCTCGAGCTTCCAGATGTCGCGCTCGTGGGGGTGCGGACCGTCGTAGTTGATGGCCGAAGGACTGCCGATCAGAACGTCGAGTGTCGACCCGGGACGGCCCTTCGTCCAGCCGCTCGGAGCGATCGCGCTGCGAACGATCTTCTCCTTCGGGCTCGCCAGGACATCCGCGATGTTGAGGTGTCCGGACACGGCGACAGCCATGCCCGTGGACACGTCAGACTGCGGGTCGAGGTCGACGACAAGAGTGCGGATTCCGCGGGCGAATGCTGCTGAAGCGAGCCCGAGGGTCACCGTCGTCTTGCCGACGCCTCCCTTGAGGGAGCTGACGGAGAGTACGTGCACGAGTAGATACGTTACCTTCACTAGTCTGGGAGAACCTAACCGCCCGCCCTGCGTTCCGCGTCGCTGAAAGGCCTCCATGTTCCAGAAGATCCTCGTCGCCAATCGCGGAGAAATCGCCATTCGGGCGTTCAGAGCCGCCTATGAACTCGGGGCGAAGACGGTGGCCATCTTCCCGTTCGAGGATCGCAATTCCCTGCATCGCCTGAAGGCCGACGAGGCCTACCAGATCGGTGAGCCGGGGCATCCGGTGCGCGCCTATCTCGACGTCACGGAGATCATCCGGGTCGCTCGCGAATCGGGTGCCGACGCCATCTACCCGGGCTACGGATTCCTCTCGGAGAACCCCGAACTCGCCGAGGCTGCGGCCGAGGCGGGCATCACGTTCATCGGCCCGGGAAAGCACGTGCTCGAGATGGCCGGCAACAAGGTGACGGCGAAGGAGCACGCGATCGCGGCCGGCGTTCCGGTGCTCGCGTCGACCCCGCCCTCCCGCGATGTCAACCTGCTCATCGAGCAGGCCGCCGACATCGGGTTCCCCATCTTCGCCAAGGCCGTCGCGGGCGGTGGCGGTCGTGGCATGCGGCGCGTCGACAGCCCCGAGAAGCTGCGCGCGGCGCTCGAGGAGGCCATGCGGGAGGCGGACAGCGCGTTCGGCGACCCCACCATGTTCCTCGAGCAGGCGGTGCTGCGACCGCGTCACATCGAGGTGCAGGTGCTCGCGGATGCCGACGGTGAGACCGTCCACCTGTTCGAACGCGACTGCTCGGTTCAACGTCGCCACCAGAAGGTGGTCGAGATCGCGCCGGCGCCCAACCTGCCCGAGGAGACCCGTCAGGCGCTCTACCGCGACGCGATCGCCTTCGCGCGCTCGATCGGCTACGTCAACGCCGGAACCGTCGAGTTCCTGCTCGACACCGCGGGCGAGCGAGCGGGCGAGCACGTCTTCATAGAGATGAACCCCCGCATCCAGGTGGAGCACACGGTGACGGAGGAGGTGACGGATGTCGACCTCGTTCAGTCGCAGATCCGCATCGCCGCCGGCGAGAGCCTCGTCGACCTCGGGCTCACCCAGGACCGCATCCAGTTGCGTGGCGCCGCCCTGCAGTGCCGCATCACCACCGAGGACCCGGCGGCGGGATTCCGACCGGACACCGGCAAGATCACCACCTACCGCTCACCCGGTGGGGCCGGCATCCGTCTGGATGGCGGAACCATCAACCCCGGCGCTCAGATCAGCCCGCACTTCGACTCCATGCTGGCCAAGATGACCGCGCGCGGCCGCGACTTCCCGGCGGCCGTCGCACGGGCCCGACGTGCGCTGGCCGAGTTCCGCATCCGCGGCGTCTCGACCAACATCCCCTTCCTGCAGGCGGTGCTCGATGACCCGTCGTTCGTCGCGGGCGACCTCAGCACCTCCTTCATCGACGAGCGTCCCGGCCTGGTCAAGGGGCGGCCGTCGAAGGACCGCGGCACCAAGATCATGAACTGGCTGGCCGACGTCACGGTCAACCAGCCGAACGGCGCTCGACCCACCACCATCGATCCGACCGACAAGCTGCCCGATGTCGACCTCAGCGCGCCCGCCCCCGCCGGTTCCCGGCAGCGGCTGCTCGAACTCGGGCCGGCCGGCTTCGCGGCCGCCCTGCGCGCGCAGACAGCAGTGGCTGTCACCGACACCACCTTCCGCGACGCCCACCAGTCGCTGCTCGCCACCCGGGTGCGCACCCGCGATCTCGTTGCGGTCGCGCCGTACGTCTCCCGACTCACGCCCGAGCTCCTGTCGGTCGAGGCGTGGGGAGGTGCGACCTACGATGTCGCGCTGCGCTTCCTCGGGGAGGATCCGTGGGAGCGCCTCGCGGCGCTGCGTGATGCGATGCCGAACATCAACATCCAGATGCTGTTGCGAGGCCGCAACACCGTCGGATACACGCCCTACCCGACGGCGGTGACCGAGGCGTTCGTGCGGGAGGCCGCAGCCACCGGCGTCGACATCTTCCGCATCTTCGACGCCCTCAACGATGTCAGCCAGATGCGCCCGGCGATCGACGCCGTGCTCGCGGAGGGCAGCGCCGTCGCCGAGGTCGCCGTCTGCTACACGGGAAATCTGCTCGACCCCGCCGAGGACCTGTACACCCTCGATTACTACCTGCGCCTGGCCGATCAGATCATCGAGTCCGGGGCTCACATCCTGGCCATCAAGGACATGGCAGGTCTGCTGCGCCCGTCGGCAGCCGAGGCGCTCGTCGGCGCGTTCCGCGAGCGATTCGACGTCCCCGTTCACCTGCACACCCATGACACCCCGGGCGGTCAGCTGGCGACGCTGCTCGCGGCGGCACGCGCAGGCGTCGACGCCGTCGACGTCGCCAGCGCCCCCATGGCGGGCACCACGAGCCAACCCTCGGCATCCTCCCTCGTCGCCGCGCTCGCGAACACGCCGCGAGACACGGGTCTCTCGTTGCGGGCGGTCTCGGACCTGGAGCCGTACTGGGAGGCCGTGCGCCAGGTCTACCGCCCGTTCGAGTCGGGTCTCGCCGGCCCCACCGGGCGGGTATACCGCCACGAGATCCCGGGCGGCCAGCTCTCGAACCTGCGCCAGCAGGCGATCGCCCTCGGCCTGGCCAACGACTTCGAGCTGGTCGAGGACATGTATGCGGCGGCGAACGGCATCCTCGGGCGCATCCCCAAGGTGACCCCGTCCTCGAAGGTGGTCGGCGACCTCGCCCTGCACCTGGCCGCGGTGCGCGCCGACCCGGCCGACTTCGAGGAGAACCCCGACAAGTACGACGTGCCCGATTCGGTCGTCGGCTTCATGGCCGGCGAGCTGGGGGAGTTGCCGGGCGGATGGCCTGAGCCGTTCCGCACCAAGGTGCTCGCCGGCAGGACGGTCCGTGTCGGCGTCACCGAGCTGACGCCCGACGAGAGCGCCGAACTCGCCGGCGACAGCGCCACCCGTCGCGCCACGCTCAACCGGCTGCTGTTCCCGGCTCCCACTCGCCAGTTCGAGCAGATCCGCGAACTGTTCGGCGACCTCTCCGTCGTCGACACCCCCGACTACCTCTACGGTCTGCGCCAAGGCGCGGAGCACGTCATCGAGATCGACAAGGGCGTTCGCCTCTACGCCGGCCTCGAGGCGATCGGCGAGGCGGATGACAAGGGCATGCGCACCGTCATGACCACGCTGAACGGCCAGCTGCGACCCGTGTTCGTGCGCGATCGCAGTGTCTCGGTCGAGAGCAAGGCTGCCGAGAAGGCCGACGCCAACCAGCCCGGCCAGGTCGCCGCACCGTTCTCGGGTGTCGTCACCCTGCAGGTGGAGGTCGGAGCCGCGATCGAGGCGGGCCAGGCTATCGCGTCGATCGAGGCCATGAAGATGGAGGCCGCCATCACGAGCCCCATCGCCGGAGTGGTCGACCGGCTCGCCATCCCGCGTACGCAGCAGGTGGACGCCGGCGACCTCCTCGTCGTGGTGCGGCCGCAGTAGGCTCTCATGCAGCGATCAGAGCCGACCTGGCATCCGAGGAGGGGAACGCATGGCCGAACCCGGTGAACCGCTCGACCTGCGCACCCGACGCGCCCGCGAGCAGGACGACGAGTACAACAGCGAGCTCGCTCCCGACACCGGTAACCTGGCGGCCGCGCTGCCCGAGAGTCTGGGCGTCACGATCGATCTCTCGCCGCGTTCGGCTCGCGACGATGACGACGATGATGCCATCGGCGACGAGGTCGCCCTCCCCGAGCCCGCCACGACGCACTCGGTGATCGTGCCGACGTCGCCCATGCGCGGCGTCCACCGGCAGGTCTCCTCGCAGACCGTCGATGCTCCGGTAATTCGCGAGCCCGGACGCCCCGAGGAACCGAGCATGCTCACAGCCGATCGGCTGCTCGAGCCCAATCGCAAGACCCGGCCCGCCCCCGAGGGTGGTGTGAGCCACGGGCTGTACGCCGCCAGCTTCGGCGTCATCAACCTCGGTGACTCCAAGAAGGTCCGGGCCCGCAAGGAGCTGGACACGCGCATTCAGCGCTCCTTCAGCGGCGGAACGCGGTTCGTCCCCGTTCTCACCCGCAAGGGCGGCGTCGGCAAGACCACCGTCACCGCCCTGCTGGGCATGGCGCTCGCGGACTCCCGCGAAGACCGGGTGATCGCCGTCGACGCCAACCCCGACCGGGGAACACTGAGTGAGCGCGTGGCGAAGCTCACCCGTGCCACCGTGCGCGACGTGGTGAACAAGGCGGCGTCGATCGGCGGATACACCGATTTCTCTGCGCTGGTCTCCCGCGACGAGACTCGACTCGACGTGCTGGCATCCGACACCGACCCCCTGCTCTCCGAGGCGTTCAGCGACGACGACTACAACGTGGTGGCCGACCTCGCCGCCCGCTTCTATTCGATCGTGCTGACCGACTGCGGAACAGGCATCGTGCACTCCGTCATGCGCGCCACGCTCGGCCGGGCCGATTCCATCGTCATCGTGTCGGGCGGCAGCGTTGACGAGGCGCGGCTGGCATCAGAGACGCTCACCTGGCTCGAGGCGAACGGATACGGCGAGCTGGTCGCCAACGCCGTCGTCGCGCTCAACACCGCCACGCAGGGCACCAACCTCGTCAAGCTGTCGGAGATCGAGACCCATTTCCAGTCGCGCGTGCGCGAGATCGTGCGCATCCCGTACGATCCGGTGCTCGCGGCGGGCTCGGTCATCCACTGGAAGGACCTCAAGCCGCTCACCCGGCACGCCGCTCGCGTCCTGGCGGCTGAGGTCGTCGAGGGCCTTCCGGCCGACCGCGGCATCTGAGCCGCGACAGTCACGAACACCGAGACACGTAGAGAGAATGACCGAACGAGACATCCGCCTATTCGGCGATCCCGTCCTGAAGACCGTGTCCGACCCGATCGGGGCGATCGACCACCGCGTCCGCGCCCTCGTCGCCGACCTCGTCGACAGCGTCAAGTTGCCGGGTCGAGCGGGGGTGGCTGCGGCGCAGATCGGCGTGAACCTCCGCGCGTTCAGCTACAACGTCGACGGCGAGGTCGGCTACATCCTCAACCCCGTCATCGCGGAGGTCTCGGGCGAGGCCGAGCCGGTCGAGGAGGGCTGCCTCTCCGTGCCCGGCCTGTGGTATCCCACTCCGCGCTATCCGTTCGCCCGGGTCACCGGGATAGACCTCGATGGCGCCACGATTGAGCTCTCGGGCACGGGTCTCATGGCGCAGGCCTTGCAGCACGAGACCGACCACCTCGACGGCCTGCTCTACCTCGATCGATTGTCGAAGGAGAACCGGCGTTCGGCCATGAAGGAAGTGCGCGAGTCCAGCTGGTTCTGAACCCACGCCCATCGGTCCGCACGACGAGGGTCCGGCGCAGTCTGCGTGCACCGGCGCAGGGTATACGGTGCGCCCGCGCACATGAGGTGCGCCGGGGAAGAGCCAGGACCGAGGATTGGTGCCTGTCGGCGGAGATAGAACACGAAACGCCGCAAACGGGATCGTCCCGCTGCGGCGTTTCGTCTCTGAACTCCGCTGACTCGCGGCAGGTCAGTGGCGCTGCTACTGCGCCAGGCTGAAGCCCTGCGTCGCCGGAGCGCCGGAGTACATCTCCTCGATCACGTCGGCGAAGTCGACGAGGATCACGTTGCGCTTGATGCTGAGCTTGGGCGTGAGGTGGCCGCTGTCCTCGGTGAGGTCGGTGGTGAGCACGGTGAACTTGCGGATCGACTCGGCCCGCGACACGTTCTCGTTGGCGACGTCGATGGCCCGCTGGATCTCGGCGAGCACGTGCGGGTTCTTTGCCGCCTCCTCGACGCTCACGCCGGCATCCTCGTTGTTGTTGTTCAGCCACACCGGCAGCATCTCGGGGTCGAGGGTGACTAGGGCTGAGATGAACGGCTTCTGGTCGCCGACGACGATGACCTGGCCCACGAGCGGGTTGGCTCGGATGGGGTCCTCGAGCGTGGCCGGGGCGACGTTCTTGCCGCCGGCCGTGACGATGATCTCCTTCTTTCGTCCCGTGATCGTGAGGAAACCGTCGTCGTCGATCGAGCCGAGGTCGCCGGTCGCGAACCATCCGTCGACGAAGGCCGCGGCGGTCGCCTCCGCGTTCTTCCAGTACTCCTGGAAGACGTTGACGCCCTTCACCTGGATCTCGCCGTCATCGGCCAGACGGATGCTGACGCCGGGCAGCGCGGGCCCGACGGTGCCGATCTTCGACTTCGTGGCGAGGTTCACCGTCGCGGGAGCCGTCGTCTCAGTAAGGCCGTAGCCCTCGAGGATGGTGATGCCGAGGCTGTGGTAGAAGTGGCCGAGGCGAGCGCCGAGGGGGGCTGAACCCGAGACGGCGTAGCGCACGTTGCCGCCCATCGCGGCACGGAGCTTGGCGTAGACGAGGCGGTCGAACAGGGCGAACTTCACCTTCAGTCCGAGCGGAACCTTCTCGCCGGCTTCGAGCAGTCGTGAGTGCTCGACGGCCGCGTCGGCTGCCGCGCGGAAGATCTTGCCGCGACCGCCGGTCTCGGCCTTCTGCTCGGAGACGTTGTAGACCTTCTCGAAGACGCGTGGGACGGCCAGCAGGAACGTCGGCTTGAAGCTCGCGAGCGACGGCAGCAGCAGCTTGGTGTCCGGCTGGTGACCGACGCGCACGCCGGCGTGGACGCACAGCACGGAGATGAACCGCGCGAACACGTGCGCCGTCGTGATGAACAGCAGGGTGGATGCCCCGTTGGGGTCGAGGACGACCTCCTCGAGGGCGACGGCCGAGTTGCGCGCGAGCTCGACGAAGTTGGAGTGGGTCAGCACGCAGCCCTTGGGCTTGCCCGTGGACCCGGAGGTGTAGATCAGGGTGGCAATGTCGCTGCCGACCGCGAGGTTGCGGCGGCGCTCGATCTCGGCATCCGGGACATCGACGCCCTGCGCGGCCAGCTTGTCGAGGTCGCCGAGGTCGATCTGCCAGACGTTGCCGATGGCCGGCAGTTCAGGATGCACCTCGTCGAACCGGCTGAACATGTCGGCGGTCTCGAGGATCACGGCGATCGCACCGGAGTCGCTCAGGTTCCAGCGCACCTGAGTGGGGGAGCTGGTCTCGTACACGGGGACGAGCACGGCGCCGGCGAACCACATCGCGAAGTCGACGAGGGTCCACTCGTAACGGGTCTTCGACATCAGTCCGACCTTGTCGCCGGGCTGGATGCCCGCTGCGACGAAGCCCTTGGCCAGGGCCACGACGGCCGCGTGGAACTCGCGCGTCGTGACGGGCGACCATCCGCCGTTCTTCGGCAGCGAGAACAGCACCGAGTCGGGAGTGGCCTTCACGCGCTCGACCAGGAGGTCGGTGGTGTTGGCGGAGGGGTCCGCCGGCACGGCTGCCGGCGCGTCGAACTGATTCACGGTATCTCCTTCGGTACCGGGGCGGAGCGTCCGTACCGCGCTCGCCATCGGCAGCGGTGCGGGGGCGGAGCGTCACCGGTAGAACTGGGTGGTTACACTCTAATCGGTGCGCCTCCGAGCCTCCTGTCGGTAGCATCAGCACTCCGCCACCGTTCGAAAGGCCAGCTATCGTGCACGCAATCGGCATCGACATCGGCGGCACGAAGATCGCAGGAGGGCTCGTCGACGAGTTCGGCACCATCGTCGCAGCCGAGCGGGTTCCGACGCCGCAGGAGCCGGCCGAACTGCTCGATGCCATCGTCGGCATGATCACCTCGCTCAGCGACGGAGAGCAGGTCGTCGCCGCTGGCGTCGCGGCCCCCGGCTTCATCGACGCCGCACAGTCCACCGTCTACTACACGCCGAACATCAACTGGCGCAACGAGCCGCTCCGCGCCCGGCTCGAGGCGCGCATCGATCTCCCGGTGTTCATCGACAATGACGCGAACGCCGCCGGCTGGGCGGAGTTCCGCTATGGGGCGGGTCGCCTGTACAGCGACATGGTCACACTCACGATCGGCACCGGCGTCGGCGGCGCCATCGTGGTGCGGGACACACTCCTGCGTGGGGGCTTCGGCGCCGGCGCGGAGATCGGCCACATGCGGGTGGTTCCCGGTGGACTGCCGTGCGGATGCGGAGCGCACGGCTGCATCGAGCAGTACGGGTCGGGCCGTGCCCTTCTGCGCTATGCCAACGAACTCGCGGATGCGGCCGGCATCGGCCAGAGCCTGGCCGAGGCGCGCCGGCGCACGGGGAAGCTGACCGGCGACGACGTCGGACGACTCATCGCGGAGGAGGACCCCGGTGCGCTCGCCGCCCTCCGCACGCTCGGCCGGTGGCTCGGTGAGGCATCCGCCAGCCTGTCTGCCGTCCTGGACCCGCAGGTGTTCGTCTTCGGTGGCGGGGTGGCCGCCGCCGGTGACGCGCTGCTCGAGCCCATCCGAGCGGCCTACCTGGAGAACCTCCCGGCTCGCGGCTACCACCCCGAACCCGACTTCCTCATCGCCGAACTGTTCAACGACGCCGGCGTCGTCGGCGCGGCGGACCTCGCCCGTCTCGGTGTCGGCGCCGCCTGAGCCTGCCACTAGGCTGAGGCGGGCGTCGAAGGAGTCGGCATGTTCTATTGGGTGATGAAGCACATCGTGGTCGGCCCACTCGTGCTCAGCATCTTCCGCCCGTGGATCGTCGGCATGGAGAAGGTACCCGATCGTGGTGCCGTGATCATGGCGAGCAACCACCTCTCGTTCATCGACTCGATCTTCCTTCCGCTCGTGATGAAGCGGCGCATGGTCTTCCTCGCCAAGAGCGAGTACTTCACGGGGAAGGGCCTCAAGGGCTGGGCGACGCGGGTGTTCATGAACGCCGCCGGCCAGTTGCCCATCGACCGCTCGGGAGGTAAGGCATCCGAGGCATCCCTCATCACGGGATTGAAGGTGCTGGGGGAGGGATCCGTCCTCGGCATCTATCCCGAGGGGACGAGGAGCCCTGACGGGCGGCTGTACCGCGGGCGCACGGGTGTTGCTCGGATGGTGCTCGAGGCGGGCGTCCCGATCATCCCGGTGGCGATGATCGACACCGAGAAGGTCATGCCGATCGGCAAGCGGGTGCCGAAGGTGCGTCGGGTGGGAATGGTGTTCGGCGACCCGCTGGACTTCTCGCGTTTCGAGGGCCTCGAGTCCGATCGGTTCGTGTTGCGCAGTGTGACGGACGAGATCATGTATGAACTCGACCGGCTGAGCGGGCAGGAATACGTCGACATGTACGCCAGTTCTGTGAAGGAGAGGCGCGCCGCCCTTTCGCGGTAGGCTGTCGCCCACGTGTGCCGCCGTGCTTTCCGCGCGTCGACACGACCGATCGCAGAATGAGGAAGACCCCCGTGGAAGACCCCGCCGAGCCCGTCGTGCACGCTGACAAGTCGGTCATCGAGGGTCTCGACCACTGGCGCGGACTTCCCATCAAGCAGCAGCCCGCGTGGCCGGACGCCGAAGCGGCCGCGGCCGCATCAGCCCAGATCGCCACGCTCCCTCCGCTGGTGTTCGCGGGCGAGGTCGACAACCTCCGGGAGCGTCTCGCCGCTGCGGCCGATGGACGGGCCTTCCTGCTGCAGGGCGGTGACTGCGCGGAGACCTTCGCCGGAGCGACGGCCGATCAGATCCGCAACCGCGTCAAGACGCTCCTCCAGATGGCGGTGGTGCTGACCTACGGCGCATCCGTTCCCGTGGTCAAGATGGGCCGGATGGCCGGCCAGTTCGCCAAGCCGCGTTCGAGCGACTTCGAGAAGCGCGGGGACGTGACGCTTCCCGCCTACCGCGGCGACATCGTGAACGGCTACGACTTCACGCCGCAGGCCAGAACGCCCGACCCCTCGAGACTCGTCCAGGGCTACCACACGGCGGCATCGACACTGAACCTCATCCGTGCCTTCACCCAGGGCGGATTCGCCGACCTGCGCCAGGTGCACAGCTGGAACAGGGGCTTCGCCGCCAACCCGGCCAACCAGCGCTACGAGGGTCTGGCCCGAGAGATCGACCGGGCTGTTCGGTTCATGGAGGCGGCGGGGGCCGACTTCGACGAGCTCAAGCGGGTCGAGTTCTACACGGCCCACGAGGGTCTGCTGATGGACTACGAGCGCCCGATGACGCGCATCGACTCGCGCACCGGAACGCCGTACAACACCTCGGCGCACTTCGTCTGGATCGGCGAGCGAACCCGGGACCTCGATGGCGCGCACGTCGACTTCCTCTCCCGCGTGCGCAACCCGATCGGCGTCAAGCTCGGTCCGTCGACGAGCGTCGACGACATGCTCGCGCTCATCGACAAGCTCGACCCGAACCGCGAGCCCGGGCGACTCACCTTCATCACGCGGATGGGCGCCGGACGGGTGCGCGACGCGCTGCCGCCGCTACTCGAAGCCGTCAAGGCCAGCGACGCCCGCCCGCTGTGGGTCTCCGACCCCATGCACGGCAACGGCCTCACGACGCCGACCGGCTATAAGACGCGTCGGTTCGAGGATGTCGTCGATGAGGTCAAGGGATTCTTCGAGGCGCACCGGGCGGCCGGAACGCACCCCGGCGGCATCCACGTCGAACTCACCGGCGACGACGTGACCGAGTGCCTCGGCGGGTCGGAGCACATCGACGAGGCGGACCTCGCGACGCGGTACGAGTCGCTCTGCGACCCGCGCCTGAACCACATGCAGTCGCTCGAGCTCGCGTTCCTGGTGGCCGAGGAGCTCTCCGACCGCACCTGAGCGCCCGCTGCGCGCCGTGGCGCGATTGCGGATGCGCGTTATGGCACTTCTGCTCTGGCGGATGCGCGTTATGGCACTTCTGCTCTGGCGGATGCGCGTTATGGCACCGTTGCTTGCACTGCGACCGCGGATGCGCACTGCACATGCGCGTTGTGGCACCGCTGCCGCCCGGTATGCGCGTTATGACACGTTTCCGGCGCTCCGATTGCGGATGCGCGTTATGGCACTTCTGCTCTGGCGGATGCGCGTTATGGCACCGTTGCTGAGCGGCGCGCCGGCGCTCCGGGTCAGTTGTAGTTCGCGGTGACCGTGCTGCCGCGCTTCAGCTGCGCGCCCGCCGCGGGCTTCTGATTGTTGACCGTGACGATGTCGCGGAACAGCTCGGGCACGTTCGTGTCGAAGGCGAAGCCGGCGTCGGTGATGATCTTCGCTGCCTGATTGATCGTCTTGCCGCTGACATCGGGCACCGCGACCAGGTCGACGCCCTTCGACGGCACGATCGTGATGGGGTCGCCCAGCTTGACCGGGTCGGTGGACGTCTTCGCGCTGATCACCGTGTCCTTCGGGACGGTGTCGCTGAACTCGCCGTCGCCGACGGTCGGTGCCAAGCCCGCAGCGGTCAGGGTCGCCGTCGCGTCGTCGATGCTTTTGCCCGCGACATCCGGAATCGCCCCGGCCGAGACCACGAGCGTGATGGCGCCCTTCTCCGGATACTGCGCCGGCAGGGCGTTCCCATCGGCGCCGAGAGCGGCCAGCACCACGCCGGCCGCCTGGTCGGAGAACTGCTTCGAGGACTCACCCGCGACCGTGAACCGCGCCAGCGCGGTGCGCGCATCCGTCTCCTGGCTGCCGACGACCGTCGGGACATCGAGGATCGCCGGACCCAGCGAGAGGAAGAGCGTGACCGTCGAGCCACGTCCCGCGGAGGCACCGGCGGCCGGGTCGGTGCCGGATGCTGCGCCCTGCGGGACGACGGGATCGTTGCGCTGGTCGAGCTTGACCGTGAACCCCGCGTCCTCGAGGGCCTTCTTCGCGTCGGCCTGACCGACCCCGACGACGCTCGGAACCGTCGTGAACGACCCGGGTCCGGCGCCGAAGTACCACCCCGTCGCTCCGGCCATCGACGCGACGATGAGTAACAGCGCGATCCACCAGTACCCGCGTCTGCCCCGTGTGCGCGCCACCGTCGCGAGGGTCGTGGTCGCGTCGGGTGCGACGGGTCCCGTGCGGTGCCGGCCGGGAGCGGCGATGACCTGGGTCGCTCCGCCGGTATCGGCGGGCGATGCCTCGATGGATGGCAGCACCATCGTGGGCTGCAGTCCTTCAGCCGCGGCTGCTGCGGGGTCGCGCACGAGCTTCTCGACGTCGGTGAGGCGCTCGAACATGACGCGCGCGTCACGGGGCCGCGCTTCGGGATCGCGAGCGGTCGCCCAGATCACGAGGTCATCGAGTTCGTGGGGGACGCTCGGAACGACGGCGCTGGGCCGGGGGACTTGGTCGTTGGCGTGCTGGTAGGCGATCTGCATGGGCGCCTCGCCGACGAAGGGCTGCACTCCGGCGAGCATCTCGTACATCATGATGCCGAGCGCGTAGATGTCGCTGCGGGCGTCGGCGACTCCGCGCGTGACGAGCTCGGGGGAGAGGTACGCGATGGTTCCGAGCAGGGCCTGCCCGGTCGCCGTGTTCGCGCTCGCCGCCCGAGCAAGGCCGAAGTCGCCCAGCTTGATGCGCCCGTCATCGGCGAGCAGCACGTTCTCGGGCTTGACGTCGCGATGCACGATCCCGGCCTTGTGCGCGGCCGCGAGTCCCGCGAGCACAGCCGAGAGGATGTCGATCGTCTGCTCGGGCGTCAGCCGCCCGTAGTCCTTCAGCAGGTCCCGGAGCGTGATGCCGGGCAGATACTCCATGACCAGGTAGGCCATGTCGGAGTCCTGACCCTGGTCGAAGACGTTGACGACATTCGGATGCGCCAGCCGAGCGGCCGATCGAGCCTCCTGCACGAAGCGACTCTTGAAGGTGTTGTCATCGGCCAGGTGCCCGTGCATGATCTTGATAGCCACGCGACGCTCGAGCCTCAGATCGGTGGCAAGGTACACCGTCGCCATGCCGCCCCGGGCGATCCGCGAGCGCACCTGATACCGGCCGTCGATGAGACGGCCCAGCATCGGGTCGGTGGGCGTAATCGTCACCTGCGCGATTCTACGGATCGCAGGTGTCTTCTCCCCGCTAAAACACCGTGCACGCGGGCATTCGAGGCCTATCCGTGATGCTCAGCCGAGCTCGGACAGCCACTGGCGGGCGGAGGTCTCCCATGCCGCATAGGCGTCGGGGTGCGCCGAGATCTGCACGGCTTGAGCCGCCTGCGTGACGGTCATCGATTCCCACCCCGGGATGTCCAGCAGTCCGCGTGTGAGAGTGCCGTTGGGGTTCGCGGGCCCCCCGAAGAACGCATCGGTCGCCCGTACGGGGTCCATCACCTGCTCGGGCGTTCCCCATCCCGTGCTGGGGCGCTGTTGGAAGAGTCCGAGCGAGTCGGCGTCGCCGTAGTCGACGTTGCGCAATCGCGATTCCTGCGCCGCAGCGGCCAGCGCGATCACGAGGCCCTGGTCGCTCACGCCGAGCGAGCGACCGATCCGGATGATCGTGGCTGCGTTCGCGCGCATCTCGTCGGACAGCGGGATGACGGCGGCCGGATCGACCGCCGCCAGGGGTTGGGAGTCGGCGACGGGGACGACCGGAGCCGGGACGGGCGCCGGAGCCGGGGCGGGAGCAGCGGATGCTGTCGTCGCGGGGAACACCAGCTGCTGGCCGGGGTAGATGATGCTCGACCAAGTGAGTCCGTTGGCGTCGAGCAGGGCCTGCACCCCGACGCCTGCGCTCGATGCGATCGCGCTGACCGTGTCGCCGGAGACGACGACGTGTGCGGCGGCCGCCGGCGCGGGTGCGGCGGGAACGGGCGGCGGAGCCGGTGCCGCTTCGGGTGTCGGGGGAGGGCTGTCTGCCGGGAGCAGGCGGAGTACCTGGCCGGGGAAGATGAGGCTCGACCGTTCCAAGCCGTTGAGCGTCAGGACGTCGTCGGTGGTGAGGCCGAAGCGATCGGCGATCGCGCTCACGGAGTCCCCGTCGACGACGGTGTATTCCGGGGCGGCGGGAGAGGGGACGACCGTCACGGCCAGTGCTCCGGCTATCGCCATCGTGGTGAGCGTCATGCGCGGGTCCTCCGTAGCATCCCGGGGCGATGCATAGATGAGCGGATGTCAATTACCGGTACAGATGTTACACACGTTACTCATGTGACTCGAGCCGACGACGGCGAATTCTTTCTTCGAGAGGGCACGCGGTTGGATACGGTCTCGGCGGCATGGCACGCTGTAGAGGTGACCGACTCCGACCGCTCGTGGCTGACCGTTCCCGATCTCGTCGACATGCTGGGCGTCGGGCCCAGCCGTGTGCGCCGCCTCATCGAAGACCGCCACCTGCTCGCCGTCCGGCGGGACGGGGTGCTGCAGGTGCCAGCCGATTTCCTGCGCGACGACGAGCCGCTGCACGAACTCCGCGGCACCCTCATCGTGCTCGGCGACGCCGGCTTCGATGACGATGAGGCGATGGCCTGGTTGCTGGAGACGGACGACGCCTTGGAGGCTGCCCCGATCGACGCGCTGCGCAACGGCCGCAAGGCCGAGGTCCGCCGCGTCGCCCAAGCTCTCGCCTGAGGCCTGAGGCCTGAGGCCTGAGGCCTGAGGCCCGAGGCAAGGCTGGGGCCTGACGGTCACGCCGCGCGGCGGGTGACCGTCTCGGCGAGTGCCGTCAGTTCGCGTCGCGCCGTCCGCGTGAGCGGCGCATCCGTCAGCGCGGTGATCGCCCGGACGACATTTCGGGCGATGAGAGCCTCGACCTCGTCCACCGCTCCACTCTCGCGGATGGTCGACTGCAGCAGTCGGATCTGCTCGTCGTCCAGGTCGGGGTCGCCGAGCAGTTCGTCGAGCAACCGGCGCGCGCCGGTCGGCAGCTGCTCGCGGGCCAAGGCGATGAGCATCGTGCGCTTGCCCTCGCGCAGGTCGTCCCCGCTGGGCTTGCCGGTCACCTGCTCGTCGCCGAACACCCCGAGCAGGTCGTCGCGCAACTGGAACGCGATGCCCAGCGGGAGCCCGAACGAGCGCAGCGCACTCAGCTGGGCATCCGTTCCGCCGGCCATCGCCGCGCCGATGACGAGCGGGGCGAGCACGCTGTACTTCGCCGACTTGTAGACGATCACATTCTCGGCCCGCTCGCGGAACTCGGACTCGTCCCGCGTCGGCCACGCTCGCTCCTCGAGGATGTCCAGGTACTGCCCGGCGGTCACCTCGGTGCGCATGCGATTGAACTCGCCGCGGGCACGGCGGGCGGCGGCGCGATCCGCGAGCTCGTCGAGGGCGTCATCGAGCAGTTCGTCGCTCCATCCGAGGAGCAGGTCGCCGTGCAGGATCGCCGTGGAGCGCCCGAAGTCGGCTCCGTCGCCTGCCCACCCTGATGATCGGTGCAGGCTCTGGAACAGGCGGTGCGCAGAGGGCGATCCCCGCCGCGTGTCCGAGTTGTCGATGATGTCGTCGTGGACGAGCGCTGCGGCGTGGAACACCTCGAGAGCGGAGGCCGCGCCGACCACCGCGGTCGACGGCCGGGAGTCCTCGTCATCCGCGAACGGATCGAAGCCATCCGGCTCGCCAGAGGCCGCCTGCCACCCCCAGTAGCAGAACAGGGCGCGGTAGCGCTTGCCACCGCTGAGAAACCGCCGTGAGATATCGACCAGCGGATCGAGTTCCTCACTGACGGAGGTGAGAATTGATGCACGATCCGTCACGAACCCAGCGATGCGCTCGTGGACGAGATCAACCAGTCGAGTGCTTTCCGCCACGCGCCTAGCCTAGCTATCGCGGGGGAGATAGACTTTCGGATGTATCTCGCCTGGTCCCGAGTGCGAAGGGAATCAGATGCCGCTTTCAGAGCAGGAGCAGCGCCTCCTCGATGAGATGGAGCGCGGTCTCTATCACAACGATGCCGATTTCGTCGCGCACGTGGGTGGCCGACGAGGTCGCCCCAACTATCGAGCGATCGTCATCGGTGTCCTCATCGCGATCGCGGGAGTCGGTGCACTCATAGCCGGGGTCGCCATTCAGGTGCTCGTGCTGGGCATTGGCGGGTTCGTGTTGATGTTCGCCGGGGTGATGGTCGCGATTGCGCCGTCGAAGCGTTCGGCTGCTCCAGAGGAGCTCCCCACCACCTCTGCGCCGAAGGCGGGTGGCTCCAAACAGGGCTTCATGGACAGACTCAACCAGCGTTGGGACGATCGGCAGGAAGGCCAGTAGGTCTCCCTTCCGCTCCACCCCGTAGGGCCGATCACTGATCGGCCCTTTTTTCATGCCCGGATCCGGCTCATGGGGTGTCATATTGCTCCATTTCCCTCCACAGCGTTGGTCCCCGTGATTCCGGGCGTCTACCACCCCACTTCGGGAATCCACCGGTCAATGTCGGTACCAAGTGGTACGTAGTGGAGTAAAGTGGAGCCACACCGCAACCTTGGCCGGAAAAGTGGGGGGTGAGATCCGTGTTCCTCGGTACCTATGCGCCGAAGCTCGACGAGAAGGGTCGCGTCATCCTCCCCGCCAAGTTCCGTGACGAACTGTCCACCGGCATCGTCATGACCCGCGGGCAGGAGCACTGCCTGTACGTCTTCTCGGCCCGCGAGTTCGAGGACCTCCACGACAAGATCCGGCAGGCGCCGGTGACCAGCAAGCAGGCGCGGGACTACCTGCGCGTCTTCCTCTCCGGAGCCAGCAGCGAGACACCGGACAAGCAGAATCGCGTCGGCATCCCTGCGAACCTCCGCGCCTACGCCGGTCTCGAACGCGACCTCACGGTCATCGGAGCGGGCAGTCGCGTCGAGATCTGGGACTCCTCCGCGTGGGAGACCTACCTCACGGAGCAGGAAGCCACCTTCGCGAACACGACGGAGGAGGTGATTCCGGGCCTCTTCTAGCTCCTTCGCCGTGACTCCCAGCCGGCCATGCTGACGCACTTCCCCGGCGCCAGACGAGACCGGATGGGGATCACGACGCAGGATCAGCCCGAACTCCATGGAGATCGACCGCATCCACACCCCCGTCATGCTCGAGCGCACCATCGCGCTGCTCGCGCCCGCCATCGACCGACCCGGCGCGGTGCTGGTCGATGCCACCCTCGGCATGGGCGGCCACACCGAAGCACTGCTCGCTCGATTCCCCGAGCTCACGGTCATCGGCCTCGACCGCGACCTCGATGCCCTGGGCATCGCCCGAGAGCGGCTGGCACCGTTCGGCGACCGGGCGCGGTTCGTCCACACCGTGTACGACGGAATCCTCGACGCGGTCGACTCGGAAGGATTCGACGAGGTCGACGCCGTGTTGTTCGACCTCGGCGTCTCATCGCTGCAGCTCGATCGGGTCGAGCGCGGGTTCTCCTACTCCAAGGACGCGCCCCTGGACATGCGGATGGACGCCACGAGCGAGCTGACCGCCGAACGTGTTCTCGCCGAGTACTCGGAGAACGACCTCCGCCGCATCTTCCACGAGTACGGCGAGGAGAAGCTCGCGGCGCGCTACGCTCGCGCCATCGTGCGATCGCGCGATGCGGCGCCGTTCACGCGGTCGGCCCAGCTGGTCAAGGTCATATCGGATGCCACGCCCGTCGCGATCCAGCGCACCGGGCACCCCGCCAAGCGCGTCTTCCAGGCCATCCGCATCGAGGTCAATCAAGAACTCGCCGTGCTCGAGCGTGCCGTCCCCGATTCCCTCGACGCGCTGCGCGTCGGAGGCCGCATCGTCGTGCTCGCCTACCAGTCGCTCGAGGACCGCATCGTCAAGCACGCTCTCGCGGCTGCCTCGAGCTCCACCGCGCCCGCCGGCCTGCCGGTCGAGTTGCCCGAGCACAAGCCGCTGTTCCGGCTACTCGTGCGCGGGGCGGAACTGGCCAGCGACGACGAGAAGGCGGCCAACCCCCGAGCGACACCGGTGCGCCTGCGTGCCGCGGAACGAATGAGGAGCGCGTCATGAGCGACAGCCTGGCCCGCGCGCCCTACGTTCCGGTCTGGAGTTCCAGCGCGATCCCCGCGGCCGCCCCCGAGCCACCGGCACCCGCGCCCGCGCCGCGCATCCGAATCGCTCCTGCCCCGTCGCCGCGCGCGACCCGGCGCACCCGGCCGCGCATGTTCTACGCCATCACGGCGTGCGCGGGCATCGCGGTGATCTTCATCGTCAAGCTCCTGCTCAGCGTCGCGATCTCGGAGGGGGCTTACGAGACCGCGACTCTCGAGACAGCCAACAAGAACCTCACTCGGGCCGCGCAGACGGCGACCGAGAGCCTGGACCGGGTGCGATCCCCGCAGTACCTCGCCGCCAACGCCGCGGCCCTCGGCATGGTGAGCAACACGCATCCGGTCTACCTGCGCCTCTCCGACGGGGCCGTGCTCGGTCAGCCGCAGCGTGCGGACGGTTCCGGAGCGTCATCCGGGGCGCTGGTGCCGAACTCGCTCGTCACCGGGGCGCCACTGGTGACCCAGCAGCCGGCTCCCGGCGCCGCGCCGGCACCCACCGCGGCCGGGGCGACGGATACGGCTGCCGCGGCGACCGCAGCGACGCCCGACCCCGCAGCACCGCCGGAACCCACCGCGCTTCCGACCCCGGTCACGCACTGATCGATCATCGAGCATCAGCCCCAGCATCACCCCCGAGAGGATCCGATGAACCAGCGCACCACCCGCAGGCGATCGGTCTTCGCCATGATCGCCCTGCTCGCCCTCATCGGGGTGTTCGTCGTGCGTCTGGTGGACATCCAGGTCGTGCGCGCCGACGAGCTCAACGCCAAGTCCCTTCAAGCGCGCTCGACGACCTCGCAGATCCTCGGCACCCGTGGACAGATCGTCGACGCCAACGGCGAGGTGCTCGCCCAGAGCGTGCTGCGCTGGGACATCGCCCTCTCGCCGAAGAAGGCCGGGGAGTTCGAGCGCGACGGCGTGACGATCCCCCTGAAGCAGACCGAGGCGGAGCTCGGCGCCCTCGTCGGACTCTCGGGTGACGCGGTGGCGAAGATCATCTCCGACGCCCTCGCGGCCGACCCCAAGTCGGACTTCGCCTACGTGGTCAAGGGCGTCGACGCGGCGACCCTCGAGAAGATCGACAAGCTCGGCATCCCGTGGGTCGTTCCTCAGCGCATCGCGAGCCGCACCTACCCGGACGGGGCTGTTGCCGGCAACCTCATCGGGTTCGTCGGCTCCGATGGCAAGGCGCAGGCCGGGCTGGAGAGGTCTCAGCAGAAGTGCCTCGCTGCGAAGGACGGCGAGGAGAGCTACCAGACCGACGCCGTCGACGGGGTGGCCATCCCCGGCAGCACCGTGCAGAAGGCCTCGGCGAAGGACGGCGGAACCCTCAAGCTCACCATCGACTCCGACCTGCAGTTCTCGGTGCAGCAGATCCTCGCAGCGCAGGCCCAGGCCACCGGCGCAGCGTGGGGAACGGTGGTCGTGCAGGAGGTCAAGACCGGCAAGCTCGTCGCCGTGGCCGACTACCCCACGGTCGACCCCAACAACGTCAACGGAACCGCCGACGCCGATCGCGGCTCGCGCGCCTTCCAGGCCTCCTACGAGCCCGGATCGACCTTCAAGGCGCTGACGGCGGCAAGCGCCATGGACGCAGGAGTGGCCAACCCCCTCAGCCAGGTCGTCGCGCCCTACCGCATCATCTTCCCCAACGGCGCGAACATCAACGACTCCGAGCGGCACGGCGATGAGGACCTCACCCTCACGGGCGTGCTCATCGAGTCCTCGAACACCGGCATGTCGCAGATCGGCGCCCTCATGACGGATGACCAGCGCTACGACTACTACAAGAAGTTCGGACTCGGTGCGACCAGCGAGGTGGGATTCCCCGCGGAGGACACCGGCATCCTGCACAAGCCGGGGACGGATGCCTGGGACAACCAGACCAAGTACGCGACCATGTTCGGTCAGGGTCTGACCACGACCGCCGTGCAGATGGCGAGCGTCTACCAGACCATCGCGAACGGAGGCGTCCGGATGCCCGTCCAGCTGGTGGAGGGCTGCACCGCCCCCGACGGAACCGTCTCGCATGTACCGTCAACGCAGGGTACCCGAGTGGTCTCCGCCGCCGCTGCCAAGAGCGATTCCGACATCCTCGAGATGGTCTACCAGAAGGCCTGGCTGTCCAAGATCTGGAACATCCCGGGCTACCGCATCGCGTCCAAGACGGGTACGGCGCAGATGCCGGACGGCAACGGCGGATACTCGCACGGCTACCTCGTCTCGGTCGCCGGCTTCGCCCCGGCGGACGATCCGCAGTACGTCGTTTCGGTAAGCTTGGCTGACCCGGTGAACAACAACACCTCTGCAGCATCCGCCCCCATCTTCCGGGACGTGATGAGCCAGGTGCTCAAGAAGTACCGGGTCGTACCATCCGGCGCTCCTGCGCCCGATCTGCCAGCAGACTGGTGAGAAAGAGAGCCACGTGACAGACGGAAGGGCGTCCCTCCGCCCTCAGCATCCCGTGGCTCGTGCCCTCTCCGGACTGGTCGACGCCTTCGAGTTCGACACGGTCGGCGACATCGACGGCGTCGAGCTCACGGGTGTCAGCCTCAACTCGCGCACGGTCCAGCCCGGTGACCTCTATGTCGGTGTGCCGGGACGCCACTCGCACGGCGCCTCGTTCTCCGAAGGCGCCCGGGATGCCGGTGCCGTCGCCGTCCTCACCGACGAAGCGGGTGCGAGCGTCGCGGCCGAATCGGGCCTGCCCGTCCTCGTGACGCCGGATGCCCGGGCCGCGCTCGGGGACGTCGCCGCCTGGATCCACCGTACCGACGAGAATCCCGCCACGCTGTTCGCGGTAACCGGCACCAACGGCAAGACGAGCGTCATCTACCTGCTCTACGGCATCCTCGGTCAGCTCGGCGTCGTCGCCGGCCTGACCACCACGGCGGAGCGGCGCATCGGCGACGAAGCGGTCACGAGCTCGCTCACCACTCCGGAGGCCAGCGAACTACACGCCCTCCTCGCCCGCATGAGGGAAGCGGAGGTGCGGGCGGTCGGCGTCGAGGTGTCCGCCCAGGCGCTCAGCAGGCACCGTGTCGACGGACTCGTGTTCGACGTCGCCGGTTTCACCAACCTCAGCCACGACCACTTCGACGACTACGCCGATTTCGAGGAGTACTTCCAGGCCAAGCTCGAGCTCTTCCAGCCCGATCGCTCCAGACGCGGTGTCGTCACGGTCGACTCCGACTGGGGTCGTCGCATCGCCGATTCCTCCCGTATCCCCGTCAGCACCCTCACCTCGAGCGAGGAGGTCGCGGCCGACTGGACCATGCGGGTCGTCGAGGAGTCGTCCGACGAGACCGTCTTCAGCCTCGAGGGACCGGACGGACGATCGCTCACCACCAGCGTTCCCCTGCTGGGCTGGTACATGGCGGCTAACGCCGCCCTGGCCATCGCCATGCTGGTCGAGTCGGGTTACGACCTCGACGCGATCGCCCACGTGCTCGAGCGCGACGGCGGCATCCGCGCCTACATCCCTGGCCGCGCGGAGCAGATCGCCGGCGAGAGCGGGCCGCGCGTCTACATCGACTACGGTCACAGTCCCGACGCCTTCCTCAACACGCTCGCCGCCATCCGCAAGACCACGTCTGGACGCATCATCATGGTGTTCGGCGCCGACGGCGACCGCGACACCACGAAGCGGCACGACATGGGCGCCATCGCCGCGCGCGGGGCGGATGCGGTGGTCATCACCGACTTCCACCCTCGCTTCGAGGACCCGGCCGCGATCCGCGCCGCCCTGCTGGCCGGTGCCCGCGAAGCCCGCCCAGACGGCGAGTTCCACGAGATCGCCGACCCGCGTGCGGCCTTCCGGGCCGCCCTCGCCCTTGCCGACGATGGCGACGCCGTGCTCTACGCCGGACCCGGCCACGAGGACTACCACGAGGTGGCCGGCGAGAAGCTGCCGTACTCCGCGCGCGACGACGCCCGCCTCGCCCTCCAGGAAGCCGGGTGGCTCTGACATGATCGCTCTCACGCTCGCCGAGATCGCCGCGGCGACGGGCGGAACCCTGCGCCTCGACGGCACCGACGCGACCTCGGACACCGTCATCGCGGGCGCATCGCACACCGACTCCCGTGAGGTCGCGGCGGGTGACGTCTTCTTCGCCAAGCCGGGGGAGTTCACCGACGGGCACCTGTTCGTGCCGCAGGCCGTTGAGGCGGGCGCCGCACTGCTCGTCGTCGAGCGGCCCCAGCAGGCCGCCGTGCCGCAACTCGTGGTCGCCGACACCGTCGATGCGCTCGGAGCGCTCGCGCACGAGGTCGTGGAACGCGTTCGCGCATCCGGTGTCCTGAAGATCGTCGGCGTGACGGGGTCCAACGGCAAGACCACCACCAAGAACCTGCTGCGCGCCATCCTCGAGCGCGTCGGGCCGACCATCGCCCCGAGGGCGTCGTTCAACAACGAGGTGGGCGCGCCCTTGACGATGCTCGAGGTGACGGACGAGACCCGCTTCCTCGTCGCCGAGATGGGAGCGAGCGGCATCGGCGAGATCGCCCGGCTCATCCGGCTGGCGACGCCCGACATCGGCGTGGTCCTCAAGGTCGGCCTCGCCCACGCGGGTGGGTTCGGAGGAATCGAGGCCACCCAGCGCGCCAAGAGCGAGATGGTGACCGATCTGCCGTCCTCCGCCGTCGCCGTCCTCAACGCCGACGACCCGCGGGTCGCCGCCATGGCCGCACTCACACCGGCACGCGTCGTCTGGTTCGGGATGGGGACGGATGCCGCCGTCCACGCCAGTGACATCCACGTGTCGGCGGATGGCACCTCCTTCACCCTCCACCTGGCGTCGGGCGAGAGCCGTGCCATGCACTTCCGCGTGCTCGGGGAGCATCACGTCATGAACGCCCTCGCGGCAGCCGCGGTGGCCGAGGAGTGGGGCGTCGGCATCGACGACATCGTCTCGGCGCTGGAGTCCGTCCGGCTCGCGGAGCGCTGGCGCATGGAGGTCATGGGCGGCCGCGACGGCGTCACCATCATCAACGACGCGTACAACGCGAGCCCCGATTCCATGTCCGCCGCGCTCAAGACGCTCGCGCAGATCGCCGCACCCGGCCAGCGCACCATCGCTGTGCTGGGCGAGATGAGCGAGCTCGGCGAGTTCGCGGGCGAGGAGCACGACCGCATCGGTCTTCTCGCCGTCCGGCTCGGCATCTCGCAGATGGTCGTGGTGGGCCAGGAGGCCCGGCGGCTGCACATCTCCACCATCAACGAAGGATCGTGGGACGGCGAGTCGGCCATCGTGGACGACGCGGATGCGGCCTACGATCTGCTCGAGGGTCTCATCGGGCCCGGCGACCTGGTCCTGGTCAAGTCGTCGAACTCGGCGGGGCTGCGTCACCTCGGGGACCGGTTGGGAGGGCGATATTCGTGATAGCGCTCCTGACCGCCGGCGGGCTCTCGCTCGCATTCACCCTCTTCCTCACGCCCGCGTTCATCAAGCTCTTCCACCGGCTGCAATGGGGCCAGTTCATCCGCGATGACGGTCCGAAGGCGCATCACTCCAAGCGAGGCACAGCCACGATGGGCGGCCTCGTCATCATCGTCGCCGTGCTGTTCGGCTACTTCGGCGCCCTGCTGATCGCAGGCCTGATCACGGGCCACGGCGAGCCGCCCAGCATCTCGGCCCTGCTCGTGCTGTTCATGATGATCGGTCTCGGCGTCGTCGGCTTCATCGACGACTTCCTCAAGACGCACAAGCAGCAGAGCCTCGGCCTCGGCGGCTGGTCCAAGGTGATCGGCCAGGTCGTGGTGGCGGGGGTGTTCGCGATCCTCGCGCTCAACTTCCCGAGCAAGAACGGCATCACCCCAGCGTCGACCAGCATCTCCTTCATCCGCGACCTGCCGCTCGATTTCATGAAGCTCGGCACGGTCATCGGCATCGGATTGTTCGTCGTCTGGATCTGCGTCATCACGGTGGCCACCTCGAACGGCGTCAACGTCACCGACGGCCTCGACGGCCTCGCCAGCGGTTCCTCGATCTTCGCGATCGGCTCGTACATCATCATCGGCTTCTGGCAGGCCCAGCAATGGTGCTTCAGCGACACGATCGACCCTGACAACGTCTACAAGTGCTACGGGGTCCGCGATCCGTTCGACCTGGCCATCATCGCCACCGCGATCGTCGGCGCGCTCATCGGCTTCCTGTGGTGGAACACCTCGCCGGCGCAGATCTTCATGGGCGACACCGGATCGCTCGCACTCGGCGGAGCGCTCGCCGCCCTCGCCGTCCTCAGCCACACCGAACTCCTGCTCGTCTTCATCGGCGGACTGTTCGTGATCGAGGCCGGTTCGGTGATCGTCCAGCGGGCCTACTTCAAGGTCACCCGCGGCAGACGCATCTTCCTGATGAGTCCGATCCACCATCACTTCGAGCTCAAGGGCTGGGCGGAGATCACCGTCGTGGTGCGCTTCTGGATCGTCGCCGGCCTGCTCGTCGCGGTCGGCGTCGGGTCGTTCTACCTCGAGTGGCTCTCGCGGTGAGCGGAACGGATGCCGCCGACCGTCTCGACGGCCTGACCAGTTGGCACGCGGACTGGCGCGGACTCCGGGTCGTCGTCCTGGGCCTCGGCGTCACCGGATTCGCCGCGGCCGACACCCTCGCCGAACTGGGAGCCGATGTCCTCGTGCTCACGTCGTCGGCTGACGACGAACGCGCCGGCCTTGTCGACGTCATCGGCGCCCGACTCGTCGTCGAGCCGCTCGATGATGCACCCGCCTCCCTCATCGACCATCGTCCCGACCTCGTCATCGCGTCTCCCGGGTTCCACCCCGACCATCCCGTACTGGCGTGGGCCGAACAGACCGGAGTTCCCGTCTGGGGCGACATCGAGCTGGCGTGGCGGCTGCGCGACAAGGTCGGTGATCCCGCGGAGTGGATCCTCGTGACCGGCACCAACGGCAAGACCACCACTGTCCAGCTCACGGCCGCGTTCCTCGCGGCAGCCGGCCTCCGCGTGGCGCCGTGCGGCAACATCGGCGTACCCGTGCTCGACGCGGTGCGCGATCCGCAGGGCTGGGACGTGCTCGTGGTCGAGCTATCCAGCTACCAGCTGCATCACCTGCGACGTTCAGGCCCCGGCGCACTGGCGCCGCACTCGGCCGTCTGCCTCAACCTCGCCGACGACCACATCGACTGGCACGGCTCGTTCGAGGCCTACCGCGACGCGAAGGCGACGGTCTACGCCAACACCCGGGTGGCCTGCGTCTACAACAAGGCCGACGAGAACACCCAGCGCATGGTCGAGGACGCCGAGGTGCAGGAGGGCGCACGGGCGATCGGGTTCGGACTCGGCGTCCCGGGTCCCAGCGACTTCGGAGTCGTCGACGGCATCCTGTGCGACCGAGCCTTCCTCGAGGACCGTCGCAACACGGCCATCGAGCTGACCACGGTCATAGAGCTGGAGGCCCGCGACCTCGGCGCGCCGCACGTCGTGGCCAACATCCTCGCCGCCGCGGCCCTCGCGCGGTCGGCCGGAGTCGACCCGCTCACCATCCGTACCGCGCTCGAGAGCTTCACCCTCGACGCCCACCGCATCGCCACGGTCGCGTTCGAGGACGGGGTGCGCTGGGTGGACGACTCCAAGGCAACCAACCCGCATGCGGCGCAGGCATCCCTGCGCGCCTTCGGGTCCGTCGTCTGGATCGCCGGCGGGCTGCTGAAGGGCGTCGACATCGACGACCTGGTGCGCACGCAGGCCCACCGCCTTCGCGGCGCCGTGCTCATCGGCGTCGATCGGTCGGAACTCCGCGCCGCATTCGAGCGACACGCCCCCGAGCTGCCCCTCGCCGAGGTCGACACCGATGACACTGGAGACGTGATGCCCCGCGCGGTCCGTCTGGCCGCCGAGGTGGCACGGGCAGGGGACACCGTCCTCCTCGCTCCGGCCGCCGCCTCGATGGATCAGTTCGCGGATTACGCCGAGCGGGGGCACCTGTTCACGCAGGCCGTGCACGAGTACCTGAAGGGGGAGGCGGATGACGCAGACGCAGCCCCGACCCGGCGAGACGACCAGTAGGCGCCAGCAGGTCGCCTCCACGGCATCCGCCGCCCGCATCTCACTCGGCCGCGTCTTCCGCGCCGACGGCGGCAACTACTTCCTCCTGCTCGGCACCACCCTGTTCCTGGTGATCTTCGGCGTGGTGATGGTGCTCTCGTCGTCGTCGGTCGACTCCATGCTGGCCAACCAGGGCGCGTTCGGCGGTGCAGGCAAGCAACTCATGTTCGCCGCCATCGGCATCCCGATCATGCTCATCGCCAGTCGCATGCCGCCCACCTTCTGGAGACGGATGGCGCTGCCGGCGCTCGCTGTCGGCGCCGGGCTGCAGCTGCTCGTCGTCGCCACCCCGTTGGGCGCCCAGGACGGCGGCAACCAGAACTGGCTGCCCATCGGCGGCTTCCAGCTCCAGCCCTCCGAGATCATCAAGGTGGCCCTCGTGGTCTGGCTCGGCAGCATCCTCTGGGCCAAGCGCAACCGCCTGGGTGAGCCCAAGCAGACCCTCGTGCCGATCTTCCTCATCGGCGGCGGCGCGATCGGCCTCGTGCTCGTCGGCAACGACCTCGGTACCGTCATCATCCTCGGCGGCATCCTCATCGGCGCGCTGTTCTTCGCGGGCATGAAGCTGAGGTTCATCTTCATTCCCGTGGTCCTCGGCTCGATCGTCGCGGTGATCTTCGCCGCGACGAGCGAGAGCCGCCTGCGTCGCCTCACCTCGTTCTTCAACGCGAGCAACTGCTCCGACGTCCACAACGACTGCTGGCAGACCATCAACGGCAACTACGCCCTCGCCGACGGCGGCATCTTCGGGGTCGGCCTCGGCAACTCCAAGGGCAAGTGGCAATGGGTGCCGGCCGCCGACAACGACTTCATCTTCTCGATCATCGGCGAGGAGCTGGGCCTCATCGGGGCGATCGTCGTCCTGGCACTCTTCGTGCTGCTCGCCATCTCCTTCATCCGCATCATGCGTCAGGCGCCCGACCTGTTCTCGCGGGTCGTCACGGGAGCCGTCCTCGTCTGGGTCATCGGACAGGCATGCGTCAACATCGGCGTCGTCCTCGGCGTCTTCCCGGTGCTCGGCGTTCCATTACCTCTGGTCTCGGCCGGTGGCACCGCTCTGCTCTCCACGCTGTTCGCGATCGGCATCGTGCTCTCCTTCGCGCGCGGCGGCTACCGTCCGCTGGCGGCGGAGCCCGTCCAGCCGCGATGACCGCCTACCTGCTGGCCGGCGGAGGAACCGCCGGCCACGTCAACCCGCTGCTCGCCGTCGCCGACCGTCTGCACGAGCGCGACTCCGACGCGGAGATCCTGGTGCTCGGCACGGCGGAGGGGCTCGAGTCGCGGCTCGTCCCGGCCCGTGGGTACGAACTGGCGGTCATAGCCCGCGTCCCCTTCCCTCGCCGGCCCAACCGGCAGGCGGCGGCGTTTCCGCGGCGCTTCCGGCGTACGGTGGCCGACGTCGCCGACCTCATCGAGAATCGTGGCATCGACGTGGTGGTCGGATTCGGCGGCTACGTGTCGACTCCGGCCTACATCGCCGCCCGACGCCGCCACGTGGGGATCGCCGTGCACGAGGCGAACGCCCGCCCGGGTCTGGCCAACCGTCTCGGCGCTCGCTACACCCGGCACGTCGGGGTGGCATTCGCCGGCACCCCACTGCCGAACGCGCGGGTCGTCGGCATGCCGCTCCGCCGCGAGATCGAGCAGCTCGACCGGGTCGCGTCCCGGCCGGAGGCCCTCGCCCTGTTCGGACTCGACGAGGACCGGCCCGTGCTGCTCGTCACGGGTGGATCGCTCGGCGCGCGCCGCATCAACGCCACCATCCGAGCGGCGGCCGGCGACATCATCCGTGCCGGATGGCAGGTGCTGCACATCACCGGAGACGCAGCCGAGATCGATGATCCCGGTCTGGACGGCTACCGCATTCTGGCGTACTGCGATCGGATGGACCTCGCGCTCTCCGCAGCGGACTTCGCCGTCTCGCGTGCCGGCTCGGCGACGGTTAGCGAACTGTCCGCCCTCGGCATTCCCGCCGTCTACGTCCCCTACCCCGTCGGCAATGGGGAGCAGCGCTTCAATGCGGCCGGCGTCGTTCGCGCGGGAGGTGGGATCCTCGTCGAGGACGCCGCCTTCGTTCCGGACTGGGTCCGCAGCGACCTACTGCCACTGCTCGGTGACGCGCCCGCACGCGCACGCATGGCGAGCGCTGCAGCATCCGTCGGCATGCTCGACGGCACCGACCGGATGCTCGAGTTGGTCGCCGACGCGTTGCCCGGGAATGCGCGCCCGGGCGCGTAACGTTGGAGGCGTCATCCGCGCCGTCCCCTCACGAGAAGAGCACCACCTGTGACCATCAAGCCCGACCTCGGCATCACCGTTCCCGATGAGCTCGGACGAGTGCACTTCGTGGGCATCGGCGGTTCGGGGATGAGCGGGATCGCCCGGCTGTTCCTGGGAGCAGGCCACACCGTCACGGGCTCCGACGTCCGCGACAGCGCCAACATCGCCGCGTTGCGCGACGCCGGAGCGAGCGTCCACATCGGGCACGATGCCGCCAACCTCGGCGATGCCGACACCGTGGTGGTCACCGGGGCGCTCTGGCAGGACAACCCCGAGTACCAGCTGGCCCTCGAGCGTGGCCTCCCCGTGCTCCACCGCTCGCAGGCTCTGGCCTGGCTGGTTTCCAAGCAGCGCCTCATCTCGGTTGCAGGCGCCCACGGCAAGACCACGTCGACCGGCATGATCGTGACGGGACTGCTCGGCCTCGGCCAGGACCCGAGCTTCGTCAACGGGGGAGTCATCGACACCCTCGGCGTCAGCTCCGCCCGCGGAGAGGGCGAGCTCTTCGTCGTGGAGGCCGACGAATCCGACGGCTCCTTCCTGCTCTACGACACCTCCGTGGCCCTCATCACCAACGTCGACCCCGACCACCTCGACCACTACGGTTCGCTCGAGGCCTTCGAGGATGCCTTCGTGCGATTCGCCGCCGAGGCGAACGAGTTCGTCGTCATCTCCTCCGACGATGCGGGAGCGCGGCACGTCGGGGCGAGGCTCGACGGCGCGCAGACGATCACGTTCGGCGAGGCGGAGGATGCCGACGTGCGCGTCTTCGACGTCGTCACCGACGGGCCGGTGGCGTTCAGCCTGGAGTGGCAGGGCATCCCGTATTCCGCGCGGTTGAGGATCCCCGGCCGCCACAACGCCATCAACGCGGCCGGCGCTTTCGCCGTTCTCGCGGGGCTCGGGTTCGATCCCGAGGCAGCACTCGCTGCGATCTCCACGTTCGGCGGCACGGAGCGGCGCTTCCAGCTGCACGGGACCGTCGGCGGCGTGAGCGTGTACGACGACTACGCGCACCACCCCACCGAGGTCGCCGCCGCACTCTCCGCCGCCCGCACCGTGGTCGGCGATGGCCGCATCATCGCCGTGCACCAGCCGCACCTCTACAGCCGCACGCGCCTGTTCGCGCAGGAGTTCGCGGATGTCCTCGAGACCTACGCCGACGAGACGGTCGTGCTCGACGTGTACGGCGCCCGTGAGGACCCCGAGCCCGGCGTGACAGGTGCCCTCGTGAGCGAGCGGTTCAGCAACCCCGAGCACGTCGCGTTCGTCTCGGACTGGCAGGACGCCGCCGACTACACGGCCTCGATCGCCCGCGACGGCGACTTCGTCATCACCCTCGGCTGCGGAGACGTCTATCGCATCGTTCCTCAGTTGCTCGGCTCGCTGCAGAAGGCCGACGGATGAGCCGAGCCATCGCGTGAAGCGTCCGCAGGGCTTCGACGCACGCGCGCATGCGCCCGCTTCGTCGGTTGACCGGACTCCGGAAGCATCCTCGGTCGACCGGGATGCCGCGACCGGTCCGATCCCTGTTGATTCGACGGCGGACCGTCGACCGCCACGAGCGGACTCGACTGAGTCCGAGCGCGCCACCGCGCAGCCCACCTCCGACCGATCGGCTCGCTCGCGCATCCGTGCCGCCGCGCGCGAGCGCAAGCGCGACGAGCGCGCCGAGGTGCGCCGGTTCACGGTGGCCAGCCGGCGTAGACGTCGCAACTGGCTCATCGCCGGCGGAGCGCTGCTCGGCATGATCGGCATCGTCGCGGCCGTCGCCTTCTCACCGGTCACGGCCGTTCGCGTCATCCAGGTCGAGGGCGCGTCACGGGTTCCGCCTGCGTCCATCGTCACCGCGCTCGGCGACCAGCTCGGCACGCCGCTCGCCCTCGTCGACGAGGGGGCGGTGCACCGCGCCCTCTCGACGTTCACCCTCATCCAGAGCTACAGCGTCGAGGCGCATCCGCCGGACACGCTCGTGGTACGCATCGTCGAGCGAGATCCGGTCGGCAGTGAGAAGACCGCATCCGGCTACGACCTGGTCGACTCGGCCGGCGTCGTGATCTCGTCCACGCCCGATCGCCCGGCCGGCTACCCCGTGCTCGTCGTGACGACCCCTCGGGCGCTGGCGGCGGCCGGCGAAGTCGTCCGGTCCCTGCCCGCCGACGTGCGTGCCCAGCTCGACCAGGTTCGGGCCGAGACCAAGGACGACGTCACGCTCACTCTCACGACGGGACCGACGGTCGTCTGGGGCAGCGCAGAGGACTCGGTGCTGAAGGCTGCGGTGTTCGCCCGCCTCGTCGCCGCTGCTCCCGGCGCCAGCCGCTACGACGTCTCCTCTCCGTCCAACCCCGTCTACGACTGAGCCCCGGGCTTTCGTCGCGGGTTTGTTCCGACACGCCCGACCGGGTTGCGGATGCCCGCGCCTGCTCGCCCTAACGTCGAGTTCAGGAAATGCATACCCAGCATAACTTTAAGCTTCGAGTAGAAGTTTAGGGTTTCAACCGGAGGCCGGACGTGTCAACAAACCAGAACTACCTCGCCGTCATCAAGGTTGTCGGAATCGGCGGCGGCGGCGTCAACGCCGTCAATCGAATGATCGAGCTGGGTCTCCGCGGAGTCGAGTTCATCGCCATCAACACCGACGCCCAGGCGCTGCTCATGAGCGATGCCGACGTGAAGCTCGATGTGGGACGCGACCTCACCCGCGGTCTCGGAGCCGGAGCAGACCCCGAGGTGGGTCGCCGCGCCGCCGAGGACCACGCCGAGGAGATCGAGGAGGCCCTCGCGGGCGCCGACATGGTCTTCGTCACGGCCGGAGAGGGTGGAGGAACCGGAACCGGCGGCGCTCCCGTCGTCGCCCGCATCGCCAAGTCGATCGGCGCGCTCACCATCGGTGTCGTCACCAAGCCCTTCGGCTTCGAGGGCCGCCGGCGCCAGAGCCAGGCCGAACTCGGAGTCTCGACGCTGAAGAACGAGGTCGACACCCTCATCGTCGTGCCCAACGACCGCCTGCTCGAGATCAGCGACCGCGGCATCAGCATGCTCGAGGCCTTCTCGACTGCCGACCAGGTGCTGCTCGCCGGCGTGCAGGGCATCACCGACCTCATCACCACGCCCGGCCTCATCAACCTCGACTTCGCCGACGTCAAGAGCGTCATGCAGGGCGCTGGCTCGGCCCTCATGGGCATAGGCTCGTCGCGTGGCGCGGACCGCGCCATCAAGGCTGCCGAGCTGGCCGTCGCCAGCCCACTGCTCGAGGCGTCCATCGACGGCGCGCACGGCGTTCTGCTGTCCATCCAGGGCGGATCGAACCTGGGCATCTTCGAGATCAACGACGCCGCGCGCCTGGTGCAGGAGGCCGTGCATCCCGAAGCCAACATCATCTTCGGCGCGGTCATCGACGACACCCTCGGCGACGAGGTGCGGGTCACCGTCATCGCAGCCGGTTTCGACGGGGGAGAACCCCAGTCGATCGATGTCGAAGCGCGAAAGAGCACGGTCACGAAGGCGACGGTCGGAGCCGCGGCGGCAGCGATGGGCATCGGCGGCGGCAGCCTGCTCGCGTCCGACGACGACCTGGACGTCTCGGAGTTCGACATCGACGAGCTCGTCGAGAGCGCCCCGTGGTCGGCGACCGACTCGAAGATCGCGGACTCGGCCGTCATCGACGCCGCATTCGCGGACGACGGCGACGACCTCGACATCCCCGACTTCCTGAAGTAGCCGTGCCGACGATGACGGATGCCACGCTTGCGCAACGACTGACCGACGTGCAGGACGGCATCGCCGATGCCGCTGCCGAGGCCGGTCGCGCCGCTGGCGAGATCACCACCGTCGTCGTCACCAAGTTCCAGCCCGTCGAACTGCTTCGCGAACTCGTCGAGCTCGGGGTGCGCGACCTGGGCGAGAACCGCCACCAGGAGGCTCGTGAGAAGGCCTCCGAGCTGACCGGGCTCGGCATCCGTTGGCACTTCGTCGGACAGCTGCAGGGCAAGAAGGCCAAGCAGGTGCGCGAGTACGCCTCGGTCATCCACTCGGTCGACCGCCCGGCGCTCGTGCACGCGCTCGCCTCGAACGAGTCGAGCGTCGACTGCTTCGTCCAGGTCAACCTCACCGGCGACCAGGAGCGCGGCGGCGCGAGCCCCTCCCAGCTGCCCGGCCTCGTCGACGACGTGCTCGCCACCCCCGGGTTGCGTCTCCTCGGGCTGATGGCCGTCGCCCCGCTCGACGAGGAGCCCCGCCGGGCGTTCGCCCACGTGCGCGCCCTCTCGGAGCGCATCCGGTCTCAGGCTCCCGACGCCGTCGCGATGTCGATGGGCATGTCTGGCGACTACCGCGCCGCCATCCTCGAGGGAGCGACACACCTTCGAATCGGCACGGCCATTACCGGCAATCGACCGCAGCCGCGGTTAATCTCGAACTAGACGCATCAAGGCAACGGAGGTAGCGATGTCCAACCCGCTCAAGAAGACCATGGTCTACCTGGGTCTGGCCGACGAGGAGCTGGACTACGACGGCCAGCCGAGCGACGCTCCGGCCCAGCAGCAGCAGCACCACCAGCAGCAGCCGGCCCCGGTTGCCGCACCCTCGCGAGGAGGAGCACCGGTGACCCCACTGCGCACCAAGCCTACGGCGGCCCGTCCGGTCGCCCCCGTCGCCGAGATGAACGAGATCCTCACGGTCCACCCCCGTCAGTACCGCGACGCGCAGGTGATCGCCGAGAGCTTCCGGGAGGGCATCCCGGTCATCATCAACCTGTCACAGATGTCTGACGGCGACGCGCGTCGACTCATCGACTTCGCCAGCGGTCTCTCACAGGGTCTGTACGGCAAGATCGAGCGCGTCACCAACAAGGTGTTCCTGCTCTCGCCGGCGCACGTCGCCGTCTCGGGCGAGAGCACGGGTGCCGACTCCGACGTCGACGCGTCGTTCTTCGCCCAGCAGTAGAGAAGTGTCGCCCGTCTCGCTCATCGCGAGCATCGCCTACTTCGTCCTCCTGCTGTACTTCTTCGTCATGTGGGCGCGTTTCGTCCTCGACCTGGTGCGGATGTTCAACCGCTCATTCCGTCCGGCCGGCTTCGGCCTCGTGCTCGTCGAACTGGTCTACGCGCTCACCGACCCGCCCATCCGCTTCTTCCGTCGCATCATCCCGTCGCTCCGCCTCGGCGGTGTCGCCTTCGACTTCGGCTGGAGCATCACCATGCTGTTGGTGATCATCCTCATGTGGGTCACGGCGGCGCTCCGCGGCGTCGGCTGAGGTCGTCGGCGTCATCCGACGCCGCACGCGTCGGCGCGGCGTGCCAATCCCCAGCGGACTTTGCTAGCGTTAGCTGATCCGTTCCCCGATTCGAGTTCTAAGGGTGGAAAGCCATGGCGCTAACTCCGGAAGATGTTGTCAACAAGCGGTTCCAGCCGACCAAGTTCCGGGAGGGCTACGACCAGGACGAGGTCGATGACTTCCTGGACGAGGTGGTCGTCGAACTGCGTCGCCTGAACCAGGAGAACGACGACCTCCGCCAGCGTCTCGCCTCCGGCGATTCCCGCCCGGTCGAGGCTCCGGCAGCCGCTGCCCCCGAGCCCGCGCAGACCGTCGCCGAGCCGATTCCCGCTCCGGTGCCCGTCGCAGCACCCGCCCCGGCCGCCCTCAGTGCCGAGGACGAGCAGGCCAGCACCACGAACCTCCTCCAGCTGGCTCGTCGCCTGCACGAGGAGCACGTCCGCGAGGGCATCGAGAAGCGCGACGCGCTCATCGCCGAGGGCCACGCGACCGCAGCACGTCTGGTCGCAGAGGCCGAGGCGAAGCAGCGCGCCCAGATCGGCGCGCTCGATGCAGAGCGCCAGGGCCTCGAGAGCCGCATCGACGGACTGCGCACCTTCGAGCGCGAGTACCGGTCCAAGCTCAAGAGCTACATCGAGGGCCAGCTGCGCGATCTCGACAGCTCGACGGCAGACGGCGCCCAGAGCGTTCCGGCATCCACCGGCCAGTTCGCTCCGCCCGTGAGCGCGGGCGGAGAGCAGCAGGCTCCGAGCTTCCAGGGCTTTGGCGGATAGCGCCGGCGCGAAGAAGGTCAGCTCCACCGCACTCGTCGTCCTGGCCGTCGTCGCCGCCTGCGCCTACGGCCTCGACCAGTTCAGCAAGTACCTCGTAGTCACCCACCTGACACCGGGAGAGACGGTCCCCGTGCTGGGGCCGGTGCTGCAGTTGCTGCTCGTCCGCAATGCGGGCGCCGCCTTCTCGCTCGCCAGCGGCATGACGTGGATCTTCACGATCATCGCGAGCGCCGTCATCGTCTTCATCATCTGGTTCGCGTCGCGCATCCGCTCCAAGGCCTGGGCCGTCGTCTTCGGACTCCTGCTCGGCGGGGTGCTCGGCAACCTGACGGACCGCCTGTTCCGGGAGCCGAGTTTCGGCCTCGGCCACGTCGTGGACTTCATCTCCACGCCGTGGCTGGTGCCAGCGATCTACAATCTCGCCGACTCGTGCATCGTCGCGGCGATGGGGCTCTTCCTCATCCTCACCCTGCGTGGCATAGGCCTCGACGGCACCAGGGCCTCCAAGAAGTCCACGGACGCCGAGCAGCCCGCGGATGTCGTCGAACCCGCGGCAGGCGATGACACGGTCACGAACGCCGCTGCTCCGATTCCGCCCGCCGAGCGCTGACGTGGAGACCCGGTCGCTCCCGGTGCCCGACGGACTCGACGGGGTCCGTCTCGACGCGGGCCTTGCCAAGCTGCTCGGGTTCTCGCGCAGCTTCGCGGCTGACGTCGCAGAGGCGGGGGGAGCCGTTCTCGACGGACGCGTCCTCGACAAGTCAGACAAGCTCCGCGCCGGTTCCTGGCTCGAGGTGAGCTGGCAGGAGAAGTCGCCCGTCCATATCGTGCCGATCGCCGTTCCCGACCTGGGCATCGTGTTCGACGACGAGGACATCGTCGTGGTCGACAAGCCGGCGGGCGTCGCGGCGCATCCGTCCGTGGGTTGGACGGGCCCCACCGTGGTCGGTGCCCTGGCCGCCGCCGGGTTCCGCATCTCCACATCCGGCGCGGCTGAGCGTGCTGGCGTCGTCCACCGGCTCGACGCGGGCACCAGCGGCCTCATGGTCGTCGCGAAGTCGGAACGCGCGTACACCGCCCTCAAACGCGCCTTCCACGATCGGGAGGTCGAGAAGATCTACCACGCCGTGGTGCAGGGGCATCCCGACCCGCTCGCGGGCACGATCGACGCACCCGTCGGCAGGCATCCGCGTTCGGAATGGAAGTTCGCCGTGGTGGCGGGTGGCAAGCACGCCGTCACCCACTACGAGACACTCGAGGCGTTCCGAGCGGCGTCCCTGCTCGAGATCACGCTCGAGACCGGGCGAACACACCAGATCCGCGTGCACATGGCGGCCCAGCGGCACCCGTGCGTCGGCGATTCCATGTACGGCGCCGACCCGACCCTCTCCGCCACTCTCGGCCTGCAGCGGCAGTGGCTGCACGCCATGCGGCTGGGGTTCGACCACCCCGCGACGGGGGAGTGGGTGGCCTTCGAAGCGCCCTACTCACCCGACCTCCAGCACGCGCTCGACGTCCTGCGCGGCGACTGATCGACGGGTCGCCGATTCCGAGCGGAGCGCGACGCGACACTCGCTCGCCGGGGCCCTCAACGTCGGCCGCCGTCGTTAAGCTGGATACTCCCCACCCGAAGTCCAAGGAGCGTTCGTGGCCTCAACCGGCGACTCGTTCGTGCACCTGCACGTGCACAGCGAGTACTCGATGCTCGACGGAGCGGCGCGGGTCAAACCGCTCATCGACGCGGCTGTCGAACAGAGCATGCCGGCCGTCGCCGTGACCGACCACGGCAACACCTTCGGGGCGTTCGACTTCTGGCGCACGGCGACGGATGCCGGCATCAAGCCCATCATCGGCACCGAGGCCTACGTCACGCCCGGCACGAACCGGGGCGACCGCACCCGCGTGCGCTGGGGATCAGGCGGTGACGGCGATGTGTCGGGTTCCGGCGCGTACACGCACATGACGCTGCTGTCCTCCTCCACGGCGGGCATGCACAACCTGTTCCGGCTGTCCTCGCGTGCGTCGATCGAGGGCTACTACTTCAAGCCGCGTATGGACCGGGAGCTGCTTTCGCTCTACAGCGACGGGCTCATCGCCACCACCGGATGCGTCAGCGGCGAGGTGCAGACCCGCCTCCGGCTCGGACAGTACGCCGAGGCGCGCCAGGCGGCATCCGACTACCAGGACATCTTCGGCAAGGAGAACTACTACGCCGAGATCATGGATCACGGCCTGCCCATCGAGCGGCAGACCATGACCGACCTGCTGAAACTGGCGCGCGAACTCGACATGCCGCTCGTGGCTACCAACGACCTGCACTACACGCACGCGGCCGACGCCAAGAGCCACGCCGCGCTGTTGTGCGTGCAGTCGGCCTCGACCCTCGACGACCCCAACCGGTTCAAGTTCGACTCCGACGAGTTCTACCTCAAGAGCGCACGCGAGATGCGCGAGCTGTTCCGCGACCACCCCGAGGCGTGCGACAACACCCTGCTCATCGCCGAACGCTGCGAGGTGGAGTTCAACACCTCGGCCAACTACATGCCGCGCTTCCCGGTGCCCGAGGGCGAAACCGAGGAGACCTGGTTCATCAAGGAGGTCGAGCGAGGGCTCGTCGACCGCTACCCGGGCGGCATCTCGAGCGAGGTGCGCAAGCAGGCCGACTACGAGATCGGCGTCATCAGCCAGATGGGCTTCCCCGGCTACTTCCTCGTCGTCGCCGACTTCATCAACTGGTCGAAGGACAACGGCATCCGCGTCGGGCCGGGTCGAGGCTCGGGGGCCGGATCGATGGCCGCATACGCCATGCGCATCACCGACCTGGACCCTCTCCGCCACGGACTCATCTTCGAGCGCTTCCTCAACCCCGATCGCGTCTCCATGCCCGACTTCGACGTCGACTTCGACGACCGTCGTCGCGGCGAGGTGATCAAGTACGTCACCGACAAGTACGGCGACGAGCGGGTCGCGCAGATCGTCACCTACGGCACCATCAAGGCCAAGCAGGCCCTCAAGGACTCCTCCCGCGTGCTCGGCTTCCCGTTCGGCATGGGCGAGAAGCTCACCAAGGCAATGCCGCCGATGATCATGGGCAAGGACATCGCGCTCACCGGCATCATCGACAAGGAGAACCCGCGCTGGCGCGAGGCGGGCGATTTCCGGGCCGTGCTCGAGACCGACCCGGATGCCCAGACCGTGTTCGACACCGCGCTGGGCCTCGAGAACCTCAAGCGCCAGTGGGGAGTGCACGCGGCCGGCGTGATCATGTCGAGCGATCCGCTCATCGACATCATCCCCATCATGAAGCGCGAGCAGGACGGCCAGATCGTCACGCAGTTCGACTATCCGGCGTGCGAGTCGCTCGGCCTGATCAAGATGGACTTCCTCGGGCTGCGCAACCTCACGATCATCAACGACGCGCTCGACAACATCCGCGCCAACCGCGGCGTCGACCTCGTGCTCGAGGACCTCGAGCTCGATGACCGGCCGGCATACGACCTGCTCTCGCGCGGCGACACGCTCGGCGTGTTCCAGCTCGACGGTGGTCCGATGCGCTCGCTCCTGCGCCTCATGCGTCCCGACAACTTCGAGGACATCTCCGCGCTCATCGCCCTGTACCGTCCGGGCCCGATGGGTGCCAACTCGCACACCAACTACGCGCTCCGCAAGAACGGCCAGCAGGAGATCACGCCGATCCATCCCGAGCTCGCCGAGCCGCTCGCCGAGATTCTCTCGACGTCCTACGGACTCATCATTTACCAGGAGCAGGTGATGGCCATCGCCCAGAAGGTGGCCGGCTTCACCCTCGGTCAGGCCGACATCCTGCGCCGCGCCATGGGCAAGAAGAAGAAGAGCGAGCTCGACAAGCAGTTCGAGGGCTTCCGTTCGGGCATGCACGCGAACGGCTTCACCGATGCCGCCGTCGACAAGCTCTGGGAGATCCTGCTGCCGTTCTCCGACTACGCCTTCAACAAGGCGCACTCGGCGGCGTACGGCGTCATCAGCTACTGGACCGCCTACCTCAAGGCGCACTACCCGGCCGAGTACATGGCCGCCCTGCTCACGAGTGTCGGCGACGCGCGCGACAAGCTCGCGCTCTACCTCAACGAATGCCGGCGCATGGGCATCCAGGTGCTCCCACCCGACGTCAACGAGTCGATCGGGTTCTTCGCCGCCGTCGGAGATGACATCCGTTTCGGTCTCGGCGCGGTGCGCAACGTCGGGTTCAACGTGGTGGAGTCGATCCGGGGCGCCCGCGAGGGCAAGGGGCGATTCGAGAGCTTCCACGACTTCCTGCGCAAGGTGCCGATCCCGGTCGCCAACAAGCGCACCGTGGAGTCGCTCATCAAGGCCGGCGCGTTCGACTCCCTTGGTGCCACCCGCCGCTCGCTCGTCGAGATCCACGAGGGAGCCGTCGAATCGGCGGTCAAGGAGAAGCGCGCCGAGGAGAAGGGCGACGTCGGCTTCGACTTCGATTCGCTGTTCGACGACGGCGACCCCGGCGCGACCCCGGTCTCGCTCGTCCCCGATCGCCCGGAATGGGCCAAGCGCGACAAGCTGGCCTTCGAGCGCGACATGCTCGGACTGTACGTGTCCGATCATCCGCTCGCCGGGCTCGAGGTTCCTCTCGCCAAGCACGCGTCGACCACGGTGGCCGAACTGGTCGCGTCGGAGTACACCCAGGATGGCGACACGGTCACCATCGCGGGGCTGCTGACCAGCGTTCAGCATCGCACCGCGCGCCAGTCGGGCAACCAGTACGGCATGATCCAGGTCGAGGACTTCAGCGGCGAGATCACCGTGATGTTCATGGGCAAGGCCTATCAGGAGTTCTCGCCTGCGCTGGTCGGGGACTCGATCGTCGTGGTACGTGGGCGTGTCTCGATGCGCGACGACGGCATGAACCTGCACGCCTACAGCATCTTCAGCCCCGACATCGGGCAGGGCGCCGACAGCGGTCCCGTCGTGATCTCGCTGCCCGACAGCCGTGCGACGACGGATGCCATGCAGCAGCTCGGCGACGTCCTCATCCGTCACGCGGGTGAGACGGAGGTGCGGCTCAAGCTCGTGAAGGGTCCGGTCGCGCGGGTGTTCGAGGTGCCGTACCCGGTGTCGGTGTCGGCCGACCTGTACGGCGAACTGAAGAGCCTGCTCGGGCCGAACTGCCTCGTCTGACCGGCAGTCGTCAGGCCAGGTCGACGGTGAACAGGATGACCCCGGGATCCGTCTCGTCGGGTTGCCGGGTGAGTCCGACCCGCGGGTAGAATGCCTGCCCGCCTGTGTTGCGGGAGTCGACGGCGAGGTGCAGGCCCCGCACGCCCTCCGCGCGGAGACCGTCCAGCGCGCGCGAGATCAGCTCGCGTCCGAGCCCCCGGCCCTGGAGCCGCGGCAGCAGGTCGATGTGCAGGTGCGCCGGCCAGCGGTCCAGGGCGCCGGCCGCTCGACGCTCGGGTGCATGCAGGAGACGGATGAGGCGCCCGTCGGGCGTGTCTGCGTCGGTCCAGGGGTACTGGGCGCGCAGGGGCGGGTACCACTCCGCCTCCTGCCAGCTCTCGAACGCACGGGTGTCGGGAACGGCGAGCACGTAGCCGGCGATACCCAGCTCGTCCGCGACGACGAAGCCGTGTTCCGGGTGGCGAACGGCGTACGCTCCGGCGTAGACATGACCGAGCAGATCGGGATTCTGGTGCAGGGTCGTGGCATCCGCCCCCGCGTCGCCGGTCGCGAGGCAGACGTGATAGATGCCGGGCAGGTCCTGTGGCGCGGGGTGACGGATGTTCACCCGCCCACGTTACCGGCCCTCCAGAACGGGAATTACAGCGCTTCGCCCGGCGAGTGGTAGAGGCGCTCGTGATAGAGCAGCGGTGCGTCGATCGGGCCGAGGGCGCCGGCCTCGATCTGCACGACGACGACAGCGTTGTTGTGCACCGGCACGCGCTCGATGATGCGCCCCTCCATCCACGCCGTGACGTCGCGGAGGACGGGAAGCCCGTGCGGCCCCAGGGTCCAGTGGTCTCCGTCGAAGCGATGAGCGGCATCGCCCGACATGATGTCGGCGAGCGCGCGATTGCGACGACCCATCATGTGGATGACGACGTGCTCCGTCTCCGACACAGCGCGCCACGAACTGGCCGACTTGGCCATGTTGAACGTGGCCAGGGGCGGGACGGCGGCGAGGGAGGCGAGCGAGGTCGCCGTGAAGCCCACGGGAGCGCCATCGGGGTCCAGGGCGGTCACGACGGCGACTCCGGCCGCGTGACGACGGAAGGCCTGCTTGAAGGCGAGCAGGTCATCGGGCGTTCCGGCGTCGCCGAAGCCGACCGAGGGAGGAGCGGCAGCTGAATCAGTCATGGGCGTCCTCCAATCCTGCCACGCACGCCACCACCATCTCGTGGGCGGGACACTCGTCGTCACACGGCGGGCGCGACGAACGGGGAAACCTAAACTGGGCACGATGCTGCACACGATCGATCTCCGGGGCCGCTCGCACTCCACGTCCGACCTGCTCGCCCTCGTCCCACGCGCCGCCGTGGATGTCGGGGTGGCGAGCGAGCGCGCCGCCGAGCTCATCGACGAGGTGCGCCGCGGGGGCGAGGAGGCTCTTCTCGCCCAGTCGGAACGGTTCGACGGAGTGCGCCCGACCGCCCTGCGTGTGACCGCTGGCGAGATCGCCGGAGCGGTGGAGTCGCTCGAGCCCGCCGTCCGCAACGCGTTGCAGGAGACCATCCGTCGGGTGAGGCTGGCGAGCGAAGCGCAGGTGCCCCCGGCGACAGTCACCGAGCTCGCTCCCGGCGCGAGCATCCGTCAGCGCTGGCAGCCGATGGGCCGCGTCGGCCTCTACGTTCCCGGCGGCAAGGCGGTCTACCCGTCCAGCGTGGTGATGAACGTGGTGCCGGCCCAGGTGGCGGGCGTCGGCTCGATCGCGCTCGTCTCGCCCCCTCAGCGCGAGCACGGCGGGCGCGTGCATCCCACCGTCCTCGGCGCGGCCGGACTGCTGGGTGTCGACGAGGTGTACGCCATGGGCGGTGCAGGCGCGATCGGGGCGCTCGCCTACGGTGTCCCCGGCATCGGGCTCGCCCCCGTGCAACTGGTCACCGGCCCCGGCAACGTGTTCGTCGCCGCGGCCAAGCGGCTCGTCCGCGGCCGCACCGGCATCGATTCGGAGGCCGGACCCACCGACATCCTCGTGATCGCCGACGATTCAGCCGACGCCCGCTGGGTGGCTGCCGACCTCATCAGCCAGGCCGAGCACGACGAACTCGCCGCGGCCGTGCTGGTGACGGATGCGCCCGCCTTCGCGGAGGCGGTGCTGGCCGAGGTCGAACGACAGGCGTCGGCGACGACGCATCGCGAACGCGTCGCTGCGGCGCTCGGCGGCGAGCAGTCGGCGATCGTGATCGTCGACGACCTCGAGCAGGCAGCGGCGTTCTCCGACGCCTTCGGGCCGGAGCACCTCGAGATCCAGACCCGCGACAACGAGTCTGTGCTCGCGCGCATCGAGAACGCCGGGGCGATCTTCCTCGGCGCGTACTCGCCCGTGAGCCTCGGCGACTACGCCGCCGGCTCCAACCACGTGCTGCCCACGGGTGGCCAGGCGCGCTTCTCGGCGGGGCTGAACGCGGCGAGTTTCCTCCGCTCGCAGCAGGTGGTCGAGTACGACCGGGAGGCGCTCTCGGGAGTCGCCGACGCCATCGCAGCGCTCTCGGCGGCCGAGGTGCTGCCGGCCCACGGAGACGCCGTGCGGGCCCGCTTCAGCTGAGCCCTCCCCACTAGGCTGAAGACACGATGTTCTGCCCCTTCTGCCGTCACCCCGACTCCCGCGTCATCGATTCCCGCACCAGCGACGACGGCCTGAGCATCCGTCGTCGACGCCAGTGCCCCGAGTGCGGCCGGAGGTTCTCCACGACGGAGACGGCCAGCCTCGCCGTCATCAAGCGCAGTGGCGTCGTCGAGCCGTTCAGCCGCGAGAAGGTCGTCTCGGGCGTCCGTAAAGCGTGCCAGGGCCGTCCCGTGACCGACTCCGATCTCGCTGTGCTGGCACAGAAGGTCGAGGAGATCATCCGGTCCACCGGCGCGTCGCAGATCGAGGCGAACGACATCGGCCTCGCCATCCTGCAGCCGCTCCGAGAGCTCGACGAGGTCGCCTACCTGCGCTTCGCGAGTGTGTACCAGGCGTTCGAGTCGCTCGACGACTTCGAGTCGGCCATTGCGGGCCTCCGCGACGAGCACGGCCACCTCCCGGCCCGTCCGCAGGAGTAGCCGTGTACGACTGGCTGTTCCGCCGAGTGCTCTCCCGAATGGATCCGGAGAAGGCGCACCACCTCGCCTTCATGGTCATCCGTGCCCTGGGGTTGCCGGTGATCGACAGCATCACCGCTCGCATCGTCGGAACGGCCGAGACGCATCCGGTCGACACCCTCGGGCTGCGCTTCCCCACGCCGTTCGGCGTCGCGGCGGGTTTCGACAAGAACGCGCAGGCCGTCATCGGGCTGGGCCGGCTCGGGTTCGGCCACGTGGAGGTGGGAACCATCACCGCGCAGGCGCAGCCGGGCAATCCCAAGCCGCGCCTGTTCCGGCTCATCCCGGATCGCGCCGTGATCAACCGCATGGGATTCAACAACGAGGGAGCGGATGCGGCCCGCCTGCAGTTGCTGCGACTGCACCGCCGTCGTGACCGTCCCATCATCGGCGTGAACATCGGCAAGAGCCGGGTGACGCCTGTCGAGGACGCGACCCGCGACTACCGGGCGTCGACGCGCCTGCTGGCGCCGTTTGCCGACTACCTCGTCGTCAACGTCTCGTCGCCGAACACCCCCGGCCTGCGCGGGCTGCAGGAGCTCGACCTCCTCGCACCGCTTCTCACCGAGGTGAAGGCGTCAGCCGGGTCGACCCCGCTGCTGGTCAAGATCGCGCCCGACCTCGACGACGAGCAGGTCGACCGCATCGCCGCGCTCGTCGTCGACCTGGGCCTGGACGGCATCATCGCCACCAACACCACCATCGAGCGGGAGGGACTGCGGACCGATCGGTCCGTGGTCGACGCGGCGGGAGCAGGCGGTCTCTCCGGTGCCCCCCTCGCGAGCCGATCGCTCGAGGTGCTGCGGCGCATCCGTGCCGTCGTTCCCCCCGGGCTCTGCGTCATCTCCGTCGGCGGGGTCGAGACCGCTGAAGACGTCAGTGAGCGGCTGGCGGCTGGCGCGACCCTGGTGCAGGGCTACACCGGGTTCCTCTACCGCGGTCCGTTCTGGGCGCGGCAGATCAACCGGGGACTCGCCGCGACGACGTAGACCAGCGCCTCAGAACAGGGCGTGGATCCCGGCCGCGACGGCGTAGATCGCCGCGCCGGCGATGGCACCGACGACGGTTCCGTTGATGCGGATGTACTGCAGGTCCCTGCCCACCTGCAACTCGATCTTCTCGGTCGTCTCGCGGGCATCCCACCGCTCGACGGTCTCGGTGATCACCGCGGCGATGTCGTGGCGGTACGTGGACACGATGTGCGCCGCCGCATCAGCGAGCCAGGCGTTGATCTTGGCCGAGAGGATCGGATCGGTGAGTACTCGCGTTCCCACCTCGGCGACGGCGGAACGGATGCCGACCCGCAGCGCGCTGTCCGGGTCGGCGAGCGACTCGTCCAGGCTCACCTTGACGGATGCCCACAGCTCGTCGGCGAGCTCGCGCAGCCGAGGGCTGTCGATGAGGTCCGCCTTGAGCGCCTCCACCCGGGCGATCGTGCCGTCGTCGTGCTGCAGGTCGTCGGTGAGGCCGGTGAGGTAGCGGTCGACGGATGCGCGCAACGGATGATCGGGGTCATCGCGGATCGCGTGCACCAGCCCGAGCGCCTCGCGGTGAGTGCGGTCGTCGACGAAGCCCCCGACGAAACCGGGTACCCAGCGCGGCAGGCGCCCGGACACCACGCTCCCGAATGCCTCCGGATGCGCGACCAGCCACGCTTCGAGCGAATCGAGGACGAGGTCGATCGCCGCCCGCTGCTGGTCCGCTGCGACCAGACGCGAGCCCACGCGGCCGATCGATGGCCCCCACTCCGGCTCGACGAGATGACGCCTGGCGAGCTTCTCGATCAGGTCCTTGACGTCGTCGTCGCTCAGGAGGGTCATGACGCCGCGAGCGGCGGCCGCGGCCTCGGCGGTGAGACGCTCGGCGTTCTGCGGCAGGGCGAGCCATGCCCCGAGACGGTTGGCCACGTCGAAGGAGGCGAGCTTTCCGCGGATGACCTCCTCGGAGAGAAAGTTGGTCTCGACGAACTCGCCGAGGCTCGCACCGATCTCGTCCTTGCGGTTCGGGATGATGGCGGTGTGCGGGATCCGCAGGCCCAGCGGATAGCGGAACAGGGCCGTGACGGCGAACCAGTCGGCGATGGCGCCGACCATCGCACCCTCCGCCGCCGCCCGGACGTACTGCAGCCACGGGTAGGCATCCTGCAGGGCGAAGGAGACCGCGAAGACGACGGCCGCGAGTCCCAGCAGGGAGCCGGCGATGCGCTTCATCCGACGCAGCCCGGCGAGGCGCAGCTCGTCGGCCGCGGACAGGGGAGGGCGGGCGGCGTCGGCCGCTGCCGGTCGTGGGCGAGCATCCGTCGTCATCAGCCCGCCCCATCCCTCGCCGCCGTCGTTCCTGTCACCACCGTACGCGGAAAGCGACGCGACGCCGGCTCAGCGGCGCCGCGCTGCGCCGATGATGGGTGCCAGTTCGCGCCGGGATGCGATGCCGAGCTTGGCGAGCACGTTCCGCATATGGAAGCGGACGGTCGGCACCGAGAGGAAGAGCTCGTGGGCGATCTCCGCGTTCGTTCGGCCGTCGGCCGCCCGCACGGCCACCTCGCGCTCACGCGAGGTGAGTGATTCGAGTTCAGCCAGGGGCGGCGGCGTTCCGGGCCTTCCGTCGAGCAGGTCGACGGCGCGGTGGACATAGGGGATGGCGCCGAGCGCTCGGAACTCCGCGAGCGCGGCGCGCACGGACCGCCGTCCGCCGTCGCGGTCTCCGACGAGCAGTTGCATGCGACCGGCATCGAAGCGGGCTATCGCGGCGGGTAGCGGGGGAAAGCGCAGCGCGGCGGCGCGCAGGAAGGCGCGGCGTGCCGGCTCGATGAGCCCGTACCCCTCGTCGACGCGACCCTCGAGCCACTCGAGGGAGCCGTGAACGGGCGTCCATCCGCTCCCGACCATGGTCCGGATGCGGCGCAGCTCGCGGTCGGCTTCCTCCGCTCGTCCGAGCGCCGCGAGCGCGTCGACTCGGTAGCTGAGGACGCTGCGGTCCGCCATCCAGCGGTCGGTCAGTCGTTCGTCATCGAACAGGTCGACCACGTCCTGCCACCGCTCCGTCGCGCGCGCCTCCTCCAGGCGAGCCAACAACTCGAGGGGCACGCCGAAGGTGTCGTAACCCGTGACAGTGACGGCGCCCGCCGTCGAGAGGGCGCCGGCGTGGGCATCGGCGTCGCCCGCCGTCGCGGCGAGCAGGGCCCGCACCAGATAGACCAGTGGCCTGGATGCGACGTCGGGGGAGTCGAACACCGTCGAGATGGCCGCCTCGACGGTCTCGGTCGCCGCCGGATAGCGGCCCTGGATCCAATAGCAGTAGGCGAGGATGACGCGTGCGTGACCGTTGCTCCATCCACTGCGACCGGTCTCGACGAGGGTCACCGCCCGCTCGGCGTCGGCCATGGCGAGCGAGATCTCACCCGCCGCCGCCCGAAGGGCTGCGCGGCAGGTGAGCGCGTCGACGAGCGCGGCGGAGTCCCGCGCCGATGCGATGAGGGTGGACAGGGCTGCCAGCTCCGCCTTCACACCGTCCCGGTCGCCTCGGCGAGCGGCGACGACGAGCGCGAGCCCGGTGCAGCGCAGCATGATCGCACTCGCGTCGGCCAAGGGCGCGAGTCGTCGGTCTACGGGTGGAAGTCCCCTCTCGACCAGACGCGCCGCGAGAACCCGGGTCTGCGTGAGCATCTCCGGCACGGCGGAGCGGTCCTCGGACGTCAGCTGGATGGTCGTCGCCCTCATCGACGCCTGCATGCGCAGCAGCAGTTCGTCGGGATGGGGCAGGTCACCCGAGAGGAGCTCGGCTGCATACGCGGATGCCCACGCGGTCTCTCCGAGGATCTGCCGGGTCGACAGCAGGGCGAGGTCGCGCACCGGGTCGGGCGTCATGGCCTCGAGGTCGGGGATGAGGTCGATGACACTGGGACTCAGCATCGCGGCGGCAGCCAGGAGGCACACCTCGACGACGAGCTCATCGTGTTCCCTCCCGACGGTCACGGCGGCGGCGGAACGCAGATGGGCGATGGCGAGCGCCGCGCGCCCCGATTCGATCGCATCGTCGACGAGGTGGCGCATCCGTTGGCGAAGATCGTCGTCGAGACGCTCGGCGCCGGCCAGGCCGGCCGCGAGTGCTCGGTGCGGATCGGACAGCGTCGAGGCGGCAGCGGCCGCGACCGAACTCCGATCGGCGGCGTCGACGGTGCGCGCCATCTCGGCTCCGTACAGGTCGTGGAAGGGGCGCAGCTCGTCGTGGTCCTCGACGAGGAGACCCGCCGTCAGCGCGCCATCGACGTCGATCTCGCGCGACAGACGTGCGGCGATGGCCTCGAGCTCCCTGCGGGGCACCGGATGGCCCAGCACTCCGGCGAGCTGCACAGCGGCGAGGATCTCCGGAGTCGAGGCCATCTTCCACCCCGAGAACGGATCGTCCAGGAGGGCCGGTACCTCGGCGTCCTCCTCCCAGCGTCTGCCGGGGCTCGCGTGTTCCATTGCGAGCACCACGGCGTCGACCAGCCGCGGCAGGCCGCCCGCTGTGGAACGGATGCGCTCCGCGAGCCGCAGAGACACCTCCCGCCCGTGCAGCTCGGAGACGTAGCGCCGCACGCCCGGCGCATCGAGCGGGCGCAACCGCACGGAACGCACCAGGTCCCAGTCGGCCGAGTCGGCCATCATCACTCGGGCGGCCTCATCCGCGCCCGGAGTGCTGCCGCCGATCGCGACGCTCGCACCCGACCGCGACAGTCGCGCGAGCACGAAGCGCAGCACTCTGAGTGAGTCGTGATCGATCCACTGCGCGTCGTCGAGAACGAGCCGCACGCGTCGGTGACCTCCCGCCGTGAGGGCGGCGACCAGCACGCGTCCCACGCTCATCGCGTCCGGAACGCCGGATGCGCCGACGGCACCCTCCCGCCGTCCGGCGGCGTGGGCGAGCTTGTCGGCGAAGGCGTAGGCGAACTGCGCCTCGGCCACGTCGGCGCTGAGGCTGATCACGCGTTGGCGCGGGTGCGCGGCGATGAACTGACGCAGCCAGGTGGTCGTCCCGACGCCGGCGACGCCCGTCACGGTCAGGAAGGACGAGGTCGCGCGCGCGGCCGCTTCGGCGCAGGCATCCGGTCGGTCGGACGCGGCCAGGCCCGGTCGCGGGAAGGAACCCGGTGCGGTGGGTCGCTGACCCGGCATGGTCCTCCTCGTGGGACCGTCCGAGAGCAGCGCACCCCGTCCCCGCGAATGGCCCGGGGATCAGGATACTGATGAAAATACACGGATGCCCCGCCCGTCTTCGGGTTACGGGCGGCGCATCCGTGGATGGGCTGACCCGCCAACGCATCCAGACGTCGGCGCTCACGATCGACGGTGATTCGGGTATCACCGGTGCGGGCGAGGCGGGTAGGGCCGTCTGCGAATCTAGCCCCGACCGGGGGACACCCGGACGGGGGTGACGGAAACCTATCCGAGGTGGATAGGTCGGTGCGCAAGCCGGTGCCGAGACGGTCAGGACTCGTCGGACAGGCTTTCGGTCAGGCGCCGTGTCGCAGCTCGGAGCACCCGCACTGTGGTGGCCAGCTCATCGGCATCGACGCCGGAGAACGAGACGGCCTGGGTGAGAGCGATCGGGTCGGGCAGGCCGTCCCACAAGTCGCGACCGGCCGGGGTCAGCTCGAGGACGCGTTGTCGCTGGTCGACGGAGTGCGGCGATTGCTCGATCAGGCCCTTGCGTACCAGTGTCGCGACGATCGCGCTGAGGGTCGCCCGCTCGACCTGCAACGCACGAGTGAGGTCGCGCTGCATGGTCGGGCCGTCGTGCGAGAGACGGTGCAGCACGTACCACTGCGTCGAGCCGAGATCGTATGGACGGAGGATGGCTTCGATCGCCGCCCGATTCGCCAGGTGGTAGCGCTTGGCCCATGCGCCGGGGGAGTCGTGCTGTTGCTCGTTCTCGATGGCCATCCGACACCGTCAGCAGGCTGCGCGGCGAGCAATCACGTTCACTCGGGCCGATCGCGAGGTGCTCACCAAGGAATCGTCTGGTCGTTCCATCGGGTGAACGTCCCCGATGGGCCGTCGGGCCCCAGTAGGGCGACGCGCACCACCTCGCGGGAGCCGTCCTCGACGGATTCGGTGCCCTCGAAGCCGTTGAGATTCGTGCTGGTGAAACCCGGCGAGACGAGATTGACCTTGATGTCGCTCGACTCGAGCTCCACCATCATCGCGAGCGTGATCGCGTTGAGAGCCGCTTTGGAGGCGGGATAGATAGGCCCGAAGTTCGCGTGATAGGCGTAGCTCGGGTCGGCGTTCGCCGTCAGGGATCCGACTCCGCTGGAGACGTTGACGATGCGGGCGTCGTCTGAGTCGCGGAGGAGCGGCAGCATCGCCTGGTACACGGCGAGCACGCCGAAGACGTTCGTCTCCCACACCTGGCGCACCTCGTCGAGCGATGCGTTGCTGGCGAGCGAGAGCTTCCGGTATTCCTCCAGCGACCGGTCGCCCTTCTGCGTGTTCGAGATGCCGGCGTTGTTGACCAGCAGGTCGAGACGACCCTCGTCGTCGCGGATGCGCTGTGCGGCGGCGGCGATCGAAGCCGCGTCCGTCACGTCCAGCTGGATCGCGACGGCGCCGTCTCCGACTTCTCGGGCGGCGGCTCGGCCGCGATCGAGATCACGAGAACCGAGGTAGACGTGGACTCCGGCAGCTGTCAGCTCCTTGACGAGCTGGAGGCCGACGCCCTGATTCCCCCCGGTGACCAGCGCGACGCGTGCGTGCGACATGACATCCCTCTCTCGTTCGTTCGGTAGCGAACCAATCCTGTCAGGTAGCTGACGAATGAGTCAACGGCGAACGCGCGAGGGGCTGGATGGCAGGGGGAGCGCTCTTGCGCGAGGGAGGGGATGACGGGAATCGAACCCGCGTGATCAGTTTGGAAGACTGAGGCTCTACCATTGAGCTACATCCCCGCGGCCCTTTCGGGCACTCGCAACATCGTAATACAGAACGTGACGCTCGAGGTTCAGGCGGGGGCGGATGCGCCGACTCCGGGGTCTCACGGGTGCAGTAGACTTCTCGAGGTTCCCCCGCATATCGGGCGTCTCGACGCGCGCTGGCGTGTGACCCGACGAGTTGAGAAGCGACTCGGGGCGTAGCTCAGCTTGGTAGAGCGCCCGCTTTGGGAGCGGGAGGTCGCAGGTTCGAATCCTGTCGCCCCGACCAGTCGCCGCGATCGACACTGACAAGACATCTACAGGAGATCCTCCCCATGCCGACCACTTCGGTTGAGAAGCTGAGCCCGACCCGCGTCAAGATCACCATCTCGGTGACGCCTGAAGAGCTCAAGCCCAGCATCACCCACGCCTACGGCCACATCGCCGAGCAGGTCAACATCCCCGGCTTCCGCAAGGGCAAGGTCCCGCCGCCCATCATCGATCAGCGCGTCGGCAAGGGCGCCGTGCTCGAGCACGCCGTCAACGAGGGTCTCGACGGCTTCTTCCGCGCGGCGGTCGAGGAGAACGACCTCCGCACGCTCGGCCGTCCCGAGGCCGACATCGTCACCTGGCCGAGCGACAAGGACTACTCCGGCGACCTCGTGGTCGACGTCGAGGTCGATGTCCGCCCCGAGCTCGTGCTCCCCGACTACAACGGCATCGCCGTCACGGTCGACGCGGTCGAGGTCGGCGACTCCGAGGTCGACGAGGAGCTCGACAACCTGCGCAGCCGCTTCGGAACGCTCATCACGGTCGACCGTCCGGCCAAGACGGGCGACTTCGTCACCATCGATCTCATCGCCACCATCAACGGTGGCGAGGTCGACAACGCGAGCGGCATCTCCTACGAGCTCGGCTCGGGCGATCTCATCGAGGGGATCGACGAGGCGCTCGACTCCTTGACCGCTGGCGAGACCACGACGTTCGAGTCCAAGCTGCTCGGCGGAGACCACGAGGGCGAGACCGCCGAGATCACCGTCACCGTCACCGCCGTCAAGGAGCGCGAGCTTCCCGACGCCGACGACGACTTCGCCCAGATCGCCAGCGAGTTCGACACGCTCGACGAGTTGAAGGCGAGCCTGCAGGAGCAGGTCAGCCGCCAGAAGGCCTTCGGCCAGGGCGGCCAGGCCCGCGAGGCCCTCGTCGAGAAGCTCACCGAGCTCGTCGAGGTCCCGGTTCCGGCCGGCCTCATCGAGGACGAGGTGCACCGCCACCTCGAGGGAGAAGGCCGCCTCGAGGACGACGAGCACCGCGCCGAGGTCGCCGAGTCCAGCGAGAAGACCTTCCGCACCCAGATCCTGCTCGACGCCATCGCCGAGGCGGAGGAGGTCAAGGTGAGCCAGGACGAGCTCTCCCAGTACCTCGTCCAGGGCGCTGCGCAGTACGGCATGGACCCGCAGGAGTTCGTCGAGGTGCTCAGCCAGAACGGCCAGATCCCGTCGATGGTCGGTGAGGTCGCCCGCAACAAGGCCCTCGCGATCGTCCTGGGCAAGGCCGTCGTCACCGACACCGACGGCAAGCCCGTCGACCTGTCCGACTTCGTCGTGGCCGATGAGGCAGAGGCAGAGGCCGAGGCTGAGACCGTCGAGGAGGCCGAGGAGATCGTCGAGGCCGCTCAGGTCGCCGATGACATCATCGCCGAGGAGGAGAAGCCGAAGAAGAAGGCCGCCCCTCGCAAGAAGGCGGCGGCCAAGAAGGCCGACACCGAGTAGAACCCCACGAAGAGGCCGGATGCGCATGCATCCGGCCTCTTCGTCTTCTCCCGAGGAGCTGAGAACGACATGACGGATGCCGACACGGCGGAGCCGTGGAACGAGCGCGTCGCGGCGGTATGGGCGGCTGCAGTCGGCTCGATGGTGGACGACGAGGTCATCGCGCGCATCGACGCCCTCGCAGCCGAACGGGGCACGGATGACGCCCGCGCGGAGTTCGAACGCGCCGGAGCGCGCGATTCGGCGGGCCGACCCGACGAAGCGGTTCCGCTCTACGCGCACGCCCTCGAACTCGGCCTGGACGACAAGCATCGGCCGCAGGCCGTCATCCAGATGGCGAGCAGCATCCGCAACCTCGGCGACACCGCCAGGGCGCTCGCGCTGATCGAGGACGAGCACCGCGTTCATCCCGACGCGCCCTACCGGGACGAGGTCAGCGCGTTCCTCGCTCTGGCGCTCGCGAGCGCTGGGGAGGAGCGGCGAGCCGCATCCGTCGCCCTGCTCGCCCTCGCGCCCCACCTGCATCGCTACACCCGTTCTGTGACCGCCTACGCGCGCGAACTGGCCGACTGACCGGGCGCTCTGCCCACGGCGAACATGGCCGGGTGGAGCATGGACGCTCCGATAGATTCGTCATACGCGATAACTGAATGGAGCGACACCATGGCCGAACCGACACTGGGACCCAGTGTTTTTGACCGCCTGCTGAAGGACCGCATCATCTGGCTCGGTTCCGAGGTGCGAGACGAGAACGCCAACGAGATCGCCGCCAAGCTCCTCCTGCTGGCCGCTGAGGACTCGAAGCGCGACATCTACCTCTACATCAACTCTCCCGGCGGATCGATCACCGCCGGCATGGCCATCTACGACACGATGCAGTTCGTGCCGAACGACATCGTCACCGTGGGAATCGGCATGGCGGCGTCGATGGGACAGCTGCTGCTGACCGCCGGCACGAAGGGCAAGCGCTACATCACCCCCAACGCCCGGGTGCTCCTCCACCAGCCCCACGGTGGCTTCGGGGGAACCTCGAGCGACATCCAGACCCAGGCGCAGCTCATCCTCGACATGAAGCGCCGGCTCGCCGAGATCACGGCGTCGCAGACCGGTAAGACGGTCGAGCAGGTCAACGATGATGGCGACCGCGACCGTTGGTTCAACGCGCAGGAGGCCCTCGAATACGGCTTCGTCGACCACATCCGCGAATCGGCGAGCGACGTCGTCGGCGGCGGCGGAACCGAATAGCCACCGAAGAGACGAACAGGAACAGATCTATGACCATCCAGAACTTCGGTGGGACCGCATCCAGCTCGATGGGCGGCTCCGCCCTGCAGGCCCCCGGTTCCCGCTACATCCTCCCCAGTTTCGAGGAGCGCACCGCATACGGCTACAAGCGTCAGGACCCCTACGCGAAGCTGTTCGAGGACCGCGTGATCTTCCTCGGTGTGCAGGTCGACGACGCATCGGCCGATGACATCATGGCGCAGTTGCTCGTGCTCGAGAGCATGGAGCCCGACCGCGACATCATGATGTACATCAACTCGCCCGGTGGATCGTTCACGGCCATGACCGCCATCTACGACACGATGCAGTACATCCGTCCGCAGATCCAGACGGTCGTGCTCGGACAGGCGGCATCCGCTGCGGCCGTGCTCGCGGCAGCCGGCACGCCCGGAAAGCGACTCGCTCTCCCGAACGCGCGCATCCTCATCCACCAGCCGGCCGTCGGCCAGGCCGGTCAGGGTCAGGCGTCCGACATCGAGATCCAGGCGCAGGAGATCCTGCGCATGCGCACCTGGCTGGAGGAGACGCTCGCCAAGCACTCCAACCGCAGCCAGGAGCAGGTCAACAAGGACATCGACCGCGACAAGATCCTCTCGGCAGCCGAGGCTCAGGAGTACGGTCTCATCGACCAGGTGCTGACCTCGCGCAAGGCCGTCGCCGCGCTGACTGCGTAACCGAACGACGGACGGGCCCGGCGCTGCGGCGCCGGGCCCTTCGTATGCCCATCGACGGGTGTCTCGGGGCTGCTTCTGCCGAGGGCGAAACCGCCATGGGGCGGATTGTGGCGGCGCTACCGTCGATTGTGGGCGGCATAGCCTAGGCTGAAAAAAGCCACAAAGAAGGAGGCTCTCGATGGCTCGCATTGGCGAAAGCGCCGACCTGCTCAAGTGCTCCTTCTGTGGAAAGAGCCAGAAGCAGGTGCAGCAGTTGATCGCCGGTCCCGGCGTCTACATCTGCGACGAATGCGTCGAGTTGTGCAACGAGATCATCGAGGAGCGCCTGGCCGAGGCCGGCGAAGACGTCGACGGCGAGTTCGAGCTCCCGAAGCCCAAAGAGATCTTCTCCTTCCTCGAGGAGTACGTCATCGGCCAGGAGGCTGCCAAGCGCGCCCTCGCCGTGGCGGTCTACAACCACTACAAGCGCGTACGCGCCCGGGGCACCATCGGCCCGGCCGACGCCATCGACGACATCGAGATCGCCAAGAGCAACATCCTGCTCATCGGCCCGACGGGATGCGGCAAGACCTACCTCGCCCAGACACTCGCGAAACGACTCAACGTGCCGTTCGCCGTCGCGGATGCGACAGCGCTCACCGAGGCGGGTTATGTCGGCGAAGATGTCGAGAACATCCTCCTCAAGCTCATCCAGGCCGCCGACTACGACGTCAAGAAGGCCGAGACCGGCATCATCTACATCGATGAGGTCGACAAGATCGCCCGCAAGGCCGAGAATCCCTCGATCACGCGCGACGTGTCGGGCGAGGGCGTCCAGCAGGCACTCCTGAAGATCCTCGAGGGCACGGTTGCGTCAGTTCCTCCGCAGGGCGGGCGCAAGCATCCGCATCAGGAGTTCATCCAGATCGACACGACCAACGTCTTGTTCATCGTGGCCGGCGCGTTCGCAGGGCTCGAGGAGATCATCTCGTCCCGAGCGGGCAAGAAGGGCATCGGATTCGGCGCCCCCCTTCACATCAAGGGCAACGAGCTCAACCTGTTCAGCGAGGTGCTCCCAGAAGACCTTCACAAGTTCGGGCTCATCCCCGAGTTCATCGGGCGTCTTCCCGTCGTGACCACCGTCACTCCTCTTGATCGAACCGCCCTGATGGAGATCCTGACCGAGCCGCGCAACGCGTTGGTCAAGCAGTATCAGCGCATGTTCGAGCTCGACGGGGTCGAGTTGGAGTTCGAGCGCCCCGCCCTGGAAGCGATCGCCGATCTCGCCGTCCTGCGTCAGACCGGTGCACGAGGGCTCCGCGCCATCCTCGAGGAGGTGCTCGGTCCCATCATGTTCGAGGTGCCGTCCAGCACCGAGGTCGCGCGGGTCGTCGTCACGCGCGCCGCCGTCATCGACAACGCGGCGCCGACGATCGTTCCCCACAAGCAGCGTCGCGAGGAGAAGTCGGCCTGAGCCAGGTCGAGGGCATCGACCCGCCGGAAGAAGCGGGGCGTGGTGCGCTCGTCCACACCGTGGCGGCGGGAGTCATCGCCGCCATCACCGGATTCGCCAGCTCGTTCGCCCTGGTCATCGCCGGATTGCACGCCGTCGGTGCAACGGATGCCCAGGCCTCGTCGGGTCTGCTCGCCCTCTGCATCGCCACGGGCGTCGCCTGCGTCGTTCTTCCCCTCTGGCTGAGAATGCCGCTGTCGTTCGCGTGGTCGACGCCCGGCGCGGCCCTGCTCATCGCCGCGGGCAGCACGACCGACGACTTCGGTGCGGCAACCGGTGCCTTCCTCGTCTGCGGTGCTCTGATCGTGCTGACCGGACTGTGGCCGGCACTCGGCCGAGCGATCACCAGCATTCCGAAGTCGATCGCGAGCGCGATGCTCGCCGGCATCCTGTTCCCCATCTGCATCGCCCCGGCCCTCGCGGCGGTCGAGGTGCCCGCCGTCGCGATTCCGATCGTGCTCGTCTGGCTCATCCTCGTGCGGATCGCCCCGCGATGGGCGGTGCCCGCGGCCATGCTCGTGGCCATCATCGGTATCGCCATCATCGCGCGCCCCGGTGCCATCGCCGCCACCGGTGCCGTTCCGCACCTCGAGTTCGTGCCGCCGAGCTTCGAGCCCGCTGCCATCGTGAGCCTCGGCCTCCCGCTCTTCATCGTCACGATGGCGGGGCAGAACGTTCCCGGGTTCGCCGTCATGTCGACCTTCGGATACGACGCGCCCGCCCGCCCCGCGCTGCTCGCCTCCGGGGTGGGCTCCGTCGCGGCTGCCCTGTTCGGCGGGCACGCCATCAACCTCGCCGCGATCACCGCGGCCCTCATGGCCGGTCCGGAGGCCAACCCCGACCGGGCGAAGCGATGGGTGGCCACTCTCACGGCCGGTATCGGCTACCTCGTTCTGGGGTTGTGCGCCGGACTGGCGACCGCCGTCGTCTCGGCGTCACCGCCCATCATCATCACGGCCGTCGCCGGCCTGGCGCTGCTCGGGGCGTTCGCCGCGTCGATCGGCACGTCACTCGAGCGCCCCGAGCACCGGGTGAGCGCCGTCGCCACCTTCCTCGTGGCGGCATCCGGCATCTCCGTCCTCGGCATCGGATCGGCCTTCTGGGCTCTGATCGTCGGGGGAGTGCTCATGCTGTGGACGTCCGCGGGGAGGAAGGTCGGGCCGATGGGCCGCGCCTAGTCGAAGACACGGAGCAGGCTCCAGGCCTGCTCCGTGTCGTCGTGGCGAACATCGAAGACGTGCGTCTCGCCGTCGTCGGTCGACGCCTGGAAGCGCCAGCCGTTGATCTGCAGCGGAGCACGACCATAGCCGAGCTCGCCGTGGGCGAGTGGGGCCCACCAGTCGCAGGTGCCGACGAGCGCGGTGGGATGGTCGTTGACGCGGTAACGTCGCGAGCGCCAGACGATGCGCTGCGGCTCACCCGTGCGGCTCGTCCACACGGCGACCGGCTCGTGCATGAGCGTCATGGGTAGCCTCCTCGAACATTCGAATACGCGTTCGAAGATAGCACGCGGCACCGACATTGATACCGGGCTGGCAGCCCTGAGAGGCGGTGCCGGAGGAGGTTGTCGCTAACCGGCGGTTCAGGCCAGGTCGTCGTCGGTACGAGCGCCGAACACGATCTCGTCCCAGCTCGGCATCGATGCTCGCCCGCGCTTGCGGCCGTGGCCACCCGTCTGATTCGCTCCAGGGGTCGACCAGTCGCGACGACCCGAGGCCGAGGCCGAGGCGGGAACGGATGCCGGTGCCTCGGGCAACGGTGGCTCGAGATCCATGCCCAGGTCGAGCTGAGGTGCGGACTCGCGTTCGCCGCGTCGCTTGCGCAGCGCCTCGAGGAGGTCAGCCGTCTCGCTCAGGTTCTTGGGGGGCTCGTCGGCACGGTTGATGGCCGCCTTCGCGACGGCCGGTGTCGCGGTGGACCCGGGCGTGCGGCCGTAGGGGAGCGGCTCGGCCACGGGCGTGTCGACGCCGTCGACCTCCAGCAGCGGGTCCTTGAAGGTGAACGCACCGCTGTCGAACCGGGAGTGGTCCGTGTCGGTGGTGTCGACGGCGCGCAGGCGGGGGATGAGGGATCCGGAGATCTCGCCCTGCTGCGAGAGGGTGACGGCCTCGCTGCTGAGGGGCGCGAGTGCGAGCTTCTTGGGTTCGAACGACCAGCGGGCGTCGTGGTCGATGGAGTCGGCCGTGAACTCGAGCTTGATGATCCAACCGCCGGCGGGCTCCTTCCAGCTCGCCCATCGCTCGTTCGAGGCGCCGAGTGATGCCAACCGCGAACGCATCACTCCGCCGAAGGTGGAATCCTCATCGGGGTCATCGCTCTCGATCGCCGTGTAGACGGTCACTCCGAGTGCGCTGCTGAGCACGTGCTCGCGCTCGGCGACGACCGGACCCTCGAAACGTTGGATGAACTCGAGACCCGCTCCGGTGACAGCGGCGACATCCTCTGCGGACATTCCGGAACGGATGTAGGCCTGCACTTCTCGGGGAGAGATCTTCTGTCCGCCGGACGGCTCGGGGTTCGCCCGACGCAGCCTCGACTGCATCACTTCATCGATGACGATCCGGAATCGGTCCCCGTCGTCGGAAGCGACCAACAGGGCGCCGTTCTCGACTCCGATCACCTTCAGTTCCTGCATCGTGACAACCCTCTCGCACTCGCGAACTCCCCGTCAGAATGGCACGTTCTGACCCCATTTCGTGGGAATACCGCCCGCGTGCCGGAAGTTGTTCCGGGTAGCTGCCAAAGGGCTGTGAGGGCGTTTGCTATTCGCTCCTGATTGCGGCACACTATCGTCGCCGTTCCACCTAGAACGGCAGAGCAATTGAATGGATGGGCATGGCCACGGATTACGACGCACCGCGCAAGACCGACGACGACTCCGACTCGATCGAGGCGCTCAAGGAGCGCGTGCCCGACAAGATGTCAGGCGTCGTGGACGTCGAGGATGCCGACAACCCGGGCGGTTTCGAGCTGCCGGGCGCCGACCTCTCCGACCTCGACCTGGACGTCGTCGTCCTCCCCGCGCAGGCCGACGAGTTCACCTGCATCAACTGCTTCCTCGTGAAGCATCGCTCCCAGATCGACCACGAGGAGAAGCTCGGCGCCGTCTGCCTGGAGTGCGCAGCCTGAGAGTTCAGTTCTCCCCGGATACCGGCCGTCGCGATGAGTTGATCGCGGCGGCCAGTTCTTTGGGATGCCGAGTCGAGACGATCCAGTACGGCGCCGGGTCGCTCGCATCCAGCACGGGCACCTTCACGATGGGGTCGACCCACGGGCGCAGCATGAGCCAGGCTCGGGCGTCCAGTCGCTGTCCGCGCTCCTTGAACGCCTCATCACCCGAGAACGAGGTCACCTCACCGACGAGAGACGTCGCGATGGAGGCCTTCGCCGCGTGCAGCGTCCCATCCTCCACCTCCACGATCGGTGCGGCGAGCAGCAGTCCGACGACACATCCCGCGTAGAGCACGACCGCCGTGATGACACCGGCGATCAGCGAGATCGGCGCCAGGACGAGGATCGACGCGGGGATGACGAGAGCGGTGGCGATGAACAACCAGACGGATGGCCAGAGGCGTTCGTGGTAAGCGGGCATGGCTCTATTCGATCATTCTTCTGCACTACCCTCGACACGTGGCAGAAACCGTCGACGTGCTCATCACCGCTCCCGTGATCCCCGCCTACGCTCACCCGGGCGATGCCGGGGCCGATCTGCACAGCGCCGAGGCCCTCACCCTGGCGCCCGGAGAGCGTGCCACGGTCGCTACGGGAGTGTCGATCGCCCTCCCCGACGGCTTCGCGGCGTTCGTCGTCCCGCGCAGTGGGATGGCATCCAAGCACGGCATCACGATCGTCAACTCACCGGGAACGGTCGATGCCGGCTACCGCGGCGAGATCAAGGTCACCCTGCTCAACACCGACGCGGACGCGGAATACGCCGTCGCCGTCGGAGATCGCATCGCGCAGCTCATCGTGATGCCGGTCACGCGTGCCCGGTTCGTCGCGGTCGATCGGCTGCCGGGCAGCGTCCGCGGCGACGGCGGCTTCGGCTCCACCGGAACGGCGGCCCTCGCGCGCGCCGCCCACGACTCAGACAGCAACACATCAGGAGGCATCGCGTGAGCGAGATGGAGACGGCGGGGGGCATTCCCGCCGACCTTCCCAAGTCGGCACCCGAGGATCGGGCCGAGAACGGCCCGTTCGATGAGGCCGAGGCGAACCCGGTTCGCCCCTACGTCGACCTCGGCGGCGTCAAGGTGCTCCCGCGTGAGGGACTGCACTTGCGCCTCGAGATAGAAGAGGAGAGCAAGCGGGTGGTGGCGATCGGCCTCGACTACGCCGGCTCGACGTTGCAGGTCCAACCGTTCGCCGCCCCCCGTTCGAGCGGGCTCTGGCACGAGATCCGTGCCCAGATCGCCGAGCAGATCGCCCGCCAGGGTGGAACGACCACCGAACGCGAGGGCGATCTCGGGCCAGAGCTACTCGCTCAGATCCCGGTGTCCAGCGCCAACACCACCCCGGGGTCGACCCGCTTGGCCCGCTTCATCGGCGTCGACGGCCCACGCTGGTTCCTCCGCGGCGTGATCGCCGGTGAAGCGGCCGTCAACCCGGACGCCGCGGCAGCCGTCGAGGACCTCTTCCGCTCGATCGTGGTGGTGCGCGGGAGTTCGCCGATGCCACCGCGCGACCTCATCCCGCTCCGGATGCCGGCCGGCCCGGTCGACGTGGAGTCCTGAGCGACGTGACCGATTCGACACCGTCATCGGAGCGGCCCGACGGTCCCGACGACGGTCACGACCCGGGCCCGGCCACGACTCCGACGTTCTCCGAGTCGCTGGCAGCGGGAATGGCCTCCGCCGCCCGGAGGTCGGGGCTGGGCGGCGTCGCCGATGGCGAGCCGCTCACCGGGCACGCGCTGCTCGCATCGATGGGGGGAGTGCGCGGCATCGTCGAGGCGGTGCTGCCCGGCCTGGTCTTCCTCACGGTCTACACCTTCACGCGCGAGCTGGTGGTCTCGCTCATCGCCCCCGTCGTCCTCGGACTCGTCCTGGCCGGCGTCCGCCTGGCGCAGAAGCAGAGCGCCGTGCAGGCGCTCGGCGGCCTGGTGGGTATCGCCGTGTGCGCCGTGCTCGCCCTCATCTCGGGCCGTGCTCAGGACTACTACGTCCCGGGGTTCTGGATCGACGCCGCCTATCTGGTCGGGTTCGTCATCTCGGCGGTCGTCGGCTGGCCCATCATCGGCCTGGCCGTCGGTTTCCTCATGGGCGACGGCGTCGCCTGGCGCCTCGATCGGTCGAAGCGGCGCGTGCTGGTCTGGGCGACCCTCGCCTGGGCCGGATTGTTCGCGCTACGGCTCATCGTCCAGCTCCCGCTCTACCTCGCGGGCAACGTCGATGCGCTGGGGGCGACGCGGCTCATCATGGGAGTTCCCCTCTACGGTCTGCTCCTCGTCCTGACGTGGCTCATGGTGCGCTCCATCTACCCGCGACCCGCATCCGTCGACACCGCCTGATACAGCCGTCAGCTGTGCTAGATTTATCTCGATATCAAGATAAATTCGCGGCTCGCAACTGCCCGGATGCACACCGGGACGGTTAGGTTAGCCTTGCTGGTGTATCGCACAGTTCGACCGCGAAGATGAACCGACGGAGGTCTCCGTGGCCGGTCGAAAAGAGGAGATGCTTGTGTCTGCAGTAAACAGTTTCGGAGCGAAGGACACCCTCCGGGTCGGCGAGACGGACTACGAGGTCTTCCGCATCGACTCGGTCGAGGGCTACGACAAGCTCCCGTTCAGCCTCAAGGTTCTGCTGGAGAATCTGCTCCGCACCGAGGATGGGAAGAACGTCACTCAGCAGCAGATCGAGGCCCTCGGCTCGTGGGTCCCCGAGGCCGAGCCGGACACCGAGATCCAGTACACCCCGGCGCGCGTCGTGATGCAGGACTTCACGGGCGTGCCCTGCATCGTCGACCTCGCCACCATGCGCGAGGCGGTCGAGGCGCTCGGCGGAGACCCCAACAAGATCAATCCGCTCGCTCCCGCCGAGATGGTCATCGACCACTCGGTCATCGCCGACCTGTTCGGCACGGAGAATGCCCTCGAGCGCAACGTGGAGATCGAGTACGAGCGCAACGGCGAGCGCTACCAGTTCCTGCGCTGGGGCCAGACGGCATTCGACGACTTCAAGGTCGTGCCGCCCGGAACCGGCATCGTCCACCAGGTCAACATCGAGCACCTCGCCAAGGTCACCTACGACCGCACCGTCGACGGCGTGCTGCGCGCCTACCCCGACACGTGTGTCGGCACCGACTCGCACACCACGATGGTCAACGGCCTGGGCGTGCTCGGCTGGGGCGTCGGCGGCATCGAGGCCGAGGCGGCCATGTTGGGCCAGCCCGTCTCCATGCTCATCCCCAAGGTGGTCGGGTTCAAGCTGTCCGGCTCCATTCCCACCGGCGTGACGGCGACGGATGTCGTGCTCACCATCACCGACATGCTGCGCAAGCACGGCGTCGTCGGCAAGTTCGTCGAGTTCTACGGCAGCGGGGTCGCATCCGTCCCCCTCGCCAATCGCGCCACCATCGGCAACATGAGCCCGGAGTTCGGCTCGACCGCCGCGATGTTCCCGATCGACGACGTGACGCTCGACTACCTGCGCCTCACCGGACGCAGCGAGCAGCAGGTCGCCCTCGTCGAGGCGTACTCCAAGCTCCAGCACCTCTGGCACGACGCCGATCACGAGCCCTCCTTCAGCGAGTACATGGAGCTCGACCTCGGCACGGTGGTTCCCTCCATCGCCGGCCCGAAGCGCCCGCAGGACCGCATCGTCCTGTCGGAGGCCAAGCAGCAGTTCGAGGTCGACCTCGGCAACTACGCCGACTCCGACCACGACCTCGTGGACCTCACCACGGCCGAGTCGTTCCCGGCGTCGGATCCGCCCGGGCTCTCGCCCGAGGACGAGAACAACCACCACGAGCACCACCACCACTCTCACGCCCCGGCCACCATCTCCAGGCCGACGACCGTGACGGCGGCCGATGGCGGTTCGTACACCCTCGACCACGGCGCGGTCACGATCGCCGCCATCACGTCGTGCACCAACACGTCGAACCCCTCGGTCATGCTCGCTGCCGGCCTGCTCGCGCGCAACGCGGTCAAGAAGGGCCTCAAGGCCAAGCCGTGGGTCAAGACGACGCTGGCGCCGGGTTCGAAGGTCGTCACCGACTACTACGCCAAGGCCGGACTCACCGACGACCTCGAGGCGCTCGGCTTCTACACCGTCGGGTACGGATGCACGACGTGCATCGGCAACTCGGGTCCGCTCATCGAGGAGGTCTCCGCGGCCGTTCAGGAGAACGACCTCGCCGTCACCGCCGTGCTGTCGGGAAACCGCAACTTCGAGGGTCGCATCAACCCCGACGTGAAGATGAACTACCTGGCCAGCCCGCCGCTGGTCATCGCCTACTCGCTCGCCGGTTCGATGAACTTCGACTTCGAGACCGACGCGCTCGGCACGGACACCGACGGCAACGACGTCTTCCTCAAGGACATCTGGCCCGATGCCTCCGAGGTTCAGTCGACGATCGACTCGTCGATCAACGAGGCGATGTTCACTGAGCAGTACGCATCCGTCTTCGAAGGCGACGAGCGTTGGCGCAACCTGCCCACGCCGGCCGGAGCCACCTTCGAGTGGGACGCGGAGTCCACCTACGTGCGGAAGCCCCCGTACTTCGAGGGCATGACGATGGAGACATCGCCGGTCGTCGACATCTCCGGGGCGCGCGTGCTCGCCAAGCTGGGCGACTCGGTCACCACCGACCACATCAGCCCGGCCGGCAACATCAAGGCGGACAGCCCGGCGGGTCAGTACCTCGTCGAGCACGGCGTCGACCGCAAGGACTTCAACTCCTACGGCTCGCGCCGCGGCAACCACGAGGTGATGATCCGCGGGACGTTCGCCAACATCCGCCTGAAGAACCAGTTGCTCGATGGCGTCGAGGGCGGCTACACCCGCGACTTCACGCAGGAGGGCGGCCCGCAGTCCTTCATCTACGACGCCAGCCAGAACTACCAGGCGGCCGGAACGCCCCTCGTCATCTTCGGCGGCAAGGAGTACGGATCGGGTTCCTCGCGCGACTGGGCGGCGAAGGGCACCAACCTGCTCGGCGTTAAGGCGGTCATCACCGAGAGCTTCGAGCGCATCCACCGCTCGAACCTCATCGGCATGGGCGTCGTTCCGCTGCAGTTCCCGGCGGGGGAGAGCGCCGATTCGCTCGGCCTGGACGGAACCGAGATCGTCTCGATCGCGGGAATCGAGGAGCTCAACAACGGCTCGACGCCCAAGACGGTGCACGTCACGGCCGAACCCAGCGAGTTCTCGCCGGAGGGCAAGCAGACCGTCGAGTTCGACGCCGTCGTCCGCATCGACACCCCGGGTGAAGCCGACTACTACCGCAACGGCGGAATCCTGCAGTACGTGCTGCGTTCGCTCGTCTGAGCCCCGGCTCGATCGAACTGCCCGTATCCATCACGGATGCGGGCAGTTCGCCGTGTCAGCGTGACTGGCGCTTCTTGTAGGGCAGCGGCTCGCCCTTGACCCGGGGTGCCCGACCCTTCCCCTTCGACGCCTTGGCCTTGCCGCCGGCTTTCGGGGGCTGGGGCGCGTTCGCGGCATCGTGAGCGGCGACCTCGGCGCGCGCGGTGACGAGGAACAGCGTGCCCGCATCCGTCACGACGAGCGGCGTGGAGCTCCGGTTGATGAGCTGCTCGCCGACGGCGGCCTCCAGCTGGTTGAGCGATCCGCTCACCACCGCCTGCGACACGCCCAGCGTGCTCGCCGCCCTGCCGAGATCGAGTTCGGTGGCGACCGCCACGTAGTGTCTCAGCATCGTGATGTCCATGCCCGGCCCTCCGCTGCGGCGCACGCCGCAGACGATCTCAGACTAGGGCCACGGCGCCGGTGGACGACGAGCGGCCGCGAGCGCAGCGGGTCGGGCGCGTACACTCGAAGGAGGCCCGGGCCGCAGGATCGGGCGTGACGAAAGGCGGTTCCGATGACCCTTCTCGAGACGATCAGAGGCCCTCGAGACCTCGACGCTCTCTCGAAGGAGCAGTTCGAACAGCTGGCCGCGGAGATCCGCGAATACCTCGTGGTCAACGTCGCTCGCACGGGCGGCCATCTGGGTCCGAACCTCGGCGTCGTGGAGTTGACGCTCGCCATGCACCGCGTCTTCGACTCGCCACACGACGCCATCGTCTTCGACACCGGCCACCAGTCGTACGTGCACAAGCTCCTGACCGGGCGGCAGGACTTCTCGACTCTCCGTCAGACGGACGGTCTCGCCGGTTACCCTCAGCGTGCCGAGTCGGAGCACGACATCGTCGAGTCGTCGCACGCGTCGAGTTCACTGTCGTGGGCCGACGGCATCTCGCGCGCCTTCACCATGACCGGACAGCGGGACCGATCGGTCGTCGCCGTGGTGGGCGACGGAGCGCTCACGGGCGGCATGACGTGGGAGGCGCTCAACAACATCAGCGACGACAACAATCGACGCCTCATCATCGTCGTCAACGACAACGGGCGCTCCTATGCGCCGACCATCGGCGGGATGGCGCGCTTCCTCAACACCGTCCGCACGCGGGAGAGCTACCGCAGCCTCTACCTGACCTCCCGTCAGGCGTTCGACAGGCTGGGCGGCCCCGGACGAGCCCTCTACCGCGGCATGCGCGGCGGCCTGCACGGATTCCTCTCGCGGTTCACCAACAACGAGGCGCTCTACTCGAACCTCGACATCAAGTACATCGGTCCCGTCGACGGGCACGACAGCCAAGCGCTCATCGAGGCGCTCGAGCAGGCCAAGAACTACGGCGCACCTGTGATCGTCCACGCGATCACCGAGAAGGGTCGAGGATACGCTCCGGCGCTTCGCGACGTGGCCGACCAGTTCCACGCGGTCGGCCAGATCGATCCAGACACCGGCGAGTCGCTCGAGACGACCGGGGCGACCAGCTGGACGAGCGTCTTCGGCGATCGGCTCGTCGAGCTCGCCGCCGGCAATGAGCGCATCGTCGGCATCACCGCCGCCATGCTGCGTCCCACCGGTCTGCACCGGATGGCCGAGCGCTTTCCCGCGCGCGTCATCGACGTCGGCATCGCGGAGCAGCATGCCGCGACGTCGGCTGCCGGCCTCGCCTTCGGCGGCATGCATCCGGTCGTCGCGATCTACGCGACCTTCATCAACCGCGCCTTCGATCAGGTGCTCATGGACGTCGCCCTGCACAAGGCCGGTGTCACGTTCGTGCTCGACCGGGCGGGCGTCACCGGTCCGGACGGCCCGAGCCACCATGGCGTCTGGGACCTCGCCATCCTCCAGGTCGTCCCCGGCATCAGGCTGGCCGCACCGCGTGACGCGACCCGGCTCGAGGAGGAGCTCACGGAGGCGGTCGCCGTCGACGACGGTCCGACGGTGCTGCGGTTCCCGAAGGGCAACGTCGGCGTGGAGTTCGCCGCCGTGCGCAGGACGGATGACGGCGTCGACGTCCTCCGCGAGTCCACCGAGAAGGACGTGCTCATCGTGACCGTCGGGCCGATGGCCTCCGTCGGTCTCGAGGTCGCCGAGCGGCTCGCGGCTCAGGGCATCGGAGCCACGGTGGTCGACCCGCGGTGGGTCGTGCCGGTTCCGCACAGCGTCGTCGACTTCTCGGCCGAGCATCGCATCGTCGTCTGCATCGAGGACGGAATCCGGGTGGGCGGCATCGGAACGCGCATCCGTCAGGATCTCCGCGAGGCCGGCGTGGACACGGCCGTCACGGAGGTCGGGCTGCCCGACGAGTTCCTCGACCACGGTGCTCGGGCCGACATCCTCGAACGTACGGGCATGACCCCGCAGCACATCGCGCGCGACGTGATGGGCATGGTGCTCGGCTCCAAGCTCCCGCACGCGCGCGGCGTCTCGGCCGACACCGGACCCACGCAGCTCACGGCGCGATCTCCCGAATAACGCCCGCTTGACTTGGAGTGCGCTCTAAGTTCTAGGGTTGCCACATGGAGACAACAGCGGAGACGCACTCGATCTCCCAGGCCGCTGAGCGGCTCGGACTCAGTGCTCACACCCTGCGCTACTACGAGCGCGCCGGGCTGATGCTGGTTCCGGTGGACCGGGCGGGCTCAACCCACCGGCGCTACTCGGAGCAGGACCTGGCCTGGGTCGAGTTCCTGACCAAGCTGCGTGCTACGGGGATGCCCATCGCACGCATCCGGGACTACGTCGATCTCGTGCGCCTCGGCGACGAGACCACGGCCGACCGCCTGGAACTGCTGCAGCGCCACCGCATCGTCGTCGCCGCCCAATTGGCGGAGGTCGGGCGCTCGCTCGCGGCCATCGACACGAAGATCACGATCTACAGAGAGAAGATCAGCACCTCATGAAGCACATCTCACTCGCCTCGCTCGACGTCGGCCGCATCGGCCTCGGCTGCATGGGCATGTCGGCGTTCTACTCCGGCGCGGGAACCGATGATGCGGAGTCGATCCGCACCATCCATCGCGCGATGGATCTCGGCGTCACCCTCTTCGACACTGCCGAGATGTACGGTCCGTACATCAACGAGGAGCTGCTGGGAAAGGCGCTTGCCGAGCGCCGGGACGAGGTGGTGATCGCCACCAAGTTCGGCACGATCCTTCATCGCGGAGACGGCACCCGCGGCCTCGACGGGAGCGCCGAGAACGTCCGCATCGCCGTCGAAGGCTCGTTGAAGCGATTGGGCACCGATCGCATCGACCTCTACTACCAGCACCGGATGGACCCGGACACGCCGATCGAGGAGACCGTCGGTGCGCTGGCCGAACTCGTGAACGAGGGCAAGATCATCGGCTACGGGCTCTCCGAGGCCGCGCCCGACACCATCCGCCGGGCCCACGCGGTGCATCCCGTGACCGCGGTGCAGACGGAGTACTCGCTGTGGAGCCGGGACCCCGAAGCGGAGATCCTGCCGACCCTGCGCGAGCTCGGCATCGGGTTCGTGCCCTACTCGCCGCTCGGACGCGGATTCCTCACCGGAGCGATCCGCTCGGTCGACAGCCTCGACGCGGATGACTTCCGCCGCGCCAACCCGCGCTTCGAGGGAGACAACCTCGAGGCCAACCTGGCCATCGTCGACTCGGTACAGGCCGTGGCCGACGAGATCGGCGGCACTCCGGCTCAGGTGGCGTTGGCGTGGATCCTCGCGCAGGGCGACGACATCGCCCCCATCCCGGGAACCAAGCGGGTCGCCCGACTGGAGGAGAACGTCGCAGCGGATGCGATCGACCTGACGGACGCGCAGCTGGATGCCCTCTCGAGCGTCCCGTCCGCCGCTGGCGACCGTTACGCGGACATGACGCCCCTGAATCGCTGATCGGCAGGCAGCCAGCCTCCTCTCAACGGGCGAAGGCGATGCTCTCCGCGACGATACCGAGCACGATCGCCAGCTCGGCATCGTCGCGGGGCCCGTACACCAGGTACTCCGTTCCGTGGTCGCCGTACTGATGGGGCTCGGCCCATCCGAGCGAATCCAGGACCGCACCCCGTTCCGCGGGCAGGCACAGGTGGATGCTGGTGTCGTCGACGCCGTGGACATGCACCGGTTCCAGTCGCCGTCCGGAAGCCAGAGACGTCTGCGGGTCGCGCTCCGCCTCTCGATCGACGAGGAAGAGCGCTCGCGAGGAGGCTGGTGAGACCTGGCTGTGCCCCTCGATGACACCGGGGATGGCGAGCGCCCCGGCCAGGAGGCGGCCCCACAGCTCGGGCGTCGAGCGTTGGGTGAGTTGGCGCTGCGGACCGGTGTCGGAGAGTCGTGGGCGGGGTCCTGGTCGCGGGGTCGAGGTCACGATTCGAGCCTAATCAACGCTCCGACGGCGCGCTGCGTGCCATCCGACTCGCTCATCCGTCGCGAAACGTCGTATCGTTGAAGGAGTGGTTTCGAGGCAATGCGTCTCGTGCGGGTGGGTGCCACGCACACGAGAGGTATGGACTTGGGCGAAGAATGCATCCACGGATTCGAGGTGGAGTTCTGCGCGACCTGTTCGCCGGCGCCCACGTTCGAAGCACCGGTGGTCAAGAAGGCCCGACCGGCATCGCGTCCCACCTCCCTGCGCGCACCGGCTCCCTCGCGTTCTGCCCAGCCGGCGGTCATCGTCGGCGACCAGCGCATCTACCACATCACGCACATCGGCAACCTGGCCGCCATCGTCGAGCGCGGCAGCATGCTGCCCGATCACGCTGAGCAGCACGACGAGGCCGTCGGCGTCTTCTCGCATGACGGACGGGCGGATCGCGAGGCCACTCGCGTCCCGGGCCGCGACTCGAGCGTCGCCGACCACGTCCCGTTCGTCCTGACGCCGCACGCGAGTGTCTGGGAGAGCATCCGGGCGGGCATCGAGGATCCCCGTCTCGGCGACGGCGCGGCCGGAGCAGCCCCCGCCGCATTCGTCATCCTCGCGACGACGGTGAAGCAGGCGATGGACGCTGGAGAGCCCTCGGGGATCGTCGTCACGGATGGCTACGCGGCGAGTGCCCTGTCGCGCTTCGCCACCACCCACGAGGACGCCAAGCGCATGCTGGGCAGCCTGCTGTCGAACGATGATGCTGACGCGCTGCAGGACGCCGAGGTGCTCGTGCCGGAGTCCTACCCGTTCGCTCAGATCTCGCTCATCGGCGTCGCGAACGACAAGGTGCGCGAGCAGGTGCGGCAGATCCTTCGAGGAGCGTCTCACCCGCCGCGCGTCGCCGTGTACCCGCCCTGGTTCCAGCCGGCTGGCGAGCGCTACCCCGTCTAGACGAGAACGGAAGAGGGGCGGATCCATCGAATGGATCCGCCCCTCTTCTGTCGTTCTGCCTCGCTAGACTCCGACGCCCACGATCCGCGGGTGGTGGAAGGTGTCGCCGAAGGCGCGCTCGCTAGCGCCGACGCGATCCAGGTAGGGCGTCGCGCCGCCCATCTGGAACGGCCATCCGGCACCGAGGATCATGCACAGGTCGATGTCCTCCGCCGCGTGCACGACGTCGTCCTCGAGCATGCGGTGGATCTCGTCGGCGAGTCCATCCTGAAGTCGGGTGCGGATCTCCTCGGCCGTCATCGGCGAGGTTCCGCCCTTGACGATCTTCTCGGCGCCCTTGTCGAAGCCCTTCACCTTGCCCTTGGCGTCCTTGTCGAGGATCTTGCCGTAGTCGGCGAGCTTGTGCAGGTTCTCGCTCGCGAAGAAGCGATCGGGGAAGGCGGCGTGATGGGTGTCCAGCACGTGAGCGCCGACCTTGAGGCCCACGAGCTCGAGCAGCTCGAACGGGCCCATCGGCAGTCCGAAGGGCTTGACCGCCTCGTCGACGACCGCGAACGGCGTGCCGGAGTCCACGGCGTGCATGGTTTCGCCGAGCACCTTCGCGAGCACACGGTTGACCACGAAGCCGGGCGTGTCCGCCGTGATCACGGCGTTCTTGCGCAGTTTCGCCGCGGTCACCATCGCGGTCGACAGGGTGGCGTCATCCGTCTGCGGGGTCTTGACGACCTCGATGAGGGGCATGACCGCCACCGGGTTGAAGAAGTGGAAGCCCACCAGCCGCTCGGGGTTGGACAGCTTCGCGCCGATCTGCTCCACCGACAGTGATGACGTGTTGGTGGCGAGGACCGCGGTGGGGGAGATGTACTGCTCGACGTCGGCGAAGACGTCCTGCTTGATGGAGAGCTCCTCGAAGACCGCCTCGATCACCCAGTCGCAGTCCGCGAAGTCGGCCTTGTCCGTCGTGCCGCTCACGAGCGCGGTGAGCCGGTTGGCCTCGTCGGAGGAGATGCGTCCCTTGCCGAGCAGACCGCCGATCTCGGTGCGGATGTAGTCGAGACCCTTGTCGACCCGTGCCTGGTCGAGGTCGGTGATGACCACGGGCACCTGGAGACGGCGCACGAACAGCAGGGCGAACTGGCTCGCCATGAGCCCGGCGCCGATGACGCCGACCTTGGTCACCCGCTTGGCGAGAGCCTTGTCTGGGGCTCCGGCCGGGCGCTTCGCGCGCTTCTGCACGAGGTTGAACGCGTAGATGGATGCCTGCAGCTGGTCGCCGGCGATGAGGTCGGCGAGGGCATCGTCCTCGAGCGCGAAGCACTCCTCCTTCGACCCGCTCTTGGCCGCCTTCAACAGGTCGAGGGCAGCGAACGGCGAGGCAGGAACGGTGCCGAGCCTGCTCGACACGGTATCGCGGGCGATCTTGATGGCGATGTCCCACTTGGCCAGACGCTCGAGCTTGCCCGGTGCGTGCTTGCGCTCGACCTTCGCCGTGCCCGAGAGGACGCCGTCGGCGAAGCGGATGGAGTCCTCGAGGAAGTTGACGGACGGGAAGATCCGGTCGGCGATACCGAGATCGAACGCGTCCTGCGCCTTGAGCGTGCGGTTCTGCTTCAGGGGGTTCTCGATGATGACCTTGAGGGCGTTCTCAATGCCGACGAGGTTGGGGAGCAGGTAGGTGCCGCCCCATCCGGGGATGAGGCCGAGGAAGACCTCGGGCAGCGCGAGGGCCGGAGCGGATGCATCGACCGTGCGGTAGTCCGCATTGAGGGGCAGTTCCATGCCTCCACCGAGGGCGAGACCGTTGATGAACACGAACGACGGCACGCCGAGGGTGGCCTGCTTGGACAGCACGTGGTGCCCGAGCTGGGCCATCTTCTTGGCGATGTCGCGCGTGGGGATCTCGGCGATCTTCGAGAGGTCGGCGCCGGCGGCGAGGATGAACGGCTTGCCGGTGGTCGCGACCGCGTGGATCTCGCCCCGTGCCGCCCGCTCGGCCAGCGCGTCGTAGGTCGCGCCGAGCTCCAGCAGCGACGCCGGTCCGAACGTGTTGGGTCGGGTGTGGTCGCGGCCGTTGTCGAGCGTCACCAGCGCCAGCACCTTGCCGGAGGCCAGCGGGACGTCGCGCACGAACGAGCGCGTCACGACCTCGTCATCGCTGAGCGACGCGAGTTCGGAGAAGTCGATTGTCGAATAGTCGGTCATATCGGCTCAGCGGCCCTTTCCGTACTTCTTGTGGTGGGGGTTCTCCCAGATGACGCTGCCGCCCTGGCCGAGGCCGACGCACATGGCGGTCAGGCCGTACCGCACCTCGGGGTGCTGCTCGAACTGGCGGGCCAACTGCGTCATGAGGCGCACTCCGCTCGCGGCGAGCGGGTGACCGATGGCGATCGCCCCGCCCCACTGGTTGACGCGGGGGTCTTCGTCGGCGATGCCGAAGTGGTCGAGGAAGGAGAGCACCTGCACGGCGAATGCCTCGTTCAGTTCGAACAGGCCGATGTCCTCGATGCTCAGTCCGGCGTTCCTCAGGGCGCGCTCCGTGGACGGGATGGGGCCGATGCCCATCACCTCGGGCTCGACGCCGGCGAAGCCGAAGCTGACCATGCGCATCTTTGTGGTGAGTCCGAGTTCCTTCGCCGCGACGGACGAGGCGAGGATCGAGGCGGTGGCACCATCCGTCAGCGGAGAGGCATTGCCCGCGCTCACCCGGCCGTGCGGGCGGAACGGTGTCTTGAGGGTGGCGAGCCCCTCCATCGTGGTGGCGGGCCGCATGCCCTCGTCCTCGGTGGCCAGGCCCCATCCGGCTTCGCTGCGCAGCGAGATGGGAACGAGATCGGGCTGGATGTCGCCCGAAGCGTAGGCGGCGGCGACCTTCTGCTGGCTGCGCATGCCGAACCGGTCGGAGCGCTCCTTCGTGAGCGCGGGGAAGCGGTCATGCAGTCGCTCGGCGGTGTTGCCCATGTTGAGCGCGTCCATGGCGACGAGCTTCTCCGAGAGGAACCGCGGGTTGGGGTCGGCGCCCTCACCCATGGGGTGGCGGCCCATGTGCTCGACTCCGCCGGCGATGACGACGTCGTACTGGCCGAACGCGATGCCGGAGCCGGCCGTCGTCACGGCGGTCATCGCGCCGGCGCACATGCGGTCGATGGCATACCCGGGAACGCTCATCGGCAGACCGGCGAGAATCGCTGCGGTGCGTCCGAGCGTGAGCCCCTGGTCTCCCTGCTGCGTCGTGGCGGCGATGGCCACCTCGTCCACACGGTCCTTGGGCAGGTTGGGGTTGCGCTCGAGCAGGCCGACCATGGCCTTGACGACCAGGTCGTCCGCTCGGGTGTTCCAGTACATGCCCTTTTCGCCGGCACGTCCGAACGGGGTGCGTACCCCGTCGACGAACACGACATCAGCTCTCTCGGCCACAATGCCTCCACAATCGGATCAGGTCTCCCACGATCCTAAACAGCGCGTTTGGACGATCCGATCCGGTTGCCGGAACCTACGAATCGCCCTCCGCGGACTCGGAGGCCGGTTGGTGGGCTTCGACAAAGGCATCGCTGATCACCTGTGCGGTTGCCGCAACCTGCCAGGGTCGGGCCCCCAGCGCGACGAGCGCTTCGCCGATGGACGCGGAGTCCAGCGCTTCCGGCGGGTTCCAGGCCACTCGCCGCAGGAACTCGGGCGTCAGCAGGTTCTCGAGCGGCATGCTCAGGTAGTCCGCGACAGCGCCGACGGCCACGCGAGCGCCCTTCAACCGCGCATCCGCTTCGGGGTTGCGATCCGCCCACGCGCGGGGCGGGGGGAGGGCGTCACTCGGGACGCGGGAAGCCGGCAGGTCATCGGTCGTCTCGCCCGCCTCCGTCGCCTTCCACCAGCGGTCGAGCTCCGAACGGCTCGCGCGGCCGGTGAACGTCTTCAGGTCGGCGAGGGCGCGCTTGCTGTCCGGCATCGCTCGCGCCACCGAGAGGAGCGAGGCGTCGGGGACAAGGCGACCGGGGGCCACGTCGCGCTCCTGTGCCAGCTGGTCCCGAGCCAGCCACAGTTCGCGGGCGACAGCGAGACTGCGCGACCCGCGAAGGGAATGGAGGCCGGAGAGTCGCCGCCACGGCTCGGCCCGCACGGGAACGAGGTCGCGCTCCAGCACGGCGTTGAACTCCTCGTCGGCGATGAGGTGCTTGCCCTGTTCGACGAGGAGCTCCTCCATGCGGTCTCGGAGATCCACCAGCAGCTCCACGTCGAGGGCGGCGTACTCGAGCCAGGACTCGGGCAACGGACGTGTCGACCAGTCGGCCGCGGAGTGCTCCTTGGCCAGATGGATGCCGAGGAGGTCCTCGACGACCGTGCCGAGACCGACGCGGGGCAGGCCGAGCAGCCGCGCGGCCAGCTCGGTGTCGAAGATGAGCACGGGGTCGAGCCCCACTTCGCGCAGGCAGGTGAGGTCCTGGCTCGCGGCGTGGAGGACCCACTCGGTCTGGCCGATGGCCGCCTGGAGTTCGGAGAACTCGCCGATGGGCGGTGGGTCGAACAGGAAGACGCCCGAACCCCGACGGAACACCTGGATGAGGTAGGCGCGCTGCGAGTAACGGAATCCGCTGGCCCGCTCCGCGTCGACGGCGATCGGGCCGTCGCCCTCGCTGATGGCCTTCACGGCGTCGAGGTACTCGGCACGCGTCGCGATGACGTGACGCGTCACGAGCGAGACCGCCGGGACCGGATCGAGGTCACTCCCGGAGCAGCCGGCGGCAGTCCGGCGAGCATGCAGAGCAACTCGCTCCATCCCTCGACGTGGGCGGTCACATCGGACTCCTGCGGCGTCCACGACGCGCGCAGTTCGATCTGTGCGCCGTCGCCCTGCCGGGCGAGTTCGCCGAAACCCGACGAGAGGATCTTGGTGGCGGTCCCGGATGCCGCCGTGTACTGGGCTCCACGCGCGTCGAGCGCGTCGATGAGCCACGACCAGGTGACCTCGGCGAGGAAGGGATCGAGTCCGATGTCCGTCTCCAGGGGCGCTTGGGCGAAGCAGACCACCCGGAACCGCCCGTTCCACGAGTCCTGTCCCTCGGGATCGAACAGCAGCACGAACCGGCCCGTTCCCAGCTCGGAGTCGCCTCCATGCCGGGAGGGCGAGACGTCCGCAGCGAGGGCGACGGCGTAGGGCGCGAGGCCGGTGGGAGCAGCGATCTCGGTCACCACGAGCTCGTCGCGCGTCGAAGCGCGGCGAACGGCTTCGAGCGCCTCGGCGAACTCCGGCGGAGTCTGGCCCGCTCGCGTTTCTGACACGTGTGCAGACTAGAGTCATTCCCCGACGCCACCCGTACGGCACGCCGACGCAGCGGGTGAGGGGGGAGCGGGCATGGCGAAGGACGAGCATCCGGGCGTCCGCAGGCTCGGTCTGCTACTCGCCGCCCTTGGCGCGTTCGCCGCCACGGTGTTGTCCGTGTTCGGCGCCCTCGCGATCGTCACGCGCTTCGCCCGCACCATCGTGGTGCCACCGCGTACGGCCCCCGAGCGGCAGCGCATCCGTTCGATCGACCCGGCGGCCGGCACGGTCACCCTCGGTGCCGATGACGACGCCAGCATGCCCGGGCGGTACAGCCTCTGGTTCGACGGCGGCGACGGCCACGCGCGTGTCGGACCCATCGTGACGAGCTCGGCACGCACCGTGACGCGCGAACTGATCGGCGTGGACTTCGGTGATATCGACGAGGCGACCCGTGGACGAATCAGCGGGTGGTTCTACGTCGGCCCGTGGGAGCTCGGCCTCGATTACGAGGACGTTACCGTCGAGACGGACCTGGGCCCTGCCCCTGCCTGGCGGATCCCGGCGTCGGAGGACGACGGCCGCTGGGCGATCATGGTCCATGGCTGGTCCGTCCGACGCCACGAAGGCCTTCGGGCCGCGCCGGCTTTCCACGCAGCGGGGTACACCAGCCTGCTCATCTCCTACCGCAACGATGGCGAAGCACCAGAGTCGGCCGACGGCCGCTACGGGCTCGGCACGACCGAGTGGCGTGATGTGGAGGCCGCCATTCGCTATGCGGAGGAGGAGGGCGCACGCGAGATCGTGTTGATGGGATGGTCGATGGGCGGCTCGATCATCCTGCAGACCGTCCTCCGCGGCGCCACGGGTGAGCGGGTGGCAGGCATCGTGCTCGATTCACCGGCCATCGATTGGCGCGACATCCTCGATTTCCAGGGCAAGCTCAACCACCTTCCCGACGCGATCACACGCGGCGTCGTCGGTTCGCTCGGCAACGGGTGGGGCAGGCGCATCACCGGCCTGGGTGAGCCGATCGACTTCGCGGCGCTCGACGTGCTGGCACAGGCCTCTTCCCTTCACATTCCGATGCTCGTGATGCACAGCGACGACGACGGCTTCGTCCCCGGCACGGCTTCGCGGGCTCTCGCGGAGCTGCGGCCCGATCTGGTCACCTTCGTCGAGTGGACCGGCGCGCGCCACGCCAAGCTGTGGAACGTCGACCCCGAACGCTGGGATGGCACGGTGACGGCATGGATCGCCGAGCGATCTCAGACGGAGACGCGCTCCCTCACTTGACGCTGGGCTCTGCCGAGCAGGGCGGTCATTCCGCGGATGCGGAGCGGTGAGACCGCCTCGGTGAGACCGATCGTCAGCGGGAAGTCAGCGGGGACGCCCAGCACCTCATCGACGCTGAGCCCGTCGAGCCCTTGAGCCAGGATGGACGCGAACCCGCGCGTCGTGGGCGCCTCACGTGGCGCCGTGGCGAAGAGGTGGACCCGGTCGTCGTCGTCCACCTCGACGAAGATGAAGACGGGGGACTGGCACTCCACGACCTGCTCGAAGAGGTCGGGGTGCTCGCTGTAGCGCTCGGGCAGCTCCGGCAGCTCGTTGGAGAACTCCAGGAGCAGTTGCAGGCGCTCGCGCACCTCGAGTTCGAGGAACTCGTCACGGATATCGGCGAGCTGGGCGGGCAGGGTCGGATCGGTCATCCCCACCATTCTCCCACCGCGCGGCTGCTCAGGATCGCGGGGTGGGAGCCTCGCCGGGCTCCGACCCCGTCGCGATCGGCACGCGGACGGCGCTTCCCCATTCCGTCCACGATCCGTCGTAGTTGCGCACGTTCTCGAAGCCGAGCAAGTGGGTCAGCACGAACCAGGTGTGGCTGGAGCGCTCGCCGATGCGGCAGTAGGCGATGACGTCGTCGCCGGCGGTGAGTCCGGCATCGTCGAGGTAGATGGCGTCGAGCTCGTCCCGGGACTTGAAGGTCGCGTCCGGAGCGGCGGCTCGGGCCCACGGCACCGAGGCAGCAGAGGGGATGTGGCCTCCGCGCAGAGCGCCCTCGTCGGGGTAGGCGGGCATGTGCGTGCGCTCGCCGGAGTATTCCTCGGGCGAGCGGACGTCGATGAGCGGATGCCCGAAGTGGGCGAGGACGTCCTCCTTGAACGCGCGGACGGTCGTGTCGTCGCGTTCCACGGTGGGGTAGTCGGCAGGCGTCGGATGCGGCGGATCCGTGGTCAGCTCGCGACCCTCGGCGATCCAGAGGTCGCGGCCACCGTCGAGCAGGCGCACATCCTCGTGGCCGAACAACGTGAACACCCAGAGCGCATAGGCGGCCCACCAGTTGTTCTTGTCGCCGTAGATCACGACGGTGCTCTCGCGAGAGATGCCCTTCTCGGAGAGGAGCTTCGCGAACCCGGCGCCGTCGACGTAGTCGCGCTGGACGGGGTCGTTCAAGTCGGTGTGCCAGTCGATCTTCACCGCGCCGGGAATGTGACCGGTCTCGTAGAGGAGCACGTCCTCATCCGACTCGACGACGACAAGTCCCGCGTCGCCGAGGTGGTCGGCGAGCCACCCGGTCGAGACGAGACGCTCGGGGTGGGCGTACTCCGAGAACTTCGACGCGTCGTCGGTGGCGATGGTCACGGTTACCTCCAGATGAAGCCCGTCGAGCCCGCGGTGAGCGGCCGGTTAGGCTGGTTGATCGTCAGCTATCGACCCTACGCGCTGCCCGTGCGACATGAGCGCGTGGTGCAATCCGGAGAAACAGAACAGGACGCCATGCCCGCGGCACTCCCCGTCATCCGCTTGACCGATCGCTCGCCGAGCATCAGTGGCGCCGAGATGACCGCCGAGCTGGTGCCGCCCGCTCAGTTCGCTCACGCGAGTTTCGAGTCCTACCGCCCAGACCCCGACTATCCGTCACAGGCCGAGGCGGTCGCCGCGCTGCACGAGTTCGCCGGCGTGTGGCGCGCCCAGCGTCCCGGTGGCTTCTTCTCGCGCAATCGCAAGCCGAAGGCGAGCCTGCCCGGCATCTACCTCGACGGCGGGTTCGGAGTGGGCAAGACCCACTTGCTCGCCGCCCTGTGGCACGAGGCTCCCGGCCGCAAGTACTTCGGCACGTTCATCGAATACACCGCCCTGGTCGGTGCTCTCGGCTATGCGCAGACGGTGAAGCTCCTCACGGGCACCGGACTCATCTGCATCGACGAGTTCGAGCTCGACGATCCGGGCGACACCATGCTCATGACGCGGCTCCTCGGCGAGCTGATGGCGACGGGGACGATGGTGGCGGCCACGTCGAACACGCCGCCGAACGCCCTCGGCGAGGGTCGCTTCGCGGCATCCGACTTCCTCCGCGAGATCCAGGCGCTCTCGGCGAACTTCCGCACCCTCCGCATCGACGGCCTCGACTATCGGCGACGCGACATCGAGGGTTCCGCGGTGGCGGTGGACGATGCCGGCCTGGACCGGATGGTGACCTCCCTCGCCGAACGCGGCGAGCGGGTCTCGTGCGACGACTTCGACGCTCTCATGGAACATCTCGCGACGGTCCACCCCTCCAAGTACGTCAAGGTCGTCGCGGACCTCGACGTGATCGCGATCCGCGACGCGCACGTCCTGCACAATCAGACGGATGCCCTGCGCCTCGTCGCCTTCATCGACCGCGTCTACGACGCCGAGATTCCGGTGCTCGCGAGTGGGCATCCCCTCAGTGACGTCTTCGACGACGAGATGCTCGCCGGCGGCTACCGCAAGAAGTACCTGCGGTCCACCTCACGCCTCATAGCGCTGACCACGGGTGAGCTGCCGCCGCACGACTAGAGGTCGACTCGACCCATCCGCGACTCATGTGGGATCACTCGTAGGCAACTCCCGGTAGCGGGAAACACGATGTTTACACGGGCGCATCGCCCGTAACAGGCACGAAACAAGCGAACCTCTCCGGCGAAACGTGGCGCGTCAAAACTGGCGTCTACACCGCGCGGACCCGGCCCCCGGCAGCGATGGTGTCTTCTGCACATACCGAGAGGAAGACCAATTCAATGTTGATACACGCAGCCGCCTATGACGCGGCCACCAACGTCAATTCGTTGTGGCTGCTCGTCGCCGCCGCCCTCGTGCTCCTGATGACGCCCGGTGTCGCCTTCTTCTACGGCGGCATGGTCAAGGCGAAGAGCGTCATCAGCATGATGATGATGAGCTTCGGCGCGATCGCGGTCGTCGCTGTTCTCTGGGTGCTCTACGGATACGGGCTCGCATTCGGAACGCCGCTCATCCCTCACGTGCTGGGCACTCCTGACTTGGGCCTCACCAGCCTGATGGGCAAGGACGGACTGACGCCGGATCTGGGCGGACTGGCGTTCGCGGGATTCCAGGCGACCTTCGCCATCATCACCGTCGCGCTCATCTCGGGAGCCATCGCCGACCGAGCGAAGTTCGGTGCCTGGATGGTGTTCGCGGCCATCTGGGTCACAGTCGTGTACTTCCCCGTCTGCTACTGGGTGTTCAACCTCAAGGACGGCTGGATCGCCTCGATCCTCCACGTGAACGACTTCGCGGGTGGTACCGCCGTGCACATCAACGCGGGAGCAGCAGGCCTAGCCCTCGCCCTCGTGCTGGGTAAGCGCATCGGCTTCCAGAAGGGCATGGCGAAGCCGCACAATGTCCCGCTGACGCTCCTCGGCGCCGCTCTGCTCTGGTTCGGCTGGTTCGGGTTCAACGCCGGCTCCGAGGCGGCTGTCGACGGCGTCGCGGCGATCGCGTGGATCAACACCCTCGCAGCTCCGGCCGCCGCAACGCTCGGCTGGCTGGTCGTGGAGAAGCTCAAGGATGGCAAGCCGACCGCCATCGGTGCCGCATCTGGTGCCGTCGCGGGTCTGGTCGCCATCACCCCGGCCTGTAACGCCCTCACTCCGTTCTGGGCGATCATCCTCGGCGTCGTCACGGGAGCGATCTGCTGCCTGGCCATCGACCTGAAGTTCCGCCTGGGCTTCGATGACTCGCTCGATGTCGTGGGCATCCACCTCGTCGGCGGAATCATCGGAACGCTCTACATCGGCTTCTTCGGTCTCACCCACATCGACGGCGACGCGAGCAAGCCCTTCTCAAGCCTCCTCTACGGCGGCAGCTTCGCGCAGCTCGGTGTGCAGGCTCTGGGCGCCTTGGCCGTGATGGTCTACTCGTTCGTGCTGGCGTTCGCCATCGGCTGGATCATCCAGAAGACGATGGGCTTCCGCATCACCAACGAGGACGAGGTGGCCGGCGTCGACACGATGGTCCACGGCGAAGAGGGCTACGCGCTCGAGACGGTGTAACAAGAGGTCGTCCGGAACCGGCGACACGAAGAGCGGCGAGGATCTCCTCGCCGCTCTTCTTCGTGCCAGTAGGCTGCGCTGATGGCCTCATCGTCGCTCGGCTCGGGCATCCGTCGTGTGATCTCCGCCCTGTTCAGCACGCGCACGTCGCCGAGCCCCCGCGCCGACACCTCGACCGGGCATGGCGGCACGAGCGGCACGGTGGAGGTCGACCCACGCGGAATGCGTGCGGTTAGCCTCAGCTACGCGCCGACGCCGAACGGTCAGCCCGACCCGGGCGAGATTGTCTGGACGTGGGTGCCGTACGAGGAGAACGACGGTCGCGGAAAGGATCGTCCGGTCGTCATCGTCGCGACAGCGCCAAGCGGGTTCCTGGCCGTTCAGCTGACCAGCAAGCACCACGACGGCGCGGACTACCTCTCTCTGGGTGCGGGGCCGTGGGATCGCGAGGGACGACCGAGCTGGGTCATCCTCGACCGCGTCTTCCGCGTCAGCACTGCCGGCGTGCGACGCGAGGCCTCGCGGCTCGACCGCAAGCGGTTCGAGCAGGTAGCGTCAGCTCTGCGCTCGAGGTATGGCTGGCGCTGATGACCGCGACGGTGCGCTCGCGTCAACACGATCCGTTCAGATGAGGAGAGATATGTCGAAGAGGTCGGTCGCCATCGCGACGGCGTCTGCACTCGCTTTGGCCGCCCTGCTCGCCGGCTGCGCGGCACCGTCCCCGACTCCGACGGCTGATGCCTCGAGATCCGCGAAGCCCACGGGCTCGCCGACCTCATCCGAGGTGCCGCGCGCGGCCGACGACCAGGCGCGTGACACGATCACCTCGATCGTGGTCCGACCCGAGATGCTGCAGCTCATGGACACGAACGGTGCGGAAGTCGAGACGATTTCGTACGACGCGAGCGCAGAGCAATTCGTCGGTATGTTCACGTCGCTCATGAAGGCGGAGCCGGCCATCACAGAGAATCCCGGGGGCATGGAGTCGTCCCCGACGACGATGTACACCTGGGACGGATTCGAATTGGCGGATGACCACGAGCGGGACGGAGGGGTGTCGGACATGAACGTTGCCGTCACCTTCACGAAGCCGCAACTGGGACCTCGCGCCATCACCGTCGCGACCATACAGGGCTTCAAACCCGGAGACGACCTCCGCTGGCTCGCGAAGTACATGAATGAGCCGTTCAACGAGGACGCGGACTTCAACCAGATTCAGGCCGAGCACGGCGCCCCGATCGGCGATCAGCTCCCGGGCAGCCCGTACTCGAACTCCAACTCGGTCACCGGACAGAATCTGTACCAGCACGAGGGCTCGGTGGTCTTCGCCCCGTGGAACTTCGGCATCGGACACGTCTGACACGTCGACACGCTCATTCGCATGGCGGACGATGTTCTCTGGTGGGCGATACCGGACTCGAACCGATGACCTCTTCCGTGTGAAGGAAGCGCGCTACCAACTGCGCCAATCGCCCGTGCGGACGCCTGCGCGCCGTGGTTACCGATACTAGCCGACGGCGTGGGCGCGGCGCACATCGACGGATCGAGGCTTGCTCACGGAGGACACGCCCGGTCTGGGCCGGTTTGGCGATGCCATGACCTTTCGGTTATTGTCATTGAGCACGCAGAAAAGCGCGCAACGCGGATGTGGCGCAGTGGTAGCGCATCACCTTGCCAAGGTGAGGGTCGCGAGTTCGAATCTCGTCATCCGCTCGAACAGGGTCGGGCGAAAGCCCGATCCTCTTCACATGGAGTGAACCCGCACGGTGGATTGGCCGAGAGGCGAGGCAGCGGCCTGCAAAGCCGTATACACGGGTTCGAATCCCGTATCCACCTCCAAGCTGATAAAGTTCTTCAGCCTTGGGCGATTGGCGCAGCGGTAGCGCGCTTCCCTGACACGGAAGAGGTCACTGGTTCGATCCCAGTATCGCCCACCAGCAAGAACCCCCGGATGACCGGGGGTTTTTCTTTGCCCGCATACCCTCGTGGGATATCCGTGAATATGTAGGTGACGTCATGGCATTTACGTTGATGTATGACCAACTTGAGTACGAGATCTCGGACGGCGACGCGTCGCGGCTCGAAGATCTCGATCAAGGGAGAATGCCATTTGGGCCTCGGATCTTCTCGTTCGACCAGCGAGGCGTGCCCGGTACCGTCTTGATTTCGGTGGGCACGGGTATCCCGATCACGCTCGTGACCAACGACGACTGACGACGCGTAGAGTCGCCGCATGGCTCCGTGGGATCCGATTCCATATCCCGACGCGGACACCACGGCCGCGCTGGGTGGAATGACGTGGGCCGCCATTCGCCTTGAGGCGGTCGCCTACAGACTCGCGGCGATTCTGTCGCGTGATTCCATCGACTTGGCTAAACGGTCGGTGAGTGATCTTAAGAAGGATGCTCGCAAGACTCTGCCTGGCGAACCTACACAATGCGAGACGGCGGCTCTTGAATGGCTGGGGCATACAGCGACCGCGTTGGAAACCAGGAATTACGTCTTGCATTCTGATCTCACCACTTGGTTCCTTGACATAGACCGAGACCCAACGCTCACCCGAAGCGCGCTCGTCAACCGTCGATTCAAGAAGGCTCACGGTGTGGATGTGGCGACCTTCGTCAAAATCGCGGCAGACTTCGACGCCATGTACGCGGCGTGGCCCGACATCGAGAGAGGTCTGCTGAATAGCCGTATCTGACCACTACGGCGAGCTGGATCTTCCCAACTATCCCCGCTGCCTTATCGCAATGGAGCCGGCAGAGCGTTCGTCAACAATCGTGTAGGAGTGCCCCGAATGTGGGCTCATCAAGCTCTTGTCAGCTCACTTGATGTTTTTCTTTGATCGCTCTCGCGCGAAAAGTGTCACCAAGAAGATCGAACACGCGAGTGCGACTCCGCTGCAGACGAGCGGGAACAAGCGATGCTCGCCATTCGATACCTGCCATAGGTTGTACGCGAAGTACCCGGCCCAGAGGACAGCAAGCGCGAGGTAGCACTCGAGCATGTGGGCTTTAATCCACGTCATGCGTGAACGCTACCGCTTGGCGCAGGTATGCGATGCTCGCAGATGTGAAGTGGTATCAGCGACGAGGGTTCTGGGTGCAGCTTGCGTTCGGGGGATGCCTCCTGATGGGTTTCGGAATGACGGCGGTTGGTCACGGCTCGCCCGTTCTCGGATGGCCCATGACGGCGACCGGCGTCATCGTCCTGTTCGCAGGAGCTGTCGGGATAGTCGTCATCCCGAAGTAGTGAAGCGGTTAGATCGAATTGCCCCCGCACGAGATCGAACATATGTTCTATGCCTGATTTCGAACCGACGCTACGGCAGTGACGTGAGCACGGACGCTATCAACGAGTCCGTGACCCGTCTTCAGCCGATCTCCTTAAGCAAGCTCGAGGTGGGTGACGAGCGGCCCGAGGTTGACAGCCCAGTGCCAGTCGAGGCGTGGGTGCGATTCCCGCAAGCTCCCATGAAGGTGCGGGGTAGGCCAATTGCGTGGACGGCACGCGCCGTTAACATCGAGTTCACAACGCGTAATGGTGCCGTTCGCCGCGCTTGGGTGTGGGCGTCAGCGGTAAACCGAATCAAGTGAACTCAATCAGCACCCGTGTGTCCCATACTTAGCGCATGACCAACGAACCGGAACAGACCGACTACACGAAGGTGGAGAGTCCGGACTGGTATCAAGCAGTTGAGCAGCTCTCAAAACGGCGCGGCTGGCGACTCGGCTCGTCGGTCTACGGGCTCGTGATCAGCGTCGCAGCAATCGTCCTGGGCATCCTGATTGCTTCGTCAATGACGCCGTTGGCATGGGCGGTCGTAGCCATTGGGGTATACGGCATTGTCCTGTTCACATGGCGGCTGGCAACGATTCGACGCCACCCCTGGTGAGATGGCTTCCTCCTACCTTCGGGTCGTAGGAGGAAGCCAGACCGTACGGTCTCCCTGGAACGCTGACGACCAGATGGCGAGGGGCATTCGCCGGGTCGAGAGCACCCTCGACGTTAGTCGCCACGATAGTTCGACGGTAGTCCTAGACGTGAAGCGGCCCCGAGGCTGTGCACTTGCAACTAGCGCCGCGGGACCTGGCCCACCCTCGCTGACCCGAACAGGTTGGGGGGTTACGTGCACCCTAGTCGCATTACGCAACTATTCGCTGGAGCAAGCAATATTAGTGCGCGGCCGTCAGAGACCCCACGACGAAGCGTCGAATGATCGAAGGCATCGCCTACGGCGTGAAGATGAGTGGCGGATGCCCGATGCTCGTGCGGTACCACGCCCACTGCTCGCCGGCGGTCTGCGTGATGTCGGCGGTCACCGGCTGGCCCGGCGGCAGGTTCAGGTAGGTCACCGAGATAGTGCGTTGGCCTGAGCCACTCGAGGATCCGAGACCCTGGACGGTCACGCCCTGAAGGAAGGTGAGTCCACTCGCCTTGAGGGTGATCGACGAGGTGGATTCGACGTAGAACCGGAAGACGTAGTTTCCGACGCCCGTGATCCCGAAGTCGCTCGGCAGGAAGTGCACCGAGACGGCCGGTTGCCGCGCAGGCGTGTCACGCATGTCCAGGCCGGCGTACGGGGTGCCCGTCGTGTCGGTGATGACCACGGACGGTTGGATGAGGTTGGTGTCGGTGTGGGCGGCCGCCTTCAGCTTCGACGGTGAGACTTCGGCGAACGGGGAGAAGAACAGCGGACCGAGATTGATCGTGTTCGTGCGGTACAGCTGCGCCCAGTCTTCGACCGTCACGTCCGACTCGAAGTCGGCGACCTCGATGTGGCTTCTGCCGAATCGCTCGAAGACGTCGGCCTTGGTTGTAGTTGTCATGGCGGCACAGTATTCACGCGCGAGGATCGGCGGATCGGGGACGGCCCCCACCGCATCAGCCGATGACGTTGTCATAACCTAGACTCGCGGAAACGAGCCGCCACTCGAACCGATCCCGCACCGCCGCGGCATCGGCAGTGGCGAACGAACGCCGGGGGAACGATGGCAGCAATCACCGGGTTCGCGGCGTGGTTGTTCGGCCTCCGCGCGCAGCAACCGGCCGAGTACCGCCGACTCATGCGCATCCGTCGTGGCATCTACACGGCCGTCGCTAAGTTGGACGCGCAGATCCTCCGCTCGCCCGAGCCGATCCCCTTCGACCAGGTCGACAGCGCCGCGTTCTCCCCGCTGCGACCGGGAACGGCGTGGGGGGACGTCTTCGACTGCGCGTGGCTGCACATCACGGGTGAGGTGCCTGCCGGCATCCGGAACCCGATCGTCCTCCTGGGCATCCGTGGCGAGGGACTGATGTACTCGCCGGCCGGGGAGCTGCTCGACTCGGTGAGCACCGTGTTCCAGCAGGGCGACCTGCCGCACAGCGGTGGGAAGTACCGTCCGGTGCGCAATGTCGACCTCTCAGCCGGGCGAGTCGACGTGTTCGCCGACGTCACCTACAACGGATGGATCCTCTACGAATGGGGCCGCGCGGTCTATCACGGTGCCCAGCTGGCCACCCGGAGCGATGAGGTCTACGAGCTCTACTACGACTACCTCACGCTCCTCGTCTTGGCGGGCGCGACGGAGGATTCGGCGCTCGAGGCCGACGTGCGTCGATCGCTCGGTGTGTCGTTCGCCCGCTTCGGCAAGGGGGACGTCATCGGCGCTCGTGCTGCACTCTCCGCCACGCTGTCCGCCCCATCGACGAGCGACTTCGTCTACAGCGCCGTCGGCCACGGACACCTCGACATGGCGTGGCTGTGGCCCCTCCGCGAGACGCATCGCAAATCCGCGCGCACCTATGTTCGCGCGCTGAACGCGATCGAGACGTCGTCCGACTACATCTACGGCACGAGCCAGCCCCAGCAGATGGCATGGATGAAGGCGGACCATCCGGCTCTGTTCGACCGGATGAAGGGTGCCGTCACCGCGGGGCGAATGGAGATCCAGGGCTCGTTCTGGGTGGAACCCGACACGAACCTCCCGTCGGGGGAGTCCCTCGTGCGGCAGGCGCTCGTCGGGCGCCGGTTCATCCAGGACGAGTTTGGCCTGAGCGACGAGCAGCTGCGACTGTGCTGGCTGCCCGACACGTTCGGCTACAACGGTAATTTGCCCCAGATCCTGCGCAAGAGCGGGATGGAGTGGTTCCAGACCATCAAGCTCGCGTGGAACAAGGTCAACGACTTTCCCCACCGGACCTTCCACTGGGAGGGCATCGACGGATCCACCGTTCTCGTCCACATGCCGCCGGAGGGCGACTACAACAGCCGCGGAGCCGCTGACAACCTGCTCACGGTCTTGGCGAAGTACCCGGAACGCGCCCTCGACACCGCGCTGCTCGTCTACGGCTCGGGCGACGGCGGCGGTGGGCCCAACGAGATCCACCACGAGATCATCCGCCGCGAGCACAGTCTGCGCGGTCTTCCGCAGGTCACGTACTCGACGGCCGGCGCGTTCTTCCGTGGTCTCGAACGGCTGGACGTCTCGCACACCCACGTCGGTGAGCTCTACCTCGAGACCCACCAGGGCACGTACACCACCCAAGCCCAGATCAAGCGGCACAACCGACTCGTCGAGCGGAAGCTGCACGAGGTGGAGGCGCTCGCGGTGGTGCTCGACGACGACAGCCGCGAGCGGCTCGCAGAGCACTGGCGCACGGTGCTGCTCAACCAGTTCCACGACATCCTCCCCGGATCCTCGATCGCCAGAGTCAACCGGGAGGCGATCGCGAGCTACCAACGGGTCGAAGCGGCGCTCGACGAGTACGCGGAGAAATTGATCGACAGGGTGCCCGGATCCGGCGACGGGCCGGCCGCGGTCAACCTCACCAGCTTTCCGCGCGACGAGCTTGTGACCTTCGACGGATCCCTGTTCCGCGCCGTCGTTCCGCCATACGCCGCAGCGGCGCTCGTGCCCGAGGACGAGGTCGATGGCCTCGAGTCGGCCGGCGACACGCTCAGCAATGGCATCCTGACCCTCCGCTTCGGTCTCGACGGCGAGATCGTCTCGTGCACCGACCGGGAAGGCAACGAGCACTCCGCGGGCGGTCTCAATCGGGTCGTGGTCTACGAGGACCCCTACGTGTGGCCGTTCAACGCGTGGGACATCAAGCCCGAGTACGTCGACAAGGCCCCCCGCGCACTGGCGGTCACCGACGTCGAGCGATCCGTCGACGGAGCCCGGGCGGTGCGTCGGCAGGTGTACCGAGGGCGCACCGTCAGCGTCGACCAACGCGTCGTGCTGGAAGCGGGCAGCGACGTGGTTCGATTCGAGACCGAGGTCGACTGGCAGGAGAAGCATCGGATGCTGCGCGCCGAGTTCAGGCCCGTGCACTACGCGGAGACGGTGCGCTGCGAGATCCAGTTCGGGCACATCGAGCGCGTGACGACCGAGCGCGACTCGGTCGAGAAGGCGCAGTTCGAGGTCTGCGCCCACAAGTGGATCGCAACCGAGGACGACGGCGGGGGATTCGCACTGCTCAATGACAGCAAGTACGGCCACCGGGCGAAGAACGGCCTGCTGAGCCTCAACCTGCTGCGTGCCCCCACCTTCCCCGACAAGACCGCCGATCGCGGGGTTCACCACTTCACCTACGCGTTCTGCCCGTTCGACACCGGCGACATCGCGAAGGTCGTGCGCGAGGGCTACCGGCTGAATAATCCGCTGCGCATCGCCGACGGCGTCCGCTTCGACTCTCTCGCGGCGGTCGACGACCCCGGCGTCATCGTCGAGACCGTGAAGAGGGCGGAGGATGGCGACGGCGTCGTGCTGCGGCTCTACGAGAGCCTCGGCCGACCGGTCACCACCGCCCTGCGAGTGGGTCTGGCATACGACGTGGCGAGTGAGACCGACCTCCTGGAACGGACCATTGGCGAGGTGGACTTGGACGCGCTCGCCTTCGGCGCCTTCGAGATCAAGACGATCCTGCTGAGGTCACGATCATGACGGCGGCGGTCGAGACTCCGACGACATCCCGGTCCCCGTCGCAGAACCGGCAGAGCGTCGCGGTGATCACGGCGGGGTTCGGTCAGAACTTCGTGCTCACCACGGTGTCGACGTTCATCCTCGTGTACCTGCTGCAGTACGCCGGCGTCAGCACTGCGGGCCTCGCCGCGGTAACCGTCATCATCACGGTGTCGAAGATCATCGACGCCGTGCTCGACCCGGTGATGGGGAGCATCATCGACATGACCAGGTCGCGATGGGGAAAGCTGCGGCCGTACATCCTGTTCTCCGCGGCGCCGGTCGCGGTGCTCTCGGCGCTGTTGTTCTCGGTGCCGGATGCCGTCGAGCCCGTGCAGATCGCGTACTTCGGCGTCTGCTATGTGCTGTGGAGTCTCGCCTACACGGTCTGCGACGTGCCGTTCTGGGGGCTGATCGGATCGGCCTTCACCACTCCCGTCGTGCGCACGAGGGTCATCGGGATGGTGCGAGCGTTCGGAGCGATCGCCCTCGGCCTGTCGACCCTCGGGATGCCGTGGCTCGCTCGACTGCTGAGCTCCGGGCCGGCCACGACCGCCAGCGGTTGGTCGCTGGCCGTCGCGCTCACGTCGGTGATCGGCATGGGGGTGTTCCTGCTGGCCTTCTTCTTCACGCGGGAGCGGACGACATCCGCGGCCTCCACCGGACTGACCCTCCGTCAGCTCGTCACCACGCTGTTCAAGAACACGCCGCTCCTGATGGTGCTCTCGGGTTCGATCCTCGGCTTCGGACGTTTCATCGTGCAGGCCGGCGGCGCGGTCTTCGTCGTCATCGCCTACGGTAGTGAGGGCACGTTCACCCTCGTCGGCGCCGCGATCATCCTGGGGATGGTGATCTCCTCATTCACGACACCCTTGCTGTTGCGCCGCATCAGCGGACGGACGCTTGTCGTGAGCAGCTCGCTCATCGCCGCCGCGCTGTACCTGAGCATGTACCTCGTCGGCTTCGCCAACCTGGTGGCGATCCTGGTGTTCATCTTCCTCACCGGCCTGACGCTCGGCGTCTTCCTCGTCGCGCAGGCGACGATGATCGCCGATGCCGTCGACGACGCCGAGCGTCGGCTCGGGGTGCGCAACGACGGCATCTCCTTCGCCGGATTGACCTTCGCGTCCAAGATCATGAACGCGCTCGCCGTCCTCGTCTTCGGTGTCTTCGTCGTGATGGCCGGATATCAGAGCGGGGTCAGCGTAACGCCCGCCATGCAGAACACGGTCTTCGTCGCCATCACGATCGTGCCGGCCGTGAGCTGCGTCCTGTCGGCCATCCCCTTCCTCTTCTACCGACTGGGTGCGCCGCCTGCGACTCGCGAGTAGCTTGGGCGCAGGGCGTGCGCCCGACTCATCGGAAGGAGCAGCAGGTGGCCGCGAAATTCGAGATCTACAAGGATGCATCAGGCGGGTTCCGCTGGCGGTTGAAGGCCGCGAACGGTGAACCGATCGCCTCATCCGAGAGTTACACCACCAAGTCCGCCGCACAGGGTGGAGTCGCCAGCGTGCAGAAGAACGCTGCCGGCGCGGACGTCGTCGATCTGACCTGAGGCGGACCGACGCGGACGACGCGGGACCCCGATGAGGAGTCCCGCGTCGCGCATCCGTCGCCTAGGGCTGGATCCACGGCGACGGCGCGGGCGGCGCGACCACCGGGGGTCGATCGTCGCAGGTGATGGTGTTGGGGAGCTCCCACGACGCGAACCACGGCCCCGTCGTGCCCCCACCGTCGTTGCCGGAACCGCTGAGCGAGAACTCGGAGCCGGCGGGGGTGAAGTGGAACGTTCCGCAGTTGTTGACGCCGACGGCGCCGACGTTGCGGGCGTCCACGTTGTCGAACGTTGCCGTACCGGCAGCCCTCGCGCTCAGCACCGACGTACCCGTCCCATCGACCTGGACGTCTCGGAAGTGCAGGTTCGTGACGGAGTAGAGATCCTTCACCGGCCAGTCCGCCACCACCATGATCGCGTTGTAGGTGCTGTCGAGGTAGTGGTCACCGGTGACTTCGATGTCGGCATCGATGTTCTTCTCGAGGGCGAAGAACCAGATGGCGCCGAGCCCGATGTTCCAGTTCAACTCGTAGGTACCGGCACGCACGGTGGTGTTGTCCGTGATGTGGAGCGAGCCGGTGAAGGCCGTCGCGCCGAATCGCGATCCGACGTGCAGCCCGCTTCCCTCGCGGATGGGGTCGGCGACCAGGTTGTTCGACACCGTGTTGTCGGTGCCGCCGTAGATGGCGATGCCGTTGGCCAGTGTCGGCGTCTGCACGGTGTTGTGGTCGAAGACGTTGTTCGCGTCGGCGGTCCCTTCGCTCCACATCGCTAGGCCGTCATCGCCGGTGTTGCGGATGAAGGAGTTGGAGACGCTGGAGTTCGTGACGCCGGTGTGGAAGTTCACGCCGTCGGCGATCTGGTCGACGATCGTCGTGTTGGAGACCTTCAGGCCGTCCATCGGCCCGTCCAACCAGATGCCCACCTTGGTGTGCTGGATGTAGAGACCGTCGATGGTCGAGTCGCTGAGAGCGCCGCCGATGCCGTTGACCTGGTCGGTGTCTATGCGCTCTCGAACGTCCCCGCGGATGGTGAAGCCCGACAGGTGCACGTTGCGGCTTCCGCCATCGGCCGCATCCTTGCCGTAGAAGCCGACTCCGGTGTGCACCGAGCCGTCGGCGGCAGGGGTGGCCAGTGCGACCTCGTCTCCGCGGATGACGGTGTACCAGTTGCCTGCGCCCTGGATCGTGACGTCGTCGACGATGATGTGACGGTCGACCGTGTAGACGCCCGGCGGGACGTAGACAGTGAGGTGGTGCCTCTTCGCGAAAGCGATCGCCTTGTCGAACGCGTCCGCGGAATCGCGCTTGCCGAACGGGTCGGCGTGGAACGCGAGCACGTTGGATGCCAGCAGCTTGACGGTGGGCAGTCCGACCTGCTGCGAGTCGAGCAGGTCGATGATGGTCCACGCTGCTGCTGCGTTGGCGGGCATCGTGAGTCGCACGGTGTCGCCCGCTCGGTAGGTGCGGCCGAGGAGCAGGCGCTGCTCGTCGTAGAAGTGCATCGGCCGGAACGGAGTCGAGATGACCGGAGTCGGCGTCGTGGCGGCCGGCACGCAGCCGCACTCGGTGATCCACCAGTCCGCGTGCAGCAGCCCGGCGTTCGGGTCGTTGCTGAACGGGTACTGGTTGTAGAGCCAGGAGTACTTGGAGGTGAGGTTCATCGTGCGCGCGCCGCCTCCGTTCACCGAGACCGTCAGCGGCGAGGTGATGCCGCCTCCCGTCGCGGCGTCGGGGATGCTGTAGCGCACGCTGATGGCGTTGGCCGCCTTCGGGAGGGTGAACTCGACGTACTGGCCGCCGGTGAGTCTGACGGCCTGCCTGCCGGAGGCCTCGGCGGCCAAGCTGTAGGCGGTGCGGTCCGGGCCGACCGCGGTTCCCGTCGTCACGGCGTTCTCGGCCTCCTGCTCGACGAAGTTCACTGCCGCACCGCGGCCCTCGCTGAGTGCGGGGGAGATCGCTGCGCGGGTGACCGGAGTGGGCGGCGCCGACGGCTGGGCGGCGATCGCCGCGCCGGCTCCCGTCATCGTCATCGCCACCGTCACGGCGGCGCTCGCCGCAATGGTGGCGGCGGTGCGCCATCTCGTCCGGGGGCGGACGTCATCGGTCGTGGGCCGTGCTCGTGTCATCGTCGACTCGTTTCTCATGGAGGTGTACGTCATTGCACACTCGCGGCGCCGGGCACCCGAGACTGTGCCGACCATAGGACCGACTCTTCGAGCCACACAAGAGGATGCGAAGAAATATCTATGAAATATTCACTTATTGCGAAATTCAAGACGAGCCTGTCGGATCTTGCGCAAGCACGCCGGCTATCTTGCAGATGCGATGACGCGCCTGAACACTCCGGCGGCACCCTCGGCCAGTCCGGGCGCCAGCGGCCGCCCGACTAGGCTTGATGCATCCCCGAGAACCCCAAGGAGTGGATCGAATTGGTCGACGGTTTCGAGCTGTTCACCGACCGTTCCGTTGTCGCGATGCGCGTCAACGGCGAGTTGAAGGACCTCGCGGTCACGGTGACGGATGAGGACACCGCCGAGCCCGTGACGATCGATTCCGCCGATGGGCTGAGCATCCTCCGTCACAGTGCCGCCCACGTTCTGGCGCAGGCCGTCCAATCGATCAATCCCGACGCGAAGCTCGGCATCGGACCGCCGATCACCGACGGTTTCTACTACGACTTCGACGTGGCGGAGCCGTTCAGCACGGAGGACTTCAAGGCGCTTGAGAAGGCGATGGAGCGCATCATCCGTTCCGGTCAGCGCTTCGTTCGCCGCGTCGTGACGGATGAGGAAGCGCGCGCCGAACTGGCTGACGAGCCGTACAAGCTCGAGCTCATCGGGCTAAAGGGTCACGAGAGCGGCACCGAGCAGTTCGAGGAGAGCGAGTCGGTCGAGGTGGGCGGCAGCGAGCTGACCATCTACGACAACGTCGACCCGAAGACCGGTGAGACGGTGTGGAAGGACCTGTGCCGCGGCCCGCACCTGCCGAGCACCCGGCAGATCGGCAACGGGTTCTCACTCACGCGCGTCGCAGCGGCGTATTGGCGCGGCAGCGAGAAGAACAAGCAGCTGCAGCGCATCTATGGCACCGCATGGCCCAGTAAGGACGAACTCCGGGACTACAAGTTCCGGCTCGAGGAGGCCGCGCGCCGCGACCACCGCAAGTTGGGCGCCGAACTCGACCTGTTCAGCTTTCCCGAGGAGATCGGATCGGGCCTGCCCGTCTTCCACCCCAAGGGCGGTGTGATCAAGCGCGAGATGGAGGACTACGTCCGTCGCCGTCACATCGAGGAGGGCTTCCAGTACGTATCGACCCCGCACATCACCAAGGGCCACGTGTTCGAGTTGAGCGGCCACCTGCCGTACTACAAGGACACCATGTTCCCGCCGATGGAGCTCGAGAACAGCGAGTACTACCTCAAGGCGATGAACTGTCCCATGCAGAACCTCATCTACCGCTCGCGAGCGCGCTCCTATCGCGAGCTCCCGCTGCGGTTCTTCGAGTTCGGCACGGTCTATCGCTACGAGAAGTCGGGCGTCGTACAGGGTCTCACCCGCGTGCGCGGCCTCACCCAGGATGACTCCCACAGCTACGTGACTCCCGAGCAGGCGCCGGGCGAGATCCAGCACCTGCTGGACTTCGTGCTCGGACTGCTGCGCGACTTCGGCCTCGAGGACTTCTACCTCGAGCTGTCCACCCGTGACGGTTCCGACAAGTTCATCGGAACCGACGAGGAGTGGGAGAACGCGACGTCGGTGCTGCGCGATGTCGCAGAGCGATCCGGCCTCGAGCTGGTGCCCGATCCCGGTGGCGCCGCCTTCTACGGGCCGAAGATCTCCGTGCAGGCGCGGGATGCCATCGGCCGCACCTGGCAGATGTCGACGATCCAGTACGACTTCAACCAGCCGAAGGGCTTCGGCCTGGAGTACACGGCATCGGACGGCAGTCACCAACAGCCCGTGATGATCCACTCGGCCAAGTTCGGCTCCATCGAGCGCTTCTTCGGCGTGCTCACCGAGCACTACGCCGGCGCCTTCCCCGTGTGGCTCGCGCCGGTGCAGGTGGTGGGCATCCCCGTGGCGGAAGAGTACGCGGACTACCTCGCCGACGTGGTGCGCCAGTTGCAGGGCGCCGGCATCCGTTCCGAGATGGATCTCAGCGACGACCGCATGCAGAAGAAGATCCGCACCCACACCCTGCAGAGGGTCCCCTTCCTGCTGATCGCGGGGGAGAAGGACCGGGAGGCTGGTGCGGTGTCGTTCAGATTCCGCGACGGGACGACCGAGAACGGGGTGCCCGTCGCGCAGGCGATCGAGCGGATCCGAGCCGTCATCGACAGCCGTGCGCAGGTCACGACAGCCGGAGAACTGTGACGCTGGACCCCGGGGGAGAGTTCCCCGGCGTTCCGATCGAGCACTCAGGGGACTTCGCCGCGGTTCCGGATGCCTTTCAGCGGCTGTGGACGCCGCATCGCATGGTCTACATCGAGGCCGGGCCCGGCCCGCACGAGGAGAGCTGCCCGTTCTGCGCTGCGCCGAAGATGGACGACGAGAAGGCCCTCATCGTGGCGCGGGGCGAGTTCGCGTACGCGCTGCTGAACCTGTTCCCCTACAACAGCGGTCACCTGCTCGTCTGCCCGTATCGCCACGTCGCCCTCTACGACGACGCCACGGCCGAGGAGGTGGCGGAGATGGCTTCGCTGACCCAGACGGCCATGAGGGTCATCCGTGAGATCTCCGGATGCGACGGCTTCAACATCGGCATGAATCAGGGTCGCGTGGCGGGCGCGGGCGTTGCCGACCACCTGCACCAGCATGTCGTTCCGCGCTGGGCGACGGATGCCAACTTCTTCCCGATCATTGCGGAGACCAAGGCGATCCCGCGACTGCTGGGCGAGACGCGGCAGGCGATCGCCGACGCGTGGCCGCGTGCGGCGGACGCCGGTTCCCTCAGCGCACCTGACGCGCCGTGAACTGCATCCTCGGATCCGCGTAGAACTCCTGCGACTCGACCAGGCGCAGTTCGCGGTCGCCGGATTCGTGCGTGCGGGCGAGCAAGTCGAAGACGCTGGAAGCGGTTCTGGCCAGCGCATCCGCTGCGTCCCCGCTGCGTCGCAGATGCGCGGTGAAGAGGGCGGCGGTCACGTCGCCCGATCCGTTCGCCTTCAGCGGGAGCAGCGGAGTCTGCACGATCCAGGCGCCGTCGTCGTCGACCGCGAGCATCTCGATGGTGCCGCCCTCCCGATCGGGGCGCTCGACGCTCGTGACGAGGACGGTGCTCGGGCCCATCTCCCGCGCGAGGTCGACGGATGCGAGGGTCGACTCGAGGGTGTCGGGCTCGGTGCCCGTGAGGTAGCCGAGTTCGAACTGGTTGGGGGTGATGATGTCAGCCACGGGAACCACCACGTCCCGCAGGAGCACGGGGATCTCGGGAGCCACGAAGCACCCGGACCTCGCGTTGCCCATCACGGGATCGCAGGAGTACACGGCATCCGGGTTCGCCGCCTTGACGCGAGCTACCGCGTCGACGATGACAGCCGCGATGCCCGCGCTTCCCTGGTAACCCGAGAGGATGGCGTCGATCCGGGGGAACACGCCGCGCTCCTCGATGCCGGTGAGCACCGCGGCGACGTCGTCGGCGCTGATCACGGGACCGCGCCAGGCGCCGTAGCCGGTGTGATTGGAGAAGTTGACCGTGTACACGGGCACCACCTCGACACCGATGCGCTGCAGGGGGAAGACGGCGGCCGAGTTGCCGACGTGACCATAGGCGACGGCGGACTGGATCGAGAGGATGATCACTCCTCGATGTTCCCACGTGCGTCGCCGATCGACGCTGCGGTCTCAGCAGCTCCCGACGGCGAATAGAATTGGTGCTTATGACCGAAAGCACTTCCAGCGAGCAGTTCGGCTCGAGCCGCGTCAAGCGCGGACTCGCCGAGATGCTCAAGGGCGGCGTCATCATGGACGTCGTCACCGCAGAACAGGCCCGCATCGCCGAGGACGCCGGCGCTGTCGCCGTCATGGCGCTCGAGCGCGTGCCGGCCGACATCCGTTCGCAGGGAGGCGTCGCCCGCATGAGCGACCCCGACCTCATCGAGGCGATCATCGCCGAGGTCTCCATCCCCGTCATGGCGAAGGCGCGCATCGGCCACTTCGTCGAGGCGCAGGTGCTTCAGGCGCTCGACGTGGACTACATCGACGAGTCCGAGGTGCTGAGCCCCGCCGACTACGTCAACCACATCGACAAGTGGAACTTCAACACGCCGTTCGTGTGCGGAGCGACCAACCTCGGCGAGGCGCTGCGCCGCATCAACGAGGGCGCAGCGATGATCCGCTCGAAGGGCGAGGCCGGCACGGGCGATGTCTCGGAGGCCACCAAGCACATCCGCAAGATCAAGAGCGAGATCGCCGCCCTCTCCGCCATGTCGAAGGACGAGCTGTACGTCGCCGCCAAGGAGCTGCAAGCACCGTACGACCTCGTCGTCGAGGTCGCCGAGACCGGCAAGCTTCCCGTCGTGCTGTTCACTGCCGGTGGCGTGGCCACTCCAGCGGACGCCGCCATGATGATGCAGCTCGGAGCAGACGGCGTGTTCGTCGGCTCGGGCATCTTCAAGTCGGGCAACCCCGCCCAGCGCGCGGCCGCGGTCGTCAAGGCGACCACGTTCTACGATGACGCCTCCGTCATCGCGGAGGTCTCGCGCGGTCTCGGCGAGGCGATGGTGGGCATCAACGTGACCGACCTCGCGGCGCCGCACCGGCTCGCCGAGCGCGGCTGGTAAGTCACCGTCCGTGATCCGGTCCCGATGAAGGTCGGCGTCCTCGCGCTGCAGGGCGACTTCCGCGAGCACGCTCACGTGCTGCGCACCCTGGGCGCGGATGTCGTGCACGTGCGACGCGCCGAGGAACTCCCGGAGGTCGCCGGCCTGGTGATTCCGGGCGGCGAGTCGAGCGTCATGGACAAGCTCGCTCGCACCTTCGGCCTCGCCGGTCCGCTGCGGGACGCCATCCGTTCCGGGCTGCCGGTCTACGGCACCTGCGCGGGCCTCATCATGCTTGCCGACACCGTGCTGGACGCCATCGCGGGCCAGGAGAGTCTCGGTGGCCTCGACGTCGCCGTGCGGCGCAACGCGTTCGGCTCGCAGAACCACTCCTTCGAGACCGACCTCGACATCCCCGCGATCGGCGGCGAGCCGATGCACGCGGTGTTCATCCGTGCGCCGATCGTCGAGTCGGTCGGCCCGAATGCGATGGCGCTGGCCACCATCGCCGACGGCCGCTGCGTCGCCGTCGAGCAGGGCAACCTGCTGGGCACCTCGTTCCATCCCGAGGTGACTGGCGACTACCGGTTCCATGAGTACTTCCTCGGCAAGGTCGCGGCGCGTGCCTGAGCTCATCGCGGCCTGCGCGGTGCGCGCCCTGCGGAAGGATCGCGGGAACGGGGTGACCGGCATCGACAAGGTGCCCGTGCGGGGGCTGGCGAAGGTGGGCCCGTACGGACTCTTCGGCGACGTCCAGGTCGACCGCAAGCATCACGGCGGCCTGGACAAGGCGCTCTACGTCTACGCGCAGGAGGACGCCGACTTCTGGGGGGCGGAGCTCGGTCGGGAACTCGCGCCCGGATGGTTCGGCGAGAACCTGCGGGTTTCCGGCATCGACGTCAACGGCGCTCTCGTCGGGGAACGCTGGCGCATCGGCTCGGGCGCCTACGCCGTCGAGGTGGAGGTGACGATGCCGCGAAACCCGTGCGGGACCTTCGCCCGGTGGGTGGGCGGCGAGGACGAACGCGGCTGGGTGAAGCGCTTCGGGGAGGCCGGCCGGCTGGGCGCCTACCTGCGCGTGATCCGGCGGGGTCGTGTGGCGGCTGGCGACCCCATCGAGGTGGTCTCCGTTCCGGATGCGGCACCGAGCATCCTCGAGGTGTTCCGGGCGCACTGACACGGCGCCACCCCATCCAGCGCCAGTTCGTCATCCTCCGCGCCAGTTCGGTCGGCGCGGACGCCGACGAAGTGGCGCAGAGCAGAGGACGTGCTTTCGCGGCAGGATGGGGCCATGACCACCTGGATCGCCCTGTTGCGGGGTGTGAACGTGAACGGACGCACCATCCGCTCCGTCGACCTCGCGGCGCTGTTCACCGAACTCGGCTTCGCGGACGTGAAGACGGTTCTGGCCAGCGGCAACGTGCGCTTCGATGCCGACGCGACCGCCGCCGCACTCAAGAAGCGCATCGAGAAGGGGCTCGGAGACCGGTTCGGGTACGAGGCGTGGATCGTGCTCGTGACATTGGCGGAGCTCGAGGCGATCATCGAGGCGTTCCCCTTCGACGCCGAACGGGACGGATGGCATCCGTACGTCCTGTTCTCCTCGGACGCCGGCTCGCTGGAGGAGCTGCTGTCGGCGGCAGACGACCTCGATGCGGCCGACGACGTGGTGACCTCCGGCGACGGAGTGCTGTATTGGCACAACCGCCGAGCGGTCGGCGTCGACAGTGCCTTCTCGAAGGTCGCGGGCAAGGCGAAGTACCGCTCGTCGACCACCAACCGCAACCTGCGCACGCTGCGAAAGCTCGTGCCCTGACGGGCATGCGCAGGGCCCTGACCTAGAATGGTCGCGGCGGCGCGGTCACGATGCGCCGCTCGAAGATCTTCGAAACAGGAGCGGTATGTCCGGGCATTCCAAGTGGGCCACGACCAAGCACAAGAAGGCGATCATCGACTCGCGCCGTGCCAAGTCGTTCGCGAAGCTGATCAAGAACATCGAGGTGGCGGCCAAGATCGGCGGCGCCGACATGTCGGGAAATCCGACCTTGGTCGACGCGGTGCAGAAAGCCAAGAAGACCTCGGTTCCCAATGAGAACATCGATCGCGCCATCAAGCGCGGCGCCGGCCTGACCGGCGAGTCGGTCGACTACGCGACGATCGTCTACGAGGGCTACGGGCCCAACGGCGTGGCGCTGCTCGTCGAGTGTCTGACCGACAACAAGAACCGTGCGGCCGCAGATGTCCGTACCGCCATGACGCGCAATGGCGGCACGATGGCCGACCCCGGCAGCGTCGCTTACAACTTCCACCGCAAGGGCCTCATCGTCGTCGCTCAGAACGGCAGCCTCACCGAGGACGACGTCCTGACCGCGGTGCTCGACGCCGGGGCCGAGGAGGTGACCGACGAGGGCGAGACCTTCGAGGTGCTCACCGATCCGTCGGACATGGTCGCCACCCGCAGCGCGCTGCAGGAGGCCGGCATCGACTACGACTCGGCCGACGTCGCCTTCGTCCCGTCGCTCAAGGTGGAGGTCGACGCCGACACCGCGCGCAAGATCTTCCGCCTCATCGACGCCCTCGAGGACAGCGACGACGTGCAGAACATCTACTCCAACTTCGACCTGACCCCCGAGGTGCAGGCCGAGCTCGAGACGGACGAGTAGACCAGCGGATGCGGGTGCTGGGCGTCGACCCCGGTCTCACCCGCTGCGGCGTGGGCGTCGTGGACGTGGGGCGCGACCGATCGGCCGTGCTCGTGGACGTCGTCGTACTGCGCTCGCCGATCGACGCGCCCATCGAGCAACGGCTGCTCCGCATCGCCGAGGGGCTCGAGGCGATCCTCGATGAGCACCGTCCCCAGGCCGTCGCGCTCGAGCGCGTCTTCGCCCGGAGCGACGTGTCGACCATCATGGGTACCGCGCAGATCTCGGGCGTCGCCATGCACCTCGCCGCCAAGCGGGCCCTCCCGGTCGCACTCCATACTCCAAGCGAGGTGAAGGCGGCCATCACCGGATACGGTCGCGCCGACAAGAAGCAGGTGACGGCGATGGTCACCCGCATCCTCGGGCTCGACACGCCGCCCAAGCCCGCCGACGCCGCCGACGCACTGGCGCTCGCGATCTGCCACGCCTGGCGCACCGGGCCCGTCGCCGCGACGACGACCGACGGCGCATCCATGACGCCCGCGCAGAAGGCGTGGCTCGCCGCCGAGCGCTCGGCCGGACTGTCGGGGGCCGCCCGTAGGCTGGGACGGTGATCTCCACCCTCCGCGGAACCGTGCTCTCGGCACTCGGCACCATCGTCGTCATCGAGGTCGGGGGAGTGGGTTTCAGCGTCAACGTGACCCCCGCTGAGGCGCTCGGTGCCCGCATCGGGTCCGAGCTGCGGCTCAACACCACTCTCATCGTCAGGGAAGATGCGCTCACCCTGTTCGGTTTCGCCACCCCCGATGAGCTCGGCGTCTTCGAGCTGCTCATCGGTGTCACGGGAGTGGGCCCCAAGTCCGCGCTCGGCGTCCTCTCCGCCCTCTCGCCCGACGACATCGCCCGTGCCGTCGCCGCCGACGACGACGCCGTGTTCCGCAAGGTCAGCGGCATCGGCCCGAAGACCGCCAAACTCATCACGCTCTCCCTGGCCGGCAAGCTCGTGCCGACCTCTCCGGCGGCAGTCCCGCGCATCGCGGCCGGTGTGCCCGCCGTCGATTCCGTGCTCGCGGCACTCGTCGGGCTCGGCTGGTCGGAGCGGGTGGCCGCCCAGACGCTCGACGAGGTGGTCGCCGAGACCGACGAGTCCGCGCGCGCCTCCGTTCCCGCCCTCCTCCGCCTCACGCTCGGCCGCCTCGGTCCCTCGCAGCACGGCCGGGCGTCATGAGCGAGGTCGACATCACCAATCCGGAGCTGTCCTCTGAGGCCGAGCTCGCCTTCGAGGGGGCGCTGCGCCCGCGCACACTGGACGAGTTCGTCGGCCAGACCCGGGTGCGCGGTCAGCTGCAACTGCTGCTGCGTGCTGCCGCGATGCAGCAGCGCACGCCCGACCACATCCTGCTGGCCGGCCCGCCCGGGCTCGGCAAGACCACGCTCGCCATGATCGTCGCCCACGAGAGCGGCAGGCCGTTGCGGATGTCGAGCGGCCCGGCCGTCCAGCACGCAGGCGACCTGGCCGCCATCCTCTCCTCCCTCGTGCCGGGTGAGGTGCTGTTCATCGACGAGATCCACCGGATGGCGCGGTCCGCCGAGGAGATGCTCTACCTGGCCATGGAGGACTTCCGCATCGACATCATGGTCGGCAAGGGGGCGGGCGCGACATCCGTTCCCCTCGACCTGTCGCCCTTCACCCTCGTCGGAGCGACCACGAGGGCCGGCCTGCTGCCCAACCCCCTCCGCGACCGGTTCGGCTTCACCGCCCACCTCGAGTTCTACGACGAGCCAGAACTCCAGCAGGTGCTCTCCCGGGCGGCGCGGATGCTCGAGCTCTCGATCGACGCACCGTCGATCGCCGAGATCGCCGGTCGATGCCGGGGAACCCCCCGCATCGCCAACCGGCTGCTCCGGCGCGTGCGCGACTACGCCCTGGTGCACGGCTCCGGGGACGGGGTGGCGGACCTCGCCGCCGTGCGGGCGGCTCTCGAGCTCTACGACGTCGACCCACTGGGGCTCGATCGCCTGGACCGCGCGGTCATGCAGATGATCCTGACGCGCTTCGACGGCGGTCCCGTCGGGCTCAACACGTTGGCGGTCTCGGTCGGCGAGGAGGCCGAGACCATCGAGTCGGTCGTGGAGCCGTTCCTGGTGCGCATCGGGCTCATCACGCGCACCCCCCGCGGCCGTGTGGCCACCCGGGAGGCGTGGTCGCATTTCGGGCTCGCGCCCCGCGGAGGCCACCTCACACTGGATGACCTATAATTCGAAACTGGCCCCCGCTGTATCCCACTCCAATCGGGCGTGGTTGACAGGGGTCGAACCCCGGAAGGCTCTACAGGTTTCATGGATCCGATCACCCTCATCATGCTCGCCGTCCTGGCGCTGCTCATCTTCTTCATGTTCCGCAACAGCAAGAAGCGTTCGAAGGATGCCGCGAACCTGCAATCGCAGGTCGTCGTCGGCGCGAAGGTCATGACCAACTTCGGCGTGTACGGCACCATCCTGTCGATCGACGAGGAAGACAATGAAGTCCTTCTCGAGTCGACGCCCGGTACCGTGCTCGCCGTCCATCGTCAGGTCGTCGCCCGTGTCGTCACTCCTGTCGCCGTCGACGAGAGCCCGGCCGAGCCGCTCGAGGACGCCTCGGGCGAGCCCGAGTTCGGCGTGCGCACCGACGAGCCGGTCGAGAGCGCCGATGTCGACACCGAGCGCAAGAAGTCGAACGACTGACCTGACGTCCTCCTCCGCGCCGGAGCCGACGATGGTTCCGGCGCGCCCGTAGAAAGCTGAGTTCCCTCGGTGGCAACTTCGACTCCCGTCAAGAAGGCGCGGCGTTCCCTCATCTGGCTGGGCGTGATCATCGTCGGCCTCATCGCCATCAACACGGCAGCCGTGTTGTTCGGCGGTGGATCGTGGACACCCAAGCTGGGCCTCGATCTCGAGGGCGGGACGCAGATCATCCTCGCGCCCAAGCTCGAGACCGGCCAGACGGTGACGGATGACCAGCTCAACCAGGCGGTCTCCATCATCCGCCAGCGCGTGGACTCCTCGGGTGTCTCCGAGTCGGAGATCAGCACGTCGGGCAACAACATCGTCGTCGCCATTCCGGGCAAGCTCGACAACGACACCAAGAACCGCATCCAGTCCTCGGCGAAGCTCGAACTGCGGCCGGTCCTCGTGGCCGGTGCGCCGACCGATGCCGCTGCCAACGGCTCGACGAGCCCCACCCCGACCGCAACCCCGTCCGAGGCGCCGCGCAGCACGCCGACGGTGAGCCCCACGAACGGGTCCGACCTCAACTGGGTGACCCCGGCACTGCAGGACCAGTACGACAACCTGGACTGCTCGAAGGTGTCGACGACGAACGTGGCTCCCGCCGAGGAGCCCCTCGTCACGTGCGACGACGGCGGTCAGGTCAAGTACATCCTCGGCCCCGTCGAGGTCGACGGAGCTGACATCAAGGACGCATCCGCCGGCGTCATCCAGACCAGTCAGGGTGGATCCACCGGTCAGTGGGCCATCAACCTGGTCTTTAACGACAAGGGGACCAAGGACTTCGGCGACGTCAGTCAGCGACTCTACGGTCTTAAGAGCCAGTCACCGCTGGACCAGTTCGCTTTCGTGCTGGACGGCAAGGTGCTCTCCGCACCGGCCATGAACGGCGTGATCACGGATGGCAAGCCGCAGATCACCGGAAACTTCGACCAGAAATCGGCTCAGGCACTGGCCGACCAGCTGAAGTTCGGGGCGCTGCCGATCAGCTTCACGGTGCAGTCCTCCGACACCATCACCGCGACCCTCGGAGCGGCTCAGCTGCAGTCGGGCATCATCGCCGGCATCATCGGCCTGCTGCTGGTGTTCATCTACACCCTGTTCCAGTACCGCCTGCTCGGCACGGTCACCATCATCTCCCTGGTCGTCGCCGCGATCATCACCTATCTCTCCATCACGATCCTGTCGTGGTACCAGGGCTACCGTCTCTCGCTCGCGGGTGTCGCGGGCCTCATCGTCGCCATCGGCTTCACGGCGGACTCCTTCATCGTCTACTTCGAACGCGTCCGCGACGAACTGCGCGACGGACGCGGACTCGTCGGCGCCGTCGAATCGGGCTGGAAGCGGGCGCTTCGCACCATCTACGCATCGAAGGCGACCAACCTCCTCGCCGCGATCGTGCTGTTCGTCGTCGCGGTCGGCAGCGTGCAGGGCTTCGCGTTCACGCTCGGTCTCACGACCGTGATCGACGTGATCATCGTCGTGCTCTTCACGCATCCGATGCTGCAGTTGCTCGCGCAGACCAAGTTCTTCTCGAGCGGCAACCCGTGGTCGGGCCTGGACCCGACGGCTCTCGGCGCGGTCTACCGGGGGCGCGCGGAGTTCCGCAAGCCCTCCGCATCCGTCCCCGTCGGCAAGGCGGCATCGGCCTCGCGTGAGGCTGCCAAGCGGCAGACCATCGCCGAGCGCAAGGCGTCGGAACTCGCCGCCGTTGGCACCCAGAAGACCTCCGATACCTCGAAGAAGGGGGAGGAGAACTGATGGCCAGTCGCCTCACCGAGTTCGGCAACGACCTCTACACCGGCAAGCGCTCGTTCGACTTCGTCGGCAAGCGCCGCACCTGGTTCATCATCGTGGGCGCGCTCGTGCTCATCTCCATCCTCATCCCCGTGCTCCGCGGTGGCTTCAATCTCGGCATCGAGTTCAGGGGCGGGTCGCAGTTCCAGATCACCGGCGTCGAGAACGCGCAGCCGAAGCCTGCGGAGGACGCAGTCTCCTCGACCGTTCCGAACGCGGTGGCCCACGTGACCATCGTCGGCGGCGGCTCCGGCGTGCGTGTCCAGACCGACCAGCTCACGACGGCGGAGACGAAGGATGTCGCCGACGCGCTCGCCCAGGCGTACGACGTCACCGATGCGGATGTCGCGAGCTCGTTCATCGGTCCGGTCTGGGGCGCCGACATCACGCGGCAGACGATCCAGGGCCTGGTGGTGTTCATCGTGCTCGCAGCGATCGGCATGGCGCTGTACTTCCGCACCTGGAAGATGTCGATAGCGGCGATCATCGCGCTCATGGCCGACCTCATCGTCACGACGGGCGTCTACGGTGCGGTCGGCTTCGAGGTCACGCCGGCGGCGGTCATCGGCATCCTGACGATCCTCGCGTACTCGCTCTACGACACGGTCGTGGTGTTCGACAAGATCCGCGAGAACACCAAGGAGGACCTGACGGGAACGTCCCGGACGTTCGGCGAATCGGTGAACCTCGCGGTCAACCAGACCCTGGTGCGTTCGATCAACACGAGCGTCGTCGCGGCCCTGCCGGTCGCGTCGATCCTGTTCATCGGCGCGTTCGCCCTCGGAGCCGACACTCTGCGCGACATCTCGCTCGCCCTGTTCATCGGAATCCTCGTGGGCACCTGGTCGACCGTGTTCCTCGCGGCGCCGATGTACGCGATGTTCCGATCGAGTGAGAAGAATGTCGCCAAGCACGACGCCGAGGTGCTTCGCCTCCGCCGGCGCGCCGCCGGGCAGCCGGCACTCGACGACGTCACGGTCTGATCCGTGCCCGGTGACCCGGACCACTCCCGCGAGCGAGGATAATTGAGGGTTCGAGGGGAGGTGGCCGGATGACCGAGCAGACGACGTCGTCCACCGCTTCACTGCGCCGCCTGGTGCCGCGGATCTTCTCGAAGGCGCAGCCCGTCGGCGCGGTCGACACCCTGCTGCGCACCGTGCGCATGCACCATCCCAAGGCGGACATCGCCCTCGTCGAGCGCGCGTACACCGTCGCGGAGAAGGCGCACACCGGCCAGCTGCGACGTAGCGGCGAACCGTACATCACGCATCCGGTCGCGGTGGCGCAGATCCTCGCCGATCTCGGCATCGGCGCCAAGACCGTGGCTGCGGCCCTGCTCCACGACACCGTCGAGGACACCCCGTACACGCTCGAGCAGGTCAGCGTCGATTTCGGTGACGAGATCGCCATGCTGGTCGACGGCGTCACCAAGCTCGACAAGGTCAAATACGGCGACTCGACGCAGGCCGAGACCGTGCGCAAGATGATCGTGGCGATGTCCAAGGACATCCGGGTACTCATCATCAAGCTCGCCGATCGGCTCCACAACGCCCGCACGTGGGGATTCGTTCCCGCCGAGTCGGCCACGCGGAAAGCGACCGAGACACTCGAGATCTACGCGCCGCTCGCGCATCGCCTGGGCATCCAGGCGATCAAGTGGGAGCTCGAAGACCTCTCGTTCGCGGTGCTGTACCCGAAGCTCTACGTCGAGATCGAGAGCCTCGTCCGTCAGCGCACGCCGCAGCGCGAGGAGTTCGTGCAGCAAGTGATCGACGCGGTCAACGACGACCTGAAGGCGGCCAAGATCCGCGGCAAGGTCGTTGGTCGGCCGAAGCAGTACTACTCGATCTACCAGAAGATGGTCGTTCGCGGCCGCGACTTCGACGAGATCTACGACCTGGTCGGAATCCGCGTCCTGGTGGGCTCGGTGCGAGACTGCTATGCCGTGCTGGGCGCGATTCATGCCCGGTGGACTCCGCTGCCCGGTCGCTTCAAGGACTACATCGCCACTCCCAAGTTCAACCTCTACCAGTCGCTGCACACGACCGTCCTCGGACCGCAGGGGCGAGCCGTCGAGCTGCAGATCCGCACGTTCGAGATGCACCAGCGTGCCGAGTACGGCGTCGCGGCGCATTGGATGTATAAGGAGCAGACCACCGGGAAGTCGGCGGGCGGCCCGGCGATGGACACCGACCTCGCCTGGCTGGCGCACATCTCCGACTGGCAGGCCGAGACGAGCGATCCCGGCGAGTTCCTCGACTCGCTTCGCTACGAGATCGGCGCGAAGGAGGTTTACGTCTTCACGCCCAAGGGTCGCGTGATCGGCCTCCCGGCCGGTGCCACCCCGGTCGACTTCGCCTACGCCGTGCACACCGAGGTCGGACACCGCACGATGGGCGCGAAGGTCAACGGTCGACTGGTTCCGCTCGAGTCGAGCCTGTCCAGTGGCGACGTCGTGGAGGTCTTCACCTCCAAGAATCCCGACTCCGGCCCCAGTCAGGACTGGCTGAACTTCGTCAAGAGCCCCCGTGCCCGCAACAAGATCCGGCAGTGGTTCACCAAGGAGCGGCGCGACGAGGCGGTCGAGCAGGGCCGGGACGCGATCGCCCGGGCGATGCGCAAGCAGAACATGCCGTTGCAGAAGTTGATGAGTCAGGACTCCTTCGCCGAGGTCGCCGCCCAGTTGAACTACGTCGACGTCGCGGCGCTGTACGCGGCCGTCGGTGAGGGGCACGTTTCGACCCAGTCGGTGCTCGAGAAGGTCGTCTCCTTCGTGCACGCCGACCAGGAGGCCGAGGTACCGGAGTTCTCCATCCCCACCCGGGGTCGGCCGACGCTGCGCGACAGCGACTCCGGCGTGCTCGTGCGGGGGGCCCCGGACATCCTCGTGAAGCTGGCGCGCTGCTGCACGCCCGTTCCCGGCGACGAGATCGTCGGCTTCATCACGCGCGGCCAAGGCGTCTCGGTGCATCAGGCGTCGTGCCACAACGTCGCTGGCCTGATGCGCGAACCCGACCGGATGATCGACGTGCAGTGGGCGCCGACCTCCAAGAGCGTCTTCCTCGTGCAGATCCAGATCGAGGCCCTCGATCGCAGCGGACTGCTCTCCGACGTGACCCGCGTGCTCAGCGAGCATCACGTCAACATCCTCTCGGCCAACGTCTCGACCTCACGCGACCGACTTGCGGTGAGCCGGTTCGTGTTCGAGATGGGTGACACGACCCATCTGGACCGGGTGCTCAATGCTGTCCGTCGCATCGACGCGGTCTACGACGTCTACCGCGTCAATGACGGCTGACGCCTCGACCAGTCGTCGGCGCCCTGTTCTGCAGTAGGCCTGCGAGACCTGAGCGTCGAGCTCGGCGATGCACTCCTCCACCGAGAGTCCGGTGCTGGGAAGCAAAGCCGCCAACGTCTGCACCGCGAGGGCATCCGGACACATGGCGTCGCGGGAAATGTCGATCGCGGTGCGCAGGGCGGACATGATCGGGAGGCCGCCGAGCATCACGACGTCGGCGGATGAGACCACGACTTCGCGCAGTTCGCATCGACTGCGACGCGGCTGCCGCTTGCGGAGCCGGATGTCGATGCAGAACTGCGGGGGAGAGGGGGCGCCTCCGTACCCGCTCCACACCCAAGCGGCCGTGCGCCGGTCGGCGATGAATCGCGCGGGAGCGATCATGGCGACGGCCGCGGCCCGAGTGATGCTCAGGCTGGGGAGGTCGACGGGGGAGAACCCGTCACCGACGGGGTAGACCTCCCCGAGGAGCTTCAGTGCGTGCAGCTCGGCCATCGGCAGATCGTCGATGCCGAGCACGTCGTTGATGAGCGATGCCATGACGACATCCTCGGCGCGCAGCCACGGTCGCGCGATCGATCGTTGCGGATCTGTGAGGAACCGTTCTGCAGGAGCCGGCTGGGGAGAGTCAGCGGTTGATGGCGCCGAGCCAGGCCTTCCGGGTCTCCAGTGCCTCCGTCGCCGCCGCGATGGCCGCCTTGTCCTTCGACGCCTTCGCAGCCGCGAGCTCGTCCTCCAGCTTGGCGATCGCGCTGTTCAACTGACCCGCGAGGCCGTCGGCACGCGCCTTGGTCTCGGGGTTGTTCTTCACCCAGTGATCGTCGTCGAGCTTGCGCACGGCGTTCTCGACCTTGCGCATCCGCTCCTCGACCGGCTTCACCTGGTCACGGGGCACCTTGCCGATCTCGTCCCAGCGCCGCTGGATGCCGGTGAGAGCCGCTCGGGCCTTCGTGCGATCCGTCTCGGACAGGATGGGCTGAGCCTCGTCGAGGAGGGCGAGCTTGGCGGTCAGGTTCGCGGAGAACTCCTCGTTCTCGGCCGCGTCGACCTCCGCCTTGGCCCCGTACAGCACGTCCCCTGCAGCCTTGAAACGCGCCCAGAGGGCGTCATCCTGCTTCTTGCCCGCGCGACCAGCCGCCTTCCAGTCGTCGAGCAGACCGCGATACGTCGGGATGCCGTCTGCGCCCTTGGGCGCGAGGGCCTCGGCTCGGTCGATGAGCTCTTGCTTGCGGGAGCGCACGTCGCGGTGGGCGTTGTCCAGGTCGGAGAAGAACGCCTTGCGGTGCGTTTCGATGGTGGTCCGGGCGGCGCGGAAACGCTTCCAGAGCTCGTTCGCCACTCCCTTGGGCACGCGAGCACCCTCGTGCTGATGGGACTGCCAGCAGGCGAACAGCGCGTCCAGCTCGGTGGTCGTCTGCTTCCACTGCGTCTTCGCGGGGTCGGCCGCGGCGAGCTTCTCGGCGGCCTCGACGATGGCCGTTCGCTCGGCGATCGCCGCGTCGGTCGCCGCCCGGTCCTCGGCGCTCTGCTGCTCGGTGAGCTGGGTCACCGTTCCGCCGAGCGCTTCGAGGCGCCTGGCGAGTGCGGCCAGGTCGCCGACCGCGTTGGCCGTCGCGACGGTCGTGGAGAGTGTGGAGACGGTCTTGGCGATGTCGGCGGCGGGAGCGCCGCGCTTGGCGCGCTGTTCGAGCAGGGTGACCTGACCGGCGAGATCGGTGAACTTGCGTTCGTAGTAGGCGAGCGCCTCATCGGGTGTCGCGTCGGGGAACTGTCCGACCTCGCGTTCGCCATCCGCCTCGATGACGAAGACGGTGCCCGTCTCATCGACGCGCCCCCACGGGTGCTGAGTGTCTGAAGCCACGAGTGTCCACCTTGATGTGTTGATACGGCCGAAGCCGCCCGATGGCCGTCATCGACGGCCTGCCCGGGCATAAGCCTATTCCACGCCCCGCGGATGCGGAGTAGGGCTGGACTGCGCCTGCCGGCGCCGTTACTGGACGCTGATGGCGGTCATCGTGACCGGAACGGCGGGCTTGCCGTCCTGGCCACCACCCTCGACACCGGCGCTCGTGATGGCCGAGAGCCCGTCGAGGCCGCTGGTGACGTGACCGATGACCGTGTAGCCCCCGGCGGCGTCCGCAGGGATCGACGTGTCGCCGTAGACGATGAAGAACTGGCTGCCCATGCTGTATGCGTTGCCGCCCTGACGCGCCATGGCGATCGTGCCGGCGGGGTAGACGGCGTCGGCGGGTGCATTCTCGATGGGGCCGTAGCTGTAACCCGGGCCGCCTGAGCCGTCGCCACTCGGGTCGCCGCACTGCAGCACCTTGAAATTGTCGCCCGTGGTGAGGCGGTGGCAGGTGAGGCCCTCGTAGAAGCCCTTCTTGATGAGGCTGACGGTGGACGCGACGCCCTGCGGTGCCGCTGCGCCGTCGAGCTCGAACCCGAGCGTGGCATCGTTGAGCTTCATCGAACCCGTCCAGGTGCGGCCCTCGGACAGCGAGGCCGGCGGCACGTCGCCCGTGTTCGCACCCGGCGTGGCGCTCGGCGTGGGAGTCGTGGTCGCGGATGCGGACGGCTCGGCCTTCGGAGTGCCCGGTCCGCCGTTGAAGTAGGCCAACTGCGCGCCGACGGCGAGGACCAGCACGATGACGAGCACGGCGCCGGCGATCAGGTTGTCACGGGTGCGTCGCCGCATCCGGTGCGCGTGCACGGCCTGTCGCGCCTGGTAGCCGCGCAAGCGCTGCCGTGCCTCACGAGCCTCGCGCTCCTGACGGGGGTTCGATGCCACAGTGCTCCTTACGCCTGACCACGGTGAACTCTACGGGAGGGCTCGCTCGAGCGACAAATGAGGCGAGGAGGTGTGTCGGCGGCGACGATTACGCTGGTCGCATGACGGATGCGAGCCTCGGCCTGCGCAGTGGCTCGACCCCACTCGCCGTGCGCATGCGGCCGCGCAGCCTCGACGAGGTCGCCGGTCAGAAGCACCTGCTCACGCCCGGTTCGCCGCTCGTCGCCCTGGCGAGCGACAAGACCGGTGAACGCGGCAACGTCTCCGTCATCCTCTGGGGCCCCCCGGGCACGGGCAAGACCACCCTCGCGCAGGCGATCGCGCACTCGTCCGGCCGCCGCTTCGTCGAGCTCTCCGCCGTGTCGGCCGGCGTGCGCGACGTGCGTCAGGTGATGGAGGAGGCCATGTCGACCCGGGACCTCTACGGCATCTCCACCGTCCTCTTCCTCGACGAGATCCACCGCTTCACCAAGGCCCAGCAGGATGCGCTGCTTCCGGGAGTCGAGAACGGCTGGGTCATCCTCGTCGCCGCGACGACGGAGAATCCGTCGTTCTCCGTCATCTCCCCGCTCCTCTCTCGTTCACTGCTGCTCACGCTGGAGACCCTCTCCGACGAGGACCTCGGCGTCCTCGTCGACCGGGCGGTCTCCGACCCCCGAGGGCTCGACGGCCGGGTCACCGTCGACGCCGAGGCCCGGGCCGCGATCATCCGGTTGGCATCCGGCGACGCCCGACGAGCGCTCACGGCGCTCGAGGCCGCCTCCGTCTCGGCCGCCACCGGCACGGCGGCATCCAAGACGCCTGCCATCACAGCGGAGATCGTCGCGCAGGCGGTCGATCGCGCGTTGTTGCGATACGACCGCAATGGCGACGAGCACTACGACGTCATCAGCGCGTTCATCAAGTCGGTTCGCGGGTCGGATGTCGATGCCTCCCTTCACTATCTCGCCCGCATGATCGAGGCCGGGGAGGACCCCCGCTTCATCGCCCGCCGCATCATCGTGCTCGCGTCGGAGGACATCGGCATGGCCGATCCGCAAGCCCTCGGTGTCGCCGTCGCCGCCGCGGATGCCGTCCAGTTCATCGGCATGCCGGAGGGCCGGATCCCGCTCGCGCAGGCCGTTGTGCATCTCGCGACGGCGCCCAAGTCCAACGCGGCCTACCTGGGCATCGATCGGGCGATCGCCGACGTGAAGGCCGGGAACTTCGGGCGCGTGCCCAAGCACCTCCGCGACGCCCACTACCCGGGAGCCAAACGTCTCGGCCACGGCAAGGGTTACATCTACCCCCACGATGACCCGATCGGCGTCTCGCGGCAGGACTACCTACCCCGCGAGTTGCAGGGGACCGACTACTACGAGCCGACCGAACACGGCAACGAGCGCGACATCTCGGCGCGGCTCGGCAAGATCCGCCGCATCGTCCGCGGCGAGTGAGTTGTGCTAATCTGTCGGAGGCCTTGAGCCTGTATTTCGCGTGCGGCTGCGCGAAGGCAGGGTGAGGGGACTGCGACCTGTAGCCGGTCGAACCCTGTTGGCCGATCCCTCTGACTTCACCGATGTGCTTCGGCGCGCCGGTCACATACTTCAGAATCCATTGAAAGGAAACCGTGTCTACCAAGTCACGTACCCGTAGCAAGACGCGTCTGTCTCGCTCGCTCGGCATCGCCCTCACCCCGAAGGCGGCCAAGTACCTCGAGAAGCGTCCGTACGCTCCCGGTGAGCACGGCCGCACCAAGCGCAAGGCCGACTCCGACTACGCCGTTCGTCTGCGCGAGAAGCAGCGCCTGCGCGCCCAGTACGGCATCCGCGAGAAGCAGCTGCGCATCGCCTTCAACGAGGCCCGCCGCACCGAGGGCCTGACCGGTGAGAACCTGGTCGAGCTGCTCGAGATGCGTCTGGACGCCCTCGTGCTGCGCGCCGGCTTCGCCCGCACCAGCGCCCAGGCCCGCCAGTTCGTCGTGCACCGCCACATCCTCGTCGACGGCAAGATCGTGGACCGCCCGTCGTTCCGCGTGAAGCCGGGTCAGCACATCAGCGTCAAGGAGCGCTCGGAGGGCACCGAGCCCTTCCAGGTCGCCGCGGCCGGTGGTCACGTCGACGTGCTCCCCAAGGTTCCCGCTTACCTCGATGTCGAGATCGACAAGCTGCAGGCCACGCTCGTGCGTCGTCCCAAGCGTGCCGAGGTCCCCGTGACCTGCGAAGTGCAGCTCGTGGTCGAGTACTACGCGGCTCGCTAAGAGCTCGTCGCATTCACTACGCTGGAAGGCGGGTCATCTTCGGATGGCCCGCCTTTCGCGTTGAATGCCCCTACCGGAATGCAGGAGTGATCGTGACCGCTGGTGACATCGTCGGACTAGTCGCCACCGCGCTGTTCGCAGCGCTCGTGGTGCTCATCGGCATCCTGCTCTGGAAGTTCGGAGGCGTCCTCGACGCCGTGCGCGACGCGATCGTCGACGCCAACACCAGCCTCACCCCTCTGGTCGGCGAGGTCACGGAGACCGTCCGGGAGACCAACAAGCAGTTGACCCGGGTCGACACCATCACGCGGGACGTCTCCGAGGTCACCGGCAACGTCTCGGCGCTCATCGCGCTCTTCGCCGCGACGGTCGGCGGACCGCTGATCAAGCTGGCCGGTTTCTCCGCGGCGGTGCGCGCTGCGCTCGGGTTCGGCCGGGCTGCTCGCCGTCGCTGAGCAAGTACTGTTTAACGAGCACCACGAAGCAAACGAGGAGCGAGCATGAAGAACGTGTTGTGGCTGTTGATCGGCATCGGAGCCGGTTTCGTCATCGCCCACCAGGTGAACAGGACGCAACAGGGCCGAGCCTTCTTCGCAGACCTCGACACGAAGGCTCGCGAGTTCGGCGAGGCCGTCAGCGACGGCTACCACCGGCGCGAGGCCGAATTGCGCGACGCCATCGACGGAGCCGCGAGCTGAGCGCGGAGCTCCTTGCGAATCATCCTGCCGCCCCAAACCGGCGGCCATCACCGTAACGGACCCCATGCAGACTGCTGACATCCGCCGCCGCTGGCTCGAGTTCTTCGGGGAGCGCGGTCACACCGTCGTGCCCTCCGCCTCCCTCGTGAGCGACGACCCCACCCTCCTGTTCACGGTCGCGGGAATGGTGCCGTTCGTGCCATACCTCACGGGTGTGGTCCCTGCGCCGTATCCGCGCGCCACGAGCGTGCAGAAGTGCATCCGCACGAGCGACATCGAAGAGGTGGGGCGCACGCCGCGCCACGGCACCTTCTTCCAGATGAACGGCAACTTCTCGTTCGGCGACTACTTCAAGGAAGGCGCCATCAGCTACGCCTGGGAGCTGCTCACCGACGCGGAGGCGGACGGCGGCTACGGGTTCGACCCGAAGGACCTCTGGGTCACGGTCTACAAGGACGACGACGAGGCCATCGCCATCTGGAAGCGCGTGGCGGGACTGCCCGACGAGCGCATCCAACGGCTCGACAAGGACACCAACTACTGGTCGACCGGCGTACCCGGTCCAGCAGGCCCGTGCTCGGAGATCTTCTTCGACCGTGGCCCGGCATACGGCATCGACGGGGGACCGGCGACGGATGACGACCGCTACGTCGAGATCTGGAACCTCGTCTTCATGCAGTACCTCATCGACGACGTGCGCTCCAAGTACGACTTCCGCATCGTCGGCGAGCTCCCCAAGAAGAACATCGACACCGGAATGGGCCTCGAGCGGGTCGCGTTCATCAAGCAGGGCGTCGACAACCTGTACGAGATCGACCAGGTTCGCCCCGTTCTCGACCGCGCGGCCGAGCTCTCGGGTCGCCGATACGGCGCCGACCACGAGGATGACGTGCGATTGCGGGTCGTGGCCGACCATGTGCGCTCCTCCCTGATGCTGATGAGCGACGGCGTCGCACCGTCGAACGAGGGGCGCGGCTACATCCTGCGGCGTCTGATGCGCCGCAGCATCCGTGCCATGCGCCTGCTCGGCGTCGAGGAGGCGACCTTCGGTGAGCTGTTCCCCGCGTCGCGCGACGCCATGAAGGCCGCGTACCCCGAGGTCGAGGCGGACTACCCGCTCATCTCCTCGTTGGCGCACGCCGAGGAGGAGACCTTCCTCCGCACCCTCACGGCGGGCACGAGCATCCTCGATCTCGCGGTCGGCAAGACCAAGGCTTCAGGGGCGCCCGCTCTCGCCGGCGACACCGCCTTCCTGCTGCACGACACCTACGGATTCCCGATCGAGCTCACCCTCGAGATGGCGGATGAGGCGGGCATCGCGGTGGACCGCACCGCATTCGACACCCTCATGTCCGAGCAGCGCTCCCGCGCCAAGGCCGACGCACGCTCCAAGAAGTCGGCGCTGGCCGACCTGAGCGTGTACGGGGACTTCCGTGCTCACGGCGAGACGGTGTTCACGGGCTACACCGATCTGCAGACCGATTCACGCGTGCTGGGGCTGCTCGTCGGGGGTGAGTCCGTCAATCGCATCCGCACGGGGCAGAAGGCGGAGGTCATCCTCGCCGAGACCTCGCTCTACGCGGAGTCCGGCGGGCAGGCGGCCGACAAGGGCCTCATCGTCGGTCCGGGCTACGAGCTCGACGTGCTCGACGTGCAGAAGCCGGTCAAGGGCCTCATCAGCCACACCGTCACGGTGCGCTCGGGTGAGGTCGGAGTGGGCGATCCCGCGACCTCGGTCGTCGACGACGACTACCGCCGCGGTGCGCGGCAGGCGCACTCGGGGACACACATCATCCACGCTGCCCTGCGACAGGTGCTCGGGCCCACCGCCCATCAGTCCGGGTCGTTCAACAAGGCCGGCTACCTGCGCCTCGACTTCGGGTGGAACAAGGCGCTCTCGCCTGCGACCCGCAGCGAGATCGAGGAGATCTCCAACAACGCCATCCGCGACAACCTGCAGGTGACCACGCGCGAGATGCCCGTCGCCGAGGCGAAGGCGCTCGGAGCCATGGCGCTGTTCGGCGAGAAGTACGGCGACACGGTGCGCATGGTCGACATCGGCGGTCCGTGGTCGCGCGAGCTCTGCGCCGGCACCCACGTCTCGACGAGTGCCGAGATCGGCATGATCAACCTCATCAGCGAATCGAGCGTCGGATCGACCAACCGCCGCGTCGAATCGCTCGTCGGCCTCGAGGCCTTCCAGGACCTTGCCGCCGAACGAGCGATCGTCGGCGCGCTGACGAGCAACCTCAAGACACCGCGCGAGAAGCTTCCCGAGCGCGTCTCCGAGTTGATGTCCAGCCTCAAGGCGGCCGAGAAGAAGATCGCAGCGTACGAGGCTCAGGCGCTCCGCGACCGGGTTCCGGCTCTGGCGGCGAATGCGACCACCGTCGGAGACGTGTCGGTCGTGGCAGAGCACGCCGGCGTCCTCGCCTCGGGCGACGAACTGCGCTCGCTCGTCACGTCCGTGCGCGAGCGGTTGGGGACTTCGGCGGCGGTCGTCGCGCTGACCGCGGTCGCCGCCGACAAGCCGCTCGTCATCGTCGCGACCAATCAGGCCGCTCGGGATGCCGGCCTCTCGGCCGGGGCGCTGGTGCGTGACGCAGCCGCGTCCCTCGGCGGCCGAGGAGGTGGAAAGGACGATCTCGCCCAAGGCGGTGGAACGGACCCGTCCGCCGTCTCCGCAGCCCGCGACGCGGTGATCGCAGCGGTACGGGCGGCGCGCTAGCGTGCGTGCCGGTTCCCGGCTCGGCATCGACGTGGGCACCGCCCGGATCGGCGTCGCCCGATCCGACCCGCACGGCATGCTCGCTACGCCCGTCGAGACGGTCCCCCGCGATCGGACGGCTGCCGGCCGCGACATCGCCCGGATCGTCGAGCTGGCGGCCGAGGTCGGCGCCATCGAGGTGATCGTCGGCCTTCCGCTGGCTCTGTCGGGCCAACGGACGGCATCCACCGCCGACGCCGTCGGCTTCGGAGAAGCGCTCCAGGTCGCCCTGAGCGTGCCGGTCCGCCTCGTCGACGAACGCCTCACCACGGTGTCGGCGCAGTCGGCGCTGCGAGCATCCGGTCGGAAGGCGAAACAGCAACGCCCGGTTGTCGATCAGGTGGCCGCCGTTATCATTGTGCAACATGCGCTGGACGCCGAGCGCGCATCGGGACGGCCACCCGGAACCCCCATCGCCCCCACCGAAGGATCCTGAAGCTTTGTCAGATGACACCCGTTCGCGCCATGGCGGCGCTGGAGCGACGCAGGGTCCCGAGGGCGACGATGCCGGCTGGCAGGCGCTGATCTCGGGCACCGGCCCCACACCGGCCGTGACGCCGTCCGCACCCGTCGCGCCGTCTCGATCGCGGGAACGATCGGCCGATGAGCAGCGCCAGCCGCGCAGCCGGCGCGAGGCGCGCGAGCAGGAGCATGACCCGGCCACGCTGCTGGACCCCGTGCTGACTCCCACCACCGCGCCGTCGCGAGCACAGCGACGCACCCAGTACTCCGACGCCTACCCCGAGCGCGAGAAGAAGAAGCGCGGCGCCGGCGTCGGCTGCCTGGTGATCGTCCTCGTCCTGGTAGGTCTCGCGGTCGGCGGCTGGTTCGCGCTGCAGGGTCCGATCAACCAGTTCATCGCGTCGACGCAGCCGGCCGCCGACTACAGCGGCTCCGGCAGCGGGAGCGTCGTGGTGAGCATCAACGACGGCGACATCGGCGATGACATCGCCAAGACCCTTCACAAGCAGGGTGTCACCGCCTCCTACGACGCGTTCTACGACCTGCTCCTGAAGACCAAGCCCGATCCCGTGTTCCAGCCCGGCTCCTACCAGCTCAAGTCCAAGATGAGTTCGAAGTCCGCCCTCGCCGCGCTGCAGGATCCCGCGAACAAGCTCGAGAACACCGTCGCCGTGCCCGAGGGGACGGCCGCAGCCGACATCTACCCGCTCGTGGCGGCCGCGCTCAAGGTGCCCGTCGCCGACGTGACGGCTGCGGCGGCCACACCGGCGACCTACGGGCTGCCCGCGCAGGCGACGACCCTCGAGGGCTTCCTGTTCCCGGCCACCTACAAGTTCGACCCGGGTACCACGCCGCAGCAGGCGCTGAAGACCATGGTCGATCGCTCGTTCAAGGCACTCGACGATGCCGGTGTCGCACCCGACCAGCGCTGGAACACCGTCGTGCTCGCCGCCCTCGTGCAACGCGAGGCCGGCCTCAAGGACGACTACTACAAGGTGTCGCGCGTGTTCCTCAATCGGCTCGATCCCGCGCAGTGGGACAGCGGCCTGCTGCAGTCCGACGCGACGGTCGCGTACGGCACCGGCCAGACGGATCGGGTGACGACGACGGATGCCGAGCGCGCCGACAGCAGCAACCCGTACAACACCTACGTGCATCCGGGATTGCCTCCTGGGCCCATCTCCAACCCGGGCGACCTCGCCATCGACGCGGCGCTGCATCCCGCCGACGGACCGTGGCTGTACTTCGTGACCTGGAACCTCGACACCGGTGAGACGATCTTCTCCACCACGTCCGACGAGCACGACGCCGCCGTGCAGAAGTGGCTCGACTGGATGGATGCGCATCCTGAGTACAAGTGACGCTCGACTGACGCGATTGGCGGTGCTCGGCTCGCCCATCGATCACTCGCGATCGCCGCAGCTGCATCGTGCCGCGTACGACGTACTGGGCCTCGACTGGGACTACGGCAGGCATCGGGTCGATTCGTCCGAGCTCGACGGCTTCATCGCCGGGCTCGACGACGACTGGCGCGGCCTCTCTCTGACCATGCCCCTCAAGACGCGCGCCTTCGAGCTGGCCGGGTCGACCGGTGGCGAACTCGACCGGCGCGCCCGCGTCACGGGAGCGGTCAACACCCTCGCCTGGGATCGCGCAGGAGGACTGCTCGGATTCAACACGGATGTCGCGGGCCTCGTGCATGCACTGGCCGACGAGGGCGTGGCGCGCGCCACCCACGTGACGGTACTCGGAGGAGGAGCGACGGCGGCCTCTGCCATCGCTGCAGCAGCCGAGCTGGGCGCCGAAGAGGTGCAGCTCCTTCTGCGGGATCCGGCCAGGGGAGAGGCGCTCGCGGGGCTGGCCGCCTCGGTCGGTCTCAGGTTGCGCACGGTCGCCTTCGACGGAGCGGAGATCGTCGAATCCACGCTCGTCGTCTCGACGCTGCCCGGGGGAGCCCGCCCGCCGATCGACCTACCCGAGTCGCTGCGCGCCGCCGCCCTGCTGTTCGACGTGAGTTACGACCCGTGGCCGAGCGCGGTGGCGCAGCAGTGGGCGCTCGTCGGGGGTCGCGCTGTCGGCGGGACGGGGATGCTGGTGCACCAGGCCCTCCTGCAGGTGCGGGTGTTCGTGGGCGGAGACCCCGAGCTGCCGCTGCCCGACGAGGATGCGGTGCTGGCCGCGATGCGCGCCGCCGCCCGGTAGCGCCGGTCCCCGGCCGGCGACCGCTCGCCGCCCGGGTTGACGACCGCCGCCCAGGTTCTACCGCGGGCGACGAGCGACAGGGTGGGCGGGGAGCGGCACGGGTGGGCGACCGTGGCGTAACCGCCGGGCGCCGCGTGGAAGGATGGATCCATGCTTCGATGGCTCACCGCCGGGGAATCCCACGGTCCAGAACTCATCGCCGTGCTCGAGGGCCTGCCCGCCGGGGTACCGGTCTCACTCGACGACGTTCGAGCCGACCTCAAGCGCCGCACGCTCGGCTACGGCCGCGGCGCGCGCATGAAGTTCGAGCAGGACGAGCTGAACGTCTCGGGGGGCGTTCGTCACGGCCTCTCGCTGGGCAGCCCCATCGCGCTCCGCATCGGGAACACCGAGTGGCCCAAGTGGACCGAGGTGATGAGCGCCGAGCCCGTCGATCCCGAGACACTCGGTCGCGGACGTGGGGCGCCGCTCACCCGTCCCCGCCCCGGCCACGCCGATCTCGTCGGCATGCAGAAGTACGGCTTCGACGAGGCGCGACCCGTGCTCGAGCGCGCCAGCGCCCGTGAGACGGCCGCACGGGTCGCCCTCGGCGCCGTCGCGCGCTCCTTCCTCGCCGAGCTCGGCATCCGTCTCGTCAGCCACACGCTCGCGATCGGGCCGGTGCGCGTGCCGGAGGGTTCTGCGCTGCCCCGACCCGACGATGTGGACGCCCTGGACGCTGATCCGCTGCGCTGCTTCGACCCGGAGACGAGTGCCCGTATGGTCGCCGAGGTCGACGACGCCCACAAGGAGGGCGACACGCTCGGAGGCGTCGTAGAGGTGCTCGCGTACGGGGTGCCGCCGGGACTCGGATCGCACGTGCACTGGGACAGACGTCTCGACTCCCAGCTCGCGGCCGCACTGATGGGCATCCAGGCCATCAAGGGCGTGGAATTGGGCGACGGCTTCCTCACCACCACCCGGCGCGGATCGGCCGCCCACGACGAGCTCGTCCGCGACGGCGACCTCATCTCACGCGAGAGCGACCGGGCGGGGGGAACCGAGGGCGGGATGTCGACGGGCACGGTGCTCCGGGTGCGCGCGGGCATGAAGCCGATCGCCACCGTCCCGCGTGCACTGCGCACCGTGGACGTCGCCACCGGCGAGGACACCACGGCCCACCACCAGCGCTCCGACGTCTGCGCGGTTCCGGCATCGGGAGTGGTCGCCGAGGCGATGGTCGCCCTGACGCTCGCCAATGCCGTGCTGGAGAAGTTCGGCGGGGACTCCGTGCGCGAGACGAGACGCAACCTCGAGGGCTACCTGGCCGCGATCCCCTCCGGCCTCAGCACCGAGCGCCGATGACGAGCCGGTCGTTGCCGGTCGCCCTGATCGGTCCGATGGCCTCGGGCAAGTCCCGCATCGGACGTCGGGTCGCAGCCGCGCTCGACGTCCCGTTCATCGACACGGACAGCGTCGTGGTCGCCGAGCACGGGCCCATCAGCGGAATCTTCGAGCGCGAGGGAGAGGATTTCTTCCGGGTGCTCGAGCGCGCTGCGGTCGCCGAGGCGCTCGAGCAGGCTGCGGTGGTATCGCTCGGCGGAGGCGCCGTGCTCGATCCCCGCACCCAGGAGGACCTGCGCGACGCGACCGTCATCCGATTGACCATCAGCGAGGAGTCCGTCGCCAAGCGCATCGGCGGCTCCAAGCGCCCCCTCCTCCACGGCGACGCCGTCGAGGCATGGGCGCGCATCAACACCGAACGCGGTCCGCTGTACGAACGGCTGGCCCACGTGAGCTTCGACACGTCGACGCGGCCCATCAGCGAGATCGCCGCCGACATCGTGCTCTGGCTGGAGGAGAGATCGTGACCGAGACCGACACCGTCATCACCGTGCGGGGTGTCGACCCCTACGACATCGTCATCGGATCCGGCGTGCTGAGCCAGCTCGCCGATCGGCTCGGCCCCGGCGTGCGCAAGGTGCTCATCATTCACGCCCCGACGCTCGGCGCCAAGGCCAATGAGCTGCGCGATCGCCTCGCCGGCGACACCCTCGAGGTGCTGATCGCCGAGGTCCCCGACGCCGAAGCGGCCAAGCGCGTCGAGGTGGCCGCCTTCTGCTGGCAGGTCATGGGTCAGGCCGACTTCACCAGGACGGATGCGGTGATCGGCTTCGGCGGGGGCGCCATCACCGACCTCGCGGGCTTCGTGGCCGCGACCTGGCTGCGGGGCGTCAGGCTCGTCCAGGTGCCCACATCCGTCGCGGGGATGGTGGATGCCGCCATCGGCGGCAAGACCGGCATCAACACGGCGGAGGGCAAGAACCTGGTCGGTGCCTTCTACGCTCCGGCCGCCGTGCTGTGCGACCTCGACCTGCTCGACACCCTCCCGCGCAACGAGATCCTCGCGGGCTTCGCCGAGATCGTGAAGGCGGGATTCATCGATTCGCCCGAGATCCTCGACATCATCGAGGCCGATGTGGATAAGGCCACCGACCCGACGACGCCGCAGTTCCGGCGCGTGGTGGAGCTCGCCGTCGACATGAAGGCCCGGGTCGTGAGCGAGGATTTCACCGAGCAGGGGCTGCGGGAGATCCTGAACTACGGCCACACCCTCGGCCACGCCATCGAGCACGCAGAGCGCTACCAGTGGCGCCACGGTGCAGCGGTGGCCGTCGGCATGATGTTCGCCGCGGAGCTCGGCCGGCTCACCGGATCACTCGGCGACGACGTCGTCGATCGGCACCGCAGCATCCTCGACTCGCTGTCGCTGCCGACCACCTACCCGGTCGGCCGTTGGAACACGCTCCTCGCGACCATGCAGCGCGACAAGAAGGCTCGCGCCGGCATGCTGCGGTTCATCGTGCTCGATGGACTGGCACGCCCGAGCGTGCTGCAGGCGCCCGAGACGTCGCTGCTGTTCGCCGCCTACCAGGAGATCGGCAGCTGAGACTGTCGCAAGCGTTCGGCGCGGGCATACACTGCGCTTGATCAGATCGGTCGACGTCGACCGACCGCGGTGATCCGAGTTCGGTCGTTCCCGACGATGCGTGCGAAGGGTGCCCCATGACAGCGACCACTCCCGGCGATGCTCCGGTCGTTCCGCCAGAGGCCGACGCCGGAAAGGGCTTGAAGACCGACGCGCTCGGTCTGGTCTCGAGCGTCGTCATCGGCGTCTCCTCGACCGCCCCGGCGTACAGCCTGGCGGCGAGCGTCGGCTTCATCGTCGCCAGCGGCGGGGCACTGCTTTCGGGGACGAAGGCTCCCGGCATCGTCCTGCTGGCCTTCGTCCCGATGTTCCTCATCGCGATCGCCTATCAGGAGATGAACAAGGCCGACCCGGACTGCGGGACCACGTTCACCTGGGCGACGCGCGCGTTCGGCTCCGTCACCGGCTGGATGGGCGGATGGGGCATCATCGTCGCCGACGTGATCGTCATGGCCAACCTCGCCGCCATCGCCGGCTCGTACTCGTTCACCTTCGTCGGCGGCCTCGGCGTACCCGGCGTCGCCGACCTGGCCAACAGCGTGCTGTGGTCGACCGTCGCGGGCTTGGTCTGGATCGCTGTGATGACCTGGATCTGCTACCGCGGCATCGAGCTCTCCGCCCGCATCCAGGTGGCGCTGCTGAGCATCGAGGTGCTCGTGCTGGTCCTCTTCGCGGTGGTCGCCCTGGTGCGGGTCTACTCCGGAACAGCCGAGCCATACTCGATCACGCCGTCCTGGGATTGGTTCAATCCGTTCACCCTCGACTTCGGCAGTGTCATAGCGCCGGCCATGCTCACGGCGATCTTCATCTATTGGGGCTGGGACACCGCCGTGTCCGTCAACGAGGAGACCAAGGACCCGGAGAAGACCCCCGGTCGCGCAGCCGTGATCAGCACCGTCCTCCTGCTCATCACCTACGCATTGGTCACCACCGGGGCGGTCGCCTTCGCGGGGGTGTCCACGAAGGGCATCGGGCTCGGCAACGAGGCCAATGCCAACGACGTGTTCTCAGCCATCGGCCCCGCTCTCTTCGGTGACAGTCCGCTCGGTCGGATCTGCCTCCTGCTGCTGGCGGCCTCGATCCTCACATCGGCGTCGGCGTCCACGCAGACGACCATCCTTCCCACGGCGCGCACCGCCCTCTCGATGGCCGCGCACAAGGCGATCCCCGAGAAGTTCGCGCGCATCCACCCGAAGTTCCTCACGCCGACGTGGTCGACGATCGGCATGGGCATCGCCTCGGCCGCCTTCTACCTCGTCTTCACGCTCATCAGTCCCGACCTGCTCAGCGCCCTCATCGGCTCGATCGGCCTCATGATCGCCTTCTACTACGGCCTCACCGGCTTCGCCTGCACGTGGTATTACCGCAAGACGCTCACGTCGTCCGTGCGAGCCTTCATCCTGCGCGGAGTCTTCCCCTTCGTCGGCGGGCTGATGCTGCTGGCGGTGTTCATCTACGGCACCATCCAGTTCTCCGCACCCGACTGGCTGACCGACGAGAAGGGCCACAACGTGACCATCTTCGGAATCGGTGCCGAGGCGGTGGTCGGCATCGGCGGCCTGGTCATCGGCGCCGTGCTGATGGGCATCTGGTGGTGGCGTCGACCCGACTTCTTCCAGGGCAAGACCGTGCCGCGCTCCTTCGCCGTGCCGACCTCGACCGCGCGCGACTGAGCCGTCGGGCCGGCGCGGGCCCGGCTCGCCGCTAGGCTCGGGGCATCATGACGACCATCCTCGTGCTCAACGGTCCCAACCTCGGCCGGCTCGGCTCGCGTGAGCCCGAGGTCTACGGCTCGGCCACGCTCGACGACCTGCGGGCGGCGCTGGAGGCATCCGTCGACGGTGAACGCACCCGCCTCGACTTCCGGCAGACGGACGACGAGGGAGAGCTGATCGGCTGGCTCCACGAGGCGGCGGATGCGGGCACGCCGGTCATCCTCAACCCCGCGGCGTTCACCCACTACAGTTACGGCCTTCGGGACGCCGCCGCCATGGTGACCGGGGCCGGCATCCCGCTCATCGAGGTGCACCTCTCGAACCCGCACGCGCGTGAGGTGTTCCGTCACACGAGCGTCATCAGCGCCGTCGCGACCGGGGTCATCGCGGGGCTGGGGTTCGACTCCTACCGGCTCGCGCTCGACCACATCCTGCGCGGCATCGACTGACCGTCTAGACTGTTCTGTCGGCCCCGCGTTCAGCGCGAAGCGGCCTCGCATCTTCCCCTATTGAACGGATCACCTCACCCATGGCCTCTACCGCTGACATCCGCAACGGCGTCGTCCTCAACATCGACGGCCAGCTCTGGAGTGTGATCGAGTTCCAGCACGTCAAGCCGGGCAAGGGCGGTGCCTTCGTGCGTACGAAGATGAAGAACGTCGTGACCGGCAAGGTCGTCGACCGCACGTACAACGCCGGCGCGAAGATCGAGATCGAGAATGTCGACCGCCGCGACTTCACCTACCTCTACAACGACGGCGACAGCTTCGTCTTCATGGACGCGTCCGACTACGACCAGATCACGGTCCCGGGCACGGTCGTCGGCGACGCCGCCAACTTCATGCTCGAGAACCAGTCGGTGACGGTCGCCCTCAACAACGGCAACCCGCTCTACGTCGAGCTCCCGGCATCCGTCGTGCTCGAGATCACCTACACCGAGCCCGGCCTCCAGGGCGACCGCTCCACCGGCGGCACCAAGCCCGCCACGGTCGAGACCGGCTACGAGATCCAGGTGCCGCTGTTCCTCGAGACCGGCACCAAGGTCAAGGTCGACACCCGCACGGGCGATTACCTCGGCCGCGTCAACTAGTGTCGGCCAGAACCAAGGCGCGCAAGCGCGCGCTCGACATCCTCTACGCCGCCGACATGCGGCAGATCACGGTGCCGCAGGCCCTCGCCACCGAGGCGGAACGGGCGGCGGGCGAGCCGGCGCGTGAGGCCAGCTGGCTGTACGCGCGTGAGATCGTCGACGGCATCGTGGACCATCAGGTCGAGATCGACGAGCTCATCGAGACCTACGCGCAGGGCTGGACACTCAAGCGCATGCCGGCGATCGATCGGGCTCTGCTGCGCATCGGCATCTGGGAGATCCTCTTCAACGACGAAGTGCCCGATGGCGTGGCGATCTCGGAGGCGGTCGAAGCGGCCACCGTTCTCTCGACGGATGACTCGGCCGGGTTCGTCAACGGGCTGCTCGCGAAGATCGCCCAGGTCAGGCCGACCGACTGACGTCGACCACGCTCGGATCGCCGAGGGACGAGTCGCCGGGCTCGACGATCGCGGGCGTCCTCGAGCGACGGACGAGAGCGACGACGACCGCCGCCAGCACGGCGAGGACGATGAGCGACTGCTCGAGCACCGCGCCCCAGCCGACCGCCGATGCCGAGACCAGGCCGACCCACCCGTAGCTCAGCACGGCGCCGATCGCCAGGCCGAGCACATCGAGTCTCAGGATGGCGGCGCTGGTCGCGCCGGCCGCGAGCAGGGCCAACAGGATTGCCGTCATCGCCCACGGGCCGATTCCCTCTGCGTTGTGGTCGACGAGGAGGAAGGCGCTCGAGACCGCCAGGCCGGCGAGGACCGCTGGCCACGCCGGACGCGTTGCACGTGGGCGCCGGCGGGGGAGTCTCAGGGCGGCGACGACCAGCGCGACGGCGATGACGAGCGAGACCACCAGTTGCGCCGGCGCGGCCTGAAATCCGGCGGCGATGGTCGTGACGAACCAGATGGCGGCCGCGCCGAGGGCGCAGAGGATGCCGGCGGTGATGATGCCGCCGGTCCGCAACCACGGCGCCTGCACCTGGGGGGCGACGGCGGCGCGGCTGGCGGTGTGACGCGGGAACAGCGCCTCCGCGATGGCGATGGGAGCGCCCATGCTCCAGACGACATGCAGGGTGAGCACGAAGACCGTCCACGGACCTCCGATGCCGAGCGCGGGGACGAATCCGGAGTCGAGGAGCCGCCGGCCGGCGAAGTCGGGATTGAACAGCGATTGATCCACGAGGCCCTCCTCGATCACCCCGAAGGCGAGCGCGAGCATCAGGATGCTCGGCCATCCGCGTCCCGATCGACGAGCGATCTCGCGGATGAGGACGGCGGCCGATCCGTAGAACGCGGTGAACAGCACGAGCTGCGCCACCTGCTGGCCGGCGCCGGCCGCGCCGCCCAACCATTGGTCGCCGAGCAGGAACTCGGCGGTGATCGCGGAGAGGAGTGCCAAAGATGCGGTGCGGATCATGGTGCTCATGCCCTCAGGGTCCTCCCGGCCGAGTCTCGGTGGACACGAGGCCGGTCATGATTCCGGCGTGACGAATGTCACCGATCGGCGCGCCACCGATGCGGCGGCCGAAGGGTCGGAACGGCCCGAGCTGCTGCTAGGCTCGGGGGAGTTTGACAACCTTTAACAGCCGTCCTGTGAGGCGGGGAAGGGGGTCGGTCCTGTGGCGCGAATCGTGCTCACCGACGCTGACATGCAGCGGGCGTTGACCCGCATCTCCCACGAGATCCTGGAATCCAATCGCGGAGCATCCGATCTCCTCATCCTCGGCATCCCCACGCGGGGCACCGTCCTGGCCCGTCGCATCGCAGCGATCATCCAGCGCATCGAGCCTGATGCCCCGGCCGCACTCGCGGGATCGCTCGACGTCACGATGTACCGCGACGACCTCGGACGCACCCGCACGCGCACTCCGTCACCCACCGACATCCCGACCTCGATCGACGGTCGGACGGTCGTGCTCGTCGACGACGTGCTGTTCTCGGGGCGGACGATCCGGGCGGCGTTCGACGCGCTCAGCGACCTCGGCCGGGCGCGGGCGGTCAGGCTCGCCGTGCTGGTGGACCGCGGTCACCGCGACTTCCCCATCCGCGCCGACTTCGTGGGCAAGAACCTGCCGAGCGCAACCTCGGAACGCATCAACGTGCACCTCAGGGAAGTCGACGACGACGACTTCGTGTCCATCGAGGGAGGAGAGGCATGAGGCACCTGCTCTCCACCCGCGACCTGAGCCGCGACTCCGCCGTCGAGCTGCTCGACGTGGCCGAGGACATGGCCGACGTGCAGTTGCGCGAGGTCAAGAGGCTGCCGACGCTGCGCGGCAAGACGGTGGTCAACCTGTTCTTCGAGGACTCGACGCGCACGCGCATCTCGTTCGAGGCCGCCGCCAAACGGCTCTCGGCCGACGTGATCACCTTCAGCGCCAAGGGATCGAGCGTTTCCAAGGGCGAGAGCCTCAAGGACACCGCGCAGACCCTCGCGGCGATCGGAGCGGATGCGGTCGTCATCCGTCATCACGCCTCGGGGGCGCCGCAGGTGCTCGCTCAGAGCGGCTGGATCGATGCCGGCATCATCAACGCCGGCGACGGGACGCACGAGCATCCCACCCAGGCGCTGCTCGACGCGTTCACGATCCGGCGGAGGCTGCACGGCGCGGCCAGTCGTGGGCGGGCGCTGGACGGGGTGCGCGTCACGATCGTCGGAGACGTGCTGCACTCCCGTGTCGCCCGCTCCAACGTGTGGCTGTTGGACACTCTCGGCGCGGAGGTGAGCCTCGTCGCGCCCCCAACGCTGCTTCCGGTGGACACCGACGGATGGCCGGCGAGCGTCGGCTACGACCTCGACGATGCCGTCGACGCCGCCCCGGACGCCATCATGATGCTGCGCATCCAGCAGGAACGCATGGACGGCGGATTCTTTCCCAACAGCCGGGAGTACTCCCGCGCGTGGGGCCTGGATCCCGAGCGGTTCGCCCGGCTGCGCCCCGATACGATTGTGATGCACCCGGGTCCGATGAACCGTGGACTCGAGATCTCTGCCGCCGCAGCCGACTCTATGCAGTCGAGCGTGCTCGAGCAGGTTGCGAATGGAGTCTCCGTGAGAATGGCCGCCCTCTACCTCCTCCTCTCCGGCGAGAGGCCGAGCTCGAGCGAGAGGGAGGTGGCGTGATGGTCTCGCAGCCGTTCCTCATCCGCGGGGTGAGCCTCCCCGACGGGTCCCGCGCCGACCTCGTCCTCGACGACGGGGTCATCGCAGAAATCGGTTCCGGACTCTCCGCCGCCGGTGCGGCGGTCGTGGACGCCGACGGGCTGATCGCCCTCCCCGGCCTGGTCGACCTGCACACGCATCTCCGCGAGCCCGGCTACGAGCAGAGCGAGACCGTGCTCACGGGCACACGCGCTGCGGCGGCCGGGGGCTTCACCGCCGTCTTCGCCATGGCGAACACCTCGCCCGTGGCCGACACCGCCGGAGTCGTCGAGCAGGAGCTCGCGCTCGGGGAGGCCGCCGGCTACGCCACCGTCCAGCCGATCGGCGCCGTGACCATCGGCCTGAAGGGGGAGCGGCTCGCCGAGCTCGGTGCGATGGCTCGCTCCCGGGCACAGGTGCGAGTGTTCTCCGACGACGGTTTCTGCGTGTTCGATCCGCTGCTGATGCGCCGCGCCCTGGAGTACGTCAAGGCATTCGACGGTGTCATCGCCCAGCACGCTCAGGAGCCGCGGCTCACTGTCGGGGCCCAGATGAACGAGGGAGCCCTCTCGGGCGAGCTCGGCCTGACCGGATGGCCGGCCGTCGCGGAGGAGGCCATCATCGCGCGGGACGTGCTGCTCGCCGAGCACGTCGGGTCTCGCCTGCACATCTGCCACGTCTCGACGGCGGGATCGGTCGAGGTCATCCGCTGGGCGAAGGCGCGCGGAATCGCGGTGACGGCGGAGGTCACCCCGCATCACCTGCTGCTGACCGAGGACCTTGCCGCGTCCTACGACGCCCGCTTCAAGGTCAATCCGCCGCTCCGCAGCCGGGAGGATGTCGAAGCCGTCCGCGCCGCGCTCGCCGACGGCACCATCGACATCGTCGCAACCGATCACGCACCGCACCCGATCGAGGCCAAGGAGGTCGAGTGGGATGCCGCGGCCAACGGCATGGTGGGCCTCGAGTCGGCGCTCTCCGTCGTGCACGCCTCGGTCGTCGAGGACGGACTGCTGGACTGGAGCGACGTCGCCCGCGTGCTCTCCTCGGCTCCGGCGCGCATCGGGCGCCTCCGCGGGCAGGGCCAGGAGCTCGCCGTGGGATCGCCCGCCGAGCTCACGCTCTACGACCCCGCCGCATCGCGCGAATTCGGCACGGGGGACCTCGCCGGGCGCAGCGTCAACTCGCCCTACCTGGGGCGCACGCTGCCCGGCCGGGTGATGGCGACCTTCCACAACGGCTACGCGACGGTGCTCGACGGACGCGTCGAGGAGGTCGGAGCGTGAGCAACCTGACCCTTCCCCTGGTCATCATCATCGCCGTCCTGGCGCTCGTGCTGCTCGGCATGTGGCTCGGATGGCGGTCACGCCGACGCCGCGAAGCGGGCGCATCCGGGTACCCGCCGCCCGAGACCCCGCAGACGCCGACGGTGACGGCAGACACGTTCTATGTGGCGAGCACGGTGCACGAGAAGCCGCTCGAGCGCCGGGCGTTGACCGGGCTCGCGTTCCGCGCCCGCGCCCGTATCTCCGTGGGGTCCGACGGTGTGCGGCTGGTCATACCGGGCGTCGACGACGTGTGGATCCCGACACCCGCCATCCATGGGGCCGGGCCGGCCACCTACACGATCGACCGGGTCGTCGAACAGGGCGGTCTGATCTGCCTGACCTGGATGCCGAACGATTCCGACACGCTCGCCGACAGCTACCTGCGCTTCACGGATGCCGCGGAGCGCGCCACCGTGCTCACCGCGCTGACCGCGATCGCGCCGTCCACCATCGCGCCCTCGGCAGACTCGTCCGCCACCACCGACTCGACCGAAAGCGAGAGCTGATGCCCGCCGCGATTCCCCGCCCCGCCGTGCTCGTCCTCGAGGACGGCAACCGCTACCGCGGCCGTGCATACGGAGCCGAGGGACGCACCCTCGGAGAGGCCGTCTTCGCCACCGGCATGACCGGGTACCAGGAGACGCTGACCGACCCGAGCTATGCCGGCCAGATCGTCCTCATGACCGCGCCTCACATCGGCAACACGGGCGCCAACGACGAGGACATGGAGTCCTCGAAGATCTGGGTCGCCGGGTTCGTGGTGCGCGACCCCTCCCGGGTGGTGTCGAACTTCCGTGCGCAGCGCAGCCTCGACGACGACCTGGTTGCTTCGGGTGTGGTGGGTATCAGCGGCATCGACACCCGTGCCATCACCCGCCACCTACGATCGGCCGGCGCGATGCGGGCGGGCATCTTCAGCGGAGCGGATGCCGAGCTCAGCGAGGCCGAGCAGCTCGACATCGTGCGCCAAGGCGCCGAGATGAGCGGCCAGAACCTCTCCGGCGCGGTCTCCACCCCCGAGCGCTACACCGTGTCGGCCGTCGGGGAGCGCATCGGCAGCGTGGCGGTCCTCGACCTCGGCGTCAAGACCAGCACGTTGAATCACCTCGCCGGGCGCGGCTTCGACGTCATCGTCCTGCCGCAGACGGTGACGGCCGAGGAGATCCTGGCGCTGGAGCCGAGCGCGCTGTTCTACTCCAACGGTCCGGGCGACCCGGCGGCATCCGATGACCACGTCGACATCCTGCGCACGGTGCTGCGTGCCGATGTGCCCTACTTCGGCATCTGCTTCGGCAATCAGCTACTCGGCCGCGCCCTCGGCTACGGCACCTACAAGCTGCCGTTCGGCCACCGCGGCATCAACCAGCCGGTGCTCGATCGCGCGACGGGTCGCGTCGAGATCACCGCGCACAATCATGGCTTCGCTGTGGACGCGCCCATCGACGAGGTCAGCGAGTCGAGCGAGGGCTTCGGCCGGGTCGAGGTGAGCCACTACGACCTCAACGACAACGTCGTCGAGGGTCTCAACTGCCTCGACATCCCCGCCTTCAGCGTGCAGTACCACCCCGAGTCGGCGGCCGGCCCGCACGACGCCAACTACCTGTTCGACCGATTTGCGGAGATGGTTCGCCAGAACCAGCGGAGCAGGTCGAGTAGCAGCGAAGCCGCGTATCGAGACCCAGAGACCGACGTCCAGGAGGACGACCACTGATGCCCAAGCGCGACGACATCCGCTCCGTCCTCGTCATCGGCTCCGGTCCGATCGTCATCGGCCAGGCCTGCGAGTTCGACTACTCCGGCACCCAGGCCTGCCGGGTGCTGCGCGAGGAGGGCGTGCGTGTCATCCTGGTCAACTCCAATCCGGCGACCATCATGACCGACCCCGACTTCGCCGACGCCACCTACGTGGAGCCCATCACCTGGCAGGTCATCGAGACCATCATCGCCAAGGAGAAGCCGGACGCCATCCTGCCGACCCTCGGCGGCCAGACCGCTCTCAACGCGGCCATCGCCCTCCACCAGAACGGCGTGCTCGAGAAGTACGACGTCGAGCTCATCGGCGCGTCCTTCGAGGCGATCAACAAGGGCGAGGACCGCCAGATCTTCAAGGAGCTGGTGATCGAGTGCGGAGCGGAGGTCGCCCGCAGCCACATCGCGACGACTCTCGAGCAGGCCAAGGAGTTCGCCATCGACCTCGGCTATCCGCTGGTCGTTCGGCCCTCGTTCACGATGGGCGGCCTGGGCTCCGGATTCGCCTACACCGAGGAGGACCTCGTCCGCATCGCCGGTCAGGGCATCCACGACTCGCCGACGCACGAGGTGCTGCTCGAGGAGTCCATCCTCGGGTGGAAGGAGTACGAACTCGAGCTCATGCGCGACACCGCCGACAACACGGTCGTCGTCTGCTCGATCGAGAACGTCGACCCCGTCGGCGTGCACACGGGCGACTCCATCACCGTCGCACCGGCGCTCACGCTGACCGACCGCGAGTACCAGAAGCTCCGCGACATCGGCATAGACATCATCCGGGCGGTCGGTGTCGACACGGGCGGCTGCAACATCCAGTTCGCCGTCGATCCGTCGGACGGACGCATCATCGTCATCGAGATGAACCCGCGAGTCTCGCGCTCGTCCGCGCTGGCCTCGAAGGCGACCGGCTTCCCGATCGCCAAGATCGCCGCGAAACTCGCCATCGGCTACCGCCTCGACGAGATCCCCAACGACATCACGAAGGTCACGCCGGCCAGCTTCGAGCCGACCCTCGACTACGTCGTCGTCAAGGTGCCGCGGTTCGCGTTCGAGAAGTTCCCGGCCGCCGACCCCACCCTCACCACCACGATGAAGAGCGTCGGAGAGGCGATGGCCATCGGGCGCAACTACGCCTCCGCGCTGCAGAAGGCGTTGCGGTCGCTCGAGAAGAAGGGGTCCTCGTTCCACTGGGGCGATGAGAGCCGATCCGTCGACGAGCTCATCGAGATCGCGGCGACGCCGACAGATGGGCGCATCGTCGTTGTGCAGCAGGCGCTCCGGGCCGGTGCGAGCGTCGAGCAGCTGTTCGAGGCGACCAAGATCGACCCGTGGTTCCTCGACCAGATCGTGCTCATCAACGAGGTCGCCGACGTGATCGCGGATGCCGAGGCGCTCGACACCGACGTGCTGCGGTACGCCAAGGACCACGGCTTCTCGGATGCGCAGATCGGGCAGTTGCGCGGCTTCGGCGAGTCGGACGTGCGCGACATCCGCCACATCCTCGGTGTCCGTCCCGTCTTCAAGACCGTCGACACCTGCGCGGGGGAGTTCCCGGCTCTCACGCCGTACCACTACTCGAGCTACGACGAGGAGACCGAGGTCGTGCCGAGTGATCGCCGCAAGGTGGTCATCATCGGCTCGGGCCCCAACCGCATCGGTCAGGGTGTCGAGTTCGACTACTCCTGCGTCCATGCCTCCTTCGCCCTCTCGGATGCGGGCTACGAGACCATCATGATCAACTGCAACCCCGAAACCGTCTCGACCGACTACGACACCAGCGACCGGCTCTACTTCGAGCCGCTCACGCTGGAGGACGTCCTCGAGGTGATCCACGCCGAGTCGCAGTCGGGCGTACTCGTCGGCGTCGTCGTGCAGCTGGGCGGCCAGACCGCGCTCGGGCTCGCCGCCGGGCTGCAGGAGAACGGCATCACGATCCTCGGCACCACTCCGGAGGCCATCGACCTCGCCGAAGAGCGCGGAGCCTTCTCCCGCATCCTCGACGACGCGGGCCTGCTCGCGCCTCGGAACGGCACGGCGACCGAGTACACCGGCGCGGTGGCGGTCGCCGAGGAGATCGGCTACCCCGTCCTGGTGCGCCCGAGCTTCGTGCTGGGCGGCCGTGGCATGGAGATCGTCTACGACAGCCCATCGCTGGCCGACTACTTCGATCGCATCGACGGTCAGGGCATCGTGGATGCGACGCATCCGCTGCTCGTCGACCGCTTCCTGGACGACGCCATCGAGATCGACGTGGACGCCCTCTTCGACGGAACCGAGCTCTACATCGGCGGCGTCATGGAGCACCTCGAGGAGGCCGGCATCCACTCGGGCGACTCGAGCTGCACGCTGCCGCCTGTCACGCTCGGCCGCGGGCAGATCGACCGGGTGCGCGAGGCGACGCTCGCCATCGCGCAGGGCATCGGCGTGCGCGGGCTGCTCAACGTGCAGTTCGCCATCGGCGCCGGCGTGCTCTACGTGCTCGAGGCCAACCCGCGCGCGTCCCGCACGGTTCCGTTCGTGTCGAAGGCGCTCGGCATCCCGCTGGCCAAGGCGGCATCGCTCATCATGGTCGGCAGCACGATCGCCGAGCTGAAAACGGATGGCATGCTGCCGCAGCAGGACGGATCGCGGGTGCCGCTCGATGCGCCGGTCGCCGTGAAGGAGGCCGTGCTGCCGTTCCGTCGGTTCCGCACCAAGGACGGTCGGATGGTCGACTCGGTGCTCGGCCCCGAGATGCGCTCGACGGGCGAGGTGATGGGCATCGACCGCGACTTCCCACGCGCGTTCGCCAAGAGCCAGCTGGCTGCATACGGTGGCATGCCGACGGGCGGCAGCGTGTTCGTGTCGGTGAGCGATCGTGACAAGCGCGCCGTCATCTCTCCGGTGCAGCGACTCAGTCAACTCGGCTACCGCGTCGTCGCCACCGAGGGGACGGCGGAGGTGCTCAGCCGCAACGGCATCCCGTCCGACGTCATCGCCAAGTACAGTGACCGGTCCGACGACGGGGCACCGACGATCGTCGACCTCATCGGGCGGTCGGAGGTGCAGGTGGTCATCAACACGCCCAGCGGCCGGTCGGCCCGTGCCGACGGCTACGAGATCCGTGCGGCAGCGGTGGCCGGAGACATCCCGTTGTTCACGACCATCGCCGAGCTCACGGCGGCCGTCGCTGCCCTCGAGGTGGCGGGCGACGGCTTCGACGTGACCAGCTTGCAGGAGTACGCCGTGGCCCGGGCGGCCCGCGCATGATCGCGTTCGGCGACCGGCTCGGACTCGCCTTCGACCGCTTCGGCCACCTCTGCGTCGGCATCGACCCGCACAGCTGGCTGCTCGCGAAGTGGGGGCTGGACGACTCGCCGACCGGTGCCCGCGAGTTCGGCCTGCGCGTCGTCGACGCGGCGCACGGCCTCGCCGGCATCGTCAAGCCGCAGGTCTCCTTCTTCGAGCGCCATGGATCCGCCGGCTTCGCCGCCCTCGAGCGGGTACTCGCCGAGGCGCGGTCGGCAGGGCTCGTCGTGATCGCCGACGCCAAGCGCGGCGACATCGGATCGACCTTGGACGCCTACGGTGAGGCGTGGTTGCGTCCGCGGTCGCCACTGGAGGCCGATGCCGTGACACTGAGCCCGTACCTCGGCGTCGGATCGCTGCGCGGGACACTCGCATATGCCGCCGAGAACGGGAAGGGCGTCTTCGTTCTCGCGGCCACCTCGAACCCCGAGGCGGCGCGAGTTCAGTTGGCGCGGCTTCCCGAGGCCGACACCACGGTCGCCGCCGACGTGATCGACCAGCTCACGGCCTGGAACGCCGGCCAGGAGCCTGCGCGCTTCGGGTCGGCGGGAGCGGTGATCGGCGCCACCATCGACCCTCGCACCTTCGGTATCGACATCGACGCCGATCAACCGCACAATGCGCTGCCCGTGCTTGCTCCGGGGTTCGGCCACCAGGGCGCCGACGTCGCCGACCAGCGTCGGATCTTCGGATCTCTCTCGACCGGCCTCATCGTGTCGGAATCACGCAGCATACTGGAGGCTGGGCCCGACGGACTCGCTGACGCGATCTCCCGTCGATCGGAGGAAGTGGAGAAGCATCGTGGCTGAGTACGGCACACCGCCCGAGGTGGACCGGGTAGCGGCATCGCGCGCAGCCGTGGCCGCGCGAAGGGCTCGAGCCGCCGTCAAGGCCGAGATCGCGTCGGGAGAGCGCAGTCCGCTCGATGTCATGCGCATCGCCGGTGACGAGCCGTCGAGTGTGGAGGGTGGCATCCGAGTCACCGAGTTCCTCACCGCCATCCCGTCCATCGGTGTGACCAAGATGCACCGCTTCATCCACGACCTCGGCATCTCGCCGGCCAAACGTCTCGGCGGCCTCGGTCGGCACCAGCGCCGTCGCCTGCGCGGGTTCCTCATCGACCGCCTGGCCGCGCAGCGGGGTGCGTCCAATCGACTCGTCGTGCTGGCCGGCCCCACCGCCGTCGGCAAGGGCACCGTCGCCGCCCACATCCGCGACAACCACCCCGGCGTCGCCCTGTCCGTCTCGGCCACGACCCGCGCCCCGCGCCCGGGAGAGGTGGAGGGCGTGAGCTACTACTTCGTGGACGACGCCGAGTTCGATCGGATGATCGAGGCGGGCGAGCTCCTCGAGCACGCGACCGTCCACAACGCCCATCGCTACGGCACTCCGCGTGAGCCGGTCGAGACGGCGCTGGCCGACGGCAACAGCGTGCTGCTCGAGATCGACATCCAGGGAGCGCGGGCGGTGCGCCGCGAGATGCCCGAGGCGACCCTGGTCTTCCTGCAGCCGCCGAGCTGGGAGGAGCTCGTGCGCCGCTTGGTCGGCCGCGGCACCGAGGACAACGCCGAACAGCAGCGTCGCCTGGCCACCGCGAAGGTCGAGTTGGCCGCCGTGGACGAGTTCGATCACGAGGTCGTCAACGGCGACGTGGGGGCCGCCGCTCAAGAGGTCGTAGACTTGATGCAGACTCGGAAGGCTCGGCGCTGATTGCGCGCGCCTTCATCCCGCACTTCAAGGAGAACCCCTTCATGGCTGACAAGCTCACCGGCATCATCGACCCGCCCATCGACGACCTCCTCTCGAAGGTCGACTCGAAGTACCAGCTCGTCATCTTCGCGTCCAAGCGCGCCCGGCAGATCAACGACTACTACGCCGACCTCCACGACGGCAGCCTGTTCGACAACGTCGGCCCTCTGGTCGACTCGAACATCGATGACAAACCGCTCTCCGTGGCGATGCACGAGATCAACGAGGACAAGCTCGAGATCAAGCCGATCGCCGAGTGACGATCGTCCGATGGCACTGAACGTCGTCGTCGGAATCGCCGGGGGGATCGCCGCGTACAAGGCGGTCAACGTGGTGCGCGCACTCGTGCTGCAGGGCCATTCCGTCCATGTCGTCGCCACCGATGCGGCCCTCCGCTTCGTCGGCCGCCCCACCCTCGAGGCGATCAGCCGCAACGAGGTGAACACCGACCTCTACGAGGGTGTCGCCGAGGTGCGCCACGTCGCGCTCGGTCAGGCGGCGGACCTCATCGTCATCGCTCCGGCCACCGCCAACACGATCGCGAAGATCAGCGCGGGCCTCGCGGACGACCTGCTCGGCAACACCATCCTCGCCAGCACAGCCCCTCTGGTCATCGCGCCGGCCATGCACACCGAGATGTGGCAGAACCCGGCGACGGTCGAGAACATCGCCACGCTCCGGCGTCGGGGGGTCGTCGTCGTCGGACCGGCCGTCGGCCAGCTCACGGGGAAGGATTCGGGCCCCGGTCGCATGGAGGAGCCCGACGTGATCGTCGAGGCCGCCCTCGCCGCATATGCCACCGCGAAGCGGGGCGCATCCGGTGACCTGGCCGGTCGTCGCGTGGTGGTCAGCGCCGGGGGAACGCGCGAGCCGCTCGACCCGGTGCGCTTTCTCGGCAACCGCTCGAGCGGCAAGCAGGGCGTCGCGATCGCGGCCGCTGCTGCCGCTCGCGGCGCTGCGGTCACGCTCGTCGCCGCGCACCTCGAGGTGGCCGCCCCCGACGGGGTGAGCCTCGTCGAGACGGGGACCGCCCTCGAGCTGGAGGCCGCGATGACGGATGCTGCGGCATCCGCCGACATCGTCGTCATGGCGGCCGCGGTCGCCGATTACCGGCCCGACCAGGTGCGAGACGCCAAGATCAAGAAGGACCAGCAGGGCGAGACGCTCGAGCTGGTGCTCGTCAAGAACCCCGATGTCCTGGCGGGACTAGCGGCCGCGCGCCGCGACGGACAGGTGATCGTGGGCTTCGCCGCGGAGACCGAGGCCGACCGCGATGCGCTGCTCGCGATCGGGCGGGACAAGATCGCCCGCAAGGGCGCCGACCTGCTCGTCATCAACAGGGTGGGCTGGGCGCAGGGATTCGCCACAGACGGCAACGACGTGGTCGTGGTGAATCGCTCCGGAGATATAGTGAGCGAGGCCTCCGGCAGCAAGACGTCGGTGGCCGACCGCATTCTCGACGCCATCCTCGCGCTCGACTGAGCCCGAGGCCGTCGCATCGGATGCGGCTGCCGAACCATGACGCTCGTCACACAAGAAACGGGGCACCATGAGCGACCTTCGCCTGTTCACGTCCGAATCCGTCACGGAAGGGCATCCCGACAAGATCTGCGACCAGGTCTCGGACTCCATCCTCGACGCCCTCCTCTCCGTCGACCCCAACTCCCGGGTCGCCGTCGAGACACTCGTCACGACGGGCCTCGTGCACGTCGCCGGCGAGGTGACCACGTCGGGCTACGTCGAGATCCCGGCGATCGTGCGCAACGTGATCACGGGCATCGGCTACACCTCATCCGACGTCTGGTTCGACGGGCGCTCGTGCGGCGTCTCCATCTCGATCGGCTCGCAGTCGCCCGACATCGCCCAAGGCGTCGACGCGGCCTACGAGAGTCGCGAGCAGTCCAGCGTCGACGACCTCGACCGTCAGGGCGCCGGCGACCAGGGCATCATGTTCGGCTATGCGACCACCGAGACGCCCCAGCTGATGCCGCTGCCGATCTGGGTCGCCCACCGCTTGTCCGAGCGGCTTGCCCAGGTGCGCAAGGAGGGGCTGGTGGACTACCTCCGTCCCGACGGCAAGACGCAGGTGACGGTCGGCTACGAGGGCAGCGTGCCCCGCACCATCGAGACCGTCGTGCTCTCGACCCAGCACTCGCCACTCGTCAGCACGGAGAAGCTCCGGGCCGAGGTCGAGGAGCTCGTCATCCGCCCCGTCCTCGAATCGGTGGACCTCGGCCTCGATGACCTCAACGTGCTGATCAACCCCACGGGTCGGTTCGAGATCGGCGGCCCGCAGGGCGACGCCGGTCTCACCGGACGCAAGATCATCATCGACACCTACGGCGGCGCCTCCCGTCACGGCGGCGGAGCGTTCAGCGGGAAGGACCCGTCGAAGGTCGACCGGTCGGCGGCCTATGCGATGCGATGGGTCGCCAAGAACGCCGTGGCCGCCGGATTCGCCGATCGTCTCGAGGTGCAGATCGCCTACGCCATCGGCAAGGCGGCGCCCGTCGGGCTCTACGTCGAGACCTTCGGCACCGGGCACCTGCCCGACGCGGACATCACCCGCGCCATCCGCGAGGTGTTCGACCTGCGGCCCGCGGCGATCATCCGCGACCTCGACCTGCTGCGCCCGATCTACGCCAAGACGGCGACCTATGGTCACTTCGGCCGAGAGTTGCCCGACTTCACCTGGGAGCGCACGGACCGCGTCGACGACCTCCGCAGCGCGGCCAGCCTGTAGGAGCGCACATGGGCGATGCGGAGGCGCCGGCCACCCCGGATGCACCCGAGGCGCCGACATCCATCGCCCGTGTCACGATCGATTCGCCCCTGCCTCAGCTCGACCGCCTGTTCGACTACGCGGTACCGGCAGCCCTCGCAAAGGGCCTCGTCCCGGGCGTGCGTGTGCGCGTGCCGTTCGGGGGGCGCACCGTGTCGGGCTACGTCGTCGAGCTCGTCACGCCCGGCGACAGCGAGTTCGGCGGCCGACTCGCCGAGCTCGAACGGGTCGTCTCGCTGGCGCCCGTGCTGCCGCCGGACCTCTGGCGGCTCGCGCGCCAACTCGCCGACCGTGCGGCCGGCAGCGCCGGCGACGTGCTGCGTGTCGCCATCCCACCCCGGCAGGCCCGGGTGGAGAACCGCTGGCTGGCTGCTGAACGGGGTGTGCCCGAGACGGTCGACGCGCCGGCGCTGACCGGATACCCCGATGGCACCCTCGAGCGCCTCGCTCGGGGCGAGCGTCTCGCTGTGTCGGCGATTCCGCGCACGGTTCGGCTGCCCGGCGGCGCGGAGGTCGGGCACTGGGCGATCACCCTGGCCGAACTCGCCGCGGCGACCATCGCGGCCGGCCGGAGCGCGGTGCTGCTGGTGCCCGACTTCCGCGACCAGGCGCAACTCGAGGCGGCGGTCGCCGTGCTCCTCCCGCCGGCATCAATCGCCCTGCTCGACGCCCGCAGGCCGGACGCCGAGCGTTATGCCGCCTACCTGCGCTGCCTCGAGCCGGCCCCGGTGGTCGCCATCGGCAACCGCTCGGCCGTCTACGCCCCGGTGACGGAGCCGGGCCTCATCGCCATCTGGGACGACGGCGATCCGCTCTACGCTGAGCCGCTCGCGCCTTATGTGCATGCCCGGGATGCCGCCCTCGTGCGGCAGGAGAACGAGGGCTCGAGTCTCGTGCTGCTCGGCAACACGCGCAGTGTCGAAGCGCAGCGACTCGTCGAGATCGGCTGGCTCGACTCGGTCGAGCCGCCCCGCTCGGGTCGACCGAAGGTGGTGCCGACCGCACGCCAGTCTGACGACGAACCAGCCGCGCGCGCCGCACGCATCCCCTCCACGGCGTGGCGCACCGCCCGGGATGCCCTCGCGAAGGGACCGGTGCTGCTCCAGGTCGCCAGCCCCGGCTACGCACCGTGGTTGGCCTGCGCGTCGTGCGGCCAGGCCGCGCACTGCGCGCGCTGCCACGGACCGCTCGGCATCCCGCGCGCGGGTGCCGCCCCGTCGTGCCGGGTGTGCGGGGCGCTGGCGACGGACTGGCACTGCGACAACTGCGGCGGAACACGGATGCGGTCGGGCGCCGTCGGATCGGCGCGCACGGCCGAGGAGCTCGGACGGGCGTTTCCCGGCGTCCGCATCATCATCGCCGACGGCGACCACACCGTGCTGCAGGTGCCGGCGACCCCCGCGCTCGTCATCGCGACCCGAGGCGCCGAGCCGATCGCCGTGGGCGGCTACCGAGCGGTGGTCCTGCTCGACGGCGAGCGGATGCTCTCGCGCGAGTCACTGCGCGTCGGGGAGGACTGCCTGCGCTGGTGGTCGAACGCGGCTGCGCTCGCGACGCCCGGCGCCCCCGTGCTTCTCGCGGGTGCGAGCGGGCCGGTCGCCGATGCCCTCGGCAGCTGGCGGCAGGCGGCCTGGGCGAAGGCGGAGCTCGACGACCGCCGGGAGCTGCGGTTCCCGCCCGCTGTGCGCGTGGCATCCGTCACCGGAACGCCGGTCGGAGTCGCGGCGGCCATGACCGCGATCGAGGACCTCTCGGGCGTGGATGTGCTCGGTCCCGTTCCGACCGGTGACGAACAGGTGCGCGCGATCGTGCGGCTGGACTACGCCGCCGGCGCAGCGGCTGCCGGCGAACTGCGCGCCGCCGTCATCGCAGCGGCGACCCGTCGACGGAAGGGCCCGGCCGCAGCCCGCGGGCGCTCCACGCCTACACTCAGAGTACGATTCGACGACCCGGAGATCCTGTAGCACCCATGAGACTGATATTCGCCGGGACTCCCGACGTCGCCGTCCCTTCTCTGCATGCCCTCGTCGATGCCGGCCACGACATCGTCGCCGTCGTGACGCGCCGAGACGCACCGCTCGGGCGCCGACGCGTGCTCACTCCGTCGCCCGTCGCTGCGGCCGCCGACGACCTCGGTCTCGACGTCGTCAAGGCGAATCGTCTCGACGAAGCCGTCACCGATCGGCTGGTGGCGCTGGACGCCGACCTCGGCGTCGTGGTCGCCTACGGCGGCCTCGTGCGTGAGCCCCTTCTCTCCGCGCCCCGGCTCGGCTGGGTCAACCTGCACTTCTCGTTGCTCCCGCGCTGGCGGGGCGCCTCGCCGGTACAACGTGCGATCGCGGCTGGTGACAGCGCCACGGGAGCTGCCGTGTTCCGCCTCGTCCCCGAACTCGACGCCGGTGACGTCTACGGCGTCGTCGAGCGCACGATCGATGACCACGACACGGCGGGAAGCTTGCTGCACGGCCTCAGCGAGGATGGCGCGGCGCTGCTGACGCGCGTGGTCGACGAGCTGGCCGGCGGCTCAGCTACCGCCGTCCCTCAGGACGGAGAGGTGACCCTGGCGCCCAAGCTCGCGCTCGACGACGCCCGCATCGATTGGTCATTGCCCCTCGAGGCGGTGGATGCTCGCATCCGCGCGGTCACCCCCGAGCCGGGTGCGTTCACGACCGTCGACGGAGTGCGCGTCAAGGTGTTGGAGGCCCGTCCGATCGAACCCTCTGACGATGACGCGGCGGATGCCTCGACCGAGCTGCGCCCCGGCGCCATCCGGGCCGCCGGCCGCCGCGTGCTCGCGGGAACGGCCACGCGAGCCCTGCACCTCCTGCGCGTGCAACCGGCCGGTAAGCAGCCCATGGCGGCGTCCGACTGGTGGCGCGGTGTCCCCGTCGACGAGGCGGTGGCGGAGTGAACGCCCCGGCCGTCCGGATCCAGCCGGCTCGACAGATCGCCTTCGACGTCATCCGGGCGGTGAGTGACAGCGACGCCTACGCCAACCTGCTTCTGCCCGTACGGCTCGAGCGGGCTCGACTCTCACCGGCCGACGCGGGCCTCGCCACCGAACTGACCTACGGCACCCTCCGGATGCGCGGCTTCTACGACCGGGTCATCGAACTCACCGCCGGCCGTCCGATCGGCGAGCTCGACGCGCCCGTGCTCGACGCGCTCCGCCTCGGAACCCATCAGCTGCTCTCGATGCGCGTCGCCGCGCACGCCGCCGTCAACGAGTCCGTCGAACTGGTGCGCCAGAACGGTTCACGGTCGGCCGCCGGTTTCTCGAACGGGGTGCTGCGCACCATCGGCCGGTCGAGCCTGCAGGAATGGCAGGACGCCGTCATCGCCGAGGAGACGGATGCCGACGAGAAGCTCGCCCTGCGCTGGTCGCACCCCGCCTGGATCGTGCGGGCCTTCCGCAGCGCCCTCGCCGCCGAGGGACGCGAGAGCGAACTCGAGGAGCTGCTCGCCGCCGACAACGTCGCCCCCCGGGTCAACCTCGTCGCCCTCACCGGCCTCCTTCCACCCGAAACGCTCGCCGCCCTTGGCGAAGCCGATCGATTCTCGCCCAACGGCCGCGTCTGGGCCGGAGGCGACCCGGCCCGGGTCACACGGGAGACGGGGGGAGCGGTGCGAGTTCAGGACGAGGGCTCGCAGCTCGCCGCGCTCGCGCTCGTCGCGGCACGACCCGTCGCGGCGGGGGAGCACTGGCTGGACCTGTGCGCCGGTCCCGGCGGCAAGGCCGCCCTGCTCGCCGCCGAGGCGCGCGTCGCGGGAGCCATGTTCACCGCCAACGAGCTGGTTCCCGCACGGGCGGAGCTCGTCCGGTCCGCTCTCGCGGCAGTGCCCGGCGAGGTGACCGTGACCGAGTTCGACGGGACGACCGTGGGTGAGAACCAACCCGAGTCGTTCGACCGCATCATGCTCGATGCGCCGTGCACGGGCCTCGGCGCGCTTCGTCGCCGCCCGGAGGCGCGCTGGCGCAAGACCCCCGGCGACGTCGCCGAACTCGGCGACCTGCAGGGACGACTGTTCGACTCGGCCGTCGACGCCCTGAAGCCCGGCGGGATCCTGGCATACGTCACCTGCTCCCCGCACCTCGGCGAGACGGTCGGCACGGTCCGAGGGGCTCGAGCGCGGCATCCGGACGCCGTGGAGCAGCTGGATGCGCGCTCGGCAGTGGCGGACGTCGCACTCGACGAGGTGGATTTCGGCGGCGACGGCCTCACCGCCCAGCTGTGGCCGCACCGCCACGGCACGGATGCGATGTTCATCTCGCTGTTCCGCAAACGCTGAGCCGTTGGAAGGCGCTGAGCCGTTGGAAAACGCTGAGCCGTTGGAAAACGCTGAGCCGTTGGAGAGCGCGGAGCCGTTCGCAATCGCTGGAACGTCCCCGAACGCCGCGGCGCCGATCAGCGCGCGGGGACGACCGCTCTGTCGAACCCGCCTTCGCGAGTGGAGACGATGTCCTTTCCGAGGGGCATGAGCGAGATCGGCACGAGCTTGAAGTCGGCGATGCCGAGCGGGATGCCGATGATGGTGACGCACAGCAGGACGCCCGAGACGATGTGCGCCAGCGCGAGCCACCATCCCGCGAGGACGACCCAGACCACGTTGCCGAGGAAGGATCCGACGCCTGCCGTCGGCTTCGCGACGATGGTGCGACCGAACGGCCACAACGCGTAGGCGCCGATGCGGAGCGACGCGATGCCCCACGGGATCGTGATGATGAGCACGCACAACAGCACGCCGACGGCCAGGTAGCCGAGGAACAGCCAGAAGCCGGCGAGGACGAGCCAGATGATGTTCAGCAGAGTGCGCACCCCACCATTCTGCGAGACCTCGCTGCGCATCCTCTGCGTGGGCGCGCCAGCGCGGCCGCTAGCCTGATGGCATGCCAACGCGCATCAACCCGAGCATCCTCGCCGCCGACTTCGCCAATCTCGAGCACGAGCTCGGACGCATCCGGAACGCCGATCTCGTGCACGTGGACGTGATGGACAACCACTTCGTGCCCAACCTCACGTTCGGCCTGCAGATGGTCACCCGTCTGCAGGAGGTCTCGCCCATTCCACTCGACGTGCACCTGATGATGGACGACCCCGATCGGTGGGCCCCGGCATACGCCGAGGCCGGGGCGTTCTCGGTGACGTTCCACGTCGAGGCCGCCAGCGAGCCCATCGTGCTCGCGCGGTCGTTGCGCGATCGCGGTGCTCGCGCGGGTCTCGCCATCAAGCCGGGCACGCCGGTCGAGCCCTACCTCGAGATGATCGAGGAATTCGACCAGGTGCTGGTCATGACGGTCGAGCCGGGCTTCGGCGGACAGAGCTTCATCCGTTCGACCATGCCCAAGCTCGCAACGCTCGCCGACGCGGTGCGCGAGAGCGGCGCGGACATCTGGTTGCAGGTCGACGGCGGCATCACAGCCGAGACCATCGCCATCGCGGCCGAGGCGGGGGCCGACACGTTCGTCGCCGGATCGGCCGTGTTCACCGCCGATGATCCCGATGAGGCCATCCTCGCGCTGCGTGCAGCGGCGGCGTCACATCCGCACCTGCACCGGTAACGTTGACCGGGTGAAGACTTTCGACGACCTCTTCGCCGAACTGGCCGAGAAGGCGACGAGCCGGCCCGAGGGCTCCGGCACCGTCCGCGAGCTCGACGCCGGTGTGCACGCCATCGGCAAGAAGATCGTCGAAGAGGCCGCCGAGGTGTGGATGGCCGCCGAGTACCAGTCCGATCAGGAGACCGCCGAGGAGATCTCGCAGCTGATCTACCACCTCCAGGTGCTCATGGTCGCGAAGGGCCTCACCCCGGTCGACGTGTACCGACATCTGTGATCGTCCGCGCTCACCCATGTCGTCCCACGTGCCAGAAGGAATCCCGTCCATGCTGAGAATCGCCGTGCCCAACAAGGGCTCGCTCTCCGAGTCCGCCATCCAGATGCTCTCCGAGGCCGGTTACAGCGGTCGCCGCGACACCCGCGAGCTGCATGCGGCCGATCCGCGCAACGGCGTCGAATTCTTCTATCTCCGGCCCCGCGACATCGCGACCTACGTCGGCTCGGGCGCCTTGGACATCGGCATCACCGGGCGGGACCTGCTGCTCGACTCCGGGTCGCCTGCCCGAGAGGTCGCGGAGCTCTCGTTCGGCGACTCCACCTTCCGCTTCGCGGGGGCGCCCGGCCGGTTCGCGCAGCTCAGCGCCCTCGAGGGCGTGCGGGTCGCCACCAGCTATCCCGGTCTGGTGGGCGCCTTCCTCGCCGATCAGGGGGTCTCGGTCACGCTCGTACCGCTGGACGGAGCGGTCGAGTCCGCGGTACGACTGGGCGTTGCGGATGCCGTGGCCGACGTCGTGTCCACGGGCGGCACGCTGCGAGCGGCCGGCCTGGAGATCTTCGGACCCGTCATCCTGCAGTCCACCGCCGTGCTCGTCGACTCGGGTGCGCCCAAGCCGGGTGCGGACACGCTGCTGCGCCGACTGCAGGGAGTGCTGGTCGCCCGTACCTACGTGATGGTCGACTACGACATCCGTCTCGAGAACATCGACGAGGCCTGCCGGATCGCACCGGGCATGCAGTCGCCGACGGTCTCGCCGCTCGCGGACAACGAGTGGGCCGCGGTGCGGGTGATGATCCCGCGCGAGGAGACCAACGAGGTCATGGACCGGCTCTACGAGCTCGGCGCGCGGGCCATCCTCGTCACCACCATCCACGCGGCGCGGTTGTGAGCGGGGGCATTCGATGAGTCTCGCTGTCCGCGTCATCCCGTGCCTCGACGTCTCCGCCGGGCGAGTCGTCAAGGGCGTCAACTTCCAGGGCCTCCGCGACGCCGGCGACCCCGTGGAGCTCGCGCGCCGGTACTACGAGCAGGGCGCCGACGAACTCACCTTCCTCGACGTGACGGCCACCGTCGACGACCGTGCGACGACCTACGAGGTGGTGGCCGCGACCGCCGAGCAGGTGTTCATCCCGCTGACCGTCGGCGGAGGGGTCCGATCGGCGGAGGACGTCGCGCGCCTCCTCGCCAGCGGAGCCGACAAGGTGGGGGTCAACTCGGCCGCCATCGCGCGCCCGGCGCTGCTCGGTGAGATCGCCGACCGATTCGGCGCCCAGGTGCTGGTCCTCTCGCTCGACGTCACGCGCAGTGCCGGCACCGAGTCCGGCTTCGTCGTCACCACCCACGGCGGCAGGACCGAGACGGGCATCGACGCGCTGGAGTGGGCGCGCGAGTCCATCGAGCGCGGCGCCGGCGAGCTGCTGGTGAACTCCATCGACGCCGACGGCACCAGGACCGGGTTCGACCTCGACCTCGTCGCCGCCATGCGCGCGCAGAGCTCCGTGCCCGTCATCGCATCCGGGGGTGCGGGCTCCGTCGACGACTTCGCCCCGGCGGTGCGTGCGGGAGCCGACGCCGTGCTCGCCGCGAGCGTCTTCCACGACGGCGTCATGACCATCGGCGAGGTCAAGGCCCGCCTGGCCGACGAAGGGATCACGGTGCGCTGATGGACATCGACGACATCCTCACCCGAACGCGCTTCACCGCAGCCGGACTGGTTCCGGCCATCATCCAGCAGGAGGACACCCGCGAGGTGCTCATGATGGGCTGGATGGATGCCGAGGCCCTGCGGCGCACCCTCACCGAGGGACGCGTGACGTTCTGGTCGCGCTCGCGGCAGGAGTACTGGCGCAAGGGCGACACGTCCGGCAACGTCCAGTACGTGCGCGGCGCGGCACTCGACTGCGACGGGGACACCGTCCTGGTGCAGGTGCACCAGGTCGGCGCGGCCTGCCACACGGGGGCGCACAGCTGTTTCGACGTCGACCCGCTCGCTCCCGTCGTGCTGGACCAGCGATGAGCGCGACGACCACCCGCGCGCAGTTCGATGCGCTCACCGCCGACCATCGGGTGATCCCCGTGCTGCGCGAGCTGTTCGCCGACGCCGAGACCCCCGTGGGCATCTACCGCAAGCTGACCGGCGGCCGCGCCGGCAGCTTCCTGCTCGAGTCCGCCGAACAGGGCGGCATCTGGTCGCGCTACTCGTTCGTCGGCGTCTCGGCCTTCGGGGTGCTGACGCAGCAGGGCGACGGTGTCGGCTGGATGGCCGAGACGGCATCGGCGCAGCGCATCCTCGGCGACGCAGCCGACCTCGCACCCCTCGACGCCCTCGCGGCGCTCTACGAGCGGTGGCAGACCCCTCCCATCCCCGGGCACCCTCCGCTCACCGGAGGACTCGTGGGCTTCGTCGGCTGGGAGTCGGTGCGCCAGCTGGAGAACCTTCCCGATCAGCCACCCGCCGATTTCGCCGTGCCCGCCCAGGCCTTCGTGTTCGTGGCGGACCTCGTCGTCATCGACCACCGGCTCGGCACGGTCTCGCTGATCGCCAATGTGCTCGCTGACGGAACGGATGGCGACGACGAGCTGTGGGCGCAGGCTCAGGCGCGCCTCGACGCCCTCCAGGTCGCACTCGCCGCGCCTACCGAACCGGGGCTGGCATCCGTCGACCTCTCGATCGCCGTCGAACCGCACTCCAACACCCCCCGAGCCGACTACGAGGCGGCCGTCGAGCACGCCAAGCAGTTCGTGCGCGACGGCGACGTGTTCCAGGTGGTCATCTCGCAGCGGTTCGAGCAGCCGGTCACCGCCGCGCCGCTCGAGGTTTACCGCGTGCTGCGGGTGCTCAACCCGAGCCCGTATATGTACCTGCTCAGCCTCGAGACGCCCGAGGGAGAGCCGTACGCCATCGTCGGGTCGTCGCCGGAGTCGCTCGTCAAGGTGCAGGACGGTCGGGCATTCACGCATCCGATCGCCGGTTCCCGCCCGCGCGGCGCGACCCCCGAGCACGACGCCGAGCTGGAGACGGAATTGCTCGCCGACGACAAGGAGCGCTCCGAGCACCTCATGCTCGTCGACCTGGCGCGCAACGACCTGTCGCGCGTGTGCGTCGCCGGCTCCGTCGAGGTGACCGAATTCATGCGGGTCGAGCGCTTCAGCCACATCATGCACATCGTCTCCAGCGTCGAGGGCGACCTCGACGCCGGACGATCAGCGGTCGACGCCTTCCGGGCGACCTTCCCGGCAGGCACCCTGTCCGGCGCGCCCAAGCCCCGCGCGCTCGAGATCATCGACGAGCTCGAACCCGCCCAGCGCGGCATCTACGGGGGAGTGGTGGGCTACTTCGGCTTCGGTGGAGACGCTGACCTGGCCATCGCCATCCGCACCGCGTTGATCAGCGGCGGCATCGCGCGGGTGCAGGCCGGCGCCGGCCTGGTGGCCGACTCCGACCCGGCGACGGAGTTCGCGGAGTCCCACAACAAGGCCGCCGCTCCGTTGCGCGCCGTCGCGATCGCCAACGCCATGTCGCGGGTGGACGCACCGTGAAGCGCCTGAAGTACGGATCCATCGTCGTCGTCCTGGTCGCGACGGCCATCGCGCTCGTCGCGGCGTCCCAGCCGTGGTTCACCCTCCGTGTACCGAGTGCGGCCGGCGGCAGCAACGACCTGACGGTCAGCGGCGCCATCGCCGCTCCCGCCCTCAGCGCTCTCGGCTTCGCCGCCCTCGCCCTCGCGGCGGCACTCGCCATCGCCGGGCCGCTCATCCGCATCGTGCTCGGCATTCTGGGCGTCGTGCTCGGCGGCTCGATCGTGCTCGCCGCATCCGTCGCCCTCTCCGACCCCGTCGCGGCGGGGGCCTCGGTGGTGACGCACGCGACCGGGGTGGCGGGGGACTCGTCGGTGCACGACCTCGTCGCCTCCACCACGGCGACCGCGTGGCCCGTGCTCGCCATCGTGGCCGGTGCGCTGCTCGCGCTCACGTGCCTGGCCGTCATCGTCACCGCGCGCGCCTGGCCGGCCTCCTCGCGGCGCTACCAGGCGGTGCGGCTCGAGGATCCGGATGCGGCCGCCGCGCCCGAGCCCGCCGAACAGCCCGCGCGCGACCGCGCCGTCGACGAGTGGGACGAGCTCTCCCGCGGCGACGACCCCACGGCCACCCGATAGACTTCCCTCGAGACGCCCCTTAAGGAGAACCATGAGCGCAGAGACCCTCGAGCCCGGCCACGGACACTCGCCGGCCGCCTGGACCGCCGTGATCATCATGCTGGTCGCCGTCACCATCGGCACGATCGCCTTCTTCTTCACCGTCGTCTGGCTGGTGTGGGCATCCTTCGTCCTCCTCGTCATCGGCGCCATCGTCGGCTGGATCCTCTCGCGCTCCGGCTACGGCGTCGGCGGCTCGAAGGTCGCCGCCTCGGGGCATTGAGCCTTCTCGCCGAGTTGACGGCGGGGTCGGTCGAAGACGCGCAGCGCCGGCGGGCGGATCTCCCGATCGCCGACCTCGAGCGCCTGGCGGCCGGGCGCGCGCCCGCGTTGGACGCTCTCGCGGCGCTCGCTCCGATCGACGAGGTCCGCATCATCGCGGAGGTCAAGCGGGCCAGCCCCTCTCGTGGCGCCCTCGCGACCATCAGCGATCCCGCGGCACTCGCCCGCGATTACGAGCGCGGCGGAGCGAGCGCCATCAGCGTGCTCACCGAGGAGCGCCGGTTCGGCGGTTCTCTCGATGACCTCCGTGCCGTCCGTGCGGCCGTGGGCATCCCCGTCCTCCGCAAGGACTTCATCGCGACGTCGTACCAGGTGTTCGAGGCCCGAGCGGCCGGCGCCGACATCGTGCTGCTCATCGTGGCCGCCCTCGAGCAGCCGCTGCTCTCTCAGTTGCACGACCTCGTGGCCGACCTCGGCATGACCGCTCTCGTCGAGGCGCACAGCGCCGACGAGGTGTCCCGCGCCGCCGATATCGGCGCGACGCTCATCGGCGTCAACGCCCGCGACCTCTCCACGTTCGAACTCGATCGCGACCTGTTCGGGTCGTTGTCGGCGCGCATCCCGTCAGGTGCCATCCGGGTGGCGGAATCCGCCGTGACGAGCGAGGCGGATGTCGCCCACTACCGTGCAGCCGGAGCGGATGTCGTCCTCGTGGGGGAGGCGCTCGTCACCGGCGGCGACCCCGTGTCCACCCTCCGACGATTCAGGGAGGTCTGATGTCCCTTCGCACCGAAGCCGGACCGTATTTCGGCGAGTTCGGCGGCCGGTTCGTGCCGGAGTCGCTCATCGCGGCGCTCGACGAGCTCTCGGCCGCGTACGAGGTCGCGCGCAACGACCCCGCCTTCGCGGCCGAACTGACCGAACTCCTCACCAACTACGTCGGCCGGCCGTCGGTCATCACGGAGGTGCCGCGGTTCGCCGAGCACGCCGGCGGCGCCCGAATCATCCTCAAGCGCGAGGACCTCAACCACACCGGTTCGCACAAGGTCAACAACGTGCTCGGCCAGGCCATCCTCACCAAGCGCATCGGCAAGACCCGGGTCATCGCCGAGACCGGTGCGGGCCAGCACGGCGTCGCCACCGCCACGGCCGCCGCCCTGTTCGGCCTCGAGTGCGTCATCTACATGGGCGAGGTCGACACCGAGCGTCAGGCCCTCAACGTCGCCCGGATGCGGCTGCTCGGCGCGGAGGTCATCCCCGTCACGGCGGGCTCCCGCACCCTTAAGGACGCCATCAACGAGGCCCTCCGCGACTGGGTGACCAACGTCGAGCACACCAACTACATCTTCGGGACGGTCGCGGGTCCGCATCCGTTCCCCGCAATGGTGCGCGACTTCCAGAAGATCATCGGCGAGGAGGCCCGCGAGCAGGTGCTCGCGCTCACCGGCCGTCTCCCGGATGCCGTCGCCGCGTGCGTCGGCGGCGGGTCGAACGCGATGGGCATCTTCCACGCCTTCCTCGACGATCAGGATGTCGCGCTCTACGGCTTCGAGGCCGGGGGAGAGGGAGCGGGCACGCCTCGCACCGCCGCCACCATCACCGTCGGCCGCCCCGGCGTTCTGCATGGCGCGCGCAGCTACCTCCTGCAGGACGAGGACGGCCAGACCGTCGAGTCTCACTCGATCTCCGCCGGCCTCGACTACCCCGGGGTGGGGCCGGAGCACTCCTGGCTCGCCAGCATCCATCGCGCCCAGTACCGACCGGTGACGGATGACGCCGCCATGCAGGCGCTCCGGCTGCTCAGCCGGACCGAGGGCATCATCCCCGCCATCGAGTCGGCGCACGCTCTCGCAGGCGCCCTCGACCTCGGCCGTGAACTCGGGCCAGACGCGACCATCCTCGTCAACCTGTCGGGACGCGGAGACAAGGACATGGAGACCGCCGCCCGGTACTTCGACCTCATCGACGAGGGGGCGCGCCAGTCATGACCGCCACCAGTGCGACGGCGAGCACCATCCGCGCTCGAGTGGATGCGGGCAGCGGTGCGCTCGTCGGTTACCTCCCGGTGGGTTTCCCCAGCCTCGGCGGCTCCATCGACGCCGCCGTCGCGCTCGTCGAGAACGGCGTGGACATCCTGGAGCTCGGCCTGCCCTACTCGGACCCCGTCATGGACGGGCCGGTCATCCAGGCGGCTACCCAGCGGGCTCTCGCCGACGGCTTCCGACTCCGCGACGGCTTCACCGCCGTGCAGGCCATCGCCCAGCAGGTGTCCGCCCCCATCCTCATCATGACCTACTGGAACCCCGTGGTGCAGTTCGGGGTCGACCGGTTCGCCGACGAGCTCGCCGCGGCGGGAGGGGCGGGCCTCATCACGCCCGACCTCATCCCCGACGAGGCGTCGACGTGGCTGGACGCGTCGGAGCGCGTGGGACTCGATCGGGTGTTCCTCGCGGCTCCCTCGTCGACGGATGCCCGACTGCGGCGATCGGTCGAGGCCAGCCGGGGATTCGTGTACGCCGTATCGACGATGGGCATCACCGGCGCCCGAGCCGACGTCGATCAGGCCGCTCGCGGTCTCGTCGGTCGCCTGCGCGAGCAGGGTGCAGACAGCACGTGCGTCGGAATCGGCATCTCCACGGCTGCCCAGGTCGCCGAGGTGCTCGAATACGCCGATGGTGCGATCGTCGGCTCGGCCATCGTGAAGGCGCTCGGCGACGGCGGCGTCGAGGCAGCGGGCGAGCTCGCCGCCGAGCTGGCCACCGGCAAGCAGCTGGCACGTTCCGCGTAGTCGACTGCTGTAATGTGACCCGAGGCGAGAAGCCGACCGCAGCGTCGGCACCTGCCGGAAGCGCGTGAGAAAGGTACCCCAGACGGTGATGGCCCCCCTGAGCATCCCGAGCCCGCCTCCCGAGTGGGCGACGCCGATCCACATCCCCTGGTTCAACGGCCAGGAGATCCCGATCCACAGCTATGCGCTGTGCATCCTCGCCGGAATCATCGTGGCCACCGTGTGGACCAGCCGTCGCCTCACCAAGCGCGGTGCCGAGCCGGGCATCGTCCTCGACATCGCCATCTGGGCCGTCCCGCTGGGCATCGTCGGGGCCCGGGCCTACCACGTCCTCACGCACCCCAACGACTACTTCTTCCCGGGCGCCGACCCGTGGGAGGTCATCCGCATCTGGAACGGCGGAGGCGCCATCTTCGGAGCGCTCATCGGTGGTGGAATCGGCGTCTACATCGCCTGCCGCATCACCGGCATCCGGTTCTGGTCCTTCGCCGACGCCCTGGCGCCCGGCCTCCTCGCCGCCCAGGCGCTCGGTCGCTTCGGCAACTGGTTCAACCACGAGCTGTTCGGCCAGCCGACGACGCTGCCGTGGGGTCTGGAGATCGAGAAGGACAACGCCGCCTTCCCTGTCGGCCTCCCGGCTGGCACGCTCTTCCAGCCGACCTTCCTCTACGAGATCATCTGGAACGTCATCGGCATCGCCGTGTTGGTGTTCTTCCTCGAGCGCCGGTACACCATGCGCTGGGGCAAGGCGTTCGGGTTCTACCTCATCTGGTACGGACTCGGCCGCTGGCCGCTGGAAGCCATCCGCCTCGACCCGAGTGAGATCTTCCTTGGCGTGCGCACCAACATCTGGGCGGCGTGGGGAGCCATCCTGCTCGGGGTCGTCATCATCCTCGTGCAGCGCCGGCGGCACCCCGGTTTAGAGCTGTCTCCGTACCGCCCCGGCAAGGAGTGGACGCCGCCGCTCGACCCCGACGAGTACGTCGTCACAGACGGGGAGGGCGACCGTGCTGCGCTAGACTCGTCCGACACGGATGCGGTCGGTTCGGGCGATGAGGCCCCGGCGGGCGCTCCGCGCGAGGCCGGAGCCACAAGCACCACCGGTTCGCAACGCTAGGTCCGGGCAACCCCGTACATCCTCTGCACGCCACGATCCCCATCAGCGGGTCCGTGCTCTGATCCCATCGGGCCGATGTCGTCCCGCCTCCACCAGAATTCCTGAGGGCGGTCTCCATGGCACTCACGCCAGTCTTCTCCCGGTTCGGCACCACTCCGTCACGGCAGGGTCTCTACGACCCCGCCGACGAGAAGGACGCCTGCGGACTAGCCATGGTCGCCACGCTCCGCGGCACCGCCGGTCACGACATCATCGAACAGGCCCTCGACGCTCTGCGTCACCTCGAGCACCGCGGGGCGATCGGCTCCGACGCCGGAACCGGCGACGGCGCCGGCATCATCACGCAGATCCCCGACGAGTTCTTCCGCGCTGTCACCGAGTTCGCTCTCCCGGCCGCCGGCGCCTACGCCGTCGGCAATGCCTTCCTGCCCACCGACCCCACCGAGCGCAGTACTGTCAAGCGGTCCATCGCCCGGCTCGCCACCGAGGAGGGCCTCGTCGTGCTCGGCTGGCGCGAGGTGCCGGTGCGCCCGGAGGGCCTCGGCTCGCTCGCCCGCGCGGCGATGCCCGCCATCCAGCAGCTGTTCCTCGGAAGCGCACGCACCGACGACACCGATGGGCCCGTGTCGGGGATCGCCCTGGATCGTCAGGCGTTCCGCCTGCGCAAGCGGGTCGAGCGCGGTCTGGAGGTGTACTTCGCCTCCCTCTCCTGCCGCACGGTGGTCTACAAGGGCATGGTCACCACCCTCCAGCTCGAGCCGTTCTACCCCGACCTCTCCGACGAGCGATTCGTCTCCAAGCTCGCACTGGTGCACTCGCGCTACTCGACGAACACCTTCCCGTCCTGGCCCCTCGCCCAGCCGTTCCGCATGATCGCGCACAACGGCGAGATCAACACCATCCAGGGCAACCGCAACTGGATGCGCGCGCGGCAGTCGCAGCTCGAGTCCGAGCTCATCGGCGACCTCTCGCCGCTTCTGCCCATCGTCACGCCGGGCGGCAGCGACTCGGCATCCTTCGACGAGGTCGTCGAGCTGCTCCAGCTCACCGGCCGCTCGCTTCCGCACGCCATCATGATGATGGTTCCCGAGGCGTGGGAGAAGCAGACCGAGATCGACCCCGCCCGCCGGGCGTTCTACGAGTACCACTCCATGTTCATGGAGCCTTGGGACGGGCCCGCGGCCATCGTCTTCACCGACGGCTCGCTCGTGGGCGCCACGCTCGACCGGAATGGCCTGCGCCCGGGTCGCTACCTGGTGACGGATGACGGACTCGTCGTCCTGGCCAGCGAGATCGGCGTCATCGACGTCGACCCGGCCAAGGTCGTGCGCAAGGGTCGACTCCAGCCCGGTCGCATGTTCCTCGTCGACACGGAGGCCGGCCGGCTCATCGAGGACGACGAGATCAAGGCCGACCTCGCCGCAGCCGAGCCGTGGGGCGAATGGCTGGAAGAGGGACGCATCGCGCTGTCCGACCTGCCGGAGCGGGAGCACATCGTGCATCCGCCGGCCTCGGTCGTGCGTCGACAGCGCACGTTCGGCTACACCGAGGAAGAGGTGCGTATCCTCCTCGCCCCGATGGCGCGGAACGGTGCAGAGCCTCTCGGAGCCATGGGGTCCGACACTCCGATCGCCGTGCTCTCCGACCGTCCGCGGCTGATCTTCGACTACTTCACCCAGCAGTTCGCGCAGGTGACCAATCCGCCACTCGACTCCATCCGCGAGGAGGTCGTCACGTCGCTCGGAACGTCGGTCGGTCCCGAGCGCAACCTGCTCGTCGCCGGACCGCAGCACGCCGAGCAGGTCTCGCTCACCTTCCCCGTGATCGACAACGACGAGCTCGCCAAGATCCAGCACATCGATCCGTCGCCCGGGTCGCGGACGACGACCACCGTTCGAGGCCTCTACCGCGTGGAGGACGGGCCCGAGGGACTGGTGCGCCGGCTCGACGAGATGTGCGCCGAGGTCGACGAGGCGATCGCGGGCGGAGCCAAGTACATCGTGCTGAGCGATCGCGACTCCACGAGCGACCTGGCCACCATCCCGTCCCTGCTCATGACCGGCGCCGTGCACCACCACCTCATCCGCGCCCAGACCCGCATGAAGGTCGGGCTGCTCGTCGAGGCCGGTGACGTTCGCGAGGTGCACCACGTCGCGCTGATCGTCGGCTACGGGGCCGCCGCCGTCAACCCGTACCTCGCCATGGAGACCTGCGAGAACCTCGTGCGCTCGGGCGTCATCCAGGGGGTCAGTCCCGAGAAGGCGGTGGCCAACGTCATCAAGGCGCTCGGCAAGGGCGTGCTGAAGATCATGTCGAAGATGGGCATCTCGACGATCGCGTCGTACGCGGGGGCCCAGGCGTTCGAGGCCGTCGGGCTGTCCGACGAGTTCATCGCGCAGTACTTCACCGGAACCACCTCCAAGCTCGGCGGCGTCGGCATCGACGTGATCGCCGCGGAGAACCTCGCCAGGCACGCCACGGCCTACCCGGCGGACGCCGCCGTGAAGGCGCACGAACGTCTCAACACGGGCGGCGAGTACCAGTGGCGGCGCGACGGGTCCCCGCACCTGTTCAACCCCGAGACGGTGTTCCGCCTGCAGCACGCCACCCGCACGCGACGCTACGACGTGTTCCGCGAATACACCCAGCTGGTCGACGACCAGGCCGAACAGCTGATGACCCTCCGCGGCCTGTTCGCGCTGAGCTCCGCGCGCACGCCCGTGCCCATCGACGAGGTCGAGTCCGTCGCCTCCATCGTGAAGCGGTTCTCCACCGGGGCGATGAGCTACGGATCCATCTCCAAGGAGGCGCACGAGACCCTCGCGATCGCCATGAACCGGCTCGGCGCCAAGTCGAACACCGGGGAGGGGGGAGAGGACCTCGACCGCCTGCTCGACCCCGAGCGCCGCAGCGCGATCAAGCAGGTCGCATCCGGCCGGTTCGGCGTGACGAGCATGTACCTCACCCATGCGACCGACCTGCAGATCAAGCTCGCTCAGGGCGCGAAGCCCGGTGAGGGCGGCCAGCTGCCGCCCACCAAGGTCTACCCGTGGGTGGCGCGCACCCGGCATGCGACGGCCGGAGTCGGCCTGATCTCCCCGCCGCCGCACCACGACATCTACTCCATCGAAGACCTGAAGCAGCTCATCTTCGACCTCAAGCGGTCCAACCCGAGTGCCCGCGTGCACACCAAGCTCGTGAGCCAATCGGGCATCGGCGCCGTCGCCGCTGGCGTCGCCAAGGCGCTCTCCGACGTCATCCTCATCTCCGGTCATGACGGCGGAACCGGCGCGAGCCCGCTCAACTCGCTCAAGCACGCCGGAACGCCGTGGGAGCTCGGGCTCGCCGAGACGCAGCAGACCCTGATGCTCAACGGCATGCGCGATCGCGTGGTCGTGCAGGTGGACGGCCAGCTGAAGACCGGAAGGGACGTCGTGATCGGGGCTCTGCTCGGGGCCGAGGAGTTCGGCTTCGCCACCGCTCCGCTCGTCGTCGAGGGCTGCATCATGATGCGCGTGTGCCACCTCGACACCTGCCCCGTCGGCGTCGCCACCCAGAACCCCGTCCTGCGCGAACGGTTCAGCGGCAAGGCCGAGTACGTCGTGAACTTCTTCGAGTTCATCGCGCAGGAGGTGCGCGAGTACCTCGCCCAGCTCGGACTGCGTTCCCTCGAGGAGGCCGTCGGGCGCCGCGACCTGCTCGACGTCAACCGCGCCGTCGAGCACTGGAAGACCGCGGGTCTCGACCTCGCGCCCATCCTCGTCGGCCCCGACTTCGCCGACGCCGAGCCGAGGCGCAACGCCCGACCCCAGCACCACGAGCTCGCCGAGCACTTCGACAACGAGCTCATCCGGCGTGCGGCGGACGCGCTGGACCACGGCGCGCCCGTGTCGATCTCCCTGCCCATCCGCAACACCGAGCGGGCCGTGGGAACCATGCTGGGCCACGAGGTCACGAAGCGCCACGGCGAGAACGGGCTGCCGGCCGGCACGATCACGGTCGAGCTGTCGGGGTCGGCCGGCCAGTCGCTCGGCGCCTTCATGCCCGATGGCATCACCCTGCGCCTCGAGGGCGACTCGAACGACTACGTCGGCAAGGGACTCTCCGGCGGGCAGATCGTCATCCGTCCTCCGCGCACCAGCACCTTCGACCCCGCGCAGAACGTCATCGCCGGCAATGTGATGGGCTACGGGGCTACCCAGGGAACGCTGTTCATCGGCGGAACCGTCGGCGAGCGATTCCTGGTGCGGAACTCCGGAGCGACCGCGGTGGTGGAGGGCGTCGGCGACCACGCCCTCGAGTACATGACCGGCGGACTCGCGCTCATCCTCGGGGAGACCGGCCGCAACCTCGGCGCCGGCATGTCGGGCGGAACCGCGTACATCCACGACCTCGTGACGGCACGGGTCAACGCCGACTCGCTCGCGAGCGGTGAGCTCGAGCTTCTTCCCCTCGGCAGCGCCGATCGCGAGATCGTGCTCGACCTGCTGCGCCAGCACGCGCTGGAGACGGGCTCGGCTCTCGCTGACGGCCTCCTCGCCGAGGGGGATGCCGCACTCGACCGCTTCACCAAGGTGCTCCCGCGGGATTACGCCGCGGTGCTCGAGACCCGCAATCTCGCCGTGGCCGAGGGGCTCGACCCCGACGGCGACGTCGTCTGGACCCGCATCCTGGAGGTGACCGGTGGCTGACCCCAAGGGATTCCTGAAAGTCACGGAACGAGAGCTGCCCGCCCGCCGCCCGGTCCCCGTGCGCCTGATGGACTGGAAAGAGGTCTACGAGCAGGGCGATTCCGGCCAGCTGCGCCGCCAGGCCGGACGCTGCATGGACTGCGGGGTGCCGTTCTGCCACCAGGGCTGCCCGCTCGGCAACCTCATTCCCGAGTGGAACGACCTCACCTTCCGGGGCGAGGGCCACGCGGCCATCGAGCGCCTGCACGCCACCAACAACTTCCCCGAGTTCACCGGGAGGCTGTGTCCGGCTCCGTGCGAGTCGGCCTGCGTGCTCGGCATCAACCAGCCCGCTGTGACCATCAAGCAGGTCGAGGTCTCGATCATCGACCAGGCCTTCGCGAACGGATGGGTGCAGCCGCAGCCGCCCGGACGCCTGACCGGCAAGACCGTGGCCGTCGTCGGTTCCGGTCCGGCCGGCCTCGCAGCCGCGCAGCAGCTCACCCGCGCCGGCCATACGGTGGCGGTGTTCGAACGGGACGACCGCATCGGCGGACTCCTGCGCTACGGCATCCCCGACTTCAAGATGGAGAAGCGCCACCTCGAGTCCCGTCTGGCCCAGATGACCGCGGAGGGCACCCGCTTCCGTGCCGGCGTCGACATCGGCGTCGACATCACCTGGGACGAGTTGCGTGCCCGGTACGACGCCGTCGTGGTTGCGACGGGAGCGCTGCTGCCGCGCGACCTGCCCATCCCCGGTCGCGACCTGCCCGGCGTGCACTTCGCCATGGAGTACCTCACCCAGTCCAACCACGTCGGGGCGGGCGACAGGGTCGAGAACCAGATCACCGCGGAGGGCAAGCACGTCGTCGTCATCGGCGGCGGCGACACCGGGGCGGACTGCATCGGCACGGCGCACCGCCAGCAGGCGGCATCCGTCACCAATCTCGCCATCGGCATCCAGCCGTCGACCGGCCGGCCCGAGCACCAGCCGTGGCCGATGGATCCCACCGTGTTCGAGGTCTCCAGCGCGCACGAGGAGGGCGGCAACCGGCAGTTCCTCGCGTCCACCGTCGAATTCCTCGCCAACGAGGTCGGCGAGGTGCGTGCGCTCCGGGTCGCCGAGACCGAGTACATCGACGGACGCCGCATCCCCAAGGCCGGGACGGAGCGTGAGATCGCGGCCGACCTGGTGCTCATCGCGATGGGCTTCACCGGCCCGGAGCAGCACGAACTCGGCTCGCAACTCGACGTCACCTTCGATGCCCGCGGCAACGTCGATCGCGGTCGCGACTACGAGACCGCCCAGCCGGGCGTGTTCGTGGCGGGCGACGCGGGGCGCGGCCAGTCGCTCATCGTCTGGGCCATCGCCGAGGGCCGGGCTGCGGCCGCCGCCGTCGACCGGTACCTTGAAGGGGAGACGGAACTGCCGTCGCCCGTGCGGCCCACCGACCGCGGCTTCACCCTCTAGACCACCCGACCCCCGATGGGGAATCCACAATCAGCACGGAGTACAGACAACACATGAGACGCGCGAAAATCGTCGCAACACTCGGCCCAGCCGCATCGAGCTACGAGCAGATCAGGGCCATCATCGACGCCGGGGTGGACGTCTGCCGCATGAACCTCAGCCACGGCAGTTACGACGTGCACGAGGGGGTCTACCAGAACGTCCGCAAGGCGGCCAACGACTCCGGTCGCGCCGTCGCCGCGCTGGTCGACCTGCAGGGACCCAAGATCCGCCTGGGCAAGTTCGAGGCCGGCCCCTACTACCTCGCCGAGGGTGACATCTTCACCATCACCACCGAGGACGTCGTCGGCACCAAGGACCTCGTCGGAACCACGTTCAAGGGCCTGCCCGACGACGTCAAGCCGGGCGACTTCCTGCTCATCGACGACGGCAAGGTGCGCGTCGAGGTCATCGACACGGATGGCGTGCGCGTGCGCACGAAGGTCATCGTGGCCGGCCCGGTCTCGAACAACAAGGGGATCAACCTCCCCGGTGTCGCCGTCAACGTCCCCGCGCTGAGCGAGAAGGACGAGGCCGACCTGCGTTGGGGACTCCAGCTCGGAGCCGACCTGATCGCCCTCTCCTTCGTGCGGAACGCCGCCGACATCGAGCGCGTGCACGAGATCATGGACGAGGAGGGCCGCCGCGTCCCGGTCGTCGCCAAGATCGAGAAGCCGCAGGCCGTCGAGCACCTCGAGGAGATCATCGAGGCGTTCGACGCCATCATGGTCGCCCGCGGCGACCTCGGCGTCGAGCTGCCCCTCGAGGCCGTGCCCATCGTGCAGAAGCGTGCCGTCGAGATCGCGCGCCGACTGGCGAAGCCCGTCATCGTCGCGACGCAGATGCTCGAGTCGATGATCCACGCTCCGGTGCCGACCCGCGCCGAGACCTCCGACGTCGCCAACGCCATCCTCGACGGCGCCGACGCGGTCATGCTCTCGGGCGAGACCAGCGTGGGGGAGTACCCCGTCATCACCGTCCAGACCATGGCACGCATCGTCGAGTCGACCGAGCAGCACGGCCTCGACCGCATTCCGCCACTCGGCACCAAGCCGCGCACGCAGGCCGGTGCCATCACCCTCGCCGCCGTCGAGGTCGCCGACTTCGTCGAGGCGAAGTACCTGTGCGTGTTCACGGAGTCGGGCGAGTCGGTGCGACGGATGTCGCGTCTGCGCAGCAGCATCCCGATCCTGGCCTTCACGCCCGACCCGGCCATCCGCCGTCGCATGGCGCTCAACTGGGGCGTCGAGTCCTACGTCGTGGATCGCGTCACGCACACCGACCAGATGGTCGCCCAGGTCGACGAGGTGCTCGCCTCCACCGGCAAGGCGGCGATCGGCGAGCGGGTGGTCATCATCTCCGGGTCCCCTCCCGGTATCCCCGGCACCACCAACGACGTGCGCGTGCACATCGTCGGAGAGGTGCTCTAGCAGCTCCGTCGAACGGGGCCGGTGCGGAACGTCGCGCCGGCCCCGTTCGTGTCAGCGCGGAGCGCGGGGTGCCGCGTTGTGCCTGATCTCCACGCCGCCCGAGCGCAGGTCGGCCTTGAGCTTCGCCCGCTTGAGGGCGAGTCGGTCGTCGCGCACCTCGAGTTGCAGTGAGTCCTCCGCCGCGATGCCGGCCTGGAGTTGGCGTCCACGCTCGACCTGGGCATCGAACTCGGCACCGAAGAGGAGGGCGAGGTTGGCGATCCACAGCCAGATCAACGCAATGAGGGCGCCGGCCAGCGAGCGGTAGATCTTGTCGTAGTTGGAGAAGTTCAGCACGTAGATGAAGAACACGGCCGAACTGATGATGAGGGTCGTGAGTGCGATCACGGCGCCGAAGCTCAGCCAGCGGAACTGCGTGATGTGCCGGTTCGGCGTGGCGTAGTAGAGCAGCCCGATCAGCAAGACGGCCAGCAGCACGAGCAGCGGCCATTTGACGATGGACCACAGGGTCAACCACGGCTCGCCGATGCCGAGTGCCTCGCCCACCGCGTCGGCCACGGATCCGGAGAGCACGATGAGGCTTCCCATGAGGCCGACGATGATGATGTAGGCGACACTGACGAGCAGCTGCTGAGGCTTGAGCTTCATGAAGCCGCGACCCTCGTCGATGCCGTAGATGCGGTTCATGGCGCGCGAGAAGCCGCCGACGTAGCGTGAGACGGTCCATACGGTCAGCAGGGTCCCGAGGATGAACGGCCAGATGCCCGACACCTTGGCGAGCTCGTCGAGCGCGTCCATCAGGCTCTTCGTGGACATGCCGGGGAGGGCGTTGTCGAATCCCTTGAGGAGGGTCTCGATGGCCGAGCGCCCGTCGCCGAACGTGACGAAGCCGGCGACGATCGCGATGAGTGCCGGGAAGATCGACAGCACGCCGTAGTACGTCAGCGACGCCGCGGCATCGGGCAGGTCGTCGAAGCCGAAACCGCGCGTCGTGCGGGCCACGATGTACCGCCAGGTCTCGGGGCGGAGGTCCTGTGGGCCACGAGGGGCGACCTGCTTCTCCTCTGCGGCGACGGCCGCCTCATCTGCCTGCGTCACCGATGCTCCCTCAGCGCCGCCGTGGCGCACCGGATCACCCTACAGCCGCCGGACAACCGTCGACGACGCGCGTACCGCCGCGGGTCAGTGGAACTGGGGGATGAGGAGGTAGAGCCCGTAGAGGACGGCGGCGGCGGCCAGTGCGAAAGCGACGTAGGCCCCCGCAGTAGCCCCGGCCGGCCGAGGACGATCGCGCTCACCGCGCACCAGTGTTCCCGAGGAGTCGACGGTGTCGTCCTGCGCCCCGACCGCGAGCAGACGCAACCCGGTGGCGTAGAACGACACCACGGCGAGGCCGGCGGCGAGGGTCACGACGAACACGAGCACGAATGCAGCCCAGTCGATGCCGAGCCACTGGCCCTCTCCGGCCGCTCTGACGATGGTGTGCATCAGGATTCCCTTCCTGCTCCGCTGGCGACGGGTGTTCGGTCCTCGGACTGTTCGTCCTGCTCGTCGTTGACGTTGTGGCGGTTGACCGGATTGCGCCTCGCCAGGAGCACGAGGCCGCCGCCGACCACGAGCGCCGCCACGGCCACGATGATGAGCCCGAGGGTGCTCGTGACGGCGAGCCATGCAGAGAGGCCACCGACCAGGGCGGCGGCGGGCAGCGTCACGATCCACGCGAGTCCGATGCGTCCGACGATTCCCCAGTGCACTGATGCGAGCCGCCTTCCGAGGCCGGCGCCGACGACCGCGCCCGACGTGACCTGGGTGGTGGAGAGGGCGAAGCCCAAGTGGGAGGAGATGAGGATGGTGGCCGCCGAGCTGGTCTCGGCCGCGAACCCTTGCGGCGTCTGCACGTCGGTGATGCGCTTGCCGACGGTGCGCATGATGCGCCAGCCCCCGAGGTAGGTGCCGAGGGCGATGGCGAAACCGCAGGCCAGGATCACCCAGAACTGCGGGCCCGTGCCGCTCTGCTGGTAGCCGCCCGCGATGAGGGTCAGGGTGATGACGCCCATCGTCTTCTGAGCATCATTGGTTCCATGCGCGAACGAGACCAGCGACGCGGAGATGGTCTGCCCGTGCCGGAACCCGCTCTCCGATCCGTTGGAGCGCGCCATCCGGGTGATGCGGTAGGCCACGACGGTTGCCAGCAGGGCGACGAGGCCGGCGACGAACGGGGAGACGAGAGCGGGGATGACGATCTTGGACATGACGACGGCCCAGTCGACGGCGCCGAAGCCGACGCCGATGATCGCTGCGCCGATGAGACCTCCGAACAGCGCGTGGGTCGAGCTCGACGGGAGCCCGAAGTACCAGGTCGTGAGGTTCCACAGCACCGCGCCGATGAGCCCCGCGAAGATGAGGGTCGGCGTGATCTGGACGCCGCCATCGCCCTCCTTGATGATGCCGCCCGACACGGTCTGCGCCACCTCCGTCGACAGGAAGGCTCCCGCGAGGTTCAGCACGGCGGAGATGATCACGGCGGTCCGCGGCTTCAGCGCCCCGGTCGCCACCGACGTGGCCATGGCGTTCGCCGTGTCGTGGAAGCCGTTGGTGAAGTCGAAGATCAGCGCGACGACGATGACGAGGACGACGGTGATGAGCACATCCATGGGGATTCCTTCGCTGCGAGGACGAAACCCCTCCAGCTTCGACCCTCGGCCGGAAGTGCTGGGTGAACGGGCGGTGAACTCTCCCGGGTGGACCCTCGGTCAGTCCGTGGCGATCCAGCCGCTCGTGATGCCGCTCACGCGCGAACCGTCGAGGTCGGCGATCTTCGCTCCGGCGAAGGCACGCGCGCTGTCAGAGGTCTGGATGCGGATGGCGGGGGAGTCGACGCTCATGGCCGCCACGATCGCGTCGGCGACTCCCGCCGGCGTCTGCGCGGTGTGCGGTGAGAACTGGGCGAGCGTCCGATTGACGTAGGCGTCGATGGCGGGCGCGTAGTCGGTGCCCGCCGCGAGGGCGAGCGCCGCGTCGACTCCGGCGTTCCCGGCGAACTCGGTCGCCACGGCGCCGGGCTCGACGATGACGACGTCCACACCGACGGATGCGGCGACTGGCGCCAAGGACTCCAGGAAGCCCTCTGCGGCGAACTTCGCCGCGCAGTACGCCTCGTTGAACGGCTGTCCGACGACCCCTCCCACGCTCGTCACGGTGATGAGACGACCTCCGGAGGCACGCAAGTGGGGGAGCGCGAGCTTCGTGAGCGCGACGACGCCGAAGAAGTTGACCTCCATCGCCGAGCGGTACTCCGCGATGTCGTCCAGCTCGATCGTTCCCACGTGGCCGACGCCGGCGTTGTTGACGAGCATGTCGAGTCGCCCATGATCGGCGACGACCCCTGATACGACGGATGCTGCAGCCTCGGCATCCGTCACGTCGAGCGCCCGGACGTCGAGCTCGACCCCGGCGGCCTGCGCCGCGGAGGTGAGTGCGTCGGCGCGGGACGGATCGCGCATCGTGGCGACCACGGTGAACCCCTGCGCAGCGGCCGCGACGGCCGTGGCGAGGCCGATTCCCGACGATGTTCCGGTGATGAGGACGACGGGTGCGGCCATGGGTGGTTCCTTACTCTCCCCAGACGGAGGACCCCGTCATGGTGCCGGTGGTGGGGGTCGAACCCACACGTCCTCTCGGACAAAGCATTTTGAGTGCTCCGCGTCTGCCATTCCGCCACACCGGCTCACGAGCCTGCATCAGGATACCGTAGGCTCTCTGACGTGACAGACGCAGACACCACCACTGTTCCGCCGCGCCGAGTCGTCGTCGCCGAGGACGAGTCGCTCATCCGTCTCGACATCGTCGAGATCCTCCGCGACAACGGTTTCGACGTCGTCGGAGAGGCCGGTGACGGGGAGACCGCGGTGGCGCTCGCCACGGAGCTGCGTCCCGACCTGGTGGTCATGGATGTCAAGATGCCCAAGCTCACCGGAATCCAGGCTGCCGAGCAGCTCTCCAAGAACCACATCGCGCCCGTCGTGCTGCTGACCGCCTTCAGCCAGAAGGAACTCGTCGAGCAGGCCAGCGAGGCCGGAGCGCTGGCCTACGTCGTCAAGCCGTTCACGCCGAACGACCTGCTTCCCGCGATCGAGATCGCCCTCGCCCGCTATGCGCAGATCATCGCGCTCGAGGCGGAAGTTGGCGACCTCGTCGAGCGCTTCGAGACCCGCAAGCTGGTCGACCGGGCGAAGGGCCTGCTCAACGAGAAGATGGGCCTGACCGAGCCCGAGGCGTTCCGCTGGATCCAGAAGGCCTCGATGGATCGCCGCCTCACCATGCACGACGTCGCCCAGGCGATCATCGAGCAACTGGCGCCCAAGAAGAGCTGACTACGCCCGCGTCGGCATGTCGCGGAGCAGGTTGGTGATGCGGATGGTGCTGCACCGACGATCCTGATCGTCGGAGACGACGATCTCGTGCGACGTGATCGTGCGGCCGAGGTGCACCGGGGTGCAGACGCCCGTCACCCAGCCGGATGTCGCGGAACGGTGATGCGTCGCGTTGATGTCGATGCCCACCGCCAGCCGACCCGGACCCGCGAACAGCGTTGCGGCCATCGACCCGAGCGATTCGCCGAGCACGACGTATGCCCCGCCGTGCATGAGCATCGCCGGCTGGGTGTTGCCCTCCACAGGCATCCGCGCCACCGATCGCTCGACGGCGAACTCCACGAACTCGATCCGCATCGTCGTCGCGAGGGCTCCTGAGCCCAGCGTGCGGAGGAGTTCCCACGGGTCGGAATCAGGCATCATCACCATTTCTGCGAGGCCCTCGCGGTGCCTCTCCGTCGGCGGAATCCGTGTCGGAGGCGGCTTGTAGGCTGGGGGTCGTGTCGGACGCAGAAAAGCCTACCCTCCTTGTCATCGACGGCCATTCGCTGGCGTTCCGGGCGTTCTACGCCCTCCCGGTGGACAGTTTCCGCACACACGACGGGCAGCACACCAACGCCATCCACGGCTTCCTCTCGATGCTCCTGCTCCTGCTCGCGAACGAGAAGCCGACCCACATCGCCGTGGCGTTCGACCTCTCGCGGCACTCGTTCCGCACGCGGGAGTACGCCGAGTACAAGGGCACCCGCGGCGAGACTCCGCCCGAGTTCGTCGGCCAGGTGCCGCTGCTGCGCGATGCCCTCACCGCCATGAACATCGTGACGGTCGACAAGGAGGACTTCGAGGCGGATGACATCCTCGCCACGCTCGCCCGTCAAGGCGTCGAGCAGGGCTATCGAGTGCTCCTGGTGTCGGGTGACCGCGACACCATCCAACTGGTCAATGACGACGTCACCCTGCTCTACCCGAACTCGCAGGGTGTCTCGCAGCTCAAGCGGTACGACCCGGCGGCGGTGCACGAGCGCTACGGCATCCGTCCCGAGCAGTACCCCGAGGTGGCGGCGCTCGTCGGGGAGACCAGCGACAACCTGCCCGGCATCCCGAAGGTCGGAGAGAAGACCGCCGTCAAGTGGCTCGGACTCTACGGCGACCTGCAGGGAATCCTCGACAACGCCGACTCCATCAGTGGCGTCGTCGGCCAGAACCTCCGCGACAATCGCGAGAACGCCGTGCGCAACCGTCGGCTCAACCGCCTCGTCGACGACGTCGACCTGCCGATCGGCCCCGGCGACCTCACTCGACAGTCGATGAACGAGGAGGCCGTGCGGGACCTCTTCGGCCGGCTCGAGTTCCGCACCCTCCTCGATCGCGTCTACAAGCTCGAAGGCTCCGGAACGACGACGGGGGCTGAAGGTGCCGCCGCGATGGCCGCGGCTGCGGCTGGTGTTCCGCCGACGCCGTCACCCCGGACGCTGCGCGGCGACGAGCTCGGCTCCTGGCTCGCCGGGGCGGCCAGCGAACATCCGGAGGGCCTCGGCGTCACCGTCGAGATGCTCGACGGTCGCGTCATCGGCTTCGGCGTGGCGAGCCCGACCGAAGCGATCAGCGTCCCCTGGCAGCCGAGTCGTCCCGAGTACGCGTCGTTCGAGGCCTGGCTCGCGAGCGACGCCGCCAAGATCATGGCCGACGCCAAGCCGCAGCTCAAGGCACTGCGCCGCACCGGACTGGCCTTCGACGGCCTGCGCACCGACGCGCTCCTGGGGGGCTGGCTGCTGCGCCCGAGCCTGCAGGAGAAGAACCTGGCCGACCTCGTGCAGCGCTACCTGCACGAGTCGATGCCCGAGGCCGACGCCAACCAGCTCGTTCCCGACGACACCATCGTCGCCGGACCGCCCATCCAGGCCTGGTACACCGCGCGCGTAGCGTCCGTCGTGCTCGCGGAGCTCAGCGACTCCTCGCGACGCGTGCTCACCGACATCGAGATCCCGGTCACCGAGGTCCTGGTCGAGATGGAGTTGCGCGGAGTGGCTGTCGACCACGACGAGCTGTCCGAGCTGTCCCGCCAGCTCGGCGAGACCGCGGCCGCGCTGGCGGCATCCGCCTACGCCGAGATCGGCCGGGAGGTGAACCTCGGCTCGCCCAAGCAGCTGCAGGAGGTGCTCTTCGACCAGCTCGGCATGCCCAAGACGCGAGCGAACAAGACGGGGTACTCCACGGATGCGGGCTCGCTCGCCGACCTGCAGGAATCCAACCCGCACCCGTTCCTCGGCCTGCTGCTGCAGCACCGCGACGCCAGCAAGTTGCGTCAGATCGTCGAGACGCTCGACAAGTCGATCGACGGGACGGGACGCATCCACACGACGTACACCACGATCGGCGCGGCGACGGGGCGCATGTCGAGCAACGATCCCAACCTCCAGAACATCCCCATCCGCACGGAGGAGGGCCGGCGCATCCGAGCCGCGTTCCAGTCCGGCGCGGGGTACGAGACGCTGCTGACGGCCGACTATTCGCAGATCGAGATGCGCATCATGGCGCACCTCTCCGGCGACCCGGGGCTCATCGAGGCGTTCAACTCCGGCGAGGACCTGCACCGCTTCGTCGGCTCGCGCATCTTCGACGTCGAGCCGGAGGAGGTGACCTCCCTGCAGCGCACGAAGGTCAAGGCGATGTCGTACGGGCTGGCCTACGGACTGAGCGCCTTCGGGCTCTCCAAGCAGCTGCGCATCGACACGGCTCAGGCCAGGCAGCTGATGGGCGACTACTTCGAGCGCTTCGGGGCCGTGCGGGGCTACCTGCGCCAAGTGGTGGAGCAGGCCAAGCTCGACGGCTACACCGAGACCATCTTCGGTCGCCGCCGTCCGTTCCCCGAGCTCGCGAGCCCCAACCGCATCCACCGCGAGGCAGCCGAGCGTGCCGCGCTCAACTCGCCCATCCAGGGTTCGGCGGCCGACATCATCAAGATCGCCATGGTCGGCATCGAGGCGGACACGTCGGAGCAGAGCCTCAGCTCGCGCATGCTGCTGCAGGTGCACGACGAACTCATCTTCGAGGTTGCCGAGGGGGAATGGGACGCGCTCGAGGCGATCGTGCGCAGACGCATGGCCGGAGCGGCCGACCTCCTCGTTCCGCTCGACGTGCAGGTGGGCCGCGGCGAGAACTGGGATGTCGCGGCGCACTGACGGCCTCCCCTATGGTCGAGGAATGACCGGTGAAACGCAGCGCACCCCCACGCCCATCGACGCCATCGCCGAGGAGTGGGTGGACACCCTCGTCGACCTCGACCCCACCATCGGAACCTACATCGGCCGTGCCGAGAACGACGGTCGGTTCGGGGACTACTCGCCCTCCGGAGCCGATGCCGCGGCGGCAGCGAGCAGGCGAGTGGCTGAAGCCCTCGCTGCGTCCGAGCCCGTCGACGACGTCGATCGGGTCACCAAGGCCGACCTGCTGAGCGAACTCACCCTCAGCGTCGAGAGCCACGACGCCGCCCTGCACCTCCGCGACCTGAACGTCATCGCCAGCCCCGCTCAGGAGTTGCGGGAGATCTTCGACCTCATGCCGACGGCGACGGTGGACGACTGGCACAACATCTCCGACCGGCTTCACGACCTGCCGCGTGCGATGGACGGCTACATCCAGACATTGCGGGAGGGCATCGCGCGAGGCATCACCCCCGCGCGCCGACAGGTCCGCGAGGTGCTGGCGCAGGTGCGCAAGCATGCGGAGCCCGACGGGTTCTTCGCGGGCTTCGCCGCCGATGCCGAGCTCGAGAACGGATCGCTTCCGGCATCCCTCGCCCGCGACCTCTCCGACGCCGCCGGCGCAGCGACGTCGGCGTACGGCGAGCTCGCCGACTTCCTCGCCACCGACCTCGACGACGCCGCGACCGAGCAGGACGCCGTCGGGCGCGAGATCTACGCCCTGCGGTCGAGGCAGTTCCTGGGCGCCAAGATCGATCTCGACGAGACCTACGACTGGGGCGTCGAGGAGCTCGCCCGCATGGTCGCCGAGCAGGAGGCCGTCGCCTGGGAGATCAAGCCCGGAGCATCCGTTCGGGAGGCGATCGCCCATCTCGACGGCGACGATGCCCGCAAGCTCCACGGCACCGATGCACTCAAGGCGTGGATGCAGGAGACCAGCGACCGCGCCGTCGCCGAGCTCGGGGCGAGCCACTTCGACATCCCCGAGGAGCTCCGCACGCTGCAGTGCATGATCGCGCCGACCCAGGAGGGCGGCATCTACTACACGGGCCCGACCGACGACTTCTCGCGTCCCGGACGCATGTGGTGGAGCGTTCCCGAGGGCGTCACCGAGTTCGACACCTGGCGCGAGCTGACGACGGTCTACCACGAGGGCGTGCCCGGCCATCACCTGCAGGTCGGCCAAGCCGTCTACAACCGGGCGAAGCTCAACACCTGGCGCCGCCAGTTGGCCGGCACGTCGGGACACGCTGAGGGCTGGGCGCTGTACGCCGAGCGACTCATGGAGCAACTCGGCTACCTCGACGACCCGGCGGATCGGCTCGGCATGCTTGACGGACAGCGGATGCGCGCTGCCCGCGTCGTGCTCGACATCGGCGTGCACCTCGGCAAGCAACGCCCCGATGGACAGGGCGTGTGGACGGCGGAGTACGCACTCGAGTTCATGCGCGAGAACGTCAACATGAACGACGGCTTCGTGCGCTTCGAGGTCAACCGCTACCTCGGCTGGCCGGGGCAGGCGCCCTCCTACAAGGTGGGCCAGCGCATCTGGGAGCAGCTGCGCGACGAGCTCGCGAGCCGCGAAGGACCGGCGTTCTCCATCAAGGAGTTCCATCGCCGGGCCCTCGATCTCGGCGGCGTCGGACTGGACACCCTGCGGCAGACCCTGCTCAGGTGAGCGCGTCACCCTACTCCGAAGCGATGGCGGGCAGGCTCGACACCCTCCATCCGCGTCTGCTCCAGTACTTCTCCACCATCCCCGACGGGTTCGTCGGAAGCGGGCGCGGCACCTTCGACGTCGTCGGAACACCGCGACGGTGGCTCTGGCCGGTCCTGGCGATGCTGGCCGGCGGCGGCATCCTGTTCCCGGTCTGGCAGACGGATGTGCCGTTCGAGATCGAGAACCGGCAGACGGATGACGGGCTTCGCGCTCGCCGCGTGTTCCACCTCGTCGGTGGCGATCGCGTGATGGTCGATCGCATGCGAGCTGTGGCCGGCCGGCTCGTCGACGCACTCGGGACGAGGGGAGCGCTGCGTGCCGGGTTCGATGCGAACGTGGATGACGGCGCCCTGGTGCTGCGATCGAATGCGGTCGGCCTGCGGGTCGGGCGGGCGCACGTGTCACTGCCCGCCGTCATCCGTCCCCGCGTCACGCTCGTCGAACGCATCGACGGCTCGACCGAGCGGCAGCACGTCGCGCTCACGATCGACCTGCCCGTCATCGGGCGCATCTACGAGTACTCCGGATCCTTCGACTACGAGGTCCGGGCGAAGGGAGAGCAATGAGTCGCATCGTCATAGCGGGGGCATCCGGATTCATCGGGCAGTACCTGCTCGAGCGATATCGACGCGCGGGCGACGAGGTGAGCACCATCGGGCGTTCCGGGGCGGACGCGGTCTGGGGTGATCGGGCGGCTATCGGTGCGCTTCTCGAGGGGGCCGACGTGCTCGTCAACCTCGCGGGCAAGAGCGTCAACTGCCGGTACACCGAGCAGAATCGGACCGAGATCTTCCGGTCGCGCCTCGAGACGACGCGCGAACTGCGCGAAGCGGTCGCAGCGTGCGCCGCTCCGCCATCCGTCTGGTTCAACTCGTCGACCGCCACCATCTACCGCCACGCCGAGGACCGTCCCATGACGGAGTCGACCGGCGAACTCGGAACCGGGTTCTCGGTGCAGGTCGCGAAGGCGTGGGAGGCCGAGTTCTTCGACGGCGACCTGCCTGCGACCCGACGCGTCGCGCTGCGGATGGCCATCGTGCTCGGCGACGGCAGCGTCATGGGGCCGCTCTCGGCGCTGGTGCGGTTCGGGCTCGGTGGCCCGCAACTCGACGGTCCGTGGTTCAGCACCCGCAGCCGGGTGGCCTCGGGCACGCAGCACCGCTTCGGGGCGCGCGGCGGGCGGCAGCGATTCAGCTGGGTTCACATCGACGATGTAGCCGGCGCGATCGACTTCCTGCGCGAGCGCTCCGACCTGGACGGCGTCGTCAACGTCAGCGCCCCGCATCCGACCGACGACCGCACCTTCATGGCGACGCTGCGCCGGCTCTTGGGCGTGCCGGTGGGCCTGCCGGCGCCGCGAGCCGTGCTCGAGATCGGCTCGGCCGTCATCCGGACGGAGACCGAGCTGGTGCTCAAGAGCAGGTGGGTGCTCCCCGAGCGGCTGACGGATGCGGGCTACCGGTTCGCTTTTCCCGAGCTCGAGCCGGCGCTGCGCGATGTTCTCGCGACGCGGTCCGCCATCCGTTCGTAGTGCTCGCGCGGATATTTCAGCCCGTCGGGGGCGGTTTGCGATGCTCCGACGAAAGCCGGTAGTCTGGAACGTCACGTCTGTGACGTCCTATCCGCATGCCTCTCGCGGAACATCCCATCAGCTCTACCCCTGCGAGTGGCCAGATCCTGTCCGTACTGGAGCAACTACTACATGACAACCGCAACGACCGAGAAGGCAACGAAGCAGGTCGCCATCAACGACATCGGCTCAGCCGAAGACTTCCTTGCCGCGGTCGAGAAGACCCTGAAGTTCTTCAACGACGGTGACCTCATCGAAGGCACCGTGGTGAAGATCGACCGCGACGAGGTCCTCCTCGACGTCGGCTACAAGACCGAGGGTGTCATCCCCTCGCGCGAACTTTCGATCAAGCACGACGTCGACCCCACCGAGGTCGTCAACGTCGGCGACACGGTCGAGGCCCTCGTCCTCCAGAAGGAGGACAAGGAAGGCCGTCTGATCCTGTCCAAGAAGCGCGCTCAGTACGAGCGTGCCTGGGGCGACGTCGAGAAGATCAAGGAGGCCGACGGTGTCGTCACCGGTTCGGTCATCGAGGTCGTCAAGGGTGGCCTCATCGTCGACATCGGACTCCGTGGCTTCCTCCCCGCGTCGCTCATCGAGCTGCGCCGCGTCCGCGACCTCACGCCGTACCTCGGCCAGGAGATCGAGGCGAAGATCCTGGAGCTCGACAAGAACCGCAACAACGTGGTGCTGTCGCGCCGTGCGCTGCTCGAGCAGACGCAGTCCGAGAGCCGCACCACGTTCCTCAACAACCTGCACAAGGGTCAGGTCCGCAAGGGCGTCGTGTCCTCGATCGTCAACTTCGGTGCGTTCGTCGACCTCGGCGGCGTCGACGGCCTCGTCCACGTCTCCGAGCTCAGCTGGAAGCACATCGAGCACGCCAGCGAGGTCGTCGAGGTCGGTCAGGAAGTCACCGTCGAGATCCTCGAGGTCGACCTGGAGCGCGAGCGCGTGTCGCTCTCGCTCAAGGCGACGCAGGAGGACCCGTGGCAGGTGTTCGCCCGTACCCACGCGATCGGTCAGGTCGCTCCGGGTAAGGTCACGAAGCTCGTTCCGTTCGGTGCGTTCGTGCGCGTCGCAGACGGCATCGAGGGCCTCGTCCACATCTCCGAGCTCTCCGGCAAGCACGTCGAGCTCGCGGAGCAGGTCGTGTCGGTCGGCGACGAGGTGTTCGTCAAGGTCATCGACATCGACCTCGAGCGTCGCCGCATCTCCCTCTCGCTGAAGCAGGCGAACGAGGGCGTCGACCCCGAGGGCACCGAGTTCGACCCGGCGCTCTACGGCATGCTCACCGAGTACGACGACCAGGGCAACTACAAGTACCCGGAGGGCTTCGACCCCGAGACCAACGAGTGGCGCGAGGGCTTCGACGCCCAGCGCGAGAAGTGGGAGCAGGAGTACGCTGCCGCCCAGGCTCGCTGGGAGGCTCACAAGAAGCAGGTCGCTTCCGCGAACGACGAGGCCGCAGCGGTCTCCTCGCCCGCCGGCAGCACCTTCTCGAGCGAGAACGCATCGGCCGGCACGCTCGCCGACGACGCTTCGCTCGCGGCGCTTCGCGAGAAGCTCTCGGGCAACTAGTCCGCATCTCGTGAACGGCCGGGTCCTTCGGGGCCCGGCCGTTTCGCGTTCCCGCGTCCGCCGCCCTGCGCAGGGGGTCGGCAGGTCGGTACCCGCCCGATCGTCGCACTCGTCACCGCAGTGCAATAACGCGCATCCGCTCGCGCCGCGGTGCCATACTGCGCATCCGCTCCCGCGCGCGGCGGTGCCATAACGCGCATCCGCTCGCGCGACCGTGTCATAACGCGCATTCGCTCGCGGCGGTGCCATAGTGCGCATCCGCTCGCGCGGTGGTGCCATCGTGCATCCGCTCGCGCGGTGTTGCCATCGTGCATCCGCTCGCGCGGCGGTGCCATAGTGCGCATCCGCTCGCGCGGCGGTGCCATTACGCGCATTCGCTCGTTGGGTTGCCATTAGACGAATCCGAGCGCGGATCCGCCGGCGCGCCTGTGCGATAGCGCGCATCGGCAACAGTGGCGGTGCCATAACGCGCATCGGCAACAGTGGCGGTGCCATAACGCGCATCGGCAACAGTGGCGGTGCCATAACGCGCATCGGCAACAGTGGCGGTGCCATAACGCGCATCGGCAACAGTGGCGGTGCCATAACGCGCATCGGCAACAGTGGCGGTGCCATAACGCGCATCGGCAACAGTGGCGGTGCCATAACGCGCATCGGCAACAGTGGCGGTGCCATAACGCGCATCGGCAACAGTGGCGGTGCCATAACGCGCATCGGCAACAGTGGCGGTGCCATAACGCGCATCGGCAACAGTGGCGGTGCCATAACGCGCATCGGCAACAGTGGCGGTGCCATAACGCGCATCGGCAACAGTGGCGGTGCCATAACGCGCATCGGCAACAGTGGCGGTGCCATAACGCGCATCCGCTCGCGCTGCGAGGCGTCCGTATCCCACACCTCGCCGGGGGCGGTCCGGCACACATAGCTCGCCAACGCGGCGCCATGAAGCGCTGCGGTACTGCGGGTTACATGGCCAGACGTGCCCGACGCGCCAAGATGTCGCGCACGCGCCGGATGAACCCCTCGGGATCGACGTACAGGTCGCGTGAGGTGACGCGGATCACGTGCCACCCCTCGGCCTCGAGCAACTGGCGACGGAGGATGTCCAGGCGCCATTGGCGCGCATCCGTGCGATGTCCGTCGCCCTCGTACTCGAAGGCGATCTTGAACTCCTCGAACACGAGGTCGGGATGAAGAATTCGTCCGTTCTGAACCCTGACGCCGTGGCCGATGAGTGGTTCCGCCAACCCGGACGCGACGAGGAGAAGTCGCAAGTGGGTCTCCGGCCGCGAATCGACCCCGAACCGGGTGGCTTTCAGCGCGCGTCTGCGCAGATGAGCTCCCTTGCGCCGCGCGTACCGGTTAGACGCGACAGACAACACTTCGAACGTGCACAGCGGCACTTCTCGCCCCGCGTCCGTCGCCTGGCCCGAGATCAGGTAATCGCCCGCGGCGACCAGATCCTCGAAGGACAGTGTCTCGGCCAGCTGGCACCAGCAATCCGCCGGCGAGCACACCGGCTTGTCCCGCAGGGTGCCGACAGCTAACGTCTCGGCGCCGATGGCGTGCCCGATCACGCCTCGAGCGCGGGGCGGGGTGCGCGGCGTCAGGACGGTGACGTGGACCGGGTCGATCCTCACGTCGTCCGCGAGCGGCACGCCGAAGAGATGCGCAGCCGTCTCGTGGCTGAAGTACTGGCCGGGCAGCATGCGGAGCAGGGTAGGCGTCGCACAGGCCGTCGATCGTCTGGAGGTGTCCGCGAGCGACGTTCACACCGTGGAACGGATGCTCGATATCCGGACCCCGTAAACGACCACGCCCGATTCCGTGCGCGGTTCCATCGACGAGTGCCGTCCGGAACGGCGCCGTGAGCATCGGGGCCGGCAGTGTTTTGCGTGTGGGCATGGTGGGATCTTGCTCGCAACGGCCAGCCGCTCTCAGCCGGCTGGCCAAAACCGTGGAAGGTCGGCAGGCGCGGTGCGTCAGGGGAGGACACGGGATCTCGCGCCTCAGTCGTCGGCGGATGCGCGCTATGGCACTGATGCTCGCGGGGATGCGCGTTATGGCACCATCGACGGGTGCAGCGCTTGTGGAGGGCGGGACGCACCGCGGGCGGATGCGCGTTTGACACTGATGCTCGGCGGGATGCGCGTTATGGCACTGATGCTCGGCGGGATGCGCGTTGTGGCGCTGATGCTCGAGGGGATGCGCGTTATGGCGCTGATGCTCGAGGGAATGCGCGTTATGGCACTGATCTTGGGGGTCGGCGCCCGTCGCGAGCCAGCCGCGTGCGTACGCTGGAATCATGAGCGATACCACCCGTGATCGGCAGCACGCCGAGTCATTCCGCGAGAATGCCGACGGATACGACGCACACCGCCCGTCTTACCCTGTCGAGTCGGTGCGTTGGCTCCTCGGCGCCGCGCAGGACGTCGTCGACGTCGGTGCCGGGACCGGAAAGCTCTCGGCCGAGCTCGTGGCTCTCGGAGCATCCGTGACCGCGATCGACCCCTCCGCCGACATGCTGCGTGTGCTCGGCGAGCGTCTGCCGCAGGTCGAGACCGTAGAAGGGTCGGCGGAACATCTGCCGATCCCGGATGCCTGCGCCGACCTCGTGACGTTCGCCCAGGCCTGGCACTGGGTCGATGTCGACGCCGCCACCCGCGAGGTGCTGCGCGTCCTACGTCCCGGCGGCCGCCTCGGACTGATCTGGAACACCCGCGATGAGAGCGTCCCCTGGGTCGACGAGCTGTCGGCTGCCATGCACCGGGGGCTCCACGAGGCCAGCGCCTACCACCCGACCCTCGGAGCCGGACTGACGATCGCCGGCAAGCACGAGCAGCGCTGGACGCAGCGCACGACCCGCGAGGGAATCCTGCAGCTCGCCACCACGCGCAGCTACTACCTCACCGCGACCGAGTCCGAGCGAACCGCGATGCTCGACCGCATCGCCCGGGTGCTCGACGCCCACCCCGAGACGCGCGCCGACGAGATTCTGCTGCCGTACGTCACCGAGGCCTGGATCGCCGAGCGCTTCACGCCGGGCTGCTGACCAAAGCGCCAGGCTGCTGATGGAAGCGCCGGGCTGCTGACGGAAGCGCCGACTTCGGAGGCACGCGGCTGACAGAGGCCGCCTCCGCTGCCGCCTGACCCGCGCCGGTAAGCTGACACCGTGTACCTCATCGGCCTGACCGGCGGCATCGCGGCCGGAAAATCGACCATAGCCCGCCGTCTCGTCGAGCACGGAGCCGTGCACATCGACGCCGACCAGCTCGCACGACGCGTCGTCGAGAAGGGCACTCCCGGGCTCGCGAGCATCAGGGAGGAGTTCGGCGACTCCGTCATCGCCGCGGACGGCACGCTCGACCGGGCGCGGCTCGGGCAACGCGTCTTCGGCGACCCCGAGGCCCTCGCCCGATTGAACGCCATCGTCCATCCCCTCGTGCGCGCCCTGTCGGAGACGCTCATCGCCAAGGCGGGGGCAGAGAAGCCGGATGCCGTCGTCGTCTACGACGTTCCGCTGCTCGTCGAGGCGCAGGTGGACCATCCGTTCGACCTCATCGTCGTCGCGAACGCCACCCGCAGGACACGGGTGAAGCGGCTGGTCGAGATCCGCGGCTTGGAGGAGGATCACGCCGTCGCCCGCGTCGAGTCGCAGGCGGGCGACACCGAGCGGCTTCGCATCGCCGACGTCATCATCGACACCGATGGCAGCATGGCGCACACGGTGAGCGAGACGGATGCGCTCTGGGCCCGCATCCGTCGAGAGCAACGCGCGGCCACGCCCTGACGGTAATGAGCGAGCCGCCGTTCGCCACAGGAGTACAGCCGAAGGGCGATGGTGTCGGAGGGTCTTCCTAGACTGGATGTCATGCAGGCAACTCGGTCCGTCCGCCCCTTCGAGGTCATCAGCGAGTACTCGCCGAGCGGTGACCAGCCGACGGCGATCGCCGAGTTGGCTGAGCGCATCAACGCGGGCGAGACGGATGTCGTGCTCCTCGGAGCAACCGGAACCGGCAAGTCCGCGACAACGGCCTGGCTCATCGAGCAGGTTCAGCGACCCACCCTCGTCCTCGCGCACAACAAGACTCTCGCGGCCCAGCTCGCCAACGAGTTCCGCGAGTTGATGCCCAACAACGCCGTCGAGTACTTCGTGTCGTACTACGACTACTACCAGCCGGAGGCCTACGTGCCTCAGACGGACACCTTCATCGAGAAGGACTCGTCGGTCAACGCCGAGGTCGAGCGTCTGCGGCACTCCACGACCAACTCTCTGCTGAGCCGGCGCGACGTCGTCGTGGTCTCCACCGTGTCCTGCATCTACGGCCTCGGCACGCCCGAGCAGTACATGAATGCGATGATCGCGCTGCAGGTCGGCGACCACCACGACCGCGACTGGCTCATCCGCAAGTTCGTCTCCATGCAGTACCAGCGCAACGACGTCGACTTCTCGCGCGGCAACTTCCGGGTGCGCGGCGACACCATCGAGATCATCCCCATGTACGAGGAGCTCGCCATCCGCATCGAGATGTTCGGTGACGAGATCGAGGCGCTGTACAGCCTCCACCCGCTCACCGGAGAGATCGTGCGCAAACTCGACAACGTCGCCGTCTTCCCGGGCTCGCACTACGTCGCGGCGAACGACGTCATGCAGCGCGCCATCGGCACCATCCAGGTCGAGCTCGGCGAGCGGCTCGAGGAGCTCGAGCGGGAGGGCAAGCTGCTGGAGGCGCAGCGACTGCGCATGCGCACGAGCTTCGACCTCGAGATGATGGAGCAGATCGGGTTCTGCTCGGGCATCGAGAACTACTCGCGCCACATCGACGGGCGGATGCCGGGGGAGGCCCCGCACTGCCTGCTCGACTACTTCCCCGACGACTTCCTCGTCGTCATCGACGAGTCCCACGTCACCGTCCCGCAGATCGGCGCGATGTACGAGGGCGACGCGTCGCGCAAGCGCACGCTCGTCGAGCACGGATTCCGTCTGCCGAGCGCGCTCGACAACCGGCCGCTCAAGTTCGACGAGTTCAGCAATCGCGTTGGCCAGAAGGTCTACCTCTCGGCGACTCCGGGTCGCTACGAGATGGGCATCGCCGACGGCGTCGTGGAGCAGATCATCCGCCCAACGGGCCTGGTCGACCCGCAGATCGTGGTCAAGCCGTCGAAGGGGCAGATCGACGACCTGCTCGAGGAGATCCGACTGCGCGCCGGGCGCGACGAGCGCGTGCTGGTCACGACACTCACGAAGAAGATGGCGGAGGAGCTCACCGACTTCCTCACCGAGGCCGGGGTCCGGGTGCGCTACCTGCACTCGGATGTCGACACGCTGCGTCGTGTCGAACTGCTCACCGAACTGCGAGCCGGTGTGTACGACGTCCTCGTCGGCATCAACCTGCTCCGCGAGGGCCTGGACCTGCCGGAGGTTTCGCTGGTCGCCATCCTCGATGCCGACAAGGAGGGCTTCCTGCGGTCGTCGACGTCGCTCATCCAGACCATCGGCCGCGCAGCCCGCAACGTCTCGGGCGAGGTGCACATGTACGCCGACGTCCTGACCGACTCGATGAAGAACGCGATCGAGGAGACCACCCGACGGCGCGAGCTGCAGGTCGAGTACAACGTCGCCAACGGCATCGACCCGCAGCCGCTCCGCAAGCGCATCGCGGACATCACCGACATCCTCGCGCGCGAGGAGGCGGACACCGCCGAGCTGCTGCGAGGCCGTGACCGTCGATCGACATCGCCGATGCCCAACCTGCGGCGTGAGGGCCTCGCCGCGGACGGCGCGAATCAGCTGGAGTCGTTGATCGCCGACCTCAACCAGCAGATGCTCGAGGCCGCTGGCGAGCTCAAGTTCGAGCTGGCCGCCCGGTTGCGTGACGAGCTCGGCGACCTCAAGCGCGAGTTGCGGCAGATGGAGAAGGCCGGTCACCTGGCCTGATGGGCGGCGCCGTTCGCTGATGGCATGTGCGGGACGGAGAAGTCTGTCGGAGGGTGCTCATAGACTTCTGAGGTGTCTGTAACGAAGGTCGATTCCACCGCCAAACTGAGCGTGCGCGGCGCGCGCGTTCACAACCTGCGGGGAGTCGATCTCGAGATCCCGCGGGACGCGCTCGTGGTGTTCACGGGCCTGTCCGGCTCGGGCAAGTCGAGCCTCGCCTTCGACACCATTTTCGCCGAGGGCCAGCGCCGCTACGTCGAGTCGTTGTCGGCCTATGCCCGCCAGTTCCTCGGCCAGGTCGACCGGCCCGACGTCGATTTCATCGAGGGTCTGAGTCCCGCCGTGTCGATCGATCAGAAGTCGACCAACCGCAACCCGCGGTCGACGGTGGGCACCATCACCGAGATCTACGACTACATGCGTCTTCTGTGGGCACGCATCGGCGTTCCGCACTGCCCGGTCTGCGGCGAGAAGATCCAGCGCCAGACCGTCCAGCAGATCGCCGACCAGCTCATGGAGCTCGACGCCGGCATCCGTTACCAGATCCTCAGCCCGGTCGTCTCACAGAAGAAGGGCGAGTTCGTCGACCTGTTCGCCGAACTGGCCGCGTCCGGTTATTCGCGGGCCATTGTCGACGGCGAGCAGATCCAGCTGAGCGAGCCGCCGACGCTCAAGAAGCAGGTCAAGCACGACATCGCCGTGGTGGTCGATCGCCTCGTCGCCGGGCCGGACATCCTCAGCAGGCTCACCGACTCGCTCGAGACCGCGCTCCGCCTCACCGACGGACTCGTCACCATCAACTACGTCGATGCCGAGGGCCCGGAGGCATGGGAGAACTACTCCGAGAAGCTCTCCTGCCCGAACGGCCACCCCATCCAGTTGACCGAGATCGAGCCGCGCACGTTCTCGTTCAACGCCCCGTTCGGCGCCTGCCCCGAGTGCTCCGGGCTCGGCACCCGCATGTCCGTCGACGAGGACCTGCTGCTGGGCGACCCCGAGGCGTCCATCTCGGAGGGCGTCATCCTGCCGTGGACGTCCCAGGGCAAGAGCCTCTACAACTACTACGAGAAGCTGCTCGAGGGCCTCGCCCGCGACCTGAAGTTCTCCTTGAAGACCCCGTGGCAGGACCTGGCCGAGAACGCCCGCAACGCGGTGCTGCGCGGCGAGAACTTCGAGGTCCGGGTCAAGTGGCGCAACCGCTACGGCCGCGAGATGAGCTACACCTCCGGCTTCGAGGGTGTCGTCCCGTACATCGAGCGGCAGTACCTGCAGGCCGAGACGGATGTCCAGCGCGCCCGCTGGTCGGAGTACCTCCGCGAGGTGCCGTGCCCCGTCTGCCACGGCAAGCGGCTGAAGCCCGAGGTGCTCGCCGTGCTCATCCACGGAGCTTCCATCGCCGATGTCGCGAACCTCAGTCTCAGCGACGCCCGCGAATTCATGAACAAGATGGAGCTCACCGACCGCGAGGCGACCATCGCGGCCCAGGTGCTCCGCGAGATCAAGCTGCGCATCGACTTCCTCATCCGCGTCGGCCTCAACTACCTCAACCTCGCGCGGGCCGCGGCGACGCTGTCGGGCGGTGAGGCCCAGCGCATCCGACTCGCGACCCAGATCGGGTCGGGCCTCACCGGCGTGCTGTACGTGCTCGACGAACCGTCCATCGGCCTCCACCAGCGCGACAACCGCCGTCTCATCGAGACGCTCGTCGCCCTGCGCGACCTCGGCAACACGCTCATCGTCGTCGAGCACGACGAGGACACCATCCGCACGGCGGACTGGGTGGTCGACATCGGGCCCGGCGCGGGTGTCAACGGCGGACGGGTGGTGCACTCCGGCTCCTACGAGAGCCTTCTGGAGAATCGGCGCTCGCTCACCGGCGACTACCTCTCCCGTCGCAAGGAGATCGTGACACCGCACATCCGCCGGGCCGTCGATCCCGAGCGGATGATCACGGTGGTCGGCGCCGAGGCGAACAACCTGCGCAAGGTCAGCGTGGAGTTCCCGCTCGGAACCTTCACCGCTGTGACCGGCGTGAGCGGATCGGGCAAGTCATCCCTCGTCAATGACGTGCTCTACCGGGTGCTCGCCAACCGTCTCAACGGCGCTCGGAAGCTGCCGGGCAAGCACACCCGAGTCACCGGGCTCGACCACCTCGACAAGGTCGTGCACGTCGACCAGGCGCCGATCGGCCGTACCCCGCGATCCAACCCCGCCACCTACACGGGCGTGTTCGATCGCATCCGTACGCTCTTCTCCGAGACGCTCGAGGCGAAGGCACGCGGCTACCTTCCCGGCCGCTTCAGCTTCAACGTCAAGGGCGGTCGCTGCGAGGCGTGCTCGGGCGACGGCACCATCAAGATCGAGATGAACTTCCTGCCCGACGTCTACGTGGCGTGCGAGGTGTGCGGCGGCTCGCGCTACAACCGCGACACCCTGCAGGTGCACTACAAGGGCAAGAACATCTCCGAGGTGCTCGACATGCCCATCAGCGAGGCCGCCGAGTTCTTCGAACCCATCTCGGCCATCCACCGCTACCTCAAGACCCTCGTCGACGTCGGCCTCGGCTACGTCACGCTCGGTCAGAGCGCCACGACCCTTTCAGGCGGCGAGGCGCAGCGGGTCAAGCTCGCCACCGAACTGCAACGTCGCTCGAACGGGCGCAGCGTCTACGTGCTCGACGAGCCGACGACGGGCCTGCACTTCGAGGACGTGCGCAAGCTCCTCATCGTGCTCAACGGCCTCGTCGACAAGGGCAACACGGTCATCGTCATCGAGCACAACCTCGATGTCATCAAGAGCGCCGACTGGGTCATCGACCTGGGTCCGGAGGGCGGGTCCGGCGGCGGGCTCGTCATCGCGACCGGCACTCCCGAGGATGTGGCGGATGTCGCGGCCAGCCACACGGGGACGTTCCTGCGCGAGGTGCTCGACGCCGATGCGGAGAACCACGGCGTGATCGCTCGGGTGGCCGGCTAGGCACGATGGCGAACGTCCTCAGCTATCGTCCGAAGGCGGGGGAGATCCCCACCGAGCCGGGCGTCTACCGGTTCCGCGATGCGACGTCGCGCGTGCTCTACGTGGGCAAGGCGAAGAACCTCCGGGCGCGGCTCAGCAACTACTTCGCCCCCCTGCACACCCTGCACGAGCGAACCCGACGCATGGTGACCACCGCGTCATCGGTGGAGTGGACGGTCGTGGGCAACGAGGTGGAGGCACTCCAGCTCGAGTTCACCTGGATCAAGGAGTTCGACCCGCCGTTCAACGTCATGTTCAAGGACGACAAGTCCTATCCCTACATGGCCATCACGCTCGGCGAGGAGGCGCCGCGCGTTCTCGTGACCCGCAACACGAAGATCCGCGGGGCGCGCTACTTCGGTCCCTACCCCAAGAAATGGGCGGTCGACGAGGTCATCGAGCTGATGATCAAGGCGTTCCCCATCCGCACCTGCAAGGACTCGGACTACAAGCGTGCGATGGCGTCGGGCAAGCCGTGCTTCGCGGGCCAGATCGGCCGGTGCTTCGGTCCGTGCTCCGGCAAGGTCACGGTGGAGGAGCACCATGCGATGGTGTCCCGGTTCGTCGGGTTCATGCAGAACCAGGATCGCCACATGGTGGGCGAGCTCGTGCAGGAGATGAAGGATGCCTCCGCCGCGCAGAACTACGAACTCGCCGCTCGCCGCCGCGACCAGGTCGGCGCCCTCGAGGCCGTACTCGAGAAGAGCGCGGTCGTGCTGCGCGACACCGTGGACATCGACGTGTTCAGCGTGGTGCACGACGAACTCGCCGCCGCCGTGCAGGAGTTCATCGTGCGGGGCGGGCGCATCCGCGGTGTGCGTGGCTGGGTGGTCGACAAGGAGCTCGACATGTCGACGGGAGAGCTGGTCGAGTCGATCCTGCAGACCGTCTACGGCGAGGGGGCGACGCCGCCCCGGGAGGTCGTCGTGCCGGACCTGCCGGAGGATGCCACGGCCATGGAGGAGTGGCTCGGCACGTTGCGCGGCACCAAGGTGCGACTGAACGCGGCGCAACGCGGAGACAAGGCCGCGCTGCTCGAGACGGCGCGCCAGAACGCGGCGCATTCGCTCATGCTCTACAAGACCCGCCGCACCGCCGACTTCACGGCTCGATCGCAGGCGCTCGAGGACATCCAAGAGGCACTGGACATGGCTGAGGCGCCCTTGCGGATGGAGTGCTACGACGTCTCGCACCTCTCGGGAACCAACATCGTCGCGTCGATGGTCGTCTTCGAGGACGGGCTCGCGCGCAAGGACGAGTACCGACGATTCAACGTTCCGGAGTCCAGCGACGACACCGACTCGATCTACCGGGTGCTCACCCGCCGGCTCGCCTACCTGGCGGATGGCGACGACGCGGCGGACGCCGGTGCCGCCGATGCCGGCGAGAGCGCAGCGATGCGCGAACCGGAAGACGACGTGCTCTCCGACGGAACCGTGGAGCCGACCAAGCGCCGTAAGTTCGCCTACCGCCCGAACCTGCTCATCGTCGACGGTGGCCAGCCCCAGGTCGCCGCTGCCGCGCGGGCGCTGCGGGAGTCGGGTGTTCGCGGGATCCAGCTCGCCGGCATCGCCAAGCGACTCGAGGAGATCTGGCTCCCCGACTCGGATTTCCCCGTCATCCTCCCGCGCAACAGCGAGGCGCTGTTCCTGTTCCAGCGCATCCGCGATGAGGCGCACCGCTTCGCGATCACGCATCAGCGCGCCAGGCGCAAGCGGGACATCGCCTCCGTCCTCGGGGAGATCGGCGGCCTCGGCCCGTCGCGTGTCGCCGTGCTGCTCAAGCACTTCGGGTCCGTCGCGCGTCTGCGCCAGGCATCCGTCGCCGAGATCGGCGAGGTCCACGGAATCGGGCCGACCCTGGCCGCCACCATCCACGACCATTTGGCCAGCGAGTCCTGAGGCGGCTCGCTAGGCTGAGGGTTCACCCCCGAGCGAAGGCATGACCGAGAATGGCTGACGCCCCGCAGAACGAGATCCTCATCGTTACCGGCATGTCGGGTGCCGGGAGGTCGACGGTCGCCAATGCGCTCGAGGACCTGGGCTGGTACGTGGTCGACAACCTCCCGCCGCAGATGCTGCGACCGCTCATGGAACTGGCGGAGCGCGCCGCGAGCGGGCTGCCCAAGGTCGCCGCGGTCGTCGACGTGCGCGGTCGCGGGTTCTTCTCCGAGTTGTCCGAGATGGTGGCGTCCATCCGCGGTGGTACCGAGCTGCGGGTGCTCTTCCTAGACGCTTCGGATGCCGCGCTCGTGCGCCGGTTCGAGTCGGTGCGCCGGCCGCACCCTCTGCAGGGCGACGGCACGATCCTCGACGGCATCGCGGCCGAGCGCGAGCGGCTCCTGGACATGCGAGACGCCAGCGACATCGTCGTCGACACCTCGGAGCTCAACATCCACCAGCTCTCGACGACCATCACCGACCTGTTCTCGGCGGAGGACGCGGCGGCGGTCCGGGTCACGATCGTGAGCTTCGGCTTCAAGTACGGGGTGCCGGCCGACGCCGACCACATCGCCGACGCGCGGTTCCTCCCCAACCCGTTCTGGATCCCCGAGCTGCGTGGTCACACGGGGCTCGAGGAGTCCGTGAGAGAATTCGTACTCGGGCAACCCGGCGCCCTCGAGTTCATCGATCGCTATGCCGCCGCCCTCGAACCGGTGCTCACCGGCTACCGCCGCGAGAACAAGCGGCACGCCACCATCGCCATCGGATGCACCGGGGGCAAGCACCGCTCGGTGGCGCTGGCTCGGGAGCTCGCCCAGAGACTGGAACAGTATCCGGGTGTCGGGGTGAGCGTCAGGAACCGCGACCTCGGTCGCGAGTGACCGGCCCCGCCCACCACCCACCGCAACAGAATGGAACATCGATTGGCTCTGACCGCTGACGTCAAAGAGGAGCTCGCGGCTGTCGTGAGCAGCAAGAACAGCGTCAGGGCTGCCGAGCTGGCGACCATCCTGCGGTTCTCCGGCGGCCTGCACACCATCTCAGGACGCATCGCCGTGGAGTCCGAGCTCGACTCGGCCACCGTCGCCCGCCGAGTGCGCAAGGATCTCGCCGAGCTGTACGGCGTGCGCAGCGACGCCTCGGTCGTCGCCGCATCCGGCCTCCGCCGCAACAGTCACTACCTCGTCCGCGTGATCGACGGCGGCGAGACCCTGGCCCGCCAGACGGGCCTGCTCGACGCACGGCGGCGCCCCATCCGCGGGCTCCCCAACCGCCTGACGACGGGTTCACGCGAGGAGGTCGCCGCCGTCTGGCGCGGAGCCTTCCTCGCCCAGGGCACCCTCACGGACCCCGGCCGCTCCGCCGCGCTCGAGGTCACCTGCCCCGGCAACGAGTCGGCCATGGCGCTCGTGGGCGCGGCCGGCCGCCTCGGCGTCGCCGCGAAGGCGCGGGAGGTGCGGGGCGTGCACCGGGTGGTCATCCGTGACGGCGAGGCCATCAGCGCGATGCTCGTCCACATGGGCGCAACCGACACGGTGCGCAACTGGGAGGAGCTGCGTCAGCGTCGCGAGGTGCGGGCGACGGCCAACCGTCTGGTCAACTTCGACGACGCCAACCTGCGTCGGTCCGCCCAGGCCGCGGTCGCTGCCTGCTCGAGGGTCGAGCGCGCCATGGAGATCCTCGCCGATGACATTCCCGAGCATCTGCGTTACGCAGGCGACTTGCGACTGCGGTTCCGTGAGGCGAGCCTCGACGAGCTCGGCCACCACGCCGACCCGCCGATGACCAAGGACGCGGTTGCCGGCCGCATCCGTCGCCTGCTCGCCATGGCCGACAAGAAGGCCATCGATCTCGGCATTCCCGACACCGAGGCGAACCTGCCGACGGATCTCGACCCGCTCTAACGGCCCGCGCGATGTGACGCAAGCCCGCGTCACGGCGCGAACCGCCTCACTAGACTGAGGAGGTCGCCTACGGTCGGCTGCGGCTTGCGCCGGCCCCTGAAGGAGGAAAAGCGCACATGGCTGAATACACGCTCCCGGAACTTCCCTACGACTACTCGGCCCTCGAGCCGTCGATCAGCGGAACGATCATGGAGCTGCATCACTCCAAGCACCACCAGGCCTACGTGACGGGGGCGAACACCGCCCTCAGCCAGCTCGCCGAAGCTCGTGAGAGCGGCAACCTGGCCAACGTCAACAAGCTCGAGAAGGACCTCTCCTTCAACCTCGGCGGCCACGTCAACCACTCCATCTTCTGGACGAACATGTCGCCGGATGGCGGAGACAAGCCCACGGGCGACCTCGCATCCGCCATCGACGACGAGTTCGGCTCCTTCGACGCGTTCCAGGCGCACTTCACCGCGGTCGGCGCCGGCGTGCAGGGCTCCGGATGGGCGGTGCTCGCCTACGACTCGATCGGCCAGCGCCTGATCATCGTGCAGTTCTTCGACCAGCAGGGCAACCTTCCCGCTGGCATCGTTCCGCTGCTCATGCTCGACGTCTGGGAGCACGCCTACTACCTCGACTACAAGAACGTGCGGGCCGATTACATCAAGGCGTTCTGGAATATCGTGAACTGGGCCAACGTCGCCCAGCGCCTGACGACCGCCCGTGAGAAGACCTCGGGGCTGCTGCTACTGTCATAGCGGCGGGCCGCTCTGCGGCCTGGGACGCCGTTGTCCCGTTCTTGTTCACACCCACACACCGCGCTGACGCGCCATTCGCAACAGGAGTCATTCGTGTCCGTAAAGATCGGTATTAACGGATTCGGCCGCATCGGCCGCAACTACTTCCGGGCCGCGCTCGCCAAGGGCAGCGACCTCGAGCTCGTGGCGGTGAACGACCTCACCGACAACAAGACGCTCGCTCACCTGCTCAAGTACGACTCGATCACCGGCCGCCTGGACGCCGAGGTGAGCTACGACGACGAGAACATCATCGTCAACGGCAAGTCCATCCGCGTCTTCGAGGAGCGCGACCCCGCCAACCTCCCGTGGGGAGACCTGGGAGTCGACATCGTCATCGAGTCGACCGGCCGCTTCACCAAGTCGGAGGACGCCCGCAAGCACATCACCGCGGGTGCCAAGAAGGTCATCGTCTCCGCACCCGCATCGGGTTCGGATGTCGCTACCCTCGTGCTCGGTGTGAACGAGGGCACCTACGACGCGGCGACCCACGACATCATCTCCAACGCCTCCTGCACCACCAACTGCCTCGCCCCCCTCGCCAAGGTGTTCAACGACACCTTCGGCATCGAGCGCGGCCTGATGACCACGGTGCACGCGTACACGGCCGACCAGAACCTGCAGGACGGCCCGCACAGCGACCTCCGTCGTGCCCGCGCCGCCGCGCTGAGCATCATCCCGACGTCGACCGGTGCGGCCAAGGCTCTCGGCCTGGTGCTGCCCGAGCTCGTCGGCAAGCTCGACGGCTACGCCCTGCGCGTTCCGGTTCCGACCGGCTCCATCACCGACCTCACGGTGACCGCCTCGCGTCCGGTGACGGTCGAGGAGGTCAACGCCGCGTACAAGGCCGCTTCGGAGGGCCCGCTCAAGGGAATCCTCAAGTACACCGAGGACGAGATCGTCTCGAGCGACATCGAGGGCGACCCGCACTCCTCCATCTTCGACGCCGGCCTCACCAAGGTGATCGGCGACCAGGTGAAGGTCGCCTCGTGGTACGACAACGAGTGGGGCTACTCCAACCGTCTCGTCGACCTCGCCGAGTACGTCGCCGAGCGTCTCTGAGGCGCCGCGTGTCCCTGCGCACCATCGAGGAGCTCGGGCCGCTCGGCGGAACGAGCGTCATCGTCCGCTGCGACCTGAACGTGCCGTTGAAGGACGGCCAGATCACGGATGACGGGCGCATCCGCGCCTCGTTGCCCACTCTTCAGAAGCTGCTCGGCGACGGCGCCAAGGTCATCGTGGTCTCGCACCTCGGCCGGCCCGACGGCGCTCCCGACGATCGGTACAGCCTGAGGCCGGCAGCCGACCGGTTGGGGGAGTTGCTCGGCTCGCCCGTCGCGTTCGCCACCGACACGGTCGGCGACTCCGCCGAGAGCACCGTCGCGGCCCTCGAGGACGGCCAGCTGGCCGTCCTCGAGAACCTGCGGTTCAATCCGGGCGAGACGTCGAAGGACGAGGGTGAGCGACGTGCGTTCGCCGAGAAGCTGGCCGCATTCGGGACGGCGTTCGTCTCGGACGGCTTCGGCGTCGTCCACCGCAAGCAGGCCAGCGTGTACGAATTGGCCCAGTTGCTTCCGAGCGCTGCCGGCCTGCTCATCGCGGCGGAGCTCGACGTGCTGGAGAGACTCACGCGCACGCCCGAGAAGCCGTACGCGGTGGTGCTCGGCGGGTCGAAGGTCAGTGACAAGCTCGGCGTCATCGGACACTTGCTGCCGCGTGTTGACACACTGCTCATCGGCGGCGGCATGCTGTTCACCTTCCTCGCGGCGCAGGGTCACAAGGTCGGTTCGAGCCTGCTGGAGGCCGATCAGATCGACACCGTGAAGGGCTACCTCACCGACGCCGAGCAACGCGGAGTCAACATCGTCCTGCCGACCGACGTCGTGGTGGCGTCCAAGTTCGGGGCGGATGCCGAGCACGTGGTGCGTCCGGCCGACTCCATCGAGGACTCGCCGTTCGGTGCATCCGGTCTCGGCCTCGACATCGGTCCCGACACCGCCGCAGCATTCGCCGACGTCATCCGCGACTCGAAGACGGTGTTCTGGAACGGGCCGATGGGCGTGTTCGAGCTGGCCCCATTCGCGGCGGGAACCAAGGCGGTCGCGCAGGCGCTCACCGAGGTCGACGGCCTCAGCGTCGTCGGCGGCGGCGACTCGGCTGCCGCCATCCGTGCCCTCGGCTTCCGCGACGATCAGTTCGGCCATGTGTCGACCGGCGGCGGCGCCAGCCTCGAGTTCCTCGAGGGCAAGCATCTTCCCGGCCTGGAGGTCCTCGGATGGCAGTGACGCGAACCCCGCTCATAGCGGGCAACTGGAAGCTCAACCTCGATCACCTGCAGGCGATTGCGTTCGTGCAGAAGCTGGCGTGGAGCCTAGGCGACGCCAAGCACGACTTCGCGGCGGCCGAGGTGGCGGTGTTCCCGCCGTTCACCGACCTGCGGAGCGTTCAGACGCTCGTGAGCAGCGACAAGCTGCCCATCGCCTTCGGTGCGCAAGACCTGTCGGAGCACGATTCCGGCGCATACACCGGCGAGATCTCAGGTGCCTTCCTGGCCAAGCTCGAATGCAGCTACGTCATCATCGGACACTCCGAACGGCGCACTCTGCACAACGAGACGGATGAGGTGGTCGGCGCGAAGGTGCAGGCGGCCCTCCGGCACAACCTCGTGCCGATCATCTGCGTCGGCGAGACCGCGGACGACCTGGAGAAGCACGGTCCGAGCGCCGTTCCGGTCGCGCAGCTGCGAGCTGCGTTGGCAGGCGTGACCGGCGCAGCCGATGTCGTGGTGGCCTACGAGCCGGTCTGGGCGATCGGCTCGGGCCAGGCAGCGACGCCCGAGCAGGCCGAGCAGGTCGCTGCAGCGCTCCGCACGGTTCTCGTGGAGACCCTCGGCGAGGACGTTGCGGCGAAGACCCGCATCCTCTACGGGGGTTCCGTCAAGGCGGCCAACATCGCCGGGTTCATGCGCGAACCGAACGTGGATGGCGCCCTCGTGGGCGGTGCCAGCCTCGACCTGGACGAGTTCGCCAGCATCGTCCGCTTCCCGCAGCACGTCGGTCTCTGACCTGCGCCACGACGGGCCCGGGTCGACTCCCGGGCCTGTCGAGGCCGCCGCCCGTCAGCCGGTTATACTTGCTTGTGGTCGCGGCGCCCTCGCGCGCTGATAGCTGAAAGGTTTTCCGTGGAGATTCTCCAGGTTGTTCTGCAGGTGCTGCTCGGGCTCACGAGCCTCCTGCTCACCCTCCTCATCCTCTTGCACAAGGGGCGCGGTGGCGGTCTCTCCGACATGTTCGGCGGTGGCGTCACCTCCAACCTCGGTGCCTCCGGTGTCGCGGAGCGCAACCTCAATCGCATCACGGTGATTCTCGCGCTCGTCTGGATCGCGTGCATCGTGGTGCTGGGCCTCATCACCAAGTTCGAGACGGGAGCCTGATCGCATGGCATCAGGAAGCAGCGCCATCCGGGGTTCGCGCGTCGGAGCAGGCCCGATGGGCGAGCAGGACCGCGGGTTCCACGCCGACCGGGTTGCCGTGTCGTACTGGGACGCTCTCGGCAACGAGACCGTCCGCTACTTCGCCGCGAACCTGCCCGAGGAGGAGATCCCCGAGACGATCGATTCCCCGCAGTCGGGTCTGCCGGCCGGTCGCGACAAGGACAACCCGCCGCTCGTGGCCAAGATGGAGCCGTACAAGACCCACCTGGCCTATGTCAAGGAGCGGCGAACCGAGCAGGAGGCGGAGCAGTTGCTCGACGAGGCGCTGCAGCAGTTGCGCGAACGTCGCGGCACCGCATCCGCCGAATAACGGCACTTTCACGAAGACCCTCGTCCTGTTCGGGCGAGGGTCTTCGTCGTCTCAGCCGAGTTGCTCTCGAATCGCCGCGCGGTCGCATCCGAGGACGTCCAGCAGGGCGGCGGCCGGGTCGGGTGGGGTGCAGTCCAGCAGCGACAGGATGATGTTGTCGCTGTGGATCCGCCTGCGTCCGCGGGCGGCGACCGCGTAGCGCAGACTCCGCTGCAGCACCGCGCGGGACGCCGAGGTGAGCGGGAGCCGTCGCGCGGTCGTTTGCCGCAGGCTCACCGGGGGAGCGGTGGCGCGGATGCCGATGCTTCCGAGGGCCTCGACATCCAGGCGGTCGAATGCCGCCGAGGCACTGTCGAAGTCAGTACCGAGCGCGGCAATCGCCTCGGGTTCCGCCGTGGCGAGGACGCCGAGGAGCAGGTGGTCCGTGCCGATACGGCGATCGCCGCGTCGGATCGCCTCATCAGCGGCGGCGGTCACGGCCCGCCGGACGTCCGAGGGGTAGGTCTCGTGCATGTCTGTCCTCACTTCCCGTACTTCGTGTGCACGGATTGCCGGGAGACGCCGAGGGCGTCGCCGATCTGCTCCCACGACCAACCGTCGGCACGTGCTGCGTCGACCGCTGCCACCTCGATGCGCTCCGCCAGCCGGTGGAGCGCGCCGACGGCGCGGAGTCGGATTGCCGGGTCAGCGGCGCTGAGCTGCGCGTCGAGGTCGATCGTCATGCTGTCAGTCTAGATTGACAGCGCGCCATGTGTCAATCTACACTGACAGCCGAGTCGCCGTCGGTGACGTGGGAAGGGGATCATCATGGACGCGGACGTCATCATCTCGGGAGCAGGACCGAACGGCCTCCTCCTCGCATGCGAGCTCGCCCTCGGGGGAGCTCGCGCGCTCGTCGTCGAGCGGCTGGACGGGCGAACAACGGCGCAGCGAGCCAATGGCCTGGTCGGCCAGGTGTTGCAGTGCCTCGACCAGCGCGGACTCTACGAACCCCTGGCCGGTTCCGCGGGCCCGGCGCCGTCCGCGCCCTTCTTCCAGTTCGGCGGGATCCCGCTCGACCTGCGTGACGTCGACGTTCCCCTCACCCTGATGATGGTGCCGCAGACCCGGATCGAGGAGGTGCTGGAGGCGCGAGCGCGGGAACTCGGCGTCGAGATCCGGCGCGGCGTCGAGGTGCTGGGCTTCCGGCAGACGAGCTCGCCGCAGTCGTCGGACGGTTCGATCGACGTAGAGGTGAGCGGCCCGGCGGGCACCACGACCCTTACGGGTGCGTACGTCGTCGGCGCGGACGGAGGACGCAGCTTCGTGCGCAAGCACGCCGGCATCGACTTCGACGGGGTCACGAGCGACGAATTCGTCTCGCGGTCGGCGCACGTCGGCATCTCAGACGACGCGCGTGATTCCGCGACGGGCGGCATCCGTCTGGGGAAGAGCACTGTCGCGCCCTTCCGGCACAATCGATTCCCGACCGGGGTGGTAGCCATCATGCCGCTCGGTGCGCCCGGCCGCATGCTCGTCTCCGTCATGGAGTGGAACGGCGCCAGCGTGACCGAGAACGACTCGGCCGAGCCCGTGGAGGAAGAGCTCGAGGCAGCGTTCGAGCGCGTCACCGGACACCCGCTGCCGGTTGCTGCCGATGCCATCGGCCGAAACGAGAACATGCGCCGGGTGATCGGAGTGAACTCGCGTCAGGCCAGTCGCTACCGCGATGGACGAGTGCTGCTGCTCGGCGATGCCGCGCATGTCCACTCGGCAGTGGGCGGTCCCGGGCTCAATCTCGGCCTGCAGGACGCGCTCAACCTCGGCTGGAAACTCGCAGCGGTGGTCAGCGGGGCCGCCCCCGTCGACCTGCTGGACAGCTATGAGAGCGAGCGGATGCCCGCGAGCGCGCGCGTCCTGATGCACACGCGGGCGCAGATGGCTCTCATGGCGCCAGGTCCCGGCGTGGACGCCCAGCGCGAGTTGCTGGCCGAGTTGCTCGGCGACGTCGCGGCGCGCGCTCGCCTTGCGGGCATGCTGTCGGGAGCCGACGTCCGGTACGAGATGGGGGGAGCCGACCCGTCGAACTCGTACGTCGGCCACCTCGCGCCGGAGCTGACCGTCAGTGGCGACGGCGCACACACGCGGCTGGTCGAGGTGCTGCGACGTGCCAAGCCGGTCCTGGTGTCAGGCCCGGGGGTCGACGACGGCATCACGGGATTGGACGTGCCCGACACGATCATCCGAGTCGACGCTCCCGAACTCGGCGACACGGCGCTGTTCATCCGCCCGGACGGTTACGTCGCGTGGGCACTCGATGGGGTCGCCGATGCCCAAGCGGTTGACGGCCTTCGATCGGCGATCGAGCGCTGGAGCCCGGCTCCTGCGTTCAGTAGCTCGGCGCGATGAGCCCCTCGGGCACCTCCGCCGCGGCCTCCGCATCCACGAAGAAGACGGTGCGCTTGCGGCCCTTGATGCCGGCGACGGGAACCTCATCGCGCGAGGCCCCGGCGAGGGCGAGGCCCAGCGCGGATGCCTTATCGGCGCCCGCGAGCACCAACCAGATGCGCTCGGACGCGTTCAACGCGGGGCGGGTGAGGCTGAGTCGCTCGGGCGGCGGCTTGGGCGAGTTGCGGACGGGGATGACGGCGCAGTCGTCGATGCTGATGCCCGAGCGGTGCGGGAACAGCGAAGCGATGTGGCCGTCGGGTCCGACCCCCAGGAAGGTGATGTCGAAGCGGGGCATGCCGCTCTCGTCGCCGTGCGCGGCCAGCTCCGCCTCGTAACGCGAAGCGGCCGCATCCAGCTCGATGCCGTCATTCGTCGCCGGAAAGGGGTGCACGTTCTCCGGCGGGACGGCGATGTGGTCGAGCAGTGCGTCCCGTGCCTGCTTCTCGTTGCGCTCGTCGTCATCGCGGGGCAGCCACCGCTCATCGCCCCACCAGAAGCTCACACGCGACCAGTCGATGCTGTCGCGAGCCGGGCTCGCGTTGACCGCGGCGAGAACGGCCGTGCCGACGCGACCTCCTGTGAGGACGATCGTGGCGCTTCCCAGGTCGTCGAGGATGTCCACGGTCTTGGTGATGAAGCGAGCGGCGACGGATGCGGCGAGCTCCTCGGTGCTGGCGTGCACGAGGACGCGTCTGTCACTGGTCATGCGAGGGCTCCCGTGGTGATCGGCTCCGGTGCGTCGAGGCCGGCGAGCCCCGCGGTGATGACTTCACCGTACAGCTCGTCGGGGTCGAGCCGGCGCAGCTCGTCGGCCAGGCAGTCCCGCAGGCTGCGGCGCTGGAGGGCGACCTCGTGCGGAGGCTGACCCGGCTGCGTGAGCGTGGCGATTCCCGAGCTCATGCGCACCAGGTCGATCGAGTCGTCGCCGCGGAAGAGCCGGACGCCCTGAATGCCCTGAGGGTGCGCGTCGTCGGTGAGGGCGTACTGCGTCGGCGCCTGGAGGGCCAGGTGCAGCCACGCCGCGAGCAGGGTGGTCGACGGCGAGTCGAGAGAGCCGGACACCTCGACCCGGGTGATGTTCTCGAACGGCGGCTGGTCGAGCACGGCGGCGAGTTGGGCGCGCCACAGCGTCACGCGGGTCCAGGCGAAGTCGGCGTCGCCCGGCGTGTAGGTGCGCGCGCAGCTGACGAGCGCCTGCTGCGGGTCAGCGGCCCGGGCGGAGGCGTCGGTGATGCGCCGCTGTGCGATGCGGCCCAGCGGCGAGGATCCCGGCACGTCGGGCGCCGACCCCGGCCACCAGACCACGACGGGCGCATCGGGCAGGAGGAGGCCCATGACGAGGCTCTGCTCGTCGCTGGCGACCTCGCCGTGCGGTCGCAGCATGATGACCTCGCTGGCGCCGGCGTCACCGCCGACACGGATCTCGGCGTCGAGGCGCGGCTCGGCATCCGTCTCAGCCGCATCCGTGACGAGCACGATGACGCGCATGGGATGCTCGCGGGACGCCTCGTTCGCCGCCTCGATGGCCTCCTCGGCCGTCGCCTCCTCGGAGGCGATGATGAGGGTGAGCACGCGACCGAGGGCGACCGCGCCGCCCTCCTCGCGCAGCTTCACGAGCGACTTGGAGATGCCGCTCGTCGTCGTGTCGGGAAGGTCGACGATCATGGGCGTCTCCAGGTTCTGCCGTCGCGGGCGAGCAACTCATCGGCTGATGTCGGACCCCACGAACCGGGGCTGTACTGGTCGAGCGGGCCACCCGCCTTCTCCCAGTACTCCTCGATGGGGTCGAGGATCTTCCACGACAGCTCCACCTCCTCGTGCCGGGGGAACAACGGCGGCTCGCCGAGCAGCACGTCGAGGATGAGGCGCTCGTAGGCCTCGGGGCTCGCTTCGGTGAAGGCGTGACCGTAGCCGAAGTCCATCGTCACGTCGCGCACCTGCATGCCGGCACCCGGGACCTTGGACCCGAACCGGATGGTGACGCCCTCATCGGGCTGCACACGGATGACAAGCGCGTTCTGGCCGAGCTGGGCGGTCTGGCTGTTCGCGAACAGCTGCTGCGGTGCGCGCTTGAACACCACCGCGATCTCGGTGACGCGGCGTCCGAGTCGCTTGCCCGCGCGGAGGTAGAAGGGCACTCCGGCCCACCGGCGGGTGCCGATCTCGAGCTTGACGGCCGCGTAGGTCTCCGTCGTCGATTCGGGGCTCATGCCGTCCTCCTCGAGGAAGCCGAGCACCTTCTCGCCGCCCTGCCACCCTCCTGCGTACTGGCCGCGAGCCGTCACGGTGGACAGGTCCTCCGGCAGTCGGACGGCCGCCAGGATCTTCTCCTTCTCGGCGCGCAGATCGGAGGCCTTGAACGAGATGGGCTCCTCCATGGCCGTGAGCGCGAGCAACTGCAGGAGGTGGTTCTGGATGACGTCGCGCGCCGCGCCGATGCCGTCGTAGTAGCCGGCACGTCCACCGACGCCGATGTCCTCGGCCATGGTGATCTGCACGTGGTCGACGTAGTTGGTGTTCCAGATCGGTTCGTAGAGCTGGTTCGCGAAGCGCAGTGCGAGGATGTTCTGCACCGTCTCCTTGCCCAGGTAGTGGTCGATGCGGAACACCGAGTCCTGGGGGAAGACGCTGCCGACGACCTCGTTGAGCTCACGCGCGGATTTCAGGTCGTGCCCGAACGGCTTCTCGATCACCACGCGCCGCCACTGGCCGGGAGTGTCCTGCGCGAGGCCGGAGCGGCGCAGCTGCTCCGTCACCTCGGGGAACGCCTTAGGCGGGATGGACAGGTAGAACGCGTGGTTGCCCATGGTTCCGCGCTCACGATCGAGCTCCTCGAGCGTCGTCTTGAGGTTCTCGAACGCCTCGTCATCGTCGAAGCTCCCCGAGACGAAGCGGATGCCCTGGCTCAGCTGCTCCCAGACCTCCTCGCGGAACTCGGTACGGGCGTACTGCTTGACCGAGTCGTGGACGATCGTGGCGAAGTCCTGGTCCTCCCAGTCGCGCCGGGCGAAGCCCACGAGTCCGAAGCCCGGGGGCAGCAGGCCGCGGTTGGCCAGGTCGTAGACGGCCGGCATGAGCTTCTTGCGCGAGAGATCGCCGGTGACGCCGAAGATGATCAGCGCACTCGGGCCGGCGATGCGGTTGAGTCGGTAGTCGGCGGGCGACCGGAGCGGATTGTGAGTGGGGGTGACGTCTGAAGGATTCATGTGCTCTATCGGATCGCGTCGAACAGCGCCGCCGTGTCGGCCGACGCATCCGTCAGGTTGAGGCGCAGCACCGGGCGTCCATGGTCGGCCAGGACGCTCGCGTCGCCGCTCGCCTGAGCCTGGATCAGCTGGCCGAAGGTGAACGGACGATCGGGGATGTCCAGGTCGGTCGTCGCGTTCTCCGTGATCTGCAGGAACACCCCCACCGCGGGACCGCCCTTGTGGAACTGTCCCGTGGAGTGAAGGAAACGCGGGCCCCAGCCGAAGGTGACCGGCCTGCCGGAACGCTTGGCGAGGATGTCACGCAGCTCGGCCAGCCGCGGAAGGGCGATGCGGTCGACGTAGGCCTGGATCGCAAGGTAGCCGCCTGCAGGCAGCTCCTCGACGAGCACCTCGATCGCCGACGCGAGGTCGCTGGAGGCGCCGATGACGTCGGCGGTGCCGCGCACCTCGATGCCCACGCTGACGAACGCGGCCGGCTCGGGGGAGGGGGTGGCATCGAGCAGCCCGCGGGTGGCTGCCTTGGCCGACTCGACGTCGGGCTGGTCGAAGGGGTTGATGCCGAGCAGCCGTCCCGCGACGGCGGTGGCGTATTCCCAGGTCAGGAATTGGGCGCCGAGCGTTCCGCTGATGCGGATCTCGTTAGCCTTTCCATGCGGGAACACGTGTTCTCCGGCGTCGTCGACCAGTCTGACGAGCAGGAAGTCGGACAGGTCCTCCGTGAGCTCGGGAGCGTCGTGATCGATGACGACGGGAAGGATGCCCTTGCCGAGCTTGCCGGTGGACTCGGCCACGAGCTGCTCCACCCAGTCGCCGAGCCCGACGATGTGCGTGCCGTCCGCGAGGAGGCCGAGCTTGTCGCGCAGCGGCGCCGTCCCGGCGATGGCGGCCCCGAGGATGAGGCCCGGGTTGTCGTCCTCGTCGATGGCGAGCTGGAGTGCGATGGTCTCGGCCTCATCCAGCAGTTCGTCGAGGTCGACCCCGGCGAGACCGCTCGGCACCAGGCCGAAGGCGGTGAGCGCCGAGTAGCGGCCACCGACGGTGGGGTCGGCGTTGAAGACGCGATAGCCGTCGGCGCGAGCGGCCTCGTCCAGAGGCGATCCCGGGTCGGTGACCACGACGATGCGGGTGAGCGGATCGATGCCCGCCTCCCGGAATGCTCGTTCGAAGACTCGCTTCTGGCTGTCGGTCTCCACCGTCGAGCCCGACTTCGACGACACGACGAGCGCGGTCTCCGCCAGGCGATCTCCGAGCGCGTCGAGCACCTGGCCGGGCGCGGTGCTGTCCAGCACGGTCAGGTCGACACCGGTCGTCCGCGTGATGACCTCTGGGGCGAGAGAGGATCCGCCCATCCCGGCGAGGGCGATGTGCCGCACCCCCGCCGCGTGGAGCTCTTCGCGCAGGGCGGTGATCTCGGCCACGAGCGGCCGGGAGCCGGCAACGGACTCCGTCCAGCCGAGCCGATGGGCGGCCTCGTCCTCGGCGTCCGTCCCCCACAGCGCAGGGTCCAGGGCGGTGATGCCGGATGCGACGAGGTCGGAGACCAGCGCCGGGAGGTGCGTGCGAACCGCTTCAGCCGCGGCGCCCGTCACCGAGATGCTGATGCTCACTTGGCCGCATCCAAGGCGGTGCGCACCGTCTCGAGCAGTTCGTTCCACGACACCACGAACTTGTCCACGCCTTCCTTCTCGAGCAGGGCGGTGACGTCGTCATAGGAGATCCCGACCTTCTCGAGGTCGTCGAGCGTCCGTGCTGCGGACGCGTAGGCCACCGTGACGGTGTCGCCCTCGACGACCCCGTGGTCGAACGTGGCGTCCATCGTCTTCTCGGGCATGGTGTTCACGACACCGGGGGCGACGAGATTGGTCACGTAGAGCGTGTCGGGGTAGGCGGGGTCCTTGACGCCCGTCGATGCCCACAGCGGACGCTGCTTGTTCGCGCCGGCGGCGATGAGCGCCTGCGCCCGTTCGGAGGCGAACTCCTGCTCGTAGAGCTCGTACGCCAACTGCGCGTTGGCGACGCCCGCCTTGCCCTTGAGCGCCTTCGCCTCGTCGGTGCCGATCGCGTCGAGACGCTTGTCGATCTCGCTGTCGACACGGGAGACGAAGAAGGAGGCCACCGACTCGATGGTGGAGAGGTCGATGCCGGCCGCCTGGGCCTTCTCGAGCCCGGCGAGGTAGGCGTGGATCACCTCGCGGTGACGGTCGAGGCTGAAGATGAGCGTGACGTTCACGCTGATTCCGGATCCGATCACCTCGGTGATGGCGTCGAGCCCCTCGATCGTCGCCGGGATCTTGATCATCGCGTTGGGACGGTCGACCTTCTCCCACAGCCGCTTCGCGTCGATGATGGTCTGGTCGGAGTCGTGCGCGACAGCGGGCCCCACCTCGATCGAGACCCGACCGTCGACGTGGCCGGTGGCCTCGTAGACCGGGGCGAAGATCTCGGCGGCGCGAGCCACGTCATCCGTCGTGATCTCGAAGACCGCGTCATCGACGGATGCGCCATGCGCGGCCAGCTCGCGCACCTGGGCGTCGTAGGCCTCGCCGTTGGCCAGCGCGGCCGCGAAGATGGTCGGGTTGGTGGTCACGCCCACCACGTTGCGCTCGACGATGAGCTTCTGCAGCCCCCCGGAGGTGATGCGCTCGCGCGACAGGTCGTCGAGCCAGATGCTCACACCGGCGGCGGACAACTCCGCGAGCGGTGATGTGGTGGTGTTGGTCTCAGTCATCTCTTCGTCTTCTCTCAGTACGCGTCGTGATCGTGGTTCAGGCCGACGCGATGGTCTCTCGGACGGCCTCGACGACGTGGTCGGTCGTGATGCCGAACTTCTCGAACAGGGTCTTCCAGTCGGCGGATGCGCCGAAGTGCTCGATGGACACGCTGCGACCGCGATCGCCGACGTAGCGCACCCAGGTGAGGCTGGTGCCCGCCTCGACCGACACGCGGGCGGTGACGGCCTTCGGTAGCACGCTCTCGCGGTACTCGGCGCTCTGCTCCTCGAACCACTCGAGGCTGGGAGCCGAGACCACGCGCACGTTGACGCCCTCTCCGGAGAGGCGGTCGCGCGCCTGCAGGGCGAGCTGCACCTCGGATCCGGTGGCGATGACGATGACGTCGGGCTCGCCGTTCTGGGCCTCCGCGAGGATGTAGGCGCCCTTGCCGACGTGCTTCGCCGAGGCCAAGGTGTCGCCGGATGCCTCGCCGTCTCCACGCTCGAAGACGGGGATGTTCTGCCGCGTCAGCGCGATGCCGGCCGGTCCCTTGCGACGGCTGAGCAGCTCCAGCCAGGCATAGGAGACCTCGTTGGCGTCGCCAGGACGGATCACGGTGAAGTCGGGGATCGCGCGCAAGGTCGCGAGCTGCTCGACGGGCTGATGCGTCGGTCCGTCCTCGCCGAGGGCCACGGAGTCGTGCGTCCAGACCAGGATGGTCGGAGCCTTCATCAGTGCCGCGAGGCGCAGCGACGGCCGCTGGTAATCGCTGAAGATGAGGAAGGTGCCGCCGTAGGGTCGCGTGTTGCCGTGCAGCACGATGCCGTTCAGGATGGCGGCCATCGCGTGCTCCCGGATGCCGAAATGCAGCACCCGGCCGTACGGGTTGCCGGTCCACTCGTGGGTCGAGCGCTCCTGCGGAACAAAGGATGCGGCATCCGTGATCGTCGTCAGGTTCGACTCGGCCAAGTCGGCCGATCCTCCCCAGAATTCAGGCATCAGGGGGGCGATGGCGTTGATCACCTTGCCGGATGCGGCCCTGGTGGACACCTCGGTTCCGGACTCGAAGACCGGAAGCGCCTCCTCCATGCCCTCCGGCGCTTCGCCCGTGAGCACGCGGTCGAGCAGCTTCTTGCGCTCCGGGTTGGCCTCGGCCCAGACGTCGAAGCTCTTGGTCCACTCGGCGTGCTGGGCCTGACCGCGCTCGACGGCCTCGCGGGTGTGCTCGAGCACGGCGGGGTCGACGTCGAAGGTCTTCTCGGGGTCGAACCCGAGCACCTCCTTGACGGCGGCTAGCTCCTCGGCGCCGAGCGCGGAGCCGTGGATCTTGCCGGAGTTCTGCTTCTTCGGGCTCGGCCAGCCGATGATCGTCTTGAGGATGATGATCGACGGCTTGTCGGTGACGGCCTTCGCCGCCTCGATCGCATCGTAGAGCTCCTGGACATCCTCGACGTACTCGCCGGTCTTCTTCCAGTCGACCGTCTGCACGTGCCAGTGGTAGGCCTCGTAGCGCTTGGCCACGTCCTCCGTGAACGCGATATCGGTGTCGTCCTCGATGGAGATCTGGTTGGAGTCGTAGATGAGGACGAGGTTGCCGAGTTCCTGGTGCCCCGCGAGGGACGACGCCTCGCTCGTGATGCCCTCTTCGAGGTCGCCGTCGCTGGCGATGACGAAGATGTGGTGGTCGAAGGGCGATGTGCCTTCAGCGGCATCCGGGTCGAACAGTCCGCGCTCGAAACGCTGCGCGTACGCCATGCCGACAGCCGACGAAAGCCCCTGGCCGAGCGGCCCCGTGGTGATCTCCACGCCGTCGGTGTGCCCGTACTCCGGGTGGCCCGGGGTCTTCGACCCCCAGGTGCGCAGTTCCTTGAGGTCCTGGAGTTCGAGGCCGTAGCCGCCCAGGTAGAACTGCGTGTACTGCGTCAGCGAGCTGTGGCCGGCCGACAGCACGAAGCGGTCGCGCCCGATCCACTCCGCGTCCGATGGATCGCGGCGCATCACGCGCTGGAACAGCAGGTAGGCGGCCGGGGCCAGGCTCATGGCCGTTCCGGGGTGGCCGTTGCCCACCTTCTCGACAGCATCGGCGGCGAGGATTCTGGCGGTGTCCACCGCTTTCTCGTCGATGGGTTCCCATTGCAGATCTGCCACGTGAAACTGACCCTTTCGGATGCCGGGGAGCCGCGTTCTGTTGGGCGGACTCCGCCTTGTCGAAGCCCGCCGTATCAACATCATCGGCGCGCAGCACATGCACTCTGGAGGGGGTCGCACGCATGCTGCAGCGGCGGGCGTTTCCAGTATAGGGAGGGCTCCGGTGCGTATGACGCGCTTGACATCGGAGCCGAGGGCGGGTCCGGATCGGCGGCGCTCGGCCGGAGTCCGGAGCTACGGCGATGGCTTAGACTCGAAGCTGCATTACCGGGCAGCACTGAGCAACCCCGGACGATGGGGAGCAATGAACGTCGCACTCGAGACCCGACCCGCCGCGGGCCCCATCGGCATCCGTCGCAAGGTCGCTGCGTACGTCGCCCTCACCAAGCCCCGTGTCATCGAACTGCTCCTGGTCGTGACGGCGCCGACCATGATCCTGGCCCAGAACGGGCTGCCATCCGTGTGGCTCGTGCTGGCGACGCTCGTCGGGGGCGCCATGAGCGCGGGCTCCGCTGGAGCGTTCAACTGCTACATCGACCGTGACATCGACCGCGTCATGAAGCGGACGAGCAAGCGCCCGCTCGTCACGGGTGAGCTCAGCGACCGCGAGGCGCTCGTCTTCGCCTACGTCCTGGGTGTCGCGTCGATCCTCTGGCTCGGCGTGTTCGCGAACTGGCTCGCTGCCGCCCTCTCCCTGGGCGCCATCCTGCTCTACGTCGTCTTCTACAGCCTCATCCTCAAGCGCCGCACCTCGCAGAACATCGTCTGGGGCGGAGTCGCGGGGTGCATGCCGGTACTGATCGGATGGGCGGCCGTGACCGGCTCGCTCACCTGGACCCCCTTCATCCTGTTCATGGTCATCTTCCTGTGGACGCCGCCGCACTACTGGCCGCTGTCGATGAAGTACCGCGAGGACTACAAGGCGGCCGGTGTTCCGATGCTCGCGGTCGTGCGGGGGCGGGCGGCCGTCGGCCTGCAGGTCGTGCTGTACGCCTGGGCGACGGTGGCCTGCTCGCTGCTGCTGGTCCCGGTGGCGGGCATGGGCGTGCTCTACTCGGTCGTCGCGCTCGCTGCGGGCGGCTGGTTCATCTACGAGACGCACCGGCTCTACAACCTGGCCATCCGTCACGGCGATGCGTCGCCGATGCGAGTGTTCCACGGGTCCATCGCGTACCTCTCGCTGCTGTTCCTGGCGATAGCGATCGACCCGCTGCTGCCGTTCTAGGCGTCCTCAGCCTCGGCTTCGAATGCTCGAGCGTGCGGCGCCGAGCAGAGCGAGCAGCGGATGGCCGTCCGGAACGTTCGACACGCCACCGCTGGTGAGTCCCCAGCCGTCGCAGGCCGAGCGCTCGTCGGGGTCGTGCAGCAGGATGGCGAGCTCGTCCCCGTCGAAGGTGGGCAGCGGAGCGACGCCGAGGTCGGAGTCGTCGAGCATGGCCAGAAGTCGGGATGCCAGCGCTTCATCGATGCGGTCATCGTCCTCCAGGCCCGACACCGCCGCGTCGTGGAACTCGACGCCGTCGACGACGCTGCGCGCGTACGGCAGCCGTACCGAGAGAGCACCCTCCTCGAGGGAGACGATCATCACGGCGATGCCTTCGCACACGCTCGGATCTCCCACCTCGAACCGGGACTGCACGCTCGCCGCCGACGTCGGGGACGATGCGGCCGCGAGATAGGCGTCGCAGGTGTGCACGATGGTGTCCGCGTCGAGCAGACGGGTGAGGTCGTGCAGCAGGTCGATGGCGCGATCATCCGGAAGCACGGCGCAGGAGGCGACCGGGGCCCCCGCGAGGTAGAGGTCGACGTAGACCGGCATCATGCCCTGGGGGAACGGCGTTTCGATCAGCCGCCGACGTGCGGCCGCGGCGTGCACCAGCGCGAGGGACTCGATGTCGAGGCGCTCGGGCGTCATCCGTCCTCCCCGATCGAGGAGGACTGTCTGCCGAGCACGGATGCCGCCGCCATGACGGGAGCCTACGTCGTGCTCCGGGAGCGGGGGAGCGGCACGCCGGGCGAGTCGCTCAGGCGGTTGTGACGGCGTGCGGTCGCTCCACGTCCTCGGCGGAGGGCGAGACGCGCCGTGTGAGTCCCATCACGACATTGGTGGTCGCGGCCGCGAGAGTCACGGCGAGCACCATGTGGATGCCGACGAGGAAGGGCGGCAGGCCGGTGCGAGCCTGCCACAGGCCCACGATGATCTGCAGCACCTCGACGGCGAGGAGCAGGAGCACCGCCCGGCGGCCGGGGATGCGCGCGGTGAAGGTCGCCACGAGCATCACCAGCGTGACCGCGAGGACGGCATACGCGGGCCACGAGTGCACGTGCTGCAACAGCTCCGGGTTCAGGTCGTTGCGCGGCGCGTTCGCGTCTCCGGCGTGCGGCCCGGACCCGGTGGTGAGGATGCCGAAGACGATCGTGATCGCCACGAGCACGCTGAGCACGACGGCGAGCACCGCGAACCAGCGCGGCACGGCGCGCTCGCGCGGGCCGGGTGTGGCGTACACGCGGACGACGAGGACGGTCGCCAGGCACACCAGCACGACCGAGATCACGAAGTGGAGGCCGACGACGTAGGGGTTCAGGTGGGTGAGCACGCTGAGGCCGCCGATGACGCCCTGGGCGGGGATACCCAGGCCGATGAAGAGGGCGAGCAGGAACAGGTCGCGGCGCTCGGCGCGGAAGCGGATGACGGCGAGGAACATGGCGATCGCGATGACGACCAGCACGAACGTCAGCGTGCGGTTGCCGAACTCGATGATGCCGTGCACGCCCATCTCGGGCGTGTTCACGAGCGAGTCGTCGGTGCAGGTCGGCCAGGTGGGACAGCCGAGGCCGGATGCCGTGAGCCGCACGAGTCCGCCGGTGCCCACGAGCACGACCTGGCAGATCAGCGACAGCCACGCCAGCACGCGCACGCGCCGATCGACGTGATCGGGCAGCCAGTTCCAGAAACGCTTCACGCGGGGTGGTCCTCAGGTAGACTTGATCAGTTGGAAACAGCGGGCCCCGCCGCGCAGATCGGGCGGCCAGAGTGGTCGCGGTTCCTCCAACAATCATAGGGACGCGCAGAAGCTGCCCACGCACATCACGCCTCGTGACCGTCGCACACACGCGCGGGAGGGGAATGAGCCGGACTGATATCCGGTTGGCGAAGGTAGGAAAGAGGAGATTATGTCGGACGTGCTCATCGACCGCCCCGAAATGGAAGGACTCGGTGTCTACGAGTTCGGCTGGGCCGACTCGGACGCCGCAGGCGCATCCGCTCGGCGCGGCATCTCGGAAGAGGTGGTCAGCGATATCTCCAGCCTCAAGGCGGAACCGGACTGGATGCTGCAGCGCCGCCTCAAGGCCCTCAAGCTGTTCGAGCGCAAGCCCATGCCCACGTGGGGCGCCGACCTGTCGGAGATCGACTTCGACAACATCAAGTACTTCGTTCGTTCCACCGAGAAGCAGGCCCAGAGCTGGGAGGACCTGCCCGACGACATCAAGAGCACCTACGAGAAGCTCGGCATCCCCGAGGCGGAGCGCCAGCGCCTCGTCGCCGGCGTCGCCGCTCAGTACGAGTCCGAGGTGGTCTACCACCAGATCAACGAGGAGCTCGAGGCTCAGGGCGTGATCTTCATGGACACCGACACGGCACTCAAGGAGCACCCCGAGTTCTTCGAGGAGTACTTCGGAACGGTGATCCCGTCGGGCGACAACAAGTTCGCCGCGCTCAACACCGCCGTCTGGTCGGGTGGATCATTCGTCTACGTTCCGCCGGGCGTCCAGGTGTCGATCCCGCTGCAGGCCTACTTCCGCATCAACACCGAGAACATGGGCCAGTTCGAGCGCACCCTCATCATCGCCGACGAGGGCAGCTACGTGCACTACATCGAGGGCTGCACGGCTCCCATCTACAAGAGCGACTCGCTGCACTCCGCGGTCGTCGAGATCATCGTGAAGAAGAACGCCCGCGTTCGCTACACGACCATCCAGAACTGGTCGAACAACGTCTACAACCTCGTCACCAAGCGGGCGACGGCTGCCGAGGGCGCGACCATGGAGTGGATCGACGGCAACATCGGCTCCAAGGTCACCATGAAGTACCCGTCCATCTTCCTGATGGGGGAGCACGCCAAGGGCGAGACCCTGTCTGTGGCGTTCGCCGGCCCGGGTCAGCACCAGGATGCCGGCGCCAAGATGATCCACATGGCGCCGTACACGCAGTCCTCGATCGTCTCCAAGTCGATCGCCCGCGGCGGAGGTCGTGCCGGCTACCGCGGCGAGGTGCGAGTGGATGCCAACGCGCACCACGCGGCCAACACCGTCCGGTGCGACGCGTTGCTCGTCGACACGATCTCGCGGTCCGACACCTACCCGGCCATCGACATCCGTGTCGACGATGTGCAGCTCGGCCATGAGGCCACCGTCTCGCGCGTGAGCGAGGAGCAGCTGTTCTACCTGATGAGCCGCGGAATGCCCGAGGACGAGGCGATGGCGATGATCGTGCGCGGCTTCATCGAGCCGATCGCCCGTGAGCTGCCCATGGAGTACGCGCTCGAACTCAACAAGCTCATCGAGATGAGCATGGAAGGATCCGTAGGCTAGATGAGTGCCGTCACCAACGCACCCACCGTTCCCACCTTCGAGCAGCACGGACTGAAGCAGCACAGCGACGGGGACTGGGCCAACAAGGCGCCGGTCCAGACCCGCTCCGAGCGCTTCACGTCGACGAACGTCGAGGACTTCCCGGCCGTCACCGGTCGCGAGGTGGACTGGCGCTACTCGCCCGTCTCTCGACTCACCGCGCTGACGGCGGGTGAGCTGAACGGCTCGTCCTACGACGTCACGTCGACGGACGCCGACGGCGTCACCGTCGGCTGGACCTCGCGCGAGGACACCCGCGTCGGCACGGCGGGGACGCCCGAGGACCGGGCATCCGCCAACGCGTGGACCGCGTTCGAGAAGGCCCTCGTCGTGGACGTGTCCGGCGAGGATGCCAAGGCGGTGCACGTGCGCCGTTCCGGACTCGGCGGCGGTGCGCGCGGTGCGCACACCATCATCGACGCCGCCCCGTTCAGCCGCGCGCTCGTCGTGCTGGAGAACAGCGGAGACGCTCTGCTGGCCGAGAACGTCGAGATCCTCGTGGGGGAGGGCGCCCAGCTCACCGTCGTGAGCGTGCAGGAGTGGGATGACACCGCCATCCACCTGGCCAACCACTTCAGCCGGGTCGGACGCGACGCCAAGCTCAAGCACATCGTCGTCTCGCTCGGCGGGTCGATCGTGCGGGTGAACCCCTCCACCCACCTCGCTGAGCAGGGTGCGGACATCGAGGCCTTCGGCATGTACTTCGCCGACGCAGGACAGCACCTCGAGCAGCAGGTCTACGTCAATCACGACGCTCCCAACACGCGCTCCCGGGTCACCTACAAGGGCGCCCTGCAGGGCGACGGGGCACGGACGGTGTGGATCGGCGACGTGCTCATCGGCAACAAGGCCGTCGGCACGGACAGCTACGAGCAGAACCGCAACCTCGTTCTCACCGACGGAACGCGCGCCGACTCGGTGCCGAACCTCGAGATTGAGACCGGCGACATCGCGGGCGCCGGCCACGCGAGCGCCACCGGACGCTTCGACGACGAGCAGCTGTTCTACCTGATGGCTCGGGGCATCCGCGAGGACGAGGCCCGCCGTCTGGTGGTGCGCGGCTTCCTCAGCGAGATCGTGCAGCAGATCGGCGACGCCGACCTCGAGCAGCGCCTCCAGGCCGCCCTCGAAGCCGAACTGGCCGGAACGAGCGTGAGCTGATGCCCGCATCCCAGCTCTGCTCCGTCGATGAGCTCCCCGAGAACGAGGCCAAGCGGTTCGTCGTGGACGGTGTTGCGATCGCCGTCGTGAAGGATGCCACGGGCGACGTGTTCGCCATCGGCGACACCTGCACCCACGGCGACATCTCGCTCTCAGAGGGTTTCGTCGAGGACGATGCCTCGGCCGGAAGCGTCGATGGGCCCACCCTCGAATGCTGGGCGCACGGCTCGCAGTTCTCTCTGCGCACCGGCAAGCCCCTCACGCTCCCGGCCTACGAACCGGTGCCCGTGTTCCAGGTGGAGGTGCGGGACGGTTTCGTCTTCGTCGACCCCGCCGTGACCGTAGCGGTCTGATCCGCCAACCGAACTTCCGGCGCCAGCCGCGCCGATCGAACGAAAGAGATAGAGAATCCATGTCCGTTCTTGAGATCAAGGACCTCCGCGTCAGCGTCGAGACCGACCAGGGAACCAAACACATCCTCAAGGGTGTCGACCTCACCATCAACGAGGGCGAGATCCACGCGGTGATGGGCCCCAACGGCTCGGGCAAGTCCACCCTGGCGTACACGATCGCCGGCCACCCCAAGTACCACGTCGAGGGCGGCTCCATCCTGCTCGACGGCGAGGAGGTGCTCGCCATGAGCGTCGACCAGCGCGCCCGCGCCGGGCTGTTCCTCGCGATGCAGTACCCCGTCGAGATCCCGGGTGTGACCAACACCAACTTCCTTCGCACCGCCAAGACCGCGATCGACGGCGAGGCTCCGGCCATCCGCACGTGGGGCAAGGACGTCAAGGCGGCGATGGAAGGCCTGCGGATGGACCCGTCGTTCGCCGCGCGCAACGTGAACGAGGGCTTCTCCGGCGGTGAGAAGAAGCGCAATGAGATCTTGCAGCTCGAGCTCCTCCGTCCGCGTTTCGCGGTGCTCGACGAGACGGACTCCGGCCTCGACGTCGACGCGCTCAAGATCGTGTCGGAGGGCGTCAACCGCGCCAAGGCCAACACCGGCCTCGGGATCCTGCTCATCACGCACTACACCCGCATCCTGCGCTACATCCAGCCCGACTTCGTGCACGTCTTCGTCGACGGCCGAGTCGCCGAGCAGGGTGGGCGCGAGCTGGCCGATCGCCTTGAAGACGAGGGCTACGACCGGTACCTCACCGAGGCGAACGTAGGCTAGAACCATGGTCACCACTCTCGCTCCGGCACTCTTCGACCAGGTCGAAGAGGCGCTCAAGGACGTGATGGACCCCGAGCTCGGCGTCAACGTCGTGGACCTCGGCCTCATCTACGACCTCGGGTGGGACGACGAGAACAACGCTCTCGTCATCCACATGACCCTGACCAGCGCTGGCTGCCCGCTCACCGACGTGCTCGAGGAGCAGACCGGCGAGGCGCTCGACGGCATCGTCGAGGCCTTCCGCATCAACTGGGTGTGGATGCCGCCGTGGGGCCCCGAGCGCATCACCGACGACGGTCGCGACCAGATGCGCGCCCTGGGCTTCGCCATCTGACGCTGGTCGAGTAGCGCAGACGCGCAGCGGCTCCGCGTATCGAGACCCTCGCACGTGCGAGTTCTTGGTTTCGATACGCCTGCTCGCTGCGCTCGCGGGCTACTCAACCAGCGGAGCTGCCGGTCGAGTAGCGCAGACGCGCAGCGGCTCCGCGTATCGAGACCCTCGCACGTGCGACCGGCGGGTTTCGATACGCCTTGCTCGCTGCGCTCGCGGGGCGACTCAACCAGCGGGTGCTGCCGGTCGAGTAGCGCAGACGCGAAGCGGCTCCGCGTATCGAGACTCTCGCACGTGCGACAGGCAGGTTTCGATACGCCCTGCTCCTTCGTCGCGGGGCTACTCAACCAGCGGCACCGCCGGTCGAGTAGCGCAGGCGCGCAGCGGCTCCGCGTATCGAGGCCCTCGCACGTGCGAGTGACGGGTTTCGATACGCGGGCTCTTTCGTCGTTCGCTTTCACCAGCAGGTAGGGCAGCTACCGGTCAACTCAGGCCGCGGCGTTCCAGTAGCGGCTCGATGCGGGCGTCGCGCCCGCGGAAGTCGCGGTACGCCTCGAGGGGGTTCTTCGACCCGCCGACGCCGAGCAGGCGCGCACGGAAACGGTCGCCGTTCTCGCGTGTGAGTCCGCCGTTCTCCCGGAACCACTCCACGGTGTCGGCATCCAGCACCTCGCTCCAGATGTAGGAGTAGTACCCCGCGTCGTACCCGCCGGCGAAGGTGTGCGCGAAGTAGGTGCTGGCGTAGCGCGGGGGGACGGCCTCATCGGCGAGCCCCGCCTCCGCCAGCGCGCGCGCTTCGAACGCGGCGACATCCGTCACCTCGTCATCGGCGGTGATGCGGTGCCAGGCCTGATCGAGCATGGCGGCCGCGAGGTACTCACTCGTGCCGAATCCCTGTCCCCACGTCGACGACGCCTCGAGTCGCTCGACGAGGTCGCCTGGCATCGGCTCGCCGGTCTCGTGGTGCACGGCGTAGTTGGCGAGGACCTCCGGCCACAGCATCCACATCTCGTTGGCCTGGCTGGGAAACTCGACGAAGTCGCGGAACACGTTGGTGCCGGAGAACCTCGGATAGCGCACCCGGGCGAAGAGACCATGAAGGGCGTGCCCGAACTCGTGGAACAGCGTCTCCGTCTCGTCGACGGTGAGCAGGGTCGGCATTCCCGCTGGCGGCTTGCCGATGTTGAGGTTGTTCACCACGACGACCGGCTCATCGAGCAGGCTCGACTGCGAGACGAGCGAGTTCATCCATGCACCGCCGCGCTTGGAGTCGCGGATGTAGAAGTCGCCGATGTACAGGCCGACCGGGGTGCCGTCGCCATCCGTGACCTCGAATACGCGCGCGGCGGGATGGTAGGCGACGAGGTCGTCCCGCTCGCGGATGGTCACACCGTAGAGTCGTTCGGCCGCGTGGAACACCCCGTCACGGAGCACGCGCTCGAGCTCGAAGTACGGCTTCATCGCGGCGGTGTCGACGTCGTAGCGGGCCTGACGCACGCGCTCGGCGTAGAAGGCCCAGTCCCATGAGCGCACCTCGTCGATCTCCTCGCCTGCCGCGCCCAGCAGTGCGGCGTTCTCGGCGGCGGCATTCCGCGCGGCGGCCGGCGCCAGCCTTCCGAGCAGCTCGGCGACGGCCTCGGGGGTACGCGCGGTCTCGTCGGCGGTGACGGATGACGCGTGGTCGCGGAAGCCCAGCAGTCTCGCCCGCTGAGCCCGCAGACGGGTGACCTCGAGCACGAGGTCGCGATTGTCGTGGTCGCCTCCCCGGATGCCGCGCGAGCGCGATGCCTTCATGATGCGCTCGCGCAGGTCCCGGCGGGTGAGCGATGCGAGCAACGGATGACCGGTGAACAGCGGAAGGGTGATGAGATAGCCGCCGTCGAGCCCACGCTCGGCCGCGGCCTCCCGTGCGGCGGCGAGTTGACCTTCCTCCACGCCGTCCAGCTCGGAGACATCGAGCACGTGCACCGCGAGATCGTTCGTGTCGGCGAGGAGGTTCTTCTCGAACCGGGTGGTCAGCGTCGCGAGCTCCGCGTTCAGGGCACTGAGGCGCCGCTTCTGCTCGGCGTCCAGTCCGGCCCCGGCGAGGGTGAACTCGGTGTGATAGCGCTCGAGCAGGTAGCGCGTCTCGGCATCGAGGTCGAGTTCGTCAACGCGCCGCCACAGGTCGTCGATCCTCGCGAACAACGCCGGGTCCAACGTGATGGCGTCGTGGTGGGCGGCGAGCAGTGGCGCGAGGTCCTGTTCGAGGTCATCGGTGAACGCCGTGCTGTCCGACGATGCCTTGTTGAAGAACACCGACGCCACGCGATCGAGCACCCGCCCGCTGCGTTCGAGGGCGACGAGCGTGTTCTCGATCGTCGGCGCATCCGGGTTCGCGCTGATCGCGGCCACCTCCTCGCGCTGCTCCGCCATGCCGATGGCGAACGCCTCGCCGTAGTGCTCCTCTCGGATCTCGGCGAACGGGGGCAGGTGGAACGGGAGGGTGCTCTCGGTCAGGAGCGGATTGCGTGCAGAGGCCATCCGTTCAGCCTATTGATGCCGCGGGTTCTAGGCTCGAGGCATGGCGATGGATCCGGAACAGAACGAGGTCGCCCCCCGCGATCAGTACACCCACGGTCATCACGAGAGCGTGCTGCGCTCGCACACCTGGCGGACGGTCGCCAACTCGGCGGCCTACCTCATCCCGCATCTCGTGCGCGGCGACGTCGTCCTCGATCTCGGATGCGGGCCGGGCACCATCTCGGTCGACCTCGCGGATCGGGTGTCGCCGGGACGGGTGGTCGGTGTCGACGCGGCGTCGGGCATCGTCGAGCAGGCCGCCGCCCACGCCGCCGACACCGGGACCGAGAACGCCCAGTTCGTCGTCGGCGACGCCTACGCCCTTCCCTTCGAGGACGAGGTGTTCGACGTCGTGCACGCCCACCAGGTGCTGCAGCACCTCGCGCGCCCCATCGACGCGCTCCGCGAGGCCATCCGCGTTCTGAAGCCCGGCGGCGTCTTGGCCGTCCGCGACGTCGACTACGGCGGCGTCACCTGGTTCCCCCCGTTGCCGGGACTGGCCGACTGGATGAGCACCTACCAGGCGGTGGCACGCTACGACCAGGGCGAGCCCGACGCGGGACGGATGCTCAAGGCCTGGGTGCGTGCGGCCGGTTTCGAGCAGGTCGCGTGCACGGCCTCGGTCTGGTGCTTCGCCTCCGATGCCGAGCGGGACTGGTGGGGGAGCTCCTGGTCGGTGCGGGCGACGGAGTCCGCCTTCGCTGCGCACGCCGTCGAGGGCGGTATGGCCGACGTCGACGGGCTCCGCGCCATCTCGCGTGCGTGGCTCGACTGGAAGGAAGACCCCGACGGATGGATGCAGATGCCGCACGGGGAGGTCATCGCCCGCAAGCCGCTGGCGGATCCGTCCCGCTGAGCGCTTCCGGCGCGACCTACCAGTCGTCCTCGTCGTCGATGGCTGCGGCCGGGAGCGTGATGGTCGCTGCGTCGTCCTCGGCGTTGTAGCGGATGACGGTTCCGTCGTCGAGTTCGATGACCGGTCGTCCCTCGAGCCAGGTCAGCGTCCAGCGCCACTCACCCGTCGCGTCGGGGACGAGCTCCTCGTCGGTCTCGACGGCATCGACCGCCATCAGCACGACATCCGGCAGTCCGGTGGGTCGTTCGGTCGATCGGTAGGGCCAGCGGGTTCCGAGTTGCATCCGATCAGCCTATGGCCGGAGTCTCGTAGGTCACCCACGTGGTGCGCTCGGCCACCGAGTCGTAGAGGCGTTGAGCGTTGTCGTTGTCCTCGGCCGTGATCCAGTTGATCACGCTCAACCCGTTCTCGCGCGCGAAGCTCTTCGCCTGCTCGATGAGCGCAGCGCCCACGCCGCGCTCGCGGGAGTCGGGGTCAACGAAGAGGTCGTCGAGGAACAGGGCGCGATCGCCGTCGAGCGTTCGCGGATACTGGCGCACGTGCACGAGCCCGAGAAGGTCGTCTCCGTCGTGCGCGACGAAACCGGTCAGGTCGTGCTGCTTGTCCATCAGCCAGGTCCAGACCCGCAGCGCCTTCTCATCCGTCACCGGCGAGTCGTAGAAGGCACTGTATCCCTCCCAGAGTCCCAGCCACGGAAAGAAGTCTCGATCGACCAGCGGACGGACCTGAACGACCATGACGCGCTCCTAACTCTCCGGTGCCGCCTCCAGGACGACGTCCGTGACCGTGAGCTCGTCTCCCTCGGCGAAACCGAGATCGGCGATGCGGCCCACGGCCCTGAGATCAGCTGCCGCCTGCGCGAGCAGGGCGATCTGCTGGTCGGTACCCGTAATTACAGCAGAAATCACCCCGGTGCGCTGAGAAACCTTCGCATCCGTCTTGGCCCGACGGATGGCCGTGAGTGCGCGGCTGGCGAGGTCGAGTACGGCGGTCGTGCCGTCCTCCACGCCGGGAAGCTCGTTCTCGTTCGGCCACCCGGCCACGTGCACCGAGCCGTCGTGCGACCACGACCAGGCCTCCTCCGTCGCGAATGGCACGAACGGCGCGAACAGCCGCAGAAGGGTCGACAGGGCGATGTGCAGTGCGCCGATCGCCGAGGCGCGGTCGCTCGGCTCGCCGCTGTACGCCCGCTCCTTGACCAGTTCGAGGTAGTCGTCGCAGAAGGTCCAGAAGAACGACTCGGTCACCTCAAGTGCCCGCGCATGGTCGTACGAGTCGAGCGCGATCGTGGCCTGGCGAACCACCTCGCTGAGCGTTGCGAGCATGCTGAGGTCGAGCGGGTTGCCGACCTCGTCGCTCCCGTCGGCGGCCGAACCGATGCCGTGGATGAATTTCGCGGCGTTGAGGATCTTGATGGCCAGGCGTCGGCCGATCTTGATCTGGGTCGGGTTCTGCGGGTCGAACGCGGCGTCCGTGCCCAGGCGGGAGGACGCTGCCCAGTAGCGCACGGCGTCGGATCCGTGCTGATTGAGGATGTCCGCGGGCGTGACGACGTTGCCCTTCGACTTCGACATCTTCTTGCGGTCGGGGTCGACGATGAAACCGGAGACCGCCGTCGCGGCCCACGGCAGCCGACCGTGCTCGAGCTCGCTGCGGAGCACCGTCGAGAACAGCCAGGTGCGGATGATGTCCTGCGCCTGGGGGCGCAGGGAGAACGGATAGACCAGGTCGAACAGCTCCGGGTCGCGTTCCCATCCGCCCGCCAGCTGCGGCGTGAGCGACGAGGTCGCCCAGGTGTCCATCACGTCCTGTTCGCCGACGAAGCCGCCGGCCTGGCCGCGCTGGCTCTCGTCGAACCCGGGCGCGGCGTCGGATGCCGGGTCTACCGGCAGCAGCTCGCGCGTCGCCAGGATCGGCTGGTCGAACAGCGGGTTGGCGTCGTCGTCGAGCGGATACCAGACGGGGATGGGCACGCCGAAGAAGCGCTGGCGCGAGATGAGCCAGTCGCCGGTGAGACCGCTCACCCAGTTCTCGTAGCGCACGCGCATGAAGTCGGGATGCCAGTCGAGCTCCCGACCGTGCTCGATCAGTCGACCGCGCAGCTGCTCGTCGCGCGCGCCATTGCCGATGTACCACTGCCGCGTCGAGACGACCTCGAGCGGCTTGTCGCCCTTCTCGAAGAACTTCACCGGGTGCACGATGTTCTTGGGCTCGCCGATCAGGTCTCCGGATGCGCGCAGCAACTCGACCATGGTCTGCTTGGCGGAGAAGACCGTCTTGCCGGCGAGCTGGGCGAACGCCTCCCGACCCGCTTCGGAGGCGATGGCGTCGGGGGCATCCGTCGCCACCCGCCCGTCGAAGCCGAGGATCGCCCGGTTGGGGAGGTTCAGGTCGCGCCACCAGATGACGTCGGTGACATCGCCGAACGTGCAGATCATCGCGATGCCACTGCCCTTGTCGGGCTGGGCGAGGTGGTGCGCGAGGATCGGCACCTCGACGCCGAAGACGGGGGTCGTCACGGTGCTGCCGAACAGCGGCTTGTAGCGCTCGTCGTCGGGGTGGGCGACGAGGGCCACGCAGGCCGGGAGCAGTTCGGGCCGGGTGGTCTCGATCTCGATCGTTCCGCCGTCGGGCTGGTGGAACGACACGCGGTGGTAGGCGGCGGGCTGGTCGCGGTCCTCGAGCTCGGCCTGGGCAACGGCAGTGCGGAAGGTCACGTCCCAGAGGGTGGGTGCCATGGCCTGGTAGGCCTCACCACGCTCGACGTTGCGGAGGAACGCGAGCTGCGAGGTGAACAACGCCTCGGGGCCGATTGTGCGGTAGGTCTGAGTCCAGTCCACCGAGAGCCCGAGCGAGCGCCACAGCTTCTCGAACTGCACCTCGTCCTCGGCCGTCAGGCGCTCGCACAGCTCGATGAAGTTGCGCCGGCTGATGGGCTTCTGGTCGGCGGCCTTGGTGCTCTTGCCGTCGCCGCCCTCGAACGGAGGCACGAAGTCGGTCGTGTAGGGCAGCGACGGATCGCACCGCACGCCGTAGTAGTTCTGCACGCGTCGCTCGGTGGGCAGCCCGTTGTCATCCCAGCCCATCGGATAGAACACGCGCCGACCGCGCATGCGCTGGAAGCGGGCGACGACATCCGTGTGGGTGTAGGAGAAGACGTGGCCGATGTGCAGCGATCCCGATGCGGTGGGCGGGGGAGTGTCGATCGAGTAGATGCTCTCGCGGGTGGCGCCCGATCGGTCGAAGCGGTGGGTGCCCTGCGACTCCCAGGTCTCGCCCCACTTGGCCTCGAGGCCCTCGAGGGCGGGCTTGTCGGGGATGTTGGCCGGCTGGGCGCTCGACATGATGCTGCTCCGATCGATATGTGCGGCACCGAGTCAATGGTGAGGTGCCTGAGTATGCGTGGAGCCAGTTTACCGGGAGCGGCCGGTGAGGGCGTCTACGCCGAGTGCACCGGGGCGGGCGCCGCGTCGGGGCTCGAGGACTGGGGCGCTCTGCGCATCCGTTCGGCCGCCAGAGCCGAGACCAGCGTGATCGCCGAGAGCACGGCGAGCACGATGCCCGGGTGCCACCACGCGTAGCCGGTCGCCTGCCCGATCGAGACGGTGATGAGGGGGATGAACCCGCTCACAGTCGCCGCGATCGCGTACGAGAAGGAGAGGGCCGAGTAGCGGAAGTGGTCGGGGAACAGGTCGGCCATCAGCCCGCCGAGCGCCGCCCACGACATGGTGGGCAGGATGCCGCCGACGATCATGGTGCCTACGAGGATCGGGAAGGTGGCGAACTGCAGCAGGAAGTAGAGCGGGAAGGTGATGACGAGCGTGCCGACGGCACCCCAGAGCACGACTTTCGCCGATCCGATTCGGTTGGCCAGCGCGCCGAACAGGGGGATGGTCACCAACTGCAGCAGCCCGCCGATGGTGGTGGCGACCAGCAGGTCCTGGAAGCTGAAGCCGAGCTTGGCCACGCCGTAGTTGATCGTGTAGGTGTTCATCAGCGAGTAGGAGCCGATGCCGAGCAGCGCCGCGCCGATCGCCACGATGATGGCGACAGGACGCTGGGCGAACATGGTGAGGAACGGGAGTCGATCGCGGCGCTTCTCGGCGACGACCTCCTCGAAGACGGGCGTCTCGGTGACCGACCAGCGGAGGTAGAGGGAGACGGCGAGCAGGGGCAGCGCGATGAGGAACGGGATGCGCCAGCCCCACGCAGCGAGGTCGGCCGGGCTCAGCGTGAGCGTCATCACGATGAAGAGGGCGGCGCTGAGGATGGAGCCGACGGGGGACCCGAGCTGGGGGATGGCTGCGTAGAAGGCCCGCTTGACCGGGTTGGCGTGCTCGGTCGCGAGGAGGATGGAGCCGCCCCACTCACCGCCGAGGGAGATGCCCTGGATGAGGCGGAGGAGGACGAGCAGGATGGCGCCGACCCAGCCGGCCTGGGCGTAGGTGGGCAGTGCTCCGATCAAGCCGGTGGCGATTCCCATGATGGCGACGGTCCACAGGAGGGTCGTGCGTCGGCCGAGTCGGTCGCCCAGGTGACCGAAGATGATCGCTCCCACGGGACGGATGACGAACGCGACCGCGACGGTCGAGAACGCGGCGAGCGTCTCGCCGAACGAACCGAGGGGAGAGAAGAACAGCGGGCCGATGAAGAACGCCGAGAAGTAGGCGAAAACGTAGAAGTCGAACGACTCCAGGCTGGTGCCGACCATGGAGGCCCAACTCACCCGCCGGGTCATCCGCGGATCGGATGGCGTGAACGTATTCTGCTCTGCTGTTGTAGTCACGTGATCGCACGCTACCGAGGTGACGGATGACATCGCCCCGGAATACCTACTAAGAACCGGTCGGCGCGTTGTCGGTTATCACGGCGCGTGTCTCCAGCCGCGGCCGAACGAGCGGCGCGTGGAATGTCAACGGGTGTCCGTAGAGTCGAAGCGTGGGCATCACCCGGGAGGTCTTCGCGCTCGATCCGAACCAGGCGTCGGACTGGGAGATCGATGCGTGCGAGTACGCGCCGACGGACCGCGATGACCTCGTGGCATCCTTCGACCGGATGGAGAGTTCAGCTCGCGCCGCGTCTCGCGCTGCTGCGGCGCAGTGGGCAGCCGTGGCCGACGCAGTCGAGCATGCGCGAACCGTTCCCGAGGTCTATCTCGACAGCACGGCGCAGGACCCTCGCGGCACGACGTCGGAGCGCGAGTTGCTCGAACGGGCGATCATCAAAGACGTGGCGATGTGGCTAGACCTGTCCGTCACGGCGGCGTCTGCGATGGCGACCCGCGCCGTGACGCTGCGCGAGCGGTTACCGCGCATGTGGAGCGAGTTCTCGCGGCAGGGCGTCATCACCGCGGGTTCCGCGGCCGTCCTGGCGGACGTCGTCAAGGGCATGCCGAGCCACCTCGATGCCGACTTCGAGAACGTCATGCTCGCTCAGGGTCGAGGGCTGCCCCCGGCGAAGCTGCGAAGGCTCGCATTCGCGACGAGGGAACGATTCGAGAAGCTAACCCGACAGGAGCGTTTCGACGTCGCCGCGGAGGGCCGGAAAGTGGCTTTCGAACCGCTTGCCGACGGCATGGCGTGGCTGGGCCTCTACGGCCGCGCCGACGTGCTGTTGCGTGCCAAGGCCCGCATCGACGCGAACGCCGAGCGGCTCGCCGCTGTCGATGGAGAGGCCCGCACTCTGGACCAGCTACGAGCCGACGTGGCGGGCGACATCCTGTGCGCGACCGGAGCTCCGCATGAGGTCGTGCCGACAGTGTTCGTCACGGTCCCGGTACTTCGTCTCGCGGGAATCCGCCGAGAAGACGCCGAGGCAGCCGGTGTCGACCCAGCGATCGCCACCGACGGCGCCGCCTCTCTCGACGGCTACGGACTGATCGACGACGACACCGCGCGACGGCTGTTCGCGAAAGCGCCGAGCTTCGCCCGCATCGCGACGGATCCATTCCACGGGATCCGACTCCAGCTGGACCGCTCGAGCCGGCGGCCATCCCAGGCGCAACGGAACTGGCTCCGGTTGCGGTACGGCACCTGTGCTGAAGGAGGCTGCAATCGGCCAGCCGGTCGATGCGACATCGACCACACCACGGACTGGCAGTTCGACGGACCGACGAACGACGCCAACCTCGCCCCGATCTGCGAGAGCGGCCACACGATCAAGCACAAGACGCAATTCCGATACGAACGGGACCCGGACTTCGGACTTCGGATCACCTCGCCTACCGGACGCGAGAGGTCCACCGATCCGCCGCCGTTCTGAGCGGTCGACCCCGTCATCGAGTTGCCCATCGAATCTCTCTGGCGGGAATGAGGAGCAACGTTCGTATCGCTCGCTCCTTCCGATAAACTGATGGGCAACGACATCGATCCGGCCATCACCGGGGAGTCTTCGGAAGAACGGTCGGCATCCGCGAGGGTTCCGGCCCGGTAGAACCGAACGGGGCTGGCCCGTCACAGCCAATGAACAAGCGGCCGCGCGGGCAACGACGTGCGGCAAGCGGGGTGGTACCGCGGTGGAGTTCGTCGGACTCGCCGTCCTCGTGGAACAGACCCGTTCCCTCAGGAGAGAGCGTTGTACCCCAAGGGCCAGGATTCCGAGAACACGCCGTCGGGCGTCGTTCCGTCGCCGAACTTTCCCGCCGTCGAGCAGGAGGTGCTGGCCTTCTGGAAGGCCGATGGCACCTTCCAAGCGTCCATCGACAACCGCGAGGGAGCACCCGAGTGGGTGTTCTACGACGGCCCGCCGTTCGCCAACGGCCTGCCGCACTACGGGCACCTCCTCACGGGGTACGCCAAGGACGTGTTCCCGCGCTACCAGACGATGCGCGGCAAGCAGGTGCACCGGCGCTTCGGATGGGACACCCACGGGCTGCCCGCAGAACTCGAGGCCGAGCGTCAGCTGGGCATCACTGACAAGAGCCAGATCGAGGCGATGGGAATAGGCGCGTTCAACGCCGCCGCCAAGCGCTCGGTCTTGCGCTACACAGGTGAGTGGCAGGACTACGTCACCCGCCAGGCGCGCTGGGTCGACTTCGACAACGACTACAAGACCCTCGACGTCAGCTACATGGAGAGCGTGATCTGGGCGTTCAAGGAGTTGCACGAGAAGGGCCTCGCCTACGAGGGCTACCGGGTGCTGCCCTACTGCTGGCGCGACCAGACCCCCCTCTCGAATCATGAGCTGCGGATGGACGACGACGTCTACAAGGACCGTCAGGATCAGACCGTCACCGTGACCTTCCCGCTGACCGGACCGCGCGCCGAGGCGCTCGGGCTGACCGCCGTGCGAGCGCTCGCCTGGACGACCACGCCGTGGACGTTGCCCACCAACTTCGCGCTCGCCGTCGGTCCCGACATCGAGTACGCGGTGGTACCGGCCGGGCCGAACGGCACGCCGGATGCCACGGTTCTCCGCGAGCGGGCGGGTGGGGCGGACACGTCGACCGAGGTGCTCGGCGGCGAGTACCTGATCGCCATCGACCTGCTGGGCGGCTACGCCAAGGACCTCGGATACGACTCGGCCGACGAGGCACGGGCATCCGTCTCCCGCACCGTCGTCGGAAGGGACCTCGAGGGCGTCAGCTACGACCGCCTGTTCGACTACTACGCCGAAGTCGACAAGTGGGGCATGCAGAACGCCTGGCGCATCCTCGTGGCCGACTACGTCACCACCGAGGACGGCACCGGCATCGTCCACCAGGCACCCGCCTATGGCGAGGAGGACCAGAAGATCGGCGAGGCAGCCGGCATCCCGGTCGTCATCTCGCTCGACGATGGTGGCCGTTTCCTGCCCGATGTCACAGATGTCGCCGGCCAGCTCTGGAGCGATGCGAACAAGCCGCTCACGCAGCTGATCCGCGCCGAGGGTCGGCTGCTGCGCCAGGCGAGTTACGTGCACTCCTACCCGCACTGCTGGCGCTGCCGCAACCCGCTGATCTACAAGGCGGTCTCGAGCTGGTTCGTTCGGGTCACCGAGTTCCGCGACCGGATGGGGGAGCTGAACCACGACGTCACCTGGGTGCCCGAGAACGTCAAGGACGGCCAGTTCGGCAAGTGGGTGGGCAATGCCCGCGACTGGTCGATCAGCCGCAACCGCTACTTCGGCTCACCCATCCCGGTGTGGAAGAGCGACGACCCAGCGTTCCCGCGCATCGACGTCTACGGCTCGCTCGCCGAACTCGAGCGCGACTTCGGACGGCTGCCGACCAACGAGGCCGGGCACCCCGACCTGCACCGGCCGTACATCGACGACCTCACCCGCCCCAATCCCGACGACCCGAGCGGCGTGGCGACGATGCGCCGCATCCCCGACGTGTTCGACGTCTGGTTCGATTCCGGGTCGATGCCGTTCGCCCAGGTGCACTACCCGTTCGAGAACCGGGAGTGGTTCGACACCCACCACCCGGCCGACTTCATCGTCGAGTACATCGGCCAGACCCGCGGCTGGTTCTACGTGATGCACGCGCTGTCGACGGCCCTGTTCGATCGGCTGGCGTTCCGGAATGTGGTGAGCCACGGCATCGTGCTCGGCAGCGACGGGCAGAAGATGTCGAAGTCGCTGCGCAACTACCCCGACGTCTCCGAGGTGTTCGACCGGGACGGATCGGATGCGATGCGCTGGTTCCTCATGTCGAGCTCGGTCCTGCGCGGGGGAAACCTCGTCGTGACCGAAGAGGGCATCCGCGAGGGCGTGCGTCAGGTGATGCTGCCGCTGTGGAGCACCTGGTACTTCTTCTCGCTCTACGCGAACGCGTCGACGCGTTCGGGCCGGACCGACGGTGGCTACGACGCCGAGCGGCGCACGGACTCGACGGACGTGCTCGACCGTTACCTGCTCGCCAAGACGCGGGAGACCGTCGAGACGGTCACCGCCCACTTCGACGCCCTCGACTCGACACTCGCCGCCGCGACCCTTCGCGACTTCGCCGACGTGCTCACCAACTGGTACGTGCGTCGCTCCCGTGACCGGTTCTGGGGCGGAGTCGGCGAGGACGGCTCGAACCGGGCGGCCTTCGACACGCTCTACACCGTTCTCGAGACGTTCGCGCGCATCGCCGCCCCGTTGCTGCCACTCGTCAGCGAGAACATCTGGCAGGGGCTGACCGGCGGACGCAGTGTTCACCTGACCGACTGGCCGGATGCCGCCGAGTTCCCCGCGGACGAGGCGCTCGTCGCGGCCATGGACCAGGTGCGCACCATCAGCTCGACGGCGCTCTCGCTGCGCAAGCAGGCCGGCCTGCGCGTGCGGCTTCCGCTGGCGTCGCTCACGGTCGTCACGACGGATGCCGGAGCGCTCGACCCGTTCGAGGACATCCTTCGCGACGAACTCAACGTCAAGGCGGTGCGACTCGTCCCGCTGACCGATACCAGCGCCGGCGAGTTCGGCATCACCTCGCGGCTCACGGTCAACGCCCGTGCAGCGGGACCGCGCCTCGGCAAGCAGGTCCAGCAGGTCATCCAGGCTGCGCGCTCGGGCGACTGGAGCGAGATCGACGGCGTCGTGACGGCGGGTGGCGTGCAGCTCGAAGCCGGCGAGTTCGATCTCGTGCTCGAGGCTTCGTCCAAAGCGGGGACCGGCACGGCCCTCGCGCTGCTCCCGGGCGGTGGATTCGTGCTGCTCGACACCGCGACCACCGATGAGTTGGAGGCGGAGGGCCTCGCGCGCGACGTCATCCGTGCCGTTCAGGACTCCCGCAAGGCGGCCGGTTTCGACGTCGGCGACCGCATCCGCCTGCGTCTCACCCTCAACGCGGCCGGAGCGACGGCCGCCCGGACGCATGCCGAACTCATCGCGGCGGAGACGCTCGCCGTCGACCTGTTCATCGACGCGTTCGGCGGGGGAGAGTTGCCCCGTGAAGCCGTCGCCGTCGGCGGCGACTCGACCCTGACCATCGCACTGGAGAAGGCATGACAGACGACGAGACCTGGCGCGACGAAGCCGACGAGGTCTACCGCGAACTGCTCGAGCGCATCGGCGAGGGCGATCCCCAACGCCGCCTCGCTGCCACCCGCCGGGCCGCGGAGCTCCTCGGCGACCCGCAGCGCGCCTATCCGGTCATCCACATCACGGGGACCAACGGCAAGACCAGTACGGCACGCATCATCGACAGCATCCTCCGCGCCTACGGGCTGAAGACCGGACTGCTCACCAGTCCCCACCTCATGCGCTTCACCGAGCGCATCCGCATCGACGGCGAGCCCATCACCGACGAGGCGGTCGTGCGCAACTACGAGGACATCGCGCCCTACCTCGCGATGACGGATGCCGAACTCGAGGCAGCCGACGAGTCGCCGCTGACCTTCTTCGAAGCACTCACCGTCCTCGCCTTCGCCGCGTTCGCCGACGCCCCGGTCGACGTCGTCGTGCTCGAAGTGGGCATCGGCGGCGAGTGGGACTCCACCAACGTCGCCGACGGACAGGTCGCCGTGTTCACGCCCATCGACCTCGACCACGTCGGCCGGCTGGGCGACACGATCGCCGAGATCGCTCGCACGAAGTCGGGCATCATCAAGCCGGCCGCTGCCGTCGTCAGCGCGCGACAGCAGCCCGATGCCCTGCGCGAGCTCGAACGCGCGGTCGAGCTGACCGAATCGACCTTCGCCGTCGAAGGAGACCAGTTCGACGTGGTGGACGCCCGGGTCGCGGTAGGCGGACAGCTGGTGTCGATCCGCGGAACGGCCGGGACGTACACCGACCTGTTCCTGCCGCTGCACGGCGCGCATCAGGCCCACAACGCCGCGGTCGCGGTCGCGGCGGTGGAGGAGTTCATCGGCGGGGGCGAGCAGCCACTCACGGAGGAGCTCCTCACCGAAGGCTTCGCCACGGTCACCTCGCCCGGACGCCTGCACCTCGTGGGCGTCGAGCCCTCGGTGCTCGTCGATGCCGCCCACAACCCGCATGGAGCGTTGGCGCTGGTGGCAGCGCTCGGGACGTCCTTCGACTTCGACGAGGTGGCCATCGTCGTGGGCATCCTGACCGACAAGGACGCCGAGGGCATCGTCGCCGCGCTCGCACCCGCGGCCGCACGGTTCATCGTGACGCAGTCGGCATCCGACCGCGCGATTTGTGCTGACCGACTCGCCGACGACATTCGCGACCAGCTGCCGGAGGCGGATGTCGTCGCGTTCGAATCGCTCGACGACGCCATTGCCGAGGCCCGCGGCTGGGCCGAGGACGCACCACGCCGAGCTGTCCTCGTCACCGGGTCGATCACCCTCGTCGGAGATGTGATGACGATCGCCGAGGCCGACGACTGGATGCACCCGTGAGCGAGCAGACCGCGGATGCCGAGCCCGAGCGACGGCCGGCCGCCCCGCGATCCGTGCAGCGCAGCCTCGCGTCGATCATCCTCGGCTTCGAGCTGATCGTCGTCTTCCTCGCCGCACTCGTGAACTACGGCCTGCCGACGGGTGGGCTCATCAGCCTGGGTCCGGTCGGATCGTTGGTGGCGGGTGGCGTGCTGTGCCTGCTCATCATCCTCACGCTCGGCCTCATCCGTCGACCATTCGCCATCACGCTGGGCTGGATCGTGCAGGTGCTCATCCTGCTCGGCGGCTTCTTCAACGTGGCGATGTTCTTCGTCGGAGCCCTCTTCGCCGCCATGTGGGCCTATGGAATGATTCGCGGCGCCCGTATCGATCGCTGGAACAAGGAGAACGCATGACAACCATCGAAGAGACCCTCGTCCTCGTCAAGCCCGACGGTGTGGCCCGGGGGCTGACGGGCGAGATCCTCCGCCGCATCGAGGCGAAGGGGTACTCGCTCGTGGACATCCGGCTCGTCGAAGCCGACCGCGACCTTCTTGCTGCCCACTACGCGGAGCACGAGGGCAAGCCGTTCTACGCTCCGCTCATCGAGTTCATGGAGTCCGGTCCCACCGTGGCGATCCGACTCGCCGGCAATCGCGTGATCGAGGGGTTCCGTTCCCTGGCCGGCACGACCGATCCGACCACGGCCGCGCCCGGAACCATCCGAGGCGACCTGGGACGCGACTGGGGCGCCAAGGTGCAGCAGAATCTCGTGCACGGCTCGGACTCGACCGAGTCGGCCGAGCGCGAGCTGGCGCTGTGGTTCCGCTGACTCAGATGAAGAGGTAGCGCAGCACGTCGAGGCGCAGCTGGGCGACGATCGCCACGATCAGGTAGCACACCAGCGTGATGAGCGGGATCCAGCCGTAGGCGCGCTCCGCGAACCGACGAACCCCTGCTCCGGTCGGCGCCCGGCCGGAGCGGAGGTTGTCGAGGGTGAGCATCCAGAACAGCGGGATGACGACCGCCCAGGTCACCATGCACCAGGGGCACAGCGTCGCGAGCACGAAGATCGACTGGCTCATCAACCAGATGACGAAGACCAGGGCTCCGACGACGCCCACGTTGAAGGCGATCCAGAACCAGTTCGCGAATCGGGCGCCGGCGAGGAGGGCGACGCCGACGGTGACGACAACGGACCACGCCATCAGCCCGATCAGCGGATTCGGGAAGCCGAACAGCTCTCCTTGCCATGACGCCAGGTTCGCTCCGCACTGCACGAGGATGTTGAAGTCGCACGACGCCTTGATGCCCGGATGCTCCAGCACGTGCAATTTTTCAAGCGTCAGGGCGAACGCCGCGATGAGGCCGATGACACCGAAGACGATGAGTGCGACCGCGAGGACGAGCGGACGACGGGCCGGTGTAGACGGTTCGTGTTCGACGGGAGCGAGGGAGGTCTCTTCGACGGGCATGATGAGGATTATGGCAGGGCGTGCGCACGGCAATCTGTGAAGGCGTGCGATAATCGACAAGTCGACCAGAGCCGCGCTCCCGTCGACACCCAGAAGGCTTAGTCGGATGCCGAGCATCCGCACCGCGGGTCATGCGTGACCTGCAGAAGAAGAAGTGGCAACCAGAGCTCAGAGCCGGTTGCAGCAGATAGAGGATCAGCAGGTCTTCCGAACTCGGAAGACTTGCGCGAGAGAGTACCGGCGCGGATGGCGCGGCCAACCGCTCCGGCCGAGGAGTGCCCACGTAATGGTGGAGAACAACGACAACGGTGTACCCGCGAACGAATCAGGCAGTGCGAAGGGGCGCGGCCGCGGCCGCATCTTCGGTGCTCGGAAGAGCGCACGCAAGCCGGCCGAGCAGGCGGCCGAGAGGCCCGCGGATGTGCAGCCGAGCGAGCAGCAGCCCATCCGTCAGCAGGTGCCGACCCAGCAGACCGCGATCGACCAGCCCGAAACCGACCACGACCAGACCGAGCAGCGCGAGGCTCGGCACGTCGAGCAGACGCCGGCACCTGACGTGACCGAGCCGGCCGCCGAGCAGACCGACAACGAGTCGACCGACCGCGTGTCGGCCACTACGGCGCAGGCGGACGAGACCGCGTCGGAAGACGCAGCGGATGCGGCTGCCCGGGTGGAGGAGGCTCCCGCGGACGTGTCGCCCTTCCCGCCGGTGCTCTCGACGACCTCGCTGATCTTCCATGCCCCGCCGGTCATGGCTCTTCCGGCGCGAGCCGATGACGACGCGGACGACGAGGAGCCCTCCGTCCGTCGCCGCGCCCGTCGCCGCAGCGGCGACGAGAACCGTGGCGGCAATGACGACCCGGCGAACACCGTCGTCAAGGTCCGTCAGCCCCGCCAGCCCGAGCTCATCACCGAGCCCCAGCGGGTCAAGGGCTCCACACGCCTCGAGGCCAAGAAGCAGCGTCGACGTGACGGACGCGACGCCGGGCGTCGCCGCACCGTCATCACCGAGGCCGAGTTCCTCGCCCGCCGCGAATCCGTCGACCGCACCATGGTCGTGCGATCGAAGGGCGGCCGCATCCAGATCGGTGTGCTCGAGGACGGCGTGCTCGTCGAGCACTACGTGGCGCGCAACCAGGACGCGTCCCTCATCGGCAACGTCTACCTCGGTCGCGTGCAGAACGTGCTGCCGAGCATGGAGGCGGCCTTCGTCGACATCGGACGCGGGCGCAACGCCGTGCTGTACTCGGGTGAAGTCGACTGGGACGCAGCAGCCGAGAACGGCGAGAAGAACCAGCCCCGCCGCATCGAGCTCGCGCTCAAGCCGGGCGACAAGGTGCTCGTGCAGGTCACCAAAGACCCGGTCGGTCACAAGGGCGCGCGCTTGACCAGCCAGGTCTCGCTTCCCGGCCGTTACCTCGTCTACGTGCCCAACGGCTCCATGAACGGCATCAGCCGCAAGCTCCCCGACACCGAGCGCGCACGCCTCAAGAAGATCCTCAGGGAGGTGCTGCCCGACAACAACGGCGTGATCGTGCGCACGGCCGCCGAGGGTGCCACCGAGGAGCAGTTGACGCTCGACGTCAACCGGCTCATCGCCCAGTGGGCCGACATCGACCGCCAGGTCGGATCCGTCGGTGCTCCCGCGCTGCTGCACTCGGAGCCCGACCTGCTCATCAAGATCGTGCGCGACGTCTTCAACGAGGACTTCCAGAAGATGGTCATCGAGGGCGATGACGCACGGGAGACCATCGAGGCCTACCTGCGTGCCGTAGCTCCCGACCTGCTCGAGCGCATCGAGCGTTATGAGGGCAACCGGGACTCGTTCGACGAGTTCCGCGTGTCCGAGCAGATCGAGAAGGCGCTCGACCGCAAGGTCTGGCTCCCGTCGGGCGGCTCGCTCGTCATCGACCGCACCGAGGCGATGACGGTCGTCGACGTCAACACCGGCAAGTTCGTCGGCTCGGGCGGAAACCTCGAGGAGACCGTCACCAAGAACAACCTCGAGGCCGCCGAGGAGATCGTCCGGCAGCTGCGGCTGCGCGACATCGGCGGAATCATCGTGGTCGACTTCATCGACATGGTGCTCGAGACCAACCGCGACCTCGTGCTGCGTCGCCTCGTCGAGTGCCTGAGCCGTGACCGCACGAAGCACCAGGTGGCGGAGGTCACCTCGCTCGGGCTCGTGCAGATGACTCGCAAGAAGCTCGGCCTCGGCCTGCTGGAGTCGTTCAGCGAGAACTGCGAAGTGTGCGCGGGGCGCGGCATCATCGTGCACCACGACCCGGTCACCCGTCACCGCGCGGCGCAGCAGCAGACGCCGCAGCCCTCCCGTCGTCGCGGCGGATCGGGCAACGGTGGCGGCAACGGCTCCAACGGCGCGTCCAGCGAGGCTCCGAAGACCGGCGCCATCCACGGCATCACCGAGGACGCGAAGCACGGCCTCGCCCAGATCGCCGCGTCGACCCTGCACCACGACGAGGCCCGTCACGCCGCCGAGGCGACAGCGGAGAGCGGCTCGGCGACCACGGCGTCGGCAGCGGATGCCCAGCCCGATTCGTCGGGAGAGGAGCAGCGCGCCGGCGAGAAGAAGTCGCGCCGAGGCCGCCGGGGGCGCAACAGTGCCCGAACGGACGATGCCGCATCCGACTCCCGCACGCGTGAGGCGGATGACGCCGTGCAGTCCGCGGCCGCCGTGCAGTCCGCGGCATCCGCCCAGCCTGCGGCATCCGCCCAGCCTGCGGCATCCGCCCAGCCCGCGTCGAAGCCGGCCACGCCGATGGCCGCGGAGCCCACGCCGGTGGTCGACCTGCCGCCCGTCGAGGGAAGGCGCGAGCCGGCTCACGTCGACCGTTCCGAGGCCGCCCACCTGCTCGACTCGGTGCTGGAGTCCCTGCCGGCTCCCAAGCAGCCGGGTCAGGGGCGTCCGCGCAGCCGCCGCGTCACCACGGCCGCGCTCTCCACCACACCGGTCGAGCCGATCATCACCGGCGGTCGCGCGTCGGAATGACGCACGACGTCAGCCGAGTCGACGCTTCGGTGTCGCGGTGACGGCTCGCCGCTCGCGAGCCGTCACCCGCAGCCCGCTGGCGCGGAGGCGGGTCACCAGTTCGCGTCCGGTCACGGGGAGCGCGCCGGCCGCGATGAGCGCCTCGTGGCGTTCGAGCGGCACGTCGTAATGGTCCAGGTCGAAACTGCGCCTCGGAAGTCCGGCCGCCTCCGCGAAAGCGTGCAGCTCGGCGAGGGAGCGGTCGCTGACCAGGTGTGCCCACACGGTTCCGTGGGCCGGCCACATCGGCGTGTCGATCAACACCGTCATGCTGCGATTGTATGGCGGATGCCCGGCGACACACCGGGGGAGCGCGTTTGACCGGCATCCTCCGATCAGCTAAACTCGACCGTTGGTGTGCGTTGGAATCTCGTCCGCGCCGTCACCACGGTTTTCTGGTTGGCCAGGTCGGCATGGATCGGTCAGCCCAGTGGAAATTTCCCGTGTAAGGAATCGGGGCCGTCGCAGGCTCCCCAGAGGATAGGTACGTAAAGTGGTTTACGCAGTTGTGCGCGCCGGTGGCCGCCAGGAAAAGGTCGAGGTCGGCACCATCGTGACGATGGACCGCATCAAGGCCGACAAGAACGGCAACGTCGAGCTCGCGCCTGTGCTGCTCGTCGACGGGGACACGATCACCAGTGACCTCGAGTCGCTCGCGAAGGTCACCGTGACGGCCGAGGTCGTCGAGGATCTCCGCGGTCCCAAGATCGTCATCCAGAAGTTCAAGAACAAGACCGGCTACAAGAAGCGCCAGGGGCACCGTCAGGAGCTCACGCGCGTCAAGGTCACCGGAATCAAGTAAGGCCCAGGAGACTACAGACATGGCACACAAAAAGGGAGCGAGCTCCACTCGCAACGGTCGTGACTCGAACGCGCAGCGCCTCGGCGTGAAGCGCTTCGGCGGTCAGGTCGTCAGCGCCGGCGAGATCCTCGTCCGCCAGCGCGGCACCCACTTCCACCCCGGCGCCGGCGTCGGCCGCGGCGGTGACGACACGCTCTTCGCCCTCGAGGCCGGAGCCGTGCAGTTCGGCAACAAGGGCGGCCGCAAGGTCGTCAACATCGTGGCGGTCGCCTCCTAGGCACCCGCACGGATGTGAACGCGAGGGCGGGCTTCGGCCCGCCCTTACGTTTATCCCCACCGGCCACGAGGCCGGCCTGATCCAGGAGAAGAGCACCATGGCCACCTTCGTCGACAATGTCACGCTCCACTTGCGTGCCGGTCACGGCGGCAACGGATGCGTCTCCGTGCGCCGCGAGAAGTTCAAGCCGCTCGCCGGCCCCGATGGGGGAAACGGCGGCCACGGCGGTGACATCGTGCTGGTCGCAGACCCCCAGGTGACTACGCTCCTCGGCTTCCACCGTCACCCGCACCGCTCGAGCGACAACGGCGGATTCGGCATGGGCGATCATCGCGCCGGCGGCAACGGCCCCGAGCTCGAGCTCGCCATCCCCATCGGCACCGTCGTCAAGGATGCGGACGGCTCCGAACTCGTGGACATGAGCGAGCCCGGCATGCGCTTCGTCGTCGCCCCGGGCGGTCAAGGCGGTCTCGGCAACGCGTCGTTGGCCACCACCAAGCGCAAGGCTCCCGGGTTCGCGCTGCTCGGCACCCCGGGCTGGGAGGGCGACGTCGTCCTCGAGCTCAAGACCGTCGCCGACATCGCCCTGGTCGGCTTTCCCTCCGCGGGCAAGTCGAGCCTCGTCGCCGCCCTCTCCGCCGCTCGCCCGAAGATCGCCGACTATCCCTTCACGACCCTGCACCCGAACCTCGGCGTGGTTCAGGCGGGTGACGTCCGGTACACGATCGCCGACGTTCCTGGTCTCATCGCGGGCGCCAGCGAGGGTAAGGGCCTCGGCCTCGAGTTCCTCCGCCACGTCGAGCGCTGCAGTGCCCTGCTGCACGTGCTGGACTGTGCGACGCTCGACCCCGGACGCGACCCCATCAGCGACCTCGACATCATCCTCGGCGAGCTCGCTGCCTACCCGGTCCCCGAAGGACAGACTCCGTTGCTCGAGCGTCCCCAGCTGGTGGCGCTCAACAAGATCGACGTCCCCGACGGCCGTGAGCTGGCCGACTTCGTGCGCCCCGAGCTGGAGTCGCGCGGCTACCGCGTTTTCGAGATCTCGACGGTCAGCCACGAGGGCCTCAAGCCACTCAGCTACGCCCTCGCCGGCATCGTCGAAGAGGCGCGAGTGATCGCCGCGGCCGAACCCGCGCGCGAGCGCATCGTGCTGCGCCCCCGCGCGGTCGACGAGGAGAAGTTCGTCGTACGCAAGGAAGGCGGCAGCTACGGCGACGTGTTCCGCATTCTCGGAGCCAAGCCGGAGCGCTGGGTCGCCCAGACCGACTTCACCAACGACGAGGCCGTCGGCTTCCTCGCCGACCGCTTGGCCAAGCTCGGCGTCGAGGACGGTCTGTTCAAGGCCGGAGCGGTCGCCGGTTCGACCGTCGTGATCGGCCCCGGCGACGGCGTCGTGTTCGACTGGGAGCCCACTCTCACCTCGACCGCCGAGCTCATCACCGCGCCGCGCGGCACGGACTCCCGCCTCGACGGCAACCGCCGCCGCACGAGCGACGAGCGCCGCGAGCTCTACTTCGAGCGGATGGACGCCAAGGCTGAGGCGCGCGCCGAGCTCGAGCGCGAGCGCGAGGCCGGCATCTGGAACGTCGACGAGGAGAACGCGCAGCCGTGAGCATCGACTCCCGGGAGGGCATCCGCTCGGCCGCGCGCGTCGTCGTCAAGGTCGGGTCCTCGTCCATCAGCGGAGCGAACGCGGGACGGATCGCGCCGTTGGTCGACGCCATCGCCGCTGCGCACGCACGCGGCTGCGAGGTTGTCCTGGTCTCATCGGGCGCCATCGCCACCGGGATGCCCTACCTGCAACTCGACGCCCGCCCCACCGACCTCGCGACGCAGCAGGCCGCGGCATCCGTCGGCCAGAACCTGTTGATCTTCCGCTATCAGGACAGCCTCGACCGCTACGACATTGTGGCCGGCCAGGTGCTGCTCACCGCTGGTGACCTCGAGAACGCGACGCCGCGCTCCAACGCCCGCCGCGCGATGGACCGGCTGCTCGATCTGCGCATCCTGCCCATCGTCAACGAGAACGACACCGTCGCGACGCATGAGATCCGATTCGGCGACAACGACCGGCTCGCAGCCCTCGTCGCTCAGCTCCTCGACGCCGACGTCCTCGTGCTGCTCAGCGACGTCGACGCGCTCTACACCCGCCCGCCGCAGGAGCCGGGAGCCGAGCCGCTCGTCGACGTCGCCTACGGTGACGAGCTCGAGGGTTTCGTGTTCGGCAGCGTCGGAGCAGCCGGCGTCGGCACCGGGGGAGCCTCGACCAAGGTCAGCGCAGCACGACTCGCGGCGGAGGGCGGCACGGCGGTGCTCGTCACGTCGACCGCCCTGGTGGACCAGGCTCTCAACGGCGCTCCCGTCGGCACCTTCTTCGCCCCGGCGCCCGCCGATCCGGCGCCCGCCGATCCGGCGCCCGCCGATCCGATGACGGCGCTGTCCTAGGCTGATCAGCATGCCCACAACGGATGCCGCCCCACCCGGCTTCGATGAACGCCTCGAGGCGGCCCGCGCCGCCGGCGTGATACTGGCGACGGCCACCACGCAGCAGAAGAACGACGCGCTGAGCGCGATCGCTGCCGCGCTGCGCGCATCCGTCGCCGAGATCGTGACCGCGAACGGCATCGATCTCGACAACGGACGGGCCGGCGGCCTCTCGGATGGACTCCTGGACCGCCTGCGCCTCGACCACGCCCGTGTCGAGTCGCTCGCCGTGGCCGTCGAGCAGATCGTCGGTCTGGCCGACCCCGTCGGCGAGGTCGCGCGGGGGAGCAGTCTGCCCAACGGCGTCCGCATCGCTCAGGTGCGCGTGCCGTTCGGTGTCGTCGGCGCCATCTACGAGGCCCGACCCAACGTCACCGTCGACATCGCCTCCCTCGCCCTCAAGAGTGGGAACGCCTCGGTGCTGCGCGGCGGCTCGGCCGCCGAGAACAGCAATCGTGCGCTCGTCGGCCTCATCCAGGGCGCCCTCGCCTCCGTCGGTCTTCCGTCCGACGCGGTGCAGACGGTCGACGACTTCGGCCGCGACGGCGCCAACGCCCTCATGCGCGCGCGCGGACTCGTCGACGTGCTCATCCCGCGGGGGAGCGCCCAGCTGATCAACGCGGTGGTGACGGAGTCGACGGTGCCCGTGATCGAGACCGGCGCCGGCGTCGTCCACATCTTCCTCGACGCCTCGGCAACCACCGAGTGGGCGGTCGAGATCGTCCACAACGCCAAGACGCAGCGACCGAGTGTCTGCAACACGGTGGAGACGGTGCTCGTGCACGCGGGCGCGGCCGAGCGCCTGCTGCCTCCCGTGCTCGACCGGCTCGCGGCATCCGGAGTGACCGTCCACGCCGACGATCGCACGCGTGCCGTCTGGCCGGATGCGGTGGCGGCGACCGCGGAGGACTGGGGCACCGAGTACATGAGCCTGGACGTGACGGTCGGCGTGGTCGACTCCGTGGACGAGGCCATCGCCCACATCCGCCGCTACTCGACGCGCCACACCGAGTCGATCATCACGAACGACCTCCGCAACGCCGAACGGTTCCTGAACGAGGTCGACTCGGCCACCGTGATGGTCAACGCCTCGACGCGCTTCAGCGACGGCGGCGAGTTCGGCTTCGGAGCCGAGGTGGGCATCTCGACCCAGAAACTGCACGCGCGCGGCCCGATGGGGCTGCCCGAACTGACCAGCACCAAGTGGATCGTGCGTGGTGACGGGCAGGTGCGCATCTAGCGCACTAAGCTTTCACCCGGGCTGACGCGCCGAGATGGAGACACCAATGACCTTTCTGAGCACCGTGTTCGCAGCGACCGAGAACGCCGGCCACGTGGACGGATTCTGGTTCGGGCTCATCGCCTTCGCCATCTTCATGGCGCTCGGAGCGGTGGTCTGGAGCTTCCGCGACGTGGCCAATCGGCACGCGGCGAAGGCGGACGCCTACGCGGCGGCTCACGGCGGCTCCCAGCAACACGGCGGCCACTGAGACGCGGGAGGGCTCATGACCGAGTCCCGGCGCCCCCGCATCGGCGTGATGGGCGGCACCTTCGACCCCGTGCACCACGGCCACCTGGTCGCTGCCAGTGAGGTGGCGCAGAGTTTCGACCTCGACGAGGTCGTCTTCGTGCCAACGGGAATGCCGTGGCAGAAGGCGGATGTCACCGACTCCGAGCACCGCTACCTCATGACGGTCATCGCGACGGCGTCGAACCCCCGGTTCACGGTGAGCCGGGTCGATGTCGACCGCGCGGGTCCCACGTACACGATCGACACGCTCCGCGACATCCACGCGATGCGTCCCGGAGCCGACCTGTTCTTCATCACCGGGGCCGACGCCATCGCCCAGATCCTCAGCTGGAAGCACCCCGACGAGCTGTGGGACCTGGCCCATTTCGTTGCTGTGAGTCGTCCGGGACATGACCTGACCGTTTCAGGATTGCCACAGGGCGACGTAAGCTTGCTGGAGGTTCCCGCACTTGCGATCTCCTCGACCGACTGTCGGGAACGCGTGAACCGGGGTTACCCGGTCTGGTATCTGGTACCCGACGGGGTGGTCCAATACATCTCGAAGCACCATCTGTATCGGAGTGCGGCATGACGACGGGCGAGCAGCCCCTGACGAGGCGACAGGCGCGTGAAGCAGAGCGTTCACGGGACGTCGCCCCGCCGTCGACCCCCCAGCAGTCGCGTCGCGCCGTCGTTCCCGAGCCGACCACCGGAGGAGCGGCACCGCACCTCGCCATGGGATTCCCGTCTTCAGCCGATGCTCTGGCCAGTGCTGCCGAGGCCGAGGCCCGCAGCACCAGGCCCGCCGTCGCCACGGCGGCTCCCTCCGTCACGCCTCCGACTCCGACGACGGCGCCCCCGGCATCGTTCTCTCCTCCCGCCGGCGGTTTCCGGCCCCACTCCTTCCAGCCGACGGATGCCCCCGCCGCACCAAACGGCGTGAGTGCGATGGAGCCCGTTCCCCAGCGCACGCTGACCCGTCGCGAACTTCGCGCGTCACTCGCCTCACAGGACACGGCTGAACCCCACACCGACGTCGTCGCCGTCATCCGTCCCGCGGCCGACGCACCCGCCGAGCCGACCGTGGCGGAGGGTTCGCGTCGCGCGACCTGGACACCGCCCGCTGAGGACGAATCTGGGCAGCGGCCCGTCTGGGCAGCCACGCCGCCCCCCGCTGACGCCGAGTCGCCTGCGCCAGTGCTGGCCGCGGCCAGCCCGATGCCGGTCTTCTCGTCACCGGTGTCGGCATCCGGATCCGCTTCGTCTGCGTCCGCGCCACTCGCCGTCCCTCCGCCCGCTGCCGCCATCCCGGCACCGCCGCTGTCGGTCGACGACACGGGCTCGCACAAGCCGATGGGGCACTGGTCGGTGGAGTCGGATCACGACACCGATCCCAAGGGCATGGCGCCCCAGGCCTTCGACCAACTGCTGTCACGGGGCATCTCGTCGGGCGGAGTCCCCACCACCACGAACGCCCTCATCCTCCCCGCCATCCCGACGGCGGGCGATGGACCGTCCGCTCGGAACACCGGCGAGGTGCTGGTGACCGGCTCCTTCGATCTGCCGAGCAGCTTCGGGTCGACGGGAGCCCACCCCGACCGCATCGACTCGTCCGACATCGACCGCATGTTCGAGGCCGAGGACGACGCTCCCGCCACCGGCGCGCAGCCCATCCGTGCCAGCCGAGCCGTCAGCAGCCACACCGCGACGCGCGAGGTCATCAAGCCGCCGACGAAGGAGAAGCGCTGGAGCGTTCCCTTCCTGCTCTCCCTCGCCGCCGTCGTGCTCGGGGTGGGAGTGATCGGCCTCGTCATCGCCGGCTTCGTGTCCGGCATCTTCTGATGCCCCGCATCTCCACCACCACCCGAGGACTCACTGCATGAGCGCATCCGACCACGCCATCGAACTGTTGAAGACCGCGGCACTCGCGGCTGATTCGAAGGGCGGGGAGGACCTGGTGGCGCTCGACGTCACGCAGCCGCTCCCGCTCGCTGACATCTTCCTGCTCGTCACCGGGCGCAACGAACGCAACGTCGTCGCCATCGCGGGTGAGATCGAGGACCGCCTCATCGAGGCCGGCTCCAAGCCCCTGCGCCGCGAGGGCCGGTCGGAGGGACGCTGGATCCTGCTGGACTTCGGTGACCTCGTCGTCCATGTCTTCCACGAGGAGGAGCGGATGTACTACGCGCTCGAGCGCCTCTGGAAGGACTGCCCGGTCATCCCGGTCGAGCTGCCTGCACACGAGAAGCGCGCCTGATCGCACGCTCATCTGCTGAGGCCCGCTCGATTTCACCGGGTCGGCCGAGTGTAGTAATCTGAATAAGTTGCTTCCGCGAGAGCGGAATGCGGCGAGCAAGGGTCTGTGGCGCAGCTGGTAGCGCACCTGCATGGCATGCAGGGGGTCAGGGGTTCGAGTCCCCTCAGATCCACCAAAGCTTCTGACGGGCGCCGCGTCCTCGGGGGTTCTCGCGTTCCCGACGCCGGTCATGCGGGACCTGGTCAGTGGTACATGACGGCGCGTCGGGTTGTCGGGGAACTTCTTGTCGGACACTGGGGCGTCCTCGAGGTCTCCTGTCGATTCGACGATGTAGATGCGGCCGAGACCGCTTCCCGCGGCCAGCTCCGCGCCCCAGACGGCGGCATAGAGGGTGGCAGTGGCGTAGGTGTGATTCGCGAACCTAGCGTCGACCCGACGTAGCTCGCTGGCGTGAGTGCCCGATGTCGACCGGGATCCGGGTTACGGTCGATCATGGCGAAGGACGGGACGGATGCGGCGAGCGCCGATGGCCACTGGCGTCCGGGGGCGCTCCCGCGTCGCGAGCCGCCCGCGTGGACGGCCGCTCTGGCCGACGGCGATGACGCGGGATTCTTCGGGCCCGGCAGCGCGGTGTGGGCCGTGAACGGAGCGCTGCCGACGCTCGTGGCCGGCATCCGTGCGCTGTTGCTGCAGACTCTCCATCCGGGTGCGATGGCCGGTGTGCACGACTGGTCCCGGTACCACGAAGATCCGTTGGGTCGGCTCGACGGAACCGTCCGGTGGGTGGCGACCACGACGTTCGGCGATCGACGGGCAGCGACCGCGGCGTCCGCGTTCGTGTCCCGACTGCACGAGCACGTGACCGGAACGTACACGGATGCGCGAGGCGAGGAGAAGGAGTACGCGGCTAACGACGAAGAGCTCCTGCGGTGGGTGCACGACGCGTTCACCGAGGCGTTCGTCGGCTCGCACCTGATCTGGGGCGGCCCGATCCCCGGGGGAGCCGACGCCTACGTGGGGGAGTGGGCGCAGGCCGGGCGACTGATGGGCGTAACCGATCCGCCGACGTCGATGCGGCAACTGCGTGCCGAGATGGCGTCGTTCACGACGAAGGCCAAGCCGGATGAGCGGGTGGCTGAGGCCGTGAGATTCCTCCGGCGTCCTCGCTTGCCGGGAATCGTCGGCGTGGTGTATCCGATCCTGTTCGGAGGCGCGGTCGCGTCGCTCACGGTCGAGCAGCGCCGCCTGCTGAGCCTGCGCAGGCCATGGTGGCCGGCGATCACGCTAGCCCGGCTGCTTCTCGCCGTCGCCGCGCGCACACTGGGGGCGACCTCGCCGAGCGAGCGGGCAGCCCGCGCTCGCATCGCTCGACTGGGGGGCGTGCAGGAGAGGTCGTGACGAGCGGCGCTCAGTGCCAGCGGTGATCGACAAGCGCCATCCGTGCCCCGCGGCGCGGCTTGCCCGCGACGCCTGCCGCCTCGAGGAGCCGCACGACGCGATAGCGGTGTCCGCGCCACGGCTCCATCGCGACGACCATCGCGGCGTCGTCGAAGTCCTGGCCGAACAGGGCGTGTCCGATGTACGACGAGAGGTGGTAGTCGCCCACGCTGAGCGCATCCGCATCGCCGAAGGCGCGCTGAGCGACCTCGGCCGCGGTCCAGACGCCGATGCCGGGAATCGACTGCAACCGCTGCTGTGCCTCGGTCGGCGTGAGCTCTGCGCACCGCTCGAGGCTGTCGGCCACTCGCATGGCGGTCACGATCGTGCGGGAGCGTTGCGGATCGACGCCGGCTCGATGCCACTCCCACGACGAGATGCGCCGCCATGTCTCCGCCGCCGGCACGACGCGCATGGGAGTCGGTGTTGGTCCCGGGGCGGGGCTGCCGAACCGGTGCACGAGCTCCCGCCAGGAGCGCATCGCCTGCAGCGTGATGACCTTCTGTTCGAGAATGGCCGGAACCAAGGCCTCCACGACGCGACCTGTGCGCGGGATGCGGAGGCCCGAATGGCGCCGGTGCGCATCGACCAGCACAGGGTGAGACGGTTCGAAGCCCGTCGGGTCGTCGCCCGATCCCAGGAGTTGCGGTGCCGTCGCGACGGCCTCGGACGCGCCCGGCCCCCACGCCTGGCATCGCAGCTCGTCGGGGGACAGCCTGCTCAGGCGCATCGTCGCCGCGCCCGTGGGCATGAGCGTCGTGCGCCACGCCGATCCGTCCCGCGTGCGCTGGAAGGTCGGATCCGACGGCCCCCGACCGACGCGCGCCAGGGTGAGGCCGACGTCCGTCTCGTGACGGGGTGTCCAGCTCAGCGTCGCATCGGGTACCACCCCTCCAGTGTGCCTCGTCCGGCTGACAACACCGCGCCCGAGGTCGGGCGCGCCGACCTCCCCTCCGGCCTGATTCGCGCGCGAGACCTATCGTCGAACGTGACTGCCGAGCGAGGAGGTGCAGATGGGACGCACGACGTTGGTCGCGGCCGCCTGCGCTGCTGCGCTGGCACTCGCCCTCGCGGTCGCCCCTGCCGCCATAGCGGACGACTACCCGAGCTGGGCCGACGTGCAGGCGGCCAAGGCCAGCCAGGCCGCCACAGCGGCCGAGGCGACCCGCATCAACGACTTCATCACTCAGCTGACGGCGGAGTCGGCGCGACTGGGGAAGGAGACGATCGAGAAGGCGGCCATCTACACGACAGCCCAGAACCAGGCAGATGCCGCCACCGCCCGCGCGGACCGACTGACGACGGAGGCGCAGAAGGCGACCTCGGCCGCGGCCGACGCCCACTCGCGCTACGGTCGCATCGTCTCCCAGCTCGTCATGACAGCGGGCGGTCAGAACCTCACCGTTCATCTCCTGCTCGACGCCCAGCGCAGCGACGACCTCCTGCGCCAACTGGGGTCGATCTCCAAGCTCACCCAGCAGGCGTCCGATCTCGAGCAATCGGCGAAGCAGAAGCAGAACGAGGCGGATTCGCTCAGCGCGCAGGCGGCCCTGGCGAGCAAGGAACGCGATCGCTTGCGCGACCTCGCCCAGACGGCGCTCGACGCTGCGAAGGCCGCCGAGAAGGCGGCAGACGACAAACTGGCTGAGCAACAGGCGGCCAGCCAGACGCTCTACGCGCAACTCGCCACCCTCACCACTCAGGTCGCCGACGTGCAGAACCGTTACAACCAGGGTGAGGCGGCGCGTCAGGCCGCAGAGGCCGCCGCTGCCGCCGCCGCGGCGAGCGCCGGGGGCACGATCTGGACGGGCGACGTCGCAGTCGATCCGGCCGGCGCGCAGGCATACGCGCGGGGTCAGCTGCCGGCATACGGGTGGGGCGGCGACCAGATGAGCTGTCTGGTGCGGCTGTGGAACCAGGAGTCGGGCTGGCGGGCCAACGCCTACAACAGTTCCAGCGGCGCCTACGGAATCCCGCAGTCGCTCCCGGCGGAGAAGATGGCTGTCGCGGGGCCTGACTGGCGCACCAACGGAAACACGCAGATCAACTGGGGATTGAACTACATCAGCGGTCGCTACGGGTCGCCGTGCGGTGCGTGGGCGCACGAGGTCGGGTTCAACTGGTATTGAGCGTCAACTGGTATTGAACGTCAGGTGGTATTGAGCGTCACGGTCGCGCCACGGCGATGGCGTCGACCGCCTCGGCCCCGCGGAGGACGCGCATGCGCTCGACGATGCGATCGGCGACGTCATCGGTGAGTCTCGCGCACACGATGCTGTTCTCGCCGAGACTCTCCAGCCCGGCGGCGCGGACGCGGATGACGGCCCAGCCGACCTCGGCGAGCGCCGCATCCTTATCGCTGTCGGAGACCTCCTTGAGACCGCGGTGCGCCCGCCGCGAGCGCCCGGGGTCGTCGTACTCCACGGCGATGCGCAGCGCCGGCACGATGATGTCTGGCCAGACCTCCTGCTTGCCGTAGAACATGCGGTTGACCCGGATCGTGTTGACCCCGCGCGGGATGCGCAGGCGGGCCTCGAGGAGGGCACGCAGGCGCTGCTCGGTCACCGACGTTCGCGTGCGCAGGCCGGCGTTCATGCTGGCGACGCCGCCTTCACGGGCCACCGTCGGAGCCTCGGCGTTGCGCCGGCACTTCGCGCACGCCTGGCTGGTGAGCACCTCGACGACGCTCGCGTCGTAGCGGTCGTGGCCCCGCGGGCACTGCCAGCTGTAAACCGCACCGACGCGTGTCTCGGCTGCGACGCGGCGACGATCGGGAGGTGCGGCTCTGCCGACGAGTTCGGCGCGGGTGCGTTGCGTCTCCTCGAGCAGGGAGCAGAGCGGGCAGTGACGGCGCAGCAGCAGCGCGCCCGGCTCGTCGGCCGAGGCTCCGTGGCCGCACGAGAAGCCCACCGCGGTCATGATCCATCCTTCGATCGGCGTCGGCATCCGGAGCATCCCGGGCCGTCCGCTGTGAGGTTAGCGGCACCTCCTGACAACGCCGCGCGTCGGGTTGACCTCCCTCGTCCGGGGGGCAGAGAATGACTGCAGCGCTGCGCGTACAGAAGTGACAGACGTTTCAGACGAGAAAGAGCACCATGGCCAACATCTCCCAGTCCACGTCCGACACGACCGTTCCGGAGGCCGTGCCGGAGCCCACTCCGGTGACGGCGACGGCGAGCTACGAGGAGACCAGCGTGCTGCCATCGTTCGCTCCGGATGAGACCCGGGACGAAGCGTCCGACCGGGCGGCATCCGATGAGGTCGCGCCGAAGACCAGCCGGCCGTCGTGGTTCGCGGCTCAGCCGATGCGGCTCATGCTCGTCGTCATCATCGGCGTCGTCGCGCTGTTCTTCGCGTTCGGCCTGCTGATCATCTTCAGCCCCTCGAACGCGGCCGTCGCCGCACTCGCCGTGATCGCCACGCCGATCGCCGTGATGGTGGCGGCCTACTTCGGCATCACCTTCAGCATCCAGCAGGTCAAGGCCGAGCGAGCCGAGAAAGAGGCAGCCGTTGCGCGCCTCGCGGCTGCCGAGACGGCCGCACGCGAGGCGGATGTGTGGGCCGCTCAGATGGAGTCGGGCCTGCGCGTGGCAATGGTGAAGCTCGAAGCCGCGAGGATCACGTCGAAGGATGTGGCGAAAGCGGCCGGGGTCGAACCCGACTTCTTCTGACGCATGCCGAGCGACCTCGGCGCAGCACTCAGAGGTCACCGAGCAGGGCGATCGGGTGTTCGATGCACCCCGCGATGTAGGTGAGGAACCCGGCCGCGATGCCGCCGTCGCACACCCGGTGATCGAAGACGAACGAGAGCTCGACCACCGTGCGGACGGCCAGTTGACCGTCCACGACCCACGGCCGGTCCATCATCCGTCCCACACCCAGGATGGCGACCTCGGGGTGGTTGATGATGGCGGCTGATCCGTCGACGCCCAGCGAGCCGAAGTTGTTGAGGGTGAAGGTGCCACCGGTCAACGCGCCGGGCGCGAATGCTCCGTCGGCTCCGACGAGGGTGGTGACGGCATCCCGCAGGGCGCGGGTGGTCATCTCGCCAGCGTCGTGGATGACCGGGACCATGAGTCCGCGCGGCGTCTGGGCGGCCAGGCCGAGGTGGATGTCCGCGTGCTGCACGATCTCACCGCGCTCGGTGTCGACCGATGCGTTGAGCACGGGGAACCGCTTGAGTCCCGCGACGGTGAAGCGGGCCAGCAACGCAGTGAGGGTGAACCGCTCGCCGGTGGCGGCCTCGAGTTCGCGCTTGGCGGCGAACAGTGCCGTGGCGTCGACGTCCATCCACACGGTGGCCTCGGGGATCTCGCGACGCGACCGGCTCAGCCGCTCGCTGACAGCGCGACGAAGTCCCGTGATGGGGATGCGCGTGTCGCCCGACGAGGAAGTGCCGCCGGCGGCACCGGAAAGATCGGCGGCGGTCGTGTCGAGGTCCGCCGTCGGGGAAGCGTCGACCATCGTCGGCGGCGCATCCGCCGGTCGCTCGTCGCGGGTGCGGATGAAGTCCTCCACGTCCGATCGCCGCACGAGCGCGTCGGGGCCGGAGCCCGAGAGCTGGCTGGCGTCGAAGCCGTTGTCGCGGGCGAGTCGGCGGACCAGCGGCGAGACGACGGGGGACCGGCGATCAGGGTCGAGCAGAGCGGTGGTGGTCCTCGTCGCCGGGCGAACGCCGGAGCGGGAACCGAAGCGCGAACCGGCCGCGCGGGCGACGGGCATCGCGACGGGCTTGGTGCCGTAGCCGATGAGCACGGCGCCCGAGCCGTCCACTGACACGTCAGGCACCACGACGCCCGGCTCGGCGGGAACGGAGGCTGCGGCATCCGCGTCGGCAGCCTTCTCCGCGACCGACAGCAGCGGCTGACCGGCGTGGACGATGGAGCCGGTCTCACCGTGCAGGGTTTCGACGATGCCCGCGAACGGGCAGGGCAACTCGACGACCGACTTGGCGGACTCCACCTCGATGACCGGTTGATCGACCGCGACGGCATCGCCGGGCGCGACCAGCCACCGCACGATCTCCGCCTCGGTGAGGCCCTCTCCGAGGTCGGGGAGGAGGAATTCGCGGCTCACGGTCTCACCACTCCCAGCTCGCGAGGGCGTTCAGCACGCGCTCGGGTGTCGGCAGGAAGTACTCCTCGAGCTTGGGCGACGGATAGGGCACATCGAAGCCCGCGATGCGCAGCACCGGCGCGGCGAGGTGGAAGAAGTTGCGCTCGGTCACCCGGGCGGCCACCTCGGCTCCGTAGCCGCCGAACTGGGCGGCCTCGTGGATGATCGCCGCACGTCCGGTCTTGCGGACGGATGCTCCGACGGTCTCGTCGTCGAACGGCGAGAGGCTCCGCAGGTCGACGACCTCGATCGAGAGGCCCTCGGCCGCCCCCGCATCGGCTGCGGCGAGGGCCGTGCGCACGGTCGGACCGTAGGCGATGAGCGTGACATCCGTGCCCTCCCGGAGCACGACCGCGCGATCCATCGGCGCCGTCTCGACGGGCAGCGACAGCGACTGCTTGCTCCAGTAGCGGCTCTTCGGCTCCATGAACACGACCGGGTCGTCGCTCGCGATCGCCGCACGCAGCATCGAGTAGGCGTCGGCGGGATTGGACGGCGTCACGACGGTCAGCCCCGGCGTCGCGGTCCAGTACGCCTCCGAGGAGTCGGAGTGGTGTTCGACACCCCCGATGTCCCCGGCGTAGGGGATGCGGATGACCAGGGGAAGCGACACCACTCCGCGCGTGCGATTGCGCATCTTGGCGACGTGCGAGACGACCTGCTCGAATGCCGGGTAGCTGAACGCGTCGAACTGCATCTCGACCACCGGGCGCAGGCCGTACATGGCCATGCCGACGGCCGTTCCGACGATGCCCGCCTCGGCGAGGGGCGAGTCCCAGATGCGCTTCTCGCCGAAGCGGTCGTGCAGGCCGTCTGTCACCCGGAACACGCCTCCGAGCGGGCCGACATCCTCTCCGAACACGACGACATCGGCATCCGCCTCCATGGCGTCGCGGAGCGCAGCGTTGAGGGCTCCCGCCATCGTCACCGCGGTGGTGGTCCCGTCCTCGACGACGGATGCCGGAAGCGCGCTCATTCCGCACCACCCGGCCGGCCGGCGAGCTCGGCGGCGAGGGCGTCCCGCTGCTCGGCCAGCGCCGCCCGCGGCGTGCCGTAGACGTGGCGGAACAGCTCCAGCGGGTCGTGCTCCACCTCGGTGTTCATGGCGTCGCGCGTCGTCGCGGCGAGTTCCTCGGCGGCGGCGGTGATCTCGGCGCGCACATCCTCCGTCAGCGCCCCCTCGGACACGAGGTAGCGCTCGAGCCGCTCGATGGGGTCGCGACGCTTCCAGTGCTCGACGTCGCGCTTGTCGCGGTAGCGGGTGGGGTCGTCGGAGTTGGTGTGCGCCTCGATGCGGTAGGTTAGCCCTTCGATGAGCGTCGGCCCGTCTCCGGCTCGTGCCCGGTCGACGGCGGCGGAGGTCACGGCGTACATGGCGGCGACGTCGTTTCCGTCGACGTGGTAACCGGGCATCCCGTACCCCACTGCCTTGTCGGCGATGGTGCGCGCGCGGGTCTGCTTGGAGAGGGGCACGCTGATGGCGAACTGGTTGTTCTGCACGACGAAGACCGTGGGGGTCTGCCAGACGGCCGCGAAGTTGAACGCCTCGTGGGCATCGCCCTCGCTGGTGGATCCGTCGCCGAGGAAGGTGAGCGCGACGATCGGGTCGCGGCGGAGGCGAGCGGCGTGCGCGAGGCCGACGGCGTGCAGCGCCTGGGTGGCCAACGGGGTCGACTGCGAGGCGCACCGATGCGCCTTCTGATCGAACCCGCTGTGCCAGTCGCCGCGGAACTGGGCCAGGAGCTCGGCAGGGTCGACGCCGCGGGTGAGAAGCGCGATGGTGTCGCGGTAGGTGGGGAAGAGCCAGTCCTCCCGGCGCAAGGCCGAGACGGCGCCGATCTCGCAGGCTTCCTGCCCCAGTGCCGAGGGGAAGGTGGCGAGCCGCCCCTGGCGGGTGAGGGCGGTCACCTGTACGTCGAACCGGCGGGCGATGACCATCCGGCGGTACAGGCCGAGCAGCGTCTCGAGGTCGGGAAGGGCGAATCCGCCGGTCTCCGCTCCGCTCACTGCGTGCCCCGCATTGTCCAGCAGCCGCAGGGGCTTGAGGGACGGGAGGGTGCGCGAATCCGCTCGCTCGACGTTGAGTGTCATGTGCCCATCGTGCGACACGGTGGAGCGCGCGGACGGAGCGTCGGAGAAGATGCACACGGATGGCGTCGGAGCGGCCGAATCCGCGCCGAACGGCTCTCAGGAGGCCGAGTTCAGAGCCAGGCGTCCAGGGATCGTGCCGGTGCGACGCCCTCGATCTCCTCGAGGATGACGTGTGTGCGCGACGACGTGACCCCGGGCATGCTGTGGATGTGGCGGAGTACCGCCCGGCCCAGTTCGTCGTGGTCAGGCGCGCTCACGGTCAGGACGATGTCGATATCGCCGCTGACGGCCTGCACCTTCTCGACGAACGGCAGCGCGCTCAGCTTGCCGGCCATCTCCTCCCACGGCACCTCGCCGATGCGCACGACCACGAGCGCCGAGACGCCGAGACCGATGGCCTTGCGATCGACCTGAGCGCCGAATCCGGTGATGACGCCCCCCGCGACGAGCGCCTGCACTCGGGTATGCGCCGCCGAACGCGAGATGTGGACGCGCTCGGCGAGGGTGCGCAGCGAGAGGCGTGCATCGTGGCTCAACTCGGCGAGGATGCGGCGATCGACGGCGTCGAGTCCGCGACCGCTCGGCCGATCGGTGGGGTGCGTCATTGCAAAGCCGTTCGTGATGGTGGGCGCGTCGCATTCAGGGTAGCCCGAGTGCGACGCCGCAGCGTTCAGGGCGCCGCGTGCAGGGAGCGCAGCGAGCGGTTCTTCGGCCACTGACGCACGGGCCGGGGAAGGAGAGGCCAGACCAAGCCCGTGACCCGGAGGATGCCGCGCACCCGCGCCTCGGCTCCGGCGCTCCAGCGCACGCGGTACAGCGCCCGCACTCGCGACGGAAGGAGCCCGGCGGTGATGAGGCGCGCCACGGGCATGGCGACCATCAGGCAGGCGGGAAGCCCCGACGGGAACAACAGGCGGCGGGAGAGGGCGCGGACCTCGTCGCCGACGACGAGTTCGCCGACGCGCTGCTGCCAGTACGTGTCGAACGCCATCCGGTCGGCCGGCCAGAGCTCCGGCGGCATCTGCAGGGCTGCACCCAGCTCCGCGTACCGGAGGTAGAGAGCGTCCGCCGCCGCGTCGGTGAGGGGCCCGAAGGTGCGCTCGAGCACGACGGTCGCCGTGTCGTAGAGCGTGGCCGCCACCCAGAGCTGCAGCTGCGGGTCGAACGCGCTGTAGGCGGGCGCTCCGCCATCCGCCGGCCCCACCACCGGCGCGTGAGCACGATTGACGGAGCGCACGGCCGCCTCGCGCTCGCCGTCGTCGCCGTAGACGATCGCGTAGACGTAGGCGAGCGTCGCCCAGAGGCGGTCGAGCACGCGGTCCTCGAAGTCGGAGTGCCGCGCCACCCCGCGCCCGACGGCGGGGTCGGCCAACTGCAGCAGGATCGCCCGAGCGCCCCCGGCGATGAGCACGGCGTCGCCCGCGATCTCGGGAAGCCCGGCGTCGTTCCTCGGGTGGCGCATGTCTCAACGCTAGTTCAGGCTCGGGGCCGGTTCAGGCTCGGGGCTGTTTCAGACTCGGGGCGTAGTGTGGGCGCCCGTGCCCCATCCCACCCGACTTCTCGGAGCGCTCGTGCTGAGCGCGCTCGTCGTCGTCGGTGGCGCCGCGTGCTCGGACGCGAGCGCCGCACAGACCCGCGCGACTGGCGCGCCCGCGCACGTCGCGAGGACGCCGGCCCATGCCTCAACACCCGCACCGAGCGTGGCCGCACCCGACCCGGTGTTCGCCGAAGCTCGCCAGCGGCTCGCCTCGATGAGCCTGGACCAGCGCATCGCGAGCATGCTGATGATCCACGTCGCCGGAACGGATGCCGGCCAGATCGCTCAGAACGTCGCGTCGACGGGTGCGGGCGGAATCATCCTCATGGGCGACAACACGGACTCCGGCGACGGGGGAGTGGCCGCGATCACGTCGGCGCTCAACGCCGGCTCGACGCTTCCCGCCCTCGTCGCCATCGACGAGGAGGGCGGCGAGGTGAGCAGGCTGGCGAGCGACCCGTCGCCCGGAGCCGAGGTCGTGCGCACGCAACCGCCTGCCGTCACCACCGCCGCGTTCCAGGCCCGCGCCGCCCTGCTCAGGAGCCTCGGGATCTCGGTCAACTTCGGCATCGTCGCCGACGTGACCGCCGACCCCGACTCGTTCCTCGCCGGCCGGGTGCTCGGCACCGACACCCCCGATTCGGCCGCGCACGTCGCAGCGGCCGTGCAAGGCGAGAGCGGCGCGGTCCTCAGCACGCTCAAGCACTTCCCCGGTCACGGTGCCGCGCCCGGCGACTCGCACCACACCATTCCGGTCGCTGCGGAGGGCTTGGACGCCTGGCACACAACCGACGAGCCCTCCTTCTCGGCGGGAATCGCGGCCGGAGCCGGTCTGGTGATGTTCGGCCACCTGTCCTACCCGGCCGTCGACCCGGCTCCCGCCTCCCTGTCGCCGGCGTGGCACCACATCCTGCGCGACGAGATGCACTTCAGCGGCATCGCCGTCACCGACGACATGGCGATGCTGACCGACACGGGCGACGCGAGGTACACGGATGCCGGAGCCAACGCCGTGGCGGCTGTCGCGGCCGGCAACGACCTGCTGCTCTACGTGCCCGCAGTCGGGCCAGGCGGGTTCGATCCGTCTCAGATCGTCGCCGCCGTCCACACGGCCGTGGCCGACGGACGCATTCCCGTCTCGACCATCGATCGCGCCGTGCTGCGGCTGCTCCGGGCGCGACTCGCGCTCGCCGACTGAGGCGGCCCGCATCCGTCAGGGTTCGGTGCCGACGATCTCCTCGTGCACCCGACGCAGGTCCTCGGTGAGCGAACCGATCAGCACCCAGTGACGCGGGTGCGGAGTGACGAACTGCAGCGGCGCCGTCAACAGGGGGACGGCCTGGGTGAGAGGGGGCAGGTCGGCCACCGCATCCGGCGACGACTCCTGCACCACGAGGCGCAGGTCGTGGGCGGCACGGTCGAGCTCACCGGCGATCTCGACCACGGTCGGCTCGCCGATGAGCGTCGGGTCGTAGTGGTCGTGCACCGCGCGTGACATGCCGAGGACGCGCGTGATGAGTGCGTTCATGCGGGCGAGCAGTGCCCGTTCGTTCGCCAGCTCGGCCCGATTGGCCTGAGCCCGCGGATTGAACGTCAGGCTCTCGTCGGCCGCCTCGAGCAGTTCGTCGGCCTTGGTCTGCATCGGGCGCAGCAGGCGGGCCGTGATGAGCATCTCGTTGAGCTCCGCGATGGTCTGCGGGTGTCGCAGGGCGGTCGCGAGCCGGTCGAGGCTCGCGGCGATCTCGATGCCGAGGGAAGCGACCGCCTCGCGCGCCGGCTCGAGGTGGACCGGCGGGACGATCGCGATGTTGACGACGAGTCCGATCGCCGCACCGATGAGGGTCTCGGCGATGCGGGCGAGCGAGTACTCCGGGTTCGATGCGCCGATGCTCAGGACGAGCATGACGCTGATGGGGATCTGGCTGGCCGATGCCGGCGTGAGGCGCAGCGCCCAGCCGATGAAGATGGCCAGCACCACTCCGACGAGCACCACGATGCTGTTCGCGCCGAACAGCAGCCCGATGCCGAATGCGATCACCACGCCGGCGATCACGCCGAAACTGCGCTCGATGGCTCGGCCGACGGATTGGTTGACGCTCGGTTGCACCACGAGCAGGGCCGCGATCGCCCCGAACACCGGCAGCTGCGTCGGCAGGATGAGGCCGGCGATCAGCCACGCCAGAACGGTGGCGAGGGCCGACTTGCCGACCTGCAGGAGCGGCACGCGTGTCGACGCCCGGATGCGGGACGTGAAGCGAGCGGTCTGGGCCACACCCACAGGTTACTGGCGAGGCCCTGAGGGTTCGGGCACGCGCGCGAACCGGCGTTCCGCAGCGATTAGACTGGATGGCTGCGCCGCGTGTGCGCATCCTCCCCTCCCGCATACCGAAAGGCACCCCTGTGCTCGCCGTCCACGACCTCGAGATCCGAGTAGGCGCACGCCTGCTCATGGAGGGCGTCGACTTCCGCGTCTCGGATGGCGACAAGATCGGCCTGGTCGGTCGCAACGGTGCGGGCAAGACCACGCTCACCAAGATCCTCGCCGGCGAGACGTTGCCGTCGGGCGGTCGCGTGGAGCGCAGCGGCGAGATCGGCTACCTCCCGCAGGATCCCCGCTCGGGCGACCCCGATGAGCTCGCTCGCACGCGCATCCTCAATGCCCGTGGACTGGGCTCCATCGTGCAGGGTATGCAGGAGGCCACCCACGCGATGGCCAGCGCGGATGCCGCGACCAGCGAAGCCGGCATGAAGAGGTACGGCTCGCTCACCGACCGGTTCACCGCCCTCGGCGGCTACGCTGCGGAGGCCGAGGCCGCGTCGATCGCCTCGAACCTCAACCTCCCCGACCGCATCCTCGACCAGCCGCTGAAGACGCTCTCGGGTGGCCAGCGTCGCCGCATCGAGCTGGCCCGCATCCTGTTCTCCGATGCCGGCACGATGATCCTCGACGAGCCGACCAACCACCTCGACGCCGATTCGGTGGTGTGGCTGCGCGACTTCCTCAAGAACTACAAGGGCGGCTTCATCGTCATCAGCCACGACGTGGAGCTCGTCGGCGAGACCGTCAACCGAGTGTTCTACCTCGACGCCAACCGGTTCGTCATCGACGTCTACAACATGAACTGGAAGAACTACCAGCGCCAGCGCTCCGCCGACGAGGAGCGCCGCAAGAAGGAGCGCGCCAACGCCGAGAAGAAGGCGGGCGTGCTGCAGATGCAGGCGGCCAAGTTCGGCGCGAAGGCTTCGAAGGCGGCCGCAGCGCACCAGATGGTCGCCCGTGCGGAGAAGCTGCTCTCCGGGCTCGAGGAGGTGCGCGCGGTGGACCGGGTCGCCAAGCTGCGCTTCCCGACCCCTGCGCCGTGTGGCAGGACTCCGCTGCAGGCATCCGACCTGTCCAAGAGCTACGGGTCACTGGAGATCTTCACCGCCGTCGACCTCGCGATCGACCGCGGGTCCAAGGTCGTCATCATCGGCCTCAATGGAGCGGGCAAGACCACGCTGCTGCGCATCCTCGGCGGGGTCGACGATCCCGATACCGGACAGGTGGAACCCGGTCACGGCCTCCGCATCGGCTACTTCGCCCAGGAGCACGAGACCATCGACGTGAAGGCGACCGTGCTGGCGAACATGGTGTCGTCATCGCCGAGCCTCACCGAGACCGAGGCCCGAAAGGTGCTCGGCTCGTTCCTGTTCACGGGCGACGACTCGCACAAGCTGGCCGGAGTGCTCTCGGGCGGCGAGAAGACCCGCCTGGCGCTCGCGATGATCGTCGTCTCCGGAGCCAACGTGCTGCTGCTCGACGAGCCGACGAACAACCTGGACCCGGCCAGCCGTGCCGAGATCCTCGACGCCCTTGCTCATTTCGAGGGTGCCGTCGTGCTCGTCTCCCACGACCCGGGCGCCGTCGAGGCGCTCAACCCCGAGCGCGTGCTCATCCTCCCGGACGGCGTCGAGGACCACTGGAACGCGGACTACGCCGACCTGATCGCCCTGGCCTGACCGGACGTCAGTGCTGGCGATCGAGGATCTCGTCCTCGATCACGGCATCCGTCCGCGCCTTCGCGGCCTTGCGACGCTCGCGTTCCGCCGCCCGCTCCTGCTCCTCCGGGTCCTCGGAGTTGACGACGCGGTACTCCTGCCGGACCGCCCATCCGAAGCCGATGAAGGCGAGCAGGGCGAAGACGAACCACTGGAACGCGTAGGAGAGATGCGGCCCCTCGTCGAGCGCCGGCTTGGCCGCGGCCTGGGGCCGGTCGGCCGACGCCGGCGTCTCGGATGCCATCAGTCCGTACGCCGCCGTGTAGGCGGGCTGGCCGACGAGCTTCTGCATGTCGTCGAGTTCGATCGTCTGCACCTGCCCGGGAGGCGCCGTCCGTCCGGCGATGTGCGGCTCACCGGCCTTCAGGCGTGCGACGACCGTGACCGGGCCGGTCGGGGCATCGGGAACGGATGAGGGCGCCTCGGGGCTGTCGCCGGTCGGGAGCCAGCCGCGATCCACGATGAACATGGTCCCGTCGCTCAGCTGGAGCGGGGTCAACACCTCGAAACCGGGTCCGGAATCGCCCGGTCGGTTGCGCACGAGTCGCTGCTCGTCGACGAGGTACGTTCCGCTGACGGTCACGGGGAGGTACTTCTGCCCGTCGGCATAGGAGCGCAGGGTCGGGAGCGCGTCGTCGATGGGAACCGGAGCGTGATCCCAGTTCGTCTCGATGAGGTCGATCTCGTGCAGGGCCTCCGCGCGCCGGGCGATCTGCCAGAAGCCCAGACAGACGCACACGATGGCGAACACGGTCACGAGGGCCAGGTAGCCGGCCCACTTGCGGCTGAAGGCGAAGGACCACCCGTTCATGCGTCCACCTCCGCGACAGCGGAGACCGTCAGCGGGAACTCACGCGCCGCCAGGAACTCGCGCAGGTAGTCGACGTGCTCATCGCAGGCGAGCCACGTCTTGGAGCGATCTCCGGTGTGGATGCGGGGGTTACGCCAGTCGATGCGCCAGCCGGCCCGGTCTGCGCAGCCCGCGCGCGAACACGTGAGCGCCTCAGGCGCCCCTCCCAGCATGATCACCGATTCTCCGGGCTCTCATCGTCGGGCTTACTGCCGATCGCGAGGGTCCCCGGCCGAACAGCCGCCCTCTTGCTCGGCGCCGACTGCACGTTCGCCAGCACGACGGCGATGTAGGGCAGAGCGATCGCCCCTACCGCCGCGACGGCGAGCCACCACCCCTGCACGAACAACAGCGACACGATGCAGACCATGCGGATCGACATGGCGATCGTGTACTTGATCATGCGCGAATGGCGCTCCTGGTCGGGAGACTGCGGGAGCGACGTGATGGAGGAGGGCTGTTTCATTCCTGCCGAACCGCGGAGACCGGGGTGGTTCCACTGCCTCAAGACTACGCCGGGCCCGGCGCGCATCGCGCCCTAGGCTGGGGGAGTTCGTCATCGAGGAGGCACCCCCATGTCCACGCAACGCACCGTCATCGTCACCGGCGGGAACCGCGGCATCGGCTACGCGATCGCCGAGGAGTTCGTGCGTCTCGGCCACCGCGTCGCCGTGACCGCCCGATCGGGCGATGGACCTGCCGGCACTATGACGGTGCGGGCGGATGTGACGGATGCCGCGTCGGTCGACGCGGCATTCACGGCGGTCGAGGCGGAACTCGGCCCTGTCGAGGTGGTCGTCGCCAACGCGGGCATCACCCGCGACATGCTGCTCATGCGCATGAGCGACGACGACTTCTCCTCCGTCGTCGACACCAACCTCACCGGCTCGTTCCGCGTGGTCAAGCGCGCCTCGAAAGGCATGCTCAAGGCGCGCTACGGACGCGTCGTGCTCATCTCGAGCGTCGTCGGACTCTACGGCGGTCCCGGCCAGGCCAACTACTCCGCGTCCAAGGCCGGACTGGTCGGGTTCGCTCGCTCGCTCACCCGCGAGCTCGGCGCGCGGGGAATCACCGCAAACGTGGTCGCCCCGGGGTTCATCGAGACGGACATGACGGCGGAACTGCCGGAGGCCACCCAGGCCGAGTACAAGAAGTCGATTCCCGCCGGACGGTTCGCCACTCCGGCCGAGGTCGCGAAGGTCGTCGCTTGGATCGCCGGGGACGACGCGGGCTACATCTCCGGTGCCGTCATCCCGGTCGACGGCGGCCTCGGGATGGGGCACTGACCGCCTCAGCGCGGCAGTCCGAGCAGCGCCAGGACCTGACGCAGGTCGGGGGTGTCGACGGTCACGTTCGCACGTTCACGCACGATCGGCTTGGCGTTGAACGCGACCGAGAGCCCCGCAGCCGCCATCATGGCCAGGTCGTTGGCTCCGTCGCCGATCGCCACGGTGCGACTGGCGGGCACGCCGTGGGCATCTGACCACTCGAGCAGCGCATCCGCCTTCGCCTGTTCGTCGACGATCGGTCCGCTGAGGCGACCCGTGAGCACCCCACCGGCGGTCTGCAGCCGATTGGCCCGCCACTCATCCAGGCCGAGGGATGCTCCGAGGGGATCGAGGAGTTCATGGAACCCTCCGGACACGACGCCGACGACGCCGCCCGCCGCGTGCACGCCGGCGATGAGCTCGTGCGCGCCCGCCGTGGGACGGATGCGGGCCCCCACCTCAAGGAAGACGCTCTCGGGCAGGCCGGCGAGCGTCGCCACCCGCTCCCGAAGGCTGGCCGCGAAATCCAGTTCGCCGCGCATGGCGCGCTCCGTCACCTCGGTGACCAGCGCACGTGAGCCGGCGGCATCCGCCAGCAGCTCGATGACCTCGTCCTGAATGAGGGTGGAGTCGGCGTCGAGCACGACGAGGAGGCGCGCCGGGTGGCGCGGACCCGTCGGAGGCATCAGGCGGTGACCCTCATGCCCTTGCCCACGACGGTGATGCCGGTGTCGGTGACGACGAAGCCGCGGGCACGGTCCAACTCGTGGTCGACGCCGACGGTGGCGCCGGCCTCGACGATGACGTCCTTGTCGAGCACGGCACGCTCGACGCGCGCGTTCTCCTCGATCACGGCACGCTCGAACAGGATCGCGTCGACCACTTTGGCGCCGGAGCCGATCTTGGCCCACGGCCCGACCACGCTGCGCTCCAGGTGCGCGCCTGAGATCACGGAACCGAGCGAGACGATCGAGTCGATGGTCGTGCCGAGGGCTCCGTGGGCATCGCGCACGAACTTCGCAGGAGGCGAGTTGAGCTGCTGCGTGAAGATGGGCCATTCCTCGTTGTAGAGGTTGAAGACCGGGAGCGCCGAGATGAGGTCCTGGTGCGCCTCGAAGAAGGACTCCATGGTTCCCACGTCGCGCCAGTAGTAACGGTCGCGGTCCGTGGACCCGGGCACGTCGTTGCGACGCAGGTCGTAGACGCCCGCGGTGCCGCGCTCGACGAAGTCGGGCACGATGTCGCCGCCCATGTCGTGGCTCGAGTCGGTCTTCTCGCCATCGCGCAGCACGGCGTCGATGAGGGCGTCGGCGTTGAAGACGTAGTTGCCCATCGATGCGAGCACCTCGTGCGGGGCGTCGGCGAGTCCGACGGGATCGTTCGGCTTCTCGAGGAACGCCGTGATGTGGGTGGGGTCGTCATCCGCCACCTCGATGACGCCGAATTGGTTGGCGAGTTCGATGGGCTGACGGATGGCGGCCACGGTGGCCTCCGCGCCCGAGTCGATGTGCGCCTGCACCATCTGCGAGAAGTCCATGCGGTAGACGTGATCGGCGCCGACGACGACGATGATGTCGGGCTTCTCGTCGTGGATGAGGTTGAGGCTCTGCAGGATGGCGTCGGCCGATCCGCTGAACCAGCGCTTTCCGAGGCGCTGCTGCGCGGGCACGGATGCGATGTAGGAGTTGAGCATGCCCGACAGGCGCCAGGTCTGCGACACGTGCCGGTCCAGGCTGTGCGACTTGTACTGCGTCAGCACGACGATCTGCGTGAGCCCCGAATTGATGAGATTCGAGAGGGCGAAGTCGACCAATCGGTAATGCCCGCCGAATGGGACGGCGGGCTTGGCACGATCCTCCGTGAGGGGCATCAGGCGCTTGCCTTCACCACCGGCGAGGACGATTCCGAAGATCTTCGCGGACTTCATGCCTCCACAGTAGTGGGCGCCGCCCAGCGCCCGCCGAGGGTTGTCGCGCGGCGACGCGTCAGGTACGGCGGGGCTGTGCGCCGGTCACCGGGTGGCCTAACGTGGCATCATGCGCGTCGACCTGATCACCCGTGAGTATCCGCCGGAAGTCTATGGAGGAGCGGGGGTGCACGTCGCCGAGTTGGTGCGCGCGCTGCGCGGAGACACCGAGGTGGTCGTGCGCGCGTTCGGCGCCCCGCGCGACGAGGCCGACACCTACTCCTACCGCCCGCCGGAGGAGCTCGCCGACGCCAACCCGGCGATCACCACCCTCGGCACCGATCTCGCCATCGCGCAGGACTGCGCAGGCGCGCAGGTGGTGCACTCGCACACCTGGTACGCCAACGGCGCCGGTCACATCGCGAGCCTGCTGCACGGCATCCCGCACGTCGTCACCGCTCACAGCCTCGAGCCCCTCCGACCCTGGAAGGCCGAGCAGCTCGGTGGCGGCTACGCGGTGTCGAGCTGGGTGGAGAAGACCGCGTTCGAGGCGGCGGATGCCGTCATCGCCGTCAGTGGAGGCATGCGCAACGACATCCTGCGCGCGTATCCCGCCATCGACCCCGCGCGCGTCCACGTCGTCTACAACGGCATCGACCTCGAGCGCTGGAAGCCGGTGCACGACGACGAGGTCGTGCGGGGTTACGGCATCGATCCCGATCGTCCGACGGTCGTCTTCGTCGGGCGCATCACGCGCCAGAAGGGTCTGCCCTACCTGCTTCGAGCAGCGCGGCTGCTGCCACCCGAGGTGCAGCTGGTGCTGTGCGCCGGGGCGCCCGACACGCAGGCGATCATGGACGAGGTGAGCGGCCTCGTCCGAGAGCTGCAGCAGGAGCGCACGGGCGTCGTCTGGATCGACAAGCTGCTCAGCCAGCACGAACTCTCGGCCGTGCTCACGGCAGGGACGGCGTTCGTCTGCCCCTCGGTATACGAGCCGCTCGGCATCGTTAACCTCGAGGCGATGGCGTGCGGCCTCCCGGTCGTGGGTACGGCAACGGGCGGGATCCCCGAGGTCGTCGACGACGGTGTCACCGGACGGTTGGTGCCGATCGACCAGATGCAGGACGGCACGGGAACGCCCATCGATCCCGACCGGTTCGTTGCCGATCTGGCCGAGGCGCTCACCGCGGTCGTCGGCGATCCGGATGCGGCGGCGCGGATGGGTGAGGCCGGTCGTGAGCGCGCCCGCGAGGTGTTCGGGTGGGACCGGATCGCCATCCGCACACGCGAGATCTACGAGTCGTTGTCGAGGTGATCGACGCACGCTGAGGGGCTCCCGCCGACGGATAGCATTGCTGTATGCCGAACGTTCTCCAGTTCTCTGACGTGACCGTCGTGCGCGACGGCAATGCCATTCTCGACTCGGTCAACTGGAGTGTGGACGACGACCAGCGCTGGGTGATCCTCGGACCCAACGGCGCGGGCAAGACCACCCTGCTGCAGATCGCCTCCGCGTTCCTGCACCCCACCAGCGGCACCGCGGAGGTTCTCGACGAGCGTCTCGGAGCGGTCGACGTGTTCGAATTGCGACCGATGATCGGCTTCGCGTCCACGGCGATGGCCCGGCGCGTCCCGCGCGATGAGAAGGTGCTCAACGTCGTCATGACCGCCGCCTACTCGGTCACCGGCCGCTGGAACGAGGAGTACGAGGACATCGACTCCCGCCGCGCGCAACGGGTGCTGAAGGAGTGGAAGCTCGACCACCTCGCCGATCGGGCCTTCGGCACGCTCAGCGACGGCGAGCAGAAGCGCGTTCAAATCGCCCGCTCGGTGATGACCGACCCCGAGCTGCTGCTGCTCGATGAGCCGGCCGCTAGCCTCGACCTCGGCGCCCGCGAGGAGCTGCTGCAGCTGCTCAGCGGCTACGCCCAGGAGTCCGCATCCCCGGCCTTCGTCATGGTCACCCACCACGTCGAGGAGATTCCGCAGGGCTTCACGCACGCACTGCTGCTTCGGCAGGGTTCTGTCGTCGCATCCGGTCCGCTCGCGGAAGCGCTGACGTCGGAGACCCTCACCGAGACGTTCGGGATGCCCATCACCCTGACCGAGTCGGATGGGCGCTACACCGCGCGAGCGGCCTGAGCCGGGCGCCCTGTCGGTGCAGGGGGAGAGCCGGATCTCTGCTAATATTGTCAGCTGGCCCTCGTGCCATCTGTTTCAGCGCCACCACCGTTACGTGCGGCAGCGGGCGTTCATCCCAAACCGAAACACAAGGAATCTTCATGAAGTCTGACATCCACCCCCAGTACGCACCGGTGGTCTTCCGCGACCTGGCGTCGGGCGAGTCGTTCCTGACCCGTTCCACCGTCGGCAGCGCCAAGACGATCGAGTGGGAGGACGGCAACACCTACCCCGTCATCGACGTGGAGATCTCGTCGGCATCGCACCCGTTCTACACCGGCAAGCAGCGCATCATGGACTCGGCCGGTCGCGTCGAGAAGTTCAACCAGCGCTTCAAGAACTTCGGCAAGTAAGCCGCAGCTTCACTCGAACGGCCCTCGTCCACTGGACGGGGGCCGTTCGGCGTTCGGGCTCGCGACGGATGCGCGTTATGGCACTGCCCCGCCGGCGGATGCGCGTTATGGCAATGCCCCGAGAGCGGATGCGCGCCATGGCACTGAACCTGTGGGCGGGATGCGTGTTATTGCACGGCCACGCGATCGGATGCGCGTTATGGCACCGCCGCTCGAGCGGATGCCCGTCGTGTGGAACCTACGCGCCGGGATGCACATAGCCCACGGTATGTGGGCGCTACGACAGTTGCCCGGTCCTACTGCCACCGGATGCGCGTTATGGCACGGCCGTGTGGGCGGATGCGCGTTATGGCACCGACGCGGGAGCGGATGCGCGTTATGGCATCGAACCTGCCGTGGGGGATGGGCGGGTACGTTTTCAGCACGCGGGCTAATGCGCGTTATGGCACCGACGCGCGGGCGGATGCGCTGCGCGTTCTCGCACCCATCCGGCGTCGGGATGCCCACCGTTGCTTTCTCTGAGTAAACGTGATGCGCGTTATGGCACGGCCGTGTGGGCGGATGCGCGTTATGGCACTGCCGCGTGAGGGGATGCGCGTTATGGCACTGCTGCGGGAGGGTTGACGCCGGAGGGGCGATCAGCGTTGCGGCCAGATGCCCGAGGTCGTGAACTCCGGATCCCGCTCCCGGCGCATGTAGCTCTGGAAGCTCTCGGCCTGATCGAGCGCCCACGCCACCTGGCGGGCGTGCAGCTCCTCGACGGCGATCGCGAGGGCGTGCGGATAGCGTCGGGCCAGCGCCTGGGCGACGTGGCCGGCGGCGATCGCGTCGGCGCCGGCATCATGCGCCGCATCCAGCCTCACGCCGTAATGCTCGGTCGTCGCCGTGAGGGTGCGCTTGCCCCGGCGGTAGCGGTCGACGGCCTTGTCGATGATGTACGGGTCGATGACGGGCAACGGTCCCGTGAGCGGCGGGATGCCGTAGCGCTCCGCCTCGCGACTGAGCACCGTGAGGTCGTACGCGGCGTTGTAGGCGACCAGCGGGATGCCCGCAGCGAGGTGGCCCCGGACGCCCGCGACGATCTCGACGATGGCCTCCGCCGCGACGCGACCGTAGATGCGAGCGTGCTCCGTCGTGATGCCGTGCACGGCGACGGCGCCGTCGGGAATCTCGATGCCGGGGTCCACGATCCAGTCGACCCGCTCGATGACCCCGCCGTCCGCGCCGATGACGGCGAGGGTGGCCGTCACGATGCGGGTGGTGTCGACGTCGACGCCCGTCGTCTCCAGGTCGAAGACGGCGAGGGTGTCGGCCCAGGTGGCTGTCGGGATCGCGTTCACACCGTCAGGGTAGGCAGGGCCGCCGACATCCCCGGCGAGCCACTCCGCGTAGCTGACGGATCCGTGCGCGGCATCCGGAACGACCGCCAGACCGCTGCGGAAGAAGCGGCCGAACGCTCCGGGGATGGGGACCGGCACGATGAGTCCGCGTCCCATCCGCGCCGAGCGGTGCAGTGAGGCCAGGACACCGCCCGTGAGCACCTCCGGCCCCGCGATCGTCACCGTGCGCTCGCCCGCTCGGGGGATGAGCGCCTCCTCGACGAGCCGGCGCGCGACATCCGCCACCGCGATCGGCTGCAGCACGACGTCGATGAGCTCGGCTGACGCGCCGAAGGGCAACGCGCTGACCAGGGCGTCCACGAAGCCGTGGAACTGGGTGGCCCGAACGACGGTGACGTCGAGGGAGGAGCCGAGATAGGCCTGCTCCTGAGCAGCTTTCGCCCGGTAGTAGCCCGACTCGCCGCGATCGACGTTCACGATCGAGAGCAGCACGAGGCGGTGCACGTGGGCGAGGCGTGCGGCGGCCGCGACGACCCGCGGAGCATCGGTGAGGGTGCGTCTCCCCGCCCGAGACTGGCCGTTGGAGGCGTCGATGATAGCGTCGGCGTCGGTGAGAGCCTCCTGCAGGCCGATCCCCGAACGCATATCGGCGATGGCATATTCGACGCCGGCGACGGCGCTTGCGGGTCGCGGGGCGTTCCGGCTCACCGACCGCACCCGAACGCCGCGCGCGAGGGCGTCGGCGACGATGGCCCGACCGGCGACCCCCGTCCCGCCCAGGACGACGATGAGCGGGATGTGCGGATCGGACGGTGTCGCCATCCGTCGAGTCTAGGAGCGCACCGCCGGGAGCCCGTTCGGCACCCCGCGATGGCCCGCGACCTAGAATGGAGCGGATGACCGCCCCCTCGCCATACGCCGATCGCCTCGCCCGGATCCCCGTCGGCGAACACACGGTCTCCGCCGCTGGATCCCTCACGCACTACTGGGAGTACGGCCCCGCCGACGCCGAGACGACCATCGTCATGGTGCACGGGTTCCGCGGCGATCACCACGGCCTCGAGCCCGTCGTGGCTCAGCTGCCGGAGTACCGCATCATCTCGCCCGACCTCCCGGGGTTCGGAGCGTCGGAGCCTCTGCCGCGCACCCACGACATCGACGGCTACGCCGACTGGCTGCAAGCCTTCATGCTCGCCGTCCGCCCGCAGGGTCGTGTGGTCGTCCTCGGCCACTCGTTCGGCTCGATCGTCGCATCCGCGGCCCTGGCAGCCGGTCTGCCCGCGGACGACGTCATCCTCGTCAATCCCATCGCCGCTCCCGCCCTGCAAGGCCCGCGCGGCGTGATGACGCGTCTGGCCGTGTTCTACTACCAGGCGGGAGCCGCCCTGCCGGAGAAGGCCGGTTTCGCCCTCCTCCGCAACGGCGCGATCGTCCGCGTCATGAGCGTGACCATGGCGAAGACCCGCGATCCCGAGCTGCGCCGCTTCATCCACGACCAGCACGACCAGTACTTTTCGGCGTTCGCCGACCGCGACGTGGTGCTGGAGGCATTCCGAGCATCGGTGAGCCACGACGTCAGTGAGTACGCCGCGCGCATCACGCCCCGAACGCTACTCGTCGCAGCCGACAAGGACGACATCACCCCGGTGGCTGCCCAGCACCGTCTCCAGGCGCAGTTCCCGGATGCCCGGCTGCACGTGATCCCCGACGTCGGCCACCTCATCCACTACGAGACGCCCGAGGCGGCGGCCGCGCAGATCCGCGAGTTCCTCTCGTGAGGATCGTCTTCGATGCCCGGTACACGCGCTTCGACCAGCACGACGGCATCTCCCGCTACGGGGCGAACCTGGTCGAGGAGCTCTCGCACCTGCATCCGGTGACCATGCTCATCAGCGACCACCGCCAGCTCGACCTGCTGCCCGACCTGCCGTGGCAGCTGGTGTCGTCGCCGACCAGCGCGCGCGAGCCGTGGGTGGCGCGGCAGGTCAATCGCCTGCGGCCCGACGTCGTCTTCACCCCCATGCAGACGATGGGCTCGTGGGGTCGGCGCTACGCGTTGCTGCTGACCGTGCACGACCTGATCTACTACACCAACCCCACGCCGCCGCGCGACCTGCCGTGGGGCGTGCGCGCGTTATGGCGGCTGTACCACCTCTCCTGGTGGCCGCAGCGGATGCTCCTGAACCGCTCGGACGGGGTGGTGACGGTCTCGCAGACCACCGCGGGGCTCATCGCCGAACACCACCTCACCGACAAGCCGGTCACCGTGGTGCCGAACGCCGCTGCGCCGTTGCCCGCCGACGAGGGAGACGCGCGTCGACGGGCCCCCGAGAAGCGCTCGCTCGTCTACATGGGCTCGTTCATGCCGTACAAGAACGTCGACACCCTCGTCGAGGCCACCGCGCGCCTGTTCGACACTGAACTCCACCTCATGAGCAGGGTGAGCGACGCCGAGCGCACTCGTCTGCAGGCGCTCGCACCGGAGGCTCGACTGGTCTTCCACGACGGCGCGAGCGACGCGGAGTACGCGGCGGTGCTGAGGGAGGCGACCGCGTTCGTGACGACCTCACTCGACGAGGGGTTCGGCATCCCCCTGGTGGAGGCGATGTCGGTGGGCACGCCGGTGGTCGTGAGCGACATCCCGATCTTCCGAGAGATCGGGGGTGACGCCGCGGTCTACGTTCCGCCGACGGATGCCGCCGCGCTCGCGGCGGAGGTGCAACGTCTCGACAAGCCGGGGGAGTGGGAACGCCGCTCCCGGCTCGGGCTGGAGCAGGCCGGCCGATTCACGTGGGCGTCATCCGCCCGCAAGCTGCTGGACGTGCTCGAACAGACCGTCGCAGCCCGCTGACGGCGCCGGGGCGGACCGGGCGGCTTCAGGCGACCAGGCGCGCGCTGATCGCGGCGAGCGTCTCGCTCGTGCCCGCCTCGATCTTGACGGCCGCTCGCCCGTCGCCCTTGGTCACGCCGCGGTTGATGATGACGATGGGCGTGCGCTGGCGGCGGGCCTGCTCGACCAGCCGGATGCCGGAGTTCACCACGAGGGAGGATCCGGCCACCATCAGCACGTCGCTCGCCGTGAGCATCGCCTGCGCCTCCCGGAAGCTCTCCCGGGGCACGAACTCGCCGAAGAACACGACGTCGGGCTTGAGCATGCCGCCGCACACGGTGCACGCCGGAATGATGAAGGCGTCGATGTCGGACACGTCGGCATCGCCGTCGGGAGCGAGCCTCGCCGCGACATCCTCCGTCATCCAGGGATTGGCCTCGGACAGCCGTCTGGCGACATCGGAGCGTGCGAACACCTGGCCGCAGTGCAGGCACAGCACCCGGTCCATCGTTCCGTGCAGGGTGACCACCCGGGATGATCCGGCTCGGGTGTGCAGGCCGTCGACGTTCTGCGTGACGATACCGCTGAGAACGCCCGCGTCTTCGAGCGACGCGAGCAGCCGGTGGCCCCGATTGGGCATCGCCGCCGCGAACCGCCCGTAGCCGAGGTGGCTGCCCGCCCAGTACCGCTTGCGATGGCGCTCGTCGGCAAGGAACTGCTGGAACGTCATCGGGTTGCGCACCGGCGCACCCTCGCCGCGATAGTCGGGGATGCCGGAGTCGGTCGAGACGCCCGCTCCCGTGAGCACCAGCGTCCGGCGTCCTGCCATCAGGTCGGCCGCTGCGTCGGCGGCGGCAGCCTGCTCATCGCTCAACTCGAGCACGGATTCCCGCATGACCCACCTCCCGCCTTCCGATGAGTCTAAACACCGTACTTTTCCGGTTTGTTTCCCGGGCTGCCACGATGGTTCCGATCGAAAGCGAGCCGCGCGTGCATCTCATCCCCATCTCCGACCTCGAGGCCGATGGACTGGCCGATTACGCGAGGCTCACGGATGTGGCCCTCCGCCGCTCCACTGAACCCGCCGGCGGCCTCTACATCGCCGAGTCGACCAAGGTCATCCGCCGCGCGCTCGCCGCCGGGCACGTTCCCCGGTCCGTGCTGCTGCAGGAGCAGTGGGTGACGGATGTCGCTCCGATGCTCGAACCGTTCCCCGACGTGCCGGTGTTCGTCGGCGAGGCGAAGGTGCTCGAGAGCCTCACCGGCTACAACCTCCACCGCGGAGCGCTCGCGGCCATGCACCGGCCGGTGCTGCCCGATCCCGCCGACCTCCTGCGTGGCGCCCGCCGCGTGGTGGTGCTGGAGGACATCGTCGACCACACCAACGTGGGAGCCATCTTCCGATCGGTCGCCGGGCTCGGTGCCGATGCCGTCCTCGTGACGCCGCGGTGCGCCGATCCGCTGTACCGGCGGAGCGTGCGGGTGAGCATGGGGACCGTCCTCCAGGTGCCGTGGACGCGCCTGCCGGAGTGGGATGACGCCGTTCCGCTCCTTCACGACGCCGGATTCCACATCGCGGCGCTGGCCCTCGCCGATGACGCCGTCAGCCTCGACGACCTCGCGGCTGATCCGCCGGAGCGGCTCGCCCTCGTGCTGGGCAGCGAGGGCGACGGTCTCAGCAGGGCGGCCCTGTCCGCCGCCGACTCGGTGGTGACGATCCCCATGCTGCACGGCGTCGATTCCCTCAACGTCGCCTCGGCATCCGCCGTCGCCCTCTACGCCCTGCGCGTGGGCGGCCGAACGTCGATTTAGACTGGCCCGATGCCCCTCACGCGACGCCAGATCTATCGACGTCGGCGCATCGCCGTGGGCATCGCCCTCCTCCTCGTCATCACCGGGATCGTCTACACGTCGACCACCCTGACGGCGGCTGTCCCCGCGACCGCCGCGACGGTCACCCAACCGGCCGCGATCACGGAACCCGCCGTGCAACTGGCGTGGCCGGGCTACGGGCGCGGCGCGATCGGTGCGGTCGGCTTCGACGGGGTGCTCGGCTCGTACGGCGACCAGTCCGCGGCTCCGATGGCGAGCATCACCAAGGTCGTCACCGCTCTCGTCATCCTGGACGCCAAGCCGATCCCGCCGACCGAGGAGGGACCGTCGATCACCTACACGGATGCCGACGTCGACATCTACTACGACGAGGTCGCGCAGGGCGCCTCCGTCGCACCGGTGCGCAACGGCCTCGTCCTCTCCGAGAAGCAGTCCCTCGCCATGATGCTGCTGCCGTCGGCCGGCAACTACAGCATCTCGCTCGCCACCTGGGCGTACGGTTCCGTCGACGCCTACCTCGCGGCCGCGGGCGCTTGGCTGACCGCGCACGGGCTGACGGGAACGAAGGTCGTCGACACCAGCGGCCTGGATGACGGAAGCGCGAGCACGCCGACCGACCTCGTCGCGCTGGCGAAACTCGCGAACGCGGACGCGACGGTGAGCTCGATCGTCTCCCAACCGACCGCCGAGATCCCGGGCGTCGGAACGATCGAGAACACCGACAAGCTCCTCGGCACGGCCGGCGTCGACGGCATCAAGACGGGGACGAACGACAACGCCGGGGCGTGCCTGCTGTTCTCGGCGGATTACACCGTCGGCTCCCACACCGTCACCGTCGTCGGAGTGGTGCTGGGCGGGAAGGACATGGGCGACCACTCCGTGCTCAACCAGTCGGTCGCGACGCTGCTCGCCAGCGCTGTTCCGGGTTTCCATGACGTTCCGCTCGTCAAGGCGGGCGACCGCTTCGCCGAGTACAGCAGCGAGTGGGGTGACGGCGTGACCGCGGTGGCGGCCGAGAACGCCTCGGCGCTGACCTGGTCGGACACCCCCATCACGTCGAAGGCGGTCGCGCGGCCGGTGCAGACGGTCCGCGCCGGTGACCAGCTCGGAACGCTCACCTTCACGGTCGGCTCCGACACCACGACGGTCAAGCTGGTGGCCAAGGGATCCATCGAGGATCCGGGCACGTTCTGGCGGCTGGGCCACCCGGGCGAGCTGGCCGGCTGAGCGGACGGTCTCAGATCATCGGGTCGTTCAGATCATCGGATCGTAGGGAACGGCCTCGGGTCGCTTCGGCAGCACGTGGTCGCCCGACGACTGGTGACGAACACGGCGCAGTACCCACGGCACGAGGTATTCCCGGGCCCACTGCAGGTCGCCCGCGCGCGCCTGCCGCCAGGTCGATGTCGGAAGCGGTTCGGGCTTCATCGGTTCGAGGCTGTTGGGCACGTTGAGCGAGCGCAGCACGAGGCGTGCGACCTCGTGGTGGCCGAGCGCGTTGAGGTGCAGGCGGTCGGGCGCCCAGAATCGCGAGTCCTGGATCTCGGTGAAACTCCACTGGTCGGCCACGACGCAGTCGTGACGAGCGGCGATCGTGCGGATGTTCTCGTTGTAGATGGCCACCTTGCCGCGGATCCCACGGAAGACCGGCGAGAAGCCGACATCCGTCGCCGTGAAGATGACGATGGTGGCGTGATCGACCGAGAGCCGTTCGATCGCCTGGCCGAACTTAGCCGAGACGAGGTCGGGATCCGACCCCGGGCGGATGACATCGTTGCCGCCCGCCGAGATGGTGATGAGGTCGGGGTGCAGCTCGAGAGCCGGCTCGATCTGGTCATCGATGATCTGCTGGATGAGCTTGCCCCGCACAGCTAGGTTGGCGTAGGCGAAGTCTGGTGTGCCCCTGCTGAGGACTTCGGCCACCCGATCGGCCCATCCGCGATTGCCGCCGGGGACGTTCGGCTCCGGATCGCCGATGCCCTCCGTGAACGAGTCGCCCAGGGCGACGTAGCGCGACCAGGGATGCCGGAGGGTGTCGTCGTTCGTCATAGCATTTCCATTCTGCACCCGGGCTGCAGCCCCGGTCGAAGCGGACGATGTCGGCGGAGTCCGGTAGATTCTTGTCGAGTGAGCACAGCCATTCCCGACGGACCGCATCCCGGAACCTCGGCGGCTGAGCACCTCTCACCGTCGTTCCCCGAGCGGGCCGCGTGGGGTACGGCCGACAAGCTTCGCGCCTGGCAGGCCGAGGCCCTCGATGCCTATTTCGAGCGTGAGCCGCGGGACTTCCTGGCCGCCGCGACCCCGGGCGCCGGCAAGACCACGTTCGCCCTCCGCCTCGCCGCGGAGCTGCGCGCGCGGCGCGTGATCGATCGCATCACGGTCGTCGCCCCCACCGAGCACCTCAAGAAGCAGTGGGCGGATGCGGCGGCGCGCGCCGGCATCCGTCTCGACCCGACCTTCCGCAACGCACACCAGAACTATGGACGACACTTCCACGGTGTCGCGGTCACCTACGCGCAGGTCGCCAGTCGCGCGGCGCTGCACCGCCAGCTCACCGAATCGGGGCGATCGCTGGTCATCCTCGACGAGGTGCACCACGGTGGGGACGCGCTCAGCTGGGGCGACGCCATCCGCGAGGCGTTCGAGCCCGCGACCCGGCGGCTGCTTCTGACGGGCACGCCGTTCCGCTCCGACACGGCGCCCATACCCTTCGTCGAGTACGCGCCGGACGAGCACGGCATCCGCACCTCGCGGAGCGACTACGGCTACGGCTACGGGCGAGCGCTTCGCGACGGCGTCGTGCGTCCGGTGATGTTCATGGTCTACGCGGGTCAGATGAAATGGCGCACCCGCGCCGGCGACGAGATGGAGGCGCGCCTCGGCGAGGGAAACACCAAGGACATCACCGCGCAGGCGTGGCGCACCGCGCTCGAGCCGACCGGCAACTGGATTCCGGCTGTGCTGCGAGCGGCCGATCGGCGCCTCACCGAGGTGCGCCATGCGGTCCCGGATGCCGGCGGCCTCGTCATCGCCACCGATCAGACGGTGGCACGTGCCTACGCCAAGATCCTCCGCGAGCTCACGGGGGAGTCGCCGACGGTGGTGCTCTCCGACGAGAAGGAGTCCAGCGAGCGCATCGAGCAGTTCAGCGCGGGAACCGCCCGCTGGCTGGTCGCCGTTCGGATGGTCTCCGAGGGCGTCGACGTGCCGCGCCTCAGCGTCGGCGTGTACGCCACCAGTTCGGCGACTCCGCTGTTCTTCGCCCAGGCGGTCGGCCGGTTCGTGCGCGCCCGGCGACGCGGCGAGACGGCATCCGTCTTCCTCCCGAACGTGCCGATCCTGATGGCGCTCGCCGCCCAGATGGAGCTCGAGCGCGACCACGCCCTCGACCGGCGCACCGACGAGAACGCCGAGGGCGATCTCTTCAACCCCGAGGACGCCTTGGTCGCCGAGGCCAATCGCGAGGAGAAGGCGTCGGATGCTCTCGCCGACGAGTTCAGCTTCCAGGTGCTTCACGCCAGCGCCGACTTCGACCGGGTGCTCTACGACGGCCAAGAGTACGGAACGCTCGCCGAACCCGGCAGCCTGGAGGAGCTCGACTTCATCGGCATTCCCGGGCTGCTGGAACCGGAGCAGGTCTCGGAGCTGTTGCGTGCGCGCCAGTCGCGGCAGGCGCGGCGGGTAACCGAGCGACGCAAGGCAGAACCGGATGCCGTCGCCGCAGAACCGGTCGCGCTGTACCGGACGCTCAAGGAGCAGCGCAGCCTGCTCAACAGCCTCGTCGGCATGTGGTCGAAGCTCTCGGGCGAGCCGCACGGATCGGTGCACGCGGAGCTTCGTCGCATGTGCGGCGGCCCGGCGGTGGCGCAGGCGAGCGTCACCCAGTTGCAGGCGCGCATCGAGCTGCTGCGCAAGCGCCTCGGCCCCTCCCACTGACGCGCAGCGCCGGTCGTTGGGCCGCGCAGGACTAGCCTGTGCCTGTGAGCATGAAGACGCGGGTACTCGTCGTGGCGATCATCGTCTCGTTCGTCGTGTTCCTCGACGGCGCCGTCACGAATGTCGCACTGCCGGCCATCAAGCGCGAGCTCGGCGGCGGCCTCGCGGTGCAGCAGTGGGTGGTCGACGGCTACCTCATCACGCTCGGCTCCCTCATCCTCCTGGCCGGTTCCCTCTCCGACCACTACGGGCGCCTGCGCATCATGCGCATCGGCCTGTTCGGATTCGCGATCACCTCGCTCGCCTGCGCCCTGGCTCCGACCGGGGAGTTCCTCGTCGGCGCCCGCATCGTCCAGGGAGCCGCCGGCGCCCTGCTCGTCCCGAGCTCCCTCGCGCTGATCATCGCGACGTTCCCGGCGGCCGAGCAGGGCAAGGCGATCGGGCGCTGGACGGCCTGGACCACCGCCGCCTTCCTCGCCGGCCCGGCCCTCGGCGGTCTGCTCGTCGACGCGGTGTCGTGGCGACTCATCTTCGGCATCAACCTCCTGCCCATCGCCGTCGCCCTGTGGCTGATGAGAAAGATCGATCAGGCCTCGGAGGATCGGGTGCGCCAGCAGATCGACTTCGTCGGGGCCGCCCTGGGAGTGGTCGGCCTCGCCGGACCGGTCTATGCCCTCATCGAGCAGGGTCGGTACGGATGGACGAGCCCGCTCATCCTCGTGCCGCTCATCGTCGGAGTCGCGAGCCTGACGACGTTCATCTGGTGGGAGTCGCGCGCCCCCAACCCGATGATGCCCCTCAGCCTGTTCGCGCAGCGCAACTTCGCCTGGGGCAACCTGGCCACCTTCTTCATCTACGCCGCATTCGCCTTCGTCGGTTTCGCCATGACGGTGTTCGTGCAGGAGGCGGCCGGCTACACGGCTCTGCTCGCGGGCCTCGTACAGGTGCCGTCGACCGTCATCATGGTGGTCGGCTCGTCGTTCTTCGGCGGGCTCTCCAGCCGCTACGGACCGCGCCTGTTCATGACGGTCGGGCCGCTCGTGTGCGCCGCGGGCATGCTCCTGACCCTGTCGGTGACCTCCGACGCGGTCTACTGGACCCAGTTGCTGCCCGGCATCCTCGTCCTCGGTGTCGGCATGGCCATCACGGTCGCACCCCTCACGGCCGCCATCCTGGGCGCGGTGGACCCGAAGCGTGCGGGCATCGGCTCGGCGGTCAACAACGCGATCGCCCGCATCGCCGGCCTCATCGCGGTCGCGTGCACGGGCGTCATCGTCGGCTCGACGCTCGACGTCACGGGCTACCACCGGGCGGCGATCGCCTGCGCCGCGTTCCTGATCGTGGGCGGTGTCATCGCGTTCATCGGCATCCGCAATCCGCGGAAGACGGATGCTCCGGCAGCCCAGCCCGCCGCTCCCGCGACCCCTCCGGCCGCGCCGGCACCATCCGCCCCGAAGACCGAACCGGCCGCCTGAGTACGCTGGGGGGATGCCCGTTCGTCGCGTCGCCGTCGACGGATGGGTCGACCCGGCTAGTGCTTTCACGTCGGTCTTCGGCTCATCGACGCCGACGTTCTGGCTCGACGGTGGTCGCGACGCGGAGTCCGGCCGCAGCTGGATGGGAGCCGGCGAGCGCGTACTGTCGGCGACCGGCCCGGCCGCGTCTCGAGGGCTGCTCGACGAACTCCGGCATGAGCTGGCTCGCCCACCCGTCCCCGACCTCGGTGGCGCGCCGCTCGGCTGGGTGGGCTGGTTCGGCTACGAACTCGGCACCCTGACGACCGGGGTCCCGTTGCCTGCCGCGGAGAGCTCGACGATCACGCTCCTCCGCAGCGAGCGGGTGATCGGCTTCGACCACGGCAGCGGCACCGTGGAGCTCGTCGGGCTGGACGACGACCCCGGCTTCGACAGCTGGGTGCGAGCGACCCTCGAGCAGCTGCAGCGCTCCGGACCGGTCGCACCCCGACCGCAACCCGCGGCCGTGCCGTCATCCGCCGTGCGCTGGCGCCATCCGCCCGACGTCTACGAGACTCTGGTGCGCCGGTGCCAGGACGCCATCGCGCGCGGCGACGCCTACCAGCTCTGCCTCACCAACACGATCACCGTGGATGGCACGTTCGACCCGCTCTCGACCTACCTCCGCTTGCGGCAGGCGAGTCCGACCCACCACGGCGGACTCCTCACGACGGACGGCGTCGCGCTGCTCTCGAGCTCGCCCGAGCAGTTCCTCCGCATCGGATCCGACCGGCACGTGATGACGAAGCCCATCAAGGGCACCCGTCCGCGTGGGGCGACGCTCGCGCGCGACCTCGAACTGCGCTCGGAGCTCGAGGCCAGCGACAAGGAGCAGGCCGAGAACCTCATGATCGTCGACCTGATGCGCAACGACCTCGGGCGCGTCGCCGAACTCGGCTCGGTCAGCGTCTCGAGCCTGCTCGCCGTCGAGAGCTACGCCCAGGTGCATCAACTCGTGTCCACCGTCGAGGCGAGGCTCGCTCCCGGTGTCGGGCCGATCGAGGCGATCGAAGTGTGCTTCCCCGCCGGGTCGATGACAGGCGCACCCAAGATCAGCGCGATGCGGATCCTCGCCGAGCTCGAGGCCGGCCCGCGCGGCATCTACTCCGGCGCCTTCGGCTACCTGGCGCTCGATGGCTCGGTCGACCTGGCCATGGTCATCCGGTCGATCGTGCTGACGGATACCGGCGCGACCATCGGAACGGGCGGCGGCATCACCGCCCTCTCCGTGCCCGTCGACGAGGTCGAGGAGACCCGCATCAAGGCGGCCGCCCTGCTCGCCGCGCTCGGCGCATCCGTTCACTAAGCTTGATGCTCGGGTTACGGCCGTGTTTCCGGCTGCCCGACCGAGCAACGCAGCTCCCGTCATCACACCCGCACGATTGAGAGTCACGTGGCACACGAGCACGACACCGCGAGCAGCGACGAGGTCTACGACTTCGCAGCCATCCAGCGCAAGTGGCAGCCCGTCTGGGAGGAACTCCGGCCCTTCCGGTCGGGCGATCCGGCCGACAAGCGCCCGCGGAAGTACATCCTCGACATGTTCCCGTACCCCTCTGGCGACCTGCACATGGGCCACGCGGAGGCTTACGCGCTCGGCGACGTGATCGCGCGGTACTGGCGCCAGCAGGGCTTCAACGTGATGCACCCGATCGGCTGGGACTCCTTCGGCCTGCCCGCCGAGAATGCGGCCATCAAGCGCGGCATCGACCCGCGCGGCTGGACCTACGACAACATCGACCAGCAGAAGCGCAGCATGAAGCTCTACGCGGCGTCCTTCGACTGGGATCGCGAGCTGCACACCAGCGATCCCGAGTACTACAAGTGGAACCAGTGGCTGTTCCTGCAGATGTACAAGAAGGGGTTGGCCTACCGCAAGGACAGCTGGGTCAACTGGGACCCGGTCGACCAGACCGTGCTGGCCAATGAGCAGGTGCTGCCCGACGGCACCTCCGAGCGCAGCGGCGCCGTCGTCGTCAAGAAGAAGCTGACGCAGTGGTACCTGCGCATCACCGACTACGCCGACCGGCTGCTCGACGACCTCAACCAGCTCGAGGGGCGATGGCCGTCCAAGGTGCTGAGCATGCAGCGCAACTGGATCGGTCGCTCGATCGGCGCCGACGTCGAGTTCGAGATCGAGGGCCGTGACGAGCGCGTCACCGTCTTCACGACCCGACCCGACACTCTGTGGGGCGCCACCTTCATGGTGGTTGCGCCCGATTCCGACCTGGCCGCCGAGCTGGCAGCCGGGTCGACAGATGCCGTGCAGGAGCGTTTCGCGGACTACCTCGCCGAGGTGCAGAAGTCGACCGAGATGGAGCGCCAGAGCACCGATCGCCCGAAGACGGGGATCGACCTCGGCCGCGTCGCCATCAACCCGGTGACGGGGGAGCGGATGCCGGTGTGGGCGGCGGACTACGTGCTCGCCGACTACGGGCACGGCGCGGTCATGGCCGTTCCCGCCCACGATCAGCGCGACCTCGACTTCGCGCGCGCCTTCGACCTGCCCATCCGCGTGGTCGTCGACGTGAACGCACCGGTGACCGGCGTCATCCCCGTCATCGGCCTCGACGAGAACGGCGACCCGATCCTGCCCGACGAGCCGGACCCGCTCGACCCAGCGCGCACGGGCGTCGCCCTTGCCGGTGAGGGCCGCCTGATGAACTCCGGTCCACTCGACGGGCTGTCCAAAGCCAACGCCATCAAGAAGGTCGTCGAGCTGCTCGAGGCTGATGGACGCGGCCGCGCGGCGCGCAATTATCGCCTGCGCGACTGGCTCATCTCGCGTCAGCGCTACTGGGGTACGCCCATCCCGATCATCCACGGCGCTGACGGCACGGAGCACCCGGTGCCGGAGGACCAGCTGCCCGTCCTGCTCCCCGACGCAGCAGGTCTCGACCTGAAGCCCAAGGGGACCTCGCCGCTCGGTGCCGCAGATGCCTGGGTGAACGTGCCCAACCCGGTGGACGGTTCTCCGGCGCGCCGCGACGCCGACACGATGGACACTTTCGTCGACAGCTCCTGGTACTGGCTGCGGTTCCTGAACCCGAACGACGACGAGAAGGCGTTCGATCCACGCGAGGCCGAGAAGTGGGCGCCCGTCGACCAGTACGTCGGCGGTGTCACGCACGCCATCCTGCACCTGCTCTACGCCCGCTTCATCACCAAGGTGCTTTTCGACCTCGGCTACCTGAGCTTCACCGAACCGTTCACCGCCCTGCTGAACCAGGGCATGGTGCAGATGGACGGATCGGCAATGTCGAAGTCGAAGGGCAACCTCGTCCGGCTCTCCGACCAGCTCGAGCAGCACGGCGTCGACGCGGTTCGGTTGACGATGGCCTTCGCCGGCCCTCCCGAGGACGACATCGACTGGGCGGATGTCTCCCCGGTCGGCTCGGCCAAGTTCCTCGCGCGTGCCTGGCGCGTCGCGAAGGACGTGACGTCGAGCCCGGACGTCCAGTGGAAGACGGGAGATCCCGCCCTCCGCCGGGTCACCCACCGGTTCCTCGCGGACGCGCCGGGACTCATCGAGGCGTTCAAGTTCAACGTCGTCGTCGCCCGGCTGATGGAGCTGGTCAACGCTACGCGCAAGGCCATCGATTCCGGCCCCGGCCCAGCGGATGCGGCGGTCCGGGAGGCCGCGGAGGTCACGGCGATGGCGCTCAACCTGTTCGCGCCGTACACCGCGGAGGACATGTGGGCTCGCCTCGGCTACCCGCCGTCGGTGGCTCTCGCTCAGTGGCGGAAGGCCGACTCGACGCTTCTGATCGAGGAGACCGTCGTCGCGGTCGTGCAGGTGGACGGCAAGGTGCGCGATCGACTGGAGATCTCGCCGACGATCGCCGCTGATCAGCTCGAAGATCTGGCTCGGGCCTCGGCCGCCGTTCAGCGTGCGGTAGGCGATCGAGGGATCGTCAACGTCGTGGTGCGTGCTCCTCGCATCGTGTCGATCTCCACGCGCGGCTGAGGATTCCGCTGCCGCGGCCTCGCCCGCTGACGCCCGGCTCCTCCCCAAGGGCACCCTTTCCGCCTCCGTGACCGGATCCCACCGGGCACGGAGGTGGCCGACCGGTGGGGCCGTAGCGTGCTCGAGTGGATGCCGAGAGCGAGGGACTGAGCGGTCTCGAACCCGCTGCTCGCTCGCGTCCGCGGGTTCGACTGCTCGTGGGAGGCGTCACAGCACTCGTCCTGGCGGCCTTGGTGGCGGCCGTCGCGATGGCGCTCCTCGGCGCGGGCGGATCTTCCGCCGTCGTACGGGCGAGCGAGCTGCCGACGGACCTGCGATCGACGGATGCGGCAGCGGGTGGGAGTCCGGCCGGAAGCGCCGACACCGTCATCCTGGTGCACGTCCTCGGTGCGGTCGCCCATCCGGGCCTCTACCGCCTGAGCGGTGACGCCCGGGTGATGGACGCGATCGCGGCGGCGGGCGGTCTGGATCCAGCGGCAGACCCGGCCGGAGTCAACCTCGCGCGCGTCCTCTCCGACGGGGAGCAACTCGTCGTCCCGGCCGTCGGCGAGGTGCCACCGCCGGCCGTGGACGGGCAGCCGGAGGCCGCGGGTGGCATGCACGGTGGGCTCGTCGACCTCAACACGGCGACCGTCGCCGACCTCGACACCCTCCCGCGCATCGGTCCGGCTCTCGCGCAACGCATCCTAGACTGGCGCGTCGCCCACGGGCGCTTCTCGAGTGTCGACGACCTGAGACAGGTCTCGGGCATCGGCGACAAGACGTTCGACGGGCTGCGCGAGCTGGTGCGGGTGTGAGGGCGCATCCACCGCTTTCGCTGCTCGTCCCGGCAATGGGTGCGTGGGCGGTGGCGGCCGTGCTCATCGGGGTCCCGGATGCCGCTGCCGCGAGCACCGTCGTGGCAGCCGTCGTCGCGTGCGCAGCCATCGCGGCGACCTGGCTGGCTGCGTCGCGCGGTTGGCGGCCCTCGCCGGCGCGAGCGGTTGCGCTGCTCGCCCTCCTGGCGGCCGCCTCCGCGGTCGTGGGCGCCGGTGTCGCGGTCGGCGAACCGCTTCGGTCACCGGCCTCGCTCGAACGTGCCTCCGGGGACTCGGTGAGCATGGATGTCGAGCTGGTCGTGGACGGTCACGTGACCGCGGCCCGCAGCGCACCGTTCGGCGCAGGACACCGGGTCCGATTCCCGGGCACCCTCGTGGCAGCCGTCTCCTCGGACGGTGGCGCGTCGCCGGGCGGCCTGTCCGTTCCCGTCGTCGCGTTCGGCGCGGTCAGCGGGAAGGCGCCGGTGATCGGCTCCACCATCCGCTGTTCGGGAACGATCCAACGCACCTCACCCGGCGAGGACGCCGCCTTCCTGTTCTTCGCCGACGACACGCTGAAGGTCGTCGCCGAGCCAACCATGATCCTGGGGTGGGCGGAGAAGCTGCGATCGGGGCTTCACGACGTGGCAGCCCGGTTGCCCGGCGACGGCGGAGACCTGCTGCCGGGCCTCGCGATCGGCGATACGAGCTCGGTGACGGACGAGCTGGACACGGCCATGAAGCACAGCGCCCTCAGCCATCTGACCGCCGTCTCCGGGGCCAATTGCGCCGTCGTGGTCGCGCTGGTGGCGCTCATCGCCGGTGCGCTCGGCGCGCCCCGCTGGTTGCGCGTCGTGTGCGCCCTCGTAGCGCTTGGCGGCTTCGTTGTGCTTGTCACCCCGGAGCCGAGCGTGGTGCGTGCGGCCGTCATGGCGTCCCTCGTGTTGTTCGCCTTCGTCTCGGGACGCGTGGTCGGCGGCATCGCCGCGTTGGCGGTGGCCGTCATCCTCATCCTCGCCGTCGATCCATGGCTCGCACGCGACGTCGGCTTCGTGCTCTCCGCCCTGGCCACCTTCGGACTGCTCGTCTTCGCGCCTCCGCTCGCGGCGCTCCTCGCCCGCTGGATGCCACGCGCCCTCGCCTTGGCGGTGGCGATCCCGCTGGCGGCCCAGGTCGCCTGCCAGCCCATCCTGGTGCTGCTCGACCCCACGCTGCCGCTCTCCGGTATCGCCGCCAACATGCTCGCTGAGCCTGCCGCACCGCTGGCGACCATCCTCGGCCTGGCCTCCTGCCTCGTCATTCCGGTGCTGCCGGGTGCTGGAGCCGGAATCGCATGGCTCGCCTGGGTACCGGCCGCGTGGATCGCCCAGGTCGCTCGGACGGTGGATGGCCTGCCATTCGGTCGGCTGCCGTGGATCGGCGGAGCGGCAGGCGTCGTCATCACCGCCGTCGTCGTCGGGCTCGCGCTCTGGCTCGTCATCCGGGGTCGTGCCGACGGCGTTCGGCGACCCGCAGCCGCCACCATGGTGCTACTGCTCATCGCGGGTGCGTATGGCGGATCGCTGGCTGGCGCATCCGTCTCCCGCCTGCTCACGAGACCGTCCGACTGGATGTTCGCCGCCTGCGACATCGGGCAGGGCGACGCGGTGCTCGTGCAGGACGGAGACCGCCATGCTCTCGTCGACGTGGGTCCGGATCCCAAGCCGCTCGCTCACTGCCTCGACGAGCTGGGCGTGCGTCGCATCGACCTGCTCGTCCTGACGCATTACGACCTCGACCACGTCGGCGGGGTAGACGCGGTCGTCGGGCGGGTCGACCAGGCGATCGTGGGGCTGCCGGGTCGGGATGCCGACACCCGCATTCCCGCCAAGCTCTCGGCCGGCGGTGCGCGAGTGGTCCGCGGTGTCGCCGGGATGTCCGGACGCCTCGGTGAACTCGACTGGGGAGTGATCTGGCCCGAGGCGCGGGCGCGCGACATGATGTCGGGCAATGACGGCAGCGTCACCGTGACGTTCTCGGGCCGAGGGGTCCGCTCGATCTTCCTCGGCGACCTCGGCGAGGACTCGCAGAACGCGATGATGGCCGCCGCGCGGCCGACGCCCGTCGATGTGGTGAAGGTCGCCCACCACGGCTCTGCGGACCAGAGCGAGGAGCTGTACCGCCGTCTGCGCGCTCGCGTCGGCCTCATCTCGGTTGGCGTCGACAACGGCTACGGCCATCCCACCGCGAAGCTGCTCGGCATCCTCGTGCGCACCGGCACCGACGCTCTGCGCACCGACCTGCAGGGGATGATCCTCATCGCACCGGGGCCGGATGGCACCCTGCGCACCTGGTCGGAGCGGCGGGCGGACGCGCCCGTTCCCGTCGGCGGCCCCGGCTAGGCTGACATCGCACAGATCGTGGTGCGTCGACCGAGAGGATTCGCGTGGCAGCCCGTTCCGCAGCCCCTGCCAGGGCCCGCGCGTCCGCCATCCCGCAACTGAGCTGGAACTCCGCTCGACCGGCGCCGGTAGTGCTGGTGTCCGGCACGGAGACGTTCCTGGCGGAGCGGGCGATCCGTGATCTCCGCGACACCCTCAAGGCGGAGGACCCGAGCCTCGAGGTGGTCGACATCGCTGCGGACGCCTACGCACCCGGCGAGCTGCTCACGCTCGCGAGCCCCTCCCTGTTCGCCGAGCCGCGCCTGATCCGTGTGAGCGCCGTCGAGAAGTGCACCGACGCGTTCATCGCCGAGACCATCGCCTACCTGGACGCGCCGGCCGACGACACCACGCTCGTTTTGCGCCACGGGGGTGGCGTGCGCGGCAAGAAGTTGCTCGACGCGATTCGAGCGGGCGCCGGTGGTGGAGTGGAAGTGGTCTGCGCCGAGATCAAGCGCGATGCGGACAAGTACGACTTCGCGGCAGCGGAGTTCCGCTCGGAGGGACGCCGCGTCTCGTCCGGCGCGCTGAGGGCTCTGGTCGCGGCATTCTCCGACGACATCGCCGAGCTCTCCGCCGCCTGCCGTCAACTGATGAGCGACGCGGCGGCCGAGATCACCGAGGCGACCGTCGAACGCTATTACGGCGGGCGGGTCGAGGTGAACGCCTTCAAGGTGGCGGACGCCGCCATCGCCGGACGCTATGGCGAGGCTCTCGTCACCCTGCGCCATGCCATCTCATCGGGGGAGGACCCCGTCCCCATCGTGGCCGCCTTCGCGAGCAAACTGCGGACGATGGCGAAACTGTTCGGCTCCCGCGGAGGATCGGCGCAACTGGCGTCACGCCTCGGCCTCGCGCCGTGGCAGGTCGAGCGAGCCCAACGGGACCTCGCCGGTTGGACGGAATCGGGTCTGGCTCAGGCCATCTCGACGCTCGCGGAGACCGATGCCGCGGTCAAGGGAGCCGAGCGCGACCCGGTGTTCGCCCTCGAACGGATGATCGGCGTGGTCGCAGGCCGCGGTCGCTGACCAGCCGGACGCGTCCGCGGGAGGGCGTGCGGACAGCCCGATCGGTGAGTTCGTGTCCAGTGGTGGGACGACGAAGGCCCCGCCGGCTGGAGCCGATGGGGCCTGTCGAACAGGACGCGCGATCTAGAGCGCTGCGACCTGCTTGGCGATGGCCGACTTGCGGTTCGCGGCCTGGTTCTTGTGGATGACGCCCTTGCTCACGGCCTTGTCGAGCTTCTTCGAAGCCGTCTTGAGCGCGGCGTTCGCTGCGTCCTTGTCGCCGGCGGTGACGGCGGTGCGCGTGGCGCGGAGGGCGGTCTTGAGCTGGCTCTTGACGGCTTTGTTGCGCTCCTGCGCCTTCTTGTTGGTGCCGATGCGCTTGATCTGCGACTTGATGTTTGCCACGTTGAGTTCTTTCGTTTTGGTGTGGATCTCGGATGATTGCCACCGGAGCGGTAGAGGGGCGCTCAGTGGCGAATTCGTGTGAGGTGGGACCCACACGCAAGCCAACTGGAGAGCTTACCAGCCAGCGGTCGCGAGCGACAATCGACCGGCTCGGACATCCGTCGCCCTCGTGGACCCATCCGGGAACCGCACGACCCGATGCGGAGTTCTCGCCCACGTGAGCGTGGGAGAATCGTTGCACGATGTCACCACGAGCCCTGAAGCCTCTCGAGCCCGCCGCGACCGATCCGGCCCTCATCCGCAACTTCTGCATCATCGCCCACATCGACCACGGCAAATCGACCCTGGCCGACCGCATGCTGCAGATGACCGGAGTAGTCAGCGACCGCGACATGCGCGCCCAGTACCTCGATCGCATGGACATCGAGCGCGAGCGCGGCATCACCATCAAGAGTCAGGCCGTGCGCATGCCCTGGCAACTCGACGGTCAGACCTACGCGCTCAACATGATCGACACCCCCGGCCACGTCGACTTCACCTACGAGGTGTCCAGATCGCTGGCGGCGTGTGAGGGTGCGATCCTGCTCGTCGATGCAGCACAGGGCATCGAGGCGCAGACCCTCGCCAACCTCTACCTCGCGCTCGAGAACGACCTCACCATCATCCCGGTCCTCAACAAGATCGACCTTCCCGCCGCCGATCCCGACAAGTACGCGAACGAGCTCGCCAGCCTCATCGGCGGTTCGCCCGATGACGTGCTGCGCGTGTCGGGCAAGACCGGCATGGGCGTCGAGGACCTCCTCGACCACGTCACGCGGCTCATCCCGGCTCCGCAGGGCCGACCGGATGCTCCGGCTCGCGCGATGATCTTCGACTCGGTGTACGACTCCTACCGCGGAGTCGTCACCTACGTGCGCATGATCGACGGCTCCCTTAAGCCGCGCGAGCGCATCCAGATGATGTCGACGAAGGCGACGCACGAGATCCTCGAGATCGGCGTCAGCGCGCCCGAACCGACCCCGGCGAAGGGGCTCGGCGTCGGCGAGGTCGGCTACCTCATCACCGGGGTGAAGGATGTCCGCCAGTCGAAGGTGGGCGACACCGTCACGACGGCGGCCAAGCCCGCCACCGAGGCGTTGCCGGGCTACACCGAGCCGCTGCCGATGGTCTTCTCCGGCCTCTACCCGATCGACGGCAGCGACTACCCCGAGCTCCGCGAGGCTCTCGACAAGCTCAAGCTGTCCGACGCGGCGCTCGTCTACGAGCCCGAGACCTCCGTCGCGCTCGGCTTCGGCTTCCGATGCGGGTTCCTCGGCCTGCTCCACCTGGAGATCGTCACCGAACGCCTGCAGCGCGAGTTCGGCCTCGACCTCATCACGACCGCGCCATCCGTCATCTACCAGGTGAAGGGAGAGGACCGGAAGGTCGTCACCGTCACCAACCCGAGCGAGTTCCCGACCGGCAAGATCGTCTCGGTCACCGAGCCGGTCGTGAAGGCGGCGATCCTCGCACCCAAGGACTACGTCGGCGTGATCATGGAACTGTGCCAGGGGCGCCGGGGCACGTTGCTCGGCATGGACTACCTGGGTGAGGATCGCGTGGAGATCCGCTACACGATGCCACTCGGCGAGATCGTGTTCGACTTCTTCGACAACCTGAAGTCGAAGACGGCCGGCTACGCCTCGCTCGACTACGAACCCGCTGGCGAGCAGGAGGCCGACCTGGTGAAGGTGGACATCCTGTTGCAGGGGGAGCAGGTCGACGCGTTCAGCGCGATCGTGCACCGCGACAAGGCCTACGCGTACGGCGTCCTCATGACCGGCCGCCTCCGCGAGCTCATCCCGCGCCAGCAGTTCGAGGTCCCCGTCCAGGCGGCGATCGGTGCGCGCATCATCGCGCGGGAGTCGATCCGTGCCATGCGCAAGGACGTCCTCGCCAAGTGCTACGGCGGTGACATCACCCGCAAGCGCAAGCTGCTCGAGAAGCAGAAGGAGGGCAAGAAGCGCATGAAGATGGTCGGTCGCGTCGAGGTTCCCCAGGAGGCGTTCATCGCCGCGCTCTCGGGTGACACGGAGAAGGCTAAGAAGTAGCTCAGCCGTTCTTCGATAGTGTCCCGGCATGAGTGGGATCGGATCGTCGGCGTTCGAGAACGCGCGGTGGCGTGCACAAGACGCCCTCTGGCTGGATCACTCGAACCTCTCGACGCTGGACGTGGAGTGGCTGGAGCCTATTCGCCGCCTCACTGTGTGGGCCGTCAAGATGCCGGCCGGGCTGCTAGCAAGTCTGCCGAATCTCGAATCGTTGGACTTCAGGGGCGGCAGTGGGACGGATGCGGCATTCGTCGAGGGCTGTGCCGGTCTCCGATCACTTTCGATCAACCAGGTACGAGGCCTGAGCGATCTGTCCCATCTGACCTCACTGACGCATCTGCGAGCGCTAGATCTATTCGGACTGCCGCAAGTCACCCACTTTCCATCCCTTGAGCCCTTGGGCGAACTCTCTACTGCGAGCATCGGATCAATGCGCGGACTCACCGGAATCAGCGGGCTCTTAGCCGCCCCATCCCTCACGGACCTTCGTCTGCTCAAACGTGTAGGCGTGTCGCTTGCCGATGCTCGAGCCATACGAGATAAGACGTCGATCGAGCGATTCGAGTGGATGGCCGAGGATGTCCCTAAGAACTGCGGTCTGCCTCCCGTTGCGAGTTCCACGAACGGAAGCCAGACCTTCGTTCTCCAAATCTTCTGATCCGACCGTTGAGCGATCGCTTACCGATTTTCGATTAGACGCCCTGCATCTCCTCGAGTTTCCGGTGCGCGAGGACGACGAAGAAGTAGCCCGGCCTGCCCCGGATCCGGGGGTAGCCTCCGGCTCGTATCGCCGGTAGCGTCCTCAGATGGCGCTGTGAAGCGTCTTCGTCCGGAGGGGGACCCGATATGACAACATGGCGCCGTTGGTCGTCGGTGGGAATGACAGCAGCGGCGCTGCTCGTCCTGACAGGGTGTTCGAGCGTTGCAGCCGGGTCGCCCTCACCGCGAGCCCTAGCGACGAATGCGCCAATCGCATCCGCCACGGCCACCGCCATACCGAGTCCGATGCCCTCGACTCAGAATCCCGATGATCCCTCGAGTTGGATCGTCACGCGGACGGGGATGGGTCCCGTGTCGATCGGCTCCGACCTGACTGCCGCGACGGCAGTGATGTCGCACTTCACCGCCGTCCCTTCGGAGAAGTGCCCCAACCCTCGGCTTCGCGTTTTCGAGGCGGACGATGCGCCGACGATCTACTTCGTGCTCGACGAGTCCGGGCGGACCGTGCAGGGCTTGCGGGCGATCGACACGGAGGCGACGCTCGGAGCAGGTCGCGGCCCGCGTACGAGCGAGGGCATCGGCATCGGCTCTTCGTTCAGTGAGGTGACGGCGGCTTATCCCGGAGCGGTCGTCGACTCTTCCACGGGAGTGGTCGACTACTCGTTGACCTCGGACACCGAGCCGTGGATCAGTTTCGGTTCGAGCGTCGACCAGGACCAGAGCTTCGTCCGCGACGTGGACGTCTTCCCCGGTGGCCCCTTGTTCTACGAGCTCTGCGGAGGCTGACAGATCTTAGGCCGGTAAACTGGCCCGATGCCCCGCTCCACCTTCGTCGGCCAGCCGGTGACCTACGGGTCGATCGGCGCGACGCTCGCACCCGACCTGATGCAGTATCCGCCGAAGGGCTATCGCCCCGAGGAGCACAGCGTCCGGCTCGGGAGTGGTGCGGAACGCTTCGCCACCGCCTCCGCCTCGCTCATGACCTGGGGCGTGCAGCGCGGCTCGGGAATCGAGATCACGGACACCCGGGCCGGATCGGGGGAGCAGTACGTCGGCCTGGCCTTCAACGCCGACGGCAGTCCGCTCGCCGAGCAGCCGCTTCCTCACGCCGAGGAACGCTTCGGACCCGACGGTTCGCCCTACATCACGCCGGGCATGACGGCCGTCCTCAAGCTGCGGGTGTGGGGCCTCACCTTCCACGCGCCGGTGCGCGTCGTGTACGTCCTCGACGAGGCGACCCGCACGGGCTTCGGGTACGGGACCATGAAGGGACACCCCGAGTCGGGTGAGGAGGCGTGGGTGCTCGAGCACCGCGAGGACGACTCCGTCTGGCTGACCATCCGGGTCTTCTCCAAGCCCGCCAAACTCCGCTACCGCATCGCCGCGCCCATCCTGCGCAGCGTGCAGAAGAAGTACACCAAGCGCTACCTGCGCGCCCTCCATCCGGCCGCAGCGGCCGGCTAGCAGCGGATGCCGAGCGCCCTCCCTCTCGCCGACCCCGCACCGGCCGACGGCCTCCTGCCGGCATCGGCGTCCGACGGTGCGTCGGAGCGCAGCTTCGGCGTCTACCTGCACGTTCCGTTCTGCCGGGTGCGCTGCGGGTACTGCGACTTCAACACGTACACGGCGACCGAGTTGCGCGGGGTGCGGCAGTCGGACTATGCCTCGCAGGCCTCGCTCGAGCTCGCGGCCGCCGCCGGGGTGCTCGAGGAGTCCGGCCTGCCAGTACGAGCCGCATCGACCCTGTTCTTCGGCGGCGGGACGCCCACCCTGCTCCCGTCGGGCGACTTGGGGCGGATGCTCGATGCCACCCGCGACGCGTTCGGCGTCGAGCCGGATGCCGAGATCACGACCGAGGCCAACCCCGACTCGGTCGACGCGCGCTACCTGGCCGAACTCGCTGCAGCCGGCTTCACCCGAGTCTCGTTCGGCATGCAGTCGGCCGTGCCGAGCGTCCTGGCCACCCTCGAGCGCACCCACGATCCGGCACGCATCCCGCTCGTCGTAGAGTGGGCGCGCGAGGCCGGTCTCGACGTGAGCGTCGACCTCATCTACGGCACTCCGGGTGAGACCCTCGCCGATTGGCAGCGCAGCCTCGAGCACGCGATCGCCCAGCGCCCCGATCACCTCAGCGCCTACTCGCTCATCGTCGAGGACGGCACCAAGCTCGCGAGGCAGATCCGGCGGGGAGAGGTCGCGGAGCCCGACGAGGACCTGCAGGCCGACATGTACGAGCTCGCCGATCGGATGCTGACGGACGCCGGCTTCGACTGGTACGAGGTGAGCAACTGGTCACGGGGCGAGCGCCACCGCTCCCGCCACAATCTCGCCTATTGGCGCGGTGGCGACTGGTGGGGTATCGGCCCCGGAGCGCACAGCCACGTCGGCGGCGTCCGCTGGTGGAACGTGAAGCATCCGGCCGCATACGCCGACCGCGTGCTCGGAGGCGTCTCACCGGCCGCGGGACGCGAGACGCTCGACGCCGAGACGCGCGAGACGGAGCGAGTGCTGCTGCTCGCGCGCATCCGCGAGGGCATCACCGTCTCGAGTCTGCACGCAGCGGGTCGGCACGCCGTCGCGGGCCTCATCGCCGACGGCCTCATCGACGCGAAAGCCGCCCTGTCGGGGTCGGTGCGACTGACCCTGACAGGACGGCTTCTGGCGGATGCCGTCGTGCGGCGACTGCTCGCCGACGACGAATCGATCAGCTGACGAACTTGATCGACAGCGGGTAGGTGTAGAACTGGCCCTGGTTGGCCTTCATCGCGGCGATGATGCCGAAGACGATGGAGAGCACCCACGCCGCGAGCAGGATGAATACGCCGATGATGACCAGCGACAGGATGCCGCCGACGATGTAGGCGATGAGCAACGTGATCTGGAAGTTCAGCGCCGTCGCGGTGTGCGCTCGGATGAACGGCCCCTTGTCCTTGAGCACGAGGTAGCCGATCAGTGCCGGCAGGAACCCGAACAGGATTCCACCGACGTGGATCAGGGTCGCCCACAGCTTCTCGTCCGCAGGACTGAGCTGCGCCGGCGCGCCGTACGGACCGCCGGGAGGCGGGGGAGGGGGTGCTGAGTCGGACATTCAGATCTCCTTGAGGTCGGACGGGCCGTCGGCCCGAGGTGCATCGTGAGTCAGGGTAGCGTCACTTGACCAGACGGAGCGCGAACGGGTAACGGTAGGTTCCGCCCGCGTTCACGCGCACGCCGGCGATGATCGAGAACACGACGTCGATGATGACGAGCGCCCAGCCGACGATCGCGAGGATGAACAGCAGGATGCCGAGGCCCACCGCCGAGCCGGTCGTGTACACCGACGCGAACACGATCGCTCCGACGATGGCTCCGACGATCGCCCAGACGATCATGGCGCCGACCATGGTGATCTGGAAGTTGAGCGCCTCCTTCGCCTGCTCGCGGGTGAGCGCACCGCGCTTGCCGAAGACCAGGAAGATGATGAGCGCGGGCAGGATGGCCAGCAGTGCGAGCCACCCGCTGAAGAAGGCGAGGATGGACACGGCGCCGCCGAAGTGCGCCCACGCCGCCCACTGCTTGTCCTCAGCGGACGTCAGCGGTGCTGCGGGAGCGGTGGAGCCGTACGCATCGCCAGCGGGGGTGGCGTAGGGGTTGGCGGCGGGGTCGGCCGCCGGTGCTCCCTGCGGAGCGGCGGGCTGCGGGGCGACGGGCTGCTGGGCGGCAGGCTGGGGAGGCGGCACCTCGCGGCTCTCCGGGGCGACCGGGGCATCCTGGGGGGGCTGTGCCTGCGGGGGGAGGCCCTGCTCGGGGTCCTGGGGGTGGGTCGGGTCGCTCATGATGCTCGCCTTCGTGGTGTTGGTGCGCCTACGGTGGCGCATGCGACTACACGGTACTGCCGTGAAACACCTGCGGGCAATGAGGAAGGTCTCGGAACTGCCGCTAGAATTGGCACTCCTGATATCGGAGTGCTAACGAAACGACGGGGGTCGGCCGGAATGGTGTCTGAACGCAGCCTCGCCGTTCTGCGTGCGATCGTGCACGACTACGTCGCGTCGCGCGAGCCTGTCGGGTCGAAGGCGATCGTGGAACGACACGCCTTCGGTGTCAGCGCGGCGACCATCCGCAACGACATGGCGCTCCTCGAGGAGGAGGAGCTCATCGCCGCTCCGCACACCTCATCCGGTCGCATCCCGACCGACAAGGGCTACCGCGTCTTCGTCGACCAGCTCGCGGATGTCCGGCCACTCACCTCGGCCCAGCGGCACGCCATCGAGACGTTCCTCGGCCAGTCCACCGACCTCGACGACGTCCTCTCGCGCACGGTCAGGCTCCTCTCGCAACTCACCCACCAAGTGGCACTGGTGCAGTACCCCTCGCTCAGCGGAGCGCGGGTACGACACGTCGAGCTGGTACCGCTCAGCGAGACCCGGCTGCTCTCCGTCCTCATCACCGACAATGGCCGCGTCGAGCAGCGCGCCATCGAGACCGGTTCCCCTCTCGACGACCAGGTCGTCGGCGAACTGAGGGCGCGGCTGAACGTCGCGCTCGGCGGGTCGACGATGGCGGATGCCGCAGAGTCCCTCGCGGACATCGCTGCGGCGGCGGCACCCGCCATGCAGGCGCTCACCGCATCCGTCGCCACCGCCCTGAGCGACCAGGTGCTCGCTCACCGTCAGGACAAACTCGTCATGGCAGGCGCCGCCAACCTGCTGCGCACCGAGAGCGACTTCACGGGCAGCGTCTATCCCGTGATGGAGGCGATCGAGGAACAGGTGGTTCTCCTGCGCCTGTTCGGTGAGATGGCAGTCGACGCGCACTCGGTGTCGGTCAGCATCGGCCGCGAGAACGCGCCGTTCGGGCTGAGTGAGACGTCCGTCCTCTCCAGCGGCTACTCGTCGGGTGCCGAGGCCGGGCGCCTCGGCGTCCTCGGCCCCACTCGCATGGACTACTCCAACAACATGGCGGCGGTTCGCGCCGTCGCCCGGTACCTGTCTAAGCTCCTCGCCGAGGGCTGAGGCGACCACACGTGACAACCTCCTGCCGCCCGAGTGCGCGCAGGGGCGGAAAGGAACGGCCAGGTGGCTGACCACTACGAAGTACTCGGCGTGTCGCGGGACGCGACCCCGGACGAGATCAAGAAGGCCTACCGCCGGCTCGCCCGGGAGCTGCACCCCGACGTGAACCCGGGGGCGGATGCCTCCGAGCGGTTCAAGCTCGTGACCCACGCCTACGACGTGCTGAGCGACCCCAAGCAACGCCAGCAGTACGACATCGGCCCGCAGGCGGGCGGCTTCGGAGGTGGCGCAGGAGACTTCGGCGGCTTCGGCGACATCTTCGAGACGTTCTTCGGCGGGGGAGGGCAGCAGGGCCGCCGCGGTCCGCGATCGCGCCGGGAGCGGGGGCAGGATGCCCTGCTGCGTGTCGAGGTCGACCTCGACGAGATCATCTTCGGCACCCACCGTGAGATCGACGTCGACACCGCCGTGCTGTGCGAAACGTGCCACGGCAGCTGCTGCGCTCCCGGAACGTCTCCCGTGACGTGCGACATCTGCCACGGAACCGGCAACATCCAGCGGTCCGTGCGCAGCCTGCTGGGCAACGTGATGACCTCGAGCCCGTGCGGGACCTGCCGCGGATACGGCACCATCATCGCCACGCCATGCGTCACCTGCCAGGGTCAGGGCCGCGTTCGCGCCCGCCGCACGGTCCCCGTGGACGTTCCGGCCGGCGTCGACACCGGAGTGCGTCTGCAGATGCCCGGCAGCGGCGAGGTCGGGCCTGCTGGTGGACCCAACGGCGATCTCTACCTCGAGATCAAGGTGCGTCACCACGACGTCTTCAGCCGCAACGGCGACGACCTGCTCGCCACCATAGAGGTGCCGATGACGGATGCCATCCTCGGCACGACCACGACGGTGCACGCCCTCGACGGTGACGTCGCCGTCGAACTCAAGCCGGGCATCCAGAGCGCCGAGGTCATCACGGTCAAGGACCGTGGCGTCACCCGCCTCCGCGGCAGCGGGCGCGGCGACCTGAAGATCGGCGTGCAGGTCGTCACTCCGACGAGGCTGAGCGGCAAGGAACGTGCGTTGATCGAGCAGTTCGCCGGCGTGCACAAGGCTCCGGCACCCCACCTCTCGCAGTTCCAGCAGGGCCTGTTCGCCAAGCTGCGCGACCGGTTCCTCGGCTAGCCTTCCCGCATGAGCTCCCTCTACCTCAGCGAGGACCTCGACGTCGCCGAGCCCGGCGATGAGGTCGAGGTGCTCGGGGCCGAGGCGCGGCATGCAGTGACGGTCGGACGAGCGCGCCCCGGCGACGTCCTGGCGATCGGCAATGGTCGCGGAATACTCGTGCGAGGCACCGTCATCTCGGCAGATCCGAGCCGCCTTCTCCTGCGAGCCGAGAGCGTGGAGCGGGCCGAGTCGCCGAGCCCCCGCTTCGTGCTCGTGCAGGCCCTCGCGAAGGGCGACCGCGACGAACTCGCCGTCCAGGCGGCGACCGAGCTCGGGGTCGACGTCGTCATCCCGTGGGCGGCCCGGCGGTCGGTGTCGCGATGGGATGCGCAAAAGGCTGTCAAGGGTCGGGACCGCTGGGCGATGATCGCCCGGGAGGCCACCAAGCAGTCCATCCGCCCGTGGTTGCCCGTCGTCGAGCCGGTGGTGACGACGCGCCGGCTCGCCGAACTTGCCGCCGGCTCGAGGATGCTTCTGCTCGAGCCGACCGCCGAGATGCCGTTGACGGGGCTCGACCTGGCCGGAAAGCCGGAGGACCTCGTCGTGGTCGTCGGTCCCGAGGGCGGCATCGCGCCCGAGGAGCTCGAGCTGCTGGTGGCCGCCGGTGCAACTGCCGTTCGGCTCGGCTCATCCGTCCTGCGCACCTCCACAGCAGGACCGGCGGCGCTGTCGGTGCTGAATGCGAGCCTCGGTCGCTGGTGAAGCGCCGTTAAGATAGGAGGCATGGCCGAGCCCAGCGTCTTCCGTCGCATCATGGACCGCGAGATCCCCGCAACGATCGTCGCGGAGACCGATCGCGTGCTCGCTGTGCACGACATCGCACCGAAGGCACCCGTGCACCTCGTGGTGTTCCCCAAGACCGAGCAGTACGCGAACGTGGCGGAGCTCGCGGCCGGCGACCCGGCCCTGCTCGCCGAGCTCGTTTCCACGGCTCAGTCGCTCGCCGACGAGTACGCCGATGGCTCGTTCCGGCTCGTGTTCAACAGCGGGGCGAACGCCGGTCAGACCGTCTTCCACGTGCACGCGCACATCCTCTCCGGTGGCCTCGAGGAGACGTCGCTTGGCGGAGAGTGAACGGCCGGAGGCCTCGGTGGAAGCGCACGTCCGCATCGACGGGATCGCCATGGTGCGACTGCTCGGCCCGCAGGACCGGTTGCTGACGGCCATCGAGAGGCAGTACACCGACGTCGACGTGCACGTGCGCGGCAATGAGATCGGAATCACCGGTCCCGCGGAACAGGTCGAGGCGGTCCGGCGCCTCATCGAGGAGTTGAAGCAGATGGTGCAGGACGGACGGGATCTCAGCCCGGCCGAGGTGACGACCTCAGCACGGATCCTCGACGCCGACGCGGCTTCGCGCCCATCCGAGCTGCTCGGGCAGTCCATCTTGACGAGCCGGGGCCGCAGCATCCGGCCCAAGACGCTCGGCCAGAAGGAGTACGTCGACGCGATCGACGTCAACACGATCGTGTTCGGCATCGGGCCGGCGGGTACCGGCAAGACCTACCTCGCCATGGCCAAGGCCGTGCAGGCGCTGCAGCGCAAGGAGGTGGAGCGCATCATCCTCACCCGACCGGCCGTCGAGGCGGGCGAGCGGCTCGGCTTCCTCCCCGGAACCCTGACCGACAAGATCGATCCCTACCTGCGGCCGCTCTACGACGCCCTCAACGAAATGATGGATCCCGAGATCGTCCCGAAGCTGCTGGCAGCGGGAACCGTCGAGGTGGCACCGCTCGCCTACATGCGCGGACGCACCCTCAACAACTCCTTCATCGTCCTCGACGAGGCCCAGAACACCACGCCCGAGCAGATGAAGATGTTCCTCACCCGGCTCGGCTTCGGCTCCAAGATGGTCGTCACGGGCGACATCACCCAGGTCGACCTGCCGGCCGGCGCATCCGGACTGCGGCTCGTCACACGCGTGCTCGACGACATCGAGGACATCCACTTCTCGCGCCTCACGAGCGACGACGTCGTGCGGCACTCGCTCGTCGGGCGCATCGTCGACGCGTACGGTGCCTACGACGAGAAGCGGCAGGCGCAGCGCTACGAGCGGGAGCAGGCGTCCGAGTTCGCCAACCGTGCCGACCGCAGGGCCGCAGCGCCACGAGACCACCTGCCGCGTCGCGGCGGCCGATCCTGAGGAAGACCCCGTGAGCATCGAGATCAACAACGAGTCGACCATGCAGGTCGACGAGGTGGCCATCCAGCGGCTCGCCGTCTACGCGCTCGATGCGCTGCACGTGCACTCGGAGGCAGAGCTCGCCATCGTGCTGGTCGACGAAGGAGCCATGGAACAGCTGCACGTGCAGTGGATGGACGAGCCCGGACCCACCGACGTCCTCAGCTTCCCGATGGACGAGCTTCGGCCGGGCACCGATTCCGAGCCGTCGCCCGCTGGCCTGCTCGGCGACATCGTGCTGTGCCCGCAGGTCGCCCAGTCTCAGGCCGAGACCGCCGGTCACTCGATCACCGACGAGCTCCAGCTGCTGACCGCTCACGGCATCCTGCACCTGCTCGGCTTCGACCACGCCGAGCCCGACGAGGAGAAGGAGATGTTCGGCATCCAGCGCGACATCCTCATCGGCTTCACCATGCAGGAGCGCAAGAACCGATCGTGATGATCTTCCTCTTCGTCGCCGCCGCCGTGGTGCTGATCGCCTTCGGCGGGCTGATGGCGGCAGTCGACGCGGCGATCGGCGCCCTGTCGCGCGCCGACATCCTCGCCCTCGCCGAGAATGCTCGGGCCGCGCGATCCCTGCGCGCGATCGCCGCCGACCCCGGCACCCACGTCAACGCCGTCAACTTCGTGCGCATCATCGCCGAGACCACCTCGGCCGTGCTCGTGACCCTCGTGTTCGCCTTCACGATCGACAACGTCTGGTTGGCCCTGCTGCTCTCCGCGCTCATCATGACGGGTGTCTCCTTCGTGCTGGTCGGTTCCAGCCCCCGCAGTGTGGGTCGCGCGAACGCCCCGACGATGTTGCGGCTCACCGCGCCGTTGGTGCGCGGCATCCGGGTGCTGCTCGGCCCCATCGCCGGCGCGCTGGTCGCGCTCGGCAACCGGGTCACCCCCGGCCGGCAGCGCCTGGTGAGCTTCTCGAGCGAGGAGCAGCTGCTGAGCATGGTCGACGAGGCCGCGGCCCTCGAGGTGCTCGAGGAGGACGATCGCGAGCTCATCCACTCGATCTTCGAGTTCGGCGACACCGTCATCCGCGAGGTGATGATCCCGCGCACGGACATGCTCACCATCGACGGATCGGAGGACCTCGGCAGTGCGATGGGCCTCTTCCTCAGCCGGGGCGTCTCCCGGATGCCGGTGCTCGCCGGCGAGGTCGACGATGTGGTCGGCATCCTCTACCTTCGCGACGTCGCCCGACTCACTCACGAGCGCCCCATCGACGCGGACAGCGTCACGGTCGCCGAGCTGGCCCGGCCCGCCGTGTTCGTGCCGGAGTCGAAGAAGGCCGACGACACCCTGCGCCAGATGCAGCTGGAGTCGAACCACCTCGCGATGGTCGTCGACGAATACGGCGGAATCGCGGGCCTGGTGACGCTCGAGGACCTCATCGAGGAGCTCGTCGGCGATATCTCCGACGAGTACGACCGCGCCGTCGTGCAGGTGGAGGCCCTCGCCGAGAGCCGGTACCGCGTGAGTGCCCGACTGCCGGTCGACGAGCTGGGGGAGCTGTTCGGACTCGACCTGGACGACGAGGACGTGGACTCCGTCGGCGGACTCCTCGCCAAGGAACTCGGGCGTCTGCCGGTGCCGGGATCGACCGTGTCAACGAGCGGACTGCAACTCACCGCGGAACGCACCGAAGGGCGGCGCAAGCGCATCAGCACCGTCATCGTCGAGCGCGACCAGGCGCTCATCGACGCTCAGTCGGCCTTCAGCGAGGAACCGGCCCTCACGGAGAGAGACCAGCATGCCTGACGACCAGAACGACTACCGCGCCGGCTTCGTGTCGTTCGTCGGGCGCCCCAACGTGGGCAAGTCGACGCTCACCAACGCCATCGTCGGCGAGAAGGTGGCCATCACCAGCGCGAAGCCGCAGACCACCCGGCGCGCCATCCGTGGAATCGCCCATCGAGCGGACGGCCAGCTCATCATCGTGGACACGCCGGGCATCCACCGTCCGCGCACGCTTCTCGGTGAACGCCTCAACAGCCTCGTCCAGTCCACCCTCGGGGACGTCGACGTCATCGGCATGTGCTTTCCCGCGAGTGAGCCCATCGGTCCGGGCGACCGCTTCATCAGCGAGCAGCTGAACGACTTCCCGCGCGCCAAGAAGGTGGCCATCGTCACCAAGATCGACGCGTCGAGCAAGCAGAAGGTCGGAGAGCAGCTCCTCGCCGTCAGCCGGTTGCGGGAATGGGACGCGGTCATCCCGCTCTCGGCGATCACCGGCGAGCAGGTCGACATCCTCGTGCGCGAGCTGATGAAGCTGCTGCCCCTCTCCGAGCAGCCGCTCTACCCCGAGGAGACGGTGACGGATGAGACGACGTCCGATCGCATCGCCGAGCTCATCCGCGAGGCGGCACTCGAGGGTGTCAGCGATGAGCTCCCGCACTCGATCGCGGTGACCATCGACGACCTGGTGCCGCGCGACGGCCAGGACATCATCGACGTCTACGCCAACATCTTCGTCGAGCGCGACAGTCAGAAGGGCATCATCATCGGCAAGGCCGGATCCCGTCTGGCCGACGTGGGGGCGCGGGCGCGTGCGCAGATCGAGCCATTGCTGGGGTCCAAGGTCTTCCTGTCGCTGCGCGTCAAGGTGGCCAAGGACTGGCAGCGCGACCCGAAGCAGCTCGGCAAGCTCGGATTCTGATGCCCCACTTCCGCAGGCTGCCGGCGCGGAGCCTCGTGTTCGACCTCTGCGCTGCGGCGGTGGTGTTCCTCGTCCTGCTGGTGCCAGCCGCGAGCGTCTCGCCCATCGAGGTGATCCTCCTTGCGGTGCTGTGCGGTGCGCTCTCGATCAGACGCATCTCGCCGGCTCTCGCGTTGGGTGTCGCGTGGATCGCCGCCATCGTGCAGATGTCGGTGCGACTGGATCCCAGCGCCATCGACGTCCCCATCCTCGGAATCCTCTACGCGACTGCAGCGTACGGCGAGCGGCTGATGCGCTGGGTCGGGCTGGCCTCCGCCGGTCTCGGTGCCCTGGTGGCTGCCGCGTACATCACCTTCGTGCAGCCCACCTTCCGCGCGGCGAGTGTCGACCCGTTCGATTCCGGCCATGAGTGGATCGTCTTCGCGTTCGTCGCCGTGGGGTTGTTGGCGCTGCTCGGGTTGTCGTGGACGCTCGGGCTGCTCGCCCGCACCGTCCGACTGGCTCGAGCGGGGCGGCTCGAGTCGCGCATCTCCCAGGAACGCGCCCGTTACGAGGTGGCCGTCGAGCAGGAGAGGACGCGGATCGCCCGGGACATGCATGACGTCGTCGCGCACTCGCTCGCCGTCGTCATCGCTCAGGCCGACGGCGCACGCTACGTCGGCGCGTCCGAGCCCGAGGCGCAGGGGAAGGCACTCGCGACCATCGCGACGACCGCCCGCACCGCGCTGTCGGAGGTGCGCGTGCTCCTGGGCGAACTGCGTCACACGGCCGGGGAGAGCCCGCAGCCGGACCTCTCCGACCTGACTCCTCTGGTGGAGCAGTTCCGCGCATCGGGGATGCCACTGCTGGTAGCCGTCCACGGAGACCCCATTCCACTCGGGGCCGGTCACGAGATCGCGGCTTACCGCATCGCTCAGGAGGCGCTCACCAACGCTCTCCGCCACGGTGCACCGGGTGCGCCCGTCGACCTGACGCTGACCTGGGAGACCGACGCCCTCCATCTCAGAGTCGCGAACGCGGTGGCGGATGGAGGAGGCGGTGTCGGCGGAGGCCACGGCCTGCCCGGGATGCACGAGCGGGCGAGCCTCGTGGGCGGCACGCTCGACGCCCGTGCTGCCGAAGGCCGGTTCATGGTCGATGCCCTCATCCCCGCGGTGACGCGGGACGGTGCCTCATGAGAATCCGCGTGGCCCTCGTCGACGACCAGGCGCTGTTCCGGGCTGGCATCCGCATGCTCGTCAGTTCTCAGCCCGATCTCGAGTTCGTCGGGGAGGCGGCCGATGGCGAGGCGGCGATCGCCTTGGCCGCCGACGCGCGACCCGACGTGATGCTCATGGACATCCGGATGCCGGGCAAGGACGGCATCACCGCTACCGCGGAGATCAACGCCCGATCGAACCCGCCGCGCATCCTCGTGCTCACGACGTTCGACCTCGACGAGAGTGCGGCGCGAGCCATCCGTGCCGGCGCCAGCGGATTCGTACTGAAGGATGCCGAGCCCGAGTTCCTGCTCGCTGCCATCCGCACCGTCCACGCGGGCAATGCCGTCATCGCGGCATCGGCGACTCTCCGGCTGTTCGAGGAGTTCCGCCCGGCGGAGGCCCCCGCCCTCGAGCCGGAGGAGTTCGCCGCGCTGACGCCGCGCGAACGCGAGATCTTCCTCCTCGCGGCCCGCGGGCTGAGCAACGCCGAGATCGCCGCCCGCGAGTTCCTCAGCGAGGCGACCGTGAAGACGCACATCAGTCGCATCCTCTCCAAGCTCGCCCTCCGCGACCGGGTTCAGCTCGTCGTGTTCGCTTTCGAGCATCGACTGGTCGACTGACCAGAGACGCCGATGCGGCGGCCGAAGGTCATCCCAGAGATGTACCCGACGCCATCCTGCAGCCCGATCCGCCGCGGCGATCCGCTCCGTAGCGTCGATGACATGCAGATCACCACCACCGACCTCGGGCTCGTCGCGCGCGTCACCCACCTCAGCAAGCAGTTCGGCGAAGGGCCAGGAGCAGTCCGGGCCCTCGACGACATCTCGATCGGCATCCGGCGCGGGGAGTTCACCGCCATCATGGGGCCGAGCGGATCCGGTAAGTCGACCATGATGCACGTGATGGCGGGCCTCGACTCTCCGACCTCCGGGGAGGTCTGGATCGGAGACACCGAGATCTCGCGGATGCGCGACGCCGAGCTCACCCTCATCCGCCGCCGCCGGGTCGGCTTCGTCTTCCAGTCCTTCAACCTCGTGCCGACCCTCGACGTCCGTGGCAACATCCTGCTGCCGTTCGAACTCGACGGCCGTCGTCCTACAGCGGACGAGAGCGTGTGGATCGAGCACCTGACGCAATCCCTCGGGCTCACCTCCCGCATCACCCACCGTCCGCACGAGCTCTCCGGAGGGCAGCAGCAGCGCGTGGCCATCGCCCGCGCACTGGCAACTCGACCCGACCTCGTCTTCGCGGATGAGCCGACGGGCAGCCTCGACTCCCGCACTGGTCGCGAGGTGCTCGCCCTGCTCGCGACAGCCGCTCGTGACTACGACCAGTCGATCGCCATGGTCACCCACGATCCGATCGCCGCGAGTCATGCCGACCGCATCCTGTTCCTGGCCGACGGCCGCATCGTCGACGACCGCGGCGCCACGGCGGCCGAGGACATCTCGCGCATCATGCTCGGCATGGAGGCGGCGGCATGAGCATCCGCGCCTTGTCCTCCCACCCTCGTGACCACGTCGCCACCATCGTCGTTGCGGCGCTCTCCTCGGCCTTCGGCGTCGTGATGCTCGAGGCGTCCGGCATCATCGCGACGGCGGTCGGCACCGACGAGGTGGTCAGCGGCTCGACGACGGTTCGGCTCGTCCTCTCGGTGGTGACGAGCGTCTTCACGCTCATCGCCGTCTACGTCGGCGCGATCGTCACCGCCAACACGTTCGCCACCATCATCGCCGGTCGCACCCGGCAGATCGCCCTGCTGCGCCTGATCGGCGCGCAGGCGGGGCGACTGCGCCGCGCGGTCGCCACCGAGGGCCTTCTCGTCGGTGTGATGGGAGCGATCGTCGGACTCGTCATCGGTGCCGCGATAGCCGCTGCCGCAATCGCCTCGGGTACCTCGGCCGGGTGGCTGCCGTCGGCCGACTACGTCGTGATGGAGCCCCTCATCCTGCTCCCCGTCGCGGTCGTCGCCGTCACGACCTGGGCGTCCGCGTGGGTGGGGTCGCGGGCCGTCACCACGGTGACCCCGCTCGCCGCGGTCGGAGCTGCCGTCGACGCGCGTCTCGAATCCGCACGGCGTGGGGTTGCTCGCAACATCGCCGCCATCACTCTCGCGGGCGCCGGATTCGCATTGCTCGCCCTCGGTGTCGTCATCGGCCTCAGCACGCCGATCGGCCTGCTCGTGTCCTTCTTCGGCGGCGTGCTGTCGTTCACGGGCATCGTCCTCGGCGCACATCTCGTCATGCCGCCCGTCCTGCGGCTGGTGGGCCGCGCGTTCGGTCCCCGACCGGCGGCCAGGCTGGCCGCAGAGAACGCCGTGCGCTTTCCGGAGCGGAGTTCGCGTGCGACCATCGGGCTCGTCATCGGCGTGACGCTCGTGACCATGTTCGCCGTGGCGATGGCGAGCTATCGGGCCATGATCCTCTCGAGCATCGATGATCCGACGATGGCCCGGGCGGTCGACCAGTCGCTCACCGTGACGACGGCGATCTTCGCCGGCCTGGTCGGATTCTCCGCCATCATCGCCGCCGTGGGCATGATCAACAACCTCTCGCTCAGCGTGCTGCAGCGCACACGCGAGCTGGGGCTGCTCCGCGCTCTCGGGTTCACCTCGAGACAGGTGAGGGGCATGATCCTTACAGAGAGCGCCCAGATGACCGTGGCCGCCGTGCTCCTCGGCCTCGTGCTCGGGGTGTTCTACGGATGGGCAGCCGCCCAGTCGATTCTCGGCTCGCTGACCCACGGCATCATCGCGCCGGCACTGCCGTGGCCCATCATCGCGATCGTCGTCATCGGGGGAGCGGCACTCAGCCTGGCCGCATCCGTCGCGCCGTCGCGTCGGGCCACGACGGTGTCTCCGGTCGTCGCGCTCACCGTACAGTAGCGGTCCGCGGGGTCGCGCCGGCGGTACCCCTTGTGGGGGCCGTCGGCGCGCTGGTATCGTCATTTCACCCCAGTTAGTACAGAACCCTAACAAACTAGCGAACGCGACATCGGCGGCCACCATGGAGGTGTTCGGCGTGCCTGCGGGCTGCGCCGACAACCCAGGAGTCCCCATGAAACGCCTCCCCGTATCCGTCGCGATCGGCGCACTGGCCGCCCTCGCGTGCGCCGGCTTCGTCGCCACGCCGGCGAACGCTGCGACCTCCGCGGCCCCGACGCCGACGATCGTCGCGCCCGCCCCGCTGCCGCTGCACTTCTCCGCTCCCTACGTCGACGTCACGGCCGTCGACAGCCTCTCCGCGGCCGCTCACGATTCGGGCGCCAAGTACCTCACGTTGGCCTTCCTGCAGACCGAGGCTCCCGGTTCGTGCGACCTGTACTGGGCGGGCAACGTCGCCGCGCCGGTGTCCGCCGACACCTTCGGCGCCGAGATCAACGCCATCCGCGCCGCCGGGGGAGACGTCATCCCGTCGTTCGGCGGCTACGCGGCCGACACCACCAACACCGAGATCGCCGACAGCTGCACCGACGTGCACAAGATCGCCCTGGCCTATGAGAAGGTCATCACGACCTACAAGGTGCAGCGGCTCGACTTCGACATCGAGGTCGACTCCATTGGCAACGCGGCAGGGGTGGATCGGCGCAACCAGGCCATCCGCGAACTCCAGGGCTGGGCTCTGAAGAACCGTGTGCCGCTGACCATCTCCTACACCCTGCCCTCGACGCCTCAGGGTCTCGGCGCCACCGGGGTCGCGCTGCTGCAGTCGGCGGCGAAGTACCACGCCTACATCGCGGCGGTGAACATCATGACGTTCGACTACTGGGACGGGCTGACGCACGACATGGTCGCTGACGCCAAGACCGCGGCCGCCGGGCTCGTGCAGCAGATGCGCCAGACCATCTCGCCCTACACGCCATCCGCCCTGCTGTGGTTCAAGGTGGGCATCATCCAGATGGTGGGCATCGACGACTTCGGCCCCGAGGAGACCTTCACGGCCGATCAGGCCGCGCCGTTCGTCGCCTGGGCGAAGTCGAAGCACGTGAATTCGATCAGCTTCTGGGCGCTCGAGCGCGACAACGGCGGATGCCCCGGCGTCAAGGGTTCCTGGAACTGCTCGGGCGTCGTGCAGCAGCCGTGGGCGTTCACCCGGGCATTCGCCGGATTCAACGGCTGGTGGATCTGACCGGCACCCGCGAGTAGCCGGCACCGTCCCGTGTCCGCACGGGACGGTGCCGTCGTGGGACGGTGCCGTCGTGGGACGGTGCTACTCTGAATCCGTGTTCCACGGTCTGCTTCTCCTTAGCTGCCGCGACGAGTCCTAGCTTAGGCCTCCCTCGTCGCGGAGTTCGTCGTCGGCTGACCCCCATCGCGAAGAGAACGAGAAGACCATGAAGAACACCCAGCAGGCCTCGGCGATGCCGATCCACCGCTATCGCCCGTATCACGAGCAGTTCCGCGTCGAGGTGCCCGATCGCACCTGGCCGAGCGCCCGGGTCGAGAAGGCGCCGCGGTGGTGCGCCGTCGACCTCCGAGACGGCAACCAGGCCCTCATCGATCCGATGAGCCCCGAGCGCAAGCGCGTCATGTTCGACCTGCTCGTCGGCATGGGCTACAAGGAGATCGAGGTCGGCTTTCCGAGCGCGAGCCAGACCGACTTCGACTTCGTGCGCAGCCTCATCGAGGAGGGGGCGATCCCGGACGACGTCACGATCCAGGTGCTGACGCAGGCGCGCGAGCACCTCATCCGTCGCACCTACGAGTCGATCGTCGGCGCGAAGCAGGCGATCGTCCACCTGTACAACTCCACGAGCATCCTGCAGCGCGACGTCGTGTTCCGCACCGACCGGCAGGGCATCGTCGACATCGCCCTGAACGGTGCGCGCCTCTGCAGGCAGATGGAATCGCTGGTTCCCGGCACCACCGTCTACTACGAGTACTCGCCCGAGAGCTACACGGGCACCGAGCTCGAGTTCGCCGTCGACATCTGCAACCAGGTCATCGAGGTCTTCGAACCGACGGCCGAGCGCAAGGTCATCATCAACCTGCCCGCGACGGTGGAGATGGCCAGCCCCAACGTCTACGCCGATTCGATCGAATGGATGAGCCGGCGTCTCGCCCACCGCGAGAACGTGCTGCTGTCGCTGCACCCGCACAACGACCGCGGAACCGCGATCGCCGCAGCAGAACTCGGCTACCTGGCCGGCGCCGATCGCATCGAGGGATGCCTGTTCGGCAACGGCGAGCGTACCGGCAACGTCGACCTCGTCGCGCTCGGCATCAACCTGTTCACCCAGGGCATCGACCCGCAGATCGACTTCTCCGACCTGGACGGCATCAAGCGCACCGCCGAGTACTGCAACCAGTTGCCCGTGCACGAGCGCAGCCCCTGGGCGGGCGACCTGGTCTACACCGCGTTCAGCGGTTCGCACCAGGACGCCATCAAGAAGGGCTTCGAGGCGATGGCCGCCGATGCCGACGCCCGGGGCGTCACGGTCGGCGAACTGCAGTGGGCCGTCCCCTACCTGCCGGTCGACCCGAAGGACCTCGGCCGCACCTACGAAGCGGTCATCCGCGTCAATTCGCAGTCCGGAAAGGGCGGCGTCGCGTACCTGCTGAAGACCGACCACGCCATCGACCTGCCGCGTCGACTGCAGATCGAGTTCTCGGGCGTCGTTCAGGCCAAGACGGACGCCGAAGGCGGCGAGGTCTCGAGTGAGGCGATCTGGACGTCGTTCCGCGACGAGTACCTGCCGGCGCCCGCCGACCACCCCGAGGAGAAGTGGGGGCGGTTCGAGTTGCTCTCGGTGCGCACCTCGAGTGAACTCGACGGATCGGTCGCCCTCACCGTGGGCCTCCGGGACGGCGAGGACCGCGTTCAGGTCGAGGGCAATGGCAACGGTCCGATCGATGCCTTCCTCGACGTACTGCGACGCAGCGGGGCGGACATCCGCGTTCTCGACTACTCCGAGCACGCGCTCTCTTCCGGAGGGGACGCTCAGGCTGCCGCCTATGTGGAGGCGGTCGTCGACGGTCGAACCCTGTGGGGCGTCGGCATCGACGCCGACATCTCCACGGCGAGCCTCAAGGCCGTGATCTCGTCGGTCAACCGGGCGCTCCGCGTTCGGGAGTCCGAGCTGGTCGGCGCATCCGTCTGATCCGCTGATCTAGTAGCGCCGGACGCGGGCGCGTGCTGGTCGAGTAGCGCTGGAGGCAGTCCGCCGCGTATCGAGATCTGTTCAGCTGCGCCGCCAGCGCATCCACGAACCGATTGCTCGCTGCTCCGGGAGGCTCCAGCCGAACCGGACGGCGAGCAGGCGGATGACGGTCGTCACCACGACGCAGGCGATCCCCGCGATGGTGATGTCGACGTGCGCCGACGCGAGCGCCACGAGCAGGATCGTGCCGGCACCCGCCGCCACGGCGTAGAGCGAGCCGACGTGCATCAGTGCGATCGGCAGGTTGAGCATCATGTCCCGGAGGATCGATCCGCCGACCGCCGAGACGACGCCGACGAACACGGCCGGCACCACCGGAACGCCGTAGGCGAGCGCCTTGGTCGCGCCGATCGCTCCGAACAGGCCGATCGTCACGGCGTCGAGGGCGATGATGAGCGGACCGAGCCGGTTGAACGCCCGTTGCAGCAGCATCCCGCCGAGCGCGGCCGCCGCGGCGACGATGAGGTAGAAGTTGCTCGTCATCGCCGCAGGAAGCTGGTTGAGCAGCAGGTCGCGGAGCAGTCCGCCGCCGAGTCCCACCACCACGCCGATGATGGTGACGCCGAGCAGGTCGATGCGGTGCTCCTTGAGGCGACCGGAGAACATCGCTCCCTGAATGGCGCCGATCGCCACGGCTGAGAGGTCGAGCCACGGCGGAATGATGAAAAGGGCGGTCGGCACTCCTCCTGTATACCCGGTGCCGGCCCGACGCACGGGATAATCGAGAGGTGCCGGTCTACCGAGATGAAGCCGTCGTGCTGCGCACCCACAAGCTGGGTGAAGCCGACCGCATCGTCACCATGCTCACCCGCGAGCACGGCAAGGTCCGTGCGGTGGCGAAGGGCGTCCGTCGTACGTCGTCCAAGTTCGGAGCACGCCTCGAGCCGTTCATGGTCGCCGACGTCCAACTCTGGGAGGGCCGCTCGCTCGACGTCATCACGCAGGCCGAATCGCTCGGCTCCTACGGCGCCATGATCGCCGTCGACTACGAGAGCTTCACCGCAGCCAACGTCATGGTCGAGACGGCCGACAAGGTCACCGAGTCCGAGGGTTCCCTCCAGCAGTACCTCCTGCTGGTCGGCGCACTGCGATCCCTCTCCCGTCACGAGCACAGCAGCATGCTGACCCTCGACTCCTACCTGTTGAGGTCACTCTCCATCGCCGGCTGGGCGCCCACCTTCCAGGACTGCGCCCGGTGCGGGCGGCCCGGACCGCACGAGCACATCGTCGTCCAGCTCGGCGGCGTCGTGTGCGACGAGTGCGCTCCTCCCGGCGCGCCCCGACTCGACGACGCGGCGATCGGCCTGCTCGGTGCCTTGCTCGGGGGCGACTGGGAGACCGCGGAGGCGGCGACGGATGCGACCCGCGGCAAGGCGAGCGGCGTGGTGGCCGCGTACACCCAGTGGCACCTCGAGCGGGGCCTCCGTTCCCTGCCGCACGTCTCCCGGGAGCAGATCACCTCGTGACACCCAAGCCGTACACGCACAAGGACGCGGTGGAGTATCGCCCGCTCGATTGGACGGGCGTCTACCCGCCGAAGCTCCCGCGCAAGGCCGTGCCCGACCACGTGGCGATCGTCATGGATGGCAACGGTCGGTGGGCGAACGCGCGCGGCCTCACGCGCATCGAGGGTCACAAGGCGGGCGAGGCCGCGCTGCTCGACGTCGTTGCCGGCGCCATCCAGATCGGTGTCAAGCACATCAGCGTCTACGCGTTCTCCACCGAGAACTGGAGTCGTTCTCCCGAGGAGGTGCGGTTCCTCATGGGTTACAACCGTGACGTTCTGCACCGCCGCCGCGACCAGCTCAACGAGTGGGGGGTGCGCATCCGGTGGGCGGGTCGGAAACCGCGGCTGTGGAAGAGCGTCATCGAGGAGCTGCAGTACGCCGAACAATTGACCGCCGGCAATTCCACCCTCACCCTCACCATGTGCGTCAACTACGGCGGCCGTAACGAGATTACGGATGCCGTGACCCGCATCGCCGAGGACGTGGCGGCCGGCCGGCTCAAGGCATCCGCCGTCTCGGAGAAGCAGATCGCGCGCCGGCTCTACGTGCCCGACCTGCCGGATGTCGACCTGTTCGTGCGCTCGTCGGGGGAGCAGCGCACGTCGAACTTCCTGCTCTGGCAGTCGGCCTACGCCGAGATGGTGTTCCTCGACACCCTGTGGCCCGACTTCTCGCGTGAACAGCTCTGGCACGCCATCGGCGTCTACGCTTCCCGCAACCGGAGGTTCGGCGGCGCGATCGACGCGCCGACACCGGCCTCGATGTCAGCGGCCAGCGACGATTCCGGCCTCTGACCGGAATACCTCCCAGCCGCGCCCTGTTGCCATCTGCGTGAGTAACCCCATCAAGATCGACATCTGGTCCGACGTCGCCTGCCCCTGGTGCTACATCGGCAAGCGGCACCTCGAGAGCGGCATCGCCGCGCTGGGCGCCGACGCGCCACCCGTGGAGATCGAATACCACTCCTTCGAGCTCTCGCCCGACACGCCCGTCGACTTCGAGGGCAGCAACGCGGACTTCCTGGCGAAGCACAAGGGTGTCCCACTGGAGCGCGTGCACGAGATGCACGACCACGTCGCGACAATCGCGCGCGAGGCCGGCCTCGACTACGACTTCGGAGCCGTCAAGCAGACCAAGACGCTCAAGGCCCACGAACTGCTGCACTTCGCGAAGGCGAACGGGAGGCAGCTCGAGCTCAAGGAGCGGCTGCTGAAGGCATTCTTCGTCGAGGGCGGTCACGTCGGCCACATCGACGACCTCGTCGGATACGCCGCAGAGGTCGGGCTCGACGCGGATGCGGCGCGCGAGGCGCTGGAGTCCGGCCGGTACGCGGCCGATGTGCAGGCGGACATCGCACAGGCGGTCGCCTACGGCATCCAGGGGGTTCCCTTCTTCGTCATCGACGGCAAGTACGGCGTCTCGGGAGCGCAGCCCGCCGAGGTGTTCACCCAGGCCCTGACCCAGGTGGCCGGCGAGAAGGCGGCCGTGGCATGAGCGACCAGATGCAGGCGGAAGCAATCATGAATGTCGGGCCCTCACAGGAGGCGGCCGCCCCGACGCCCCCTCGTCCGCTCCTGATCCGGCTGGCGGGGGAGACCTCGGCGCCGGTCTGCGACGGAGACGTCTGCGCGATCTGATCGCCTGAGGCTTCGGCCTCTCGCGGCAGGGAGTCCGCGCGCCCGCTACTCGGGCTCGCTGATGTCCGCGACGGTGGCGTCGAACGCCGCGATGAGCGCGTCGCCGTCGACGAACGCGGAGAAGCCGTGGGCGCCGGCGCCCACCGCCACCCGGCGGCCCGCGATCGAGCCGTCGATGACGACCGGCCAGTCGCGTCGCGAGCCGAGTGGCGTGATGGTTCCGCGCTCGTAGCCGGTCGCGTCGAGCGCCTGCGCGGCATCCGGCAGCTGGAGTTTATTCACGCCGATGACGGCGCGCAGCTTCGGCCAGGAGATCTTACGGCCACCCGGCACGAGGGCGAACAGGAAGGTGCCGTCGGCGCGCTTCACCACGAGCGACTTGACGATGTCGCCCGGCTCGATGCCCATGAGCGAGGCCGCTTCCGCGAGGCTCGACGCCGCCGGCCGCTCGAACACGTCCACCCTCAACCCGCGCTGGGCGGCATCCGCCTTCACTCGCTCGACCCCCGCGAGTCCCGAGAATCGATCGTCGTCGGTCATCGGCTCCGCCTCCTGTGCATGCACTTTCGAGACCACGCGCTCGCTCTGAGAGAATGAGGGGTCATGTCAGCCACCACGCTAAGCCAGGCCCCCCTGCGCATCGGGCCGCTCACGCTCGACGTGCCCGTCGTTCTCGCTCCGATGGCGGGCATCACCAACACCGCCTTCCGCCGGTTGTGCCGCGAATTCGGCGCGGGCCTCTACGTGAGCGAGATGATCACGAGCCGTGCGCTCGTCGAGCGCACCCCCGAGTCGATGCGCCTCATCACGCACCACGAGAGCGAGACGCCGCGCTCTATCCAGCTCTACGGCGTCGACCCGAAGACGGTCTCCGAGGCCGTCACGATGCTGGTGGCGGAGGATAGAGCCGACCACATCGACCTGAATTTCGGATGCCCGGTGCCCAAGGTGACCCGCAAGGGCGGGGGAGCGGCCCTTCCGTGGAAGCGCGACCTGTTCCGTCAGATCGTCGAGGGCGCCGTGAAGGCGGCCGGCGACATCCCGCTGACCGTCAAGATGCGCAAGGGGATCGACTCCGATCACCTCACCTACCTCGAGGCCGGCAAGGCCGCCGAGGGGGCTGGGGTGGCATCCATCGCCCTGCACGCCCGCACGGCGGCCGAGTTCTATTCGGGGCAGGCGGACTGGCCGGCCATCGCGAAGCTCAAGGAGACCATCACCGACACCCCCGTGCTCGGCAACGGCGACATCTGGTCGGCCGCTGACGCGCTCCGTATGGTCGCGGAGACCGGGTGCGACGGCGTCGTCGTCGGGCGCGGTTGCCTCGGGCGTCCGTGGTTGTTCGGCGACCTTGCGGCGGCGTTCCGAGGCGAGGAGCACACTGCGCACCCGTCCCTGGGCGAGGTGGCCGACACCTTCAGACGCCACGCCGAACTGCTCGTCGAGTTCTTCGACGACGAGGATCGCGGATGCCGCGACATCCGCAAGCACGTCGCGTGGTACTTCAAGGGCTATCCGGTCGGCGGCGAGTTGCGGGCGCGGCTGGCGACGGTCGGATCGCTGCAGCAACTCGACGACCTGCTGGCGACGCTCGACGCCGACCAGCCCTATCCCGGCGAGGGAGCGGAGGGTCCGCGCGGACGAGCGGGAACCCCGAAGCGGCCGGCCCTTCCCGACGGATGGCTCGACTCCCGCGAGCTCGCGGGTGCCGAGCGCAGCTCGCTCGTCGACGCCGAACTGGACACGAGTGGCGGCTGAGCCGGGCTACACGGCGTTCGACAACGAGCGCCGGCTGCCCGAGACTCACGGAACCCGACGCAGCGACTTCGCGCGCGACCGGGCCAGGCTGCTGCACTCGAGCGCTCTGAGGAGGCTCGCCGCCAAGACGCAGGTGCTGAGTCCCACCGCCGGTCTCGACTTCGCTCGCAACCGTCTCACCCACTCGCTCGAGGTCGCCCAGGTCGGTCGGGAGCTCGCGACCTCCCTCGGCCTGGACCCGGATGTCGTCGACACCGCGTGCCTCGCGCACGACCTGGGGCATCCGCCCTTCGGGCACAACGGCGAGCGGGCGCTCAACAGCTGGGCGGCGGAGATCGGCGGGTTCGAGGGCAACGCGCAGACGCTCCGGCTGCTGACGCGGCTCGAGCCGAAGATGTTCGACGACGAGGGTCGCAGCTTCGGGCTCAACCTCACGCGGGCCAGCCTCGACGCGAGCTGCAAGTATCCCTGGCCGGAGTCCTCGAGCGTTGCCGATCCGAGTGGGCGCGCCAAGTTCGGCTTCTACGCCGACGACGAGGATGCCTTCGACTGGTTGCGCGTCGACGCGCCCGCACGACGTCAGTGCATCGAGGCGCAGGTGATGGACCTCTCCGACGACATCGCCTACTCGGTTCACGACTTCGAGGATGCCGTCGTCGGCGGTTTCATCGACGTCGCTGCCCTGTCGCGCCGGGCCGACCACGACGCCGTGGTGCAGGCGATGCACGACTGGGTCGGCGGCGAGTACTCCGCGGACGAGCTGGTGGCAGCGTTCGATCGGCTCGCCGCTCTGCCGCTCTGGCTCTCGACGTGGGACTCGAGTCGCCGCGACCATGGACGGCTGAAGAACCTGACCAGCGAACTCATCGGACGTTTCGCACGCGAATCCACCGATGCGACCCGGGAGGCGTTCCCGCAGGCCAGCCTCACGCGGTTCTCGGCGGATGTCGTCGTCCCCCGTAAGATCCGCGCGGAGATCGCCGTGCTCAAGGGCGTCGTCGCCGCGTTCGTGATGGCCAAGAACACGCGTCAGCCCATCTACAAGCAGCAGAGGCAGATCCTGCGCAGCCTGGCGACGGCGCTGTTCGAGTCGGCCGACGAGCACCTCGACGTGGGGTTCGCCGATGACTGGCGTGCCGCATCCGATGACGCCGCCCGAAAGCGCGTCGTGGTCGACCAGGTCGCCAGCCTCACCGACCAGTCCGCGCTGGCCTGGTACGAACGGCTCGTGCAGAACTGACGCTCGTCCCCAACCCCGAGCTGGGGCCGGATGCTCCGCCGCACCGACCGTAGGATTGCCTCATGGCAGGCCGCATCCGTCAATCGGACATCGATGAGGTCAAGTCCCGCACCAACATCGCCGACATCGTGGGCGACTACGTGAGTCTCAAGTCGGCCGGGGTCGGCTCCATGAAGGGTCTCTGCCCCTTCCACGACGAGCGCAGCCCGTCCTTCCACGTTCGCCCGCAGGTGGGCTTCTACCACTGCTTCGGCTGCGGGGAGTCGGGTGACGTCATCAGCTTCCTGCGCGCCATGGACCACGTGAGCTTCACGGAGGCCGTCGAGCGCCTTGCAGCCCGCCTCGGCTTCCAGCTGCACTACGAGGACGGGGGCGACACACCCGACCACGGCAATCGGGCTCGCCTGCTCGCAGCGAACGCTGCGGCGGCCGACTTCTTCATCGAACAGCTGCGCACGCCGGGTGCCGAGCCCGGACGCCGGTTCCTCGGCGAGCGCGGATTCGACGCCGCCGCCGCGACCACCTTTGGCGTGGGCTTCGCGCCCAAGAGCTGGGACGAGCTGACCCGGCATCTGCGCGGCCGCGGCTTCCGCGACGACGAGCTCGCCGCATCCGGTCTCGTCTCCAGTGGTGACCGCGGCGTCTACGATCGGTTCCGCGGCCGCCTCGTCTGGCCCATCCGGGATGTCACCGGCCAGACGGTCGGCTTCGGCGCACGCAAGCTGCTCGACGATGACCAAGGCCCCAAATACCTCAACACCCCCGAGACGCCGGTGTACCACAAGGCGCAGGTGCTGTACGGACTCGACCTCGCCAAGCGCGACATCTCCCGGTCCCACCAGGTCGTCGTCGTGGAGGGCTACACGGATGTCATGGCATGCCACCTCGCGGGCGTCACGACCGCGGTGGCCACCTGTGGAACCTCGTTCGGCGTCGACCACATCAAGGTGCTGCGTCGGGTGCTGGGCGATGACAACGCCGGGGGAGAGGTGGTCTTCACCTTCGACCCCGACGCGGCAGGCCAGAAGGCGGCCATGCGGGCGTTCAGCGAGGAGCAGCGCTTCGCCGCGCAGACCTACGTGGCCGTGGCGCCGGAAGGACTCGACCCGTGCGACCTGCGCATCGAGCGCGGCGACGGGGCGGTGCGCAGCCTCATCGAGACGAAGCGGCCGATGTTCGAGTTCGTCATCCGCCAGCGGCTCTCCGAGTTCGACCTCGACAGCGTGGAAGGGCGCGTGTCCGCTCTGCGGGCAGCTGCCCCGATCGTCGCCGACATCCGCGACGCATCTCTCCGGCCCGGATACACGCGCGAGCTCTCCCGCCTGCTCGGCACCGAGCTCGGCGAGGTGCAGCGTGCGGTCTCCGCGGCCTCGAAGCGATCGACGCGATCGACGGAGGCGCCACTGCGCGACACGCCACCCGTCGAGGTGCCCGTGAGGCCGTACTCGATCACCGAGCTGCCGGGAGATCCCTCCACCCGTCTGGAGCGAGACGCCCTCATGGCGATGCTGCAGCATCCGAGGCTGATCGGCGGCGACCTCATCTCCCGCGCGACGCAGACCGGATTCTCCAACCCATCGCTCGCGATGGTGCGCGACGGGATCGCTTCGGCTGTCGCCACCATCGACCGCCCCGACTGGCTCGACGGCGTGGTCGCCGAAGTGCCGGAGACGCTCCGTCCGTTCGTCCAGCAACTGGTCGTCGCTCCCATCCCGGAGCGCTCGGAACGCGAGCTCTCGGCGTATGTCACCGGCATCACGCGCTCCCTCATCGATCGCGACCTCCTGCGGCGCAAGACCGAACTGCTGGGCAGGTTGCAGCGAACGGATCCCGGCGATCGCGAGACCTACACGGCCGTCCAGCGCGGTCTCGTGCAGCTCGAGGCCGAACGGCGCGCCCTGCGCGAGGAGTAGAGCGGACCGACGCTTACTCGCGCCGTGTTCGCTCTGAACGCAACATGATTGCATCTCTGTAACCATCCGTCGCAGAGTCCCCGTTCTCGTCAATGGCGAGCAGAGGGCTGTGCTAACTCTGGGTACATAGCGATGCACGGCCCTGCGCCTTCGCGCGCCCACCGTGCGATCCATCTCAACAGGAAGAGGTAGACGGATATGGCATCCGCATCCACTAACGGCAGGCGCCTGCTCGTCGTCGCCGCAGCGGCCACCGCTGCGACGCTGGCGCTGGCCGGTTGCTCCACCGGCGGCTCGGGTTCAGGCTCCACCGCCGGCGGCGGCACGCTGACCATCGGCACGACGGACAAGATCACCACGCTCGACCCGGCCGGCTCGTACGACAACGGCTCGTTCGCGGTGATGAACCAGGTGTTCCCGTTCCTGATGAACACGCCGTACGGCAGCCCGGACGTCGAGCCCGACATCGCCACCAAGGCAGAGTTCACGGGACCGAAGGACTACACCGTCACGCTCAAGAAGGGCCTGAAGTTCGCCAACGGGCACGACCTGACCTCTTCCGACGTCAAGTTCACCTTCGACCGCCAGCTCAAGATCGCCGACGAGAACGGTCCGTCCTCGCTGCTGTACAACCTCGAGTCGACCGAGGCCAAGGACCCGACCACCGTCGTGTTCCACCTCAAGACCGAGAACGACCAGGTCTTCCCGCAGATCCTCTCGAGCCCCGCCGGCCCGATCGTCGACGAGCAGGTCTTCTCGGCCGACAAGCTCACCTCGGACGCCGACATCGTCAAGGGCGAGGCGTTCGCCGGCCAGTACACGATCAAGAGCTACGACTTCAACAACCTGATCCAGTACAAGGCGAACCCCGACTACCAGGGCCTCCTTCCGAAGGCCAAGACCGACACGGTCAACGTCAAGTACTACGCGGACTCGTCGAACCTCAAGCTCGACGTCCAGCAGGGCAACATCGACGTCGCGTTCCGCAGCCTCTCGGCAACGGACATCGCGAGCCTCCGCAAGGACAACAAGGTGAAGGTCGTCGACGGTCCCGGCGGCGAGATCCGCTACATCGTGTTCAACTTCGACACGATGCCCTACGGCGCCAAGGCGACGGATGCCGACCCGGCCAAGTCGCTCGCCGTCCGTCAGGCGGCAGCAGACCTCATCGACCGCAAGGAGATCGCGAGCCAGGTCTACAAGGACACCTACACGCCGCTGTACTCCTTCGTCCCGGCGGGCCTCACCGGCGCGACCGAGTCGCTCAAGTCGCTCTACGGCGACGGAAACGGCGGACCGGATGCGGCCAAGGCCAAGTCCGTCCTCGAGGCTGCCGGCGTCACCGTGCCCGTCAAGCTCGACCTGCAGTACAACACGGACCACTACGGGCCCGGCTCCGCTGACGAGTATGCGCTCGTCAAGGACCAGCTCGAGTCGAGCGGCCTGTTCTCGGTGAACCTGCAGTCCACCGAGTACGTCCAGTACTCCAAGGACCGCGTAGCCGACGTCTACCCGGCGTACCAGCTCGGCTGGTACCCCGACTACTCCGACGCCGACAACTACCTCACGCCGTTCTTCCTGACGGACAACTTCCTGCACAACCACTACTCCGACCAGGAGGTGAACGACCTGATCCTCAAGCAGGCCACCACCCCCGACGCCGGTGAGCGCACCAAGATCATCGAGCAGATCCAGGACAAGGAGGCAGCCCAGCTGTCGACCCTGCCCCTGCTGCAGGGTGCTCAGGTCGCCGTCGTGGGAACGGATGTCTCGGGCGCCGACAAGACGCTCGACCCGTCGTTCAAGTTCCACTACGGAGCACTGGCGAAGAGCTGAACGGTTCACGGTTAGAGTTTTCTCCAGCGTGAACATCGGGGGCGGTCGACGCGAGTCGGCCGCCCCTTCTCTGCAGGCAGCAACGTGAGGGTTACATGAGCACAGTGGCAATGGCGCCGGAGGCCGACAAACTTCCGGCTGCGCGGAAGGCTTCATCGGGGGGAGGGCTCGGGCGCTACCTGGTGGTGAGGTTCCTGCTCATCATCCCCACGATCTTCATCCTCGTCACTCTCGTGTTCGTGCTCATGCGCACGACCGGCGACCCGATCACGGCGGCCCTCGGCGGCCGTCTCACCCCCGAGCAACTCGCCGATCGCATCCACCAGGCCGGCTACGACCGGCCCATCATCGTGCAGTACTTCGAGTACCTCGGCCAGATCTTCACGGGCAACTTCGGTACGACGATCTCCACGAAGCGTCCCGTCCTCGAGGTGCTCACCACCTACGGGCCCGCCACGTTCGAGCTCGCCTTCTACTCGCTCATCGTCGCGTTCCTCGTGGGCATCCCGCTCGGCATGCTCGCGGCCTACCACCGCGACAAGGCGACGGATGCGATCGCGCGCATCTCCGCGATCCTGTTCTATGCGACCCCCGTCTTCTTCGTCGGACTCCTGCTCAAGCTGGTCTTCGCCGTCTGGCTGGGCTGGTTGCCGGTGGCGGGTCGTGCGACGACGGCCTCGGAGCTCGAGATGAACTTCCTGCCCAACAAGACGGGTTTCTACACGATCGATGCGATCCAGACCGGTAATCCCGAGGTGGTGAGCGATGTACTCTCGCACGCCGTCCTCCCGGCGATCGCCCTCGGCCTCCTGACGGCGGGCGTGTTCCTCCGGCTCGTGCGCACCAACGTCATCGGCACGCTCTCGACCGACTATGTCGACGCTGCCCGCTCCCGCGGCGTGAGCGAGTTCCGGCTCGTGCGCAAGCACGCCTACCGGCCGGCGCTGATCCCCATCATCACGGTCATCGGACTGCAGATCGCCCTCCTGCTCGGGGGAGCGGTACTGACCGAGACGACGTTTGAGTGGAAGGGGTTGGGCTTCGAGCTGGTGGAGTTCATCAAGGCGCGCGACTTCGTCGCCGTACAGGGCATCGTCGTGCTCCTCGCCGTGATCGTCGCGTTCACCAACTTCATCGTCGACATCATCGCCGCCCTCATCGACCCGCGAGTGAGGTACTGAGATGACCACGGCAACCCTCCGTCCCGTCGCGAAGCCCTCTCTCTGGCAGCGCCTGCCCGTCGTGCACCAGCTGCGCCAGAGCGTCGGCGTCCAGCGCGGCATGCTCGTCGCCGGGCTCGTGCTCATGGCGATCTTCATCCTGACCGCCGTCTTCGCTCCGCTCCTGGCACCCTTCCGGTTCAACCAGTTGCGGGATGCGAGCGGCACGTTCGGGTCGCAGCAGCCGCCGTCGGCGGCGCATCCGCTCGGCACCACCGTCGGCGGGTACGACGTGCTCTCGCGGGTGATCTGGGGCGCTCAGACCGCGATCCTCGTGATCGTCGTCGCGGTGCTCCTGTCGATCTTCATCGGCGTTCTGCTCGGCCTCGTCTCGGGCTACTTCGGCGGCTGGCCCGACCGCGTGCTGGTCGTGGTCTGCGACGCGATCTACGCGTTCCCGTCCCTCCTGCTGGCGATCGTCATGTCGATCGTCATCTCGGGCGGTAAGTCGGATCTCGCAGGAGGCATCCTCGCCGCGGCCATCTCCATCACGGTGGTCTACATCCCGCAGTACTTCCGCGTCATCCGCGCCGAGACCGTGCGCATCAAGGCGGAGGCCTACGTGGAGTCGGCCAAGGTCCTCGGAGCGTCGAGTCCGCGCATCATGTTCCGGCACGTGCTGAGGAACGCGACGCGCACGCTTCCGCTGATCGTCACGCTCAACTCGTCGGAGGCCATCCTCACGCTCGCTGGGCTCGGTTTCATCGGCTTCGGCATCGAGCCGTCGAGTGCAGCCGAGTGGGGCTACGACCTCAACAAGTCCATCTCAGACGTGACGAGCGGCATCTGGTGGACGGCGCTCTTCCCGGGCGTCGCCATCGTGCTCGCCGTGCTGGGCATCACCCTCGTCGGCGAGAGCCTCAACGACCTCGCCGACCCGCGCCTGCGCGGCCGACGAGCGGTCGCGAAGGCTTCCGGAGAGGTCGCCGAGACGTCGGTGGTCCCCGGCGGAACCCTCGATGGGGGACCCGGCGGCATCCGCGGTCTCGAAGACGGCGAGAGTTTCGACGAACACGGAATCGAGGTGCGTTCATGACGAACGTGGTCAGCATCGAGAATCTCGGCGTCTCCTTCGCCACCGACGCCGGAGCGGTCAAGGCCGTCGACGACGTGACCCTGTCGGTCGCAGCCGGTGAGGTGCTGGCGATCGTCGGCGAGAGCGGCAGCGGCAAGACCGTGACGGCCAAGACCATCCTCGGCCTCCTCCCCGAGACCGCGACGACGAGCGGCGCGGTGCTGCTCTCGACGGCGGATGGCGAACGCAACGTCATCACCCTGTCCAAGCGCGACCTCCGCGCCGTGCGGGGCACCGATGTCGCGATGGTGTTCCAGGAGCCATCGACCGCGCTGAACCCGGTGTTCACCGTGGGGTGGCAGATCGCCGAGGGTCTGCGGGCGCACACGAAGATCTCCCGCTCCGCCGCCAAGAAGCGCGCCATCGACGTGCTGCGCCGCGTCGGCATCCCCGATCCCGAGAAGCGCGTCGACTACTACCCTCACCAGTTCTCGGGGGGCCAGAAGCAGCGTGTGGTGATCGCCATGGCGCTCGTGCTCGATGCCAAGCTCATCGTCGCCGACGAGCCGACGACGGCGCTCGACGTCACCGTGCAGGCGGAGATCCTCGACCTCCTGAGGCGCTGTCGTGACGAGTTCGGTGCCGCCATCGTGCTCATCACGCACAACATGGGGGTCGTGGCCGACCTCGCCGACCGCGTTGCCGTCATGTACCAGGGCGAGGTCGTCGAACAGGCGGATGCGCACACGTTGTTCTCCTCACCGCAGGCGGACTACACCAAGGCATTGCTCGCCGCGGTTCCGCACGTCGGCCAAGGCACGGTGCACGCAGCGGCGCGGGCCGAGGGTCGCACGGCCGACTGGAGCGCCAACGCTCCCGTCGTCGTCGCCCGCGACCTCCGCATCCAGTACCCGGGGCGGTTCGGACGTCCCGGTTTCGTGGCCGTCGACGGCGTGAGCTTCGAGATCCGCGCCGGAGAGGTGCTCGGCCTCGTCGGCGAGAGCGGATCGGGCAAGACCACCATCGGACGTGCGATCGCCGGCCTGACACCGGTCACCGGCGGCTCGCTGGAGGTGCTCGGCCACGAGATGCTCGGCATCCGCGAGCGGTCGTTCAAGCCCACCCGCTCGCAGATCGGCTTCGTCTTCCAAGACCCCGCGTCGAGCTTCAATCCGCTCCTCACCATCGCCGATTGCGTGGCCGAACCCCTCGTCATCCACGGCCGGGCCGCGTCGCCGGCGGATGCGCGAGCGCGGGTCGACGAATTGCTCGAGGCGGTGCAACTCCCGCGCGCGTACGGCGACCGTTACCCGCACGAGCTGTCGGGCGGCCAACGGCAGCGCGCGAGCCTCGCCAGGGCGCTCGCCCTGGAGCCCTCGCTCCTGGTCGCGGACGAACCGACGAGCGCCCTCGACGTGTCGGTGCAGGCACGCGTGCTCGACCTGTTCGCAGAGCTGCAACGCGAGTTCGGCTTCGCCGCCCTGTTCATCAGCCATGACCTGGCGGTGGTCGACATCCTCGCCGACCGCATCGCCGTGCTGTATCACGGACGTCTGGTCGAGGAGGGCACGGGAGCCGAGGTGCTCGGCGCGCCGCAGGATCCGTACACTCAGCGCCTGCTGGCCTCGCTTCCGGTGCCGGACCCGGCCGAGCAGGCGCGTCGCCGAGATGCACTGCACCGGTTGCGCACGGCAGACTAGATCGCATGGTGGGGAACGCGCAGCACGGCTATCCGGTTCTGGCGAGCGATCTGACGATCGAATACCCGGCGCACGGGCCGAGTCCGGCGTACGTCGCCGTGCGCGGCCTGAACCTGTCGGTCAAGCCGGGTGAGGTTCTCGGGTTGCTTGGTGAGAGCGGCTCGGGCAAGAGCACGATCGCCAAGGTGCTCGCCGGGCGGTTCCTGTCGGCGCCCCGCGGAGCCGTGCACCCCGTCATCACCGGGGGCGATGCCCAGGTGTTCGGCGAATCACTGCGACGCCTGAGTCGTCGCCACGCCGACCGGCTGATGTTCGAGGTCGGGTACGTCGGGCAGGAGGCGTCCGAGACGCTGAGGGCCGACCACACGGTGGCGGAGATTGTCGCCGAGCCCATCCTGCTGCGCGACCGGCACTACAACCGCAAGGCGCTGGAAGCCCGCGTGGTCACGATGGTCGACGCCGTTCGGTTGCCGCTGGGATCGCTCGGCCGCTACCCGTACGAGTTGAGCACCGGTCAGCGTCAACGCCTCGCCATCGCGCGAGCGCTCGTGCTGGAACCGGCCCTCCTCATCGCCGACGAGCCGACGGCAGCCATCGACGCCGTGGTGCGCCACGCGATCATCGATCTCATCAGCGAGCTCCAGGAGCACACCGCCTTCTCCGCGATGGTCATCAGCCACGACCTGGCCATCCTGCGCCGCATCGCCGACCGCATCGCCGTGCTGCAGGGCGGCATGCTGGTCGGACTGGGCCCGATCGAGGAGGTGCTGGCGAACCCGCTTCATCCGTACGTCGAGCGCCTGGCCGCCGAGCTCCCCGAGGACTCGGTGGCGCGGGAGGCTCCTGTCCTCCGCGGGATCGACGGAGTGCCCAAGCCGCCGAGGATGCTGCCGCACCCGCGCCGACCGGCCGTCTGAGGGATGCACCGTCCGTTCGATGGTCCGGTCACGGAGCCGGTCAGCGCAGATCGGCGGCCAGTGGTCGGACCGATCGCCATACTGCCGGACTCCGATCACGACTTCGCTGACGCCGTCCGTGCCGGAGGGGGGATGCTCGAGCCGCTGTCGGAACGCACTCGTGGCCTGGTCTGGCTGTCGACCGCCCGGGCGGCCGAGCTGGTGGACGTTCTCGACACTCACCCGCGGATCGGCTGGGTGCAGCTACCGTGGGCGGGGGTGGATGCCTTCGCCCCGTCGATCTCGGCGCGCCCCGCCACTCTGTTCACGAGCGCCCGCGGGTCCTTCGCCGAGCCCGTTGCCGAGCACGCGTTGGCGTTGACGCTGGCGCTGACCCGTTTCCTCCCTCGCCGCATCATCGCCACCTCGTGGGACGACGAGCAGCTCGGGGTATCCCTGTTCGGTCGCCGTGTCGTCATCGTGGGGGCGGGAGGAATCGCGCGCCAACTCATCGGGCTCCTGAAACCGTTCCGGACGCACATCGCTGTGGTGCGTCGTGGGTCGGCGGCTGTGGACGGCGCCGACGAGACGGTGGGCCGCGACCGCCTGCCCGATGTACTGGCCACAGCCGACATCGTCATCCTCGCGGCAGCTCTCACCGACGAGACCCGGGGGATGATCGGCGCGACCGAACTCTCGATCATGCCGCGTTCGGCATATCTGGTGAATGCCGCACGGGGAGGCCTGATCGACACCGACGCCCTTGTCGCGGCACTGGCCGAGGGGACGATCGCCGGTGCTGCGCTGGACGTCACGGACCCCGAACCGCTTCCCGACGGGCATCCGCTGTGGTCGGAGCCTGCCTGCATCATCACCCCGCACGTGGCCGATACGCCCCAGATGACCGCGCCCCTGCTGGCGGACAGAATCCGGCGGAACGTGGCCGCGTTCCTCGGCGACGGACGATTCGTCGGTGTCGTCGAGCCGGAACGGGGCTATTGAAGGTCCGCCGAGGCACGAAAAAGGCCACCAGGGGTGGAGCCCATGGTGGCCCTTCGCTCCCCGACTTGGACTCGAACCAAGAACCTATCGGTTAACAGCCGATTGCTCTGCCAATTGAGCTATCGAGGATCACGCCGAAGCGCATAGCTACTTTAGCAAAGGATTCGCGGGCGCAAAATCACCGCGTACTCCCCGAGGAGTAGGGATGCAGTCCTCCTCAGCCGGAGGCGGTCGTACGCGGGCGCGACTAGCATCGCACCATGCCGTCGAACGCCTCCCGAGAGCGCTGGCTCGAGGGCCGTCCGTTTCGCGGTGCGCGCTGGGTGGCCGTCGTGCTCTCCCAACTGGTCCAGGTCCCGCTGATCGGGTGGGTGATCGTCTCCCTCCCGGTGGGGTGGCCACTCGTCGCGGCGATCCTGGCGTTCGTCTCGTCCTACCTGCTGCTGCTGGTGGGGCGGTGGCCCGGTCCCGTCCTGGTCGCCGTCGCCGCGCTGACGGCGCCGGCCATCCTCGGCTTCACCGTGGGCCCGCCCGTCGCCGCCGTGCCGCTCGCCTTCGCCGTCGTGGCGGCCACGGTGCGCGGGGCACGTATCTGGGCATGGGGCACAGTGGCCGTTGCGTCCATCGTGGCGATAGCGGTCAGCATCCTCTCGGTGCGCGGCCCCTCCGTCCGGGTCGTCATCCTGCTTCTCGTCCTCTGTCTGCTCATCGGCGTGGGAGAGGCCATCCGCAATCGGCGAGCGCGGATCGCGTCCTACCGTGCCGACCTGGAACGGCGCCGGCGGACCGAGGCCGAGCGAGAGCGATTGCGCATCGCGCGCGAGCTGCACGACGTCCTGGCGCACTCGCTGTCGTCGATCAACGTGCAGGCGGCGGTCGGGCTCCACCTCATCGAGGACGACCCGCACCAGGCGGCCGAGGCGCTCGCGAATATCAAGGAGACCAGCAAGTCGGCGCTCGATGAGGTGCGCGGCGTCCTCGGCTTCCTCCGCTCGGGGATGGACGCGGACGAGACGGCGCCGCTTCGCCCGGACCCGCAACTCAGCCGCCTGCCCGCGCTGGTCGACTCGTTGCGCTCACCGGGGTTGGCGATAACCCTCGACGACGAGCTGCCCGGGAGCACCCCGCCGATCGTGCAGCGCACGGCCTACCGCATCGTCCAGGAGGCGCTCACCAACGTGGCTCGCCACTCCTCGGCCCACACCGCGCGGGTGGAGCTGGCGGCCATCGACGGTCACGCCGTGGTGACGATCGCCGACGACGGTTCCGGCGCATCCGGTGTCGCGGTTCGCGAGGGGCGCGGCATCGTCGGCATGCGTGAACGCGTGGCTCTGCTGGGCGGCCAGATTACGGTCGGGCCCGCCCCGGACGGCGGGTTCCGGGTCGCGGCCGAGCTGCCGCTGGAGGGGGACCGATGATCAGCGTCTTCCTCGCCGACGACCAGGGGCTCGTCCGCGGCGGCTTCCGGGCCCTGCTCGAATCGGAGTCGGACATGACCGTCGTGGGTGAGGCGGCCTCCGGCGCTGCGGCCGTCGAGGGGATTGCGGCCACGCACCCGGATATCGTGCTCATGGACATCCGCATGCCCGATGGCGACGGACTCTGGGCCACACGTGAAGTCGTCGGACGGGCGGAGCTGAGCGCGACCCGCATCGTCGTCGTCACGACCTTCGAACTGGACGAGTACGTGGCCGAGGCGATCCGCAGCGGCGCGAGCGGGTTCCTCGTCAAGGACACGGAACCCACCGAGCTCATCCGAGCGGTTCGGGTCGTCGCAGCCGGTGATGCGCTGCTCTCGCCAGGAGCCACGCGCAGCCTCCTCGAACGAGCAGCAGACGGGATGCGCGAGGCGCCGCCGACTCGCGAGCTCGACGCGCTCACCACCCGGGAACGGGAGGTCCTCGTCCTCGTCGCTCAGGGATTGACGAACGACGAGATCGCCCAGCGCCTGTTCCTCAGCCCGCTGACCGCCAAGACCCATGTGTCGCGCATCATGGCCAAGCTCGGGGCGCGCGACCGGGTGCACCTCGTCGTCGTGGGCTACGAGTCCGGCCTGGTTCGACCTGGCTGGTCCTGACCTACCCCCGGGGGAGTGGCGTGAATGCCTCCCGACGGCGGACGCGCAGGGTCGCGCGGGCGACGAGTCTGATGGGAGCGCATCCGATCGGATGCCCTGACGATTGGACATCTCATGCTCTCCCTGACCGCCCTCGCGGCCCCGCTTGCCGCACCGCTCTACTGGCACGGGCCCGGCCCCGGCGGATTCGGCCTGTTCTTCCTGCTCATTCCGCTGTTCTGGATCGCCGTCATCGTGCTCGTCATCACGTTCGCCGGCCGGCGCTGGCGGCGCGCGAGCATGCAGCGCTGGTCGGGCTCCGGCTCGGCTGAGCGCACCCTCGCCGAACGATTCGCCCAAGGGGACATCGAGGAGGTCGAGTATCGGGCGCGCCTCGAGGTGCTCCGCGCGAATCATCTGCAGCCTTGAGCACCGCGGCGCGGATCGGCTGAGCCGGTAGGCTGCCACTGGCCCGGACACGGCCGGAAAGGTCGGCCATGAACGGGTTCCCCCGCTCCGATGGGATGACGGCGCTGATCGTGGCGGCCGTCATCCTCGCGGTGATCGCCCTGGTGTTCCTCGTGCTGTGGCTCATGGCCCGCGGTCGCTTGCGCCGGATCGACCGTGACTGGACCGGTTCGGAACGCACCCGCATCGAGCTGGAGCTGAGCCTCGCCGAACAGACCGGCCGCCTGGCGATCATCAGGGACCTGCAGGACGTCGCGGTGCACGGTATCTCGCGACTTGTGTCGCACGCTGAAGGCGCCCGTTACACGGCCGAGAGTGATCCGTCGAGCGCGGTCCGGGTCGTCGGAGGTGTCGCAGACGCTGGGCGGGACGCTCTGGCCGACATGCGCCGGGTGCTGACGGTCGCGCGCGAGGGCGAGGCACTCGCGTCGCCGCAGCCGGGCCTGCAATCGGCCAAGAACCTCTTCCGCGTGATGCGGGACGCCGGCCTCGAGGTCGTGTTCGAGGAGACCGGTACTCGGTACGAACTGCGACCGGGCGCCGAACTGGCGATCTATCGCATCCTCCAGGCCGCGCTGTCGAACTCGCTCAAGCACGGCGGCCGTGGCACGGAGGCGAAGGTGAGCTTCGTGTGGACTGGCGACGGCCTGCAGCTCACCGTGGACGACGACGGCATCCGGGCGGCTGCGCGACGCACGGGCGATGAGACCGACCGGCACACCACATCCGTCGATGACGACCTGCGCTCGCTCACCGAGACCGTCACTGGAGCGGGCATCAGCCAGATGCGCCAGCGCGCCGAGCTGTTCGGCGGGGTGTTCACCGCTCGTTCTGTTCCGGGGGTCGGATTCTCCGTCTCGGTCACGTTCCCGTCGCTGCGCTTCCACAACGGCGTCCACGGGGTCGACCTGCCGCGATGACCAGGTCGTCGGCGGAGCGGACGGCCATCCGTTCTGGCCTCGCCGTGGGGATCGCCACCGCGGTCTATGGCATCTCGTTCGGCGCGCTCTCCGTCGCGAGCGGCCTCGACATCTGGCAGACCTGCTTTCTCAGTCTCGTGATGTTCACCGGCGGATCCCAATTCGCCCTCGTGGGCATCCTGGCGACCGGGGGAGCGGCAGCGGGCTTCACGGGCATCGCGACGGCGGCGCTTCTCGGTCTTCGCAACGTCATCTACGGCATGCGGATGGCGCCCATCGTCGGCACCGGGCCGTGGTGGCGGCGCGCGATCTCTGCGTGGGGAACCATCGACGAGTCGGTTGCCGTGGCGATCGCCCAGCCCACACGCCCCCTCGCTCGCCTCGGCTTCTCGGTCACCGCGGTGACGGTGTTCGTCGGCTGGAACATCACCACCTTCGTCGGTGCGCTCATCGGCGACGCGATCGGCGACCCGCGCGCCTGGGGCCTGGACGCCGCGGCCGCCGCGGCCTTCCTCGGCTTGCTGTGGCCGCGCTTGAAGAGATTGCAGGCCAGCGTCGTCGCGGTCGCGGCTGCCGTGGTGGCAACCGTCCTCACCCCGGTGCTCATGCCGGGACTGCCGGTGCTCGTCGCCGCGATCGTCGCGGTCGTCGTCGGCGCATTCAACTGGCTCGGACGGAGGGACGACTCGTGACCCTGTGGCAGATCGTCATCCTCGCCTCCATCGCGTGCCTCGTGCTCAAGTTCGCCGGGTACCTGGTTCCGGCGCGGCTGCTGGAGGCTCCGGCGCCGTCCCGCATCGCCGACCTGCTGACCGTCGCCCTTCTGGCGGCGCTCATCGCCGTACAGACGTTCGGGGCGGGCCAGCACGTCGTCGTCGACGCGCGAGTGCCCGCCGTCATCGTCGCCGCCGCGCTCTACGCGCTGCGGGTGCCGTTCATCGTGGTGGTGGCGGTCGCGGCCCTGGTTGCGGCGGGCATCCGTCTGGTCACATGAACGGATCGCCTGGGCGACTCAGCCCTCGGGGTGTTCGACGCCCGGCATCCAACTCCTGCCCGGAACGCCCCAGCCGCGCTTGCGCGTGATCTTGGCAACCGCGCGCTGGTCGTCGTAGTCGAGCCGGTTCGTGTACAGCACGCCGCCGAGGTGGTCGTACTCGTGTTGCAGGATGCGCGCCAGCCATCCGTCGGCGCGCAGCTCGTACGACGCGCCGTCCGCGTCCTGAGCCTGCAGGATGGCCGACTCCGCTCGACGCAGCGCGAACCGTTCTCCGGGGAACGACAGGCATCCCTCCGACTCGTCGTCCTCGTCGGGCACGCCCGCGGGGACAGGGCTGATCCAGAGTACCGGGTTGATCGCCACTCCGCGCACGCGCACGCCGTCCTCACCCGTCCAGGCGTAGGTGAACACCCGCAACGGCACGCCCACCTGCGGTGCGGCGAGGCCGACACCCGGAGCGAGGTCCATGGTCTCGAACAGGTCCTCGATGAGTTCGCGCAGGTCGTCGTCGAAGGCTGTCACCGGAACGGCGGGAGCGTGAAGTACGGGGTCACCGGTGATCCGGATGGGTCGAACGGCCATTCTTCGAGAATATCGGCGAAGCGCGGGTTAGGGTCGAACCGTGGTGTTCACCGATCCGATCGACGACGTAGCGCAGGTCTTCACGCAGGATCCCCGCCAGGTGCTCGGCATCTTCATCGCGCTCGTCGGTGCGGTCTTCATGTCGGTCGGCGCCCAGCTGCAGCACCGCGGCGTCGTGAAGGTCGAGAAGAGCACCGCCCACTCTGACAGCGGGCTCAATGTCAAGCAGCTCGGCCTGCTCATCGCGCGACCGTCGTGGGTGCTCGGCACCTCCATGCTGGGTCTCGCCATCCTGCTCCAGCTCATCAGCCTGTCGCTCGCGCCGCTCATCGTCGTCCAACCGCTCGGCGCGGTGGCGCTCGTGATCACCTCGATCATCAACGCCCGCGTCACGCACAAGGGGCTCAACCGGGCGTCGATCATCGCCGTGTCGATGTGCGTGGGGGGCGTCGGCCTGTTCGTGACGATCGCGGCCTTCACCGCCATCGACAAGCCGGTTCAGACGGATGACCTCATCATCATCCTCATCATCCTGGCCGTGGTCCTCCTGGTCTTCGCCGCCGCCTTCATCTTCCTGCGTCGTCGGTTCAAGGCGCTGTTCTACATCCTGGGCGCTGGCGTTCTCTACGGCTTCGTCGCCACCCTCGCCAAGGTGGTCATCAACCGCGTCCAGAACGGCAACTTCGAGTGGCTCACCTTCGTGTGCCTGCTCGGCCTACTCCTCGCAGCCGGAGTCGGGGCGTACTTCGTTCAGAACGCCTACTCCTCCGGTCCGCCCGACCTCGTCATAGCGGGGCTCACGGTGGTCGACCCGCTCGTCGCCGTGACCATCGGCATCGTCGTCCTCGGCGAGGCGTCGCAGGCGCCGCTGTGGGCGATGATCGCCTTCGCGGTGGCCGGGGTCATAGCGATCTGGGGCGTCTTCCTGCTCTCACGGGTCCATCCTCAGCAACTCGTCGACGACGTGATCGACGCTCCGCCGTCCGGCGAGCGCGTGATCAAGCCGGTCTAGAATAGGCTGCTACCGCGCAGCCACCAGCGCGCAGTACTGCTCCCGCCGGATGACACCCTCCCGGCCGAGAACGTAGGGGACTCCCATTTGAGTGACACGCACGGTTCGCCGCAGTCCGCAGACGCGGACGGTTCGCAGACCGCGACACGGCCGCTGCGCGTCATCATCGGCGCCGACACCTTCGCACCCGACGTCAACGGTGCCGCTCGATTCGCGGAGCGGCTCGCGTCCGGACTCGTGGCGCGGGGCCACGAGGTGCACATCGTCGCTCCCGCCGCCGGTCGCAAGCACGGGACGTGGACGGAGGAGTACGAGGGCCAGAAGGTGACGGCCCACCGTCTCTACAGCCTGCGCTGGTATCCGCACGACTGGCTGCGCTTCGCCATGCCCTGGCGCATCAAGCAGAACAGCGCGCGCATCATCGACGAGGTGAAGCCCGACGTGGTGCACTTCCAGTCCCACATCGTCGTCGGTCGCGGGCTTTCGGTCGAGGCCGAGAAGCGCGGCATCCGCATCATCGGCACCAACCACTTCATGCCCGAGAACATGCTCGAGTTCACGATGATCCCCAAGGCCTGGCAGGAGTGGGCCATCGGGCTCGCGTGGAAGGCCGCCCGTCGCTCCTTCGCCCGCGCCGAGGCTGTGACCACGCCCACTAAGCGGGCCGCGGAGTTCCTCGAGCGATCGACCGGCCTGCACGGCGTTCACGCCATCTCGTGTGGCATCGACGCCCAGCGCTACACGCCGTCCTGGGAGCCTCGCACCGAGAACCGGGTGCTGTTCGTCGGCCGCGTGACCGGTGAGAAGCAGATCGACGTTCTGCTGAAGGCCATCGCAGCCCTCCCGGCCTCCCTCGACGTCAAGCTCGACATCGTCGGCGGCGGCGACCAGTTGAAGAACCTGCAGACGCTCTCGAGGGAGCTCGGCATCGCCGACCGGGTCACCTTCCTCGGCTACGTGACGGATGACGAACTGCGGGACTGCTACACGCGGGCATCCGTCTTCGCCATGCCATCCATCGCCGAGCTGCAGTCGATCGCCACCATGGAGGCGATGGCATCGGCGCTGCCCGTCGTCGCCGCGAACGCGATGGCCCTCCCGCACCTGGTGCACGACGGCGAGAACGGCCACCTCTTCGCTCCGGGTGACGTCGCCGACCTCGCGGCGAAGCTCGAGGACGTCCTCACCGCATCGCCCGAGGAGTTCGAGCGGATGAAGAAGGCCTCTCGCAAGCTGATCGCGCCCCACGACATCCAGCGCACGATCTCCACGTTCGAGAGCCTGTATCGTGGTGACGCCGTGACCGACCCGGTGACGGAGGTCATCACGGTGGTGCCCGAGTAGGCACCCCACGGGGCGGTAGCTCAGCCGGTTAGAGCAGCGGACTCATAATCCGTCGGTCATGGGTTCAAGTCCCATCCGCCCTACTTCTCCCCACACGTCGCGCCCGGGCGGAGCACATCATCGACCGCCCCTTTCGAGGGACTCGCTCTCGGCGTTCCGACGGATAGGGTGATGACAAATGAGAGCGCACATGACGACGACGGTGTGCGCCCTGGGCGCTGGTGCCGTGCTGGTGGTGGGTCTGGTGGGGTGTAGCACGGGGAAGCCTGTGACGAACCCCACACCGACGGCGGCGCCGTCCTCGACGGCGACTCCGGAGGCCGTATCCGATCCGATGCCGACTCTGGCGGTCACCTGCGCTGGGGTGTTGACGAACGATCAGGCATCCGGCTATCTCGGCTCGCGCGTGACCCTCAAGGTCGACCAGGCCGCTGTCAGCAGCTACCAGAGTGTCGCGGCGCTGGACAGCGGCCTTCTGAACTGCGTCTGGGGCGGCGAATCCAAGACCGACAACAGTTGGGATGTCACGATCGATCTCGACGTGATCGCGGACGCGGCGGCCGACTACGCCACCAACGTCACGCAGGTCGACGACGGTGCGGTCGATTACACAGCGGGTGACACCTCCGAGTACCTGTGCGGAGATTACGGCGTGTGCCGGCTCAACCTCCTGAGTCATGGATACTGGGCGCACGCCTACCTGAGTTCCAACGGCCCCGACGGGGCTCCGAGTCGGGCGACGATCGAGAACAGTGCACGTGAGCTGCTCGATTCCCTCGCCGGCACGATAACAGCAGCGCCGGCGGCGGGCCGACCGTGGAGCCGCCCGTCCGACGCCGTCTCGGGTCGGTTCTGCGACGACGAAGCGCCGGCGACTGCCGTGATTCAGGCCGCGTTCAGTGAACCGGGTGCGACGGTGGATCCTTCTGCGTCGCAGCTGGACCCATTGACGCCCGACCTCCTCGCTCAGGAACGCGCCGGCATGGTCGCGTGTTCGTGGTCGGACGGGAACTACTCCGTGGCGATCGTTCCCGGCGGCGGCTGGGCATTCCCCGAGATGCTGAAGAGCCCTCCGAAGGTCAACTACATGTATCCGCCGCTCGTCGCGTTGGACGTCCCCGGTCACCCGTCCGTCATCGGCAGCTGCGTGCCGGGGGATGGGTGCGTCGCCTACGTACCTGTCGGCGGCAGCCTCGTGTCGGTGAGTGCACCCACCGAGCAGGGTTTCGGATCGGCTGTCGGCCAGGTTGCGGACGCCGTCGCACTCTCGCGCTGACGCGACTCGGGATGGCATCCCGACGCTCGAACATCTCTTCGAGATAATGGACGGGTGTTCATCGTCGTCGGTCGTGCTCAGAGCGGTCTCACCGCTCATCGCCTGAACGACGACGGATCGGCGGCGGGGGACCCCGAACGGGTCGGCGACCTGGGGGCGTTCGTGCGGTCGGTCGAGACCTTTCCGGCCTCCGAGGTGCGCTGGGTCTGGGATGACACGGCGCGCTGGTATCCGCGTCTGCTCGAGGCGGGTCTTCGCGTCGCGCGCTGCCACGACCTGCGGCTCTGTCACGCTATCCTCCGCGATTCCGCGCGCGTCAACGCGCCGGTGGAGGGAGGGGCGGGGGCGTGGTCGTCCGCCGAACAGGCAGACGACGCCTCAGGCGCCGGTGACGAGGCCCTGTTCGATCTCGGCGACGATGTCGGGCGTGACGACCTGGCGACCGACCGGCTCACGGAGACGGTCGACGAACTGCGGCGTCAACTCGCGGCCATCACCTCGGCCGATGAGCCGGGCGGACTCCGCCTGCTGCTCGCCGCCGAGTCCGCCGGCGCGCTCATCGCCGCTGAGATGCGGTTCGCCGGCCTGCCGTGGAGCAGCGCCGTGCACGACACCGCGCTGACGGAGCTCCTCGGTCCTCGGGTCGGGCCGGGCGTTCGACCGCAACGGATGGAGGTGCTCGCATCCGCCATCCGTGCGACCCTCGAGGATCCGCTGCTCAATCCGGACTCACCTCAGGACGTTCTGCGCGCGCTGCGGCGCACGGGCGCGATGGTCGACTCGACTCGGGCGTGGGAGCTCCGCGAGCTGGATCACCCGGTCGTTCCGCCGCTGCTCGAATACAAGAAGCTTTCCCGGCTCCTCGCCGCGAACGGATGGGCGTGGATGGACGCGTGGGTGCGGGATGGAAGGTTCCGCGCCGAATACCTCCCGGGCGGGGTGGTCACCGGCCGCTGGGCCGCTCGGGGCGGGGGAGTGCTCCAGTTGCCCAAGCAGGTGCGCTCCGCCGTGCGTGCAGACCCCGGATGGAAGCTCGTCGTGGCCGATGCGGCCCAGCTCGAGCCGCGTGTTCTGGCGGGCCTCTCCGGCGACACCGCGATGGCGTCAGCAGGGCACGGAGTGGACATGTACGCCGGAATCGTCGCGGCTGGCGCCGTCGACACCCGCCAGCACGCGAAGATCGCCATGCTCGGTGCTATGTACGGGGCCACGTCGGGTGAGAGCGCCCGGCTGATGCCGCGACTGGCTCGGGCCTACCCGAGGGCGATCGCCTACGTCGAGACGGCGGCCCGCGCCGGCGAGCGTGGCGAGGTGGTCACTTCGCGCCTCGGTCGTTCGTCACCGCGACCGGGCGAGGGCTGGCTGAAGACGCAGCGCCAGGCGAGCGATCCCGACGCCACCCCCGCCGACGAACGCCGCGCGCGCAGCTCCGCACGAGACTGGGGGAGGTTCACCCGCAACTTCGTTGTCCAGTCCAGCGCTGCGGAGTGGGCTCTCTGCTGGATGGCGGAGTTGCGTGGGGCTCTCGCTGCGATTCCCCGGACGGACGCCTCTCTGGGGCTTGCAGGAACCGGCTTCGCGGATGCCCCGCACCTGGTCTACTTCCTCCACGACGAGGTGATCGTGCACACCCCCGAGGAGCACGCAGACCGGGTTGCTGCGATCCTCGAGGAATCCGCCCGTCGCGCCGGCCGACTGCTGTTCGGCGAGTTCCCGGTCGACTTCCCTCTCGGCATCGGCGTGGTCGACCACTACGGCGAGGCCAAGGGGTGAGGTGCGACCCGCTGAATGACAGTGTTGTGATTCACGGCAGCGGTGCGGCATAATCGCCCTATCGGCTTCGGCCGCACAAGTTCACACGCAGCACGCCGTGGTATCCCGGTCGAGGTCGTTGGGGAAGACGCACCTCGAAGAAGGAGAGAACACCATGGCGGCTTCCACTGCCCGGCAGGCCCACCCTGCGCGGGGAGTCCTGTTCGTCCATTCGTCCCCGAAGGCATTGTGCCCTCACGTCGAATGGGCTGCTGGCCGCGCCCTCGGGCGGGCCGTGAACTTCTCGTGGGCCGACCAGCCCGTCATGAAGGGCGCGCAGCGCGCCGAGTTCTACTGGGAGGGGTCGGCTGGCGACGGCGCGGCCATCGCCTCTGCCCTCCGCGGATGGGAGCACCTGCGGTACGAGGTGACGGAGGACCCGTCACCCGGTTCGGATGGATCGCGCTGGATGCACACGCCCGACCTCGGCGTGTTCTTCGCGCAGACCGACAGCGCGGGCAACGTGGTGATCTCGGAGGATCGCATCCGTTCGGCCATGGAGAACGCCGGGGTCAACGCTATCGACCTGCACCGGGAGCTGCGTCTCGCCCTGGGCCAGGCCTGGGATGACGAGCTCGATGTCTTTCGTCACGCTTCCGACCACACGCCGGTCATCTGGCTCCACAACGTGGGCTGAGGCCCCACCGACCACCTCGTCACCGGGGGGAACAGGCAGAAGGCCCGTGCGGAGTACCGCGCGGGCCTTCTGTATGACGCCGACGATCAGACGTTGCGGAACGCGACGACGGCGTTGTGGCCGCCGAAACCGAACGAGTTGCTGATGGCGAACAGGTCGCCTGCTCCCAACTCGCGGGGAGCGGTGACGACATCCAGCCCGATCTCGGGATCCTGCTGGGTGAGGTTGATCGTGGGCGGAGCGACGCGCTCCTGCAGCGCCTTCACCGTGAACAGTGCTTCGATGGCGCCTGCACCGCCAAGCAGGTGGCCCGTCGACGCCTTCGTGGCACTCACTGGAATGCTGTCGACAGCGTCGCCGAACACCCGACGCAGCGCGTTGTACTCGGCGATGTCCCCGACCGGCGTGCTGGTCGCGTGGGCGTTGATGTGGTTGACATCGGAGACGGATGCGCCGGCGCCCTCGATGGTGGCCTTCATGGCGCGGGCGGCAGCGGAGCCCTCGGGGTCGGGCGCGGTGATGTGGTATGCATCGCTCGTGACGGAGCCACCGACGAGTTCGGCGTAGATGTGTGCGCCTCGCGCCTTGGCGTGCTCCTCCGTCTCGACGACGAGTGCTGCCGCGCCCTCGCCGAGGACGAACCCGTCGCGTGAGATGTCGTACGGTCGCGACGCTGTCGCCGGCTCGTCATTGCGCTTGGACAGGGCCTGCATGGCCGCGAAGGAGGCGATCGGCAGGGGGTGGATGGCCGCCTCCGACCCGCCCGCGATGACGACGTCGGCGAGTCCGGACTGGATGTGGTTGTAGGCGTTGACGAGCGCCTCCGTGCTCGAGGCGCACGCCGAGACGACGGTGTGGATGCCGGCGCGCGCGTGCAGGTCCATGCCGATCGCAGCCGCTGGGCCGTTCGGCATGAGCATGGGGACGGTCATCGGGAGCACGCGCCGGGGGCCACGCTCGCGCAGGGTGTCCCAGGCATCGAGCAGCGTCCAGACACCGCCGATGCCGGTGGACCAGTCGACCATGAGGCGCTCGGGCTCCACCTCGGGCTGTCCGGCATCCGCCCACGCCTCGCGCCCCGCGATGAGCGCGAACTGGCTCGATGGATCGAGTCGCTTGGTCTCGTGGCGTTCCAGCAGGTCGGAGGCGAGCACCCGGGACTGCGCGGCGAATTTCACGGGCAGGGCGAGCTCCTCGACCCAGGGCTGCAGCAGGGCGCTCGCACCCGATTCGCCGGCCAGCAGTGCCGCCCAGCTGTCAGCGGCTGTTGCGCCGAGGGGCGAGATGGCACCGATTCCGGTGACGACGATCTTCTTGGTCATAACGGTCGAACTCTCCAGGGAGGGATCCGGGGGCATGGTGCCCCCATGCCGGGCCGATCGTGGTGGCGATGCGGCCCGGCGGAAAGGGGTCTGACTAGGCCTGGGCCTTGACGATGAAGTCGACGGCGTCGCCGACGGTCTTCAGGTTCTTGACCTCTTCGTCAGGGATCTTGACGTCGAACTTCTCTTCGGCGTTCACGACGATCGTCATCATCGAGATGGAGTCGATGTCGAGATCGTCGGTGAAGGACTTGTCCAGCTCAACCGTGTCGGTTGCAATGCCGGTCTCGTCGTTGATGAGTTCGGCCAGGCCGGCAAGAACTTCTTCGGTGGACAATGCCATGGTGTGTCTCCTCAAGGGGGTTATCGTTTGACCGTCACTCAGTTTAGGGCGGTCGTGGGCTAGGGAAGAACGACGACCTGCGCGCCGAACACGAGTCCGGCCCCGAAGCCGATCTGCAGGGCGAGGCCGCCGGAGAGCTCCGGATGACCCTGCAGCAGTCGATGGGCGGCGAGCGGGATCGAAGCAGCCGAGGTGTTGCCGGTCGACTCGATGTCGCGGGCGATGACGACGGATGCGGGGAGCTTGAGCTGCTTGGCGAACTCGTCGACGATGCGCATGTTGGCCTGATGGGGAATGAAGGCGGACAGGTCGTCGACGGTGATCCCGGCGCCCTCGATGGCCTGCTTGGCGACCTTGGCCATCTCCCAGACAGCCCAGCGGAAGACCGTCTGACCCTCCTGGCGGAGCGTCGGCCACTCGGCCTCGCCGTCGCGGTACTCGATGAGGGTGCCGTTCATGCCGACGGCGTCGGCCTTCGAGCCGTCGCTGCCCCACACGGTCGCGGAGATGCCGGGAAAGTCGCTCGGCCCGATGACCGCGGCGCCCGCTCCGTCACCCAGCAGGAAGGAGATGGAGCGATCGGTCGGGTCGACGACATCCGAGAGCTTCTCAGCGCCGATGACGAGCGCGTAGTGGGCCGCTCCGGCCCGGATGAGCGCGTCGGCCTGAGCCACGGCGTAGGCGTACCCGGCGCAGGCGGCGTTGAGGTCGTAGGCGGCAGCGGGGTTGGATCCCACCCGATCCGCCACGACGGCGGCGATCGACGGCGTCTGCTGCACGTTGCTGATGGTGGCGACCATGACGAGGTCGATGTCGGATGCGGGGACACCCGACTTCTCGATGGCCTCCGCGGCAGCCGCCGTGGCCAGGTCGACGGCGAGCACGTTCGCAGAGGCGCGGGTGCGGGTCACGATGCCGGTGCGCTGCTGGATCCACTCGTCGGACGAGTTGATCGGGCCGACGAGTTCGTCGTTCGGAACGATGAGGTCGCCTCGTGCGGCTCCCATCGCATAGATGCGCGTGTGGGCCGGTCCGGTCGCCTGCGTGAGATGGGGTGTCGTCATGGGTCTTCCGGTCTAGGCGTTCTGCTCGATGAGCGCGATGGCGGCTGGGATGTCGTCGGGAGTCTTGATGGCCACGGACGGCACGCCCTTGAGTCCTCGACGGGCGAGCCCCACCAGAGCGCCTGCCGGGGCGAGTTCGATGATGCCGGTCACGCCGGCCGCGCTGAAGGAATCCATGCACAGGTCCCACCGCACCGGCGAGGCGACCTGGCCCACGAGCAGTTCGAGGAACCGAGCGCCCGACTCGACGCGGGAGCCGTCGTTGTTCGTCCAGACGGGCAGCGTCGGGTTGCTTGTGGCGAACGCGCCAGCCGCGCCGGCCAGCCACTCGCGCGCGGGCTCCATGTAGCGCGTGTGGAATGCCCCGGCCACCTGCAGGGGAATGACGCGGGCGCCCGCCGGGGGCTCGTCGGCGAGCCGCGCCAGCGCATCTGTCGCCCCGGCGATGACGATCTGACCGCCCCCGTTGTAGTTGGCGGCCTGCAGGCCGAGCGACTCGGCTCGAGTGACCACGTCGTCGGCGTCTCCACCGAGCACCGCGCTCATCGAGGTGGGGGTCGCGGCGGCGGCCTGAGCCATGGCCACGGCGCGCTCGCTCACGAACTGCATGGCGTCGTCGGGGGAGAGGATGCCGGCTCCGGCCGCCGCTGTGATCTCACCGACCGAGTGTCCGGCGATGCCGTCGATGGTCGCGCCTGCCGCACGCAGCGCGTTCAGGGCGAGCAGTCCCGCAGCGACGATGAGCGGTTGGGCTACCGCGGTGTCGCGGATGGTCTCGGCGTCGGAGGTCGTGCCGTGAGCGGCGAGGTCGAGGCCGGCGGCCTGCGAGTAGTCGGAGAGGAGCGCGACGTTCTCGGGAGAGGCCAGCCACGGGGTGAGGAATCCGGGAGTTTGCGAGCCCTGACCGGGGCACACGACGACGATCATCCGTCTAGTCTGCCAACGGCATGCGGGGAGCGTGTGTCGATAGCGATCAAGGAATGTCGAAATCCTTTGTCGGTGTCGAACACCGCGATCAGCGTGTGGGTTCGGATCGCCGGGGGAGTTCGGGGTCCTGAATGGCTCCGAGGATGAGCGCGGCCTGCAGGATCAGCGCCTCGCGCGAGCCGGTGGCGTCCCAGCCGATCATCTCGGAGATGCGCTTCAACCGGTAGCGCACGGTGTTGGGGTGCACGAACAGCTCTCTTGCCGTCGCCTCGAGCGAACGACCGTTGTCGAGGTAGGTCCACAACGTGTTGAGCAACTCGACCGAGTGGTTGCGCAGCGGCTGGTAGATGCGGTGGATGAGGGTCGCGCGGGCGAGCGGATCGCCCGCCAAGGCACGTTCGGGGAGCAGGTCATCCACCTGGATGGGGCGGTCGTTCGCCCGATAGGCACGCGCCACCGCGAAGCCGGCGAGGGCGGCCCGTGCGCTCTTCGACGCGTCGACCAGACCGGGAACCTCATGCCCGAGCACCAGGTGGCCGTCGCCGAAATGTGGAGCGAGGCCGCTGGCGATCTCCATGAAGGAGATCTGCGGCTCGGCCGGTTCCGCGTTGTCGCTGTCCGGTCGGGCGGGCGCCGCCCGTCCGATCACGAGGACCAGTCGGCTGCCCTGTACTCCGATGAGCACGTCGGCGGTCATGTGCCGGGCGGCCCGGCGCAGCACGTCGACGTCGAGCATGCGAGGCGTCGTGCCGACCAGCACGGCGACGGCCCCGTGTCCGTGCCAGCCGAGCGCTGCGATGCGGCTCGGGAGCTCGTCGTCGTACTCGCCCGAGAGGATCGAGTCGACGACGAGGGCCTCCAGTCGGGCGTCCCACAGTCCTCGAGCCTCCGCCGCGCGGGCATAGACATCCGCCGCCGCGAAGGCGATCTCCCGCGAGTACAGCAGGATCGCCTCGCGGAGATCCTCAGATCCGCTCTTGACGCGGTCCTCCACGACTTCGACGACGACGCGGATGAGCTGGAGCGTCTGCTGGAGACTCACCGACCGGAGCAGCTCGCGCGGAGCGGCGCCGAAGACGTCCGCGGCGATCCAGGGTGTCGACTTCGGGTCGTCGTACCAGGAGATGAACGAGCTGATGCCCGCCTGCGCGACGAGTCCCACGGCGGAGCGCCGACCGGGAGGCATGCCGCCGTACCACGGGAGGGTGTCGTCGAGACGCTTGAGCGTCGCGGTCGACAGCTCGCCCGAGATGGTGCGGAGCCAGGCGAGCGTCTCCGGCTTGGTACGCGGCTTCTGCGCCACCGGTTTAGCTCTCGCCTCCTGCTGAGCCGGTGGTGCCGGCGTTGACATCGTGCAGGCTGTACTTGGCGATGGCCTGGGCGGGCAGCCCGCGGTCGACCTCGCCGCGCGACGCGAGAAGTTCCAGCGTGCGCACTACCACTGACGGTCCGTCGATCTTGAAGAATCGGCGTGCCGCTGCGCGGGTGTCGGAGAAGCCGAAGTCGTCGGCGCCGAGGGTCGCGTACTGACCGGGGACGAACTGGCGGATCTGGTCGGGCACCTGGTGGGAGAAGTCCGTCACGGCGACGAACGGCCCAGGCGAGCCGGCGAGCTTGTTCCAGACGTACGGCGCGTGCGGAGCGTCGTCGGGGTTCAGGAAGTTGTGCGCTTCGGCGGCGAGGCCGTCGCGACGCAGCTCCGACCAGGACGTGACGCTCCACAGGTCGGCCGACACGCCCCAGTCCTCGGCGAGCAGCTTCTGAGCCTCGATGATCCATGGGACGGCGACACCGGACGCCAGGAGCTGGGCCTTCGGGCCCTGGACCGACGAGTCCGAGAGCTTGTAGATGCCCTTGACGAGGCCGTCGACGTCGAGGTTCTCGGGTTCGGCCGGCTGCACCAGCGGCTCGTTGTAGACCGTCAGGTAGTACATGACGTTGGGGTCGGTGTGCTCGCCGCCGTACATGCGATCGAGGCCGGCGCGCACGATGTGCCCGATCTCGTAGCCGTAGGCCGGGTCGTACGCCAGCACGGCGGGGTTCGTCGCGGCCAGGACGAGCGAGTGCCCATCCGCGTGCTGCAGTCCCTCACCGGTGAGCGTGGTGCGGCCCGCGGTCGCGCCGATGATGAAGCCGCGCGCCATCTGGTCGCCGGCGGCCCACATGGCGTCGCCCGTGCGCTGGAATCCGAACATGGAGTAGAACACGTAGACGGGGATGAGCGGCTCGCCCTGCGTCGAGTACGACGTTCCGACGTTCGTGAACGCGGCGAAGGCGCCGGCCTCGTTGATGCCCACGTGGAGGATCTGGCCCTGCGGGCTCTCCTTGTACGCGAGGAGGAGCTCGCGGTCGACCGACGTGTAGTGCTGGCCGTTCGGGTTGTAGATCTTGGCGCTCGGGAAGAACGCGTCGATGCCGAAGGTGCGAGCCTCGTCGGGGATGATCGGCACGATGCGGTTGCCGAAGTCCTTCGCGCGGATGAGGTCCTTCAGCAGGCGGACGAACGCCATCGTGGTGGCGATCTCCTGCGTGCCGGAGCCCTTCTTGGAGATCGCGTAGGCCGAATCGTCCGGCAACGAGATCGCCGTGTGCTTCGTGCGGCGCTCGGGCAGGTAGCCGCCGAGGGCGCGTCGACGCTCGTGCAGGTACTGGATCGCCTCGTCCTGCTCACCCGGGTGGTAGTACGGCGGGAGGTACGGGTTCTCCTCGAGCTGCGCATCCGTGATGGGGATGCGCATGGCGTCGCGGAACGTCTTGAGGTTGTCCAGCGTCATCTTCTTCATCTGGTGGGTCGCGTTGCGGCCCTCGAAGCTCGGGCCGAGCCCGTAGCCCTTGATGGTCTTGGCGAGGATGACGGTGGGCTGACCCTTGTGCTCGCTGGCCGCCTTGAACGCCGCGTAGACCTTGCGGTAGTCGTGACCGCCGCGCTTGAGGTTCCAGATCTGGTCGTCGGAGAGGTCCTTGACGAGTTCGAGGGCACGCGGGTCGCGGCCGAAGAAGTTCTCGCGCACGTAGGCGCCGGACTCGGCCTTGTAGGTCTGGTAGTCACCATCGGGAGTGACGTTCATGAGCGTGCGGAGCGCGCCATCCGTGTCCCGGGCCAGCAGGTCGTCCCACTCGCGGCCCCAGACCACCTTGATGACGTTCCAGCCGGCACCGCGGAAGAAGCTCTCGAGCTCCTGGATGATCTTGCCGTTGCCGCGCACCGGGCCGTCGAGCCGCTGGAGGTTGCAGTTGATGACGAAGTTGAGGTTGTCGAGCCCCTCGTTGGCGGCGACCTGCAGCTGGCCGCGGCTCTCGACCTCGTCCATCTCGCCGTCACCGAGGAACGCCCATACCTGCTGGTCGCTGGCGTCCTTGATGCCGCGGTTGGTGAGGTAGCGGTTCAGTTGAGCCTGGTAGATCGCGTTGATCGGGCCGAGGCCCATCGACACCGTCGGGAACTGCCAGAACTCCGGCAGCAGACGGGGGTGCGGATAGGAGGGCAGGCCGTCGGGGGCGTGCGACTTCTCCTGACGGAAGCCGTCGAGCTGGTTGCCCGAGAGACGCCCCTCGAGGAAGCCGCGCGCGTACATGCCGGGGGAGGCGTGCCCTTGGAAGAAGACCTGGTCGCCGCCGCCCGGGTGGTCCTGGCCGCGGAAGAAGTGGTTGAAGCCGACCTCGTACAGGGCGGCGGATGACGCGTACGTCGAGATGTGACCGCCCACGGCGATCCCGGGCCGCTGCGCGCGGTGCACGAGCACGGCCGCGTTCCAGCGGATCCAGGCACGGTAGCGGCGCTCGATGTCCTCGTCGCCGGGGAAGGCCGGCTCGTTCTCGGGCGCGATCGTGTTGAGGTAGTCGGTTGTCGGGACCATCGGCACGCCCAGGTGGAGTTCCTTGGAGCGCCGGAGCAGGCTCAGCATGATCTCGCGAGCCCGACCGTGGCCCTCGGCTGCGACGAGAGCCTCGAGGGACTCGGTCCACTCGGCCGTCTCTTCGGGGTCGGAGTCGGCGTTCGTCACGGAGTACGGATCCTGGTCGTTGACGGTCACACTCGACCTCTCTCTTGGGGCTGGTCCAGCCGTGGGGAATGTGGTGCGACAGACGAGTCCGGGTTGCGGCTCACGCACGTCGCCATCCTATTGAGTCTATTCTCGCCGACGGTACCGACGGTTCGCTTCGGCCTTCCAGCCGCTTAGAGTGCTCGCATGGTCATCGAGATCGGATCCATCGCCCCCGACTTCACGCTGTCGAACCAGTACGGCCAAGAGGTGTCGCTGTCCTCCTACCGCGGGCGATCGGCGGTGGCGCTGGTGTTCTACCCGATGGCGTTCTCGCACACCTGCGAGGGGGAGTTGTGCGAGCTGCGGGACAACATCGAGCTGTTCGCTGCGCGCGGCGTCGAACTCCTGGGCGTCTCGGTCGACTCCAAGCACGCACAGCGGGCGTGGGCGGAGGCCGAGGGTTTCTCCTTCTCGCTGCTGGCCGACTTCTGGCCGCACGGCGAGGTCGCCCAGCGCTACGGCGTGTTCCTCAGCGAGCGTGGGTTCGCGAATCGCGCGACATTTCTCATCGACGGCGACGGAGTCGTTCGCGCCAGCATCGTCACCGAGCCGGGCACGGCGCGCAGCCTCGAGCAGTATCGGGAAGCTCTCGCCGAACTCAGCCGATGAGGCTGACAGCCCGCGCGATCACCAGGGCCAGAATGACGAATCCTCCGAACGACTGCAGCGACATCAGCAGCTTGGTCCGCGCGGTCAGCGGCATGGTGTCGGTGGGGCTGAAGGCCATCGAGTTGGACAGCGAGAAGTAGAAGTAGTCCACGAAGCTCGCGGTCCAGTCCGACTTGAGCGACGATCCGGCTGCCACCTCGACGATCGTGTCGTCATCCTCGTCCTGGGGAAAACGGAAGTCGGCGGGAGGCAGCTCGCTGCGCTTGGCCATCGTTCGCACCACCGGACCGCCACGGTCGATCTCCCAGTACAGCAGCGCGAACCCGATGACGTTGGCCACCCAGACCTGGAGGGCGGACTGGAGCAGCGACGGCCCCTTCGCGTGGCCGTCGATGAGCACGAAGACCAGCGAGACGAGAGTGATCTGGTTGGACACGACGACGACGATCGCCAGGGTGAGCGAGACGATGCGCGACCACTTGGTCTGCTGGTTGAACCGGTGCGGGTTCAACACGATGAGGGGGATCAGCAGCAGGATGCCGATGGCGACGGTCACGTAGCGCTGAACGGTGATGAGATCATTCGGCAGGGCCCCGTAGAGGGCCAGAGCGACGATCAGGGCGATGACCGCCGGCCAGCGGTGTTCGATGCGCGCACTGCGCGACTCATGTTGATCCACGGACGGGAGTCTAGGGGCGGGCGGGCCGCTGGTCGTGCTGTCACCGCCGACGGATGCGCTCCGCTACCATTGACGGACGCCGCACGCGTGCGGGGCCTTTAGCTCAGTTGGTAGAGCGCCACGTTTACACCGTGGATGTCATCGGTTCGAGCCCGGTAGGGCCCACATCCTCCGGGGGACCAGAGGCCGAGGGCCGCGCTCCAGCGCCATGGCTGGACGCTGACGGTCGCGCTCACTACGGTGCGATCATGGCTTCCTCTCCGTCAGCGTCTCCATCCGTTCGCTTCCACCACGTCGGTATCGACGTGCTCGACCTCGATGCGGCGATAGCGTTCTACACCGAAGCTCTCGGATTGGAGGAGCAGTGGAGGCTCGACTCGAGGGAGTACGACTTCACGCTCGTGTGGTTGGGAAATGAGGCCGGCCTGCGCTTGGAGCTGTTCCATCGCGAGGGTGTCACCCGGGGGCCCGTCTACGACCCCGACAACCAGCACGACGTCACCGGCATCAAGCACTTCTCGGTCGCCGTGCCGTCGGCGAGTGCCGTCCACTCGGTGCACGGTCGCCTCATCGCGGCCGGGGCGACCTCTCACATGCCGCCGTCTCCGTCACCGGACCCGTCGAAGCTGATGGCCTATGTTGCGGATCCGGAGGGCAATCTCATCGAACTGGTCGAGTCCGACTGACGACAGACGGATGTTTGAGCCCTCAGCCGCAGCTGAGTCCGCCAATCCCCGTCGGCGTCACGCGCGCGTGCCGTAGATCCGGCCGCGGTAGCGGCGGTACTGGCCCTTGCCGACGACCTGCCACAGGACCCGCACAGGAGTTGGCAGGGTCTCGCGCATGAATCTGTCGCCTTCACCGGGTGGCAGTGACTGCAGCATGAAGCCGAGCTGCGGGAACAACATCGCCGGGCGCGTGGTGCGGCGCGCGAATTCGCCGAGTTTGTCCCATTCGCGTTGATTCATCGTCTCTCCCGCTGCCGGAAGGATGAGGGTCTCCTCGTCGCCGAGATGGATGCCGAGCAGCTGGTCGATCCCGACCATGGCGGCGTGCACGAGCTCACGATCGGCCTCGGTCCCGGAGGTGGTCCAGGCGGGGAGTGCCTCGTCGGCCTCGGCGAGGATCTCGGCCATGCTCGCGTGCTGGGTCTTCATCAGTTGGACGTGAAGCGCGCATCCCGGAGCGCGGCGGGTGAGCGTGTCCCACAGCAGCTCGTCCTCCGTCTCGTGGTGATGGTGCAGTGCCAGCGCCAGTTCCTTCAGGTGGGCTGCGACATGGCGCCTCCGGCGATCGTCACCGATCGCCACGTCCTCGACGAGCCAGGGGCCGTCCGCGAACACGGCGCGGAAGACCCGGTGCACCAGCCGCATGCCCTGCGTGTCGCACCCGATGGTGGGCGCCACTTCGTTGGTCATCGCAATTCTTTAGTTATAGACTATTGAATGTGAAGATAGACGACGCGGACGCTCCGCGCAAGAGTTCGCCGAGAAGCTACGACACCTCCAAACGGCGGGCCGCTGCTGCGAACTCGCGCCAGCGGATCATCGAGGCTGCCGCCGATCTCTTCGCCGAGCACGGTTACGCTGCGACCACGCTGGCTCACATCGCCGCGCGAGCGGGGGTGACCACCAAGCTCGTCGTAGCCAACGGGCCGAAGGGGTCACTGCTGATGGCCGCGTTGGAGCGACGGTTCGGCGGAGTGGAGGGCGCCGGTCCCGCCGAGGCGGAAGCTGAAGCAGCGCGCATCCTGGCCGAGCCCGATCCGATCGCGATGGTCAACGGATGGGCGGACTACGTGATCGATTTTCAACAGAGCAACATCGGATTGTGGCGGGCATTGACCGCGGCTGCATCCGTGGACGCCGACGCCCGTGCGGCCTACGCGACGGCCGCAGCCGGCCGGGAGAGCGCGCTCCGGGCGGGCATCGATCTCTTGGCGGAACGGGGCCTTCTGCGTGCCGGCCCCCGAGAACAGCACGTCGCGACGCTCGCCCTCCTGATGGGATTCGACCCCTACCAGCTCATGGTGCTCGACTGGGGCTGGACGCCGGAGCGGTTGCGGTCGTGGTTCATCGCCACCCTCATGGCGACCGTGCTGGACCTCGATGTCCGGCGACGGGGCGGCGCCCCGCGGTGATGGCAGCGGCACACATGGCCACCGAGCCGCGCCGGATCGGCCGACGGTAGGCTGGGCGGGTGCCATCCTCCCTGACCGACGTGCTGGAACTCGTGGGCGAACTCTGGCCCGTCGATGGCGCGGAGGAGTGGGATGCCCCTGGCCTGGTAACGGGGGATCCCGCTTCGAGGGTCGAGCGGATCCTGCTCGCCGTCGACGCGGTCGCTGCGACCGTCGATGAGGCGATCGAGACGGAGGCCGACCTCCTACTCACCCATCATCCCTTGCTGTTGCGCGGAGTGACGAGCGTGGCCGAGGACCGCTACAAGGGTGCGCTGATCGCCCGCCTGATTCGGGCGGACTGCTCCTTGGTCGCGGCCCACACGAACGCCGACGTCGTCGAGGACGGAACGTCGGGTGTGCTCGCGAGCCGCTTGGGGCTTCTCGACACGATGCCCATCGTGCCGGGTCTGGTCGAGGGGGCCGGACTCGGTCGCATCGGGCGGCTCGCGGAGCCGATCACGTTGGGGCGGCTCGCACGCGCTCTCGGCGACATCCTGCCGGCGACGGCAACCGGTGTGCGAGTTTCCGGCGACTACGACAGGGAGGTCTCCAGCGTCGCCCTCTGCGGCGGGGCCGGAGACTCGCTGCTCTCCGATCCCGCCGTCCGCGCCGCGGACGTCTACATCACTGCGGACCTGCGCCATCACCCGGCGTCCGAGGCGCGAGAGCAGGCGACACTGACCGGACGCGGTCCCGCGCTCATCGACGTCTCCCATTGGGCGAGCGAATGGCTGTGGCTCGATGTCGCGGCCGCTCAGCTGCGTTCGGCTCTACCGGACGTCGAGATCGCGGTGAGCGAACTGCGCACCGATCCGTGGGATTTCGTGATCGTCTGATGGGCGACCCCACCTCTCCACACCGTCTACTCCGAGGAGCTCCCGAGTGAAGGCCAGTCCGAGCGAGCAGGGCGAACTCCTGCGCCTGCAGACCATCGACACCCGCATCGCGCAGATCGACCGCCAACTGGCGAACCTGCCGCAGAATGCCGCGCTGGCTGCCCTGTCGGCCCGTTCCGACGATGTCCGCAGGCGCCTCGTCGCCGCCACCGGAGACCTCGACGACTCGCGCACCGAGCTCGGCCGGCTGGAATCGGATGTCGCCATGGTGGAGGCGCGGGTGGCCCGCGACACGGCTCGGTTGCAGGGGACGTCGTCCATGAAGGACATCCAGGGGCTCGAGGCCGAACTGGCGAGCCTCGCGAAACGGCGCAGCGACCTCGAGGACATCGAGCTGACGGTCATGGAGCGCGTCGAGGAGAAGGAGGCGGTCGTTTCAGCCATCGAGGCCGAGCGCGCGGAGATCGTGGACGAGACCAGCGCTACCGAACAGGTGCGGGAAAGGGCACGTGAGGCATCCGCCGCCAATCGTGCCGAGGCCGAGCGCGACCGCGCAGCGATCGCCGAGGGTGTCGGCGCCGAACTGACGGCCCTCTACGACAAGCGCCGGGCGCTCGGCGGTGGCGTGGGTGCGGCGGAGATGCGGGCCCGCACGTGCACCGGCTGCACCATGACGATCACCGGAGCAGACCTGGAGGCCGTCCGCAAGGCGGCCGACGATGACGTCATCTTCTGCCCAGACTGCGGCCGCATCCTGCTGCGCACGGAGGAGTCCGGCATCTGAAGGTAGGCTGAGGCCCGAGTGGGTCGGCAAGACGGTCGCGTCATCCGTGCAGACGGATGCCGAGGAACGTCCGGGCTCCACAGAGCAGGGCGGTGGGTAACACCCACCCGGGGTGACCCGCGAGACAGTGCCACAGAGAACAGACCGCCGTCGGCTTCGGCCGAGGGTAAGGGTGAAACGGTGGTGTAAGAGACCACCAGCGGCCGTGGTGACACGGTCGGCTCGGTAAACCTCGCCCGGAGCAAGGTCAGACAGGGAACGATGGGGCTGCTCGTCCCGTTCCCGGGTAGGCCGCTGGAGCGGCACGGCAACGTGTCGCCGAGAGAGATGGCCGTCCAGCCGCGAGTGCGCAAGCGCGCGGTGAACAGAACCCGGCGTATCAGCCGGCCCACTCATCCCTTCTGAGCAGATGCGGTCATCTCATTCGTCGGGGGAGAATCGGTATCCCATCCCCGCCTCCGTGAGCAGGTAGCGCGGCCGGGCGGCGTCGGGTTCGAGCTTCTTGCGCAGCTGCGAGACGTACAGGCGCAGATAACCGGTGTCGGTCGTGTATTGCGGTCCCCAGACCTCGGTGAGCAACAGCTCGCGCGTCACGAGGCGGTTCGGGTTCTTCGCGAACACCTCGAGCATGCGCCACTCCGTCGGTGTCAGACGTACGACCTCCTCGGTGTCGCTCGTGCGCCGCAGCACCAGATGGGCGGCAAGATCGATCGTCACCGCACCCAGCCGCGCAGTCGGCGAGTCGAGTGTCGGAGCAGCGCGCCGCGTGAGGGCGCGTACGCGTGCGAGCAGCTCGTCGACAGCGAACGGCTTCGTCACGTAGTCGTCGGCCCCGGCGTCGAGGGCGTCCACCTTGTCCCCGGAATCGTGCCGGCCCGACACCACGAGGATCGGCAGGGTCGACCAACCGCGCACCGCCTCGATCACTTCGATTCCCGTCAGTTCCGGCATACCGAGGTCGAGAACGATCAGGTCGGGGTGCTCGGATGCCGCGGCTCCGATCGCCTCCCGGCCGTCGCGGGCGGTGACGACGTCGTAGCCGTGCGCGCCGAGGGTGATGGACAGCGCGCGCAGGATCTGCGGGTCGTCGTCGGCGATCAGTATCCTCACTCCGGGACCTCCGATGCTCGCGGGGTCACGGCTTCCGCTTCCTGGGCAAGCGGAACCGAGATGACCATCGTCAGCCCGCCGCCGGGAGTGTCCTCGGGGTCGAGGCTGCCGCCCATTCCCTCGACGAAACCCTTCGAGAGAGCCAGGCCCAGCCCGACTCCCGTGAGGTTGTCGGTGTCCCCGAGTCGCTGGAAAGGCACGAAGACGTCGTCGAGACGATCGGCGGGGATGCCGGGGCCGCTGTCAATCACGCGCACCTGAGCTGCGCCGCCGAACGCCGACGTGGCGATTCGCGGGGGATGACCATCGGGCGAGAACCGCACGGCGTTCGCGACCAGGTTGACGAGGGCACGCTGCAGCAGAACGGCATCCGCACGCACGGCGCCGACGGTTTCGGAGAGGTCGAGTTGCACGCTGCCCGGTGCGAGTCCGAGTTCATCGAGCACCACCGGCACGACGCCGTCCAGATCGACATCGGCCAGGCTCACGCCCAGCACACCGGCCTGCAGGCGCGAGACGTCGAGAAGGTTGTCGACCAGGCCTGCGAGGGCGTCGAGGCTTCCTTCCGCCGTATCGAGCAGCTCGGCGCGGTCGGCATCCGTGAGCCGGATGCCGGCTGAGCGCAGGCTCGTGACGGCCGCTGTCGCGGCTGCGAGCGGCCTGCGCAGGTCGTGCCCGACGGCGGCCAGCAGAGCGCTTCGCACGCGATCGGCCCGAGCGAGCGGCTGGATGCGGTCGGCGGTCTCGACGAGTTCTCGGTGTTCCAGCGCGACGGCGAGCTGCCCCACGATCGCCGCGAGCAACCGACGGTCGTCCGCTTGGAGATCGCGACCGTACAACTCGAGCACGGCCGTATCGGTGACCGGCATCGACTGACTCGGCGTGTCGGCGTCGTGCCCTGCCACAGGGCCGTCAGTCGCTATCACCTCGCCGTCCTCGACGAGCCGGGTCGCGAGCAGCGTGAATGCCTCTCGCGTCCGCGAGACGAGTGCCTGAATGGCGTCGTCACCCCGCAGCACGCTCCCTGCGACGGTGGCCAGCAGTTCGGATTCGGCGGCTGACCGCGCCGCCTTGCGCGTGCGTCGCGCCGCTTGGTCGACGACGTAGCTGACCAGGGCGGCGACGACCATGAACAGCGCGAGGGCCAGCAGATGGTGCGGCTCGCTGATCGTGATGCGGTAGAGCGGAGCCACGAGGAAGAAGTCGAGGCTGAGGCCACTGAGGACTGCCGCGAACATCGCCGGCCAGAAGCCGCCGACGAGAGCCACCACGACGACGACCAGCTGGTAGGACAGCACGTCGCTGGCGAGGGATTCCGGAGTATGCGTGCTGGCAAGCAGGGCCGTCAGCAGGGGGCCGGCCACGAGCGCGACGATGAAGCCGGCGATCCGGCGACGCACCGTGAGCCCTCCGGTGGGTCGGGGCAGGGCGAAGCCACCGCCCGCCTGGGAGTGCGAGACGATGTGGACGTCGATGTCCCCGGATCCCCGAATCACCGTCTGCCCGATGCCGGGCCCGGTCAGCAGCGCCGTGAGCCGGCTACGACGGCTGACGCCGATCACGAGCTGCGTCGCATCACTGGCGCGGGCGAAGTCGACGAGGGCGCGCGGCACATCGTCGCCCACGACCTGGTGATAGCTGCCGCCGAGTTGCTCGACGAGCGCGCGTTGGGCGGTGAGCGTCTCGGGGTGCGGACTCCGCAGACCGTCCTGACTGACGACATGCACCGCAATGAGGGCGCCCCCGGATGCTCGCGCGGCGATACGGGCGCCCCGACGCAGCAGCGTCTCACCCTCGGTGCCGCCCGTCAACGCGACCACGACCCGTTCGCGAGCCTCCCACTTGGCGTCGATGCCGTGCTCGGCGCGATAGCGCTTCAGGGCACTGTCCACCTCGTCGGCCAGCCACAGCAACGCGAGCTCGCGCAGAGCGGTGAGGTTGCCGAGGCGGAAGTAGTTCGACAAGGCGGCGTCGATACGCTCGGCCGGGTAGACCACGCCCGCACTGAGACGATCGCGCAGCGCCTGCGGGGACAGGTCCACCACCTCGATCTGGTCGGCGCGGCGCAGCACGGCATCCGGAATCGTCTCGCGCTGGGGGACTCCCGTGATCTGCTGTACGACATCGTTCAGCGAGGCGATGTGCTGGATGTTGACGGTCGAGATCACGTCGATCCCGGCCGCCAGAAGTTCTTCGACGTCCTCCCAGCGCTTGGCGTGACGAGTTCCGGGTGCATTCGTGTGCGCCAGTTCGTCGACGAGGGCGACCGTCGGCGCACGGTCGAGCACCGCCTCGAGGTCGAGCTCGTCCAGACGGATGCCTCGATGCTCGACATGCATTCGCGACACCGTCTCGAGGTCGTCCACCATGTCGGCGGTTGCGCGCCGGCCGTGCGTCTCCACGACGGCGACGACCACGTCGACGCCCGCCCCGCGCAGCCGGTGACCCTCCTCGAGCATCGCGTAGGTCTTGCCGACGCCCGGCGCCGCACCGAGGAGGACCCGCAGTCGACCGTGTGCCATAGTCAGTGATCCAGCTCCGCCAGCGCGAGATTGAGTTCGAGGACGTTGACCGTCGACTCACCCAGGTAGCCGAGGTCGCGTCCTTGAATCCTAGACTCGACCAGCGTGCGCACAGTGGCCTCATCAAGGCCGTGCGCCCGAGCGACACGGCGCACCTGCTCGAGGGCGTAGGCGGGGGAGATGTGCGGATCGAGACCGGAGGCCGACGCCGTCAATGCGTCCACCGGGATGCGGCCGGGGTCGGTTCGGTCGAGCTGGGAGACCGCCTTCTTCCTCTGCGCGATCGCCTTCAGGAGGTCGGGATTCTCCGGCCCGTAGTTGCTGCCGCCGGACGCGCCGGCCTCGTACCCCTTTCCCGCGGCCGATGGGCGGGACTGGAACCACTGCGGCAGCGCGGTGCCGTCGGGATCGGTGAACGACTGGCCGATCAGGCTCGAGCCGACGACCTGTCCGTTGCGCTCGATGAGGGAGCCGTGCGCCTGGCTCGGCAGGGCGACCTGGCCGAGCACGGTGATCGCGAGCGGGTACATCACCCCGAGAACGATCGTGAGGACGATCATCGCGCGGATGGCAACGGCGTACTGCCGCCAGGAGCCGCGGTTCGTTGTTGACATGGGAGTCGAGTCCTTTCGTGGCTAGAAGCCGGGGATGATGCTCACGAGCAGGTCGATGAGCTTGATGCCGATGAATGGAGCGATGACGCCGCCGAGCCCGTAGATGAGCAGATTGCGCTGCAGGATGCGAGAGGCGCCGACGGCGCGGTATCGCACACCGCGCAGGGCCAGAGGAATCAGCGCGACGATCACGAGTGCGTTGAAGATGATCGCCGAAAGGATGGCTGAGGCGGGGGAGTGCAGCTGCATGATGTTCAGCGCCTCCAGTCCCGGGAACGCGGCCGCGAACATCGCCGGGATGATCGCGAAGTACTTCGCGACGTCATTGGCGATCGAGAACGTGGTCAGCGACCCCCGCGTGATGAGGAGCTGCTTGCCGATGCGCACGATGTCTATGAGCTTCGTCGGGTCGGAGTCGAGATCGACCATGTTGCCGGCCTCCTTCGCCGCGGACGTGCCGGTGTTCATCGCCACCCCCACGTCTGCCTGAGCGAGCGCGGGGGCGTCGTTGGTACCGTCACCGGTCATCGCGACGAGGTTGCCGCCCTCCTGCTCGCGTCGGATCAGCGCGAGCTTGTCCTCGGGAGTGGCCTCGGCCAAGAAGTCGTCGACCCCGGCCTCGGCCGCGATCGCTCGGGCGGTCAGCGGATTGTCGCCCGTGATCATGACGGTGCGGATGCCCATGCGACGCAGGTCCGCGAACCGATCGACGAGGCCGTCCTTCACGATGTCCTTGAGGTGGATGACACCCAAAACGCGCGCATGACCGTAGGTGTCGCGGACGGCTACGGCGAGGGGCGTGCCCCCGCTGGAGGAGACGCCCGTGACGATGGCATCCAACTCGGCCGCTAGACCGTCCGAGAGGGGATCGGTCTCGGCGACCCACGCGGTGATGGAGGAAACGGCTCCCTTGCGCACGGCACCGCCGTCCGGATGGTCGAGGCCGCTCATGCGGGTCTGCGCCGTGAACGGCACCACGGTCGCGTCAGCAGCATCGGCCACGGTCGCACCCAGCTCGTCGGCGAGCTCGACCACCGAGGTGCCCTCCGGAGTCGGATCGCTCGTCGAGGAGGCCCGCGCGGCATCGACCAAGTCGGATGCGGGCACACCCGTGAGGGCCAGGAACTCCGACGCGCGCCGGTTGCCGTAGGTGATGGTGCCGGTCTTGTCCAGCAGGAGGGTGGTGACATCTCCTGCCGCTTCCACCGCCCGGCCCGACATGGCGAGCACATTGTGCTGCACGAGGCGGTCCATTCCGGCGATGCCGATCGCCGAGAGAAGGGCTCCGATAGTAGTCGGGATGAGGCACACGAGAAGGGCGATGAGCACCGCGACCGAGGGCGCGGCATCCGAGTAGCCGGCGATCGGCCCGAGCGTGAGCACGACGACCACGAAGACGATCGACAGGGCGGCCAGTAGGATGTTGAGTGCGATCTCATTCGGCGTCTTCTGTCGTGCGGCACCCTCGACGAGCCTGATCATCCGGTCGACGAAGGTCTCACCCGGCTTGGACGTGATCGCAACGACGATCCGGTCGGAGAGCACCCGGGTTCCTCCCGTCACCGCACTGCGGTCCCCACCCGACTCGCGCACCACCGGCGCCGATTCTCCGGTGATGGCGGACTCGTCTACTGACGCGATGCCCCAGATGATGTCGCCGTCGCCCGGAATCACCTGTCCGGCGGAGACCACCACCACGTCGCCGAGACGCAGGTCGGCGCTGGAGACCTCGGTCACGGCGGATTGCTGAGCTCCGGCATCCGTCTTCTCGTCGTATCCCGTAACGCGCAGCGCGAGCGTCGAGGTACGGGTGGAGCGGAGGCTCGCGGCCTGCGCCTTGCCTCGATCCTCCGCAACCGACTCGGCGAGGTTGGCGAAGATCACCGTGAGCCAGAGCCACGCCGCGATCCCGGCCGTGAAGGTCGGGACGAGAGCGGCGCCCGATCCGGTGAACGGCTCGAGGACTGCGAGCACGGTCGTCAGAGCCGCGCCGACCTCGACGATGAACATCACGGGGTTGCGCCACATCGAGCGCGGATCGAGCTTGCGCACGGCGGCGGGCAGGGCACGCAGCAACTGTCGGGGCGAGAACGTGCCTGCTCCCGCACGGGAGGGCGCAGCCGGGTGGCGCGTGGAGATGGTGGTCATGTCAGTTCAGCCCTTCAGCCAGGGGACCCAGCGCGAGAACGGGAAAGTAGGTCAGAGCGGAGACGAGCAGCACCGTACCGATGGTCAAGCCCACGAAGAGCGGCCGGTGCGTCGGTAGAGTGCCCGCGGTCGCCGGCACACGGTCGCGAGAGGCGAGTGAACCCGCCAGCGCGAGCACGAAGATGATCGGCAGGAACCGCCCCAGGAACATCGCGACGCCCAGTGCTGTGTTGAGCCACGGGGTGTTCGCGGTCAGCCCGGCGAAGGCCGAGCCGTTGTTGTTGGCCGCCGAGGTGAAGGCGTAGAGCACCTCGGAGAACCCGTGGAGCCTGGGGTTCCAGATGCTCGTCGACGTGACGTCGTTCCGCACGGCGGGGATCGCGAAGCTCAACGCGGTGCCGATGAGGACGAGGGCGGGAGTCACGAGGATGTACAGCCCCGCGAGTTTGATCTCGCGCGCTCCGATCTTCTTGCCCAGGTACTCGGGGGTGCGTCCGACCATCAGTCCGGCCAGGAAGACCGCGAGCACCGCGATCACCAACAGGCCGTAGAGGCCAGCACCCACTCCACCGGGCGCGACCTCGCCGAGCATCATGTTCACCATGGCCATCCCGCCACCGAACGCGGTGTAGCTGTCGTGCATCGAGTCGACAGCCCCCGTGGAGGTGATCGTGCTCGTCGTGCCGAACAGCGTCGAGCCGATGATGCCGAACCGGGCCTCCTTGCCTTCCATGGCACCGCCTGCCGCGGCCGGAGCCGACCCGGCTCCGGCCAGTTCGGCAGCGGTCATGAGGGCCGCCGAAGTGATGAACAGCACGCCCATCGTGGCGAGGATGGCGTAGCCCTGGCGGAGGTCGCCGACCATGCGCCCGAAGGTCCGCGTCAACGCGACCGGGATCAGCAGCATCATCACGATCTGCAGCATGTTCGTCCACGGCGTCGGGTTCTCGAACGGGTGTGCGGAGTTGGCATTGAAGAACCCTCCGCCGTTCGTCCCGAGCTCCTTGATCGCCTCCTGCGACGCGACCGGACCGCCGGGCAGCGTCTGGCCGGCGCCAGTCAGCGTCGTGATCTCACGGAAGCCGTCGAGGTTCTGGATGACGCCTCCGGCGATGAGCATGATCGCGAAGACGACCGAGAGAGGCACGAGGATTCGCACGGTTCCACGCATCAGGTCGACCCAGAAATTGCCGAGGGTACCGCTGCGCGTTCGGGCCAGACCGCGCACGAGAGCGACGGCCACAGCGATGCCGACCGCGGCCGAGACGAAGTTCTGCACGGCCAGGCCGGCCAGCTGCACGGAGTACCCCAGCGTGAGCTCGGGGGAGTAGGACTGCCAGTTGGTGTTGGTGACGAAGGAGATCGCCGTGTTGAAGGAGAGGGACTCGCCGACAGCGGGCAGCCCGAGCGCCCACGGAAGCCATTCCTGAAGCCGTTGCATGGCGTAGACGATGACGATCCCGACCACGGAGAACGCCAGCACGCTCCGCAAATAGGCGGGCCAGCTCTGCTCGCCGTCGGGCTGTACGCCGATCAGCCGGTACAGCCCCCGCTCGACACGCAGGTGGCGTGTCCCGGTGTACACGGCGGCCATGTAGTCCCCGAGCGGACGATACGCGATCGCGAGAACGAGGATCAGCGTTGCGAGTTGCAGCACGAACTGCACGAGCGGAGGCATCAGAGCCTCTCGGGGCGCACGAGCGCGTAGACGAGGTAGGCGATGGCCGCCACCGCGAGCAGCCCGGCGATGACGTCGATGACGATCACAGCCGCTCGACCCCCTTGGCGACGAGGGCGACGATCGCCGCGAGGACGATCACCCCGGCGAGATAGACGATGTCGAGCACTGGTACTCCGATCCGGCAGGCACGTGCGAACACGCGGTGGCCGTCGGCCACATCAGAGATTTGATCGCTCAGGGGGTCGGCATCCGCCGATCCTCACGCATTCCTCACGCCGGGCAGGGAGATGCTTACGGACTGCTCACGCGCTGGCGAGCGCAGCCGCCCCCAGGATGCCCGCGTTGTTGCGGTGAACCGCGGGAACGATCTTGGTGTTCAGGTCGAGATAGGGGAAGAAGTCCTCGTAGTGCTTGGACACTCCGCCGCCCACGACGAACAGGTCGGGCGTGAACAGCATCTCGAGGTGGCTGTAGTACTTCTGGAGTCTCTTGCCCCAGTGCTTCCAGTCGAGGTCCTCGCGTTCCATGGCGGAGTAGGCCGCCTTCTTCTCAGCGTCGTGGCCGTCGAGCTCGAGGTGACCCAGCTCCGTGTTGGGAACGAGGACGCCGTCGTTGATGAGCGCCGATCCGATGCCGGTTCCGAGAGTGGTGAGCAGCACAACGCCCTTGACATCCTTGGCCGCCCCGAACCTCGTCTCGGCGTAGCCGGCGGCATCCGCGTCGTTGACGAAGTGGATATCGCGCCCGAGCTCCTTCTCGAACAGCTTCTCGGCCTCGAGGCCGATCCACTTCTTCGAGACGTTGGCGGCCGACATCGTGCGTCCGTTCTTCACGACGGCGGGGAAGCACACGCCGATGACCAGGTCGCCTTCGCTCTGGTCGATCTTGCCGAGCAGTTCCTTGGTGGTCGCGACGATGTCGCCCGGCTCGCCGCCCTCCGGCGTGGCGAGCTTGATGCGATCGGTGACGAGTTCACCACTGCTCAGGTCGACGACCGCCCCCTTGATGCCCGTTCCGCCGATGTCGATCCCGATCGCGTGCTTCGCTGCCATGGGGAAACACTATCGTCACGCCAGCCGTAGGATCGGGTCATGAGCGACGCGGAGCACAAGTACTGGTACAACATGAAGACCGGGGCGGTCGAGCAGGGCTACGAGTCGGCCTCCGCCGATCGCGTCGGTCCGTTCGACACCCACGTCGAGGCCGAGCACGCGCTGGAGACCCTCCGGGAGAACAGCGCCAAGTGGGCCGAGGATGACGCAGCGGACGACCGCTGACGACCGCCGTCCGACGATGAGGCGGCGCTACTCGTAGGAATGCTCGGGCGCGGGGTACGCGCCCGACTCGACATCCGCCCGATACGCGGTGACCGCGTCGAAGAGCACCTGCCGGACGTTCGCGTACTGACGCACGAACTTGGGCACGCGCCCGTCGCTCATTCCGGCGAAGTCCGTCCAGACCAACAGCTGGCCGTCGACATCGGGACCCGCACCCACTCCGATGGTGGGGATGTCGAGACGCTTGGTGACCTCAGCGGCGATGCCCGAGGGAACCATCTCGAGTACGACCGCGAACGCGCCGGCCTCCTGGACCGCGATGGCGTCGTCGAGCAGCTGTTGAGCGCTGTCGCCCCTGCCCTGGATGATGTGGCCGCCGAGGCCGTGCTCGCTCTGCGGTGTGAAGCCGATGTGCGCCATGACCGGAATGCCGGCACCCACGATGCGACGGATCTGCTTGTGGCTGCGCACGCCGCCCTCGAGCTTCACGGCGTGTGCACCCGTCTCCTTCATGAAGCGGACGGCGGTGTGCAGCGCCTCCTCCGGGCCGCTCTCGTAGGAGCCGAACGGCATGTCGGCGACCACGAACGCTCGAGACACCGCGTGCGCGACGGCGCGCGTGAGGGGGATGAGTTCGTCGACCGTCACGGGGAGCGTCGTTTCGTAGCCGAACACGTTGTTGCCGGCCGAGTCGCCCACCAGCAGGAAGTCGACGCCGGCCTGGTCGAAGATGCGTGCGGTCATCTGGTCGTAGCTGGTGAGGCCCGTGATCGGGATGCCGTTGGCCTTGGCGTTCTGGAAGTGCCTGGTGCGAACGCGGCGCGGTCCGGGTGCCGTCGCGGCCGCTCCGCCGTAGGGGTTGGTCTCTTCGGCGGCGGGCGCGGAAGGGGGCTGCTCTGGCATGTCACCGAGTCTAACGACGGGGCGGAGTCAGTAGTGTTGAGCCGGTACGAGAAAGGGCCGGGATGGATAAGCAGCGCGACTTCGTTCTTCGCACGATCGAGGAACGAGGGGTCAAGTTCATCCGACTGTGGTTCACCGATGTGGTCGGCACCCTCAAATCGGTGGCGATCGCCCCGGCTGAGGTCGAGGGCGCATTCGCCGAAGGACTCGGATTCGACGGCTCAGCCATCGAAGGTCTGACCCGCACGTTCGAGTCCGACCTGCTCGCCCATCCCGACCCCACGACCTTCCAGATCCTGCCGTGGCGCGGCGACGTCGACCCCACCGCGCGCATGTTCTGCGACATCACGACTCCCGACGGCCAGCCGGCGGTCGCAGACCCCCGCAACGTGCTCAAGCGCACCCTCGAGAAGGCGGCCGATCGCGGCTTCACCTTCTACACGCATCCCGAGATCGAGTTCTACCTGCTGAAGTCGAGCAAGTTCGGCGAGCACGGGCCCGAGCCCGTCGACTCGGCCGGCTACTTCGACAACGTGCCCGGCGGAACGGCTCACGACTTCCGCCGCCGCTCCGTGCGCATGCTCGAGGACCTCGGCATCTCGGTCGAGTTCAGCCACCACGAGGCCGGCCCGGGTCAGAACGAGATCGACCTGCGCTACGCAGACGCGCTGACGACGGCCGACAACGTGATGACCTTCCGCACGGTCATCAAGGAGGTCGCGATCGAGCAGGGCGTGTACGCGACGTTCATGCCGAAACCGTTCTCCGACAAGCCCGGGTCGGGCATGCACACGCACATGTCGCTGTTCGAGGGCGACGCCAACGCGTTCTACGAGGCCGGGGCCCAGTACCAGCTCTCCAAGACCGGGCGTCAGTTCATCGCGGGGCTGCTCAGGCACGCCCCCGAGATCACGGCGGTCACCAACCAGTTCGTCAACTCCTACAAGCGACTCTGGGGCGGGGGCGAGGCTCCGAGTTTCGTCTGCTGGGGTCACAACAACCGCTCGGCTCTCATCCGCGTTCCGCTGTACAAGCCCGGCAAGGGGCAGAGCGCACGCATCGAGTACCGCGCGATCGACTCGGCCGCCAATCCGTACCTGGCCTACTCGCTCATGCTCGCCGCCGGGCTCAAGGGCATCGAGGAGGGCTACGAGCTCCCGGCCGAAGCCGAGGACAACGTGTGGGCCCTGAGTGACACCGAGCGTCGTGCCTTGGGCTACGCGTCACTCCCGGCGAGCCTCGACCACGCTGTGGCTTATATGGAGGAGTCGGAGCTCGTGGCGGAGACCCTCGGCGAACAGGTGTTCAACTACGTCCTCGCCAACAAGCGCGAGGAGTGGCGCGAGTACCGCTCGCAGGTCACCGCCTGGGAGTTGCGCTCGAACCTCGAGATCCTCTGAGCCCCCGCGGCCGACACGACGGATGACCTCGACGCCGTTCAGTCTCACCGAGCTCGCGCGAGCGGGTTTCTCCGACCTCACCTCGGCAGCCGCTGACCTGGCCGAGTTGGAGCACGGCGTCGTCACGGACGCGCGCGAGCTCCTTCCGGCGTTCGCCCACGCAGCCGATCCAGACACCGCGCTCGGCTGCACCCTCGCCCTCGGCAGGCAGGCGGATGGCGAGCTGCGTCGTATCCTCTCGCGAACCGACGCGGCGGAGAGGCTGATCCGGCTCGTCGGCGCGTCGCCCGGTTTCGGGGAGTTCTTCCTCCGCCATCCGCGGGAACTGGATGTGCTGCGGCATCCGCTCTCCGTCCTGCCTGCTGCCGACGCACTACGGCGCGACCTCACCGCCGCCGCCGTCGACGCCGCGCCGAACGAAGCACCCGGAGATGAGCGCGGCTGGAGACGACTGCGCGTGCGTTACCGGGCGTGGCTCGCGCGGGTGGCGTCGTTCGACCTCGAGCAGGAGGATCCGGTCGCTGGCCTGGACGACGTGGCGGCCTGCCTGTCCGACCTGGCCTCCGCCGCCCTCGACGCGGCCCTGGAGCTCGCGCGCGGGGCCGTCTCCCGTGCGGACGACGCGCCAGCAGTGCCCGGCACCTACCCCCGTGCCCAGGTCGCCGCCGTCGAACTGGCCGTCATCGGAATGGGCAAGGCGGGCGCCCGCGAGCTCAACTACGTCAGCGACGTCGACGTCATCTTCGTCGGCGGCGTGCGCGAGGGATCCGACCTGGAGCCCTCTCGTGCCATCGACATCGCGACGCGGCTGGCGATGCTCATGACGCGAGCGATCGGCCAGAGCGCGCTCGAGCCCCCGCTGTGGGAGGTCGACGCCAACCTCCGGCCCGAGGGAAAGGACGGGGCACTCGTTCGCAGCCTCGAATCTCACCTGGCCTATTACGAGCGATGGGCGAAGAGCTGGGAGTTCCAGGCCCTGCTCAAGGCCAATCCACTGGCCGGAGACGCCGAGCTCGGGCGGCGCTACATCGAGGCGATCTGGCCGAAGGTGTGGACGGGCGCGTCACGCGAGGGATTCGTCGAATCAGTGCAGCGGATGCGGGAGCGCGTCACCCGGAACATCCCCTCCGACGAGGTCGACGTCCAGATCAAGCTCGGCCCCGGCGGCTTGCGCGACATCGAATTCACCGTGCAGCTCCTCGAGCTCGTCCACGGACAGACCGATGCCGCCGTCCGAGAGCGAGGGACGTTGCCCGCCCTGGAGGCGCTGGCCGCCCAGAGCTACATCGGTCGGGCGGAGGCCGCCGAGTTCTCGCGCGACTACCGGGTGCTGCGGCTCATGGAGCACCGCCTGCAGTTGAAGAACCTGTCCAGGACGCACCTCATGCCCCGCGACGAGGCCGGCCGTCGGACGCTCGCTCGCGCCACCGGCCTCGCGACGGGCGCCGACAGCCTCACCACTCTCTGGCAGGATCTGAAGCATCGGGTGCGCGGACTGCACGAGCGTCTGTTCTACCGGCCGTTGCTCTCGGCCGTGGCTTCCATGCCGTTCGAGGGGATGGCGCTGACGAGCGCGCAGGCTGAGGCCCGGCTCGCCGCCATCGGGTTCACCGATCCGCACGGCGCCCTCGCGCACATCGCCGCGCTCACCGGCGGCGTCTCGCGTCGTGCCAGCATCCAGCGTCACCTGATCCCCGTGATGCTGCAATGGTTCGCCGACGGCGCCGATCCCGACTACGGACTGCTGGTCTTCCGCCGCCTCAGCGACAGTCTCGGGAGCTCCCACTGGTACCTCCGGATGCTGCGCGACTCGAGCGGGGCCGCTCAGCGACTCACGCGCGTGCTCTCCAGCTCGCGGTACGTCGGCGAGCTGCTCGAGCGCATCCCCGAGTCGGTCGCCTGGTTGGAGGACGAGGTCAACCTGCGCCCGCGATCCACGGATGCGCTCCGCGAGGAGACGGCGGCCATCATCGCGCGGCACGACTCGCGCGACGCGGCCGCGCCGGTCCTCCGGGCGATGCGGCGCCGCGAGGTGCTCCGGCTGGCGATCGCGGCGATCCTCGATGTGATCACCGTTGCGGAGCTCGGCCGAGCGCTCCGGGATGTCACCGCTGCCACCATCTCGTCCATCCTCGAGGTGATCCGCGGCGGAGACGATGGAATCGAGTTCGCCACCATCGCGATGGGTCGCTTCGGCGGCGGCGAGCTCGGCTTCGGGTCGGATGCCGACGTCATCCACGTCTTCCGGGCGACCACTCTGGATTCGGAGGCCGCACAGAACCGCGCCAAGCACATCGTCGCCGAACTCAATCGACTGACTGTCGACCCCACGCTTCCGCTCGACCTCGACATCGACCTACGACCGGAGGGCAAGAACGGACCGGTCGCCCGTTCGCTCGACTCCTACCGGGCGTACTACGCGCGCTGGTCGCTCACCTGGGAGGCGCAGGCGCTTCTCCGGGCCCACGCGATCGCCGGCGACGTCGCTCTCGGCCACGACTTCCACCTGCTGGCCGACGAGACGCGCTACCCGGTGGAGCTCTCCGAGAACGCCGTGCGCGAGATCCGCCGCATCAAGGCGCGAGTCGAGAACGAGCGCCTTCCGCTGGGCGCCGACCCGACCCGGCATCTCAAGCTCGGGCGCGGGTCGCTGAGCGACGTCGAGTGGCTCGTGCAGCTGCTGCAGTTGCAACACGCGGCCGAACTTCCGTCGTTGCGCACCACCTCCACCCTGAACGCCCTCGCCGCCGCTCAGGCGGCCGATCTCATCGACGGCGCCGACGCCGAGATCCTCCGGGCGGCGTGGATCATCGCGTCTCGCGCCCGGTCCGCGATGACGCTGTGGACGAATCGGACGGCAGACGTGCTGCCGAGCGATCGCGTGCAGCTCGAGGGGGTCGCGCGAATTCTCGCCTACCCGCCCGGCTCTTCCAGCCAACTGGAGCAGGACTACCTCTCTGCCACCCGCCGCGCACGCGTGGTGTTCGAGCGCCTCTTCTATGGCGAGCCGCAGCGGACGACACCGACGACCGGTTGATACGCGAAACGGGCCGCCTCCCGGAGGAGACGGCCCGTTGACTACGAGTTCTTACACTCCGTAGTAGAGCTCGAACTCGAAGGGGTGCGGGCGCTGCGCGAGCGGCTTGATCTCCTTCTCGCGCTTGTACTCGATCCAGGTCTCGATGAGCTCGGGGGTGAACACGCCTCCCGCGAGCAGGAACTCGTGGTCGGCCTCCAGCGCGTCGAGCACGGCGTCGAGGGTGCCGGGAACCTGCGGGATGTTCTTGGCCTCCTCGGGCGGCAGCTCGTACAGGTCCTTGTCGACGGGCTCGTGCGGCTCGATGCGGTTCTTGATGCCGTCGAGGCCGGCCATGAGCTGCGCTGCGAAGGCGAGGTACGGGTTGCCGGAGGCATCCGGAGCGCGGAACTCGATGCGCTTGGCCTTCGGGTTGGTGCCCGTGATGGGGATGCGGATGGCTGCGGAACGGTTGCCGGCCGAGTAGACCAGGTTGACGGGAGCCTCGAAGCCGGGCACCAGACGGTGGTACGAGTTGACCGTCGGGTTGGTGAAGGCGAGGACGGCGGGGGCGTGCTTGAGCAGGCCGCCGATGTACCACCGGGCCAGGTCGGAGAGTCCACCGTAGCCGGCCTCGTCGTAGAACAGCGGCTTGCCATCGTTCCACAGCGACTGGTGAGTGTGCATGCCCGATCCGTTGTCGCCGAACAGCGGCTTCGGCATGAACGTGGCGGTCTTGCCCCACTGCTCTGCGGTGTTCTTGACGATGTACTTGAACTTCAGGATGTCGTCAGCCGCGTGCACCATGGTGTCGAAGCGGTAGTTGATCTCGGCCTGTCCGCCCGTGCCCACCTCGTGGTGCGCGCGTTCGAGGATGAGGCCGGCGTCGATGAGCTTGAGCGAGATGTCGTCACGCAGGTCGGCCTGCTTATCGACAGGGGAGACGGGGAAGTAGCCGCCCTTGTACGGGGTCTTGTTGGCGAGGTTTCCGCCTTCCTCGACGCGACCCGAGTTCCAGGCGGCCTCCTCGGAGTCGATGAAGTGGAACGCGGAGTTCTGCTTCACCTCGTAGCGCACGTCGTCGAAGATGTAGAACTCGGCCTCGGGGGCGAAGAACGCCGTGTCGGCGATGCCGGTCGATGCCAGGTACTTCTCGGCTTTCTTGGCGACCTGACGCGGGTCCTTCGAGTAGATCTCGCCGTTGCGGGGGTTGTAGATGTCGAACACCATGATGAGCGTGCGCTCGACCCGGAACTGGTCGATGTAGGCCGTGGTGACGTCGGGGATGAGCTGCATGTCCGACTCGTGGATGTTGGCGAACCCGCGGATCGACGAACCGTCGAACAGCTGGCCGACCGTGAAGAACTCCTCGTCGACGGTGGAGGCCGGGATGTTGAAGTGCTGCTGCACACCCGGTAGGTCGGTGAAACGGATGTCGAGGAACTTGACATCCGTGTCCTTGATGAAGGCGAGGACTTCTGACGAGTCTGTGAACATGTAGGACTTCTCCTCGGGGGCCTGGAACCGGACGATGGCTGCACAGCGCAACGTGTCTCCGAGGGTAGAACCGGGTGGTTTCCCTGCAGTGTCGCGATTGTTTCGAGCATGTTACGCAGTGGGCGGTCGTTAGACTCTACGGGTGAGCGGCACCGACGATCGACCCCGGAACTTCGGAGAACTCGCTCCCAGCGTGTACCCGGGGGAGCGTCTGGGGCTGCCCGAGAGCGGACCTCGGTCGGTCGCGCGGGCGGGCCGCCGAATTCTCGCACTGCTCATCGACTGGGCGAGCGCCATGCTCGTCTCCCTGCTCTTCACCCCCTACGAGTCGGCCGCGTACACCTGGGTCACGCCGCTCGTGTTCGCCGCGCTGCAGGTCGTGTTCATCCCCACGATCGGCGGAAGCGTCGGACACCGGCTGCTGGGCTTGCGCGTCGTCGCCCTCGTGGGTGGATGGGTCGGCCTCTGGCGGCCGATCGTGCGGTCGGTGCTGCTGACGCTGGTCATCCCGGCGATCGTGTGGGATTCCGACCAGCGCGGATTCCACGACAAGGTCGCCGGAACGGTGCTTCTCCGCGGCTGAGCGAGCGGGGATCAGCGTCAGCGGCGCTGGACGCGCGCCTTGGTGGGGTCGATGCCCTTCGGGATCGGCAGCGAGTTGCGTGACATCGACTCGAGTCGCTTGCTCACGGCGAGCACCTCGGCCTTGGTGAGGTTGGGCTTGACCCGCAGCAGCCGGCGGGGCAGCTTGTGAAGGGGAACGGCGTCGTCATCCGGCCCCACCGAGATCGTCGTGATGGTGACGTTCGGGACGATCTTGGTGACCTTGCGCTTCTCGTCGTCGAGCATGCGGCGGGTGCGCGTCTGCGGACCTTCGCTGATGAGCACGACGCCGCCTCGGCCGACGGCGCGGTAGACCGCGTCGTGGGTCTTGCCGTTGACGGCCACGGGCATCTCACTGCCCACCCAGCCGCGACGGAGGGATGAGCGCAGCACGGCACCCACGGCTCCGGGCTCGCCCTCGATCTGGGAGTACGCGGCGCGCTCGGCTCGACGACCCAGGATGATGAGTGCCACCAGCAGGCCAGCGAGCACGCCGCTGACGATCCACAGGGTGATCGTGAAGGCGTTGCCGTCGCTGAGGAAGAGGGCCAGAACGAGACCGACGACGACGGGCCCGAGGAACCCGAGGATCATGTAGAGCAGCGCGTTCGAGTCGTAGCGGCGGGTCATGTTGAAGACCTGCCACATCTGCTTCAAGCGGCCCGGTTCCTTCGGGGTGGTGCTGGTGCTGGTGGTGCGTGCCATGTCGTCAAGAATACCGGCCTGAGCGCTGGCTAGGAGACGGCTTGGGCGAACGTCCGTTCGCCCTCGGCGAGGTGGGCGAGTTCTGCGGGGATCTCCCGGCCACTGGCCGTCATGGACTGAGCCCAGAGACGTCCGGCGCGATACGACGAACGCACCAGCGGTCCGGCCAGCACTCCGAGGAACCCCAGCTCGCGGGCCTCGTCCGCGAGCTCCACGAACTCCTCCGGCCGGACCCACCGGGCGACAGGGAGGTGACGGGGGCTCGGGCGCAGGTACTGGGTCAGGGTGATGATGTCGGTTCCGGCCTCCCGGAGATCCCGCAGGGCCTGCGAGACCTCGGCGCGCTCCTCGCCCATCCCGAGAATGAGGTTGGACTTGGTGACCAGTCCCGCGTCGCGCCCCGCGGTGATGACGCCGAGCGAGCGCTCGTAGCGGAATGCCGGGCGGATGCGCTTGAAGATGCGCGGCACCGTCTCGACATTGTGAGCGAAGACCTCGGGACGGGCCGAGAACACCTCGGCGAGGTGCACCGGGTTGCCGGAGAAGTCGGGCACCAGGATCTCGACGCCGGTGCCGGGGGACTGGCGATGGATCTCGCGGATGGTCTCGGCGTAGAGCCACGCGCCCTCGTCGGGCAGGTCATCACGTGCGACGCCGGTAACGGTCGAGTACCGGAGCCGCATCTTCACGACGGATTCGGCCACGCGGCGCGGCTCGTCGACGTCGTAGTCGGCGGGCTTGCCCGTGTCGATCTGGCAGAAGTCGCAGCGCCGCGTGCACTGCGACCCGCCGATGAGGAAGGTGGCCTCGCGATCCTCCCAGCACTCGAAGATGTTCGGGCAGCCGGCCTCCTGGCACACCGTGTGAAGGTCCTCGCTCTTCACGAGGCTCTGCATGTCGCGGTACTCGGGACCCATCCTCGCCCGGGTCTTGATCCACTCGGGCTTGCGTTCGATGGGCGTCTCGGCGTTGCGCACCTCGAGGCGCAGCATGCGGCGGCCGTCGGGCGCTGCGGCGGTCATGCCATCACCCACTCGGACTCGAGGCGGCGCTGTACCAGCGGCAGGACATCCGTCGGCGTGACGGTGCGGCCGACCTCGCGCGAGACGGTGGTGATACCGGCGTCGCGGATGCCGCACGCGACGATGCGCTCGTAGGCATCAAGGCCGTTGGAGCAGTTCAGGGCGAAGCCGTGCATCGTCACGCCCTCGGCGACTCGGATGCCGATGGCTGCGATCTTGTCCTGCGTGAAGCCGCGATCGATCCAGACTCCCGATCGACCCTCGACTTGAACCCCGTCGACGCCTACCTCGACGAGGACGTCGATGAGCATCCTCTCCAAGCGGCGCACGTACCCGACCACGTCGATCGGCTCGACGAGGCGGACGATGGGATATCCCACCAGTTGGCCGGGCCCGTGCCAGGTGATCTTGCCACCGCGGTCGACGTCCACGACGGGAGTGCCGTCGGTCGGTCGCTCGTCGGGGGATGTGCGCTTGCCAGCCGTGTAGACCGGGTCGTGCTCCAGGAGGATGACGGTGTCGGGGCGATCGCCCGCGACCACGTCACGATGGACGGCGCGCTGAAGGTCGAGACCCTCGCTGTACGGCACGGAGTTGGCGCTTAGCCCCGCGACGACGAAGTCGAGCATGGTCAGAAGTCTATGTCGGTCCGGACTCCTTCCCGGTCCCCCCTCGTCGCGGGTACTGCACGGGTTCTCGGGCTCTGGACGCATGGTCGCATGCATCTCGGCATGCTGGACGGATGGCGGAGGAGGAGGGCACGATCGCGGGTTTCCGCGTGCTGCGCCGCATCGGAGGAGGACGGCGAAGTGATGTCTACCTCGGAGCGCGACCGGCCGGCGGAGAGCCGGTGGCGATCAAGGTGTTCCGCTCGGACGAGTCCGAGGCCGGGCGAGATGCTGAGCTGAGCATCCTGACCCAGCTGAGCTCTCCCGCGCTCCCGTCCTTCGTCGACGTCTCGAGCATCATCGGGGGAGGTCTGTGCGTGATCGTGGAGCATCTCTCCGGGCCGACACTCGCCCAACTGATCGCTGCGCGTCGTCACTTGGCGGACGGGGAGATCGTGACGCTCCTCGCTCCTCTCGTCGTGACGATCTCGCAGCTGCACGGCGCCGGGTTCGGTCTCGGCGCCATCACCCCGCGGTCGGTGCGGTTCACCGCTGACGGACGACCGGTCATCACCTCTCTGCACGACGCTCGGTCATTGACGGGTCTGGCACCCAATGAGCGCAACGCTCTCCTCCGAGCTGACTACGGTGCACTGGCGGCCTTCGTCGACGAGCTCGCCGGGCTGGTCGAGCGCGCATCGCTCCCGGTCGCCGAACTGCTGCACGCCGCCCAGGTCGGGCGGCCCCTCGAGGATCCGCTGCCCGCGGTGGAACGACGGCTGTTCGCCTGGGCGCATCCCACGCCGATGCTGCTCGGCGCGAGCGATCAGGACACCGACCCCATTCCGGCTCGACTGAGCAGCACGGAGCCCCACATCGTCGACTCTGAAGACGTCAACGGACGGATGTCGTGGGTCGAACGCGCGGCCGGCTGGGCCGACGATGGCCCCTTCCGCCTCCTCCTGGAGCGGCTCCGGACGGTGGCGAGAAATCGTCGACGGCCACTCATCGTTGCCGGAGTGCTCGCTGCCGTGGCCTCAACAACCCTTCTCGTCACGGTGCCGACCGCGACGGCGTCGAGGCCGGTCGACGGGCCTGCAGCATCGTCGGCGACCGCTCGTCCGGCGACGGCCACCTCGGGTCCCGGAGCGACGCCACGTCCTGGAGGGACTGCCACCCCCGATGCGATCACCCTCGACGACCCGCTCGCGGCAGCGGCTGCCCTGATCGCCGCTAGAGCATCGTGTCTGGATCGCGCGTCGCTGCCCTGCCTGTCAGGAGTGGATGAGGCGGGCTCTCCGGCAGCGGAGGCCGACGCCGCGGCGATCCATCGGTCGGCGGACGCGGTGGAGATAGCGCCGACGGTGACGCTCACCCTGTCGGGACGTTCAGGTGACGCCGTTGTCGTCTCCGCCGCTGACACGTCGGGGGATGAGACCAGAACGGCCTCGCTCCTTCTGCTGAGGGGCGAGGCCGGCTGGCGCTTGCGCGACGTGTTCGTCGACTAGATGCCGACTCTGCTAGATGCCGAGGTCCGCCTCGAACGCGCCGGCCTCGAGCCGCGCCTTGACCGCGGAGAGGTATCGGGCTGCGTCCGCGCCGTCGACGATGCGGTGATCGTAGGACAGGGCGAGGTAGACGATCGAGCGGATCGCGATGGCGTCGACACCGTCCTGGCTCACCACCGTCGGCTCCTTGACGACGATGCCCGTGCCGAGGATCGCCGACTGCGGCAGGAACACGACGGGAGTGTCGAACAGGGCGCCACGCGAACCGGTGTTGGTCAGAGTGAACGTTCCGCCGGCGAGCTCATCGGGCTTCAGCTTGTTGTCCCGCGTGCGGGCGGCGAGGTCGGCGATCTGTCCCGCGAATCCGGCGAGGTCGAGCTCCGAGGCGTTCCGGATGACGGGCGTCAGCAGGCCGCGCTCGGTGTCGACCGCGATGGCGAGGTTCTCGCTGTCGGGGTAGACGATCGAGTCTCCGTCAACGGTCGAGTTGATGACGGGGAACGCCTGCAGTGCCTCGACAGCGGCCAGCGCGAAGAAGGGCAGGAAGGAGAGCTTCTGCCCGGTCTTCTCCTGGAACTCGCCCTTCACGCGGTCGCGCAGTTGAGCGACGCGCGTGACGTCGACCTTCACGACCGTGGTGAGCTGAGCGGTCTGCTGCATCGAGGCGACCGCGCGCTCGGCGACGACCTTGCGCAGACGACTCATCGCCTGCGTGGTGCCACGCAGCGGCGAGACCTCGAGGGCCGGGGCCGCCGGCTTCGCCGACGAGCCGGTCTGCGCGTCGAGAACGTCCTGCTTGCGAATGCGGCCGCCGACGCCCGTTCCAGTGACGGTCGAGAGATCGACCCCTTGGTCGTTGGCGAGCTTTCGGACGATGGGTGTGACGTATCCGCTGCCGGCGTGGGAACCGCCGGTGGACGCGGGCGCTGCTGCGGCCTGCGGGGCGGGAGCCGACGCTGCGGGGGCAGGAGCCGCCGCTGCGGGGGCAGGAGCAGCCGTGGGAGTGGGCTCCGCCGTCGGGGTGGAAGGAGCGGACGGAGCGCCGGTCGCCGGCTCGGCTGCCGGTGCCGATTCGGCGGCAGGCGCGGGCTCGACCGGGGCTGCTGGAGCGGGGGCTTCGGCCTCCGTCGGCGCCTCGGATGAGGGAACCTCGGCGGTCGGCGCGTCGCCGGGAGCGGGGGCCTCGGTCGGCGCGGGAGAGTCGCTGGCGGGTGCCTGCTGTTCGGCTGCCGGCGCCTGCTGCTCAGCCGCTGGCGCTTGCTCGGCCGCGGGTGCCTGCTGCTCGGCGGCGGGAGCCTGCTCGGCAGCGGGTGCTTCCTGCTCGGCGGCCGGTGCCTCCTGCTCGGCCGGTGCCTGCTGCTCGGCGGGAGCCTCTTCGGCGGCGGGAGCTTCCGCCGGGGCGTCGCTTCCGCCCGATCCGTCACCGATCGTCACGAGGGCGGTGCCGACCTCGACCGTCTCGTCCTCCTGGACGAGGATCGACTCGATCACACCCGCAACGGGGGACGGGATCTCGGTGTCGACCTTGTCGGTCGACACCTCGAGCAGGGGTTCGTCGACCTCGACGCGGTCGCCCACGTTCTTCAGCCAGCGGGTGACCGTGCCTTCTGTGACACTCTCGCCGAGTGCCGGGAGGCTGACGGATTCGCTCATGGAATAGTCTCCTTCAACAGCGTTCTACGCGTATGTAGCTTATTGCGTTCTGTTCGGCCGAGGCCGAGGATGGTGGGCGATCTGGGATCAGATCGAGTGGAGGGGCTTTCCGGCCAGCATCAGGAATGCCTCGCCGAGCGCCTCGTTCTGCGTCGGGTGCGCGTGGATGAGCGGAGCGATGTCCTCGGGGTACGCCTCCCAGTTGACCGCGAGCTGCGCTTCTCCGATGAGCTCGCCGACGCGTGCGCCGATCATGTGCATGCCGACGATGGGACCGTCGTTGACGCGGACGACCTTCACGGATCCGCTCGTGCCGATGATGTGGCTCTTGCCGTTTCCACCGAGGTTGTAGTCGTAGCTCGTCACCTGGTCGGCGCCGAACTTCTCCTTGGCCTTCGCCTCGCTGTAACCGATGGAAGCGACCTCGGGGTCGCAGTACGTCACCTTCGGGATGTTGATGTCCTCGATGATGATCGGGTTCAGGCCGGCGATCTCCTCGGCGACGAAGATCCCCTGCTGGAAGCCACGGTGGGCGAGCTGGAGGCCGGGGACGATGTCGCCCACGGCGTACACGCCGGGAACGCTGGTGGCGAGACGCTCGTCGGTGATGACGAAGCCGCGATCGATGGTGACACCGGCCTCCTCGTAACCGAGGTTCGCGGTGACGGGGCCGCGTCCGACGGCGACGAGCAGCAGCTCCGCCTCGACCGTCTTGCCGTTCTCGAGGGTGACCACCACGCCGTCGTCGTTCTGGGTGACGCCAGCGAAGCGGACGCCGAGCGAGAACTCGATGCCGCGCTTGCGGAACGCACGCTCCAGTTGCTTCGACACCGACTCGTCCTCGTTGGGGACCAGGTGGGGGAGGGCCTCGATGATGGTGACGTCGGCGCCGTAGCTCTTCCAGACGCTGGCGAATTCGACTCCGATGACGCCGCCACCGAGGACGGCGACCTTCTTCGGCACGTAGTCGAGCTCGAGGGCCTGCTCGCTCGTGATGACACGGCCGCCGATCTCGAGCCCGGGGAGCGAGCGGGAGTACGAGCCCGTCGCGAGGATGACGTTCTTGCCCGTGATGGTCTGATCGCCCACCTGGACGGTGGTGGGCGAGGTCAGTCGACCCTCGCCGGCGATCGTCGTGATGCTGCGTGCCTTGAGCAGCCCCTGAAGGCCCTTGTACTTGCTGTCGACGATGCCCTGGCGGTAGGCGGTGACCGCACCCATGTCAATGCCGTCGAACGTCGTCTTCACGCCGTACTTGGCGGATTCGCGCGAGTAATCGGCGACCTCCGCGGAGTGCAGCAGCGCCTTGGTCGGGATGCAGCCGCGGTGCAGGCACGTGCCGCCGATCTTGTCCTTCTCGATCAGTGCGACGGTGAAGCCGAGCTGGACGGCGCGCAGCGCCGCTGCATAGCCTCCGCTTCCTCCACCGAGAACGACAATGTCAAACGACTGCTCCGACACCCAGCTACTCCTTGGTTCGATAGACCGTGTCCAGGACATGGAAACGCCCGGCCCTGGCCTCCGTGTGAGAGGCGGGCAGGCGAAGAGGCGAGCATGATCCCGCCTCTACGACTGTACTACTCCGCTCGGTGGGCCTCGGCCAGGGCGAGAAGGGTGCGGACGGCGACCCCGGTTGCTCCGGAACCGCTGTGGCCGCGAGGTTTGCCCGAGAGCATGGCGGTTCCGGCGATGTCCAGATGAGCCCAGGGAATGGTCGTCGAACCGTCCTCGGAGCGGCCGATGAATTCGCGGAGGAAGACCCCCGCCAGCAGCATTCCGGCCGCGGTGTCGCCGGGCGTGGCGTTCTTGAGGTCGGCGACGTCGGAGTCGAGCCGACGCAGCAGGTCGTCGGGCAGCGGCATCGGCCAGAACGGCTCTCCCGCGGTCTTCGCCGCACGCAGGACCTGCTCGACGATCGCGTCGTCGCCCATGACGGCCGAGTAGCTGTGACCGAGGGCGACGACCTGGGCGCCGGTGAGGGTGGCGACGTCGATGATGGCGTCGGGATGCTCTTCGCCCGCCGCAACGAGACCGTCCGCGAGCACGAGACGCCCCTCGGCGTCGGTGTTGGTGACTTCGACGGTGCGTCCGCCGCGGATCCGCAGCACGTCGTCGGGTCGCATCGCGGAGCCGGACGGCATGTTCTCGGCGAGGCACATCCACGCCGTCATCCGCAGGGGCACGCCGATCTCGGCCGCGGCGGCGATCACCGCGAGCACCACGGCGGCACCCGTCATGTCGGACTTCATGCTCTGCATCGACGCAGCGGGCTTCAGCGAGAGTCCGCCGCTGTCGAAGGTGATGCCCTTCCCGACCAGTGCGAGGTGCTGTGTCGCGCCGTCAGGGGAGTAGGAGACCTTGACCAGCCGCGGCGGCCTGGTCGAGCCCTTGCCCACTCCGATGATGCCGCCGAAGCCCTGCTCGACGAGCTCGTCCTCCGACCAGACTGTGGCGGTGAGACCACCTTGGTCGGCGACCTGCTGCGCACGATCGGCGAAGTCGGCCGGTGCGAGGTCGGCGGGCGGGGTGTTGACGAGGTCGCGCACCAACGTCACGGCCCGCTCGACGGCGAGGATGCGCGCGCGCTCGGCATCCGTCGGTGCGTCGTCCGTGAGGATCTCGATGTGCGCGACCGGCTCCTTGGACGGGCTCAGGCTGGCGTGTCGGAAAGCGGTGAAGGCATAGCTCCCGAGAGCGGCTCCTTCGGCCAGTGCCAGGATGCCGGCGCCATCCGCGGGAATGGCGAAGGCGACCCGCGACGTGCCGGCCAGCTGACGGATGGCGCTGCCGCCCGCCACTCGGAGCGCGTCCGAGTCGACCGTGCCGCCGAGCCCGACGATCGCCACGGCACCCGCCCGGCCGGTGGGGTCGACCGCACGGATGAGCTGGTCGGGTGCGCCCGTCACGCCCAGGGCGGAGAGGTGCTCGGCCGCTCCCGCGTATGCGGCGTGCGCGACGAGCTCGGGGCCGTCCTCGCCGCGTCGAGCGCCGATCACGATCACCTCGGCGTCGAGGGAGGATGGGTCGGCGGTCGAGAAGGTCAGCTCGGGAGAAGTCATGCTTCGATGCTAGGCGTCGTGCAGCACCGGGCCGACCGTGTGCTGTTCGCTGTGGGCATGAGGCCCCTCGCCGGTGCGGCGACGGGCCGGCCGTAGCATTGATACATGCTCGATCCTCGCGAACTCTACGAGTTGACCCCCGACGCGGCCAACGTTCCCGAGGGGCTGCACCTCGTCGCGGGCATCACCGGATTCGCCGACGCCGGCTCGGCCGTGTCGCAGTTCACCAGTCATCTCGACGAGATCCTCGATGCGGTCCCGGTGGCCGTGTTCGACGCCGACATCCTGCTGGACTACCGGGCGCGCCGCCCCATCATCACGTTCGACGAGGACCACATCAGCGACTACGAGCCGGCCAGGCTCACGCTCTCGTTGGCCCACGACGAGCTCGCCCGTCCGTTCCTCCTGCTGACGGGCTTCGAGCCGGACTTCCAGTGGGAGCGCTTCGCCTCCGCCGTCGAGCAGCTCATCGAGCGGTTCGCCGTCGCGTCGGCGACCTGGGTGCACGCGATCCCCATGCCGGTACCCCACACTCGTCCGATCAGCGTGACGGTGAGCGGCACGCGCACGGACCTCGCCGAGTCCATGTCCGTCTGGCGTCCGCGGACGCAGGCCCCGTCCACGGCGCTCCACCTCGTCGAGTACCGGCTGCAGCAGCGCGAGTTCCCGGTGGTCGGCTTCGTGCTCCTCGTGCCCCACTACCTCGCCGACACCGAATACCCCGCTGCAGCCATCACCGCACTCGAGAGCGTCAGTGCCGCGACCGGCTTGATCTTCCCGACGGATGCGCTCCGCGAGGCCAACCGGGAGTTCCTCGGCCGCATCGACGAGCAGGTGGCCGAGAACGGGGAGCTCACCAAGCTGGTCGACTCCCTCGAGCAACGGCACGACAGTTATATGGAGGGCACGACGCTCCGCTCCCCGCTGACGGATGTCGACGGGGAACTGCCGAGCGCCGACGAGATCGCCGCGGAGCTCGAGAAGTTCCTGGCGCTCCGACGCGGCCGTGACGATGAGACGCCCTTCAGCCGCTGAGCCTTCCGGTTCACCATGAGGGAATAGGATCGGCCCCCATCCGGGTTGCATCACACTGAGCATGGAGGTGGCGCGGAGGTCAGCCGCGCTAGCGATTCGTGCAATAATTGTCAATAGGACCCGTTCATCTCCGGGCGGCGCCGAATCCCACGATGTGGGGCGCGGGCGTCAGCCAGTCGGACTTGACATGGGTCTTAGTAATGTCCATTTTCTCGATCGGCACTCCTATGGCCGGTCGATCCGGGGGAGACGCTCAGCGTTCGTCTCGGATGAGAGGGGTTCGAATGCCAGCCAAAACCGCACCGATCACGGACGCGGCCGTCGAGGCCGCAGCACCCTCCGTCGCGGCCGCAACCGCTACGACGACGAAGCGCGCGACGAAGCCGGCTTCGAAGACGGCCGCCACCAAGGCTCCGGCGAAGACCGCAGCCGCGCCAGCCGCTGGCAAGACCGCCGCCAAGAAGACGGATGACGCCCCCGCAGCACTCAAGAAGCCGACCCGCGCCCGGGCCAAGGCGGCCGACGCGGACGACGAGTCGGACGACGTCGACGCCGAGGCGCTCGAGACCGCTGCCGACGACACGGCAGACGAGCCGTCGGACGAGTCGAGCGACGAGGCTCCCGAGAAGGACGCCAAAGCCGCCGGCGAGGACGCCGACGACTTCGACGACGATGAGGAGGCCAAGCCGGCCGCTGCCGTCGAGCCGCTGCCGACGGGCGCCCTGCGTCTCTCCCTCGTCGACGACGAGGACGACGTGCCGGTTTACTCCTCGCAGATCACCGGCGCCACGGCCGACCCCGTCAAGGACTACCTCAAGCAGATCGGAAAGGTCGCGCTGCTGAACGCGGCCGAAGAGGTCGAGCTCGCCATGCGCATCGAGGCTGGACTGTTCGCGGAGGAGAAGCTCTCGCACCTCTCCGACGTCGAGCGCAAGAGCCAGCTGGGCCGCGAGCTGCAGTGGGTGGCCAAGGACGGTGCTCGTGCCAAGAGCCACCTGCTGGGTGCCAACCTCCGGCTGGTCGTCTCGCTCGCCAAGCGCTACACGGGTCGTGGCATGCAGTTCCTCGACCTGATCCAGGAGGGCAACCTCGGCCTCATCCGTGCCGTCGAGAAGTTCGACTACACCAAGGGCTTCAAGTTCTCGACCTACGCCACCTGGTGGATCCGTCAGGCCATCACGCGCGCCATGGCCGACCAGGCGCGCACCATCCGCATCCCCGTGCACATGGTCGAGGTCATCAACAAGCTCGCCCGGGTGCAGCGTCAGATGTTGCAGGACCTGGGCCGCGAGCCCACGCCCGAGGAGCTCAGCCGCGAGCTCGACATGACCCCCGAGAAGGTCATCGAGGTGCAGAAGTACGGCCGCGAGCCGATCTCGCTGCACACGCCGCTCGGTGAGGATGGCGACAGCGAGTTCGGCGACCTCATCGAGGACACCGAGGCTGTCGTGCCCGCAGACGCCGTGGGCTTCACCATGCTGCAGAAGCAGCTGGAGAGCCTGCTCGACTCCCTCTCGGAGCGCGAGGCCGGAGTGATCCGCATGCGCTTCGGGCTCGGCGACGGCATGCCGAAGACGCTCGACCAGATCGGCGACACGTTCGGCGTCACGCGCGAGCGCATCCGTCAGATCGAGTCGAAGACGATGGCGAAGCTCCGCCACCCGTCGCGGTCGCAGTCCCTGCGCGACTACCTCGAGTAGGAGTCACGGTGCGCTACGCCCCGGCGATCCTCGTCGGGCGATCGGTACGCACCCTCGCCCGGCTGAGGAAGCCGGGCGGGGGTTCTGCCGTACCCGGGCTGGTGGTGAACAGGATCGCGCCGGGCTACCTCGCCCACGCGCTCAACTCCTTCGCGGGCGGTCTCGTGATCGTCTCCGGATCGAGCGGCAAGTCGACGACCACCAAGATGCTGGTCGCCGCCCTGCGCGCGCATGGGCGCAGCGTCTTCACCAACCCCTCTACCGCCAACATCTCGCAGGGCCTCACCTCAGCGCTGCTCGAGGAGGCCGACCTCTCCGGACGCATCGCCCGGGACATCGCCGTCCTGGAGATGGATGAAGGGCACGGCGCTCTCATCGCCCCGCAGCTCTCACCTCGAGTCGTGGCGCTCACGAACGTCATGGTCGACCAGATCGACCGGTTCCACGACCCGGAGATGGTGGCAGGGATGCTCGCCCGCATCGCACATCGGGCGACCGGCACCGTGGTGGTCAACGCCGACGACGCGCATCTCGTCGAGCTCGCCGAGGCATTGCACGATCGGGTGCAGTTCTTGCGCTTCGGGGTGACGACGGAGGTGCTCGACCGGAGCCGGCACGGACTCGGCCACGCCCGCCAGTCCGAGGAGCGCCTGCCAGCAGCCGATGGCGTGCTCGTCACCGCGGTCGACGGCAGGCTGGCGACGCTGTCGGTCGACGGCTTCGAACACACGATCAATCTCCCCGCCCGAGGCGTTCACTACGCGACGGATGCCGCAGCCGCCCTCGCGACCGCGAAGGCCGTCCTCGGCGAGGCGTTCGACGCCGGAGTCGCGTGCGCCGCGATCGGCGCCATCCCGCCGGTGTTCGGCCGCGGGGAAGTGGTCTCCATCGACGGCCAGAACGTCGAGTTCGTGCTCGTGCAGAACCCCGCGAGCTTCCAGCTGAACATCGACACCGTCGACACCGACGCGCCGAAGCTCTTCGCGATCGGCTCCGACGTGCGCGACCCCTCGTACTTCTGGCCGGTCGACACCTCGGCACTCGGTTCCGTCGATATCGTGAGCGGATCGAAGGCCGCCGAACTCGCCCTGCAGTTGGCCTACGACGACGTGCGGATCGGGCGCGTCGAGGACGATCTGGCGCGAGCGATCGACGACTTCCTTGCCGCGCCGCCACCATCGCGGGGGATGAAGACCATCATCTTCTCGGCCGACTCGATGCGCCGCACCCGCGCGCACCTCGGCCTGACGGCGGACACGGAGGTCGTATCGTGACCGTCTCGATCACCGTGGCCGTCATCGCCCCGAGCCTGCTCAACACCAACGGCGACGCCGAGAACGCTCAGGTGCTCGCCCGCCGTGCGCGATGGGGCGGCGCGGAGGCGGTCGTCGTCCCGGTCGAGCATCCCGACGACCTTCCGCCCGATCCCGACGCGATCGTCATCGGGTCGGGATCCGACGCCGACCTGGAAGCCGCCCGCGACCTGCTCCTGGCCATTCACGACGAACTGCGCGTGGCGGCGACCCGCGGCGTGCCGATCCTCGCGGTCGGCACGGGCCTCGAACTGCTCTCATGGGGCATCGAGCACGACGACAACACGGTGACCGAAGGGCTCGGCCTCGTGGCCGGACGCGCGGTGGCGAACACGGCGCGCGTCAGCGACGACATCGTGGTCGCGTCCCCGCGCTTCGGCCGACTGGTCGGCTTCGAGAACCACGCTCGCGCGTACGTCGGAGCCGAGGGGTCGCCGCTCGGTCGAGTCGCCTACGGCGTCGGCAACGGTCGCGACTCGTCGCAGGAGGGCGTCGTCATGGGCGAGGTCATCGGCACCCACCTGCATGGCCCGCTGCTCGCGAAGAACCCGGCGATGGCCGACCATCTGCTCGCGTCGATGTTCACCCGCCTCGGAGCGGGCTACGTGGCGGGGGAGCGAGCCGTCGAAGCCGACAAGCACGCAGCCCGTGCGCGTGCCGCGATCCTCGAGCGTCTGGGGCAGACCGCAGACTGATCGGTAGGCAGACGAGAACGCCCGGAGCAGGCTCCGGGCGTTCTCGTGTGTTCGTGGGGCGTCAGTTCTCGAGAAGTCGAGAGGACTCGTCGTGCCAGCTGTGCGCGATGGAAGCGAGCTTCTCTTGGTGCTTGCGACCGTGATGAGCGCAGAACAGCAGTTCTCCGCTGTTGACCACGACGCGGATGTAAGCCTGAGCTCCGCAGGCGTCGCAGCGATCCAGGGCGGTCAGTTGGTGCGCGGTCTCGAGTTCATCAACGGCGCCGTTCGGGGTGGTGATCTGTGACATCGGACTGACCCTCCTTTTTCGTGACGACTGAACAACCGGTACGTCAATGTAAACACGCACACGGCGACAATCAGGTCGGGTGTCGGGGTATTTCGCTCTGCGCGTACCAATCGTGACCTTCTCGGTCGACCCGTGTCTGCGCGGGCAGCGTCGGGGGCCGCGGCTAGAGTTGACCGACGTGAGCAGCGACTATTCGGCCAGACACCTCTCCGTACTCGAGGGGCTCGAGGCCGTGCGCAAGCGGCCCGGCATGTACATCGGATCAACCGATTCCCGTGGGCTCATGCACTGTCTCTGGGAGATCATCGACAACTCCGTCGACGAGGCGCTCGGCGGGTACGGTGACACGATCTCGGTGACCCTGCACCCCGATGGCAGCGTCGAGGTCCGCGACCGTGCGCGCGGCGTTCCGGTCGACATCGAGCCGAAGACAGGGCTCAGCGGCGTCGAGGTGGTCTACACCAAGCTCCACGCCGGCGGAAAGTTCGGTTCGGGCTCCTACGCCGCGTCGGGTGGTCTGCACGGTGTCGGCGCATCCGTCGTCAATGCCCTCTCCGAGCGGCTCGACGTCGAGGTCGATCGCGGCGGGAAGACCTGGGCCATGTCGTTCCGACGGGGCGAGCCGGGCGTCTTCGCCGATTCCGGAACCCCCAGTCCGACCGCTCCGTTCACGCCGTTCGAGAACGGCAGCGAGCTGCGCGTGATCGGCAAGGTCGCCAAGGCCGTCACCGGCACGCGCGTGCGCTACTGGGCCGATCCGCAGATCTTCACCAAGGGCGCCGATTTCCAGACGGATGAGCTGCTCAGCCGTGCCCGTCAGACCGCCTTCCTCGTGCCGGGCCTCGGCATCACCGTCACCGACGAGCGCGGCTTCGAGCCGCACAGCGACGAGTTCCGATTCGATGGCGGGATCGCCGAGTTCGTCGACCACCTCGCGCCGGACGCTCCGCTCACCGACACGTGGCGACTCACCGGCTCTGGCACCTTCACCGAGACGGTGCCCGTCCTGAGCGAGCACGGCGCGATGGTGCCCACCGAGCTGCACCGTGAGTGCGAGGTCGACATCGCCGTGCGGTGGGGCACGGGCTATGACACCGTCATGCGCAGCTTCGTCAACATCATCGCGACGCCCAAGGGCGGCAGCCACCAGACCGGCTTCGATCAGGGGATGCTCAAGTTCCTCCGAGCACAGATCGAGCAGAACGCCCGACGGTTGAAGGCCGGGTCGGACAAGCCCGAGAAGGACGACATCTTCGCCGGCCTCACGGCCGTGCTCACCGTCCGGCTTCCGGAGCCGCAGTTCGAGGGTCAGACGAAGGAGGTGCTCGGCACGCCGGCCGTGCGCGCGATCGTCGCGAGCGTCGTGGCCAAGGCGATGGCCGAGCGGTTCTCCTCGACCAAGCGCGACGACAAGGCCCAGTCAGCGCTGCTCCTCGACAAGGTCGTCGCCGAGATGAAATCGCGCATCTCGGCGCGAGCGCACAAGGAGACGCAACGCCGCAAGAACGCGCTGGAGAGCTCGTCGCTGCCCGCCAAGCTGGTCGACTGCCGGTCGAGCGACGTCGCCCAGAGCGAGTTGTTCATCGTGGAGGGCGACTCGGCGCTCGGAACGGCCAAGCTGGCCCGGGACAGCGAGCACCAGGCCCTCCTGCCCATCCGCGGCAAGATCCTCAACGTGCAGAAGGCGAGCGTCTCCGACATGCTCTCCAACGCCGAATGCGCGTCGATCATCCAGGTGATCGGCGCCGGCTCAGGGCGCACCTTCGACATCGCGTCGGCGCGGTACGGCAAGGTCATCATCATGAGCGACGCCGACGTCGACGGGGCCCACATCCGTACCCTGCTCCTCACCCTGTTCTTCCGTTACATGCGTCCCATGATCGACGAGGGCCGGGTGTTCGCGGCCGTTCCGCCGCTGCACCGTGTAGTGGTGATGAATCCGGGCTCCAAGCCGAACGAGACCGTCTACACCTACTCGGAGGCCGAACTGGGCCGCGTCCTGGCGACGCTCGACAAGCAGAACAAGCGCTATCAGGACCCCATCCAGCGCTACAAGGGACTGGGCGAGATGGATGCCGACCAGCTGGCGGGGACGACGATGGATCGCCGGCACCGCACGCTGCGTCGGGTGAACCTCAGTGATGCTGAGAACGCGGGGCGCGTGTTCGAGCTGCTCATGGGCAACGAGGTCGCCCCCCGCAAGGAGTTCCTCATCGAGAGCTCCGACCGGCTCTCGCGGGAGAGCATCGACGCGTGATGCGCGGCTAGTCGATCGCGCGTCCGACGGCGGCAACCACCGCGTCGAGCGGAACACCCGATGCGTCGCGCTTGGCTCCCGGGTCCGGCAGCGTGCGGGCAGTGCCGTCGGCCGCGACGGCCATCGCCGGAGCCGGTCCCGCCCACGCGAGCGAGAGTGCCCCCTCGCCCTTGAGGAAGCGTTGTGCGCGCACTCCGCCCGTCGCCCGTCCCTTGGCCGGGAACTCTGAGAGGGGACTGACCTTGCCTGAACCCGGGTCGGTTCCGAGCAGCGTCTCCGCGCCGGTGGCGATCGTCACGACGACGGTCTCGTCCGCAGCGGACGCCGGAACGATGCCGAAGAACAGGACGGTCGCCCCTGCGCCGAGGTTGACCCCGGCCATGCCACCGGCGGCGACGCCCTGGGGTCGCACGGATGAGGCGGGGAAGCGCAGCAACTGGGCGTCCGTCGTCACGAACACGAACTCGTCGGCGTCGCTGCCCTGGGCGACACCCACCACCTCGTCGCCGGGCTTGAGCGTGATGAGTTCGAAGTCCGGGCGGGCCGGGTAGCCGCCGGCCGCCACCCTCTTGACGACGCCGAGCCGCGTGCCGAGGGCGATGGGGGAGTCGCCGACGAGGGACACGAGGCTGAGGACGCGCTCGGATCGATCGGTGAGGCTCAGGTAGTCGGTGATGCGGACGCCGGCCCCGAGTTGCACCGATGTCTCCGGAAGGACCGGCAGGTCGACGGGCGTGAAGCGCACCAAGCGGCCCTTGCTTGTCACCGCGCCGATCTCGCTGCGACTGGTCGTGTCGATGCTCGACCGCACGGCATCGTGCTTGCTTCGCCGACGCTGACGGGGCGCGGCGTCGGGATCGCGCTCCGCCAGATCCACCCGGGCGATCCGGCCGGTCGCCGTCAGGTAGACGCGACAGGGGGCGTCGGCCACCTCCAGCTCGGCAGCAGCCCTCTTGGCTGCAGCGCCGGCGATGGACGGCTTCGCCTCGGTCAGGAGCGTTCGACGCGGCGTGCCGAAACGGTCGGCGATCTCGCCGAGCTCGTCGGATACGAGGGCGCGGATGCGGTGGTCGGCCGCGAGCAGGAATTCGAGCTCCTCGATCTCGGCGCGCAGCTTGTCGCGCTCGGCCTCCAACTCGATGCGGGAGAACCGGGTGAGGCGCCGTAGCTGCAGCGCCAGGATGTAGTCGACCTGCAACGCACTGAGGTCGAAGACCTCGATGAGTCGGGCGCGCGCGGCAGCGGTGTCGTCGCTCGAACGGATGACCTGGATGACCTCGTCGATGTCCAGGATGGCCACGAGGAGTCCGTCGACGAGGTGCAGTCGGTCGCGTCGCCGTGCGAGTCGGTAACGGGAACGCCGGGTCACCACGTCGACGCGGTGCTCGACGTAGACCACCAGCAGCTCGCGGAGTCCGAGCGTTCGCGGACCGCCGTCCACGAGCGCAACGGCGTTGATGTTGAAGGAGTCCTCGAGCGGCGTGAGCCGGTACAGCTGCTCGAGCACGGCATCCGGGCTGAAACCGGTCTTGATGCCGATGACCAGTCGCAATCCGTTCGTGCGATCGGTGAGGTCGGTGACATCCGAGATACCGCTGATCTTCTTGGCGGTGACCCCGTCCTTGATCTTCTCGATGACCTTCTCGGGGCCGACGAGGTAGGGCAGCTCGGTGACGACGAGGCCGGTCTTGCGGGCGGTGATCTGCTCGACGCGCACCTTGGCGCGGGTCTTGAAGCTTCCGCGGCCGGTGGCGTAGGCGTCGCGGATGCCGGCGAGTCCCGCGATGGTTCCCCCCGACGGCAGGTCGGGTCCGGGAACGAACTCCATCAGGTCGTCGAGGGTGGCATCCGGATGGGAGAGCAGGTGCCGGGCTGAGCAGATCACCTCGATGAGGTTGTGGGGCGCCATGTTGGTGGCCATGCCGACGGCGATGCCGCTCGCTCCGTTGACCAGCAGGTTCGGATAGGCCGCCGGGAGCACGTCCGGCTGCTGGGCGGAGTTGTCGTAGTTCGGCACGAAGTCGACGACGTCCTCGTCGAGGCTCTCCGTCATCGTCATCGCGGGTGCGGCCAGGCGCGCCTCGGTGTAGCGCGGAGCAGCGGGCCCGTCATCCAGCGACCCGAAGTTGCCGTGCCCGTCGACGAGGGGCACGCGCAGGGTGAACGCCTGCGCCATGCGCACGAGGGCGTCGTAGATGGCCGTGTCACCGTGAGGGTGGTACTTGCCCATCACCTCGCCGACGACCCGGGAGCTCTTCACATGACCGCGATCGGGCCGCAGGCCCATCTCGCTCATCCCGAACAGGATGCGCCGCTGCACGGGCTTCAATCCGTCGCGCGCGTCGGGGAGGGCTCGTGAGTAGATGACGGAATACGCGTATTCGAGGAACGAGCCCTGCATCTCCGCCGCGACATCGACATCCTCGATGCGTTCGGTGATCTCGTTCGCTGGTGTGGAGTTCTGGCGGGCCATCCGTGTCTTCTGCTTGTCGGTTCTGAACCGGGGTTCTGCACCGCCCGGCCTGTGCGAGACTGAGCGCGATGCCCATGGTACCTGCCGCTCCGACCCCTCCTCCGAGGCTGGCCGACGTGCTCGCAAGTTGCCTGGCCAGTGCGCTCGGCGCGCCCAATCGCCTCGATCTGCCGGCCGTGAGGCATGCGGTGGTCGTGCTCGTCGATGGGCTGGGAGCCGCCAATCTCCGGCAGGCGGCCGGTCACGCGCGCTACCTGTCGACACGGTTCACCAAGCGGGCGGTGATCACCGGCGTCTTCCCGGCGACGACGGCCGTCGGGCTCGGTTCGCTGTGCACCGGAGTCGATCCCGGTCAGCACGGCCTGGTCGGCTATCGCGTGCTCGACGCGGCCAACGATCGCGTGGTCAATCAACTCAGCGGCTGGGACGATGGCATGGTTCCCACCGTCTGGCAGCCGCTGCCCACGGTGTTCGAACGAGCCGTCGCTGCCGGCGTGCCCGCTTATGCCGTCGGCCCTCATCGCTTCGCCGATTCGGGACTCAGCCAGGCCCTGCTCCGGGGCGCCCAGTACGTCCCCGCCCGCTCCATCGCCGACCGTTTCGCGCGAGCGAGCGAGCTGATCGCCTCGACCGAGCGAGCCCTCGTCTACGTGTACGTGCCGGAACTCGACATGGCCGGCCACGCGCGCGGCTGGGAATCCGATCGCTGGATCGGCGAGCTCGAGACCCTCGACGCCGAGATCGCGGCTTTCGCACGCACCCTGCCGTCCTCGACCGGCGCGTTGGTGACCGCCGACCACGGCATCCTCGACGTTGCAGCCGAGAAGCAGGTGCTCTTCGACACCGCGCCCGAGCTGATCGCGAACGTCCGCCACGTCGGCGGCGACCCCCGGTGCCTCTACCTGTACATCGAACCCGATGCTCCGCACGGGGCGGTCGACAGCCTCGCCCGGTCGTGGCGGGACCTCGAGGGGCACCGAGCGCGGGTGTTCACCCGCGACGAGGCGGTCGCCGACGGACTCTTCGGCGAGACGACGGATGCCGCACGCTCGCGCATCGGCGACGTCGTCGTCTCCGCACGGGCGCAGATCGCCTACTACGACTCGCGGGACCCCAACGTGTCCGCCCGGCAGATGATCGGGCAGCACGGCGCGTTCACCGACGACGAGATGCGCGTGCCGTGCATCCGTCTGGGCGCCTTCGAGCGCTGAGCCCTACTTCGGGAACTGCCCGCGCTTGACCTGCGGCTTCGGAAGCCGGATGACGCGCAGCTGCAGTGACCGCATCGCGGCGTACCAGCGCACCTTCTCCACCTTGTCTGCGCCGAACTTCGCGGCCAGTTTGCGGTTGAGGGTGAAACCGAGGATGACGACGTCGATGACGGCGATGATGAAGAAGGCCCAGAGCACGAGGATGCCGTACGTCTGGACGGTGTAGTCGGGGATGAAGGTCAGCACGATGACGATCGCCATCACCGGGAGCATGAACTCGCCGATGCCGAACCGCGCGTCGACGTAGTCGCGCACGTAGCGCTTCTGGGCGCCGCGGTCGCGAACGGGAAGGTAGCGCTCGTCTCCCGCGGCCATGCCGACGCGAGCCTTCTCGCGAGCGACCGCTCCGGCGGCTCTGGCGTCCTTCGCGGCCTGCTTGCGATCATTCGGCACCAGGGGGCGCTTACGCGCAGCCTCCTGCTCGCGTCGAGTGGGCGTCGGAGCGCCCTTGCCGCTCTTCAGGCGGGCCGCCGTCTCGTCGGCGGTCTCGATGATGGACTCGGCGCCCTCGGGCGCAGTCTGCTTGGCCACAGTTGGTTCCTCGCACAATCGGTTCACTTAAGATTACCCGCATGAGCAACGAGCATGATACAGCCGTTTCCGACGTCGATCCGGGTCAGGCGGCCGTGCGGAGGGCTGTCGATGACGGCTTCACCGCCACCATCGCCGACCTGACCGACCTGGTGCGCATCCCATCGGTCTCCTGGCCCGCCTTCGACCAGTCTCACGTGCACCGCTCCGCTGAGGCCGTCGCCGACCTGATGCGCGGACTCGGAGTCTTCGACGACGTCTCCATCCGTCAAGCGCCTGTCGCTGATGGAGGAGAACTGGGCAACCCGGCCGTGCTCGCGTCCCGCGCGGCCCGGAACGGCGCGCCCACCGTCCTGCTCTACGCTCACCACGACGTCCAGCCCCCCGGAGACGCTGATGACTGGGACTCGCCCCCGTACGAGCCGACGTTGCGTGGGGATCGGCTGTACGGACGAGGAGCCGCTGACGACAAGGCGGGAATCATGGCGCACGTCGCCTCCATCCGCGCCCTGGTCGAGGCGCACGGAGCCGAGTTCGATCTCGGCATCGCCGTGTTCATCGAGGGAGAGGAGGAAGCCGGATCGCTGAGCTTCGCGAACTTCCTCGATGAGAACCGCGATGCGCTGGCCTCGGATGTCATCGTCGTCGCCGACTCCGGCAACTGGGACACCGAGACGCCGGCCATCACGGTCGCCCTGCGCGGGAACGTCGCGTTCCGGTTGACCGTGCGCACCCTCGACCACGCCGTGCACTCCGGGATGTTCGGGGGAGCGGTCCCGGATGCGATGCTCGCGATGGTCCGCATCCTCGCGAGCCTGCACACCGAGGACGGTTCGGTGGCGATCGACGGGCTGACGTCGCGAGAGGCGCCGACACCGGAGTATCCCGAGTCGCAGCTGCGCGCCGAGACGGGACTGCTCGATCAGGTCTCGCCGATCGGCACAGGAACCATCCTCAGCCGCATCTGGGACAAGCCGGCCGTCACGGTCACGGGCATGGATCTGCCGAGCGTCGGCAACGCCTCCAACACCCTGCTGCCGAGCGTCGCGGCCCGCGTCAGCGTGCGCATCGCACCCGGACAGACGGCGACGGATGCCCTCGCCGCGATCGACACCCACATCCGGGCCAACACGCCGTTCGGGGCGGTCGTCGAGATCGACAAGGTGGAGAAGGGCGACCCGTTCCTCGTCGACACGTCCGGCTGGGCCGTCGCGGAGGCGACCGCCGCCATGGAGGATGCCTGGGGGCGCCCCGCCGTGGAGATGGGCGTCGGCGGATCGATCCCCTTCATCGCCGACCTCGTGCGCGTCTTCCCCGAGGCCCAGATCCTCGTCACGGGTGTCGAGGACCCCGACTCGCGGGCGCACAGCCCGAACGAGTCGCTCCACCTCGGCGTCTACAAGAAGTCCGTGCTCGCCGAGGCCCTGCTCCTCGAACGCCTGAACGCGCGCGGAGCGGACGGTCGATCGTCCAGCGCGGCGGGTTAGAATCTGATCAGTCCTCCCCTCGACAGCGCCAGGCGCGAAGGAGCATCATGACCGACACCACCACCCGGGTCGCCGAGCACGGCGTCCTGCTCTCCGAGACGGCATCGTCGAAGGTCAAGAGCCTGCTGAATCAGGAGGGTCGCGATGACCTTCGGCTGCGCGTCGCCGTTCAGCCCGGCGGATGCTCCGGCCTCATCTACCAGCTCTACTTCGACGAGCGGATGCTCGACGGCGATGCCACCGTCGACTTCGACGGCGTCGAGGTGATCGTCGACAAGATGAGCGTGCCCTACCTCGACGGAGCGACCATCGACTTCGAGGACACCATCCAGAAGCAGGGCTTCACCATCGACAACCCGAACGCCCAGGGGAGCTGCGCCTGCGGCGACTCGTTCCACTGAGGCTTTATCAGCTCCGGCTGGGGATCATCCGAAAGGGTGGTCCCCGGTCTCGGTTAAGGCTCGATTCACGCCCCGAAGTGGCCGTCATGCACTCGTGCGGTGAACGCGCGGAGTAGTGTGGAGGTGAACAACGGCACTTCCTGCGAAGTGTCTCAGAGTCTCCCGAAAGGTCACCGGTGCGCCACAACCGCCGTCTCCGATGGGCTGCAATTCCGATCGCAGCGACGCTAGCCGTAGTACTGGCCGGGTGCACCCAGGCCCAGCTCAACGGCTTCCTTCCCGGCTTCCAAGCCGATGAGAAGCCCGTCACCAACCACACGTCGATGGTCTCCGGCCTCTGGGTCACCTCGTGGATCGTCCTGCTCGTCGTCGGCATCATCACCTGGGGCCTCACGATCTGGGCGATCGTGGTCTACCGTCGCCGCAAGGGCCAGACCGGTTTGCCCGTGCAGCTGCGCTACAACATGCCGATCGAGATCTTCTACACGATCGTGCCGCTCATCCTCGTCCTCGGCTTCTTCGCCTTCACGGCCCGCGACCAGGCCGAGATCGAGAAGCCGTACGCGCAGCCCGACGTGACCATCAACGTCGTGGCGAAGCAGTGGGCATGGGACTTCAACTACGTCGACGAGGACGTCTACTCGCCGGGCATCCAGGCTCAGTACCCGACGGCCGAGAACGCCGACGCTCAGGGCGCGCTGGTCGAGTCCGAGCTGCCGACGCTCTACCTGCCGGTCGACAAGAAGGTCGAGATCCAGCTCAACTCGCGCGACGTCATCCACTCCTTCTGGGTCATCGACTTCCTCTACAAGAAGGACATGTTCCCGGGCAAGACCAACTACATGTACGTCACCCCGACCCGCGAGGGAACCTACAAGGGCAAGTGCGCCGAGCTCTGCGGCGAGTACCACTCGGCGATGCTCTTCCAGGTCAAGGTCGTGTCGGAGGCGAAGTACCAGGACTACATCGAGTCGTTGAAGAACCTCGGCCAGACCGGCCAGCTCGACAACGGGTTCGATCGCAACCAGAACCTTCCGGGCATCAAGGCGCCCGCGACGCAGGAAGGCAAGTAAGCCATGAGCACCGCTACAGCACCGGCTCCGGCCCCCTCACGCACGTTCGGAGCCCCTCGGGTCGAACGCAAGGGCAACATCTTCGTCCGCTGGATCACGTCGACCGACCACAAGGTCATCGGGTACATGTACCTGATCACCTCGTTCGTGTTCTTCTGCGTCGGCGGCGTCATGGCGCTCATCATCCGCGCCCAGCTGTTCGAGCCGGGCCTGGAGATCGTCGCCACCAAGGAGCAGTACAACCAGCTCTTCACGATGCACGGCACGATCATGCTGCTGATGTTCGCGACCCCGCTGTTCGCCGGCTTCGCGAACGTCGTCATGCCACTGCAGATCGGGGCCCCCGACGTCGCCTTCCCGCGTCTGAACGCCTTCGCCTTCTGGCTGTTCCTGTTCGGCAGCATGATCGCCGTCGGCGGGTTCCTGACCCCCCAGGGTGCGGCATCCTTCGGGTGGTTCGCCTACCAACCACTGGCGTCGACGACCTTCTCACCAGGGCTCGGCGGTAACCTCTGGATGCTCGGCCTCGGCATGAGCGGATTCGGCACGATCCTCGGTGGCGTCAACTTCATCACAACGATCATCACCATGCGTGCGCCCGGCATGACCATGTTCCGCATGCCGATCTTCACCTGGAACACCCTCGTGACGTCGCTACTCGTGCTGATGGCGTTCCCGGTGCTCGCGGCCGCCATCCTCGCGGCGGCAGCCGACCGCGTCTACGGCGCCCACATCTACGACCCGGCCAACGGCGGCGTCATGCTGTGGCAGCACCTGTTCTGGTTCTTCGGCCACCCCGAGGTCTACATCATCGCCCTGCCGTTCTTCGGGATCGTCTCCGAGATCTTCCCGGTCTTCAGCCGCAAGCCGATCTTCGGGTACAAGACCCTGATCTACGCGACGATCGCCATCGCGGCATTGTCCGTCACCGTCTGGGCCCACCACATGTACGTCACGGGCTCCGTGCTGCTGCCGTGGTTTGCGCTCATGACGATGCTCATCGCGGTGCCAACCGGCGTCAAGATCTTCAACTGGATCGGCACGATGTGGCGTGGCTCAGTGACGTTCGAGACGCCCATGCTCTGGACGCTGGGCTTCCTCGTCACGTTCGTCTTCGGAGGCCTGACGGGTGTCATCCTCGCCAGCCCGCCGCTGGACTTCCACGTCTCGGACACCTACTTCGTGGTCGCGCACTTCCACTACGTCGTCTTCGGCACTGTCGTCTTCGCGATGTTCGCCGGCTTCTACTTCTGGTGGCCCAAGTGGACCGGCAAGATGCTCAACGAGCGCCTCGGCAAGATCCACTTCTGGCTGCTGTTCATCGGCTTCCACACGACCTTCCTCATCCAGCATTGGCTGGGCGTCGTCGGCATGCCTCGTCGGTACGCGTCCTACCTGCCCGACGACGGGTTCACGTGGATGAACCAGGTGTCCTCGATCGGCGCCGGCATCCTCGCGATCTCGCTGATCCCCTTCTTCCTCAACGTGTACATCACCGCGCGCCGAGCACCGCGCGTGACCGTCAACGACCCGTGGGGCTACGGTGGGTCGCTCGAGTGGGCCACCAGCTGCCCGCCGCCGCGACACAACTTCACCTCCATCCCGCGCATCCGTTCCGAGCGTCCGGCGTTCGACCTCAACCACCCCGAGGCCGGCATGCCGATCGGCATCGGGCCGGCGAAGGATGCTCCCGATGCGCCCACCGCAGACGCAGAGACCAGCGAGGTCAAGTAGATGAGAGTCAACACCGTCCTCTTCTGGATCCTGTCGATCTTCTTCTTCCTCTCCTCGGCCGTCTACACGATCTGGAATGTCATCGACCGGGGTTACTGGGAGCCGGTCGGCACCCTCGCGATGGCTCTCGCGGGAATCCTCGCAGCATTCCTGGCCTTCTACGTCGGCCGCGTGCACGGCGCGCAGGGCGGGGAGTTACCCGAGGACCGGCTCGATGCCAACATCGACGACGGCGATGCCGAGCTCGGCTTCTTCAGCCCGTGGAGCTGGTGGCCGCTGCTGATGGGCGGGTCGGTGGGACTGTTCATCCTCGGAACCGCCGTCGGCGTGTGGCTCTCGTTCTGCGCGGTCGGCCTGGTCCTCATCAGCCTCGTGGGCTGGTGCTACGAGTACTACCGCGGCAACTTCGCTCGCTGAGTCTCCCGTCGCTCTCTGAGCGGGAGGACGTCAACGTTTCGCGAGCGTCATGACGTCGACGCTCGCGTGCATGGTCATCTCCGTCGCGTCGGCGTCCGTCGCGTCGGCGTCCGTCTCAGGGGCGATCGTCGCCTGGCGGTGGTGCGCCGATGGGCCCATGCCGACGAGCCGGTCGATCGACTCCCCGGTGAGTGTCATCGCGAAGTCGATGCGAACGGTGGCGGTGGGGGAGAACAGCGGTGCGGCATCGGCGACGACGGCGTCGACCTTGTCGGAGGGGATGCCGATGGCGCGACCCGCGGCGCGGAGTTCGCGTAGGTGCTCTCCCGTCGGCACGACGACGACCAGACGTCCGTCGTCGCGCAGCACACGGTGGAACTCGCGAAGGTTCCGCGGCGCGAACACGTCCAGGACGACGTCGGATGAGGCTGTCCTGATCGGCAGGGGTCGCCACGTGTCGGCCACCAATCCGACGGATCCCGTCGCGCGCACCGTGCGGCGGACCGCGTCGGGGGAGAGGTCCATCGCGAGGGCGTCGACACTGTCACCGGCGTCGAGCACGGCTCCCAAGTAGTAGCCGGTGCCGCATCCGGCGTCGAGCACGGCCCGACCACCTGCAGCGGCATGGGCGACCGCCGCCGCGATGGGGGAGTAGTGGCCCTCCGCCAAGAACGCGGCGCGGTCATCGAGCATGGCGGCGGCGTCGCCGACCATCCGATCGTTGCTCGGCACGAGAGTGGCGAAACCGCGCTTGTTGGCGTCGAACGAGTGACCGTCAGCGCACCGGAGAGCCAACGGTGGAGCGGGGAGAAGCGCCTTCTCGCAGACCGGGCAGCGCAGCCAGCGGGAGAGGCGTTCGACCAGCCCCGGTGTCAGCGCCCGACCGTCTCCCGGTGCACGTTCATCTCGCCCACCGTGATCTCCTCGACCTCGCCCATGTCCACCTCGTGGTGGCCGTGACCGTGGGCCGCCTCGAGCTCCGTCTTGGTGACGGGCGCGATGCGGTCCTCGAAGAACCAGCGGGACAGGCTGGCGCGCACGCGCTGCGCGACCGTGATCTTGCCGTTGGCGTTAGGACGGATCATGAGCGGCTTGTAGTCGGTGAAGCTCACCAGGCGCCAGCGCTCGTACTCGTCGAGCGGCTCGTGCACCTCGATGAACTCGCCACCCGGCAGCTTGACGATGCGACCGGACTCGTAGCCGTGCAGGACGAGCTCGCGATCCTTCTTCTGAAGCGCCAGGCATACCCGCTTGGTCACGAAGTAGGCGATGAACGGTCCGACGATCACGACGAACTGGAGGGTGTGGATGACGCCTTCCATCGTGAGCATGAAGTGCGTCGCGATGATGTCCGAGCTCGCCGCTGCCCAGAGGCCGGCGTAGAAGGTGACGCCGGCCGCGCCGATGGCGGTGCGCGTGGGCGCATTGCGCGGTCGGTCGAGGAGGTGGTGCTCACGCTTGTCGCCCGTTACCCACGCCTCGACGAAGGGATAGAGCATGACCACGGCGATGAACAATCCGAGGGCGACCAGCGGGATCAGGATGTTGAACGACCAGGTGCGGTCGAGCCAGACGAACTCCAGGCCCGGCGGAATCAGACGGAGAGCCCCGTCGGCGAAGCCGATGTACCAGTCGGGCTGCGTTCCGGCCGAGACGGGCGATGGGTCGTACGGGCCGTAGTTCCAGATCGGGTTGATCGTGAACAGCGAGGCGATCAGGGTGATCACGCCGAAGACGATGAAGAAGAACCCGCCCGCCTTCGCCGCGTACACCGGCAGGACCGGATAGCCGACGGCGTTGCCGTTGGTGCGTCCCGGGCCAGGGAACTGGGTGTGCTTGTGGATCACGATGAAGAGCAGGTGTAAGGCGATCAGCGCCACGATGATCGCGGGCAGCAGCAGGATGTGAAGGGTGTAGAGGCGCCCCACGATCTGCTCTCCGGGGAACTCGCCGCCGAACAGAAGGAACGAGATCCAGGTGCCCACCAGCGGGATGCCCTTGACCATGCCGTCGATGATGCGCAGGCCGTTGCCCGAGAGCAGGTCGTCGGGGAGCGAGTAGCCGGTGAAGCCCTCACCCATCGCGAGGATGAAGAGGACGAAGCCGATCACCCAGTTGAGCTCGCGCGGCTTGCGGAACGCTCCGGTGAAGAAGATGCGCAGCATGTGCAGGCCGATGGAGGCCACGAACAGCAGGGCCGCCCAGTGGTGCACCTGGCGCATGAGGAGACCGCCGCGGATGTCGAACGAGATGTTCAACGTCGAGTTCATCGCCGCCGACATCTCGACGCCCTTGAGCGGGACGTACGAGCCGTCGTAGACCACCGGCGTCATCGCCGCGTGGAAGAAGAACGTCAGGAACGAGCCCGTCAACAGGATGACGACGAAGCTGTAGAGCGCGACCTCGCCGAGCAGGAACGACCAGTGGTCGGGGAAGATCTTGCGACCCAGTTCCTTGACGGCCGTCGAGATGCTGGTGCGCTCGTCGATGTAATTGGAGGCCGCGGCGGTGAATCCGCCCTTCTTGGCCGGTTGCTGCGTTGTCACTGTGCTCACGATCGCTCCCAGAAGCTCGGGCCGACAGGTTCGTGGAAGTCGCTCTGCGCGACCAGGTACCCCTCGGCATCCACGGCGATGGGCAACTGCGGCAGCGGCCTCTTGGCCGGTCCGAAGATCACCTCGCAGTGGTTGGCCACGTCGAACTGCGACTGGTGGCAGGGGCACAGCAGATGGTGGGTCTGCTGCTCGTAGAGGGCTACGGGGCACCCGACGTGGGTGCAGATCTTGGAGTAGGCGACGATGCCGTCGTACGACCAGTTCTTGCGGTCGGGAAGCTGGTTGAGGTCTTCCGGCCGGAGGCGCATGAGGAGGACGGCAGCCTTGGCCTTCTCCTCGAGCTTGCCGTGCTCGAGCTCGGCGAGGCCCTCGGGAATGATGTGGAATGCGCTGCCGAGCGTGACATCCGTCGCCTTGACGGGGAGGCCGCTGGGATCCAGCGTGAGGCGGGTGCCCTTCTTCCACATCGTGTGGCTGAGCAGCTTGACCGGGTCCTGATCCTGCGGAGCGAGGCCACGGAAGAGCACGACCGCCGGCAGCGGGAAGGCGATGAGTGCGCCGATCAGGCTGTTGCGGATGAGGGTGCGTCGGCCGAAGCCGGACTCGCGATTCGCCTCGTCGAAGATCTCGACGGCGCGCTCACGGGTCTCATCTGAGCCGCGCGTGGGGTGGCGGATGTCGATGCCCTCGTGGTCGGCCATGAGCGACTTGCCCCAGTGCACCGCACCGAAGCCGATGGCGAGCAGGGCCAGGGTGATGCCGAGGCCGATGAAGACCGTGCTGAGGCGCACGTCGCCGACGTTGTTCGACTCCATGGGGAAGGCCATGTACGCGGCGATCGCGAAGATGCTGCCGACGATCGAGAGGTAGAACAGCGTGTAGACGGTGCGCTCGGCCTTACGGGCCTTCTTCGGATCGGCGTCGGTGACCCGCTGGCGGTGCGGCAGTAGACCCGGGTCGCTGAAGCCGTCCGTCGGGACGACGGCCAGGCCGGGGTCCTGGTCGCCCAGCGAATGGTCGGCGCCCGACGAGTGCGCGACGGTGATGTCCTTACCGTCGTAATCGTCCTGTGCCATGTTCTCCTCTTCCTGCAGGTTCTCGTGCCGCAACGCTTCGATCAGTTCGACTTCGCTGTGATCCAGATGGTCAGCGCCACGATAGAGCCGAGACCGAAGATCCAGATGAACAGGCCTTCGGCTACCGGGCCGAGCGAACCGAGTTCGAAGCCGCCCGGTGAGCGGTTGTCCTGCACGTACTTGAGGTACGTGATGATGTCGCGCTTGTCCTCGGGCGAGATGTTGAGGTCGTTGAAGACCGGCATGCTCTGCGGGCCGCTCACCATCGCCTCGTAGATGTGGACGCCGGACACGTCGGTCAGCGCCGGCGCGAACTTGCCCTCGGTCAGTGCGCCTCCTGCGCCGGCCACGTTGTGGCACATCGCGCAGTTGATGCGGAACAGTTCGGCACCGTTCGCGGCGTTGCCGCCTCCGTTGGTGAGGTGGTCGGCCGGAATCGAGGGGCCGGGGCCGAGTGACGCGACGTAGTCGGCGAGGGCCTTGACCTGGTCATCGGTGAACTGCACCGGCTTCTGCTCGGCCTGCGGTCCGGTCTGTGCCAGCGGCATGCGGCCCGTGCCGACCTGGAAGTCGACCGATGCGGCGCCCACTCCGACGAGGCTCGGGCCCGCGGACGTGCCCGCGGCGCCCATGCCGTGACAGGTGGCGCAGTTGGCCTGGAAGAGCTTCTCGCCCTGCTCGATCGTGGACTGGCTCGCGACGGGGCGGGTGTCGGCGGTCGCCGTGCTCGAGTTGATCGCGGCATAGGCGCCACCCGTCACGGCCAGACCGATGGCGATCAGCGCGACGGTGGCCAGCGGATGGCGGCGACCGGACTTGCGGCGAGGCTTCGACGTTCTTTTCTCACGCATGGGCGGTGTGTTCGCTCCCGATCCTTATTTCAGAATGTAGATGACGAAGAAGAGGCCGATCCAGACCACGTCGACGAAGTGCCAGTAGTACGAGACGACGATGGCGGACGTCGCCTCCTTGTGTCCGAAGTTCTTGACCGCGAAGATGCGGCCCATGACCAGCAGGAAGGCGATGAGACCGGCGGTCACGTGCAGGGCGTGGAAACCGGTGGTGAGGTAGAAGGCCGATCCGTAGGAATCGCTGTTGAGCGCGACGCCCTCCTGGACGAGGTTCGCGTACTCCCAGACCTGGCCGGAGACGAACACCGCGCCGAGGATGAAGGTCAGGTAGAACCACTCGACGGTTCCCCACCTCACCGGGTTCCAGCTGGTGCGACGCGGCTGCATCCGCTCCGCTGCGAACACGCCGAACTGGCAGGTGAACGAGCTGGAGACGAGGATGAGCGTGTTCACGGTGGCGAACGGCACGTTGAGGATGGCGGTCTGGTGCGCCCACAGCTCCGGGCCGGTCGAGCGCAGCGTGAAGTAGATCGCGAACAGGCCAGCGAAGAACATCACTTCGCTTCCGAGCCACACGATCGTGCCCACCGCCACGGTGTTCGGCCGGTTGATGGCCGGCGTTACCGCCGATTGAGTCAGAACAGTGCTCGTCACAGTTTCCATTATGGACGATCACCGGGCAAGCATTTCCCATTCCGAGCAGACTGGCGTGCTCGAATTGCAGTTAGGTCAGCCTGAGAAACCGTCAGCTCACTGGGAATCCGCGGTGACTTGCTGGGAGCAATAGGATCGGGCGCATGCTCGAAACGCAGACCTGGCCCGCCATTCTCGCGTCCCTCCTCGCGGGGGAGGACCTCAGTGTGGCGGATGCGGCGTGGAGCATGCAGCAGATCATGGCGGGTGAGGCCACCCCCTCGCAATTGGCGGGGTTCCTCGTCGCACTCCGCGCCAAGGGGGAGACGGTGGACGAGATCGTCGGCTTCCGCGACGCCATCCTCGAGAACGCCGTTCCCCTCGAGGTCGACCCGATGGCCCTCGACATCGTCGGCACCGGCGGCGACCGATTCGGCACCGTCAACGTGTCCACGATGTCCGCGATCATCGCCGCAGCAAGCGGGGTCCCCGTGGTCAAGCACGGCAACAAGGCCGCCAGCAGCGCGTCGGGATCCTCCGACGTCCTCGGCGCCCTCGGCATCGACCTGACCCTTCCCGCGGAGCGCGTCGCCGAGATCCTCCAGGAGACCGGCATCACATTCGCCTTCGCGAGCGCGTTCCATCCCGGCTTCCGCCATGCCGGCCCGACCCGTGCCGAGCTCGGCATCCCCACGGTGTTCAATTTCCTGGGGCCGCTGTGCAACCCGGCTCGCGCCGAGGCCAATGCGGTGGGCGTCGCGCATCTCGACCGGGTTCCGCTGTTCGTCGGTGTCTACCAGACGCGCGGGGCGACCGCGCTCGTCTTCCGAGGCGACGACGGGCTGGACGAGCTCACGACCACCGGGCACAGCCATGTCTGGGAGGTCTCGCGCGGGCTCGTGACCGAGCACGACCTGGAGCCTCGCGACCTCGGACTGCGGCGGGCGCGGATGGAGCAGCTCATCGGAGGCGACGCGCAACACAACGCCGCCGTCGTCCGTGCGGTGTTCGCGGGGGAGGAGGGCGCGGTGCGCGACATCGTCCTGCTCAACGCGGCCGCGGGCCTGGTGGCCTGGGACCTCGCCCGCGACAACGGCCAGATGCAGCGCAGCATCCTGGAGCGCTTCTCCGAGAAGATCGCCGTCGCAGCAGCGACCATCGATTCGGGAGCGGCCACCGCCAAGCTCGAACAGTGGGTCGACGCCTCCCGGCGCAGTCGGGCCTGACGCGAGGATGGCCCCGGCTGATGCCGGGGCCATCCTCGTTGGCCCCGGCTGATGCCGGGGCCATCCTCGTTGTGTGCGACGCTTCGGTCTACTGCACGTCGTCGTCGACCCAGTCGAAGGTCTTCGTAACGGCCTTCTTCCACAGTCGGAGCTGACGCTCGCGCTCCTCCTCTTCCATCTGCGGCTCCCAGCGGCTGTCCTCCTGCCAGTTCTTGCGCAGGTCGTCGAGGTCGCTCCAGAACCCGACGGCGAGGCCGGCCGCGTAGGCCGCACCGAGCGCCGTCGTCTCGGCGACGACGGGACGCACCACCGGTACGCCGATGATGTCGGCCTGGAACTGCATCAGGGTGTTGTTGGCGATCATGCCGCCGTCCACCTTCAGCTCGGTGAGGTCGACCCCGGAGTCCGCGTTGACGGCATCCAGCACCTCGCGGGTCTGGAACGCCGTCGCCTCGAGCACCGCCCGTGCGATGTGCCCCTTGTTCACGTAGCGCGTGAGACCCACCAGGGCGCCTCGTGCATCCGGTCGCCAGTACGGCGCGAACAGTCCCGAGAAGGCCGGGACGAAGTACGCGCCGCCGTTGTCGTCGACGGTCTTAGCGAGCTCCTCGACCTCGGGGGCCGAGGAGATGATGCCCAGGTTGTCGCGCAGCCACTGCACCAGCGAACCCGTGACGGCGATCGAACCCTCGAGGGCGTAATGCGGCTTCTCGTCACCGATCTGGTAGCCGAGGGTCGTCAGCAGCCCGTTCTTGGAGTGCACGATCTCCTCACCCGTGTTGAAGATGAGGAAGTTGCCCGTGCCGTAGGTGTTCTTCGACTCGCCGGTGTCGAACGCGGCCTGGCCGAAGGTGGCTGCCTGCTGGTCTCCGAGGATTCCGGCGATGGGGGTCTCGCGCAGCAGGCTCGACGACTCGGCTGTTCCGAAGACTCCGGACGACGGCTTGATCTCGGGGAGCATCGACTTCGGCACGTCGAACGCGGCGAGGATGTCGTCGTCCCATGCGAGGGTCTCGAGGTCCATGAACATCGTGCGGCTCGCGTTGGTGACGTCGGTGGCGTGGACGCCTCCATCCGTACCTCCCGTGAGGTTCCAGAGCACCCAGGTGTCGGTGGTCCCGAACATCAGGTCGCCGGCCTCCGCCTTCTCACGCGCACCATCGACGTTCTCGAGGATCCAGACGATCTTCGTTCCCGAGAAATAGGTGGCGAGAGGGAGGCCCACCTTCTGCTTGAACCGCTCGACGCCGCCGTCTTTGGCGAGCCGGTCGACGATCGACTGCGTGCGAGTGTCCTGCCAGACGATGGCGTTGTAGACGGGCTTGCCCGTGTTGCGGTCCCAGACCACCGCGGTCTCGCGCTGGTTGGTGATGCCGACGGCGGCGATGTCGTGCCGCGTGAGGTCGGCCTTGCTGAGCGCCTGGCCGATCACCTCGCGGGTGTTCTTCCAGATCTCCTCGGGATCGTGCTCTACCCAGCCGGCCTTGGGGAAGATCTGCTCGTGCTCGAGCTGTCCGCTCGAGACGATGGATCCCGACTTGTCGAAGATGATCGCGCGCGAGCTCGTGGTGCCCTGGTCGATCGCCAGTACGTAGTCAGCCATTGATGTACCTCCTTGTAATCGTTTAGTGCATGCGTCGCTCAGCGGCCGTCCGGGATGCGGATCGGCCGCCGAGCACGTCGTGTCAGCCGAGCAGCGGCAGCAGCGGGATGGCGAGGAAGCCCGCCAGCAGTCCGCCGATGATGGGGCCGATCACCGGCACCCACGAGTAGCTCCAGTCGCTCGGGCCCTTGCCCTTGATGGGCAGGATGAAGTGGGCGATGCGGGGCCCGAGGTCACGGGCCGGGTTGATCGCGTAGCCGGTCGGGCCACCGAGGGACGTGCCGATCACGATAACGAGGAGGGCGACCGGGAGTGCTCCCAGTGCGGCGAGCCCCGAGGTGTCGTTCTGGTGACCGAAGGCGATCACGACGAACACCAGCACGAAGGTGCCGATGATCTCGGTGACCAGGTTCCACGCGTACGAGCGGATGGCGGGGCCGGTGGAGAAGACGCCGAGCTTGTTGCCCGGGTCGGGCTCCTCGTCGAAGTGCTGCTTGTAGGCCAGCCACACGAAGACGGCTCCGAGGATCGCGCCGATGAGCTGAGCCCCGATGTAGGTGATCGTCGACACGAAGTCGATCGGGATGCCCTTGACGAAGTCGTGAGTGTGGCCGTCCGCGGCGTTCGCGACCAGACCCAGCGTCACCGCCGGGTTCAGGTGTGCTCCCGAGTTGTATGCGACGATCACGCCGGAGAAGACCGCGAGCCCCCAGCCGATGTTGACCATGAGGAAGCCGCCGTTGTAGCCCTTGGTCTTGATCAGGGCGACGTTGGCGACGACGCCGCAACCGAGGAGGACAAGCATCGCTGTGCCCACCAGTTCCGAAAGAAATATGATCCCGAGATTCACGTCGGTCCCTTCTCACCGTTCGGGCCACATCGCCCGCTCGTCCCTCACCCTAGACCCGCGAACGGGGGCGATGGCAGGGGGAAGCGGGGATTGATCAGCTCCCCTTAACAACCGATGCCCGCGACGCTAGGTTGGCAGGTGACGATCGCGCGTCGCCGTCGACGTGCAGTGCGTAGAGCGCGCTCCGCGGTCGGGAAAGGGCAATCGTGAAGAAGCTCATCAACGATCCGAAGGACGTCGTTCCCGAGTCGGTCACCGGTTTCGTGGCCGCCCACGGCGACCTCGTGCGAGCGGAGTTCGACCCGATCTTCATCGTGCGGGCGGATGCGCCCGTTGCGGGAAAGGTGGCCATCGTCAGCGGCGGCGGCAGCGGGCACGAACCGCTGCACGCGGGTTTCGTGGGATACGGCATGCTCGACGGCGCGGTGCCGGGGCCGGTGTTCACCTCTCCGACGCCCGACCCCATCCTGGCGGCTACCAAGGCCGTCGACGGGGGAGCGGGCGTGCTGCACATCGTCAAGAACTACACCGGCGACGTGCTCAACTTCGAGACGGCGGCCGACCTCGCCGCCGCCGAGGGGATCGAGGTGCGCTCCGTCATCACGGACGACGACGTCGCCGTGAAGGATTCCCTCTACACGGCAGGCAGGCGCGGCGTCGCGGGTACCGTCCTCGTCGAGAAGATCGCCGGAGCGGCCGCGCAGCGGGGAGACGACCTCGACGCGGTGACGGCCGTGGCGACCAAGGTCAATGCGCAGGTCCGAACGATGGGCGTCGCGCTGACGGCCTGTACGGTCCCGCATGCGGGCGAGCCGTCGTTCGACATCGCCGACGACGAGATCGAGATCGGCATCGGCATCCATGGAGAGCCGGGCCGCGAGCGCATCAAGCTCGAGCCGGCCGACTCGATCGTCGACCGCATCATCGAGCCGATCCTGGACGACCTGCCGTTCAAGTCGGGTGACGACGTGCTCCTGCTCATCAACGGGATGGGCGGCACTCCGCTCATCGAGCTCTACATCGCCTACAAGCATGCCGCCGAGGTCATCGAGGAGCGCGGCATGCACATCACGCGGTCACTCGTGGGCAACTTCACCACGTCGCTCGAGATGCAGGGCTTCTCGCTCTCCGTGCTCAAGCTCGATGATGAGCTGACCGAGCTGTGGGACGCCCCCGTGCAGACGGCAGCCCTCAGGTGGGGACGCTGATGGCGCTGAACGGCGACTGGGCTCGGGCCTGGATGACCGGAGCCCATGAATCGATGACGGCGCATCGCTCGCAGTTGATCTCCCTGGACCGCGACATCGGGGATGGGGACCACGGCGAGAACATGTCCCGCGGGTTCGACGCGGTGGCGGCGAAGCTGGGCGACCTGCCGGCGGATGCGAACCCCGCCGATGTGCTCAAGCTCGTCGCCACGACGCTCATCTCGACGGTGGGGGGAGCGGCCGGCCCGCTGTACGGGACCGCGTTCCTCAAGGCGTCGGGTGCGGTCGCCGGGCAGGACGAGCTGGACGGCGGTGCCGTCGTCGCCCTCTTGACGGCGGCGCGCGACGGAATCGTGCTTCGCGGCAAGGCCGAGCCGGGCGACAAGACGATGATCGACGCCTGGACGCCGGCGGTCGACGCTGCCGACGCGGCCGTGAGTGAGGGCGCTGACCCGTCAGCCGTCCTCGAAGCGGCAGCATCCGCCGCAGAGGCGGGAGCGGAGTCCACGGAACCGCTGGTCGCCCACAAGGGTCGGGCGAGCTATCTCGGCGATCGCGCGATCGGGCACCGCGACCCGGGCGCACAATCGACGGCCTACCTGCTGCGCGCGGCCGCCGAGGCCGCGGCGTGAGCGATGCGGCCCGCGTCGGCCTGGTGATCGTGTCGCACAGCGCGCTCATCGCCGACGGGGTCGTCCAGCTCGCGGCGCAGATGGCCGGCGACGTGCGAATCGCATCTGCCGGCGGCAACGACGATGGTGGCATCGGCACGAGCTTCGAACGCATCGGCGACGGCATCGCGCACGCGGACGGAGGCGCGGGCGCGGTCATCCTGTGCGACCTCGGTTCCGCCATCCTCACCGCCGAGACGGCACTGGACTTCCTCGACGACGACCAGCGCGAGCGAGTCCTCATCGCTGATGCGCCCATCGTCGAGGGCGCCGTCGCGGCGGCGGTGGCTGCGCAGGGCGGCGACGCCGTCGACGCCGTCCTGGCGGCGGCGGAGAGTGCAGGAGCCGTCTACGCCACGAAGGGACAATCGACGCCTGCGCCGAGTGGAGCATCGGGGGCGGCCGGCTACACGCGTTCTGTGGAACTGCGCAACCACGACGGCCTGCACGCGCGCCCTGCAGCCGAGTTCGTGAAGCTGGCGGGCACCTTCGACGCGACGGTGACCGTCGACGGCATCAGCGCCAAGAGCCTGCTGTCGATCATGGGACTCGGACTCACCCGGGGTGCGGTCGTCGAGATCTCGTCGAGCGACGATGCGGCGGGCACGGCGGCCGTCGATGCGCTCGTGGCGCTGGTGGAGTCGGGGTTCGGCGAGGCGTAGCGGCGTCGGATGATTCCGCAGGGTCAGTTTCCGCCGGCCACGCGCAGGATGGCGCCCGTGATGTAGGACGCATCGGGTCCGAGCAGGAAGGCGACCGCTCCGGCGATCTCGTCGGGCTGTCCCGCTCGACGCATGGGGATGCGAGGCGCCCGCTCCTCAGGCGCATTGGGGCGCCCGGCTGCGGCATGGATCTCGGTGTGCGTCGTGCCGGGGGAGACGGTGTTGACGCGCACGCCGTACGGTCCGTACTCCTTCGAGAGTCCCGTGGTGAGCGCGTCGAGGGCGGCCTTGCTCATGGCGTAGGGGATGTAGGTGTTGGCCGAGCCCGTCGTTGCGGCGCCCGAGGACACGTTCACGATCGCGCCTCCCTCTCCGCCGCGATTCGTCGCCATGTGCTCGACCGCTTGCTGGCAGAGCAGGATGGGTGCGAGGTCGTTGACGGCGAAGACCTCGCGCGACTCTTCGATGTCGACCTCGAGGAAGGTCCCGATCCGGCCCGTTATGCCGGCGTTGTTGACCAGGCCGGTGACCCGACCGAATCGCTCGATGGCGGCCGGGAAGATCGTCGCCGTGCTGGCGAGGTCTCCGAGATCGGCCGAGAGCACCGCCACGTCGGCGCCGGCGGCGCGGAGGCCATCCGCGACGGCTTCGGCATCCGCTGCCCGCTCGCGATAGGTGATGACGAGGTCGTGACCGTCGCGGGCGAGGCGCTCGGCGACGGCGCGCCCGATGCCCCGGCTGCCGCCTGTGACGATGGTGACGGGACGTCGCGCCGCAGCGGGGGAGGAGGGGATCGGGTCGCTCATTGCTCCAGCCTAGGCAGGATTAGGCTGTTCGGGATGCTCACCCTCCTCGCTGTCCTGCTGCTCGTCAATGCCGTCTTCAACGTCGTGGTCTGGCCGCGATTCTTCGGGCGCATCTCGGCCGATCCGCGGGCGCGGGACGCCGACGGACGACGCACGCGGTTCTTCACCGTTCACGCCATCCTGATCGGCGCGGCGATGGTGATCGCGGTGGTCTCGGCGATCGCTGCGGTGGTCGCCCTGATCATCCGCTGAGCGCCGGCGACTCGGACTCATCCGAGCGAGCCGGGCGCCCACGGCGCGGTCGAACCGCCGAGTTCGGCAACCCGGCGGCGAGCTCCGGCGAGGCGAGGACGCGGTTCCGGATGACGGTGAGCCAGCGGATGTCCGCCTCGGCGGCCTCTCGAACTGCGGCGGCTATCACGTCGCCCGGCAGCGAGTCCGGAGCGGGCTGCCCTGCTTCCGAGTGCCCGACGACCGACGACCGCTCCTCGGCCGCGGTGAGTTCCGTCTCGAGGAGGGCGAGCGCGTCCACTCCAGGCAGAGTGACGGCTAGTGCGACTTTGACGACCAGCTCGTCCCGGCCCGTGGCCACGCGAGCTACGGGGGAGCCCAACCAGTCCGACACCGCCGCGGAGCCGAGTGGAGTGATGCGCCACAACTGGAGTCCATCGGCGTCGGTCTCTCCGCGGGCCACGAGGCCGTCCCGCTCGAGGCGGTCGAGCGTGCTGTAGACCTGACCGACGTTGAGGGGTGTCGTCGCTACCGTTCGACGGTCGAATTCGCTACGCAACTGGTGCCCGTAGCATGCGCCCTCATCGAGGATGGCCAGTAGGCCCATGCGCACGCTCATCCGAGAACCATACCGAGTATCCCGTTCGAATGAGTCTCAGGGAGTGATGACGATGCGCTGACGCGTGGAGCCCGCTTCGGCCCAGGCCCGCTCGACGTCGGCGAGCGGGATCACGCGGGCATCTGCGGCCAGGGTGCCGGCGGTGATCGCGGCCGCCAGATCCGGTAGTTCGGCGAGGATCTCGCGCGTGGAGACGGAGCCCTGCCCGCTGCCGACGATCTGCAGTCGGGCCGCCCTCAGAGCGGCGGACGGGATGGCCGCGGTCGGTCCGGTGACGGATCCGACCTCGATCCAGGTGAGCGGCCTGCTCCGATCAGCTCGCGCGGTGACGAGCGCGATCATCGCAGCAGCCGTGGGGGAGCCCCACAGGTAGTCGATGACGACGTCCACCTCGGAAGCGGACGAGCCGAGTCGACTCGCCGTAGCCTCTGCGTCGTCATCGAGGAGGACTGTATCGGTGGCGCCGAGCGAGGGCAGTCCGGCCAACTGTTCCGCATTGCGTCCGGCAGCGATGACCTGTTCGGCGCCGAAGAGGCGTGCCACCTGCACGGCCATCCGACCGGCGTTGCCGGTGGCTCCGAGCACCAGCACGCGTGCTCCCTTCGGGAAGTCGATGCGCTGGCGCAGGGCGACCCACGAGGACATGGCCGGGTTCACCGCGGCGGCGATCGCGACGGGATCGGCGTCGTCCGGGAGCACGATGCTTCGTCGCGGGTCGATGGCGACCCTCTCCGCCATCGATCCGCGGGTGGTGTCCTCGAGGATGAAGTAGCGCAGCATTCCGTCCGCGTCACGACCGACTCCGTCGACACCTGGCACGAGCGGCAGTTCGTCGGTGCTGGTGTAGTGCGAGCCATTGGCTTGAGACATGACTCGAGGGTGAAGGCCCACGGCGAGCACGTCGACCGTCATCCCGTTGTCGCCCTGCGCCGTCGGCTCGTCGATCTCCGCCAAGACCGGTGCCGTGCCGAATGAGGTGACGAGTGCTGCTCTCATGGGGAACCCTCCTGTAGTTGGTAACACGAATCAATATAGTTGGTATTACGAAGTTACTCAAGTAGGCTGCAGTAATGATCACGCGTGGAGATGCCGAGAATGCCGACGACCTCATCGATGCACTCAGCCAGACGTCGTTCACTGTGATGGCGGTGCTCGCTCGGGCCGGCGCGGAGATCGACCTCTCGCTGACGCAGCTGCGCGTCCTGGCGATCCTGCGCGACCGCCGGCTCCGTATGAGCGCCTTGGCCGACCACCTCGGCCTCGAGAGGTCGACGATGTCGGGGCTGGTGGACCGCGCGGAGAAGCGCGGCCTCATGCAACGAGCTCCCAGCGAGGAGGACCGCCGTGCCATCGACGTGTTCCTGACGGATGCCGGACGCGCGGTCGCGGACGACACGCGGCTCGCCGTTGGCTCGTCTCTCGCCCCGCTGACCGATCGGCTGTCCGCGGACGCTCGGCGAGCGCTGGTGCTCCTTCTGGGTGAGTTGCGCGGTGCGACTCCTGGTCCGCGGCAGACGTGACCCGGTAGGCTCGCCCCTGAACGTGACACGATTCGAGGAGGTAAGCCCGATGCACGCACTGTCCGATCCGGGCGCTCCTGCGAGTTCACGATCACGCGACTGACGTAGCCGTCGCGGGGGAGCGCTGTTCGCACTCTCAGAAGGCAACGACTATGAACTCTTCAACTATTAGCGAAGCGAGCACCGCGCTGGTGCTCGGCGGCGGGGGATCCCTCGGCAATGCCTGGGTGATCGGCGTGGTCGCCGGTCTCGCCGAGGCCGGACTGGATGTCACCGGTGCCGACCTCGTGGTCGGCACCTCGGCCGGTTCGACCGCCGCGGCACAGCTGGCCGGCACGTCTCCCGCTCAGCTGCTCGCAGACATCCTGGCCGCTGCTCCGGCACCGGGGCGTAGCGGTCCCGGCCCGATGCACCCGGGAAGGTCTCACCTCGAGACGACCGACGGCATCATCGCCTCGGCCCGGAACGCCGAGGACATGCGTCGCGCCATGGGGGCGTGGGCGCTCGGCTTCGATGCCGCATCCGACCCGGATGCACAGGCGGGCTGGCGCGATACCGTCGGATCGCGGTTCTCGCCCCACACCTGGCCCAGCACTCGCTTGCTCATCACGGCCGTCGACGCGGACACGGGTGAACCGGTCGTCTTCGACTCGGAGAGTGGCGTCGAGCTGGTGGATGCTGTCGCGGCAAGTTGCGCCGGCGGCTTCGCCTACGGCATCGGCGAGCGTCGATACCTGGACGGCGGCTATCGTAGCAACGCCGAGAACGCCGACCTGGCATCCGGATCGGACCGCGTGCTGGTGCTCTCGCCGTTCGGAGGCAGAACGCGACTCCCGCTCGGGTGGCGGCTCGATCTTGACACCCAGGTCGAGGATCTCCGAGCCCACGGAGCCCGGGTGGAGACGATCTTCCCGGATTCCGTCGCCGTCGCCGTCTTCGGCGACAACATGATGGACCTGTCCAAGCGCCCGGCAGCTGCGCGGGCCGGCTACGAACAGGGAAGGGCTCTCGCTCCGGGCCTTATCGAGTTCTGGGTGGGATCGAACGACGGCAATTCAGTTGAGTTGACATAATGTGCATTATCGGTGCGATTGATAACAGCGCAGGATGCCCGCGTCAGGTACCGACGTAGCGCGCCAGGTGTTCGCCGGTGAGCGTCGAGGCATCGGCGACGATGTCGGCGGGCGTTCCCTCGAAGACGACGCGCCCACCGTCATGGCCGGCACCCGGTCCGATGTCGATGATCCAGTCGGCGTGCGCCATGACCGCTTGGTGATGCTCGATGACGATCACCGACCTGCCGGAGTCGACCAGCCGATCGAGCAGCCCGAGCAGGTGTTCGACATCCGCGAGGTGCAGACCGGTCGTGGGTTCGTCCAGGACATAGACGCTTCCCTTCTCGCCGAGGTGGGTCGCCAGCTTGAGACGCTGTCGTTCACCTCCGGAGAGCGTCGTGAGCGGCTGGCCCAGGCTGAGGTAGCCGAGCCCGACATCCGCCAGCCGTTCGAGGATCACGTGCGCGGCGGGCGTTCGTGCCTTTCCGGCGCCGAAGAAGGACTCCGCCTCCGTGACCGACATGGCGAGCACCTCGCTGATGTCGCGGCCGCCGAGGTGGTAGTCGAGTACCGAGGCGTCGAACCGCCTTCCCTCGCACACCTCGCACACGGTCGAGACGCTGGCCATCATGCCGAGGTCGGTGAAGATGACGCCGGCGCCGTTGCAATTCGGGCAGGCGCCTTCGGAGTTCGCGCTGAACAGGGCGGGCTTGACGCCGTTGGCCTTGGCGAAGGCCTTGCGGATGGGGTCGAGGAGGCCGGTGTAGGTCGCGGGGTTGCTCCGACGCGACCCGCGGATGGCGCCCTGGTCGATCGATACCACGCCTTCCCGCGCGGCGACCGAGCCGTGGATGAGCGAGCTCTTGCCCGATCCCGCGACGCCGGTGACCACCACGAGGACGCCGAGGGGAACGTCGACGTCGACATCCTGCAGATTGTGGGTGCTCGCGCCGCGGACCTCCAGTGCGCCCCTCGGCGTGCGTACCGCGTCCTTGACTCTCGACCGGTCGTCGAGATGACGACCGGTCAGCGTCCGGCTGGAGCGCAGTCCGTCGACGGTGCCCTGGAACATCACTTCACCCCCGGCCCTACCGGCGTGCGGGCCCAGGTCGACGACATGGTCTGCGATGACGATGGTCTCGGGCTTGTGCTCGACGACGAGCACGGTGTTGCCCTTGTCCCGCAACTGCAGCAGCAGCTGGTTCATGCGTGCGATGTCGTGCGGGTGCAGGCCGATGGTGGGCTCGTCGAACACATACGTCACGTCGGTCAGCGACGACCCCAGGTGACGGATCATCTTGGTGCGCTGCGCCTCTCCCCCGGACAGTGTTCCCGATGGTCGATCGAGCGACAGGTAGCCGAGGCCGATGTCCACGAAGGAATCGAGCGACTGGCGGAGTCCCGCCAGCAGCGGCGCCACCGACGGCTCGTCCAGTCCGCGCACCCAATCGGCGAGGTCGCTGATCTGCATGGAACAGGCTTCGGCGATGGTGATGCCGTCGATCCGGGACGACCGGGCGCCCGCGTTCAAGCGCGTGCCCTCGCAGTCGGGACACGCGGTGAACGTCACGGCTCGGTCGACGAACGCGCGGATATGCGGCTGCATCGCATCCCGATCCTTGGAGAGGAAAGATCTCTGGATCTTCGGGATGAGCCCCTCGTACGTCATGTTGATCGACTGCAGCTTGACCTTGGTCTGCTCTTTGTAGAGGAAGTCCGCGAGTTCCCTTTCGGAGAATTCGCGGATGGGCTTGTGCGGATCGAGGAACCCCGACTCGGTGAAGATGCGCACGTACCATCCGTCCGCCGTGTAACCGGGGATGGTCAATGCACCGTCGGCGAGCGACTTGGAGTCGTCGAAGAGCTGGGTCAGGTCGATGTCGTTGACCATGCCCGTCCCCTCGCAGCGCGGACACATGCCGCCCGTGACCGAGAACGTGCGCTCCTTCACCGACTCCCCCGCCCGATCCTGCGTGATGGCGCCTGAGCCGCTCACCGAGGGGACATTGAAGGCGAACGCCTGCGGCGGGCCGATGTGCGGCTGGCCGAGACGGCTGAACAGGATGCGCAGCATGGCATTGGCATCCGTCGCCGTGCCGACGGTGGAGCGCACGTTCGCCCCCATCCGCTCCTGATCGACGATGATCGCCGTCGTCAGGCCCTCGAGCACGTCGACGTCGGGCCGGGCGAGGCTCGGCATGAAGCCCTGCACGAAGGCGCTGTACGTCTCGTTGATCATCCGCTGCGACTCGGCGGCGATGGTCCCGAAGACCAACGAGCTCTTGCCCGACCCCGAGACACCGGTGAAGACCGTGAGCCGTCTCTTGGGAAGGTCGACGCTGATGTCCTTGAGGTTGTTCTCCCGAGCGCCTTGAACGCGGATGACATCGCGGCGGTCGGCTGATTCCATGGCGGTCACTCTAGTGGGGGCGAAGAACGCAACACTCGGACGCGAAGGCCCCCTCGACGACGAATCTGGCAATACGCTGGGAACATCCGTCAGCAAGCCAGGAGGAACACATGTCATCCGCATCGCCGTTCAGCGCCTACTCTCTCGACGCCAAGAGCCTGACCAAGTCGACCGTCAACACCGTCCGCGTCGCACTGGGACTCAGCGGAGTCGTCGCCCTTCTCATCGGCATCCTCATCGTCTTCTGGCCCAACAAGGCGGCCGCGGCGATCACCGTGCTGCTGGCCATCTACCTGCTGATCGCGGGGCTGGCGTACGTCGGCATCGGCATCTTCGCCAAGGGGATCAGCGGCGGAGCGAGGGCGATCGACATCATCCTCGGTGTGCTCTTCGTCGTCGGTGCGATCGTGGCGTTCGCCAACATCGCCACGGCCGCCGCGACTCTTGCCATCCTCATCGGTCTCCTCGTGGGCATCGCGTGGATCATCGAGGGTGTCGTCACGCTCGTGCAGGTGGGCGACGCCCCGTCGAGGGCGTGGGCGATCTTCTTCGCCATCATCAGCATCATCGCCGGCATCACCCTGCTGTTCTCTCCGCTGTGGGGAGCCGTCCTGTTGTTCGTGCTGGCCGGCATCGCGCTCATCGTCCTGGGTATCGTCCAGATCGTTCGCGCCTTCACCTTCGGGCGTGGTGTCACAGCCTGACCTCCACGGCAGACGCGAACGGCCCGTCCTCACGAGGGCGGGCCGTTCGTCGACGTTGCGCCAGATCAGGCGAAGTCGGACGTGTCCCCGACCAGCCGCGTGTTGTCCTCGGGGATCGGGTCGACGGCCGCCGCCGCGACCTCGGCGGCGAACTCGCTCACGTTGTAGAGCCGACCGGCGGCGTCCTTGCGGGCGGAGATCGCGCCCGGGTTGGCGCGCTCGAGCAACGTGGCCGTGATGGTGCCCTCGATCATGTCGCCCGATACGACGACGAAGTCGATGCCGGATGCCTGCAGCTCCTCGATGCGCGCCCGCAGGGCATCCTCGCCGGCGCGCTTGCTGAGGGCCACCGGCTCGTACTCGGGCATCGTCTCGGTGGTGCGGATGAAGTGCGCCTGGTGGCTGGTGACGAACACCACGCGCGATCCGGGTGACAGGAGCGGCAGCGCCGCATCGAGCACGTCGATCTGTGCGTCACGGTTGAGCAGCATCGCGTAGTCAGCCGCCATCCCGCTCTCCATGCCGCCGGAGGCATTGAGGACGAGCACGTCGATGCCGCCGAACTCATCCTGCACGGCGGCCATCATCGAACGGACGGATGCCGGGTCCGTCAGGTCGGCTCCCACCGTGATGGCGGTCCCGCCGTTGCCCCGGATCTCGTCGGCCAGCTTGAGGGCGCGTGCCTCCTTGTTGCGGAAGTTGATGACCACCCGAGCGCCCGCGTCGGCGAAGTACCGCACGGTGTCGGCACCGATGCCGCGAGACGAGCCGGTGACGAGCGCGGTCTTGCCCGAAAGGGCGTCGGACGGTAGCGGGTTGGCCACGAGGACTCCTCTGACGGGGACGATTCTGACGGCTGCGATCGGCTGACGATGGCGCGACCTCCGAAGACCCTACCAAGATCCCCGATGGCCCCCGGAGTGCTGATAGTTTCGAGGTGAGCAGCACGTTTCGAGCACAGGAGCAGAGCGATGGACGAGGTCTCCAGCTACGCCTGGATCGCTTGGCTGGTGCTCATCCTCGTGTTCGTCACCATCGAGATGCTCACCCTCGAGCTCACGTTCCTCTCCCTCGCGATCGGCAGTGTCGGGGGTTTGGTGTCCGGCCTGCTCGGCGCTCCATGGTGGCTGCAGGTGCTCATCACCGCGGTCATCGCCATCGTCCTGCTGGCCTTCGTCCGACCTCCCCTCCTGCGCATGCTCAAGCGCGGCGGCGACCCGGCCCGGAGCAACGTCGACGCCCTCATCGGCATCGAGGGCACGGTGGTCGCATCCGTCGGGGAGAACGGCGGCCAGGTCAAGCTGGGCAACGGCGAGACGTGGACCGCGCGTCTCTCCCCCGTAACGCTCCCCCGCGTCGTCGCCGCCGGGGAACGCGTGCTCGTCACCGCCGTCGACGGTGCAACCGCCGTCATCGTCCCCGCTGAAAGGATCGTCGAATGATCGACGCCTCGACCATCATCGTGATCATCGTCGTCGTGGTGGTGGTGATCTTCGTCCTGGTCGTGCTGTTCCGATCGATCCGCATCATCGGGCAGGCCACGGCTGGAGTGGTGGAGCGGCTCGGTCGCTATCACAAGACCCTGTTGCCGGGCCTCAACATCCTGGTGCCGTTCGTCGACAAGGTGCACCGCGTGGTCGACCTGCGCGAGCAGGTGGTGTCCTTCCCGCCGCAGCCGGTCATCACCGAGGACAACCTGGTGGTCTCGATCGACACGGTCGTCTACTTCCAGGTGACGGATGCCCGCGCCGCCACGTATGAGATCGCCAACTATCTCGGCGCGGTCGAGCAGCTCACCACCACCACGTTGCGCAACGTCGTCGGCGGGCTCAACCTCGAGGAGGCGCTCACCAGCCGCGACAACATCAACGGGCAGTTGCGCATCGTGCTCGACGAGGCGACCGGCAAGTGGGGCATCCGCGTGAGTCGGGTCGAGCTCAAGGCGATCGACCCGCCCACCTCCATCCAGGACTCGATGGAGAAGCAGATGCGAGCCGAGCGTGACCGTCGCGCCCTCATCCTCACGGCCGAGGGAACCAAGCAGTCGGCCATCCTGACGGCCGAAGGTCAGCGGCAGGCCGCGATCCTCCAGGCCGAGGGTGCAGCCAAGGCCGCCGTGCTGCGTGCCCAGGGTGAGGCCGAGGCCATCACCACGGTGTTCAAGGCCATCCACGACGGAGACCCCGACCCGAAGCTGCTGGCGTACCAATACCTGCAGACCCTGCCCGAGATCGCCCAGGGGCCTGCGTCGAAGCTGTGGATCGTGCCGAGCGAGCTGACCGAGGCGTTGAAGGGCATCGGTACGGCGTTCACGATGCCCGGCGCGGCGGCCCGCTCGGCCGTGGCCGTCTCCGCTCCCCCGGCATCGCCCGCTCCCCCGGCGGACCCGACGCCGGCGTCCTGACCCGTGAGGAGCGGCGTTCCGTACCTGGACACGTCCTATCCGCGCGTCCTGGCGCATCGGGGGCTCGCCGTCGGTGCTCCCGAGAACACGCTCCTCGCCTTCCTCAAGGCGCTCGCCGCCGGTGCCACCCACGTTGAGACCGACGTTCAGACCAGCGCCGACGGCGTTGCGATGATCAGCCACGACCCCGACCTGAAACGGTTGGTGCACCGCGATGCCCGCGTCGGCGACCTGACGGTCGATGAGCTGCAGCAGATCGACCTCGGGGTCGGGCAGACGTTCTGCACGCTCGGCGAGGCGCTGGAGACGTTTCCCGATGCACGGTTCAACATCGACATCAAGGACGAGCGATCTGCAGCAACGGCGACGCGCGCCATCACTGCCGCGAATGCGATCGACCGCGTGCTGATCACCTCGTTCTCGCAGGCCCGTCGGCGAGCAGCGGTCGAACTGCTGCCCGGGGTCGCCAGTTCGGCGTCGATGAGCGGCGTCATCGGCGCGGTCGTCGGCGCCGCCATCGGATCGCGTCGTCGAGTCGCGGCCTCTCTGGCGGACGTCGTCGCCGTCCAGGTGCCGGTCCGTCAGTATCACGTGAAAATCGTCACCCGGCGTTTCATCGACGCCGTGCACGCGGCCGGACGAGAGGTGCACGTCTGGACGGTCAACGATGTGGCGACCATGGTGGCCCTGCTCGACGCCGGCGTCGACGGACTCGTCACGGACCGCACGGACCTCGCCGTCGACCTCATCCGCCAGCGCTCCGGGTCCCGTTCCTGACAGTGGGCTGTGGGTTCTGGCCCACAGCCCCTTGTCTGGCAATGCCCTGTACGAAACGGCCCCTCCGACAAGCTAATGCCCAGCTTGCAGGAGTAGACCTGATCGGTCAGGGAAAGGAGCCATCATGGCTGATCGAAGTCTGCGCGGAATGCGCCTCGGCGCACAGAGCCTCCAGAGCGAAGAGGGCGTCAGCTTCGCCCAGCGGGTGAACCACACCTACCGCTGCACCGTCTGCGGTCGCGACACCGTGATGACCTTCTCGGCCGAGGCCGAAGCGCCTGAAGCCTGGGAGTGCAAGACCTGCGGTGCCGAAGCCACGCTCCTGGTGGACTCGCAACCCGTTCAGGTGGACCACTCGGGTGACAAGGTCGCTCGCTCTCACTGGGACATGCTGCTCGAACGCCGCACCATCGAAGAGCTCGAGGAGCTGCTCGAGGAACGCCTCCAGATCCTGCGCGCCCGCCGCGGCCAGCAGAAGATCGGCGCCTAGGCTCCCGTTCTCCGGCGGCGCCGCGCCATGAGCGCGAGCACGACCCCCGCCGATCCGACGCCCGCGACCAGCCACTCGATCGAACGACCGAGAGGCACCGCGGGCGTCACTGTGTCACTCAGCGTGACCGGTTCGACCATCGCCCCGGCGGTGAAGGCCGGCAGCGACGCCTGCGTGGATCCGTCGGGACGCACGATGGCGCTCTCCCCCACCGTCGAGATGTTGACGACGCTCCGGCCGGTCTCGATGGCGCGCAGACGGGCGATCGCGAGCTGCTGGGCGCTCTCGTCCGTCGGATGGTCGACGGTGCCGAAGTCGGCGTTGTTGGTCTGGGCGAGGACCACCTGCGCTCCACTGTCGATCATCTTCGTGACCAGCCCGTCGTCGGCGATGTCGAAGCAGATCGAGATGCCGGCGATCACCCCATCGATGTCGAACACGTTGTCGGTTCGTCCGATGCCGTAGTCACGTCCGACCAGGTCGATCAGGTCGGGTGCGAAGCCGCGCCAGAACGCCCGGTCGGGGACGTATTCGGCGAACGGGACGGGGTGCGCCTTGTCGTAGTAGTCGACCACGCCCTGCCCGGGCTTCCAGAGCAGGGAGGTGTTGTAGAACGTCGCGTCCCGCTCGGTGATGGTGCCGGTGACCAGCGGAGCGCCGATGCGCTCCGACACCGCGTCGAGGATTCGCGCCGCATCCGGGGACCGCTCGGGATCGATGTCGGCGGCGTTCTCTGGCCACACGATCATGTCGACGTCGCGGCCCTCGAGCGGCAGGGTGGCCGACACATGATCGGAGAGGATCTCGCCCGGCGGCCGATTCGCGAACAGGCCGGCATCCGCGTTCCCCTGCACGGCGGCGATCGTCGTCGTTCCGGACGAGATCGTCGGCCATGCGGGCACGGCCAGCAGCACGGCGATCGCGCCGACCGACCCGACGATGCGCCAACGCAGGACCAGGCCGGGCTCGAGGATCAGTGCGAGGATGAACGCCGCCAGCCACACCAGAGCGAAGCTCAGTCCTGACATGCCGAGCCAGGCCACCAAAGGGGCGAACGGACTCTCGGACTGCGAGAGCGCTGCCCTCCCCCACGCGAAGCCACCGTACGGCCAGACCGCGGTGATGCCCTCACGGAGGGTCCAGAGGCCCGCGACGACGACGGGGATCATTCCGATGCGGCCGAGGCGAGTGGGCCAGGCCACCGGCCCCCAGGTCAGGGCGAGGGCGATCAGCCCGGTACCGAGCGAGAAGAAGATCGCCTCGAGCAGGCCGAGGGCCAACCACGGAACGGGTCCGAGGTAGCGGGTGAGCCACTGGATGTGCACCAGCCAGAACGTGCTGCCCGCGACCATCCCGATGAGCACGCCCCACCAGTAGTTGCGACCGCGGAGGGCGAGGAACAACAGCATGACGGCGGGGAACAGTATCGGCCACCAGCCGCGATCGGGGAAGGCGGCATCGAGGAGATACCCGGAACCGGCTGCGAGCAGAAGAGCGGCCCACCCCGGGAACAGGGGCGTCGCTCGCTCGTGGAGGACGCCCGGATTCACCCGTTCAGCCTATGCGAGCCGCCCGGTCGATCACGCCACGGCGCTGTACGCGACGATGCCCCGACGGATCGCGTCGATCGCGAGGCGCGCGGTGGGTCCGACCGGGGCCGGGGCCACCACGGAAAGCTGGTCGAGCAGGTCGATCGTCTGCTTGGTCCAGCGCACGAAGTCGCCCGCCGCCATGTCGGCCTCCGACAGCACGTCGCGCAGCCGCCCTCCCCGCGCCCACTGGTGCATCGGCAGGCTCAGCCCCGATGCGAGCGGAGAACTTCCGGGCAGCTTGTGATCGCGCTCGAGGTCGTCGAGTTCGCTCCAGAGCAGCCCGGTCGCCTCGAGGGCAGCCGGGAATCCCCCGCGCGGCATCCGTCGCTCCACCGCGTGACTCTCCTCGCGTCGCGGTTCGAACACCATCGCGCAGGCCATCGCAGCGAGCCCGGGGGCATCCAGGTCGTTCCACAGGCCGCGTCGCAACGCCTCGGCCGCGAGCAGGTCGCGTTCGCCGTAGATGCGCCGGAGCATCCGCCCGTCCGCGCTCGCCTCGAGCCGGCCGTGATCGTCGCGCACGAGGTAGCCGAGGCCGATGAGCACGTCGCTGACGCGGTCGAAGATGCGAGCGACGGCACCGGTCCGCGCTCGGATCTGCTGGTGCAGCGCGTCGGACTCGCGCGTGAGGCGCCACCAGCGCTCGGCCCACCGTGCGTGGTGCTCCCGTTCCGGGCAGCCGTGGCACGGATGGGCGCGCAGCCGGTCGCGGAGGCGTGCGAGTTCGCGCTGACGGTTCTGGCGGGCGGCATGCGACTGGGACTCGGCGCGGGCGCCCTGCTTCTCGAGATCGGTCAGCGCACGGCGGATGGCGGAGTACTCGGCGAAGTCACCGAGGTGGCAGTGCATCGCCTCGGCATAGCCGGCCAGCGACTCCTCCTGCTTGCGCACGGTGCGCGCGAGGTCGACCACGGCCCGGTCGGCCTGGAACTGTGCGAAGGAGGATTCGAGGATCTCTCGCGCGCGCTGGCGTCCGAACTGCTCCACGAGGTTCACGGCCATGTTGTAGGTCGGCCGGAAGCTCGAGTTGAGCGGATAGCTGCGGCGGGAGGCGAGCGAGGCGACGGCCTGCGGATCGAGTCCCTCCTGCCACTGGATGACGGAATGCCCCTCGACGTCGATGCCGCGACGTCCCGCGCGCCCGGTGAGCTGGGTGTACTCCCCCGGTGTCACCGGCACACGTGCCTCGCCGTTGAACTTCTCCAGCTTCTCCAGAACCACCGTGCGAGCCGGCATGTTGATGCCGAGGGCGAGTGTCTCCGTGGCGAAGACGACCTTGACCAGCTTCTTCTGGAACAGCTCCTCGACGATCTCCTTGAAGGCGGGCAGCAGGCCGGCGTGGTGGGCTGCGACGCCCCGCTCCAGTCCGTCGAGCCACTCCCAATAGCCGAGGACGGCGAGATCGTCGTCGGGCATGTCACGGGCCCGCTCCTCGACGATGCCGCGGATCACGTCGCGCTCTCGCGCATCGGTGAGGCGGATGCCGGAGCGCAGCACCTGTCGCACGGCCTGGTCGCAGCCGACGCGCGAGAAGATGAAGAAGATCGCCGGAAGCAGGTTCTTGCCGTCGAGCATCTCGACGAGGGCTTCGCGCGGCATCCGCGACTCGCCGGGAGGGGGGCGGTGGTAGCCGCCTCGGTCGCGGCCGCGTCGGCCCGCCCGAGACCGCGACTGGAGCGACCGCCCTCCGTACGCCGCCGCCTCCACGAGCTCGGGATTGACGCGATTGGTGGCGGCGCTGCCCGAGGAGTCGAACAGGTCGATCATCTTGGTGCGCACGAGGACGTGCTGCTCCAGCGGCACCGGGCGCTCCTCCGACACGATCACGTCCGTGTCGCCGCGCACCGCCTGCAGCCAGTCTCCGAACTCCTCGGCGTTGGACACGGTCGCGCTGAGCGAGACCATGCGCACGCTCTGCGGGAGGTGGATGATGACCTCCTCCCAGACCGCGCCGCGGAAGCGATCGGCGAGGAAGTGCACCTCGTCCAGGACGACGTAGGCGAGGTCGGCGAGCAGGTCCGAGTCGGCGTAGAGCATGTTGCGCAGCACCTCGGTGGTCATCACCACGATGCGCGCGCCGGAGTTCACGTTGGTGTCTCCGGTGAGGAGGCCGACATCCGACGCCCCGTAGACGTCGACGAACTCCTGGAACTTCTGGTTGGAGAGCGCCTTCATGGGCGTGGTGTAGAACACTTTCGCGCGCTTCTCGCGCATGGCCAGGAACACCGCGAACTCGGCCACGATGGTCTTGCCCGCGCCCGTCGGCGCGGCGACGAGCACGCTGCGGCCCTCCTCGAGTGCGGAGCACGACGCACGCTGGAATTCATCGAGGTCGAACTGCAGTCCCGACCGGAACTCCTCGAGGAGCGGCGCTCGCCTTCCGGCCCGGAATGCCGCGTACCGCTCCGCCGGCGAGGGGTTGCTCACGGTCCCAGCCTAGACGGCGGGCGCCGCAGCCAGCGCAGCGTCACGGCGGTTCATGCGCCGGTCGTGCAGCCACGCGACGCCGTATGCGGTGAAGTAGAGCACGACCATCGGCAGAGCGAGCAGGAACATCGAGAACACGTCGGCTGCCGGGGTCGCGATCGCCGTGAACAGGCAGATGACGAGGATGGCCCAGCGCCACGATCCGATGATCGCCTTGGCGCTGATGACGCGGGCGAAGTTGAGCAGCACGAGGAAGACCGGGAGCACGAACGCGACGCCGATCGCCACCACGAGCTTGAGGACGAAGTCGAAGTAGTACTTGGCGTCGAAGTAGGACACGTCCTGCTGTGGCACGAAGCTCGTCATGAGTTCGACCACGTGCGGCATGACGTACCAGCCCGCGAAGCAGCCCGCGAAGAACAGCGGGATCGCCGTGAACAGGAAGCCGAACGTATAGCGCTTCTCGGTGAGGGTGAGGGCGGGCAGGAAGAACGCGAAGATCTGGTAGAGCCAGACCGGAGAGGAGATGATGAGGCCGACATAGAAGGCGATCTGCAGCTTGAGGTCGAACGCGCCGGTGATGGTCGGGTAGTTGATCTCCGCCGTGCGGTTCTGCGCCGTCGCGATGGTGACGACCGGCTCGCGCAGGGCGTCCCAGATGAAGCCGGCGAGGAGGAAGCCGATGATCGCGCCGACGGCGATCGCCGCCGCAGAGATGAAGAGCCTCTTGCGCAGCTCCAGCAGATGCTGGCCGAGCGACATGCGCCCTTCGGTGTTGCTGCGCTGGGTGGCGCGCGCGGCCACGCTCTACTTCTTGGTTGGCGACTCGGCCGCGCCCGGGTCGGCGGTCGTCGTGACCGTCGTAGTCGTCGTCGTGGAGCCGTCTGCGTTCACCACGGTCGTCGTCTCCTCGGGCTTCTTGTCGGGGGCGACCTCCGCCTTGAGGATCTTCATCGACTGTCCGAGGCTCCGAGCGAGTGCCGGCAGCTTCGGTGCACCGAAGAGAAGCAGGATGAGCACGAAGATGATCAGGAAGTGCCAACCCGTGAGGTTGCTAAACATGGGTATCGGTCCAATGCTCCGCGGAATGTGTGATCAGTCTACCCCGGGCTATCCGCCGATCCCTGCGAGCCTGCCGTCGGTGCGCCCTGCGTAGCCTGTGGTCCTCCACTGCGGCAGCGAGGTCCGCCCGCGAGCCGAACAGGGCGGACGTGCGCTGCTCCTCGACGCGTCTCCCCGCATCCGAGAGCTCGTCGACGGATGCCGTCAGCTGCCCGAGCAGACCGTTCAACCGGTCGCCCTCGACTCTGGCGCGGCGGTAGGCGGCCAGGACGCGGCGGATGCCGAACACCACCACGAGAACAAGAGCGACGACGAGGACCGCCCAGATCAGCCACCACGACCAGCCGGGCATCAGTCCTCCGCGTACTGCGCGACGCCCGCGGCAGCCCAGTCGGCGACCGCGCGTCGCGCATCCGCCGGCTCGAGGACCGTGGCGAGACCGCCGAGGCCAGCCACCAGCCGTTTGAGGCCGTGCAGGTGGGCGAGACGAACCGTCGTCATGACGCGTCCGGGCGTCGACGACGGGGTGGTGGAGTGCGGGTTGTAGTCGGTGAGCAGCGTCATCGCCGTCTCGGGCAGCTCGATGACCACCTCCAGGTCGTCGGGTGACGCCTGGAAGAGGGTGTCGGGAAGGGTGACGTCGGCGAGTCGATGCTCGATGGGAGCGCGGGTGGCGCGCACGTCGCCCATGCGATCGAGCCGGAAGGTGCGGACCCCTTCACGGGTACTGCACCAGGCGCGCAGGTACCAGTCCTCGTCGTTCGACTCCAGGCGGAGCGGGTCGACCAGGCGCGACTCCGCAACCCCGCGCGCATTGAGGTAGTCGAAGGTGATGCGCGTTCCCGCAGCGACGGCCGCTCGGATCACGCCGAGCGCGGCATCCGGGGCTCTCGGAGCGACGCCGACCTCGCCCGGTCGATCCGTCGTTCCGCGCGCGAGCTTGGCCGCGAGGGCGGTCAAGGAGGAGCTGTCGGCGTTCTCGGGCAGCGCGGAGAGGTACTGCAGCCCGGCGATGAGGGCGGCGGCCTCGCGCGCACTGAAGCGCGGTGTCTCGTCGATGACGATGTTGCGGGTGAGCACGACCATGCCCTCGTCGAGCGCCTCGTAGTCGATCTCGAACAGGTCGTTGTCCAGATACGCGTTGGCGTCGCCCGGGATGCCGGTGACGGGCAGCAACTCGACCGTGCGCAGCACGAGGTCGCGACTCACGTCGAAGTGCTCTGCGATCTCGTCGAGCGAGACCTCTCCCCGGTCGAGCAGGTAGGGCACGAGGGCGAGCATGAACAGCGCGCGCTCGGCACCGCCCAGACCGCGCCGCGACTCAGCCACGGTCCGACTCCCTGCCGCCGGCATCGGCGTGCAGGGCGAGCACGCGCGCCAAGCGGGCGGACACCGCGCGACGCAGTCGGTCGGGCGAGCGCACCTCGACCTCGGGGCCGAAGCCGACGAGCTCGTCCGCGAGGATGTCGGTGTCGGTGTAACCGAGCACGATGACGCCGTCGGCGCTCATGGGCCGACGGCTGCGGTGGGCCAGCCGAACGGCGGCATCCGTTCCCGGCTGCACGACGAGCTCGGCCTCGTTCGAGTCGAACAGCTGCCGCAGTTCCGCGGCGGCGTGGTCGGCCGCGCCGACGGTGTCCATCGGCAGCAGGCCGGAGCCGCGATCGGGCCGAGGGGTGACCGGACCGACGATGCGGCTGAGCAGGAAGGTGCGCGTCGCACTCGCGTCGATGTCGTGGGCGTGCAGGTGCCAGCGTCCGTCGTGCTGCACGATGGCGAGCGGCACGACGGTCCGCACGCGCGGCTCGTGCTCTCCGGGCTTGAGGTAGGGGAACGAGACGGCGGCGACGCCTTGCGCCTTCTGCAGCGGGTCGAACGACGCATCACGCACACGGATGGTCGGTGCATAGCCCAGCAGGGGCTCGCTGGCCTCGATCCCCCGGGCCTTCAACTTCATGAGCGCGCGGCGGGAGTCAGCCGAGAGGGACCCCTCGCGCCAGACCGCCGCGGCGAGGGCGAGCAGCCCCAGCTCGCGCGGCGAGAACTCGATGTCCGCCGGCAGGTCGTACCGACCTTTCGGGATGAGGTAGCGCAGGGCCGTGTTGTCGCCCGGCCGATCGGGCGAGTCGATCGTCTGCAGCGGTATGCCGAGGTCGCGCAGCTCGTCCTTGTCGCGCTCGAACTGCCGGTCGAGGGCCGAGGTGAGACCGCTCTCGGCGAATCGTGCGCTGTAGCCCTGGACCGTCGAAAGGATGTCGCCCTTGGTCAGCCCGGACTCGGTCGCCATGAGGGCGAGCACGAGGCTGAACAGGCGCTCCTCGACGGCTATGGATGCAGGCACGCCCCCGATCCTAGCCGCCGCTGGACTACTGGATGCCGAGGACGTCGACCACGAAGACGAGGGTCGAATTCGCCGGGATGGATGACTGCGCGGTGTCGCCGTAGCCCTTGTCGGGCGGGATGACGGCGATCACCTGCGAGCCGACCTTCGCTCCGACGAGCGCGTCGGCGAAGCCCTCGATCACTCCGCCCTGCACGTTGGCTCCGGAGGCCGCGACGAGCGATGCCGGAGCTCCGCGCGCCCAGCTCGAGTCGAAGACCTCCTTGCTGTCCCAGACCACGCCGAGGTAGTGCACGACGACGGTGTCGCCCTTCTTGACCGTTGCGCCGTCACCCTTCTTGAGCGTGGCGATCTGGAGGTCGGTAGGTGCCTTGGAGTCGGGGATGGTGACGCCCGGGCGACCCGCTCCGTTGAGCGTCACGGTCGGCATCCCGGCCTTGGGGGCCTGGTCTGCGCCGTTCGCGCGGGTCAGGAAGGTCCTGTCGACGTCGATGACGAAGACCAGGTTGTCGGTCTTGCCGATGCCGATGTCCGGGTTGCCTGCATCTCCGAACGCGTCCTTCGGGGGCACGACGGCGGTGACACGCGAGTTCTTCGTGGCGCATGTGAGCGCCTTGACGAGACCCGGCTGAACCTGCTTGCCCGAGACGACGAGGGACAGCGGACTCTTCTCGTCCTTGCTGTACTCGGTCTTCTCGATGAGCTTGCCGGTCGTGCCGTTGTAGACCGAGAGGTCGACGGTGACCATCTGGCCCTTGATGATGCCGGGGCCGGTGCCGTGCGTGATGACGGTGCTCTGGGTCTCGTCCGCCTTGAGCGGAGTCGGGAAGTCGACCTTCGGGACGGCGCCGAACTCGCCGCTCACCTTGACGGCCTTCGATGCGTCACCCGACGGCGCACCACCCGTGCACGCCGATGCCTGAGAAGTGCTGCACGCCGTCAGGCTGACGGCGATGAGCCCTGCGGCTGCGATGAGTGCGGGAAGCTTGCGCACGGGGCCTCGATTCGGTGCTGGGGATCTGTGTGGGTTGCGGACGGCGATGCCGGGATGACGACGAGGTGCTGCGCCCGAAGGCACAGCCTAGTCTGCGTCGAGGTCGCGAGCCTTCGAAACCTCTGCGCTCGCGCCTGCAGCCCGCACGCGCTTGCGGAGGCTCTTCGGACTCACGCTTCGTTCGCCCAGGGCTCCCGGGGTCCACAGTTCGACATCCTCATCACTGAAATCGGACTTCGACGGGCGCCTCTTGAGCTCCGGCAGGACGGTATCGGGCGCCAGGCGGCGGGCCGTGAGGAGGAATCCGGTGTGGCCGATCATCCGGTGGTCGGGACGCACAGCGAGGCCCTCGACGTGCCAGCCGCGCACCATGGTCTCGGTCGATGACGGGTTGGTGTACTCGCCCGTCGCCCTGATCGCCTCGGCGACGCGCGAGAGCTGGGTGACGGTGGCGACGTAGCAGAGCAGCACTCCACCAGGAACGAGGGCGTCCGTGACGGCTGGCAGGCATTCCCAGGGGGCGAGCATGTCGAGCACGACGCGGTCGACGGATGCCGGCTCCGCCGTCAGCGGCAGCGCCTCGTTCAGGTCTCCGAGGGTGACGGACCAGTTGGCCGGCTCGTAGCCGAGGAAGGTCTCGACGTTGCCGCGCGCGACGTCGGCGAACTCGTCACGTCGTTCGAAGGACGCCAGGCGTCCCTCCGGTCCGATCGCCCGCAGGAGCCAGAGCGAGAGCGCCCCGGAGCCGACACCGGCCTCCACGACGGTCGCCCCCGGGAAGATGTCGGCCAGGGCGAGGATCTGCGCGGCATCCTTCGGGTAGACGATCGCGGCGCCGCGCGGCATCGACATGACGAAGTCGCTGAGCAGCGGGCGGAGCGCGAGGTGTTCGACTCCCACGTTGTTGACGACGACCGAGCCGTCGGGCAGGCCGATGATGGCGTCGTGGGGCAGCAGGCCGCGGTGCGAGTGGAAGACGGAGCCCGCCTCGAGCGTGATGGTGTTGAGCTTGCCCTTGGGACCGGTGAGCTGCACGCGGTCGCCGACGCGGAACGGGCCGCTGTTCTGGGGGCGCTGGTTGGCGGTCATCCGTGGATCTTCCTGGTGGAGGTGTAGACGGCGGTGATGTCCGCCGCGGTGCGACCCTCGAGGCTCGGCCAGAGCACGTCGGCGTCTCCTTCTGCCAGCGGGACCATGTGCGGCACGCCGATCGTGACGGCACCGGATGCGACGGCGGCGGCCAGGCCCGGCACCGAATCCTCGATGGCGACGCAGTCCCGCGTCTGGACGCCCAGCAATTCTGCCGCGCGCAGGTACGCCTCCGGATCGGGTTTGGCGTTCGTGACCATGTCGCCCGCGACGATGACGTCGAACGCGTCGAAGCCGACGGTCTCCGCGAGCTGCGTCGCCATCCGTCCCACCGACATGGTGACCAGCGCCGTCGGCATCCCCTCCGCTCGCACGGCGGCGAGCAATTCCCGGGCGCCGGGGCGCCACGGAACGCCGGTCTCGACCAGCTGGTGCTGCACGTGCGATGTGAGCCGTTCGACGATGGTGTCCGCGTCGAGGTCGACTCCGGCCGCCTGCAGGATCGAAGCCGACTTCCACAGCCCCAAGCCGACCATCTGCATGCCGTCCTCGTGCGACCACCGACCGCCGAACGAGGTGACGAGCTCGGTCTCGGCCACCATCCAGTAGGGCTCGGTGTCGACGAGAGTCCCGTCCATGTCCCACAGGACGGCTGCTGGTGAGTTCACAACGGGCAAGTCTACGGGGCGGGTCATATCCTTGATGCGAGGCCGAGGTGCGGCCGGGAACGAGGGTGCGCGCGGTGACGCAGACGGACGGCATGCTGAGCGGACGCATTCTCGTGGTGGCCTTCGAGGGCTGGAACGATGCGGGCGAGGCGGCCACCGGCGCGGTGCGTTCACTCAAGGAGGAGCTCGACCTGGTCGAACTGTTCGCCGTCGATCCCGAGCTCTACTTCGACTACCAGTTCAACCGTCCGACCATCTCGTCAGGCGACGACGGGCGCCGCGAACTCACCTGGCCGGGAACGGTGCTGTACGGACCGCGATCGCCGGTCGAGCGAGTCGCATCGCTCGGTGAGGACGCCGAGATCACGGTGAGCGGAGACAACGTGGGCAACATCTTCCTGCTGCTCGGCACGGAGCCGTCCCGGAGTTGGCAGGGGTTCGCGGCGGAGATCGTCGACCGGGCGCTCGCCGCGGACATCAGCGCTGTGGTCTTCCTCGGTGCGATGCTGGCGGACGTGCCGCACACGCGTCCGATCTCATTGATGTCCTCGAGCGACAGTGCCGAGATGCGTGCCGAGCTCGGCATCGAGCGCTCCGACTACGAGGGGCCGGTCGGCATCCTCAGTGTCGTCGCATTGGCCGCTGAGGCTGCCGGCATCCCGACGATGTCGATCTGGGCATCCGTTCCCCATTACGTGCACAACGCCCCGTCGCCGAAGGCGATGCTCGCGCTCATCGACCGGCTCGAGGAGGTCATCGACGTCACCATCCCCCGCGGCGACCTGGTCGAGGAGGCCACGGCCTGGGAGGAGGGCATCGACGCCCTCGCTGCCGACGACGATGATATGGCGGCGTACATCGCCCAGCTCGAGCAGGCGCGCGACACGGTCGACTCCCCCGAGGCGAGCGGAGAGGCGATCGCTCAGGAGTTCGAGAAGTACCTGCGTCGGCGTGGCGACAAGCCCGACGACCCTCGACGCGGGCGCTGACGCCGGGTCGGTCGGCGTCGCGCCCTCGGGGGGCTCGCCGACTCCCTTCGAGCGGATGCGCGTTATGGCACTTCCCGCCGCCGGGATACGCGTTATGGCACTTTCCGCCCGAACCGACGACTGGTGCATGCAGGCGAGATCTCTGCGGATGCGCGCTATGGCACTTTCTGTGGCCGGGATGCGCGTTATGGCACCGCGCGGTGCGATGCGGCGGGCGCGGGCGCGGGTCAGGCCGCGAGGAGCCCGGTCGCCAGCAGGACCATGAGCAGGATGCCGACCACAACCCGGTAGATCACGAACGGCAGGAAGCTGTGGCGTGAGATGTAGCGCATGAAGAAGGCGATGACGAACAGGCCGACGATGAAAGCGACGATGGTCGCCACGAGCGTCTCGATCGGGCCGAACACCTCGGGAGTGCAGTTGGTCGCGCCGGCCAGGCACGGCTCCTTGATGGACTTGTACACCTGGTAGAAGCCGCTGCCGAGCACGGCGGGGATTGCCAGCAGGAACGCGTACCGCGCGGCCGCCTTGCGCTCGTAGCCGAGGAACAGTCCCATCGTGATGGTGCCGCCCGAACGGGAGACGCCCGGGATGAGGGCGAGGGCCTGCGCCAGCCCGTACAGGATGCCGTGCGGGTAGGTGAGGTCCTTCAGGCGACGGTTCTTCGCTCCGACCGCGTCGGCCACACCGAGCAGGATGCCGAAGACGATGAGCATGATCGCGGTGATCCAGAGATTGCGCAGCACCGTCTCGATCTGGTCCTGGAACAGCAGGCCGAGGATGATGATGGGCAGCGATCCGATGATGATTAGCCACCCCATGCGGGCGTCGGGGTCGTCGCGCGGGACCTTGCGTGCGAGCGAGAGCGCCCACCGCGAGACGATGCGCACGATGTCGCGCCAGAAGAACAGCACCACGGCGATCTCGGTGCCGATCTGGGTGATCGCCGTGAAGCGGGCACCGGGATCCGCCCCCGTCCCCAGGAACTCCCCCACGATGCGCAGGTGGGCGCTGGATGAGATGGGGAGGAATTCGGTGAGGCCCTGGACGAAGCCCAGAATGATGGCGTTCAGCAAGTTCATCGTCTGCCTTGTGCTCGAGGGATCAGTAGCTCAGGAGCAGATCGTTCAGCACCCGTCTGCCAAAGACTAACGCGTCGAGCGGAACGCGCTCGTCGACACCGTGGAACATCGCCGGGAAGTCGAGATCGGCAGGGAGGCGCAGCGGCGCGAACCCGTAACCGGCGATTCCGAGCTTGGAGAGCGCCTTGTTGTCGGTGCCGCCCGAGAGCAGATAGGGCAGCACGGGCGCTCCCGGATCGTGCCGCTCGATGGTCGCCTTCACCGCGTCGACGAGGTCGCCCGAGAACGGATTCTCCAGCCCGACGTCGCGATGCGTGACCTGGATCTCGATGTCGTCGCCCACCAGACGTCGGACCTCGTCGAGCACGGCATCCTCCTCCCCCGGCAGCGTGCGGATGTCGATGGTCGCCTCCGCACGGTCGGGGATGACGTTGTGCTTGTAGCCGGCGCTCAGCCGGGTCGGATTGGTCGTCGTGCGGAGCGTCGCCTGGATGAAACCGGATGCCGAACCCGTCGCCAGTGCGAGCTCGTCGGGTCCGAGCGACTGCGGCGAGGCGCCGAGGATACGCGCCACCTCGCCCAGCAGTTGGCTCGTGGTGTCGGTGAGGCGGATGGGCCAGTCGCGGCGGCCGAGGACGGCGACGGCCTCCGCCAACCTCGTGACGGCGTTGTCGCGGATGAGGCGGGAGCCGTGCGCCGCAGGACCTCGGGCCACGAGTCGGACCCAGACCAGAGCCTTCTCGCCCGTCTGCAGCAGGTAGGCGCGCTGGTCGCCGATCATGGTGGAGTATCCGCCCACTTCGCTGATCGCCTCGGTGGCCCCGGCGAACAGGTGCGGGTGGTTGTCCACGAGCCAGTGTGCGCCGAAGATGCCGCCGTTCTCCTCATCGGCGAAGAAGGCGATCACGAGGTCGCGTTCCGGCCGGCGTCCCGAGCCGAGGATGTCGTCGAGAGCTCCGATCATCATGGCGTCCATGTTCTTCATGTCCACGGCTCCCCTGCCCCAGAGCATGCCGTCCCTGACCTCGCCGGCGAACGGGTCGACGGACCAGCTGGCCGCATCCGCCGGGACCACGTCGAGATGACCGTGGAGAACGAGGGCCGGCTTGCTGCGATCGCGCCCCTCCACGCGCGCGACGACGCTCGTGCGGCCGGGTGCGGCATCGAAGAGTGCGGGCTCCAGACCCATCCGCCGCAGGTGCGCTTCGACGTATTCGGCGGCATCCGTCTCGCCCTCGGAACGGCCATCGCCGTAGTTGCTGGTGTCGAAGCGGATGAGGTCTCGCGCGATGGACGCGGTGGCCTCCAGGCTCTCGTTCGCAGGCATGGGGCCACGCTACCCGAGGGCTTCGTGAGCACGTCTGAGGGGGCGTGCTCCGTGTGAGGGCCACCCTCGAAACGTGGTAATGTCTTACCTCGTGGCCGCGAGCAATCGGGTCGCTCACAACACGCGCGGGTGGCGGAAATGGCAGACGCGCTAGCTTGAGGTGCTAGTGCCCTAACGGGCGTAGGGGTTCAAGTCCCCTTTCGCGCACACTGTGTTGAGACAGTGGAGGCCCCGGTCTGATGACCGGGGCCTTCGTCGTTCACACCCCTCCGGATGCCGCCTCGGGATCACGGTCTGCGCGCTCGGCGGAACCGATGGCATCCGCCGCCCAGACCAGGGCGAGATGGCTGAACGCCTGAGGGAAGTTGCCCGCGTGCCGGCCGGTGTCCGGGTCGACCTCCTCGGCGAGCAGGCCCACGCCGTTGCAGAAGCCGAGCATTCGATCCATCAGTTTCCGCGCGTCGTCCATGCGCCCCGACTGGGCGTACTGACGCACGAGCCAGAACGAGCAGGCCACGAAGGGGAACTCCCCCGGCGGCAGCCCATCGACGCCTCGCTGGGTGCGGTAGCGGTGCACCAGGCCGCCACTCATCAACTCCTTCTCGATGAGCGCGACGGTGCCCAGCATGCGGGGATCGTCGGCTTCGCAGAATCCGACTTCGGTGAGCAGCAGGAGGGAGGCGTCGATCTCGGTTCCGCCGTAGTACTGCACGAACGAGCCACGGGCGGCGTCGTATCCGTTGCGGTCGATCTCGTCCTTGAGGGTGTCGCGCAGCTTCTCCCAGCGATCGGCGGGGCCCTTCAGGCCGAAGTCCCGCACCGCCTTCACGGCTCGATCGAGGGCTGCCCAGATCATCACCCTCGAGTGCGTGAAGTGCCGCGCGGGCCCACGCACCTCCCACATGCCCTGGTCGGGACGCTCCCAGTTCCGCTCGAGGTAACCCATCAGGGATCGCTGCAGCGGCCAGGAGAACTCGGTGTCGTCGACGCCGCTCGCCCGCACGGCGTGCAGCGCGACCATGACGTGACCGATGGCGTCGGCCTGATACTGGTCAACGGCGGCGTTGCCCACGCGGACGGGAGCCGCCCCCTCGTAGCCGGGCAGGCTGGTCAGCTCACGCTCGGGCAGGTAGCGCTCCCCCGCGAGCCCGTACATGATCTGCAGGTCGTTCGGGTCGCCGGCGATGGCGCGCAGCAGCCAGTCGCGCCAGTGTTCGCCCTCCGCGACGTAGCCGTGCGCGACCAGCGCCTGCAGTGTGAGCGCGGCATCTCGCAGCCAGACGTAGCGATAGTCCCAGTTGCGCTCCCCTCCGAACTGCTCGGGCAGCGAGGTGGTCACGGCAGCCACGATGCCTCCGGTGCCCTGGTGGGTGAGGGCGCGGAGGGTCAGCAGCGATCGCAGCACCTGCTCGTCGTAGGCGCCGGCGAAGTCGGGGTCGCGCGACCATTCCGCCCACCATGCCGAGGTCGACGCGATGGCGTCCTCGACGTCGAGCGGCTCCGGCGCCTCCCGGTGCGAGGGGAACCAGCTGAGCTGGATGGGAAGGAACTCGCCGGGCCGCACCCGGAACTCGCTGACGTGAGCGTGGTCCTGGGCGTGCAGCCGCGGTCCGCGCACGATGAGGGCGTCCGGCCCTGCATACGCCACGAGCGCCGGCCGACCGTTCTCCTGCACCTGCCGCACCCAGGGCAGGGCGGTGGCGTAGTCGAAACGGATGCGCAGCTCCTGCCTCATCGGCACGTGACCGCGCAGCCCGCGCACGCACCGTACGACGTCGATGCGCTCGCCGTCATCGTCGATGGGCATCACGTCGGTGACCTCCACCTCGCCGTCCGTGGTGGTCCAGTGGCTGATGAGGGTGAACGAGTCGGCGTCGTAGTGCCGCTCGACGGTGGCGTCGGGGTCGACGGGTCGCAGCACCCACTGGCCGTGGCTCTCGTCGCCGAGCAGGGCGCCGAAGGTCGATCCGGAGTCGTAGCGCGGCAGGCAGAGCCAGTCGATGGAGCCGTCGCTTCCGACGAGGGCGGCGGTGCGCGAGTTGCTGATGAGTGCGTAGTCCTCGATGGGTCGGCTCATCGAACGATCTCGCGGGGTTCGGGTCTGGGCGCGGCGGTCATGTGCTCATGCTAGGTCGGCGCAGGGCTTGACCCGCGGGGTTGCGCTCGTGATCGGCATCCGTGTCGGTGGCTCGCGGTTGACTCATTAGAACAAACGTTCGAAGATGGAAGGGTGTCCATGGCCGCTGTAGCAGTATCCCCCGCCGAGCGGGACGGCGCCGCCCAGCGCGTGGCCGAACTGCAGTCGCGCATCCGTGGAATGCAGGCCACCACGCTCGAGAGTCCGGCGCTGCCGACCGCTCCCGCCATCGCCGCAGTTCTTCCGGGTGGGGCGCTCCGGCAGGGGGCCGCGTACTCGATCGATGGCTCGTCGACCCTGGCGATGGCCGTGCTGGCTGGTCCGTCGCAGAGTGGAGTGTGGTGCGGGGTCGTCGGCGTCCCCGACTTCGGCATGGAGGCTGCGGCTCGGTTCGGCATCGATCTCGAGCGACTGGTGCTGGTTCCCGACCCCGGTGCGCAGTGGCTGACGGCCACCGCCGCCCTGGTGGATGTGCTCGGCGTGGTGCTGCTGCGGCCACCGGGGCGGGCGAGTGACGGCGATGTCGCCCGGCTGAGCGCCCGGCTCCGTCAACGCGGCACGGCGCTCGTGGTGCTCGGCGACTGGCCGACGAGCGAGGCTCGTCTCTCGATCAGCCGCAGTGAATGGAGCGGCCTCGGCTCGGGGCACGGCTACCTCACGGCCCGCACGGCGACGGTGACGGCGACCGGGCGGCTCGGCGCCGGCCGACCTCGGAGCGCCCGACTGTGGCTGCCCGATGGAGCCCAGGCCTTCCGCGTCGACGAGACGGCGATGCCTCCACGACTTCAGGCGGTGAGCGCATGAGAGACCTCAGCCGCACCATCGTGATGTGGTGCCCCGACTGGCCCGTGCATGCCGCCATGCGTGCCGACGGCATCGACGCCGACGCGCCGGTCGCCCTCATCGAACACGGACTCGTGTTCGCCTGCTCCCCCGCGGCACGGCGAGACGGCGTCGCCCGGGGTCTCAAGCTCCGTGAGGCGCAGGCCCGCTGCACGAGCCTCATCACGCTCCCCTACGACGGCGTGCACGACGCCCGCGCGTTCGAACCGGTGCTCGCCGGCATCGAGACGATCATGCCGGGTGTTCAACTGATGCGGCCGGGCGTCTGCGCTGTGCGGGCACGAGGCCCGGTCCGCTACTACGGCAGCGAACGGGCAGCAGCCGAGGCCCTGCTGGCGTGTCTCGGCGAACAGGGTGTCGCCGATGCGCGGGTGGGCGTCGCCGACGGGCCGTTCGCCGCAGAACAGGCGGCTCGGCGCAGCGACGCCGAGCGCATCGGCATCGTCGTCTCCGGGGGTTCGGCTGCCTTCCTGGCTCCCCTTCCGGCCGGCCTGCTGCTCGACGAGCGCCTGGGCGTCCTGCTCCGCCGGCTCGGAGTGCACACCCTCGGCGAGTTCGCCGCGCTACCCGCCGTCGACGTGCAGCGCCGATTCGGGGCCGTCGCCGCACACGCTCACGCGATAGCGGGCGGCTACGACGGCCGGGTGGTCGTGGCACGCACCCCGCCGAAGGACTTCGAGGTGCTGGTGGAGTTCGAGCCGCCGCTGGACCGCATCGACCAGGTGAGCTTCGGCTTCCGTACGGCGGCGGACCGCTTCATCGAGGCGCTCACCTCCGCCCGTCTGGTGTGCACGGGCGTACGGGTCGAGGTGCGCAGCGAGTCCGGCGAGCTGTCGGAGCGCAGCTGGCTGCATCCGCGCTGGTTCACGGCCGCCGACGTGCTCGACCGGGTGCGCTGGCAGTTGCAGGGCAGCGGCGCCATTGACAGCGGCCTGCGCTCCGCTGTTGCCGCGGTGCGCGTCACGCCTGAGCGTGTCGACTCCACCGGCAACCACGAGGAGGGGCTGTGGGGCTCCGGCCCCGACGAGCGGGTGCACCACGGGCTCACTCGGGTGCAGAGCATGCTCGGCCACGAGGGGGTGCTCACCGCGACGATCGGGGGCGGGCGGATGCTCGCCGAGCGTCAGATCCTCGTGCCGTGGGGCGACGCGCCGCCCGAGGAGCGCGTGCGGAGCGCCGCACGGCCGTGGCCGGGCAGTCTTCCCGAACTGGCGCCGGCCACCGTGTTCCGCGAGCGGCATCCGGTGCGCCTGATGACGGATGCCGGAGTCGACGTCGCCGTCGACGACCGCGGAATGCTGGTGGGCGATCCTGCCGCGTTCAGCCCGGCCGCGCGCGGCGCAGGGGTCCATCGCGTCCAGGCCTGGGCGGGTCCGTGGCCGGTGGTGGAGCGCTGGTGGGATGCCGCAGCGTCGCGTCGGGTGCATCGTCTGCAGCTGGTGGACGAGCACGGCGACGCCTGGCTGCTGATGCTCGACGGTGCCGGTGAAGGCTGGCAGGCCGAGGCGAGGTACGACTGATGGGATTCAACAACCCCTCCATCTCCTGGTCGGAGTTGGAGCGCACCCTCTCCGACGTGCGACGCCCGGGTGGCCCCGCCGTCATCGCCGACGGCGGCGACTCCCCCGGCTGGTCGCGCAAGCGGCACCCGTACCGGCCCAAGCAGATCGCCGCCGTCGACGGCCCGGTGGTGCCGTACGCCGAACTTCACCTGCACTCCCATTTCAGCTTCCTCGACGGCGCATCCTCCCCCGAGCAGCTGCTTGAGGAGGCGCAGCGACTGCAGTTGCACGGCATCGGCATCACCGATCACGACGGCTTCTACGGCATCGTGCGTCTGGCCGAGGCGGCCGAGAGCTACCCCGAGATGCGCACCGTGTTCGGCGCGGAGCTCTCGCTCGGCCTCGGCAGTCCGCAGAACGGCATCGCCGACCCCGAGGGCAGTCACCTGCTCGTGCTCGCCCGGCGGGAGGAGGGCTACCATCGGCTGGCCTCGGCCATCACCGCCGGCCAGCTGGCGGGGGGCGAGAAGGGCAATCCCACCTACGACCTCGACACCCTGGCGGCGCAGGCCGGCGGGCACTGGCTGGTGCTGACCGGATGCCGCAAGGGTGCCGTGCGGCAGGCTCTGGCACGCGGCGGCATCGACGCCGCGCGCCGGGAGTTGACCGGCCTGATCGATCTGTTCGGGCGCGACAACGTCGTGGTCGAGCTGTTCGACCACGGCCATCCACAGGACGGCGCCACCAACGACGCCCTCGCCGAGCTCGCCGCATCCGCCGGCCTGCCCGTGGTCGCGACGGGCGCCGTGCACTACGCGACCCCCGCCGAGCACGAGTTGGCCGCCGCCCTCGCCGCCGTGCGCGCACGACGCAGCCTCGACGAGATGGACGGCTGGCTCCCCGCCGCCGCTGGAGCCCACCTGCGCAGTGGTGCCGAGATGGCCGTGCGGTTCGCCCGGTTCCCCGGCGCCGTGCAGCGCAGCGTCGAACTGGCCGACGACCTCGGCTTCACGCTGCGCAGCGCCCGCCCGAAGCTGCCGAGACAGGAGGTCCCGGCCGGGCACACCCCCATGAGCTGGTTGCGCGAGCTGGTCTGGAACGGCGCCGCTCGCAAGTACCCGGGCATCCCCGCCTCGGTGCGCGACCGGCTGGAGAAGGAGCTCGACATCATCGAGCTGAAGGACTTCCCCGGCTACTTCCTCATCGTGCACGACATCGTGCAGGAAGCCCGCCGGCTCGGCATCCTCTGCCAAGGGCGAGGGTCGGCGGCGAACTCGGCGGTCTGCTTCACACTGGACATCACCGCCGTCGACTCGATCTTCTTCGAGCTGCCGTTCGAGCGGTTCCTCTCCAGCATGCGCAACGAGGAGCCCGACATCGATGTCGACTTCGACTCCGACCGGCGCGAGGAGGTCATCCAGTACGTCTACGGCAAGTACGGCCGCCACAATGCCGCACAGGTGGCCAACGTCATCAGCTACCGCCCGAAGGCGGCTGTGCGCGACATGGCCAAGGCGCTCGGGTTCAGCGGGGGGCAGCAGGATGCCTGGACCAAGCAGGTGGAGCGCTGGGGTGCCGAGATCAACAGCTACGACCACGACATCCCGGCCCCGGTGATCGACCTCGCCCAGCAGCTGCTCACTTTTCCGCGGCACCTCGGCATCCATTCGGGAGGGATGGTCCTCACCGACCGGCCCGTCGGGGAGGTGTGCCCCATCGAGCACGCCCGCATGAAGGACCGCACCGTGCTGCAGTGGGACAAGGAGGACTGCGCCTGGATGGGGTTGGTCAAGTTCGACCTGCTCGGCCTGGGCATGCTCGCCGCCCTGCAGTACACCTTCGACTCCGTCGCCCAAGCCGTGGGCGAGCGCTGGGAGCTCGACACCATCCCCAAGGAGGAGCCGGCGGTCTACGACATGCTCTGCCGGGCCGACTCGATCGGCGTGTTCCAGGTGGAGAGCCGGGCTCAGATGGGAACACTCCCCCGCCTGCAGCCACGGCGGTTCTACGACCTGGTGGTGGAGATCGCGCTCATCCGTCCGGGTCCGGTGCAGGGCGGTGCCGTTCATCCGTACATCCGCCGGGCGACCGGTAAGGAGAAGGTGACCTACCTGCATCCCAAGCTGGAGCCCGTACTGGAGCGCACCAAGGGCATCCCGCTGTTCCAGGAGCAGCTGATGCAGATGGCCATGGCGGTGGGCGGCTGCACGGCGGAGGATGCCGACCTGCTGAGGCGGGCGATGGGATCCAAGCGGGGCGTGGAGAAGATCAGCACCCTCAAGGCCAAGCTCTACGCGGGCATGGCGGGCAACGGCATCGACGAGGCGACGGCCGACGTCATCTACGCCAAGATCGAGGCGTTCGCCAACTTCGGGTTCGCCGAGAGCCACTCCATCAGCTTCGGACTGCTGGTCTACGCATCGAGCTGGTTCAAGCTGCACTACCCGGCGGCCTTCCTCGCCGCACTGCTGAGGGCCCAGCCGATGGGGTTCTACTCACCGCAGACGCTCACCGCCGATGCCCGGCGGCATGGGGTGCTGGTGCACCGTCCCGACATCAGGCGATCGGATGCGCACGCCGTGCTTGAACCGCTCGTGGCGGGCGAGACCGGAGCCACCGGCCGCGACAGCTGTCTCGAGAGGGAGCAGCCGCATCCGGGCCGGTTCGACCGGCACGCGCCGGATGAATCGGAGGCGCACCGTCGCGATGGCGGCTTCGCCGTCCGGCTCGGGCTCGCCGAGGTGAAGGGAATCGGGAAGGCGCTGGCCGAGCGCATCGTCGTCGAGCGTCGCGCCCATGGCGACTATCTCAGCATGTCCGACCTGTCACGGCGCATCGGGCTGAGCGTCGAGCAGATGGAGTCGCTCTCCGCGGCCGGAGCGTTCGAGTCGTTCGGCCTGGAACGCCGCGAAGCGCTCTGGACCGCGGGCGATGCCGCGCAGGATCGCGCGAACTTCCTCGCCGGTTCCGTGGTGGTGATTCAGCCTCCGCTGCTGCCGATGCTCACCGAGGCCGAGCAGGTGGTCTACGACCTGTGGGCGACGGGCATCTCGCCCGACGACCACCCCATCCGTCACGTGCGAACGGGCCTGGCCGCCCGAGGTGCACTGCCGGTGTCCGCCCTCCGTGAGGCCGAGAACGGCAGGCGGATCGAGGTGGGCGGGGTGGTGACGCACCGGCAGCGACCGGCGACGGCGGGAGGCATCACGTTCCTCAACATCGAGGACGAGACCGGGACGCTCAACGTGATAGCGGGGGTGGGCGTGTGGACGCGCTACCGCCGTGTCGCCCGCGAATCGCCCGCCCTCGTGGTGCGGGGCATGCTGGAGCGCAGCGAGGAGGGGGTGATCAACCTCGTCGCCGATCGATTCGAGCCACTCACCGTGACGGCTCACGGTCGCAGCCGCGACTTCCGTTAGCGTCGAGAGGTGCATGACGACAGGTATGGGTCCGACGTCCTCTCGGGAGACTGGCGAGCGGTCGGACGGCCCGTGCTCCCCCGGCGCGAAGCCACCCGTGATCTCGTAGTGGAGGAGATCGCCACGGGATTCTGCGGAGCAGTGCTCGGCATCGAGAAGAACATCGTGACCCTCGAGGATCGCTTCGGCAAGACACGACTGTTCCCGCTGGGCCCCGGCTTCATGATCGACGGCGCATCCGTGGTGCTGGTCGCACCGGTCGCGAAGCAGCCGGCCGGTCGGGCGCGCACCGCATCCGGCTCGTTCGCCGCGGCGTCCGACCGCGCCCGGGTGGCGCTGCCCAGCCGCATCTTCGTCGAGGGACGTCACGACGCCGAACTGGTCGAGAAGGTGTGGGGCGCCGACCTGCGCGTCGAGGGTGTCGTCGTCGAATACCTCGAGGGCGTCGACGACCTGGATGCGATCGTGCGCGAGTTCGCGCCATCACGCGACCGGCGCGTCGGCGTGCTCGTCGACCACCTCGTGCCGAACTCGAAGGAGAGCCGGATCGCGGATGCTGTCGCCCGCGGCCCCTTCGGCGCTCACGTGCTGGTGGTGGGGCATCCGTACATCGACGTCTGGCAGGCCGTGAAGCCCGAGCGACTCGGCTGGCGCGCGTGGCCGGATATCCCGCGCGGGACGGAGTGGAAGCACGGCATCTGCGAAGCGCTCGGCTGGCCGCACGAGGAGCAGGCCGACATCGCGCGAGCCTGGCAGCGCATCCTCGGTCAGGTGCGCACCTTCGCCGACCTCGAACCCGCGTTGCTCGGCCGGGTCGAGCAGTTGATCGACTTCGTCACCGAACCCGCCTGAGCGCCCCTGCCCGACCTACCCGATCACCCCTTCGCTCCCGCGGGCTCCATCCGACCCTGCGCGCCAGTTGGTCGGCGCTGGCGCCACTTCAGCTAACGCGCACCGTGGCGAACTGGCGCAGCGAACGGCGACGCGACGGACGGCACGACGGACGGCGCGACGGCGGTGGGCAGCAGCGAGATCGGACGAGGAAGCGGGCGCGGCGAGGAGCTCAGCCGAGGGTGGCGCCGAAGAGCAAACCGAGCAGGTAGGTGACGAGGGCGGCGCCCCATCCGATCGCCAGCTGACGCAGCGCGCGCATGAGCGGCGGAGCACCCGAGAGCAGTCCGACGACGGCGCCCGTAACGATGAGCGCGATGCCCACGAGCACGACCGACACGATGAGCGCGGGCACTCCCTGCATGCCGAAGATGAACGGCAGGATCGGGATGAGCGCCCCCGACGCGAAGAAGCAGAAACTCGAGAACGCGGCGCCGAGTCCGGTGCCGATGGCCTCGTGGTCGTCGACGGCTTCGATCGGTCCCGTCAGCGCGGGCTGCTCCTGCGCCGTGATGGCCGTGAGGACGCGCTCGGCACGTCGGGCGGCGGCTTCAGGGCTGAGCCCCCTGGCACGGTAGACCAGCGCGAGTTCGTTGGCGCCGACATCCAGGTCGGGCATGACGTGGTCGGTCTCCGGGTCGGGTGAGGATGCCTCGAGCAGCTCGCGCTGCGACCGTACCGAGACGTACTCGCCCGCCCCCATTGACAGGGCGCCCGCGAGCAGGCCGGCGATTCCGCTGAACAGAACGAACGAGTTCTCGACACCGGTGGCCGCGATGCCGAGCACGAGGGCGAGGTTGGAGACCAGGCCGTCGTTGGCGCCGAACACGGCCGCTCGGAAAGTTCCCGAGAGGCGTTTGCGTCCGCGTGCAGCCAGCCCGCGGACGACCTCGGCGTGGATGCGCTCGTCGGCGGCCATCGCCGGGGTGGCTTGCGGATCGTCGGCGTAGGGCGACCGTGCTTCCGCGCGCTGCGCGAGGGCCAGCACGAACACCGAGCCGAAGCGCCGTGCGAGCACCGCGAGGAACCGCGTGCGCGCGTCGGCGCGCACGGGCTTGCCGATGTCGTCGCCCAGCAAGGCCGCCCAGTGCGCCTCGTGACGGCCCTCGGCATCCGCGAGGGCGAGCAGGATGGCACGCTCCTCGCCCGATCGGCGGCCGGCGAGCTCCCGATACACCGCCGCCTCGGCGCGTTCGTCGGCGAGGTACTTGCGCCACCGCCGCAGGTCAGCGGTCGAATGCTGTGTCGTCACGTCGTTCACTCCAGCAGCTCCTGCCATCCGTCTCCCTCGACATGCTCGAAGATGAGGTTCGTCTCGGTGTGGGCGACGGCGGCGTGGCCCGTGAGGTGGGTGAGCACGAAGTCCCGCAGCTCCGTGGCATCGTGGGCGGCAACGTGCAGCAGGTAGTCGTCCGCGCCCGCCATGTGGAACAGTCCGAGCACGCCCGGAAGGTGGGGTGCGGCGGCTCGGAAGGCGTCGATCTCGTCGCGCGCGTGCTTGACCAGTCGAACGGCGATGAGCGCCTGCAGCGACGCACCCAGCGTGGCGAGGTCGATGTCGGCGTGGTAGCCGCGGATGTAGCCCAGGTTCTGCAGGCGGCGCAGGCGCAACGAGACGGTCGACTCCGCGACGCCCACCTCCGCGGCCAGAGCCGATCCCGACGCCCGCGCGTTGACGGAGAGGGCGCGCAGCAGCGCCCGATCCACCCGGTCGAGCTCGTTCCTCTTCGATTCCACTGCGCCTGCCCCTCGTCGGTGGATCACCTTCTCGAGAACCCTAACGCGCACGGGAGTCCCCCTCGTTCCCGATACGGGTGCCCGAAAAGCTGGGAACGGCCTCGCTCAGACCAGCACGCCGTCGACCATCCTCAACCGGCGGCCCACGAGTCCGTCGGCCACGGGCGTGTGCGAGATGAGCAGGACGGCGCGGTCCCCCGATGCAGCGAGCAGGTCACGCAGCAGAGCATCCGCCCGCTCCACGTCGACGCCGGCGGTCGGCTCGTCGACGACGAGCACGGGGAAGTCCGCGAGCAGCGCTCGTGCGAGGGCGATGCGTTGCGCCTGCCCTCCCGAGACGAGAGCGCCGCGTTCGCCGACGGATGCCGAGAGCCCACCGCGATCGGCCGCCCATCCGGCCAGCCCGACGCGATCGAGCACCGCCATGAGTTCGACATCGCTCGCGGTGTCCCGGGCGAACAGGAGGTTCTGGCGGATGTCGGAGTCGAACAACCACGGCGACTGCTCGCACAGACCGACCGAGCGACGCACGCGACGAGAGCCGAGCACCCGCGCGTCGGCCTCTCCCACCCGGTAGCCGCCCTCGTAGTCGAGGAAGCGCACGAGGGCGTGGGCGAGCGTGGTCTTGCCCGATCCGCTCTCCCCCGTGATCAGCACCCGGTCTCCGGCGTCCAGCCGCAGTTCGATCGGACCGATCTCCGCGCCGCCCGGCCAGCGAGCGCGGAGGCCGGACAACGTGATCGATCGGGCCCGGGGCGGGTCGACGGCGCGATCGGCATCCGTCTCGTCATCACTGACGACACCGGCAGGCGTCGCCGACGGCACGGCGGCCGCCACCCGTTCTGCACTGGATCGCACCGCTCGCCACGACGACACGGCACCGGGCACCACGCCGACCACGTCGAAGACCGCCAGAGGGATGAGCGCCAGCACGGCGAGCTCCGGTCCGGTGATGCCGCCGGCGAGCAGCTCCGGTACCGCCACGACGATCGCCATCGCGGTCGCGGCTCCAGCCGCGAGCGAGAACACCGCCGCCGCCGCTCCGGCACCGCGCGCCGATCGTCGTTCGGCCGCCCTCAAGCGCGCATCGACCGAACGGATGCGCGCGAGCCGGGCGTCGAGTGCTTCGAAGGCGATCAGCTCGTCGATCGAGCCGAGCGCATCGAACACCTCTCCGGCCAGCTCTCCGCGGAGGGGTGCGACCCGACGTTCGGCGGCGGCCCCGATGGCGGCGTGCCCGAGGGTCCCCACCACGAAGGCGACGACCAGGCAGACGCCCAACCACACGGCGGCGACCGGGCTGATGAAACCGACCGCCACGACGGAACCGAGTGCGACGGCCACCGACACGATCGCCGGCTGCAGCACACGCAGCGGGAGGTCCTGCAACTGATCGACATCCCGTGCGAACCGGGTGAGCAGGTCTCCCCGCCCGATTCCCGTCAGCCCATCGGGCGCTGAGGGAATGAGTCGATCGAGCAGCGCACCCCGAAGCCGTCCGAGCTGCCCGAGGGCGGCATCGTGGCTGACCAGCCTGTCGCTGTAGCGGAAGACGCCGCGGAAGATGGCGAAGGCTCGCACGCCGACGACGGCCACCTGCACGTAGACGATCGACGGTTGCTCCGCGGCGCGGGTGATCAACCAGGCTGACGAGGCCAGGAGGGCGACGGCGGAGCCGCCGCCCAGGAGTCCGAGCAGTACGCCGGGCACGAATCGTCGTGCTGACGGCTGGGCGAGCGCCAGCACCTGGCGAGTCGTGAATCCGCGGTCGGTCCGCTCAGACATACGCGGCCACCTCGAGCGTGATGACGGCGTCCGCCGCCTCGATGAGGGCGGGACGGTGCGTCACGACCATGACGACGCGACCGGATGCCGCCTCTGAGCGGAGGGTGGAGAGCAGCCGGCGCTCCGTGTCGAGGTCGAGGGCGGAGCTCGGCTCGTCGAGCAGCAGCAGCGCGCAGTCTCGAGTCCTGGCTCGGTAGAGGGCGCGGGCGATGGCCACACGCTGCGATTGCCCACCCGACAGCCCGCTGGCGGTGGCGTCGAGCACGGTATCTGCGTCCAGGCCGTCGAGGGCGACGTCGTCGAGGGCGGCACGCACGGCGTCGGACTCCGGCCGGTCGTCGCCCAATGCGACATTGGCCGCGACACTTCCGACCGTGAGCCCGGCTCGTTGTCCGGCCCAGGCGACGTCGGCCCGTTCCACGGGACGCCCTCCGAGCAAGATCGAACCGCCGTGCGCCGAGAGTCCGGCCACCGCCCTCAACAGGCTGGATTTGCCCGCGCCGCTCGGTCCCACGACGACGACGAACGTGCCCGGTGCCAGCGTGGCGCTCTGTTCGGAGACGACCGGGCGCGTCGACCGGACGACGCTCACGTCGGCGAGCACGAGGTCGCGGCCCGGTACGGTCGTCTGCGACGCAGTGCCCGACATCGTCATCCGCGTCGGGGGGTCGACATCCGGGTCCTGGATGAGGTCCAACACGTCATCGGCGGCTGCGATCCCGTCAGCGGCGGCGTGGAACTGGGTGCCCACGGCACGGACCGGCAGGAACGCCTCGGGGGCGAGCAGCAGCACGAACAGGCCCACCGCGAGCGGCAGTTGCCCGTCCAGCAGGCGCAACCCGATCTGGACCGCGACGAGCGCGACCGACAGACTCGCGCCGATCTCCAGGACGAAGCCGCTGAGGAAGCTCACCCGCAGCACCTTCATCGTCTCGACCCGATACTCTTCGCCGATGCGCGCCATCCGCTCGCGCTGGCGATCCTCCCGGCCGAAGATCTTCAGCGTCGCGAGGCCGCCGACCACGTCCAGGAACGACGCGGAGAGGTACTGCAGCGTCCTCCACTGCTTCGCCTGCACCGTCTGCGTCGCCCGGCCGATGAGCACCATGAACAGCGGGATGAGCGGCAGCGCGACGATGACGATGATGCCGCTCAGCGGGTCCTGCCACAGCATGACGAGGACGATGATCGGGGTGGCAACCGCGGTGAGGATGAGTTGCGGCACGTACTTGCCGAAGTAGCCGTCGAGCGCGTCGAGACCTCCGGCCAGGACGGTCGTCAGCGGCCCGGCCCCGCGCTCGTGGGCGGCGTCGGGTCCGTGTCGCGCGATGGCGTCGAGCGCTGCGGAGCGCAACTGCATCTTCACCCGCGCTGAGGCGGATGCGGCTGCGGCATCCGTTCCCCAGATCGTCGACCCTCGCACGAGGACGGCCGCCGCCAGACCGCCGAGGAATGGCGCGAGCTCGGCGAGGGTGGCCCCGTCGACTGCGCGGGAGATGAGCTGTGCGGTGCACCAGGCGAACGTCACGATCGCGATCGTCTGGACGATGCCGACCACCGCCCCCACGGCGAGGAAGGATCGCGCTGCGCTCGCGCGCCGGAGCAGGCGAGGATCGAGCGGTTTCACGTTGTCAGTGCGCCGCCTCGGTGATGTGCTCCCTCGTGACCCGCTTGCGGAAGACCCAGTAGGTCCACGCCTGGTACGCCACGATGAGCGGGAGGAAGATGAGCGCCGTCCAGCTCATGACCGTGAGCGTGTAGGTGGTGCTGGACGCGTTGGCGATCGTCAGGCTGTTCGCCGGGTCGTTGGAAGCCGGCATGACGTCGGGGAACAGCGCGGTGAAGAGCGCCAGAACGGCCAGGGCGATGGTCGCCGCTCCGAAACCGAACGACCAGCCTTCCGTCCCCCTCGCATTGAGGATCCAGGAGGCGATCAGGGCGAGGGCCGCCAGCCCGGCCAGCAGGAGGTACATGGGCGAGAAGGCCGCGATGAACGCCGTCCACACCAGGAAGGCGGCCGCGACGATGATGGTCACGAGACCGGCACGAGCGGCCAGCCGTCTGGCACGCACGCGCAGGTCTCCATCCGTCTTGAGTGCGATGAACAGCACGCCGTGCGTGAAGAACAGCAGCAGCGTCGTCAGCCCGCCGAGGAGGGCGTACGGATTCAGCAGGTCGATGAGGTTTCCGGTGTAGTTGTGCCCGGAGTCCAGTGGCACCCCCTGCACGATGTTGGCGAATGCGACGCCCCACAGCAGCGCGGGCACAGCAGAGCCCACGATGATCATGAGGTCGAACCGGCTCTTCCAGCGCGAGTCCGGCCGCTGGTGCCGGTACTCGAAGGACACCCCGCGGAGGATGAGGGCCACGAGGATGAGGAGCAGCGCGAGGTAGAAGCCGCTGAACAGTGTCGCGTACCACTCGGGGAAGGCTGCGAACAGCGAGGCGCCGGCGACGATGACCCAGGTCTCGTTGAGGTCCCAGACCGGGCCGATCGTGTTGATCATGACGCGTCGGTCGACGTCGTCCTTCCCGAGGAAGGGCAGCGCCATGCCGACGCCGAAGTCGAAGCCGTCGAGCACGAAGTAGCCGACGAAGAGGAACGCGACGATCCAGAACCAGAGCGTGGGGAGATCCATGATGCCCTCCTAGTAGACCGTCGTGAGCGGCTGCACGACGCCCGTCTCCGGGTCGGGTTGCGGAGCGTCATCCGGCCCCTTCTGGGCAGCGCGCTTGATGAGTCCGAACTCGACGACGGCGAGGGCTCCGTAGAGGAGCGTGAACACCACCAGCGAGATGAGCACCTCGAGTCCGGACACGTTGGGCGAGACCGCGCTCTGCGTCTTGAGCAGGCTGAACACGATCCATGGTTGCCGGCCCATCTCGGTGAAGGTCCAGCCCATGATCATGGCGCCGAGTGAGAGGGGGAACGACCAGATGGCCACCTTCCAGAGCCAGGGCCACTTCGGCTCACGACCCTTCCGGGTGATCCACAGACCGACGACCGCGACGACGACGTGCAGGAGGCCGAGGCCGATCATCCAGCGGAACGTCCAGTACGTCACCCAGATGATCGGGGTGTAGTCGCCGGGGCCGTAGAGCTGGGTGTACTGCGCCTGAAGATCGTTGATGCCCTCGACGGTCCCGTTGAACGTGTGCGTCGACAGCAGCGACAGCAGGTACGGGATGCGGATGGAGAACAGCTCGTGCACGCCGTCGGGTGTTCCGAGGGTGAAGATGGAGAAGGATGCGTTGGCACCCGTGACGGTGTTGTACGTCGCTTCGGCCGCGGCCATCTTCATGGGCTGCGTCTGCACCATCGCGAGGCTCAGCTGATCGCCGAAGAAGGTGGTGAGCAGGCCGGCGATGACCATCATCCAGAGCCCGAACTTGAGCGCGGGACGCATGGTGTCCAGGTGCTGGTTGCGGTACAGGTGCCACGCGGCGACCGTGATGATCAGACCGGCGGCGACCATGAAGCAGGCGGCGATCGTGTGCGGGAAGGCCGCGAGCGCCACCTTGTTAGTGAGCAGCGCGCCGATGTCGGTGAGCTCGGCCCGACCGCGCTCCGCGTTCATGGTGTACCCGACCGGATTCTGCATGAACGCGTTGGCGGCGATGATGAAGTAGGCGGAGAGCACCGTGCCGGCGGCTGTCACCCAGATGGTCGCCAGGTGCACGCCGCGCGGCAGTCGGTTCCACCCGAAGATCCACAGCCCGATGAAGGTGGCCTCCAGGAAGAACGCCAGCAGACCCTCGAGTGCGAGCGGAGCACCGAAGACGTCGCCGACGAACCGGGAGTACTCCGACCAGTTCATTCCGAATTGGAACTCCTGCACGATCCCTGTCACGACGCCCATCGCGAAGTTGATGAGGAACAGCTTTCCGAAGAACTTCGTCAACTGCAGGTAGTGCACCTTGTCGGTGCGCACCCAGGCCGTCTGGAAGATCGCCACGGTCACGGCCATGCCGATCGTGATCGGCACGAACAGGAAATGGTAGATCGTCGTGAGTCCGAACTGCCATCGGGACAACAGCAGCGGATCGAGCCACTCGTTCACGAGACTCCCCTCGGTCGATTTCTACACGGTGTAGAAAATCAACTTCTACAAAGCGTAGAACACTCGCGACGCGTTCGGTAGTCTGAACCTATGGCAACCTTGGGCGATCTCGAAAGAGCGGTGATGGAACTGCTCTGGAGCGCGCCCGACCCTCTGACGGCCACGGCGCTCCGCGATCGGTTGCAGACGGATGACCGATCGCCCGCCGTGACGACCGTCCTCACGGTGCTCACGCGCCTCGAGGCAAAGGGGTTCGTCAGCCGGGACCGTGGAAGCCGCCCCCACTCCTACTCCCCCGTGATGAGCCGAGAAGCCCACACGGCCGCGCTGATGCACGAGGTGCTCGGCTCCGCGTCCGACCGCGACGCGGTGCTGGCGCGGTTCGTCGGCCAGGTGTCCGTTGACGAGGCGCACACCCTCCGCGCGCTCCTCGACCCCGGCCGGTGACGGATGCCGGACGCAGGCTGATCACATGCTGATCGGCGCCGTCGCGCTCGCCGTGCTGGCCGTCGCGCTCGCGTGGCCCATCCCCATCGCCCTCGCCCGCGCCGCCTGGCCGGTCGACAATCCGGCCACCGCCCTCGTGCTGTGGCAGGCGATCGCCCTCGGCGGTGGACTGTCGATGTTCGGATCGCTCCTCGGATTCGGGCTGGCCGGCACCGGTGCGAACCTGCCCCACGCGGGCGCGGACCTTCTCGCCGCAGCGTTCACCGGTCCGTTGCCGTCCGCCTACGGAGCCATCCAGCTCTTCCTCCTCAGCGCAGCGGCGCTTCTCGCACTCGACCTGCTCGTGAATCTGGTGGACACGGCGGTGAGAGCAGAGCGCGAACGGCGCCGGCACCGCGACCTCATCGCGTTGCTCACCGCTCCGCACGCCGACCGCGCCCGGGTGCGCGTCATCGAGCACCCCGCCCCGGTGGCGTACTGCCTCCCCGGTGCGCGGACGGTCACCGTGCTCTCGAACGGCCTCATCGAGCTGTTGGACGCGGACCGGCTGCGGGCCGTCCTGGCCCACGAGGACGCCCACCTGCGCCAGCAGCACCACCTCATGCTCCTGGCCTTCCGCTCCTGGCGACGGGCTCTCCCGTGGTTCCCGATCGCCACGCGTGCCGAGCGGTCGGTCGGCTTGCTCGTCGAGCTGCTGGCCGACGACCAGGCCGTACGGCAGGCCGACGCCGAGACCCTCGCGGCGGCGATCGAGCAGGTGGGCAGCGGATGGGAGGCCGCGGAAGACGCCACGACGTCCGCCGCGGGCAGGTCCGTCGCCTCCGCGATGGCCGTGCGCATCCGTCGGCTCCGCGTGAACGGTCGGCCTCTGACCCGGGCGGCGCGCCTCGGCGTACTCGCGGCATCCGTCGGTCTTGTTGCGGTACCCGCGGGCTACCTCGTCGCTCTCATGATCTGATCGGGCAGCCGCCCTATGCTCGGGGGCGTGAACGATGCCCTCACCTGGATCCTCGACGCGGTGCAGTCCGTCGATCCGGTGCTGCGGACGCTCATGGCCGGAGTGGGCATGCTGCTCGAGACCTCGATCCTGATCGGACTCGTGGTGCCGGGCGACTCGATCGTGCTCGTGGCAGGAACAGCCGTCGACGGGCCGGTGCAGTACTTCGCGCTCGTCGCGGCCGTCGTGGTCGGAGCCCTCGCCGGCGAGAGCATCGGCTTCGCGCTCGGCCGGTGGTTCGGCCCGCGCATCCGGGCGAGCCGGCTCGGCGCTCGCATCGGCGAGGCCAACTGGTCGCGCGCAGAGCGCTACATCGCACGCCGCGGCGGCATCGCCGTGTTCATCTCGCGCTTCCTGCCCGTGCTGCACTCACTCGTGCCCGTCACCGTCGGGACGAGCCCGATGCGCTACCGCACCTTCATGGCCTGGACGGCGCCCGCGAGCGTGATCTGGGCGTCCGCCTACGTGTCCGTGGCGTCCGCCGCCGCCGGTAGTTTCCGCGAGCTCAGCTCGGAGCTGCACGTGGCCGGCTACATCTTCGTCGGCATCATCGCCGTCTTCCTCATCGGCGTCATGGTGGTCAAGAAGCTCCTCGGACGCTCCGAGAAGCGCCACATGGACGACGATGAGGACGTGGAGGCATCCACGACGGGCCCGCTGACAACCGCATCATTGCCGACGACATCGCTGCCGACGACGGAGGGGCCGGATGCCTGACGCATCCGACCCCTCCTCGTGAATCCGGCTCTTAGAGCCCGGCCTTCTTCAACCAGTCCTTCGCGGCGGTCTCGGCGGATGCCTTCTCGTCGCCCTCGACCCGGTTGCGCAGGTCGATGAGGTCGTCGGTTGTCAGCTTGGCCGAGATGGCGTCGAGCGTCTTCTCGAGCTTGTCCGACGCGATCTTCTTGCTGAGCAGCGGCACGATGTTCTGTGCGGCGATGAGGTTCTCGGGGTCATCGAGCACCACGAGGTCCTTGGCCTTCAGGTCGGGCGACGTCGTGTAGATGTCGGCGACCTGCACCGTGTTGTCCGTCAGCGCCTTGACCGTGTCGGGTCCGCCGAAGTCCTCGTAGGGCACGAACGTGACCTGGCTCACCTTGTACGTCGAGGCGAGGCCCGGGATGCCGTACCCGAGGGTCGCGAACTGGGGGTTCGCTCCCAGGCTGAACGGCTGCACCTTGCTGAGGTCGCCGATCGCCTTGAGGTCGTTCTTCTTGGCGAAGTCGCTCGTGACGACGTAGGCGTCCTTGTCCTCGGCGGGTGCCGACTTGTAGACCGTGAGCTTATCCTTGGCGACGGCGTCGCCCAGGGCAGCGTCGACGTCCTTGGTGGTGCGCTCGGTGAAGTCGGTCTTGTAGTACGCCAACAGGTTGCCGTTGTACTCCGGAATCAGGTTGATCGAACCGTCCTGGAGAGCCGGGATGGTCTGCTGGCGCGGGCCGATGTTGAACTTGGTCGACACGTCGAAGCCCTTCGCCTTCAGCTCCTGCGCGTAGATCTGCCCGAGGATCTCGCTCTCGGGGAAGGCGAACGACCCGACGACGATCGCGTCGCCGCTGCCCCCTCCCGAACCGGTGTCTGGAGCGGTGGGGTCCCCTTGTGAACACCCTGCCAGAGCCACGACGGCTCCGACCGCGATAACGCCTACGGCGATCCGGCCCTTCTTGAAAATGCTCATGGTCCATTCCCTTCATGGATCGGTGTTCCCACCGTCGCCAACGGGCCGGATGCCCGTCGGCGAAGTCGTGTGCGCCCAGTCTCCACGGCGCCACCGACACCCGGAGTGGCCGTGAGGCGTTGGATGAGGGCGAAGACGCCGTCGACGAGGAGGGCGAGGATGGTGACGAGGATCGCGCCGCCCAGAATCTCGTCGTAGTCGTTCAGTCCGATGCCGCTCGAGATGATGCGGCCGAGACCGCCGAGCCCCACATAGGAGGCGATCGTCACGGTGGCGATCACCTGCAGCACGCCGGCTCGCAGGCCGCCGATGATGAGCGGCAGTGAGAGCGGGATCTCGACGCGGGTGAGGATCTGCATCTCCGTCATCCCGCTCGCCCGCGAGGCGTCGATCGTCTGCCGATCCACCGACTCGAGTCCGGAGTATGCCCCGGCGAGAATCGACGGGATGGCGAGCAGGACGAGGGCGATCATCGTTCCGAGGAAGTTGGCCGTCGTTCCCACCAGCGAGTAGCCGAGCACCATGGTGAGGAAGACCAGGACGCCAATCGTCGGCAGCGCGCGCATGGCTCCGGTGAAACTGATGACGAACTGCCGCCCCTTGCCCGTGTGCCCGATGTAGAAGCCGAGAGGAAGAGCGATGGCCGCCGCAATGAGCACGGCGATGAAGGTGTACAGCAGGTGCTCGCCGAGGCGGTCCTGGATGGGCAGCGGTGACTGGCTGCCGGGCGTCCAGTTGGCCGGGTCGAAGATCCACAGGAAGGCGTTCACGAAGAGGTTCACGCGGCACCGCCTGTCGTGACGGTCAGCGAGACGGTCTCGGAATCGGCCGAACGCCGCGTCCGATCCTTTCGACTCCACGGCAACAGGATTCGCCCGAGAAGAACCAGCACCAGGTCGAAGACGAGTGCGATGAGGAGGCTCGCGACGATTCCGGTCACGACCTCCTCGAGCAGTCCCCGCTGCTTGCCGTTGAAGAACAGGTAGCCGAGGTTCTCCGAGCCGATGAGCACGCCGACCGAGACGAGAGCGATGGTCGACACCGACACGACGCGCATGCCCGCGAGCAACACCGGCCCGGCCAGGGGGAACTCGACGCGCCAGAACTGCTGCCACTTCGAATAGCCCATCGCGAGCGAGGCCTGCTTGACGTCGACCGAGACGGAGCTGAAGGCATCCGCCGCCGCCCTCACCATGATGGCCACCGCGTAGATCGACAGCGCGACGATGAGGTTGGTGTCACTGAGCACCTTCGTGCCGATGATCGCCGGCAGGATGACGAAGAGCGGGAGCGACGGGATGGTGTAGAGCAGGCTCGTGCTCGTGATGATCACGCCGCGCGCCGCGCGTCCCGTCGCGGCCAGGCGACCCAGAGGCACCGCGATGACGAACCCCGCGATGATCGGGATGATGCTCAGTCGCACATGGTTGAGCGTCAGCTCCACGACCATGTCGAAGTTGCTGAACAGCCAGTTCACGACGGGCTCGCCGCCCCGGTGGAAGCGCGGCTCTCGTCGTCGGAGAGGAGTCCCGCCGGGCGTCCTGACGCGTCCACCACCATGACCTGCCCCGTCTCGGGGTTGCGTGGCTCGAGGTGCAGCTGCCGCTGACCGCGGTCGGCGCCGATGAACGACGCGACGAACTCGTCAGCCGGATTGCCGAGTACCTCGGATGGCGTGCCGACCTGGGCGACGATGCCCCCCGTGCGGAAGATGACCACCTGGTCGGCGAGGGCGAACGCCTCGTCGATGTCATGGGTCACGAAGACCACCGTCTTGTCGAGGTCCTTCTGCAGTCGCTTGAGCTCGCGCTGCAGCTCGAGCCTCACGATGGGATCGACCGCGCCGAACGGCTCGTCCATGAGGAGGATGTTCGGGTCGGCAGCCAACGCACGAGCCACCCCGACGCGCTGCTGCTGACCGCCCGAGAGCTGACGCGGGTACTTCGTCGCGAGCGAACGGTCCAGGCCGACGGTGTCGAGCAGCTCGAGGGCGTGCTCCCGCGCCTCGCCGCGCGGGACGCCGCGCAGCACGGGGACCGTTGCCACGTTGTCGACGATGCGCCGGTGCGGCAGGAGTCCACCGTTCTGCATGACGTAGCCGATGCGGCGACGCAGCTGGACGGGGTTCTCCTTCGCGACGTCGTCACCGTCGATGACGACCTGTCCGGCCGTGGGGTCGACCATGCGGTTGATCATCCGCAGCAGGGTGGTCTTCCCCGAACCGGACGAGCCGACGAAGACGGTGGTCTGGCGCGAGGGGATGACGATCGAGAAGTCATCGACCGCGAGGGTACCGTCGGGAAAGCGTTTCGACACCGAGCGGAACTCGATCATGGTTGCGTCGTCTCCTCGGGGGTCGGGCGGCATTCACCACAACTACACAAACACCATTCGCAGCCGAAGGGGTAGGGGATTGCAAACTGTGTCGCAGTTGTGACAAGGGAGAACAGAGGGGGCGCAACCGTATTCCGGATGCGCCCCCTCACCTCCGTGGACCTGATCAGACCGCGGCGAGCTCCGAGCTCAGGTAGTCGCGGACGACGCGGCGGCATTCCTCGATGTAGCGCTCGTCGCCGGCACGATCGAATGCGAAGGCCCGCGACAGGATGGCGTCGGCCATCTCCACGGCGATCTCGAGGCGGAAGTCGAGCTCGGCGTCGTGGGTGATGCCGATGGCCTCCTCGAGAATGTCGGCCAGGCGCTTCGCGAGGTGGGGCTCGGCCTCCTCCGCGCTGAGCGGCATGCGCTCACGATCGATGAAGTGCATGATGCGGAAGCCGGGCTCCGAGCGGTACAGCTCGACGAAAGCCGTGATGCCGCTGTCCACCGCGTCCCACACGCTCGTGGGGCCGGCCGCGCGCATGAGCTGCATGCTGCGGAGGCGGAAGCGCTGAACCGCCCGCTCGCGCAGGGCGACCAGCACGGCGATGCGGTCGGGGAAGTAGCGGTAGACCGTGCCGATCGCGGCACCGGCACGCTCGGCGATCATGGCTGTCGTGAGGCGGTCGAAGCCGATCTCGTCGACGATCTCGGCGGCCGAATCGAGCAGTCGGTTCAACCGGTCGGCGCTGCGCTGCTGGATGGGCTCGGTACGCACCCGAGTGGGAAGTGGGGCGTCGACCCCAGAGATGTCGCCGATGGGCACTGGTCCTCCTAGAACTGCAACCGCACCATCTTAGGTGAGCGGATCGGGCTCCGGATGCGCAATGGGACGACGCGGTGCCCGCGCATGCGAAACTGGTGCATATGCCGCAGACGCCTGACTCCACCCGCCGGCCGGCGGTGCGATCGACCAACCGCGCGGCACGTCTCGAGGACTGGTTCCACGCCTACCGCGAGCGCTGGGCTCGACGCCACGGTCGCGTGCCGACGATCATCCCCTACGCCGGATACGGCTCGACGGAGCGGGCGCGCGTCCTGTGCCGCGTGCTCCTTCTGAAGCCGGCTCGGCCGGCATCCTCCCCCCCGACCCAGGCGGACCGCCGCCGCGCCCTGCGTCGCGAGCAACTGCGCGGATGGCGCAGCTTCATCAGCTGTCCGGTCGCGTTCGCGCCGGTCACCATCGAACTCGGTGGAGAGTCATTCGACGTGCTCGCCGACCGCGGCGGCGTGATCGACACGGACGTCCTGGTGACCTCCGAGCCCGGTTGGCAGGTCGCGCGACTGGCCACGACGGTGGGGGAACCGGTCGAGGCACCGGTGCGGATCGTCCCGCCCGACGTCCGATTCGGAATCGTGTCGGACATAGACGACACCGTCATGGTGACCGCCCTGCCCCGTCCCCTGCTGGCCGCCTGGAACACCTTCGTGCTCAGCGAGCACGCGCGCACGCCGACGCCGGGAATGGCGGTCCTGATGGAACGCCTCGCCGCCGCCCACCCCGGAGCGCCGGTGATCTACCTCTCGACGGGCGCGTGGAACGTCGCCCCTGCGCTCACGCGCTTCCTCTCCCGCAACCTCTACCCCGCCGGTCCCCTGCTGCTGACCGACTGGGGACCGACGCACGACCGATGGTTCCGCAGCGGGCGGGCCCATAAGAAGGAGAACCTGCAGAGGCTCTCCGCCGAATTCCCCGACATCCGCTGGCTGCTCATCGGAGATGACGGACAGCACGACGAGACCGTGTACCGGGAGTTCGAGCTCGCGCACCCCGATAACGTGGCTGCCGTCGCCATCCGCGAGTTGACCCCCGGCGAGGCCGTCCTGGCCGGCGGCGGACTCTCCAAGGCCGAGCCCGTCGAACGCGGCGTCGACTGGGTCTACGCGCCCGACGGCTCCGGCCTCGCCGACCAGCTCGGGGAACTCGACCTCGTCTGAGCGAGGACCGCCTCCTCCCGCCGTAGCAGAGAATCTCGGCTCTCAACAGGGGTATGAGCCCCCTCTCGGTGACTGTGCACCGTCGTTAGCGTTATCGCGAGCGGCGCAACCAGCCGGCATCTGGCGTGGGGAGAGCAGTGGGCGGCTACGGCGACGACGAGGATGTCCGAACGATGGATCGCATCACCTTCCCCTCCGGGATCGAGCAACTCGCCGACTCCGCCCTGTGCCCGGCGTGCTTCGCCGCACTGATCGGCAGCGACTGTCCGGCCTGCGGCCTCGATGTGCGCGGCGGATCGGCCGCCGAACTCCTGCGCCGCTCCACCGATGCGGCGGATGCGCTGCGGGATCGCGTCAGGTTGATCCGCGCGCTACGCAATGAGGCGCTGGTGGCTCGGACGTCCGAAACCTCGGTACGCGTGGCCGTCGGGCCGGCGTCCCTGGATCCGATCGCAGCGTCCCCCTCAGCAGCACCACCTGCCATGCCGCCGCAGGCAGGTATGCCTTCTCTCTCAGCACCGCGCGGCCGCCCGCGACGGCGGTCCAGCGTTCAACTGGTGCTGCTCGTCGTGGGCGTCAGCCTCGTGACGATCGCTGGCATCTTCTTCCTCACCGTGGCCTGGATCCAGAACGGTCTCGCCTTCCGGTCGGCGATCGTCGCGGTGGCGACGGTGGTCGCACTCCTGCTCGCATCCTGGCTGCGCCGCCGATCGCTCGCGGCGACCGCCGAAGGGATCGGCGTCGTGTTCGTCGCACTGGTCTACCTCGACGCCTGGGCCGTCCGGGCGAACGGGATGTTCGGAGCCGACACCCCGCCGGCCGTCCAGTACTGGGGCTTCGCGCTCACGGCATCCGCTCTCCTTTTCATCTGCTGGTTCCTCGTCGCCCGGGTACGGACGGGAAGCGTCATGGGACTCGGCACGATCGCGATCGGGCCGGCTCTCCTAACGGCCGACGTCGCCTCCTCCTCGAGCTCGGACCTCGCGGTGCAGTTCTACGTCGGTTCGATGACGGCACTCGTGATCAGCCTGCTCTGGGTCACGACACCGAGGTTCGCGGCCCGTTCCGCCTCCGAGACGGGGCTCCGCGCGGAACGGCTCGTTCTCGGCGCGACCGGGGCTGCCGCTGCCGCGGTCGCGCTGCTTTCCAGCCTCTTCCTCTCTCCCCAGCAGCCGTGGGCGCCGGCCCTGACGCTGGGGCTGCTGGCGGCGGTGGCCGGCGCGCACGCCACCGCCCTCGTCCGGTCGGCCGACCGGAGGGTCATCGGGACGCTGGTGTTCGCCCTCGTCGCACTCCTTCCGTCCATCGCCGTCGCGGCCGTCGCGTCTCGCGCCGAGAACGCCGTCGCCGCCACGTGGGTGGGGATCCTGCTGCCGGTCGCGGTCGCGGCGACCGCCGAGCGACTCTCGGCCTCCGGCGGAGGGGGTCTGCGAGCCGCGCTGGTGGGAATCGCGAGCGGCTCCGCCGTGGCGGCGGTCGTCACGAGCGTCATCGGGGTGTCCGTCGCCGCGACGCCCCTCGGCGACGCCCTGCTCCGCGGCGTGCCTTGGCTGACCTACCCCTACTCCACCAACCTCTGGATGGATGAGCCGTGGACGGTCGTGGACCCACCCTCGGCGGAGGCGGTGGCCGCCGTTGCGGCGTTGGCGTCGGCCGCAGCGCTGCTGTTGGTGTTCTGGTCGGCGGTGCGGAGTCCGGCCTTCCGGAGTCTCGATACGCCTCGTGTCCTGACTCTGTCGTGGTTCGCGGTCATCGTCTCCTGCCTCGCCATCCCGCTGCTGTCGGCCCCGGCGGCGATCGTCGTCTGCGCGCTCGGCGGCGCGGTCATCGCTGTCGCGGTCCGACGCCTCGCCCCACTCCGCCGGGTGTTCCGCTGGCCGCTCGAGGCCGCGGCGGTCGGCTGGAGCGCCATCGGGTACATCGTGTCGTTCGCCGAGGCGTGGAGTTGGCTGGCGGCATCCGTCGGTGTCGTCGCGGTCGTGCTGCTGCTCCGGCCGAGGCGGGTCGACCACGGCGTGATCGCGCGGGCCCTCCTCTTGGCGGACGCCTACGGATTCGCGGTCGTGACCGCGTTGGTCGCCGTCGGCCCTGTGTCCGTCATCGTCGCTCAACCGGTGACGGACGGCCGACCGGTGGCGCTCGCCACCGCGGCGACGCTATGGGCACTGTCCGCACTTCCACTTGGGCGATTCGCGACGCCGCGCGAACGCGACGCCGCCGGTCTCGTCGCGGCCTTCTTTGGTGCGGTCCTGGTGGCGGTGTTGATCGTTGACCCGACGGATCGCCGCGCGGACGTCACCATCGTGCTCGCCGCGGTCGGCGCAACCGCAGCCGTCGCGTTGTGGCTCCTGCTGCCCGCGAACCGTCAAGCTCGCCCAGCAGACGAGCGCGCGCTCCTGGGACGATCCGTCGCCGCGATCCTGCTCGGACCGGTACTGGTCGGACTCGCCGTCGCCGTCCTTCGTCTCGTGTCGCGGGAGCTCACGGTCGACGCGACGGCGATCGTCATCGCGACCTCGGTCGCCGGCATCCTCGCCGCTGTCGCCGGACTGGTGTCCGCCCGCCGTGAGCCCCGGTTGCGGAGCGGCATCGACGGAGGCGCCGCAGCCAGCCTCGCGGTTCCCTTCGTCATGACAGGGCTTTCCGCAGGATGGATTCTCCTGCTCATGGCCGCCGTGGCGACCCTCCTGTTCGCCCTCTCCCCGGACGGCCTGTTCCGCTCTCGGGGAATGCGACGACACCTCGGCTGGGTGGCCCTCGCGCTCGCGACTGCAGCCGTGTGGACCCGGCTGTCCGAGTGGGGCCAGACAACGGTGGAGTTCTACGTCCTCCCTGCGGGCGTCGCCCTCCTGACGATCGCCATCCTCCTCTGGGTGCGACGACCCTCGGATTCCGCGCGACGGGACGTCGCGGTCGTGGCCTTCGCTGGACTGATCGTCATGATCGCTCCGCTCGCGGTCGCCGACACCGACTCGACCCACCGATCCGTCACCGTGGGCATCGTCTCCGCGTTGCTCGTACTGCTTCCGTTCGCGCTCGTTGACGGGGGACGCGGGTCGATCGTGAGGGCGAGCCTGATGGCGGCCGGCGTGGTGGGCGTTGCCCTCACCGTCGCCGTCCACGCCTCGCAAGCGGGCGGCATCCTCTGGATCGGCGTCGGCTTCGTCGTCCTCGCCGTCGGCTCTTTCGCGCTGGCCCGTCACGCGCGGGAAGCAGCCCAGACGCCGCTCGCCCGCGCATCCGTTCTGCTGCTCTCCGCGTCGATCGCGCTCTGCGGACTGCTGGCGTTCGCCAATGCCGACATCGGACCGGCCGGCGTATTCATCGCCTTCACGGTCGTCTCCGTGTCGGCCTCCGTCGGCGCAGCGGCATTCCTGATCGAACGACCTCCCTTCCTGCGGGCGGCGGGATGGACTGGCTACGCGGTGGCCGCTGCTGCCGCCGTCTGGACGGTCGTCGACGGAGTGGCCGACCCGTTCGAGGTCGTCACTGTTCCGTTGGCCTGCACGATGCTCGTGCACGGCTGGATCGCGCTCTCGCGGTCGCGGCTCGGCAGTTGGACCCTGCTGGGTCCTGGCCTGGCCGTCCTGCTGATCCCGGGCCTGATCGCCGACCTCGGCGTCTCACCGCTCTGGGGGGTCGTTGGCCTCGGCGTCGTCAGCCTCTGCGTCGTGCTGGTCGGACTGCGGTGGCATCTCCAGGCGCCGTTCCTCCTCGGCAGCGTCGTCCTGGTCGCTCATGCGACCGCCCAGCTCTGGCCGTGGATTCGCACCTCCTACGAGGCGGTGCCGTGGTGGGCGTGGCTCGGCCTCGGCGGCGCCCTCCTCATCGTGCTGGCCGCCCGCTACGAGAACCGACTCCGCAACGTGCGCTCGATCGTGCTGCGGGTTTCGGCGCTGCGCTGACCGGCTGGCGGAAGCAGCGTCAGAGCGTCGTGTGGGTGAACCGACCGCCGAGCAGGGTGGCGCTCACGGGCATGACGCGGAGCTCGTCGACCGTCGCGGCGAACGGGTCGGCGTCGAGGATCGCGAGGTCGGCGACCGCCCCGACCTCGATGATGGACCGGGTCGAGGCGAGGAGGGCTTCGGAGGCCGTGATGGCCTGCTCCGGATGCCACGGCGGTAGCCCGTCGCGGCTGCGACCGACGGCCGCTGCCATGGCGACCCACGGATCCAGGGGCGCGACCGGTGCGTCCGATCCGAGCGCCAGTCGCGCGCCGGCGTCGAGCAGGCTCCTCAGCATGAAGGCCCGTCCCGTGCGTCCCGCCCAGAAGTGATCCGCCACCCCTCGGTCGTCCATGGCGTGCTCGGGTTGTACGCTCGCGACGACGCCGAGCTCGCCGAACCGGCGGACGTCTCCCTCGGCGAGCAACTGAGCGTGCTCGATGGAACCGGCGATGCCGACGGCGGCGAGAGCGTCGAGTGCCAGCGCGTTGGCGTGATCGCCGATGGCGTGCACGGCGGCGGTGAGGCCGATCTCCCGCGCCCGGGTCAACAATGGCACCAGCTGATCCGGCGGAACGGTGAGCAACCCGTAGCGTTCCTCGCCGCCCAAGCCCGGGTAGGCGTCGAAGCAGTAGGCCGTGCGGGTGTTGAGCGATCCATCCGTGATGACCTTGAACGAGCCGACTCGCACGAGCCCGTCGCCGCCATCCAGAAACTCGCCCGTCTGCAGGCCCTCGGCTGCCGCGCGTTCCAGATGTTGCGGGTAGATGCCGAACTCCACACGCAGCGCGTCCGCACCACGCCCGACGCGTCGCCGCCAGGTCTCCGCGTTCCACGCCATCTCGAAGTCGACGATGCCCACCACGCCTCGACGAGACGCCTCCGTCGCTGCCTCGGCCGCCCACCGATCGCTGACCTCGACGGACACGTTCTCGAGCGAGCGGACGACTGCGAATGCCGCTTCCTCGCGCAACAAGCCTGTGGGGTGGTTGGCGAGGCCGTGAGCCGCCAGTGCCGCCGAGTTCAGCCATGCGCTGTGCAGGTCGCCGCTGACGGCCACGACACTGACGCCGCCGGAGACCTCGTCGAGGATCGCGCGCGTCGGAGCATCCGCCCACAGCGCGTCGCGGAAGCCGAACGCCGTCACCTCCGTCGCGCCGGCCCGCACACGCTCGCCGACGACGGCGGCCAGGGCCTGCGCGGATGCGGCACCGGCGACGTCGAGGCGCCGGGCGGCGAGCGACCACTGGGTGAAGTGCACGTGGTTGTCCCACAACCCCGGGATGACCCAGCGGCCCGCGAGGTCGAGGTGCTCGCCACCGCGCCCGTCGGCGCCGGCGGGACGAATCGACCGGATGCGCTGGGCGTCGAGTTCGATGTCGACGACGGCATCCGTCCCCGGCAGCCGCGCCGAGCCGAGCGTGAGGCTCACGGCACGTCCGGGTGCACCCGGCGCATCTCGCGCGCGAGTTCGGCACTGGCGTACGGCCCGTCGCCCTCGAGTTCCGTGATGATGCGTTCCACCGTCGCAGCCGGGCGATTCTGGCTCATCTTGTCCTTGGCGACGAAACGCTCGACGTGCATGCGGAAGCCGACGGTCCCGGCCACGATCCGCTCCGCGTATGCTGCGTTCTCGACGGTCCCGCGCATGCGCCGCGGCTCCGGCATCCGATCCTCGAAGTGGTCGACCAGCCGATCGAGCACGGCCAGGTTGTCGGCGTCGCTCAGGATCTCCGGCGTCCCGTGCAGGTGGGCCACGACGAAGTTCCACGTTGGCACGGCGGGCTTGGCGTCGTACCAACCGGGCGAGATGTAGCCGTGGGCGCCCTGGATGACGACGAGCAGTGGATGCCGACCGAGTTCGAGCAGCTGTTCGTCGGGCCGGCCGACGTGGCTGAGCAGGACGATGCCCTCCGCGTCCTCGTCGAGGATGACCGGATAGTGCGACGCGACGAGTCCGTTCGTGGTCTCACTGACGAGTGTTGCCCACGGGTTCTCGCGGATCAGCCGCCTCACCCCGTCCTCGGAGGCGAGGGTGAACGACGGATTCTGCCTCATGACGCGCTCACGCCTGGCACCGCGGACACCAGTACAGCTTGCGGCCGCCGAGTTCTTCGAGCACGATGTGCGTTCCACACGTACGGCACGGCAGGCCCTCCCTCTTGTAGACCCAGTGGCGATCGGCACGGTTGGCCATCGCCGCACGATAGGCGTCGGCGTCGAGATCATCCATCGTCATCATCTGGCCGGTCTCGATGCCGAGGCGCAGCAGGTGCACCCAGTCGCGCCACAATCCTCGCGCGGTCTCCTCCGTCAGCTGTCGGCCGGGCGTGTGCGGGTTCAGTCGCGCCCGGTAGAGCATCTCGGCGCGGTAGACATTGCCGATTCCGCTGACGACCGTCTGGTCCATCAGCAGCAACGCGATCACCGTCGGCTTCCTGCGCACCGTCGAGACGAAGCGCTGCTCGTCGTCGGGGGTGTCGCCGTCCGCCGGATCGGGCCCGAGCCGATCGATGACCTCGGCCACGCGTGCCGCGTCGATCACCTCGCACGCGGTCGGGCCGCGGAGGTCGGCGCACACCTCATCCGTCAGCAGGCGTGCGCGCACCTGACCGACGGGTTCGGGCGGCCAGGTCTCCGACGGCGACTGGGCCTTCTCCGACTCAGCCATGCGCACGCGCGTGCGACGCGGGGCCCCGATGGAGTGCAGGGAGTTCTCGCCGGCGGAGTCGAGGATCGGCGCGTCCTCGTCGGATCCGCCGGGCGATACCGCGGGCAGCACCGTTCCTCGTTGATTGGTCTGCCCCATCCGTCCGTTGGCGGATGCGAGAGTCGCGTCCCACTGGATGTCGCCGGCGAAATCCCACGCTCCGTACATGCCCAGGTGCACGCGCAGCCACAGCCCGTTGGCGAACTCGAGGAACATCTGCTTGCCGACGGCATGGGCATCCGTCATCACCTGGCCGTCGATGAGGGCGGCGTCCGAGGCGAAGCGCCCCTGCGGGCTCGACACGGAGACCGCGCGGCCGACGAAGTTGGCCGCGAACTGGCGGGTGATGCGATGGACGGAGTGTCCCTCAGGCATCGACGACCTTGCCGGCGATGCGCCCGGTAGCCTCGTATTCGGCGATCTGGGCGATCCGTCGCACGTGGCGCTCCTCCTCGCTGAACGGCTCGGCGATGAACGTATCGATGAACGACGTCGCCTCCTCCACGGTGTGCTGACGTGCGCCGATCGAGATGACGTTGGCATCGTTGTGCTGCCGTGCCAGCAGTGCCGTGCTCTCGCTCCAGACCAGAGCGGCTCGGATGCCGGCGACCTTGTTGGCGGAGATCTGCTCGCCGTTGCCCGAACCGCCGAACACGACGCCGAGCGCATCGACGCCGGCCTGCTGGTCGCGGGCGACACCGACAGCGGCGTTGATGCAGAACGCCGGATAGTCGTCGATCGCGTCGTACGAGGTCGGTCCGTGATCGATCACTTCATGGCCGGCCGCGCCCAGATGCTCGATGAGATGACGAGAAAAGTCCAGACCGGCGTGATCGGTGGCGATGTGGATGCGCATGCCGTCAGTTTAGGGTTGGGAGTTGGACACAATCCGATCCAAGAGCCTGGGAGGCCGTGTTGCCCGGAGAGAACCTCACCCGCATCGAAGCAGAGGAGCGCGCCGCTCTCCTCGCCGTGCAGGACTACGACGTCGCGCTCGACCTCACCACGGGGCCCGAGACCTTCCGCAGCACCACCACGGTGCGTTTCAGCGCGAAGGACGGAGCATCGACGTTCATCGACGCGATCACGGCGACGGTGCACTCCGTCACCCTCAACGGCGCGTCGCTCGACGTCGCCGATGTCGCCGACGGGGTGCGCATCCGCCTCGACGGCCTACGGGCCGAGAACGAGCTGACCGTCGACGCCGACATGCGCTACACCAACACGGGCGAGGGCCTGCACCGCTTCGTCGACCCCGTCGACGACGAGGTCTACCTCTACAGCCAGTTCGAGGTACCGGACTCGCGCCGCATGTACGCGGTGTTCGAGCAGCCCGACCTCAAGGCGACCTTCCGCTTCACCGTGACGGCACCGGCCGTGTGGGAAGTGATCTCCAACTCCCCCACCCCCGAGCCGACGGATGCCGCAGACGGGGCGAAGACGTGGGCGTTCGAGCCGACCCACCGCATCTCCAGCTACATCACCGCGCTCATCGCTGGCCCGTACGCCGTCGTCCGCAGCGAGCTGACCAGCAGCGACGGCCGCGTCATCCCGCTCGGCATCTTCAGCCGCAAGAGCCTGTCGGAGTACCTCGACGCCGACTACATCTTCGAGAAGACCCGACAGGGCTTCGCCTACTACGAGGAGAAGTTCGGCGTCGCGTACCCGTTCACCAAGTACGACCAGTTGTTCGTGCCGGAGTTCAACGCCGGAGCCATGGAGAACGCGGGCGCGGTCACCTTCACCGAGGTGTACGTCTTCCGCTCCAAGGTGACCGACGCGATCAAGGAGCGTCGCGTCGTGACGATCCTGCACGAACTCGCCCACATGTGGTTCGGCGACCTCGTGACCATGAAGTGGTGGAACGACCTCTGGCTGAACGAGTCGTTCGCGGAGTGGGCGTCGACCATCGCGACGGCGGAGGCCACCGAGTGGACCGAGGCGTGGACGACGTTCAACGCCATGGAGAAGAGCTGGGCCTACCGCCAGGACCAGCTCCCGTCCACCCATCCGATCGTCGCGACCATCAACGACCTCGAGGACGTGCTGGTCAACTTCGACGGCATCACCTACGCCAAGGGCGGATCGGTGCTCAAGCAGCTGGTCGCGTGGGTCGGCATCGACGCGTTCTTCGCCGGCGTCTCGGCCTACTTCACCAAGCACGCGTGGGGCAACACCACGCTCTCCGACCTCCTCGCCGAGCTGGAGACCGCGAGCGGTCGCGACCTGTCGGACTGGGGCCGGCTGTGGCTCGAGACCGCCGGTGTCAACACGCTGCGGGCCGAGATCGAGACGACGGATGACGGTGCCATCACGTCGTTCGCCGTGCTCCAGAGTGCCGCCCCGGACTACCCCACCATCCGTCCGCACCGCCTCGCCATCGGGTTCTACGACCTGGTCGACGACAAGCTCGTGCGCACGCATCGCGTGGAGCTCGACGTCGACGGGGAGCGGACGGAGGTCGGCGAGCTCGTCGGTCGCGCTCGTCCTGCGCTCGTGCTGCTCAACGACGACGACCTCGCGTACGCCAAGATCCGCCTGGACGACGCGTCCCTCGCCGTCGCCATCGAGAGGCTCGACGCCATCGAGGACCCGCTGGCCCGGGCCCTCGTGTGGAGCTCGGCGTGGGACGCCACCCGCGACGCGGAGAGTTCCGCGAGCGATTTCGTGCGCCTCGTGCTGAACAACGTCGCCTCGGAGACCGAGTCGACCACGCTCCGCATCGTGCTGGCCAACGCCGTCCTCGCTGCCAGCGCCTACTCGGCGCCGGAGCACCGACCCGAGACCATCACCGCGGTCGCCGACACCTTCTGGGCGCTCGCCCAGCAGGCCGAGGCCGGCAGCGACGCCCAGTTCCAGTTCGTCAAGTACTTCGCATCGATCGCCGAGTCCTCCTCGCACGTCGAGGAACTGCTGGGCCTGTTCGAGGGCGACATCCGTCTGGACGGGCTGGAGATCGACACCGACCTCGGCTGGGAGCTGCTCATCGCGCTCGCGGCAGCAGGCAAGGCGGGCGACGCCGAGATCGATCAGCGGCTGGCGACGGATGACACCGCGACCGGCCGTCAGGCTGCCGCGCAGGCGCGAGCGGCGATCCCCACCGCCGAGGCCAAGCAGCGAGCCTGGGACTCGCTCGTGGCCGTCGACACGGCGCCGAACACGATCGTCCGCGTGACGGCGCTCGGCTTCCTGCGAGCCTCAGATCCGAGCCTGCTGAAGCCCTTCGTGAAGCAGTACTTCGACATGCTCGACATGGTCTGGGATCGCCGCAGCTACGCGATCGCGGAGAAGCTGGTCGACGGGCTCTACCCCTCTCCGCTGGCCGACCAGGAGCTCGTCGATGCGAGCCAGGACTGGCTCGACAGCCACGCCGATCGCCCGGCGGCCCTGCGACGGCTCGTCATCGAGAACCTGGCCGGCGTGCAGCGCGCCCTCCGCGCCCAGGCTCGCGACGCGGTAGCCGAGTAAGGCCTCCGCGATGCCCGCTGCCAACCTGACCAGAGTCGAGGCCGAGCGGCGGGCATCGCTCGTCCGGGTGCATGACTACGACGTCGAGCTCGACCTCACGACCGGGCCCGACACGTTCGCGAGCAGGACGGTGGTGCGGTTCTCCGCTTCCGCCGGTGCCGACGCCTTCGTCGAGCTGAACGCCGAGGCGCTGCGCTCCGCCGTGCTCAACGGCCGGCCGCTCGAACCGTCGGAGGTGTTCGACGGGTCGCGCATCCGCCTCGCCGACCTCGGCGACGAGAACGAGTTGATCGTCGAGTCCACGCAGTGCTACACGAACACGGGCGAGGGTCTGCATCGCTTCGTCGACCCCGTCGACGGCGCCGTCTACCTCTACACGGAGTTCGCCGTCGCCGAGGCGAACCGGGTGTTCGCGGTTTTCGACCAGCCCGACCTCAAGGCCGCTTTCCGCTTCACGGTGACGGCTCCGTCGGGTTGGCAGGTTCTCAGCAACGCGCCGACTCCCGCACCGGAATCACTCGGCGAGAGCGAGCGCTGGTCGTTCGCGTCGGGCCCGGTGATGTCGACCTACGTCGCCGCCATCATCGCGGGTCCCTATCGGCGCTGGGAGGGGTCGGCGACGACGACGGACGGCCGCACCATCCCGCTCGGACTGTTCACGCGCGCCTCGTTCGCCGAGCACGCCGAGCCCGAGGTCATGTTCGCCACGGTCGACGCGGGCATCCGCTTCTACGAGGCCGCCTACGGCGTTCCGTTCCCGTACGAGAAGTACGACCAGATCTTCGTGCCCGAGTACAACTGGGGTGCGATGGAGAACATCGGCGCCGTCACGTTCAACGAGTCGTACCTGTTCCGCTCGCGTGTGAGCGAGGCTCGGTTGCAGCAGCGCAGCATCGTCATCCTGCACGAGCTGTCGCACATGTGGTTCGGCAACCTCGTGACGATGAAGTGGTGGAACGATCTCTGGCTCAACGAGTCGTTCGCGACGTGGACGTCGATGGCGGCGACGGCAGCCGTCACCCCATTCACGGATGCGTGGGCCACCTTCACGAGCGTTGAGAAGACGGATGCCGCGGCCCAGGACCAGCTGCCGTCGACGCATCCGATCGTCGCGCGTATCGACGACCTGGAGGACGTCGAGGTCAACTTCGACGGCATCACCTACGACAAGGGCGCATCCGTCATCAAGCAGCTCGTCGCATGGGTCGGCATCGACGCCTTCCACGCCGGGGTCGGCGCCTACCTGCGAGCCCACGCGAACGGAAACGCGACCCTCAGAGACCTGCTCGACGAACTCGAGACATCCAGCGGCCGCGAGCTGACCGAGTGGTCCCGGCTCTGGCTCGAGACCGCCGGCGTGAACACCTTGCGCGTGCGGATGGAGACGGATGCCGAAAGGGTCATCACCGCCTTCGTCGTCGAGCAGTCCGCGTCCGTCGAGCAGCCGACGCTCCGCCCCCACCGCGTGGCCATCGGCTTCTACGATGACGGCGACGACGGCATCCGGCGGGTCCACCGCGTCGAGCTCGACATCGACGGAGCCGAGACGGCGGTGCCAGAACTCGTGGGCCCCAACCGGCCGGACCTCGTACTGCTCAACGACGACGACCTCACCTACGCCCAGATCCGGCTCGACGACGCCTCGCTCGCGGTGGCTCTCGACGGCCTCGGAGACATCCGCGACCCCGTCGCTCGTGCGCTGATCTGGGGGTCGGTGTGGGACGCCGTGCGTGACGGCGAGGTCGCCGCGTCGCAGTACGTGCACCTGGTGCTCGGCAACGTCGCTCGGGAGACCGAGTCGACGGCCCGGTCGACGGCGCTCGCCCAACTCGAACTCGCTGTGGAACGCTACCTCTCCCCCGCCCACGCCGAGCTCGTCGCGGCCGAGGCGGGCGACGCTCTGTGGGCGCTGTGCGAGCTGGCAACGGCCTCGTCCGACGAGCAGCTGCAGTTCGTGCGTTCCTTCGCCCGGGTGGCGAGGACCGGCGGGCAGCTCGACATCGTCGCCGGGCTCTGCGACGGATCCGTCGCGCTCGATGGGCTCGCCGTCGACACCGAACTGCGCTGGGAGTTGACGATCGCCCTGTCCGCAGGAGGGCGGGCATCCGTCGACGACATCGCGGCCGTGCTGGCGGGCGACGACACCGCGACGGGGCGCCTGCGTGCGGCGACCGCCGAAGCGGCCCGCCCCGATGCGGCCATCAAGGAGGAGGCGTGGGACCGGGTGGCGACGGACGCGTCGCTCTCCAACGACCTTGCGCGGGCGATCGCGAGCGGATGGGCGATGGCGCATCCGGTCGACCTGCTGGCGGGCAGTGTCGAGCCGTACTTCGCGATGCTGCAGAGCACCTGGGCGCAGCGCAGCTTCTCGATGGCGGCGCTGATCGTGAAACGCCTCTTCCCGGCGTCGCTCGTCACCCCGGAGACGGCCTCGGCGGCCCGAGCATGGCTTGCCGGGAACGAGACGCCCGCTCCGCTGCGCCGACTCGTGGCGGAGCAGTTGGCCGAGCTCGAGCGCGCGCTCGGGGCGCAGTCACGGGACGCCCAGACTCCGGCCGAGAGCGCTGCGTAGACTCGACGCGCTATGGATTGGAACACCTTCTGGGCCGACTTCGCCGCGAACGCACCCGATTTCTGGATGAGCGTGCTCGCCAAGGCGATCAACATCGCGGTCATCATCATCCTCGCCCTGCTGCTGCGGTGGATCCTCCGCGTCGTAATCGACCACGTCGTGAAGCGCATCGTGAGCGGGGTGAAGAAGGGCCAGCCGAGCGATGACACCCAGGCGATCGCCGCCGCGTCGCCGCTGGCCGCCGTCCGCATCGTGCAACGCACTCGCACGCTGGGGACGGTACTCGGCAACATCGTCAACGTCATCATCTTCATCGTCGCGGTGCTGCTGATCGTCGGCGTGATCGATGCGAGCATCATCGGCTCGTTCGCCCTGCTCAGCGCGGCGATCGGTGCCGGCCTCGGTTTCGGCGCCCAGAACATCGTCAAGGACGTGCTGGGCGGCATCTTCATGGTCACCGAGGACCAACTCGGTGTCGGCGACGTCGTGGACACCGGATCGGCGACGGGCGTGGTGGAGTCGGTCGGCATCCGCGTCACCCAGGTGCGCGACGTCAACGGGACCCTCTGGTACGTGCGCAACGGCGAGATCCTGCGCGTGGGCAACATGTCACAGGGCTGGGCGCGAGTGATCGTCGACCTGGCGGTGCCGTACGACGCCGACATCGACGCGGTAGAAGCCAAGATGCTCGAGACCGCGGAGGTGCTGGCCACGAGCGGCAAGTGGCGCAGCCGAGTGCTGGAGAAGCCCGAGATCTGGGGCCTCGAGTCGATCTCGGCCGAGGCGCTCGTCATCCGTGTCGTGATGAAGGTGCGCACCTCGGCCAAGGACGACGTCTCCCGCGAACTGCGGATGCGCCTCAAGCGTGCGCTCGACGAGATGGGCGTGCGGCTTCCGTCGCTCTCCACCGTCGTGCTGAGCGGGTTCGATGGAGCGACGAGCGTGAAGGGCGCCCGCCCGCCGAAGACCAAGCCGACTCCGCTGCTCACCGCTCCCGACACGATGCCGCGGCTCGGGCGCAAGCGTCGCCCGACCCTGCCAGAGGGGAGCGAGTCGTGAGCGAGTCCGGATCGGTGCACCTGCGAGCCGGCGAGAATGGCCAGCCGGTACTGCGCACCTTCTACGACGAGATCGGCGGACACGACACGTTCGTGCGCCTCGTCGACGGGTTCTATCGTGGAGTCGCCGATGACCCGGTCCTGCGGCCGATGTACCCGGAGGAAGACCTCGGGCCGGCGTCCGAACGCCTCACCCTGTTCCTGGAGCAGTACTGGGGAGGACCTGGCACCTACAGCGAGCAGCGCGGGCACCCTCGACTGCGGATGCGCCACAACCCGTTCCGCGTCAATCCCGACGCGCGCGACCGCTGGCTGGCGCACATGCGCGCCGCCGTCGACGGGTTGGGCCTGTCGCCCATCCACGAGGCCACCCTGTGGGACTATCTGGAGCGCGCAGCGTTCGCCATGGTGAACACGTTCGACGAGTGAGTCGAACACGCCATCTTCTCAACCCCCACCCACGACGAAGGAGTCGACGTGAGCACCTCCCCCGCCACGCATGAGAGTCCGCAGACGAGCGCCTCGGAGAGCGCGCGGACCCCGACGCGAGAGTCGGCCGACGCCATCGTCGTCGGCGCCGGCCTCGCCGGCCTCGTGGCCGCGGCAGAGCTGGTGGCGGCGGGCAAGCGGGTCATCCTCGTGGAGCAGGAACCCGCGGCGTCCTTCGGCGGGCAGGCCTGGTGGTCGTTCGGTGGACTGTTCCTCATCGACTCTCCGGAACAGCGCCGAATGGGCATCCACGACTCGCGTGAGCTCGCCGAGCAGGACTGGCTCGGATCGGCCGGCTTCGACCGCGAGGAGGACACCTGGCCCCGTCGCTGGGCGCAGGCCTACCTCGATTTCGCGGCCGGCGAGAAGCGGCGCTGGCTGCACGACATGGGCATGCGGTTCTTCCCGGTGGTCGGATGGGCGGAGCGAGGCGGAGCCGGCGCGATCGGGCCGGGCAACTCGGTGCCGCGCTTCCACATCACCTGGGGAACCGGGCCGGGCGTGGTCGAGCCGTTCGCGCTGCGCGTGAAGACGGGAGAATCGGCCGGGCTGGTGCGCATCCGTCACCGGCACCGTGCGGATGAGCTCGTGATGACGGATGGTGCCGTCACCGGCGTTCGCGGCTCGGTGCTCGCCGACGACTCGGCGGAGCGCGGTGAGCCCAGCAACCGCGAGGTCACGGGCGAGTTCGAGTTCTCTGCTCCGGCCGTCATCGTCGCGAGTGGCGGCATCGGCGGAAACCACGAGTTGGTGCGCGCGCAGTGGCCGGAGCGGCTGGGCGAGCCGCCGGCGACGATGCTGGCCGGCGTCCCCGCCCACGTCGACGGGCGGATGCTGAGCATCTCGGAACGGGCCGGGGCCCACCTCATCAACGGCGACCGGATGTGGCACTACACGGAGGGCGTGACCAACTACGCGCCGGTCTGGCGGAACCACGGCATCCGCATCCTGCCCGGACCGTCGTCGCTCTGGTTCGACGCCACAGGCAATCGCCTGCCGGCACCTCTGTACCCCGGTTTCGACACCCTCGGCACGCTCGAGCACATCATGGCGACGGGGCACGATCACAGCTGGTTCATCCTGACCCAGAAGATCATCGAGAAGGAGTTCACCCTCTCAGGCAGCGAGCAGAACCCCGACCTCACCGGCAAGGACCTGCGCCTTCTCGCCGCACGCGTGGGGCCTGGGGCGCCCGGCCCCATCGAGGCGTTCAAGGAGCGCGGCGAGGACTTCATCGTCGCCGACTCCCTCCCCGAACTGCTCGTCGCGATGCAACGGATGACGCCCGACGTGCCGATCGACACGGTCAACGTCGAGCGTGAGGTGGTGGCTCGCGACCGGGAGATCGACAACGACTTCTCGAAGGACCCGCAGGTCACCGCCCTCCGGGGCGCCCGCAGCTACCGCGGCGACAAGCTCATCAGGGTCGCGTCGCCGCACCGCATCCTCGACCCCAAGGCCGGGCCGCTCATCGCCGTCAAGCTGCACATCCTGACCCGCAAGTCGCTCGGCGGCATCGAGACCAACCTCGACGGCCAGGCGTTGCGGGCCGGCGGCGAGCCCATCCCGGGTCTCTACGCGGCCGGCGAGGCGAGCGGCTTCGGCGGCGGCGGCGTGCACGGCTACCGAGCGCTCGAGGGGTCCTTCCTCGGCGGATGCCTGTTCTCGGGTAGGCAGGCCGGACGAGCGGTGGCTGCCCTCTAGCCGCGTCGGTCGAGTACGTCGAGCGGCGGCGTCAGCCGCGCAGCGACCAGGACTTGCGGCGGACGAGCACGTGACCGCGGGATGAGGTGAGGCGCGTCCACGTTCCGGTCTCGAAGACGCTCACCGGCTCGTCGCCGCCGAGGAAACCGAGGCTCAGCGCCGCGAATGCTGCGCCGGCCGGCACCTGCTCGAGTCCGTCGACGGGGCGTGACCACACCTCCGCACGGGCACGCTGCACGAGCTGCTCGCCCGTTCCGGTGGGCACGGCATCCGCGATCTCGGCGATGCCCGCGTGCGCCGCAAGCTCGAGGGTCGCCGCATCCGTCGTGCCCTGAGCGTGCCAACCGCCGCGCGGAGGAGAGATCCCGGCCCAGGTGACGCTTCCGACCTCGTGGGGCAGTGCGATCGCCATCGAGGTGCCCGGGTCGACGGATGCCGAACGCGCGAGGCGATCCAGCAGCGACCGGCTGGGAACGACGGCGTCGAACTCCTGCGGCTCCGCGAGCGCGAAGGTGCGCAGCCCGAGCACCGTGGGAGTGTCGTCGAGCAACCCGCGCGGGTAGAGGATCGCCGTGTAAGCGGCCAGCACCCCGGCGGTGGCGATGAGGCGCACGGAGCCGTCCTCGACTCGGGCCGCACGGGAGAGGTAGGTGATGAGGTCGTCGAGGGAGGGGCGGTCGACGAGGGCGAAGGAGGCTGGCATCTCCCCTCTAAACTACCGAAGGACCCTGAGCGTTCAGGCTGCAACCACCCCCACTCCGGGGCGAACGCCCTGCGGCCGACGCACCGGGAGAAGGAGACCGCCCGTGACCGATCCCATCGACGGACTGCTGCACACCCTCGACCTCTCCGACACCGGAGCCCGCACGAGCGAGGACATCTTCACGGGTCCCTCGCAGTGGATGCCGCTCGGCCGCGTGTTCGGTGGACAGGTGCTCGCCCAGTCCATCGTCGCTGCGCAGCGCTCCGTCCCCGACGAGCGTGACATCCATTCCATGCACGGCTACTTCCTGCGTCCGGGCGACGTGAACCTGCCCATCACCTTCTCGGTCGACCGCATCCACGACGGACGATCGTTCTCCACGCGTCGAACGCAGGCGTACCAGAACGGCCTGCCGATCCTCTCGATGATCGCCTCGTTCCAGGACGAGGATCCGGGGGTCGAGCACCAGATCGAGATGCCGTCCGACCTCCCCGACCCCGAGGAGCTGCCGACGACGTCCGACCTGCTCGGGCACATCGACCACGACGCCGCCCGCTACTGGTCGGATGCGCGTGCGTTCGACATGCGGCACGTCGAGTCGCCCGTCTACCTGCGGGTCGACGGCGCCCACGTCGCCCACCAGGCCGTCTGGATGAAGGCCGGTCCTGGGCTGCCCGACGACGACAAGCTCCACCGCGCCGCCCTCGCCTACGCGTCGGACTACTCCATCCTGGAGCCGATCCTGCGACGGCACGGCGTGGCATGGGCGACCCCCGGTCTCAAGATCGCCAGCCTCGATCACGCCATGTGGTGGCACCGCTCGGGCCGTGTCGATGAGTGGATGCTCTACGTGCAGGAGTCCCCGAGTGCGAGCGGCGGCCGTGGCCTCAGCCTCGGCAGCATCTTCAGTCGCGACGGCCGCCTGCTCGCGAGTGTCGCGCAGGAGGGCATGGTGCGCGTCCCCGCACCGCGCTGAGGATCGCGACCGGGTCAGGACCCGACGGCGGTCACGTCACTCTGCAGCAGCACGTCCCCGGAGTCGACCGAGCGGATCTCGAGGTGACGGATGTCGCCGAGCCGCACATCGGTGGCCCCGGCGGCATCCACGTCGCTCCCCGGCTCGGCGCGCCAGGTCGAGACCAGACTCGAGACACCGGCACGATCGGTGACCCAGAGTCCGTACCGGGTCTCGGCCGAATAGCTCGAAGGATCTCCCCCGGCGGGCGGGTCGGTCGGCTGCACTCCGCCGGTGTAGCGGCATCGAGTGGAGAGCTCGGTCCCCCATGCGCGCGGCTGCATGCGCACATCGGCGGTCAGTGCCTCCTGCGTCGTCGAGGCCAGCTCGACCGTCACGGCGGTCGCGGAAGGCGCAGGGCCGGACACGCCGACGACCACCACGAGGACGATCGCCGCGGCTGCCGCGGTGAGCGATCCGATCGCCACGGCGGTCCAGCGCCGTCGTCGACGACGGATGCGGTGCTTGGCCAACGCCCCGGCGACCAGGTCGGACTGCGGAGACTCCGCCGACTCCCCCGGCACCTCCTCGATCGGAACCCGAGCGAGCAGGCTGGGGAGGCCGGCCACCTCGGCGACCGCCTCCGCACAACGCGGACAGGCCTCGAGGTGGCGCTCGTACTCCCTCCGCTCGGCTGGGCTGAGGGCGCCGAGCACGTAGGAGGCGTCCCAGTCGGCGTAGCGATCGGTCATCGTCCCATCACCCCGCGCTCCTGCAGGGCGAGACGCAGTGCGCGCAGCGCGTAGTGGAGGCGGGACTTGACCGTTCCCGCCGGGATCCCGAGTTCGGTCGCCGCATCCGCGATGGAGCGCCCGCCGTAGTAGACGCAGACCAGCACCGCCCGGTGGTCTGCACCTAGTGCCGCGAGCCCGTCGGCGATCAGCCAGCGGTCCAGCGCGGCATCCGTCTCATCGATCGCCGCCCGCTCGGGGAGGTTCTCGACGGTCACCTCCTGCTGCGCGCGGGCACTGCGTCGGTCGTCGATGACGAGGTTGCGGGTGACCGTGAACAGCCAGGCCCGAGCCGACCCCTCCGACTGATCGAGCACCTCGGGCTTCCGCCAGGCGCGGAGGAGAACCTCCTGCACGATGTCGTCGGCGAGGGCGCGATCGCCGGTGAGGCGCACGACGTAACGCCACAACGCGGCGGAATGCTCGTCGTGGATCGCCTGCAGCAGCGCATCGCGCTCGTCGGGCATCGCACACCTCCGTCCTTAACACGATGCCGCGGCCTCATCGGTTCAGTTATGGATCCGCTGAACCTTTCGACCGTTGCGTTCGTATACACCGGTAGCACTGCCAAGCTACTCGAACCGCACCGGAAGGATTCCCATGACCGAGAACCCCATCACCCGACGCACCGTGTTGACCATCGGAGGGGCATCGGCGACGGCGATCGCACTGGCCGCCTGCAGCCCGTCGGGCGGCAGCGCTCCTTCCTCGTCCGCGAGCCGATCGGCGGCCGCGCCGAGCACCTCGGCGGTCCCGAGCGCCGAGGCGAGCGCGCCGGCAGGCGGCGGGACCGAGATCGCCAAGCTCGCCGACATTCCGGTGGGCGGATCGATCGATGCCAAGCTCAACGGGGCGCCCATCCTCGTGTCGCAACCGACGGCCGGCACCGTCGTCGCCTTCAGCGCCATCTGCACGCATCAGGGCTGCATCGTCGCGGCAGCGGGCAAGGAGTTCGACTGCCCCTGTCACAACTCCAGCTACGACGCCGCGACCGGGGAGGTGCTCGGCGGCCCGGCGCCGAAGCCGTTGCCGAAGGTTGCCGTCTCCATCAGCGGTGACGCGGTCATCGCCTCCTGATGGACGGCTACTCGATCAACGGTCTGCCGCTGCACATCCTCATCGTGCACGTGGTGGTCATCGTCGTGCCGATTGCAGCCCTCGTCGTGCTGGTGGCCGCGGTGTGGCCGCGCGCGCGCCGATGGCTCGGCCTCGTCACGCCTATCCTGGGCATCCTGGCGGCACTGGTGGTGCCGCTCGCCACGCAGGCCGGCGCGTGGCTGGAGGATCGCCTGCGGTCGGCCCCGCTCATCGAGAAGCACGCCGCGCTCGGCGACACCCTGTGGCCGTGGACGCTCGCGCTCGCGATCCTGTCGGTCGTCGTCTACGTCTGGTACCGCGTCGTGGACAAGCGACCGACGGATGCACCGCCCTCGCGCAGCGTGCGCAGACTGGTGGCCATCGTGCTCGCCGTGGCCGCCGTCGTCGTGGTGCCGACAGGCATCACGCTGACCGTGCTCATCGGAGAGTCGGGCTCGCGCGCCGTGTGGGAGGGCTCGTACAGCGACACCCCCGTCGACCGGTGATCGTCTCTCAGCGTCGTTTCGCGAAGACGACCGGTTCACCCAGATAGGGCGTCCAGGCCGCACGCTCGCGGTCGTTGATGCGTCGCGGGCGCCCCGACGCCGCGTCGACGAGGACGAGGGTGGTCGCCGCCCGGGCGTACAGCACGACGGGCTCCGTGCCCTCCGGAGAGCGCACCTCGTAGCTGACCTCGAGGCTCGCGCCTCCCATCCGTCCGATCCAGAGTTGGATGTCGAGCGGCTGACGCAGGTAGGGCACCTGCGCGAGGTACTCGACTTCCTGGCGGGCGATGAGGGTGAGCGTCGACGCACCGGGTCGACCGTCGAGAACCGCCGTGGAGGCGCCGACGGCCTGTTCCGGTTCGCCGCCCACGGCGTCCTCCGTCACCCAGAAGGCGTGGATGCGCGCCTCCTCCAGCAGGCGGAGCATCTCGGCGTTGTTGACGTGCCCGTAGGCGTCGAGGTCGCTCCAGCGCAGCCGGATCGGCACGTGCAGGCGCATCGTGCTGGCCTCAGTCGCGGGTGAGCTTGCGGTAGGTGGACCGGGACGGGTTGGCCGCATCCGCGCCCAGACGCTCGACCTTGTTCTCCTCGTACGCCTCGAAGTTGCCCTCGAACCAGTACCAGGTGGCCGGATTCTCCTCCGTACCCTCGTAGGCGAGGATGTGCGTGGCGATGCGGTCGAGGAACCACCGGTCGTGCGTGATCACCACGGCACAGCCGGGGAATTCGAGCAGGGCATTCTCGAGGCTCGAGAGGGTCTCGACGTCGAGGTCGTTGGTGGGCTCGTCGAGCAGCAGGAGGTTTCCGCCCTGCTTGAGCGTGAGCGCCAGGTTGAGGCGATTGCGCTCACCGCCGGAGAGCACGCCGGCGGGCTTCTGCTGGTCGGGGCCCTTGAAGCCGAACGTCGAGACGTAGGCGCGCGAGGGAACCTCGGTCTTGCCGACCTGGATGTAGTCGAATCCGTCGGACACGACCTCCCAGAGCGTCTTCTTCGGGTCGATGCCGCCACGGGTCTGGTCGACGTAGGAGATCTCGACCGTCTCGCCGACCTTGACCTTGCCATCGTCGGCCGGCTCGAGGCCCACGATGGTCTTGAAGAGCGTGGTCTTGCCCACGCCGTTCGGGCCGATGATTCCGACGATGCCGTTTCGCGGGAGCGAGAAGCTCAGGTCGTCGATGAGGACACGATCGCCGAAGCCCTTCTTGAGCTTCGAGACCTCGAGGACCGTCTGACCGAGTCGCGGTCCCGGCGGAATCTGGATCTCCTCGAAGTCGAGTTTGCGGGTGCGCTCGGCCTCCGCCGCCATCTCCTCGTACCGCGCGAGGCGGGCCTTCGACTTCGCCTGTCGTCCCTTGGCGTTGGAACGCACCCAGTCGAGCTCCTCGGCGAGGCGCTTGGCGAGCTTGGCGTCCTTCTTGCCCTGCACGAGGAGTCGCTCGCGCTTCTTCTCGAGGTAGGTGGAGTAGTTGCCCTCGTAGGGGTAGAGACGTCCACGGTCGACCTCGGCGATCCACTGCGCGACGTGGTCGAGGAAGTACCGGTCGTGCGTGACGGCGAGGACGGCACCGTGGTACTTGCCCAGGTGCTGCTCGAGCCAGAGCACGCTCTCGGCGTCGAGGTGGTTGGTGGGCTCGTCGAGCAGGAGGAGGTCGGGCTTCTGGAGGAGGAGCTTGCACAGCGCGACACGGCGCTTCTCACCGCCCGAGAGGTGGGAGATGGTCTCGTCGCCCGGCGGGCAGCGCAGGGCGTCCATCGCCTGCTCGAGCTGGGAGTCCAGGTCCCAGGCATCCGCGTGGTCGATGTCCTCCTGCAGCGTGCCCATCTCGGCCAGCAACGCGTCGAAATCGGCGTCGGGGTCGGCCATCGCCGCTGAGATCTCGTTGAAGCGGTCGACCTTGCGCTTGATGTCCCCGAGACCCTCCTGCACGTTCTCGAGCACGGTCTTGCCCTCGTCGAGCTCCGGCTCCTGCATGAGGATGCCGACGGTGAACCCCGGCGTCAGCTTCGCCTCGCCGTTGGACGGCGTATCGAGGCCGGCCATGATCTTGAGGATCGTCGACTTTCCGGCGCCGTTCGGGCCGACGACGCCGATCTTGGCGCCCGGCAGGAACGCCATGGTGACGTCGTCGAGAATGAGCTTGTCGCCCACGGCCTTTCGGGCGCGGACCATGGAATAGATGTATTCGGCCATAGCGCTCACCAGTCTACGGGCGGCGGGCGACGCGCACCGTCGCGCCGGGGCCTACCAGTCGATGGGACGCGTGCTTCCCACGAGGCAGGCGCCCTGTGCCGTCGGGCTGACGACGACGCTGTGGTAGCCACCGGAGGCCGGACCGTACTGCCCGACGAGGCATTTCTCGTTGAACAGCACCGAGAACTGCACGGAGTCGGCTGCGAGATTCACCGCGGTGCGGTCGGGCGTCACCTGCATGGCCGCCTTGTCGAAGCCGGCCGCGACCAGCGCGTCGATGAAGTCGCGACCTCCCGCGCCAGCGTTGGCGGCGATCACCTTGTTGTTCACCAGGTCGAAGTACGGCTGGTTGCGTTCGGCCGAGAGAGTGGGAGCCAGTTCGGGGACGGCCGCCGAGGGGGTGGCTGATGCCGTCGCCGTCGGACTGGCGACCCGGGTGGTCGCCGATGTCGTCGGCGCCGGAGATGTCGGAGTGCACCCGGCCAACGCCGCCACGGCGGCCAACCCGACGATCACGGCGATGATGCCGCGTGAACAGATGTCGGTCCCACCGGTCATCGCCCTCGCCCGTCCTGCCGCCCGGCCGACCTCACCGGGTCGAGGATGCCGGGGTCGGCCATGTCGCATCGAGTCTACGGGCGACGCCCGTGGTCGAGGTCAGGCGAGCGCGTGTTCGAACGAGGCCTGCGAGCCATCCGATGGCGACACGGTCGCCCAGGCGTCGCCGTCTTCGGCGTCGTTCGACGACTCGGACCCGGCCGGGTTCTCCACGGACGTCTTGACCCGGGTGAAACGGCTGACTCCGAGTACGAGGTTGTGGCCGATCGCGTCGGCGTCCACGTCGACGGCGATTCCCGAGCGCTCCTCCTTGGTCCACGTGCGTACGCGCAGGCGTCCGGTGACGATGACACTCTCGCCCTTGTGTAGCGAGCCGCGCACGTTGTCGGCGAGCTGTCGGTACGCCTGCACCGTGTACCAGTTGGCCGGCGAGTCGACCCACTCCTGCGTCTTGCGGTCGAGGTAGCGATGGCTCGAAGCGAGCCGGAAACTGACCATCGGGACGCCGCCCGAGGTCTGGAACGATGCCGGCTCGGTGCCGACGACGCCCGTGATGGTGATGGTGTCCGTCATGGTTCCTCCTGTTCAGGATCGGATGCCGCTCGGCACCCGTTGCTCGCCACCCCGGCGGGTGATTCGTGCCGGGTTGCACCCGGCCGGGGTCGCGAGACTCCAGCCTGCGGGTCCCCGGGCGTGAGCGGGCACGGCCGGAACGATCGGTTGACCTGATCACCTCAGGTCTCGGCTGGGGAGGAGTCGCTCGGCCGCCCTAGAGTGGCCGCATGACCTACGTGGCCGACGCCGACCGATACTCCTCGATGACCTACCGACGCAGCGGGCGCAGCGGTCTGATGCTCCCGGCGCTCTCGCTGGGTCTCTGGCACAACTTCGGACACGAGCGACCCATGGACGTGCAGCGCGCCATCGTCCGCCGCGCCTTCGACCTCGGAGTCACCCACTTCGACCTCGCCAACAACTACGGGCCGCCCTACGGCTCCGCCGAGACCAACTTCGGTCGTGTCTTCGCCGAGGATCTGCGGCCGTATCGCGACGAGATGATCGTGTCCTCGAAGGCGGGCTACGACATGTGGCCAGGGCCCTACGGCGATGGCGGATCACGCAAGTACCTGCTGGCCTCGCTCGACCAGAGCCTCACGCGCCTCGGCCTCGAGTACGTCGACATCTTCTACTCCCACCGACCGGACCCGGAGACGCCCATCGAGGAGACGATGGGCGCACTCGCCAGCGCGGTCAGCCAGGGGAAGGCGCTCTATGTCGGAGTCTCTAACTACGACCCAGAGCAGACCCGTGCAGCGGCGGCCGCGCTCGCCGTTCACGGCATCCCGCTCACCATCCACCAGCCGCGCTATTCGATGTTCGACCGCCACGTCGAGGACGGACTCTTCCCCGCTCTCGATGAGGTGGGCGCAGGCAGCATCGTGTTCTCCCCGCTCGCCCAGGGCCTCCTCACGGATCGCTACCTCGACGGCCGCGTGCCCGCCGATTCTCGCGCCGCGACGAGCAGGTTCCTCTCCGAGGATGCCATCGACGAGACCTACCTCGAGCGTGTCCGCGGTCTGGCCGAGGTCGCCAGCGGAAGGAACCAGAGCATCGCGCAGCTCGCCCTGAGCTGGGTGCTGCGCCAGGAAGCGGTGACGAGCGCCCTCATCGGCGCGTCGAGCGTGGCGCAGCTCGAGCAGAACGTCGCGAGTCTGGATGCCGGACCGCTCACGGACGACGAGATCGCGGCGATCGAGCCGCTCGCCGTGCACGGAACCGGCATCTGACGCTCCGCGCCACGACTCGAGGCACGCCGAGCGGGTAACGCCGTCCGCCTGCCACCCGCGGGTAGAGTCCGCCACATGCAGTGGTTCAACGACTTCAGTGACTGGCTCTTCTCCGCGAGCGCGCGCCCCGCCATCTTCACGGCCGCGCTCCTCGTCGTCGTAATCGTGGTTTCCGGGCTCCTCTCGGCCTGGGTCGCGCGAGCGAGCGTCCGCGCCCTCATCGAGCAGCGCGATCGTGAGATCAAGGGCGCCGCCATCGCCGCGCTCATCGACGCGGCCACCGAGGCCTCCGTATGGAACTCGCTCACCCCTCAGGAGCAGATCCTGGCCGACCGCGCCGTCGGCGAGGCCGACATCCGTGTACGGATGCTCCCCATTCGCGGCGCGGCCGTGGCAGCCGACTGGGCTGCCCACCAACTCCACGAGCTCAAGCGGGCCTCTGCGACGTTCGGCTACGAACTCGAGCCCGCGGTGCTCGAGTTCCGTGATCGACTCATCGACTGGCAGCGCCGCCCCGGGCGGGCACGCCGCACCTTCCAGAGCGACCTCGCCCGCTTCAAGGTCATGAACAGCACGAGCGAGACGAAGCTGCAAGCCGATCAGGACGCCTGGGTCGCCGAGCAGCACCACCAGCAGTTCAGCGACGAGAGGGTCGAGCCGGCGGCGTACGCGGCAGCGACGCAGCCCGTGCAGTCGGCTCAGCCGGCACGGACGCCCGCCCGCACGGCACCCACCGCCGAGACCCAGCGTCTGCTCGACGACGTCTCGCAACTGCCCACGCACCGGGATGCCGACCGCACGACCACGGGAACCGTCCCCACGGCCTGAATGCTCAGACGCCGACGCGGTCGATGCGCCACCAGCCGTCAGCGGGTGACACCGGCGAGAATCGCTTGTGGCGAGTCGCCAAGTAGCGGTTCTCGATGGCCTCGGCCACGGCGTCCGGCACCTCGCCGCCCTCGAGGAAGTCGTCGATGTCGTTATAGGTGATGCCGAGGTTGGCCTCATCCGTCTGGCCCGGAGTCTCGTCGAGAAGGTCGGCCGTCGGCGCCTTGGCGTAGAGCTGTTCCGGGGCGCCGAGGTGACGCAGCAGCGCCTTGCCCTGCCGCTTGCTCAGACCCGATAACGGCAGCACATCCGCTCCCCCGTCGCCGAACTTGGTGAAGAAACCCGTGACCGCCTCGGCGGCGTGATCGGTTCCGACGACGAGGCAGCCGTGCTGGCCCGCGATGGCGTACTGGGCGATCATGCGCGCCCGAGCCTTCACGTTGCCCTTGGTGAAGTCGATCATGCGCTCATTCATCGCGTCCTCGTACTCGAGGGCGAAAGCGTCGACGCTGGTATGGACGTTGAAGACGGCTCGACGTGTCGGCTGGATGAACTCCAGCGCGAGCTGGGCATCCGCCTCGTCAGCCTGGACGTTGTACGGCAACCGCACGGCGATGAAGGTCGCCTCCACGCCCTCGGCCGCGAGCTCCTCGGTGGCCAGCTGGCAGAGTCGGCCGGCCAGCGTCGAGTCCTGACCTCCGCTGATGCCGAGTACGAGGCCCCGTGCCCCTGATTCGCGGAGGTACTCCGTGAGGAAGTCGATGCGGCGGCGCACCTCCTCGGCGGGCTCGATCTCGGGTTGGACGTCGAGGTCGCTGATGATCTGTGCCTGCATCTCTCGCATTCCTCGAATGTAGCGCGACGTGCGCACGGCTGCTCGGATGGCGGCGCGGCTCACGGTGGATGCTGAGCGAGCGCGGGAGTATCGGTGCCATGAACGTCTCCGTCAGCGGTCTCGTGTTCGTCCCCCTCATCGCGGTGGCCGCTCCGCTGATCGCGGCAGCCCTCGGTCGGTTCGTGAAGATCCCGCTGGTCGTGTTCGAGATCCTCCTCGGCCTGATTCTCGGGCCGGCGGTGCTCGGCTGGGTCAGGTCCGACGACGCCATCCACCTCCTGTCCGAGTTCGGACTGGCGATGCTGTTCTTCCTGGCCGGCAACGAGATCGACTTCGGCGCCATCCGCGGTCGACCGCTCAACCGGGCGATGATCGGATGGCTGATCTCGTTGGTGGCCGGTGTCGCGATCGGCATCGCGTTCGCCCCGTCCATAGGCGCCGGCGTCTTCATCGGAGTGGCCCTCAGCTCGACCGCACTGGGCACCCTGATGCCGGTCTTGAGGGACGCCAGCGAGCTGAGGTCGCCGTTCGGCATCGCCATCCTCGCCATCGGGGCGGTGGGCGAGTTCGGCCCTCTGCTGGCGATCTCCCTGTTCCTGAGCGGACGATCGCCCGTGCAGGCCACGCTCGTCCTGGTCGGATTCGCGATCGTCGCCGGAGCAGCCATCTGGCTCGCGGCTCGCGGCGCTGGGAGGGGGCTCCATCGCTTCGTCACGAGCACGCTGCACACCAGCGGTCAGTTCGCCGTGCGGTTGGTGATGTTCGTGCTGCTCGCCTTGGTGGCGCTGAGCATCGTGCTCGGTCTCGACATGCTGCTGGGCGCCTTCGCGGCGGGCGTCATCTACCGCCTGCTGCTCTCGGGTGCACCGGAGCGCGACGCGGAGCAGATCGAGTCCAAGCTGGAGGCGGTGGGCTACGGATTCCTGGTGCCCGTGTTCTTCATCAACACCGGCCTGACCTTCGACCTCGGGGCGCTCCTCTCGGACCCTCGCGCGCTGCTGCTGGTGCCGATCTTCGTCCTGCTCCTGATCGTCGTCCGTGGTCTGCCGAGCGGGCTCGCAGCCCCGGCCGGGTCGTCGCTGATCGATCGCGGTGCCGTCGTCCTGCTCGGCGCGACCGGACTGCCCATCATCGTTGCGGTCAGCAACATCGGCGTCCAGCAGGGCGACCTCACCACTGCCACCGCGGCGGCTCTGGTCGGCGCCGGCATGCTCAGCGTGCTGCTGTTCCCGCTCATCGGGCTGGCGATGCACAAGCGCGCTCCGGAACACCTCGACTCCGAGCCGGGCGGGCCCCATCCGTTCATCGCCGAACAGGGCTGATGCGACGTGCCCCCGGCAGGAATTGAACCTGCGACCAAGAGATTAGAAGGCTCCTGCTCTATCCGCTGAGCTACGGGGGCGCGACTGTCCACGATACCCCAGCGCTCCTGATCAGACCGCTTTCGCCGCGGCCACCAGCACCTGCTGCAGGGTGGGCACGCCGGTGGCCCGGAACACCTCGTCGCCCGTGTCGCCACGCACGATGACCGTCGGCGTGGAACGGATGCCCTCCGCAGCCGCCCGATCGTTGTCCCGGGCGACATCGATCTCGGTCACGACGGCTCCGGGAATCAGACGCGCGGCCTCGGTCATGACGACCCGCGCCTGCATGCACGGCTCGCAGAAGGCCGAGGTGTAGAACTCCAGCAGCATCTGCCCAGTGTAGGCAGCTCGGAATGCGCGTCGGTGGCGCCATCTAGACTCGATGGCATGGCACAGGGCGCTGACCGACTCGTTTGGATCGACTGCGAGATGACGGGACTCGACCTCAGCGTCGACGAGCTCGTCGAGATCGCGATCGTCATCACCGATTTCGACCTCAACCCGGTCGACGAGGGCATCAGCATCGTCATCAAGCCCGATGACTCGGCGCTCGAGCACATGGGCGACTTCGTGCGCAACATGCACACCGAGTCCGGGCTCATCACCGAGATCCCCCACGGCGTGAGCGTGGCCGAGGCCGAGTACGCCGCCGTCGAGTACGTGCTCAAGCACGTCCCAGCCGAGCAGAAGGCGCCCCTTGCCGGCAACAGCATCGGCACCGATCGCGGTTTCCTCGCCGCGTTCATGCCTCGACTCGACGGCCACCTGCACTACCGCGTCGTCGACGTGTCGTCCATCAAGGAGCTCGCACGCCGCTGGTATCCGCGCGTCTACTTCAACGCTCCCGCCAAGAACGGCGGACACCGCGCCCTCGCCGACATCCTCGAGTCCATCCGCGAGCTGGCCTACTACCGACGCGCGCTCTTCGTCGCCGAGCCCGGCCCGAGCAGCGAGGACGCGCAAGCCGTCGCCGCATCCGTCGTGTCGGACTTCGCCTCGCGCGTGTAATACACTCTTCTAGTTGCCTCGCGGCCTGACGCGGGGAGCATGGTGGGTATAGCTCAGTTGGTAGAGCGCCTGGTTGTGGTCCAGGAGGCCGCGGGTTCAAGCCCCGTTACTCACCCCATCGAGCGCCTGGTCGTGGTGCAGAGACACCGCGAGGCCGCGGGTTCAAGCCCCGTTACTCACCCCAAATCTGCAGCACGTGTCAAGGGTCCGCGAGCGTCCGGCGTTGCCACTACGGTCTAACCATGAGCGACGTCTTTCCCTCCGTCAGGCCTCCCGCAGGCGCACATCCCGAAGCCGTGAGGGTGGTGCTCTACGACAGCGGCTCGATCGCGAGCGACCTGCTCTCGCACCTGATCGAGCACTCCACGATCGACATCGTGGGCGGGTCCAGCACCAGCACAACCCGGGCCACGCTCGAGAAGGCCGGCCAGCGACCGATGGAGGCCGGCCTCGAGGATCCGTCCATCGGCGACGCGATCCGGTACGCCGCGCGCGTGGGTGCGGCGATCGTCTACGCCGACGTCCCCCTCACGCCGGAGGACTGGATGCGCAGCGTGCTGGAGGCCATCGCGGATGTCGTCTCGGAGGGCGGATCCGTCCCACTCCTGCATGTCCTCGGCGGTGGAACTCTGGGTGAGGGACCAGTCGCCGTCGCGACCACGAGCGGACGAGTCGGCGGTCCCGAGGTGGCAGCCGCCATCCGGGCAGCCGGCATCCTGGGGCGGGACATCGAGATCGTGACGCCGACAGGTGACAACGACGTCGAGCAGAGTATCGCATCCGCTCAGGAGCTCGCCTCGGCCGCGGGCATCGCCCTGACGCACCGCGTCGTCGACGACCCGGACACCGACATGATCGTGCGCGCCGCGGCCGTGTCCGTCGTTCTCCTGGCCGTGCTCGACGTGGAGGGCAAGCTGCGCCCGGGCAAGGACGTCAAGCACAAGACCCTCGCAGGGGGGTCGGTCAAGGGCGTCATCGATGCGATCGGCTCCGCTCCCCCGCACGACCTCCTGATCTACTTCGACGGCCCGGCGATGGTCGACGGGGCGGAGCCGGCTGCCGGAGACGACGGCAGCGACGTCACGGGCGGATCGCAGTCGATCGCATAGCGGCCGCCCGTAGGCTCTGTGCATGCCCCTGCAGCTGGACGACGATTCGTTCGAGGCGCTCGTCGTGGCCGAACTCGATGCCCTTCCCGATGAGATGGTCGACGGCTTGGAGAACGTCGTCTTCGTCACGGAGGACCGCCCGGAGGACGGTTCGCTCGACCTCCTCGGGCTCTACGACGGGGTGGCCGTCACCGAGCGCGGACAGTACGGGTTCGGTGAGATGCCCGACCGCATCATCCTCTACCGCGAGCCGTTGCTGGCCATCTGCGCTGACGAGGACGAGCTGAGGGACGAGATCCACGTGACGCTCGTACACGAGATCGCCCACTTCTACGGCATCGACGACGAGCGGCTGCACGATCTCGGCTGGGCCTGAGCGCGGCGTCACGGCCCCCGCCGATCGCCCGGGTTAGCCTGAGCGCATGGAAATCCGACCCGGCCGCATCGTCGGCATCCTGGTCGGCACCGTGGTCATCCTCGGCCTCGGCGTTTACGGCCCCGTCACTCTGCTCGCGCCCCTGCCCGCCGTGCAGGCGAGCGTCGTCGATGCTCTCGATCCGGCCGCAGCGGCCGCGCCCCCCGTGCTCCCCGCCGACGGCGCGAGCGCGGTGGTCGTCTCCGGAAGCAGCACACCGGTCGCCACCGCGGGCATCACCGATCCGGTTCCGATCGCCGGGGTCGCCAAGGCGATCGAGGCGTTGGTCGTCATCGACGCGAAGCCCGTCGCCGTCGGAAACACCGGCCCCACCCTGACCATCTCGAACGAGGACTACGCCGACTACATCGACTACTCGAAGGCGGACGCGCGGGCGATCCCCGTGTTCCTCGGCGAGACCTGGACCGAGCGAGAGGTGCTTCAAGCGGTCCTGCTGGGTTCGAGCAACAACCATGCCGACACCCTCGCGCGCTGGGCATTCGGCTCCGTCGACGCGTACACGACGGCCGCAGCGACGTGGCTCACCGCTCACGGCCTCACGGGGACCCACATCTCCGACGCGACCGGGCTCTCGGGCGACACCGTTGGCACGGCGACGGATGCGGCACGCGTGGCCGACCTCGTCATGTCGCAGCCGACCCTCGCCGAGATCCTGAGCAACCCCGCCACCTCGCTCGTGAACAACCGCGGCGTCGACAACACGACGAACGAGTACGCGGACCTCGGCGTGTTCGGCATCTCACGCAGCTTCAGCGACCCCGCGGGCGTCTGCTTCCTCTTCACCACCACCGTCGGGACTGGGGAGACCAGCACCACCATCGCCGGCGCGTTCCTCCGCGAGCCCGACTACGACACCCTGCCCACCGACCTCAAGGCGTTCGTGACGGGAGCCCAGACGGGCGCGGCTCCGGTCGCCGTCGTCGCCAAAGGCGCCTCTCACGCGCACTTCCGGGCGGCATGGGGCGCCGAGGCGAACGGAGTGGCTGGCGCAGACATCACCCGCTCGGCCTGGCAGATCGGCTCCGCCGGCGCGAAGGTCGATCTCGACGCCTTCAGCACGGGCCTGGAGGGTGGCCTGGTCGGTCACGTCGGCATCGCCGGCGGTCCTCAGGTTCCCCTCAAGCTCGACCGGGCCATCAAGGACCCCGGACTCGGCTGGAGGCTGATGCATCCGTTCGCGATGATCTCATCGCTCATCGCGGCGAACAGGTGAGCGCGGGCTAGCCCTGCCAGCCGTCTCCCTCGTCCTCGTCGGAGACGGGGCTGTCGCTGTCGCCCGCGTCGAAGCGGTAGCGCACGTGCTTCTCGCCGTTGACGTCGCGCTCGTCGATGGCGTCGTACCAGAAGGTCGACTCGAGGCCGTCGACCGCGGCCACCATGGCCAGCCGCTCTTCGTGGGAGCCGCCGACCAGCACCCGGGACTCGACATCACCGTCGAGGGGTCCGTCGGTGAACTCGGCGATGTAGACGACGTCGTGTGGCTCTGCAGTACTCATGCATCCAACCTACCGTCGCGCGGCATCGACCGGCGGCGGTTGCGCGCCGTCCACGATGACGGATGCCGAAGTCCGCGGATTCTCGCGTGCCTCGAAGCGGCGCCACTGCGCATCCCACATGTCCCAGTGCTCGTCGAAGGCGCCGGCGTCCCGGGCGAGCGCCCGTCGTTTGCGTACCGCATCCGGCGCTTCGACCCACACCCCCACCTCGACGAAGGGCAGCGCGGCGCGGCTGAGAGCACCGCACCCCTCCACGATGAGCGGACGAACGGCGTCCAGGTCGTGCCACTCGGCCGGGAGGCCGGCCATCCAGTCCCACCGCCGCCAGCCACCGGGGCGCCCCTGGGAGCGCGGCAGCAGGATGTCCTCCACGACCGCAGCGCTGGCCGCCGCCAGGCCCGACCAGCCGGGGTAGAAGGCGTCCAGTCGCACGAGCTGGGCATCCGGCCAGTGCTCGGCGACGGCATCGGCGAATACCGACTTGCCCGAGCCGCTCGGGCCATCGATCACGACGGTGGCAGGGGCGTGCGCCCTCGACGCCCGCTCGAGCACGTGCGCCACCCCGGCGAGCGGATTCACGAACCCACGAACCGGAACGCGCCCGTCGCAACGGCAGCACCGATGGCCGCCGCCATGATCGCCACCGCCACCACGACCAGCACGCCGTCGCGCCAGGACAGGGTGGACGGGCGAGCCCACGTCCGAGGTAAGCCCGACCCGAATGCTCGCGCCTCCATCGCCACCGCGAGCTTGCTGCCGCGCCGCACCGCGAAGACCAGCAGCACGAACGCCATCGACGCGAAGCGACGGATCGCCCCCGTGTCGGCCACCCCGCGCGCACGGCGAGCCATGCTGAGGCTGCGCCAGTCGTCGATGAACAGGCCGAGCAGGCGTGTTCCGGCCAGCACGCCGAGCACGAAGCGCGACGGCAGGTGGGCAACCTGTGCGAGGGCGTCGGCGAGGCGGGTGGGGTCGACGCGGGAGAACAGCAGGATCGTCGGGATTCCGAGCGCGATGACGCGCAGGGCGACGGCGACCGCGAGCCGGATGGACTCGTCGCTGATGGTGGCCAGCCAGAAGCGGGCGTGCACCGTCCCGCCGGGCTCGGCGTACAGCAGCATGCTGAGGCCCGCGATGGGGGCGAACGCGACGAGCGGCAGGGCTCGCCGGGCCAGGACCGCCAGCGCGACTCCCGTGAACGGGAGCAGGGCGAGCTCGAGGAGGACGGCGACGGATGCGCTCACCGCGTCGATGCTCGCGAACAGCGGCACCGAGAGCACCACGGCTGCCAGCAGACGCGTGACCGGGTTCACCCCGTCGAGCCAGGCCCGAGGGGATTCGGCATCGAGGTCGCGCCGTTCGGCGACGACGGCACTCACGCGGCCGCCGCCGTGTCGGGCTGCGTGCGGAGTTCCATGCGGCGCGTGCCGAGGATGCGCACGACCTCCGGGTCGTGCGTCACGGAGACCACGCTCGTACCCCGTCGCACCTGATCGGCCAGAAGTCCGACGAGGGCTATCCAGCTCACGCGGTCCTGTCCGAACGTGGGCTCGTCGAGCACCATGACGGCCGGATTGGTGGCCAGCACGGTCGCAACGGACAGCCTCCGCTTCTGGCCACCCGAGAGCGTGAAGGGGTTGGCGCCGGCCAGCGCCGCGAGATCGAGTCGGACGAGCAGTTCGTCCACGCGCGCATCGACCGCCGCGACCGTCATCTTCACGGCGCGAGGGCCGACAGCAAGCTCGTCGCGGACGGTCGAGGTGATGAACTGGTGCTCCGGGTCTTGGAAGACGGTGCCGATGCGCGTGAGGAGTTCCCGGGAGCGCCAGCCCGCTGGTCGCGTCCCGCCGCGCCCGGCGAACCGCTCGGAAGCCCGCACGCGTCCAGCTCGCTCCGGCAGCAGCCCGGCCAGCGTGAGCGCGAGAGTCGACTTGCCCACGCCGTTGGGGCCCGTGATCACGGTCGACGACGCCGCACGGAATTCGAGGTCGAGATCGCGCAGAACGACGGACGATACCGCGCGTCCGATCGCCAGACCCTCCGTGCTGAGCACCACCTCGCCGACTGGGGCGCTCCCCGGCTCGAGCGGCAACGGCATCCCCGGGACCCACACCCCTGACGCGGCCAGTTCGACCGCTCGCGAAGCGAAGACGGTGGCGGGCGGTCCATCCGCCAACAGCCCACCGGCCGCATCCAGCACGATGACGCGGGTCATCAGCGACGCCCACACGTCGGTGCGGTGCTCGACGATGATGAGGGTCGAATCGGATGCGATGTGCGCGACGGCATCGCGTACCTCGGCGACGCCCTCAGGATCGAGGTTGGCCGTGGGTTCGTCGAGCAGCAGCAGCCCGGGACGCATCGCGAGCACTCCGGCCAGGGCGAGCCGCTGCTTCTGGCCGCCGGACAGGGCAGCCGTCGAACGCGTCAGCGGGAGATCGAGACCCACGGAGTCGAGCGCGTCGTCGACCCGTCGCCAGATCTCATGGCGATCGATGCCCAGGTTCTCGCAGCCGAACGCCACGTCGTCACCGACGCGTGAGAGCACGACCTGGGAGTCGGGATCCTGCAGCACGAGGCCGATGCGACCCCGCTGAGCTTCCGGTCGTTCTCCGTCGATCAGGAGCGTGCCGGTCTCGTCGCCCTCGTCGGCGCCGCCGAGCAGTCCGGCGAGGCCGGCGAGCAGCGTCGACTTGCCCGAACCCGACGCGCCGAGCAACAGCACCCGCTCCCCGGGTTCGATGGTGAAGCTCACGTCACGCACCGCCGGAGCACGCCGACCGGCGTGCCGCCATCCCCAGCCCGATGCCGCAACGCGAGCCCCGCCACCACGAGGCATGCTCAGGCCTCCCGGCCCGATTCCCGCCCGGCGGCGAACCGCGAGAGCGCACCGGTGGAGGCGAGGCCGCGCACCAGCACCCAGCCCAGCAGGCCGGCCAGGATCGCGCCGGAGACGAGCAGCGACGCGAGGTAAATCGTGTTGAACTCGACGCTCTTCGCGATGTTGCCGTAGAGGAAGAACTCGAGCAGCCACGCCCCGGCGCCTGCGCCAGCGCCGGCGAGAGCGGCCACCCCCGGGCCGAAGAACCGGTAGGCGAACAACGCGAACACGATCTCGGCCCCGAGCCCCTGCGCTAGACCGGAGTAGATGGTCGAGATGCCCCAGGCATTGCCGATGAGCGCTGAGACGATCGCCGCGATCACCTCGACCAGGACCGCGGCTCCCGGCTTGCGGATGATGAGGCCTCCGACCACGCCACCGATCAGCCAGATGCCGACAGCGATGCCGCCGAAACCCGGGGTGAGGGCGTTCATGCCCTCGTACCACAGGCCGCCGATGGCGTTCCAGGCCCAGAACACGAGCCCGATGGCGACACCGAGCACGGCGGCGATGACGATGTCCACGACGCGCCAGCGTCGGGAGCGGATGCGGGTCGACGGGGCTGTATCCGCCGTCATGGTGCGGTTGTCGTTCTGCACTGATCGTGCCCTTTCGTTGAGAAAAGAGGGCACGGGATGGAGTTCTGCCTCCCTGCGCTGGCATGATCCAGATCAGGTTCGACGGTCGAAGGTTGAAAAAACCTTCCTCTCAGCCCGGTTCACCGGACTCCCGTGTTCGCGTCGAGTCTAGCCCCGCGGGGCGGGCGACTCGCGAGAGCTAGTGCTTGAGCGCGCGGATGACCTTCTTCAAAGCCCAGCCGGTCGAGGCGACGAACGGGATGCCCACGGCCAGCAGCGCGATGATGTTGGGATCGAACCGGGTGATGCCGCCGCGGCTGATGTAGGCGCCGATGGGCACGGAGTATCCGCCACCACCGCCGCCGGAGCCGATCCCCTTCATGGTGGCGAGCTTGGAGTCGCCGGTGGCCTCATCGACGCTGCCGCCTCCGAAGCCGTACCAGACCAGTGCGACCGGGATGATCGTCGAACCGCCGAGTTCCACGGGGTCACCGTATGCGGCCTGTACGCCGAAGTCCTTGGCTGAGTCTGCGAGCTGGGTCACGAGGTTCGTCATGCGTTCACGCTACCCCGCGCTCGTGCTGGCCGATAGGGGTCAGCGATCGGATGACGGACGGATGAGCGCGGCCGGTTTCACACTGCCGCGACCGAACCGCGCGCTCACCTCGTCGACGGCGGCCTCGGCGTCGCGCCAGTCCTCGTCGGGGTCCCACAGGCCGAGGCCCGGGCCGCCCTCGCCGAGTTGCTCGACCCGCACGCCGATGAGACGGATGCGCCGACCGGCCGCGCCGCTCGCCTCCCACGCCGCCACGGCCTCCTCGTAGATGCGCCGACCGACGTTGGTGGGCTCGGAGAGGGTGCGCGACTTGGTCATGGTGGTGAAGTCGGTGAAGCGCACCTTGAGTACGACCGTGCGGCCGAGCAGCCCGGCCGCGCGCAGACGCGCGGCGGCGTCATCGGACTGGCGGAGCATGGCGCGCCGGACATCTGCATCCTCCGTCACGTCGTAGCCGAAGGTCACCTCGTGCCCGATGCTCTTCTCCTCACGATGGACGGAGACCGAGCGCGGGTCGTCGCCGTTCGCCAGGTGCTGCAGCCGAGTGGCCAGCGCCTCCCCGACTGCTCGACGCAGCGCCTCGTACGGCGTGTCGGCGACGTCTCCCACCAGCCGGAGCCCGAGCCGTTCGAGCTGTTGCTCGGTGGCGGGACCGACGCCCCAGAGGGCGCTGATGGGCAACGGGCGCAGGAAGGCGAGCGTCTGGTCGGGGGGCACGACGAGCAGTCCGTCGGGCTTGGAGCGGCTCGAGGCGACCTTGGCCACGAACTTGCTCGCCGCGGCGCCGACGCTGCAGGTGAGTCCGGTCTCGGCGAACACCCGGGCCCGGATGGCCGTCGCGATCTGCGAGGGGCTGCCGTGCAGGCGGCGAGCACCGCGCACGTCGAGGAACGCCTCGTCGACGCTGAGCTTCTCTACCAGCGGCGTGAAGTCGCCGAAGATGTCCATGACCTGAGCGGAGTACTGCTGGTACAGCGCGTAACTGCCGGGAAGGACCGTCGCGTTCGGGCACCGGCGCAGGGCGACCGACATGGGCATGGCGGAGTTCACGCCGTAACGGCGCGCCTCGTAGTTGGCCGCCGACACGACGGATCGCGGGCCCAGACCGCCGACGATGACGGGCGTTCCGCGCAGGTCGGGCCTGCTCAGCAGTTCGACGGACGCGAAGAACGCATCCATGTCGATGTGCAGGATGTCGGCGCCGGTGTCGTCGACCGGCGTCTCGTTCACCTGCCGCGACCGGCCGTCCTGCTTGCTCATCTGCTATGACCCTAACGGCTGCAGCCGACAACGCGTCGGGAGCTCAAAAGCCGCCGAAATCGCCGCCTCCGAAGTCGCCTCCGTTACCCCAGTCCCCGCCCCCGAAGTCGCCACCGCTTCCGTCGCCGCCGTAGGCGCCCCCGGCATCCACGCTGCCGGCACCGGATCCGTCGGCGCTGAAGCCATCCCCTCCGGAACCGTCGGCGCCTGACCCGTCCGCTCCTGACCCGTCCGCTCCCGAGCCGTCGGCACCCGAGCCATCGGCGGCGAACGCATCGGGGCCCGGGAGGAAGGCGCTGACCAGCGCGGACCCGATGACGTACCCGGCGATCGTGCCGAGCATCGACGACGCGAGCATCGATCCGAAGCCCATCCCGCCGCCGCCGAACGCGCGCTCCGCCGATCCCGGCGCCCGCATCTCGGCTCGCGTGGTGGCCCGCGCCAGGCTGCGCGCATCGTCGGCGTGAGGGGCCTCGCCAGCTGGCGCCGCGGCGCTGAGGTCACGGAAGACCTGGGCGCGCTGCTCGGGCGTCAGCTTAGCGAACGCCTCCTCGTGAACCTGCTCGATGGTCTCGGGCGGGGCGGTCCGCAGCAGATAGCGGTAGCGCTCGACGGCGATCTCGTCGTCGGAGCGCGGAGCATCCGGTCGCGCCGGCTGCCGCTGCGGCTCCTCGCGGCCCATCAGTCGATCGAGGAATCCCATGGTCGTCTCCTTCACGTGTCCGTCTGCGGAGCGTACCGAGCACTCCTGAGAATCGCGCATCACCCGGCGTCCGCCCTGCTGCAGGATTGCCACATGCAGATGCACGCCAACCAGCTGCACGTCGACGCCGAGCTCGTCAGCGCCCTCGTCGACGCCCAGTATCCCGAATGGAGCGGACTGCCCATCGAGCCGATCTCGGGCAGCGGTACGGTGAACGCGATCTTCCGCATCGGCCACGACCTCACGGCGCGTCTGCCGTTGCAGAGGACGGACCCGACCCTCGCCCGGTCCGAGCTGGAGCGGGAGGCGGGGGCGCTGGCCGAGTTCGCAGCGGTGAGTCCCTTCCCAGCACCGATGCCTGTCGCCCTGGGACGTCCCGGTGTCGGGTACCCGATGCCGTGGGCGGTGCAGACGTGGCTCGACGGGGAGGTCGCGTCACCGGTCAGTGTCGCAGCGTCCGCCGCACTCGCGCAGGATCTGGCGGAGCTCATCCGAACGTTGCGCTCGGCCCCGACGCGAGGCCGGCGCTTCCGAGGCCGAGGACGTGGCGGCATCCTCCGTGATCACGATGCGTACGTGCTCGAATGCATCGAGCGGACCGAACAGTTCTCGGATGGCGAGCCTCTACGCGCCCTCTGGGAACGATTTCGAGAGCTCCCCGACGGTGCATCCGCCGTGATGACCCACGGCGACCTGACACCGTGGAACATCCTGACCGCCGACGATCGCTTGAACGGGGTGCTGGACGCGGGATCGTTCGGTCCGGCGGACCCGTCCCTCGATCTCGTCTGCGCCTGGCACCTGTTCGATGCGCGGACGCGAGCGGTGCTGCGTGACGCTCTCTCAGCCGGTGAGGTCGAGTGGCGGCGCGGCGCTGCGTGGGCGTTCCAGCAGGCGATGGGTCTCGTCTGGTACTACCGCACGTCGAACCCGCCCATGGCCGGGCTCGGCGAGACCACGCTGGCGCGCCTCCTCGAAGACGACGAGCTCCGTTCCTGAGTCCCTGCGGCGGGGTTTCCGAACGGGAGTCGAGACGATCGCCGCCGTTGCTGGAACGGGGCTGAGCGAGTGCCTCAGGACTCCGTGGCTGCGGCCCGCTCGAGCACGAGTTCGCGCACGCGGGCGGCATCCGCTTGACCCTTCATGGCCTTCATGACGGCACCGATGACCGCGCCGGCCGCCTGAACCTTCCCGTCCTTGATCTTCGCCAGGACATCGGGCTGTGCGGCGAGTGCCTCGTCGATCGCGGCGATCAGTGCGCCGTCATCCGACACCACCGCGAGGCCCCTGGAGGCCACCACCTCGGCCGGGGAGCCCTCCCCGGCGACGACCCCCTCGAGCACCTGTCGGGCGAGACGGTCGGTGAGGGTTCCGTCATCGATGAGGGCGGCCAGCTCGGCGACCTGTGTCGGGGTGACCAGGGAGGCGGCATCGGTTCCGGCTGCGTTCGCGAGGCGGGCGATCTCGCCCGTCCACCACTTGCGTGCCGCCGCGGGGGTGGCTCCCGCCGCGACCGTCTCGGAGACCTCGACCAGAAGGCCGGAGTTGGCGATGTCCTGGAACTCGAGGTCGGAGAAGCCCCACTCCCCCTTCAGCCGGCGACGACGGACGGCCGGGGGTTCCGGCAGCGCCGCGCGCAGCTCGTCGATCAGCTCGGCCGACGGCACGACCGGAAGCAGGTCGGGCTCGGGGAAGTACCGGTAGTCGTCCGCGTCGCTCTTGGGCCGGCCGGCGCTCGTGGTGCCGGTGTCCTCGTGCCAGTGCCTCGTCTCCTGGGTGATGCTTCCGCCGGCGGCGAGGATGGCGGCCTGCCGCTGGATCTCGTAACGCACGGCCCGCTCGACGGAGCGCAGCGAGTTGACGTTCTTGGTCTCGGTGCGGGTGCCCAGCGGTGCGGCCGGCTCACCGGCGGCCGCGCGGGGGCGCAGCGAGACGTTGGCGTCGCAGCGCAGGTTGCCGCGCTCCATGCGCGCGTCGGAGATGCCGAGCGAGACGACGATGTCGCGGATGGTCGAGACGTACGCCTTCGCCAGTTCGGGTGAGGAGTGCTCGGCGCCGTAGATCGGCTTGGTGACGATCTCGACGAGGGGGACACCCGCCCGGTTGTAGTCCACGAGCGAGTACTCGGCGCCCTGGATGCGACCGGTGGATCCGCCGACGTGGGTGAGCTTGCCGGCATCCTCCTCCATATGGGCGCGCTCGATCGGAACGCTCACGACCCGGCCGTCGGAGAGTTCGACGTCGACGGAGCCCTCGAACGCGATGGGCTCGTCGTACTGCGAGATCTGGTAGTTCTTCGGCGTGTCGGGGTAGAAGTAGTTCTTGCGCGCGAACCGGCTGGTCTGCGCGATCGAGCAGCCGAGGGCCAAGCCGAGGCTGATCGAGTAGCGGATCGCCTGGGCGTTGACGACCGGAAGCGAGCCGGGAAGCCCGAGGCAGGTCGGCGTGATGTTCGTGTTGGGCTCCGATCCGAAGACGTTGGGGGCATCGGAGAACATCTTGGTCTTGGTGTTGAGCTCGACGTGCACCTCGAAACCCATCACCGGCTCGAACAGCTCGAGCGCCTGGTCGAAGTCCATCAGTTCTGCGCGGGCCATCAGCGGGCACCTTCCTGGGCGGCGATCAGCTGGGTGAGGTCGGGCGCCTGGTCGAGCAATCGGCCGCCCCACTGCTCCTCGAGCAGTTTCTCAAGGGCGGCGCCGACGGTGTAGAGCCGCGCGTCGGCCCGGGCGGGTGCGAGGAACTGGATGCCGACGGGCAGTCCGTCCTCCGCGGCCAGGCCGGCCGGGAGGGAGATGCCCGGTACACCGGCGAGGTTCGCCGGGATGGTGGCGATGTCGTTGAGGTACATCGCCATGGGGTCGGAGAGCTTCTCGCCGAGCTTGAACGCCGTGGTCGGCGCCGTCGGGGAGGCCAGCACGTCCACGTGGGCGAAGGCGGCGTCGAAGTCGCGCTGGACGAGCGTTCGCACCTTCTGCGCACTGCCGTAGTAGGCGTCGTAGTACCCGGCGGACAGGGCGTAGGTGCCCAGGATGATGCGGCGCTTGACCTCGGAGCCGAACCCGGCGTCGCGGGTGGCCGACATGACGTCCTCGACGGTTCCTCCGCCCTCCGGGGTGACCCGCAGGCCGAAGCGCACCGAGTCGAACTTGGCGAGGTTGCTGGATGCCTCGGCGGGCATAATGAGGTAGTACGCCGAGATCGCGTACTCGAAGTTGGGGGTGTTGACCTCGACGATGTGGGCGCCGGCGCCCTCGAGCAGGTCGAGCGCGGCGTGGAAGCTGTCGAGCACCCCCTGCTGGAAGCCCTCACCGTCGAGCTGGCGGATGACGCCGATGCGGAGGCCATCGACATCCGCGGTGCGCACCGCCTCGGCCATGGACGGCCAGCGGTCGCGCAGCGACGTGGAGTCGTGGTGGTCGTGCTTGCCGATGATGTCGTGCAGCAGCGCTGCATCGAGCACCGTGCGGCTCACGGGTCCGATCTGGTCGAGCGAGGATGCCATCGCTATCGCGCCGTAGCGGCTGACGGCACCGTAGGTGGGCTTCACGCCAACGGTTCCCGTGACGTGAGCGGGCTGGCGAATGGATCCACCGGTGTCGCTGCCGAGCGCGATGGGCGCTTCGAACGCGGCGACGGCCGCGGCCGACCCTCCCCCGGAGCCGCCGGGGATGCGGTCGAGCGCCCACGGGTTGTGGGTGGCGCCGAACGCGGAGTGCTCGGTGCTCGACCCCATGGCGAACTCGTCCATGTTGGTCTTGCCGAGAGGGACCATGCCCGCCTCGCGGACCAGGCGCACCGTCGTCGCGTCGTAGGGGGGGATCCAGCCCTCGAGGATGCGCGAGCCGGCTGTCGTCGGCATGCCTTCGGTGACGAGGACGTCCTTGATGGCGATGGGCACGCCGGCGAGGGGGCCGAGCTTCTCACCCGACGCGCGTCGGCTGTCGACGTCGGCCGCGGCGGCGATCGCGTCGTCCGCGGCCACGTGGAGGAAGGCGTGCACTCCCCCGTCGACGGCGGCGATGCGATCGAGCGAAGCCTGGGTCGCCTCGACCGAGCTGATCTCGTGGGCGGCGAGCCGCTCTCCGAGCTCGGCGGCACTCAGGCGCAGGATGTCGTCGCTCACTGCTCCTCCCCCAGAATCGCCGAGACGCGGAACCGCGACCCGTCGTGGTCGGGCGCTCCGGCGAGGGCCTGCTCGACCGTCAGCGTCTCGCCCACGACGTCGTCACGGAAGACGTTCTCGAGCGGAATCGGGTGGCTCGTGGCCGGCACCTCGGGAGTCGCGACCTCGGTGACCTTGGCGACCGATGCGACGATCTGGTCGAGCTCGGTGGTCAGGCTCGCGATCTCGTCGTCGGTGAGGTCGATGCGGGCGAGGCTGGCGAGATGCGCTACCTGTTCTGCGCTGATTCCGGACATGGTTCTCCGTCGGTATCGATGTGCGGGGGGCTGATTCCAGTCTACCGAGGCACGTTCACGCCGATGTCTCGGCAATCGCGTCCGGCCCGCCGCTCAGCAGGAGCGCGAACTGGGCGGCGTCGATGACGCGCACCCCGAGCTCCTCGGCCTTGGTGAGCTTGGACCCGGCACCAGGCCCTGCCGCCACATAGTCCGTCTTCTTCGACACGCTCGACGCGGCCTTGCCGCCAGCCGCGATGATGGCCTCCAGCGCTCCCTCGCGGGAGAAGCCGTCGAGGGATCCGGTCGCGACGACGGTGAGGCCGGCGAGCACCCCGCCCGTCGTCTCCGCCGCACCCGGGCCGAAGTGGCCGGGTGTGCTGAACTGCACGCCGGCAGCGGCCCACCGATCCACGATGTCCACATGCCAGTCCACCGCGAACCAGTCGATGACGGCGTCGGCGATGATGCCGCCGACTCCCTCCACCTGGGCGAGTTCGTCGCGGCTGGCGGCACGGATGGCGTCGAGCGACCCGAACCAGTCGGCCAGGGCCCGCGCGGCAACCGGCCCGACGTGGCGGATGCTGAGCGAGACCAGGATGCGCCAGAGCGGCTTGGTCTTCGCCTTCTCGATCTCGGACAGGAGCTTGATGGCACTCGCCGACGGCTGCGGACCCGACAGCCCCTCGCGTCGTTCCGACGCGCTCGCATTGCGGGTGAACGGGGTGCGGACGCGCACGGCGCCATCCGCGTCCTCCTTGGGCAGGCCCGTCTCGGCGTCACGAACGACCACCTCGATGGGCGTCAGCTCGTCGACGGAGAGGTCGAACAGGCCCGCCTCGGTGACCAGCGGCGGCACCTCGGGTCGTTGCGGCTGGGTGAGCGCCGCCGCGGAGACCTCGCCGAGGGCCTCGATATCGAGACCGCCGCGCGAGCCGATGTGCTCGACGCGACCGCGTACCTGGGCCGGGCAACTGCGAGCGTTCGGGCAACGCAGATCGATATCGCCCTCCTTGGCGGGAGCCAGCGCGGTGCCGCACTCGGGGCAGTTCGTGGGCATGACGAAGGCGCGTTCCGTGCCGTCGCGGAGCTCCACCACCGGCCCCAGCACCTCGGGGATGACGTCGCCGGCCTTGCGGAGCACGACGGTGTCACCGATCAGCACGCCCTTGGCCTCGACGACATCCTGGTTGTGGAGGGTCGCCTGCCTCACCTCGCTGCCGGCGACCCTCACCTTCTCCATCACCGCGAACGGCGTCGCGCGCCCGGTGCGCCCGACGCTCACGACGATGTCGAGAAGTCTCGTGTTGACCTGCTCCGGCGGGTACTTGTAGGCGATCGCCCAACGCGGCGCTCGGCTGGTCGCTCCGAGTTCGTCGTGCAGGGCGAGCTCGTCGACCTTGACGACGATGCCGTCGATCTCGTGGCTGACGCTGTCGCGGTGCTCTCCGTAGTAGCGGATGAAGTCCGCCGCATCCCCGGCCGTCGGAACGACGCGGTAATAGGGCGACGTGGGCAGTCCCCAGCTCTTGAGAAGCTCGTAGGTCTCCGACTGGGACGCGACGGGCGGGTCGGCCCACGCGCCGATGCCGTGCACCAGCATGCGGAGCCTCGAGAGCCGATCGTGCATCAGAGCGAGCTGCGCCTCCGTCTTGCCCTCGGCCTTCTGCCGCATGGATCCGCTGGCCGCGTTGCGCGGATTGGCGAACACGCGATCGCCGGCGGCGGCCTGCGCGGCGTTGAGCTCGCGGAAGAGTTCAACCGGGAAGAACACCTCGCCGCGCACCTCCACCAGGTCGGGGTGCCCGCTTCCGGCCAGCTTCTCGGGGATGGCCGTGATGTACCGGATGTTCTCGGTGACGTCTTCGCCGACGACGCCGTCACCGCGCGTGGCGGCCGTGACGAGGACTCCTCGCTCGTAGCGGAGGTTGATGGCCAGCCCGTCGATCTTGAGTTCGCAGAGGTAGTCGACGCGGCGACCCGAATCGCGCTCGACCTTGGCCGCCCATGACTCGAACTCCTCGATGGAGAAGACGTTGTCGAGGCTCAGCATCCGTTCCGCGTGCTGCACCGGGTCGAACAGCGTCGAGTCCGCACGCCCTCCGACGGTCAGCGTCGGGCTGTCCTGGCTCTGCACGGCCGGGAAGAGCCGCTCGAGCGCTTCGAGCTCGTGGATGAAGGCGTCGTACTCCTGGTCGGACCAGCGCGCGGCGTCCTGCTCGTAGTACGCATCGCGCGCCTCGAGGATGACACTGGTCAATTCACCGGCTCGATCCGATGCCTGCTCGAGGCTCAGGGCCCCGAGTTGCTCATCGGTGGCGGGCGTCGCGGATGCATCGGAGCTCACGCGTTCAGTCTAGGGACGCCCACCGACACGCCGGGCAAGGTCAGAGGGCGACCGGAACGGCGCTGACCGTCCGATCGATCGTGCATTGCCCGAGCACGCGCGTGCCGACGTAGACGACTGCCGTCTGCCCCGGCGCGACGCCGTTGAGGGGGACGTGCGGCGTGATGACGAGCTCGTCTCCGCCCGTTGGACCGACTGCTACAACGGCGCTCGCGGCAACCGGATCGGCATGTGCGCGGATCTGCACCTCGCACTCGAACGGAGTGCGGGCATCCGCCGGGGCGAGTCCCGCCCAGGTGAACCGCGAGCCAGCGATGAGGGCGATGTCGAGGGCCTCCTTGGGGCCGACGACGACCGTGTTGTCCTTCGGGCGCACCTCGAGGACGAAACGGGGCTTGCCGTCGGCGGCCGGCGTGCCGATCTGCAGGCCGCGGCGCTGTCCGACGGTGAAGGCGTGGGCTCCCTCGTGCGAGCCGACGACGGCGCCGTCGCGGTCGAGGATCTCGCCCGTCTGCGCGCCCACCCGCTCGGCGAGCCAGCCGCGGGTGTCTCCGTCGGGGATGAAGCAGATGTCGTGGCTGTCGGGCTTGCTCGCGACGCTGAACCCACGGGCGGCAGCCTCGGCCCGCACCTCCGCCTTCGCCGGCGTCGCACCGAGCGGGAACATCGCGTGCGCCAACTGGTCGGTGGTGAGCACGCCGAGGACGTAGGACTGGTCCTTCGCCCACGCCGCCGCGCGATGCAGTTCGCGGTTGCCGTCGGCATCCGTCACGATCGATGCGTAGTGGCCGGTGCAGACGGCGTCGAAACCGAGGGCGAGGGCCTTCTCGAGCAGGGCGGCGAACTTGATGCGCTCGTTGCAGCGCATGCAGGGGTTCGGGGTGCGGCCGGCCGAGTACTCGGCGATGAAGTCGTCGACGACATCGGCCTTGAACCGCTCCGAGAAGTCCCAGACGTAGTACGGGATGCCGATGAGGTTCGCCGCACGCTGGGCGTCCATCGAGTCCTCGATGGTGCAGCATCCGCGGGATCCCGTGCGCAGCGTTCCGGGCATGCGGCTCAGCGCCAGGTGCACGCCGACGACGTCGTGTCCGGCGTCGACCGCTCGTGCCGCCGCCACGGCGGAATCGACGCCACCGCTCATGGCCGCAAGAACTCGCATGGCCTGATTCTACGAGAGCCCGGCGCGACGAGCCTGAGCGTGCGCGGAGGGAAGAGCCGCGAGGAACGCATCGACATCGGCATCCGTCGTCGTGCGACCGAGCGTCACGCGCAACGCGGTGCGTGCCGTCGCCTCGTCCCGCCCCATCGCGAGCAGCACGTGAGAGGGCTCGGGGATGCCGGCCTGGCACGCCGATCCCGTCGACACGGCGACACCGGCGGCGTCGAGAAGGAACAGCAGCGAATCCCCCTGTGCGCCGGCGAACGCGAAGTGAGCCGTGCCCGGCAGCCGCGCAGACGCATCATCCACCCCGTTCACGACGACATCGGGAACGGCGGAGCGCACGCCGGCCACGAGACGCTCGCGAAGCAGTCGCACGCGCGAGGCCTCGTCGGCCAATTCGGCGACGGATGCGCGGGCCGCCGCGGCGAAGGACACCGCCGCCGCGACATCCTGCGTTCCGGATCGCACCTGACGTTGCTGCCCGCCACCATGCAGCAGCGGCTCCAGCACGGCCGAGCGGTCGAGCACAAGGGCGCCGACGCCGACCGGACCACCGATCTTGTGCGCCGAAACGCTCAGGGCCACCAGACCCGTCCCGGCGCCGGACTGCGATGCACGACGGACCTGGGCCGCATCCACCGGCACGTGCCCGAAGGCGGCGACCGCGTCGACGTGCAGGGGAACGCCCGCTCGTGCGGCGAGAGCGGCGACCTCCGTCACCGGCTGAAGTGTGCCGACCTCGTTGTTGGCCCAGAGCATGGTCGCGAGCGCGATCGGCTCACCGTCCACGAAGGCCGCTGAAGCGGCTGAGATGTCCACCCGCCCGACCGGGTCGAGCGGCAGCCAGTCGACGGCCGCCCCCTCGTGCCGCTGGAGCCACTCCACCGTGTCGATGGTCGCGTGGTGCTCGCCTCCCGGTACGAGGATGCGACGTCCATTACGAGCCCAGAACAGCCCCTTGATGGCGAGGTTGATGGCTTCCGTGCCCCCACTCGTGAAGATCACCTCGATGGGCGAGCATCCGAGGGACTCGGCGAGCGACTCCCGCGCCTCCTCGAGCACGCGGCGGGCGTTCTGGCCGGAGCTGTGGATCGACGACGGGTTGCCGACCACGGCCGCCGCCTCGACGTAGGCGGCTACGGCCTCGGGTCGCATGGGCGTGGTCGCGGCGTGATCGAGGTAGACCGGCACGCTCACTACTGTAGGACGCATGGCCGCCGCAGATGCTCCGCTCGGACCAGCGGTGGACGCCGATGGTGGCGGCGTGCGGGTGTGGTCCGGGTCGGCCCAGTCGATGCGTCTGGCCGTCTACGATCACACCGACCCGACCTGGGTGGTCGAGACCGTCGACATGACGCGAGATCACGACGACGTCTGGCATGCGCGTTCCGACCGCCTGACGGCCGGCACCGCCTACGCCGTCCAGGCGTCGGGTCCGGCGGGGCCGGCGCACCATTTCGAGCCGCGCCGACCGCTGCTGGATCCGTACGCTCGGGGGCTCGTGCGCGTCGGCTCCAGCTGGCGTAGCGTCGCGGTCGACGAATCGTTCGACTGGAAGGGAGTCGAAGCTCCCCGCACCGCCCTCGATCACACCGTCGTCTACGAGTTGCACGTGCGCGGCTTCTCCAAGCTCAACCCCGCCGTGCCCGCCGAACTGCGCGGCACCTACGCCGGGCTCGGGCATCCCGCGTCCATCGCCGCCCTCACCGACCTCGGCATCACCGCCGTCGAGCTGCTGCCGATCCATGCCTACACCTCGGAGCAGCGCCTCGTGAAGCAGGGGCTGGAGAACTATTGGGGCTACAACACCCTGAGCTTCTTCGCCCCGCACGCCCGCTACGCCACCGCGACCGCCCAGACCGGCGGCCCGACGGCCGTGCTGCGCGAGGTCAAGGAGATGGTGCGTTCACTGCACGCGGCCGGCATCCAGGTGTTCCTCGACGTGGTCTACAACCACACGGCCGAGGAGGGACCGGCGGGTCCTGTCACGAGTTTCCGCGGCATCGACAACCTCGGTTACTACCGCCAGGATGCGAACGGGCGCTACATCGACACGACCGGATGCGGCAATACCCTCGACTTCGGCAGGCCAGCCCCGATCCGTCTGGTGCTGGACTCCCTGCGGTATTGGGCCGAGCAGGTGCACATCGACGGATTCCGGTTCGACCTGGCCGCGACGCTCGGCCGGGGAGCCGATGGGTCATTCGACCCTCGGCATCCGCTCCTGGAGGCGATCCGCACCGATGACGTCCTCTCGACGCGCACGCTCATCGCCGAGCCGTGGGACGTCGGCCCGGACGGCTGGAAGACCGGGGCGTTCGCACCGGGGTGGACGGAATGGAACGACCGCTATCGCGACCGGATGCGCGATTTCTGGCTCGTCGACTTCGCCCGCGCGCGTCGAGCGGGCGGGGCGGGAAGCGGCATCGGTCGGTTCGCGACCCGGCTGGCCGGCTCATCCAACACCTTCTCGCCCGAGCGCGGCCCGCTCGCGTCGCTCAACTTCATCACAGCCCACGACGGCTTCACCCTCGCCGACCTCACGGCGTACGACCGCAAGCACAACGAGGGCAACGGCGAGTCGAATCGGGACGGCAGCGACAACAACTTCTCCTTCAATCACGGAGTCGAGGGTCCGACGAACGATGCTGCCGTGCTCGCGGCGCGTCGACGCGCCATGCGCAATCTGCTCGGCACCCTGCTCCTCTCCGCGGGAGTCCCCATGCTGACGGCCGGCGACGAGTTCGGCCGCTCGCAGCGGGGCAACAACAACGCCTACTGTCACGACAGCGAGCTGACCTGGCTGAGCTGGGACCGCGCGGATTGGCAGCAGGAGCTTCACGCGGTCACCAGGACGCTGCTGCGCCTGCGCCGGGAGAACCCGGCTCTGCGTCCGGTCCGGTTCGGCCGGTTCGGCGAGACCGTGCCCAGCGCCTCTCAGGTCGACTGGTACAACGACGACGGGCTGTCCATGTCGGAGGACGACTGGCGCTCGCCCGACGAGCGCACCCTGCAGTATCTGGCCGCGTCGACACCCGAATTCGAGGAGTTCAACCGCATCCTCCTCGTCATCCATGCCGTGGAGTCCGACTCCTCGGTCACGTTGCCCGAGCACGCCGAGGTGACGGGTTACACGCTGCTCTGGGACTCGGCAGACGACGACATGCGCGGACGGGAGCGGGAGTTCGCGCCCGGCCAGGAACTGCCCGTCGCGGCTGCCTCGATGCAGCTGTTCCGGGCCCACGAGTGATGGCTCGGCATCCGGATGCGCCGGGCACGCCGGCCACCGCCGCGCTCGACGCGGCGGGCATCCCCTTCGTCGGGCACGTCTACCAGCACGACCCCCGCTCGACGAACTTCGGCGAGGAGGCGGCCGAGAAGCTCGGCGTCGACCCCGACCGGGTGTTCAAGACCCTCGTGGCGGAGGTGGCCGGCTCGCTCGTGGTCGGCGTCGTTCCGGTCACCGCCATGCTCGACCTGAGAGCGCTGGCCGTCGCGGCGGGGGGCGGCAAGGCGACGCTCGCCGACCCGCGCCTCGCCGAGCGAAGGAGCGGCTACGTGGTCGGGGGCATCTCCCCCATCGGCCAGAAGACCCCACTGCGCACGGTGGTCGACGAGACGGCCATCCTGTTCGAGACGGTGCTGGTCTCCGGGGGTCGGCGCGGTTTCGACATCGAGCTCGCCCCCGACGACCTCTGTGCGGCGACGGGGGCTGTCTACGCGCCCATCAGTGCGCGACGGCGATGAGCCCCAGGTCGGCCGGCGAGGCGAGCAACGCGTTCTTCGGCAGCACCCGCACCGAATAGCCGAACCCGCCCGCACGCGCCAGGTTCACGGTGCCGGTGAACACCGTCGCCGAACCGGCCGCCGAGCTGCCCGTGGTGGGCTCCAGCGCCTGGACGGCCGTGTCCACGAGCAGTCCGTCCTCTCCGCTGCGACCGTAGACCGCCTCGACGGAGACGTCCTCTGGCGCGAGGCCGCCGAGCTCGACGTGGGCGCGGAGGTGGAGTTCGTCGCCCACCTGAGGGACGGAGGCGACCCCACCTGACTCGACATGCGACACCGACACGCGGGGCCACGCCTCGACGACGCGGGCTCGCCACGCCGCGAGCTCGCGGCCGGCTTCGAAGTGCGACGCGCTGAGCGCTGCCTCGGCCAAGGCCGCGGGTCGGTAGAGGTCCTCGGTGTACTGCCGCACCATGCGCTCGGCCGACAACTCCGAGGAGTAGACCGCGAGGGTGTGACGGATCGAGGAGATCCAGCGGCGAGGCAGGCCGTCCTGGTCGCGATCGTAGAACCGGGGGGCGATCTCGTGCTCGATGAGGTCGTAGAGCGCCTCCGCCTCGCGCCGGTCGCGCTCCTCGGGATCGGACGAGTCGGATGACGGGATGGCCCAGCCGTTCTCACCGTCGAAGTACTCGTCCCACCAGCCGTCGAGGATGGACAGGTTGAGCACGCCGTTGAGGGCGGCCTTCATGCCCGACGTGCCGCAGGCCTCGAGCGGTCGCAGGGGGTTGTTGAGCCAGACATCCGTGCCCGGATACAGCGTCTGAGCCATGCCGATGTCGTAATCGGGCAGGAACACCAGGCGTCCGCGGACGTCGGGCTCCGCTGCGAACTGGACGAGCTCCTGGATGAGCCTCTTGCCCTCGTCGTCGGCGGGATGCGACTTGCCGGCGACGACGATCTGCACGGGTCGGGCCGGATCGGTCAGCAGGGAACGCAGCCGTTCGCGGTCGTGCAACATGAGCGTCAACCGCTTGTAGGTGGGAACACGCCGGGCGAAGCCGATGGTGAGCACGTCAGGGTCGAGGATCTCGCCGATCCAACTCGGCATCCCGCCCGACGGATTCTGTCCGCGCCATGACCGCGCGGTCCGCGCGCGTGCGTCCGCGACGAGCCCGGCGCGCATCGTCGAACGGGCACCCCACAGGTCGAAGTCGCTCACGGCGTCGTAGTTGGCCCAATCGACGCGCGCGGTGTCAGCCGTGCCGAAGACGCGCTCGGCGAGGTCCTGCAGCAACGGATCGGTCCAGGTCGGCGCATGCACACCGTTGGTGACCGAGCCGATCGGCACGTCGTCCACGTCGAATCCCGGCCACAGTCCCGAGAACATCGCGCGGCTCACGCGACCGTGGAGCTTCGAAACGCCGTTGGCGCGCTGCGCGAGCCGCAGGCCCATGACGGCCATGTTGAACACGCCCGCCGTTCCGCCGGGATACGTCTCGGCGCCCAGGGCGAGAACATCGGATGCCTGCACACCCGGCAGCAGTCCGGTGTCGAAGTACCGCTCCACGAGCGAGGAGTCGAAGCGGTCGATGCCGGCAGGCACGGGCGTGTGGGTGGTGAACACTGTTCCGGCACGGACGACCTCGAGTGCCTCGGCGAACAGCAACCCCTCGCCGATGAGGTCGGCGATGCGCTCGAGGCCGAGGAACCCCGCATGGCCCTCGTTGGTGTGGAACACCTGCGGCTCGCTCGATCCGGTCAGCTCCGCCCAGGCGCAGACGGCGCGCACTCCGCCGATGCCGAGCAGGATCTCCTGGAGGAGCCGATGCTCTCCCCCGCCGCCATAGAGACGGTCGGTGATCTGGCGGAGCTCATCGGTGTTCTCGGGGATGTCGGTGTCGAGCAGCAGGAGTCGCACGCGGCCGACCTCGGCCTGCCAGATGCGCGCGTGCAGGGTGCGATCGCCGGGCAACGCGAGCGAGATCTGCACCGGCGAGCGGTCGGGATTGCGCAGGATGGACAGCGGCAGCCCGTCGGGGTCGAGGGTCGGGTAGCTCTCCAGTTGCCATCCGTCAGCCGAGATGGACTGGCTGAAGTAGCCCGCCTTGTAGAACAGGCCGACGGCGACGAGCGGCACGCCGAGGTCGGATGCGGCCTTGAGGTGGTCCCCGGCGAGGATCCCGAGTCCGCCGGAGTACTGCGGCAGCGCTGCGGCGATGCCGAACTCCGGCGAGAAGTACGCGATGCGCTCCGGCTTGTCTCCCTCGAGGCCCTGGTACCAGCGCGGCTCATCCAGGTAGGAGCGCAACTCGTCGCGGAGGCGCCAGGCCTCGTCGACGTAGCCGTCGTCGGTGGCGAGCTCGTCGAGACGTTCGCGGCCCACCTCGCCGAGAAGGGCTATCGGGTCGTGCCCCACGCTCTGCCAGACGGCGGGATCGATGCGCTCGAACAGGCGCCGGGTGGGCTCGTGCCACGACCAGCGCAGGTTGGCGGCGAGCGGTTCGAGCGCGGAGAGCCGCTCGGGCAGGACGGCACGGACGGTGAACTTGCGGATGGCCTTCACCCGACCCACCCTAGGGTCATCGCATGACGGGCGCGTAAACCGCAACCGCGCCCGCCCTCGGCCGGATGGCGCTACGGTCGAGGGGTGAGTTCGCCACAGATCCGCGCCGGACGTATCCCGGTCTTCGACCTCTCCCCGCAGCTTGCCGACGACCTCTGGCCGGCCAAGGCATTCGCGGGAGAGGTGGTCCCGTTCGCCGCGACGGCCTTCCGCGAGGGGCACGATCGCATCGGCGTCGAACTGCTCCTGACCTCGCCGTCCGGGGTGACCGAGACCCGACGGATGGTGGCCGGTCCGACGGGAACCGACCGCTGGCTGACCTCGGCACGTCTCGACGAGGTGGGCGAGTACCGCTGGCGCGTGCGCGCCTTCGCCGACGATTATCTGTCGTGGCTCCACGACGCCGACATCAAGATCCCCGCCGGCATCGACGTCGAGCTCATGCTCCTCATCGGCTCCGAGTTGTTCGCACGTGCCGCTCTCGATGCCGAAAGGCGTCAGGCGGAACGTCGCGCCCTGAAGACGGCGTCGCAGGCGATGACGGATGTCGGGACGCCGTCCGTGGATCGTCTGGCGCTCGCGCACGCCGACCGCCTGCGACTCGCCCTGCACCATCACCCCGTCACCCGCCTGTCGACGCACTCCGCCCAGCGCGTCATCCGCGTTGAGCGCACCCGCGCCGGGGTCGGAGCCTGGTACGAGTTCTTCCCTCGCTCCGAGGGCGCCAAGCGCCGACCCGACGGCAGTTGGAAGAGCGGAACGTTCCGCACCGCGGCCGCTCGTCTCCCTCAGGTGGCCGCCATGGGTTTCGACGTGCTCTACCTGCCGCCGATCCACCCCATCGGCCGGGCATTCCGCAAGGGACCCAACAACACGCTCGACGCCGGTCCGAACGACCCCGGATCGCCGTGGGCCATCGGTTCGGCGGAGGGCGGTCACGACGCCATCCACCCCGATCTCGGCACACCGACCGACTTCCGCTACTTCCTCAAGAAGGCGAAAGAGGCCGGCCTGGAGGTCGCGCTCGACTTCGCCCTGCAGGCCTCGCCCGACCATCCGTGGGTCGCCGAGCACCCGGAGTGGTTCACCACCCTCCCCGACGGCACCATCGCCTACGCCGAGAACCCGCCCAAGAAGTACCAGGACATCTACCCGATCAACTTCGACAACGATCCGGAGGGCATCCGGGCCGAGTCGCTGCGCATCCTGCGGCACTGGATCGGGCAGGGCATCCGCATCTTCCGCGTCGACAACCCGCACACCAAGCCTCTGGACTTCTGGGAGTGGATCATCGGCACCGTCAACGCCGAATACCCCGACGCGGTGTTCCTGGCCGAGGCGTTCACTCGCCCGGCGCTCATGCGCGCGCTCGCCAAGGTCGGATTCCAGCAGTCGTACAGCTACTTCACCTGGCGCAACACCAAGGAGGAGCTCGAGGAGTTCCTGACCTCGGTCTCCACGACCACCGCCGACTTCATGCGTCCCAACCTGTTCGTCAACACGCCGGACATCCTGACCGAGTACCTGCAGTTCGGAGGACCAGCCGCCTTCACCATCCGCGCGGCGATCGCGGCGATGGCCGCGCCCCTGTGGGGGGTCTACTCCGGGTTCGAGCTGTTCGAGGCCGTCGCACGCCCTGGCGCCGAGGAGTCCATCGACAACGAGAAGTACGAGTACCGGCCCCGCGACTTCGCAGCGGCCGAGACCGCCGGCCGGTCGCTCGCGTTGTTCATCGGCATCCTCAACCGCATCCGCGCCGAGCACCCCACGCTCCGGCAGCTCCGCAACATCCGCTTCCATCACACCGACGACCCGGCGATCCTCGCCTTCAGCAAGCACCTGCCCGCTGAATTCACCGGCACCGGATCGGCGGACACGGTCTTCGTCGTCGTCAACGTCGATCCGCACTCCGTCCGCGAGACCACCGTGCACGTCGACACCGCCGCCCTCGGCCTCGGCGACGAAACGTCCTTCGGGGTCGTCGACCTCGTCACCGGCGACGAATGGACGTGGGGACCGCACAATTACGTGCGTCTCGACGCCTTCACCAACCCGGTGCACATCCTGCAGGTGAACGGAGCCGACGCATGAGCCACGACGACGGATCGGCGGCCATCGCCCTCCCTGAGCTCTCGCCCGACCTGCTCGCGGCGGTGGCGGCCGGCTCGTTCCACGACCCGCACTCGGTGCTCGGGCAACACGTCGTCGCCGCGCCCGGCATCGCCGACCCCGTCACGGTCATCCGGGCCCGCCGCCCCCTCGCGCGCGCGGTCAGTGCTGTTCTCTCCACCGGAGCCCACGTCGAACTCGCCCACATCGGCGACGGCATCTGGCAGGGCTTCAGCATCCTGGGCCAGCAGGACTACCTGCTCGAGACCCAGTACGAGGACGGGAGCGTATGGACGGCCGACGACCCCTACCGGTTCCACCCATCGCTCGGTGAACTCGACCTGCACCTCATCGGCGAGGGACGGCACGAGCGGCTCTGGGACGTCCTCGGCGCGCACCACCGGGACCACTGGGGCGTCAGCGGGGCGGTCGACGGAACGGCGTTCGCCGTGTGGGCGCCGCACGCGCAGGCCGTGAGGGTCATCGGCGACTTCAACGACTGGGACGGCGCCGCCCACGCGATGCGCAACATGGGCTCATCAGGCGTCTGGGAGCTGTTCGTGCCCGACCTCGGCGCCGGAGCCCTGTACAAGTTCGAACTGCTCACCCAGGCCGGCGACTGGGTTCGCCGCGCCGACCCTATGGCGTCGCAGGCCGAGGTGCCCCCGTCGACCGCGTCCGTCGTCTCCGACTCCCACTACGTCTGGAACGACGGCGACTGGATGGCCGCGCGTTCCTCGCGCGATCCGCACAGCGGCCCGATGAGCGTCTACGAGCTCCACCTCGGCTCCTGGCGACCCGGCCTGTCCTACCGGGACGCGGCCGACCAGCTCATCGAGTACGTGGGCGAACTGGGCTTCACCCACGTCGAGTTCCTCCCTCTGGCGGAACATCCGTTCGGCGGGTCGTGGGGCTACCAGGTGACCGGATACTTCGCAGCCACGAGCCGCCTCGGACACCCCGACGACCTGCGCTACCTCATCGACCGTCTGCACCAGGCGGGCATCGGCGTCATCATGGACTGGGTGCCCGGCCACTTCCCGAAGGACGAGTGGGCGCTGGCGAAGTTCGACGGGCAGGCCCTGTACGAGCACCCGGATCCTCGCCGCGGCGAGCAGAAGGACTGGGGAACCCTGGTGTTCGACTTCGGTCAACGCCAGGTGCGCAACTTCCTCGTCGCCAACGCGCTGTTCTGGCTCGAGGAGTTCCATGTCGACGGCCTGCGCGTGGACGCGGTGGCCTCGATCCTGTATCTCGACTACTCCCGCGAGGCCGGCGAGTGGGAGCCCAACATCTACGGCGGACGCGAGAACCTCGAAGCCATCTCCTTCCTGCAGGAGGCGACCGCTACGGCGTACAAGCGCAACCCGGGGATCGTGATGATCGCCGAGGAGTCCACGAGCTGGCCGGGGGTCACCGGTCCCACCTCGAGCGGTGGCCTCGGGTTCGGGTTCAAGTGGAACATGGGCTGGATGCACGACGCCCTGCAGTACATCCACGAGGACCCGATGTATCGCAGCTACCACCACAACGAGATCACCTTCTCGCTCGTGTACGCCTTCAGCGAGAACTTCATGTTGCCCATCAGCCACGACGAGGTCGTGCACGGCAAGGGCTCGCTCCTGTCCAAGATGCCGGGCGATCACTGGCAGCAACTCGCCAACGTGCGAGTCTTCCTCGCGTTCATGTGGTCGCATCCCGGCAAGCAGCTGTTGTTCATGGGCCAGGAGTTCGGCCAGGCATCGGAGTGGAGCGAGGAGCGCGGGCTGGACTGGTGGATCCTCGACCAGCCGAGCCACCGCGGGCTGTTCGACCTCGTCGGAGCACTCAACCGGGTCTACCGCGAGCATCCGGCCCTCTGGGCCCTCGACAACGACTCGGCGGGGTTCTTCTGGATCGACGGCGGGGCCGCGCAGCAGAACGTGGTGTCGTTCCTGCGTACCGACGGGCACGGCGAGACGATCGCCTGCATCATCAACTTCGCCGGAGCGCCGCACGCCGACTACCGTGTCGGGCTGCCGGCCGCTGGCCGTTGGGAGGAACTGCTCAACACGGATGCCGAGGCCTTCGGCGGCTCGGGCGTCGGCAACCTCGGCGGGGTCATCGCCACCGAGGATCCCTGGTCGGGCCGCCCGGCATCCGCCGTGCTCACCCTCCCGCCGCTCGGGGCGCTCTGGCTCAAGCTCGCACGCTGAGGCCGCCCGGGGCGATCTCAGTACAGCAGGTTGGCCAGTCTCCGTCGTGCCGCCGCCACGCGCGGGTCGTCGAGGCCCACCACCTCGAACAGGTCGAGCATGCGCTCACGCACGCGGTTGCGTCCGGCCTGATCGAGCGTGGGGAACAGGCGCAGCAGCCGGTCGAAGGCATCGTCGATATGGCCGCCCGAAAGATCGAGGTCGGCGACCGCGAGCTGCGCGTCGAGATCGTCCGGAGCGGCCGCCGCGGCGTTGCGGACCTCGTCGAGCGTCTTTCCCTGCAGCCGGTCGAGCAGGCTCGCCTGGGCGAGGCCGGCGACGGCCTCCCGGTCACTCGGGTTCTGGGCGATCGCCGTCTTGTAGTGCGAGATCGCATCGGCGTAATCGCCTCGCTCGATCGCGTCATAGGCCTCGGCGTGATGCGGGGGCAGCGGTGCCGGTTCCGGCTCGGCGATCGGTTCGTCGTCGGTCGGGTCCGCATCCGCGGCGATCGCCGTGCCGGTGACGCCGTTCTCGGCCGCGAGTTGCAACACCTGCTCCAGAACCGGCCGCAGCTGCTCCTCGGCGACGACGCCCGCGAACAGCGGGACCGGTTGACCCGCCACGACGGCTGCCACCGTCGGCACCGATTGGGCGCGGAACGCCTGTGCGAGCTGCGGGTTGGCCTCGGCCTCGACGGTCGCCAGGATGAGCCGGCCACCGAACGAGCGGACGAGCCGGCCGAGGAGGACCGTGAAGTCGCGAGACTGCTCGGCCCACGAGGCGCCGAGGTCGACGATGACCGGTACGTGCCGGGAGAGTTCGAGGATCTCGCCGAAGTTGGCGTCGGTCCCGCCGAGCACGATGCTCGGCACCTGGACGGTGCCACCCGGAGCCGCTGCCGGCGACTCGCCGCCCACGGCAGGGGCACTGGGCCGGTTGACGAGGGCTGAGAGGTCTACGGCACCGCGCAGGCTGGCGGCAGAGGGTGGCAGGTCGGTCACGGTACCTCCGAGGCAGAGATGATTCCCTGGGCGAAGCCCAGCATACGAATGGTGTCCTTCGACCCGGCCGGTGGGACGTAGAAGAGGACTTGGTCACCGAAGGTCTGGGTGATGCCTTTCGCCGAGTTCTCCACGCCCGAGTAGGCCTTCGCGGCGTTCTGCGGCGAGACCGTTCCCCCGTCGGTGGGCTTCACGGTCTCCGTCTCGTTGATGTTGACCGTGACGATCGCGCCGGAGTCGTTGGTGGCGAGGGCGAGTGTCCTGCCCGACCCGACGGCGTTCGAGAAGTCGATCGATGCGGTCGCCGGCAGGTTCGCCCGGCGGTTGTTCTTCGAGTCGACGCCCACCTGCTTGAGGAACGGGTCCGTCGCGGTGTCGAAGTACTTGAACCACTCGCTCGCGTCGCCCTTCATCATGATGTCCGCGTAGGCGGGCGCCACCTTGTTGGGCGGGAGGAGGGTGAACTCCGAGTCGGGTGCGACGACGGGCGAGCCGATGCGGGCGGGCGCCATTCCGGGGATGACCGCATCAGCGGCCAGCGAGACGGCATAACGGACGAAGTAGTTGGCCCGCGGCGACTCCTGCTCGAGCACGAGCGCGGTCGGCTTGGTCGTGGGATCGTCCTTGTTCTGCAGGACGGTCATGACGACGCGCGGCCAGGCATCCGTCTGCTGCGGAACGGCGAGTTCGACCGGGCCGGCGGGAATCGCGTCGGGAGCCGCATAGTCGGGCAGGGTCGTGCGCACCTTGTAGTTCGCCTCCCGGAGGGCGAGCGCCGGTCCGGCGAACCGGGTCGCCAGCTTCGTGGAATCGAGTGCTTTGTCGGCCTCGCCCGTCAGAACGGCGATCTTGCGGATGATGCGCTCGAGCTGCGGCACGGTCACGGCCGGCGGCTTCAGGTCGGGGTCGGCCTGGGCGTCCGTGGTCACCGCCGGTGTCGGCGTCGTCGAGGCGGTCGGGCTGGATGCTCCGTCGAAACTCGGCCAGAAGTCCGACGAGCAGCCCGAGAGGGCGAGTGCGCCGACGAGCACGATCGGAACGGCGACGACCCTGGACGACTTGCCGATGGCCCGGCGCCCGGTACTCGGAGTGATCTCTTTGATGGTCTTCGGACGCGGGATGCGCGGCATCCGGGGTCCCTTCGGCATGTTGCGGCGCGGTCGGCGCTTGCGGCGCATGTGCCAGATGGCCCAGAGGTAGCTGGCGAAGCCGAGCAGCAGCACGAGGAGGCCTCCGACGATGAGCGGTCCCGCCCATGGCGTCGAATTGTCCAGCGGCCAGGTGATCGAGACGCGCGTCGGCGCGGGATTCTTGCCATCGGACGCCACCAGAAGGCTGTATCCGGACGGCACGCTCAGCTCGGCGGATGCCGAGGTCGTGCCCGTGAACTCGTCGAGCCAGAGATCGGAGCCGAGCGGGTTGGTCGGTTCGACGACGGCGGGGGCGGCCGTCGCATCGTCCGACGCCGGCGACTCCCCCGTCGCCTCGGACGTGCTGGCGACGCGCGTCGACGCGAGGTCCCCCGACTTCTTGTCGACGCCGATGCTGGAGTACGGCTCGCCTTCGATCCAAGCGGCGACATCGGCCTCGCGACCCAGGGCGATCATGGAGGTCTTGGCTCCACCGCTCACCTGCACCTTCTGCAGGCCGGGGTGCAGGGCCAGCGTCTTCGAGCCGATGACGACGTAGGCATCCCCGCCGCTGACCGTCGTCGCCATGCTCACGCTGTCGGGCGCGAGCAGCACGGTGCGCTGGGCGATGCCGAACGCGATCATCACGGCGGCGACGAAGAACGCCACGATGGCGAGAACGAATCGCACGAACTATCTCCTCCAGGGCCGCCGAAGATCAGCAGGCACAGACATGTCAGACTATCCGATCGCCCTGAACGCGCGCTCGACGCGTGCTGGGAGCCCCCGGATGGGGCCGTGTACGAATGCATCCCTCCTCCCGCTAAAATCTCAGGCGGTGCGCTCACTCGTCGCGTGCCTTTCGACAAGGAGCAGCCAGTGGCCACCGAAGAGACAGAGTTCACGCAGGTCTTCCGCGGATACGATCGCGACGAGGTCGAGAAGGCACTCCAGTCGTTGCGGCGCGACGTCATCACCGCGAACAACACGTCGACCGAGTCCGCGAAAGAGGTCAAGCGCCTCAACGCACGGATCGACGAGCTCACGGCCGAACTCGAGGAGGTGGGCAGCCCCACCTTCACCGGCCTCGGCACGAAGCTCGAGAACACGCTGCGCGTGGCGGAGGAGCAGTCCACCCGACTGATCGCCCAGGCCGACATCGACGCCGAGAAGATGCGCACCCAGGCGCAGGCCGAGGTCGACAAGCTCCGCGCTCAGGCCGGCGATCACTCGGATCGTACCCTGGCCGACGCACGCGCGAAGGCGGCCCGCCTGCTCGAGGACGCCCGAGTGGAGGCCGACGACCTCGTGGCGCGGGCATCCGACGAGCGAGAGACGGTGCTCCAGGACGCCAACCGCGATGCGACAGCGGTCCGCGGAGGGGTTGCGACCGAGGCCGCCGAACTGCGGGCGACCGCGAAGCGCGAGACCGCCGCCATCCGCGCCGAGGCGGAGCGCGAGGCGGCAGAGGTCCGCGCGGTCGCCGAGCGCGAAGCCGCGGCCGCGCGTGAAGCTGCTGCCGGGCTGTCGCACGAGACCGAGCAGACTCGCTCCGAGGTGGCGCTCGAACTCGACCAGGCTCGCGCCGCGCTGGCGCGCGAGACCGAGCAGGCCCGGCTCGACCTCGCTCAGGAGACCGAGCAGGCCCGTCTCGACCTCGAGCGCGAGACCGCGGAGGGGCGCCTCGAGCTCGAGGCGGAGATCGCGGATGCGCGCACCGGTCTGAACCACGAGCTGGAGCAGCAGCGAGCGGATCTGCAGGCCGAGATCGACGGCACGCGGGACACGCTGGCGGCCGAGCGAGACCAGGCCAAGACCGATCTGGCCCGGGAGACCGAGGTCGCCAAGCAGCGCCTGGAGCACGAGCTGGCGCGCATCCGGGCCCGTCACGATGCCGACATCGAGCAGGCGAAGGCCGACCTCGCGCTCGAGCACGACCAGGCGAAGGCCGACTTCGAGGCCGACTCGGAGCAGGCACGCATCGACCTCCAGAACCAGCTCTCCGCCCTGCGCAAGAAGACCACCCACGAGGTGACCAAGCTGCGTCGGGAGATCGAGCAGGCCCGTATCGACCTCGACGTCGAGCTCAAGGCCCGCCGGGACGAGGCCGAGCAGGACCACCTGAACCGACACCAGGAAGCCGTCGCACAGACGCAGAAATACCTGGATGACGCGAACGCCCAGCTCGCCGAGGCCATCGCGCGCACCAAGGAGAGCCGCGCGGAGGCCGACCGGCTCGACAGCGACGCCAAGAACGAGTCGAAGGGCATCGTGCAGGCGGCGCGCGACACGGCGGACAAGTCGATCGCCGAGGCCGAGGAGCGAGCGAGGACCGCGATCGCCGAGGCCGACAAGCGCACCCGAAAGCTCATCGACGACGCCGAGGATCGCCTCAGCCAGATCCAGATCGAGCGCGACGCCGTGGCGGGATACTTCGAATCACTTCGAGGCGTCTTAAGTCAAGCCGAACAGGTCGCCGCCGACACCCAGTAGTCTGACGGAACCGGCATCGGGTCCGGACAACGACGGATGAACGTGGGGGCATATACGTGAGAATCCACAACGCATTCCGGCTCGGACTGATCGGGACCCTGGGCGTCGGCCTCGGCCTGTTGATCCTCCTATCGATCACGCAGCTCTCGACGATCCTCACGTACATCGGCGCCGCCCTGTTCCTGGCGCTCGGACTCGATCCGATCGTCTCGTGGCTGGAGAAGCGGAAGGTCCCGCGCTGGGCGGCGATCCTGATCGTCCTCGTGGGTGTCCTCGGACTCGTCGCCGCGCTCATCCTGCTCGTGGTGCCCATCGTGGTCGGCGAGGCCTCGAAGCTCATCAACCAGATCCCGAAGCTCGTCGATTCGTTCACCAGCGGCGACCTGGTGAAACAGTTGCAGGCCCAGTTCCCCGGTCTGGCCATCAGTGACATCGCCGACAACATCACCAAGACGGTGACTGACTTCATCAACGATCCGACCAAGGTCGGCGGCGTCGTGGGCGGCGTCGTGTCGGCCGCGCTCACCATCGGCACCGGCTTCTTCGCGGTGGTCATCGTGCTCATCCTCACGCTGTACTTCACCGCTTCCCTGCCGTCGATGAAGCGGGCGAGCTACCAGCTCGTTCCGGCATCCAAGCGCGAGCGATTCGCCGACCTGACCGAGCAGATCACCGCCTCCGTCGGGCGGTTCGTCACCGGGCAGGTGACCCTCGGCGTCATCAACGGCGTGCTCAGCTTCATCTTCCTCAGCATCATCCAGGCACCGTTCCCGGCGGTCCTGGCCTTCATCGCGTTCTTCCTGTCGATCATCCCGCTTGTGGGCACGCTGTCGGGCTCCATCATCATCATCCTGACCTGTCTCATACCCGGTCTCGGATCCCCGCTGACCGCACTCGCCGCGGCGATTTACTACATCGTTTACATGCAGGTCGAGGCATACTTCCTCAGCCCGCGCATCATGAGTCGCGCCGTCTCGGTTCCTGGCGCGGTCGTCGTGATCGCGGCGCTGGCCGGTGGCTCGCTGCTCGGACTTCTCGGAGCCCTCGTCGCGATCCCCGTCGCCGCATCCATCCTGCTCATCATCAAGCAGGTCGTCATCCCCCGGCAGAACGAGCTCTAGCGTTCGGCGGCCTCCGCGTCGTCGTACTCGGTCGGCAGGGGCAACGCTGCCGGATTGACGGCGCGCACGATCTCGGTGAGCACCTGTCTCACCTGGGTCTCACCCACCCAGAGGTGTTTCCCGCCCTCGATGGGAATCACGGAGGCATGAGGAACTGACGCGAACTTCTCGGCCGCCTGCTCTGGCCGAAGGTAGTCGTCGAACTCCGGAATGACCGCGATCACCGGGATGTCGGCGCTGGACCATTCGGAGAGTTCGGCCGGAGTCGTGCGTCGTAGCGGCGGAGAGAGCAGGATGATGCCGTCGATCGGGTGCTCTCGACCGTATTTGAGTGCCAATTCGGTTCCGAACGACCAACCGACCAGCCACGGATGCGGCAGCCCGCGCGCCGCCACGAGGTCCATCGCCGCGGCGACGTCCTCGCTCTCGGTGACGCCGTCGCCGAACGACCCCTCGCTCGTTCCACGCGGAGACGATGTGCCACGCGTGTTGAAGCGCAGCACGGCGAGGTCGGCGAGGGCGGGCAGCCGTCCGGCCGCCTTGCGGAGCACGTGCGAGTCCATGAATCCGCCGTGGGTGGGCAGCGGGTGAAGGGTGACGAGGGTTGCGACCGGCTCTCGCTCGAGTGGCAGGGCCAACTCGCCGACGAGAGTGAGGCCGTCGCTCGTCCGGAGCTCGACATCCTCCCGCCGCGCGGGAAGCTGGACTCCCCCACGCACTTCGAGCAGTTCGCCCATCCGTCGGTCTCCTGTTCGCTCGTCGTGCGTCAATGGATGCGCCAGCAGTGCCCGTGCCAGTGCCGGCGATCGGCTAGCGCCGCTGCGTCTCCGAGCATGTCGTCCGCGCGCCAGGTGACGACGTGTGCGACCCCGGGAGCGACCTCGAGGCGACAGCCCGGGCAGACGTAGCTCTTCACGGCGCGGACGGCGCTGACCGGCTGCACCTTCCACTCGCCGTCTCGCTTGCGCTCGGTGCGGAGCCATTCGGTCAGCAGGAACGACAGGTCGCCGTCATCGTCGTCCCGGTCGCGCCCGGTGTTGCGCGGGCGGTTGGAGCGGGGCATGCAGCCAGCCTACCGGCGCACACGAGCGAGCGAATCAGTACCAGCCGGCGTCCTCGGAATGCGCCCACGCGCCGCAGGGGCTGCCGTAGCGTCCCGTGATGTAGCCGAGCCCCCAGGTGATCTGGGTGGCGGCATCGGATTCCCAGTCGGATCCGGCGCTGGACATCTTCGACCCCGGGAGGGCCTGCGGGATGCCGTAGGCGCCGGACGGGTTCGAGGCGTACACGTTCCAGCCCGATTCCCGGTTCCACAGGGCCACCAGGCAGCTGTACTCGTCGTCGCCCCACCCGCGTGCGTGCACCAGGTCGAGTGCGATCGCTTTGGCGCTGCCCGGATCGGGAGTTCCGGCCGCCGGCGCGCGACCCGACGATGACGCCGAAGCCGGCTCGGCCGGCGCGGGAGGCGGAGTCGGCTTGGCCTTCACGTCGTAGCCGTCGCGCTGGATGGCGGCATCCACCCGAGCGGGAACGCTGAGGGCCTGCACCTCGGCCGAGGAGTAGGACCCCACCACGTGGAAGTACGGAGAGGCGGTCGCGCCGGAGTACGGATCGACCACGTTGACCAGCACGAAGGCGGCCGAGGCGGCGAAGGCGAACAGGAAGAGCACGGCGCGGGACCGCGATGCCGCCTTCTTCGCCGGCACCCGGACAGGTCGATCGGGAATGGCGACTGCCGCCCGGTATGGCGCCACTGCGCCGGAATGCCTGCCCACGATCTTCCGAGACTAACGGACGGCGAGCATCACGTCGACGACGCTGTCCAGAACGACGTCGACCTGGGCCTCGCGATAGCCGCCGCGCTGCGGACGGAACACGGCGGTGCGCACGTCGTCGACCGAGATCGGGTAGCCATCCTGGAAGTAGCGGGTGAGCTTCGCCGAGAAGGCATCGACGTCCGCCGTGCTGTAGCCGACCGTGAGGACGCTCAGTCGGTCGAAGCGGTGACCCTTCGGCCGGTCGAGCCGATTGAGGATCACCTGAGCGCTGTGCCTCGCCTCGCGATACCAGTCCTCGTCGCCGGTGCTGCGCAGAACCTGGTCGCGTTCCCGCACCGCGAAGGCGTCCTCGAGCCGCTCGAGGGCCGCGTCCACGTGCTGCGTGGAGTATCCGCCCTTCTGCATCGAGAACGCCGTGCGGCGGATGTCGTCGGAACTCAACGGCGTCTGGCCGGCATCGGTGTCGAAGGCTGCTCGCGCGTCGAGCAGGAACTTCTCGACCTGGTCGACGTTGTAGCCGGGCTTGCCTCGGGTGGCGCGGGGGAAGGTGGAGCTCACGATGTCATTCTGCCAAACGGATCAGGCGAACAGGAGGAAGAGGACGTACGCCACGACGGCGGACGGCAGGATCGAGTCGAGTCTGTCGAGGAAACCGCCGTGGCCGGGGAGCCACGAGCTCATGTCCTTGATGCCGAGGTCGCGCTTGAGCAACGACTCGGAGAGGTCGCCGAGGGTGGCGGACAGCAGGATGCTCACGCCCAGAACGAGGCCGAACCACCACGGCTCCTGAAGCATGAAGACGGCGAGAAGCACACCGCCGACGAGACAGGCGAGCACCGCTCCCGCGAACCCCTCCCAGGTCTTCTTGGGGCTGATGCTCGGTGCCATCGGGTGACGCCCGAACGAGAGCCCACTCGCGTATGCCGCCGTGTCCGCGACGATCACGAGGATGAGGAAGGCCAGCACCCACCACTGCCCGCCGTCGCGCGCGATGGTGAGCACCGTGAAGCTGGTGAACAGGCCGACGTAGACGAGCACCAGAACGGAGGCACCGGCATCCCGAAGCAGTTGACGACCCGAGACGTGACGGCCCGGCAGCAGGGTCTCCACGACCCGCCAGGCGATCATGAGCACGAGGCCGCCCATCAGGCCGAGCCACTGGCCGGCTCCCCCGAAGAACCAGGTGAGGGGGATCATGCCGACGGTGGCGAGGACGGCCGGGATGACCGGCACCATCCGCCCCGACCGTCGCAGAGCCTGTGTGAGCTCGTAGCTGGTGAAGAAGACGATGAACGCCCCGAACAGCAGGAACAGCTCTTTGATGACGATGAGGCTGAACAGCATCGCGAAGCCGAGCACGAGTCCGATGAGGATCGCGAGGATGAGGTTGCGCCCCGTTCGCGCCTGGATGCGCTCGCTGGTGGCGTCGATCTGAGCCTTGGTGGCCTCGAACTGCCGCTCGATATCCGCTCTGGTCGCCTTCACCTGAGCTCGGATCTCGTCTTTCCTGGCCGACGGGCTGCGCCGTGGCGGCTGATCCTCCGGCGGCATCAGACCTCGAGGAGCTCGGCTTCCTTGCGCTTGAGGGCGTCGTCGATGGCGTCGACGTGGCTCTTGGTCACCTGCTCCAACTCCTTCTCGCCGCGAGCCACCTCGTCATCGCCGACCTCGCTCTTGAGGGCGTCGAGGTCGTCCTTCGCCTTGCGACGGATGTTGCGCACGGACACCTTGGCGTCCTCGGCCTTGCCGCGCACGATCTTGACGTACTCCTTGCGCCGCTCCTCGGTGAGCTCGGGCAGGGTGACGCGGATGATGTTGCCGTCGTTGGACGGGTTGGCGCCGAGGTTCGGCGTGTCGCGGATGGCCTGCTCGATGTCGCGGAGCGCGCTCTTGTCGTACGGGGTGACGACGAGCGTACGCGCCTCGGGGTTGGCGAGGGAGGCGAGCTGGGCGAGCGGGGTCGCCGTGCCGTAATAGCTCACCATGATCTTCTGGAAGAGCTGCGGGTTGGCTCGACCGGTGCGTACGGTGGCGAAGTCGTCTTTGGCAACCTCGACCGCCTTGCTCATGCGGGCGACGGCGTCGGACAGGACTTCCGGGATCACGGAGGACTCCTTCTTCGGTGCGTGAGGGTGTGGGTACGAGCTTAGTTGCTCACGATGGTGCCGAGATCGGCACCGCGCAGCGCGGCGGTCACGTTGCCAGCCGGCTCCATCCCGAACACCTGCATCGGCATGCCGTTGTCCATGCACAGGCTGAATGCGGTGGAGTCGACCACCTTGAGGCCACGCTGCAGCGCCTCCTGGTAGGTGATGCGATCGATGCGTTGGGCGTCGGGGTTCGTGCGCGGGTCGTCGTCGTACACGCCGTCCACGCCGTTCTTGGCCACCAGGACGACGTCGGCGTCGATCTCGAGGGCGCGCTGGGCGGCGACGGTGTCCGTGGAGAAGTAGGGCAGCCCGGCGCCTGCGCCGAAGATGACGACCCGCCCCTTCTCGAGGTGGCGTTCCGCGCGACGGGGAATGTAGGGCTCAGCCACCTGGGTCATCGAGATGGCGGACTGCACGCGCGTCTCGAGACCGGCCTGCTCGAGGAAGTCCTGCAGGGCGAGCGCGTTCATGACGGTGCCGAGCATGCCCATGTAGTCGGCTCGCCCGCGGTCCATCCCGCGCTGGGAGAGCTCGGCCCCGCGGAAGAAGTTGCCGCCGCCGACGACGATGGCGATCTCGACCTCCGGCGCGGCATCCGCTATCTCCCGGGCCAGCGCGCTCACGACGTCGGGGTTGACGCCCAGCGCACCGCCGCCGAAGGCCTCACCGGAGAGCTTGAGGAGGACCCTGCGCCTCGTGTGTTCACCTGACATGGGCTGATCAGTCCTTCCGCGTGTTCTTCTCAAACTACTGTGCGCGGGCGTCGGCGCGCGCACAGAAAAGGAGCCCGGACCGCGTTGCGATCCGGACTCCTCATGCTGATGCTAGGCGCCGACCTTGAACCGGGCGAAGCCCGACACGGTGATGCCCGCGTCGCTCAGGACCTTGCTCACGGATAGCTTGTTGTCCTTCGCATAGTCCTGCTCGAGCAGGGCGACCTGCTTGAAGTAGGCGCCGACGCGACCCTCGACGATCTTGGGCAGGGCGGCCTCCGGCTTGCCCTCCTCGCGCGAGATCTGCTCGACGAGCGCACGCTCCTTCTCGACCGCGTCAGCCGGGACGTCCTCACGGGAGAGGTACTCCGGGTTGGCGAACGAGATGTGCTGCGCGACGGAGCGAGCGGTCTCGGCATCCGTTCCCGCGTAGCCGAGCACGACACCGACCTGCGGGGGCAGGTCCTTGCTGGTCTTGTGCAGGTAGATCGAGAAGTTCTCGCCGCTGACGAGGGCGACGCGACGCAGCTCGACCTTCTCGCCGAGGATGGCGGCCTCCTCGTCGATGACGGTCGCGACGGTCTTGCCGCTCGCGTCGGCCGCGAGGGCCTCTTCGACGGTGGATGCTCCGGATGCCGCGACGGCGGCGAGCACGACGTCGGCGAGGGCGACGAACTTGTCACCCTTCGCGACGAAGTCGGTCTCGCAGGCGAGCTCGATCATCGTCGCGGTTCCGTTGCCGTTGTCGACAGCGCCCACCAGTCCCTCGGAGGTGGAACGGTCAGCGCGCTTGGCGTTGCCCTTTGCACCCTTCAGGCGCAGGATCTCGACGGCCTTCTCGATGTCGCCATCGGCTTCGACGAGGGCGTTCTTGGTGTCGACCATGCCGGTGCCGAGGCGCTCGCGCAGGCTCTTGACGTCTTGCAGGCTGAAGTTAGCCATGAATCGGTGTTCCTTCTCGTTCGGAGATTACTTGACGGCAGCGTCGGTGTCGGCGGCCTCGGTGCCCGCGGCCTCGACGACGTCGAGAGGCGTCTCGGCCTCGGCGACCTCTTCGGCGATGTCGCCCTCTGCCGCGTCGGCCGACTTCTCGGTCTCAGCGGAGGACTGCGCCGGGGTGGTCTCGTCGGCTGGCTGCTCGGCGACGATCGTCTCTGCGGCTGCCTGCTCATCGGCGCCGTCGGAGCTCTTGAGCAACTCGGCCTCCCACTCGGCGAGCGGCTCAGCGGCCTCGTCGCCCTCTTCGGGCTTCTGGTGGCGCTGGATGAGACCCTCGGCCGCTGCGTCCGCGATGATGCGGGTCAGCAGGGCGACGGAGCGGATGGCGTCGTCGTTGCCCGGGATCGGGTACTGGACCTCATCGGGGTCGCAGTTGGTGTCGAGGATGCCGATGACGGGGATGCCGAGCTTCTTGGCCTCGTCGATGGCGAGGTGCTCCTTCTTGGTGTCCACGACCCAGAGCGCGCTCGGGGTGCGCGTGAGGTTGCGGATGCCGCCGAGCGACTTGTGAAGCTTGTCGAGCTCGCGCTTCTTGATGAGGAGTTCCTTCTTGGTGAAGCCCGACTTCGTGGTGTCGAAGTCGAGCTCCTCGAGCTCCTTCATGCGGGCGAGTCGCTTGTTCACCGTCTGGAAGTTGGTGAGCAGGCCGCCGAGCCAACGCTGGTTGACGTAGGGCTGGCCGACGCGCGTTGCCTGCTCGGAGATGGCCTCCTGCGCCTGCTTCTTCGTGCCGACGAAGAGGATGGTGCCGCCGTGGGCGACCGTCTCCTTGACGAAGTCGTACGTCTTGTCGATGTAGGCCAACGACTGCTGAAGGTCGATGATGTAGCTGCCCGAACGCTCGGCCAGGATGAATCGCTTCATCTTCGGGTTCCAGCGGCGGGTCTGGTGCCCGAAGTGGACGCCGCTGTCGAGCAGCTGGCGAATGGTGACGACGGCCATGAGCCGTTCTCCTTTGTTCTCAGTTGATCTGCCTGCGATCGGATGACCGCTGCACCTGGTGCCCGGCGCACGTCCGCCGGGCCTCGTGGCGAGGCTCGGACTGAAAGGATGTGGTGGCCGAAATGGGCACGCGTAGTCAACGCACGAAGCGCTGCACCCGCCAGTCTATCAGGTGAACGGCGCTCCTCCCCCGCCGCGGTGGGCGGCCGCGCTGCATACAGCTCGGCGGTGGATCCCTCCGCGAGGGCGTCCTATTGCCATGCTGAGGGCATGCATGACGACACGGCGCGGCGGATGGCCGCGACGCTCCTGCTCGCGGCTGCGCTCGGCGCTCTGACGTTCATCGAGCCCGGCGCGGCGCGCGCGGTGGAGGCACCCGACCGGACCCTCGTCGCGTCGACATCTCGGGAGGCGTTCCAGGCTTCGGATGCGTCGGAGCGGGCTGCTCGCCCACAGTGGAGCTGGCCCCTCGGTCCACCAGTCCGTGTGTTACGGGACTTCGACGCTCCTCGAACGCTGTACTCCGCCGGTCACCGGGGCGTCGACCTCGCGGCCGCGCCGGGGTCCGTGGTGCTTGCGGTCGACGACGGCGTCGTCAGCTTCGCCGGAACGGTCGTCGATCGCGGGGTGATCTCGATCGATCACGGCGGGGGGCTCGTGTCCAGCGTCGAACCGGCGATCGCATCAGTCGCCGCCGGCATGGCGGTGTCACGCGGTCAGCCCATCGGCATGACCTCTGCCGGTGGTCACTGCAGGGACGCCTGTCTGCACCTCGGCGCGCGTCAGGACGGTCGCTACCTGTCTCCGTTGGCGCTCATCGTCGGCATTCCGCGCGCCGTGCTGCTTCCGCTCGGCTGACCGGGAGACCTCGTCCTGACGGGTAGCCGAACGTCGACCCGTTCAGGCGCGAGGGTGGGCGACACGATAGCTCTCGCGCAACCGCTCGGTGGAGACGTGCGTGTAGATCTGGGTGGTGCCGAGGCTGGCGTGCCCGAGCATCTCCTGCACTGCCCGCAGGTCGGCGCCTCCGTCGAGCAGATGCGTCGCGGCCGTGTGGCGCAGGGCGTGCGGGCCTGACGGCCCACTGCCGGGGATGTCGGCGAGCAGGGTCGCAACGAGCTGATACACGGATCGGGTGCCGAGCCGACCTCCCCGCGAACCGAGCAGGAGGGCCCCCCGCGGGGACGTCCCCGACAACGACGGCTCGCCGCCACTGGTCGGCGACGGGCGCCCGCTCACTGCCAGAACGGGGCGACCATGACGCAGGTATTCGCTCAGGGCCGTCTGCGCGGGCACGCCGAAGGGCACGACGCGCTGCTTGGAACCCTTTCCGGTCACACGCACGGTGAGCCGTTCGAAATCGATGTCGTCGACATCGACGCCGACGAGTTCAGACACGCGCAGCGCCGAAGCGTAGAGCAGTTCGACGATCGCGAGGTTCCGGAGAGCGACTGCCGTGCGCGCCGGGTCGGGGCCGATGCTCCCGCCAGCCTCAACCGCGCCGTCGTCCTGAACTGACACGTCGCCATCCTCCTTGGCAACGTCGGCCGCCAGCATCGTGAGGATTCCGTCGATCTGAGGACGCGACACCACGCGAGGAAGCGGACGCTGGGGCTTGGGGGAACGCAGCCGCACCCCCGGGTCGACCGCCAACGCGCCGCTGCGAACCAGCCAGGCCGTGAAGGCACGAGCAGATGCGGCGCGGCGCGCGATCGTGCTGCGCGCGAGCGAGCGCTGGGTTGCGAACCACAGCCAGTCGCGGAGCAACTCCAGCGTGATGCCGGCGGGTCCATCCACGCCCGCACGCCTAGCGAAAGCGACCAGGTCGTCTAGGTCCGATCGGTAGGCGCGGACGGTGTGCGAGGAGAAGCCACGCTCGATGCGGAGAGATCGTTCGAATTCGATCACCGCCGCACGCAGAGCCGTCGGGTCGTCGGGCTTGGTCGGCGGGCCGTCCTCGGTCATGTGCCGGAACCATCGGGCTGCCGTGAGAAACGTTCGAGACGCTCCTCAGGAGTGAGGGGGTCGAGCGCGTCGATGAACTCCGCGCCGAACCGGGTGACGACCGGGCCTCCCCTCAGCGGCACGACCGAGCTCACCATCCGACCGTCGTAGATCTGAACGAGGTTGAATGCCTGAGCGGCGTCGATGCCCACCAGTTCGCCGTCTGGCGCGCCGAGGTCCATCGTGTAGCAGGTCGCGGCTGCGACGGATACGGGCACTCCCGCGAACGTTCCGGAGGTGGCGTAGTGCAGGTGGCCGCCGAGCACACCGATGACGTCGGTGCCCTCGATCACGGCCGCAAGTTCGTCCTGCCGCTCGAGCTCGAGCACCTGCATCGCTGCGATCGGCGTCGGAATCGGAGGGTGATGCAGGGTGATCACGCTGCCGTGCTCGGCCGGGTCGGCGAGCACCTCGGTCAGCCAGTCGAGTTGCGCCGGTTCCAGGCGACCGTGATGCCAACCGGGGATGCTGGTGTCGAGCGCGATGATGCGCAGGCCGCGCACCGTCAGCACCTGATCGACGGGCGCCCGGTCGTCGGAGCGCGCATCGTCGAGAAGTTGGCTGCGGAAGGCACTGCGCTCGTCATGGTTGCCCATCACCCAGACGACCTCGGCACCGAGTCGACGGGCGACCGGCTCGACGAGGCCCCTCAGTCGCTGGTACGCCTCCGGTTGACCGGCATCGACCAGGTCTCCCGTGAACACGATGACGTCGGGATTACTCGCTGAGGCGACCAGCCGCTCCAGGGTTCGGCGCAGGTGGCCCTCGACGTCGACCGCCCCGTACAGGGCCGCGCCCGAGCCGAGCAGATGCGTGTCGCTGATGTGGGCGATGACGTGGCTGGGTGCGGGGTACTGACCCCAGTGAACACGCGGCATCGCCACCTCCCGCGTCCCACGATACGGCGGCGGTCCGACACCGTGCCGCATCGACGCTGCGCGCGCCGCATCGACGGTTCACGCTTTCCGCCATCCGCTCGCCGCGCGCACCGCTGCCCCGTCCATCGCGAGCATTCCCAGCACGCCGAGCACGCTCGCCGTGGACATGCCGGATCGCCGCGCGATCTCGTCAGGCGACCGCATGGATCGAGCGCTCAACGCGTCGATGACGCGGATCTCATCGCTGCTGCGACCCTCCGCCGCCGCGTCGGCGCCCCCTCCCGCCAACGTGTCCGCGTCGCCGAAGAGTTCCACCATCTCCTCCACCGACGTGACACAGCGAGCGTCGCACTCTCGGATCAGGCGGTGGCAGCCTGCCGACGCGGCGCTCGTGACCGGTCCAGGAACGGCGCCGACGGGCCGCCCGAGTGCCGCGGCGTGATGAGCGGTGTTCAGGGATCCCGACCTCCACCCCGCCTCGAGCACCACGGTCGCCCGGGTCGCCGCGGCGATGAGCCTGTTGCGTTGGAGGAAGCGCCACTTGGTGGGCTCCGCGCCGCACGGCAGCTCCGCGATGACCGCCCCTGTTCGGGCGATTCGTTCGAGCAGGTCGTGGTGACCGGCCGGGTAGAGGCGGTCGACCCCGCCGGCCAGGAACGCGACGGTGGTGCCGCCGGTCGCCAGCGCAGCGCGATGCGCCATCCCGTCGATGCCGTATGCCGCGCCGGAGACGATCGCGAATCCCCGAGCCGCGAGCCCGGCGGAGCTGTCGATGGCGACACCCTCCCCGTAGCTGGTGGCCGCACGCGCTCCGACGAGGCCCACCGACCGTCCGAGGCGCTCGAGGGCGTCATCGGCGCCACGGACCCACAGCGCGATCGGCGCGTGGACGCCCAGGTCGTCGACAGCTTCCGGCCACAAGGCGGAATCCGGCACGAGCAACCGGGCGCCGCACCGACCCGCCGCCTCGAAGGAACGGACGACGGCGCCGGAGCGGAGTCGTGGACGCCAGCGCGCCAGAGCCTGATCGATGTCGGAGGCCAGCGCCACTCGACCGGCGACCGCGTCGGGGTCCACGCGCTCCGCGATACTCGCGGGTGTCGCTCCGTCGAGGAGGAGATCGAGCGCCATCGCTGCTCCGAGGGCGGTGACGAGCAGCCCGGCGGTGCGATCGCCGGGCTCGCCGAGCATCGACCATGCGGCACGCGCGACGAGCTCCGCGCGACCCGACGCGTCCGCGCCGTCATCGCCTCCCACTGCGGAGAGCATCCGCGTCACCTCCGCCTCTTCGAATCCGAACCGTCTCATCGGTCCTCTCCTCGTCTCAGGTACAGCGCCTGCCCGACATGGGCCGGCGTGGGTGATGTCGCCCCAGACAGGTCGGCGACCGACCACGCGACCCGCAGCACACGGTCGTAACCGCGCATGGTGATCTGACCGCGCTCGAGCGCGCGGTCCAGCGGCGCGAGTGCCGTCGCGGACGGCCGGTTGGCCGGCGCCCGCAACCACCTGCCGGACACCTCCGCGTTCGTCGCCCATCCAGTGGTTGCCAGCCGTTCGCGCGCGGCGGCACGTGCGGCTTGGACGCGCGCCCGCGCATCCGCCGTCGTGGCCCGACTCTGCTCGCTCGCGAGACGGACGTGGACGGCACTGACCCTGCTCACCTGCACCTGGATGTCGATGCGGTCGATGAGCGGGCCCGAGAGTCGAGCCAGGTACCGCCGCCGCGCTGCTGGCGGGCAGGTGCACGTCTCGCGTGGCACTCCATACAGGCCGCACGGGCAGGGGTTGGCGGCGAGCACCAACTGGAATCGCGCCGGGAAGCTGGCTACGGTGTTCGCCCGATGGATGGCAACACGACCGGACTCGAGCGGCTGTCGCAATGCGTCGAGGACGTTCGCCGGGAACTCGGGAGCCTCATCGAGGAACAGGACGCCGTGTCCGGCTCGCACCGCCGACCCCGGGCGCACCACCCCGGATCCCCCACCGATCATCGCCGCCGCCGTCGCGGTGTGGTGCGGCGTCTCCAGCGGAGGCCGCCTCTGCAGGCTCGACGGAACGCCGAGCCCGCTGAGCGACCGGATGGCACCCACCTCCAGCGCAGCCTCGTCGTCGAGATCAGGAAGGATGCCGACGAGCCGATCGGCGAGCATGGTCTTGCCTGCGCCCGGCGGTCCGATGAACAGGGCGTGGTGCCGACCCGCTGCCGCCACCTGCAGCGCGAACACGGCGTCGTCCTGACCGATCACGTCGGACAGATCGCCGTCGGCCGCGATGGTCGGCTCGGTGACGACCGCCGCGGCGATGGGATCGACCGGTCGCGCATCGAACGCGCCGCCGTGCCAGATCGCCGCGTCCCGGAGGTCGCAGACACCGACGACTCGGATGCCGGAGACCAGCTCGGCTTCGGCGGCGCACGCGACCGGAACCATCACGATCTCCGCGCCGAGCCGCGCGGCCTCGGCGACGGCGGGCAGGATCCCGGGCACCGGACGCAGGCGCCCATCGAGGGCGAGCTCGCCGATGTGCACCACCCGTTCGATCGACTCCTGCACGACGTCGCCCGCGGCGGCGAGGCACGCGAGGGCGATCGCCAGGTCGAACGAGCAGCCGTGCTTGGGCAGCGCAGCCGGTGACAGATTGACCGTGATGAGGTGACCGTCGAGAGGAATGCCGCAGTTCGAGGCAGCCGCCCGAACGCGGTGGCGGGCCTGGAGCAGCGCGGCGTCGGGCAGGCCGATGATGACGAGGCCGGGCAGTTGGGATGAGATGTCGGCCTCGACGTCGACGAACGATCCCTGCATGCCGATGAGGGCCATCGCCCGGGTGCGGCCGAGACGCATCACGTCAGCCGCTCCAGGTGCTCGATGGACGGTCGTGTCCCCGGGCGTGCGATCACCGCGATGGCGTCGAGACGGATGCGGCGCCAGCCGCCCGCCTGAACGCACCACGCCATGGCGAGGCGGCGCATCCGTCGCAGTTTGCCGAGGGTGATGGCCTCGAACGGGTGCCCGAAGTCGGTGCTCGAGCGCGTCTTGACCTCGACGAAGACGGTCTCGTCACCCTGCTCGGCCACCACGTCGATCTCACCGTCGCGGCACCGCCAGTTGCGGTCGATCACCCGGTAACCGTTGGCGCTCAGGTAGTCGGCCGCCAGTGTCTCACCGCGCCTGCCGAGTTCGTCCTTCGCTGCCATCGCAACCTCCGCGACCAGCCTGCTGGGCTCGGCGGAGCCGTGGAAACATGCCTACCCGACCGCGCAATCGAGGGCGATATGGCGAGAGTGGGGAGGAGTCAGCGCGTGCTACTCGTCGAGCGCGAGCTCCTTGGGCAGCTCGAACTCCTTGGCGGCGAGCTCCTCGACATTGACGTCCTTGAAGGTGAGCACGCGGACGGCCTTGACGAACCGGTCGGAGCGGTAGACGTCCCACACCCAGACGTCCTTCATGGTGAGTTCGAAGTAGAAGTCGTGCTCGGTGTCGCGACGTACGAGGTCGACCTCATTGGCCAGATAGAACCGGCGCTCGGTCTCCACGACGTACTTGAACTGCGACACGATGTCGCGGTATTCGCGGTAGAGCGCCAGCTCGACCTCGCGGTCGTAGTCGTCGAATTCGTCTTCGTCCATGGTTCGTCAATCCTACGCCGCACGTGGAGGCGGCATGGCGCCTCAGGACTCGACGAGAGCGGGCTCCCTGAGCCAGCTGTGCCGGTGGATGGCGTGCGGCCCGTGCTCGGCGATCGCGGCGTAGTGGGCGCTCGAACCGTAGCCCTTGTTGCCCGACCAGCCGTACACCGGCGCCGACTCGTGCGCGTCGATCATCATCCTGTCGCGGTGCACCTTGGCGAGGACGGATGCGGCAGCGACGGACCCGCAGTCCTGGTCGGCCTTCACGCGGGTCATCACGGTCACCGCCACGTCGAGCTGACGGGTGAGCCAGTCGTGGCTGCCGTCGAGCAGGACGACAGCGTCGCTCAGGTCGATGGCCTCGCGGAGGGCAGCCAGCGCCCGCGCGCCAGCCCGACCGAGCGCTTCGATGATGCCGACCGCGTCCACTTCCTCCGGCCCCGCCAGACCGACGGCCGAGTGCACCGCCCACGCGGCCGCGACAGGCGCGAGCAGCTCGCGCTTGGCCTCGCTGAGCATCTTCGAATCGCGAAGGCCGACCGGGACGCGCCGACGGCGCTGATCGATGACGGTCATGCCCACGGCGACGGGTCCGGCAATGGCTCCACGGCCCACCTCGTCGCAGCCGATCACCACCGCGTGGCCCGCACGGAACAACCGCCGCTCCACGGACAGCGTGGGATCGACGACGGGGGTCATTTCTTGCCGGTGGGTGACGGGATGCCGGCGAACGTCGACGGATAGTCATCGAGCCACGCCCAGTGCGCCACCGGCCAACTCACCACGAAGGCGCGCCCGACGACGTTGTCCATGGGCACGAAGCCCTTGCCGGGGGTGTCGCCGTTGTAGCGGGAGTCCTTGGAGTTGTAGCGGTTGTCGCCCATGACCCACAGCGAACCGGCCGGCACCACCTGGTCGAAGTCGTCCTTCGATGCGCGCGTCTCGCCGCTCGGCAGCGTGATGTACGGCTCATTGAGCGGCACGCCGTTGACGCTGACCTGACCGAGTGCGTTGCAGCAGCTGACGTGGTCGCCCGGGAGGCCGATAACGCGCTTGATGAGGTGGTCGTTGCTGTCGGGGGCGGAGAGCCCGACGATCGAGAGCGCCCAGTCGAAACCGCCCGCGACGGGGTTCTGCTGGATGGGCGGTTGCGGCGTCAGCCATCCCCCCGGATCACGGAACACCACGACGTCACCGCGGTCGATCGGCACGAGCTTGGGCACCAGTTCGTTGACGATGATGCGGTCGTTCACCTCGAGGGTCTCGCGCATCGATTCCGATGGGATGTAGAACGACCGGATGAGGAAGGTCTTCACCAGGAACGAGATGAGCACGGCCACCACGAGGATGACCAGCAGATCCCGTAGGAACGTGAGCGCGCCGCGCGGCTTCGTTCGACGCTGGCGCCTGCGCAACGGTTGTTCGTCTTCCGTGTGCTCGCGCACCGATTCTTCTGTCATTAACGTATCGAGCTCCCCACCCGATTGTAGAGGGTGGGGAGCTCGGCCGAGTTCAGCTGCGACTAGTGGTTGTCGCGCTTCTCCTTGATCTTCGCCTTCTTGCCGCGCAGGTCGCGCAGGTAGTAGAGCTTCGCGCGGCGCACGTCACCACGGGTGACGACCTCGATGTGGTCGATCACCGGCGAGTGCACCGGGAAGGTGCGCTCGACGCCCACCTGGAAGCTGACCTTGCGAACGGTGAAGGTCTCGCGGACACCCTCGTTCGAGCGGCTGATGACGACACCCTGGAACACCTGGATACGCGAGCGGCTGCCCTCGATGATGTTCACGTGCACCTTGACGGTGTCGCCGGCGCGGAACGCGGGGATGTCGGACCTGAGTGATGCTGCATCGACGGAGTCGAGGATGTGCATGATGATTCGCTCTCTGTGCCCGCCACCGGTCGAACACGGACTAGATGAAAAGAATGAAGTGTGCCCGACGCGTTCTCACGAACGCAGATGGTGCTCCCCGGAGGCAGAGCCCTGATTCGGCACAATCCACAATTCTGCCACGGATGCGCACCCCGCCGCAAAACGGCGCCGCTGAGCGCGACCTGTGAGGACTCTCATCCGTCGCGCATCCGTTCCGAGCCGCCGACCCGGTGGCCATCGGCAGACTGGGGGCCGACCTGCGGATGAGGAGCGGCGTGCAGAACTGGTTCGAATCGATAGACCTCGTCTCGGGGCCGTTTCCGATCATCGTCGGCGGGGGCGCGGTGGTCGCCGTACTCGTCGTGGCGATCGTGCACCCCCGTGCACTCTGGCTAGCGCTGTCGGTTGCGGCCGGTGCACTCGGCGCCGGTATCGGACTCGCCCTCTGCCGCTGGGCGCAGTCGCCCGACGCCATCGACACCGACCTGAGCCCGCTGGGTCGCACCGGCGTAGCGCTCGCCTTCGCGGCCATCGGAGTCCTCATCGTCGGAATGGTGCGGGGGCGGGCCTGGCGTCGCGTCGTCGCGGGGCTCGGGGTCGTGCTCGCCGTCGCAGCAGGTGGGCTCGCCGTGAACGCCGAGTTCGGCCAGTACCCGACGATCGGAGCGCTGTCCGGGCAGCCGGCGGCTCCCACGCTCAGCGGGTCCGTCGCCGCTGCCCAACGTGCAGGTGCTCCTCTCGCCGCCTCTCGATCGACGGATCCCGCGACACCCGCCGCGTGGAGCGCGTCGGGTGCGGCCGTCGGCACGCGTGGCCTCGTCGCCCAAGTGAGCATCCCGGCCACCACATCGCACTTCGCGGCCCGAGCCGCCTACGTCTACCTGCCGCCGGCGGCCCTCGTCGCGAACCCGCCTGCGCTTCCGGTCATCGTCATGCTCTCCGGCGAGCCGGGCGCTCCCGCCGATGTCGTGCGGGCCGGCCACCTGCGCGCGATCATGGATGCCTGGGCCGGCCGCGACGGCGGACTCGCCCCGATCGTCGTCGTGCCCGACCAGCTCGGCTCACCCACGTCCAACCCGATGTGCGTCGACTCGCCGCTCGGCGCCTCCGCCAGCTACCTCACCGTCGACGTGCCGCGATGGATCCGCACCAACCTCACCGTCGCGAACGATCCTGCGCAATGGGCCATCGGGGGGTTCTCGCAGGGCGGTACCTGCGCGATCCAGCTCGGCGCCGGCCATCCGGACCTGTTCTCGGGGATCATCGACGTGTCGGGCCAGATCGCGCCGCGGAACGGGGACACCGCCAACACGATCGCGGTCGGCTTCGGCGGCGACGTCTCGGCCTACCGAGCGGCAGCCCCGATGACCCTGCTGACCGAGCACGCTCCGTACGCCGCGACGACGGCGGTGTTCGGGTCGGGCGCGCAGGACCAGCAGTACGGCCCGGAAGTCGACCGGATGCGCGCCGCGGCAGCCGCGGCGGGGATGAGCACCAGCAGGGTCGTCTCCCCCGGCACCGGTCACGAGTGGGCGACAGTCCGTTACGTGCTGTCGACCGGCATCGGGCCCGTGCTCCAGCACCTCGGCGTCGGGTCGCGGTCGTGAGGGTGCTGCGTCAGGCGGCGAGGATTCCGGTCGCCCTGTGCGTCGCCGGAATCCTCCTGGTGATCGGCATCATCTCCATGGCGGGCGGCGGTCGCGGCGTCCTGAGCCCCGAGCGAGCGGGCGCCGACCCGGCCGCCATCGCCCAACACCACTGGTGGGTGCTGATCACCTCGCAGCTCATCGCCGGCAGCTGGCCCGCCCTCATCATCGCCGTCGTCGCCACGATCATCGTGGTCGGCTGGGCGGAACGCACCATGGGCGGCGCCCGCACCGTCCTGGCCTTCGTGGTGACCGGAACGATCGCGTCCCTCGTGGGCCTCGGCCTCGAGTACATCGGGTCGCGCGCCGGCGAGTACTGGACGAGCTCCGTGAGTGCACTCGACACGCTCGACCCGCTGACGCCCATCGCGGGAACCCTGGCGTGGGCATCGGCCGGGGCGAACGGCATCTGGCGACGCCGCATCCGCGTGCTCCTCCTGACGGGGGCCGTGGCCATGCTGTTGTACAGCGGCCTGCCGTCGGACCTCTACCTCCTGGTTGCCGTCGGGGTCGGCCTGCTCGGTGGGCGGCTCACTCTCGGACGCTCCGCCATCCCGCACTGGCGAAGCTCCCGCCGTGAACGCCGGGGCCTGCTCGCGCTGGTCACGATCGTCCTCGCCCTCGGGCCCCTGCTCTCGCTCGCCGCGCCCGTGCGCTTCGGACTGCTGGCGCCCCTCGGCGTCACGATGTCGGATGCCACGCCGTCGGGACGGATGCCCCGGGTCGGCTGCGGGAACGGACGATTCGACCTGAATTGCGTGAACGCGCTGGGCCACGCCCACCTGCACGGCGTCGGGGGGACGCTGCTCTCCATCCTGCCGCTCGTGCTCATGCTCGTCGGTGCATGGGGACTGCTCGCGGGACGGCGGGCGGCGGTCTGGATGCTCGCTGCGCTCGGCCTCGTGCAATCCGCGGTCGCCGCGTGGTACCTCGGCATCCTCCCGGCGACGACATCCGCCGGACCGCCGCCCGGACGTCACAACGCCGAACTCGTCGTCTGGGTCGCCGCGAGCATCCTCGTGCCGTTCGCCTTCTCGCTGATCCTGTTGGCCGAACGTCGCTCGTTCCCGGTGCGCGTGGCTCGGAGGCGCGCTCTCGTCATCACCGGCCTGCTCGCCGGGTGGGCGCTGGTCTGCGTCGCCGTCGCACTCGCCGGGTCGTGGCTGCTGCGAGACCAGTTCCGGCCGGCGGCAACATGGGCCGGGCTGCTTGCCGACCTTCCGTCGCGCTTCGTGCCGAGCTCGTTCCTGCGCTCGCAACCCCTCGTGCTCCACCCCACGTCGCCGCTGGCGAACGTCGTCGTGCACGGCGCCGGGCCGCTGTTCTGGGTCGGCGTGATCGTCGCGACGGTACTGCTGCTTCGCGGTACGGGCACGGCGGTCGTCGCTCCCGACGCGGCCCGCATCCGTTCGCTGCTGGCTCGCGGATCGGGAACGCTCGGCTACATGGCGACCTGGGCGGGCAACAGCCTCTGGACCTCATCGAACGCGTCAGCCGGCATCGCCTATCGCGTCGTCGGAGGGGTCGCCGTCACGACCTCCGATCCGTTCGGATCTCCTGCACATCCCGGGGCCGTGCTGCGCGAGTTCGTCGAGTTCTGCGACGCCAACGCGTGGACTCCGGTCTTCTACAGCGTGCACGAGCCGGTGCGGGCGACCCTCGCCGAGGCCGGTTGGTCCTCGATCGAAGTCGCCGAGGAGATCACCGTCGATCCGCGCGGCTTCAGCACATCGGGCAAGGCCATGCAGGATGTCCGGACCTCCGTCAACCGGTCCCGTCGCGACGACCTGCGGGTGCGCTGGGCCACCTGGAGCGAGATGCCCGTTCGCATCACAGCGCAGATCACCGCGCTCTCGGAGGAGTGGATGTCGTCGAAGGACCTTCCCGAGCTCGGCTTCACGCTCGGCGGGCTCGACGAGTTGCGTGACGACGACGTCATGCTGGCGGTCGTGCTCGACACCGAGGACCGGGTGCGCGCGATCACGAGTTGGCTTCCGATCCGTCGGGACGGCGTGCTGATGGGGCGCACTCTCGACATGATGCGACGAGCGCCGGGCGCGCCCAACGGAGTGATGGAGTTCGTGATCGCCGAGGCGATGTCGCACTTCGCTGCGGAGGGCCTCGTGGTGGTCAGCCTGTCGGGTTCACCGCTCGCCGGTGCGGGCGCCGAGAGGGCGGGCGCGCCATTGGCGCAGGTGCTCGACCTGCTCGCCCGGACGCTCGAGCCGCTGTACGGCTTCCGGTCGCTGCTGCGGTTCAAGAAGAAGTTCTCCCCGGCACTGGAGCCTCTGCACCTGGTCTACCGCGACCCCGTGACCCTGCCGGCTATCGGCATGGCGGTCGCACGCTGCTACCTGCCCACCCTCACCGTCCGTGGGCTCGGCGAGATCCTGCGCGACCGGCAGAACCGCTGATGGGCTCAGTCGGTGGACTCACGGATGACGATGACCTCGCCGGCGTCGAAGGGGGCCGGCTTCACTCCGCGTTGGGCGGTCCCGCCCTGCGCGCTCCCGGCCTGAGCGGCGTTCAGTTCCTGGGCCTGACGCTCGAATTCCTCCATGGTCGTCCGCACGCTGCGGGCACCCGCACGCAGCACCTCACCGAGGGCGATCCAGAAGGCGGCGATGGCCGCGAGCACCCCGAGGACGGAGAACAGCGTGGCGGTGGCTCCGAAGAAGCCGAAGCCGATCAGGCAGGCGTACCACACCGTCAGGATCCCCGCGTCGGCCCACGACACGGCCCGCTCACGCCGCACGTCGGCGCGCGCCACGATCAGCAGGGCCACCACGAGCAGCATGATGGCCATGATCGGCGCCGCGAGGATGAGACCGAGGATGCCCCAGCCGCCGTGGCCGAAGATCCCCCAGCCGATGAGCGTCCAAGCCGGCAGCACGATGACCGCGGTGAAGAGCGCGTAATAGAAGGCCCGACGGATGATCACGGATCCAGCTTAAGCACGGGTCGCGCGGAACGGGAGTGCCGTTCGCCGTGGGCGCAGAGCCGTGCGAGGCGCCGGAACGCGGCAGAATGGATGAGAACCAGAGAGGACTCTCGATGATCGAACTGCGCACCCCTGCCGAGATCGAGCAGATGCGACCGGCCGGAGCATTCGTCGCACGCGTACTGCAGGCGACCGCCGCAGCCGCGAAGGTCGGCGTCAACCTCCTCGCACTCGACCGGCTGGCGCACGAGATGATCCGCTCCGAAGGTGCCGAGTCGTGCTACATCGACTACCACCCGTCTTTCGGCGCGAGCCCGTTCGGGAAGGTCATCTGCACGTCCGTGAACGACGCCGTCCTGCACGGACTCCCCCACGACTACGTTCTGCGCGATGGAGACCTGCTGAGTCTGGACTTCGCGGCATCCGTCGACGGATGGGTGGCCGACTCCGCCATCTCGATCGTCGTCGGCACGCCGCGCGACGCCGATCTCCGCCTCATCGAGACGACCACCCGCGCGCTCGACGCGGGCATCGCGGCTGCGACGGTCGGCAACCGCATCGGCGACATCTCCGCGGCGATCGCCGCTGTGGCACACGCGGACGGCCTGCGCATCAACACCGACTTCGGCGGCCACGGGGTCGGCCGAACCATGCACGGCGACCCGCACATCCCCAACAACGGCCGTGCGGGTCGCGGCCTTCCACTGCGCGACGGACTGGTGGTGGCGATCGAACCGTGGTTCCTGCTCGGGACGGACAAGATCTTCACCGATCCCGACGGCTGGACGCTCCGTGCCGCCGACGGGTCGCGCGGAGCTCACATGGAGCACACGGTGGCCATCACGGATGCCGGTCCGGTCGTGCTCACCGCGCGCTCCTGAGGGCGAGGCCGCGAGCACTCTCGTGGTGCTCGAGCGCCATCGCGAGGCGACGACGTTCTAGGGTGCGCCCTCAGCCGAGTCCTGCAGGGAGCGGATCATGCTCCGCAGGATCTTGAACGCGCCCGACCGCTCCTCCGCGGTCATGCCGCCGAGCATCCTGTCCTCGACGGATCGGACCGCGACGGTCGCCTTCTGCAGACTCCGGCGACCCCGCGTCGTGAGCCGCGTCGGAAGTACCTTCCCGACGGGCGCCTCCTCTGGCCGCGTCACGTAACCGTCGCGCTCCAAGGCCTGCAGCAGCACGTTCATCGACTGCCGGGTCACGAACGCCCCTCGCGCGAGTTCGGAATTCGAGAGGCCCGGGCGCTGCGCGAGCAATTCGAGGCAGGAATAATGCGTCACGGTCATCCCCAGCGGTCGCAGCACCCCCTCCATGGCCGCGCGGAGGGCACTCGACGCCTCCTTCAGCAGGTAACCCAGCGAGCTGTCCAGCTCGACGCCCGGTCCGTCTTGACTCATGTCAGTATTCTGACATAGATTTACTTGCGTGTCAGAATACTGACACGAAAGCAGAGGAGCATCACCATGCCGGTCACCGGTCCCGACTTCATCTCCCTCCAAGCGCGCGACCTCGACGTGTCGCGGGCGTTCTACGAGCACTACCTCGGCCTGGTCCGCTCGCCGGCCGGACCGCCTCACGCCGTCGTCTTCGAGACGACGCCGATCGCGTTCGCCCTGCGCGACGTCGTTCCCGGAACCGACCTCGATTCCGTCGCCCAGCCCGGCGTGGGCGCTGCCATCTGGCTCCACGCCACCGACGTCCAGTCGATTCACGATGCGCTGGTCGCCGACAGCCACACCATCGTCTCCGCTCCGATCGACGGCCCGTTCGGTCGCACGTTCACCTTCGCCGATCCGGACGGCTACCAGGTCACGCTTCACGACCGGGCCTAGCGGCCAGACGCAGAGGCGCGCTGCGCGCATCCGTCACTCGGTGCGAGCGCGCTCCCGCTGCGCGGCGACCTCGTAGCGCTCCAGCACGAGCTCGACGAGCTCGCCGGGCACGTCGGAGCCCGGGAGCACGAGCGGTTCGGAGACGATGTCAGCGCCCATGCCCGTGACGGCGTCGTAGAACCAGCCCGGCGCGAGCAGGTAGGCGGACACCACGACGCGCGAGCCATGATGCACCGCTCGCAGCATGTCGACGGCGTCGTGCACGCGAGGTGAGCCGGCCGCGATGAACCCCACGGTCACCGGTCGACCGAGGCGAGCGGCGAGCAGTCGCCCGGTCTCGAAGCACTCGGCGGCCGCGCGCGAATCGCTCGATCCCGCTGCGGCGAGCAGGACGGAGTCGCCGGGCAGCAGCCCCGAGTGCTCGAGCCTCGCGGCCAGCACGTCGACGATGCGCTGATCGGGCCCCAACGGCTCGGCAAGCACAGCGCCCGAGAACGGGATGCGGTCGAGCCCCTCGGCGAGCCCGGTGCGCACGTGGAATCCGGCGGAGAGCACGACGGGCACGATGACCGCATCGGGGACGCTGACGTGCTGCGACAGCGCGGCTGCGACATCGCTGTGCCGTGCATCGACGAAACCGACGGCAACGTCCAGCTCAGGACGAGCCGAGGCGACCGCATCGACGAGCGCGATGATGGCCGCGCGGTTGTCAGCGGAGGGCGATCCGTGCGTCACCGCGAGCAGCACGAGCGGCGGCCCGAGAGCCTCCCCCTGGTCGTCGGCCGATCCCCCGTGCATTGCCTACCGCCCTCGCTCAGGCGGAGACCCTGATCAACCGCCGATCCCGACGCTATGCACCGGGTGTTTCGAGGCCGCCACCAACATGTTTCAGGGGCGTGAATCATCCGGAGGCAGGAGGTCGGGTCGCACGGCGGCGGTCCGCTCGATCTGGCGGGCTCGGCGCCATTCGGCGATCGCGCCGTGATTGCCACTCAGAAGCACGGCGGGCACCTCGCGGTCGCGCCAGGACGCCGGCTTGGTGTAGCTGGGATACTCCAGCAGGCCGTCCTCGTGCGACTCTTCGACGAGGCTCTCGGGATTGCCGACGACGCCCGGGATCAGCCGGCCGATCGCCTCGATCATGGCCATGACGGCCACCTCGCCACCGTTGAGGACGTAGTCGCCCAGGCTGAGCAACCGCACGCGTCCGCGAGAGGAGTATTCGTCGATCACGCGCTGGTCGATGCCCTCGTAACGCCCGCACGCGAAGGCGATGTGCGTCTCGGCGGACAGCTCGCGGGCGATCGCCTGCGTGAACGGTTCCCCGGCAGGGGACGGCACGATGAGCAGCGGATCGTCACCACTCGACAGCACGTCGTCCAGCGCCTCGCCCCACGGCTCGGGTTTCATCACCATTCCGGCGCCGCCGCCGTAGGGGGTGTCGTCCACCGTGCGGTGCCGGTCGTGCGCGAAGTCGCGTAGGTCGTGGGCCCGGACATCCAGGATGCCGGCCCCGCGCGCCCTGCCGAGGAGGGAGAGGTCGAGCACGTCGAAGAAGCTGGGGAAGATGGTGACGATGTCGATGCGCACGGCGACGCCCTTAATCGGCTGAGTCGGATGACGCAGAGGTGTCACCGGTGGACGCGTCGTCATCGTCATCGTCGGGCAGCTCCTCGAACAGCCCCGTCGGCGGAGTGATGGTCACCACGCCAGCCTTGACGTCGACGGAGGGAACGATCGCCTCGACGAACGGAACCATGACCTCGCCCGCGGGCGTCTTGACGATGAGCAGGTCCTGGGCAGGGAAGTGATCCACCCGTGCCACCAGACCCACCTTGGCGCCGTCACGAACGACGTCGAGGCCGACGAGCTGGTGGTCGTACCAGGCGTTCTCCTCCTCGGGCAACTCCGCGGCATCCTGGTCGACCCAGAGGATGCCCTTGGCGAGGCCCTCGGCGGCCGTGCGATCGGGGACGTCCTTGAAGAACCCGACCGGCTGCGCGTTGTACCAGCGCAGCTCGATCAGCTCGATCGACTTGCCGTGCCAGGCGTGTCCGGGCGGCACCTGAAGAGAGAACACGGCGCCCGGAACGAAGCGTCGTTCCGGGTCGTCCGTGAACATCTCGAGCTTGATGGCCCCTTTGAGGCCGTGCGCCTTGGTCAGCCGGCCCACGCGCAACTGCGTGCGCTTGGGCGCGGGCGTGCTCACCGGGACGAGTCGGTGTCGACCACGTCGACACGTACCCGACGACCGTCGGCCAGCGCGCTCACGAGCGTGCGCACCGCCTTGGCGGTGCGTCCGGAGCGGCCGATGACGCGGCCGAGGTCTTCGGGGTTCACGCGAACCTCGAGGACCTCGCCGCGCGGGGAGTTCTTGCTGACCACGTGCACGTCGTCAGGGTGATCGACGATCCCCTTGACGAGGTGCGCGACGGCGGAGTCGAGCAAGATCAGGCCTGCTCGTCGGCGGACGCCGAGGCGGTCTCGTCGGCGGCTTCTGCGGCCGGCTCCTCGACCTTGGCGGGCTTCTCGGCCTTGGGCTTCAGAACGGGCTTCTTCTTCTCGTCGGCGACGAACGCGACGGGAGCCTCCTTGGTGCGGAGGGTGCTCTTGGCGTTCTTGTCGCCCTTGAACTTGCCCCAGTCACCGGTGATCTTGAGGATGGCGGCGACCTGCTCGGTCGGCTGTGCACCGACGCCGAGCCAGTACTGGGCACGCTCGGAGTCGACCTCGATGAACGAGGGCTCCTCGGTGGGGTGGTACTTGCCGATCTCCTCGATCACTCGACCGTCGCGCTTGGTGCGCGAGTCGGCGACGACGATGCGGTAGTAGGGGGCGCGGATCTTTCCGAGGCGCTTGAGACGGATCTTGACAGCCACAATTCTCCTGTGTGCGTTATGAGGTTGGGCGAACTGACAGCCGTGAGCGTGGGGTGCACACTCGGCAAAGGTTCAAGGGGGCTCTGCTGGCCTGATTAGAGGGTCGGGCGGAAACAGAACTCGACTGACCATTCTTGCAGATATCCGCTCATCGCGATAATCGGGGAGCGCGGGAGCTCACTCGACGGTGACACCCAACTCGCGACGCAGCGCATCCGCTCCGACCTCGGTGATCAGGACGAGCCGTTGCTCTCCCCGTCTGATCCAGCCCTCGTCGACGAAGACACGGAACAGGTCCGCTCCGACGACCCCCGCGAGGTGGCTCCGTCGCTCCGTCCAGTCGAGGCACTCGCGCACGATCGGCCTCCGACCGCCTCGCGGTTCCGAGATGTCGATACCGAGCCTGCGCAGCCAGCGCGAGCCGTGATCGGTGAGGCGGAGACCGGCACTGCGCTCCACGTAGCCGGTCTGCTCCAGACCGTCGAGCACGGCGACACCCAGCCGCCCGGCGAGATGGTCGTAGCACGTTCTGGCGCGGCGGAGCCCCTCGTCGACGCGGGCTGCGGCGTAGGACGTCGGCGGGCGAGGGGTGTGGGATGCCGCTGCCAGGGATTCCACCACCTCGGCCGCTCCGGCGTCGGCGAACCGCACGTACCGGTGCCGCCCCTGCCGCTGCTCCGCGAGCAGCCCACCCGAGGTCAGCAGGTCGAGATGGCGGCTCATCGTCGCCGCCGACACCCCGCAGACCCGGGCCAGTTCACCCGCTGTCCACGCCCGACCGTCGAGAAGTGCGAGGCAGACCGTCGCCCGCGTTCGGTCTCCCATCAACGCCGCGAGCCCGGCGAGGCCATCGGCGGCCGCCGCATCCGTCCGGATGGTGTTCATCGGTGCGCGCCGATCCGCGAGATGGCGACGCCCACGAGGCAGGTGACGCCGCCGACGACCTGCAACGGCGCGGGCACCTCGCCGAGCAGGAGCAACCCCAGCACGATGGCGATGGGCGGGACCAGGTAGGTGCTCACTCCCAGCCGACCGGCCGGCATGCGGCGGAGGGCGTACGCCCAGGTGCTGAACGCCAAGGCGGTGGGAACGAGACCGAGATAGGCCATTCCCACGACCGACCACGACGGCGCCTCGGTAACGGCCGCGACGAGCTCGCCGGAGAAGGGCAGGCAGGCGACCATGCCCACGGTGCAGGCGATCCACGTCACCTGCAATCCCCCGAGGCGCCGCAGGACCACCTTCTGCAGGATCACGCCGACCGCATAGCTCGCCGCGGCGATGAGGCAGAGCACCACTCCCCAGCCGCTCGAGATGGCGACGCCGGCGCTGCCGACGGCGATGAGGACGACGCCCACGAGCGAGACCACAGCGCCTCCGATGAGCCACGGCGGCACGCCTTCGCGCAGGATCGTCCCGGCCAGGATCGCGATGAGGATGGGACCGATGTTCACCAGCATCGCCGTCGTCCCCGCGTCGAGGTCGTGCTCGGCCGCATTCAGGGTCAGGTTGTACAACCCGAACCACGCCAGCCCGCAGAACACCAGCAGGCTCCACTCCCGGGGCGTCGGCCTCACCCACCGTCGACTGATCGCGACCGCAGCGCCCAGCGCGATCGTGCCGACGAGGAGCCGCCCGAGTGTGAGCGCCCCGGGGCTGAAATCCTGCGCCACTGCGCGGATCACCACGAACGCGGAGGCCCACGCGAGCACCGTGACGCCGATCGCCGCGATCGTGCTCGCCGTCCGGGCGGGAGGATGCGCGACAGCCGGCAGATCAGTCCTGGTCATGCTCCGAGCGTAGGACGCCATCGGTTCGCTGGCGGCCGAACCGTCGACCGCCGGAGGCCCGTCTTCGCCGCCCGATCGCTCACCTCCGCGCGGCGAACTAGCGTCTGCCGGGTTCGAACCACGATGATGGCACTGACGGAAGGCGGTGAGCGTGCACATCAGCTTCGCAAGGTCGGACAGGTCGAGCGTCGGCATCGAATGGGAGCTCGAACTCGTCGACCGGACGACCGGCGAGCTCTCCCCCATCGCCGATGACGTGCTGCGGGCCATGGCCGACGAGGACGGTGAAGAGCACCCGCACGCCACCCATGAGTTGATGCTGAACACCGTGGAGATCGTCTCCGGCGTTCACGACCGGGTGGGCGGCGCCGTCGGCGAGCTGCTCGGCATCGTCGAGGAGGTGCGTGATGCGGCGGCTCCGCTGGGGGCGGATGTCATGTGCAGCGGATCGCATCCGTTCAGCCAGTGGTACGACCAGAAGATCACCGACAAGGAGCGCTACCACCGGCTCATCGAACGCACCCAGTGGTGGGGGCGCAACATGATGATCTGGGGCGTGCACGTGCACGTCGGCATCGAGGAGCAGGCCAAGGCCATCCCGATCCACAATGCCCTGCTCGGCTACCTGCCGCACCTGCAGGCGCTCTCGGCATCCAGCCCGTTCTGGGCGGGGGTGGACACGGGCTACGCCTCGAATCGGGCCCTGGTGTTCCAACAGCTGCCCACTGCCGGCCTGCCCTGGCAGTACGAGGACTGGGCGGCATACGAGGCGTACGTCGAGGACATGACGCGCACGGGTGTCATCACCGATTACACCGAGGTGCGCAGCGACGTGCGGCCATCACCGCACTGGGGCACCCTCGAGGTCCGCTCCTGCGACGGGGTGTCGACGGGGCTGGAGCTGGGAGCACTTGCCGCGCTGATCCAGTGCCTCGTCGATTGGATGAGCGAGCGCATGGATGACGGCGAGACGCTGCCCTGGCTTCAACCCTGGTATGTGCGGGAGAACAAGTGGCGGGCCGCCCGCTACGGCCTCGACGCCGAGGTCATCCTCGATTCGAGCGGGCGGGAGGCGCTCGTGACCGACGACCTCCGTGAACTGGTCGAGATGCTCCAGCCCGTCGCCGAGCGCCTCGGCTGCGCGACCGAACTCGCCCAGGTGCTGGAGATCCTCGATATCGGCGGCAGCTACCAGCGTCAGCTCGCGGTGGCCGCCGCGGCGGACGGCGACCTCACGCAGGTGGTCGCACACCTCGTCCGCGAGATGCACGAGGGGCGCCCCCTCCGTCCGTGAGCCCTGTTGGTCGCTGCGCTACTCGACCGGCGGTGCCGAGGGCACGTCGGGCAGTTGGCGCGAGCGGATGAGCTCGGTGTACCAGCGCGCGGAGTCCTTCGGCAGCCGCTCGAGCGTGTCGTAGTCGACGCGGACGATGCCGAACCGCTTGGAGTAGCCGAGGCTCCACTCGAAGTTGTCCAGCAGCGACCAGACCTGGTAGCCGCGCAGATCGGCACCGCGCTGCATGGCCCGGTGTGCGGCCGTGAAGTGCCTCCGCAGGAAGTCCGTGCGATCGACGTCGTGCACCGCGCCGTCGTCGGAGACCTCATCGGCGAATGCCGCGCCGTTCTCCGTGACCATGAGAGGCAGGGCGGGGAATTCGTCGTGCAGACCGACGAGCAGGTCCTCCAGCCCGCTCGGGTCGATGTTCCACCCCATCTCGGTCAGGGGTCCGTCCTCGGCGAGGAACTCGACCTGGCGGCCCACTCCCGGCCAGGGCGACGGTCCCGACAGCGCCTTCTCGCGATCCTCCGATACCTCGTCGGATTCGTCGAACAATCGCACCCGACTCGATGAGTAGTAGTTCACGCCGAGCAGCGTGATCGGCACGGCGGAAATCGCCTCGAGGTCGCCATCCCGTACGAACGACCAATCGGTGACGGACGCCGTGTCGGCGAGCACGTCGGCCGGATAATGCCCGTTCAACAGGGGGTCGAGGAACACGCGGTTGGCGATGCCGTCGATCAGACGGACGGCCTCGGCACCCGTGTCGCCGTCCGGACGCGGGACGTGCAGATTGAGGGTGATGGAGAAGCCGGGGTCGTTGCTCACCACCTCCTCGAGCGCCTGCAGGGCGAGGCCGTGGGCGAGGTTGAGGTGGTGGACTGCCGCCAGCGCTGCCGCATCGTCGGTACGACCCGGCGCGTGGATCCCGACACCGTAGCCGAGGTAGGCCGAGCACCACGGCTCGTTCAACGTCGTCCAGACCTCGACCCGGTCGCCCAGTCGCTCGCCCATGATGCGCGCATAGTCCGCGAACGCCTCGGCCGTGGAACGTTCTGTCCAGCCGCCGGCATCCTCGAGCGCCTGCGGCAGGTCCCAGTGATAGAGCGTGGCGATGGGACGGATGCCGCGCGCGATGAGACCGTCGACGAGGCGGTCGTAGAAGGCGAGACCGGCCTCGTTGGCCGGACCCCGCCCGGTCGGCTGGATGCGCGGCCAGGCTATGGAGAACCGGTAGGCCTCGAGGCCGAGCTCCTTCATCAGGTCGAGGTCGGCGTCGAGCCGGTGGTAGTGGTCGTCCGCCACGTCGCCCGTGTCGCCGTTCAAGACCGCTCCCGGCGTGTGACTGAAGGTGTCCCAGATCGACGGCCCGCGGCCATCCTCGGCGACGGCGCCCTCGATCTGGTAGGCGGCCGTCGCCGACCCGAACACGAAGTCGGTGGGGAACTCGAGGGCTGAGTCGCGGTAGTCGGGGTCTCCGGTGGTCATATCGTTCTCCTGCGGGGTCTGCTCGCGTACGGGATCTGCTCAGGCGTTGGTTGCGTCACGCCACGCGAGCCAGCGTCGCACCGGTTCGAGATCGTAGTCGGGGCCGCTGACGCCGTAGGTGAAGAGGCGGGCGCCGAGCGCGTGCAGCTCGGCGACATCCGCTTCACTCTGGCGCCGCAGCTCAACCGAGACCTCGATCTCGTGCGGGTCGCGACCGACGACGGCGCAGTGCTCGTCGAGGATTCCGAGCTTGCGCTCGAGCGTGGCGGGGTCGGAGAAGCTGTGCCAGATGTCCGCGTGGCGCGCGACGATTCTCAGGGTCTTCTTCTCGCCTCCGCCGCCGATGAGCACGGGGATGTCGCGGACGGGCGCCGGATTGAGCTTCGTCCATCGGTCCTCGATTCGAGGCAGGGCGTCGGAGAGCGCCGCGATGCGAGAGCCGACGGTCCCGAACTCGTAGCCGTACTCGTCGTAGTCCCGCTCGAACCACCCAGCGCCCGTGCCGAAGATGAACCGGCCGTCGCTGATGTTGTCGATGGTGCGGGCCATGTCGGCCTGCAGGTCGGCATTGCGGTAACTGTTGCAGTTCACCAGTGCGCCGATCTCCACGCGGCTGGTCTGCTCCGCCCAGGCGGCAAGCATCGTCCACGATTCGTAGTGCTCTCCGTCGGCCGGACCGGACAACGGGTAGAAGTGGTCCCAGTTGAACAGGATGTCGACGCCGAGGTCCTCGAGCTCCGAGACGGTGTCACGGATCTTGGCATAGTGCGCGTGCTGCGGCTGCACCTGCACGCCGATGCGGACGGTGCGGGCTCGGGCGTCGATGCGTGTGCTCATCCGATCAGCCTATGGGGCACCGAGAGGCGTCAGCGCATGAACCTCTGCAGGGCAGCCATCTCCTCGGCACTCGGCGCGGCAGGAGCTGAGCCCTTGGCCCCACCGATGCCGAACCCGGACCCGCCGGAAGCGGCCGCGTCGGTCGTCGACTTCGCACCGGAGGCGATGGCGGCGTTCTCGGCCGCCCGCTTGGCCGGGTTGCCCGACTTGGAGCCCTTCTTCTTGGCCTGCTGCTTGCCCCGACCACCGCTGAATCCGGCTCCGGGGATCGGGCCCATACCGGGAACGTTGGGCATGCCGCCCTTCGCAACGGTCTTCATCATCTTCGCGGCCTGCTCGAACCGCGTCACGAGCTGGTTGACATCCGTCACCGTCATGCCAGACCCGCGCGCGATGCGCAGACGCCGCGACCCGTTGAGGAGCTTCGGGTTGACCCGCTCGGCCTTGGTCATCGACTGGATGATGGCCTCGGTGCGCACGATCTCGCGCTCGTCGAAGTTCTCGAGCTGCTGCTTCATCCCGCCGGCACCGGGGAGCATGCCCATCATCTTCTTGATGGAGCCCATGTTGCGCAGTTGCTGCATCTGCCCAAGGAAGTCGTCCAGCGTGAACGTGTCGGTGGCGAACTTCTCGGCGACCTTGCGGGCCTCGTCCTCGTCGAAGGCCTCCTGTGCCTGCTCGATGAGGGTGAGGATGTCACCGAGGTCGAGGATGCGGCTGGCCATGCGGTCGGGGTGGAACGGCTCGAAGTCGTCGAGTCCCTCCCCCGTCGACGCGAAGATGATCGGTCGTCCCGTGACGGATGCGACCGAGAGTGCAGCACCGCCTCGCGCGTCGCCGTCGAGCTTGGAGAGCACGACGCCCGTGAAGTCCACCCCGGCCTGGAACGCCTTGGCAGTGGCGACGGCGTCCTGACCGATCATGGCGTCGATGACGAAGAGCACCTCGTCGGGATCGACGGCCTTGCGGATGTCGCCCGCCTGCTTCATGAGCTCGGCGTCGACGCCGAGTCGGCCGGCCGTGTCGACGATGACCGTGTCGAACTGGCGGCGCTCGGCCTCCTTGATCGCGTCCTTGGCGACCTTCACGGGGTTGCCGACGCCGTTGCCCGGCTCGGGCGCGTATACCTCGACGCCCGCCTGCTGACCCACGACCTGCAACTGCGTGACGGCGTTGGGTCGTTGGAGGTCGGCGGCGACCAGCATCGGGGTGTGGCCGTCCTTCTTGAGCCACTTCGCAAGCTTGCCCGCGAGCGTGGTCTTTCCGGCCCCCTGAAGGCCGGCGAGCATGATGACGGTCGGCGGCTTCTTCGCGAACTCGAGGCGACGCTGCTGCCCGCCGAGGATCTCGACGAGTTCCTCGTTGACGATCTGGACGACCTGCTGGGCGGGGTTCAGGGCCTTATTGACCTCGTCGCCGAGTGCGCGCTCGCGCACCTTGCCGGTGAACTCCTTGACGACGTCGAGCGCGACGTCGGCGTCGAGCAGGGCGCGGCGGATCTCGCGGACGGTCCCGTCGACGTCGGACGCGGAGAGCCGGCCCTTCGTGCGGAGGTTTCTGAAGGTGTCGGAGAGACGGTCGGAGAGGGTGCCGAAAGTTGCCATGGTGCGCTCAGTTTACCGGCAGCGCGACGCGTCTCAGTCCTGGTACTCCACGCCCACCACGTCGCCGTTGATGTCGAGCGTCGCTACGAGGCGCCCGTCGAAGTCGTCGGGCGCGAAGGCGTACTCGAAGACGGCGAACGCCTCCTCGGCTCCGTTGTTGTCGGGCCGGAGGTCGACGCGAAGCAGGTCGAGCGAGCGCAGCACGTCCATCTGCCGGTCGCCGGACTCGCGTCGGATGCCCTCGTCGACGGTCTCGGCATCGACCTGGTCGACGAGACCCGCCAAGAACTCGGATGTCGCGCTCCCGCCAGAGGCGAGTTCGCCGACGAACGACTCCCGCACGTCGGCGTCGAGGCGCTCGAGCTCGCCAATCATCGCGGCCGCGACGTCGAGGGACGCCTCCTCGACGTCCTCGTCGGCGTCGAGGACGACCTCGACATCCTGGTCGCCGGCGTCCACCCGCTCCGACCAGTAGTCGCCGATGATTCCGAAGTAGTCGTGCTCCGTGGCCATCCGTTGTCTCCTGTCCGACTATCCGACGAGCTGCTGGGCGAACACGTGCGGCGTGAAGCCGGTCAGGTCGCCGATCTGCTCGCCCTGCCCCACCAGCTTGATGGGGATGCCGGTGCGCTCCTGCACGCTCAGCACGAAGCCGCCCTTGGCCGATCCGTCGAGCTTGGTCAGAACGAGTCCGGTCACACCGGCGTGCTGCACGAAGGCCTCGGCCTGAGCGAGGCCGTTCTGGCCGGTCGTGGCGTCGAGCACGAGCAGCACCTCGGCGATCGTGGCCTGCTTCTCGATCACGCGCCTGATCTTGGTGAGCTCGTCCATCAGGCCACCCTTGGTCTGCAGGCGCCCGGCCGTGTCGATGATGACGATCTCGATGCCCTGCGCCTTGGCGCGCTCGATGGTCTGGAAGGCGACGGATGCCGGGTCCTGGCCCTGCTGCTGCGGGCGGACGATCTCGGCGCCTGCCCGTTCCGCCCAGGTCGCGAGCTGTTCGACGGCGGCCGCCCGGAAGGTGTCGGCCGCTCCCACGACGACGGTACGCCCGTAGCCGCGCAGGAAGCGCGCGAACTTGCCGATCGTGGTGGTCTTGCCCACACCGTTGACACCGACGACCAGTACGACCGCCGGCCGCTCGCTGAGCTTGAGGGTGGTGTCGAAGCGCACGAGGCGTTCTTCGATGCCCTCGCGCAGCATCCGCTGCAGGTCGGCGGGATCGGTCGTGTTGTAGCGAGCGACCTTGGCGCGCAGCTCGGCGACGATGGCGTCGGTGAGGTCCGGTCCGAAGTCGGCCGAGATGAGGGCGTCCTCGAGGTCGTCCCAGGTGTCGTCGTCGATGGTCTTCTTCGCGAACATGCCGCGGAGGGCCCCGGCGAGTGACCAGGAACTGCGTTCTGCCATACCGGCCAGCGTACTAGGGCGGCCCGGCGCGCCGGTGATCGTGAGGACGGATGCGCACGCATACGCGCACGGCGTAAAGGCAGCTCTTCCGCCACGTCGGAGGGGGTCGCTAGCCTGACCAGCGGGGCACCCGCCCGAGGGCGCCCGTCCGAAGAACGGAGCAGCTGCATGTCCATCACCATCGACCCCGCGACGCTCACCGACCTGCGCCAGCGAATGACCGGCGAGCTCATCCTCCCCGGCGATGCCGAATACGACTCGGCGCGCGCTCCCTGGAACCTCGCCGTGCAACAGCATCCGTCGGCTGTGGCCTTCCCGGCCGACGTGGACGACATCCGTCACATCCTGGCGGCCGCCGCCGACGCCGGTCTCGGAGTCACCGTCCAGCCGAACGGGCACGGAGCGGCGGATGATCTCGACGGCATCATCCTCATTCGTCCCCGGGCGTTCGACGAGGTGTCGATCGACGTCGACGGACGTCGCGCTCGGGTCGGGGCCGGCGTGAATTGGGGACGAGTGCTCACCGGACTCGACGGAACCGGTCTCATCGCCCTCGCCGGCTCGAACCCCGAGGTGAACGCCGTGGCCTACACCCTCGGCGGCGGCCAGTCGCTGTTCGGGCGCGCGTTCGGCCTCGCGTCCGAATCGCTCACAGCGGTCGAACTCATCGACGCCGGCGGCCGGCTCCACCGCGTCACGGATGAGTCGGATGCCGACCTGATGTGGGCGTTGCGCGGCGGAGGCGGCCTGTTCGGAGTCGTCACAGCCATCGAGTTCACCCTCCACCCCGCTGACCGGCTCTTCGGCGGCAGCCTGATGTTTCCGATCGACGCGGCCGCGGCGGTCTTCCGCGCCGCGACGGAGGCCAGCGCATTGGATGACGGGCTCGGTGCGGAGGTCGGCCTCATGCGGTTCCCCGACCTGCCCATGATGCCTCCGCCGCTGCGAGGACAGACTCTCGCCTCCGTGAACTTCGTGCATCTCGGCGACGAGGCCTCAGCTGCGCCGGTCGTCGAGGTTCTCCGGGCCGCGGCTACGCCCGTGGCGGACACCCTGACCGAGTTCACCATCGGCCAGCTCGCCGCGGTCGCCAACGAGCCCACCGACCCCATGCCGACCCTCGACTGGGGCGGCTCCATCGCGAGTCTCGACGAGGAGACGGTTGGTGATCTGGTGTCCGCCTTCCTGAGTGGAGTCGAACTCGGGCTGGGTCGGGTGGGCGTCCGGATTCTCGGTGGGCGGATCGGCCAACCGACCGATGCGCTGCTGGGCGGAGTGCGTGCTCACGGTGTCGCGAGTGCCGGAGCCGCGGTCTTCGATCCGTCGACAGCCGATCGTGCGGCGTCTTCGCTGCAGCCGCTGCGCGACTTCGCAAAGACGCATCGCGGAGAAGGCATGATTCCGACGTTCCTGGGACTCGGGTCGACTCTGGCCGACGCCTTCGAGCCAGCCGCGATCGATCGACTGCGGGCGGTCAAAGACCGAGTCGACCCGGGCGGTGTCGTCCGGAGCAACCGGCCGCTCGGCTGAGCACGGCGGTGCGGCTCGCCGGTCAGGCCGTGGCGCGCTCCTCGGCGACGCGCTGACCCACGACCGCCGAGACCCCGTCCTGGCGCATGGAGACGCCGTAGAGCGCGTCGGCGATCTCCATCGTGCGCTTCTGGTGGGTGATGACGATCAGCTGGCTGGTGGCGCGCAGGTCCTCGAAAATGGTGAGCAGTCGGCCGAGGTTCGCGTCGTCGAGTGCTGCCTCCACCTCGTCCATGATGTAGAACGGGCTCGGCCGCGCCTTGAAGATCGCGATGAGGAGCGCGACAGCCGCCAAGGAGCGCTCGCCCCCCGAGAGCAGCGAGAGCCGCTCGATCTTCTTGCCCGCCGGCTTCACGGCGACCTCGATGCCGGTCGTCAACATGTTCTCGGGATCCGTCAGGGTGATGCTGCCCGTGCCCCCCGGGAAGAGCACGGGGAAGACCTCGGTGAACGCCTGCCGGGTGTCCTCGAAAGCCGCCGCGAAGATCACCTGCATCTTCTCGTCGATCTCCGTGATGATCGTGATGAGGTCGCCGCGGGTCCTCGTGAGGTCGGAGAGTTGCTCGGTGAGGAACGCATGCCGCTGTTCGAGCGCGGCGAACTCCTCGAGGGCGAGCGGATTAACGCGTCCCAGCTGGGCGTAGGAGCGTTCTGCCTTCTCGAGACGACGTCGCTGCTGTTCACGATCGAACGGCGTCGACTCCGCGCCGTCGACCTCCGCCGGCACCTGGATCTCCGGTCCGTACTCGGCGACGAGGACGTCCTCCACGAGTCCGAGCTCGGAGCCCGCCCGCTCGAGCAACCCGGACAACTGCAGCTTCTTCTCGTAGATCTGCAGCTCCAGGTTGTGCACGCTATCGGTCACGCCGCTCAGTCGTTCACGCGTCTCCGCCTCGTCACGGCGGAGGCCGGCGAGCTCCTCGCTCTGACCGGCGCGGGCGCGTTCCGCCTCAGCGAGCTCGAGGGCGGCCTGCGCGACCGATGCGTCGACGGACGCCAAGACGGCGGGCAGTGCATCCGTCACCCGGGTGGCCGCGTCCACCTGACGGCGGCGAAATACGGCTCGCCGAGCAGACTCCTCGGCGGCGGCGCGTTCGGCGTCCAGGCGGGCGGAGAGCGCGGCCCGGCGCGCCTGCTCGCCGCGCACACGCTCGCGAGCGGTCTCCACCGTCAACCGCGCCTCGACCTCGACCTCGCGCGCGCGCTCGAGTTCGCTCGACAGACCGTCGCGGGCCGACACGTCGAGCATGGGTCGGGGGCGGGCGGCCGCGGTGTCCAGGGCGGACCTCGCCGCCGCCGCCGCCGATTCCGCCTCGGCGACCCGCTCCCCCGCCAAGGCGAGCGCCGCGCTCAGCCGGTCGTGCTCGGCAGCCGAAGTCTCGGTGTGCACCCGCGCGCGGTTGAGCTTCTCGGTGGTCGCTGCCAGCTGCGCGTCGAACTCCCGCAGCGACGCGAGAGCGTGAGCGCTCTGCTCCTTCGCCACCTGCAGCTCGCCCCGCTTCTCGGCGAGGGCGAAGCGCGAGCGCTCGATGAGCGAGGTGACCTCGCCGAGCCGGTCGGACGCCGCGTCGCGCTCCGCCACGAGCTCCAGCCGGCTCCGACGCGCCCCGTTACCCCCGCGGAGGACGTAGTCGGTCAGGACGTCGCCGCTGATGGTGATGACGGTGACCGGTCGATCGGCGCGCGAGAGCACGGCCTTCCATGCTCGGCGAGCTGCATCGAGATCGTCGGCGATGACCGTCTGGGACAGCAACGCGATGATGCCATCGGGAGCCGTCACGACGCTCGCCGCCGAGAGGACGCCATCCGCAGAGAACGCAGCCCCCGACGCCCGTGCGGGCCGGGCGATGACGACGTCCACCCGTCCGAAGTCACCGTCGATCGCGTGCTTCACGGCATCCGTCGCTGCATCGAGGTCCTCTGCCAGTACGGCGTCGGCGAGGGAGCCGAGCGCGGCGGCGATGGCCGCCTCGTAGCCCGGTTGCACATGCACCTGCTCGGCCACGAGGCCGAGGACGCCGGGGATGCGAGCTCCGACGAGAGCGGTCGATCCGTCCTTCTGGTCGAGGGCGAGCGAGAGGGCACCGGTGCGCGCGGCGAGGGCGTCACGCTCGCGCTCCAGCACGTGGAGGTCCTCTCGCAACCGCTCGATGTCACCCTCCGACTCGAACACGGCGGCCTGGGCCAACTCGTAGGCCTCGTCGAGACCGCTCTCTCCGAGGTCGACCGCCACGGCATCCGTCTCGAGCGAGGCGAACTCAGCTCGCGCTGCATCGCGCCGGTCGCGGGCTGCCTCCAGGGTGTTCTCCTGTCGGAGCACTTCGCCACGCACGACCGCCAGTCGCGACGCCGCGGCATCCGACTCGCCCTGCAGCTTGCTGAGCTCGAGGGCGTGGCGCGAGACGAGCGCGCTCTGGGCGGCGATCTCCTCATCGACGGCGTCGAGGCGGCGGCGGGCGGCCACCGTCTCGCTCGACGCATCCTGCAGTGCACGCTCGCCCGAGCGCACGAGGTCGGCGAGTCGCTCGACCTCGTCCTGCGCATCGAGCAGCATCTGGGGCGTCACGGTCTGTGCCGCCTCGGCGATCTCGCCCTCGCTGCCGAGGAGCGCGATGCGCTGGCCGGCGAGGTTGTAGAGGCCGCGCAGGCGCTCTTGCACGGACTGCAGGCCGAACGCGGTCCTGCGGGCGGTATCGAGGGCGTCGCTGGAAAGCTGCGACTCCAGTCGCTGCACGCGCAGCTGCCGCTGCTCGAGTCGCTCCTGCAGGACGATGCGCTCGCTGTGGCGCACGTGCTCGCTGCGCGTGAACCCGTCCAGCGCCCGACGGAGGGTGACGACGTCGTCAGCGAGCAGCCGCGCGCGGGCGTCGCGCACGACGGCCGCGATGTTCTGCGCCTCGCGGGCGACCTCCGCCTGGCGCCCGAGCGGCTTGAGCTGGCGACGGATCTCGCCGGCGAGGTCGCTGAGCCTGGTGAGGTTGGTCTGCATGGCCTCGAGCTTGCGGACCGTCTTCTCCTTGCGGCGGCGGTGCTTGAGGATGCCGGCCGCCTCCTCGATGAAGCCGCGACGCTCCTCGGGGCTCGCGCGCAACACGGCGTCGAGTTGGCCTTGGCCGACGATGACGTGCATCTCGCGGCCGAGGCCCGAGTCGCTGAGGAGCTCCTGGACGTCGAGAAGGCGACACCCCTGACCGTTGATGGCGTACTCGCTGGCGCCGTTGCGGAACAGCGTGCGGCTGATGGTGACCTCGGTGTACTCGATGGGGAGGGCGCCATCCGCGTTGTCGATGGTCAACGTCACCTCGGCGCGACCGAGCGGCCCGCGCGTCGAGGTTCCGGCGAAGATGACGTCCTCCATCTTGCCGCCGCGGAGCGTCTTCGCCCCCTGCTCGCCCATGACCCAGGCGAGCGCGTCGACGACGTTGGACTTGCCCGATCCGTTCGGGCCGATCACGCAGGTGACCCCGGGCTCGAAGGCGAACGTGGTCGGCTGCGCGAAGGACTTGAACCCCTTGAGGGTCAGGCTCTTCAGGTACAACGGCGCGGCCTTCCTGGGCGGGGATGTCTGGCACAACGGTACCCGACACCGGCCTCGCAGCCCGGCATCTGGCTGGGCTGGTCGGCTGCCCGTTGCGCGGGAGCACTCATGAGCCCACGATGGTGGGACGATCGAGTCCACTCCGTCCATCGCTTTCACGAGGAGATCCCATGTCCGCTTCCGACGTCACCCTGCAGCCCATGATCCATGTAAGGGACCTGCCCGCATCCGTCGCGTTCTACGAGGCCCTCGGCGCCACCGTCATCGAGGGGAGCCGCGAGGGCGACTTCGTGCTCCTCGCGCTGGGCACATCGCAGCTGTCACTGCTGGCGCATCCGGCCAACCCCGAGCAGGGGGACGGCGAGGTGGAGCTGAACTTCGCCGCCGCCGACCTCGACGTCGTGGTGCGTGAGCTCGAGGACCAGGTCGAGATCGTGTCGGGGCCGACGGACACGGGATTCGGCCGTCAGCTGCAACTCCGCGCCCCGGGAGGCATGCTCATCAAGGTCAACCAGCTCGAGGACATCCGCGGCGCCTGACGCTCTAGGCGGAGCGCGGACGGCGCAGCTTCTGGCAATGCGGGCAGAAGTGCGAGCCGCGGTTCATGAACTGCTCGCGCACGATCGTCGTTCCGCACCGCGGACACGGCTTGCCCTGCTGCCCGTAGACGTTGAGGGAGTGCGAGAAGTATCCCGACGCCCCATTGACGTTGACGTATTGGGCGTCGAAGCTCGTGCCGCCCTCGGCGAGGGCCTTCGCCAGTACCTGGCGAACCTCGGTCAGCAGGAGTCGCGCTCGCCGAACCGAGAGGGTGTTGCCGGGTTGCTCGTAGTGCATCTTCGCCGCCCACAGCGCCTCGTCCGCGTAGATGTTGCCGATGCCGCTGACGAGGCGCTGGTCCAGTAGCGCGCGCTTGACACCGCTGCGCGTCGAGCGCAGTCGGGCGATGAAGGTGGCGTCGTCGAAGGCCGGGTCCAATGGATCGCGGGCGATGTGAGCGACCTGGCTCGGAATGAGCACGTCCCAATCGCCGTGCACGGCGCCCGCGTAGCCGGCCGTGAAGCCATCGGCGGCTGGAGCCATCGCGTCCACCGCCATGCCGCCGAAGATGCGCTGGTCGACGAAGTTCACCCAGTACTCGCCGTGATCGGGGTGTTCGAGGTGGAGGCGGATGCGCAGCAGCCCGCTCTCCTCGTGTCCGGGCGCGCGCAGCAGCACCTGGCCGCTCATGCCCAGATGGGTCACGAGGGCATCGCCGGAGTCGAGCGGCAGCCACAGGAACTTTCCCCGGCGCACCGCCGCGAGCATCCGCCTGCCCTCGATGAGCGCAGCGAACCCTCCCCGCGCTGGCACGTGCCGCTTGAGCGATCGAGGCTCGAACACCTCGACGCCGGAGACGAACGCGTCGGTCACGACCGGCTCGAGGCCGGCGCGGACCACCTCCACCTCTGGCAGCTCGGGCACGACTCAGCCCTGCTGCGCGGCGGGGGTCTTCTGGTTGATGATCGCCCACGCCTCGAGCGCGGCGGCCATCTCGGCATTCTTCTTGCTGGTGCCCTCGCCGACCGCCTCGACCGTGCCCACCGTGATGGTGGCGACGAAGATCTTGGCGTGGTCGGGTCCGCTCTCGGTGATGACATACACCGGCGCGGGAGCCCCGATGCGCGCAGCGGCCTCCTGCACGCTCGTCTTCGGATCCATCGCCGCTCCGAACCGGGCGGGATCGGCCATGAGAGGCTCGACCAGCTTCAGCACGAATGCGGTGGCAACGTCCTGCCCCCGGTCGAGGAAGACGGCACCGATGATCGCCTCGACCGTGTCGGCGAGGATCGACGCCTTGTCGCGTCCACCCGTCTGCACCTCGCCGCGGCCGAGGCGGATGTGCGCGCCCAGTCCCATCAGCCGTGCGATCTCCGCGAGAGCGGCACTGCTGACGAGGCTCGCCCGCCTCTTGGCGAGGTCGCCCTCGCTGAGCGCCGGGTTGTCGAGGTAAAGCTTCACCGTGACGGCCTGGCCGAGCACGGAGTCGCCGAGGAACTCGAGACGCTCGTTGGTGGGGATGCCACCGTTCTCGTATGCGTACGAGCGATGCGTCAGCGCCAACTCGAGAAGCTCGGCATCGATGTCGATGCCGAGCATGTCGAGCAGGGCCGGACTAGACGTCGGCGACCTTGCGTCCCTTGTACTCAAGGAACAGCTCGGTACCGGCGGAGTCGGTGACGACCTTGGCGCGATGCGGGAGGCTGTAGGTGACCTTGCCGTTCTCGACGGTCTTGACGAGCGTGGGGACCTCGGCCTTCCACTGCGAACGACGAGCGTGCGTGTTGGCGCGTGACTTCTTCCGCTTGGGAACAGCCATGACTATCTCTCTTTCTTCGTGTCAGCGGACCGGGCTGAGCCGGCGCTGTAGTCTTCGGAAGCTCCCAGATCGGCGAGCGCGTCCCAGCGCGGGTCGCGCTGAACTCGTTCGGCGAGTTCAGGATGATCGGCGAGTCTCAACCCCGTCTCAGGGTCGAGCCCCGGGCAATCCGGCCGGCAGACCGGCTGGAACGGAAGTGCAAGCACTACCGCATCCCTGATGAGTGGTTCAAGATCCACATGGTCGTCTTGAACCTCGAACTCGAAAGCTTCCCCTAGAGAATACGCGAAAAGCTCTTGAATCTCGACTTCGACACCCTGCTCCATGTCGATGAGGCACCGTCCACACACTCCGGATGCGGTCGCGGAGACGTTCGCGGAGACCAGGATGCCCTCGTGGACGCTCTCGAGTCGGAGCTCGGCGTCGATGGTGTCACCGGCCCTTACGGCGACGAGACCCTCACCCAGGTCTTCCGTGATGGGGATCTCGAGGCGCTGCTCGCGCATCTCCCCCGGCCGGTGCACGATGTCCCTGACGTTGACCGTGTAAGGGGTCTTCTGCAACTTGCTCACCGGGAGATTCTACGCGGACACCGCCGGAGTTCCCGGCGCCGGACCGAAGGCGGCCGGCCACAGCGATCGCGGCAGCAGGGCGGCGCGGAGCCTCACCGGCCAGGACGCACGGATGCGCAGGGCGCGCAGCACCGCATCGAGATCGGCGACGCGGGCCGTACGCACGTCGGGGTGAGCATCCGGTCGGGCGTATCGCTCGTACTCGACCGCGACGAGCAGTCGTTCCAGGCTCTCGCGGACGGCGGAGTCCTCCGGCCTGCTGAACGCTCGGTCGGCCAGGTGGCGCGGAGTCTCGGTGTCGGAGATGCCGATGCCGTAGTCGAGCGTCGTGTCGACGAACTCCCGCCACGCCAGTGATGGCGGCCCGGCGCGCGCCAGCCGTCGACGACGCACGAATCGGATGCCGCGGCGCACGAGCAGCGGGGCCAACAGGAGCACCACGATGCCGAGCACGATGGCCGCCGTCTGCAGCCAAGTGCCGAGCGCGCCCTGCGCCTGCGAGGAGCCGGCGGCGTTGTGCTGTGCATCGAGCAGGCCCTGGTTGGTGGGGCGCTTGTCCTCCGCCGCCGCCGGTGCGCTCGTGGAGGTGTCGGTGGCACCGGTCGCCAAGGCGTAATCGGGGATCGACCCGCGACCGGTGGTCGGCTCGAAGGGGACCCACCCCACGGATGGGAAGTAGAGCTCCGGCCAGGTGTGCAGGTCGTGGGAGCTCACGTCCCAACGGGTGCGGTCGGCGAAGGCCGCCTCCTGGCTCTCCCCGGGCAGGTAGCCGAGCGCGAGCCTGGCCGGGATGCCGAGCGTCCTGGCCATCACCGCCATCGTCGACGCGAAGTGGATGCAGTAGCCCTTCTTCACCTCGAGGAATTTGGCAATCACACCGAGGCTTCCGCCGTCGTAGTTCTGGTCGATGGGGGCCTGTGTCGAATAGGCGAAGTCGTTGCCGCGCAGGTAGCGCTGCAGCGCCACGGCCGCGTCGTAGGGGTTCGTCGTCCCCGCGGTGACCTCCTTGGCGGTCGAGGCGATGACGGGCGGGGCCGCCGCCGGGACCGAGGAGAGCGCCGCGATATCGGGCGGATAGTCCGTTCCCGCGTCGCGCAGTTGGGCCGCGGTGGGCTTGAGGGCGATCGCCTTGACCGTGTAGCGCTGATTGCGCGTCGTGGACTGCTCGCTCGAGACCGTGAGGGCCGTGTCATCCCATGTCCAGTTGCCCGCGAGGCCGCTGATGGAGGTGGCCGGGTACGGCACGGGCAGCCATGAGCTGATCACGTTGTCGATCTGCACATCGGTGGTCGTCTTGGTCCGTTCGATGCGGGACGTGAGGCCTGGCGCGGACCCGATGTCGTCGACCCCGTTTCCCTTGTTGATCGGGCCGTGGCCGGCCACCCACTCGAGGTCGTCGGAGAACGTGTCGAGTGTGAGCAGCTTGAGGTAGGGATGCTCGTCGGCATCGCTGCTGTAGTGCAACGCGAGTGTCTCTTCTGGGCGCCTCAGGTCTTGGCCCAGGTCGATGAGCGGACTCACTCCGTTGCCGAACAGCACCCCGTTGGAACGGGAGTTGATCACCGAGGTGTCGGAGAGCGCGGGCGTCGCCGCCGAGAGGACGAGCGCGCTGACGATGGCGATCGCGGCCACGCCCAGCGAACCCCAGACCGGTCCGGGGCCTCGGCGATCCGGGCCGAAGCTTCGAGCAGCCGAACGACCATGATCGGGGTTGGCCGCCTCGGCCGCTCGACGGGTGCGCACGTCCACCCGGAGCAGCAGAAGGTACGCCGCCGCGACGAGGACCAACTGCAGGATGTCGGTGCCGCTCGTGGTGATGAGAGCGGGTACGGCGACGGGGATGAGGACGAGGGCTCCGGCGATGGCGGGCGCCCTGAGGGTGATGGCGACGGTGTCGAGCACGATCGCGATGGCGCCGGCACCGACGCAGAGCAGGAACAGGATGCCCGGATAGGGAACAGCGGGCACTGCCTGCTGCTGGATGGAGAGTTCGCCGGCCTGGATGAGATCGCCGAAGCGTTCCAGCGTCGTGGGAGTCGGTATGACCCACAGCAGCCCCGAGCCATCGCCGAAGAAGACCGTGAGGAAGACCAGCAGCACACCCAGCGCGCCGACGGGCACCACCGAGACCGGCCACCGCAGCCGACGGAACACCGCGGCCGACACGAGGACGACGGTGGCGGTGACCGCCATCCCCCACCACCATGCCGAGTTGCGCAGGACGGGCCCGAGCGCCATGCAGGCCGTGAGGAGCAGCACGACGAGGGCTCCCGTGAGGGGCCAATAGGTGGTTCCGCGCTCGGCGAAGCGGCTCTGATCACGCGCCATCGGTCACCGCACTCCGGTCGGTTCGCGTCCAGGCGTCGGCGATGCTGCGCGCGCTGCGAAGCGGGACGCAGCGCCAACCGGCGTCCTCGAGCGCGTCGATGGCCTCCTGCCGCACGGTGTCGAGCACGAAGGCGAATGCCGGTTCGGCCCAGGACCGCAGGATCGCGAGCTCGCGCACCTGTTCGGGATCGGGATCGACGAGGACGGCGAAGGTCGGCAGCTTCATGCCGACCGTGCGCAGCGCGCTGCCGGGCGGCTGACTCGACCTCTCGGGACGGATGGCGAGGTTCGGCATGGTGAGGTTGGCCAGGCCCTCGAGGAACTCCCGATCGCCCGCTGGCACACGGTAGGCCGTGGGCAGGTCGCCGACGAGACCGCCGTGGGTTCGTTCCGTCCCGGGCGAGAGCTGGCTCGGGCCGGTCTCGATCACGTCGAGCCGGTAGCCCCCGTCGAGAAGGTGGATGCCGACGGATGCGGCCATCTCCAACGAGAGCTCGAACGCCCCCTCCATGCGGCTGCGGCGATCGCCGGTGGCCGAGCGCAGGCTTCCCGCGAGCGTGGTGTCGATCACCAGCCGAGCCTCGGGATTGCTGCGCTGCTCCTCCTGGCGCACCATCAACTCACCGTGTCGGGCGGTTGCCGGCCAGTTCATGCGCCGCAGCGGATCGCCGGGTCGGTACTCGCGGGCGATGAGCTCGTCGGAGTTGGGGTTGGTCATGCGCAGCAGTTCGTGCATCGAACCCTCGCCAGACGTCAACGACAGGGCGTTGCCGGGCAGGGGCGTCACGCGGGGCGTCACGACGAGGTCATGCGGCTCCCCCGCCGTCTGCTGACCGCTGGCCAGGCCGAAGGGGTCTGAGCGCACCAGCACGATCGGGCCGACGCCGTAGACGCCTCGACGCCTGGGGGTGAGGGTGTACTCCAGTCGCGCCGTGTCACCCTCATCCGGTCTCCCATGGCGGCCGAGACTCGGCAGCAGCGTGCTCTCGGGCGTCTGGATGCCGCGCTCGGCCTGGTCGCGCCAGCGGGCGCCGTAGGTGGGCCTGGTGGAGAGGTTCTGCAGCGTGATGCCGACGACCGCTTCGCTGCCCGCGGCGACGACGGCCGGCGAGAACGTGCGGCTGACGTGCACGCGCAACCGCCGCAACAGGACGTAGGCCATCGCCACGACCGGGACGAGGATGAGGAAGCTCCCGAGGAAAAGGGCGTCGCGTCGCTCGAGGAAGAGCCCGTAGAGGAACAGCAGTATGCCGGCCGCGAGCAGCGCCCAGCCTCGCAGCGTCGGCCGCGGCCACCACAGCCTGCCTCCTCGCGGGCTCCCGGCCATCCGCGCCCTCAGGCCTTCTTCTGGTTGCCGAGCGGCACGGGCGTCTGCGAGAGGATGCGGGTGACGATCTCCTCGATGAGGGCGGCGCTGTCCTGGTGGTGGTGCCCGAGGGCTCGACTGGTCGGAACCAGGCGGTGGCCGAGCACCGACACCGCGAGGTCGTCGATGTCGTCGGGAAGCACGAAGTCGCGACCGTGCAGTGCGGCGTGGGCCTTGGCCGCCCGCACCAGCTGGAGGGTCGCACGGGGGCTTCCGCCGAGCCGCAGGTCGCGGTCCTCGCGCGTGGCGCGCACGAGTGCGACGGCGTACTCCTTCACTCCTGGAGCGGCGAACACGGCGCGTGCCGCCGCCATCATCGCGCGCAGCTGGGAGAGGTCGACCACGCCCGTGATCTGCTCGAGGGGGCTCACCAGGTCGCGGGTCGTCAGCATCGAGACCTCGTTCTCGGTGTCGGGGTAGCCCATCGAGATGCGCGCCATGAAACGGTCGCGCTGCGCCTCCGGCAGCGCGTACGTGCCCTCCATCTCGATCGGGTTCTGCGTCGCGACGACGGTGAAGGGCGAGCCGAGCGGATAGGTGGTTCCGTCCACCGTGACCTGGCGCTCCTCCATGCACTCGAGCAGCGCCGACTGCGTCTTCGGCGACGCGCGGTTGATCTCGTCGCCGATGACGATGTTGGCGAACACCGCTCCGGGCTTGAACTCGAAGCGCCGTTCAGCCTGATTGAACATCGACACCCCGGTCACGTCGCTCGGGAGGAGGTCGGGCGTGAACTGGATGCGGCTGACGCTGCAGTCCACGGATTTGGCCATCGCCTTCGCGAGCATGGTCTTGCCGACTCCGGGCACGTCCTCGATGAGGAGGTGGCCCTCGGCGAGGAGCACGGTGAGCGCCGTCCGGACGGCCGAGTGCTTTCCGGCGATCACGGCCTCGACGTTCGCCATGACGGCCCTCGAGTGACGATTGACCTCATCGAGCGGCATCGGCTCGGTGTCGTCGGGGGCGAGCACGCTGGCCTCGGTGGGAATGTGAGTGGCGTAGGAGTTCATCGGTTCCCCTGGAGGTAGTCGGCGACGGCGTTCGGAACGTAGGGGGCGACGTCGCCCCCGAGTCCGGCGACCTGTCGCACGAGCGAACTGGACACGTGAGCATGCCCGGGATCGGGCAGCAGGAAGATGGTCTCGACGCCGGCCAGGTTGCGGTTGACGATGGCCATCGGTGTCTCGTAGGCGACGTCGATCTGCGACCGGATGCCCTTGACGAGCACCGAGGCGCCGACATCCGTGCAGTAGTCGACCAGGAGGCCGACGCTCCACGCCGCGACCACGATGTTGTCGTGCTCGCCGACATCCGCGATGGAGCGCTCGAGCAGGCTGACCCGCTGGGCGATGGGGAGCAGGGCGGATTTGTCGGGGTTGTGCACGACGAGCACATGGAGTTCGTCGAACAGGCCGGCTGCCCGCTCGATGACGTCGAGGTGGCCGAGCGTGACAGGGTCGAATGATCCGGGAACGACGGCGATCCTGCGCATGATGTTCAGACTATCGCGGGTTCCGTGCGCTTCTGCTGGAGTTCGCGTGTGAATCGGTGCGTCAAATCAGGCCCGGCTGAGGTATCCGCGCTCGGCCTCGTCGAGCCGGCGTGCGACGGCGCCTCGGAGCGCCGGATGCCGGGCGAGATCGCCGTCGTCCGCGATGATCTCCTCGGCGGCCGCCCGTGCGTCGGCGATGATCTCGGCATGCGCGACGACCCTCAGCAGTCGGAGCGATGAGCGCCCGCCAGACTGCGTGCCGCCCAGGACGTCCCCCTCGCGCCGGAGCTCCAGGTCGACCTGGGCAAGCTCGAAACCGTCGAGTGTTGCCGCAACGGCGTCGACCCGCTCGCGTGCGAGCGAGCCCTCCTCGGCATTGGTCACGAGGAGGCACAGGCCGGGCACCGAACCGCGCCCCACCCGGCCGCGCAGCTGGTGCAACTGCGAGACTCCGAAGCGCTCGGCGTCGAGCACGACCATCGTGGACGCGTTGGGCACGTCGACACCCACCTCGATGACGGTCGTTGCGACGAGGACGTCGATGGAGCCATCGGCGAAGGCGCGCATGATGCGGTCCTTCTCCTCGCTCGTCATGCGCCCGTGCAGGGCCTCGATGCGTCGTCCTTCCAGCACGGGAACGCGCGTCAGGACGTCCATGATGGTCTCGACCGAGGCCGGCGCGGCGGCGGTCGGTGTCTCGACCTCCTCGAGCTGCTCCCCCGGTTCCGGCTCGCGCGCATCGATCGCGGGACACACGATGAACGCCTGGCGGCCGAGGGCGAGTTCCTCGGCGATGCGCTGCCACACGCGTGAGACCCAGCCGGGCTTCTCGGCGAGGGGCACGACGTGCGTGTCGATGCCCGCACGCCCTACCGGCAGTTCCCGGATGACGCTCACATCGAGGTCGCCGAACACCGTCATGGCCACGGTGCGGGGAATGGGAGTGGCCGTCAGCACGAGGACGTGCGGCGGCTCGGCGCCCTTGACCCGAAGCGCCTCGCGCTGGTCGACGCCGAAGCGGTGCTGCTCGTCCACCACGACGAGGCCCAGGTCGAAGAAGCTGACGGCATCGCCGAGCAGGGCGTGAGTTCCGACCACGATGCGCGCCTGTCCCGACACGATGCGGAGCAGCGCGCTCCGCCGCTCGGCGGCTCCGAGCTGTCCCGTGAGCAGGGTCGGCATGAGTTCCGCGCTCAACTGCGGACCGAGAGCACGCGCAATCGATCGCAGGTGCTGGCCGGCGAGCACCTCGGTCGGAGCCAGCAGCGCCGATTGCCCGCCGCTCTCGGCGACCGCGAGCATCGCGCGGAGAGCGACGAGCGTCTTGCCCGAACCGACCTCGCCCTGCACGAGCCGGTTCATCGGCGACGCCGTGGCGATGTCCTCGGCGATCTCCGCGCCCACGGTCCGCTGGTCCCCCGTGCGGGTGAAGGGCAGCGAGGCGTCGAACCGCTCGAGCAGGCCTCCGGGTTTCGGCACTCGCGGGAGGGTGTGACGCGCCCGATGGACCGCCCTCTCCTGCAGCAACGCCGCCTGCAGGACGAAGGCCTCCTGGAAGGTGAGGGCGGCGCGCGCCCGGTTCCAGTCGGCATCCGTCTGCGGCCGGTGGATGAGTTCGATCGCCCGGCCGGACGGAAGCAGGCGGCGCGGGGCCCGCACCGCGTCGGGCACGGGGTCGGGAACGGATCGGAGTCCGTCGAGCACGGCCGCGATGGCCTTGCCGATCTTCCAGCTCGACAGGCTCGCCGTCGCGGGGTAGAGCGGGATCGGCTTCTCCGCCCAGCGGCGAGCCTCCTCGCCGTCGGACGGAACGTCGAGATCGTCCTCGAACAACTCGTAGTCGGGGTGGGCCAGCTGCCTGCTGTCCTTGTACGCGGTCACCTTCCCCGAGAAGATGCCGCGGGCGCCCGGCACCAGCTCACGCTCACGCCAGGCCTGGTTGAAGAAGGTGAGGGCGATCCGTCCCGATCCGTCGGAGATGACGACTTCGAGGATGCTGCCGCGCCGCGCCTTCATCGACCGGGACGTCGAGGTCTTCACCTCGGCGACGATGGTGACGTTCTCGTCGAGCGGCAGGCGGTCGAGCGCCGTCAGCTCACCTCGACGCGCGTATCGCCGAGGGTAGTGGGCCAGCAGGTCACCGACGGTCTCGTGGCCGAAGGCCTTCTTGAGCGCTGCGGCGGTTCGTGGATCGAGGGCGGTGGTGAGGCGCACGTCGAGCGGGTCGGGGGCGGAGGCCGAGGTGCCCGGCGCGCCGCTCGCATCGCCTCTCGCCGCACTCGCCACCGTCATACCTCGATGCTAACGGCGTGCGCCGACGGCCCAGGTGACCACGGCTAGGCTCGATCGTCATGACGCGCATCGTCTCCGGATTCGCCGGCTCACTCCGCCTCGCCGTGCCGCGATCGGGGACCCGACCCACGAGCGACCGCGTGCGCGAAGCGATCTTCTCGGCCCTCGACGCCCGCGACGCCATCGCCGGCGCGGAGGTGCTCGACCTCTACGCCGGATCCGGCGCCCTCGGACTCGAGGCGGCCAGCCGCGGGGCGGCATCCGTCGTCCTCGTGGAGCGCAATCCGGCGGCGGCTGCGCTCTGCCGTCGCAATGCCGAGGCCGTCGTCGCCGCGGCCGGGTCTGCCCGTCGCCCGAGGGTGCGGGTGGCGACCGCACCGGTGCAGGCGTTCCTGGATGCCGGCGGCGCTCCGGTCGACCTGGTCTTCATCGACCCGCCGTACGACCTCGACGAGCCCGATCTCGCCCGAGTCCTCGCCGCTCTCGTCCCGCGCCTCGCCGACGCTGCGGCCGTTGTCATCGAGCGCAGCACGCGTTCCCCGCAGCCCTCGCTGCCCGCCGGACTCGAGCTCGAGCGCGAGCGGCGCTATGGCGAGACCGTCCTGTGGTGGCTTCAGCCGGCCACGCCGTCCCAGCCGGCGTAGGGATCCCAGCCCACCGGCGTGTGCTCGACGCCGTCGACGAAGAGCGTCCCGGCACCCGCTGTGACGCGACCGATCACCCGGAACACCGCGGGGAGCTCCGCGTCCGGCGGGAACGTGGCCAGCAGCCCGTGGTCCTCGCCGCCGCCGAGCGCCCGCTCGACGTCGATTCCGAGCGCCTGAGCGTCGAGGTCGATGCCGACTCCGCTCGCCCGGGCGATGCGTGCGGCATCGAACGCCAGACCGTCGGACACGTCGAGCATCGCGGTGGCACCAGCATCGGCCGCCAGGGTCCCGGCGGCGATGGGCGGCCGGGGACGCAACTGCGCCTCGATGAGTCGCGGATGACGGATGCGCGCCGCGGCCGCCCGCCCGGCATCCGGCTCGCCGTCGGCATCGACGGCGTCGGCGAACAGCAGCGCCAGGCCGGCGGCGGCCTCACCGAGCGCTCCCGCATGCGCGACCACGTCACCCGGCCGGGCGCCCGACCGCAGCACGGGACGCCGCCCTCCGAGGTCGCCGAACGCCGTGACGGCGATGGTCATCGTCGAGGAGACGGACAGGTCGCCGCCGACGACGCCGCAGCCGGGCGCGAGGGCGAGACACGCCTCCCGGAGTCCATCCGCGATCCCCTCGAAGGTGGTCACCTCGGTGTCGCCCGGGGCCGCGATGGCCACGACGAGCGCGGTGGGAGCAGCACCCATGGCCGCCACGTCGGAGAGGTTGGTCGCTGCCGCCTTCCACCCCAACTCGAACGGCGATGACCAGGCCAGCCGGAAGTCCGGTCCGTGGATCATCATGTCCGTCGTCACGACGAACCGCCCGTCGGGAGCGGCGAGGACGGCAGCGTCGTCGCCGGGTCCGATGAGCGCACCATCAGCCGCCGGCAGCCGCGGAAACAGCCGCTGGAGCACCGCGGTCTCGCTCACCGCGGTGAGCGTGTCCGGATCGTGCCGGTTCTCAGCGTCGTTCACTCATCACACGCTAGCCTGAAGGCGATGTCCCTCCGTTCCACGGCCCGTGCGGCCGAACTCGCCGCTGCGCTCGCCGGCCTCGCCGTGATCCTCGCCGGTTGCGCATCCACCGTCTCCCTCGACCCGGCGAAGAACGCCGCATCGACGGATTGCGCCTCGGTCGTGGTGCGACTCCCCCAGACTGTCGCCGACCTGCCGGAGCGCGAGACCGGCGCTCAGGGAACGGGGGCGTGGGGAGACCCGGCGGCCGTCCTGCTGAGATGCGGCGTGCCGTCTCCCGGGCCGACGACCGACCCGTGCGTGAGCGTCAACGGGGTCGACTGGGTCGAGGACGACTCGAACGCTCCCCGGTATCGATTCACCACGTTCGGCAGGACGCCGGCGGTCGAGGTGATTCTCGACTACGACACCGTCAGCGGTTCGACCACGCTCGCCGACCTCGCCTCGGCCGTCAGCGCCATCCCCGCGAAGAACCAGTGCACCGACGTCAGCGACGTGCCGGAACCGACCAGCACGCCGACACCAGCCGGCTGAGCACCCCGCCGGAGGGGGACGGCGAGCCGATCAGGCGCGCGCGCCCCGAGCGATGCCGAGTTCGATGAGTTCCGTGATCAGCTGGGGGTAGCTCATCCCCGAGGCGATCCAGCAGGTCGGGAACATCGAGATCGGCGTGAACCCCGGCATGGTGTTGAGTTCGTTGACGACGAAGCCGGAATCGGTGAGGAAGAAGTCGACCCGCGCGAGTCCTTCGGCGCCGATGGCCTCGAACGCACGGATGGCGAGGTCCTGCATCTCCGCGAGCCGGTCGTCGGTCAGGTCGGCCGGGCAGACCAGCTCCACCCCGGACGCGCCGAGGTACTTGGCCTCGAAGTCGTAGAACGCCCGGTCGGTCATCACCACTTCACCGGCCGCCGTCGATGCCCGTGCGCGCTCGCCTGCTCGCGCACCGAGGACGCCGATCTCCACTTCGCGGCCCGCAACGGCCGCTTCGATGAGCACCTTATCGTCCTCGGCGAATGCGACGGCGAGAGCCTCGTTCAGCTGCGACGGGTCAGTCACCTTCGACACCCCGACGCTCGAGCCGGCGCGCGCGGGCTTGACGAAGGCGGGCAGGCCGAGGGCGTCCAGCGCCGACGCGACTCCCTGCGGATCGGCGACCCAGTCGACCGCCGTGACCGTGCGCCACGGCGCGACGGCGATGCCCGCGTGCTCGAGGACGGTCTTGGTGAAGTGCTTGTCCATGCCGAGCGAGCTGGCCAGCACGCCCGAACCCACGTAGGGAAGCCCGACCAGTTCGAGCAACCCCTGGATGGTGCCGTCCTCGCCGAACGGTCCGTGCAGGATGGGGAACACCACGTCGATCTCCCCGAGCGATCGCACGCTGCCGTCGGCATCCGTCACCGTGATCTCGCGGGAGCGGGCGCTCTGCGGCCACGCCACCCGGGTGCCGTTGTCGATCACCTCGGGGAGGTCGTCGGGATCGAGCGCGAACCGCGCCGGATCGTCGACCTCGAGCACGAATGCACCGTCCCGGGTGATGCCGATCGGGACGACCTCGAACGCGTCGCGGTCAATCGCGGAGAGAACCCCGCCCGCCGTCGCGCAGCTGATCGAATGCTCGCTTGATCGACCGCCAAACAGCAGCGCCACCCTGGTTGGAACGGTCATCGAGGCTCCTCTCGCCCTGAGGCTCGTCGGAATCGGTCGTGAGGTGCGGCGCCATGTCCCGCGGCTTGAGCGTGCCATCCAGCACCTGGCGCACCTGCTCGACGATGGGCATCTCGACGCCCTTCGCCTTGGCCAGTTCGAGCACCGGCGCGACGGATGCCAGCCCCTCGGTGGTCTGGTTCATCTGCTTCACCACGTCGGTCAAGGTGAAGCCCTGGCCGAGCAGGCGGCCAGCCGTGTTGTTGCGGGAGAGCGGCGACTGGCAGGTGGCGATGAGGTCGCCGAGACCAGCCAGTCCCGACAGGGTCTCGACCTGCGCGCCGTGGGCGACCGCGAAGTCCGTCATCTCGGCGAGCCCGCGCGTGATGATGGACGCCTTGGTGTTCTCGCCGTAGCCGACGCCGTCGACGATGCCGATCGCCACGGCGATGAGGTTCTTCAGCACCCCGCCGAACTCCGTGCCGATCACGTCGGTGTTGACGAAGGTGCGGAAGTAGGGGGCGCGCGAGAGCACCGCAACGCGTTGCGCGGTCTCGAGGCTCGTCGAGGAGACCACGGCCGCCGTCGGCTGCTGCTTGGCGATCTCGAGGGCGAGGTTGGGACCGGACACCACGGCGATGCGCTCATCCGGGATGGGCAGGGTCTGCGCGATGACCTCGCTCATGCGCAGGTCGGTGCCCTTCTCGACACCCTTCATGAGGGAGACGACGATCGCCTCACTGCCGAGGTACGGCTCGGCAGCCGTGAGGGTCGCCCGCAGCGACTGGCTCGGCACGGCGACGAAGACCTGTTCGGCGCCGAGCAGGGCGAGCTCGAGCCTCGCCGTGGACCGAAGGCTCAACGGGAGGTTGATGCCGGGAAGGTAGTCGCTGTTGCGCTTGGCCTCCTGGATCTCGCGAGCCAACTCGGGGCGCCGTGCCCAGATCATCACGTCGGCGCCGCCATCCGCGAGGATCTTGGCGAAGGTCGTGCCCCAGCTTCCCGCGCCGAGCACCGCGACGCGCGTGCGGGGCGCCACGACGGGCTTAGCCATCGAAGCGACCCGTCTCGGTCTGACCGCGCACCGAGGGATTCCAACGCTCCGCGGGCGCCGGTTCACCGCGCAGTTGGGCGAGCAACTCCGAGATGGCGGCCATGACGACGTCGGTGGCCTCGACGAGCAGCGCCGGCTCGAGTCCTCGTCCGCGGAAGCGATCGAGGTCCACGGGGTCCCCGAAGATGAGGTCGACGGGCTTGCGACGGAACAGGGTGATCTTCTTGGAGTAGCGCGGCATGATCGCCTGCGTACCCCAATGAGCGCACGGGATGACCGGGATGCCGCGTTCGAGGGCGATGCGCACCGCTCCCGTCTTGCCGCGCATCGGCCACAGGTCGGGATCCCGCGTGAGGGAGCCCTCGGGATAGACGATGACGAGGCGGCCCTTCTCGACCAGCTCCTCCGCCGCCTTGACGGCCTGGTGGCCGTTATGACCGGACCGCTCCACGGGGATCTGGCCAGACGACCGCATGGCCGCACCGACGATCGGCACGTGGAAGAGCGACGCTTTAGCGAGGAACCGCGGCAGCCGACCGAGCTTGTACGCGCCGACCGCCACGATGATCGGGTCGATCTCGCTGTAGTGATTGGGCGCCAAGACGTACGCCCCGGTGTCCGGGAGCTTCTCCGGGTTGTGGAACCGGTACTTCGCCGAGAGGTTCAGGATGGGCAGCACGACGGACGCGAGCAGCCAGAACACCGATGGCGTGCGCGTCTCGCTGTGATCGCGCCGCTTCGCGCTGGAACTCATCCGGCCTAATCCTCGGTGGAGAAGTCGGCCCCGAGCAGACGCAGCTTGGTGATGAAGTTCTCGTAGCCGCGGGCGATGATGCCCACGTTCGACACCGTCGACGTGCCCTCGGCGCTCAGCGCTGCGATGAGGTGGCTGAAACCGCCGCGCAGGTCGGGCACCTCGATGTCAGCGCCGTGCAACCGGGTCGGCCCGACGATGACCGCCGAGTGGTTGAAGTTGCGCTGGCCGAACCGGCAGGCCTGACCGCCCAGGCAGTCCTTGTGCACCTGGATCGTCGCACCCATGTCGACAAGTGCGTCGACGAAGCCGAATCGCTGCTCGTAGACGGTCTCGTGCACGATCGAGACTCCGGACGCCTTCGTGAGCGCGACCACGAGCGGCTGCTGCCAGTCCGTCATGAAGCCGGGGTGCACATCCGTCTCGATGAATACGGGGTTGAGCGGGGTGCCGGGGTGCCAGAAACGGATGCCGTCGTCGTGGATCTCGAACTGCCCGCCGACCTTGCGGTAGACGTTGAGGAACGTGAGCAGCTCGCCCTGACGAGCACCGCCGACGAAGATGTCGCCCTCGGTCGCGAGTGCCGCTGCCGCCCAACTGGCTGCCTCGTTGCGGTCGAACAGCGCGCGGTGGGTGTAGCCCTCGAGCCGGTCGACGCCCTCGATGCGGATGACCCGGTCGGTGTCGACGGTGATGACGGCACCCATCTTCTGGAGGATATTGATGAGATCCATGATCTCGGGCTCGATGGCGGCACCCTTGAGCTCCGTGATGCCCTCGGCGCGCACGGCGGTCAGCAGCACCTGCTCGGTCGCTCCGACGCTCGGGTATGGCAGCTCGAGCTTTGCGCCCTTGAGTCCGTTGGGGGCCGACATGCGGATGCCGCTCGGCAGCTTCTCGACGACGGCGCCGAAGTTGCGCAGGACATCCAGGTGGTAGTCGATGGGGCGGTCGCCGATGCGGCAGCCGCCGAGGTCGGGGATGAAGGCCTCGCCGAGCCGGTGCAGCAACGGTCCGCAGAACAGGATCGGGATGCGGCTGGACCCGGCGTGGGCGTCGATGTCGGCGAAGTGCGCGCTCTCGACGTTGGACGGGTCGAAGATGAGCTCGCCCTCTTCCACGCCCTCGACGACGTTGACGCCGTGCACCTCGAGCAGGCCGCGCACGATGCGGACGTCGCTGATGTTGGGCACGTCCTTCAGCACGCTCGGCGTCTCGCCGAGGAGGGAGGCGACCATCGCCTTGGTGACGAGGTTCTTGGCGCCCTTCAGCTCGATGCGGCCGATCAGCGGCTTCCCGCCTCTGATGGTGATGCTGTCCCCGAGCAGTCCCACAGCCGTACCGTGATTCCTGGCGTCTTCACCGAGCGTGTTCAAGCCTTCTCCAACGTCTCTTCGTTCTGCACCGGGAGGGTTCGTGGCCTCCAGTGCTCCCGACCGGCCTCGAATCGCTCGATGCCCGCCTCGTCCTGAAGGGTGAGCCCGATGTCATCGAGTCCCTCCAGAAGCCGCCACTTAGTGTAATCGTCGATCTCGAAGCCCACGGAGAGCGCGCCGACGGCCACCGTCTTGGCAACCAGATCGACGGTGAGCTCTATTCCCGGCTCCGCCTCGATCGCCGCCCAGAGTCGTTCGATGTCGTCCTCGGCGACCTCGGCGGCGAGCAGGCCCTGCTTGCCCGAGTTGCCGCGGAAGATGTCGCCGAACCGCGGGCTGAGCACGACGTCGAAGCCGTAGTCGCGCAGAGCCCACACCGCGTGCTCGCGCGAGGATCCGGTGCCGAAGTCGGGTCCGGCGACGAGGATGCGCGGTGACGCGTAGGCGGGCTGGTTGAGGATGAACTCCGGATCCTGCCGCCAACCGGCGAACAGGGCATCCTCGAAGCCGGTCTTCGTGACCCGCTTGAGGTACACGGCCGGGATGATCTGGTCGGTGTCGACGTTGGAGCGTCGGAACGGCACGGCGACCCCGGTGACGGTCTCGAACTTCTGCATCAGCGGGCCCCTCCCATCGCCATCGGCGCCGGCTCGGCCTGCAGGTCCCATGGACTGGACAACGTGCCGCGGATGGCGGTGGCCGCAGCCACGAGCGGAGACACCAAGTGCGTCCGACCGCCCTTGCCCTGCCGCCCCTCGAAGTTGCGGTTCGACGTCGACGCGCACCGCTCCCCCGGCGCGAGCTGGTCGGGATTCATGCCCAGGCACATCGAGCACCCGGCGAAGCGCCACTCGGCACCGAACTCGGTGAACACCTTGTCGAGCCCCTCGGCCTCCGCTTCGAGTCGCACGCGCGCCGAACCGGGAACGACCATGACGCGCACGCCATCCGCCTTTTTCCTGCCCGCGACGATCGACGCGAACGCGCGGAGGTCCTCGATGCGGCTGTTGGTGCACGAGCCCATGAACACGGCGTCGACGGCGATGTCCTTCAGGGGGGTGCCCGCCGCGAGGTCCATGTACTCGAGCGCCCGCTCGGCAGCCGCGCGCTCGTTGAGATCCTCGACGGAGCTCGGGTCGGGCACGGACTCCGAGAGCGACACGCCCTGACCCGGATTGGTGCCCCAGGTGACGAACGGCTCGAGCGCCGCGGCGTCGATGAGGACCTCGGCGTCGAAGGTGGCGCCGTCATCCGTCGCTAAGGTTTTCCAGTACTCGACGGCGTCGTCCCAGTCGGCGCCCTTCGGCGCGTGCGGGCGGCCGTGGAGGTAGTCGAAGGTGGTCTGGTCGGGTGCGACCATGCCTGCGCGCGCACCGGCCTCGATCGACATGTTGCAGATGGTCATGCGGCCATCCATCGACAGGGCACGGATGGCGCTGCCGCGGTACTCCAGCACGTAGCCCTGGCCGCCGCCGGTGCCGATGCGGGCGATCACGGCGAGGATGATGTCCTTGGCCGTGACGCCGGGGCGCAGCTCGCCGTCGACGGTGATGGCCATCGTCTTGAACGGCTTGAGCGGCAGGGTCTGCGTGGCGAGAACGTGCTCGACCTCGCTCGTGCCGATGCCGAACGCCATGGCGCCGAACGCGCCGTGGGTGGAGGTGTGGGAGTCGCCGCACACGACCGTGATGCCGGGTTGCGTGAGCCCGAGCTGCGGGCCGACCACGTGCACGATGCCCTGTTCGATGTCGCCGAGGGAGTGCAGCCGGACGCCGAACTCGCGCGCGTTCGTGCGGAGCGTCTCGATCTGGGTGCGGCTGGTGAGGTCGGCGATGGGTCGGTCGATGGCCAGCGTCGGCGTGTTGTGGTCTTCCGTCGCGATGGTGAGGTCGGGGCGCCGCACCGGACGACCGGCCGCCCTGAGCCCGTCGAAGGCCTGGGGGCTGGTGACCTCGTGTACGAGGTGGAGGTCGATGTAGATCAGGTCGGGCTCGCCGCCGGAGCCCTTTTTCACGAGGTGGGCATCCCAGACCTTCTCGGCCAGGGTGCGCGGGCGAGCGGTGTCGTTCTCGGTCATCTGCGTAGCACTTTCGTCTGTCATTCCAGCTTCATGGTCTCAGCCGACGGGAAACGCCGCGACGAGGGTGGCCTGTCAGAACGAGGTCTCGTCGCGGCATCCAAGAAGAAGTTGGAAGGTGCGCTGCACACGTTCAGACTACCACCCGCCCCTCGTACGCTCAGCGCTGCACCGGCGCGCTGACGATCGCGCGCACGGCGAACTCGCCGAGGTGGAAGATGGTGTCGGCGTCGAGGCGGAAGGGTGTTCCGGCCTCGAGGTACACGTCCCCGACGCTGACGCCGTTGGTCGAGTGCAGGTCGGTGATGACGAGTGCGTCGCCGTCGAGTTCCACGGCCGCGTGGGTCTTCGACACCGACCGTCGCGGGTCCGTGACCGAGATGGTCGCGGCCGCCGGATGCTCGCTGTCGGCCGTGGGGTTCCGGCCGATCACCAGCGTGCCGGCGACGGGGATGGATTGGCCGTCGTCGAACTGCAGCATCCATCGCCGCGGCGCGGTCACGGTGGCGGTGGGAGCGGTCGGAGCCGCGGGCTGCTCGGTCGCCGGAGCCGCTCCCGGCGGTCGCTCGATCGTCTGCGCCTCCGCCGGCGTGGCGGGCTGGGCGGTCGCGAACGGCGGCTTGACGGTGGGGAACGGCACGGTCGGGATCCTCACCGACGGGCGGTGCTCGACGGTGGAGGAGTCCTCGTGCGGGTCCTCGCGCGGCGCGAGGATTCCCGGCGGCGGAACGATGAAGCCGTCTGCATCCACGTCTGCCACCCTACTCACCGCCTGCGGTCGGCGCGCCGTGTCGACCGCACGCGGTAGCGAGCCACGAAGCGTCGAACAGGGCCGGCAGCAGCGTAGACGGCGGCGACGAGCACGTCGACATCCTTCCAGGGCGCCTCGGCGGCCTCGGGCGGCGAATCGTCGCCGTCGAACACGGCGCGGTCCACATCACGGGCGAGCGTCGAGATCCGGGCGGCCGTCTCCGGTTCATCGGTGTCCAGGCCCTGCTCTGCGACCTGCGCCGCCAGGGAACGGGCGACCTGCGTGCGGGACGAGACCGGAGGCACCTGCAGGCCCAGCTCGTCGAGCCGATCCGTCAACTCGCTCCACGCGCCCGCGGCTCGACGATCAGCCGATCCCGTGAGCTCACGCTGTCGGCGTCGCCGGCGCTTCCGCAGCGCAGCGATGCCCATCGGCACGAGGAGGATGAGCAGCGGGATGCCGAGGACGCCCGCGGTGATCCAGACCCAGCCGGGAACGATGAACGGCGGGTTCTTCTTCTTGTCGTTGGACTTGTCGATATCGACCGTGCTCAGCAGTTCGTCATCTGCCGTCTCATTGCGCGGGGGCTGTCGCACCTGCGGCTGAGGCTGCGACTTGGGCTTGGGCACCTGGTCCTGCGGAACGTCCGTCTGCTCCGGCGTCGGATTGAACGGCACCCAGCCAACGCCGTCGAAGGCGACCTCGACCCAGGCTGTCACGTCGGAGCCCTTGACGGTGACCGATCGCGCGCCCTTCGGCACGTCGGGTGCGAAGCCCATCACGACGCGCGCGGGGTAGCCGAAATGCCGCGCCATCAGTGCCATCGCCGAGGCGTACTGCTCCTCGTCTCCGACCATCTGGCTTCGTGTGAACAGCTCGCTCATCCGGTCGGCTCCGTGCCCGGCGCGGGACGCCACGGCATCCGAGGCGAGACCGTGGCTGAGGAAGCCGCGCGACTTGAGGGCCTTCTCGATGTTGGTGAGCCGGTCGATCGGCGTGGTGGCATCACCCGCGTATTCGATGGCGCGCGAGACGAGCACGTCGGGAACGTCTTCCGGGGCCGGAAGGTCGACGCGGGCGACGGGAACCTTCTCGAGATCCTCGGGCTTGTATCCGCGCTGCATCTCGGCGCGGATGCGGATGTCGTTGCCCTTGTGCACGCCGCTCGTGAGAACCGCCGTTCCGCTGTCGGGGTTGTAGCGGATGTCGCCTGCGCGCTTGGCCGAATCGGCGTCCTCGAGGTCGAGGCGGCGGGGGTAGCCGACCGAAGGGATCCAGACGTCGTCATACCCGTCGATGGTCACGTCTGCTGTGCGGGTCCCCGCCTCCGTCGCCAAGGACGGAGCCGGCAAGGTCGCGCCGACGATCTCGAAGCCGCCGTCGTCCCCTGCCGTCTCCTCGGGGCCGGCGACATTCCACAGTCGGCCGTCATAGGCGTCCATCGACGCGAGGCGGATGCGGTCGCCGGACTCGAGACCCTCCACGGTGAAGATGTCGTCCTCCCGCATGACCTTCGAGTACTTCCGGAACGCCGCCAGGGGGCTGGAGAAGTCGACCGCCTGGAACGGCGGGACGACCTCGTCGCGCAGTACGTACCGAGCTGCGGCTGGAGGGGCGGTGAGCACACCGCCGATCAGGCCGACGACGACCGCCCCGCCGATGACGGCGGCCACTCCGATCAACCGGCCCACGAGGAGACGGCGCGCCCCATCCGGACTCGCGATCGATGCCGGCCGTGCGCGCCAGGCGAGCCAGCCCAGTGCGACCACCGCGAAGACGAGGCCGCGGAGCATCGCGAGCACGGGCTCGCGTGTTCCGAGGAGGATGCCGCTCACGTACAGCGCGACCGGTCCGATGAGGATCACGGCAGCACGCAGCGGACTGCGCTTGCGCGGAAGCCACGCCAGCACCAGCCAGGCGCCGAGGAAGCACGTCAGCCACGCGGCGAAGTAGGGCACGACGCCCACGTAGTAGGGCGCTTCGACCGGCGTCTGGATGGTGAGGATGTCGCGCCAGCCGAAGACGGGGCCGACGACGAGGCCTGCGAGGGTGTCGAGGCTCGGAAGCACGCCGAGAACGGCCTTAGCCGGCATCGTGACCGAGCCGAGGAGCAGGTAGCCGACGAGACCCGTCAGCACCGTCATCAGCGGACCGAAGCCGGCGAGGCGAGCGCCGACGGCCGCCCCGATTCCCACCAGGATGCCGAGGACGGCACCGGCCAGGAAGTTCGCTCCCCCGTACGCGGTCTCGAACCCGAGGACGCCCAGCACGGCGAGGACCGCGAGCACCCCGAGGTCGATGATCTGCTCGCGCCCGATGCCGCGCGCGGTCACGAGACGCTCCTCAGGACGCGTGCGAGGTCGGCGACGGCGCCGACGGTGAGGATGTCGAGGCCGGACACCTTGCCGATGCGGGGGCCCGCGCCTCCCTCGACGCGGATGGCTATCACGCGCACGTCCGGCCCGAACAACGTTTCGACGCTGCGGAGATCGGCGACCGGCGTCACCGAACCGGTGACGAGGAAGACCACGCTCGGCTCGGGCAGGCGCGCCGTCGAGTGGCGGACGAACTCGCGAAGGGTGGGATACGCGCGCTCGACGCCCGTCAGCCGGGACGTGTCGTCGAGCAGTGCCATCGGGGTCGCGGTACGGAGCTGCCGCTCCTCGGTGACCACCGCGACCGGAATGCCGTCACGCATCAGCTGGAGGGCGAGGGACGCCATGATCGAGACACCGAGTTCGAACTCGTCATCGTCGGCGTAGGCGGAACGTTCGGTCGTCTGCGCGAGAGTCAGGTTCATGCGACGGCTCTCCTCGAACTGTCGCACCATGAGCGTTCCGGTGCGCGCGGAGGTGCGCCAGTGCACGTTGCGCAGCGCGTCACCGGGAGCGTATGGCCGCAGGGCGTGGAACGAGATGTCGTTGTCGGTGATGGTCTTGGTGATCTGACCCTCGAGGTCGCGGATGAGGCCGGCCGCGGAGGGAGCGAGCCGTGCGGTCACCGGGTGCACGAAGAGCTCCACCTCATCCGTCCAGCGCACGGTGCGGCGCAGCAGGCCGATGTGATCTCCGCGGACGGAGATGGCCGGGCCCGCGACGATCACGGCTCGCCGCTGGGTCGGAACGGCGAAGAGCTCCTCGTGAACGGCATCCGGTTCGAGGGCGGGGACGAGGAACTCGGCGGTTCCGCTCCCGACCGGCAACTCCATGCGCGAGGGCGTCGAGGGGCGATCCGCCGTGTTCCGGACCGTCATCCGTCCATGCGCACGCTCGCCCGCGACCACCCGACGGGGCTCGAGGTCGATGCCCACCTCGAAGCGAGCCCGCCCGATGAGGTAGATCGCCGCGATCGCGAGAGCTCCCACCATCGCGAAGCCGAGGTAGCCGAATTCGACCCAGCCGAACACGAAGCAGATCATGAGGCACGCCGCCGCTGCCAACAGGACCAACCAACCGGCCCGAGTGATGACCGAGGTGACCGGCGATACCCGATCGGCCGCAGCGCGGCCGATGCCGACCGCCCCCGCACCGACGCGCGCACTGAGGGCGCGCGTGGAGAAGGCGACGGCAGCCACGGCGTACCGCAGCTGTCCAGCACCCCGGGGACGATCAGTGGAGGAACTCATGCTGCCCGATAGACCGGGGGTTCGACCGTCACGAGCACGTCCGAGACGATCTGCTCGGCCGTCACACCCGCGAAGTCCGCCTCGGGGTCGAGGATGATGCGGTGCGAGAGCACGTGCGGCGCGAGCTCGCGCACGTCATCCGGGGTGACATAGGTGCGTCCCTGGCTGAGCGCCCACGTCTTCGACGCGCGAGCCAGAGCGAGAGCGCCGCGCATGCTGACGCCGAGACGGGCATCCTTGTGCTCGCGCGTACCCGTGACGATCTCGTTGAGGTAACCGACGACCGATGCGTCCACGTGCACCTCGGCGGCCAGCCGCGACATCGCCACGATCGAGTCCGCGGCGATGACGGGCGAGACGAGATCCGCCCTGGCGCGATTGGACGAGTCGAGCAGCAGCGCGACCGCGGTGTCGTGATCGGGGTGGCCGAGGCTCGTCTTGATGAGGAAGCGGTCGAGCTGCGCTTCGGGCAGTGAGTAGGTGCCCGCCTGCTCGATGGGATTCTGCGTGGCGATCACCATGAAGGGGGCGCCGACCGGGTAGCCGACGCCGTCGACCGTGACCTTGGACTCCTCCATCACCTCGAGGAGGGCGGACTGGGTCTTCGGACTCGCCCGATTGATCTCGTCGGCCAGCACGATCGAGGCGAAGATCGGCCCGCGGTGGAACTCGAAGACGCCCTTTCCCTGGTCGTAGATGGTGACCCCGGTGACGTCAGACGGCAGCAGGTCGGGGGTGAACTGGATGCGCGAGTTGGACCCGTCGATGGTGTTGGCGAGCGACTTCGCCAGCACGGTCTTGCCCGTTCCCGGAAAGTCCTCGAGCAGCAGGTGGCCCTCCGACAGCAGGGCGCCGATGACGAGTCGGATGACGTCGCGCTTGCCGAGGATGGCCTGGTCGACGTTGTCGACGAGCCGATTGAAGGCGTCGGCGAACCAGTTCGCCTGTTCCTGGGTCACTGCCATTCGTTCATTCCTTCTGTGCTCGTCGTGAGGTGGCTGAGTGGGTCACCATCGGTTGTCCGTCACGCCGACGCCGTCGACCGTCACGCTCGCGCTGGAGTCACCGCAGAAGCTCTCGGGAATACTTCCTCTGAACCGACCCTGGTAACGGCCGTTGCCCCCGCTGAGGTTGATCGTGTACCGGCCGGACAGGGTCGAGCCGTTGCAGCTGGGGGTGACGGTGACCGACCCGCCGTCGAAGTTCTGCACCTCGACGTCATAGAACCAGCAGGTGCCGTTGCAGTCGCCGTAGGCGCCGTGATACGGACCCATCGCGGAGCCCTTGCGCAGGATGACGACCTTGGCTGGCTTGCTCGGCGCCGCTCGATTGGACTGGTCCCACGTGCCGCATCCGGCGGGATTGCAGGCCTGCACCTCGAAGCGGTAGGTCGTGCCGTTGTTGCCGTTGCCCGATGCCGAGGTTGCCGCGGTTGATCCGGATGCGCTGCCGCCCTCGATGAAGCGCCAGTTGTAGCTCGACACGGGGCGGCCGCCGTTGTCAGCGGGAGCGGCCCAATCCAACCCGAGCGCTCCGTTTCCGTTGCCGCTCGCCGTCAGGCTCGCATTACGAGGCGCGCCGGGCCTGCCGTATGGCACCGCGGGAGCACTGTTCGTCGACGCGCCGGATGGGCCGATGCCGTTGGTGGCGCTCACCTGGAAGGTGTACGACGTGCCGTTCGAGAGGCCGCCGATCATCTGATCCGACCCAGCGGCACCGGCATCGAACGTCTTCCTGCCCCCGCCCGACCACGTGAGCGTGTAGCTCTTGATCTGCGAATTGTTGTCGGCGGGCGCGGTCCAGCGAACGGTCGCCTGGGAGTCGCCGACGCCGACGACGGTCGGCGGTCTGGGAGTGTCGGGGACGTCGCGGACGACGACGGATGCCCTACCCTGCACCTGTCTGCTCGGATCCTTGGTGGCATCCTGCACGCGGTAGACCACGCTGAGGTTTCCGGTGAAGCCGGCGCCGGTGCGTACCGTGATGCCGCTGGCCGTGTGACTGACGCTCGCGCCGTTGACGCCCGGCTGGTCGATCTGGGCGTCAACGATCGTGAGCGGCGTACCGGGGAACGGGTTGACGTCGTTGGCGAGGACGTCGATGTTCTTGGTGTCCGACCGCTTCATCTCGACAGGGCCGTCGTCGATGGCCTGCGCCTTCGGCCTCGTCGACGACACGACGGTCACGTCGACCGACCCGGGCACGGCGAAGTTCTTGTAGCGCACGGTGAAGGCGATGGTGGCCTTCGTGCCCGGCTGCACGCCGAGGGGAGCCGAGATGCTCAAGCGGCTGCCGTCGGGGACGGCACGCACGTCGTTGGTCTGTCCGCTGAAGTCCGTATAGCTCAGCTTCTGGACGATGTCGGGGTTGGGCTGGCTGCTCGAGGTGCGCAGGTCGATCGTGACGGGGCTTTCGCCAGCCTCGATCGATACCTTCGGCGGCGTGAAGGTCGGTGGAACATCCTCGAAGTTGGGGTCGCCGACGGTCACGGGGAACGCCAATGTGGCCGTGCGGCCGTCAGGGTCGGACGCGCTCGTGCCATCCGTCACCGTGAACGTCACCGTCGCCGGCCCGCGGAAGTCCTTCGCGGGCTTGAATCGCAGCGTCGTTCCGTCGACGAAGACGGACGAGCCGTCTCCGTTCGAGGCAGAAGCGTTGAGGATGAGCGCGGGCTTGCCGGAGGGGACCACGACGAGGTCGGACGCCTTCCAGGTGATCTCGCCGTTCATCGGAACGATCTGGGGCGGGAGCGAGGCCAGATAGGGCGGCGGGAACGTCTCCTTCTGCTTCTCCGGATCCTTCGCGGCAGCATCTGGTTTCGCGGGCACGACGACGAAGGCCATCGCATCGAGGTCGTCGATCGTGTTCGTGAGCCGGTACGCGACCGTGTACCGCTCATTCCGAGGCGTCACGACGATGCGCCCGTCGGGCGCGACCTGAGCATCGTCGGCGTTCGGTCCCTCGACGGCGACCTTCAGGTCGTCGACCAGGCCACCCGGGTTGGTGGCGTCGTCGAGCGGGGTGACCGTCACCTTCTTGCCGTCGACCACCTGCTTCGGCTCGATCACCTGGTCCTGGGCCGTCGGCGGGTCGATGCGCGCGTCCTTCTTCACGAGGACCTGCACGAACGCGCTGTCGAAGCCGCCCTTGCCGTTGGTGATGGAGTACCGGAGGCTGTAGCCGCCCTCGACCTCGGGTGCGGTGACGATGACGCGCCGGCTCTTCTCGACCTTGGCCTTGAGTCCCTCGGTGATGTTCGCGAGCTTGCCCGACACCTTGATCGGGTAGCCGCTCGGGTCCGAGTCATTGAGGAGGACGTCGACGGATGCCGTGCGCCCCGGGCGCATCTCTATGGTGTCATCGACGGCGTTCGGCGGCAGAGCGTTCTCGGGACGCGGGATGACGCCGATGTGCACGGAGCCCGTCGCCTTCTTGCCGTAGGTGTCCTCGACGGTGTAGCTGAACTGGTCGGTTCCTGCCGAGCCGTCGTAGGCCTCGTAGGTGAAGCTCGTGCTCGTCGAGCCGGTGATGCGCCCGATCTTCGGCACCGAGTCGTTGCCGGTCAGGACGACGCTGTCGCCGTCGGGGTCGAGACCATCCAGCGGCACGTCGATCTTCACCGTCGAGCCCCCGAACGTTCGCGACACGAGGGGCGTCGGCACGGGAGCGCGATCCCCATCCGCACCTGCTGCGGTGACCTGGAAGCGGACGTTCGCCTTCGCCGTCTGCCCGTACTCGTCGACGACCGTGTACACCACCGAGTAGGCGCCGGCCTGCTTTGGTGCCTGGTAGCGAACGTCGTCGTCAGCGACGAACACGATGCCCGACGCGTTGGAGGTATCGGCGAGGGTGGGGTCCACGTGCATCACGGCGCCGTCAGGGTGGATGTCGTTGTCCAGCACGGGGACCGTCACGATATCGCCCGCTCGTACGGTGGCCGAGTCGTCAACGGCGATGGGCGGTTGATGTTTGACGAGAGGCGGCACCGGCACGACGGTGATCGTGGCGGTCGAGGTCTGGGCGCCGTCGGAGATCGTGTAGCTGAACTTGAGTTGCTTGTCGAGCGCTTCCGATGTCGAGATGCGGACCACGGTGTTGGTGAGCATCTCGACGCTCAGCACGTCGTCCACGCCATCGGTGTCGACGGACTGGACCGCGAGCACCGCCCCGCTGGGAGACACATCGTTCGCGAGTACCGGAACCGAGACCGGCTGACCGGGCCGCAGGTAGGCGACGTCCTTCACGGCGATGGGCGGAGCGGGCTTGTCCGGTCGCTCCTGCACGTCCACCCGGACGAGCCCGGTCCCCACCTTCGTTCCCGCGGCGACCGAGTAGAGGAACTCGTATTCTCCGGCCTTCGACGCCGTCACCGTGAGGGTGCCACGGTCGGCGTTCACTGCGACGTCGACTCCCGGCGGTACCTCCTTGGCCTCCACGAGGGCGAGCGCGGAGCCCGACGGGGTGAGGTCGTTCTCGAGCGGCTTGACCACGACACTCTCGCCCGTGAAGGTGTGCGCGTAATCGGGAGTGCCGACGGGCCCGAGTGTTCCGGTCGCCTTGACGTCGACCGTGAGGGTGCCTGCCGTGGTCGCCTGTCCGTCCGAGACGACGAACTGCACCTCCTTCTCCCCCAGCTCGCCGGAGCGATGGTCGAAGGTGATGAATCCGTCGGGACTGGATCGCACGGAGTCGCCGCTCGTGGGTGACGCGCTGACGAGGAAGAGATCGTCGCCATCAGGATCGTTGAAGTCCGTGAGCACGTTGTAGCTGATGCTCTGGCCCTGCTCCACGGAGGTGGCGCCCTCGCGGATGGAGATCGGAGCGTTGTTGACCTCGGGCGGAACGATCGACAGGCTCACCGCCGCTTCGGCCACGCCGTCGCGGCCGTCGTTCACGGTATAGCGGAATCCCACCGTCCCAGCGGCACCGGGCGCCGGGGTGAACTGGAGGGCGCGGCCGCCGTCGATCAGGTCGATCCGGCCGATCGATTCCGGAATCTCGGTGACGTCGCTCACCGTGAGCACGTCGCCATCGGGATCGGTGTCGTTCTCGAGTACGTCGAGCACGGTAGTGCGACCCGGTCGGGCGCCGAAGGTGTCGTCTCGTGCGATCGGAGGTCGATTGACGGCGGTGCGTTCGGCGAGGGTGTCCTCGAAACTCTGCTTGGCGCTCTTCTCCGTTCCCTCGAGTTCGTCGGACTCGTCGGGCGGCGTCACCTCATCCCAGTTGTCGACGAGTCGCATGTCGGCGTCGACGAGCCAGACGTTGCCGTTTGCCAGGTTGTTGAGCACGATGACATGCCGGTTCACGCGGAACTCGATCGCGGCTCCGCCCATCGGCTGGTCCACGGTGGTGAGGGATGGCGAGCGGCCGTCGCACGCGTGGATGTACGCGCCCGACGTGCTCCAGGCGGCATTGGCGCATCCGTCGAGCTGCACCGGCGCGGCGACCTGTTCCGCGCGGGTCGCCGCAGGACCCTTCGAGGGGATCGAGATCGGGTCCCCGCCCCCGATGGGGTACTCGAGCAAGGCGTCGGCCGTCGACACGAGGACGTGGTCGGCATCCTGACCGGCCTGCTGCAGTCTCATCGCTCCCTTGGCGGCTGGGTGCGAAGTCCCATCGACGATGATGGCGTGCTTGTCGGTGTCGAGGATGACGGACCGGTGGCCGACGGCGCTGATCTGGTGCTCGCCGAGGGCGGGTATGGCCTGGTAGGTGGGCTTGCCAGCCGGGCCGGCGACCGTCACCAGCTGACGCTTCAGGGGCGACGTCGCGTAGACGGTGCCGTCGGTCGCCACGGTCAAGTGGCCCTTGCCACCCAGAGTGGCGAGCGGTTTATCGGCGCCCGGGTCGAACTGCAGCGCTCCCTTGGCGTTGGCCACCCACAGTTGCCCTTTCGGTGAGAGCACGGCGATGGTCTTGCCGCCGAGGGCGACTTCGGATCCCGCGGGCACGTTCACGCCCTGCGACAGGTTCGTGTACGCCGGATCGATCCGTTGGATGGTGCTGAGGTTGCGATCGAAGAGGAAGACGTCCTCGCCGTCCTGCATGACGTCGACGTCGTTCGACGCCGTGCCGACGGAGGCGTCGAGCTCTTCGATCGGTCGATTGATGCGTCCGGCGAGGAGGGCTTTGCCGTTGGTCACCCAGACGTCACGTGGGGACAGGTCCGGATCGGTGACGGGGAAGCCCTGGTGGATGATCGCGATGCTCACCGGAACGGCGATCACGACGGCGACGGCGATCGCGGAGACGAGCTTCCGGCGGGTACGCAGCCACGCGCCGATACCCCTCACCCTGGCCTCATTCCCCGGTCCGCCTCGTCGACCGCGCGCGCGGACCCCCGCCGCGTACGGCGCTCACGCTAACACGGGCATGTGGACTCGGAACAATCCGATCAGTCGGACTCTGGCGGTTCCCGCAGGCTGTCGTCGTCGAGCAGGGGTAGGTCGTCGACGCTCACCAGCCGGGTCGCGATCGCGTACTCCACTAGTCGCGCCCGGCGATTCGTGGCGAGTTTGCCCCGTCCGCCCCGCAGACCGGTGACACCGATGCGGTCGAGCTTGTCGCAGACGTTGTCGAGCTTGCGGTTGAACGTGGTCATCGACCAGCCGAGTCGAGCCGCGGCATCCCCCGAACTGGGGATCTCTCCTCGGCCGGGGGTCGCCCGCATGAGGATGTTCTCCGCGAGAGACACGATGAGCTGTCGCTGACCGCGCGTGAGCGTCACGGGAAGGAGAGTCGTGGTGCCGGCGATCGGAAGGGCGGTGAGCGAGGTGTTGTAGACATCCTCGGCCGCGTGGATCTCGAAGTCGTACGTGGTCACGCCGGCGCTGAACATCACGTGCATGTGCTGGAACACCAGTGGAAGCCGCGCACCAGGCGCGAGCCACGCCTGCACCGCCCCCGACTCGTCGGACACCGTCGCCGACAGCGTGTTGCCCACGTTGCTGATCCACCACAGGTCGTACTCGCTCGAGAGCGTCAGGAAGACCCGATGGAGATAGGGGTTGTCGTCGATCGTGAGATCGGCCTCACGACCGATGGTGAACGTCGACGCCGGATCGACGAGTTGCTCCTCGCCGCAGAAGTCCACTCGCAGGGGCGTCATGACGCGCACGCCCTGGTCGGATCACTGGTCTTACCCGACCGCTGGACGGTCACGTCGATGCACAATTGCTGGCCGGGGATCGCGCCCGTCACCACGATCGGCGACGCCGCAGCTGCCTCGGGCCGTTCGGGCGAATCGGTGCGCGCCCACCGGAAGATGTCGCCATCCTGAGGGTGCTCGCTGCTGACGGCGAAGGACACGGATGTCCCGTCCGCCGAGCGCACACCCGGAGCCACCGTGGGCGGCGTGATGACCGTGCTGATGGCCACGCCGTCCGAGTCGGCCACCGATGGCGTCGGCTCCGACGGCCCGAGGTCCTTCGGAACCAGCACCGCTGCGAGGATGCCGCCGCCCGCGAGCAGCACGGCAAGGGATGCGATGCCGAGCACGAGACCACGCCGGCGCCGGGATGTGGGTGCGGCGGGTGCCGCAGGCACGACTGCTGTGTCGGTCGGCGGCACGGCGACCGGCCGCAGCACCGTCCCATCCTCGGCCTGGGCGACGACGGCCGTCGGCCGCATCCGGGTGCGATCATCGTCGTCTGTCGGGACGTCGACGGGTGCAGGCTGGACCTGCTGCGCCGCGATCGAGGTGACCGCGCGCACCCGGGTCTCATCGCCGTCGGCGTCGGCGTCGGGGCGTGCACTCGAGGTGAGGACCGTCGTGGGCACCTCGATGGAGGTGGGCGCGTAGCCGAACTCGATCTCCACGCGCTGCAGCCCCCGGGCGAGGTCGAGAGCGTTCTGGTAGCGGTCTTCCCGACGGCTCGCCATGCCCCTGCGCAGCACGGCGAGCAGGGAGGCCGGCACGTCATTGCGCTCGATCGGGGTGATCTGCCCGCGCTCGATGCGGCCGATGAGGTCGAGAGTTCCGTTGGAACGCCCCGGGATCTCGAATGGCGTCTGGCCCGCGAGCAGTGTGTGGATGGTCGCCGCGAGCGAGAACACGTCGCTGCGAACGTCGGGAGTCGGTTCGTCGTCGAACATCTCGGGCGGCGACCACGGCACGCTGAGCCCGACCGCCGACTGACTTCCCGCCGTCTGGTGAGCGGAGCCGCCAGTCCAGTCGGTGGTCGTCGTGACAGGCAGCTCGTCCTCCAGCGCCGAGGCGATGCCGAAGTCGGTGAGGGCCGGCCAGCCGTAATCGTTGGTGAGCACGTTCGCGGGCTTGATGTCGCGATGCAGGATGCCGGCCGCGTGGGCGGTGGCCACCGCGCTCGCGACGCGCACCGCGGTGCCCAGCACGTATTCGACCGAGAGCCGCTCCTTCTTGTACCGCTCGGCGAGGTTCGGCCCCGGGCAGTACTCCATCACGAGGTACGGCCTGTCGCCCGCGATGTCGGCGTGGAAGATCGTGACGATGTACGGATGCGCCGACAGCTGGGCCATCACGTTCGCCTCGGCGACGAACTGCCGCTTCGCCTGCGCGTCCAGCTGATCGGCCACGAGGACCTTGACGGCGACCTCGCGGCGCGGAAGCGCCTGCTCGTACAGGAAGACGTCGGAGAATCCGCCGGACCCGAGCACCCGCTGGTAGCCGTAGCCCGGCAGCTCGGGCGGCGAGGATGGAGGCCGGCGCATCAGGAGGCGGTCTCCTCGACGACGATCGTCGTACCACCGCCGAGGTCGATGACGGCTCCGACGACGACGGTCGCCGACTCGCCGGCGCGCAGCTTGCGTGGTTTCGTCCCCGGCAGCACGAGGACCGTGCCGTTGCGCGACTGCAGGTCGGTCACCACCACGGTGTCCCCCTGCACCTCCACCTGCACGTGGTTGCGCGAGATGTCGTTGTCGCCGCCTCCGATGGCGAGCAGCCGAGGAACGCGGCCGCCGGAGACCTTGCTCACACTGGGCGACCGGCCGATGAGCACGGTCTCGTCCAGAGCTTCCACCGTGCCGTCGGGCATGCGGATGGCGTAGCGCTTCTGCGGTGAGTGCCCGATCGCCGTCGCGGGTTCCGAGGCCTGCTCGGCTCTGACGGTCGCCACCGCCTCCCTGACCTCATCACTCAGTACCGTCTGGCCATCGTGGTCGCCGGAGCCCTCGGGCGGGGCTGCCACGGTCTCGAGCACGGGCTCGCTCGCCCCTGCGGACTCGACGGCACTCACCGTCGCCTCATCGGCGGCGCCGTCCGACACCGGTGCCGCAGCAGCACTGGTGCGCCGCGGCACGACGACGGTGTGGTCCTCGAGGTCCTGTTCGACAGGCTGGTCGGATTCCTCGGCGGACGGCACCTCGGGGAGCGACACCTCGGCGGGCGACCCATCATCCGTCGTGTCGAGGCGGACGCCCGCCACCCACGCTGCTCCCTCCATCAACGGCAGCGTGCCGTGGGGTGCTGCACCATCGAGCGCGATCTCCGCACCAGTCGCGTCTGCGACGACATGCTCGCCCCAGGTCGAGAAGTCACGGCCATCCCAAGTCTCGTTGCTCGGCCCCGACGTGACGACCGAGATGGATCCGCGCACGATGACGCGCAGACCCTGCCCGTCGCGCATCAGGTAGGCGAAGGGTGGGATGGCGCTCAGCCCGTTGCCGGCAAGGCTCTCGAGCACGTCGCCCACGTTCGCGGAGCGACGGAGCATCGCGAACAGCGCGTCGACATCAGCCCCTCCCGGTCGCAACACCAGGGTACGGTCGCCGGAGACGAGGGCGAGCCATCCGCCCGCGGTCCCCGGCTGGTAGTCGACGCGCATCGTCATGATCCCCTCACCAACCGCGGCGTCGTGTCCTCGCCGCTCCATCCACCCCTAGCCCCGCGATCACCGGTGCGATCAGGGTCGTCGCCGCCGTCCGGCCCCGTCACCTCCACGGTGACGACCGTGACGTTGTCACGACCGCCCGCCCCGACAGCCGATGCCACCAGAGCGGCTGCCGCCCGCTCGCGCGTGGCCAGCACCAGCGCGATGCGCTCGTCGTCGAGTTCCTTGCTGAGACCATCGGAGCAGATGAGGAAGTTGGTGTCACCCGTGGCCGGGAGCAACCACACGTCGGCGTCGACATCCGCGTCGGCACCGAGCGCGCGGGTGATGACGTTGCGGTCGGGATGCGCCGCGGCCTGCCCTTCGTCGATGACTCCGGCGTCGATCAGCTCCTGCACGGCCGAGTGATCGACGCTGAGTTGCTCGAGAGCGCGCCCGTCCCAGGTGTAGACGCGGGAGTCGCCCACGTTGAAGGCCATCCAGTACAGCCGGTCGCGGTCGCCCGCATCCACGAGCGCGACACCGGCCAGCGTGGTTCCCGCCACCCGCGTCCCCTCATCAGACGCGTCGCTCAACGCCCTGACGGCGGAGTTCGCGGCCGCGATCGTCGCGAGCACGGCATCGGGGGTGCTCGGAGCGCCGGGGGCGATGCGTTCGCGGAAGACGGCCACCGCCGTGCGACTGGCGACGTCGCCCCGGTCGTGCCCGCCCATACCGTCGGCGACGAGGTAGACGGGCAACTCGGCGAGCAGGCTGTCCTCGTTTGCCGGGCGCACCAGACCGGTGTGCGTCGCCGCGTCCACCCGCACCTCCACGGGCCCGCGGCCGGTTGCCAGGGCGGCTCGACCCAGTGTCACCATGTCGACAGTCTCGCCCCCTCGTCCGCGTTCACCGTCGCCGGTGAGCGGCACCACCCTAGCAAGTGCGGCGGGCGGCGCTCAGTCCTCCGTGAAGTGCGGCACCTCGTCGCCGAGTGTCGTGCCTCGCTTCTGCGCATCCACGCGCGCCTTGATGAGACTCGCCACGGTCGCGACGACCATCGACGCGACGATGACGATGAGCGAGGTCCAGGTGTCGATCTCGGGCACCCAATCGATGTGCTTGCCTCCGTTGATGAAGGGCAGCTCGTTGGTGTGCAGGGCGTGGAAGAAGAGCTTGACGCCGATGAAGAAGAGGATGAAGGCGATCCCGTATTTCAGATACTCGAGTCGTTCGAGCAGCCCGCCGAGCAGGAAGTAGAGCTGGCGCAGGCCCATGAGGGCGAACACGTTGGCGGTGAACACGATGAACGGACTCTGGGTGATGCCGAAGATGGCAGGGATGGAGTCGAGCGCGAAGATGAGGTCGGTCGTGCCGATGGCGACGAAGACGATGAGCACCGGCGTGAAGAGGCGCTTGCCGTCGATGCGCGTGCGGATCTTGATGCCGTCGTAGTCGGGGGCGATCGCGACGCGCCGGCGGATCATCGTGATGAGGCCGCTCTCCTTGCCGTCATCCTCGTGGTTTCCGAACGCCTGGTTGAACGCCGTGTAGAGCAGGAACGCTCCGAAGATGTAGAACACCCAGCTGAAGTTCTCGATGAGCGCGGCGCCCAGCAGGATGAAGACCAGTCGCAGGACGAGCGCGATGATGATGCCCACCATGAGCACTTCCTGCTGGATCTTCCTCGGCACGGCGAAGCGGGCCATGATCACGACGAAGACGAACAGGTTGTCGATGGACAGGCTGTACTCCGTCAGCCATCCGGCGAGGAATTCGCTGCCGTGGTGCACGTCGCCGATCACGAACATGAGCCCGGCGAAGATGAGCGCCAACGCGACGTAGAACACCACCCAGAGGGTCGCCTCACGGAACGAGGGGACGTGCGGTCGCTTGATGACGAGCAGCAGGTCGCCGACGAGGATGACAGTGAGCACGACGAGTGACGTGATCTCGAACCAGAGCGGGAGAACGGTTGCCATGGACGGCCTTTCGCGGAGGGAGCAGGGTTGGCTGATCGCCGAAAGTCTCTCCCGCATCCGAACGGATGCCGCCTGGTCCGGGGTGCCGGCGTCGGCCTCCGTGATGACGAAACAGGCGAGGTGGGGTACTCCCCTTCGCTCCCGCAAGCCTATCGGAGCGATGCGCCGCCTGTAGCACCCGAGCGCGCCGAGTAGCCTGAACGTCGTCCACAAGACGAGGAACGAGGTATGCGCATGCTGGCTCTCATCAAGCCGAGCGGCGCACCCGGACTGGAACTGGCCGACCGGCCGGAACCCGTCACGGGTGACGACGACGTCACGATCCGGGTGCTCCGAACGGGCATCTGCGGAACCGACCTTCACATCGAGTCGTGGGATGCCTGGGCGGCGTCCACGATCCAGGCACCGATCATCCCCGGGCACGAGTTCTACGGCGAGGTGGTCGAGATCGGCCGCAACGTGCGCGACGTGCACGTCGGGGCCCGCGTGAGCGGTGAGGGCCACATCGTCTGCGGCACCTGCCGCAACTGCCGGGCGGGTCGACGCCAGATGTGCATCCGCACCATCGGTCTCGGCGTGAACCGGGATGGAGCGTTCGCCGAATACATCACCATCCCCGAGACGAATGTGTGGGTGCACTCCCCCGGCACCGATCCCGACCTGGGGGCCATCTTCGATCCCTTCGGCAACGCGGTGCACGTAGCCCTCAGCTTCCCCCTGGTCGGCGAGGACGTGCTGATCACGGGAGCCGGGCCGATCGGCCTCATGTCGGCTGCCGTGGCGCGGCACATCGGCGCCCGGCACGTCGTGGTGACGGATGTCTCCGAGCCTCGCCTCGCGCTCGCGAGGCAGGTCGGGGCTGACCTCACCGTGAACGTCGCTCGGCAGCGCATCCGAGACGCCCAGCAGGAGCTCGGCATGCGCGAGGGCTTCGACGTCGGATTCGAGATGTCGGGTCATCCGACGGCACTGCCGGAGATGATCGAGAACCTCAACCATGGTGGGCGAGTCGCCATGCTGGGACTGCCGAGTGCGCCGATCGACGTGGACTGGGCCAAGGTCGTCACCCACATGCTCACCATCAAGGGCATCTATGGGCGCGAGATGTACGAGAGCTGGAACGCGATGAGCGCCATGCTGCAGAGCAGTACGGAGTTGCAGGCAGCGCTTTCGGCTGTCATCACCGACCGATTCCCGGCGCGGGAATGGGAGAAGGGCTTCGCGGCGGCGCGCGGGGCGGGCGGCGGCAAGGTCGTCCTCGATTGGAGCGAGGTCTAGAGATGTACGGATCGATGCAGCAGCGGGTGCAGGGAACGCTCGAGGAGATCCGCGAGGCCGGTCTCTGGAAGAGCGAGAGGCGCATCTCGACCGCTCAGTCCTCGCACATCACCGCCAACGGCGGCGACGTGCTGAACTTCTGCGCCAACAACTACCTCGGTCTCGCCGACCATCCCGACATCGTGCGCGCAGCCCAGTCGTCCATGGACGACTGGGGCTTCGGTATGGCGAGCGTGCGGTTCATCTGCGGCACGCAGGACCAGCACATCGCCCTGGAGAAGCGGGTCTCCGAGTTCCTCGGAACCGAGGACACCATCCTGTTCTCCTCGTGCTTCGACGCGAACGGCGGCGTGTTCGAGACCCTGTTCGGCCCCGAGGACGCCATCATCTCCGACGAGTTGAACCACGCGTCGATCATCGACGGCATCCGTCTCTCCAAGGCCCGCCGGCTGCGCTACCGCAACCGCGACATGGCCGACCTCGAGCAGCAGCTGGCGTCGGCGACGGATGCTCGGCAGCGGGTCGTCGTGACGGATGGCGTCTTCTCGATGGACGGATACCTCGCGCCGCTCGACGCGATCTGCGACCTGGCCGAGCGCTACGACGCTCTGGTGCTCGTCGACGACTCCCACGCGGTGGGCTTCGTCGGCGAGAACGGCCGCGGAACGCCCGAGCACTTCGGCGTGGCCGATCGCGTCGATATCTACACGGGCACGTTCGGCAAGGCGCTCGGCGGGGCATCCGGTGGCTACGTGGCCAGTCACGCCGAGATCGTCGCCCTCCTGCGCCAACGTGCACGGCCCTACCTGTTCTCCAACACGGTGGCGCCGGCAGTCGTGGCCGGCACTCTCGCCGCGTTCGACCTGCTCGAGGGCAGCGCAGACCTCCGCGACCGGCTGCGCGCGAACGCAGCCCTGTTCCGTCGCAGGATGACGGAGGAGGGCTTCGACCTGCTCGACGGCGAGCACGCGATCGTCCCGGTGATGTTCGGCGACGCCGCTCTCGCTGCGCGCATTGCAGAGCGGATGCTCGAGCACGGTGTCTACGTCGTCGCTTTCAGCTACCCGGTGGTCCCTGTCGGCAAGGCGCGCATCCGGGTGCAGCTCTCCGCCGCGCACTCCGCCGATGACGTCGAGACCTGCGTGCGTGCCTTCGTCGCCGCGCGCGACGCCGAGGGGTGACGTCTACCGCGACTGATGTTGCGCGGGTACGAGAAAACCCCCGGCGAACCGGGGGTTTTCTGGTTGTGACCCCAGCGGGATTTGAACCCGCGTTACCGCCGTGAGAGGGCGACGTCCTAGGCCGCTAAACGATGGGGCCGTTTTGCAACGTGTTCGAGTATGCCACAGCGCCGCTGGGGCTTCAAATCGGCGCGGCCCTCAGACGAGCACCTTGAGAGCGCCGGGAACGACATCGACGCGAATCGGCAGAGGACCGACTCGCTCACCGTCGGCGTAAGCCACGATCGAGTCGTCGGCGTCGATCTCGACCGATCGCGCACGCACGAACTCGACGGCCGGATGCGTCGTGTGCGTGCCTCGAAAGACGCGCGGAAAGACCCGCAGGAACTCGATCCGCGAGATGCGATGGACGATGAACACGTCGAGCAGTCCGTCGTCGAGCAGCGCGCCGGGGGCGACGGTCATGCCCCCGCCGAGCGAGGTGTTGTTGGCGACGGACACAAGCATCCCCTCGACCTCGCGGGGCACCCCGTCGATCACCATGCGGTACTGCACGGCCGACAGTGTGACGAGCTCACGCAGGAGGGCGATGATGTAGCGACTCGCACCACGCGGACGCGTCATCAGGTTGGCTCGCTCGTTGACCACGGCATCGAAGCCTGCGGAGAGGACGGCGGCATACCAGGTCGTGAGTTCCCCGTGCTTCACCCGCGCGGCGTCGATGACGCGCGGTTCGCGGGTAAGGGCATCGACCACGGCGCGCGTCGCCGCATCCGTGTCGCCGATCGGCAGGCCGAGGCCACGCGCCATGTCGTTGCCGGTGCCGGCTGCGACGATGCCGAGCGGGATGTCGGTGCCGGCGACCAGGTTCGTGCCCAGCGAGACCATACCGTCTCCGCCGACCACGACCAGGGCGTCAGTACCCGCGGTGACCGCGTGCTCGACCTCTCGGCGCAGCAGTTCGTAGTTCGCCTCGCGCAGCATCGCCACCGTGTGACCGGCGCGCTGGATGGCCTCGACGACGCGCGGGCCGACGTCGCGATTGCGACCGAACGAGGCGTTCGGATTGATGGCCACCGTGGCGCGATGGTGGTCGGCAGCGGTCATACCGTGAATTATGTCGGTTCCGCCGTGTTGCACCGCGAGGCGGAGCGGTGTTTGCTCGAGTCATGCGATTGACCAAGCTCGAACATGCCGCGCTCATCATCGAGCAGAACGGCGAGACCCTCATCATCGACCCGGGCTCCTTCACGAGGCCCATGACGGATGTGGAGAGCGTGGTCGCCGTCGTGATCACCCACGAGCATGCCGATCATTGGACAGCCGAACAGCTCACCGGCATCCTCGCGGGCAACGCGGGCGCCCGACTCCTCGGCCCCGCAGGCGTCGTCGCTGCGACGGCCGCAGCCGGAATAACCGCCGAACAGGTGGATGCCGGTGACACCGTGACCGTCGGGTCGTTCACGCTCCGATTCTTCGGCGGCCGGCATGCCGTCATCCACGAGAGCATCCCCGTGGTGGACAACGTCGGCGTACTCGTCAACGACCGGTTCTACTACGCGGGAGACTCGTTCACGATTCCCGACGGTGTCGAGGTCGACACGCTCGCCGCGCCCGCCGGGGCCCCGTGGATGAAGGTCGCCGAGACGATGGACTACGCCGTGGCGATCGGCGCGAAGAATGTCTTCCCGACCCACGAGATGGTGCTCAGCCGGGCCGGCAAGGACCTGTCGAACGGGCGGCTCACCTGGGCCGCCGAGCAGGGCGGCGGAACCTTCCATGCCCTGGAACCCGGAGACACTCTCGACATCTGATCGCGCGGGCGGCATGATGTGAGCTGACCGCCACGTGGCGGCCTCAGCGACCCGAATCGCCGACCCGAAGGTGACCCGCGTGACCGCATATCTGTACGACCTCTCCGGCGAGTGGATCGCCTTCCGACCCTCGACGGACAGCCGCTACCTCTTCGACGTGCGCGGCACGTGGATCGGCTGGTTTCCGTTCCACGACGACGAGGTGCTCACGCCGGACGGCGACTACCTCGGCAGCGTCGCGGGCGACCGCCTGATCCAACGTTTCGACTACGTCTACCGGGGCACGCCGGGATATCCGGGCGCGCCCGCGTTCCCCGGGCTCCCCGCCTACCCGGGCGCCGCGAGCCACGCTGGCTCGATGGGTGGATGCGAGGACGTCCCCCTCCTCCAGCACGCCTGACCCGGCGAGGACCCGGCGGCGGGATAGCATCCGTCCATGACCGTCAAAGACCATGAGGGCCTGCCGCTGCGCAACGAGACTCCCACGGAGAAGCTCGACCGCAACTGGTCCGAGATCCTGCAGGAGATGCGCGTCGCGCAGACGGCCACCCAGATCATCGGCGGCTTCCTGCTGGCCATCGCCTTCCAGCAGCGCTTCGGCGAACTCGACCCGTACGGCCTGGTCCTCTATCTCGTGCTCGTCTGTCTGGCCGGCCTCTCGACGGCGATCGGCCTCGCCCCCGTCAGCGAGCACCGCCTGTACTTCCGGCATCGACTGAAGGGTCGGGTCGTCGCGGCGGGCAACCGGTTCCTGATCGCGCAGCTCGTGGTGATCGCCCTGCTCACCGCCGGCGTCATCGGCCTGATCTTCGACTTCGTCCTCGGTCGCACCGCGGGAGTCGTAGCGCTCATCGCTGCACTCGCCGTGCTGACCGTCACGTGGATCGTGCTCCCGCGCATCCGTGTCAAGGCGGCCCAGGCCGGCGACAACGACGAGATCGCCGACGCCGACAGCTGAGGCTCAGTCCTCGGGTTCGAGCAGCGCGATCAGGGCGTTCTCGGGGGAACCGGTGAGGGAGATCGTCCGTCCGGCGAGGTAGCCGTCGATGACGGCGGGGTCCACGTAGCTCGCCTTGGCGACGGACGGGGTGTTGCCGAGCGCATCGGATGCGGCGACATAGGCTGCACGCAGGTTCTTCTTGGCCTGTCGCTCGGTGGCGGCTTCGCCGGAGAGGGCGAGCGAGGTGGCGGCCGCGATGGTTCCACGCAGGGTGCGGAAATCCTTGGCCGTGAAGTCGCCGCGGGTGGCCGACCGCACGTAGTCGTTGATCTGCGAGCCGCTGAGGGCGCGGAACCGCTCGAGATCCTGCCAGGCGAGGAACCGCGAACGCGGGGTCCGCTCGAGGAGTTGCGTCGCGACCAGCGCGAGAGCAGCATCCGAGATGGAGGCCTCCATCGTCTGCCCGCTCTTGGCCGGGAACTTGAGTGTCAGGCTCTCGTCGGCCAGCCTGACGTGCCTCACGAGGAGTGTGGACAGGCCGAAGCTGCCGTTGGCCTCGAAGTACGCCTCTGCTCCGACACGCACGGCGACGGTGTCGAGCAGGCGGAACGCGGCAGCGAGGATGCGGTCATGGCTGAGGTCGTCCGCACCCAGGTCTCGGGTGACGCGACCCCGTGCTGCCGGAAGCGCCTCGGCGAGCGCGAGCGCCCGCTCGAACTTGACGCCGTCTCGGGCGGAGCGCCAGTCGGGGTGATACATGTACTGTCGGCGGCCCGCCGCATCCGTTCCCACCGCCATGATGTGGGCGTTGGCGTGATCGGAGATCCAGACGTCCTTCCAGGCGGGAGGGATGACCAACGCCTCGGCTCGCTCGCGTTCCTGGGGCGCGACGGCGACGCCATCGGAGTCGAGGTAGCGGAAACCTCGACCCGACCGCACCCGCGTGAAACCCGAGTCCGTGTACGGCGCGACTCTTCGAAGGCGTACCACGCTCAGTGGTTCCTGAGCAGGTCGATGAGCTCGCCTTTGCGCTTGCCCGAGTAGCCGCGCAGGCCGAGTTCCTTTGCTCGTGAGCGCAACTCCTCGACGGTGCGGTCCTCGTAGTCGTCCGCGTCGCCGCCCTTCCGACCCACGGCGGAGCGCCCCCGTGCCGCTGCGGCGTTCGAGATGCGAGCGGACTTCTCCTTGGAGTTGCCCTCCTCGCGCAGTGTCTCGTAGAGGTCGGGATCCTTGAGGCTGTTGTTGCGTGCTCCCGGCATGATCTGTCCCTTCTCCGCGACGAGAAGAACGCTACCGAGGGGGGCGGCGTGCCGGCTGGGGCTTGACAGTACCGGCTCGCGGCATCCGCGGTATCGGCTACTGCGCCTTCTTGACGGGAGCCGTCTTCGCGCTCGATTCCTTCTTCGATGCCGTCTGCTTGCTGCTCGTCTTCTTCTTGGCAGCCGGCTTGGACTTCGCGCTCGATTTCTTCTCCGACGACGCAGAGGTCGACGGTTCTGCTCCGCCGCGAGCCTTGTCGACGCTGCGGCGAAGCGCCTCCATGAGGTCGATGACCTCTCCGCCGCCCTTGTCGGCGTCCTCCGACTCGCCGAAGGTCGCCTCGGTGTCGAGGGCCTCCCCCTTGTCGAGCTTCTCGTCGATCAGGATGCGCAGTTCGCGCTGGTACTCGTCGACGAACTCCTCGGGATCGAAGTCGCCGGCGTAGGAGTCGACGAGGCTGGACGAGAGCTCGAGTTCCTTGGCCGAGATGCGCACGTCAGCGTCGAGCGACGGGAACTCCGCCTTCCGCACCTCGTCGGCCCACAGCAGAGTCTGCATCACGAGCACGTCGTCGCGCACGCGCAGCGCCGCGAGGTGCGACTTCTGGCGCAGCGCGAATCGGACGATCGCCGTGCGGTCCGTCGATTCGAGCGTCCGACGCAGCAGCACGTAGGCCTTCGGCGAGTTGCCGTCGGGCTCGAGGTAGTAGCTCTTGTCGAACCACAGCGGGTCGATCTGCTCGTTCGGCACGAACTCGACCACCTCGATCTCGCGACTCTTCTCAGCCGGAAGCGCGGAGAAGTCGTCGTCGGTCAGGATCACCGTGCGATCGCCGTCGTCGTAGGCCTTGTCGATGTGCTGGTAGGGCACGACCTCGCCGCAGACGTCGCACCGACGCTCGTAGTGGATGCGACCGCCGTCCTTGTCGTGCACCTGGTGCAATCCGATGTCGTGACTCTCGGTGGCGCTGTAGAGCTTGACCGGCACGTTGACCAGGCCGAACGTGAGCGCGCCCTTCCAGATGGACCTCATCGCACCAGTACACCACCCCTCGGGCGCGAGTGGGCTAGGTTTCTCATCGACGGAGGTCGAGATGGCGAAGAAGGCGACTGCCCAGGTGGTCTCGGTCGAGGGCCACCGCCTCAAGGTTTCGAGCCTCGACAAGGTGCTCTACCCCGCCACCGGCACGACGAAAGCCGACGTCCTGCGCTACTACGCCCAGATCGCACCCGTCCTCATCCCGCACACCACGCACCGTCCGGCCACCCGCAAGCGGTGGGTGCACGGGGTCGGAACCGCGGATGCGCCGGGAGCCGTGTTCTTCCAGAAGGACATCGGCGGTGGAGTGCCCGAGTGGGTGCCGCGGGCGGTCATCGAGCACTCCGACGGCCCCAAGACCTATCCCCTCGTCGACAACTCCGCGGTGCTGGCGTGGCTCGCCCAGATCGCCGCCCTCGAGATCCACGTGCCGCAGTGGAGGTTCAGCCACGACGGCGAGCGCCGCAACCCCGACCGCCTCGTGCTCGACCTCGACCCCGGGGAGGGGACGGGGCTCTCCGAGTGCGTCGAGGTCGCCCGGATCGCGCGGGGCATCCTCACGGACATGGGCCTCGACCCGATGCCGGTCACGAGCGGGAGCAAAGGCATCCATCTCTATGCCGCCATCGACGGACGGCAGACCTCCGATCAGGTCTCCGCCGTCGCCCACGAACTCGCGCGCGCACTCGAGGCCGACCATCCTGATCTCATCGTGAGCGACATGAAGAAGTCGCTGCGCACCGGCAAGGTGCTGGTGGACTGGAGCCAGAACAACGGCAGCAAGACAACCATCGCCCCGTACTCGTTGCGCGGCCGGCTGCGCCCGAGCGTCGCCGCTCCGCGCACGTGGGAGGAACTCGACTCCCCGTCGCTGGCACAGCTCGAGTTCGAGGAAGTGCTCGAGCGCGTTGCGCGGTCGGGCGACCCGGCCGCGGGCATCGAGGGGGCTCCGCCGACGGCGACGGATGCGGAGGGGCGCGAGCGCATCACCGCCGCTCCGATCGACGACCGCCTGGCCACCTACCGCTCGATGCGCGACGCCTCGAAGACGCCGGAGCCGGTTCCGGCCGAACGGGCTGTCGCGACCGAGGGACGCAGCTTCGTCATCCAGGAGCACCACGCTCGGCGCCTGCACTACGACTTCCGCCTCGAGCGAGACGGGGTGCTGGTGAGCTGGGCGCTCCCCCGCGGCGTCCCGACGGACGCCGGTCGCAATCACCTCGCCGTGCAGACCGAGGACCACCCGCTCGCCTACGGCACCTTCGAGGGAACGATCCCCGGTGGCGAATACGGGGCGGGCACGGTGAGGATCTGGGATGCCGGCACCTACGAGCTCGAGAAGTGGCGCGACGACGAAGTCATCGCCACGCTGCACGGCGAGGCGGCCGGTGGTCTCGGGGAGCCCGTACGCGTCGCCCTCATCCGCACGTCGCGGGGCGCGTCCGACGGCAAGAGCCAGTGGCTCATCCATCGGATGAAGGACCAGATGCGCCCCGAGCAGGAGAGGGAGTACCCGTCGAGCCAGAAGCCGGCAGCGCACGAGGCGATGCTCGCCCGGCCGGGAACTCTCGACGCCCTCGACGCCGGCACCGAGTGGGCCGTGGAGATGAAGTGGGACGGCATCCGTGCGCTGGTCGCCGTGCGCGACGGCCATGTCTCCTTGGTCACCCGGAACGGCATCGACGTGACCCCGCGCTACCCGGAGATCACGGCGGCCGCCGCGGCTTTCCGGCCGGCGACCGGCGTGTACGACGGCGAGATCGTCGCACCCGATGCATCGGGTCGGCCCGACTTCGGCCTGCTCCAGGAGCGGATGGGGCTCACCAAGCCCGCCGAGGTCCGCGTCGCGGCCGCACGTCGCCCCGTTCGCCTGTTCCTCTTCGATGCGCTCGAGGTCGACGGCGAGAGCATCGTGCGGCTGCCCTACCGGGACCGTCGAGAACGGCTCCTCGAGTCGATCGTCCAAGAGCCGAACGCCGTGATCGTCGTGCCGGACGCTTTCGACGGCGACGTCGCGGCCGCCCTGGAGACCAGCAGGACATTGGGACTGGAAGGGGTGATGGCCAAGGACGCGTCGTCACGCTACGAGGAGGGGCGACGCTCGGGAGCGTGGGTGAAGATCAAGCACACCACCACGCAGGAGGTCGTCATCGGCGGCTGGCGCCCCGGCAAGGGACGTCGGGCGGCCACCATCGGCTCCCTGCTGGTCGGCATCCCCGGACCGAGCGGCTTGGACTACGTGGGCCGCGTGGGCACCGGGTTCTCCGACGGCGATCTCGAGCGCATCACGGAGGCGCTTCGTCCCCTGTCGCGCTCGACCTCCCCGTTCGTCGATGTCCCCGCCGCGGAGTCTCGGGATGCGCAGTGGGTTCGCGCTTCCATCGTCGGCGAGGTCGAGTTCGGCGAATGGACTCGCAGCGGGGTGCTGCGGCATCCGGTCTGGAGAGGGCTCCGTCCGGACAAGAATCCTGAGCAGGTGCTGCGAGAGGAGCCCGCCGCTCAGGGCGAGGGTTAACATGAGTCGCGGCCGCAGCGGCCCGCGAGAAAGGACCGTCAATGACGACGGCTGACGAGATCGGCCTGCCCCGCGCAGCCAGATCCAGCACTGCAAACACCTCTATCGGCCGACCCGGCATTCGACGGGCACCCACCGTGAGCGCGATCGTGCTCGACCTCCGCGAGCACTACTCGGGGCACAGCTCGGGGGTCGTGCTCGAGGAATTGCGGCGGCGCTTTCGCAAGGCGGGCATCGAAGCAACCGCTGGCGAGATGGAGCGACTCGCCATGGACATCGCGCGAGCCCACCGCTGAGCATGCCGTGACCGAACGCAGACGGCATCCCGCATGGCCCGCCTGATCGCCTCCGCGATCGCCTCGCTCGACGGCTACACCGTCGACGCCGCGGGATCGTTCGACTGGGCTGCTCCCGCCGAAGACCTCCACCGCTTCGTGAACGACCTCGAACGGCCGATCGGCACGTACCTGTACGGGCGACGGATGTACGAGACCATGAGGTTCTGGGGTACGCAAGCCGCGACCGACGATCCATCCGCCGTCATCCGGGAGTATGCGGCGGTGTGGCAGGCGGCGGACAAGGTCGTCTACTCGAGCACGCTGGATGAGCCCTCGACGCCGTCGACTCGCATCGTCCGCTCCTTCGACGCCGCCGAGGTCCGCGCGCTCGTCGACGCGGCCGATCGCGACGTGTCCGTCGGAGGTTCGACCCTCGCGGGCGAGGCGATGCGCGCGGGACTGGTGGATGAGATCCACCTGTTCGCCGTGCCCGTCGTCGTCGGAGGCGGGACGGCCTTCTTCCCGGTCGGCCTGCGGATGGAACTCGAGCTCATCGCAACGGACCGATTCCCGGACGGAGCCGTCCACCTGCACTACCGGGTCATGTCGTAGGAGCACGCTAGCCTGCCGTCGTGGTTGCCCTGGCGCGATGTTCCCAACTCCGGTCGGACGGCGTCGCGTGCGGCCTGCCGATCGAGGCCGGGGCTCCGGTGCAGCTGTGCTCGTCGCATCTTCTCGCCGCCCACGACTGGGTGGCCCGCGACGTCGGCGTCACCGACCTGCTCCCCGGTCCGTGCGTGGCGTGCGGAGGGCGGGTCGGCATCCGTTACCCCTCCGGATGGGTGTGCGCCGTGTGCGAGTGGCGTGCCGGAGAGCTCGTCGACGTCGAGATCGCGAGCGAACTGCGCATCGAGGTGGTCTACTACCTCCGCTACGACGACCGCATCAAGATCGGCACCTCGGCCACCCCGCGCCGTCGCATCGCCGCACTGCCGCACGACGAGGTGCTCGCGTTCGAGCGCGGGGGTCGAGGTCTGGAGCAACGGCGGCACCGGCAGTTCGCCGATCAGCGCATACCGCGCACGGAGTGGTTCGAGATCGACGACACCCTGCTCGACCATGTCTCCGCCCTTCGCGCTGGCATCGAGGACCCGTGGGATCTGTACTCCCGGTGGTTGAGCACCGAGCTCGCGTTGCGCGGGTGACCACTGAATGGTGGCAGGCTGGAGATGTGACGGAGCAACCGCCTCCCCCCGACTACGTCGTGCGATCCGGTCGTCCGGCACGCCCGTCGAACAGCCTGGGCGCCGCGGCCGTCCTCATCGGCGCCGTCGCGCTGTTCATGTCCCTGTTGCCGGTTCCCGCCTATTTCGCCTGGGCCCCCGGCATCGTCGCCGTGGTCCTCGGCAGCATCGGCACCACCCGCCCGCGTCTGTCCCGGGTGAGTTCGGTCGTCGGCATCGTGCTCGGAGCGGTCGGACTCCTGATCGCGACCCTGGTCACGTTCGCCTGAGCCGAAAGCAAGCCCTCGCCCGACACCCTTCCCGTCCGTAGGCTCGGCCCATGACTGATTTCATCGAACCCCGCGAAGAGCCCCTCGACGTCGATCGTCTCGGTGGAGAGCGCTACATCGACGAGGAGGAACCCGACGTCGTGAAGGATGCCGACGAGCCGACGGATGACCCGGACGGCGCATCGGATCGCGTCCCGGAGTCCTGAGGGGCTGATGAGGTTACCGGCCGCTGTGTCGAGGCGATCCTGATCAGAGCCCTGGCACGCGAGCCCGCTCGCCGCTCAGGTCAATGAGGCTCCGATGACAGAAAGGAGTCGCAGCTTCTCGTGGCTTTCGCTGCCAGGTGTTGCCGTGTAGACCAGGAGCAGATGCGACTGGTCGAGGTCTTGGAGAGTCTGGCAATCGAGGTCGAGCAGTCCCACTTCAGGATGCACGAAGCGTTTGCCGGACGCTGGCCGCACACCGACCTCGTGGCGATCCCAGTAGGCGCGGAACAGCTCACTCTCATCCCGTAGGCGTTCAACGAGGTGGGCTGCCCGCGACTGGGGCCCACGCTTGGCGGCGATCTCACGCAGCCCTGACGCGTACACACGGGAGAGCTGGTCGTGATCCTCGGGCAGATACCGAGCTCGTGTGGCGGGGTCGGTGAACCACCGGTAGCCGATGCTCCGCGCGGGCCCGTGATACCCGGTCTGATCACCGGTGAGCGCGACACCCATCGGGGTCTGCATCAGAGTCTCGCCGAGTTCTGTCACGATCTCGGCCGGCGTGTCCGCGAGACGATCCAGGATCCGAACCAATCCCGGAGCGATGTGCAGCTCCGCAGATGCGCCACGGGTCGGCGGAGCGTGCCCGGCGAGCCGAAACAGGTGATTGCGTTCGGTGAGCCCGAGGTGCAGACCCTGGGCGATCGAGGCGATCATCTGCTCCGATGGCTGCGGCCCGCCACCCCGTTCAAGTCGGGCGTAGTAGTCCGTCGACATATGACACAGCGCGGCGATCTCCTCACGGCGGAGCCCGTCAGTGCGGCGTCTCGGACCGCGCGGGAGGCCGACGTCTTCGGGCTGCAGCGCTTGTCGACGGTGGCGCAGAAACTGTGCCAGCCCGTCACGATCGATCTCCCTGCGCATCCTGTCCTCCCGTTCGTTTCTACTGCGACACGACATTCTCATCCACTGCTTGTCAATCCGCCCGTCGACGAAAGTCGATATCCGCGGATCGTCAGGCCGTGGATACATTCCCGTGGACGACGCATGCTGAGTAGCGTCAAGCAGCCGACGAACTTTCGAAGGAGCAGCCACCATGGCACGCCGACCCATCGACATCACCGTTCCCGACCTGGCGGGCAAACGTGTCGTCCTGACCGGCGGCAGCGACGGAATAGGACTCGTCATCGCGTCCGGCCTCGCGGCTGCTGGCGCAGAGCTCGTACTACCCGTCCGCAACCGCCGCAAAGGCGAGGCGGCCCTGAAGACCATCCTCGACCGATCGCCGCAAGCGACCGTGTCGCTGCGTTCCCTCGACCTCTCCTCGCTCGACTCCGTCGCGGAATTGGGCGAAACCCTGCTGGTCGAGGGCGACCTGATCCACATCTTCATCGGCAACGCGGGAGTCATGACACCGCCCACCCGGCAGACCACCGCGGATGGATTCGAACTGCAGTTCGGCACGAACCACCTCGGCCACGCCGCCCTCATCGGACACCTTCTTCCACTGCTCCGCAGCGGCCGAGCCCGGATCACCCTCCAGATCAGCATCGCCGCCAACCAGGGCGCGGTGAACTGGGACGACCCGAACTGGGAGCACTCGTACAAGGGCGCGAGCGCCTACTCGGCGTCGAAGATCGCATTCGGCCTGTTCGGGCTGGAGCTCAACCGGCGCAGTACGGCCGGAAACTGGGGCATAGCCGCCAATCTGTCACACCCGGGAGTGGCTCCCACGAGTCTCCTCGCCGCTCGGCCCGAGATCGGCCGAGAAAAGCCCACTTCCGGGCGCCGCGTGGTCAGCACGCTCTCGCGGATGGGCATCATGGGCACCGTCGCATCCGCTGGGCTTCCCGCACTGATGGCAGCCACCGCACCGGGCGACCAAGGCGGCAAGCTCTTCGGACCCACGGGCATCGGCGGACTCGGCGGACCACCCGCCGAGCGGCCGCTGTTCTCCCGCCTGCGAAGCTCCGAAGACGCAGCACGCATGTGGAACCTCACCCAACAACTCACCGGGGTGCCGCTGCCCCTCTGACCGGCTGGTCCCCGGCTGCCCGCTCACGCATCGACCGGCCTACCGCGAGGGGACGAGAAGGGAAAAGTTTGCAATCCGGACACAAAAAAAGCCCGATGATCGGGCTTTTCGAGCTGGGGTACCTGGACTCGAACCAAGAACAACGGTACCAGAAACCGCCGTGTTGCCAATTACACCATACCCCACCGGTTCGGAGGCGAACCCCCGGCCGACATGCAACTCTAGCCCACCGCCCGGCCCCTCTCCAAACTGAGCGGCCCTCGGCCGCGCGGCGACTCAGGCCTCCGGCGACTCGAATCTGCGCAGCCGTGCGATGGTCTCGACCTGCCCCAGGATCTGCATCGACTCGAACAGCGGCGGAGAGACGCGTCGGCCCGAGACAGCGACCCGCAGCGGGGTGTACGCGACGCGCGGCTTGAGTCCGAGGCCGTCGATGAGAGCGGCGGACAGCGCCTCTTGGATCACGTCGTGGGTCCATTCCAGCGCGGGAATGCGTTCGAGGGCGTCGACGGATGCGGACAGCACGACAGCCGAGTCAGCGGGGAGGCCGGCGCGTGCGTCGGGGTCGACGACGAGGGATGCGGCATCCGTGAAGAGGAAGCCGAGCATGCCCGGGGCCTCGCCCAGCAGGGCGATGCGCTCCTGCACGAGGGGCGCCGCCTCGGCGAGCACCGCCTCGTGTGCCGGCGAGATCGGTTCCGCCAGCACGCCAGCGGCGGCGAGGTAGCGGACGGTACGGGCTGCGAAGTCGGCCGGAGCAAGCAGACGGATGTGGTCTCCGTTGATGGACTCGGCCTTCTTCACGTCGAAGCGGGCCGGGTTGGGGTTCACGTCCTCGACGTCGAAGGCCGCGACCATCTCGTCGATGGAGAACACATCGCGGTCGTGGGTGAGAGACCAGCCGAGGAGGGCGAGGTAGTTGACCAGGCCCTCGGGGATGAAGCCGCGATCGCGGTGGTGGAACAGGTTGGACTCGGGGTCGCGCTTCGAGAGCTTGCGGTTTCCCTCCCCCGTCACGTACGGCAGGTGGCCGAACCGGGGCACGAAGGTCGTGATGCCGATGTCGATGAGCGCGTGGTAGAGGGCGATCTGCCGTGGCGTCGAGGAGAGCAGGTCCTCTCCGCGCAGCACGTGGGTGATCTGCATGATGGCGTCGTCGACTGGGTTCACGAGCGTGTAGAGCGGCGCGCCGTTCGGCCGCACGACGACGAAGTCGCTGAACGACCCGGCGGGAAAGGTGATCTCGCCGCGCACCAGGTCATCGAAGGACAGGTCGTCATCCGGAACCCGCAATCGCAGCGCGGGCTGACGGCCCTCCTCGCGGAAGGCCGCACGCTGCTCGTCGGTGAGATCGCGGTCGAAGTTGTCGTAGCCGAGCTGCTTGCGGCGACCGGCTGCCTCGTTGCGCGCGTCGATCTCCTCGGCGTTCGAGTAGCTCTCGTAGACGTGACCGGAGGCCTTCAGCCGCTCGATGACGTCGGCGTAGATCTCCGTGCGCTGCGACTGGCGGTAGGGTTCGTGCGGTCCGCCGACGCCGACGCCCTCATCCCAGTCGAGCCGCAGCCAGGTGAGTGCGTCGATGATCTGCTCGTAGCTCTCCTCGCTGTCGCGGGCGGCATCCGTGTCCTCGATGCGGAAGATCATCTTTCCGCCGGTGTGGCGCGCATAGGCCCAGTTGAACAGGGCGGTACGGATGAGGCCCACGTGCGGCGTGCCCGTCGGGGATGGGCAGAAGCGCACGCGGACGTCGCTGCCAGTGGCCATGGAGAAGGGGTGAGCGCTGTCAGACATCGCCGTCAATCCTATCCGCGACGCCGCTGGCCGCTCAGCCCGCTAGCGGCGGAGGGAGTTCCGGATCGGCGGCAGCCTCGTGGAGCAGATCCCCGTCGACGAACCACGCGCCGCTGCTCACCACGAGGAGAAGCAGGATGGCCGCGACGCACGACAGCCAGAACGCACCCCCGCCGTGGCCGACGGTTCCGGCCAGAAAGATGCCACCGAACATCAGCACGCCGACGGCGACGAGCCACGCGATCTTCCACCGATATCGGCTCGTGGATGCGGGGACGTTCGTGATTCGCCGGACGATGAACATGCCGGCCGGCACCATGGCGGCGAACAATACAAGGTGAGGCACGACGGACTCCGACGGGAGCAGCGCGTACACAATGACGGCGGCTCCGGCTGCCAGCCCCCACACCAGGTAAAGCCACGGGAATCCGTCGGCCCATTTCCATTCACCATCGCGGCCGAGGGATCTCACGCCTTCATTATGCTGCGTCGCCCATCAGGCGGTCGAGACCGGAGAGCACGCCCAGCGTGGCGCGGACCGCGGGAATTCGTTCGGCGCCGTCGGCGGTCACCACGTGCACCGTTCGGTGATCCTCGTGGGTGGTGGGGAGTGCCACGACGTCGGCGGGCACCCGGGCCGACGCGATCGCCAGCCGCGGCAGCATCGCCGCTCCCAGACCGGCGGAGACCATGTTGAGCACGGCGATGAAGTTGTCGGTCTCGTAACCGATGCGCGGTGCGTAGCCGCCGACATCGCAGACCTCGACGAGATGGCCGCGGCAGCGCGGGCAGCCGGCGATCCAGCTCTCGTTGCCGAGTGCAGCCATGTCCACCGCTGTGGACGACGCCTGCGGATGTCCGGCCGGAAGCACGACCAGCACGGGCTCGCGACCGATGGCCCTCACCGCGAGCCCCCGTGCGCTCTCGGTGTGCGGGTCGTTGCGGTCACCGGGGTAGCTGAACGTGAGCGCGATGTCGGCCCGATTCTCGCGAACGGCGGCAATCGCCTCGGGCGGCTCGGCCTCCAGATAACTCAGCTGCACGCCGGGATGCCGAATGGTCATGCCCGCGAGCAGGCGCGGAACGATGGTGGCGGATGCCGATGGGAAGGCGGCGACCCGCACCCGGCCGGACCGGAGTCCCTGGAGCTCGGCGATCTCCCCCGCCGCGGCGTCGAGGGCGTTCGTCACCACGCTCGCGTGCCGGGCGAGCACCTGCCCGGCGTCCGTGAGGCGCACGGAACGACCGGCCCGCTCGACGACCGGCATGCCGATGCGGGACTCGAGGCGCCGGAGGTGCTGGCTGAGGGCGGGCTGGCTGTATCCCAGCCGCGTCGCGGCGGCGGTGATCGATCCGAGTTCGGCGATCGCGAGCACCACGCGCAGGGAGTGCGAATCGACTTCGAGATCGTCCAGGCCCATGCAGAGATCATAAGCGCTCGTTATGTGATCCATTCGACACTGGCTGTTGTCCTATGAGTACCTGCTGACGACGATGGACGGATGACGACCATCGCCGACGCGCGCCGACTCTTCCGCGGCCGATCGGGCTACCTCGCCGCCTGCACGCTGGGCCTGCCCATCCCGGCGACCCTCGAGGCGATGCGCGCTGATGCGGAGGACTGGGCGCGCGGGCGCGCATCCGCCGCGTCCTACACCGACACCGTCGAGCGGGTCCGGGCCGACTACGCAGCGCTCGTCGGCGTCGAGTCCAGCCGTGTGGCGATCGGCTCGCAGACGTCCGCTCAGGCCGCCGTCATCGCCGCGAGCATTCCGGACGGTGCCGAGGTGCTCTGCGTCGAGGGGGACTTCAGCTCGATCGTGTTCCCCTTTCTCAGCCAGGAGGGACGAGGGGTCCGCGTCCGACAGGTGAGCCTGGACGCCCTGGCTTCCGAGATCCGCGAGGACACCTGGCTGGTCGCGTTCTCCCTCGTCCAATCCGCCACCGGTGCGATCGCTGACGTTGGCGCCATTACCGCTGCCGCACGAGCCCATGACGCGCGGACGCTCTGCGATGCCACTCAGGCCGTCGGCTGGCTTCCGGTCGACGCCTCCGTCTTCGACGCGACGCTCTGCCACAGCTACAAGTGGTTGTGCGCGCCGCGCGGAGCATCCTTCCTCACCATCTCCGAGGACTTGCAAACGTTGATCGCTCCGACGCAGACGGGCTGGTACGCGGGAGAGGATCCCTGGACGTCGTGCTACGGGCCCGACATTCAACTCGCATCCGATGCCCGGCGCTTCGATGTCTCGCCGGCGTGGCCGGTGTGGGTCGGCGCCGAGCCGGCCATCGCCCTGTTCCGCTCGCTCGACATCGCAGCGGTCCACGATCACGTCACCGGTCTGGCGGCCACCTTCTGCGAGCGAATGGGCCTGCTCGCTCCCGGCCACGCGATCGTCACGTGGCCGGATGCCGACGGCCGCGACCTGGCCCGGCTCGGTGCGGCGGGCGTCGTCGCGTCGGGGCGGGCCGGCCGTGCACGCGTTGCGTTCCACCTCTGGAACGACGCCGACGACGTCAGCGCCGCGCTCGAAGCCCTCGGCCGCTGACGATCGCGGCAACTGGAGTGCGCTGTCAGCGGCGAAGCACCGGGTTGGACAGGATGCCCAAGCCCGATACCTCGACTTCGACCGTGTCGCCCGACACGATCGGTCCCACGCCCGCGGGCGTGCCCGTGAGAATGACGTCGCCGGGGAGCAGGGTGAACGCGCTCGACGCGTAGGCGATGATGGCGGCCACCGAGTACACCATGTCACTGAGCGGCGCGTGCTGCTTCTGGTCGCCGTTGACGCGGGTGGTGATGGTCGCCGACGCGAGATCGAGCTCGGTGTCGATGATCGGGCCCAGCGGACAGAACGAGTCGAACCCCTTCGCACGCGCCCACTGCCCATCCGTCTTCTGCAGGTCGCGGGCTGTGACGTCGTTGGCGACCGTGTAGCCGAATGCGCGGTCCAGCGCGTCCGCCTCGGCGACGTTCTTCGTGATCGAGCCGATGATCACCGCCAGCTCACCCTCGAAGTCGACGCGCTCGCTCTGCGGGGGCAGCACGATCGTGTCGCCGGGGCCGATCACCGAGGTGTTGGGCTTGAGGAAGAGCAGCGGCTCGGCGGGGGTCTCGTTGCCGAGTTCCGCCGCGTGCTCGCGGTAGTTGCGTCCGACCGCGACGACCTTGGAGCGTGGTATCGACGGTGCGAGCAACGCGGCATCCGCCAGCGGAATCCGCTCACCGGTCGTCTCGTACCCCGCGAACATCGGATCGCCGCCGAGTACGACGAGATCGCCGTCGTCGATGATGCCGAACGCGATGCGGGAATCGTGGCTGAACCGGGCGATCTTCATGTCGACCACGCTACCCGAGCCCATCGCGCACGGTCGGGTGTCGGACTCCGGCGTCGGAGATCAGCCGGCGATCAATCGGCGATCAGTCGCCTGCCGAGGCTGACGACGTCGTCGGTGGCCATCGGCTCGCCCTCCTCGATGCCCGCTCACGCGTCGAGGCGGAGCATCCATCCGTGGCGGTCCTCGGCACGTCCGTACTGGATGTCGGTGAGCTCGCCACGCAACGACAGGGCGAGCTCCTCCGCCGCGTTGCCGTCGTGCGCGATCTCGAAGTCCTCGGCGAGGAGTCGTCCGATCGGCGTGACGACCGCGGCTGTTCCGCACGCGAACGCACCGACGATCTCGCCAGACGCGGCGCCGTCGCGCCACTCGTCGATTCTCACCTGGCGGCGCTCGACGAGATGTCCACGATCCTCCGCGAGCTGCAGCAGGGAGTCACGCGTGATCCCCTCGAGGATGCTGTCGGACTCGGGAGTGATGAGCGTGCCGTCCTTCTTGACGAGCACGACGTTCATGCCGCCGAGCTCCTCGAGATAGACACCCTCGTCGAGGAAGAGCACCTGCGCGCAGCCGTGCTCCGCCGCCTCCGCCTGCGGGAGCAGGCTCGACGCGTAGTTGCCACCGGTCTTCGCGGCACCCGTCCCGCCCTTGCCCGCGCGGGCGTACTGGGTCGAGAGCCAGATGTTGACGGGCTTCACACCGCCGTGGAAGTAGGCACCGGCCGGGCTCGCGATCACGTAGAACGCGATCTTGTTGGCCGGGCGAACGCCGAGGAAGGCCTCCTTGGCGAACATGAACGGCCGCAGGTAGAGGCTCGTCTCCGGGGCGCTCGGAACCCAGTCGCCGTCGACCGCGATGAGCTGCTTGAGGGACTCGATGAAGTACTCGCTCGGGAGCTCGGGCAGGGCAAGGCGACGTGCCGAGCGCTGCATGCGCGCCGCGTTCTCGTATGGCCGGAAGGTGCGGATCGAACCGTCGGCGTGCCGATAGGCCTTGAGTCCCTCGAACACCTCCTGGGCGTAGTGGAGGACGGCCGCCGAGGGGTCGAGCTGGATGGGGCCGTACGGCGAGACGCGCGGCCGGTGCCAACCACCGTGCTGCGACCAGCACAGATCGACCATGTGGTCGGTGAAGTAGTTGCCGAACCCGGGGTCGGCCAGGATCGCCTCGCGCTCCTCGGCGGGCTTGGCGTTCTCGTTGCGGGTGACGGCGAAGGTGAGGTCGCGCGTCGCGAGGGGAAGCTGGATCGTCATGGCGTGCTCTTTCTTCAGATCTCTAGTGTGCGCGGATCCGGTCGACGATGGCTGCGCCGATCTCCGACGTGGATCGATGGCCCTCACCGCGTTCGGCGACGTCGGCGACGACCGCGCGGCGAACCCGATCGGCCGCCTCGGGGAGCTCGAGGTGATCGAGCATGAGGGCGACGGAGAGGATTGCGGCGGTCGGGTCGGCGATGCCCTGCCCCGCGATGTCGGGAGCGGAACCGTGCACCGGCTCGAACATGCTGGGGAATCGGCCGTCCGGGTTGATGTTGCCGGAGGCTGCGAGGCCGATGCCGCCGCTGATAGCGGCAGCGAGATCGGTGAGGATGTCGCCGAAGAGGTTGTCCGTGACGATGACGTCGAATCTAGCAGGGTCCGTCACGAGGAAGATGGTCGCGGCGTCCACGTGCAGGTAGTCGACGGTGACGTCGGGGAACTCGCTGGCCACCTCGTCGACGATGCGCTTCCAGAGGCCGCCGGCGAAGACCAGCACGTTCGTCTTGTGCACGAGCGTCAGCTTCTTGCGCGGGCGAGCGGATGCCGCGGCGAACGCGTAGCGCACGACCCGTTCTACCCCGAACGCCGTGTTGACGGAGACCTCGTTCGCCACCTCGTTCGCGGAACCGACCCGGATCGCCCCGCCGTTTCCGACGTAGGGTCCTTCCGTGCCCTCGCGGACGACCACGAAGTCGACGTCACCGGGATCCGCGAGCGGGCTCGGGACGGACGGGAACAGAACGGACGGCCGCAGGTTCACGTAGTGGTCGAGGGCGAATCGCAGGCGCAGGAGCAGTCCGCGCTCGATGTTCGCGCCCGCCAGGCGCGGATCACCGGGAGTGCCCCCGACGGCGCCGAGCAGGATCGCGTCGTGCTGCGAAACGGCGGCCAGGTCCTCGTCCGTCAGGGTGTCCCCGGTGGCGAGGTACCGCGCGGCGCCGAGCGCGTATTGCGTGGTGTCGAAAGCGGCGTCTCCGCCATCCGTCGCCGCCTGGAGGACGTTCAGGGCCTCGGCGACCACTTCAGGGCCGATGCCGTCGCCGGGGATGACGGCGAGGGAGATCACACGCGACACATTCGCTCCTTGCAGCAGGTACGGATCTCTTCAGCGTAGCCGCCGACGATCGGCCGCCGAGCCGTAACCGCACCCCCGCGTGGGTGTCAACCCCTGTCCAGCACACTCACGGCATCCGTATCGTTCTTCATGGCCCTCCATGAGGTCGGCCGCCAACCGTCAAGGAGGGTGAACGCGTGAACAGCACCAACGATGCACGGGATGCGGATGTCAATCCGGAGCCCGGCCGCGGAGAAGGCGACTCGCTCGACCAGCCCGACGAGGTCATCGAGGGCGAATACACCGCCGGGGACTATCCGGCCGGAGACGAGCGCGAAGAGACCGACACCCCCACCGAAGGCGGCTACACCGCCGGGGACTACCCAGAAGGAGATCGACGATGAGCGTCGGAGACAACATCAAGCACGGAGCCGAAGAGACTGTCGGCAAGGTGAAGGAAGGCCTCGGCAAGGCGACCGACAACGAGAAGCTCGAGGCCGAGGGTCAGGGCGACCAGGCCAAGGCCAATCTGAAGCAGGCCGGCGACGACGTCAAGGATGCGTTCAAGTAGGCCCTAAAGTAATACCGCTTCACCCTTCACTGTCAAAGACAGGCGCCATTCGGTGACCTGCCCGAAAGGATCCCTCACATGAATCTGATTTTCATCATCGTCATCGTCGTCGCCATCGTGCTCGCCATCATCGGCGGCCTGACCCAGGCCCTCAGCTGGCTGCTCTGGGTCGGCATCATCCTCGCCGTCATCGCGATCATCGCTTGGCTGATCCGGGTCATCTCGGGCAACCGAGCGGCATAATCCGATGAGCCTCGGCCTCGGCATCTTCCTTGTCGCCGTCGGAGCGATCCTCGTCTGGGCGCTCAACATCGACGTCGGCTGGATCGACCTCGACACCGTCGGATACGTCCTGATGGGCGCCGGCGTGGTCATCATCATCATCGGTATCGCCCTCCTCGTGCGGAAGCGGCAGAGCGTCGCGACCACGCGCACGGCGGTCGACCCGGTGAACGGTGAGCAGGTCACGCGCCGCGAGAGCTCGACTCCCGAGGTGTAACGCCGAACAGCAACGAAGAAGGCCCCGACCATGACGGTCGGGGCCTTCTTCGTTGCTCCGTCGGCTATTCCGTGATGTCGATCTCCGTCATCACGTCGGCCTCGATGGCGGCGCGCACCGACTCCAGGATCTCGGCGGGCACCGGCGAGTCGACGGTGAGCACGCTGAGCGCCTCTCCCCCGGCCTCGTGCCGCGCTATCTGCATGCCGGCGATGTTGATTCCCGCGTCACCGAACTCCCGGCCGTAGACGGCGACGATGCCCGGGCGGTCGGTGTAGAGCATGACGATGTGGTGGGCCGCGATGGGCACCTCGACGTCGTATCCGTTGATCTCGACGACCTTCTCGATCTGCTTCGTGCCGGTGAGGGTGCCCGAGACCGAGACCTGGCTGCCGTCGGCGAGGGCGCCGCGAACGGTGAGAACGTTGCGGTACTCCTCCGAGACCGAGTCGGTGATCAGCCGCACGTCGATGCCGCGCTGCTCGGCGAGCAACGGAGCGTTGACGTAGCTGACCGTCTCGCTCACGATGTTGGTGAAGAGCCCCTTCAGGGCCGCGAGCTTGAGGGCGCTGACGTCGTAGTCCACGAGCTCGCCACGCACCTCGACGTCGACGCTCGTGAGCGGGCTGACCGAGGCGAGCGCAGCGAAGATCTGGCCGAGCTTCTCCATCAGCGGGATGCCGGGACGCACGTACGGGTCGATGACTCCCCCGGCGACATTCACCGCATCCGGAACCAGCTCACCGGCCAGGGCGAGCCTGACCGACCGCGCGACGGAGACGCCGGCCTTCTCCTGCGCCTCGTCGGTCGATGCGCCGAGGTGCGGCGTGACGATGACGTTCGGCAGTGCGAGAAGCGGCGATTCCAGCGGAGGTTCGGTCACGAACACGTCGAGTCCCGCGCCCGCGATGGTGCGGTTGCGGAGGGCATCCTCCAGCGCGGTCTCGTCGATGAGCCCGCCGCGCGCGACGTTCACGATGAACGCCGTGGTCTTCATCCTGGCCAGCTGTTCCGAGCCGATCATGCCCGTGGTCTCGGGCGTCTTGGGCATGTGGATGGTGATGAAGTCGCTCTGCTCGAGCAGTTCGTCGAGGCTCACCGGCTGCACGCCCAGCTGCTGGGCGCGCGCCGAGGTGACGTAGGGATCGTAGGCGATCACGGTGACGCCGAATGCCTGCAGGCGCGCGGTGATGAGAGCTCCGATTCGGCCGAGGCCGATGATGCCGACCGTCTTCTCGTACAGCTCGACGCCGGTGTACGAGGAGCGCTTCCACGCGCCTCCCGCGAGCGACGAGTGCGCTGCGGGGATGTGCCTGGCCAGGCTCAGGATGTGACCGACGGTCAGCTCGGCCGCCGAGATGATGTTGGAGGTCGGAGCGTTCACGACCATGACGCCGGCGGCGGTCGCAGCCTTCACGTCGACGTTGTCGAGCCCCACGCCGGCTCTCGCCACCACCTGCAATCGAGGCGCGGCCGCGAGGGCCTCGGCGTCGACCTTCGTCGCCGAGCGCACGAGGATGGCGTTGGCCTCGGCGATCGCCGACAGCAGCGCCGGCCGGTCGGTCCCGTCGACGGACCTCACGTCGAAGTCGGGCCCCAGTGCATCGATCGTGGCGGGTGAGAGTTCTTCGGCGATCAGCACGACCGGCTTTGACACGACGGATCTGTTCCTTCAGCGTTCGGTGGGGTTGGCGCGCCGCAGCGTCGGGGCACGAGACATGTGAAACTCTATCCGAGGCCGGAAGGGGCGACGACGACATGACGACCGGTGACGGATGGCAGATCGTGCAGTTCGTCTTGCGCATCCTCCTGGCCATCGTGTTCATCGGCATGGGCATCAATCACTTCCGGCCGAAGGCGGCCCGCATCATGGCCAAGATGATCCCGCCGTTCCTGCGTTTCGAGGGAGTTTTCCGGCCCGCGGTGCTGGTGGCGTTCACCGGCGTCTGCGAAGTGGCCGGCGGAGTCGGGCTGCTGATTCCGGCGACGCAGCTCGCTGCCGGAATCCTCCTCGCCGTGTTCCTGGTCTGCGTGTTCCCGGCCAACGCCTATGCGGCCGCGCACCCGGAGGTGTTCCGGTCGCTCTCGATTCCGCTCGTTCCACGCCTCATCGCGCAGGTGGTCGGCATCGTCCTGTGCGTCGTGGCCGTCGTCTGAGTCGACTCGTCAGGCGATGAGGCTGCCCGGGCCGAACAACGCGAGGATGTCGAGGGTGAGGATGGCGGACACGCCCAGTCCGACGACGTAGCCGACCACCTGCTGCAGGACACCGCGACGACGCCCGAGCAGGTACGCAGCCGTGAACAGCGCGACCGGCAGGACGATGCCGAGCAGCAGGACGATCCAACCCGGTGCCGACAGCGTCGTCTCGAGCTGCCCTGCGAGCTGGCTCATGCCGACGAGGTTGCCGACCGCCTCCCACGCGTCGTAGGCGAAGAGCAGGCCGAACACGATGGCGAGCGTCACCGACAGCCACGCGGGCGTGCGGGACCTCCGCGTGGTCTCGGACTCCGCCGCGGCGCTCACGATGCGTACCCGATGACGAAGGGGACCGGTGCCAGCACGATGGCGCCCACGATCAGCCAGAGCAGTCGCCGGCGTGAACCGGAGCGCGTCAGCCAGAACACCAACCCGAACCAGGCCACGGGGGCCAGCACGGCGAGCCAGGATCCGAGCGTCGCCATGAAGGCTGCCACCGCATCCGTCCCGGAGGTCGACAGCCGAGTCGCCGTGATGATCCAGCCGATCGTGTACAAGAGGTAGATGCCGCCGAGCACTCCCAGGGCGATGAGCGCCGTGGAGCTCGTCTGAGGGCGCTCATCGGGCTCAGCCTGCTCGACCCGACCGGGCGCGCCGACGGGCGTCCATCCCGCAGGAAGGCCGCCATCAGACGTCGACTCGGTCGTGGTCTTCTCCGGCGCGCGATCGTGCGAGACCAGCGTCGCATCATCGTCGCCGGCCCAGCCCAGGGCATCGTCGTCGGTGTCGCGAGTCATGGAAGCCACCCTACCCAGTACGCGAGCGCCGCTGGTCGAGTAGCGAGCGACGAAGGAGCCCGCGTATCGAAACCCGCCACTCGCCCGTGCGAAGGTCTCGATTCGCGAAGCCGCTCCGCGTCTGCGCTACTCGACCAGCGAAACGTCAGCGCGCGACTTCGCCGTCCACGTAGTCGTCGTCGTTCGACGCGTTCCACGCGAACAGCTTGCGCAGCTCGCGACCGGTCGCCTCGATCGGATGGGCCTCGCCCTTGGCGCGGAGCTCGAGGAACTCCTTCTGCCCATTGTCCTGGTCGGCGATGAACCGCTCGGCGAAGGCGCCCGACTGGATGTCGGCGAGCACGGCCTGCATGTTCTCCTTGACGTGCGGGTCGATGACGCGCGGGCCCGAGACGTAGTCGCCATACTCCGCGGTGTCCGACACGCTCCAGCGCTGCTTGGCGATGCCGCCCTCCCACATGAGGTCGACGATGAGCTTGAGCTCGTGAAGCACCTCGAAGTAGGCGACCTGGGGCTGGTAGCCCGCCTCGGTCAGGGTCTCGAAACCGTACTGCACGAGCTGCGAGACGCCGCCGCACAGCACGGCCTGCTCGCCGAACAGGTCGGTCTCGGTCTCCTCGGTGAAGGTCGTCTTGATTCCGCCGGCGCGGAGGCCGCCGATCGCCTTCGCGTAGCTGAGGGTCAATGGCCAGGCATTGCCGGAGGCGTCCTCCTCCACGGCGACGATGACCGGAACGCCACGGCCGGCCTCGTACTCGCGCCGCACCGTGTGGCCGGGCCCCTTGGGAGCGATCATGGCGACGTCGACGCCCTCAGGGGCCTCGATGTACCCGAAACGGATGTTGAAACCGTGGCCGAAGACGAGCATCTTGCCGTCGGCCAGGTTGTCCTTGATCGACTCGGCGTAGATGTGGCGCTGGTACTGGTCGGGCGCGAGGATGACGATGACGTCGGCCCACGATGCCGCGTCGGCGACGTTGCTGACGGTGAAGCCGGCCTCGGTGGCCTTCTGGATCGACTTCGAGCCGTCCTTGAGTCCGATGCGCACCTCGACGCCCGAGTCGCGCAGGTTCTGCGCGTGAGCGTGGCCCTGCGAGCCGTAGCCGATGACGGCGACCTTCTTGCCCTGGATGAGCGAGAGGTCGGCGTCCTTGTCGTAGTAGATCTCAGCCATGTGTTGCTTTCTCCTTGTGTTTCGTTCTAATTCCGAAAGACGCGCTCGGTGATGCTCTTGCCGCCGCGGCCGATCGCGAGAAGGCCCGACTGGGCGATCTCCTTGATGCCGTAGGGCTCCAGCACTCGCAGGAATGCTCCGGTCTTGCCGCTGTCGCCGGTCACCTCGATGACCAGGGCATCGGTCGCGACATCCACGACCCGGGCACGGAAGAGATTGACCGCCTCGAGCACCTGCGACCGCGTGGTGTTGTCCACCTTCACCTTGATGAGCAGGTGCTCGCGTTGCACGGACTGGTTGGGGTCGAGTTCGACGATCTTGATGACGTTGATGAGCTTGTTGAGCTGTTTGGTGACCTGCTCGAGCGGCAGCTCCTCGACGTCCACCACGACGGTGATGCGCGAGAGCCCGGCGATCTCGCTGTGCCCGACGGCGAGGCTCTCGATGTTGAACCCACGGCGGGCGAACAGGCCGGCCACCCGGGTCAGCAGACCCGGCTTGTCCTCGACGAGAAGGGAGAGTACGTGTGTCGACATGGCCTACTCATCCTCGAATTCGGGACTGTGATCCTTGGCGTACTGGATGTAGTTGTTCGAGACGCCTTGGGGCACCATGGGCCACACCATCGAGTCGCGGCTCACCACGAAGTCGATGACGACAGGACGGTCGTTGGTCTCGAGCGCCAGCTTGATGGCTGCGTCGACCTCCTCCTCCTTCGTCACGCGGATGCCGAGAGCCCCGTAGGCCTCGGCCAGCTTGACGAAGTCGGGGATGCGAATGGTGTCCGCACCCGTGTTGAGATCGGTGTTCGAGTAGCGACCGTCGTAGAACAGCGTCTGCCACTGCCGCACCATGCCGAGGGACGAGTTGTTGATCACCGCGACCTTGATCGGGATGTTGTTGATCGTGCAGGTGGCCAGCTCTTGGTTGGTCATCTGGAAGCAGCCGTCGCCGTCGATCGCCCACACGTCGCGGTCGGGCTGGGCGACCTTCGCTCCCATAGCGGCCGGCACGGCGTAGCCCATCGTGCCGGCGCCGCCCGAGTTGAGCCAGGCGTTCGGACGCTCGTACTTGATGAACTGGGCTGCCCACATCTGGTGCTGACCGACACCGGCGGCGTAGACGCCCTCCGGCCCGGTGATCTCGCCGATGCGCTGGATCACGTACTGCGGGGCGAGTGCGCCATCCGTCGTCGGGGCGAATCCGAGCGGGAACTCCGCGCGCAGCCCGTCGAGGTAGTCCCACCAGTCCTTGATGTCGGCCGGTGCGTCGCGCACCGCCTCGGCGTACGCGGCGGTCAGGTCGACGATCACGTCCCGCGCGTCTCCCACGATCGGGACGTCGGCCACCCGGATCTTGGAGATCTCGGCCGGATCGACGTCGACGTGGACGACCTTCGCGTTCGGCGCGAACAACGCGGCCTTGCCGGTCACGCGGTCGTCGAACCGGGCGCCGAGCGAGACGATCAGGTCGGCCTCCTGCAGCGCGAGCACCGCAGGGACGGTGCCGTGCATCCCCGGCATGCCCAGTTGCTGCGAGTGCGAGTCGGGGAACGCGCCGCGCGCCATCAGGGTCGTGACGACGGGAGCGCCGGTGGCCTCGGCGAGCGTCAGCAGTTCCTCGGAGGCACGGGCGCGGATGACGCCGCCGCCCACGTAGAGCACCGGCTTCTTCGATTCCGCCAGCAACTGCGCGGCAGCGTTGATCTGCTTGCCGTGGGCCTTCGTGACCGGGCGGTAGCCGGGCAGGTCGACCTTGGGCGGCCAGATGAAGGGCACGGTGTCCTGCTGGGCGTCCTTGGTGATGTCGACGAGCACCGGGCCCGGCCGTCCGGTGGAGGCGATGTGCATCGCCGCCGCGATGGTCGCGGGGATCTCGCGGGCGTCCTTGACGAGGAAGGAGTGCTTGGTGACCGGCATGGTGATACCCACGATGTCGGCCTCCTGGAATGCATCCGTTCCCATCAGGGTGGAGAAGACCTGTCCGGTGATGGCCAACAGCGGCACCGAGTCCATGTGGGCGTCCGCGATCGCGGTGACGAGGTTCGTCGCCCCGGGACCGGAGGTGGCGATGCAGACGCCGAGCTTGCCGCTCGACGACGCGTAGCCCTCAGCGGCGTGGCCGGCGCCCTGCTCGTGGCGTACGAGGATGTGGCGGAGCTTGGTGGAGTCCATCAGCGGGTCGTAGACGGGAAGGATGGCGCCGCCGGGCAGGCCGAAGACGTCGGTGATGCCTAGCAGCTCGAGCGTGCGGACGACCGAAGCTGCTCCGGTGAGCATTTCAGGGCCGCGCGCCACGGGGGCTGTGGGCGTGGGCACGGGCGGATGTTCCGTGGTCATGCGTATGCGATTCCCTTGGGATGCGTGAGTGTTTCAGGTGACGCGAGACTCAACCCGTGACGGCGCCTTCTGCGGCGGAGTGCACGAGCTTGGAGTACTTCGCGAGGACGCCACGGGTATAGCGCGGAGGAAGAGGGGCCCAGCCGTCACGGCGGGCTGCCAGCTCTGACTCGTCGACCAGTAGGTCGAGGGACCGAGCCGCGATATCGACCCGTATCAGATCACCATCGCGCACGAAGGCGATGGGACCAGCGTCCACCGCTTCGGGTGCTATGTGGCCGATGCAGAGGCCGGTTGTGCCGCCTGAGAATCGTCCGTCCGTCAAGAGTAGTACATCTTTTCCGAGCCCAGCGCCCTTGATGGCGGCGGTGATGGCGAGCATCTCGCGCATGCCGGGCCCGCCCTTGGGGCCTTCGTAACGGATGACGACGACGTCGCCGTGCCCGATCCTCCCCTCGGTCAGGGCGTCCATCGCCTCGCGTTCGCGCTCGAACACGCGGGCCGGGCCCTCGAACACCGACGCGTCGAAACCGGCCGTCTTGACGACCGCGCCATCGGGAGCGAACGAGCCCTTGAGGATGGTGAGGCCGCCGGTGGCGTGGATGGGGTTGTCGAGCGTGCGGATGACCGTCCCGTCGAGCGGGTCGGGGTTCAGGGCCTCGAGGTTCTCGGCGACGGTCCGTCCGGTCACGGTGAGCGCGTCGCCGTGCAGCAGGCCGGCATCCAGCAGCGCCTTCATGAGCACGGGGATGCCGCCCTGACGGTCGACGTCGTTCATGACGAAGCGGCCGAACGGCTTCATGTCGGCCAGGTGCGGAACCTTGTCGCCGATGCGGTTGAAGTCGTCGAGCGTCAACTCGACCTCGGCCTCGTTGGCGATCGCGAGCAGGTGCAGCACGACGTTGGTCGAGCCACCCAGCGCCATCGCCACCGTGATGGCGTTCTCGAACGCCTCCTTGGTGAGGATGTCGCGGGCCGTGATGCCGAGGCGCAGCAGGTTGACGACGGCCTCGCCCGAGCGGTGGGCGAAGTAGTCGCGCCGGCGGTCTGCCGACGGCGGGGATGCCGACCCGGGCAGGCTCATCCCGAGCGCCTCCGCGACGGATGCCATCGTGTTGGCGGTGTACATGCCGCCGCAGGCACCCTCGCCGGGAGCGATGGCGCACTCGATGCGCTTGAGGTCCTCTTCGCTCATCGTGCCCGCCTTGCAGGCGCCGACGGCCTCGAAGGAGTCGATGATGGTGACCTCCTTCTCGGTGCCGTCGCTGAGCTTGACCCAGCCGGGGGCGATCGATCCGGCGTAGAGGAACACCGCGGCGAGGTCGAGACGTGCTGCCGCCATGAGCATGCCCGGCAGCGACTTGTCGCATCCGGCCAGCAGCACCGAACCGTCCAGGCGCTCGGCGCTCATGACGACCTCGACGCTGTCGGCGATGACCTCGCGCGAGACGAGCGAGAAGTGCATGCCCTCGTGACCCATCGAGATGCCGTCGGAGACCGAGACGGTTCCGAATTGCAGCGGGTAACCGCCGCCCGAGTGCACGCCCTCCTTCGCGCCCTGCGCCAGTCGGTCGAGGCTGAGGTTGCATGGCGTGATCTCGTTCCACGAGCTCGCGATGCCGATCTGGGGCTTCTCCCAGTCCTCATCACCCATTCCCACCGCACGGAGCATTCCGCGGCTGGTGGTGGCCTCGATGCCGTCCGTGACGACCCGGGAGCGTGGTTTGATGTCGATCTCCGCCATGGCAGAAGTCTATGGCCAGCTCTGAAGGCGAACGGACGCGGCCGCGTCGCAGGTGGCCGCGGCGTCAGCCCCGGATGACGTCGATCGCCGCGGTGTTCGCACGCTCGCGTCGCACGGCCTCGAGGTGCCCGGCGCGGAAGTCCGCCAGCAGAGCCAGCGCCTCGGCGACCTCCTCCGGGCTGCGCACCCGGTGCCCGGCGGCCGTGCGCCCCTGACCGATCTTCAGGCCGAGGTCGTCCGCGCCCAGCACGGCGAACGCGTCCTCGTCCGTCACGTCGTCTCCGGCGAAGAACACGCCGGTCGCGAGGGTGTGCGCTCGCAGCTTCTCGATCGCGTCGCCCTTGCCGGCGGGGCGCAGGGCGAACTCGATGACGTTCTTGCCCTCGCGCACCGTCATGCCGGGTGCGGCAGCCTTCACCTTGCCACGGGCACTGCGCTGCGCAGACAGGCCGGCTGCCGGTGACATCCGGCGGGTGTGGAACGCCAGCCCGGCTGGCTTGCGTTCGACCCACGATCCCTCGGCTCCCCGAGAGACGGCGGTGAGGATGTCGGCGACCTCGTCGAGCCTCTCGACCTCCGCGCCGTGCAGGTCGAGGACCGGCTCCGGCTCGTCGAGCTTGAGCTCCACGCCGTGCGACCCGGTCAGGAGCACGTCGTCCGACGGTTCCGCGACGTGCTGCAGGCTGACCAATGCGCGACCGGAGACGAATGCGACGCGGGTGTCCTCGAGCGCGAGCAGTCGATCCACCGCCACGCGCGCACTCTCCAAGGCTCGAGCGTCCTCCGGTTGGTCGACGTGAGGAGCGAGGGTGCCGTCGAAGTCGAGGGCGACCAGCAGTCGCTCGGCGGTGGCCAGTTCACGCAGGCCGTCGGCGAGGGTCTCCGGGATCCCCGGCGGGACGGCGCCTCGGCCGGTGAGCGTGTCGAGGAAGCTCTTCGACCAGTGGTCGACGGTGTTCTCGTGCAGCTTGCGGCGAAGCGCGCGCATCCGCCGACGCCGTTCCGACTCGGGCATCTCGATGGCCGCGACGATGGCCTGCTTGAGGCCGTCGATGTCGTGCGGGTTGATGATGATCGCCTGCTTGAGTTCGTCGGCGGCGCCCGCGAACTCGCTGAGCACGAGCACCCCGTCCTCGTCGACGGATGCCGCCACGAACTCCTTGGCCACGAGGTTCATGCCGTCGCGGAGCGCCGTGACGAGCATTACGTCGGCGGCGAGGTACAGCGCTGCCATCTCCTCACGCGGGTATCCGTGGTGCAGGTAGGCGATCGCCGTGTGGCTGATGGTGCTGTAGTCGCCGTTGATGCGCCCGACCTGCAGCTCGATCTCGTCGCGCAGGGTCATGTAGGTGGCCACGCGCTCGCGGCTGGGACTGGCGACCTGAACGAGCGTGACGTCCTCGACGGCGAGCGTGCCCTCGGCGAGCAGCTCGCCGAACGCCTTGAGACGGTGCCCGATGCCCTTGGTGTAGTCGAGCCGATCCACCCCTAGCATGATCGTCTTGGGGTTTCCGAGGTCGCTGCGGATCTGCTCCGCTCTCGCCTGCACCTCGGGACGGGCGGCGAGCTCCTCGAAACCCGCCACGTCGATGGAGATCGGGAAGGTGCGGGCCACCACGTGACGGATGTCGCCGTCCGGACCGACGACCTCGACGGCCGCACCGCGGGTGGTGTACCCGAACAGCCGACGGACGGCGCGGGTGAAGTTGCCGGCGTCCGCGACCCGCTGGAACCCGACCACGTCGGCGCCCAGGAGGCCCTCGAGGATCTGCTTGCGCCACGGCAGCTGGGAGAAGATTCCGTACGGCGGGAACGGGATGTGGTTGAAGAAGCCGATCACGACGTCGGGACGCAGCTCGCGGAGAAGTTGCGGGACGAGTTGGAGCTGATAGTCCTGTACCCACACGATGGCTCCGTCGGCCGCGACGTCGGCGGCCGCCTGGGCGAACCGCCGGTTGACGGCGACGTAGGCGTCCCACCACTCGCGATGGAACTGGGGCGAGGCGATGACGTCGTGGTACAGCGGCCACAGGGTGTCGTTCGAGAAGCCCTCGTAGTACTCCTGCACCTCCTCCGCGGAGAGACTGACGGGCACGATCTCGATGCCGTCGTTCTCGAACGGGGCGAACTCCTCGTCGACGGCGCCGGCCCACCCGACCCATGCGCCCTCTGCGGAGCGCATCACGGGCTCGAGCGCTGTCACCAGCCCGCCGGGAGAGGTCTTCCAGCGGGTGGCGCCATCCGGACCGATCTCATGGTCGACCGGGAGTCGGTTGGAGACGACGACCATGCCGTAGCGGCCGACATCATTGGCTTTCGCGGGCATCGAGATGCTTGTTTCTCCTCCGGCGCTGCGACGATGGCGCGCCTGTCATGCGGACTTCTCAGGCTACCAGTCGCGGCCTGGTCCCCACCGGCGCGGTCGGGCTGATCAACCCCTCGCCAGTGCGAATCCCCACGAACGGGCTCCGCGGCGCCGCTGGACGGCGATGAGGCTGCCGACGACCGAGAGCAGACCGAACACCATGAGCGCGCCGGCGGCCGCAGCGACCGCTGCTCCGCCGCTGCCCGCGATGATCTGCTGCATCCCCTGTACCGCCCAGCTCAGCGGCAGGAACGTGCCGATGACCTGGTACGGGCCGGCGAGCAACTGCACCGGGTACAGGCCGCCCGCGCTCACCAGCTGCAGGATGACCAGCAGCAGCGAGATGATCCAGCCCACCCGGCCGAATGCCACCGTGAGGAAATGGTGGACTGCCGCGAAGACCAGCGCGGTGAGGGCGCCGAAGGAGAGCGTTGCAGGGAGCATCGTCCACGTCACGCCGAGCACCGTGTGGAGCAGGGCCACCACGAGGACGGCCTGGGCGAGGGCGATGCCGGATGCCCGCGCGAGCGAACGGAACACGATGCGACCGCTGGAGGCCGTGCTCTGCAGAGCCATCGACGTGACCGGCCGCAGCAGCAGGAAGATGGCGAGTGCGCCGATCCACAGGCTGACCGGCACGAAGATCATTCCGATGACCCCGCCGATGGCATTGATCGGGTTCTCACGCTGAGACGTGAAGGCGACCGGCTCCGAGACGACGCCGGCCGTCTTGTCGGCGTCGATGTCGCTCAGCTTCGACGCCTGGCTGGCGCCGCCGGAGAGGCCGGTCGCGAGCTTGTTGGCGCCATCGGCGAGCTGGTGCGCGCCCGAAGCCGAGCTGGCAGCGCCGGTCGACAGGGCGCCGACGCCGTCGGAGAGCTGGCTGACGCCGGAGGCGATCGAGTCGGCTCCGGACCGGAGGCCCGCTGAACCCGAGGAGAGCTGGCCCGCGCCGGCGGCGGACTGGGCGATGCCGTCGTGGAGCTGGCCGAGGCCCGCAGCCCCGGAAGCGAGTGCATTTCCCTTTCCGGCTATGGCGGTCAGGGTGCCGTTAGCCATGCCGAGGTCTTTCGCGAGCGCCTCCTGCCCAGCGGCATCGAGAGTGCCGGCGCCGAGGGCGGCGATGTTCGCTTGGGTCAGCGTGTCCAGACTGGTTGCCGTGCCACTCACCGCCTGCGTGTACGACTGCACTCCGGAGCCTAAGTCGCCGAGCTGGGCGGTGCTGTCACGCAGAGTCGCGAGCCCGCCGGCGAGCGAGTCGACGCCGCCGGTGTAGCTGTCGACGCCGTTCGAGAATTGCGAGGCGCCACTCGCAGCGGAGGACGCTCCAGAAGCAGCGGATGCCGCCCCAGCCGAGAGCTGGTCGAGTCCTCCGGCGAGCGACGAGACGCCGTTGGACACCTGGGTCGCTCCATCGGCCGCCGACGACAACGATCCGCCGACTCCGGCCAGGTTGGCGTAGAACCCGCTCAGGTACTGCTTGGTGATGGCGCGGCCGAAGGCCGTGGACATGCTGTCACCGACGGACTGCGCGGCCGAACCGGCGAGGTAGGAGTGCGCGTCATCCGTCTGGATGCGGAGGTCGGCCTGCTTCGGTGCGTCGCCGGAGAGCGAGGTGATCGACGACGAGAAGTCCGACGGGATGGTCAGCACGGCGTAGGCGGTGCCGTCGGAGAGCGCCTTCTTGGCATCGGCCGTGCTGGAGAGCTTCCAGTCGAAGCCGGCGGCCTTCGGGTCGGTCAGCTGAGTGACCAGGAGGCGTCCGGCCAGCACCGGCTGCTCGGTGCCGTCAGCGGTCTTCTGCGTCACCATCTTGTCGTTGTTGACCACCAGCGCCGGAACGGTGTCGACGCGCTGGTCGGCGCTGGCGAGGCCGCCGGCGACGAGGCCGGCGACGGCCAGGGGCACGATGATGACGCCGGCGACGATCGCGCCGAACTTCCAACGTCGCTGGCCGGCGGTGCGGCTGAAGAGCCGGGTGAGTCGGGTGCTCATGAGAGGAGCGCCTTTCGGTCGGTGACGGCGAGGTCGTCGAGGTCGAGAGTGTGAGCGCCACGGGGGCCGATGGCGTCGTCGGCACACAGGCCGGCAGCGGTGAGGACGAGCGTCGTGCTCGCGGGAGCGAGCGACGAGACGGCCGAGAGGAGTTCGATCGTCGCGGGCTCGTTCGCGAGCATCTCGCCGAGTTCGGCCACGATCACGCCCGGTCGTTCGGCCAGGCCCGCTGCCACCAGGACGGCGGCGCGCGGCACTCCGGCGAGCGCTGCGATCGGGGTCTCGGCCGCGAGCTGCGGCATCCGGAGCACGTCCCTGAGACGGGAGATCCAGACGCGCAGCTGGCCGTTGGTGCCCGACAGCCGGTACCACGGCAGGCCCAGCTCGATGCGTTCGCTGAGGACGTCGCCGACCGTGCGGTCGCCGAACGCGGCCTCGGCTCCGGCGATGTCGACGAGGGTGACCCGTCGCATCGCCCGCGAGCTCTCCGACGGCAGCGGCGCGCCCAGCACCTGTACACGTCCGCCGACGGGTGCGATGCGTCCGGCCAGGGTCGCAGCGACGACGCGACGATCGGATGCATCGCCTCGGATGACGAGTGCGTCTCCCGCCGGGATCTCGATGCTGAGCGGACCGATCCGGGCGTCGTCCAACCCGAACACAGCATCCTCGGCGGAGATGGCTCCGTGCTGGCCGCGCGACCAGTCGACATCGTCGAGATGGTGCTGCAGACTCTCCCCCTCGATGTCGACGTTCGGCAGGATGCGCGCGAGCCAGCGGGGCAGCCACCAGGCGGCGCGTCCGGCGAGCGCCATGGCGGCGGGGACGAGCGTCAGGCGCACGAGGAAGGCGTCGAATGCCACGCCCACCGCGAGGGCGAAGGCGATGCCCTTTATGGCCCCTGTCCCCTCGGGCACGAACGCGAAGAAGACGAAGAACATGATGAGGGCGGCCGCCGTGACCACTCGGACGGCGTGCTGGTAGCCATGCACGATCGCCCCGCGGGCGTCGCCGCGGCCATCCGCCGATCGATTCTTCGAGCGCACCCACTGCTCGCGCATGCCCGAGACCAGGAACACCTCGTAGTCCATGGCGAGGCCGAACAGCAGCGCCATGAGCAGGATGGGCAGGAAGCTGAGGATGGGGCCGGGCGTCTCGATGTTGAGCAGGTCGGCGAGCCAACCCCACTGGAAGATCGCGACGGTCACGCCGATCGTCCCGAACACGGAGAGCAGGAAGCCGAGCGCCGCCTTGATGGGTACGAAGATGGAGCGGAACACCATCATGAGCAGGATGATCGAGAGTCCCACCACGATGAGGGCGAACGGCACCAGGGCGTTGGTGAGGCGGTTGGAGATGTCGATCGCGACCGCCGTCTGGCCCGTCACCGTGATGGGCGTGCCGTACTCGCGGTCGATCGACGGACCGAGAACGCGAATGCTCTGCACCAGCTCCTTGGTCGCGGGATCGTCGGGGCCGCTCTTCGGGATCACCTTGATGATGGCGGTGTCCACGGTCTGATTGGGGATGCCGGGACCGACGGACGCGACGTCGTCGAGCGCGGAGAGCTTGTCGCGGATGGCGTCGAGATCATTCTGGATGTCGGTCGTCTGCGTGATGTCGACGGACACCACGAGGGGTCCGTTGTAGCCAGGGCCGAAGCCGTCGGCGAGCATCTCGTAGGCCTGGTGCGCGTCGGACGCCTTCGGCTCACTCGCGCCGGTCGGCAGGTTGAGGTCGAGGCTGAGCGCCGGGATCGACAGGCCGCCGAGGATGCCGACGACGAGGACGACGGCGACGATCGGAGCCTTGAGGACGAGATTCACCCAACGACGGCCCATCGTGGGCTTTCCACCCTCATCGGCGGCGAGGGCGCGCTTGGCGATGCGACTGGTCGGCTTGGGAATGAGCCGCCCCCGGGCGAGACCGAGTACGGCGGGCAGAAGCGTCACGGCCGCGAGCATGCCGATGAAGACGGCGAATGCGGCGGCCACGCCCATGGTGCTGAGGAACGGGATCCCGACGACCAAGAGGCCGAGAAGCGCGATGATCACGGTGATGCCCGCGAAGACGACCGCGCTACCGGCGGTCGCGACCGCCGTGGCGGCGGACTCCTCCGGTGTCACACCGCGCGCCAACTGCGTTCGATGCCTCGACAGGATGAACAGCGCGTAGTCGATGCCGACGGCGAGGCCCAGCATGACGGCGAGCATGGGTGCGGAGCTCGACACCGGCACGAACGCCGAGACGACGGTGACACCGCCGACCGCGACGCCAACACCGATGAGCGCCGTCAACAGTGGCATCCCGGCCGCCAGCAGCGACCCGAAGGCGATGAAGAGCACCACGCCGGCGAAGAGCACTCCGAGCCCCTCGGTGATGGTGAGCCCGAAGGTCTGGTCCTGGAAGACCTGTCCGCCGAACGCGACCGTGATGTCGCCCTTCTTCCCGGTCTCGCCCACGGCCTTCACACCGTCGATGGTCTTCTGGGAGACATCCGTCGATGCCTTGTCGAGCTGCACCTGCGTGTAGGCCGTCAGTGCGTCCTTCGACACCGCATCACCGGCGTACTTGCTGAACGGGTCGAGTACGGAGGCCACGCCGTCGACATCCTCGAGCTGCTTGGTCATGGCGTCGATGGTCGCGCGGTGCGCCGAACTCGAGAGCGGATCGCCGTCGGCGCTCTTCATGACCACCTCGACGGATGCACCCGCCGTCTGAGGGAAGACGGCGGCCAGCTTGTCGATGGCCTGCTGCGACTCGGTGCCCGGGATCGAGTACGACTCCTGGGTCTGCCCGCCGAGCGCGACTCCCCCGCCGACGAGGCCCGCCACGAGGGCGATCCAGATGGCGATGACGATCCACGCGCGACGGTAGGCGATGTGCCCGATGCGGTAGAGGAATGTTGCCACGAGAGGTCCTTAGCGAGTGGGAGGAACGGTCGAGAGGAGTTCGGAGACGATGCGGATGAGCGCTTCGCGCAACTCGTCGTCCGGCTGGAGGGCGCTGTCCGCGTAGGTGAGCCCCGCGGTGAGGGTGTAGGCGGCTCCGCCGAGGGCGATGCCGAACCGGAGCTTGGTCTCGAGGCTCGAGTCCGCGGCACTGACGGCGTCGGACAGTCGAGCGATGAGCGCGTTGGCTCGGGCGACCACGGGCACGTCCTCGAGTGCGGCCCCCTGGTTGATGAAGGTGTGCACCTCGAGTCGGTATCGCAGCAGGAAGCCGACGAACGACTCGACGAACGCGGCGCGCGATTGCTCGCTCGGACGCGCCGAGAGCCAGATGGCCATCACGCGCTGGAGCTCGTCGATCGCGGGCGTCAGCACGGCGTCGAGCAGAGCCTCCTTGGAGGCGAAGTGATACAGGACGCTCGACTTCGAGTATCCGGCGACGTCGGCAATCTGCTGCAACGAGGTGCCCGCGTACCCGACCGACGAGAACTGGTCGAGGGCGATGGACCGGAGTTCGTCGCTCGGGCGGGCTCGCGAAGAACCGGAGGGTGCATCGGAGGACATGGTCCGAGGCTATTTGACCGATCGGTCAATCTCTGCACGATCGGTCAGATTCGCACCCAGCTCTCAGTCTGCGGTGCTGATTCTCAGAGAGCGTGCACTCAGAGAAGGATCAGAGAGCGTGCACTCAGAGAAGGATGAGCGCCGCGGTGGCCGCACCCACCGTGAGCGGGGCGACGATCGCGCCGATCAGCATGTATCGCGACCAACGGATGTCGACATCCATCGAGCGCAGTCGATCATGCCAAAGCAACGTGGCCAGCGACGCCCAGGGGGTAATGAGCGGGCCGGCGTTCACGCCGATCAGGAGGGCGATAAGACGCAGCGGTGAATCTGCCACGGGCTCGAGCGCGAGGTAGGCCGGGAGGTTGTTGGCCAGGTTCGCCCCAGCCGCACCCACCCCCGCGAGCTGGAAGAGCGACCCGGCGCCGTCCCCCGGACCGGCGATGTGCGCCAGAGCGGCGCCGAGACCGAGGGCGTGCGCCGCCTCCAGGACGAGGAAGAGGCCTGCCGTTAGCAGCAGCAACGGCCACGGCACCATGCCGATCCGCAATGCCGACGGGCGCGAGATGGCGAAGGCGACGATCAGGGCGACGGCGGCTGCGCTCGCGGGAATCCACACCGGCAGTCCCGAGACGAGGCCGGGCAGCAGCACGGAGACCGCTACGGCGCTCGCGATCAGCAACGTGGGCTCCTCGATGCGGGCGGTCTGCTGCGGGGCGTAGCGGGCGAACAGGTCACGGCGGAAGACGACGGCGACGACGATGACGGGCACGATCACGGCGACCAGGGCCGGCGCCCAGGTGAGCGCCGCGAATCCTCCTGGCGATACAGGATGCCCCGAGACCGAGGCCAGATGCGACTCTGCGAGGAGGTTGGTCAGATTCGACACGGGTAGCAGCAGGGAGGCCGTGTTGGCCAAGAGCACCGTGGTGAACGCGAACGGCAGCACGCTCACTCCGACGTGCCGCGCCATGACGATGACGACGGGGGTCAGGAGGACCGCCGTGGTGTCGAGCGACAGGAAGACGGTGCTCGCCACGGCGAGGGCCACGACGATGAGCCACAGCAACCACGTGCGCCCGCGCGCCCACCGCGTGGAGTGCTCCGCGATCCAGCTGAACAGCCCGGCCTCCGAAGCCAGCTCCGTCACGATCGTCATGGCCACGACGAACAGGAGGATGGGCCAGACCCGCTCCCAGAGCGTGATCGCCTCATCCGCGGGCAGTATGCCGGTGAACAATGCCACGACGCCGAGCGCGATGAGGCCCGCGCCGATGATGGCAGTGCGCATCGTTCTCCTGCTCGACGACCTAGACGAGGCGCGTCGGTGACGCAAGCCCGTCGACGGCCGTTGCCGCCAGAGATAGCGTAGAGCCGACGGAAGGTGGCAGAGATGCGCAAGTACCTGTTCAACGGGGCGATCATCGGGTCGATCGTCGGCGCATGGGGGGTGCTGCAGACCACGCGCAAGGGTCCGCGCGACTGGCGCCTGATCCTCACCTGGATCTCGTGGGGTCTCACGCTCGCCGTCGCCGTCGGAACGGTCAAGAAGGAAGCCGACGACCGCTCGCTGTCCTCCTGATCGGCGCGTCCCCCCAAGAGGGGATTGCCGATTCGCGACATCCGCATGAATCCGGGGATGCAGGCGGCGTGTCCCACGTCCCGACCGCGTCCCACCCGCCACACTGGAACCAGCATCCAGCCCGCGGAAGGAATCAGCACATGTTTGGTCGACGGAGGCGCGAGACACCGGTCGTCCCGCCGAAGGCGCCCGCCCCGGAGCTCAACGGCGAGCAGGTTTTCGAACTCATCAACAGCCGGCTGAACGAGATCATCGGAGTGCACGGCGAATGGACGCTCATCCGACGAGCGGCGGAGGACACCGACGGCATCTTCCACGCGATGCTGACCCATCAGATCGCCGCCGAGGTCACCCACGCCCTGCTGGTCGAGCGTTCCAGCCTGCGCGGAGAGACGGCGCCCGAGCCGGCCGCGCTCGCCTGGATGCCCGCGCCGATCGCCGTCTGGGCCGATCACGACCTGCCCATCACGCTCGAGGAGGCGCCGCTGGCGGAGATCCTCGTCAGTGCCGACACGGACGAGTTCGCCTTCGTGCCCACGCGGCACGCCGCCTGAGCAACGCCGTACAGATTTCGCCGCGAAATCTTGTAACGGAATCGCCGCGGGCGCATCCGTCTCCTTCCTAATCTGAGAGTCGCCCGGCCGATGCTGTATCGGCCACGACTTCAGGAGGACGCCATGGCCGCACCCGCACGCAGCAGCGCTCGCGACATCGCCCAGATCGCCGTGTTCGCAGCCCTGATCGCCGCCCTGACCCTGCCCGGCGCCATTCCGGTCGGCGTGCTCGGGGTGCCCATCACTCTGCAGACGCTCGGCGTCATGCTCGCCGGTGCCATCCTCGGCGCGCGGAAGGGCACCATCGCCGTTGCCCTCTACGTGGTACTCGGGCTCGCGGGGCTCCCCATCCTCGCCGGCGGTTCGGGCGGGCTCGGCGTGCTCGCCGGTCCGACGGCTGGCTACCTCATCGGGTTCATTCCCGCCGCCTTCGTGATCGGTTTCCTCACCGAGCGGATCCTGCCGCGATACCCGCTCTGGGCCGGCTTCCTGGTCACCATCGCCGGCGGAATCGTCGTGGAATACGCCGTCGGCGTGCCGTGGCTCGCCGCCGTTGCCGGCATCCCGCTGTGGACGGCGATCTCGGTGGGAGCGGTTCCGTTCCTCATCGGCGACCTCATCAAGGTCGTCATCACCGTGCTGGTCGCCAAGGCGGTCCACCGGGCCTGGCCCGGTGTCGCGCCGGCTCGGTCATGGCGGCGAGCGGATGCCGAGACGGCCATCGAGTCCGACTCCGCCGCGGTGGCCGACGCGCGCTGACGATGCCCGAGATCCGCTTCGAGGCCGTCGGTCACCGGTTCGGTGACGACCGGGTCCTCAGCGACATCTCGCTCACCCTCACGGAGGCGCGCGTCGGCATCGTCGGCGCGAACGGATCGGGCAAGTCGACGCTCGCGCGAATGATCAACGGGCTGGTATCGCCGACGACCGGCCGGGTCGGTGTCGATGGCCTCGACGTGAAGCGAGACGGACGCGAGGTGCGCCGGCGGGTGGGCTTCGTCTTCACCAATCCCGACAACCAGATCGTGATGCCCACCGTGCGAGAGGATGTCGCCTTCAGCCTGCGACGGATGCGCCTCCCGTCCGAGGTGGCAGCCGCCCGCGTCGACGCGGCATTGGATCGATTCGGTCTCACGACTCTCGCCGACCGCGCGGCGCATACCCTCTCGGGCGGTCAGAAGCAGCTGCTCTCGCTCGCGGCAGTGCTGGTGGCGGAGCCGGCCATCGTGGTGGCCGACGAACCCACCACCCTGCTCGACGCTCGCAATGCCCGTGTCGTCGGCGAGCACCTCTCGTCGCTCGATCAGCAGATCGTGGTCGTCACCCACCAGCTCGACCTCGTGGAGGAGTTCGATCGGGTGATCGTGATCGACGCCGGTCGCGTCGTGGCCGACGACTCCGCCGCCGGCGCGCTCGCCTGGTATCGAGCGGCTCTGACGTGATCGCGCTGTACCACCCCGGCCGGTCACTGCTCCATCGTGCGCCTGCACTTCTCAAGCTGGCACTGCTCGCCGCATCCGTCACGGTCGTCGCGCTGCCGCGCGAACCCTGGCAGCTGGCCGTCGCGGCCGGCATCACGATCGTGCTCTTCCTCGTCGCGGCGGTGCCGGTTCGTCTGGCGGCTCGAGGAGTCGCCCCCGTACTGTGGCTGCTCCTCGTCGCGGTTCCGCTCAACGCGTGGTTCTCCGGATGGGAGTCCGCCGCCGTCATGGCGGGCCGGGTCATCACCGCGGTGGCACTCGCTGCCCTGTTCACCATCACGACGACGGTGACAGCCGTCCTGGGCGCGATGACGACGCTGCTTCGTCCGTTCCCGTTCATCGACGCCGACCGGGTGGGACTGATGATGGCGCTGACGATCCGCGCCGTGCCGCTGCTGGCGGCCATCGTCGGTTCCGTCATCGAGGCGCGGAAGGCGCGCGGACTGGAGCGGTCGCTGCGTGCCATCGCCGTGCCGGTGATCGTGCGCTCATTGCAGACCGCGGACGAACTCGGCGAGGCTCTCATCGCCCGCGGCGTCGACGACTAAGTCGAGTGCGAGGTCGTGTCACGCTCGATTCCTGCCCGGGTCCGCCTCGCGAGCACACCCAGCCAGATGCTCGACCACCCGTTCAACAGCCCGAGCAACAAGAGAATTGCTCCGAGGAGCGGCTGGCCATCAACCATCACGAAGACCGCGCCAGCGAGCAGGAGCGGCACCATGATCGCGCGAGATATGAGCAATCGCCGCAGCCGGCGGCGTGACCGAGCCGGGTCCGCGGGTCGCTGAGGCGGCCAGGTGCGATCCGCCCACGACGGGCGCACCAGCCACGTCGAACCCACGGCGAACAGGATCATCGCGCCCACCAGGACCAGGGCGCCCGGAATCGACCACGGAGGTGTGGCGATCAGCCACCCGCCGCCCAGTGCGACGACGATCGCGCCGATCATCACAAGAATGCCTGCGGCGCGCGGGCTCACGGGCACTCCTCATCCGGAAGGCTCATGTCACCGGCACGGGGACGGGATGCTCGGCTCGGTACTTCTCGGACAGACGGATGGAGCGGAGTGTCAGGGTGATTCCGACACCCCAAATGACGAAGATCGCAGCGCAGTAGACGGCCGCGAACGCGTGGATGCGGACGCTCGAATCTAGGCCGTTAGGCAGCTCTACGCAGAGGACTGCGATCGTGAGCGCGGTCAGCCCGATCGTCCGGAGACGATAAGCGTCGGGCGCGATAACCGCGAAACAGCTGGCGCGAGCACGCTGATCATCGTCCAAGGGGATCGTCTTTCCGCGTGCAACGACCTTCCGAATCGCAGAACGGAAGACGGAGCCGCCGACGATTTCGCGCATCCTCTCGTCCAGCGGCCACGTCATGGCCGACGCCGTGGCTCCCGCAACCAAGCACGACAATCCAGCGCTCACGATCACCGCGGATGCCAGCTTGGACGGGTTCGACCATGAGAGAGCGATCGAGACGAGCATCGTCACCGCGATCGAACTGGCGAACACCACGCGGATAGTGCGCAGCTTCCTACGCAGAACCGCCCTCGACCACGGCAGCGTGTCCCCTCGGGCGGAACGCGTCGGCGACCCCTGCCGTCCACTCACCGCGGGCTCCTCGTTCATCGGGGAAACTCTGCTCCACACCACGCGATCTGTCCACTCCGGAGTAGCGTCGGCGGCAAAGATGGGAGCAACCATGAGCAACAAGACGCCGGAGGAAGAGAAGATCGTCCGCGAAGAGGAGGAACGCGAGAAGGAGAAGCAGCGCGCGGAGGAAGCCGAGGAACGCCGACTCGAGTAGTGAGCCGGGCCTGACCGCACGAGAAAAGCCCCGAACCTGGCGAGAGGTTCGGGGCTTTCGTGCACCCCCTCGGACTTGAACCGAGAACCCACTGATTAAGAGTCAGTTGCTCTGCCAATTGAGCTAGAGGTGCGAAATCGGCCCCGGAATTACTTCCCGAACCGAGTGATAACCTTAGCATCACCCCGCCTGCCAGTGCCAATCGAGCCGGGTTCGCGGACCGGCTCCGACGCCGGCCGGATCGATAGGCTGAGCCCGTGAACGCTGACCTCGCTGCCGACCTCGCCCTGGCCCTCGAACTCGCGGATGGGGCGGACGCCGTGTCGCTCGATCGCTTCCGCGCCACCGACCTCGTGGTCACGACGAAGCCCGATCGCACGCCGGTGACGGATGCGGATCAGGCGGTCGAGCGCGGCATCCGCGCCCGCCTCGCCGAGGCTCGCCCCGACGATGGGATCTTCGGAGAGGAGTACGGCGTGGAGGGCTCGTCGGACCGGCAGTGGATCATCGATCCCATCGACGGCACGGCCAACTTCCTGCGCGGCGTGCCGGTCTGGGGAACGCTCATCGCCCTGGCGGTGGACGGCGAGCCCCTCGTCGGGGTCGCCAGCATGCCGGCGCTGGGCCGCCGCTGGTGGGCCGCGAAGGATGCCGGCGCCTGGACGACGGATGACGGCGTCAACGACCCCCGATCCATCGGAGTCTCAGCAGTGAGTGGGCTCGCGGATGCCTCCCTCAGCTTCCAGAGCATCGCGCAATGGAGGGAGCACGGTCACCTGGACACTCTGCTCGGCCTCAGCGAGACGGTCTGGCGAGATCGCGCCTATGGCGACCTGTGGTCGTACCTGCTGCTCGCCGAGGGCCTCGTCGACGCCGTAGCCGAGTTCGGCGTGCAACGCTACGACGTCGCGGCCCTCATCCCCATCCTCGAGGAGGCGGGCGGCCGGTGGAGCGATGGAGCTGGTGGCCGCGACCTCGACGACCGCAGTTCGGTCGCCACCAACGGACTGCTCCACCATGAACTCCTGGAGCGCATCCGGGCCAACTGAGCGCCACCCCTTCCCCCTCGAACAGGGCGGGTCTAGCATCGGCCCGTGACCACGACTCCACGAACCCCCGCCCCGCGACGCACTCGCCGCATCGCCGCCGTCGCCCTCACGGCGGCACTCACCGTCGGACTGAGCATCGGCGGCGCCACCGCGGCGAACGCGAACGGATGGGACCACGGAGGCGGCAATGGCCGCGACGCGTCTCTGACCCCTCGCACGCAGTTCACGATGGCGCCCGATGGCTCGAGCGGCGCCACCGAGGGCGGCGAGGGCATCCCCAATGTGGACTCCGACAAGAAGACCATCGCCACCTACTACGGCGACCCCGGCACGGGCATCGCGAACAAGGTCGCATCGCCCTACATCTCCGAGATGGCCGGCATCGTTGCGGACGCCGAGGCGAAGCTGAAGCCGGCCTACGACACCGCTATCGCAGCGGGGCAGAAGCCGGCGATCGTCTTCGACGCCGACGACACGACCCTGTGGACGTACGACATGGAGGTCGGAGACATGCACTTCACCTTCGACCCCGCCGAGCAGGACGTCTGGGTGCAGGACCAGCGATTCCCCGCGATACCCAGCATGGTCGGCTTCGTCAGCGCTGCGGCACGGATGGGTTTCACCGTGTTCGGTCTGACCGGACGGGGCGACAACCAGAAGGCTGCGACCGTCGCCAACCTCGCCAAGGTGGGGTACACGGACTTCCCGGCCGACCGGTTCTACACCAAGTGGACCGGAGTCGGCGCATCCCAGCAGCCGCCTTACGTGACCTGCGCAGCCGTGAAGTGCACGACCGTGGAGTACAAGGCGCAGACGCGGAAACACATCGAGCAGGATCTCGGCTACGACATCACCCTCAACGTCGGCGACCAGTGGAGCGACCTGCAGGGCGGGTTCGCCGACAGCGCCCTGAAGCTGCCGAACCCCACTTACTACCTGCCCTCACCCGACCTGCCCGGCGTGAACGAACCAAGCCTGACTCCGCGCACGCATTTCACCATGGCGGCGGACGGCTCGAGTGGAGCCACCGAGGGCGGCGAGGGCATCCCCAACGTAGACAGCGTCAAGAAGACCATCGCCACGTATTACGGCGACACCGGCACGGGCATCTCGAACAAGACGGACTCCCCCTACATCAGCGAGATGCACTCCATCGTCGCCAAGAAGGTGCCGGCGATCGCCCTGGGCTGCGTGATCGCGAAAGCGCTTCATCGCAACCCGGCCGTCGTCCTGGACGCGGATGACACCACCCTGTGGACCTACGACATGGAGGTCGGAGACATGCACTTCACCTTCAACCCGACCGAGCAGAACATCTGGGTGCAGGATGAGCGGTTCCCGGCCACCCCGTCGATGGTGAGCGCCGCGACGTTGCTGAAGAGGGCGGGCTGCACCATCGTCGGCCTCACCGGGCGCAACGACGACCAGAAGGCCGCAACCCTCGGCAACCTGGCCAAGGTCGGCTACACCGGCTTCACCGCGCAGAACTACTACACCAAGTGGACCGGCGTCGGTGCCTCGCAGCAGCCGTCCTACATCACCTGCGCCGCGGCCAAGTGCACGACCATCGAGTACAAGTCGCAGACCCGCGCCCACGTCGAGTCGGCATCCGGCGGCAAGTACACCGTGATCGCCAACTTCGGCGACCAGTTCAGCGACTTGATCGGCGGCCACTCGCTGGTGAACGTCAAGCTGCCCAACCCGACCTACTACCTCCCCTGACGTCCCACGCCGAGCCGCATGCTGCACGCGCCGCCCTCGAGCGGCGGCGTGCGGATGCGGTGCGCGGTCTGGCTCGCATCGCCGACGGGCTGACCGTCGTGCGAGAGGGGCGCAACGATGGTGCAGCCGACGACGAGCATGATCCCGAGGGGCCGACGATGGCGGCCGAATGGTCACGCCTGACGGGAGGCGAGAGCGACCTGCGCGTGGAAGTCGCCGCGATCGACGCGGCCATCGCGCGCATCGACGCCGGCGAGTACGGCAGCTGCATCCGATGCGGGCGTGCGATCGGAGCGGAGCGTCTCCGCGCCCGCCCGGAAGCCGAACTCTGCATCGACTGCGCGCGGCTGCTCGAACGGAGCAGCTGACTCGATTGTGCCAGGCCCGCTATTCGATGTTCGCTGGCGCAGAAAAAGCGCCCGACGACACCCTCACCTGTCGCCGGACGCTTGCTATGGGGGTCAGCGTCTGGAGATCGCCCGCGCGAGGAAGACCAGCCCGCCCACGGCCACGGCCGCGATGGCGATCACCTTGACCGGGTTCTTGCGGTACTCCTGCTCGGCGCGCGCACCGAGGTCCTGAGCGGTCCGCGTCACCGTGTCGCTGATGTCGGACGTGCCCTGCTTGATGGCGTCGATCACCTCGGCGCCCGAGTCCACCGCAGACGACGCGGCGGTGCCGACGGCGTCCTTTGACTTGTCGTAGGCATCCGACGCCGACTTCGCCGCGTCACCGGCGTTCGACTTCAGCCCGTCGACCGTCGACGACGCCGACTTCTTCGCGTCATCGACAGCTTCAGCGACGTTCTCGCGAGCATCGTCGACTTTGTCCGCGGCGGCATCGGTGGCCGAGTCGGCGGCTTCCTTGGCCTTGGTACTGGACGCCTTGACCTTGTCGGCTGCGGCATCGGTCTTCTCGGCGACGGCGTCGGATGCGTCGTTGGTAGGTGAATCGGTCATCTCAGTGACCTCCGATCTTCTTCTCGAGTCGCTTCTGGGCGGTCTTCGCCAGCTTCTCAGACTCCTTGACGGCCTGCTTGCGCGCCTTCTTCAGGCGCGGGTCGTTCCACAGGGCATCGAGCGACGCACGGATCTCGCGATACTTTCCGCGACCTGCTTTGGCGCCGTAGGTGTACGCCACGAATGCGACCGCCGACAGCAGCAGCAGGAGCAGGAACTTGCGCATGATGAACCCCCATCTGGTGTACTCACCACACTACGCTCGCCGGGCTCTCGGCATAACGGGGTCGCAACGCGGGGCGACCTGCGCTATAAGAGATCGCTCGAACAACGTGCGACAACGGCCGACGGTGGAGATGCCGGGAATTGAACCCGGGTCCACTGCTGAGATTCCGCGCCTTCTACGGGCGTATCCTACGAAGTCGTTCTACTCGGCTCCCTCCTTTGCCGCAGGCATCTAGGAGGACGAGCCCAGCCCGAGTAAGAGTCCCGCGTGGCGCTCAGACACCACCACGCAGCGAGTTCTCTCGATGACGTCAGGACCCGGGACGAGAACACGCTCGGGGTGACGGCTTTACTACTCCGCCTTAAGCGGCGAGAGCGAAAGCAGACTGCGTCTTATTGGCAGTTATATTTTTTCAGAGATCGTTAACGAGATAACCCTGAATCCTCGGCCCGCTTCTCGCAGTTTCACAGGCAATGTCGAAACCGATCATCCCCATGAGCACTTCAGTGTCGAAGTGGGCCGTTGTCGCACGCTGTTGAGTTTCCAAAGCCGGCCTCTCATCACGGTCGGCCAGCCCTACAGACTATAACGTCTATCACCGTCCTGGTGATTCCCACCCCGCAAGGAGAACCGCATGTCCACCATCATCAGTGTCACGGGCACAGCCGAGGTCCGGCACCCCGCCGAGCGAGGCACGGTACGCGTCGTCGTCGCCATCGAGGGCGGCGACCGGCGCACCGTGACGGATGCCGCAGCCCGGCGGCATGCGGAGGTAGTTGCCGGCTTGCGCGACCTCCACGATGCGGAGGCGGGTCCGGTCACTTGGTGGTCGAGCGATCAGGTGCGCGTCTCGGCCGAGCGGCCCTGGAACGCGGATGGTAAGCAGCTCCCGCTCGTCTACCGTTCGGCGTCGGCACTGTCGGTCGAGTTCGACGATTTCACCCGATTGTCCGAATGGGTCACCGACGTGGTCCAGGTCGAGGGCGTCGGCGTTGCCGGCATCGTCTGGGCACTGACCGAGCAGCGACGCGATCAACTCACCGAGCGGATCCAGGACGAGGCGGTGAGAGATGCCGTGGCCAAGGCGCAGCGGTATGCCGGCAGTCTGGGGCTCGGCGACGTGTCACCCGTCGCCATCAGCGACCCCGGGCTGCTCGACGGCGCGGTCCCGCTGGCCGAACCGGTCGTGCACGCGGCGCGCATGATGAGCGCCGGCGGATCGCCATCGGTCGAGCTGGTGCCGGAGGAGATCGTCCTGTCGGCGACGGTCCACGCCCGTTTCTCGGCGGCGTGAGCGTCAGGCCCGATCGACGAGGCGACTCTCGAGGTCGCCGAGTTCGCCGAGGGTGAGTCCGGCCGAGAGCAGGTACTCGCGCACCGAGCCGTGGCGCTGCTCGATGAGGTCGATGACGGACGTGATCGCCTCGGCCGGGCTGCCGCCCATCAGCACACGGATCTCAGGGCTGTCGACGACGTTGTAGGTCGCGAGCAGGGCGATCATGCCCTCGAGCCACTCCCCCGCCAGATTGGCCTGTGTCGCCGCGTAATCCTCGATCACAACGTCGCGGGGAACGCCGACGGCCAGGAGCGCCAAGGCGATCACGACGCCGGTGCGGTCCTTGCCGGCCGTGCAATGGACGACGACCGCTCCGTCGCGGTGCTCGGCGATGGTGCGGAGCGCCTGCACCACCACGGGCGCGTGCTGCGTGACCATCCGTTCGTACAGCGCTTCGAGGGTGATGACACCGTCACCCTGCGAGGCTCCCGAGCCCTCGAACACGGGCAGGCTCACGGTGGTCACATCCAGGCCGTCGAGGGCATCCGGCATCGATGCCACCTCGTAGCCGTCGCGGAGGTCGATGACCGTGCGCACGTTGCGGGACGCGAGGGCGGCGCGCCCAGCGTCATCGAGGCGCGCAAGCCCGTCGGAGCGATAGAGCACGCCGTGCTTGACGACGCCGCCGGCACACGGGTACCCGCCGACGTCGCGGAAGTTGAAAGTTCCCGGAACGTCGAGTCGCTGCGCCGCCATGTCTACTCCCCCAGGTGGCGGCGGCTCGAGATGGCGCGATCGGACTCCCGCTTGTCCTGGCGCTCCCGCAGTGTCTGCCGCTTGTCGTAGTCCTTCTTGCCCTTGGCCACAGCGATCTGCACCTTGGCGCGGCCATCCGAGAAGTAGATCTGGAGGGGGATGAGCGTGTAGCCACCCTCCTTGGTCTTGTGGCTGATCTTGACGATCTCGGTCTTGTGCAGCAGCAGCTTGCGCTTGCGCCGGGGCGGGTGATTCGTCCACGTTCCCTGGCCGTACTCGGGGATGTGAACCGAATCGAGCCACATCTCACCACCGTCGATGAAGGCGTATCCGTCGACGAGAGACGCCCTGCCCGCGCGCAGCGACTTGACCTCGGTGCCCGTGAGCACGAGACCGGCCTCGTAGGTGTCGCCGATGAGGTAGTCGTGACGTGCCTTGCGGTTGGTGGCGACCACGTTCTGTCCGCGTTCCCGGGGCATGACTCATCCTTCTGCTGGGCGCGTGAGGCCCGCCAGGTGGCGAGCAGCCGTTCAGTCTAACGGATGTCGCGAGCCGCACTCACGCGAGGTGCGTGCGGAGATCGGCGGCGTGGATGAGATGTGGATCGTGCGAGGCGACCAGCACCGCCGTGCCCGCATCCCGACGATCGACCAGCAGCTCGATGACGGCATCGGCGCTCGCCCGGTCGAGGCTGGCCGTCGGCTCGTCGATGATGAGCAGGCGCGGCGAGAGCACCAGGGCGCGGGCGATGGCGGCCCGTTGACGTTCGCCGCCCGACAGGCGATCGGGCCGGCTGTCGGCCAGGGCGTCTATGCCGAGCTCGGTCAGCAATGAGCGGGCTCGGTCGAGCGAGTCCCGAGATGCGCGAACGGGAATGGTCGGGATGAGGACGTTCTCGAGCACGGTGAGCCCATCGAGCAGAGAGGCGTCCTGGTCGACGTACCCGATCCGTCCACGTCGCTCACGCGTGATCTCGTCGTCGCCCAGACCCTCGATCGGCGTTCCCTCCCAGCGCACGCTTCCTTCGGTCGGTCGGGTGAGACCGGCCGCCACGCGCAACACGCTGGTCTTGCCCGATCCACTGCGGCCGGCGACGCAGTGCAGCCGCCCCGCTGGCACGGTGAGGTCGTACGCCGAGGTGATGACCAGCGGCGGCGCACTCGGCCGTGTGAACGCGATCGTCACGTCATCGAGTTCCAGGACGGGGGTCATGATCTCTCTTTCCGCAGGGCCGCCTTCGCCCGAAGCCGGGGCAGTATGTCCAGTGCAGCGACGGCGACGAGTCCGCCGGCGAGAGCCCAGGACACGGATGTGGTCACGTCGGCGTCGGTCCCGTCGAGTGCGAACCACAGCGCGTAGGCGGCGATGAGAGCGACGGGAATGCCGGTCGCCAGCAGTTCGACGCGTTGAGCCCGACCGATCTCGACCGTCGTCCATCCGTGCTCGCGCAGGGCTTCCACGTCGAGCGCACGGGCTGACCGCCGCCGCGCATCGGCGAACACGGCCAGGACGACGGCTGCAACGACGCCGGCGACCGCCAGAGTCAATTGCGGCGCCCACACGGCCGCTGTACCGACGGTGTGGAGGAGGCTGGATGGGCGCGGCCGAGCTGACAGCAGTGCGGCTACCGCTCCGATCGTCGTCACGACGATGAGGATCGACGCGGCGCGGAGGCCGGCACCACCGAGATCCGAACGGATCAGGCGCACGCCGAACCCCGCCGGGGATGACGCTCCGATCGACCGCCTCCCGCGAGACCGCTGTGCTTCCCGCGACGGCTCGTCGGTCTCCGCGAGACGTGCCTCGCCGAGATCCCTGTCTTCGATGTTCGTCTCGTCGAGGTGGATGACGGATGGGCGAGAGTGCAGCTGGCTTGCACTAGCCATCCGCGAACGGCGAGCACGCGATCCGATCACGGCAGCGACGACCGCGATCACAGCCATGGCCGCGACGGCGGTGATGACGGCAGTCGTGGCCAGTGCTCTCTGGGGGGCGAATGCAACGGCCGCCGCGCCGACTCCTGCCACGAGTGCCACAGCGGGAACGTGGTCACCGAGCCGCCATCGCGCCACTCGCGCACGCGACCATCCCGCGCTCCGGAGCACCGTCGCCTCGCGACGCATCGCCAGCATTCCGCTCAATGACACGATGGCGTACAACGCGATGAGAGCGGCGAGCACCGTCCACACCAGCCCTGACGTCGTCTGGGAGACCGCGAGACTGAGCCCCGCGGCGGCACCGAGGCGCGTCCAATCCTGCACGACCGTGCCCAACGGACCCACCTTCTGATCGGCGCCCGAGTCCATCGTGCCGAACGCCCAGCCCTTCACGGCGATGTCCGTCGCACTCCGGCTGGACCCGGCGACGATCGTCGCGGTGTATCCGAGTCGCTGGATGCGCTGCGCGACGTCCGTCACCCTCCTGATGCCGTCGGTGTCGTAGCCGTGAACTCCGGCCACTCGGACCCTGATCGCGTCGACGGGAGGGGCGCTCAGCGACTTCGCGAACGCGCCCAGGTCTGCGACCGCATCAGTGCGTGCTCCAGCCAGCCCCAGAGCCCCGACCGTCGGGTTCAGCGTGATCGGCTTAACCGCCTTGCCTGCGGCATCGGCCACGAGCTGCACCGGCGCGTCGTCGTAGGCGCCGAGTGGCACGTATGACGCCGCATCCGCGCCCTTCGTCACGGCGGTCGGATCGAACGTCGCGATCGGCAGGGCGAGCGGCTGATCCTTCGTGCTGACCCCTTCTGATTCGACAGAGGTGAAGGCGCTCTGGTTTCCGCGGTATGTGCCGCCGGCACTGTAGATCCACGTGGCGGGATCGCCCGCCCACCCGACTCCTCCTGCGCCGAGCGTGTAGCCAACAGCATCGACGGACCGCACGCCATCGGTGTTTTTCGCCTTCCACGGTTTCGGATGGCCGATGGACTGCATCCACCCGCCCCACCAGTCCGACGTGCTCGACTGAGGAGAAGTGGAGCCATACCACGGGATCGTGACCGGGTCGAGGTTGAACGGCTGGAGGAGCTTCGATGCGTCGACGCTGATGGGAGGCAGGGGCGTGCCGGCTTCTCCGGGAACGAAGGTACCGTCGGTCCACTCGTCGGGAATCGTCGTCGGGCCGAGGTCGTCGACCGAGATCGTCAGGTGAAGCGGGGCGCGCGCTGGCGCGTTCGCGGCCACGATCATCGGCAGGTAGCGCATCTCGGGAAGAAGCTGACTCTGCGATTGCGGGGCGTTCCCCGACGCCTTTTTGAGGGTCAGGTAATGCTGGTAGCCGGCACTGGAGAAGAACGAATCACGCTGTTTGTCGTTCGATGCCTTGATGCGGGCGACCTCGGTCGCATAGGGGGATGCCGGCGACGCGGACGCCCACGCGGCGATGTCGTCGATCGCGTGGGTCTTTCCCTCGCCGAGGTCGACGAGGGGTGCGAGGAAGTCACCTGACCGACCGAGCAGAGCTCGCTCAGCCTCGGGGTCCACCAGAGCGACCCTCGTCGGGGTGCCCGGTGCGTCGCGGATGTCGACGACGATCTGGTCTCCGTCGAATCCACCACCCGACGCTCCGCTGCTGGCGCCCTGAGGGACGGAGGCCTGATCGGGCACAGTCTCGACCCAGGCCGGCGTCCGCTGGAAGATGAAAGCCGACTGATCATTCATCTCGGCGCACGGGACGGAGAGATCGCCGATCGGACAGGAGCTCGCCGAGTAATCGGTCCAGCCCGATGGCGGAGCAATCTCGCGAGGCGCAGCGGAGGTGTCCAGCGACACGCGGTACGTCGTGCTCGAGACCAGTCGTTCGCCCAGGCCGTCGTCCGTGGTGAAGACCACGTTCATGCGGTAGGCGCGCGCTGCTCTCGTCGTCTGGGCGGCGTCGATGTCCGCTACGAAGCGCAGCGAGCTGTACGAGCCGGTTGCGGGAAAGATGACCGTCGAGAGCGGCGCGGCGACGTCCACGCCGTCGAGGTCACGGACCTTCTCGACCGCGCTGAGCGGCATCCGCTTCGCCTGGCCGGCGAGGGCGCCCGGCTGCAGAAGACCGTCCGTCGTGGGCGGGTCGGCGGTGACGAGGATGTCGTACGCCCCGCGCCAATGATCGTTCAGCGTCTGCTGCAACGCGGAGGCCGCAGCGCTCTGAATGCCGACGGTGGCGGCGAGGGCGATCGCGAGCGGCGCGGCGGCCGCCATCCGGAATCGATCCCGTCCGAAACGCGCGAATGGTCCCGGCACGCGCATCGCGGCGCGCGATCGAACTCGAGCCACGAATCGTCTCCCCCGGTTCGAGGCTCAGACCTTGAGGTACCTCGTGATCGCGAAGTTAGCAGACAACGCAGCCAGCACGATGCCGACACCCAGGAGGATCGGCGCGACGATGAAGGCATCGCTCTCGCCCACGAAGGAGGTGAATTGCAGCCGTGTGCTGAGGTAGCCCCGCACGAAAAAGTGAACGATCGCCCAGATGGCCCCGCCGGCCAGCAGCGAACCGATCACGGCCGCGAAGACACCCTCCAGAACGAAGGGCGTCTGGATGAATCGGTTCGAGGCGCCGACGAGTCTCATGATGCCGAGCTCGCGCCGTCGTGAGAACGCCGACAAGCGGATCGTGGTGGCGATCAGCAGCACCGCGGCGACGAGCATCAGCACGGCGATGCCGATGGCCGTGAAGCTCGCCGCATTGAGCACCGAGAAGATCTGGTCGAGATAACTGCGTTGATCGGTGACGCTCTCGACGCCCGGGAGGGTGGCGAGGCTCTCCTGCAGGATGTCGGATTGCGACGGATCCTTCATGTTCACCCAGAAGGTCTGATTGAGCTGGTCGGGGGTGACGTAGTCGGCAACCGGGTTGCCCTTGAACTGCTTCTGGAAGTTCGCGAACGCCTGATCGTGGTTCTCGAACTCGTAGGTCTTGATGTAGGGCTTGAGCGTCGCGCTGTCGAGCTGCGCCTTGACGGCCGCGAGCTGATCCTCGGATGCCTCACCCCCGGCGCAGTTCTCGCCGGTCGAGATGGCGGTGCACATGTAGACGGCGACCTGGGCGCGGTCGTACCAGTAGCCCTTCATCTGGCCGATCTGCATCTGCATGAGGATCGCGGTGCCGACGAAGGTGAGGGAGATGAAGGTCACCAGGACGACGGAGACCACCATGGAGGCGTTCCGCCGCAGACCGTTCGCGGCCTCGGCGAGCACGAGTCCGAGCCTCATCGGGTCGGCCCCACTTCCTGCTCGCCGGTGTCGTTGCGGTTTCCGCCGGGCGCTCGCAGTCCGAGCTTCTCCGCGAGGGTGAGCTGCTCGGGCACGTCGTCGCCGGTCGAGGTGACCGGCAGTGCAGGACGTGACATCGTCGTGGCGGGAGGCTCGACCGGTTCGATCACGATCGCCGCCGTGGCGGCGGCAGTGACGGCGGCAGCGGCATCCGTCACGTCGTCGGTGACCTCGGGCTCGACGTAGAGGGGCTGCGCGTTCTGCATGACCTGCGCCTGCACCTTCGGGGCGGGAGCGGTGGGGAGCTGCTCCCCCGTCTCCGCTCGGACCACCGGCACGGCACTCGTCGCCCCGTAGCCGCCGGAGCGCTCATCACGGACGATCTGGCCGGCGGAGAGCTCGACGACACGGCGCTTCATCTGGTCGACGATGCCAGCCTCGTGCGTGGCCATGACGATCGTGGTGCCGCCCGTGCTGATGCGCTCGAGCAGGGTCATGATGCCGGCGCTCGTGGTGGGGTCGAGGTTGCCGGTCGGCTCGTCGGCCAGCAGCAGCTGGGGCTTGTTCACGATGGCGCGCGCGATGGCGACGCGCTGCTGCTCACCACCCGAGAGCTCGTGCGGCAGTCGCTGCGCCTTGCCGTCCAGTCCGACCAGGCGCAGGACATCTGGCACCGCCTCCTGGATGAACCCGCGGGACTTGCCGATCACCTGGAGGGTGAACGCCACGTTGGCGTAGACCGACTTGTTCGGCAGCAGCCGGAAGTCCTGGAAGACGACGCCCACGTTGCGGCGGAAGTAGGGAACCTTGCGGTTCGAGATGGCACCGAGGTCTTGGCCGAGCACGTGGATCTTGCCCTTGCTGGGCTTCTCCTCCTTGAGCATGAGGCGGAGGCAGCTCGACTTGCCGGAGCCCGAGGCGCCGACGAGGAAGACGAACTCACCGCGCAGAATCTCGAGGTCGATGCTGTCGAGCGCCGGCCTGGTGGTGCCCGGATATTTCTTGGTGACGGAGTCGAAGCGGATCATCTCCCGGCCACTCTAAGCAGCGAACGTGTCGATTCGCTCAGCGACTCACCGCGTGGCGCGACCCGCTACTCGGTCTTCTGCTTGCGCCAGCGGATGCCCGCTGCGATGAACCCGTCGAGGTCGCCGTCGAACACGTTGGAAGGGTTGCCCACCTCGTAATCGGTGCGCAGATCCTTCACCATCTGGTAGGGCGCGAGCACGTAGGAGCGCATCTGGTCGCCCCAACTGGCGGTGATGGTGCCGGCAAGCTCCTTCTTCTGCGCGGCCTCAGCCTCGCGCTGCAGCAGCAGCAGTCGAGCCTGCAGGACGCGCAGTGCAGCCGCCCGGTTCTGAATCTGGCTCTTCTCGTTCTGCATCGACACGACGGTGCCGGTGGGCAGGTGCGTGATGCGCACGGCGGAGTCGGTGGTGTTGACCGACTGGCCTCCAGGCCCGCTCGAGCGGAACACGTCGACGCGGATGTCGGTCTCGGGGATCTCGACGGCCCCGGCCTCCTCCATCAGCGGGATCACCTCCACGGCCGCGAAGCTCGTCTGGCGCTTTCCGGCGGCCCCGAAGGGGCTCATCCGCACCAGGCGATGGGTTCCCGCCTCCACGCTCAACGTGCCGAACGCGTAGGGAGCGTCGATCTCGAAGGTCGCCGACTTGATGCCGGCCTCCTCCGCGTAGCTGGTGTCCATCACGGTGACGGGGTACTTGTGCTTCTCGGCCCAGCGCAGGTACATGCGCATGAGCATCTCGGCGAAGTCGGCCGCGTCGACGCCGCCCGCGCCGGAACGGATGGTGATGACGGCCGGGCGGTCGTCCCACTCGCCGTCGAGGAGGGTCTGCACCTCGAGGTCTCCGATGACCTTCTGCAGGCTCTCGAGTTCGACCTTGGCCTCCTCGGCGCTCTCCTCGTCGCCGGCCTCGTTCGCCAGCTCGACGAGCACCTCGAGGTCGTCGAGCCGCGCCTCGACGCTCTCGATGCGCGCAAGATCGGCCTGCCGGTGGCTGAGCGCACTGGTCACCTTCTGCGCGTTGACGGTGTCATCCCAGAGGTCGGGAGCACCAGCGGCCTCGTTCAGCCGGTCGATGTCGGCCTTGACGGCGTCGACGTCGACGACTGCCCGGATGTCGGCGAACGTGGTGCGCAACGCGGCGATCTCGGCCGTCAGGTCAATGTCGATCATGGTGCTCTCAGCCTACCCGGCGTGCTTCGCGCCGCTCGGCGGCCGGTGTGCGCGGGCATAACCTAGAGGGGCCATGACCATCAGCGAGCGCCCGTTCAGCCTCCGTTCCGTTGCGGTCGCCGTCTACCTCCCCACGCTGTTGTTCTCGATCGGCGAGGGATGCATCATCCCGATCATCCCGACGATCGCGTCCAACCTCGGCGCATCGCTCGCGGTGGCGGGCTTCATCGCCGCGATGATCATGCTGGGCGAGCTGCTCGGAGACATCCCGAGCGGATGGGTGGTCGCGCGCATCGGCGAGCGCACCGCGATGATCGGCGGATCGGTGCTGGCGATGGTCGGCGTCGGGGTCTGCCTGCTCGCCGGGAATCCGTGGGTGCTCGGTGCCGGCATCCTCATCATCGGAATCGCGACGGCCGTGTTCGGGCTGGCCCGACACGCCTTCATGACGACCTACGTGCCACTGCGCTACCGGGCCAGGGCACTCTCCACCCTCGGGGGCGTGTTCCGGGCGGGGTGGTTCGTGGGACCGTTCGTCGCTGCTGCGCTGCTGCACGTGACCGGCAACAGCCAGGCCGTGTTCTGGGTCTTCCTCGCCACCTGCATCGGTGCCATCGTGCTGCTCTTCGTGCTGCCGGACCCCGAGAAGATGTTCGGCACGCCCGATCGCACGGCGAAGGACGGCGCCTCGCTCACGACCGGCGAGCTGGAGGCTGTCGACGAGAGGGTGGGTCTGTTCACCGCCATCCGTCGCAATGCCGGGGTGCTGCTGCGACTGGGAACCGGGGCGGGACTCATCGCCGCGCTGCGTGCATCGCGGACCGTGATCCTGCCGCTGTGGGCTCTCTCGATCGGCATCTCGGAGCGCGACACGGCGCTCATCATCGGCGTTGCGGGGGCGATCGACTTCGCGCTGTTCTACTCGAGCGGGCAGGTGATGGATCGGTGGGGTCGCATCTGGGTGGCGGTGCCGTCGATGATCGGCCTCGGCCTCGGTCACCTCGCCCTGGCGTTCACCCATGACGTGCCGGGCAACGTGCAGTGGTTCATCGGGGTGGCGATGTTCCTGTCGGTCGCCAACGGGGTCGGCAGCGGAATTCTCATGACGCTCGGAGCCGACCTCGCCCCACCCGACGCTCCGGCGCCCTTCCTCGGCGCGTGGCGCTTCACCGGCGACCTGGGCCAGGCGCTGGCTCCCCTGGCTGTGTCGGCCATCACCGCCGTCGCCTCGATCGCTGTGGCGGCGGGCGTGATGGGCGTGCTGGGGCTCGCGGGTGCCGCGCTGCTGGCTCGGTACATTCCTCGGTTCGCGCCTCGAAAGCCGCGGGTCGCGCGCTCCTGACGCCGGTACTCGGCCTTCGGTAGGCCGTCTGGCTCTCAGGGCACCCGTCTATCGGAACACTGATCGCGCCGTCGAGGTGACGTCGAGGCGGATCCCGGCCGGCATGAGCAACGAGAGCATCGGCGGCCGCCACGACGCCTGAAGGCTGACCGTCGCGGATCGCCCATCCGACGAGCCGGCCTCCGTGAGGTCGAGGTCGGTAAACGACCCGTGCGGAGCGGACGCGAGGTAGCCGGAGGCGGCTGCGCGCACGGCACTCGACGTGAGCTCGGCGTGGACGACCCCATCCGTCACCTGCACGGCGTCGAGGTCGAACGCCTCCGCTCCGGCGAGCGCCGCACCGTCCGCGAGCGTGAACAGTCGCTTGCGTTCGAGGTAGAGGGAGGTTGCCGCGCTCACCGCGACGATGACGGTGATGGCGAGGAACATGAAGAAGATCGTGATCGGGAGGATCGATCCCTCCTCGTCCCGCAGCCGATTCCGGAGAGCTCTCACGGAGCCGCGCCCCAGAAGCGCGAGACGGTCTGGGTCGCGCTCGACTGGATCGGGATGCTCGTCACGTCGCGCAACGCCAACACGTCGGGCACGAGGGGAAGCGCCACCCGGAGTCGCAGGGTGACGGTCACCTCGGATCGGCGGCTCAGGCATCCGTCGCCCTCGTCATCGCACGAGATGTCCACGGATGCCTCGCTCGGTCGTGAGCCCGCGTCGGCGAGGGCGACGGTGACGGCCCGGTCGACGGCGGCGCGTGCGGCGTCGACATCCGAAGCCTGCACGTACACGCGAGCGGCCTGGCGCGCCGCCCCCTCTGCCGCGAGCGCGGCTCCTTGGACGACGGAGACCGCGATCACGAGGTATATCAACGGCACCAGCAGGATGAGGGCGGCGGCCACGAACTCCAGCGAGGCCGACCCCTCCTCGCCGGAGCGCCCTTCATCCGCCACCCAGGCTCTCGCGCGCAGCATGGCCGGTCACCTCCAGGGCCCTGTCGGGGCCGAGCAGTCCAGCCAGCGGCAGCGGTGAGCGGACGCGCACCTCGGTGCTCGGCAGCCCCGCATAGGTCGCGTATTCGGCGCTGACGTCGGAGGCGTACGCCGGGCCCAGCGCGGTCGTGATGAGGTCGCGCGTTCGCTGGACGCCGTCGTCGAGCGAGTTGTCAGCCAGGGCGGCGTACCGGGCGCCTTCGGCTGCGGCGTCGAGGACCGTGTTGCGGATGTGCAGGGCGAGCGCGAGCTGCAGTACGGCGAGCACGAGGGCGACGAGCACGACGGAGACCAACGAGAACTCCACGACGGCGGAACCGCGCTCGTCGGCCAGGAGCTCGCGGACTCGGCGCATCCGACTCAGAATCCGGTCACGCGGTCGATCGCCTGCTGGAAGACGGACGTCAATGCCGGGCCGGCCAGAGCCCAGATCAACACCACGAGCCCAGCCGTCATGAGCGTGATGAGGACCCATCCGGGCACATCCCCGCGATCGGAACGTGCCGCCTCGGCCCAATCGGTCCAGCGCCGTCGCCATCGACGGCCGTTCTCCCGATGCGTGGTCATGACCATGTCCTTCCCCTTCTCCTCAGAACCGCGCCTGCAGCACGAACAGGCCGGGAAATATCGCGATGACGACGGTGAGCGGCAGGATGAGGAAGACCAGCGGGATCAGCATCGCCACCTCCTTGCGTCCTGCCGTCTCGAGCAACCGGTTCTTGGCGTCGCCGCGGGCGTCCTGCGCCTGGGCGCGCAGGACGGCGGCAAGCGGGGTTCCGCGCTCGAGTGCGGCCGTCAGCTGGTCGATGGCTCGGCTTAACGCCGGGAGCGCAAGGCCGGTCGAGAGGTCGCTCAGCGCTGTCGCTACCGGCACGCCGGTTCCCACACGGGAGACCACCCGGCCGAATTCTCCCGCCAGTTGGCCCGAGTTGGCCGACGCGATCCGGCGGAGCGCATCGAGGATGCCCTCGCCCGCCGAGAGGCTCAGCGTGATGAACTCGAGCACCGTCGGTAGTTCGTCGGTGATGCGCGCCAGCCGCCGCTTCGCCGAGCGGTTGAGCAGCCAGTCCCGCGCCGCCGCTCCCAGGAAAGCTCCGACGAACGGAGCGGCGACCTGGATGATCGTCGGCAGCGTCGACCACGCGGCGGCCATCACGGCGAACGCGATGCCGACGGCAGCCCCGACGGCAGCCCAAGCCACCTGCTCGGCGCGCAGCCGTTCTACGCTCATGCTCGACCCGCTCTGCCGCAGCCGGCGAGCGGCGGTCTCAGGTCCACCGAACATCCGCGACAGTAGCGACCGGGCACCGAACACCATCGGGCCGGCCAAGGAGCCGAGCAAGGGAAGCGGATCGACGGTCCGCCGTTTGACATGCTCACGCGCGGCAGGCGACACGTCGACGAGGTACGGCGCGATCCGGTCGGCCAGCCTCGGTCGTCGGAGTGGCGGGCTCATCGCCACGAGCGACCACAGACCCAACCCGATCCCGAGACCGCAGACGATGGCCCACGCCATCGCGCTGCTCACCGGAACCACCTCTGCTCCTCGGGCAGCCTGCCGACGCGGATCATGAGGCGGTAAGCGATCGCCGAGACGAGGAGGCCGAGAAGGATGACCGCTCCGCCGGCCGGCGAGTTGTAGGCCGCGGCTCCCTCCGGCCGGGACACGAGGAGGAGGAGTACGAGCCACGGAGCGATGACCCCGAGTCGAGCCGCGTTGACGACCCAACTCTGTCGCGCTCGCAACTCGGCCCGCACGACGGTGTCCTCTCGGAGATAGCCGGCCAGTCCCCTGAGCACCTCGACCAGATCGCCAGCGCCGACCTCCCGAGCCATCCGCAAGGTCTCGATGAGCCGATCCGCAACCGGATCGGCGAAGGCACGTTTGAGATCGTCCAGGCAGACGCTGAAGTTCCCGGTGGCCGCGTAGTCCTTCGCGAAGCTGGCGAAGATCGAACGTGTACCGGATGGTCCGGAGGTGGCCAGGCTCGCCACCGCGTCGGGGAGGGCGAGTCCCGCCCGCACCGCCGAGACCAGGTGATCCACCACGTCGGGCCAAACCGTTCGATGAGCTGCGCGTCGAGCCCGCGCACGCCACACCACGATCAGTGCCGGTAGTGCGAACCCGAGGAGGCCGACTGCCAAGGACAGCGCGGACACGGAGAAGAGGGCTTGAGCCACGGCGGCGAGACCCAGACCGCACATGACCGAGACCACGACGATGGCAGACACGGGCACGCCCGAGAAGCCGGCCAGCACGAGACGGATGCGCATCCGTTCCATGACGCCGTCGCGGCGTCGCGGTCCCGATGCAACGGCGGGCCAGAGCCACGGGGCGACCGCGAGCAGCGCCCCGGCACCGAACATCAGGCCCAGGCCGACTACTACGGGACTCATGCGGCACCCCGGCCGAGCACGATCGCGGGGTCCAGGCCTGCTCCCCGGAACTTGGCGAGCTTGGTGGGGTGGCCGCCCGTGGGCGTGAGGGCCCCGTCGGCGATCGTGAAGATCGGGCTGGCCTCGACCACCGGCCCGCTCGTGGACCCGCTCGGTGCGAGGATCTCCACCACGCGTCGTCGCCCCGCCCGATCGATGTCGCAATGCACCACGATGTCGATGCACGATGCCACGGTCGGCAGCACGAAGGCAGCGTCGATGTTGCGTCCGGCGAGGAGTGGGAGGGTGCAGAGCTTGGCCAGCGCGTCGCGTGCGCTGTTGGCGTGGATCGAGCACATGCCCGGCAGGCCGGAGTTCAGGGCGATGAGCAGGTCGAGGCTCTCGGCTTCGCGCACCTCGCCGACGACGATGCGGTCGGGACGCATCCTCAGGGCTTCCTTGATGAGTCGACGGAGCGTGATCTCGCCCCCGCCCTCGACGCTCGGCTGACGGCACTGAAGTGCCACGATGTCTCGGGCGGACACGTCGAGCTCGAAGGTCTCCTCCACCGAGACGATGCGTTCGTCACGCCGCGCGCCCGAGAGCAGCGCGCCGAGCAGCGTGGTCTTGCCGGCGTGCGTTGGACCGGAGACGAGGATGTTCTGGTCGGCCAGAACGCACATCCGCAGGAACTCCGCTGATTGAAGGGTCAGCGAGCCGAGCTGCACGAGCTGGCCGAGGTCGCGTAACCGTCGGGTGAACTTGCGGATGTTGACCGCCCAGTGCTTCTGGGTGACGTCGGGAATCGCGACGTGCAGCCGAGACCCGTCGGGAAGCGAGGCATCGACGAATGGACTCGACAAGTCGACGCGTCGTCCGGATGACTGCAGCATGCGCTCGACCAGGTCGCGGACGCCCTGCTCGGTCAGCACGGTGGCGGTGAGTTCGGGCACACCGGATCGCGCGACGAACACGCGCGTCGGCGAGTTGATCCAGATCTCCTCGATCGTCGGGTCGTCGAGGTAGGGCTGGAGCACTCCGAATCCGGTGATGGCGGCGATCACTTCGCGGGCGGCCTGATCCTCGTCGGACACCAGGGGCACCGAGCCGCCGAGCGCCCGCTCGCTGTAGGCGCGAACCTCGTCGCGCACGTAACGTTCAGCCAGGGTGGAGTCGACACCGAGGTCGGCGCCGTCGCGTCGCACGCGCTCCCGCACGCTCTCGGTGATGACGCGGACGGCCTCGCTCATCCCGGAATCATGCCGCGACCGGCGGATGCCCCGTGCAAGTTATCCACAACCGGCACCTCGCGAGGGCTGACCTACACTGGTGGGGCACTCGCGGGAGTGGTGAAATTGGCAGACACGCAGGATTTAGGTTCCTGTGCTTTCGAGCGTGCGGGTTCAAGTCCCGCCTTCCGCACGTGGCCCAGCCGCACAGAATATAATGAGGTGTGCCTCACCTAATCTCTGAGACCCTCGACTTCGAGCCCGTCGCGTTCGATTACGCGATCTTCGCCCAATAGGCGCGCTGATCCGATGCTGCGCACCGCCGCCCTCGACACCCAGCTGACCGACCTGCTCGCGCACGTCGGGATCGTCTTGTTCTACCTGGTCGTCTGGGGACTAGTGTTCGCGGGCACCGCACTGTTCGTCGGCGCGTTCATCCCCTTCATCACCGGCGACTCGCTGCTGTTCGCCTCCGGCCTCATCGCCGCGGCGGCGTCGGGCGTCAACATCTGGGTGCTCGCGATCGGTACCGGCATCGCGGCGTTCGCGGGCGATCAGGTCGGCTTCTGGCTCGGACGGAAATACGGCAGGCCCTACCTCGACCGACGCGGCGGCCCCAGGACCCGCAAGGCCATCGCGCGCACGGAGTGGTTCTACACCACCTTCGGCTGGTGGTCGGTGGTGATCGCCCGGTTCGTTCCGTGGGGCCGCGTGTTCGTACCGGTGATCGCCGGCGTCGGACGGATGGGCTACCTGCGTTTCTCGAGCGCCAACCTCGTCGGCGCGTTGTGCTGGGGCGTCGGCCTCACCGTCATCGGATACTTCGCCGCGTCCGTGCCCGGCGTCAAGACGGCCGCCTACGTGATCGCCGGGGTGGTCATCGCCGCATCCGTCGTCGCCGGCATCCGCGCGTGGCGTGCCGACAGGGCCTCGCGTTCCCAGACTGCGGCAGCCGAGCCCCGGTAGACTGCGCCGCATGCACACCGCCCTCATCCCCTGGCTCGACCCGAACGTCATCATCGACGGCGCCGGCCCGTGGGCCCTCCTGGTGGTGTGCGCGATCGTCTTCGCCGAGACCGGCCTCCTGATCGGCTTCCTGCTGCCCGGCGACACGCTGCTGGTCATCTCGGGGCTGTTGACCCACACGTCGCGCGTCTTCGGCATCGACATCTGGTGGGTATGCCTGGCCATCGGTTTCGCTGCGTTCCTCGGCGGTGAAGCGGGGTACCTGATCGGTCACAAGTTCGGTCCGCGCGTCTTCGAACGCAAGGAATCGGGCCTGTTCAGCATCAAGAACGTGGAGCGCACCAACGCGTTCTTCGAGCGCTTCGGCGCCCTCGCCGTCATCCTCGCCCGCTTCGTGCCGATCGTGCGCACCTTCGCCCCCGTGGCCGCCGGCGTCGGTCACATGAACTACAAGAAGTACTCGCTCTACAACCTTATCGGCGCGCTCATCTGGGGCGCCGGACTCACCTTCTTCGGCTACCTCATCGGCTACATCCCGCCGGTGGCGACCTTCGTGCAGAACTACATCGACGTCATCCTGCTCGGGGCCGTCGTGCTCACCCTCATCCCCACGTTGTGGCACTACTTCCAGAGCATGAGCAAGGCCAAGAAGGCCCGCGCTGCGGAGGAGGACGCCGAGAGCGTCGAGGCGACCGGCGCCTCAGAAGAACTGGTGCTGGACCCTGACGCTCTGGAAGACCGCCGCCGCGACACTCAGGCGTGATGCGGATGCTCGTGCTCGGCGTGCGTCGCCGGCTCGAGTTGGAACGTCGAGTGCTCGACATCGAAGTGCTCTGACAGGCACGCGCTCAGCTCGTCGAGCATGCACCGCGCTCCCTCCCCCGCCAACGCCTCCGGCTCGACCACCACGTGGGCGCTGAACACGTGGGCTCCGGAGGTGATGGCCCAGACGTGCACGTCATGGACGTCGACGACGCCGTCGGTGCCGAGGATGTGCCGACGGATGTCCTCGACGCTCGTGCCGGCTGGGACCGCCTGGCTGAGCACGCGCACCACGTCGCGCAGCAGTGAGACCGCGCGGGGAACGATCATCGCGGCGATGAGGAGTGAGGCGACCGCATCCGCCTTCTCGAACCCGGTCGTCATGATCACGATGGCCGCGATGATGACCGCGATCGAACCGAGCAGGTCGCCGAGCACCTCGAGGGCGGCTCCGCGCATGTTGAGCGATCGGGTGTCACCAGTCCGCAAGACGAGGAAGGCGACCACGTTGGCGACGAGTCCGATCGCCGCGACGACCAGCATGGGCGTGCTCTGGACGGCGGACGCCTGGGGCGCCAGCAGGCGCTGAACCCCCTCGACCGCCACGAAGATGGCGACGACGATGAGGATGATCGCGTTGATCAGCGCGCCGAACACCTCGGCACGCTGGTATCCGTAGGTCTGCCGGTCGGTCGCCGGGCGGGAGGCGACGATCGCCGCGACGAGGGCGACGATGAGGCCCGTGAGGTCGGAGAGCATGTGGCCCGCGTCGGCCAGCAGGGCGAGCGATCCGCTGATGACCGCACCGGCCGCCTCGATGAGAAGGACGACGGCGACGATGCCGATGACGACGAGGAGTCGGGATCGGTTGGAGGTCGAGTGCGCGTGATCGTGGGCCATTGCCCCTCCAATCTACGTGCGATTCCGCCGGCAGCCGCTAGTTGGGAACGACTCCGGGAATCGTTCTCAGAGCAGGTCGCTCAGCACCGGGACGAGAGCCTTCAGAGCGCGGGCGCGGTGGCTCTGCTCCCCCTTGACCTCGGCCGGCAGTTCTGCGACGGTCCCGTCGTGACCGTCGGGCACGAAGATGGGGTCGTAACCGAAGCCGCCGATGCCCGATGGCCCGCCGGCGAGCCGGCCCTCCCAGTCCCCCGTGACGACGTGCTCGACCGCATCCCGCCCATCGCCACCCGGGACGACGACGGCGATGGCACACGTGAAGTGGGCGGTGCGGTGCGGGTCGCGGATGTCGGCGAGCTGGGTCAACAGCAGCGCGACGTTGGCCTGATCGTCCCGGGTGCCCGACCAGCGCGCCGAGAAGATGCCGGGCGAGCCCCCGAGGATGTCGACGCAGATGCCGGAGTCGTCCGCCAGCGCGATGCGTCCCGTGTGCTCCGCCGCCGCTCGGGCCTTGATGAGCGCGTTGTCGGCGAAGGAGACGCCGTCCTCGACCGGCTCAGGACCGTCGTACCCGCCGACGACGACCTCGGGCAGCGCGTCCTCGAGGATGAGCCGCAGCTCTTCGACCTTGTGAGCGTTGTGCGTCGCCAGAACGAGCTCGGCGTCCATCAGGATGCGCTGTCCGCGAGGGCGGATGTCTGGATGTCGCGCAGGGTCGCGCCGCCCGCGACGCCGAGGTCGAGGAGCGCGTCGAGCTCGCGGCGATCGAACGGCGCTCCCTCGGCGGTGCCCTGCACCTCGACGAAGAGGCCACGGCCCGTGACGACGATGTTCATGTCGGTCTCGGCGCGCACGTCCTCGACGTAGGCCAGGTCGAGCATGGGCGTACCGTCGATGATGCCCACCGAGACGGCTGAGACGCTGTCGATGAGCGGCGTCGCCTTCTGCCCGATGAACTTGTGTTCGCGACCCCACTCCAGGGCATCCGCCAGCGCGACATAGGCGCCGGTGATCGCGGCGGTCCGCGTGCCGCCGTCGGCCTGCAGCACGTCGCAGTCGATGACGATGGTGTTCTCGCCGAGCGCCTTCATGTCCACGACCGCGCGGAGGCTTCGGCCGATGAGTCGGCTGATCTCGTGGGTGCGGCCGCCGATGCGACCCTTGACCGACTCGCGGTCCATGCGGGAGTTCGTCGACCGGGGCAGCATGGCGTACTCGGCGGTCACCCACCCCTTGCCCTTGCCGGTCATCCAGCGCGGGACGCCGTTGGTGAACGACGCGGTGCAGAGCACCTTGGTGCGTCCGAACGAGATGAGCGCGCTGCCCTCGGCCTGAGCGCTCCAGCCGCGCTCGATGGTGACGGGGCGGAGTTCATCGGTGGAGCGGCCGTCGGCTCGGATGATGTCGGTCACGGGTGTCCTTTCAAGGCGCTGAGGTGAAGTGTTCCGGTCTGCACCAGATCGACGGTGGCGATCTCGGGACCGATGAGGCGGTGGGCGAGGTCGAGGAACGCCGACGTGCTCGTTCCCGTCGCCTCGTAGCGATAGGTGGGTGAGAAGGCGGCGGTGCGCTCGAGCCCCTGACCGACGAGCACGCGGTAGACGTCGTTGGCAGTCTCGGTGTCGCTCGAGACCAGGGTGACGTCCTCCCCCATGACGTAGGAGATGGCTCCGCGCAGGAACGGATAGTGCGTGCATCCGAGCACGAGGGTGTCGACGCCGGCGCGCTTGAGCGGCGCGAGGTACTCCTCCGCGACCGCCAGCACCTCCGCCCCGGTGGTGACTCCCGCCTCCACGAACTCGACGAAGCGCGGGCACGCTGCCGAGAACAGCTCGAGATGCGGGGCGGCGGCGAAGGCGTCCTCGTAGGCGCGCGAGTTGATGGTCCCGACGGTGCCGATGACGCCGACACGACGGTTCTGGGTGGCGGCGACGGCCCGGCGGACGGCTGGCTGGATGACCTCGACGACGGGCACCGAGTAGCGCTCGCGAGCGTCGCGGAGCATGGCAGCGGATGCGGTGTTGCACGCGATGACGAGCATCTTGACGCCCTGATCGACGAGGTCGTCCATCACGTCGAGGGCGTAGGCCCGCACGTCCGCGATGCTCTTCGGTCCGTAGGGAGAGTGCTCCAGGTCGCCGATGTAGAGGATCGACTCGTTGGGCAGCTGGTCCTTGACCGCGCGTGCCACGGTGAGGCCGCCGACACCCGAGTCGAAGATCCCAATCGGCGCATCCGTCACGAGGTGCAAGCTTAGTCGGGCGGCTAGGGTGAAACCCGTGACCGCCAGCACCGCGTTCTTCACCGATCGCTACGAACTGACCATGCTCGACGCGTCGCTCCGCAGTGGCACGGCGCACCGCGAGAGCTTCTTCGAGGCCTTCGCCAGGCGGCTGCCGAACGGTCGTCGCTACGGGGTCGTCGCCGGCACCGGGCGCCTGCTCGAGCTCATCACGCGCTTCCGTTTCACGGACGCCGAGCTCGACTGGCTGCGCACCGGAGACGTCGTTCATCAGAGCACGCTCGACTGGCTCGCCGACTACCGCTTCTCCGGCGACATCTGGGGCTATCGCGAGGGCGAGGCGTACTTTCCCGGGTCGCCCCTCCTCGTGGTCAATGCGAGCTTCGCCGAGGGCGTCATCCTCGAGACGCTCGTGCTCAGCGTCCTCAACCACGACTCGGCCATCGCCAGTGCCGCCGCCCGCATGGTGTCCGTCGCCCTGGGCCGGCCGATCGCCGAGATGGGCTCGCGCCGCACCGACGAGGAGTCGGCCGTCGCGGCCGCGCGTGCGGCCTACATCGCCGGGTTCACCGCGACGAGCAACCTCGAGGCCGGACGGCGATGGGGACTGCCGACGATGGGAACCGCCGCACACGCCTTCACGCTGTTGCACGACAGCGAGGAGGATGCCTTCCGCGCCCAGATCGAAGCCTTCGGCACGGGGACGACCCTGCTCATCGACACCTACGACATCCATGAGGGCGTCGAGACGGCCATCCGGGTGGCCGGCACGGGTCTGGGCGCCGTGCGCATCGACTCGGGCGACCTGCCCTCGGTGGTCAGCGCCGTGCGCGAGCAGCTCGACCGGCTGGGGGCCGTGAACACGCGGATCACGGTCACGAGCGACCTCGACGAATACCTCATCGGCGCCCTCTCCGGCTCCCCCGTCGACGCCTATGGGGTCGGAACATCGGTGGTCACCGGATCGGGAGCGCCAACCGCCGGCATGGTCTACAAGCTCGTCGCCCGCCGTGATGATGCGGGCGAGTGGGTATCGGTCGCCAAATCCAGCCTCGACAAGGCCAGCGTCGGTGGACGCAAGAGCGCGGTTCGACGCATCGACTCGACGCGGACGGCGCGCGAGGAGATCGTGTTCATCGGCGACGGCCCGAGCGGAGAGCAGGAGGGGTCCGGAGACACCTCGCACGAGCGGGAACTGCACGTGCCGCTCATGGTCGACGGAGTGGCTGACGAGCGCCATCTCGGCGCCGCGGGAACCCAGGCCGCTCGGGAGCACCGCGCATCCGTCATGCAGGAACTGCCCATCGAGGCCTTCCGCCTCGGCGTGGGAGAGGCCGCCATTCCCACCGTCTGGCGCTGATCAGCGGTCGTCGCTGATCGCCGTCAGCGACGAGGGACGGTCAGTCCGCTCGCATCCGCTCGTAGATCTCCTTGCAGGTGGGGCAGACCGGGAACTTCTCGGGGTCGCGCCCCGGGGTCCACTTCTTGCCGCACAGCGCCTTGACCGGCTTGCCGCTGATGGCCGACTCGAGGATCTTGTCCTTCTTCACGTAGTGGGAGAAGCGCTCGTGATCCCCGGGCTCGATGGCCTCCTGGTTGAGCAGCTCCTCGAGCTCGCGATCGAGCGTCGACGTTCCGCCGCCCGGCTGAGATGGATCGGCGATGCTCGCGCGGAATGTCTCGATCATGGCCTCCAGTCTAGGCACCCGCGGACGGATGAGTCCGGGTCGATCCGGACGGTCATGACCGGATCGACTCAGGCGCGCTGCGCCGACGCGAGGATCTCGGGGCCCCGCACCGTGAACGTGTGTGCGCCCCACCACACGCCGAGCACGAGGGCGACCACGCCCGTGGCGATGCCGTCGATGAAGGCGGCCAGGTGCCAGGCGGGGTCAACCGTGATGGCCATCCACGCGAACGCGAGCGCTGGAGCGGTGAACAGGATGGCGACGAAGAAGGTGAGCGACTGCACGGCTGCTGCTGCGGTTCCAGAGGACTGGGGCTGCGAGAACGGACTCGCGCCGGGCTTCGGGACCGGATACGGGAAGCGGGCGGAGGTGAAGCTGCCGCAGCCGAGTCCGGCGAGGAACAGGCTCGTGCACACGCCGATGAACGACGGCAACACGCTCCAGTCCCGATAGAGCAGCAGGCTGATGATGGTGCCGATCGCGATGAGCGGAATGCCGAGGAGGAACGCGGGGACGAGTCGCCCCACCCGGTCGGCGAACCCGCTGGCGCCCGACGCGACGTGCAGCCACACCGCGGTCGAGTCGTACGCGACGTCGTTGTGCACCGTCCAGCCGAGGAAGACGCACATGACCGGCAATGGAAGGAGAGCCAGGATCCCCGTCGGCACATGCACGGCCGCCAGGGGGACCACGAGCAGCACCGGCAGCACCGGGATCATGACGAGACTCATCCAGTAGCGCGGGTCGCGCAGCCAATAGGTGAGCGACCGAGCCGCGATGGCCCCCGTCTGTCCGGGAGGCACCCGTCCGAACCAGCCGAGCCCGCCGTAGGAATGGGAGGCGACGATGCGACCGGGCGTCAGAAGGGTGTGCTCGACGATCCGCTGAAATGCCAGCCACAGCAGCCACAGCGTGCCCGCGGCGATGGCCAGCTTCGCGATGGCCGGCAGCCAGTCGCCGGATGCCGCATCACCGGGTACGGCCCAGACGGCACCGAGTGGGGTCCACGAGAGGATGTCGGCAGCCGAGGTGACGATGCGCCGCCCCGACGTGCTCCAGTCGACCTGAAGCAACAGCACGACGAGCGGCGAGATGAGGAGGATCACGGCGATGCCGATGAATCCGCTGACCTCTCGCGCGCGTCGACTGGCGAGGAACAGGGCCGCCAGAGTGGTGCTCGCGCGGGCGAGGATGACGCAGGTGGCCCACGCCAACGCGGCGGAGATGATCGCCAGGATGGTCTCGAGGGGTCCTCGCGTCCACGCGACGATGAAGCCGATCAGGGAGATCGCCAGCACGAGCGCCGGGATGCCGATGAACGAGGCGGCCAGGATGCCGAGGGACAGTTCGCGTCGCGGCATGCCGAAGAGGGCGAAGCGTCGCGGGTCGAGAGCGTCGTCGGAGCCCAGGAAGAGCGGCACCACGATCGAGCCGATGACGAGCAGTGAACCGGCCACGACGATGCCGTCGCGGATGGCGTCGACCCCCGGCAACAACCTCAGGCCGCTGAGCGCGAGGAGGCACACGACCGCGACGCCGAGGCCGTAGATGATCCCGACGACCACGCCGACGACCTGCCAGGGTCCACGGCGGAAGAGGTTGCCGAGCAGTCGGAGTCTCAGTCCGAGAAGCTGTGCAACCATTCCATCCCCTCGGCGACTTTGCGCCCACCGGCGAGCTCGACGAAACGGTCCTCGAGTCGCTGCCCGCGACGCACCTCGTCGAGGGTGCCGGAGGCGAGGACCTTGCCTTGGATGATGACGGCGACGCTGTCGCAGACGCGCTCGATCATGTCCATTCCGTGGCTGGAGAGAACGACCGTGCCGCCCGCCCCGACGTAGCGCTGCAGGATCTCGACGAGGTTGGCGGCGGAGACCGGGTCGACGGACTCGAACGGCTCGTCGAGCACCAGCAGCCGCGGGGAGTGGATCATGGCGCAGGCCAACGCGATCTTCTTCGTCATGCCGGCCGAGTAATCGGCGACGAGTCGGTTCACCGCCTCTTCCAGTCCGAACGCCGAGACGAGGTCGGCCGAACGGGAGCGCACCGTGTCGGTGTCCAGTCCGCGCAGAACGCCGGAGTAATACAGCAGCTGTGCTCCGGTGAGCCGGTCGAACAGCCGCAGTCGGTCAGGCAGGACGCCCATCACGCGCTTCGCCGCAGCAGGTTTGGCCCACACGTCGATGTCGTGGACGAGGACGGATCCGGCGTCGGGTCGCAGGAGTCCGGTCACCATCGAGAGTGTCGTGGTCTTTCCCGCGCCGTTGGGCCCGACGATGCCGTAGAAGGAACCGGTGCGGACGGTGAGATCGATGCCGTCGACGGCATGGTTGTCGCCGAAGCTCTTGCTGAGGCCGGTGATCTGCAGCACCGCCTCGGCGGTCTCCGGCGGAGCTACTGGAGCGGGCGTGAGCACGACCTTCGGTCGCTTCTTCCGCGGCGCGGGACGCACGGGAGGAGCGACGATCGCCTCGAACTCCTGGACGAGGTCGGTCGATGAGTCGAGGCCTTCGGCCGGCTCGTCCGTTTCGAGGGGTGCTCCGACGAACTCCACGGCGATGTCGGACTCGGCCACGTCGGCCGTAACGGCGTCGACGGGCGGGGCATCCGTGACGGGTTCATCGACCGGCGCGACGTACACGTCGCGTGCTGGCGTGGATGCGGGCGCGACGGCGACAGCGTCCCGCACGAGTTCGGCAGCGGCGGTGCGGGGCGCGCGGACAGCTGACGACTCGGGCGCGGCTTCGACGGGCTCGCGCTCGTCGACGGCACTCGGGGCGGCCACGTCTTGCTGCGCAGCGTCGGCTTTCTGACCGGCCTTGGGTGCACGCACGGCGCGCTTCGTCGTGGAGCGGGCGGTGGTTCGCGCAGCGGGCGGCTTGCGGGCGGACGGTTTCGTCGGAGTGGGAGCGGCGGCCGAATTCGGGTTCGCGTCGAGTGCGGCGGGCGACGAGTCGGTCTCCGTGTCCGTGTCGGATACGCTCGCATCCGCCGGCCTCGACGGGGGGGTCGTCCTGGCCGCGGCTGGTCGCTTCGCCGCCGGATTCTTCGGGGCAGGCTTCTTCGGGGCTGGGCGTTTCGCCGCTGGTCGGGTCGTGGTTGCGACTTCGTCCGACGGGGTGGGTCGGGGAGAGCTCGTGCGCGCCGCCTTGGGGCGAACCGGCCGCGCGACGAGCGGCTCTTCGGAGGCGGCGTCTTCCCCCTCGTCGGCGGTGGCCTCCACTGCCGGTGCAGAAGAATCGGCGTCGACATCCGTTCCGCGTTTCGGCTGCCGTACCGGACCCCGGGTGCGTAGCTGCCGCACGGGGCGAACGGGCGCAGCGGAATCCGCGGCCGCCGCGGACGCATCGCCCTCGGCCGGGTCCTGCGGGTCAGGGGTCTGCTGCACGGAACTCACTCGCCCAACCTACCAATTCCGACCGACCCCCGTCATGGGCACGTCATGCCGCGACCCGCATGTCTGGGAATTCACCCAGCAGGCGGTCACAATACGGACACGTCGGCCTATCCTGCTGGGCCGGAACCGGCCGGACGGGATAGTGTCGACAGTGGCATGAAGGCGTGTCCGCACAGCCACATCCGGGTTAACCACAGGCGAACTTCCGAAGACGGAAGCCGCCGCGTCGGTCGGGACCCGCCATTTCAAGGAGATCAATCGTGACCACGCAGGTCGTCATTCTCGCAGCAGGCATGGGCAGCCGTCTCGGACGTTCGCTCCCCAAGCCCCTCACCGAGCTCGGCGACGGTCGCACGATCATGCAGCAGCAGTTCGACAACATCCACCACACCTTCGGCCGCAACGCCAAGGTCACGATCGTCGTCGGCTACAAGCTCGAGCACATCATCGAGGCCTTCCCCGACGCCTCCTTCGTCTACAACGAGCAGTACGACCAGACCAACACGTCGAAGAGCCTTCTCCGCGCGCTGCAGGCCTCGCCGGCCGGCGGCGTCCTCTGGATGAACGGCGACGTCGTGTTCGACCCGACCGTCCTCGACCGCGCGGCCGTCATGATCGCCCGCGACCAGTCGTTCGTGACCGTCAACACGGCCAAGGTCTCCGACGAGGAGGTCAAGTACACGACGAGCGCCGAGGGCTACATCAAGGAGCTCTCCAAGACCGTCACCGGCGGCTTGGGCGAGGCTGTCGGCATCAACTACATCTCCGCTGCCGACAAGGCCCGGCTCATCCGCCACCTCACGAAGGTCGGCGACCAGGACTACTTCGAGCGCGGCCTCGAACTGGCGATCGAGCGCGACGGCATCCTCATCGAGCCGGTCGACATCTCGGACCTGTACGCCGTGGAGATCGACTTCGCCGAGGACCTCGAGCGCGCCAACCTGTTCGTCTGAGGCGAGACGGCGGCATGAGCCGCGTCCCCCGTCCGGCTGGATACGATAGAGCGCGTGACTTCCTACGGCGATGAGCGCCCGCAGTGGACGCCGGCGTCGCGCTACCGTCACGCGCTCCGGCTGCTGACGCGCCGCGATCTGCGCGTTCGCTACTCCACGTCGGTGCTCGGCTACTTCTGGTCGATCCTCGATCCGCTGTTGATGAGTGCGATCTACTGGTTCGTGTTCACGCAGGTGTTCCATCGGAATGCCGACCTCGAGCCGTACATCGTCGTCCTACTCACGGCTCTGCTGCCGTGGATGTGGTTCACGGGGGCCATCTCGGATTGCACGCGCGCCTTCCTCCGCGAGGCGAAGCTCATCCGTTCCACGAAGATCCCCCGGTCGATCTGGGTGAACCGACTGGTGCTCTCCAAGGGCATCGAGTTCCTCGCGTCACTGCCCGTACTGGCGCTGTTCGCCATCTTCTCGGGCGCTACCGTCGGCCCCGGACTCCTGCTGTTCCCGCTGGCCATCGTGCTCCAGTGCGTGCTGACGGTGGGGATCGGGCTCATCGTCGCCCCGCTGGTCGTGTTCTTCCGCGACCTCGAACGTGCCGTCAAACTCATCCTCCGCCTGGCCTTCTACGCCTCCCCCATCGTCTACGGCATCAGCGACCTGTCTGCCAACTACCGCTCGATCCTGTCGTTCAACCCGCTGACCGGCATCTTCAGCCTGTACCGTGCCGGCTTCTTCCCCGAGGAGCTCGACTGGTTCGCGGTCGGGATGTCGGCGCTCATCTCGGTGGCGCTGCTCGGCATCGGCGTGTTCGTCTTCAGCCGCCTCGTGCGCAACGTGCTGAAGGAGATCTGATGGTCGACGTGCAGCCCGCTCCGGTGATCGACATCGCCGTGTCCGACGCCGGCATCCGCTTCCGTCGCAATCGCCGAGGGCGACGCAGCTTCAAGGACCTCTTCGCCGGACGCGATCGGCGAAGCCGCCCCGACGAGTTCTGGGCGCTGCGCGGGGTGACGTTCACGGTGAGGCAGGGCGAGTCCATCGGCGTGGTCGGCCGCAACGGTCAGGGCAAATCCACCCTGCTCAAGCTCGTGGCCGGCGTGATGATCGCCGACGAGGGCGCCGTCGACGTGACCGGTGGCGTCGCCCCGCTCATCGAGATCACCGGCGGGTTCGTCGACGACCTCAGCGTGCGCGACAACGTGTACCTCACGGCCGGACTGCACGGCATGACCAAGCGGATGATCGACGAGCGCTTCGACGAGATGATCGCGTTCGCCGAGATCGGCGACTTCCTGGACACGCCGTACAAGCACCTCTCCAGCGGCATGAAGGTGCGCATCGCCTTCTCGGTCATCTCGAGCCTCGATGAACCGATCGTCCTGGTCGACGAGGTGCTCGCCGTCGGCGACAAGGTGTTCCGCGAGAAGTGCTACCGACGGATCGAGGAGATGAAGGCCGCGGGTCGCACGCTGTTCTTCGTCTCGCACAACGAACGAGACCTGCGGCGCTTCTGCGACCGTGGCCTCTACCTCGACAAGGGTGCGCTCGTGCTCGACGGACCGATCGACGATGTCGTCGATCGGTACAACGACGAGCACGGCATCAAGAAGTAGCTCAGGAAGCGCTCGCGGCGGAGGCCGAGATGCGCACCATGTTGCCGGACGGGTCGCGGAACGCGCAGTCGCGGGGACCCCACGGCTGATCGATGGGCTCCTGCAGCACCTCGGCACCGGAAGCCCGCACCCTCTCGAACGCGGCATCGACGTCGGCGGTCGCGAACACGATGTTGGGCAGCACGCCCTTCGTCAGCAGCTCCTGCATGGCGTCGCCATCCGCCGCGGAACGACCGGCGTGCGGTTCCGAGAGCACGATCTCGAGCTCGGGCTGGTCGGGGCTCGCCAGCGTCAGCCAGCGGTGACCACCGGATGCCACGTCGTTGCGCACCTCCAGGCCGAGAGCGTCCCGGTAGAACGGAAGCGACTCGTCGACGTCGTTGACGGTGATGTTGGCGTAACGGAGTGTCATTGTCATGACGACAACGTTAGGAGAGCGGCGCCGGCTCGGCTTCTCTGATCCTGCTCGATGCCGCCCGGCGCTGAGGGCGGGTGGTCACCTTGGCGACGCACGGCGGCATCGCGCTGACCGCGGAGTGCTCGCGCCGGCGGTACTCGCTCGGGCTCATGCCCGTGATCTCCGAGAAGCGCGAGCTGAACGATCCCAACGATGTCGCACCGACGGCCACGCAGGCATCCGTCACGCTCATTCCGGTGCGCAGCAGCGCCATCGCCCGTTCGATGCGGCGGGTCATCAGGTAGCTGTACGGGGTCTCGCCATAAGCGGAGCGGAACTGCCGCGAGAAGTGCGCGGGAGACATGAACGCCCGTGCCGCCATCGTGGGCACGTCGAGCGGAAGCGCGTAGTCGCGGTCGATCAGGTCGCGTGCGCGGCGCAGGTGAGCGAGCGTCGCGATCGCATCCGGACTCATGAGACGACGGTAGCACCGGGCGAGACGTCGGCCGGTGATGACGACAGGGGGGCGGATGTCAAGCACCCCGTCCACTCGAGCGTGGCCCGGGCACGCGCCATAGGATCAAAAGCATGGCGCGCAAGGAAAAGCCGATCATCTCGCCGACGGGTGGCACACCGGCCGGGGGTGAGGTTCCTCCGGCGATCATCCGTGGGATCGACCGCGGCTTGTCGATCCAGCGACCCGCGGTCCTCGCTCACCTGCGGAGCATCCGTCGGCGCAGTCCCGACGCGACCCCTGCGCAACTCGTGCGCATCCTCGAACGCCGCTACCTGGCTGCCGTGACGACGGGCGGCGCGGCCGTCGGTGCCACAGCGGTCATCCCGGGGATCGGGACGGGACTGACCCTCGTGCTGTCGGGCATCGAGACGGCCGGATTCCTCGAGGCGACCTCGCTGTACGCGCAGTCCGTCGCCGAGGTGCATGGCATCGCCGTCGATGATCCCGAACGAGCGCGAGCGCTCATCATGACGATGATGCTCGGCGCAGAGGGTACCGACCTCGTGCGCCAGTTCGCCGGCCAGGTCACGGGCGACGGCATCGTGCGCGGAGCCTATTGGGGAGAGGTGGTCACCAACTCGATCCCCCGGGCGATCCTCGTGCCGCTGGTCGATCGCCTGAAGTCGTCATTCATCCGTCGGTTCACGGTCGGTGCTGGCGCGAGCGTGCTCGGCAAGGCGATCCCGTTCGGCGTCGGCGCGGTGATCGGCGGCGCCGGCAACCAGATAGTCGGTCGACGCGTCGTCAAGGCATCACGGCTGGCGTTCGGCATGCCGCCTGCGACGCTGAGCCCCGAGCTCGAACCCCGCGGCGGTGTCATCGTGCTGCACGACGGGAGGACGAGGGCGAGTGCCGGGGAGCGTTTCGTCAAGGCGCGCGGAACCGTCGCCGGCGGCGTCCTCAAGGTGCTGCCGACTGGTCGGCGCAAGCCGGAGGATCAGCCGCGTCCCTGAGGCCGCGGTATCAGTCCACCGAGACGTCGACACCCTCGTCGGGCGGCTCCGAGCCGTCCTCCGTCAGGTCGGGATCACCGGCATGCAAGGCGGCGTTGCGCTCCCACTCCGCCATGAGGTGCTCGACCGCGGCGTGGAAGCGTGCGGTGGCAGCTCCCGGTGAGGTGTCGCCGAAGTACCGTTCGACCCAGACGCGCAGTCGATCCTGAGCTGCCTCGTCGTGGGTGAGTTCGTCCGCGAAACGCACGATGTCGTCAGCGTCGCCGGCGTCCAGCCACTCGCACGCCGAGAGGTAGCCGTCCGTGTCGATCTGCGCGTCACGCTCAACCGGTCGCGTCACCATGAGCGGCTTGCCTGCGGCGAGCCGGTCGTAGACCATCGCCGAGATGTCGACGACGGCCAGATCGGCGGCGGCGAGCTGCCAGCCGAGCTCCGGTCCGTCGTCATAGACGTGCTGCGCCGTGGAGTCGGCACCGTTCGCCTGGGCGATCATCCGGATGATCTCGCGGTTGGCCGCCCCGTACGCCTCGTCGACGACGCCGGAGCGCGGATGCGGCCGGTAGATCACCCGGTGACGACCCGTTGCCAGCAGGGCACCGACGAGGGCGACGCCGTGGGAGGCCACGGAGCCGTAGGCGGCCGCTGCTCGGTCGCCCTCCCAGGTGGGTGCGTAGAGGACGATCTCGCGCTCGTCGGGAGTGTACGGAAGCGTTCCCGAGTAGTGGTCGGCCTGTGGACGGCCGATCGGAATGGCCCGCTTGTCGAAGTCGTATTCCCAGAGCACCCGTTCCAACCGCGACCGGGCCGCGTCGCCCGCGATCAGGGCGTAGTCGTACGCCTTGAACTGATTCGTGGTCATGTACATCTTGTCGCTCTCGCCGTGGTTGATGAACACGTGCCACCGACGGCCGTACCGCATCATCTGGAAGTTCTTGGCGTTCTGGTTGACGTACAGGATGATCTGCAGCTGCTGCTCCTCGATGACCTGCTCGAGGTCGACAACAGTGCGCACGTATGCCACGGGAAGCGGGCTCTCGTCGAAGAGGGCGGATGCCGCGCCCGACGTTCGCGACAGGAGGAGCACGGGCCAGCGCTCCGCCAGCTCGGCGAGAGGCGCGTACCACTGGCGCAGCTGGTAGAGGTTGACGAGGCCGTCGGCGAAGTACACGCCGATGCGGAAGTGCCCGCGGGGCAGCGGCGGACTCGCGGCGATCTTGCCCGTCAGCTCGCCGAGCGCACGCCGGTTGGCCAGCACCCGGCGCACGAACCGGATCGCCTGCCGCGCGTCACCCGTCACTCCCACGCGTCCAGCCTATCGACGGCTGCCGGACGTCCGATGCGCTCAGACGATGGGCGGTCGGCCGGCGCGGGTCATCCGGAGCACGGTCCTCCACCGCAGCGGGCGCCGTTCGCCCGGATCGCTGCTCCAGCCCTCGCACCATCCGCCCCACCAGGCGTTGACTCCCGAGGGGCGACGCAGGAAGCGCACGAACTGCAGTGCTGTCCACGAGCCGACATACAGCGGAATGAGCAAGGCGGGGAGGTTGCGGCGCGCCAGCCAGACCCGATTGCGCGCGTTGAGGCGCCAGTACTGCGAATGGCGGGTCTGCGCGATCACGGGGTGGTTGGCGATGAGGTCCCCGGCGTACCAAGCGCGCCTGCCCTGGTCCCACACCCGCCAGGCCAGTTCGATGCCCTCGTGGGCGTAGAAGTATTCGTCGCCCCATCCGCCGGTGGCGTCGAAGATGTCGCGCGGGAGCAGCACGGCGCCTTCCCAGACCGAGAAGACATTCCCGGAGTGCTCGGGCGATCCCTTGAGGATGCGCGGGATCCATCGCCGAGGCGAGGCGACACCGGTCGGATCGACCACGCGAGGCTGCAGCAGGCCGATTCCTGGCTCCGCGCGCAACCGGGCGATCGCCGTCGACAGGAAGGCGGGGTCCGGCAGGCTCGCATCATCGTCGAGGAAAAACAGGTACTGCCCCGCGACGAGCGGCACACCGGCATTGCGTCCAGCAGGGATGCCCACGTTCTCGGGCAGGGCGAGTGCCGTGACCTCGGGCGGCAGCGCGGCGGGCTGCCATCCGTTCCCCACGCAGACGACGTCGATGCTCACGCCCGTCTGGTCGAGCAGGGAACGGATGCCGCGCGCCAGGTCGTCGGGTCGCCGCCCCTGGGTGAGGACGACGACGCCGACGGTCGGCTCAGGAGCGGACACGCCGGGAGGCCATGATCGCGACGAAATGGCCGAGGAGCGCGAGGAGCGCGAGCGGCACGAGCGCGGCGACGAGGATGCGGTCGACGAGCGGCTGCCCGGCGAACAGGCCGATGACGGCCGCCACGAAGGCCAGCATCGTGAGCTCGACGGAGTGGTAGAGGCGGTGGAAGGGCACGAACCGGGCCGCGCGACGCAGCGTCGCGACGAGGCCCGCGGTGGGCGCCGACTCCCCGTGCGTATCGGCGAGCTTACTGAGGCCGGCGTTGGCACGGGCAACGTGCACCATGTCGTTGAGCGCCTTATTGAGCACGATCAGGAGGGCGAGGAGGGTGCCGAGGGTGGTCCAGAGGTAGTCATCCGGCGCGTTGAACGGCCACGCCGCGGCTCGGATGCCGAGCGCGATCGGGATGAGCGCCTCGGTCGAGTAATGACCCACCTTGTCGAGGAAGACTCCGGCGGGCGACGAGGTGCCTCGCCACCGCGCGACCTCGCCGTCGCAGCAGTCGACCAGCATCTGGAGTTGCCCGAGCACGAGAGCCAGCAGCGCGCCCCAGATGCCCGGGATCAGCAGCGCGGCGGCTGTCGACCAGCCGACCAGGATCATCAGGCCGGTGACGCCGTTCGCGGAGATGGGGGTCTTCAGCAGCACCCAGGTGAGGTAGGGCGACAGGTCGCGGAGGTAGAGCGAGGCCACCCAGTGCTCGGCGTTGCGGCGGCTGCGCACCTCGGGGGGCTGCGCGACGGCTCGGAGTTCGGCGATGGACGATGGACGCCCGCGGTTGCCGGAGATCTCGCTCATGCTCATCTCCCCGTGTGCGACGCGATGTTGTCAGTCAGCGAGAGGTAACCGAGGAGGAACCCCAGCCCCCAGCTGAAGTGGATGCACGGCAAGACTAGGAGAAACCAGAGGGCCACGCGAACGCCGTCGGTGCGGGTCGCGGCGATCGTGGCGAGCACGACGAAGACGGCGTAGACGGCGGGGACCGCGAAGCCCAGCAGGAACCACGGTGGCGCCCCGGCGATCGCCTGCGCGATACCGATGAGTCCGAGCAGCGTCCCTACGGCGACGCCGAGCACCATGAGCGGAGGGATGAAGTAACGGATGCCGTTGCCCGAACGGAACCGGCGCGCGAGCTCGCCGCGCCACATCCCCGTGGAGAGCATCTGCCGCGCCAGCCGCGCGACGCTGGGTCTCGGGCGGTACACGACGCGAAGGGCGGGCGTGAACCAGACCGTCTCCCCCGCTTGGCGCAGCCGTCGGTTGAGCTCCCAGTCCTGGCCGCGCTTGATTCCCTCGTCGAACAGGCCGACCGCCTCGATGGCCTCGCGCCGGAAGCAGCCGAGGTAGACCGTGTCGACGGCCCCCTCCTCTCCACCGACGTGGAAGGACGATCCGCCGAGGCCGACCCGGGTCGTGTACGCCCGGGCCACCGCTCGCTGGAACGCGCCGTGCCCCTGCGCGTCCATGATGCCGCCGACGTTCGCCGCGCCGGTGCGCTGGATGGTCTCCACCGCGATGCGGGCGTAGTCGTGCGGCAGGCTCGAGTGGGCGTCCACGCGGATGACGATGGGCATGCTCGAGGCGTTGATGGCGACGTTGAGGCCGGCCGGCGTCGATCCGATCTCGTTCTCCACCACGTGGATGCGAGGGTCGCGGGCGGACATGTCGGCGAGAAGCTCGGCGGTGCCGTCGATGGACGGGCCGAGGGCGACGGTGACCTCGAACGGGCCGTCGTAGTCCTGATTCAGAAGGCTCTCGACCGCCGCCCTGACGTGGGTCACCTCGTTGAGCACGGGCATCACGTACGACACCCCCGGCAGCGGCTGCGCTGCCCGGCTCATGGCATTGTCGGTCATCGTATCCAGTCGTCCCGTGGGTCGATCGAGCCTATCGCACGGGTCATGTCGGCTCGCTGGACGCGTCCGATGGCGGCATTCCAGACGTCCGCCGGCCGCACGACGCGAACCGCCGCCCGCATCGGATGCGGGCGGCGGTTCGTCGGAAGGAGTCGGTCAGCTCTTGAGCTCGCCGAGCGTGACCGAGGTCGTGGCTGTCTTGCCGTCGCGGGTGTACGAGACGGATGCCTGGGCTCCGCCGGGCAGGTAGCGCACCTGCGCGGTGAGGTCGTTGGCATCGGTGATCGGAACACCGTTGAAGCTGGTGATGATGTCGCCCGACTTCAGGCCGCCCTTGTCGGCCGCACCACCGGACGTGGCCTCCTTGATGAGAGCGCCGACGGTTCCGGAGGTGGTGCTGGCGGCATCCGCGACGGAGGCGCCCAGCAGGCCGTGGCTGGCCTTTCCACCGCTGATGATCTCGTCCGAGATGCGCTTGGCGAGGTTGGCCGGGATGGCGAAGCCGACGCCGATGCTGCCCGACTGGCCTCCCGAGCTGGACTCGCCCGCACTCGCGATGGCGACGTTGATGCCGATCAACTGACCCTTCGAGTTCAGCAGGGCACCACCCGAGTTGCCCGGGTTGATGGCCGCGTCGGTCTGGATGACCGGCAGCGAGATCGTCGAGGTGGCCGACTGCTGCTGCTGGCTCTGGCCGGGCATGTCGAAATTCCAGAAGTCGAACGGGCTGCCGGATCCGCCGGACCCATTGCCGTTCTGGTCGGGAGTCTGCGAGTCCTGGCCGCTGGTGTCCGGTGCCGCTGACGAGGCCACCTGGATGGAGCGGTTGAGCGCGCTCACGATTCCGTTGGTGACGGTGTTCGCCAGGCCGAGGGGCGCGCCGATGGCCACAGCCGCGTCACCCACGTTGAGCTTGCTGGAGTCGGCGAAGTCGAGCGGCGTGAGGCCGGAGGCGTCCTTCAGCTTGATGACGGCAAGGTCACTGGTGGGGTCGGTTCCGACGACGGTGGCGTCGTAGAGCTTGCCGTCGGTGGTCTGCACCTGGATGGTGACCTTGCTGGCGCTGCCATCGAGGGTGACGACGTGCGTGTTGGTCAGGATGTAGCCGTCCTTCGACAGGACGACGCCCGAGCCGGTGCCCGCGCTGCTGTCGGCGGTGACCGAGATGGTGACGACACTCGGGGATGCCTTCGCTGCGACAGCCGTGATCTCGTTGACGGAGTCGGTGTTGTTGACGACGACGTTCTGCGGTGCCGTCGCGCTGGTCGGGGTCGAGGCGTTGCTCTGGTTGCCCATCAGCGCGCTGACACCGGCTGCGGAACCGCCGCCGATGAGCGAGCCGGCGATGAGTGCCGCGACGACCGGCAGCACGACACGGTTCTTCGTCTTCGTGTCGGCCGGCGCGGGCGTCGCCCCGTACTGCTGGGGGGGGTGCGCGTACCCCGGCTGCCCGTAGGCGGGCTGGCCGTAGGGCTGCGTGGGGTGGCCCTGTTGGGCGTAGGCCTGCTGTGCGGCATTCGGTGCGTAGACCGGCGCCTGGGGCGCGGTGCTCTGGCCGAAGGCGCCGGTGGGCGCGGGAGCCTGGGCGGCTGCGGGAGCCTGGCTCGCGGCAGGGGCGGCGGGTGCTGCATCCGGCAGTGGGACGGTCGCGGCGGTGGCGGCTTGCGACGAGCTGACGCTCGAGTCGGGCTGCGCTGCGGCGGTTGGAGCTGCGCCGGTCGGGGCGACGCGCTCGATGCGCTCGGTCGGGCCCGTGACCCCGGCGTTCTCGTCGGCCGCGGTCGGCGTCACCTCGGGAGCGGTGTGCTCCTCGTTGTTGGACTCGGGGGTGGTGCTGTCGGTCATGGTTGCTCCTTCCAAAGCCCTGCCAGCTTCGCCGTCGTACCTGTGCAATCGACTAACACAGACTGGGAGCGCCCTAGCGCGAACTTATGAGTTCACCAAGACAGCCTACGGCCGCGCGACGAGCCGATCGGAAGGTCAGCAGCCCGGCCCGGACGGATTGGCCAGACAGCTGCGCGCGACCAGAACGGTCTTCGCTGCGTTCGCCGTGGCAGTGAGGTCCGGGGCCCACACGGTGAGCGTTCCGGGTATGGTCCGCCACGGCTGGCCCGCGAAGCTGTACTCCGCGCCGTAGTCGACGGCCATCCGGATGGTGAACGTTCCCGTCGTTCCGTAGGTGTGGCTCGTCGGCGTGGCATCGAACTCGGCGGCACCGAGAGCCGCCCACGTGCGTCCGCCCGAGCGGCTGGCCGCCGATGCGCCGTCCCCGTAGACCCACCGATAGCGCAGCGGCGTGAAGCGCACCTGGGCGGCGAGTCCGAGCAGCGTGCCCGCCTTCACGTCTGCAGTGGCGGACCCGTAGAAGTTGGCGGGAAGACCGACGACCATCCACCCCGATGGCTCCATGCCCTGCGTCGGCCGCGTCGGACGGAACGCCGCGATGTCGGCCATCGTCACCTCGGGCAGCGGATTGCAGATGACCGGGCCGGTGCACCCCAGCGCACCGGCGTCACCGACACCTCCCTCGACGGCGCGACGACTCACGGGCGTACCGTCCACGCCGATCACCGTGGTGAGCGGCGGCGGCTCGGGCTCGGCGGATGCGCCCCCGTCGTCGCCGTCGCCCGCGGTCGATCCTGTGCCCGTCTGAGCGGAGAGCTCAACGCTGTCGTCCACGATGGCGCCAGACGAGTCGGGAACATCGCAGCCACCAGCGATCTGCCCGAATCGATCGCAAAGATCATCCGCAGCCGCAGGCATCGAGATGGAAAGCGACGCGATCAAACACGCGGCGACCATAATGCCCATCGACGACTTCCTCATGAGCAGAAGTTTTCAGTTGTCCACAGTTCACGTTGGGAAATACGGTCAGTCCGGTTTTGCCGCTCCATCGTGATCACGAATGGGGCAACCGGCTTTCGGTTAGGGGAAACCAGAGACCTACCGGTTGAATCCAGCAGATCGACGCCGGACACGTCGTCGCAGACGTAAACCGCAACCGATGTAACGCCGTCCCCGAGAAACTGAGTCGCTTGAAGCTTCTCGGTTCGGAAAGAGGATGCCCCGGTCGTACGCACTGATTCTGCTTGGAATTTCTCCGCGTTGGATATCGAGGCCTTCAGCGCCTCCCCGGAAGCCACAGCCTCATATCGGTCAGCGTTTAGACCGCCGTCGTGCAAAACAGCATCATCGACAGCCAAGTACGCGGCGTACGCCTTCTCGGCCGCCCCGAGGGCCTCCTCGTCGGATGCGAACGCCGGAGTCGCAGCTGCGGTGGGCGTCGGGGTGGGCTTCTCGGTGGTCTGCACGCAGCCGCTCAGCGCGGCCAGCACGACGGCGGCCGCCAGCACCGCGATGGGGCGAAGGGCAGCGGCGAGCATCCTGACACGGTAGAGCATGCGACGCGCGTCGTGCGGGAGATATCCACAGCTGCCCGCGCGGTGGCCTAGCGTGGAATCGACGGGCACGAGGGAGCGCGATGAACGACATGGCACCGTGGCAGCGCGCCGCGTCCGGCGCGGGACTGCTCGGGGCGGATGGGTCCATGGCGGCGACGATCTTCGCCGAGATGAGTGCTCTCGCTGCACGAACGGGAGCGATCAACCTCGGCCAGGGCTTCCCCGATGAAGACGGTCCCCCCGCTGTGCTCGAGGCCGCGCGCGACGCGATCGCGGAGGGCGTCAACCAGTACCCGCCCGGCCGCGGCATGCCGGTGCTGCGCGAGGCGATCGCCGAGCACCAGGAGCGGTTCTACGCCATCCGTCTCGACCCCGACCGCGAGGTCCTCGTGACGGCCGGCGCGACCGAGGCGCTCGCCGCCACCATCCTCGCCCTCGTCGACGCCGGCGACGAGGTGGTCACCTTCGAACCGTTCTACGACGCGTACGGCGCGCTCATCGCTCTGGCACGCGGAATCCACCGCACCGTCCCGCTCCGCTTGCCCGACTTCCAGCCCGACCTCGACGAGCTCCGGGCCGTCGTCAGCGACCGCACGCGCGTCATCCTGCTGAACAGCCCGCACAACCCCACCGGCGCGGTCTTCGGCGTCGAGGTGCTGCGCGAGATCGTCGCCCTGGCCGAGCGGCACGACGCCATCATCGTCACGGACGAGGTCTACGAGCACCTGCTGTTCGACGGCGTGCACACCCCCATCTCCACCCTCGATGGAGCGCGCGACCGTACTGTCACCATCTCGTCAGGCGGCAAGACCTTCAGCACCACCGGATGGAAGGTCGGCTGGCTCACGGCATCCGCTCCCCTCCTGGAAGCCGTGCTCGCGGTCAAGCAGTTCCTCACCTACGTGAACGGTGCGCCGTTCCAGCCCGCCATCGCCGTCGGTCTGCGCCTCCCCGATTCGTTCTTCGCGGATGCCGCGAGCGCACTGCGCGCCAAGCGCGACTTGCTCTCGAGCGGACTCACCGCGGCGGGGTTCACGGTCGGGCTTCCGCAGGCGGGTTACTTCGTCGTCGCGGATGCCGCCGCCGCGGGCCACCCGGATGCTGCACGGCTGTGTCGCGAGCTGCCCAGTCTGGCGAGCGTGGTCGCCGTGCCCGTGACGGCCTTCGTCCACGCCGAGCACCGCGACGCCTACCGGTCCCTCGTACGCTTCGCCTTCTGCAAACGCACCGAGGTGATCGAAGAGGCGACGCGCCGGCTGGCCGCACTCCCTTCCCGCTCGACGCGCTGAGGCGGCCGGATCATCCCTCGGTCGGCGTCAATCCACCCGCGCGATGGGGAGCGACATCGTGAACGTCGTGCCGACGCCCTGCTCGCTCTCGACCCCCAGGCTTCCCCCGTGGGCGGTCACGATGGCCTTCGTGATGCTGAGCCCCAGGCCGACGCCCTGCACCGCCTGACGCATGGCCGTCGATGAGCGGAAGAAGCGGGTGAACAGGCGATCGATCTCGTCTGCCGGAATACCCATTCCGGTGTCGGCGAAGCTCACGACGACGTCGTCGCCTGCCACCGTCACCGCGATAGTCACGGTGCCGCCGGGGGTTGATCTCGAGCAGGGCGGGCTCGCCGGCGTCGCTGTAGCGCAGCTGGACGTTGGCGACGCCGACGATTCCGGCCGCTCGGGCGCACGCGGCTGCGGTCTCCTCCAGCTCGTCGCGGCGTTCGGCGAGCGGAGGCAACTCGACGTCGACGGTCGATACGACGACGTCGATCCGGTCGTCACGGCAGGGCTCGATGATGCCGATAGTGGGATCGGAGATGGGGATGCGGGTGTCCTCGAGGTCCTCGAGGAAGAGGCGCGCTCCGATGAGTTCTGCGGCGGCGAGCGACTCGTTCTGTCGATCGTCGGCCCGACCCCCGCGTGCCCCTCGGCACAGGGTGAGGATGACGACGGGATCGCCCGCGGCTGCGTGCCCGGCGAGGGTGCCGCCGACGCCGATCTCGACGTCGTCGGGGTGGGCTCCGATCGCCAGCACGGTCCGCCCGCGGCGACGCGCCTGTGACTCGCGGTGCGCGGTCGCGAGACGCCGGACGGTCTCGACGAGCACGGCGGACGGGATCGGCTTGGTGAGGAACTCGTCGGCGCGGTCGCGCAGCGCTCGCACCGCGTAATCGACCGATGCGTGTGCGGTCATCACGACGACGGGCAGGTCGCCATCCGCCCTTCTGACCTTCTCGAGGATGTCGAGTCCGCTCGCGCCGGGCAGCTCGACATCGGTGATGACGACGTCGGGAGCGAATTCCGACAAGGCACGGATGGCGCCGTCGGCGCTGGACAGCGAGCGCACCTCGCACCCGGCACGCTTCTGCAGCACGGTCCGCGTGAACAGTGCAACGTCGTCGTCATCCTCGATGACGAGAACGCGGTAGGGCGATTCGGTCATGGGTCTCCTGGACACACTCTATTCAGCGAGCGGTCCGGGATGTCGGCTGCACGCGGTCAGCGCGGCGTCACGGCGTAGCGCCGCAATGCGAGGGCCGGATTCACGTGGCGGACCGCCGCGATTCGCTCACGAGACACCCACGCGACGGCGGCATCCGTCGTCTCGCCGATGGTTACCAACTCGACGCCCATGGGGTCGATCACGAAGCTGTTGCCCACACCGACGGGCGGCGCGTGGTCGGCGGCGGCCAGGTAGACGGTGTTCTCGATGGCGCGCGCGGTGGCCAGCGTGCGCCAGTGGTGCTCCTTCAGCGGCCCGCGCACCCACTCGGCCGGCACGAGCACGAGGTCGGCGCCGGCGTCGACGAGTCGTCGGGTGACCTCGGGGAAGCGGATGTCGTAGCAGGTCTGCATGCCGACCCGCAGGCCAGCGACGCTGAAGGTCTCGGGCTCAGCGACCGCGCCGGCCACCACCCAGTCCGATTCCCGCTGGCCGAACGCGTCGTAGAGGTGCTGCTTGCGGTAGCTCGCAACGAGTGCTCCGTCGGGGTCGAGCGCGACGAGCGTGTTGGAGAACCGGTCGATGTGCTCGGTCTGCTCGAGGGCCCCGGCGACGATGTGCACGCCCAGCTCGGCCGCGAGAGCGCCGAGCGCCCGCACGAACGCCCCGTCGAGCGGCTCGGCGGCATCCGCCATCGCCTGACCGAGTTCTGCCGTGAAGTACGCCGAGTACTCGGGGAAGACGACGAGCTGCGCCCCGCGCGCGGCCGAGAGTCGAGCGAGCCGATCAATCTGTATCAGGTTCGCGCCGGCGTCGTCGACGGGCGCGAACTGCGCGACCGCGACGCCGATCGGCGCGACGTCAACCATCGATGATGTCGTCGAACTCGTGATGCTCCGTGACGAACTCGGCGACGAACGGGCACTTCACCACGACGCGCTCCCCACGCTGACGGAGGTCGCTCAGCATCTGATCGACGAGGGTGGTGGCGACGCCCCGACCGCCGTAGGCCGGAAGGGTGGCGGTGTGCGTGATCACGACCCGCCCGTCGCTCATCTTGTATTCCGAATACCCTGCGATGTGGTCGTCGATGGAGAGTTCGTAGCGCTCTCCCTCGTCGTTGCGTCGCACCTCCACGCGCGGTTCGGGCATGGCGGGTTCCGCGTCTTCGGGCTCGATGACAACGGGCGGCGGGGCGCCGGTGTCGTCGTCATCGAGGTCGGCGCCCTGATGGTCGGTGCCGTCCGGTCCGGCCGCTTCGGACGGGGCTGCCTGCTGATCGCTCATAACGCTCCTCTGTCAGGTCCTGTCCCCAGCATGCCGCATGAACGCTCAGGTCTCGGGGTTGATGGCCCTGCGCTCGGGCAGCGGCTCGAGCATCGGAGCATCCGTATCGGCCTTCGAACCCTCGATCGCGAGCGGGGTCGAGCCCATCTGGAGCTCCTTCAACCGAGCGCGCTTCTGGTAGTACTCGATCTCGCGGTCCAGCTCGGCGATCTGCTCCTCTGTCGACTTGCGGGCTGGCAGCGGCTCGAAGACGGGGGCCGCCGACCGGGCCGTGCGCTGCCTGGGCACTCGCGGCGCATACTCCCGACCGACGGCGAACCAGACCACGCTGCCGATGAGTGGCAGGAACACGACGAGGATCACCCAGACCAGCTTGGGCAGGTGCTTCACCTCGTCGTCGGGGCGGGAGATGATGTCGACGAGCGCGCCGATGATGAGCAGCAGCGATATCACGGAGATCAGGACGGACACGATCCGCATTCTATTGACGGATGCGCTGCCGCGGGAGGCCCCGTGATGTTGCGAGCCGCCGAATAACCTGAGGACGTGTCATCCGCCTCCCCTCGCACGCGTTGGATCTTCGCCGGTCAGCTCGGCCCGGCCTTCGACGACGGCGGCCCGATGATGATCGTCGAGGCGCGCTCGGTGTTCGGACGTCGCCCGATGCACCGCGCCAAGGCGCACCTGCTGCTCTCGGCGATGCGGCGCCGGGTGGCGGAGCTGGGCGATCGTGTCGAGTACCACCGGGTGGAGCGTTACGACGAGGCGGTCGACGGGCGGGAGGACCTCGAGGTGATCGACCCCACCTCGTGGGCGGCTCGCCGTTTCGTCCGCCGACGCGGTATCGCGGTGCTGCCCAGCCGAGGTTTCGTGACGAGCGAGCAGGATTTCCGCGACTGGGCGGATGCCCGCGCCGGCAAGCGGCTGCTCATGGAGGACTTCTACCGTTCGGTGCGTGAGCGCACCGGCCTGCTCATGCGCGGCGACCAGCCGGAGGGCGGACGATGGAACTACGACCACGACAATCGCAATCCTCCGCCGAAGAACGCCTCGCGTCTGGGTCTCCCCGATCCGTGGTGGCCGGAGGAGGACGCCATCGACGACGAGGTGCGCGCCGACCTCGACCAGTGGCAGGCGGACGGCCTCGTGCGATTGGTGGGCGAGGACGGTCCTCGGCATTTCGCCGTCACGGCCGCCGAGGCCGAGGAGTCGCTGAAGGACTTCGTGGAGTCGCGGCTGGGCGACTTCGGTCCGTTCGAGGACGCCATGCTGAGCGGTGACTGGACGATGGCGCACTCGCTGCTGAGCGCGCCGATGAACCTGGGACTGATCGATCCGCTCCACGTCGCCCAGACGGTCGTGGCCGCGCACGCGTCGGGAGAGGCACCGCTCCGGAGCGTCGAGGGGTTCGTGCGCCAGATCATCGGCTGGCGTGACTACGTCTGGCACCTGTACTGGTACCTCGGCGAGGGCTACCGCACAGGCAACAACGCGCTGGGTGCGACGACTCCGCTGCCCGAGGCCTTCCTGAACCTCGACGTCGACGCGATCGAGGCGAACTGCCTGCACGAGACCATCGACGGCATGCGACGGCACGGATGGGCCCACCACATCCAGCGACTCATGGTGCTCGGCAACTGGGCGATCCAGCACGGCTACGACCCGGTGGCCCTCAACGACTGGTTCATCGACATGTTCGTCGACGGAACGCCGTGGGTCATGCCGGCCAACGTCATCGGCATGTCGCAGCACGCCGACGGGGGCATCGTCGCGACCAAGCCCTACGTCTCCGGCGGCGCATACATCTCCAAGATGTCCGACTTCTGCGGCGGATGCCGGTTCGACCCCAAGGTGCGCCTCGGCGAGAACGCCTGCCCCTTCACCGCGGGGTACTGGGCCTTACTCGACCGGGTCGAGCCGCGCATCCGTCACAACCAGCGGATGGCGCAGCCGCTCGCCGGCCTGCGCCGCCTCGCCGACCGCGACGCGGTTGTCGACCAGGAGCGCCGCCGGGATAACTGGTGAGGCCGGCGGCCGCGCTGCCCGATCAGTTGATGGCGGGCGTGTCCTCGGGAATCACGCCCGAGCCGTACAGGTCCGTCGCGACGTCTCGCAGCGCCCGGAGCGCCACGCGCTGGGTGTACGGCCCGTACGAGATGCGAGCGACGCCCAGCTCCTCGTAGTCGGCGGCGGCGAGGGCGCCAGGCGCCCCGATGACCGACAGCTTGCCGTGACCGAGGCCCGCAACCAGTGGCTCGACGACCTCACGAGTGAGGGCGCCGGGAACGAACACGAGAGCAGCGCCGGCGTCGAGGAAGGCCCGGCCGCGGGCAATCGCGTCGTCGACGCTCTCGCGGATGGGACGCTCGCCTCCGCGCACGATCGCATCCGTCCGGGCATTGAGCTGGAAGGCTACGCCCTCGGACTCGGCTGCCGCGATGATGGCGGCAACCCGGGCGACGGACTCGTCGAACGGCCGCAGCCGATCCTCGACATTCGCGCCGACGATGCCGAGGCCGATGGCTCGGCGGATGGTCTCCGCCGGGTCCTCGTATCCATCGTCCAGGTCGGCCGTGACGGGCAGGTCGACCGCGTCCACCACCGTCTTCGCTCCCGCGAGGGCGAGGTCGAGCGGCATCCCGCCGTCGGGGTAGCCGTAGCTGGCCGCTATGGAATGCCCGGCCGTGGCGATCGCTGCGGTCTCGGGCAGCGCGGCGACGGTCTTGGCGCTGATCGCATCCCAGACGTTCACGACCCGAAGGATGGCGGGCGCCTCATGGAGGGCCTTCAGGCGAAGTGCGCGGTCGGTGGTCTCAGTCATCGTGCTTCTTTCCTGGTCTGCTGGAGCGCAGAGAACGTACGTTCTCTCATATCGGTTCCACCTTATGAGAGCGTCTCCGTCGGCACAAGCCGTCGCGCTCCCCGGCGTCGTGAGGGAGCCAGCCGACGTGTTTCGAGGACGTCCTCGACGATCGATTGGCCCTGGAGGGTTGAGGTCACGCAGCGGATGTGCTCGGCTGGGTTGGAGCAGAGGAGCCCCATCATGAGTGATCCCTCCTGGACGAAGGTCGTCGAAACGGTCGAACCGGACGATCAACCAGAGCTGAAGCGGGTGCTGGGGCCGGGGTTGCTGCTCCTGTTCATCGTCGGCGACATCCTCGGAACGGGCATCTACGCGCTCACCGGCCAGGTCGCCGCGGAGGTCGGCGGTGCGGCGTGGCTGCCGTTCCTCCTCGCGTTCGCGGTCGCGACCCTCACCGCCTTCTCCTACCTGGAGCTGGTGACCAAGTACCCGCAGGCGGCCGGCGCGGCTCTGTACACGCATAAGGCCTTCGGCATCCACTTCCTCACGTTCATCGTGTGCTTCATCGTGATGGCCTCGGGCATCACGTCAGCCTCGACGGCGGCGCGCGCCTTCGCGGTCAACCTCACCGTCGCCTTCGGCCTGCCTGACGAGATGCTCATCACGATGGTCATCGCACTGGCGTTCATCGTGCTCATCCTGTTGGTCAACCTCCGCGGCGTGAGCGAGAGCGTCTGGCTCAACGTGGTGCTCACTCTCGTCGAGCTATCGGGCCTGGTGCTCGTCATCCTGATCGGAATGTGGGCGATCGCGGGCGGCAACGCCGACTGGTCCCGGGTCATCGCGTTCGAGACGCCCGAGGACAAGAACGTGCTGCTGGCGGTCAGCACGGCGACCTCGCTCGCGTTCTTCGCGATGGTGGGTTTCGAGGACTCGGTCAACATGGCCGAGGAGACGAAGGAACCGAGCCGCATCTTCCCCAAGATGATGCTGAGCGGCCTCGCGATCGCCGCGGTGATCTACGTGCTGGTGTCGATCACCGTGGTCGCTCTCGTGCCCATCGGCGAGCTCGTCGGCAGCGAGACGCCGCTGGTGCTGGCCGTCCAGGCCGCCGCACCCGACTTCCCGATCAACGCGCTGCTGCCGTTCATCTCCATGTTCGCGGTCGCCAACACGGCGCTGATCAACATGATGATGGCGAGCCGCCTGCTCTACGGCATGAGCAAGCAGAAGGTGCTGCCGCCTTTCCTCTCCAAGGTCGCTCCGAAGCGCCGCACCCCGTGGGCGGCGATCCTGTTCACGAGCGCGCTGGCCGCCGGCCTCATCATCTATGTCTCGCTCGACACCGAAGGGTCGATCGTCGCCCTGCTGGGCGGCACGACCTCACTCCTGCTGCTCACCGTCTTCGCCGTCGTCAACGTGGTGGTACTGGTGTTGCGTCGGCAGCCCGTCGAACACGAGCACTTCCACATTCCCGTCGCGCTGCCGATCATCGGCGCGATCACCTGTCTGTACCTCGTGTTCCCCTGGACCTCCGGCCGACCCGGTGGGCAGTACGGCATCGCGCTCGTGCTCCTGGCGATCGGCATCGTCTTGTGGGGCGTTGAACGCCTCTACACGACGATGCGCCGCCGTCGGGCCTGACGACTCTCCCACACGGATGCGGATGAGTCGATCTCGTGAGTCGTCTCACCCGCATCTCCGCGGGGTCGCTACGCCTTCTGCACAGGCAGCTGCAGGTAGGAGGCGTGCTCGCCGCCGGTGTGGATGACGTGCTGTCCACTGTTGGCGCCGGCATACTCCTGGATGGCGGGCATCAGCGTGCCGAGGAGGTTGCGTGAGCTGATGATGAAGCGGAGCTGCTCGCCCGGGTAGAACTTGAGCCCGACCGGGAAGAGGTCGATCTCGATCTCGGCGATCTGGCCGGGCTCGAGCTTCTCGACCCGGTCGAAGGTGTGGGCGGGCACGTCAACCGTCGACAGGGTCTCGTCGAGGTGACGCGTCGACACGCGCAGTCGCCCGTCGGATCCCTTGTACTTCAGGATGGTGGCGCCGTGATCGGTGAGATCGTGGATCATCGCGCCGTGGTTCGGGGTGGTGAAGGCCTCCAGCGGAGTGCCGTGGGCGCCGAGCTTCTGCATCAGCACGAACAGGTCCATGTCATCGGCGTCGCGTGCCTCCACGAGGAGGTGCGCCTTCGGGTAGCCCACGAGCACCGTCTCGGAGTCGAAGGTGGCGAGGAACGACACGGCGTTCGGGTTCGCCGCGACCGTGTAGACGGCCGGTACGCGTTCCGCAGGCGCATCCGTGCTCAGCACCCGGGTGCGTCCGTCGAGGAAGAACTTCGTGAGTGCCACCTCGGTCGGAGGGAACTGGTCGGCTGCGACGGCGACCTCATCGCCGCCCTCGAGGTCGAGGACCGAGTAGCGCACGCGCGGCGTGGTCTCCCATCCGTTGTCCTCCCCCTTGACGAAATGGTCGAAAAAGCGGCGCAGATCCTCGACGTTCGCCTCGTCGTAGTAGTCCGGCCATTCCTGGCTGTTGTGGATGCGGAGCCACTTCTGCTCAGACGCCATGCGCCGCCAGGCACGGAAGGTGCCGGCGGTGTGCAGCGTGTTGGAGTAGCTGGCCACGACATACGCCGGGACCGTGATCTTCTCGAACGCCGGGATCTTGTTCTCCCACAACTCGTTGATGAGCGGGTAGGCGTCGACCTCCGCGAGGATGTCCTCCTTCTGGCCCTTGCCGAAGAAGCTGCCCTCCTGGAGCTGACGGGCGAAGCCGGTGTCGGGCATTCCCCCGCGCATGACGAGGTCGCGGTAGACATCGCTCACGCCCTCCCACGGGTTGATGGCGATGAGGTGAGGGGGCTGCTCGGATGCGGCGAACCACTGCGCGACGGCCAGGTAGGAGGTGCCGCTCATCGCCACCTTGCCGTTGCTCCATTCCTGCTCGGCCAGCCACTCGATGATGTCGTAGGCGTCGCGGCCGTCCTGACGATCCCACAGCACGCTGTCTCCGTCTGAATCGACGACCCCCCGGATGTCGGGGTTGGCGATCGCGTAGCCCTGAGCGACCCAGTAGGCGGGGTCGGCGGCCTCGAACTTCTCGAGCCCGGAGACGGCGGAGTTGGGCACCCCTACGAGCCCGAACACGCCCATGACGCTCATCGATGTGCCCTGCGCCTTGCCGTAGGGGCTGTAGGCCATGATGACCGGAACCTCGTCGGTGGTGGCCGGACGGAACACGTCGATGTGGATGGTCACCCCATCGCGCAAGGTCATGGCGACGTCCTTGTCGAAGACGACATCCACGGGCAGCGGCTTGAACTGCGGTGCGACCTGGAAGCCGGCCTCGAGGGTACGCGTGCCCGGCTCGAACGGCGTGAGCAGGCCCGTCCTGCCGGCGGGCAGCGGGCTGGACG
>NZ_SSSN01000002.1 GCF_004801905.1 Orlajensenia flava | reverse complement strand
CTCGAACGGCGTGAGCAGGCCCGTCCTGCCGGCGGGCAGCGGGCTGGACGGTGTGTAGATCTTGTGGACTTCGCTCATGTCGAGCTCCTCGCATCTCCCGCTCACGCGTATGCCTGAGCGACGATGCGACGTTACGCCTGAATGCATCAGAACTCAACAGGCGTTTATAAACTCGATCGGATGTCTGCCGGAGACACAGAAGAGGCCGGCATCCAGTCTCTTGGATGCCGGCCTCTTCACTTGGTTGCGGGGACAGGATTTGAACCTGCGACCTCTGGGTTATGAGCCCAGCGAGCTACCGAACTGCTCCACCCCGCGTCACAACAGAAAACCTATCACGGGGCTCCGGTGCACCCAAATCGAGACGTGGGCTCAGAAGCCGGATCGGCGCGCGACCAGCGAGTACGACAGCGGCAGCCACGGGCGGTCCGGCCACGCCCACATCCCCTCGTCGTTTCCCACCAGCACCGGGAACATGGCGAACGGCACCTCGAAGTGCTCGCGCAGCGTGTCGACGGTGAGGCCGGCGTCACGGAGAGCCGCGTGCACCTCCGCGAGCGGATGCATCCACTCCCACGTCCGGCCGTACTCGAGCACCGCATCCGGGTCGGCGTAGTCGCCGGGGTCGTCGAGCACGTCGGGCTCCGTCGACGCGTAGGGGAAGGTGAACTCCGGCATGCGGCCCGGCCCTCCGTCGCCGTCGAAGACGAAGGCCGCCGGATGTCCGTCCGCGAAGTACAACACCCCGCCGGGCTTGAGGAACCACGCGATGATCCGCGCCCATTCCGCGACGTCGGGCAGCCAGCCGATCGTGCCCCCCATCGTGAACACGAGGTCGAAAGACTCGGGCTCCGGCAGGATGTGGCGCGCGTCGTAGATGTTCGCCTCGATGAAGCACGCGGATGTCGGCAGGTCGAGCTCCGCCGCCATCCGCCGGGCCTCCTGCACCGCCGGGCGCGAGAAGTCGATGCCGACGACGGATGCTCCGAGCTGGGCCAGCGAGAGCGTGTCCGAGCCGAAATGGCACTGCAGGTGAAGCACCCGCAGCCCGTCGAGCCCCTCGGGATACAGCCCGGCGATCTCGCGCGCCACGATCGGGTCGAGCACGGTCCCTCCTGCGCGGAGTGGTCCCTGGTCGTAGAACCCGCTCGCGAGGTGAACGGGAACACGCTCGTCCCAGTTGGCCCGATTGTCGTCGAGCCACTCACCGTCGCGGAGGTCGACCACCGCTACTGTCCGAGCAACGAGATCATCTGCGAGACGGTCTTGGCCAGCGCGGCGTCAGCCACGCCGTAGGCCGCGAAGTCGCCGCTCTTGAGCGCCGCGTCCTTGTCCTTGAGCTGCTGTTGCGCTTGGCTGGCCAGCTGCTTGAGCTGAGCGTCCTTCTCGGGGTCGCCCGTGGTCGGAACGCCCGTAGTGGGCGTTCCGGTGCTCGGCTGGTCGGTGCCGGTCGACGGCGGAGTCGTCTCACTGCCCTGGTCACCGGCCGCCGCCCCGGAGTCACCGCCGAACAGCACGTCGAGCGACGCGTCGAGGGTGTCCTCGAAGGCGATCTGGTCTCCGAACGAGACCAGCACCTTCTGCAGCAGCGGGTAGCTCGTGCTGCCCTTCGACTTCACGTAGACCGGCTGCACGTAGAGCAGTCCTCCACCGACGGGCAGAGTGAGCAGGTTTCCGTTGATGACCGTGGACGATCCCTGTCGCAGCAGGTTGAGCTGCTGCGAAACCGTGGCGTCCGCATCGAAGTTCGCCTGCACCTGACCGGGCCCTGGCACGGTGTCCGTCTTCGGCAGGGTGAGCAATCTCAGCGAGCCGTAGTCGGCGGACTTCTTGCCAGCGGTCGAGCCCGCATCCGCATCCGCCGCCAGATAGCCGGTGAGGACGTTGCGCGACTTGGCGGCATTCGACTCGGGGATGAACGTGGAGTACAGCGAGAACGCAGGGTTCTGCTGGCCCGGCATCTGCAACGTCAGGAAGTATGGCGGCTGCAGCTTGGTGTCGTTCTGCGCGCTGTTCGGGTCGTCCGGCGTCACCCAGGCATCGTTGCGGGAGTAGAACGAACCCGGATCGGTGACGTGGTAGCGCCCCAGGATCATGCGCTGCACCTTGAACATGTCGCTCGGGTAACGCACGTGGCTCATGAGCGCACCTGACATGGACGACATCGGCTTGACCGTGGAGGGGTAGACCTTCTCCCAGGTCTTCAGCAACGGGTCCTTGTCATCCCATGCGTAGAGCGTCACCTTGCCGTCGTAGGCGTCGACCGTGGCCTTGACCGAGTTGCGGATGTAGTTGACGTCGTCGTTGGCGAACGATGCGGCCGGCGTCTCGGTGTCCTCGACGGCGCGCCCCATGCTGACCTTGGTGGAGTACGGGTAGTTGTCGCTCGTGGTGTAGCCGTCGACGATCCAGACGATGCGCCCGTCGACGACCGAAGGGTACGGATCGGAATCGAGCGTGAGGTAGGGAGCTACCTTCTGCACGCGGAGAGTCGGGTCGCGGTCGTAGAGGATCTGCGAGTCGTCGTTCACCGAGTCGGAGAGGAAGATCTCCTGCGACTGGAACTTGAGGGCGTAGACGAGCTTCTTGAAGACGTTGTCGAGCTTCGGGCCGCCGTTGCCACTGAAGGTGGTGTACTTCTGGTCGGATCCCTGATCGCCCGACGGGTAGTCGAGCTCGACGGGAGTGGTGCCCTTCGGCGCTCCGACGATCGAGTAGGTCGGCGAGTTCTCGCCGAAGTACACGCGCGGCTGGAAGTCGCCGAGCACGCCGGTGGACGGGATGCCCGACTCCATGAACACGGGCTGGCCGTCGGCCGAGCGCTGGTTTCCGTACGCGGCGACGAGACCGTAGCCGTGCGTGTAGACGACCGACGTGTTCACCCAGCTCTGGGCGTCGTTGAGGCCCTCGAGGTCGAGGTCGCGCACGGCCACCACGGCGTCCTGGCTCTTGCCGTCGACCGTGTAGCGATCGACGTCCATCTTCGCCGGGAACTGGTAGTACTGGCGGAACTGCTCGAGCTGCTTGTAGGTGTCGGTCACGACGGCGGGGTCGATGATGCGGATGCTCGCGGTGGTGTCCGCATCGGAACGGAGGGCGCCGGGCTCGGCATCCGTCGTCGCGTCGTAGTTGGTCTCCTTGACCTCGTCGACGCCGAACGCCTTTCTGGTCAGGTCGATGTTGCGTTGGATGTATGGCGTCTCGAGCGACTTCTCGCTCGGGTCGACCTGGAAGCGCTGCACCACCCACGGGTAGAGCGAACCGGCGATGAGCGCGGCGATGATGAGCAGCGCGGTGCCGACAAGGGGGAAGCGCCAGCGCCCGACGAACGCGGTGATGAAGAACAGGATCGCGACGAAGAGTGCGGCACCGGCGAGGATGGCCCGACCCGGAATGGTCGCGTGGACGTCGGTGTACGCCGGACCGGTGATGTTGGCGTTGGCATCCGTCACCGTGGAGTACTGGTCGAGCCAGATGCTCACGGCCTGCAGGAGCAGGTAGACGCCCGCGGTGACGGCGATCTGGATGCGCGCCGACTTGGAGATGAGAACCTCTCGGCCGTTGACACGGATGGCGCCGTAGAGATAGCTCGTGGCGACGCCCAGGATGAGGGCGAGCAGCACGACGGCCGACGCGAACCCGAGAACGGCGTGGTAGAACGGCAGCTCGAACAGGTAGAACGACGTGTCGAAGTGGAACTGCGGATCGGTCGTCCCGCTTGCGGTCCGGTTGAGCCAGAGGGCGGTGAGCTGCCAGCGCGATGCCGACGACACGCCGGCGAAGAGGCCGAGCAGCGCGGGGATTCCCCACATCGCGAGGCGACGCAATGGCTCGATGACCTGCTGGTAGCGGTCGAGCTGGGAGTTGAGCTTCGCGTAGACCGGACGGGAGCGGTAGGCGACCTGGATGGCGACCCAGACCGGAACGGCCATACCGAGGAAGCCGATGAGGAACATCGTTCCGCCGGCGAACCACTGGGTGGTCAGCACCTGGAGGAAGCCCAGCTGGTCGTACCAGAGGATGTCGGCGTAGACGCCGGCGAAGACGAAGAACGCCACCACCAGAGCGGCCACGATCACGATCGTGATGACGATTGGGGCCCGGCGGCGTCGCACGGGTCGGTCGGCGGCAGTTGCGCTCGTCACTGAATAGGCCTCTTGCTCAGAATGGGAATGGATCTCAGTTCATCCTAGGCATTGCGCCAGACCTCGCTGTGGGAGCAACAAGTGTGCAGGGTTTGCCCAGTGAATACTCAGGCGGGCGGCTCAGCTGGCTGTGCACGTCGGCAGCGCCGCTGTGTCTTCTTTGGTCGAGATCGCCTTGAGGGCCGCCATGGAGTCATCCAGCGTCTTGACGGCGAACACGGTCAGGCCGGACGGGACGTGGCCGACGACCTCGTCGCAGTTCGTCGCGGGCGCGAGGAACCAGCGGGCGCCGGCATCCTTCGCTCCGAACATCTTCTGACGGATGCCGCCGATGGGGCCGACGTTGCCCGCGGAATCGATGGTGCCCGTTCCCGCGATGTGCTGCCCGCCGTTGAGGAAGCCCGGCGTGAGCTTGTCGATGATGCCCAGCGCGAACATCTGGCCGGCACTAGGACCGCCGACGCTGTCGAGCTGCAGCGTGACCGTGAACGGGAACTGGTAATCCATGTGCACGCCGATGCCCAGGACGGGCGTGTCCTGAACGGTGGTCGGCGTCACCGAGACCGTCGAATCGACACCGCCGCGCTGGATGCCGACGCTCGCCGGCTTGCTGGTGCCATTCGCGGCGACGGCGTCGCGAAGTGCTTGGACGTCGTTGATCTTCGTGCCGTCGAGGCTCGTGATGATGTCGCCGTCCTGCAGGATGCCCGCGGCCGGCGAACCGTCAGTGAGACCCGCCACAGTGACGTTGCGTGGAAAGTCGTAGCCGAGCTCGACGAGGGCAGCCGCCGTGGCGTCCTCCTGCGAGTCGGTCATCTGCGCCTGGCTCTGCTTGTTGACCTGCTCGTCGGTCACGTTCGGGGGGAATGCGACGTCGATGGGGATGACGGCGCGAGTGGGATCGGCCCACGCCGCGACCACCTGGAACCAGTCCGGGCGCTGGGATGGCGTGCCCACCTGCGACACGGTCAGCAGGTCGAGCGCGCCCTTGGTCGGGTAGGTCTTCTCGTCGGGGATGGTGATGAGCGGGACCTCCTTGCCGTCGTGCTCTGCGGTGCCCAATGTGTTGTACACCGGTCCCGGCTGGTCGATGACGTAGGGCGCCGGGGCGACGCCGAGGACGATGAGTATGACGAAGGCGATGCTCAGCAGCACCCACCCGACGCGTGCGCGGCGATTGCGGGGGCGAGGTTCGTCGAAGTCGGGCTCCCCCGCATCCGGTCCCCCGCCATACGGACCACCCTGATACGGATCCGAGGCATCCGACCGATCGGTGAACAGCGACACCGTCATCCTTTCCGCGGCCGGGCGACCTGTTCGCGACAGGCGGACAGCGATCTCCACCCGGCGAGACTTTCCCGTCAAGCTACCAAGCTTCGCGCACTAGCGTAGAAACACGCGACTGAGAGGTGCCTGAAGTGGCTGAGAACCCCGAACCGGGCGACGAGAACGGTGACGAGCTGCGCGACATGCTGCGCCAGTTCCTCTCGGGCGAGGCGGGCATCGATCCGAGCCAGCTCGCCGGTGCAGCCGGCCTGCCGAGCGACCCGGCGTCCATCGCGGCGCTGATGAGCCAGCTCCAGAGTGCCATGCGCTCGAGCGGAGACGGCATCGACTGGAACGTCGCCCTGCAGCAGGGTCGTGACCGCGCCGCCGCCACCCAGACCAGCGTGACCGACGCGCAGCGCGCATCCCTCGAGCAGGCGCTTCACATCGCGGCACTGTGGCTCGACGAGGCTGTCAGCATCACCGAGCTCTCGGAGCAGCCCCGATTGATGACCCGGTCCGAGTGGGTGACGGCCACGATGCCCGTCTGGACGCAGATGGCCGAACCGGTCGCCACGAGCATCTCGGATGCGCTCATGGGCGCCCTCTCCGAGCAGGCCCCCGAGGAGATGCGCGGCATGCTGGCCGGAGCCGGCCAGATGATGCGCTCCATCGGCGGAGCCATGTTCGCCATGCAGCTCGGCCAGGTGGTCGGACAGCTCTCGAGCGAGGTCGTCTCCGGTGGGGACATCGGCATCCCGCTCCTTCCCGACGGCACTGCTGCGCTGCTACCTCAGAACGTTGCGGAGTTCGGCGAGGGACTCGAGTCCGACGACCAGGTCGCCATCTACCTCGCCGTTCGTGAATTGGCGCACGCGCGGCTGTTCCGGCACGCGCGCTGGTTGAGGCTGCACCTCATCAGCTCCATCACCGAGTTCTCGCGCGGGATGCGCATCGACACCGGCGGACTCGAGAATCTCGCCGAGCAGTTCGATCCCGAGCACCCGGAGCAATTGCGCGAGATGCTCACGAACGGGTCGCTCATTCCGCCGAAGACGGATGCGCAACTCGCTGCACTCGCGCGGCTCGAGACCATGCTGGCGCTCGTCGAGGGCTGGGTCGACGTGGTCACGGCGGCGGCGACAGAACGGCTCCCGGGGGCGATCGGCATGGCCGAGATGGTGCGCAGGCGACGAGCGGCAGGCGGCCCGGCCGAGTCGGCGTTCGCGACACTCGTCGGTCTGGAGTTGCGCCCACGACGTCTACGTGAGGCCGCAGCGATGTGGCAGGCGGTGACGGATGCCGTCGGCGCCGAGGCACGCGACGCGCTCTGGGCGCACCCCGACATCCTTCCCGGCAGCGAGGACCTCGACGACCCGATGGCGCTCGTGCGACGACTGACGCACACGGCGGAGGGCGGCGAACCGGAGCTCGACGACGTGGATCAGGCCCTGGAGGACCTACTGCGCGGCGACGGTCCCGAGCGACCGACGGAGCCCGGCGCCTGAGCCGAATGACCTGAGACGTGTCAGCGCCGGCGTGTGGATAACTCGCCCCGGGTAATGCGCTGTTCGGCCACACTGCAGGAATGGTGCTGCGGCTCGACCCGAACATCCCGCTGGTGTGGCGTACTCCCGACACGCTCCAATTGGGCGTCGCGCGACGTCTGGCGACCATCGAGAACGTGAGCGCCACGGACGAGCGCATCATCTCGGCGCTTCAGAGCGGCGTGCCGCGATCGACGGTCGATCACATCGCAGCCCAGTCGCGGCTGCCACGTCGCGACGTCGACGACCTGTTGGGACTGCTCGCCCCGGCCCTTCACGACACCGAGCACGATGCGCATCGCCCGCGACGGCAGGCCAGCCAGGCCGTCCTCATCGACGGGACCGGCCCGACGGCCGATCGTCTCGCCGACCATCTGGGTGAGCTCGGCATCCCGGTGCAGCTTCAGTCCGGTCATCGCCCGGCCGCCGTCGTCATCGTGGCTCACCACGTCGTCACGCCGGGCCGCTACCGTCCGTGGGTCGCGCGCGACGTCCCGCACCTGCCGATCGTCTTCGGCGAGGAGGGCGTTCGCGTCGGTCCGCTCGTCGAACCCGGTCGCGGTCCGTGCCTGTACTGCCTCGACCTCGCGCGCTCCGACGCCGACCCGGCGTGGGCGGCCATCGCTGCCCAGCTCGCGCTGCGGAGCTCGCCGAGCGAGACGCCGTTGCTCGGCATGCTCGCGGCGACCCTGGCGGTGGCGCTGGTCTCGCGGCGACGATCGGCTGGTGCGGGAGACAGCGCCGGCCGGGTCGTGACGCTCAGCCCGGATGGCGGCTGGACGCGCTCCGAGCAACTCGAGCCGCACCCGGAGTGCGGGTGTCGAGCTCTGCCAGGAACCGCGACGGCTCGCGGTTCGAGCGCTGCTGGTGCCCGACCGACGCCCAGCTGAGGCCGAGCGTGCTGCGGGCGCGCGTTATGCCGACGTAGAGTAGGCGGCGTTCCTCGTCGATGGCGTCGAACGAGCGCGCGAAACTGATCGGGACCAGGCCTTCGCTGAGCCCGATGACGAAGACGTGCTCCCACTCGAGCCCCTTCGCCGCGTGCAGCGTCGCCAGCGTGACGGCGGAGAGGGTCGGATCGTGCTGGCCGGCCTGTCGCTCCAGCAGCTCGTCGGTGAAACGGCGGAAGGTCAGGTCCGGCTCAGCGGCGTCGACCAGGCCCATGATGGCGTTGAGGGATTCCCAACGGTCGCGCACGGCTCCGCGGACCTCGGGCGCGCTCTGGCTCCAGCCCAGCGAGCGCAGCACGTCGCTCACGGACTTGAACAGCGGCTCCCCCACGATGGAGACGGAGGCCGCCCGCAGCGCCAGCACGGCCTGCTTGACCTCGGGCAGATCGAAGAAGCGCCGGGATCCGCGCACCTGGTAGCTCACGCCGACATCGCCGAGCGCCTCTTCGAGCAGCGCACCCTGCACGTTGACGCGGTAGAGGACGGCGATCTGCTCGGGGCGGGCTCCCGCATCGACGAGTTCGACGATCGACTGGGCGACGGCCCTCGCCTCGGCACGATCGGTCGGGAACGAACGCTGCGTAACCGCGGCGGCGGCCGCATCCGTCGTCGCCGGATGCAGCGTGAGAGCACCCGGGCGCCCGCGCATGAGCCGATTGGCGGCATCGATGATGGGCGGCGCGGAGCGGTAGTTGCTCTCCAGGCGCACCACCGTGGCATCCGTGAAGGTCGAGGGGAACTCGAGGAGGTAGTCGGAGGAGGCGCCCGCGAACGAGTAGATCGTCTGGCTGGCGTCACCGACGACGCACAGGTCGCGGCGGTCGCCCATCCACAGCCGCAGCAGCTGCCACTGCACCGGGGAGACGTCCTGGAACTCGTCGACCACGAAGAAGCGGTACTGCTCGCGCACCTGCATGGCCACAGACGGCTCCTGCTCGATCATGCCAGCCGTCACCAGCAGCACATCCTCGAAGTCGAGCTGACGGCGCTCGTCCTTGAGCTGCTCGTAGGCCACCTGCATGGCGAGCATGCGCTCGGTGTCCATACGGTCGGGCAGCGGGCGACCGCGGGTGACCGCTGCCTCGTACTGCTCGAGTGAGAGCCCGGACACCTTGCGCCACTCGATCTCACCGGCGACGTCACGGAGGGTCGCGGTGTCGACCTTCATCCCGATGCGCTCGGCAGCGTGCGCGAGCACGCGGGCCTTGCCGTCGATGATGCTCGGCGCCGACCCGCCGACGACCTGGGGCCAGAAGAAGCCCAGTTGCGAGAGGGCTGCGGCGTGGAAGGTGCGTGCGGCCACTCCCCCGGCACCCAATCCCCGCAGTCGCAGCCGCAGTTCGGCAGCCGCCCGCTGCGTGAATGTCAGCGCCATCACCCGACCCGGGGTGTATGCGCCGGTCGCCACACCGTAGGCGATCCGATGCGTGATCGCCCGGGTCTTGCCGGTCCCCGCGCCGGCCAGCACGCAGACCGGCCCGATGAGGGCTTCGGCGGCCACGCGTTGCTCGTCGTCCAGGCCGGTGAGCAGGGCGTCGGCCGTCACCACCGCACGTCTCCGTCGACGATCGGCTCACCCAGCCACTCCTCGAGCAGGGCCCGAGCGATCGAGGATGCCCCGGGAAGCACGACTCCGTCTGCAGCCGAGCGGATCTGGTCGCGGGTGAACCAGCGCAGCGAGAGGATCTCCATGCCGTCGGGCCTGATCGCATCCACGGATTCGTGCGACGCCAGGCTCGCCCGGAAGCCGAGCATGATCGAGGCGGGGAACGGCCAGGGCTGCGAGCCGCGGTAGATCGGGTCGGCGACGTCGAGTCCCGTCTCCTCCTTCAGCTCGCGGATGACGGCGTGCTCGAGCGACTCGCCGGGCTCGACGAACCCGGCGAGCAACGAGTAGCGGTTGTTCTGCCACATCGCGTTCGAGCCCAGCAGCACACGGTCGTCGGCATCCGTGACCAGGACGATGACGGCCGGGTCGGTGCGCGGGAACACCTGCGTCCCGTCCACCGGGCAGACGAGCACCCAACCGCCCTGCTGCGCGTCCAGCACGGCACCGCAGCGCGGGCAGTGCCGCGTCATCGCTCGCCAGTTGGTGATAGCCACGGCCTGGGCGAGGAGGCCGACCTCTGCGTCGGCGAGGATCGGGGCGGCGGCGCGGAGACCGACCCAGTGCTCGGCGGCGGCGTCGAGGGTCGCCGCGATCTCATCCGTCACCGCGACCGCGACGACCGGCGAAGGCGCAGGAACGCCGAGGGTGCGTCCGAGGTAGACCAGAGGCGCGTCGGCAGGCAGCCCGGCGCTCGTGAGCGCCGCGAGACCGACGAGTCGGAGCGTCGCATCCCCCGCCTCGGTGCCATCCACGAGCACGCGACCGTCATGCACCGCGAGAACACGTGTGGCGCGCTCAGCACGGAGGTCGTCCAGCAGTCCGGGGCGGCTCCGCGCCTCGCCGTCACGATCGAGCACGACCCGCGCGAGCGGCACGTTGAGGGCGGGCAGCATCACCGACGACCTTCCTTGCTGGCAGTGGCACCGAGCCCGCACGTCAAGGCGTGGCGGTCGGCTCGGGCCGCAGGCGACGACGTACCCTGATGGCATGGCCCGTACCGAATTCACTCTAGCCGCGCTGGCCACCGCCGCCGTTCCCGGACTGGATGTGCAGGCGACCAGGCCGCATTCGGGCTCGGGACACGGCGACTTCGACTCCGCGGTCATCGTCGCTCGCGACGGGCGCGAGATCATCATCCGCAAGCCGCGGAGCCCATCGGCCGAGAACGAGCAGGCGGCCGACCTGGTCGCCCTCCGTGCCCTGACGACGGGGGTGCGCAGCCGACTCCCCTTCGACGTGCCTGACTACCTCGGCCAGGCTCCCATCGGCGGGACGCGCGCCCTGGCGTACGCCTTCCTGCCGGGCGAGCTGCTCGACGCGGATGCACTCACCGGCGACTCGGGCACCGCCGCATCCGTCGGCCGGGCGATCGCCGCCATCCACGCGCTGCCCACCGCGTTCATCGCCGACGCCGGCCTGCCGCAGCAGTCGGCCATCGACGCGCGTTCGACGACCATCGAACTGATCGGCCGCGCCGCCGACAGTGAGCACCTGCCTGCCGCACTGCTGCGCCGCTGGGAGCAGGCGACGGACGACGACGGCCTCTGGCAGTTCGCCCCCGTGGTGATCAACGGATCCCTGTCGGCGGCGTCGCTGCTGGTGTCGGACGGGGCGGTATCCGCGGTGATCGGATGGTCGGGCCTGCGCGTCGGAGACGGTGCGCGCGACCTGCACTGGCTGCTCGCTGCGCGCGGGGAGGCGGCGGAGAGCGCGATCGCCGCATACACCGCCGGCCGGGGTTCGGCTGCGGACGCCCAGTTCACCCGCCGCGCGATGCTCTACGCGGAGCTGGAGCTCGCGCGCTGGCTGCTGCACGGGGTGGAGACGCACGACCAGGGCGTCGTCGACGATGCCGTGGCCATGCTCGACGGACTGGTCGACAGCGTGCACAGCGACGTGATGAACCCGATCACCCCGGCGACAGCGCCGGTGATGGCCGTGGCCGACGTGGAGGCGATGCTCGGGGAGACGCCGCAGACACAGCCACGTCGCGACTCGGGGGCGGCGCTGCAGACCGACAGCTACGACATCTCGCGGTTCGACCTGGACTTCGCCGACGAGCACGACGCCGATGCGGGCGGCACGTCGGAGCCTCGTGCCGACGCGTCTCAGCGTGCGGACCGCGCGCCGTCTGCGCCGTCGACCCGCGGGTCCTCTGACGACACGCTCACCGGCCCAATCGAGTTGTTCGACATGCCGGAGGACGACGTCACCGACGACCAGAGCTCGCGCAACTCCTCCTCGTCGTAGAGCCGCTCGGGGCGGATGACGACGTCATCGGCCACGAAGTAGAACACGGCGTCGACGGATGACGGATGCACGCCCTTCCAGCGCGCATAGGCGAGCCGGTAGAGGGCCAGCTGCGTCTGCTTGAGCTCGAGGTCGCGCGCATCCGACGGGGCACGCCCCGTCTTCCAGTCCACGACCTGGTAGCCGTCCGCGGTGCGGTACACCGCGTCCAGCTTGCAGATGAACACCTGGTCGCCGAGCGTCAGGTGGATCTCGATCTCGACGTCCTCCGGAGCGCGGTGCGCCCATTCGGATGCCTCGAACGTCGCCTGCAGGCGGGCGAGCCTCGCGCCGTCGGTCTCGAGCGAGTCCGCCGCCTCCGGCTCGACGTCCCGTTCGTCGGGAGCGGAGTCGATCAGGTCGACGGACCCGAGGCCGCCCGATCGCTGTTCGACCCAGCTGTGGAACAGCGTTCCGAGGCGCGTGGCGCGGTACGGTCGCTGCGGAAGCGGTCGGCGCAGGCGCTCCGCCGTCTGCTGCGGCGCGTCGACGAAGTCCTTGAACTTCGACGCGGGGATGCGCGCCGGGAGCGGGACCGACTCGGGCGCGGAGCGCCGCATCCGTTCCGCGAGCAGCAGTTCGATGTCGCGGGCCCACGGGGTGCCGTCCTCGTCGGCGCCGGCGTCGATCGCACCGGCGACCGCGGCGGCGGCCCGCTCGACCGCTGCGCGCCGGCCGCCGAGCGGATCCATCGGCCAGGCCAGCACGGCGCCGCCGGCCTCCGACGGATTCTCCTCGTTCTCGGGCGCGTCGGGCAGGTCGGCGACGATGCCCGCCGCGGCGAGCTCGACGAGGTAGCGGCTCGGCGCCACGGGTCGACGCCCGTCCGCCCAGAACGCGCCGGTCAGCAGCAATCGCTCGCGCGCTCGCGTGAGCGCCACGTAGGCGAGCCGTCTCTCCTCGCGATGGCTGCGCTCCTTGAGTTGCTGCCGGAACGCCGCGAAGGACTCGTGGAACTCCTGTTGCGTGCCGACCGTGCGCCACGGCAGCACCGGCAGCTCAACCGAGTCGCCGCGGAACTCGTAGGGCAGCCGGCCGAAGCCGACCCAGCCGCCGCCCTCGCGGGACTCGCTCGGCAGGCTGCCCTCCGTGAGCGACGGCACGGAGACCAGATCCCACTCGAGGCCCTTCGCGCCGTGCACGGTCAGCAGCTGGACGACCCCGCGTTCCGAGGCGTCGCTGCGCGGCCCGAGGTCGTCGATCTTCTCGGCCCGTTCGATCCAGCCGAGGAAGCTGCCGAGGGTGCCGCGATCGTCGGCGGCGACGAAGTTCGCCACCTCGTCGTGGAAGGCGTAGAGGTTGGCCGGGCCGCGATCGGCATGTTCATTCGCGGCGACCTCGATGTCGAGGCGCAACTCCTGCTCGACCAGGCGCACGAAGTCGGGCAGTGCCAGGCCGACGCGGGAGCGCAGGAATGCCAGCCGGGCACCGGCCGCGCGCATCCGCTCGAGTCCGAGGTCGCTGAACGCGGCCAGCTGAGTGTGCCCGTCGGGGGCTTCCGCGACGAAGTCGAGCGCGTCGATGACGGATGCGCCGTCGTCGACGGCGACGGACTCCCGCAGTGCCCGACGCACGTCGTCGTCGACGGCACGGTGGCGCCAGTCGCGACTGGCCAGCCATCCGGCCACGCCGGCCAGCGCCGCGAGGTCGCGCGGCGCGACCCGGTAATGCGCGCCCGAGAGGAGGCGGATGAGCGACGAGCCGGCCGAGGGATCGTGCGCGACGCGCAGGGCGCTCACCAGGTCGACGATCTCGGGAGTGGACAGGAGGCCGCCGATGCCGAGAACGTGGCAGGGCACCCCTCGGTTGCGCAGGGCGGTCGCATATCGTTCCATGTGCCTGCGCGCCCGGAACAGCATGGCCGAGCTCGCGGCCGGCTGCTCGCCCAGGCGATCGGCGAACCAATCGGCCACCGCCGCGGCCTCGTCGTCCATCGTCTCGAAGAACGCCGAGTCGATGGATCCCGCTGCGGCCCCCGGTCGAGCGCGCAACCGTTCGACGGAGGCGCCCGGCAGCGCGGAGAGCGGCTCGATGATGAGGTTCGCCGCATCGAGCACCCGGGTGGGGTTGCGCCAGCTCGTGGACAGGCTGAGGGTGAGGGCCAGCGCGTCGTCCCGGCCGAAGTCGAAGGAGAAGCGGGCGAGGTTGTCGGCGCTGGCGCCGCGCCATCCGTAGATGGACTGGTGCGGGTCGCCGACCGCCATCACCGCCGTCCCGCCGAATACCTCGGCCAGCAGTCGCGTCTGCCCGACCGAGGTGTCCTGGTACTCGTCGAGGAGCACCACCCGGAAGCGCTCCCGCAGGTCGGTCGCGACGCGCGGCGATCGCTCGCAGGCCGCACGGGCCAACGCCACCTGGTCGGAGAACTCCACCAGACCGAGCCGCCGCTTCTCGACGTCGTAACGCACGCACAACTCGACCAGCACCGGCAGTGACGCGAGCGCCGAGAGCGCGTCGCGCACCGCGGCGTAGGTCTTCTCCGTGCCGACCGTCTTGGTGCCGACCTTCTCGTTGTACGGAAGCCCGCCGATGCGCCCGAAGTCGGCCACGAACCGCGTGAGTTCACCCGGCGCGACCTCGTTCTCCGCGATCGCCCGGCTGAGCGCGAGCACGCCGTCGGTGACGTCGTCGATGCGCTTGCCGATGGCCACCAGACGCTCGTCTCCGTGCGCGACGACGACCTGGCGGGCGAGCAGCCACGCACTCGATTCGCTGAGCAGCTGCGATTCGGGCTCGCGCCCGAGGAGCACGGCGTTGTCATGGAAGATGCCGTTGGCGAAGGCGTTGTAGGTCGACACCGTCGGGCGGTCGAACAGCGACGGTTCGCCGCCCTCGGGCAGCAGCCCGGCGTCCCGCAAACGCGCGATCCGCCGGTCGATGCGCTCGGCGAGCTCACCGGCGGCCTTCCGGGTGAAGGTGAGGCCCAGCACCTGCTCGGGCAGCACCCGGCCGGTGGCGAGCAACCAGATGACCCGATTGGCCATGGTCTCGGTCTTGCCGCTCCCCGCTCCGGCGACCACGAGCGCGGGTGCCATCGGTGCGCTGATGACGGCAGCCTGCTCGGCCGTGGGTTCGAAGTCGTCGCCGATCGCCCGCGCGAGCTGCTCGGGACTCATGCCGACACCTGTCCGACGACGTGGATGCGGCAGCTTCCGAACGAGAAGGGGTCGAGGCAGTGCGCCCCGACGCTCGCCATGAACGTCGTGCCGCCCATCCGTCCTGCGTCGTGCTCGACCCGCTCGCGGAACGCGGCGAGCTCCTCGGCATCGAGGCGTGCCTGGGTGGGCGATCGCCAGTCCTGCTTGGTGGTGCCGCTCGACACGATCACCAGACGTGCTCCGCCCAGTTCCGCGCCGTCCGGTGCGTCGATCGCCCCGTCCGCGAAGGCGAGTTGGTAGGCGCCGAGCTGGGCGTGATCGCGCACGGCGTCGTCGGTGATGGGCTCGCTGCGACCGGTCTTGAGGTCGACGATGAACACCTCGCCCGCGCGCAGCTCGACCCGGTCGACGGTTCCATTCAGCACGGCGTCTCCGACGGTGAGCGAGAAGGCTCCCTCGGCGGCGAGCAGTTCACCGCCACTCGCACGGAAGTCGCGGAGGTAGGCGGACAGCCGCCGGGTGAGCTCCTCGGCACGGCCGCGCTCGATTCCCGACTGCCAGGACGACTCGAAGGCCAGCTGGCTCCAGTGCTCGTCGACCTGATCGAGCAGAGCTGTGGGCGAGATGTCATCGAGGTCCACCGCGTGCTCCGCGACGGCATGGATGATGCTGCCGAGGCTCGATGCGGTGTTGCGGGTCGCACCGCCGACACGATCGATGAGCCAGTGCAGCTCGCAGGTCTCGAAGGCCTCCATCCGCGAGGGTGACACGCGGACCGGGGCCTCGTCGGCTTCGTGGATGGCGCGATCCGTGCTGGCGGCGGCGAGCCCGTACCACTGCAACGGGTGCGCGCCGGGCACCTCCTCACGTGCCAGGCGGGCTAGGGCGGATGCCGCCTGTCGGGTGCGCTGCGGGTCGCGATCGGTCGTGAGCGTGCGGCGCAGGCGCCCGGTGATGCCGCGCAGGGACAGCGGATGCCGGTCGGTCCCCGCCTCGTCGGGGGCGGGGAGCAGAGAGAAGAAGGCGGACGGCGCCTGATCCTCGTCGCGTACGGCGGTCACGAGGAGCTCTCCCCGCGTACGCGACGCCGCCTGCGCGAACAGGCGCAGCTCGTCGTGGAGCACGGCCGCCCGCTCGTCGGTCGCATCGTCGATTCCGTCGCCGATCGCCTGAATCAGCTGGCCGGCACCGAGCAGCGAGCCCCGGATGCGCATGTCGGGCCAGACGTTCTCCTGCACCCCGGCGAGGACGACGACATCGAACTCGCGCCCGATGACGCCGCTCGAGGTGCTGACGGTGACGGCCTCGGCCATGGCTCGCGGCGCGAGCGTGTCCTCGGCGACGTCGCGGCCGACGAGCTCATCCAGGAACAGCCCGGCCGGGTCGAGCGGGGCTCGCTCCACGAAGCGCTGGGCGGCCGCGAACAGGGCGACGACGGCGTCGAGGTGGCGGTTCGCCTCGTCGGCGGCGATTCCCGTCTCGCGCGCCTGGGTGCTCCAGCGCCGTTCCAGTCCACTGCGCTGCCACAGGCCCCACAGGAGCTCCTCGATGCTCGCTCCCGCCGCTGCCTCCGCCGATGCGGTGCGCAGGCTTTCGGCCAGTCGGGCGGCGCGGCGTGCTGTCGAGGTGTCGATGCCGAGCAGGCTCGTGGGTGCGGCGAGCGCCTCGACGATGAGCTCGTCGGCTCCGCGCACTCCGCCCGCCGCGAGCTCCTCTCGTCGGAGGGCCGCGCGCAGTCGACGCAGGGTGATGGCGTCGAGCCCGCCGAGCGGTCCGGTCAGCAACTCGACGACATCGGCTGCTGTCGCCACCCGGCGGCCGAGCGCGACCTCGAGGGCGAGCACGAAAGCACGGACGGCGTTCTCGTCGCGCAGCGCCGACCCGGCGGTCGTCACTGTGGTCGGGACCTCGAGCGCAGCCAGGCCGCGGGAGAGCGGCTGCACCAGCCCGCCGCTGCGGACGATCACGCTCATGCGGTTCCACGGCACGCCGTCGAACACGTGCCGTTCGCGGAGCGTCCTGGCGATGACCTCCACCTGCGCAGCACTGCCCGGCGCGACGATGGCTCGCACGCTCCCCGGCTCGCCATCCGTCGCCGCGGCCGCCGCCCGCTGCCGACCCGCCGCTGCGGCGCCGATGCGTGCCGCGACCGCTGAGACGAGCGTGCGGACACCTGCGCCGTGGCGGTGGACCGTGTCGAGCACGACGGTGCGCACGGGGACGTCGAGGTAGTGCCCCAGCCGGCCGAGGGCGTCGGCATGGGCGCCATGGAATGCACCGGTGCTGAGGTCGGGGTCGCCGACCGCGATGACAGCGACCCCGCGCGTGGCGAACTGGCGCAGCAACGCCAGGGTGGAGCGGGTGACCTCCTGGGCATCGTCGACGACGATGGTGCGCAGGCCCGCGAGCGCGCCGAGGGTGGCCGTACCCGCCTGGCCGGGTTCCGCCTCCCTCACCAGCGCGACCGCCTCCTGCACGAGTTCCGCCGAGCCGAACGACCGTGAGCGGAAGGCGTCGGTGACGTCCGCGTACTCCTGCAGGAAGTCCGCTGCCGCCACCCACTCGGCCCGATCGGTCGAGCGCCCGATGGCGCGGAGTCGCTGCGGCGCGACGCCGTACTCGACGCAGCGCGCGTGCAGCTCGCGCAGCTCGGTGCGGAATGCCCGGAGCCTGCGCACGTCGGGCCCGAGCAACTCTGGCCAGCGCGGACCGGCGTCGTCGTCGATGTGGCCCTGCAGAAGCTCGGCCATGATCTGGTCCTGCTCGGCTCCGGTGAGCAGGACGGGAGGCTCGAGGTCGCCGCTCGCCGCCCGGACGAGTTGGAAGGCGAGCGAGTTGACGGTTCGGGCGAGCGGGCCGTTCGTCGGCACCCCGACGCGCACGGAGAGCCGGTCGCGGAGGGTGCTCGCCGATGCTCGAGTGGCGGCGAGGACGAGGATCGAGCCTGGAGCGTCTCCGCGCTCACGGATGCGCTCGCGCACCAGCTCGACGATCGTGGTGGTCTTTCCCGAACCGGGCGCCCCCAGGACGGCGGCGGATGCACCGTCGGGCAATCCGAGGACGACGCGTTGCGAGGGGTCGAGCTCGACATCCGTCGCGGCGGCGGCCTGCACACCCACGAATCCCCGACTCATCACGCTGCCCACGCTAAACCGTTCTGCCGACAGTGAACCGGCGCCGGGCCGGTGTCGATCTGTCGTAACCTGAGCGAAGACCCCAAGGTGAAAGGCGCACTGTGGAAATCCGCATCGGCATCCAGAATTCCCCCCGTGAGATCAGCTTCGAGACCAGCCAGTCGGCTGCCGACGTCGAGAAGCTGGTCGCGTCGGCGATCTCGGGCGAGGGCTACCTCAAGCTCGGCGACGACAAGGGGAACCTCTACCTGGTTCCGAGCGCCACGCTGGCATACGTCGAGGTGGGCTCGGAAGAGAGCCGTCGCGTCGGATTCTTCGCCTGAGATGGAACTCCTGTTCGTGGTCCTCGGCGGCGCGATCCTGGGCGCCGCGGCCCGCTACGCGCTTCCCCACCGTTCCGAGCACGGTTCCGTGCTCATCCCCACCGTCGGCGCGCTCGCTGCGGCGGTCGTGTGGGTCGGACTGACCTGGCTCGGGTGGAAGTGGGACGGCGGCTGGATCTGGGTGGCGAGCCTCGTCATCGCCGGTCTCGTGGCCGCGGCCGTCGACATCGTCGTCGGCCGAACGCGTGTGCATGCCGACACCGAGATGCTGCAGCGGCTCACGAAGCGCGGCGCGACGGCCTGAGCTCAGGCCGTGAGGCCGAGCTGATCCATCCGTCGCGTGTGCGCGGCGATGAGCTCGGTGAACACCGGCTCGATCCGCTCCTCCACGGGAGCGTGCGCGTTGGACTCACGCAGCGCCGATCGCGCGACCAGGAGCGTGTCGCCCACGAGACGCCGCCCCCACATCGCCAGGCGCGACGCCCGCGTGGGATCCTCCGCGATGGCGGTGCGCAGCGCGTCGACCACCGCGTCGGCTCCTGCGTTCTTGCCGATGATGGCGGCCAGCCGTGGCCCGACGTTCACCGGCAGCGAGCCGGACACGCTGATGAAGAACTCATCGAGGATACCGGCGGTGATGTGGCTGGTGAGCAGCAGCTCGTACCAGTCGGAGCCCTGGGTCGCGATCCGGAAGGCGTCGATCGCGGGTGCGAACGGCGCCATCACCGACGCGGGTTCCTGATCGAGTGAGCGCAGTTCGGCGATCAGCCGGTGATGCTTCTTGAGGGTGACCCTCGCCATCACCGAGACGCCCTCCTTGTCGGCCAGGTTCGGTGCCGTCGTGACGGCGCGTGCGAGGTTCTCGAACAACTCGAGCTGGATGTAGGCGGCCTGCCCGATGAACGGGACCGTCTCGGGGGTGAGCTCACCGAACTCCACCCGGACCGCCGGCAGCACGGCTCGCGGACGCAACCGCGGGAACTCACCGCGGCGCCCGCTCGCACCCCACCTCGCTGCCACGGCACCCAGCCTAGATCACCGGGATCCGGGGGCAGGCGCCGACTGATGCCGCGCGCGGCATCCGGAGAGCGTTCAGGCCGGGCCGATAGACTGTGATGACCGCGCACATCGGATGCGCGGACGTGCGCCTCGTCGAAGAAGGGCGCATCACCTCTTTCTCAGACAGGCAAAATTGACTTTCGCAGATCTCTCCATCGACAACGACATGGTCGAGGCACTGGCCTCCAAGGGCATCATCGATCCCTTCCCCATCCAGGAGCAGACCATCCCCCTCGGCCTCAGCGGCCAGGACATCATCGGCCAGGCGAAGACCGGAACGGGCAAGACCCTCGGGTTCGGCCTGCCCATCATCCAGCGCATCGGCCTGAACCCGGAGCCGGGCGTCAAGGTTCTCGTCGTCGTCCCGACGCGCGAGCTGTGCGTCCAGGTGGCCGAGGACCTCGAGCTGGCCACCAGCAACCGCTCGACGAGCGTTGTCGCCATCTACGGCGGCAAGGCCTACGAGGGCCAGGTGGAGCAGCTCAAGGCGGGCGCTCAGATCGTCGTCGGAACCCCCGGGCGACTGCTCGACCTCTCCCAGCAACGCCTGCTCGACCTCTCGCACGTGAGCGAGATCGTGCTCGACGAGGCCGACAAGATGCTCGACCTCGGCTTCCTCTCCGACATCGAGAAGCTGTTCACCAAGGTGCCGGCTGTGCGCCATACCATGCTGTTCTCGGCCACCATGCCCGGCCCGATCGTGGCACTGGCGCGCCGGTTCATGACGCGCCCGATCCACATCCGCGCCAACAATCCCGACGAGGGGCTCACGCAGGCGAACATCAAGCACGTCGTGTACCGCGCGCACTCGCTGGACAAGGACGAGGTCGTCGCCCGCATCCTGCAGGCCGAGGGCCGCGGCAAGACCGTCATCTTCACGCGCACCAAGCGCGCGGCGGCCAAGCTCGTCGAGGAGCTGAACGACCGCGGCTTCAACGCCGCAGCCGTCCACGGCGACCTCAACCAGGACCAGCGCGAGCGCGCCATGGCCGCGTTCAAGGCCGGTAAGAAGGACGTGCTCATCGCCACGGATGTCGCCGCACGCGGCATCGACGTCAACGATGTGACGCACGTGATCAACCACACCGTCCCCGACGACCACGACACCTACCTGCACCGCGCCGGACGTACCGGCCGTGCCGGCAAGACCGGCATCGCCGTGACCTTCGTCGACTGGGACGACCTGCACAAGTGGGCGCTCATCAACCGGGCGCTCGAGATGAACCAGCCGGAGCCGGTCGAGACCTACTCGTCGTCGCCGCACCTGTTCAGCGACCTCGACATCCCCGCCGGGTCGAAGGGCCGCCTCAAGGCGACGCCGATCAAGGATGCCGCTCCTCGCACGTCCAGTCGCGGCGAAGGCCGTGGCGATGGCCGCGGGCCGGCCACCGGGTCCTCCGACGGGGCATCGCGCACGCGCCGTCGCACCCGCGGCGGTTCGGGCGCGGCATCCGTCGCGAGCGAGACCGTCTCGGCGACCGGCGACGCCACGTCGACCTCCACGACGGATGCCGAAGCGAAGGTCGCAGCGGGCACCCACGACGGCCAGGGCCACCAGCACCACGACGGCAACAGCGCTCCGCGTCGTCGTCGTCGTCGCGGCGGCCGCGGTCAGGGCGCGGGAACCGCGGCTCCCAGCGCCTGAGCACCACTCGTCATGGCATGACCGGGGTCGCCCCGGTGGCTTCGGCGACGATCCGTTCCAGCACAGCCGGGTCGGTGGTGTGTTCGCCGAACCGGTTGGGCTTGCCCTCGCCGTGATAGTCGCTCGATCCGGTCACCACGAGGTCGAACCGACGGGCGAGGACGTGCAGTCGCTCGCGGGCGTCGGGCGTGTTCTCCCGGTGATCGATCTCCAGGCCGAACAGTCCGGCATCCACCAACGCTTTCAGACGTTGCACGGGAATGACCGACTCCGCACCGCGGGTGCCCGGGTGCGCCAGCACGGGCACTCCGCCGGCGCCGCGGATGAGGCGCACCCCGGTGAGTGGGTCGGGAGCGTAATGCGGCTGATAGTAGCCGGCCCGCCAGTGCAGGATGCCCGCGAACGCCGCTGAACGGTCGGTCGCGAGTCCGCGTGCCACGAGCGCGTCGGCGATGTGCGGCCGTCCAACGGTCGCGTCGGGCGTGGTCTGGGCGAGAACGTCGTCCCAGGTGAGGTCGTAATCGCGGGCGATCCGCCGCACGATCTCCTCCGCGCGGCTCAGCCGGCCAGCCCGGATTCGTTCCGTCTCGGCCAGCAGGGCGGCCTCGGTCGGATCGACGAGGTAGGCCAGCATGTGGACGCTCGCGAACTGCACGCGTGTCGAGAGCTCCATGCCGGGGATGAGCGCGACGCCCGTCTCGGCCACGACGCCGGCGGCCTCCGACCAGCCCGCCGTCGAGTCGTGGTCGGTCAGCGCGACGGTTCCCATGCCGGCCGCGGCGGCCGATCGCATCAGCTGGGCCGGGGTCTCGGTGCCGTCGGACACGCTCGAGTGCGTGTGCAGGTCGATCGGACCGATGAAGACGGGCATCTGTTCATGCTACCGACGCGCCGAAGGGATGCCCCGAGCGGCATTCACGCAGAATCGCCGCCTAGGCTGACTGGCGATGTTCAGCCGCCTCCTCGCCTCCCTCGTCGTCCTGGCGGCCCTCGCCGCCGGTGTGCTGCTGGCGTGGCCGCAGCTCGTCGGCCTGCAGGACCAGCTCGGGATCGCCCAGCTGATCGCGTTCCGCGCGTGGCTCATCGTCGGTGCGGCGGGGGCGACCATCATCCTCCTCCTTCTCATGTTCGCGCGACCGCTCCGGCCCCTCATGGCGGCCCTCGCGGTCATCGCCGTGCTGTTCGGCGCAGCCAATGCCGGCATCCTCGTGTCGCGAGGCCTCACACAGGCCAGTACGGCGTCCGCTCGAACGGGGACCGTAGGCACGGCATCCGGCGACAGCATCACCGTGCTCAGCTGGAACACGCTCGGCGGCCACCCCGGCTCGGCAGCCGTCGCGAAGCTGGCCCTCGACAGCAAGGCCGACATCGTCTCGCTACCCGAGACGACGGATGCCTTCGCCACACAGGTCGCCGAGAAGATGCGGGCGGACGGGCAGCCGATGTGGGCGCTGGGCCTCTCGTTCAGCGAGATCTACAAGGCCCGGTCCACCGCGCTGCTCATCAGCCCGGCGCTCGGCGACTACACCGTGCAGTCGGCCGGCGGAACCGGCCCTCCCGGCAACACCAACGTCTCACCCACCGTCGTCGCCAAGCCCGACGACGGAGAGGGACCGACCATCGTTGCGGTCCACGCGGTCTCCCCGATCCAGGGTGAGATGACGAACTGGCGCAGCGACCTCTCCTGGCTCTCCGACCAGTGCGCCGGAGACGACGTCATCATGGCGGGCGACTTCAACGCGACGCTCGACCACCTGGCCGGCCGGGGAACGGATGGCGGAGTCGTCGGGCGCTGCCATGACGCCGCCCTCGCGGTCGGCTCGGCGGCCGTCGGCACCTGGCCGAGCGACATGCCGCTCCTGCTCGGCGCCCCCATCGACCACGTGATGGCGACGCCGACGTGGCAGACCACGAGCTTTCGCGTGGTCAGTTCGCTCGACGCGCTGGGCAGCGATCACCGGCCGATCGTCGCGACCCTGAAACGACGGTAGCCCTCGTCCGGTGCGGTGGGACAATGGAGGCATGGCCAGCACCGACACCTCCGTGAACACCCTGTCCGCCGCCGAGTCGGAGCAGGGCGGAACGCCCGAGCCCACCACTGAGGCTCCGCGGGCCACCTCGAACCGTTCCACCACCCCCGGCTCGGCGGGTTTCCGCGACTACATCAGCAGCGGCTGGGCCGAGCGCGACGAGAGCGTCCCCGAGGCGCGCGAGCAGGCCGCGTTCGCGTCAACGCGCCGCGCCGGACTCTCGGCCCGCTTCCCGGGCCAACGTCTCATCGTGCCGGCGGGCAGCCCCAAGCAGCGCTCCAACGACACCGATTTCGCCTTCCGCGCCCACTCCGCATTCTCGTACCTGACCGGATGGGGGTCGGATTCCGAGCCGGGTGCGGTGCTCGTGCTCGAGCCGACGGATGACGGTCACGACGCAACGCTCTACTTCCGCGAGCGGGCCGGTCGCGACTCCGACGAGTTCTACGCGAACCCCGAGATCGGCGAGTTCTGGATCGGTCCGCGCCCCTCGCTCGCCCAGGTGGCCGGTGATATCGGTATCGCCACCCGCGGAATCGCCGACTTCGATGGCGTGCTCTCCTCCACCGGAAGCGAGACCAGGCTCGTGCGCGATGCCGATGCCGGGATCGCGGCGAGGCTCGACAGCGCGCGCATCCGCTTCTCAGCCGAGAGGGCGCTCACCACCAACGCTTCCGATGACGCTTTCAGCCTCGAGGTCGGGTCGGAGCACGACCAGGATGCGCTGCTCGCCGAGGTTCTCAGCGAGATGCGACTGGTGAAGGACGACTTCGAGATCGCGCAGATGCGCGCGGCCGTCGACGCCACCCGCCGCGGGTTCGACGATGTCATCGGCGAGTTCGCACGGGCGACGGATGCGCAGCGCGGCGAGCGCATCGTCGAGGGAGTGTTCAACACCCGGGCGCGGCTGGACGGCAACTCCGTCGGTTACGACACCATCGCCGCATCCGGCCCGCACGCGACCATCCTGCACTGGACGCGCAACGACGGCGCGGTGCGACCGGGCGAGCTGATCCTGATCGATGCCGGCGTCGAGGTCGACAGCCTGTACACGGCCGACATCACCCGGACGCTGCCCATCGACGGCACCTTCACCGACGTGCAACGGCGGGTCTACGAGGCCGTGCGCGAGGCTGCAGACGCGGCGTTCGCCATCGTGCGCCCCGGCATCATCTTCCGCGACGTGCACGCGGCCGCGATGGAGGTCATCGCCCGCCGCACCGCCGAGTGGGGCTTCCTCCCGGTGAGCGCCGAGGAGGCTCTCCTGCCCGACAACGAGCACCACCGCCGCTACATGGTGCACGGAACGAGCCACCACCTCGGCATCGACGTGCACGACTGCGCCCAGGCCCGACGGGAGATGTACAAGGACGGCGTCGTCGAGGAGGGCATGGTGTTCACGATCGAGCCGGGCCTCTACTTCCAGAGCGACGACCTCACCGTCCCCGAGGAGTACCGCGGCATCGGCGTGCGCATCGAGGACGACATCCTCGTCACGGCCGACGGTGCTGAGAACCTCTCGGCTGCCATCCCCCGCACCGCCGACGAGGTCGAGGCCTGGGTGCGTTCGGCCCGCGTCGGCTGAGCGCGATCAGGCGCGCTGGGGATTGGTCGGCTCCGGATCCTCGGGCGACGGTGTCGGAGCCGGTGCCGGCTCCGTCACGGGCGTCGTCGTGGCGACCGCGACCGGTTCGGCCTCTTCGGCACCAGCGAGCGTGTTGCGTGCCCGATTGAGCAGGTCGGGTTCGACGACGACGGCGTAGGACGACGCGATGACCTGCATGGTGGAGGTGAAGTCCTTGCGGCGCCGGTTGATGCTGTAGCTGACCACGCCGAACAGCACCCCGAAGCCGGCGCCGATGAGCACTGCTGCGAGCAGGAACCCGACGCTGCCACCCAGGAAGATCAGCATCAGCAGGCCGAGGAAGATGCCGAGCCATGCTCCGGATGCCGCCCCCGCGAGCGCGACGCGCGCGTACGAGAGCTTTCCGGTCACCCGCTCGACGGTCTTGAGGTCGCTGCCGACGATCGAGACCTGCGTGACGGGGAAGTCGGCGTGCGCGAGTCGATCGACGGCCTGCTGCGCTTCGCCGTAGGTCTCGTAGCTCGCGACGATCTCGCCCTTGGGCAGCACCGGGAACAGCACGGGACCACGGGTGCCGAACGGACTCTGATTGCTCATGGCGCCATTCTTCCACGCGCCCCCGTCGGCCCGGCGGTCATCGACCACCGGTCCTGGCGTCAGCGCGGCCCGTCGTCGTCGCGCCCGCCGAGGTGGAGCGCGCCCTTGACCCGCTCGACCTGCTCGGTGACGAGCGCCGCCGCGGAATCGCGGATGACGGCCAACTCCGACGGGTCGCCGCGCAGCAGTGCCTTTGCGGTGTTCTTGGCGTACTCGACCGTGATGTGCGGAGGCAGCGGCGGCACGTTCTTGCTGACGTACGCGTCGATGAGGGTGACGCCGTCGTGCGCGAAGGCCTCATCCATCGCCGCCCCGACGGAGGCGTCGTCATGCAGGCGGATGCCCCGGAAGCCGAGCAACTCCGCCCATCCGGCATAGTCGACCGACTGCACGTCCTGCGAGCCCTCCCACAGCGGATTGCCGTCTTCCGTCCGCATCTCCCATGACACCTGGGCGAGGTCGTCGTTGTGCATCACCACGACGATGAACCGGCCGTTCTCCCACCGGTCGAGATACTTCTTCACGGTGATGAGCTCGTTCATGCCGAGCATCTGGAACGCACCGTCGCCGATCGTGCACACGACCGTCCGGTCGGAGTAGGCGAACTTCGCGGCGACGGCGTACGGCATCGCCGCGAGCATCGTCGCGAGCCGACCGGAGAGGTCCCCCCGCATGCCCCGACGCAGACGGATGTGGTGGCCGAACCAGTCGGCCGTCGTCCCCGCATCCGCCGTCACGATCGCGTTCTCGGGCAGCCGCTGGTTGAGCTCGTGGATGACCTTCCGGGGGTTGGCCCCCGTCTCGAAGGTCACTTCGGTCTGGGCGAGCATCTCGCGCTCCCAGCCCCGCATCTCCTCGGCGATCTTCTCCTGCCAGCCGAGGTCCTCCTTGGCCCGGAGCAGCGGGATGAGCGCCGTGAGCGTGGCCTTCACGTCGCCCCACAGGTTCAGCTCGGTCGGGTAGCGCACCCCGAGGTGCTCGGGGATGATGTCGACCTGGATGCCGCGCGCCTGCCCCGTGGCGGGGAGGAACTCGCCGTAGGGGTAGTTGGTGCCGAGCAGGACGATGGTGTCGCAGCGCTTGATCTGGTGAAGGCTCGGCAGCGAGCCCAGCAGGCCGAGTTGCTGGGTGTGGTACGGGATGTCGGACGGGACGACGTCCTTGCCGCGCAGCGCGGTGATGATGCCGGCCCCGGCGAGCCTCGCCGCCTCGAGCACCTCGTCGGTGGCTCCGGTCGCGCCGGCACCGACGAGGAAGGTCACCTTCTCGCCCGCGTTGATGATCTCGGCGGCGTGCGCGATGGCCTCCGTGGGCGGCGTGATGGCCGCGGACGCCGCCGCCACGCTCGAACGCGATACCCAGTGCTCGGCACCGGGCGTCACCGCATCCATCGCCTGGACGTCGTGCGGGAGGATCACCACGGTCGGCTGGTGCCGTGCGATGGCCGTGCGGAAGGCGATGTCGATGACAGCCTCGGCCTGCTCGGGGGTGGTGATGGTCTGCACGTAGGCTGCCACGTCGGCGAAGACTCGCTCGAGGTTGCTCTCCTGCTGGTTGAAGGTGCCGACCGACGCGAGTCCCTGCTGCCCGACGATCGCGACGACGGGCTGGTTGTCCATCTGCGCGTCGTAGAGGCCGTTCAGCAGGTGGAACGCTCCGGGACTCGACGTCGCGATGCAGACGCCGACCTCGCCCGTGAACTTCGCGTGAGCGGTCGCCATCAAGGCGCAGATCTCCTCGTGCGTCGGGCGGATGTACTCCAGTCCGCCGTCGTGGCGCTCGGCGCGCCCCAGGGCTCCGTCGAATGCTCCGATCCCGTCTCCCGGAAACCCGAACACGCGGGTGACTCCCCATTCGCGGATGCGCTCGATGATGAAATCGCTGACGGTGGGCATGGCGGCTTCCTTCCGGTGATCGCGTGCTGACGGGGGCGACGTTACGCGCGCGCTCCGTCGCCGTCATCCGGGTTACGTCGCGGACGTCGAGGTGCTAGACGGATGCGGACGCGCCCCGCACCGGGTGCGCCGAGCCGATCCCCGCGTTCACCTCGGCGTGAGCGGCACGGCATACGATGTCTGTCGTGAGTGCCACCAGAGTCTTCGTCGCGCGCCTGGCCGGGTGCGCCGTCTTCGACCCCGCGGGCGACCGGGTCGGCAAGGTGCGGGACGTGCTGGTGGTCTATCGGAACGCGGATGCGCCGCGCGTCGTCGGGCTGATCGTCGAGATCCCGGGCAAGCGCCGCGTGTTCGTCTCGATCGGGCGGGTCACCTCGGTCAGCGCCGGGCAGGTCATCACGACGGGCCTCATCAACGTGCGACGCTTCGAGCAGCGCGGCGGAGAGGTGCGCGTGATCGCTGAGATGCTTGGCCGTCGCGTGCTCTTCGCCGACCGCTCCGGCGAGGCCATCGTCGAGGACGTCGCGATCGGCGAGGACGCGTCGGGCGACTGGCAGGTCACCCAGCTGTTCGTCCGCAGGCCCCGCACCGGTGCCTCCCCGTTCGCCAAGGGCGCCACCGCGTTCGTGACCTGGAACGAGGTGCGCGAGAGCGCCGCCGTCGGCGAGGCGCAGTCGGCCGAACAGCTGATCGCCACGTACTCCGAGATGAAGCCCGCCGACCTCGCCAACACCCTGCTCGACCTGCCGGAGGAGCGCAGGCACGAGGTCGCCGAGGAGCTCTCCGACGACCGTCTCGCCGACGTGCTCGAGGAGATGCCCGAGAGCGACCAGGTCGAGATCATCGGGCGCCTCGACGACGACCGGGCGGCCGACGTGCTCGACCAGATGCAGCCCGACGACGCGGCCGACCTGATCGCCCAGCTGCCCGAGGCGCGAGGCGAGCACCTTCTCGAGCTCATGGAGCCCGAAGAGGCCGACGACGTCCGCATGCTGCTCAGCTACGGCCCCGACACCGCCGGCGGCCTGATGACCACGGAGCCCATCATCGTGTCGGCCGACGCGACGGTGGCTGAAGGGCTCGCCCTCATCCGTCGTCACGAGCTCGCTCCAGCACTCGGCGCGGCCGTCTGCGTCACCCTCCCGCCCTACGAGCCGCCCACCGGACGGTTCCTCGGGATGGTGCATTTCCAGCGCATGCTGCGCTACCCGCCGCATGAGCGTCTGGGCACCCTGCTCGACCAAGGCCTCGAGCCGGTGACGACGGATGCCTCCGCCGCTGAGGTGTCCCGCATCCTGGCGAGCTACAACCTGGTGTCCGTGCCCGTCGTGGACGACAACCACCGTCTCGTCGGGGTGGTGACCATTGACGACATCCTCGACTACCTGCTTCCCGACGACTGGCGAAGTCACACCGATGACGACCATCACGGCAAACGCGCGGCCGCTCGATCACAGCTGAAGACCGGGTCCATTCCCGTGCAGAGCATCCAGAACGGAAGGAGGAGCGCCCGTGGCACGCGTAACGAGAACTGAGCAGCGGCTCGACGCTCCCAAGGGCCTGCGGAACACGCGTGGCCGATCGCGGTCGTCGAACGACCGCTTCGGACGCTTCACCGAGTGGATCGCCCGGGCGATGGGGACCCCGTGGTTCCTGTTGGGGCTCTCGCTCTTCGTCATCCTCTGGATGGGGTGGAACACGTTGGCGCCCGCTGACTGGCGATTCGACTCGCGCGACCTCGGGTTCATCGCTCTGACCCTCGTGCTCAGTCTGCAGGCCTCCTATGCCGCACCCCTCATCCTGCTCGCCCAGAATCGGCAGGACGACCGCGACCGCGTGCAGATCGAACAGGATCGCCAGCGCGCCGAGCGCAACCTCGCCGACACCGAGTACCTCGCTCGCGAGGTGGTCGCCCTCCGCATCGCCATGCGCGACATGGCGTCGAAGGACTTCATCCGTGCCGAGTTGCGCAGTCTGCTCGAGCAGCTCGACCAGCAGAACGAGCCCGACCGGCGGGACGACGAAACCGATGCCGTCGTCTGAGCTCGAGTCCCGCGTCCTGTCGGCCCTCTCCGGCGTCATCGACCCCGAGATCCGCCGGCCGATCACCGAACTCGACATGGTCGAGTCCGTCGCGGAACGAGCGGACGGCGGCGTCGACGTCGCCATCAAGCTCACCATCGTCGGTTGTCCGGCAGCGGAGCGCATCGAGCGCGACGTCCGGGCCGCCGCGGAGTTCGTAGTCGGCGACGGTCGCGCTTCGGTGGCGGTCGGCGTGATGAGCGTGGCGGAGCGCAAGGCCCTCACCGAACGCCTGCGGGGAGGCAAGGCCGCCCGCAGCATCCCGTTCACGGCCGATTCGCTCACGCGCGTCTACGCCGTCACGAGCGGCAAGGGCGGAGTGGGCAAGTCGACCATCACCGCCAACCTCGGGGTCGCCCTGGCGGAGGCCGGCCTGCGGGTCGGCATCGTCGACGCCGACGTGCACGGCTTCTCCATCCCCGGCATCCTCGGCCTGATGGAGACGGATGCCGACACCGGAGCCGTGCGGGCGACCCGCCCGACGCAGGTCGGCGACATGATCCTCCCGCCGGTCGCGTTCGGCGTGAAGGTGATCTCGATCGGCATGTTCGTCGAGCCCGGAGCGGACGGTGGCGGTGTCGCGGTGTCGTGGCGCGGCCCGATGCTGCACCGCACGATCGCCCAGTTCCTCACCGACGTCTACTTCGGCGACCTCGACGTGCTGCTGCTCGACCTGCCGCCCGGAACCGGCGACGTCGCCATCTCCATCGGTCAACTCCTCCCCCACGCCGAGGTCATCGTCGTCACGACACCGCAGGCGGCCGCGGCGGATGTCGCCGAACGCAGCGCCATCCTCGCGCGGCAGAGCGGCCAGCGCGTCTACGGTGTGATCGAGAACATGGCGGGGCTCCCCCAGCCCGACGGCACCGTCATCGATCTCTTCGGCACCGGCGGCGGGGCAGAGGTTGCCCGGCGCGTCTCGACTCCTGATGCACCGGTCCCGCTGCTGGCGCAGGTTCCCCTCAGCGTCGCGCTGCGAGCCGGAGGGGATGTCGGAGAGCCCGTCGTGCTGGCCGATCCCGACGATGCGGCCAGCCGCGCCATCCGTTCGGTGGCCGAGCGCCTCTCCACCCGTGCACGCGACCTGGCCGGCCGGCCCCTGCCGGTCTCGCCCCGGTGAGCCGATGCGCCCCCGCCGAGTTCTCGCCGCCGCTACCGGTGCGCTGAGTCTCGCGCTCGTATCGGTGCTGACGCTCAGCGCCTGTTCCGGATCCCCAGCTCCCACCCCGTCGACATCCCCGGCATCCGTTGCCATCGTGCAGGGACGCACGGACTACTCCCGCAACGTGTTCGCGATCGAGGTGACCAACGGGTCGGACGCGCCGATCACGGTGGCCAGCGCGCGATACGCATCGCCGAGCTTCGCCACCGTCGCGAGTTACGAGAACGGCGCCGTGCCGCTCTCGCCGGGCAGTACGGTCGACCTGCGCGTCCCCATCCCCGCCGTCAGCTGCGACGGCACGGCGAGGCTCGGAACGGTGACCGTCGTGCTCGCGGACGGACGGCGCATCCAAGCGGTGCCGACCGACCCGAACGCGGTGGTCTCGCGGCTCGTTCGCGAGGGCTGCATCGTCCACGACGTGGACGCGGTGATGACGGTCACTCCCCCCGCGGCGCTGCGCGTCGATGGCGTGGGAGCGGCGGCCGTCGCGCACATCGACCTGGCGCTCGATCCGACCGGCGCCGACGGGCGGGTCACCGTCACCGACGTGCGCTCCACGACGCTCATGTCGCCGGTCGACGGAGCACCGAACTGGCCGCTCGGGCTCGACCTCGACGCGTCGTCATCTCCCAGAACCCTCACCCTGGACATGCGGCCGACCCGCTGCGATCCGCATGCTCTCGCCGACGACAAGGTCGGCACCATCCTGGTCATCGACGTGAGCACCTCGACAGGGCGCGATGGCCGCTACCTGCTGCCGCTGCCGCCCGCCGTGAAGGCGCAGGTCTACTTCTACATCACCGCGGTCTGCGGCGACTGAGGAGGCTCCCGGTCACCGAGCGGGGACCCGTAGGTCGGCGACGGAGGGCACGACGGTGCGGCTGGCGGATGGGGCCCTGGTGTCCGTCCAGCACGACGTCGGTCATCATCCGACACCGGAATCCGCCGTGAGGTTGCGCTTCACGGTCGCCCGGTCGTAGTGCGTTCCGACGCCGCTCAGGCGCGCTGAGGTCCAGACCGGCTGACGCTCAGGCCCGCTGAGCCTCGGGCTCGACCAGCCGCGCGAGAAGCTCGGTCAGGAGGCGCTCAGCCAACGGCGCAGGCAGTGCTTCCACGAGCGCCAGTAGCGGAGCCATCTCCTCGGGCACGCTGCCATCGGAGATGCCCACGGCGCCGAGCAGGGCGGCGGCGGCATCCGAATCCGGCATGACACCCTCGGCCAGGAGCCCGGAGCCGGCGAGGGCCTGCAGCACCTCGTCCGCACGGGCAGCCGGCACGCCCCGCACGTCGTCCGCGGCCCGGCGGAGTGCGTCGGAGAGTTCCGGAAGGATGCGCTCCGTCACCGGGGTGACGGTGAGGTGCGCGGTCGGCGGCATCCGCGTTCCGTCGCCCTGCGCGAGACCCGGCTGAAGCTGCACGATGAAGCCGTAGCGACGCATCGCATCGGCCAAACGGTGCGGGTCCACCCGACGCGCCTCGTCCACGTCGTCATCGCTCGTGACGGCGAAGAGAGGACCGACCGGGCCGCCGACGACGCGAAGACCGTCGATGGCCTCGACCACCTCGACTAAGGCGATCGTCGCGCGCCGGGCCGCCCCGGCGAGTTCGGCCAGGCCGCCCGCTCCGAGGGCCTGAACCATCGCCCACGACGCGGCCAGCGGGCCCGCCGACTTGGAGCCGAGCATGGTCGAATTGACCACAGGATAGCCGGGCCAGCGCGTGGTGGCGAAATACTGCAGCCGCTGGCGGTCGCGTCCGCGCTGCAGCAGGACGGACGCGCCCTTCGGCGAGTAGCCGTACTTGTGCAGGTCGGCCGACAGGCTGGTCACCCCCGGCACGGCGAAGTCCCATGCAGGGAGGTCTGGCCACCAGGGCAACGCGAACCCGCCGATGCAGGCGTCGACGTGCACGGGAACGCCGACGGATGCCGCAGCCGCCGCGACCTCGGTTACCGGGTCGAGCGTCGCCGTGGGGTAGGACGGCGCGCTCACGACGACGAGCGCGACATCGGCCGCCAGCCGCTCGATGATGGCCTCGGCCGACGGTGCGCCCGTCACGGGCGACACCGGAACGACGACGAGATCGAGTTCGAAATAGTGAGCGGCTTTCTGGAAGGCAGCGTGCACGGTCGAAGCGACCAGCAACTGCGGACGACCCGATCGACCATCGGCCCGCCACGCATCGCGCGCGGTCTTGACAGCCAGCAAGCAGCTCTCGGTGCCACCCGAGGTGATCGATCCGACCACGTCGTCGTCACCGTGGAACAGCGTCCGGGAGAATCCGACGAGCTCGCGCTCCATCACCGCGACGGAGCGGAAGGTCGTGGGGTCGAGCCCGTTGAGCGGCTGCACCGCCCGGATGGCCGCAGCGGCCAGTTCGTCGAGTTCTGCACGGCCGGAGTCGTACACGTAGGAGAGGACGCGGCCGCCGTGCGTGGGGGCGTCCAACTGCCGGAGACCGTTCAGCCGCTCCAGCACGTCCTGCGGCGCGATTTTCCACTCGTTCATGCGATGACCTCTGGTGTTTCAAGCGCCTCGATGTCGCTCCGGCGGAGTCGATAACGACGCAGGGTGACGAGGCTGATGGCGATGATGATGGTCGGCACGAGGCTGAAGCTCAGGACGATGCCGACGACGGCTGCCGGGCTCTGCGTGACAGCCGCCGAGCCGACGGACTCGGTGTAGCCGCTGACCGCCAGGACGACCGCCAGTGCCGTGGCGCCGAGAGCCATTCCGGTGGTCTCGCCGGCTGTCCACATGCCGCCGAACGTGCCGGCGCGACCCGGACCCTGCGAGAGCGCGTCGTGGGCGATCACGTCGGGCAGCATGGCCATCGGCAGCGACTGCATGCCGGCGTAGCCCGCGCCCGCCACGGCCACGGGCAGGTAGACCCATGGCCCGGCTGAGAACAGCATCCCCGTCAACGAGAGCGCCGCAAGGCCGAACAGCGCGCTCGCCATGGCGTACCCGCGCTCCTTGCCGATGCGGCGGGCGATGAGGCCCCAGAGGGGGGCGCAGACGAGCGCGGGGGCGATCAGGGCGACGAACAGGAACGTCAACGCGTCATCGGAGTGCAGCACCCATACCGCGACGTAGTTGGCCGACGCGAGCATGAGGCCGGTCGCGAGGCCCTGCAGCAGAAACGTGGACAGCAGGGCACGGAAGGGGGCACTGCGCCGCAGCGCGGCCAGGCCCTCGGAATAGCCGGCCCGCAGCGAGGGCGGCGCATCCGTCTCCTCGACTCGCGCCTCGTGCCGGGGCACTGCCGTGAAGACTGCGACGAGCATGCCGAACCCGATCAGCACGCCGGCCACGACGGCCATCACGACATAGCCGACGTATTCGTCCTTCACCAGATGCCGGAGGGCGGGACCTCCGGCACCGAAGAGGAGGATGGCGAGGGTCAGCACGACGACCCGCCACGTGAGCAGCCTGGTGCGCTCGTCGTAGCTGCCGGCGATCTCGGCGGGCAAGGCGATATAGGGCACTTGGAACAGGCTGAACGAGGTGGCTGTCAGGAGGAACGCCACGAGTACCCATACGCCTGCCCAGGCCGGCGCGAGTCCGCGCGGCACCGCGAACGTCAGCACGAAAAAGAGGGGGATGGTGCATGCCCCGAGAAGCATGAGCGCTCGGCGGCTCCCGGTGCGGCGCAGCCAGCGGTCGCTCAACGCTCCGATGAGCGGGTCGATGAGCACGTCCCAGATCTTCGCGAGGGTGACCAGGGCGCCCGCGAACAGCGCGGCCACGCCCAGGGTGTCGGTCAGGTAGAAGACCAGGACCAGGCCCGGGAGGGTTGCGAACCCGCCGGTGCCCAGCGAACCGGCGGCATAGCCGGCGATGGTACGACGAGGCAGGCCCGTTCGCGTCGTTGCGATCATGAGTGGAGTGTAACCACCCGGTGGACGCCGTCTCGAATCGAGTGGGTCAGATGACCCGCTCTTGCTCGGTCAGGTCGCCTCGGTGTCGAACGGCGTCGTCGCAGACGCCGGTGCCGCGGCGGGTGAAGACGTGGCGGACGGCGGCGCAGCGGGTGACGACGCAGCGGTCGACGCGCCGGCCGTACCCGCCGGGTCCGCACGGCTCACGGATGCGGTCGCGGCCGCACCGGCGACCGCCGACCCCGACCGCGAGATGGTCGGGGCGGCGGGCTCGTCATCGAGCAGGGCCTCACGGATGATCCGCCGCGGGTCGTACTGCCGGGGGTCGAGCTTCTTCCAGTCGACGTCGTCGAAGTCCGGCCCCATCTCGTCGCGCATGCGATCCTTGGCGCCGTTGGCCATGTCCCGCAGTTGACGTACGAGGCGGCCGAGTTGCGCCGCATAGTGCGGCAGTCGCTCCGGCCCGAGCAGGAAGACGGCGATGACCCCGATGATGAGGAGCTTCTCGAAGGTCAGGCCGAACATGCCATCAGGATAACCCGCGGCGAGGCGGCGACCTCCCGCTCAGGGACGCCTCTAGGCTGAAGACGCCCATCCACACAGGAGCCCGAGTGTCTGACAGAGATCTGAACTGGAAATACGTTGACGACGCGGTCGTCGAGCCCGAATCGATCGTCAAGGCGCGTCAGCAGTCGCTCGAACTCGGCATCGAGCCCGTCTCCCCGGCGGTTGGTGCGCAGATCGCCGTGGTCGCTGCCGCGAGCGGCGCGGCGTCGATCGTCGAGATCGGCACCGGCGTGGGGGTGTCGGGTCTGTGGCTGCTAGCGGGCGCGACCGGCGCGACGCTCACGTCGATCGACTCGGAGGTCGATCACCAGCAGCACGCCCGCACGCTCTTCACCGAGGCCGGGATCGCGCCCAACCGCGTCCGCCTCATCGCCGGCGGCGCGGGTGACGTCCTGCCGCGCATGAACGAGGACTCGTACGACATCGTCCTGGTCGACGCCGACCCCGCATCCGTCATCGAATACGTCGAGCACGGCCTCCGTCTCGTGCGACCGGGCGGCACCGTGCTCGTCCCGCACGCACTCTGGCGGGGACGCGTGGCGGACCCGGCGCAGCGCGACGACGTTGCCAGCGACTTCCGCTCCCTCGTCACCGAGATCGCATCATCGCCCGCTGTGGTGTCTGCGATCTCGCCGGCCGGAGACGGCCTGCTGCAGATCGCCAAACTGCGCGGTTAGCCACGCTGCTCGGCGGTTCACAGACGACGATGCCCGGAATCTCTCGACCCCGGGCATCGGTGGCGCTCGTGCGCTAGGCCGGCGCGACGACCTTCGCCAGCGCGTCGTGGAGCTCCTTGGCTTCAGCGTCGTTGACCGAGACGACGAGGCGTCCGCCACCTTCGAGCGGAACCCGCACGATGATGAGCCGACCCTCCTTCACAGCCTCCATAGGCCCGTCACCGGTCCGTGGCTTCATCGCCGCCATTGAGTTCCCCTTTCGTGGCTTTTCGCGTTCCCATTATCTCCCGCTGCCCGGTCATTCCCGAAATCGAGCGACCGCGCACCGGCGCGATCACGCGTCACGGCGGGCTCCAGTCCGCTCCGTCGACGCCCCAGGCGATGAGCAGCCATCCCCACTGCAGGGCGACCGCGAGAACCACCAGGGCGATCCGGTACACCCGTGAACGCGGTTGCGCCAACGCGCCGAGCATGGGGAACATCGGCATCAGCAGCCGGAAGGTGCTGGACTGCGGGAAGAAGACGGCGAGCAGGTAGAGCCCGTAGGAGGCCAGCCAGAAGCGGATGTCGACCCCCAGTCGCCGAACCGCCGGAAGGAAGAGCACCGCGACGAACGCGACGATCAGCAGCACCACGATGATGATCGCCGCGACCCACTTGCCGGTCTCGGGAGCGCCGGGAGCCAACGCGAACACGATCCACCAGTGCGCGCCCTGGAACCAGGCGGTGAACGGAACCAGGTCGACGTAGCCGATGTAGGGCATCCGCCATGCCAGCTCGGTATCGGTGTAGGCACTCATGTCGCCCGTCGCGACCCAGGCGATGAGCGGCCAGGCCAGCCCCGCCAGCAGGCTGAACACCATTGCGCCGGCGGCCTCGAGCATCTGCCGGGGAGGGAACGGATGACGCCGACGCCGGACCCAGCGGTAGAGCACGTGCAACCCGATCGCGAGCGCGAACGCCAGCCCGCTCGGGCGCGTGAACGCCATCAGCCCGATCACGGGTAGCAGCAGCACGTAGCGGTGCTCGTCGAGCAAGAGGAGGGCGAGCGTCAGCAGGAACAGGTACATCGACTCCGCGTAGGCGACCTGCATCATCGGCGAGAGCGGCGCGAAGCAGAACAGCGTCACCGCGAACAGCGCCGACGACGTGTCGATGTGCCGGATGAGCAGTCGATAGAACAGCAGGGCTGTTCCGAGCCCGAACGCGATTGAGACGAACACGGCGACGGGCGACCACGGCTGGTTCGAGACGAGCATGAGCACGCGCACCAGGAACGGGTAGCCGGGCATGAACGCCCAAGCGTTCTCGCCCACGTGGCCATCGGCGGTCATGGGCAGCTGGGCTGGGTACCCGGCGACGGCGACGATGTCGTACCAGCGCCCGTCCCAGATGCTCGCGAAGTCGAGGTAGGCCGGGTGGTCGCCGGTCCAGGGATTGGCGCCCTGAACGCTCGCCAGCACCAGCATCAACGCAGTGGTGACCACCCGGGAGACGGCGAAGACGATGACGATGCGCAACCACCGCGGCAGCAGCCGCCAGCGGGCGGCCATCCGCACCGGCACCAGACGCGCATCCCGTCGCCGGCGCAGGGGCGGCGCGGTCAGGAGGTCGTCAGCCATGCCCGCAGCGCACGCTCGACATCGGTGATCTGGCTCACGAGCACGCGCTCGTCATCCGCGTGGGCCTTCAGCGGGTCGCCGGGCCCGAAGTTGACGGCGGGGATGCCCAGGGCGCTGAAGCGGGCGACATCCGTCCAGCCGTACTTCGGCTTGGCCTCAGCGCCGACGGCCGCGACGAATGCCTGCGCGAGCGGGGCGTCGAGACCCGGGCGGGCACCCTCTGCCTGGTCCACGACGACGACATCGTAGTCGGAGAAGAGCGCGCGAACCCGATCGGCGGCCTCGGCGGCGCTCTGGTCGGGAGCGAACCGGTAATTGAGCACGAGTGTCGCCGCATCCGGAACGACGTTGCCGGCCACTCCGCCAGATACGGTGACGGCGTTCAGCCCCTCCCGATAGGCCAGCCCATCGACTTCCACCGTCCGCGGCTCGTACGCAGCGAGCCGGGTGAGCGCATCACCGAGCTTGTGGATCGCGTTCTCGCCCACCCAGGAGCGCGCGGAATGCGCCCGCAGCCCGCTCGTGCGCAGTTCGAGCCGCATCGTGCCGTTGCAGCCGCCCTCGACTCCCCCGTTCGACGGCTCCCCCAGGATGGCGAAGTCGCCAGCCAGCAGGTCCGGGTGGTTCCGAGCGAGGCGGCCGAGGCCGTTGAGCTCGGCGTCGACCTCCTCGTTGTCATAGAAGATCCACGTCACGTCGACGGGCGGGTCATCCAACTCGGCGGCGAGCACGAGGGCGACCGCGACTCCGGCCTTCATGTCGACGGTGCCGCGCCCCCAGAGGTACTCGTCACCCTCGACGTCCTCGACGCGGGTGGGCAGGTTGTCGTTGATGGGAACGGTGTCGATGTGCCCGGCGATGATCACGCGCTGAGCCCGGCCGAGCATCGTGCGGGCCACGATGGCGTCGCCGTCCCGCGTGACGTCGAGATGCGGGTGGCGAAGCAGCACCGTCTCGATCGCGTCGGCGAGCACCGCCTCATCACCCGAGACCGAGGGGAGGTCGCAGAGGCTCCGGGTGAGCGCGACGGAACCGGCGGAGAGGTCGAGCGCGGGCGGCACGGGCATTGGGCCATTCTATTCAGCGCGTCCGGCATCGCCGTCACGCGCGGCGGCCGCCGCTACCCTTGCAGAATGCCCTCGCCTGCACCCACGACCGCTGAACCCACGACGGCTGACCGCTCGGCCTGGGGCCACGGTCTCGCCACTCGCGCGGCCGACGGAACGGTGCTCGACGTCTGGTTCCCGGCTCCGACACTGGGACCAGTCCCCGCCGAGGCATCCGTTCCGGACGAGCTGGCCGCATCCGCCGTGCCCGACCAGCGCAGGGAGGTCGACCTCGAGGTCGTCACCGTGACGGTCGACCTCGATGCCGCACCGGCCAGCACGGCGGATGTCTACCTGCGCCTGCACCTGCTCTCGCACCTCCTCGTCGCTCCCAACACCCTCAACCTCGACGGCATCTTCGCCCACCTCCCGGCCGTGGTGTGGACCACAGCCGGCGCGATGCACCCCGACGACTACGCCCGGCTCCGTATCCGCCTTCAGCGCGCCGGCATCTCCGCGACGGGACTGGACAAGTTCCCCCGCCTGATCGACTACGTCGTGCCGGATCGAGTGCGCATCGCCGACGCGTCACGCGTGCGACTCGGCGCCCACCTGGCACCGGGAACGACCGTGATGCACGAGGGATTCGTGAACTACAACGCCGGCACGCTGGGCACGTCGATGGTCGAGGGCCGCATCTCGCAGGGCGTCGTGGTGGGTGACGGCTCCGACATCGGCGGCGGAGCGTCCATCATGGGCACCCTCTCGGGCGGCGGAACGCAGCGCGTGAGCATCGGCGCGCGCGCGCTGCTCGGCGCCAACTCGGGAATCGGCATCTCGATCGGTGACGACTCCGTCGTCGAGGCCGGTCTCTACGTGACGGCGGGCACCAAGGTGCTCATCGTCGGCGGAGCGGATGCCGGAGCGAGCGTCAAGGCCGCCGCCCTTTCCGGCGTGCCGGGTCTCCTCTTCCGGCGTAACTCCGTCACGGGCGCCGTCGAGGTGCTGGAGCGTTCCGGTCACGGCATCGCGCTCAACACCGCCCTGCACGCCTGAGCGCGGAGCGGCGCCGCGTCCGGTAGCCTGCCGAGACCGGACAGCTGATTCACAAGTCCACAGCACAGCCGCATTCACGAAGGAGTGACGTGGGAACCGACACCCCTCGTACGAGCAGGCATCGCGGCATCAGGTTCCTCATCGGGGCGCTGGTCACCGTGCTCGTCCTCGGTGTCGTGGCGGCAGGACTCGGCGTCTGGACCGTCCAGCGCTCGTTCCCGACGCTCTCCGGCCGGGTCGTGATCGCCGGTCTCCACCACGACGTCAGCGTCTACCGGGATTCGGCCGGCATCCCCCAGATCGTCGCGGACAATCCCAAGGACCTCTTCATGGCCCAGGGGTACGTGCACGCACAGGACCGGTTCTGGGAGATGGACTTCCGTCGGCATGTGACGGCGGGCCGGCTGTCGGAGCTCTTCGGCGCCAGCCAGGTTCCGACCGACACCTTCATCCGCACGCTCGGCTGGCGAGCCGTCGCCGAGAAGGAGGTCAAGCTCCTCGACCCCGAGACCCTGTCGTTCTACCAGGCGTACGCCGACGGTGTGAACGCCTACCTCGCCGCCCATCAGGGCGCCGACCTGTCGCTCGAGTACGCCGTCCTGGGCATCCAGACGCCCGGTTACAAGCCCGAGAAGTGGACGCCGGCCGACTCGGTCGCGTGGTTGAAGGCGATGGCGTGGGACCTCCGCAGCAACCTCGACGACGAGATCGACCGGGCGCTGCTCTCCACGAAGCTCACGCCGGAGCAGGTCGCGCAACTCCACCCCGACTATCCCTTCGCCTCGCACCCCACCATCATCGGCGGCCCGGCGCCGGCCGCGACCGCTGCCACCTCCGTCGAGCCGCTCGGCGAAGCCGCATCCGTCGCCGCTGCCGCGCCACTGACACGACTGAAGGCGGCCCTCGACGACGTACCGGCGCTCATGGGACCGGCGGGCAGCGACATCGGATCCAACTCCTGGGTCGTGTCGGGCTCGCTCACCGACACCGGAAAACCTCTCCTCGCCAACGACCCGCACCTCGGGGCGGTGATGCCCTCCATCTGGTACCAAGCGGGCCTGCACTGCCTGAAGGTCACCGCAGAGTGCCCGTTCGACGTGAGTGGCTACACCTTCTCGGGTCTGCCGGGCGTGATCATCGGGCACAACGACCGCGTCGCGTGGGGCTTCACCAACCTGGGGCCCGACGTCGCCGACCTCTACCTCGAGAAGGTGAAAGGCACCTCCTACGAGATGGATGGCGTGCAGGTGCCGCTGACCTCCCATACGGAGAAGATCAAGGTCGCAGGGGGTGCACCCGTCACCATCACCATCCGGGCGACCGAGCACGGGCCGATCGTGAGCGACATCAGCGACGCGTTCGGCACCATCACGCACGACTATCCGACCAAGGCCGGCTATCCGGATGGCGACTACGCGCTCAGCCTGCAGTGGACGGCGCTGACGCCGGGCCGAACGGCATCCGCCATCTTCGCCATGGACAGGGCGACGAACTGGGATCAGTTCCGCGCGGCCGCCTCGCTCTTCGAGGTCCCGTCGCAAAACCTGCTCTATTCCGACGTCGACGGCAACATCGGCTACCAGGCGCCCGGCCTCATCCCCATCCGACGCTCGGGCGATGGCACCGCCGTGAACCCGGGATGGACGTCGGCGTCGGGCTGGTCGGGCTACGTCCCCTTCAGCGCGCTTCCCTCGGTGTTCAACCCGCCGAGCGGCTACATCGTCACGGCCAACAACGCGGCGGCGCCCGCGGACTTCCCTGCATTCATCACGAGGGACTGGGACCTCGGCTACCGGGCGCAGCAGATCACCACCCGCATCCAGGCCCAGATCGCCTCGGGTGAGAAGTTCACGGTGAAGACGATGGCATCCATCCAGGCCGACGACGTCGACGCCAACGCGGCCCAGCTGGCACCCGTGCTGGCCGATCTGAAACTCAGCGGGGACGCGGCAAAAGGGGTTGCGCTCCTGAAGAAGTGGGACGATCGCGACGGCGTCGACAGCGCCGCGGCCGCCTACTTCCAGATGACGTGGCGGCAATTGCTGGTGGCGATGTTCGGCGACAAGCTGCCCGACGGCACTCGACCGGCCGGAGGCGATCGCTGGTTCAGTGTCGTCGGCACCCTGCTCGGCCAGCCCGATTCGCCGTGGTGGACCAACAAGAAGATCGGCGTCAGCGGTCGTGACGAGATGCTCGCCTACGCCGCGAAGAAGGCCTGGGAAGAGGGCACGGATGCCATGGGCGGCGATCCATCCAAGTGGCGGTGGGGCTCGCTGCACACCCTCGAGCTGACCAATGCCAGCTTCGGCGAGTCGGGCGTCCCGCCGCTGGAGTGGCTGTTCAACCGGGGACCGTACGAACTGCCCGGCAGTACGTCGGTGGTCGACGCCCTCGGATGGGACGCCACCGAGGACAGCTACGACGTGCACTGGGTTCCGTCGATGCGCCAGGTGATCAGCCTGGCCGACTTCGACCAGTCGACCTGGATCAACCTCTCCGGCGAGTCGGGGCACGCATTCCACCCGAACTACGCCGACCAGACCACGCTCTGGCAGCAGAACCAGACGCGCCCGTGGCCCTTCACGCCGAAGGCCTACCAGAAGGCGGCGAAGGACACCCTCGTGCTGAAGGCGAACCACGACTGATCAGCTGACGTCAGCGGAACTGTCGAGAGCGGTGCTTCCGCCGATCTTCCGTGAGCTGTCGAAAGAAGGCGTTCGACTCAGGCAACCAGGTCGACCCGACGGCGGCAGCGGTGATGAGGTCCTCGAGGTAGATGAACGGGTTCTGCTGGAAGAACATCGTCAGGAGGCCCAAGACGGCGAACACGCTCAGGAGCACGCGCACCCAGTTGAGCCCGCGCCACAGTAGGAGACTCAGGACGATCTGCACGCCCACCACGACGAGGCCCAAGGCCCACGCCGCCACCCGGCCGCCGATCGCCTCCGCGGTTGTGACGTGGAGCGTGCGCCCGTTGTGGACGAAGGAGTGCACCGCCGTGGCGAGGTAGGCGTTCCAGTCCACTGTCAGGACGTCGAAGAGAATGCGGATGCCGGCGACGGCCGCAAGGGCGACGAGCACCCAGACGGCGACGCGGACAGTGCGCGGAACATCGCGGGTGACCGTGAACCGCTCCCGAGGGATGCTCGTGAGTCGAACCGGGCGCAGAATTCGTTCGGCCATGACGAGATGTTATCGGTGGCCGGGCGTCAGTCCGCGCCGCACGACCTGCTCCAGATCGCGACCGTGCTCTCCAGCTGGGAGTAGCGATGCTCCTTCACCTCGCCGGTCGGCCGATACCCGGCCGAACGCGCGAAAGGCTCCGCATCCGTTGCGACTGTGGCGACGATCGGCATGCGCATCGTCCGGATCCCGCGCTGATGCATCTCACGCATGACGGCGTCGTGCAGACGGGTGCCGAATCCCTCACGTCGCGCAGCGGGAGCCACCATGACCAGGCCGATCGTGGCCGTGAGGTCGTCGGGGTAGCCCTCGACCGTGTCGATGAACGCCGTCAGAGCGCCGTCCAGCCACAACCCATGACCATGCTTGTGGTCCTCGGTCACGGTCTCCGGCCGCGAGATGAGTGCGCTCAGGGCGTCGGACGGGCCGGGCGGATATCCCGTGACCCGCTCCGAGTAGCCCGGGTCGAGCTCCAGCAACCTCTGGAGGGCGTCGACGTCGTCACCACCGAGCGGCCGGATCTCGACGTCCACGGAGGCGACTAGCGGTCGGCGGGCCAGTCGCGCTGCGGCGAGCCGACGTACAGCTGCTGCGGGCGGCCGATCTTGGTCTGCGGGTCGTTGTTCATCTCGCGCCAGTGGGCGATCCAGCCGGGCAGCCGGCCGATCGCGAACAGCACCGTGAACATGCGCGTCGGGAAGCCCATCGCCTTGTAGATGACGCCGGTGTAGAAGTCGACGTTCGGGTACAGCCTGCGCTCCTTGAAGTAGTCGTCCTCGAGCGCGATCTGCTCGAGCTCCTTCGCCAGATCGAGCAGCGGGTCGTGCACGCCCAGCAGCTCCAGCACCTCGTCGGCGCTCTCCTTGACGAGCTTGGCGCGCGGGTCGTAGTTCTTGTAGACGCGGTGCCCGAAGCCCATGAGCTTCACACCGTCCTCCTTGTTCTTGACGCGCTCGACGAAGCGGGCGACGCCCTCACCCGAGTCGCGGATGCCGGCGAGCATCTCGAGCACGGCCTCGTTCGCCCCGCCGTGCAGCGGGCCATACAGAGCGTTGATGCCGGCGGAGATGGAGGCGTACAGGTTCGCCCCCGTCGAGCCGACCAGCCGCACGGTGGACGTGGAGGCGTTCTGCTCGTGGTCCTCGTGCAGGATGAGCAGGCGCTCGAGAGCCTTCGAGAGCACCGGGTCGATCTGGTAGATCTCCGCGAGGTTCCCGAAGTTGAGCTTCAGGAAGTTGTCGACGAACGACAGCGAGTTGTCGGGGTAGAGGAATGCCTGGCCGACCGACTTCTTGTGGGCGTACGCCGCGATGACCGGCAGCTTCGCCAGCAGACGGATGGTCGTGAGCTCGACCTGTTCGGCATCCTTCGGGTCGGATGAGTCCTCATAGTACGTCGACAACGCCGACACCGCGCTCGAGAGCACCGACATGGGGTGCGCGGTGTGCGGCAACGCCGAGAAGAATCGCTTGAGGTCCTCGTGCAGCAGCGTGTGGCGACGGATCTTCTCGTCGAACTCGGCGAGCTCATCGGCCGTCGGCAGCTCGCCGTAGATCAGGAGCCAGGCCGTCTCGAGGTAGCTGGCGTTGGCCGCGACCTGCTCGATGGGGTAGCCGCGGTAGCGCAGGATGCCGGCGTCGCCGTCGATGTAGGTGATCGCCGATCGCGTGGCCGAGGTGTTGACGAATCCGTAGTCCAGCCCGGTGAGACCGGTCTGCTTGGTCAGGCTCGACAGATCGAGGCTCGACGCTCCGTCCACACTCGGGAGGATGGGGAATTCGGCCCGGCCGCCCGGAAACTCGAGCTGCGCCTTCTGTCCTGCGGCCTGATCCTCGTTGCCCACTACGCCTCCTGAGCTGTGTCGGTGGATGGGGCCGACCACAGCTCGCTGTGACGAGTCTGGGAGATCCCCCGATACAGCCTAATCGGCAGGGTGGCCAACCGCCGCATCGGCCAACGCTTCGCACCTTCGGTTGTCGGAAGCGCCCAACATCGACGGAGATCAGGCACGGATGCGGTCACGCGGTGAGTCGCTCGGCCGCCGCCGCGATGCGCTCGTCCGTCGCGGTGAGCGAGAACCGGACGTGCTCGGGGTAGGCGTCCCCGTAGAAGTGACCCGGCCCGGCGACGATGCCGAGGCTGGCCAGCCGGTCGATGCTGTCCCAGGCGTCGCGGCCCTCGGTCGCCCAGATGTAAAGGCCCGCCCGGCTCTGGTCGATGCGGAATCCGGCGGCCTCGACGGCCGGGAGCAGGATGTCGCGTCGCACTCGGTAGAGCTCCTTCTGTTCGGCCACGTGCACGTCGTCTCCGAGGGCGACGACCATGGCCGCCTGCAGCGGGGCGGGGAGCATGAGACCGGCGTGCTTGCGCACGGTGGTGATGCGGCCGATGAGGGTGGCGCATCCGGCGACGAAGGCCGCTCGATACCCGGCCATGTTGGACTGCTTGCTGAGCGAGTAGACCGCCAGCGTGTTCGAGCGATCGCCCTCGATCACGCGCGGATCGAGGATGCTCGGGATCTGCTCGGTGTTCCACGGCTCGTCCCAGCCCAGTTCGGCGTAGCACTCGTCGCTCACGATGGTCGCCCCGAGCTGCAGCGCGCGGGCTCGCGCGGCGCGCAACTCGTCGATCGATAGCACCCGACCATCGGGGTTACCCGGACTGTTCAGCCAGATCAGCCGGGTGCGCTCCGGCCAGGCCGCCGGCTCGTCGGAGCCGAACGCGGTGGCACCGGCCAGGGCGGCGCCGATGGCGTAGGTCGGATAGGCGGCCAGCGGATGAACGACCACATCGCCCTCGCCGAGGCCGAGCATGAACGGCAGCAGAGCCACCAGCTCCTTGGAGCCAATGGTCGGCAGCACGTTCGCCTCCGTCAGCCCCGTGACGCCTCGGCGTCTCTGGAACCAGTCGATGATGGCCTGCCGCAGCGCCGGCGTGCCGATGGTCGCCGGGTAGGCATGCGCATCCGTCGCCTCCGACAGCGCTTCACGGATGATGTCGGGAGTCGCGTCGACCGGAGAGCCGATCGACAGGTCGACGATGCCGCCCGGGTGCCGACGAGCACGCTCGATGTACGGCTCCATCCGGTCCCAGGGGTAGTCCGGAAGCGGCTTCAGCACGACGCCCTAATGAGCCTGGGGAGGCAGGACGGAGATGACGGGGTGGTCCTTGGCGATGACGCCGACCTTGGCCGCGCCCCCCGGGGAGCCGATGTCGTCGAAGAACTCGACGTTGGCCTTGTAGTAGTCGGCCCACTGCTCGGGCAGGTCGTCCTCGTAGTAGATCGCCTCGACGGGGCAGACCGGCTCGCAGGCGCCGCAGTCGACGCACTCGTCGGGGTGGATGTAGAGCGATCGCTCCCCTTCGTAGATGCAGTCGACGGGGCACTCGTCGATGCACGCACGGTCCTTCACGTCCACGCACGGCAGAGCGATGACATAGGTCACAGTTGACGATTCCCTTCCGGAGGCCTGTCGGCCAGTTTACGCGTGCTGCCGGGCCGGGTGCTGCTGCGGCAACCTCGGCCAGGCGATGGTGAGAGCAGCCACGGCGGCCGTGCCGATGATCCAGACCAGCCCCGAGACGCCGTTGGGCACCAGGACCGATCCGCCGACGCTCCTGAGTGAGAGGAGGACGATGACGCCGAGAAGTCCGACGGCGCATGCTCCCACGACCAGGCGGTCGTCGACCACCAGACGCAGCCCGACGAGAAGGGCTGTTGCGCCGATCAGGGCGACGATGAGCCCCCACGGCAGGTCCACGCCCCCGACGGCAACGGTCGACTGGTGCGCGACGGTCCCGACCGCTCCATACGCGGCGCCGATCACGAACCCGAGCGCGATGCGGCCGACGCGCGAACCGAAACTCGACTGCTCCGCCATGATCCCCCCTCCCCGGACCGAGGGATCGCCTCGCCTGAGAGGAAGTCTAGGTCTTCGCCGTGAACCGTCGCGGCGCGACTGGACACTGCGACAAGCGCGGGTTAGAGTCGAATTCGCTTAGGTTAGCCTTACCAATTCACGCCGCTCCATCGGAAAGACCCATGCTCGCCAACTACCTGATCGGCCTGCGCGAAGGCCTCGAAGCCGGCCTCGTGGTCGGCATCCTCGTCGCCTACCTCCGCAAGGTGGATCGTCGCGACGTGCTCCCCCGCCTGTGGATCGGCATCGGCGCGGCCATCCTCGTCTCGCTGGGAGTCGGCGCCATCCTCACGTGGGGCCCCTACGGCTTGAGCTTCCAGGCTCAGGAGATCCTTGGCGGCTCGCTCTCGATCGTCGCGGTGGCCATGGTCACGTGGATGATCTTCTGGATGGCACGCAACGCCCGCAGCCTCAAGCACGACCTGCACTCCAAGCTCGACGCCGCCCTTGCCGGCGCCGCATCGGGAATCGTGCTGCTCGGCCTGCTCAGCGTGGGTCGGGAGGGTATCGAGACGGCGCTGTTCGTCTGGGCCACCGTCGCATCCAGCGGCAACGCGCTCACCGGTTCGCTCGGCGCACTGCTGGGCATCCTGACCTCCGTGGTGATCTCCTTCCTCATCTACCGCGGATTCGTGCGCATCAACCTCTCCCGGTTCTTCACCTGGACCGGCGCGTTCCTCATCCTCGTCGCGGCCGGCGTGTTCGCCTACGGCATCGGCGACCTGCAGGAGGGCGGCGTCATCCCCGGGCTGGGTCACGCCGCGTACAGCCTGGCGGGGGCCATCCCTCCCACGAGCTGGTACGGCGCTGTGCTCGGCGGCGTGTTCAACTTCACGGCGGAGCCCACGTGGGCTCAGGTGGGGGCATGGTTCGCTTACCTGATCGTGGTCGGAACACTGTTCCTCCGCCAGGTGATCGGCAAGGCGCCCGCGAAGGCCGGCCCCACCGCGCCTGCCGCATCCGTGCCGTCGCCTTCGGTCACCAAGGCACCCCCTCTCGTCCAGCACTCGGCCTGAAACCGTTCCGCCCACCTTCCAACACAGCACCCCCAGGAGTACCCGCATGCCCCGCAGACTCGTCACCGGTTTCATCGCAGCCGGAGTCGTAGCCGTCGCCCTCACCGGCTGCGTGCCGAACAAGGCCGGCGCCGGCGCCGGCGCCGTGAACGTCGCGATCACCGATGACACCTGCGCGGTGGCCGAGAAGACGACTGCGACGGGCGCGGTGTCGTTCAGCATCACCAACAAGGGCAGTGACACCAACGAATTCGAGATCTATGCATCGGACAAGCTCCGCATCGTCGGCGAGAAGGAGAACATCACGCCCGGGCAGACGGTGACGTACGTCGCCCAGCTCGAGCCGGGGAGCTACTACACGGCCTGCAAGTTCCAGCAGGTGGGCGGCCCCGTCGGTCTGGCCGCATTCCAGGTCACCGGCGCTGCGACCGAGCTCACCAGCGACGCGAAGAAGCTCAGCGATGTCGCCGTCACGAACTACATCTCCTACATCAAGTCGCAGGTCGGCGAATTGGTGCCCGCCGTCGCCGCATTCTCGGCCGCGTACGCCGCTGGTGACGACGAGAAGGCCCGTTCGCTGTTCGCCTCGACCCGCGCCTTCTACGAGCGCATCGAGCCGACCGCCGAGGCCTTCGGCGATCTCGACCCGAAGCTGGACTACCGCGAGGTCGACGCCGTGGCCGAGGGCCTGGACTGGACCGGGTTCCACCGCATCGAGAAGGACCTGTGGCCGCCGGCTCCCGGCGCCCTCAACTCAGACGGAACGAGTGCCTTCCTGGACTGGGCGCCGTCCACACCCGCGCAGCGCCAGAGCTTCGCGGCCGGCCTCGTGGGCGACACCGCGAAGCTTCAGGAACTCGTGAGTGCCAAGGACTTCACCGTCAGCCTCGCCGACATCTCGAACGGTTCGATCGGGCTGCTCGACGAGGTGGCGTCCGGCAAGATCAGCGGGGAGGAGGACTGGTGGTCGGGCACCGACCTCACCGACTTCGCGGCCAATGTGCAGGGCGCGGATGTCGCCTACGGCAACGTCCGCGACATCGCGCTCACGAAGGGTGAGAAGGGCAAGAAGCTCACCGCGAGCATCGACGCCGAGTTCTCAGCACTGAACGGCCTGCTCGCACAGTACGGCAGCATCGACGCCGGATTCACCGACTACGGCCAGGTCACCGACGCCCAGAAGAAGGCGCTCTCCGACCAGGTCAACGCACTCTCGGAGCCGCTCTCACAGCTGACCGCGCTCGTTCTCGGGGCATGATCGAAGGGTGAGAACCGATCCAGCCTCGACGGATCAGCCGGGTATCCCCCCGACTGATCCGTCGGGCGCGACCGCGACGGCGGCCGAGGACGCGAAGGCGCCGCACGGGGTGTCGCGACGAGGCTTGCTCGGACTCATCGGTGCGGGCGCGGCCGGTCTCGCCGTCGGCGGAGGCACGGGCGCGGCGATCGGCGCGAACGCGGCATCGGCCTCCTCCCAGCGCAATGCCGTCTATCCGTTTCACGGCGCGCACCAGGCGGGCATCACGACGCCGGTCCAGGACAGGCTGCACTTCGCGTCCTTCGATCTCGCGGACAGCCTGACGCGCGATGACCTCGTCCAGCTCCTCAAGGACTGGACTGCGGCAGCGGCCAAGATGACCGCCGGCCAGCCCGTGGGCGAGACGGGCGCCGTCGACGGTCCCGAGGTCGCTCCCCCCGAGGACACCGGCGAAGCGCTCGACCTCCCGGCCGCAGGCCTCACCATCACCTTCGGGTTCGGTCCCACGCTGTTCCAGACGACGGATGGCCGCGACCGATTCGGCCTGGCCTCTCGACGCCCTGCGGCCCTGGCGGTGCTCCCCCGCTTCTCGGGCGACAACCTGAGCCCCGAGATCAGTGGAGGCGACATCGCCATCCAGGCCTGCGCCGACGACCCGCAGGTCGCGGTGCACGCCATCCGCAACCTGAGCCGCATCGCCTTCGGGCGCGCGTCCATCCGCTGGTCGCAACTGGGCTTCGGGCGCACCTCGTCCACGTCGACGTCGCAGTTGACCGCCCGCAACCTGATGGGGTTCAAGGACGGCACGGCCAACATCAAGGCGGAGGATCCGAAGGTCGTCGACGCGCAGGTCTGGGCCGACGGTGATCCGTCGTGGATGGCCGGTGGCAGCTATCTCGTGACCCGCAAGATTCGCATGATCATCGAGACGTGGGACCGCGCCCAGCTTCAGGAGCAGGAGCGGGTGATCGGACGAAACAAGGGCGCCGGGGCACCGCTGTCCGGCGGCGCGGAGTTCACCGCCCCCGACTTCTCGGCCACCGGCGCGACCGGCAAGCCGCTGATCGACAAGGCCGCGCACGTGCGCCTCGCGCATCCCGACCAGAACAAGGGAACGCAACTGCTGCGACGCGGCTACAACTACGTCGACGGAAACGACCAGCTCGGCCGCCTGGACGCGGGCCTGTTCTTCATCTCCTACCAGCGCGATCCGCAACAGTTCATCGACATCCAGCGCTCGCTGGCGACGGATGCCCTGAAGGAGTACATCCGTCACGTCGGGTCAGCCGTGTTCGCCGTGCCGCCGGGAGCGAAGGCGGGCGGTTTCATCGGGCAGCAGCTGTTCGCCTGAGCCCTAGGTTCGCCTGAGGTCCTAGCGCGTGACGGGGGTGACCGTGTAGATCACTCCGTCCTTGGTGCCGGCCACGACGACCGCGTAATTCGCGTTCTTCATCGCGAGCGCGCCCACGTCACCCGCCTGCCCCGACGCGGCGTCTGCTGTGACGAAGCCCGCCTTCTCGAGGGAGTCCTTGGCGGCGGCGAGCGGATCGTCCGCCGTCGCGTCGATCGTCACGACCCAGGCCTTGCCCTCATCGCCCTGACCGCCGGCGCCGAAGAGGATCTTGCCATCGATCACCGGCACGTCGCTCGGCCAGCCCTTCGGCAGTGATCCGCCGACGCTGACATGGCCGCCCGATGCCTTGTCGACGAGGTCCTGCACGGAGCACCCGGCCAGCACCGGCGTCAGCGCGAGCGCGACCACCAGTGCGGGCACCGCCATCCGTCGCCGGATCGTGTTCATGCTCGCCTCCCCGATCGAATGGGTCCAGCGTACGCTGCCGTGCTCTCGCCGGAGCGCGGAGACGTCAGGACTGGTTCTGCTTCTTCAGACGCGAGGTGGAACGCGCGCGCGACTGCTGGTCGAGGTCGACCTTGCGGATGCGCACGGCGGTCGGCGTCACCTCGACGCACTCGTCCTCGCGGGCGAACTCGAGGCACTCCTCGAGGGTCAGCTGACGAGAGGGCGTCATCGACTCGAAGTTGTCTGCGGTCGACTGACGCATGTTGGTCAGCTTCTTCTCCTTGGTGATGTTGACGTCCATGTCGTCGGCGCGGGAATTCTCGCCGATGACCATGCCCTCGTACACCTCCTCGGTCGGCTGCACGAAGAAGGTCATGCGCTCCTGGAGCGCGATGATGGCGAACGGCGTCACCACGCCGGAGCGGTCGGCGACGATCGAGCCGTTGGTGCGGGTGACGATCTCGCCCGCCCAGTCGTCGTAGCCGTGCGAGATGGCGTTGGCGATGCCAGTGCCGCGCGTGATGGTGAGGAAGTCGGTTCGGAAGCCGATGAGGCCGCGCGACGGGACGATGAACTCCATGCGGACCCATCCGGTGCCGTGGTTGGCCATGTTCTCCATGCGGCCCTTGCGCGAGGCCATCAGCTGCGTGATGGCACCGAGGTACTCCTCGGGAGCGTCGATGGTGAGGTGCTCGAAAGGCTCCTGCAGCTTGCCGTCGATGCGCTTGGTGACCACCTGCGGCTTGCCGACGGTGAGCTCGTAGCCCTCGCGACGCATCTGCTCGACCAGGATGGCGAGGGCCAACTCGCCGCGGCCCTGCACCTCCCAGGCGTCGGGGCGTCCGATGTCGACGATCTTGAGAGAGACGTTTCCGACCAGCTCGCGGTCCAGACGGTCCTTGACCATGCGGGCGGTCAGCTTGTGGCCCTTGACCTTGCCGACCAGCGGCGAGGTGTTGGTGCCGATGGTCATCGAGATCGCGGGGTCGTCGACATGGATCTGCGGCAGCGGCCGCACGTCCTCGGGGTCGGCGAGGGTCTCGCCGATGGTGATGTCCTCGAATCCGGCGACGGCGACGATGTCACCGGGGCCGGCGCTCTCGGCGGGGTAACGCTCGAGTGCGCGGGTCTTCAGCAGCTCGGTGATGCGGACGTTCTTGACCTGGCCGTCGTGCCGGACCCAAGCGACGGTCTCGCCCTTCTTGAGCGTGCCGTTGAAGACGCGCAGCAGGGCGAGACGGCCGAGGAACGGCGACGCGTCGAGGTTCGTGACCCAGGCCTGGAGGGGCGCGTCGTCGTCGTACTGCGGTGCGGGGATGTGCTCGAGGATGGCACCGAAGAGCGGCTCGAGGTCGGCGTTGTCCGGCAGGGTTCCGTTGGCGGGCTTGTTGAGGCTCGCGGCTCCATTGCGACCGGAGGCGTACACGACGGGCACGTCGAGCAGGGCGTCGATGTCGAGGTCGGGGACGTCGTCGTGGAGGTCGGATGCGAGGCCGAGCAGGAGGTCCTGGCTCTCGCCGACGACCTCGTCGATGCGGGCGTCCGGGCGGTCTGTTTTGTTGACCAGCAGGATGACGGGCAGCTTGGCCTCGAGTGCCTTACGGAGCACGAAGCGCGTCTGCGGCAGCGGGCCCTCGGATGCGTCCACGAGAAGCACGACGCCGTCGACCATGGACAGGCCGCGCTCGACCTCTCCACCGAAGTCGGCGTGGCCGGGGGTGTCGATGACGTTGATCGTGATGGGGCCGCTCGTGGCGTGCTCGCCGGCGTACGTGATCGCCGTGTTCTTGGCGAGGATCGTGATGCCCTTCTCGCGCTCGAGCTCGTTGGAGTCCATGGCGCGCTCGTCGACGTGTGCGTGCTCGCCGAACGAGTGGGTCTGGGTGAGCATGGCGTCGACGAGGGTGGTCTTGCCGTGGTCGACGTGCGCCACGATGGCGACGTTGCGGAGGTCTGCGCGCGTGGCGATGGCCATGGATCTGAGTTCCTTTGCTGTGGCTACGGCATCCGTGTGATGCCCGAACGCGCAGGCATCATGGGCGGCGCGAAAGAAGGGTGGCCGGGTGCAGAACGCACCCGACCACCCAGTGTACCGCGTCCGTCAGCTGGCGAGCTCGATGCTCGCCCCGGGGATGGCGTCGAGCAGGTCGCGCGTGTACTGCTCCTTGGGGTTGTCGAACACCTCGTCGGTCGGCGCCGCCTCGACGATCTTGCCCTTCTGCATGACGCAGACGTTGTCCGCGATCACCCGGACGACCGCGAGGTCGTGCGTGATGAACAGGTAGGTGAGATCGAGCTCGGCCTGCAGGTCGGCGAGCAGGCGCAGGATCTGGGCCTGCACGAGCACGTCGAGAGCCGACACGGCCTCGTCGAGGATGACGATCTCCGGCTTGAGCGCGAGCGCCCGCGCAATGGCGATGCGCTGACGCTGGCCACCCGACAACTCGTTGGGGTACCGCGTGACAAGGGTGCTGGGGAGCGAGACCTGGTCGAGCAGCTCGAGTACACGGGCACGACGGGTCGCCCGGGTTCCCACTCCGTGGACCTGCAGCGGCTCCCCGATGGTGTTGCCGATGTTGCGCAACGGGTTGAGCGAACCGTACGGGTCCTGGAAGACGGGCTGCATCCTGCTGCGCAGGTTGAACAGCTCCTTACCGGTCGTGGAGGCGAGATCCTTGCCTCCGACGAGGATCTTGCCGCTCGTGACGTCCTCGAGCTTCAGCAGCATCTTGGCCACGGTCGACTTGCCGGATCCGGACTCGCCGACCAGCGCGGTCGTCGTGCCCCGGGCGATCTGGAAGCTGATGCTGTCGACGGCGGTGAAGTTGCCTGATCCGCGGATCTTGAAGACCTTGGTGAGGTCCTCCACCACGATGGCGGGCTCCTTGTGCGACGCGGCCTCGACCGCCTCAGCGCGAGCCTCCGCCGTGGACAGCAGGTCGATGACCTCGGCGGCGGAGTCGTCGGCGTGATCGACCTCGATCTCCTGCTGCTCGTTGTGGACGGATGCCTGGATGCGGCGCGAGGCCAGGCTCGGCGCGGCCGCCACGAGTCGCTGCGTGTAGGGATGCTGCGGGTTCTGCAGGATCTCCACCGACGAGCCGGATTCGACGACCCGGCCCTTGTACATCACCACGAGCTGCTCGGCGCGCTCCGCCGCGAGGCCGAGGTCGTGCGTGATGAACAGCAGCGTGGTGCCGAGGTCCCGCGTGAGCGACTCGAGGTGGTCGAGGATCACCCGCTGCACGGTCACGTCGAGCGCCGAGGTGGGCTCGTCGGCGATGAGCAGCTTCGGGTTGGCCGCGAGACCCATGCCGATGAGCACGCGCTGGCGCATACCGCCCGAGAACTGGTGCGGGAACTGCTTCATGCGGCGGTCGGCGTCGCCGAGGCCCGCCTCCTTGAGCACCTCGATGGCGCGAGCCTTCACGGCCTTGCGACCCGACGCGATCCCGTTGGCCTTGATGGCCTCCTCGACCTGGAACCCGATCGACCAGACCGGGTTGAGGTTGGACATCGGGTCCTGGGGCACGAAACCGATTCCGGTGCCGCGAACCTCCTCCATCTCCCTCTCGGACTTGGCGGTCAGGTCGACGCCGTCGAGCAGGATCTGCCCACCGGTGATCTTTCCGCTGCCGGGAAGCAGCTTGATGATGGCGTGGGCCGTTGTCGACTTGCCGGAGCCCGACTCGCCCACGATCGCGAGCGACTGCCCGCGGTAGAGGGTGATGTTGACGCCGTCGACGGCCTTGACCACGCCGTTCTGGGTGGTGAAGCCGACCTGCAGGTCTTTGACCTCGAGGATGGGACGCTCATCGTCTGCGGTGCGTCCGATGGTCACGGTGGGGGTGCTCAACGCTGTGCCCTCGCCTTCGGGTCGAGGGCGTCGCGGATGACCTCGCCCATCATGATGAAGCTCAGAACCGTGATCGACAGGGCGATCGACGGGTAGATGAGCGTCATCGGGTTGGTACGGAGATCGGTCTGCGCCTGGCTGATGTCGTTACCCCACGACATGACGGAAGACGGCAGACCCACCCCGAGGAACGAGAGCGAGGCCTCGGCGACGATCGCGGCGGCGAGCGAGATCGTCGTGACGACGATGACCGGCGCGATCGAGTTGGGCAGCACGTGACGCACCAGGATGCGGAACCGTGAGACACCGAGAGCCGTGGACGCCATCACGAAGTCGGAGTTCTTCACCCGGAGTATCTCGGCTCGAAGCACGCGCGCCGTGGATGGCCATGCGAAGATGCCGATCGCCAGGGCGAGGACGATCACGTTCCGGTACTGGGACAGGACGCTCATGATGACGACGGCGGCGAGGATGTAGGGGATCGAGAAGAAGATGTCGCCGAGGCGCGAGAGCACGCTGTCGATCCATCCGCCGTAGAACCCCGCGAATGCACCGAAGACGATTCCGAGCACGGCCACGAGGATCGTCACGAGGATGCCCACCGACAGCGACGTCGACGTGCCGTAGACGATGCGAGCGAAAACGTCGCAACCCTGCTTGGTGAATCCCAGAGGATGGCCGGCCGTCGGGCCGCCGTTGCTGTTCTGCAGGTAGCAGTTGTTGTTGGGGGCTGCCGCGGTGAACAGGGACGGGAAGATCGCGACCAGGACCACGAGCACGATCAGGACGGCCGAGATCCAGAACATCGGACGCTTGCGCATGTCGCGCCACGCGTCGATCCAGAGATTCGACGGCTTCTCGTCGACCTTGACCGAGTCGATCGCGACGAGAGGGGTCTCCTCGACAGGCGCGACGAAGTGGGGCAGGTTCGTTGTCTTACTTGGCATAGCGGATCCTCGGGTCGAGAACGGCGTAGAACAGATCCACCAGAATGTTCACCACGAGGTAGATCAGGACCATGACGGTGACGAACGACACGACGGTCGGTCCCTCACCGCGGATGATGGCCTGGTAGAGGGTGCGACCGACGCCCGGCACGTTGAAGATTCCCTCGGTGATCGTGGCACCGACCATCAGGGTCCCGAAGTCGACGGCGAGGTAGGTGACCACGGGGATCAGCGAGTTGCGCAGGATGTGCACCGGAACGATTCGGCGACGGCTGAGACCCTTCGAGGCAGCGGTGCGCACGAAGTCCTGTCCGCTCGTGTCGATGACGGACGACCGTGTCAGTCTCGAGATCTGGGCGAACGAGATGGTCGCCAGCACCAGCGCTGGCATGATCAGGTCCTGGATGGGCGCTCCGAAGCCGACCGTCGTTCGGAACCACCCCAGCTGAACGCCGAAGACGAGTTGGAAGACGAAGGCGATCACGAAGATCGGCAGCGAGATGAGCACCAGGCTGACCAGGAGCGCGCTCGAGTCGAACAGCTTGCCCTTGCGGAGACCGCTGATGAGGCCGACGGTGATGCCGGCGACCATCTCGAAGAAGATCGCCAGTGCGGCCAGGCGCAGGGTGACCGGGAAGGTCTTGGCGAGGATTTCCGCTACCGGCTGGCCCGAGAACGAGACGCCGAGATCGCCGCGGAAGATGCCGCCGAGGAAGATGAAGTACTGGACGATGAACGGCTGGTCGAGGTGATACCGCTCACGCAGCTGGGCGACGACGGCCGGGTTGGGGGTCTTGTCTCCGAACAGGGCGATGATCGGATCGCCCGGCATGGCGAAGACCATGAAATAGATGAGGAACGTTGTTCCCAGGAAGACGGGGACCGCCTGAAGAATGCGGCGGACGATGTAGCCGGCCATGGATCAGGCCCCGCTTAAGGGGGTAGGTGACATGAATGGAACCTAACTGTCTATCAAGCTCGACCGAACCAGAGTACCGCTGTAGCGGCCCGGTGGCGGTCGAGCGTGGGAGTGGGGCGGCGGCTGATAGCCGCCGCCCCACTGGAGCGCCTCAGGAGTCTAACCCCGTCGGCTCAGCTCGAGTGAATTACTCGGCCTTGGTGATGTTGTAGTACAGCGGCACGGAGTTCCAGCCGAACTGCACGTTCTGAACCTGGTCGCCCCATGCGCCGTTGACCGTGGAGTACCACAGCGGGATGGCGGGGAGATCCTTGAAGAGGATCACCTGAGCGTCCTGGAACTTCTTGTTGGCTGCTGCGGTGTCGGTCTCTGCGAGGCCTTCCTTCAGCAGCTTGTCGACGTCGGGGTTCGAGTAGTCGCCGTCGTTGGAGCCTGCACCGGTGCCGTAGATCGGTCCGAGGAAGTTGTACAGGGCCGGGTAGTCGGCCTGCCAACCGGTACGGAACGCGGTCTGGATGGTGCGGTTGGTGATCTGGTCGCGAACCTGCTTGAAGGTCGGGAACGGAGCGCCCGACGCGTCGATGCCGAGCACGTTCTTGATGTTGTTGGTCACCGCGTCGACCCAGCCCTGGTGGCCGCCGTCAGCGTTGTAGGCGATCTGGAAGGTGCCGCTCCACGGGGAGATGGCGTCTGCCTGAGCCCACAGCTTCTTGGCGTTGGACTCGTTGTACTTCAGCACGTCGGAACCCTTGAGGTCCTCCGAGTACCCGTCGATGACCGGCGACGTGAAGTCGTGGGCCGGGGTGCGGGTTCCCGAGAAGATCTTGTCGGTGATCTCGGAGCGGTTGATCGCCTCGGAGATCGCCTGACGACGCAGGTTGCCCTCTTCGCCGCCGAAGTGCGGGAGGCGAGCCGGGATGGTGAAGGACTGGAAGATGGCCGAGGCCTGGTTCACCGAGTGGTCGGGGAAGTCCTTCTGGTACGTGCCGAGCGCGCTCTCAGGGATCTGGTCGACCACGTCGAGGTTGCCGCCCTGGAGGTCGGCGTACGACGCATCCTGCGAGGCGTAGAAGATGATGTCCAGTCCGCCGTTCTTCGGCGTACGTCCACCCTTGTAGTCCTTGTTCTTGACCAGGGAGATCTTGACGTTGTGCTCCCAGGCGCCCTTCGAGGCCAGCTTGTAGGGGCCGTTGCCGATGGGGTTCTCGCCGAAGGCCTTGAGGTCCTTGAACGCGGCCTCGGGCAGCGGCATGAAGGCCGTGTAGCCCAGACGCAGCGGGAAGTCGGACTCGGGCTGCGACAGCTCGACGGTGAAGGTGGTCTTGTCGACGACCTTCAGGCCGGGCAGCTCTGCAACGTTCTCGTCGTAGCTGAAGCCCTTGATGCCCTCGAAGAAGTAGCTGTTGAGCTGAGCGTTGTCGAGCGCTGCGCCGTAGTTCCACGCCTTCACGAACGAGTCGGCCGTGACGGGCTCACCGTTGGTGAACTTCTCGCCGCTCTTGATCTTGATGGTGTAGTTCTGGGCGTCATCCGTCTTGATGGACTCGGCCATGTCATTGACCGGCTTGCCCTTGGCGTCGTAGTACACGAGGCCGGCGAAGATGCTGTCCGTGACCTTGCCGCCACCAGTCTCATTGGTGTTGGTGGGGATCAACGGGTTCTGGGGCTCAGAGCCGTTCGTGGTGATGATCGCCGACGAAGCGCTGGACGTGGCTTCGCCGCTTCCGCCTCCGGTGCTGCAACCGGAGAGCGCAAGCGCTCCTGCGGCCGCCAGAGCAATGGCGGCAACGCCAATTCTCCTGGTTCTCAATTTTCCTCCTGTGAGATGGGCACCGTCGGCTCGGGTTTGAGCGCGCACGAGCGCCGAATGAATCCAAACTAGGTAGGGGACGGCGATAATCCAAACGGAGTTCGCAAACGTTACACATCAGAAACCAATGGCTCCCTGAAACTGCGGCCCTTGTCCCCCGATCGCAAGATCCTTGCGCCAAAATGACCATCTGGATGGAAATCGCCCGTAAGAGCGCGAGAGATGAGGAGGACTCGGATGTCGGTTCCGGGTGACAGCGCGTACGTACCCCGACTGTCCCGAGCGCGCATCATCACCGAGGTGGTCATCGTGCTCGGCCTCTCGCTCGGAGCATCCGCCGTCTACTCGATCGTGTCCCTCATCGCGGACGCGACCAAGGGCACACCGCTCGCCGACCAGTCGACGCAGCTGAATCCCCCGCAGGCCGAGCGCGAATGGCTGGATTTCACCTACCAGTTCCTCGGCGTGGTTTTCGCGTTGTTCGCGGTCGCCCTCGTGCTCTACCTGCTCGCGCAGCCTCCCCTGAACCCCTTCCGCCGCATCGGCTTCGACCTGAGCCGGCCCGGACGCGACGTCCTCGCCGGTGTGGCGCTGGCGGCCGTGATCGGGGTTCCGGGGCTCGCGTTCTTCGCGGCGACCCGTTTGCTCGGCATCACGCTCAACGTGCAGGCGTCATCGGGCTTCCCCTACTGGTGGAGCGTCGCCATCCTGGTTCTCTCGGCCCTGCGCGCGGCGCTGACCGAGGAGATCATCGTCGTGGGCTACCTGTTCACGCGGCTGCGCGAGCTCGGCTGGCGGCCGTGGACCATCATCATCGCCAGCGCGCTGCTGCGCGGAAGCTACCACCTCTACCAGGGCTGGGGGCCGTTCGTCGGCAACGCCGTGATGGGGGTCGTCTTCGGCTGGTGCTACACGCGGTGGGGTCGGACGATGCCGCTCGTCATCGCGCACGCGATTCTCGACGTTGTCTCCTTCGTCGGGTATCCGCTCGCCGCAGCCTGGTGGCCGGGGCTGTTCGGCTGACACGGCTGCTGATGACGCGATTGCTGATGACGCGATTGCTGATGACATACACGCGTCGCGGCGCGGGCTCGTGTCGTCCGGCCGGCCGCTGCGGGGGTGCCGGGGTGCGGGTCGCGAAGGCGAGGTCGTCGTCGGAGGCGAGCGCCGCACGCCGCGACGGCGTACACACGATGATGACCTCGGGCATCCACGCGGCGATGCCGTAGGCGTAGTCGCTCATCGCCTGAGCCTGACGCAGGGCGGATGCGGTGCCGGGGTCGCGCCGCTGGATCGCCGATGCGCGAGCATCGAGGCTGAGGCGGTTGCCCACAGCGGCGAGCACGACGACGCCAGCGAGGAAGAGGAATTCGATGCTGTTCCAGAACAGGTCTGCGAGATTCATGGCACCCTCCGGCGGTGGTCGTGCAGGAGCAACCGTACGCCTGTCCCCGCCGCTGGTCGAGTAGGTGCGGAGCCGGCGTCGCTCAGGCCTCGAACGCCTCCGGGGGTGGGCAGGCGCACACGAGGTTGCGGTCGCCGTAGGCCTGGTCGATCCGTCGCACCGGTGCCCAGTACTTGTTGCGGATGAGCGTGTGCACGGGGTAGACAGCGAGTTCACGCGAGTACGGATGCACCCACTCCCCCTCGATGACCGACCGGGCCGTGTGCGGGGCGTTCCGCAGGGGGTTGTCATCCGCCGGCCATTCGCCGCGACCAACGGCATCCGCCTCACCCCTGATCTGGATCATCGCCTCGATGAACCGCTCGATCTCGGGAAGGTCCTCGCTCTCGGTCGGCTCGACCATGAGCGTTCCCGCGACGGGGAACGACATGGTCGGCGCGTGGAAGCCGTAGTCGATGAGGCGCTTGGCGACGTCGTCGACGCTCACCCCGGTCTCGACGGCGAGCGGGCGCAGGTCGAGGATGCACTCGTGCGCGACGAGGCCGTTCTCGCCCGTGTAGAGCACGGGATAGTGCTCGCGCAGCCGGGTGGCGACGTAGTTCGCGCTCAGCACCGCTGCCGCCGTGGCCTGCTTGAGACCCTCGGCGCCCATCATGCGCACGTAAGCCCACGAGATGGGCAGGATCGACGGGCTGCCGTACGGAGCGGCCGAGATCGGGCCGCCGTCGTGCGTGTACGCGCCGTGGTCGCGGCGCTGCGCCATCGGATGCCCCGGCAGGTAGGGAGCGAGGTGCGCCTTGGCCGCGACCGGGCCGACGCCGGGTCCGCCGCCACCGTGCGGGATGCAGAAGGTCTTGTGCAGGTTGAGGTGCGATACGTCGCCGCCGAAGTCTCCGAACCGGGCGAACCCGAGCAGCGCGTTGAGGTTGGCTCCGTCGACGTAGACCTGTCCGCCGGCATCGTGCACGGCCTGCGTGATGAGGGTCACGTCGTGCTCGTAGACACCGTGCGTGGACGGGTAGGTGATCATGAGCGCGGCGAGCGTCTCAGCGTTCGCCGCGATCTTGGCGCGCAGGTCGTCGAGGTCGACGTTGCCGAGCTCGTCGCACGCGACGACGACGACCTTCATGCCGGCGAGGACAGCGGATGCCGCGTTGGTGCCGTGGGCGCTCGACGGGATGAGGCACACCGTGCGCGCATCATCGCCGTTCGCCCGGTGATAGCCGCGGATGGCGAGCAACCCCGCTAGCTCGCCCTGGCTGCCGGCGTTGGGCTGCAGTGAGACCGAGTCGTAGCCGGTCACCTCGGCCAGCCAGCTCTCGAGCTGCTCGATGAGCGCGAGCGAGCCCACGACATCCGCCTCGGGGGTGAACGGGTGCAGGCCGGCGAAGGCGGGCCAGGTGACGGCCTCCATCTCGGTGGCCGCGTTGAGCTTCATCGTGCAGGAGCCCAGCGGGATCATGCCGCGGTCGAGCGCGTAGTCGCGGTCGGCGAGCTGCTTGAGGTAGCGCATCATCGCGGTCTCGGAGGTGTGCGCGTTGAACACCGGGTGGCCGAGGTAGGAGCTGGTGCGACGAAGGCCATCGGGCAGGGCCGGCGGCGTCACCGTGAGATCGACGGCGACGACGGATGAGGAGGGGATGTCGAACGCGCCCGCGACGGCGACGAGGTCGGTCGCCGTCGTGGTCTCGTCGACCGAGATGCCGATGGTCGCGTCATCGACGAGGTGCAGGTGATACCCGGCCTCCCGGGCCCGGTCGACGATGAGGGCGGCCGAACCGGGAACGCTCACGCGCAGGGTGTCGAAGAAGGCGTCGGAGGCGAGGACGAAGCCGTAGCCCGACAGCGTCTCGGCGAGCGCCTGCGCCTTGGCGGCGGTCTCGGTGGCGATGAAGCGGATGCCGTGCGGACCGTGGTAGACCGCGTACATCGAGGCCATCACCGCGAGCAGCACCTGAGCGGTGCAGATGTTGGAGGTGGCCTTCTCACGACGGATGTGCTGCTCGCGCGCCTGAAGGCTGAGCCGGTAGGCGGGGTGGCCGTCGGCATCCTGCGAGACGCCGACCAGTCGGCCGGGCAGCTGCCGTTCGAGGCCGGATCGCACGGCCATGTAGCCGGCGTGCGGTCCGCCGAAGCCCATGGGGACACCGAAGCGCTGGCTCGTGCCGACCGCGACATCCGCCCCGAGTTCACCGGGCGAGGTGATGAGGGCGAGGGCCAGCAGGTCGGCCGCGACGACCGCGAGCCCACCCTGCGCCTTCGATGCGGCGATGACGGCGGAGGGATCCCAGACCCGGCCGGAGGCGGACGGGTACTGGATGAACACTCCGAAGTGGTCGCCGAGATCGGCGAAGGCGTTCTCGCTCAACGTGGCGAGCGGCGCCTGCACGATCTCGATGCCGACGGCCTCCGCACGCGAGGTGAGCAGGGCGAGCGTCTGGGGAAAGGCATCCGTGTCGACGACGAACCGTGCCGAGCGGGACTTCGACGCGCGCCGGGCCAGCAGCATCCCCTCGACCACGGCGGTCGACTCGTCGAGCATCGAGGCGTTGGCGGTGTCCAGGCCGGTGAGGTCGGTGACCATGGTCTGGAAGTTGATGAGCGCCTCGAGGCGACCCTGCGAGATCTCGGGCTGGTAGGGCGTGTACGCCGTGTACCAACTCGGATTCTCGAGCACGTTGCGCTTGATGACCGCCGGGGTCTCGGTGCCGTAGTAGCCGAGGCCGATGAGCGGCGTGCGCACCGTGTTGGCGTCGGCGAGCGCGCGCAGTTCGGCGATCGCCTCGCGCTCGGTCGCCGCCGGGGGAATGACGGAGTCGAGGCGCTCGTCGACAGCGATGGAGGCCGGGATGGCGGCCGGCATCAGCGCCTCGAGGCTGTCGTAGCCGACTGCGGTGAGCATGGCGGACTGCGCGTCGGGTCCGACGCCGATGTGGCGACGGCCGAACGCGCCGGTCTCGAAGGTGGAAGAGGTCGATTCATCGCGTGCCATCGGGCGGATTCTGCCTTACTCTCCGCCGACCAGGGCGGAGTACTCGTCGAAGCTCATGAGGTCGTCTGGCAGGGCAGTGAAGCGCACCTTCACGAGCCAGCCGTCGCCGAACGGGTCGCTGTTGACCAGCTCGGGGCTCGAGACGACGGCCTCGTTGACCTCGGTGATGGTGCCGTCGATGGGCGCGAACAGCTCGCCGACCGACTTGGTGGACTCGATCTCGCCCACGACGGTGCCCCCGTCGACCTCGGCATCGACGGCGGGCAGGTCGACGAAGACCACGTCGCCGAGCTTGTCGGCCGCGTACGCGGTGATGCCGACGGTCGCGACGTCGCCGTCGACGAGCACCCACTCGTGCTCCGCGGTGTACTGCAGGGTGGTCTTGTCAGCCATGATGGCGTCCTCTCTCGGTCATTTCCGGCGCTTGTAGAAGGGAAGGGCGGTGACGGATGCCGCGACGCGGGTTCCGCGCACGTCGATGTAGAGCTCGGTGCCCGGCTCGGCGGAGTCCGGCGCGACGTAGGCCATCGCGATGGGGTGGCCGAGTGTGGGCGAGAGGGCGCCGCTGGTGATCTCGCCGACGGGCTCCCCGGCATCCGTCGTCGCGAACACGGCGTAACCGGCGCGACCGGCCCGACGACCCTCGGCGATGAGGCCCACGAGAACGCGCGCGCCCTCCTCGGGGCCGCGCTCGCTCGCCTCGCGTCCGACGAAGTCGCCCTCCTTTCCGAGGGCGACGACGCGTCCGAGTCCGGCCTGCGCCGGGAACGTGTCGGTGCCGAGCTCGTGGCCGTACAACGGCATGCCCGCCTCGAGGCGGAGCGTGTCGCGGCTGGCGAGGCCCGCCGGGACGAGGCGCGATCCGCCGGTCTCCCGCAGGGCCGACCACAGGGCCTCGGCCCGCTCGGGTGCGAGGTAGAGCTCGAAGCCGTCCTCGCCGGTGTAGCCGGTGCGCGCGATGAGCACGGGGCCGCCCTCGAACTCGGCCGGCAGGGAGCGGTAGTACTTGAGCCCGGCGACCGCCGAGACGAAGTCGTCGCCGTCCAGCCCGGGGCCCTGCACGCCGAACCCGGGGGTCTGCTGGAGGATCTCGAGCGCGTCCGGCCCCTGCACGGCGACGAGCGCGATGTCGTCGCTCTCGTCCTCGACCTCGGCGTCGAACGGCGAGGTGCGCTGGAGGAGTTCCTCGACCACGACCTCGCGGTTGGAGGCGTTGGCGACCACCATGAAGCGGTCGTCACCCGTCCGGTAGACCACCAGGTCGTCGATGACGCCGCCGTCACGGCCGAGCAGCAGGGTGTACTTGGCCTGGCCGTGCTCGATGGCCGACAGCCGGCCGGCGAGCGCGTAGTCGAGAGCCTCCGCCGCTTCGGGGCCGATGACCAGGATCTCGCCCATGTGCGAGAGGTCGAAGATGCCGGCGTGCGAGCGCACCGCGTGGTGCTCGGCGAGGTCGCTCGAGTAGCGGACGGGCATCTGCCATCCGGCGAAGTCGGTGAAGCTCGCGCCGGAATCGACGTGCGTCTGGTGCAGGGGGCTGAAGCGTTCAGTCACGAGTTCTCCGGGGTGCGCGAGCGGGCACGGCAAGCCGTGTGGGAACTCCCCCTCTGTCATAGGCCTGAGAGTTTCACGCTTCGCCAGAAGCGCTTTCACCGTCGGCGGGGTGCGAGCACCCACTTTTCAGAGTGGCCTCGTTCTTGCGGTGTAGTGACCTGAGAGATTGGCGGGGAGGCTTGCTCCGTCGGTGCCGGTGAACCGGCTCTCCCGCAAGGCGTCGATGGCCCGATGTGCGATTGTGCGGCCAGTCTACCGGGTGATCGGCCCTCAATTCCCACCGTCTGAAGGCTCGCCATCTGGCCGATCGCGCCATTCCGGGCTGCCTCAGCCCGATGCCTTAGATCGACGTTCGATTGCCTTCAGATGGCGGCAGTTGGGTTCTGGTCACAATGACTGTAAGCTGCCAGCAGATAGTTACAGTCAGTGTGACTCTTAGTGATCGGATGCCCATGGTTGCGACGGGAGAACGGATGCCGGGAGCCGGCGCCGCGCTCGCCGTGTCGACGGTGATCTTCGCCCTGCGGCCCGACGAGGACGGTCGCGCGACACTGTGGACGCCGCTCGTCCGGCGCATCCGCGAGCCGCAGCAGGACCTCTGGGCGTTGCCGGGCGGATGGCTGCCGCTCGACGAGGAACTCGTCTCGGCAGCCGCGCGCACCCTGGGCGAGACCACCGGGCTCGCGCCGACCTACCTCGAGCAGCTCTACACCTTCGGCGAACTCGGCCGCTCCCCCGGACGTCGCGTGGTGTCGGTGGTGTACTGGGCGCTCGTGCAGTCGGCCGAGGCGGAGCGAGCAGCCGTGGGTGAGAACGTGCGCTGGTTCGCCGCCGATGCCCTGCCCGCGCTGGCCTTCGACCACAACCGCATCGTCGACTACGCGCTCTGGCGGCTGCGCACCAAGGTCGAGTACTCCCGTATCGCCCACGCCTTCCTGGGCGATACCTTCACTCTCGCGGAGCTGCGCGAGGTGCACGAGGCCGTGCTGCAGCGGTCCCTCGACCCGGCCAACTTCCGGCGCACCATCGAGTCGTCCGGCAACGTGGTCGCCACCGGAGAGGTGCTCTCGGGCAGCCCGCACCGTCCCCCGCGCCTCTATCGCTACGACTCATCCATCGATCTCGCCGACCGCGGGCCGCTCGGCCCGGAATCGGTCGCGGCGGCATCCGTCCCCACCCGAACAGGAGCACGACCATGAGCATCACCGACGTGAGGATTCCGGCGATCGACCCCTCGGTCGACCGCACCATCCAGCTCGTGACGGCCGGCGCCGGCGCGGGCAGCACGTGCACCCCCGAGCTCGCCGCCGGTCCGTGGAACTTCGATGGCGCCCCCGGCTACGGCCCCGGATCATCGATGGGCGACGTGATTCCCGTCGGATCGCCGCGCCAGGGCGAGTTGCCGCGCGCATACCGCGATGCCACCGCCGAGGAACTGGACGAGCGCATCCGTACCGCGAAGGCGACCCTCGGCGATCGCGTCGTCATCCTCGGTCACTTCTACCAGCGCGAAGAGGTCGTGCGGCACGCGGATTTCGTCGGCGACTCGTTCCAGCTCGCGGGCGCCGCCACGTCTCGCCCCGACGCGGAGGCCATCGTCTTCTGCGGCGTGCACTTCATGGCCGAGACGGCCGACCTGCTCTCCACGAACGAGCAGGCCGTCATCCTGCCCAACCTCGCTGCCGGATGCTCGATGGCCGACATGGCCGACATCGACTCCGTGCAGGAGTGCTGGGAGCAACTCGAGGAGCTCTACGGCACGGCGCCGGATGCCGACGGTCGCGTTCCCGTGATCCCCGTCACCTACATGAACTCCTCGGCCGCGCTCAAGGGCTTCTGCGGCGAGCACGGCGGCATCGTGTGCACCTCCTCGAATGCCGAGACGGTGCTGGAGTGGGCGTTCGAACGCGGTCAGCGCGTGCTGTTCTTCCCCGACCAGCACCTCGGCCGCAACACCGCCAAGGCGATGGGCGTGCCGCTGGATCGCATGCCGATGTGGAACCCGCGACGGCCTCTCGGCGGCAGCAGCTCGGACGATCTCACGGACGCGCAGGTGATCCTCTGGCACGGGTTCTGCAGCGTGCACCGGCGCTTCACGGTGGAGCAGATCGATCGAGCCCGCGCGGAGCACCCCGGTGTCCGCGTGATCGTGCATCCCGAGTGCCCGATGGAGGTCGTCGACGCGGCGGACGAATACGGCTCGACCGACTACATCACCAAGGCGATCGCCGCCGCGCCGGCCGGGACGACCTTCGCAATCGGCACCGAGGTCAACCTCGTGCAGCGCCTCGCCGCCCAGTACCCCCAGCACACCGTCTTCTGCCTCGACCCGGTGATCTGCCCGTGCTCGACGATGTACCGCATCCACCCGGGCTACCTCGCCTGGGTGCTCGAGCGACTCGTAGCCGGCGAGGTCGTCAACCAGATCTCGGTGGGCGCGGATGTCGCAGACCCCGCCCGTGTCGCGCTCGAGCGCATGCTCGCCGCCGTGCCTCCCGTCGCCCCGCGCGGCGCGCATCCGGAAGCCTGAACGTGCACGTCATCGTCGTCGGGAGCGGCCTCGCGGGCCTGTTCGCCGCCGTACGCGCGGTGGATGCCGGCCACGAGGTGACGCTCGTGACGAAGGGCGCGCTCGCCGAGAGCAACACCGAACACGCCCAGGGCGGCATCGCGGCGGCCCTGTTCCCCGACGACTCAGCGGAGAGGCACGAGGCCGACACTCTCGCAGCCGGTGCCGGACTCTGCGACCCGGATGCCGTGCGCGTGCTGGTGGAGGAAGGTCCCGCGCGGGTGCGCGACCTCATCCGCTACGGCGTCGCGTTCGATCGCGACCGTTCGGGGCTCGCACGCGGGCTCGAGGCCGCCCACTCGCGTTCGCGGGTCGTGCACGCTGGCGGGGATGCGACGGGCGCAGCGATCGAGCGCGCGATGATCGCAACGTTGCGTCACCGAGCCGTCCGCATCCTGGAGCACACCACGCTCGTCGACCTGGTGCTGGATGCCGGCACGGTCGTAGGCGTCGACCTCCTGCCGCCGCCATCCGTCGAGAACGCAGTTCGTGCGGGTGCAACCGGGCCCGCACCCGCAGAAGTTGCGTTCTCGAGGCTGAGAGTGCTGGGGGATGTTGTAGTGCTCGCGACGGGAGGGGCGGGGCAGCTGTACGCGCACACCACCAATCCCGATGTCGCCACGGGCGATGGGGTCGCTGCGGCGTGGCGGGCCGACGCCGAGCTCGCGGATCTCGAGTTCGTCCAGTTCCATCCGACGGCGCTCGCGATCGCCGGAACCCCGCTGGTGTCCGAGGCCGTTCGCGGTGAGGGGGCCGTGCTGCGCAACGCCCGCGGCGAGCGCTTCATGCTCGACGTGCATCCGCTCGCGGAGCTCGCTCCCCGCGATGTCGTCGCGCGCGCGATCGCCGTCGAGATGGCGGTGCAAGGCGGCGCCCCGGTGTTGCTCGATGCGACGTCGATCGGACGCGCAGAGCTTCATCGCCGCTTCCCCACCATCACGGCGGCATGCGCGGCGGCCGGCTACGACTGGGCGACCGCCGCCGTGCCCGTCTCCCCCGCCGCGCACTACTGGATGGGCGGCATCGCCACCGACGCCTGGGGCCGCACCTCCCTGCCGGGGCTGTACGCCGCGGGCGAGTGCGCCTGCACGGGCGTGCACGGTGCCAATCGACTGGCATCCAACTCGCTGCTCGAGGCGGCCGTGTTCGCCGATCGCGTCGTGCAGGACCTCGCCGTCGGCGCGCGACCGGTTGGCGGCCGCCCCGCCGGCGCGCGCCCCTTCGGCGGATCGACGACACGCCGCGCCGAAACAGCCGCCCATCCTGTCGGCGTGTCGTCCACCGCGTCCGCCGACTCGTCCGTATGGGTGACAGCGGCCTCGATCCCACCGTCGACAGCGATCTCGCCCGCACCATCGACGGCGCTCTCGTCAGCACAGCCGACTGCGCTCACGTCGGCGCAGCTCCGACAGCGGATCCAGCGCATCATGTGGCGGGACGCGGGAGTGCTGCGATCGGGCGACGGACTCCGCGCGGCCCGCCACGAACTAGCCACTCTTTCGCGGCCCGACACCTCCAGCCCGTCCGCCACACGGCTCGACATCGAGGATGCCAACCTCCTCGACCTCGCCCGTCTCGTCGTGGATGCGGCGCTCGCCCGCGAGGAGTCTCGCGGCGCGCACTACCGGTCCGACTTCCCGACGACGGATGACGCCCTCGCCACCCGCACGCCGTTCCGAGAGGATGCCCTCGCATGCTGACCACCCCCGCCCTCGATCGTGTCGTCGCGGCCGCCCTCGAGGAAGACGCCCCGTGGGGTGACATCACCTCGTCGACCCTCATCCCGGCGGATGCCCGCGCACTCGCCGTGCTCCGTGCCCGGGAGCCCGGCGTGTTCAGCGGAGCGAGGGCGTTCGCCGCAGCCTTCCGGCTGACCGACCCCGACATCGAGGTGCGGCTGCTGGTTGCGGACGGTGATCGATTCGACGCCGGTGCCGAACTCGCGACGGTCGCAGGGTTGGCACGCGGCATCCTGCAGGCCGAGCGGATCGGCCTCAACTTCGTACAGCGGCTCTCGGGCATCGCCACCCTCACGGCTCGATACGTCACCGAGACCACGGGCACCCGCGCCCGCATCGTCGACACCCGCAAGACCACCCCGGGCCTGCGCGCGCTCGAGCGCCAGGCCGTGCGCGACGGAGGCGGGCACAACCACCGGCATTCCCTCTCCGACACCGTGATGGCCAAGGACAACCACCTCGCGGTGCTGACCGCGGGCGGCCTCTCGGTGACGGATGCCCTGCTCGCCGTGCGTGCGCGACTCTCGCACACGACCCACCTCGAGGTGGAGGTCGACCGGATCGACCAAATCGAGCCCGTGCTCGCCGCCGGGGTCGACACCGTCATGCTCGACAATTTCTCGGCAGATGACCTCCGGGCCGGTGTCGCGCTCATCGCGGGCCGCGCGATCGTCGAGGCGAGCGGCGGGGTCAACCTCGACACCGTTCGGCGGATCGCCGAATCGGGCGTCGACGTCATCTCGGTCGGGGCGCTGACCCACTCGGCACCGTCGCTCGACCTCGGTCTCGACGTGGTGATCGAGGCGCCGTGATCTACCTCGACAACGCTGCGACCACCCCCGTCCGCCGGGAGGCCATCGAGGCGATGTGGCCGTACCTGACCGGCGAGTTCGGCAACCCCTCGAGCCACCACACCGTCGGGGAGGCGGCAGCACGCGGTCTCGCCGCGGCTCGCGCATCCGTCGCCGCCGTCGTCGGAGCCCGCCCGGGCGACATCGTGTTCACCTCGGGAGGAACCGAGGCCGACAACCTCGCCGTCAAGGGCATCAGCCTCGCGACTCCGCGGGGACGCCACATCGTGACGAGCCCCATCGAGCACGAGGCCGTGCGCGAGTCGATCGACCACCTCCTTCGCCTGCACGGATTCACCGTCGACGAACTACCCGTCGACGTCGGGGGGCGCGTCAGCCCGGCCGACCTCGCAACCGTCATCCGTCCCGATACGTCGCTCGTCAGCATCCAGTACGCCAACAACGAGGTGGGAACGGTGCAACCGATCGCCGAACTCGCGGCGATCGCTCGCGCCGCCGGCGCGCCTTTCCACACCGACGCTGTGCAGGCTGCCGGCTGGTTGCCGTTGCACATCGACATGCTCGGCGTGGACGCACTCTCGCTCGCGGGCCACAAGGTCGGCGCACCGAAGGGCATCGGCGCGCTCGTCGTTCGAGGCCGCGTTCCTCTGGAGCCGCTGCTCAACGGCGGTGGCCAGGAGCGCGCTCGGCGTAGTGGAACCGAGAACGTCGCCGGCGCGGTCGCGTTCGCCACCGCGCTCACCCTGGCGGAGAGCGAACGGATGGCGACCGCCGCCCGGGTCCGCGTCCTTCGCGATCGCTTCGTGGCGGCGGTGCTCGACACGGCGCCGACCGCCCGCCTCACCGGTGATGCCGATCATCGTCTGCCGGGCACCGCATCGTTCGTCTTCCCAGGGACGAGTGGAGAGGCGGTCCTCCTCGAGTTGGAGCGGCGCGGGCTGATCTGCTCGAGCGGATCGGCCTGTGCTGCGGGGAGCGACGAAGCATCGCCCGTCCTGTTGGCGCTCGGCCTCTCGGCGGAGGTGGCGCAGACGGCGGTGCGCTTCAGCTTCGGCGGCGCGGCTACCGAGGACGACCTGAAGGCGGCTGCCGTCGCTGTCGGGGCGGCGGTGCTCGCCGTCGCAGGGATCTCCGGCTGACCGAGCGAGCCAAGCCGGAGGCTGTCGCCACAGCGTCGACGAACACCCATCCGTGCGCGCGATTCTGCCGACGGCGAACCTGCAGGCCTGACCGCGCTCGCCGCTCGACCGTGTCGGTGGATCGCGCTAACTTCGAACGAGCAGCACAACGCGGAATACCCCTCCGCGCACGGCGGTTCCTTTCGACAGGGGCCGACCACCACCGCCCCACCAACAGCCCTCGACGACGAGTCCCCTCGTTCCGCGCCCGAAGCTAGGACATCCTGTGACGGAGAAGACCACTGACGACCTCGGCGTACCCCAGACGGGTTCCGTCGGCGCCACCGACGGCGCAGCGGCAGACGAACGGGCGGTAGACGACAGGGCGGTAGACGACCAGGCCGCCGCGTACGCCCGCGACCGCGGAGTGCTCTGGGTCCTCTTGGTCGCAACCTTCGTCGTCATCCTCAACGAGACCATCATGAGCGTCGCCATCAAGACGTTGCAGGTCGATCTCGGCATCGACGCCCGTGCCGCACAATGGCTCTCGACCGGCTTCATGCTGACGATGGCCGTCATCATCCCCATCACCGGGTTCCTGCTTCAGCGCTTCACCACCCGTGCCATGTTCATCACGGCGATGTCGCTGTTCTCGCTGGGCACGCTCACCGCGGCATTGGCTCCGGGGTTCGAGGTGCTGCTCGCCGCCCGCATCATCCAGGCGTCGGGTACCGCCATCATGTTCCCGCTGCTCATCACGACGCTGATGACCGTGGTGCCGCCCAATCAGCGCGGGCGGACGATGGGCAACGTCTCCATCGTCATCTCGGTGGCTCCGGCGATCGGCCCGATCATCTCCGGCATCGTGCTCTCGGCACTCTCGTGGCGCTGGATGTTCTGGATCGTCCTTCCGATCGCCCTCACCATGCTCATCGTCGGCGCTCGGCGCCTTCAGAACGTGGGCGAGACCCGGCGGGCTCCCATCGACGTCTTCTCAGTCATCCTGTCGGCATTCGGCTTCGGCGGGCTGGTATACGGACTCAGCCGGATCGGCGAGACACCGGGACGCGGTGAGGACGCTGCGGTCGCGGCCATGCCGATGTGGATCGCGCTGGGAGTCGGCGCACTGGGGCTCATCGCCTTCATCACCCGGCAGTTGCTGCTTCAGCGCAAGGACCGCGCCCTGCTCGACCTGCGCGTCTTCCTCTCGGGCAACTTCTCGGTGACGATCGGCTTGATGGCGGTCAGCATGATGGCCCTCTTCGGCACGATCATCGTGCTGCCCATCTACATGCAGCAGGTGCTCGGCCTGCCTACCTGGCAGATCGGCCTGATCCTGCTGCCCGGCGGCCTGATCATGGGGCTGCTGGCGCCTCTCGTCGGGCGACTCTACGACCGGGTCGGCCCACGAGTTCTCCTCGTGCCCGGCTCCGCGATCGTCAGCGGCGTGCTGTGGGCGCTCACCACGGTCACCGAGACGACGTCGCCGTGGTTCGTCCTGGCGATGCACGTGACTTTGAGCATCGGACTGGCATTCCTGTTCACCCCGTTGTTCACGGCCGGGCTCGGCTCCGTGAAGCCCAACCTCTACTCCCACGGCAGCGCCGTGATCGGCACGGTACAGCAGGTGGCAGGAGCCGCGGGCACCGCGCTGTTCATCACGTTGATGGCGTCCCAGACCGCTCAGCTCGCGGCCGGTGGTGCGGCGGCCGACGTCGCGGCTGCCGGAGGGGTCCGCATGGCCTTCCTCGTGGGGGCGTGCATCTCGGTGCTTGGTGTCGCCGCAGCGTTCTTCGTGCAGCGACCGGCGGACGCGCCGGAAGGAGCCGATGCGCCCGAGGGTGCGGCCGCCCACTAACGCAGGGTCAGCCCCAGTTGATCTCAGCCGGCGTGTCGGGGATGTGCACCATCGGCCGCCGGGCGACGACCACGGGAGCTCCCCAGCCGTCGTAGTGGCCGCCGTTGGCCTCGACGATCGCGTCGACCTCGCGGACGAACGCTCGCGCGCTCTCCTCGTCCACGGCGTCGGAGCGCACCGCCATCAGCGAACTCCGATCAGCCGAGAAGTAGGTCGAACCGGCGAAACCCGCCTTCTCCAACTGCTCGACGGCACGCTGTGCCGCATCCGCCGTCGGGAAGTAGGCGAAGTGTTCCACGTCGCGCGGCCGCGCCACGTCGTCGCCGAGCATGCGGCGGTTGTCGATCTGAGCTCGGTCGACCGCGAATTGGGCAGCGAGTCGTCGAGTGCGTTCGTCGGGCATTTCGGGTTCCCTTCGGTGACACCTGTTCGGGTGTCACACTAGGGCATCCGGATATCGCTCCGCTGCATTTGTGCACAGGGTTGCCGCACAACGGGTCGGCTTGCTAAGAGCCCTAGGGGCAGTTGGGGCGACAGGTGCGCTGCGACAGCGCGTCCACCAACACGTTCCCGAGGTCCTCAGGCTTGGACGCCGAGTACGCCGCTCCCCCGGTGACCTTCGCGATGCGCGTCATCGCATCGAGGTCGGTGTCGGGGCCGAACCCGATGAAGATGACCGGAACGGGCTTCTTCGGGTCCTCCGTCGCCTGCAGCTTGGCCAACAGGTCGTCGAGCGAGATGCCGTTGTCGTCCTCGTTCTTGCCGTCGGTGATGAGCAGCACCGAGTTCACCTTGCTCGGATCGTAGGTCTCCTGCACGCGTTGCACGGCCGCGAGCGTGGTGTCGTAGAGACCGGTCGCTCCGCCGAGGCGAGCGGGGAGTCCGGCGATGATGTTGGCGATGTCCTGAGCGTGCTGGGCGTCGCCGAGCGGCGCGATCGGCGTGAGGTCCTCCCAGTCCTGAGTGCCGACCCGGTTGGTCGAGAAGTCCCAGATGCCGAGTTCGACCTCGCCCGAGAACTTCTGCAGGGCGCCCATGGCCGCCTGCTGGAAGATGTCGATGCGGCGCAGCCCGCTCGCCGTCGGTTCCGACATGGAACCCGAGACGTCGACGACCGCGAGCATCCGGGAGCGCAGGGTGAGGACCGACCAACTGCGCAGGATCGCCAGCTGGGCCGTCCCCTCTGCAGCGGGCTGCAGCGGGTCGGGGGTCTTCACGATGCCGGGCGCGGAGATGTCGCCCGAGCCGTCCGGCCCGCGGAAGCCGGCCTTCGCGAACGTCTTGCCCGAGTCGCGGAGGGTCTTCTCGAAATCACCGACCGCGGTGTCGAGGCCGACGGTTGCTGCCGAGAGCCCGGCGACGCGGACGTAGGGGTAACTCGCGGCCGAGGTGCCATCCGCCGGGTACAGAGCGAAGAACTGGTCGTCGGGACTCGCCGCGTTCGACGTGACGACGCTGTGCTCGGTCGTGATGACGACGGTCGGCGTCGCAGCCTTCTCAGCGGAAGCCATCGCCGCATCCAGCGACCTCGGAATCGTCTTGCCGAGTGCGATCATGGCTCCGGCGAAGGTGCGGGTGTCGCCGGCAGGGGCGTGCGCCTGCAGCGCCCCGAGCGCGAGCAGGCTGGCCGCGCTGCCTTCGGGGTCGGGCAGCAGCGCGCTGACCGTGCCTCCGAGGATCGACGACCAACCGACCGAACCGGCCGTGAACGCCTCGGCCTGGTCGGCCGGTGCAGCGAAGACCACGGGCGTCGTCGCGATGGGGTCGCCGAAAGCCGCCACCGGCGCAGGACGACCCAGGGAACCCGCTGTTGCGCCCATCCGGTCGCTCCACGCCGCGGAATCCGGGATCCAGACGTCGGCCTTGGGGTTGCCACCGCTCGCGATGACGGATGCCGTGTCGGCCGAGTCCTCCGTGCGGACGGTGGTCTTGACGCAGGGATTCTTGGCGTCGAAGGTCTTGGCGATCTTCGTCAGCACCGGCGCGATGCTGGGATCGGCGACGACGGACATCGGAGTCTGCTTGCACGACGGTTGCGGGGATGCCGCGCCGGGGAGAGGAACATCGATGTACCCCGTGGCCCAGGCGACACCGCCTCCGGCGACGAGGACGAGCGCAACGGCCGCGGCGACGATGCCCGCGATGAGCCCACGGCGGCGCCGTTTGTCGCTGTGACGTCCCACGCTCACTCCATTGTCGATAGCCAGGCCGTCATCAGCCGGTGTGTCCAGAAACTACGGTGTACCCCGTTGGCGGGGCGGCCGCTGGTCAGTGTATACGAGTCCTGCGGCACCGTGAGAAGAGGATACGACGAAAGCTCGCCTGCCACGCAACCCCCGAGCGGGGTATCTGGGCAGCCGCGACGTTCTTCGCTACGGTGATGCCATGTCGACCGCGAGCGCCGGATGATCACCGTGACAGGCGCCGAATACGCCGCCATCGCCGTCCTCGCCCTGTTCGTCGTCGTGCATCTCGCCCTGATTCTGGGGGCGCCGTGCGGCGTCGTCGCGTGGGGCGGATCCCACCGCAGGCTGCCCGTCGGCTACCGCATCGCCAGTGGGCTGGCTGTCGTGGTCGCAGCCGTGTTCGCCGGTGTGGCCGGAGAGAACGCCGGCATCACTCACCTCTTCGGCGCGCCGGTGCTCGGGGTCCTGAACTGGCTGGTCTTCGGCTTCCTGGCTCTCGTCATCGTGCCCATCGTGCTGTCGCCGAGCATCCCCGAGCGATTCTTCGGCGGCATCATCAGCACGGTGGTGGCGGCGCTCTTCCTCGTGATGGCTCTCGGCTGACGGTGACGACAAGGGGCGGCAACGCTGGCAGGATGAGCGCCATGCAGCCCACCCCACGACCGTCATCGACCGTCATCGTGCTGATGGGGGTGTCGGGCTCGGGCAAGAGCACCATCGCCGCCGAGCTGGTGGATCGACTCGGTTGGACCTTCGCCGAGGGCGACGCGATGCACCCTCCGGAGAACATCGAACGGATGGCGGCGGGCATCCCGCTCACCGACGCCGACCGGGCGCCCTGGTTACGTCGCATCACGGACTGGATCCGGGCGCGCCTGGAGGCCGGTCAGGACGCGATCGTCACGTGCTCCGCGCTCAAGGCCGAGTACCGCGATGAGTTGCGCTCCGCTGGTCCCGGGGTGCGCATCGTCTACCTGCGCGGAAATCCGGCGACCCTCGTTGCGCGACAGTCGGCGCGCCGCGGCCACTTCATGCCGGCGTCGCTCATGCGCAGCCAGCTGGAGACGCTCGAGGAGCCTCGACCCGATGAGGGCGTGCTCACGGTGGACGTGGCGGCCGGCCCAGCGGAGATCGCGACCACCATCATCCGGAGCCTGGGCCTCGACCCGTCGTGAGCGGCCGCCTCACTTGAGCAGGCGCGACAGCCGGCGATCCGCGAGGACCTTTCCGCCGGTCTGGCAGGTGGGGCAGTACTCCAACGAGTTGTCGGCGAAATAGACGCTGCGCACCGTGTCACCGCAGACCGGGCACGCGAGCCCGGTGCGTCCGTGCACGCTCATGCCGCGCCGCTTCGCGTCCTTCAACTCGGCCGGGGGTTTTCCGCTCGCCGTCGTCACCGCATCCGTCACCGTCGTGCGCATCGCCGCGTACAGTCGCTCGACATCCGCGGACGACAGTGTTGCCGCGATCGCGAAGGGCGACAGCTTGGCGGCATGGAGGATCTCGTCGGAGTAGGCGTTCCCGATGCCGGCGATGATCGACTGATCGCGGAGGACCCCCTTGATCTGGGTGCGCCGACCCGACAGGAGCTCGGAGAACTGTTCCACATTGAAGTCCAGCGCGAGCGGATCGGGGCCGAGGCGGGCGATGCCCGGCACGTCGGATGCCTGGCGCACGACGTACACGGCCAGCGACTTCTTGGTGCCCGCCTCGGTGAGGTCGAAGCCCGATCCGTCATCGACGCGCACGCGCAGCGCGATGGCCGAGCGCCCCGGCTTGAGCACGGCGGGCGGCAGGTCGTCGGACCAACGCAGCCAACCGGCCTTGGCCAGGTGGAACACCAGGTGCACGCCCGCGTCGATGTCGACGAACTTGCCATGGCGGCTCACCGAGGCGACGGGCGTGCCGACGACGGCCGTGACCGGGGGGTCGAAGGTCTTGAGTGCGGCGAACGAGTTGACGGCGATAGCCGTGAAGGCGTGCCCGGTCAGGCGCGCGTCGAGGAAGTCGACGAGCGCCTGCACCTCGGGCAACTCGGGCATGGCATCAGTCTGCCGCTACCGGCCGACATCCGTCACCCCGCTGCTTCCCCGGACCCTCCGGACGACAGACGTGATCGGCGAGGCGAAGAACAGCAGGAACAACCAGAACAGGCCGATGACCGGAAGCAGCACGGCGAGGAGGAGGGAGAGCAGCATCACGCTGGTCATCACCACCGGCCTCACCATGTCGATCTGGCCCCGCATGTCCTCCCGCAGCAGTTCGGGGTGGGAATTGAGATGGGCCTCGATGAGACCCATGCTGAGGCTCGTCACGACCATCGTGCCGATGTACAGCGCGTACACCCCGCCATCCCTCACTTTGATGTTCGAGAGGGCGTTAGCGGCGAACGGCAGGAAGACGATGCTCGCGAGCCAGAGAAGATTGATCCACACCATGCGATACGAGTAGTCGATGACCCACTCGAACACCCGATGATGGATGACCCAGAACTGGCCGATCACGACGAACGTGATGCCGAAGGCGACGAACGCGCTGGAGTGCGCCACGAAGAACTCGCCGAAGTTCTCGGTCTTTCCGAAGGTTGCCGCGAGGTCGACCAGCGGCAGCACGAGGATGGTGATGGCGATCGCGACCGTCGCGTCGGAGAAGTTTACGAGCCGATCGAGGCCCCGCTCCGTCCGGATATCCACCATGACCCCAGCGTTCCACACCCATCCCGACCCTGTACAGTCTCGACGCCCATGAGCACAACCCGTTGAACGCGGGGCTGATCGGGGGTTGTCTGGGACGATTCCCTGGAAAGGCGGAACAAGTCATGGATTCGAGCATGTGGATCTGGATCGTTGTGGCGGTCGTGGTGGTCGTCGTGATCATCGTGATCGTGTCGGTCATGGGCAGCTCGCGACGGCGACGGGAGGCCAAGGTGGAAGCCGATCGGGCCCACGCCACGGAGCTTCGCACCAAGGCGGAGGACAGCGACCGCGCGGCCCGTGAACACGCCGCAGCTGCTTCGCAGGCCGACGCAGACGGTCTGGCGGCCCAGGCCAAGGCGGCTCAGGCGCAGGCGGACGCCCGTCAGGCCGAACTCGACTCCGAGCGGCTCGCCCGCGAGAGCGCATCGCGCAATGAGCAGGCCGCGACGTTGCGCGCTGAGTCCGAGGAGCACGCCCGTCAGGCGGCCGACCTGGATCCCGACGTCCGCGTCGCCGGCGAGAACGCTGCTGCCGACACGGCTCGCACGCCCGACGGTCGGGTCGCGGCATCGACCACTGAGACGGCTCGCGTCGACGACGGCACCACCGCGAACGACGAACGGATTGGCGCCGAGCCGGTGGTCGCCGCACACCCCACCGCCACCTCTCCGGCGGCGACCCGGATGGATGCTCCGCGGATGGATGCCCCGCAGATGGACATGGGCGAATCGCACGTGAACGACGCTGCCACCGACCGCACCGACGAAGCCGCCGTGCGGGATGCGGACGCGCCGCTGGGCACCGACGAAAGAGACACGCGCCGCGGGACGACCGGCGTCTGAGCTCTCTCCGACCGAGCGGGGGCGTCGCAGCGTTGCGACGTCACCCGCTTGACGGCCGCCGGGTCGCCGTGCGGTTCGGCGGGCTCTCCCAGCATCCGGTGGTTCACTGTGCCCATGTCGTCGCTGCCGATGTTCCCGTTGGGTTCGGTGCTCTTCCCGCACATGCCGGTCGCGCTTCGCGTTTTCGAGGAGCGCTACCTCGTCATGCTCGCCCGCGTGCTTCAGACCGAGCCGTCGGAGTTCGGCGTCGTGCTCATCGAGCGCGGGTCGGAGGTAGGCGGAGGCGAGCAGCGTTTCGAAGTGGGAACGGTGGCCCGCATCGCGCAGCTCGAGGCATCGGAGGGCGTGGTCGGACTCGTGGGGCTGGGCACGAGACGCATCGCCGTGGAGCGCTGGCTGGACGACGAGCCGCATCCGCTCGCCGACGTTCGCGAGCTGCCCGAGCTCTCGTGGGACGAGTCATTACGTCCTCTGCTCGATCAGGCCGAGATCGTCGTTCGCCGCACCATCTCGCGGGCGAGCGAATTCGTCGAGCTTCAGTGGCCCGCGGATGTCGAGCTCGACGACGACCCCGTTCGGGCCAGCTGGCAGCTCGCCGGCATCGCGCCTCTCGGCGAGATCGATCAAATCACCCTGTTGCGATCGACGAGTGTCGCGCAACTGCTCGCCCGGGTCATCGATCTGACGGATGCCGCAGGCGAGACGTTCACGGCAACCTGGTACGCGGAGGAAGGCGACGACCCCGAACTCGGAGCCTGAGCCGGGCGCCCGCCCGCTCGCTTCGGCAGCTCGCCCACGAGAGCGTCATTTCAGTGGGAGAAGTTCCCCGCGCGTCTGGCCGGCGGGACAGTACTGCGCCGTGGTGCTCGCGAAGGTGAAGTCGCGGATGGTGTCATCGCCGTCTGGGCACGGCTCGCCCGCTCGTCCGTGTACCAGCATCGCGGCGACCTTCGCTTCCTTCAACCGCGCAATGGGCACACCCCGTCCCGCCGTGATGGCGTCGGTGATGACTCCGACTGTCGCCGTGAACAACGCGTCGAGCTCGTCAGCGGTCAGGGCTGCCGCGTGGGCAACCGGTGAGAGCCGCGCGACGAACAGGATCTCGTCGGAATAGGCGTTTCCGATACCGGCCAAGGACTCCTGATCCTGCAGCACCGCCTTGACCTGCTTGCGACGACCGACCACCGCCTCGTCGAACTCCGCTCGCGAGAACGCGGCATCCGCGGGGTCGGGTCCGAGCTTGGCGACGGCGGACACCTCGGCCGAGTCATCGACGACCCAGAGGCCCAAGGAGACCCACGAACCGGCATCCGTGAGCTCGAGAGTGCTGCCGTCGTCGAAGGTAAGCGCAACGAGGGCAGGCGGCGCATCGGCGACCAGCTCATCCGCACCGGCCCAGCGAGCCCAACCGTGGCGACCGAGCGAGACGACGAGATGTTGGGCTCCGAACACGAGGTCGATGAGTTTTCCGTGGCGTATGCAGTCGGTGACTCGCTCGCCCACCACACCTGCCGGCGGCCGAGCACGCGTCTTGACGGTGCGGAACTCGAGGATCTCGACGTCGATGAGCGCGCGGCCGTTGAGGCGCGCGCCGAGTTCTTCGGCGAGCACCTGCACCTCGGGAGATTCGGGCATGACGCCAGCCTTCCACACGCGTCCGACAGGGAGAAGGCGCCCCGTAATCATGCGTACCCTTGTGGTTACGTACCGCACTTGATACATTCAAGACATGGACGACGTTTTGCAGGCGATCGGCGACGACAGCCGCCGAAAGATCCTGGCGATGTTGCGCGAGGGTCCCGCCACGGCGGGCGCCTTGGCGGAAGCGCTGCCGATTGCCAGGCCGGGAGTGTCGCGTCACCTGCGCGTCCTGCGCGAGGCGGGCCTCGTCGACGTGAGGCACGACGCCCAGCGACGCATCTACTCACTGCGCGCCGATCCGCTCGCCGAGCTGGACGACTGGCTGGAGACCTATCGGCTCCTCTGGCGCAACAGGCTCGACGCATTGCACACCGAGATCACCCGAGGAAAGAGGAACGAACGATGAACACGATCGCCACCATGCATGCGCTCGACGATCGGCGAGGAGCCATCCGTGCCGAAGAGGTCTACGACACCGGAATCGAGGATCTCTGGGCAGCCTGCACCACTCCGGAACGGCTCGCACGGTGGATCGCCGACGTCTCGGGTGATCTGGCCGTCGGCGCGACGGTCGAGGCGAGTTTCACGAGCACCTGGGAGGGCCCCATCCGCATCGACGTGTGCGATCGCCCGCATCACATCCTGCTCACGATGGAGCCGGGAACGGATGAGGAGGCCCGCCTCGAGGCCTGGTTCACCGCCGAGGGCGACAAGACGCGACTGGTCGTGGAAGAGGACGGTCATCCGCTCGACAAGCTGCACTACTACGGTGCCGGCTGGCAGGCGCACCTCGAGGACCTCGCCCGCTCACTGGTCGGCGAATCGTCGGCGTGGAAGGAGCGCTGGACCGAGCTCACCCCCGCGTACGAGACGATGCGCGTGGAGTGAAGCACGCCCGCAATTCAGGAGCGGAGCGCGTGTCGCGGCGGATGCGACGATGGTCCACGGGCGACACGCCCTCCGCTCGTGAAAACTGCGCAAGAGACCCGCGTGCAGAGGTGCATCAGACGTTGAAGCGGAACTCCACCACGTCGCCGTCCTTCATCACGTAGTCCTTGCCCTCGATGCGGGCCTTCCCGTGCGTGCGGGCCTCGTGCACCGAGCCGGTGGCGACGAGATCGTCGAACGAGATGACCTCGGCCTTGATGAAGCCGCGCTCGAAGTCGGTGTGGATGACCCCAGCGGCCGCCGGTGCCTTCCAGCCCTGGTGGATCGTCCAGGCGCGCGTCTCCTTCGGACCTGCGGTGAGGTAGGTCTGCAGTCCGAGGGTCTCGAAGCCGATGCGGGCGAGCTGGTCGAGGCCGGACTCGTCCTGGCCCGTCGACGCGAGCAGTTCGGCGGCGTCCTCGGGGTCGAGGTCGATGAGCTCCGACTCGATCTTCGCGTCGAGCAGCACGGCGTGGGCGGGCGCGACGAGCGCCTCCAGCTCAGCGCGCTTCGCGGCATCCGTCAGCACCGCCTCGTCGACGTTGAACACGTAGATGAACGGCTTGGCGGTCAGCAGTCCGAGCTCGCGGATGGGGCCGAGGTCGACGGAGGACGCCGACAGCGGGATGCCCTTCTGCAGCTCGGCGAGCGCCTCCTGGGCGGCGGCGAGAACCTCGGGCCCGAGCTTGCGTCCACGCACCTCCTTCTCGTAACGCGTGATCGCCTTCTCCAGCGTCTCGAGGTCCGCGAGGATCAACTCGGTGTTGATGGTCTCCATGTCGGCCTTCGGGTCGACGGCGCCCTCGACGTGCACGACGTCGTCATCGGTGAAACCTCGGATGACCTGCGCGATCGCATCCGCCTCCCGGATGTTGGCGAGGAACTTGTTGCCGAGGCCCTCGCCCTCGGAGGCGCCGCGGACGATGCCGGCGATGTCGACGAACGACACCGGAGCGGGCAGGATGCGCTCGCTGTTGAAGATCTCGGCGAGCACTGCGAGGCGGGGGTCGGGCAGGTTCACGACGCCGACATTCGGCTCGATGGTCGCGAACGGATAGTTCGCCGCGAGCACCTGATTCTTGGTCAGTGCGTTGAAGAGGGTGGACTTGCCGACGTTGGGCAGGCCGACGATGCCGATAGTGAGAGCCACGGGCGACCAGTCTACCGGCGTGGCCCTGCGCCGGCAGTCGGGCGCTGCGGGACGGCCGTGACTCTCAGGCCAACCAGTCCCCGAGCTCCGCCAGCGAGCGCACCTCGCGGTCGGGCACGACGCCCGGCAGGTGGTTGCGCGCTCCCCCGCGATTGAGCCAGACCGAACGGATGCCGGCGTTGCGTGCGCCGACCACATCCGTGTCGAGCATGTCGCCGACGTGCCATGCGGCATCCGGCGTCGACTCGAGCAGATCGAGCGCGTGCCGGAAGATGGCGGGGTCGGGCTTGGCGGAGCCCACCTCCCCCGAGACCACGACCGCGTCGATGGGCTCGCGGATGCCGACCCGCGCCAGCTTCGCGCGCTGGGCGAGCGGCGGCCCGTTGGTGACGATGGCGAGGCGCGCGCCGGCATCCGTCGCCCGCTCGAGGAACTCGTTCACATCGGCGTAGGGGTGTTGGTGCGCGGCGGCCAGGTCGTACCAGGTAGACGTGAGCCGGCCGAGGAAGGCCTCGTCGTGGATGTCGAGCTCGGTGAGGATGCGGCCCCACGAGAGCAGTCCGTAGGCGGGGTCGTCGATGGCGCCGGAGTTCCAGTCCGTCTGCAGCACCGCCCAGTGCTCGGCGCGGCTCAACGCCGTGACGGTCAGCACGGTGTCGAGGTCGAGGCTCGGACGGAATGCAACGATCGCCTCGGCCGTTCCACGGATGGCGAGGTCGACCTCGGCGTGGTCGAGGAGGGTCCCGTCCAGGTCGAGCAGCAGTGCATCTGTTCTCGGCACGGGTCCTCCGGTTCGATGGCCACTACGAGCCTACCGACGGCATCCGTCTGCGGCGGACCGCATGCGACGGTCCAGATGCACCGGCCGAATGGAGCGGCCGGGTGCGACGCCCGGATGCGAAGGCACGGGTGCATCAGCCGGATGCGACAGGCCGGGCCGGCTCGCCGCCCTGTCGGAGCCCCGTGCGAGAGTGTCAGCGTGTCCCTGAACTTCACCGCCATCGACTTCGAGACGGCCAACGGCTCCAACGTGTCGGCCTGCTCCGTCGGCCTCGTCAAGGTACGCGACGGTCGCGTGGTCGACCGCGTGGCGTGGTTCATCCGGCCGCCGTTTCCGCACGACGAGTTCAACGAGTGGAACATCCGCATTCACGGAATCGAGCCCGAGCAGTGCGCCGACGCCCTGCAGTGGAACGACCGGCTAGCCGACGTGCTCGCCTTCGCCGAGGACGACACGCTGGTGGCGCACAACGCGGGGTTCGACCTCGGCGTCATCAAGGCGTCGACCGCGTTCTTCGAGCTCGCCGTGCCCGACATCCGCTATCTGTGCAGCCTGCAGGTCGCCCGACGCACCTACTCGCTCGACTCCTATCGCCTGCCCGTTGCCGCGATGGCGGCAGGGTTCGAGGACTTCAGCCATCACGATGCGCTGGCGGATGCCGAGGCGTGCGCTCACATCATCATGCATGCGGCCAGACGCCACGACGCCGTCGACATCGATGCGCTGGCACGCGTGACCGGCCTGCGATTCGGCGCCATCGGCCCCGCAGCCGCCGCAACACACGCCCCGATGGCATGGGCCTAGCGCCGCCGAACGGATCGTCAGCAGGTCGAGTCGGGAGTGCGTCCCTCGACAGCCGCAGAGAACCAGGGAAGCAGCTCGCTCAACGCCTTCAGCGCCACGAGACCGTGGCCGGTGTCGGGGATCGAGAGGGCACGCACGCGCGTGCCGAGCGCGCACTCCCGGTCCACGAAGGCGGCGGTCGCAGCGGGGTGCACGAGAGTGTCCGTCTCGCCCTGGGCTACGAACAGCGGGATGTCCAGTCGGACGGAACCGGGCGTGTTCTCGGCGAGCAGGGTGTCCCACGGCGGCGTCGTGCCCGGGTCGGACCGGAGGAACGAGCCGACCAAGGGCTTGCCGATGGTGTGCAGCTGCGCGTTCTGGCCCAACAGGCAGAGCTTGGCCATGCCCGGAACCGCTGCGGCCGCTGCCGGGGTGAGGATGCTCTCGAGAGGCACCCCGTAGGCGCCCGCGTAGGCGGTGAAGGCGTACGAACCGATGGTGACGCCCGAGATGGTGCCGATGTCGTCATCGAGCAGCGTGACCAGGTCGATCGCGGGGGCTGCAACGGCCGCGGCGACGATCTTGAGGTCAGGCGCGTATTGCGCGGCCTCCTCTGCCGCGAACACCACCGCCTGACCGCCTTGCGAGTGCCCCCACAGCAGCACGCGATCACCGGCGTGCGCGGCAGGGATCGTCTCAGCGGCTCGGGCGATGTCGAGCACGCTGTGCGCCGCCGACGAGCCGATGAGATAACTGCTCGGCCCGGTCAGGCCCATGCCGGGGTAGTCGGTGGCGGCGACCGTGTATCCGCGGGCCAGCAGGTCCTTCAAGCCCTCGATCGTGCTGAAGGGGTCGACGCCGACGGACGGGGCGCAGCGCGGCGCCGATCCGGTGGTCGGATGCGCCCACGAGACGATGGTGCGCTTTCCGCCGACCGGCGCGGCGGCCGGCGCCACCACGATGCCCGAGACGAGCACGTCCCGGCCGAACGCGTCGATCGAGTGGTAGATCAGCCGCCACGCCCGTGACCCGCTTGGTGCGCTGAGAATCTGCTCCTGGCGCTCGATGTCACCCGGGCGTCCCGTCGGCACGGTCGTCGGCGGCGTGTAGAAGGCACTGTCGCCGAGTTGCTCCGCTGCGCCCTCGGCGAGGCGTCGGTCCGCGTCTGGGGAACAGCCCGCGAGGACGGCCACGAGCGCGATAGCCACGAGAGACGCGAGAGCACGGATGCGCATGCCGCCACTCTACGGCGAGGGCGCGAGCACGGATGCTAACGCGAGCACAGGTGCGCATCGCCGCCGCGCTGGCGCGTCCCGCGAGCGATGTCGGCGGGTGTTGCGACACTGAATCCATGGACATCCTCACCCTCATCATCGGCCTGGTGGTCGGCGTCGTGCTCGGGGCCCTCGCCATGTCGTTCCTCGGCTCGCGTCGCGCGTCGCAGCAGCCGACGACGATCGATCCCGAGCTCGTCGAGGCACGCCACGGAGCGCAGCTCGCTCAGCTGCGAGCCGATGAGGCGGCCGAGCGGTCCCGCGTCCTCGCCCAGGAGCAGGCGGTCCAGGCCGGCCTGCGGTCGGACCTGTCGTCCATCCAGGCGACCGCCGAGGCACTCCGCGACCAGATCGAGGCCTCCAAGACGCAGTATCGCGAGCTGGTCGACCAGCAGCGCACCGAACAGAAGCAGCGCGAGCAGCGTGAACTGGCGGAGAGCAAGGTGCTGCAGGCGCTCGCGCCCGTCAAGGCGACCCTGTCCGAGATGCAGGTGAAGGTCACCGATCTCGAGAAGCAGCGCAGCCTCCAGCACGGTGAGCTGAGCCAGCAGCTGAAGACCGCCGCGGAGTCGGAAGAGCGGCTGCGGTCCACGGCGGAGTCACTCGCCTCCGCCCTACGCTCCAACAGCACACGAGGCGTCTGGGGTGAGACGCAGCTGCGCAGCGTCGTCGAGGCGGCTGGGCTCCTCGAGCGGGTGGACTTCGACACGCAGTCGTCGATCTCGACGGATGCCGGCGCCGGTCGGCCCGACATGGTGATCCATCTGCCGGGGGGCAAGAACATCGCCGTGGACGCCAAGGTGCCGTTCAACTCGTACCTCGAGGCGAGTCAGATCCCGGCCACCGCCACCGGCTTGGAACTCGCGCAACGCAACGCCAAGCTCAAAGATCACGTCAAGGCCGTGCGCGACCACATCACGACTCTGGGTGGCAAGACGTACTGGAACGGACTGGACTCCTCCCCCGAGCTCGTCATCGCATTCATCCCGAGCGAGTCGCTGGTCTCGAGTGCGCTGGAGGCAGATCCCTCGATCATGGAGTTCGCGTTCTCCAAGCGCGTCGCGCTCGCCTCGCCCGTCACCCTGTGGTCGGTGCTGAAGACGGTGGCGTTCAGCTGGCAGCAGGACGTGCTGACGCACGAAGCCAAGACCCTCTTCGACCTGAGCAAGGAGCTCTACTCCCGCCTCTCGACGACCGCCGGGCAGATCGAGAAGCTCGGTCGAACGATCGAGCGAACCGTGAAGGACTACAACGCCTTCGTCGGCTCACTCGAGAAGCGCGTTCTTCCCACCGCCCGCAAGCTCGGCGCGCTCGACGAGTCGACGGTGTTCGGTCCGCTCACGGGCATCGAGGAGAGTCCGCGTGAGCTCACCGCCTACGAGCTGACCGCGGCGCTCGACTCCGCTGCGCCGCTCGACTCCGCTCCGATGCTCGATGATGCTGACACCCTCGACATCGAGGCGTCCATCCATCCCGAGATCCGCTCGATCTAGCACCCGAACCCGCGACTCAGCCGCGAGGCTCCTCGACCGGAGGTTCCAGGCCCGCCGCGGCCGCGGCTCCCGTGACGGGTGCGGCATCCGGCCCGTCGGCATCCAGAGGGTGAGCGCGCTCGTCGGAGCCCAGGCGCGCCAGCACGAGAGTGCCGACGGCGAGGAGGATGGGCACGCTGCCGGCGAACACGAAGGTCGGGGCGATGCCGATCGCCTCTCCCACGGGCCCGGCGAGGGCCATCGAGACCGGCATGAGTGCGAGCGAGACGAAGAAGTCGAGGCTCGACACCCGACCGAGCATGGCCGGCGGAACGCGGCGTTGCAGGAGTGTTCCCCATACCACCGACGACGCCTCGAACAGGAACCCGCAGACGAAGAGCGCGACCACCATCACCCAGAGCTGACTGGTGAGCCCGACCACCACCAGGGGAACGCATCCCAGTCCCCACCCGATGATCATGAGCGTCAAGTACCTCCTCGGCAGCCTCCGTGAGGCAACGGCGAGCGAGCCCATCGCCCCGCCGATGCCGAATGCCGCGAGCACCAGGGCGAACGAGCCTGCTCCTCCCCCGGTCTGGTCCTTCACGGCGAACGGGATGAGCACCTCGATCGGCCCGAGGATCACCAAGCAGAGCAGGATGGAGAACATCAGGGTCGCGAAGAGCCAGCGCGTACGCAGCATGTAGGAGAAACCCTCGCGAAGGTCGGCGAGACTCTCCACCAGGACATGTCTGCTCTCATCGACGAGCTCTCGCCGTAGCGGCGTCGATCGCATGATCGCGAGTGTGACCGCCGCACCCACCTGCAGCACCGCCATCACGAGGAACGCCAGCCCCGGAGAGGCCAGCGCGATCAACCCGCTCGCGACCGCGGGACCCGCCGCGTTGAGGATGGAGGGTCGCAGGGCCCCCTCGATGCCGTTGGCTGCGAGCAACTCGTCGGCTGGGAGGAGGGAGGGAAGCCACGCGGAGTAGGCCGGGTAGAAGAACCCGTCGACGGCCCCGAGCACGAACGCGATGACGGCGAGCTGCCACACCTGGATGGCGCCGGTCAACGCGAGCGCGGCCGCCGTTGCGAAGGCGACGCAGCGGGTCGCCTCGCACGCGAGCAGGATGCGTCGCTGAGGGATGCGATCGGCCGCGACCCCGCCGAGCAGCACGGCGAGCACGAGGCCGATACTGTTACCGAGGGCGACCAAGGAGAGATCCGTCGGCCGTCCGCCGAGTTGGACGACCTGCCACGCGGCCGCGACGATCCATCCCCCGGCGCTGAACAGCGAGAAGGCGAGGGCTACCGCGAGCAGTCGATACTGCCCTCTGCCGAACGGGCGCAACGCCCGAGGCAGCCGGGTGCTGATCTCGGCCACGCGCACCCCCTCGTCGACTGGCGCCCTCGCGCTGCGGGAATGCTACCAATCACGCAGGGACGGTTGCGGCGATGGCATCAGGATTCGAGGTGCCACTTCGAACGCAGGTGGTCGGCGCTGATGGTGCGGATGGTGCCCGACCCGGAGCGCAACACGATCGACTGCGTGCGGATGACGGGCCCGCGGCGCCGCACGCCCTCGACGAGACCGCCATCCGTCACGCCCGTGGCCACGAAGAGCGTGTTGTCGCCCGCCACCAGGTCGTCGGCCTCGTACAGCCTGTCCACGTCGAGGCCTGCGTCGATGGCCTTCTGCCGCTCGTCGTCATTGCGGGGGGCGAGCCGCGTCTGCATGAAACCGCCGAGAGCCTTGATGGCGCACGCGGTGGTGATGCCCTCCGGGCTCCCGCCGATGCCCACGCACATGTCGATGCGCGACTCGTAGCGTGCGGCGTTGATGCCTCCCGCGACGTCGCCATCGAGCATCAGTCGGGTTCCGGCGCCGGCCGCGCGCACGTCGGCGATGAGCTGCTCGTGACGCGGGCGGTCGAGGACGGCGACGCGCAGGTCGCCGACATCCTTGCCGACGGCCTTCGCGTAGGCGCGGATGTTGTCCCCGATGGGGCGGTCGATGTCGACGACTCCCGCGCCAGCGCCCGCGGTCACGATCTTGTCCATGTAGAACACGGAGGACGCGTCGAGCATGGTGCCGCGGTCGGAGACGGCGATGACCGAGAGCGCGTTCTGCCGGCCGGCCGCCGTCAGCGACGTGCCGTCGATCGGGTCGACGGCGATGTCGCACGACGGTCCCCGTCCGTTGCCCACGTGCTCGCCGTTGAACAGCATCGGAGCGGCATCCTTCTCGCCTTCGCCGATGACGATGAGTCCGTCGAAGTTCACGGTCGACAGGAACGCCCGCATCGCGTCGACAGCAGCCTTGTCCGCCCCGTTCTTGTCGCCCTTGCCGATCCAGGGAACCGCACGGATGGCCGCCGCCTCGGTCGCCCTGACGAGTTCCATGGCGAGATTGCGGTCGGGGTGGAGCAGCTCTGCGGTGTCGTGCGTGTCAGTCATCGTGGGTCCTCCCGGACGCTGGGGGCGAAGTGGACGGACCGCGCGGTCGCACCGCCGAGACCGATCCCACCCTCCGAGCCTAGCCATCCGGTCGGCCCGTGAACGGGAGAGTTCGGCGGCCCGACGATGAAAGTTCGACCGTTCTTAACGCGGCCGGGTCGCTGCCGCATCAGGCGTTCACGACGCTGGGCACGCTCAGGGCCTCGAGCACGTCGACGAGCGTCGACGGTCCCCCGACGTTCCCCGGGACGACGACGTACAGCACCGACCGACCGTCGTGAGTCTCCATACTCCACACCGACACGCCGGGCAGGACCTGACCGAGGACGGTCGCCGAGCGGGCGCCGATGCCGACCCGTGCCACCTCCGCCGAGGTGATGCCTCCCTTGCTCACCACGACGGAGACGTCCGGAAGGAGTTCACGCACCGCCGTCGTGAGCGCCTGCATGACCAGTTCGCCGTGGCGGAGGGTGTTGTGCGCAGACGATCGGGTGCGAGCGCTGGTGATGAACGCCAGGCCGCCGGCCAGCAGAGCGCGCCGAGCGTCGTCCGCGACGCTCGTGCCCGCGGCCTGCGGGTCGGTGAGCGCCAGATCGGTGTCGACCTGCTCGGGATGCCCCCACCGATCCGCCACCGCGTCGATCTGGGCCGTCGCACCGCTCGTGTGCGATCCGCACGCCAGCAGTGTCGCCCGAGGACGATCGATCAGCGGACGGTCGAGAAGGCCCGAGCTGGCCACCCCCGCGAGCTCTGCCGCCAGCGGCGACGCCGACCGGACGACGAGCCTCGCGCCCCGGTCGCGGGCCGAGCGGATGCCCGCGGCGATGGTGCGGATGTCCTCGTCCGACTCGGCATCCGGCACCACCACGGCTCCGGCTGGTGCCGAGGCGAGCGCGGCAGCCAGACCATCGGGCCCGCGCCGGAGGTCATCGAGAGGGTGGCGAATGCCGGCGCGCCCCGACTTTTCCTCGACATAGGCGGTCAGGTCGGCGGTGCTGAACGGGAAGACGGGGTCGTCGGCGTACTCGGTCTCGTGAGCGGGCACCTCGACGCCATCGGTCTCGACGTAGTGGACCCCGCCGCGCGTCCGACGCCCGCCGGCCGGGAATGCGGGCACGAATACCATCACCGCGCCGTCCTCCAGGAAGACCTCGGTCTCGGCGAACACGTGTCCTCGCAGTGTGGAGTCGCCGCGCAGGACGAACGCGATCTCCTCGCCCAGCGTCCTGCCGGCCTCGAGGGCATCCGTCCGCACCTGCGTCACCAGGGCCACCGCCTCTGCCTCGTCGATGGCGCGCGAGTTGGTCTGCACGTAGACGCTGTCCGCCGCGCGCAGTGCATCCGCGATGAGAGCGGCGGAGCTCTCCAGCAGCACCCGCACTCCCGTCGCCGACTGGGTGCCCGTCGGATCATCGTCCAGGACGACCGTCTTCATCGTCGTGATCCTCAGCGGCCCGAGGCGATGAGCTCGTCGACCGCCGCGCGCTCCTTCGGACCCCAGGTCTCGCGGGTGAGCAGCACTCCGACGAGTCCGATCACGCCGACGCCGACGTAGATCCAGGCGACACCACCCCATCCGGCGCCCACGGCGACCGCGGCCGCGATGAAGGGGATGAAGCCGGAGATGGCAGCTGAGAACTGGTAGCCCAAGGAGGCTCCCGAGGTGCGGGTGTTGGTGGCGAACAGCTCGCTGAAGTAGGCGCCCTGGGTTCCCGCCAGCATGTCGTGGATGATCGGCAGGCCGATGATGTAGACCAGCACGATGAATGCCGGCAGTCCGGTGTTGGCCATGAGGAACAGCGGGAAACCGAACGCGATGGTCAGCAGGCACCCAGCGAGGTAGACGGTCTTGCGGCCGACCCGGTCACTGAGCGCACCCCAGAGCACCGTCGCGACGGACCCGATCGCGGTAGCGATGATGAGCCCGGTGAGGGCGGTCTCGCGGGTGGCGAGCTCGTTGGTCGTCACGTAGCTGATGAGGTAGGTGACGATCACGTAGAAGCCGCCGGTCTCGGCCAGCCGCAGGGCGATGACGCGGAGGATCGTGCGCCAGTCGTCGCGCACGACGGTCCAGACCGGGTTGCGCACCAGCAGGCCGGCGGTCTTGGTCTCGATGAACTCGGGCGATTCGCTGACCTTCAGGCGGATGATGATTCCGGCGATGATCAGCACGGCGCTGAGCAGGAACGGCACGCGCCAGGCGAGCTCGCTGTCGAGCCCGGCCGAGAGCAGGAACGCCACATTCGCGAGGAACACGCCCAGCGGAACACCCAGCTGCGGGATCGCCGCGAATTTTCCGCGCTTCCTCCACGGTGCGTGCTCGAAGGTCATGAGGATCGCGCCGCCCCACTCCGCGCCGAAGGCGAGGCCCTGGATGACGCGGATGGCCGTGAGGAGGATGGGCGCCAGGATCCCCACCTGCGCGTAGGTCGGCAGGAGTCCGATGAGGACGGTGGCGAATCCCATCACGAACAGGGCTCCCACGAGCACAGGCTTTCGGCCGTAGCGGTCGCCCAGGTACCCGCCGATGATGCCGCCGAGCGGCCGCATGGCGAATCCGATGCCGAAGGTGAGGAAGCCCAGCAGCACCCCGGTCGCGGGATCGGACCCCGGGAAGAAGTCGGCTCCGAAGTAGAGCGCGGCAGCCGTGCCGTAGGCGAGGAAGTCGTAGTTCTCGATCGTCGTGCCGACGGTCGAGCCGATCGCGGTCTTGATCTTGTCGGGTGAGCCGTTGGCGGCTTGCGTCGCCTTGGGTTGAAGGGTGGTGGTGGTCATGGCGTCCGTATCTCCTTTGATAGCGGGACGATCGTCCGGGCAGGACCCGGACGAACCCGGTTACCCTGCGGGGTGGACGATCCCCCCGACATTGCCGATCTTGTAGAAGTCCCGGATGTGGTCCTGCACGAGGTGCACGGCCTCACCCGAGTCCCGGCGCCGGATGGCGTCGAGGATGTCGCGATGTTCATGCCTGACCGTGGTCGCGGTCTGTCTCCAGTCCGCGAGCCCCGCGTAGGCCTCGATCATCTGGCGATTGATCGCGACCCGTAGCGACCCCATGAGGTGAGCGGTCAGGGCGTTGCCGGTCGACTCCGCGATCCGAACGTGGAAGGCGGTGTCGAGTCTGTTGAATTCACTGGTCTCGACGGATGGGTCGTCCATCGCGTCGAGGATGCGGGCGAGGTCGGCGTGGTCGGCCTCACCCGCCCGGCTCGCGGCCTCCGAGCATGACCAGGTCTCCAGGGCGATGCGCGTGTCCAGCACGTCCCCGGCACTGAAGTGCCCGAGCGCGAGCTGGAGCTTGAGGAGGTTGACGAAGCCCGGCCCGGGCGTTCCCACCAGGACGGCTCCGCCATCCGCTCCCCCGCCGCGCCGGATGTCCACGATGCCGAGGGCCTCGAGCACCCGGAGGGACTCGCGCAGGCTCGGCCGTGACACTCCGAGCTGCACCGCGAGGTCGCGTTCGCTCGGCAGGTGATCTCCGGCCTTCAGCCGGCCGTCGAGGATGCGCTCCTCGATCTGCGCCATCACCTGCTCGTAGGTGCGCAATCGCTGCACCGGCTCCCACGCGTTCGCACTCGACACCGGTGGTCCACCCCTCTGGAATCCGTGATCCGTCGGCGGAGGCGCCGACTGCTCTCAGTGTAGGTTCCATGGGCTTGATTGGTCTGCTGGTCAGGCCACGACGAGGGACTCGGCGCGGAACTCCGCCTCCAGCTCGCGCCGCACGCGGACAGCCTGGAGCGTCTCGTCGACGACCACGTCGTCCCATGACACCGTGCTGTCCTTCGGCACGTCGCGGATGAGCTTCGCGCCGTGCGCCAAGCCGAGCGGCAGGGCGTTGTGCTCGAGCGAGAGGTGGGCGGGCGCGAGCTTGCCGAATACGGCGTAGCCGCCCTCGCCGTCGAGCGTGTCGCCGGCGCGCAGGTCCTTCTTGGCCGTGCTCACGACGTCGCCGCGGAACCCCGTCGGGGAGCCGGTGGCCTCGCCGCGCAGCACGGCGGAGGCGATCGACACCGGCAACTCGAGACCGATCATGTGGTACGGCCGGTAGAGCGATCCGTAGCGTCCGCTCTCGTCGGTGATGACGCCGTATTCGGCGAAGCACTGCGCCGCGTAGTCCGTCTTCGCCTCGAATGTCACGTAGACGCCCCAGCGCAGGTCACGGAAGACGGGGCTGCCGTCGCGGTTGAGGCTCGAGATGAGTTCGACCGTGCCGCGGCGGGACAGCGTGCCGCCCTTCTCGCGCTCCTTGAGCATGCGTGGCAGGTCGTCGACGCCGACCGGGGTGAAGTTGAGGCCCTCGTCCTGCGGGATGAGGCCCGTGCCATTGGCGACGGCCGCCATCTCGATGGCCGACTTGGTGCCGTCGAGGAACGAGTTGAACATCTTCGGGTTGAAGTCGCCGGTGGCCAGCTGCTCGGCGGTGAAGCCGTAGTAGTCCCACACGGTGTCGGGCGTGGAGTAGTTGTACTCGGGCAGGTACTTGGTGCCCTTGCCGGCTGCGACCACGTCGAAGCCCACCGTGCGGCACCAGTCCACGAGTTCGGAGATGAGCGCCGGCTGATCGCCGTAGGCCATGGAGTAGACCACCCCGGCCGCCTGCGCGCGGCGCTGGAGGATCGGACCGACCATGCAGTCCGCCTCGACGTTGACCATGACGACGTGCTTGCCGTTGTCGATCGACTTCAGCGCGTGGTAGGTGCCGATGAGCGGGTTGCCGGTGATCTCGAGGATGACCTCCACCTGCGGCAGCTCGACGAGGGCGTCCGCGCTGTCCGTCACGAACGTGGTGCCGTTGCGGAGGGCCTCGTCGAACGAGGATGCCGCGTATCGATCTGCCGCCCACCCCGTGCGCTCGAGCGCGCCCCGAGCCTTCGGCACGTCGATGTCGGCGACGCCGACGACGTGGATGGTCTCGGCGTTCACCGCCTGCGTGAGGAACATCGACGAGAACTTGCCCGCACCGATGACGCCGACGCGGATCGGACCGGCGTCCTCGTTCCGCTTCTGCATGAGCGAGAAGAGATTCATGCCTACTACTCCTTCGTAGCCCGAACACTCGGGTTGATGACTTGTTGGAATGATGGTCAGACCAACGATCTGAGAACACACTGCCATTGGTCTGACCATCTGTCAAGCGCGATTCAGAGAATCGATGCCACGGGTCAGGAGTCGGATGCCCAGACCGCGACGGATCCATCCGCGCCGACGGGCGGCAGCGTCCGGGCGCCCAGGTCGATCCCCGTCACCGACGCGACCGCCATCCAGCCGTCGGCGGAGCACAGCGCGTCGAGCGACAACTCCCCCTCGTCGAGTCCGGCCTCCCGGATGCGCCCAGCCTCGCGACGACTCTGCGGCGAGAGCGATGCGCGCATCCCGCCCCCGAGAGCCCGTGCGACCACCGCCGTGATGACGCCCTCGGGTGCCCCGCCGATGCCCACCAGCGCGTCGAGTCCGCCACCGGGGAGCAGTACGCGCAGCGAGCGCTCGACGTCGCCGTCAACGAAGCTGTCGAGCCGAGCTCCGGCGGCCACGACCTCCCGGGCGAGCGCGGCGTTGCGCGGACGGTCCTGAACGGCGACGGTCAGTTCGGCGACGTCCCTGCCAAGGCGCTCCGACAAGATCGCCAGCGTGTCGGCGACGGATGCGGCGACCGACAGGCGGTCATCGTCCGCCCGGGTGACGAGCTTGCGCAGGTAGTGCGCGGCACCGATGTCGGCCAACGCTCCACGCGGCGCCAGCGCCAGCACGACCATCGCTCCCGGCTGTCCGGCGGCGGCCAGACGGGTGCCGTCGACCGGGTCGACCGCCACATCCCACCCGCTGCCGCCGCGACCGATGTGCTCGCCGACGAACAGCATCGGCGCCCGATCCTTCTCGCCCTCGCCGACCACGACGACGCCGTCGATCGGGAGCCCTCCGAGCTGGGCGCGCAGCACGCGCACGGCGGCCGCATCGACGGCATCCCCATCGCCGCCGCCCACGTGCACCGCAGCCGCACGTGCGGCCGAGCGCATCGCCTCCAGCGCGGCGGAGCGGATCTCGGGGGTCAGCGCGGGGAGCACGGTCCCCATCCTGTCGGTCGGCGCGTCATCCGTCACGTCGGTAGACTGCGATGACACCCGCTGAACGCCCCGAAGGAGCCGTCATGCCCGTCGCCACCCCCGAGCAGTACGCCGAGATGCTGGACAAGGCCAAGGCGGGCGGATTCGCCTACCCCGCCTTCAACGTCTCGTCGTCGCAGACCATCAACGCCGTGCTGCAGGGCCTGACCGAGGCCGGCTCGGACGGCATCATCCAGGTGACGACCGGTGGCGCCGACTACTTCGCCGGGCAGACCGTGAAGAACCGGGCGGCCGGCGCACTCGCCATGGCGCGATTCACCACCGAGGTGGCCGCGAACTACCCCGTCACCGTTGCCCTGCACACCGACCACTGCCCCAAGCCGGCGCTGGAGGACTTCGTGCTGCCGCTGATCGCGGCATCGGAGGAGGTCGTCCGCGATGGCGGCAACCCCATCTTCCAGTCCCACATGTGGGACGGGTCGGCCGTGCCGCTCGATGAGAACCTCGAGATCGCCAAGGACATGCTGAAGCGCACCAAGGCCATCAACGCCATCCTCGAGGTCGAGATCGGCGTCGTCGGCGGCGAGGAGGACGGCGTCGAGCACGAGGGCACCAACGACGCCCTCTACACGACGGTCGGAGACGTGACGAAGGCCGTCGAGGCGCTCGGGCTCGGTGAGAACGGGCGCTACATCGCCGCCCTCACCTTCGGCAACGTCCACGGTGTCTACAAGCCGGGTGGCGTCAAGCTGCGTCCGGAGCTCCTCGGAGAGATCCAGAACGGCATCGCCGAGAAGTTCGGCACCGGTCCCAAGCCGCTCGACCTGGTCTTCCACGGCGGGTCGGGTTCGACCGACCAGGAGATCGCCGCAGCCGTCGCCAACGGCGTCGTGAAGATGAACATCGACACCGACACGCAGTATGCGTTCACGCGCGCGATCGCCGGGTACATGCTCGCCAACTACGACGGCGTGCTCAAGATCGACGGCGAGGTGGGCAATAAGAAGCTCTACGACCCGCGCGCCTGGGGCAAGGTGGCCGAGACGGCGATGGCCGCCCGCGTCGTCGAGGCCACCCAGCAGCTCGGCTCGGCCGGACACGCCGCCTAGGGATGTCGGACACCTCGGGCTCGGGCTCGCCTCACGACGACGGTCGGGGCGATCCGAGACCGTCGCCTGCCCCGCGCCCGCGTTTCGGCGAGATGGCGCCTCCCGGATGGGACTGGAAGCCGCCCGCCGGTGACGAGCCGGTCCCCGTTGGGGCTGCTGCTCCTGCGCCCGCCGTCCGCGCCGGGGAGTCGGCGACGGATGGCGTTCTCGCCACTGGCCGGAAGCCCGCTCCGCTATGGGACGCCCGCCTGACGATCGCTCTTCTCATCATCGGCGTGCTCGGCGTGTACACCTTCGTCCAGGTCCAGAACAGCATCCCGCAGGCAATAGCCACGCTCTACCAGCAGGAGGGACTCGGCTCGTACACGCCTGCGGCATCCGTCTCGGGAAGCATCGCGGGCGGCCTGATCGCCCAGGTCGCATTGTGGTTCGTGGCCGCGGCCATCTCGATCACCCTGCTGCTGCGGCGTCGCCGGGCGTTCTGGGTGCCCCTCGCGTTCGGGGTGATCTCGGTCCTCACCATGATGGGCATCATCCTCGCCGTGATGCTCACCGACCCCACCCTGCTGGGCCATATGGAGTCCACCCGCCTCTAGGGGAGCGGGGGTCGGCGCCAGCGCGGCGCCGCCGTCAGTCCCGCGTCGCCCGCCCGCCGAGCGCCCGTTCGTCACGGTTGCCCGCGAGATCCTTGCGCAGCTCCTTCGGGAGGCTGAACATCAGGTCCTCCTCGGCGGTCTTGACCTCGTCGACGGTGCCGTAGCCGGCATCCGCCAGATCCTGCAGAACCTCGCGCACGAGCTCCTCGGGCACCGATGCTCCACTCGTGACCCCGACGGTCTGGACGCCGTCGAGCCACTCCTGACGGATCTCGCTGGAGTAGTCGACGCGGTAGGCGGCCTTCGCGCCGTACTCGAGCGCCACTTCGACGAGCCGGACGCTGTTCGAGCTGTTCGCCGAGCCGACGACGATCACGAGGTCGGCATCCGTGGCCACCTTCTTGATCGCGACCTGGCGGTTCTGAGTGGCGTAGCAGATGTCGTCGCTGGGCGGGTCCTGCAGCTGTGGGAAACGCTCGCGCAACCGACGCACGGTCTCCATGGTCTCGTCGACCGAGAGTGTCGTCTGCGAGAGCCAGACCACCTTCTCGGGGTCGCGCACCTCGATATTCGCCACCTCGTCGGGACTGCCCACGAGGGTGACGTGGTCGGGCGCCTCCCCGGCGGTCCCCTCGACCTCCTCATGGCCCTCGTGGCCGATGAGCAGGATCTCGAAGTCGTCACGCGCGAACCGGACGGCCTCGCGGTGCACCTTGGTGACCAGCGGGCAGGTGGCGTCGATGGCCAGCAGACCACGGTCGGATGCCGCATTGACGACGGCCGGCGAGACGCCGTGGGCGCTGAAGACGATGTGGGAGCCCTCGGGCACTTCGTCGACCTCGTCGACGAAGATGGCGCCCTTCTTCTCGAGCTCGGTGACCACGTGGATGTTGTGCACGATCTGCTTGCGCACGTAGACGGGCGCTCCGTAGTGCTCGAGCGCCTTCTCCACAGCGATCACGGCGCGGTCGACTCCCGCGCAGTACCCGCGCGGGGCGGCGAGCAGCACCCGCTTCTGTCCGAGCACCGGGTTATCCTTGAGCCGCCCCCGCAGTCCGGGAACGCGTGGCATCCCGAGGCCGATGGGCGGGGCATCCGTACTGCTGGTCACTCCTCGATTCTACGGGGGTCGATCCGCGCGAGTCTGGGAGGCGATGCGTGAGCGAGACCTCGGCGCCCCCATCCGTCACCCGACCTCCGCTGACCACGCCCGACGCTCCCTGGCCCGTCGCGGTGTTCTCGAGCAAGATCCACGACTACATCGACAGGCTCGGCACGGTCTGGGTCGAGGGCGAGCTGACGCAGTGGAACGCGTCGAGCGGCACCGTCTACGGCAAGCTCAAAGACCTCTCGGCCGACGCGACCGTGAGCATCAAGCTGTGGAGCTCCACCGTTGCCAAGCTCCCCGAGAAGTTCGCGCAGGGCGACCGAGTCGTCGCCCTCGTGAAGGCGGACTGGTGGGTCAAGGGCGGAACGCTCACCATGAACGTCATCACGCTCAAGCACGTCGGCATCGGCGACCTGCTCGAGCGCCTCGAACGGCTTCGCAGCCAGCTCGCGACCGAGGGACTGTTCGCCGCCGACCGCAAGAAGCGACTGCCGTTCCTGCCGCACTGCATCGGCCTGGTCACCGGCAAGGACTCCGACGCCGAGAAGGACGTGCTGCGCAACGCCCAGCTGCGGTGGCCGGCCGTCGACTTCCGCGTCATTCACGCCGCCGTGCAGGGCGATCGCTGCGCCCCCGAGGTGACCGCCGCCATCCGTCGACTCGACGCCGATCCGCAGGTCGACGTCATCATCGTCGCCCGTGGCGGCGGCGACTTCCAGAACCTGCTCGGCTTCAGCGACGAACGCGTGGTGCGTGCCGCGGCCACCGCGAGCACCCCCATCGTCAGCGCCATCGGGCATGAAGCCGACCGACCGCTGCTCGACGAGGTGGCCGACCTGCGTGCGTCCACGCCGACGGATGCCGCCAAGCGCGTCGTGCCCGACGTGTCGGAGGAGCGCGACCGCGTCGGCCAGGCGCTCGCGCGCATGAGCGGGCGCATCACGACACTGCTGCGGCACGAGTTCGACCGCATCGCCCAGCTGCGCAGCCGGCCGGTGCTGGCGGGCGGCGACTGGATCGTCGACGAGCGCGCCAACGAATTGACCTACGCGCTCGATCGCGGCACCGAACTGCTCGATCGCACGCTGGAACGGGCCGCAGCGCAGACGGGCGAACTCGCCACCCGGCTTCGAGCGCTGTCGCCACAAGCCACCCTCGACCGCGGTTACGCCATCGCCCAACTCCCCGACGGCCACGTCCTACGCGCAGCCGATCAGGCGCCGGAGGGCACCGACCTGCTGCTCACGCTCGCCCATGGCGCGGTTCGCTCACGGGCGCTGGGGGCATCCGGAGATGTCAGGACCGGCAAATAGAATGGATGTCATGCCCACCTCCGACGACATCAGCGAGCTCAGCTACGAGCAGGCACGCGACGAGCTCGTCCGGGTCGTCTCCGCGCTCGAGCAGGGCTCGGCGACCCTCGAGGAGTCGCTGGCGCTCTGGGAGCGGGGCGAGGCGCTCGCCCGTCGCTGCGAGGAGTGGCTCATCGGCGCCAAGGCGCGCCTCGAGAAGGCCCGGTCCGGCCACGCGTCCGGCCGCGTCGACGTCGTCGACCTGCCTGTCGACGTCGCACCGTGATGGCGCAGCGCGAGCCGCAGCGTGTCGTCGCGGAGCTCGGCCGACCCGAGACGGCAGACGAGACGGCCGACCGTAAGGCCGAGAGCTCACGGCTGCACCGCATCCGCCAGACGCCCAACAACCTCGTCCTCTCGCTGCTCGCGACCCTCGCCGCGGTCATCGTGCTGGTGCTGCTCGTGCCGCGCGGCGACACGACAATCGACAAGACCGTCGATTACCACTCGGTCGCCGCCGACGCCCAGCGGTCGCTGCCGACCACTCTCGCCGACCCGAAGCTGCCGAGCGGCTGGCGCTCCAACGCCGCCGAATACCGCACCGGGGCCGCCGACAAGGTGGACGCCTGGTACATCGGCTTCCTCACGCCCGAGAACGAGTTCATCGGCATGAGCCAGGCCTTCGGAGCGAATGACGTCTGGATCGCCAAGCAGTTGCACAACACGCTCGCCGACGGCTCGGTCACGATCGATGGCGTCCAGTGGACGGTGTACGACAACCGCGACACCGATGCCGACGTCGGCAACGCGAAGTACGCCCTCGTCACGCAGACGCCCGTCAGCACGTGGCTGCTGGCCGGCAGCGCCAGCCCGGCGGAGTTCCGCCAGCTGGCCTCGAGCCTCACCCCCACGATCACCGCGGAGACGGAGAAGCGATGACCTCGACCGAAACGGTGCCCGCCACCCCCGCGAGCGCGTGGCAGGAGCTCCGACGCGGCAATGACCGTTTCGTCGCCGGCGCCCCGCGCCATCCGCGCCAGGACGTCGACCGCCGCAGCGACATCGCCGGAGGCCAGGCGCCGATCGCCGCGCTGTTCGGCTGCAGCGACTCGCGGCTCGCCGCGGAGATCATCTTCGACCTCGGCCTCGGCGACCTGTTCGTCGTCCGGAACGCCGGCCAGGTCATCTCCGAGTCGGTCATCGGCTCCTTGGAGTACGCCGTCGGGGTGCTGGGCGTGCCGCTCATCCTCGTTCTCGGACATGACTCCTGCGGCGCGGTCCAGGCGGCCATCGATGCGCGCGATCCCGAGGCGGCCCCGCTTCCTCCGCACATCGCTCAGCTCATCTCCCGTATCACCCCGGCCGTCGATCGCGTCGCCGGGAGAGGGGATGTCGACACCTCCGACATCGACGCGGCCTTCGTCGGACGGGAGCACCTGCGCGACACCGTCGCGGAGCTCCTCGAGGAGAGCGAGATGATCAGCGAGGCGGTCGCTGAAGGTAGATTGGCTATCGTCGGCGCGAACTACCGACTCCGTGAGGGCCGCGCCGAGACCGACATCGTGGTGGGCGACATCCACTCGAATCCCCTTTGAAAGGCATGACAGTGAGCAGCGCGGCCGAGACCGATTTCCGCATCGAGCACGACACGATGGGAGAGGTGCGGGTTCCCGTCAACGCTCTGTACGGTGCTCAGACGCAGCGGGCAGTCGAGAACTTCCCCATCTCCGGATCGGGCCTGGAGCCGGCGCAGATAGCCGCACTCGCCCGCATCAAGAAGTCGGCGGCGCTCGCCAACGAGCAGCTGGGCGTTCTCGATGCCGACATCGCGGAGGCGATCGCCGCCGCGGCCGACGAGGTCATCACCGGCGTCCACGACCGTGAGTTCCCGGTCGACGTCTACCAGACCGGTTCGGGGACCTCGTCGAACATGAACATGAACGAGGTGCTGGCCGCGCTGGCCACCGAGCGCCTCGGTCGCCCCGTGCACCCCAACGACCACGTCAACGCCTCGCAGTCCTCCAATGACGTGTTCCCGACCTCGGTACACATCGCCGTCACGAGTGCTCTCATCGACGACCTCATCCCGGCCCTTGATCACCTGGCCGTCGCCCTCGAGGCCAAGGCGTCCGAATGGTCGGGCGTCGTGAAAGCCGGTCGAACACACCTGATGGACGCGACGCCGGTCACTCTCGGCCAGGAGTTCGGCGGCTACGCCCGCCAGATGCGCCTCGGCATCGAGCGCGTGCAGTCCGCGCTCCCCCGCGTCGCCGAGGTGCCGCTCGGCGGTACTGCGGTGGGCACCGGCATCAACACCCCCGCGGGGTTCCCGCAACTCGTCATCGAGCTGCTCCAGAAGGAGACCGAGCTGCCCATCACGGAGGCGGCCGACCACTTCGAGGCGCAGGCCAACCGCGACGGCCTGGTCGACGCATCCGGTGCCCTCCGCACCATCGCGGTGAGCCTCACCAAGATCTCCAACGACATCCGCTGGATGGGCTCGGGCCCCAACACCGGTCTCGGCGAGCTGAACATCCCCGACCTCCAGCCCGGATCCTCGATCATGCCGGGCAAGGTCAACCCCGTCATCCCCGAGGCCGTCCTCATGGTGGCCGCGCGCGTCATCGGCAACGACGCCACCATCGCCTGGAGCGGCGCGTCGGGCGCGTTCGAGCTGAACGTGCAGATCCCCGTGATGGGCACGGCGCTGCTCGAGTCGATCCGGCTGTTGTCCACCGTCACACGTGCGCTCGCGGACAAGACCATAGACGGACTTCAGGCCAATGTCGAGCGCGCAGCCGCCCTCGCGGGCATGTCGCCGTCGATCGTCACCCCGCTCAACAAGGTGATCGGCTACGAGGCGGCGGCCAAGATCGCCAAGCACTCGGTCGCGAAGGGCATCACGGTGCGCGACGCCGTCATCGACCTCGGCTACGTCGAGCGCGGCGAGGTCACCGAGGAGCAGCTCGACAGCGCCCTCGACGTGCTCTCGATGACCCGCCCGCCGGTCAAGCGCTAGCTCCGCCTCGCCCCACCGGCCAACGGTGCCATAACGCGCATCCCGCCGAGCTACGGTGCCATAACGCGCATCCCGCCGACCAGCGGTGCCATAACGCGCATCCGGCGAAGGCTCGCGTCGACCGACAGCGCGTTGCAGTGCCCAGCGGTGCCATAACGCGCATCCGGTCGACCAGCGGTGCCATAACGCGCATCCGGCGAAGGCGCCCGGCGACCGGCAGCGCGTTGCACTGCCCAGCGGTGCCCTAACGCGCATCCCAGGAGGGTGTGCGGCGACCCTCACCGCGTTGCATCGACCAGCAGTGCCATAACGCGCATCCCTTCGCGCGGCAGTGCCACAACGCGCATCCTAGGAGGGCGCCGGGCGACCAACGGGGTGTCGCACGGCCCAGCGGTGCCATAACGCGCATCCCGTCGACCTACGGTGCCATAACGCGCATCCGGGGCGGGCGCGCCACCGCCGCCCGAAACCGGCGGCGGCGGCGACTCCCGAGAGCGATCGACTCTCAGGCCAGTTCGTTGCCCTCCAGCATCTCGGTCACGAGGGCGGCGATCGCCGAGCGCTCCGACCGCGTGAGGGTGATGTGTCCGAACAGGCCGTGGCCCTTGAGCGTCTCGATCACGGAGGCGACGCCGTCGTGCCGACCCACGCGCAGGTTGTCGCGCTGCGCGACGTCGTGCGTGAGCACCACCCGCGAGTTCTGCCCGATGCGGCTCAGCACGGTCAGCAGCACGTTGCGCTCGAGTGACTGCGCCTCATCCACAATGACGAACGCGTCGTGGAGCGAGCGGCCGCGGATGTGGGTGAGCGGCAACACCTCGAGGATGCCGCGCGCGACCACCTCCTCGAGCACGTTGTCGGAGACGACGGATCCGAGCGTGTCGAACACCGCCTGCCCCCACGGGTTCATCTTCTCGCTGGCGTCGCCCGGCAGGTAGCCGAGTTCCTGGCCCCCGACGGCGTACAGCGGACGGAAGACCATGATCTTCTTGTGCTGCTGTCGCTCGAGCACGGCCTCGAGGCCGGCGCACAGGGCGAGAGCCGACTTCCCGGTTCCGGCGCGGCCGCCGAGGGAGAGGATGCCGATCTCGGGGTCCAGCAGCATGTCGATGGCGAGCCGCTGCTCGGCCGACCGTCCGTGAAGCCCGAAGACGTCGCGGTCACCGCGAACCAGCTTCATCTCCCCGCGCCGAGTCACTCGCGCGAGTGCGCTGCCGCGATCGGAGTGGATGACGAGCCCCGTGTTGACGGGCAGGTCGGCGATCATGCGCGTCTCGAGGTGCTCCTGCTCGTAGAGATCGTCGATCTCGCGCGAACCGAGCGTCAGGTCGGTCATCCCGGTCCATCCCGACTCGGGCGCGAGCTCAGCACGGTACTCCTCGGCAGCGAGGCCGATCGATGCCGCCTTGACACGGAGCGGAAGGTCTTTGGAGACGACCGTGACGTCGAGCCCCTCGTTGGCCAGGTTGAGGGCGACGGCGAGGATGCGCGAGTCATTGTCCTTCAACTGCAGGCCGTTGGGCAGCACAGCCATGTTGGAGTGGTTGAGCTCGACCCGGAGGCTCCCGCCATCGCCGACGGGAATCGGGAAGTCGAGTCGTTCGTGCTCGATGCGGAGGTCGTCCAGGGTGCGGAGCGCCTTGCGCGCGAAGTAGCCGATCTCGGGATCGTGTCGCTTCGCTTCGAGCTCCGCGATCACGATGACCGGCAGCACGACGGCGTGTTCGGCGAATCGGAACAGCGCCGTCGGATCGCTCAGCAGCACCGACGTGTCGAGCACATACGTGCGCTCGGCCGTGCGATCCGCTCGAGGCGATTCGTCCGCTTCCCGAAGAGCCGCGCCCGCGCGCGTGTCGATCGGCTTCTGGTAGTCCAGTGAGGTCACAACCGCTCCCACCCCGAGTCCTGAAACCCGGAACTCGCGAGGCGGCCACGTGGCGTGATATCGAGCCGTCTTTCGTGGCCGACTCGATCAGGCGCCTTACCTGATGTGGCGAACCTACGTCCGACCCCCGACATTTGCGGCTGCGACACGCCCGTGTCCGCACGGCGTTCACAAATGGCCTGGAGGACGGATGTCGGCTGCGTCGTGGTTAGCATCGACTATGCCGACCAGACGCGCAGCATTCCTCTTCTCCGCAGCCGGTCCGGCCCTGATCCTGGCGATCGCGACGGTCTTCCACCCCGCCCACCTGACCGACGTCACGGCCGCGCGTTGGCTCGCGTTGCACTTCGGGCTCATCGTGATCTTCCCGCTGGTGGGCTTCGCGCCCTGGCTCATCGCGCGCACGGCCGGCCGCGGCTTCGGGGTGGCCGCCGGCATCCTCGGATTGTTCTATGCCGCGTTCTACACCTCGCTCGACGTGCTCGCCGGCGTCGGTGCCGGATCGCTCCAGCTCACGGGTCACGCGGATGCCAAGGGCCCGCTCTACGCCCAGGGTCACGTGGTCGCGACGATCGGCGTGGTCGCGCTCGTGCTCGCGGTGCTCGTCGCCTCGATCGCCGCGATCAGCCGCTTCGGCCTGCGTGCGCTCCCCGGCGCCGTGCTCGCTCTCGCGGGGTCCGTCCTGCTGTACAGCTCGCACATCTACTTCGGCTGGGGGACGGTCTCGATGCTCCTGCTGGCGAGCGGCTTCGGGTGGCTCGCGTGGACCGTCAGTGCGCCGTCAGCAACAGAACGACCCGCGCAGGAGCAGGCACCGGCTCAGTAGATGGCGGCCGTGCCGTAGGACGTGAACGCTCCCTGCAGCATTCCGAGGGTGTCGTCGGAGAGCTCGGCGTGCACGCTCAGTCGCACGGTTCCCAGCCGGTTGGTGGCCGTGACGCCGTGGTTGAACAGCGACGCCGTCAGCAGGGTCAGCTGCTCGGCCGGCGGCTCGAGCACGACGAGCCCGGATCGCTCGCGTTCGTCACGGGAGGAGACGACGGGGATGGCGAACTCGTCGGCGAGGTCGATGACCCTCTCGACGTTCTCGGCGACTGCGGCCTGGATCACGTCGACGCCCACCGCGTGGATCTCCTCGAGCGCGGCGGCGAAGCGGGTCTGTGCGATGCGGTCGGGGTTGGTCACCCGGTAGGCGGCAGCGCCTGCGACCGGCGGCTCCACGTCGTCCCAGACGTTCGGGTCGGCCGTTCCGGTGTACCCCGATACGACGGGGGTCAGCCGATCGATCGCGCGCTCGCTCATGGCCATGAAGCCGGTCCCCCAGCCGGCGCGACACCACTTCTGCCCGCCTGAGACCACGACATCCGCCACCGTGTACGGGGCGTCGACCACCCCGAAGCCCTGAATGGCGTCGACGATGAGCAATCGGTCGCCGATGACCTGTCGGATGCCGTCGAGATCCGTCACGTAGCCCGTGCGCGAATCGACCAGTGTCACCGCGACGGCGGCGATCGACTCCGTGAGCTGTTCCCGGACCGCGCCAGCCGTGACACGCCCGTGGTCGGTGCTGAGCCAGACGGGGCGCACGACCTGCAGCGCCTCCGAGGCGCGCACCGCGGCGATCGGGAGGCTGGGAAACTCGCCGGCCGACAACAGCACGTCGCCGGTGAGGCCGAACATCGCGTGCATCAGGCCCATGGACGTGTTGGGCTGAGTGACCACCTGATCTGCCGGCATGCCGATGAGGGCCGAGACCGCGTCGTGCATGCGCGGCTCCTGCTCGTCGAACACCGCCAGCGAACCGAACCGGCCCTTGGCCAGAAGGTCCGTCATTCCCTGCGCCTCGGCGACGACGGTGCGCGAGAGCGGGCCGACCCGGCCCCAGTCGAGGTAGCCGGACTCCTCACCGAACGTGGCGCGGAACTGCTCGAGTGTGCTCATCGCGTGTTCTCCTGAGTGGGCTTCATCCGCCGAATCGGCGATGCCGCCTCGCGTAATCGCGTAGCGCGCGCAGGAAGTCGACCTCTCGCAGGTCGGGTCCCAGCGCCTCAACGAAGTAGAACTCGCTGTGGGCGGACTGCCACAGCATGAAATCCGAGAGCCGCTGCTCGCCCGACGTGCGGATGACCAGGTCGGGGTCGGGCTGGCCACCGGTGTAGAGGTGCTCGCCGATCAGCTCGGGGGTGAGTCGCTCGGCGAGGTCATCGAGACTGCGGCCCTCGGCATGGTGGCTCGCCACGATGCTGCGCATGGCATCCGTTATCTCCGTGCGACCGCCGTAGCCGACCGCGAGGTTGACGTGCATGCCCGTGTTGCCCGTCGTGCGCTCCTGGGCGGCGTCGAGGGCGCCGACCAGAGCCGTCGGCAGCCCCAGCGGGGACCCGACGTGCTTGACCTTCCAGTCCCGGAAGTGCGAGAGCTCCTCGGCGAGGTCGGCGATGATGCCGATGAGGTCGTCGAGCTCGTCGCTGGCGCGATTGGTCAGGTTGTCACTCGAGAGCAGGTACAGCGTGACCACGCTGATGCCGAGATCGTCGCACCACTCGAGGAACTCGCGCATCTTCGCCGCACCGGCGCGGTGCCCGTGGGAGGGCGATGCGTAGCCCAACTGCCGGGCCCAGCGACGATTCCCGTCGATGATCATGGCCACGTGCCTGGGCAGAGTCTCGGCCGTCAGACCCCGGCGCAGGCGCCGCTGGTAGACGCCGTACAGGATGCCGCGACCCAGAGGTTGCTGCGGTTTCTGCACTCCCCCACGGTAGTGCACGGGGGCAGCGACCCTCACACCCCACTGGCATATGGCGTGACGTAGGCTTTCGCCATGAGCGCCCCAGACACCCGTGCGACCGGTGCTCCGGATGCCGCGGACGCAGCGGTCGCCGCCGACGACCTCGCGGGCCCCGAGCTGCCCAACCTGCCGCTGCTGGAGGCGTCCCTCCCCGTCGAGGCGGAGATCAAGCCGACCTGGCGCGGCTGGATCCACGCGGGCACGTTCCCGGTGGCGATCGCCGCCGGCATCGTGCTCATCTGCCTCGCCGATGGCGCGCCGGCCAAGTGGTCGTCGGCAGTGTTCATGGCCACGTCCCTGCTGCTGTTCGGCAACTCGGCGCTCTACCACCGGTTCAACTGGAAACCGCGCACGAAGATCGTGCTCAAGCGCATCGACCACGCCAACATCTTCCTGCTCATCGCGGGCACGTACACTCCGCTGGCCGTCTGCGCGCTCCCGGCCGAGAAGGGCGTCCTGCTGCTCAGCCTGGTGTGGGCGGGGGCGCTCCTCGGCATCGGCTTCCGGGTGTTCTGGATCCACGCCCCGCGTTGGCTGTACGTGCCGCTCTACCTGGCGCTCGGCTGGGCGGCCATCATGTACATCGTCGACCTGCTCGACGCGAACGTGGCGATGATGGTGCTCGTGCTGGTCGGTGGCCTGCTCTACACGGGCGGCGCCATCGTCTACGCGCTCAAGAAGCCGAACCCGTGGCCCGGCCGGTTCGGCTTCCACGAGATCTTCCACACCTGCACGCTGTTCGCCTTCCTGTGCCACTGGACGGCGTGCCTGCTGATCGTGATCGCGCCGATCGCCAGCTCACTCGCGACCTGAGAGCCGGCGGGCCCGGCTCAGACTCGCGGGTCCTCGCCGTCACGCGGCGAGGCTCTGCCGACGCTTCCGCCGGCAGGGGAGGCGCCCGGCGATGAGGCACCGGCATCCGCGACGGCCTGTTCCGCCGCGATCTGCTCGCGCACCAGGGCGCGGTAGTTCGTCCTGCGGATGCGGCGCACCATGTCGATGATGAGCAGGACGGTCACCGCCGCGACGAAGAACGTCACGGCGAAGCCGATCCACCCGGGCGTGACGATGTCCTCGTCGGGGGTGACCGGCGCCGGGGTGGTGGCGCTCAGAACGGATGCCCGTGCCAGCAGGTCGGTGACGCTCTCGAGCACGGTCCATCTCCTCGGTTCAGCCGGTTAGCCTAGATACATCAGCCTAACCGTCGCGGGAACACCCGCCCCGCCATCGAAAGCCCGCATGACCGCCACCCTCGACCAGCGTTACGGACGCACCCGTCGCAGCAGACGTCGCGACGTGTGGATCGCCGTCATCATGGGCGTCGCGTTCGTGGTCGTGTTCGCGGCGTGGGTGATCTGGGCGGGCCTCGACGGCGCCAAGCCCACCGTCGACGCGCAGGACACCAAGCACTCCATCATCGATGCACACACCGTCAGCGTGTCGTTCGAGGTGACGATGGCGCCCGGAACGACAGCCAGCTGCGCCGTGCAGGCCCTCAACGAGAGCTTCTCGATCGTCGGGTGGAGGGTGGTCGACATCCCCGCCGCCTCGACCTACACGCGCGCCTTCACGGAGGTCCTGCGCACCTCCAGCCAGAGCAACACCGGTTTGGTCAAGGGCTGCTGGCCGACCTAGTATTGGTCATTCGCCCCGACGTGACCGTTGGGGCTCTGTCTTATCTCGAGGAGTACCGATGACCGATGCCTCCGTGTCCTGGCTCACCCAGGACGCCTACGACCGTCTCGCCGGCGAGCTCAGCACGCTCAGCACCACGGGTCGCGAGGAGATCGTCAAGCGCATCGAAGCCGCTCGCGAGGAGGGCGACCTCAAGGAGAACGGCGGGTACCACGCCGCGAAGGACGAGCAGGGCAAGATCGAGGCGCGCATCCGTCAGCTCACCGAGCTGCTCAAGCACGCCGAGGTCGGCGAGGCGCCGGAGAGCCACGGCGTCGTGGAGCCCGGCACCGTGATCACGGCGAAGATCGCCGGCGACGAGAGCGTGTTCCTCATCGGGAACCGCGAGATCGCGGGCGACAGCGAGCTCGACGTCTACAGCGAGCAGAGCCCGCTCGGCGCAGCCATCCTCGGCCTCAAGGTCGGCGACACCACCAGCTACACGGCTCCGAACGGGCGCGAGATCGCCGTCGAGGTCACCGATGTGGAGACCTGGTCGGGACGATAGCCTCGCCGCCGCCCCTCACACGATGCGAGGGTCGTAGCCGTCGGCACGAAGCGCGTCGACCACGCGCTGCTTGTGCTCGGGGCCGCGCGTCTCGATCGAGAGCTGCAGCTCGACGTCGTTGATCTGGCGGCCAGCTCCATGTCGGGTGTGGAGCACCTCGACGACGTTGGCGTTGGCGTCCGCGACGATCTTCGACGTGCGCGCCAGCTCGCCGGGCCGGTCGGTCAGCATGATCGAGATGGTCAGGTAGCGGTCGGATGCCGAGAGTCCGTGGCTGATGACCCGCTGCATGAGCAACGGGTCGATGTTGCCGCCCGAGAGGATCGCGACGGTCTGGCCGGTCGGGCGGACGGCGCCGGAGAGGATGGCCGCCACCGAGACGGCGCCGGCGGGCTCGACGACGAGCTTGGCGCGCTCCAGCAGCACGATGATGGCCCGGGCGACGTCGTCCTCCGTGACCGTGACGACCTCGTCGACGGTGTCCTTGACGATGCCGAAGGTGATCTCCCCCGGACGGTAGACCGCGATGCCGTCGGCGATGGTGGGCACCACCGGCACGGCCAACGGTGCGCCGGCCTCGAGCGAAGCGGGGTACGGGGCGGCGTTCGCGGCCTGGACGCCGACGATGCGCACGCGGCGTCCCAGCTGGGCCGAGCGTTGCCGGATGGCGCTCGCCACACCGGAGGCGAGTCCTCCCCCGCCGATCGCGACGACGACCGTCTCGACCTCCGGCAATTGCTCGAGGATCTCGAGGCCGAGCGTTCCCTGCCCGGCGATGACGTCGTGGTGGTCGAACGGGGGGATGACGACGGCGCCCGTCCGTTCGGCGAACGCGGCGGCCGCCTCGAGGGTCTCGCCGATGGAGGCCCCGCTCAGCACGACGTCGGCTCCGTAGTCCCGCGTCGCCTCGAGCTTGGGCAACGCGACTCCGATGGGCATGAAGATCGTCGCGCGGATACCGAGCTCGCGGGCCGCGAGGGCGACCCCCTGAGCGTGATTGCCGGCGGATGCCGCGACCACCCCGCGCTCGCGCTCCTCCGGGCTGAGCGACGAGATGCGGTTGTAGGCTCCGCGGATCTTGTAGGACCCGGTGCGCTGGAGGTTCTCGCACTTGAGGTGCACGGGAACTCCGACGAGGTCGGCAAGGTATCGCGAGGACTCGAGCGGCGTGATGCGGGCGACCTGACGCACGACGGGAAGGGCCGCCTCGAACTCGCGGAGGGTGGGGCCCGTCACCTCGGTGGTCGCATCACTCACGTCCGCCATCGTATTGCGGGCATCATGCACGCGGCGGCATGTCCGTACGGTAGCCGGGGTGGTCCTGAGGCACGGTCTGCCAGATGTTCGAGGTCGGAGGCGGCGGCTCGACGGGCGGGTGCGATTTCCACGTGCCCCCACTGATGTAGCGCACCATCACGTTGAGGACCGCGGCGAACGGCACCGCGAACAGTGCGCCGGGGATGCCCGCGAGCAGCGATCCGGCCGCAACCGCCAGCACGACCGCGAGCGGGTGCACCTTCACCGCGGTGCCCATCACGAGCGGTTGAAGCACGTGCCCTTCCAGCTGCTGCACGCCGAGCACGACGAGCAGCAGCATGAGCGCGATGAACCAGCCGTTGTAGATCAGCGCGATCACACAGGCCAGCGCGCCGGTCACGACGGCGCCGACGATGGGGATGAACGAGCCCAGGAAGACGGTGACGGCGATCGGGATGGCCAGCGGCACCCCGAGCAGGAAGGCCCCGAGCCCGATGCCGATGGCGTCGATGGTCGCCACCAGGATCTGCACGCGAGCGAAGTTGCCCAAGGTGTTCCATCCGGCCTGTCCAGCGCCGTCGATCGCGGCTCGCGCGCGCTTGGGGAAGATGCGCACGACCCAGGCCCAGATGCCCTTGCCGTCGATCAGGATGAAGATGAGGCTGAAGATGGTCAGCAGCAGGCCCGCGCCGACGTGCCCGAGGGTCGCCCCGACCGAGAGCGCCCCCGTGATGAAGACCGCACTGTCGGATTGGATGCTCTGCAGCGCCGACGCGATGTAATCGTTGATCTGGGTCTCGGTGAGTTGCAGCGGAGAGGCCAGCAGCGCCGCCTTGAGGTCCTCGAAGGACTGGACGGCCTTTCCGCTGAGGTCCCCCCATCCGCGACTGATCTGCCAGACGACGAGCGTGAGCAGCCCGGCGACGATCGCAAGGGTTCCCACCAGTGTCACCACGACCGCGAGCCACTTGGGCCAGTGGTGGCGCTGGAGGAAGCCCACGAGCGGCACGAGGAGTGCTCCGACGAGGACGGCGATGAGCAGCGGGATGATGATGAGTCGCAACTGGATGATCAGGAAGATCGCGACGGCGATCACCGCACCGATCACGAGCAGCCGCCACGACCACCCGCCCGCGAGGCGCACGCCGTTCGGGATGCTCTCCTCGACGCTGAACGGCGTCTCCTCGGGCTCGGGCGGCCGTCGCGTGAACAGGCGATCCCACCAGGTCGTCGACGTCTCGCTCATCGGCTCAGTCTACGGTCGAGCCTCTTCGGCCCCTGGGGCTTGCGCGGTCGGCGTGTGGGCGGCTGCTGTTATCGTCGGCTTCACCATGGTCGACTCCGTCTCCCCCGCCCTCGCCCGTCGCGTCGCGTTGGCTGCCCAGGGGTTCGGCCGACCGCATCCGCCCGCCGTCGGCACTCGCCAACTCAACGGCGTCATCGACCGTCTGCAACTGCTGCAACTGGACTCGGTGAACGTCTTCGAGCGCTCCCACTACCTGCCCGTGTTCGCCCGCCTCGGCGCCTACGACAAGGGTCTGCTCGACCGGCTCACGTTTCCTCGCTCGGGTCGCTACGTCGAGTACTGGGCACACGAGGCGGCGATCATTCCCGTCGAGACGTGGCCGCTGATGCGCTGGCGGATGCAGGTCTACCGCGACTACTTCGCCCAGGATGGCGGCTGGGCCGCCGCGAACCGGCCGATGCTGGACTGGCTCCGCGACGAGCTGGCCGCGAACGGACCGCTGCCGGCCAGTGCCATCGAGCACGAGTCCAACGTGCGCCGCGGCCCGTGGTGGGGGTGGTCCGACGTCAAACGCGGCCTCGAGGTGCTGTTCCGCCAGGGCGACGTGGTCACGGCGGGCCGTACGCGCTTCGAACGGACGTATGCACTCCCCGAGCAGGTGCTGCCGTCATCCATCCTCGAACGCGTCGTGAGCCGCGAGGACGCGCACGTGCAGCTCATCGAGCAATCCGCCCGTGCCCACGGCATCGGCACCGAGAAGGACCTCGCCGACTACTTCCGCCTCAAGCGGGTCGACGTGCGCCCCGCCATCGCCCGCTTGGTCGATGAGGGCTCTCTCCTGCCCGTGACGGTCGACGGATGGCGCGCCCCTGCGTGGCTGCACCGCGACGCCCGCCTGCCGCGTCGCATCGGTGCCGATGCGCTCCTGTCCCCGTTCGACCCGGTGGTCTGGGAGCGCGCCCGCACCGAGCGGATGTTCGGGTTCCACTACCGCATCGAGATCTACACGCCCGCAGAGAAGCGCATCCACGGCTACTACAACCTCCCCATCCTCATCGATGATGCACTCGTCGGCCGCATCGACCTCAAGAACGATCGACAGGCCCGCGTGCTGCGCGTGCAGTCGGCGTGGCTGGAGGAGGGCGCGCTCTCCGCATCCGTCGACGAGATAGCGGAACGCACCGCGGCTCCGTTGCGATCGGCGGCCGGATGGCAGGGTCTTGAGAACATCGCGGTGGTCGGGCGCGGAACGCTCTCACCGGCGCTCGAGAGTGCGCTCTCGGGGGCACCGGCTGGCTAGAAGGTGCTGCCGATCTTCTGCAGGCGCTCGATGCGATCGGGCAGCGGCGGGTGGGTGGCGAACAGGCGCGACATGAGGCCGGGCCGCAGCGGGTCGGCGATCCACAGGTGCGCCATCGAGGAGTTCTGCCGCTGCATCGGGCGCCCGTAGGCTCCCAGCTTCTCCAGAGCGCTCGCGAGCGCGTCGGGATGCCGCGTGATGAGCGCTCCCGATGCGTCGGCCAGGTACTCGCGCTGCCGCGAGACGGCGGCCTGTACGATCGCGGCAACGAGTGGGGCGACCAGCATCGCGACCAGGCCGAACACCATGACGATGGGATTGGAGTTGTCGCGCCCGCGCCCGAAGAAGGCCATGCGCACCAGCAGGTCGGCGATGAAGCCGACCGCCACGACCAGGCCGAACACGATCATCGACACGCGGATGTCGTAATTACGCACGTGAGACATCTCGTGGGCCATCACGCCCTCGAGCTCGGCATCGTCCATGAGGTCGAGGAGGCCGGTGGTGGCTGCGACGACGGCATGATCGGGGTCGCGACCGGTGGCGAACGCGTTGGGCGCGGGATCGCTGACGATGTAGACGGCCGGCATCGGCATGCCCTGCGAGATCGCGATGTTCTCGACGACGCGCCAGAGCCGCGGATTGTCGGCCTTCTCGATGCGCACCCCACCGCTGACCGCGACGGCCTGAGCAGAGGCGAAGAAGTACTGGAAAGTCGCGTAACCGAGGGCGACCACGACCGTGAGGATGACGATGCCGACGTTCTGGTAGATCGCGGCAGCCAACCACCCGAGCGCGCCGATGATCACCAGGAACAACAGGACGATGATGACGGTGTTGCGCTTGTTACGGGCTATCGCGCTGTACAACGCACGTCCCTAGAACTGCACGCGGGGCGGCTCGGCGATGGCAGCCGCGTCGGTGACCTCGAAGAACTCGCGCTCGCCGAAGCCGAGGCGGCGGGCGAAGACGTTGTTGGGGAACACCTGGATCTTGGTGTTGAGCTCGCGGACGCCGCCGTTGTAAAACCGCCGGGCTGCCTGCACCTTGTCCTCGGTGTCGACCAGTTCGGCCTGCAGTTGCAGGAAGTTCTGGCTGGCCTGAAGCTGCGGGTACGCCTCGGCGACAGCGAAGATCGACCGCAGCGCCTGCTGCACGTGGTTCTCCGCGACGGATGCCTCAGCAGGCGTCTGGGCCGACAGGCTCTCTGCGCGGGCCTGCGACACCGATTCGAACACGCCCTTCTCATGGGCGGCGTATCCCTTGACCGATTCGATCAGGTTGGGGATGAGGTCGGCTCGGCGCTTCAACTGCACCGTGATGTCGCTCCAGGCCTCGTCGACGCGCACCTTGAGGGTGACCAGGGCGTTGTACGTGGCCCACAGGTAGATGCCGATGATGGCGAGGATCACGACGACGACGATGAGGGCGATGAGCCATTCCATTGCGGAACTCCTAGGCGTGGGCGAGCCCCGATGAGGGCGGATTCATCCTATCCGCGGGCCTTCGTGCTCACCGGCGGTTCCCACCAGACTCAAAGGTGACTGCGAGCGGAATCGCACCCGTTCGACGCGATGCCGCGGTCAGGGGCAGGCCCAGTACTGCGTTCCGTTGATCGTCACCTGGACGAGCGTGGCCCCGGGGCACGGACCGCACCCCGTGGGCGGAGGTGCCGCGATCGTCGTGGTCGTGGTGGTGGTCGAGGTCGAAGCGCTCGATCCGCCCGACCGAGACGAGGACGGCGTCCAACCGGAGTCGTCAGAGGAGTCTGCTGCCGCTGCGGCGGCGGCAGAGGCCGCTGCTGCAGCAGCCGCGGCAGCGGCAGCCTCGGCCGCGACTCGCGCATCCTCGGCCACCTGCCAGGCCGCCGTCTGCTCGGTCACCGACTTCTCCGCCGCGCGCACCGTGAACACGAGGTCGACGGGGAACGACGCATTGTCCATCGCCCGTGTCAGGTTCGTCGTGGCGGCGCGAAGCGCGTCGAGCGCCGCACCGCTGGCCTTGCCCGTGCCTGCCGCCGACGCCGCGGCGCCGTTCGCGAGTTCGTCGCGGGCGAGGGCACGCAGCACGGCGGAACGGCTCGCCGCGAGATCGAGCGTCGTGCTGCCGATGCCGATGTGGTGGGCGTTCTCGACGATCGCGACCGATCGTGCCTCGTTGACGCTCAGCTCGCTCGCGTGAGCGGCGGCCGCGGAGACGCTGGACGCCGTGACGATCGCTGCGACGACGAGGGCGGCTCCGGCGATGGCCAGCGGGCGGCGCCGGAGGGCGGGGTGCGTGTTCATGGTGCTCCATCCGGGCGGGTAGGGCCGCCCGCAACCGTAGGGAGTTACAGGAGGTGGATGCGCCGACGGGTAGGGGGCCGTCGACCTGCACAGCGTGACAGCGCCGCCATCCGGGTGTCTATCCCCCGTTCCTGTCCCCCGAACGGCGAAGCCACCCGGAATGGGGTCAACCCCCGACGCAAGCCGGTTTCGCGCAAATGCTGGTGAGAACCTATTTATGGGCGGCGGTAGCGTTAATCCCGTTGTCACCCGAACTGGGACGACCGGGAGCACACCCGAGAACGCGATCGAGGTAGCGATTGGCGAACATGCCGGTCGGATCGAGCCGGTCGCGCAACGCCGTGAAATCGTCGAACCGTGGATAGAGGGTGCGCAGCTCGTCGGAGCCGAGCGTGTGCAGCTTGCCCCAGTGCGGACGACCGCCGTGCTCGCGCAGGATCTGCTCGACCGCGGCGAAGTACTCGGTGGGATCCTCGCGGTAGTAGCGGTGCACGGCGATGTAGCCGCTCTCGCGACCGGTGGCTGTGGAGAGCCACAGGTCGTCGGCTGCTGCGGAGCGCACCTCGATCGGGAAGGAGATGCGCCATCCCCGGCTCTCGATGAGCGCCCGGATCTCGCGGACCGCGGCGGGGATCTCCGCACGCGGCAGGGCGTACTCCATCTCCCGGAAGCGCACCGTCCGGTTGGTGACGAAGACGGATGGCGAATGGTCGGTGAAGTCGCGGTTGCCCGAGACGCGTTCGGCGAGGCGGGCCGTCGCGGGAACAGAGGCGGGTGCGAGGGTCCCGACGGCGCAGAGGGCCCGGTACGCCCCGTTCGCGATCACCTCGTCGTCGAGCCAGCGACCGAAGCGGCCGAGCGGATGTCGCTCCGCATCGCCGGAGAGACGGGTGTTGGTCTTGGTGAGACCCGTCGCGGTGTGCGGGAACCAGTAGAACTCGAAGTGGTCGGCGTCGCTGCACCGCTCGAGGTAGCTCTCCAGCACGGCGTCGAGGGGCTCGGGGCGCTCGACCGCCTGCAGCAGGTAGGCCGGCTCGAGCTGCATGGTCACATCGACGATGATGCCGAGCGCACCCAGGCCGAGCGCCGCGGCCGGCAGCAGTTCGGCATTCTCGGTCTCGCTCACCCTCAGCAGCTCGCCGTCGGCCGTCACGAGCGTAAGCGCCCGGATCTGCGTCGCGATGCCGCCGAATCGTCCGCCGGTCCCGTGCGTCCCCGTCGACGTGGCGCCCGCGATCGACTGCCGGTCGATGTCTCCCATGTTCGTCAGGGCGAGACCGCAGGGCTTCAACAGCGCGGGCAGGCGGTGCAGACGGGTTCCCGCGGCGAACGTCACCCTGGCGCGCGCGTGGTCGACGTCGATGATGCCGCTGAGGTCGGTCAGGTCGAGTTGCACGCCCGGCGCCACCGCGATGCCGGTGAAGGAGTGCCCGGCTCCCACCGCCTTGACCCCGAGGCCGGAACGTGCCGCCGCCTGCACGGCGCGCTGCACGGCGCCGGCGGAGGTCGGACGCTCCACCCGCACGGGCCGAACCTTCTCGGTTCGCGCCCAGTTGCGCCACGTCGCGCCGGTGGCACTCACAGGAAGACCCTTCCCTCGCCTCGATAGCTCGGCAGCGTGCCGACAACCTCGCCGCCGTCGATGAGTGCGAACTCGTCGACGTGCTCTGCGAGCTCGCCCGACTTGGTGTGACGCAGCCAGACGCGATCGCCCAGACGCAGGGCTCGCGCGCCGGGTCCGGTGACGGGCGTCTGCACCTCCCCCGCCATCTCGCGCGGCACCATCTTCAACCCACTCGGCCACGCGATCTGAGGCAGCCGGTCGTTCCCGGGCGGTCCCGACGCGACCCAGCCGCCGCCGAGGAGCGTCGCCGTTCCCGGGGCGGGCCGGCGCACGACGGGAATGGGGAAGGCGGCAGCTGGAGCGGGGGTGAACCGGGAGTAGCTGTCGAACAGGTGTCCGCCGAACAGTCCGCTGCCGGCGCCGATCTCGGTGACCGACGCATCCGAGTGGGTGCTCTCGAGCGAGCCCGTCCCACCGCCGTTGACGAATTCGAGGTCCGCGATGCGACGCACGGCGGCCACGGCGACCGAGCGACGATCGTGCAGCTCTTCGATCGACTGCTGCTGCATCCACCGCTTGATCGCGCCGTCGACGGGCTTGCCGATCGGCCGGTCGCCGACGCCGGCGATCTGCGCCTCGTAGGCCATCATGCCGACCAGCCGGAAACCGGGCCGGCGCCCGATGTACTGCGCGAGCGAGGCGGCGGCATCCGCGTCGTGCACGGGAGAGCGCCAGACGCCGATGTGCCCCAGCAGGCGGGAGTTCCACGAGGCGTCGAGCTCGAGGCAGACCCGGATCTCCTCGCGCGCCGCGGCGGGGAGCACGGCGTCCACCAGGTCGAGCTGGGCAGGTGAGTCGACCATGATCGTCACGCGGGAGGCGAGCTCGGGCGAGCTGGCGAGGCGACGGATGGCGGTGCGGTCGACGGTCGGATACCCGACGACCACATCGTCGACGGTCTCCGCCAGCCAGAGCGCCTCGGCGAGGGTGTAGGCGAGCACGCCTGCGAAATCCGGCTCGGCGAGCAGTTGCTCGATGACGCCGCGTACGCGAACGGACTTGCTCGCCACCCGGATCGGGGTGCCCCCGGCCCGGCGAACCATGTCGTGGGCGTTGTGCCGCAGCGCGTCGAGGTGCAGCGCCGCGAACGGCGTCTCGAGGTGCGCCGTGGCGCGGTCGATGGCTCCCCAGTAGGCGTCGGGTTCGAGCCACGGCTGGGCATCCGGAATGCGGTCGAGGTGCATGGAGTTCATCGCACGCTCCGAACCCGCATCACGGCCAGGGCGCCGAGCGCGGCGCACACGGCGGCGAGCAGGAACAGTCCCATGAAACCGCCCATCGCAGCGACCAGGAGGGCGCCGATGAGCGGGGCCATCGCCTGCGGGACGGCGAGGGCGATGTTCATGATGCCCAGGTCCTTTCCCCGGGTGAGCGGATCGGGCAGAACCTGCGTCGCGAGCGCCTGGTCGACGGAGAGGAAGCAGCCGTAGCCGGCGCCGAGGAGAGCCGCCGCCACCATCGCGACGGTCAGGTCGGGCACGAACGCGAGGAGGAGGGCCGCTAGGGCCTGCAGCCCCGATGAGATGGCGACGAACATGCGCCGACGACCGAGCTTGTCGCTGAGCCGGCCGAGGCCGATGGAGGCGAGGATGACGAACACCATGTAGACGAGCGTCAGGGTGATGAGGTCGTCCTCGGCCGTCTTGTCGTGGAGCCCGAACATGAGGAAGTACAGCAGCAGCGTGGTTCCGAACGCGTTGCCGAAGTTGACCAGCACCCGCCCGAGCAGCGTCCAGCCGAAGTCGGGGTGCTCGCGCGGAGAGATCCAGAGGTCGTCCAGCATGCCGCGCGCCGTCAGTCGCGCCTTCTGCTCGCGAGCGAGCACGGCGTCCGGCCGGAGGAGGAAGGGGACGACGAGAACCAGGAGCAGCACCGCGACCGCGACGTAGCCCGCCACCTGCCCGGTGAAGAGGTAGAGCACGAGCAGCAGGCCGAGGATGGTTCCGACGGCCTGCGGGGCAGCCAGCCAGCCGGAGACGTAGCCCCGCTGGTCCACCGGCACCTGGTCGGAGATGGTGGCGGTCAGGGCGGCCGTCATCACGCAGAAGCCCGTCAGTGTCACGACCCAGAAGATGCCGATGCCGATGATCGAGGTCTGGAGCCCGAGCGCGATGAGCCCGAACGCGAACAGCAGCGCCCCGCCGGCGATCCACGGTCGGCGCCGCCCGAACCGCGACGTCGTGCGGTCGGAGAGCGCGCCGGTGAGCGGGTAGGCGACGATCGCGAACACCCCGGCGATGCCCGAGATGATGCCGAACGCCACGACGCTGTCGACCCAGTGGGCGGGGTGGAGCTGGTCGTCCACCTGCTGCGGCAGCAGGAGCTGGATGGGTGTGAGCTGCGCCATCCAGATGCCGAGCCAGGCCGCGCCGAACGCGGCGATCCATCCTCCGGTAACCCGCTGGCGTGGTTCGGCGAAGACTGCCGGGGTCATGGCGTTCACATCGGTCATGGCGTGGTGGCCCATCCCGCGAGCGCATCCGCCGCGTTGTCGATCAGACGGTCGGCGGCCGCATCATCGCGGTCGACGAGCCAGCTGAGGGTGAGTCCGTCGGTGAGCGCGATGAGCATTCGCGCCACCTCGGTGATCGGTCGGTTCCAGATGCTCCCCGTGCGCTGCGCAGCGACGACGAGCGCCTCGGCGGCGAGAGCGTGGTAGCGGTCGTACTGCTCGCGCGCGAGATCCTGCAGCTCGGGGGTGCGCAGCGCGTACAGGGCGAGCTCGTTGACGGCCTGCTCGCGGGTGGGGTTCTCGCGCAGCAGCTCCAGGTAGCGCTGGAGTCCGGCGTGCAGGACCTCTCGGAGTCCGCCTTCTGGGATGTCCTCGGGAAGCACGGCGAGCTGCTCGCCCGCGACCACCCAGGCGACCACCTCGCGCATGAGCTCCGCCTGGCTCGTGAACGCGTAGTGGAAACTGGCGAGCGACATGCCCGCCTCCGCGACGATCGCGCGCGTCGTGGCCGCAGCCACCCCTCCGCGTGCGATCACGCGCACCGCCGCCTGGACGAGCGCCGCCCGGCGTTCGGGTGCGGGGATGCGGGCCAACGGCGACTCCTGACACGGCGGTGGGACAAAAGTGGGACGGACGACCCAGATGGTCGTCGCATCAGTATGCACCATTCGGGCGCGTTCGGCGCGCATCCCGTCCCGCGCGGACGGGACGCCGGATCACGCGGTGTCCGGCCCCATCGCGTCAGCGTCGACGGCGCCCGCCGCATCCCCCTTGAGTTCGACGAGGATCGTGTGGGTCGGAGTCGTTCCGATGTTCTCGCCGGTGTGACGTTGCGCCGGCAGCCAGAGCGCTTGCCCGGAGGCGAGGTCCACGTTGCGCTGGCCGCCACCCGTGCTGAGGCGACGCTGGAAGTCCGTCAGCGTGATCATCACCGAGTTCGGGTGCACGTGCGGCGTCGTGCTCTCGCCCGGCTCATCCCAATAGTCGAGCACCCGCACCGACTCGTTCTCGAAGATCATCCGGTAGTGCTCCGGGTTGGTCGTCACCGGGTCCTCATCCGTCATGCCCCGAGGGTACGCCGCGAACGTATGCCCGTGCCGGTTCAGGTGAATGTAGACCCGCGCCGGGGCCGCGTCAACCTGCTGGCATCGCCGGCCGGCCCCCGTACCGTTGCGTTCGAGCGGGGAGACCCGAGAGAGCAGGCGATGATGCCCACCTACACTGCGAAGCGCCCCTTGGACGGCGACGCCGACGCGTACTTCGACTACGTCTCGGATGCCGAGAACCTGCCGAAGTACTTCCCGCGCATGACGGAGGCCCACGACGTGGGAAACGGCATGGTCGAGACCACCGCTCATGTCGACGCCGACCAGGACGGGAAGGACGAGACCGTCACGTCGGACGCGAAGTTCGACGTCGACGACGCGTCCCGCACCATCACGTGGTCCTCGCCCGGCGACCACGACTACCACGGTTCGTTGAAGCTGACGGATGACGGTGTCGAGTTGACGATCCACACCACGGCGGAGTTCCCCGGCATCCAGGAGTCCCTCGACGACGCCTTGGCCACGATCGCCGCCAACCTGGAGCAGCAGGCCGACTGACGCCGCGCGTCCGCCGCCCGCTGCGGTGCCATAACGCGCATCCCGCCACCGGCTCGGTGCGATAACGCGCATACCGTCGCGTGGGTATCCGCCCATGCGCGCGAAGCGTCAGCGGTTCAGTGCAACAACGCGCATCCCATCGCCGATTCGGTGCGATTACTCGCATACCGTCGCGTGGATATCCGTCCATGCGCGAGGCGTCGGCGGTTCAGCGCAACAACGCGCATCCCGTCTGCGGTCGGTGCCATGACGCGCATCACCTCGACGGGTACTGGTCGGACGGTGCCGGTCGCACATCGCGACGTCCGACAACGCGCATCACGCCGGCGGTTCAGTGCCACAACGCGCATCAGCGAGTGATTCCATGCCACGACGCGCACCGGCGAGTAGTTCGGTGCCACGACGCGCATCCGCCAGTGGTTCAGTGCCGTAACGCGCATCCCGCGACGGTTTGGCGCCACAACGCGCATCCCGCGACCGGTTCGGTGCCACAACGCGCATCCCGCGACCGGTTCGGTGCCACAACGCGCATCCGGCGACCGGTTCGGTGCCATAACGCGCATCTGGCATCCCGCGACCGGTTCGGTGCCATATCGCGCATCCGGTGGATGGAGCGCGGAGTCGCAGAGGCCGCGAATGCACCGTGCCCCCGCAGGGATTCGAACCCTGACTGAAGCGATTTTAAGTCGCCTGCCTCTGCCGGTTGGGCTACGGGGGCGGATGCCGGTTCCACGGTAGTGCACCCGCAGCGGAGGCTCGCCCGCGCCGGACGCACGAACGGCCGCCACCTCCACGAGGGGCGACCGTTCAGTGGCGGGTTCTACTTGGCGCCGGCGGGGGCCTTATCGGCCTTCACCTTCGAGGCGCGTCCATTGGACGATGCCGCCGGTACGGCAGCCGGTTCCACCGGTGCGGCAGCAGCCGGGGGCTTGGGACGCGCGGCGAACTCCTCGAACACGGCCCGGGGATGCTGCAGTGCCTCGATCGCGACGATGTCACGACCGAGGAAGAAGTTGTTCACCCACCCGGTGACGACGCGGATCTTGCGCTCCCACGTCGGCATGGCCAGTCCGTGATAGCCGCGGTGGGCGAACCACGCCAGGAGACCGGTGATGCCGATCTTGCCCGACTGGAACGCACCGACACCGAGGCCGATGCTGGCCACCGCGCCGAGGTTCTTGTGGTTGTAGTCCTTCGGGCCCTCGCCACGCAGGACGGCCACGATGTTCTTCGACATGAGCTTGCCCTGACGCACGGCGTGCTGGGCGTTCGGCACGCAGAAGCCGCCGACACCGCCGCCGCTGAGGTCGGGCACCGCCGCAACGTCACCGGCACCCCAGGCCCCGTCGATGAACCCGTCGTCGTCTCCAACGCGCAGGTCGGCGCGCACCTTGAGGCGCCCGCGCTCCTCGATGGGCAGGTCGGTGTTGCGCACGATCGTAGGGTTGGCCATGACGCCGGCCGTCCACACGATGAGGTCGGTGTCGAAGCTCATTCCGTTCGACAGCTCGACGTGCCCGTCGACGGCGCTCTGCAGCTGCGTCTCGAGGTGGATGGTCGCGCCGCGGTCGGCCAGGTTCTTGATGACCCAGTGACTGGTCTTGAGCGACACCTCGGGCATGATGCGCCCCATCGCCTCGATGAGGTGGAAGTGGGTGTCCTCGAACGAGATGGTCGGGTACTTGTCGAGCAACGCGCTCGCGAGCGAGCGCAGTTCTCCGAAGATCTCGATACCCGCGAAGCCGCCGCCGACGACCACGAAGGTGAGCAGGCGATCGCGCTCGGGGCCGGGGGGCAGGAGGGCGGCCTTGTCGAAGTTGCCGACGACCTTCTCGTGGATGGCGACGGCCTCCTCGATGGTCTTGAGGCCGATCGCCTGGTCGGCGATGCCGGGGATGGGGAAAGTGCGCGACACGGCACCGGCGGTGATGACCACCTGGTCGTACTCGAACGGGTACGGCTCGCCGACGAGCGGCTGGACGGTCGCGGTCTTGTTCGCGTGGTCGATGTAGGTGACCTTGGCGTTGAGGATGTTGGTCTTGGTGAGGTGACGACGGTGCGAGACGACCGCGTGGCGACCCTCGATGGATCCGGCTGCGACCTCGGGCAGGAAGGGCTGGTAGGTCATGTACGGCAGCGGATCGACGATCGTGACCTCGGCCTCCCCGTCACGCAGCCACTTCTCGAGCTTCCACGCAGTGTAGAACCCGGCGTAACCCCCGCCGACGATCAGAATTCTGGGCACAGTGAAAAGGTCTCCTCGGTGATCATGGATCGCGAGTTGCCTGCTTGCGCAGGGTCCGCTTGATATGCCGTGAGGCCCCGATGCCCAGCAGCACCACTAGGGTAGCAAACCCCAGCAGCACGGCGAACGGGACCGTCAGGTAGTTCAGGGTCAGGACGTTGGGCAGCAGAAGCGCTCCGACGTCGCGTTTGGGCACCGCGGGGTCGGGTGTCGGCGCCACGGCGACCGGCGTCGGCGCGGCGGTCTGGTCGGACGGGGTCTGGGCCCGGCGGTGGATGCGGATCCACTCCTTGAGCTGGTCGGCCGGCGTCGTGGTGGCTGGCGCGACCGTGGCTGTCAGCGCCGCCTTCGCATCGATGAGGCCGTTGCCGTAGATGGGGCTCGGGACGGTGTGACCGTCGGGATTGGCCGTCGCGACCACGCGCTGGATGGCGTTGGCGGCGTCGAGGTCGGGGTAAGCGGAGCGGACCAGTGCGATGAGCCCCGAGACGATGGGCGCCGCCCCGCTCGTGCCGCTCCACTTGACGTAACCGCCGCCCGGCACGACGCCGACGAGGTCCTCGCTGGGGGCGGCGACGGAGATGGTGATGCCCTGCGACGACGCGTCGAAGCTCGCCTGCCGGTTGCGGTCAACCCCGGCCACGGCGACGACGCCCGGGATGGTGGCTGGCGCCCCGACCTGCGACGTGCCCTCCCCGCGGTTGCCGGCGGCCGCGACGACGACGACGTCGTGCTCGAACGCGTAGAGGAACGCGTCGTCCCAACTCTCGGGCCAGTCGAGCGTGTTGCGGGTCAGCGACATGTTGATGACCTTCGCGCCCGCATCGACCGACCACTTCACGGCGGCTGCGATCTGGTCGTCCGTCGAGATGCCTGCGCCGTCCTCGGCACCGAAGGCGACGGATGCGCTCAGCAGCGTCGCCTCAGGTGCCACGCCGAGCACGCCGTTCCCCGTGCCCGTCCCTCGCCCGGCGAGCAGGGAGGAGACCATCGTCCCGTGGTCGCTGTCCTGCCCGACCGGCTTCTGCCCGTCGGCCGCGCCGGTTCCGGACGCGTCCGTTCCGCCGACGACGACGCCGCGCAGTTCCGCAACCGTCCCGTCGACGCCCGTGTCGATGACGGCCACCTTGACGCCGGCGCCCTTGGAGGTGTTCCACGCGCTCGTGAAACCGTAGTCGGACAACCAGTACTCGAGGTCGCGCACCTGATCGGCGTGCGCGGGGGTGTCGTCGACGACGACCGGCGCCACGCCGAGTGCCAGGACGGCCGCCGCGATCGCGACGCCCCCCAGCCACCGCCCTCGTGCCGAGACCACCTAGTCGATCGTCCCGTCGAGGTCGTAGTCGGCGCACTCGCAGACCTCGGTCGACCACGCGGCGCGCTCGAGTGCGAGGTCCCCGATGGGATTGACGCCCGGCCCGGCCGAGAGTGCGTGGGCTCCGAGAGCGTGGAGGCACTTGACGCGCTCGGGCATGCCGCCGGCGGAGAAGCCCCGGATCTCGTCGACCACGAGGATGGAGTCGCGGTCCGCGAGGTACGACTCGTGCGCGCGATGGTAGGCCGACCGAACGCCTTCGTCATCCGCGAGCACCTGGGTGTACTCGGTCATCACCTGCGTCGCCTCGAGCTGCGAGAGGGCGGCCGTCGCCGCCGGGTGGGACAGGTAGTACAGCGTCGGGAATGGCGTGCCGTCGTCGAGGCGGGGACGCGTCGCGACGACGGTGGGCGCGCCGCACACGCAGCGGGCAGGAATGCCGATGACGTTGCGGACCGGACGACCGAGCTGCGCGGAGACGATGTCGATATCGCGATCGGATGCCGGCTGGAAGGGCGGGGTGCTCATTGCGTCGCGCCGGCGGGTGGCGCCGTCTCGGGTGTGAGGGCGGCGCTCAGCGTCGAGGAGAACAGGACGTGCATCCAGTCGGTCTTGGTGGTCTGCAGGTCACGGCTCACGGGTGCCGGCTCTCCCGTGCCCTGCAGTGCGGGGACGTCGTTGATGACGAGGAAGCTCACCTCTCCGGGAAGCACGTAGGCCAACCGCTCGCGCGCCTGAGTGGTGATGAAGGTCTTGTCGTTCCAGCGCTCGCGTTGGTCGTCCAGATCCTTGATGGTGGCCTTCTGCTGGGCGACCGTGCTCTGCAAGCCGGCGATCTGCTGGCGTTGGGCGACCCACGCCTGCACACTCGGCACGATGACGATCACCGCCAGGACGGCGAGCCCCATCATGATGACGGTGAAGCCGGAGAAGCGCATGCCGCGGACCCACCCGCTGACACCGCGCTCACCGCGGGCGTCGGCCGGGCGCCCGGGGCGGGTCGGGGAGGAGGCCATGCTCAGTCTCCTCCCGTCCGCGTCAGACCTGGAATCGAGGGAAGGCGCCGCGACCGGCGTAGACCGCTGCGTCGCCCAGCTCCTCTTCGATCCTCAGGAGTTGATTGTACTTAGCCACTCGCTCGCTCCGAGCAGGCGCACCGGTCTTGATCTGGCCCGAGTCCACCGCGACGGCGAGGTCGGCGATGGTGGTGTCCTCGGTCTCGCCCGAGCGGTGCGAGAGGATCGTGGTGTAGCCGCTGCGCTGGGCGAGCGCTACCGCGTCGAGCGTCTCCGTCAGAGTCCCGATCTGGTTCACCTTCACCAGCAGCGAGTTGGCTGCGCCGCGACGGATGCCGTCCGCCAGCCGGACGGGGTTGGTGACGAACAGGTCGTCGCCGACCACCTGCACCTTCGAGCCGAGCTCAGCCGTGAGGTGCTCGTAGCCCTCCCAGTCGTCCTCGGCCAGCGGGTCCTCGATCGTGACGAGCGGGTAGTTCGCCACCAGGTCGCGGTAGTAGGCGGTCACCTGCTGGGCGTTCAACTGCTGGCCCTCGAAGTGGTAGCTGCCGTCCTTGTAGAACTCGGTCGACGCGGCGTCGAGGCCGAGTCCGAAGTCGGTTCCGGGGGTGAATCCTGCCTTGCCGATCGCCTCGACGATGAAGTCGAGAGCGGCCGTAGACGAGGAGATGTCGGGTGCGAATCCGCCCTCGTCTCCGAGCCCGGTCGCGAGACCGTTCGCCTTGAGCAGGCTCTTCAGCGCGTGGTAGACCTCCGCGCCCCACTGCAATGCCTGACCGAACGACTCCGCGCCGATCGGCAGGATCATGAACTCCTGCGTGTCGATTCCGTTGTCGGCATGCGCTCCGCCGTTGATGATGTTCATCATCGGGACAGGAAGGGTGTGGGCGTTCGGCCCGCCGACGTAGCGGAACAGCGGAAGGTCGAGGGAGTCGGCGGATGCGCGGGCGACCGCGAGGCTCACGCCGAGGAGCGCGTTGGCACCCAGCCGGCTCTTGTTCTCGGTGCCGTCGAGGGCTATCATCGCGCCGTCGATGACGCGCTGCTCGGTCGACTCGAGGCCCTCGATCTCATCGGCGATCTCGCCCATGACGGCGTCAACGGCCTTGAGCACGCCCTTTCCGCCGTAGCGCTTCGGGTCATCATCGCGCAGCTCGTACGCCTCGAACGCACCGGTCGACGCGCCGGACGGGACAGCGGCACGGGAGACCGTGCCGTCCTCGAGCAGGACCTCGACCTCGATGGTCGGGTTGCCGCGGGAATCCAGAATTTCGCGAGCGCCTACAGCCTCGATGAGAGCCACAACTATCTCCTTTTGAACCGGTTTCGGATGTAGAGAACGACGTTGTTCTTCGCTCAGTCTAGTGACGAGCCCAGGGGGCGGAACGGTCCGATCTCGCCGTCGGCGGCGACGAACGCGTAGCGCGAGAAGCCGTCGGCGAGGGCGCGTTCCAGCAGCGCCCGGGTGTTCTTGGTGCGCCCGGCCAGACGCACCCGGGCACCCTCGGCGACGAGTCGCTGCTTCAACGCCATCAGTTCCGCCGGTGACGCGTTCTTCTCGTGGATGACGAGCACGGCATCCGTCACCGCATCGTCGTCGTCGGCCAGCAGGTCGATGATGCGCTCGAAGCCGATGGAGAACCCGCAGGCTGGCACCTCGCTGCCCAGGAAGCGACCGATCATGCCGTCGTACCGGCCGCCGCCGCCGAGTGAGTATCCGAGCTCGGGGTGCGAGATCTCGAAGATGGTGCCGGTGTAATAGCCCATGCCGCGCACCAGGGTGGGGTCGAAGTCGAGTTCGATCCCGGTGACGGCCGCGCGGATGGCGAGCAACTCGTCGTAGACGTCGAGGTCGAGCCACGCCGGCGGCTCGCCCTCGTCGGCGAGGTGCCATCCGGCGTTCTGGATCGAGCCGAGGGTCTCAGCCGCCGACGCCGCGTCCACGCCGAGGCCGGCCAGTTCCTCGGCGACGCCGGACACGCCGATCTTGTCGAGCTTGTCGATGGTGATGAGGGCGCGCTCGTGCAGCTCGGCCGGCACCGCCCACGTGTCGAGCAGCCGGGCGAGGATGCGGCGGTCGTTGACGCGGATACGGCAGCCGACCAGTCCCAGCGCGTCGATCGCCGATGCGGTCGCACTGATGAGCTCGACCTCCGCGAGCATCCCCGCCTCGCCGATGATGTCGATGTCGCACTGCATGAACTGGCGGAAGCGCCCCTTCTGCGGGCGCTCGGCTCGCCAGACCGGGGCGACCTGGATGGCGCGAAACACCGCGGGCAGGTCGGCGCGGTGGCTGGCGTAGAACCGGGCGAGCGGCACGGTCAGGTCGAAGCGGAGCCCGAGGTCGGCGAGCGAGAGGGCGTCTCCGGATGCCGCGGCCGCCGCGAGCGCCTCGTCGGTGATGCCGCGACGCATCACGGCGAACGCGAGCTTCTCGTTGTCGCCGCCCAGGCCTGCGTGCAGATAGGCGGCGTCCTCCATGACGGGAGTCTCGATCTCATCGAACCCGTGGGCGCGGTAGGCCTGCCGGATGCTGCCGAGCGCGTGCTCGCGGCGAGCCTTGTCAGCGGGCAGGAAGTCGCGCATGCCGCGCGGCGGTGTCACGGATGAGGCCATGCGTCCATTCTTCCAGTTCGCGCCGATCACAGCCCACCCATAGGATCGGGCAGACGAAGGGGGACGATGACGATCTCAGGGGGAATCGACGTCGACGGCGTCGCGCGTTCGTTCGGCGATGTGCACGCCGTACGGGAGGCGACGCTCACGGTGCGGCCGGGCTCGGTGGCCGGGCTCATCGGGCCGAACGGCTCGGGCAAGACCACGCTGCTGCTCATGCTGGCGACGCTGCTGGCGCCGGATGCCGGACGCATCAGCATCGCCGGCCACGACCCGGTCGAGCAGCCGCGCGAGGTGCGCGCTCGGATGGGCTGGATGCCCGACACGCTGGGCGCCTGGCCGTCGCTGACGGTGCGCCAGACGCTCGTGGCCGCGGGCAGGCTCTACGGGCTCACGCAAGACGCAGCAGGGGAACGTGCCGCGGAACTCATCGACGTCGTGAGCCTCGAGCCCCTCGCCGACCGCCCCAACCGAGTGCTCTCGCGCGGCCAGAAGCAGCGCCTGAGCCTCGCCAGGGCGATCGTGCACGATCCGGACGTCCTACTGCTGGACGAGCCGGCATCCGGTCTCGACCCGCAGGCTCGAGCAGACCTGCGGGAGCTCATCCGCCGGTTCGCCGCCGAGGGAAAGGCCGTTCTGGTGTCCTCGCACGTGCTCGCAGAACTCGACGAGATGGCCGACACCGCCGTCTACCTCCGCGCCGGGAGGACCGCGTCGGCGGATGCCGTCGAGCGGTCGGTGCGTTCGGCGCGCGACTGGCGCATCCGGGCCATCGATGCGTCGACGCTGGCACCGGCGCTCGCGGCCGCCGGAGTGCCGGCGGAACTGATCCGCGCCGACAACCTCGGCACCCTGGTTCCGATCGGCGACGAGGACCAGGCGGCGCGGCTGCTCGCGGCCCTCGTCGGCTCGGGCGTCGCGGTCTCATCGTTCGGGCCGGCCGTCGGCGACCTCGAACACGTCTTCCTGGAGCTCAACCGCGAGGAGGGCGACTCATGACCGGAGTGATCGGCGGAGCTTGGCTCATCGCGATGATCGAGCTGAGGCAGCGGGTGCGCGGTGTCGCCTGGTACGTGCTGCTCGGGGTCTTCATGTTCGTCATCCTCTGCGCGACCGCTCTGCTGGTGCTGGCCACCAACGCGCTGCACAGCGGTGGTGGCGGAGTCTTCTCGACGATCATCTTCCTCGTGCTGCTCTTGGCCACGCTCGTCTCCCCCGCGCTCAGCGGGAACGCCATCAACGGCGAGCGCGACGCGGGCACGCTGGCCACGACGCAGGTGACCCTCGTGAGCACCGCGCAGATCGTGATCGGCAAGTGGCTCGCCGCGTGGATCACCGCGCTGGCGTTCCTCGTCGGCGCCCTGCCGTTCCTCGTCTTCGCGGTGGCGCTCGGGCAGGTCTCCCTCGGGACCATCGCGGTGTCCACCCTCGTGCTCGCCGCCGAGCTGGCGGTCATCGCGGCGTTCGGGGTGGGATTGTCGGGCGTTCTGTCGCGCCCGCTGTTCTCGATCGTGGTGACCTACCTCGTCATCGCAGCCCTCAGCGTCGGCACCCTCATCACCTTCGGGCTCCTCGGCGCCGCGACCCAGTCGGATACGACGTACACCTACAAGTCGCAAACCGGGACGGATTGCTCTGCCATCAACGTCTCGTACTCTCGAGTTCCCCGGTTCGACCACTATTGGGGCATCCTGGCGGCGAACCCCTACGTGATCCTCGCGGACGCCGCTCCCCCGTCGTTCAGCGATCGGGGTCAGCCGCAGGACCTGTTCACAGCGATCGCCGTCGGCGTCCGTCAGGTGCAGAAGGCTCCGCCTCTCGAGACCACCTACGACGACTGCGCGCCGCCGGCACACCAGCCGACCCCCGAGGAGATCTACGAGTCGGCCGTGCCGTCGTGGTTCGTTGGATTGACGATTCAACTCGTGCTCGCGGCTGGCGCGTTGTTCTGGGCGTGGCGTCGTACCGACACCCCCGCTCGGCGACTGGCGACAGGCATGAGGGTGGCCTGACGCGAGCTCAGGCTCCTGCTTCGGCGGCGTGGACGTCATCGCGAAGGGAGCGGATGGCGGCGCGCAGGGCGCGCTCAGGGTCCTGCCCGCGGTCGCGGGCCGCGGAGACCAGCAGCAGCAGGTGCTCGCCGAGCGCATCCTCATCCTCGAAGACGATCGTCGTCGCATCCATGCGGGTGACGCCGACCTTGGCGGCCTTGCCCAGGGTCTTGTCCGCCAACGCCAGAGCCGGCATTCCCTGCGGAACCCCATCGAGCACGCTGGTTCGATGCGGCTTCTCATCGGCCTTCAGCTCGTCCCAGAACGCGACGACATCCTCTGCCGTCGCAGCCTGACGATCACCGAAGACATGCGGATGCCGACCGACCATCTTGGCCGTCATGTGGGCGGCGACATCCTCGATCGTGAAGTCCTCGCCCGCGGTGTGGGCGGCCAGGTCGGCGTGGAAGAGCACCTGGTAGAGCACGTCGCCCAGCTCTTCGATCATCTCGGCGCGATCGCCCGCTTCGATGGCGTCGATGAGCTCGTGGGTCTCCTCGACGAGGTAGCGCACGAGCGATTCATGCGTCTGCTCGGCGTCCCATGGGCACCCTCCGGGCGCGCGCAGCAGCGCGACAGTGCGCACGAGCTCCTCGAGCTCGGGGTGAATCGGTGTGGCTGCTTCCGCACTGTCGGTCATCCGCTCATGGTATGCGTGACCGATACAGTGGTCGCAGGTGCGCCGGGAAGACTGGTCGGCGAGCGCTGATGTGCGCTCTGACCCTGAACCGACCGTGGAGACCAGCCGATGACCATGCAACACACGGATGACCTCCGCCGCTCGCCGTTCCGCTCCGAGCGTGTGGCCGCTCTGCTATTGCTGCTGGCGGCCGTGATCGGGCTCGTCGTCGCCAACACGGCCGTCGGTCCGGCCGTCCTCGACCTGATGGACGAGCACTTCGCCGTTCCGGCCATCGGCTTCGACATCTCGCTCAGCCACCTGATCAGCGACGGCCTGCTGGCGGTGTTCTTCTTCATCGTCGCCGTCGAGCTGCGGCGCGAGCTCGTCATCGGCGAGCTGAATTCGCTCGCCAAGGCATCCCTCCCCGCGATCGCGGCCCTCGGCGGGGTGGTCGTGCCCGCCGCGATCTACCTCGTCATGACCGCCGGAACGGATCTCGCCGCCGGATGGCCGATCCCGACGGCGACGGACATCGCCTTCGCGCTGGGCATCCTGGCCGTCTTCGGCTCGGCGATGCCCACCCGGGTGCGGGTCTTCCTGATGGCTCTCGCGGTGCTCGATGACCTCGTGGCGATCCTCATCATCGCCTTCTTCTTCACGGCTGGGGTGCAGTTCGCGTGGATCGGCGCCGCCGCCATCGCCATCACGGCCTTCGGCGCCGTGAGTCGACTGCTGCGCCCGCGGTCCCCGTGGGTGCTCCGTCGCCGGCCGCAGTGGCCGCTCATCGCGGTGATGATCGTGCTCGGCGTGCTGGCCTGGTTCTTCGTCTACCAGTCCGGTGTGCACGCGACGATCGCTGGGGTCGCGCTGGGTTTCGTCATCGCCCGACGGCCCGGCGGGCGCAGCGTGCACGCGCTCGAGCCGTGGTCGAACGGTCTCATCCTGCCGGTCTTCGCGTTCTCCGCCGCGCTCGTCGTCATACCCGCCGTCGCTCCGGCGCAGTTCAGCCCGGCCTTCTGGGCCATCCTCGTCGCACTCCCCGTCGGCAAGCTCGTCGGCATCACCGCGGGTGGGTTGATCGGCGCGTCGATCTTCCGGGGCAGACCGGGTGCCCTCCGGTGGCCCGATCTCCTGCCCGTCGCCGCGTTGGGAGGGGTCGGCTTCACCGTGTCGCTGCTCATGAACGAGCTGGCATTCAGCGAGCATCCGCTCGTCGTCGATGAGGGAACGCTCGCCGTGCTCCTCGGTTCCGGGGTGGCGATCGTGGTCTCGGCCTGCGTGGTCAGCTGGCGCGCTCGGCACTATCGTCGGCAGGCGCGGGAACGGACTCCGGGAACAGCGCCGTCAGCAGCTGGGTGACCCACGCGATCAGCTCGGCGTCGGCCAGCACCTCTCCGTGCGACGAGGGTAGCGGGATGGAGATGGAGCCGTTTTGCGTGACGTATCGCGAGCCCGGGTACATCCGCTGCAGCCGCACCTGCATCGAGTCGGGCAACGTCGCGGGCGCGACACGCAGGTTCGATCCCATGGCGACGACGTCCCCGAGGCCGGCGCGCTGCGCACGACGGCGCAGGCGCGACACGGCGATGAGTGTGAGGACGGGCTGAGGCGGCTCACCGTAGCGATCGGTGAGCTCCTCGAGCACGAGGTCGATGGACTCGTCCTTCGCGGCGGGCGACGATGCGGTCGACAGCTTCTGGTAGGCCTCGAGCCGCAACCGCTCGCTGTCGACGTAGTCCTCGGGGATGTGGGCGTCGACGGGAAGCTCGAGCCGCAGCTCGGTCTGCCCCTCGGCGACGTCGCCCCGGAACGTCGAGACCGCCTCGCCGATCATGCGCAAGTAGAGGTCGAACCCGACACCGGCGATGTGGCCGGCCTGCTCGCCACCGAGCAGGTTGCCGGCACCGCGGATCTCGAGATCCTTGAGCGCCACCTGCATGCCGGCGCCGAGCTCGTTGTTTGCCGCGATCGTCGACAGGCGGTCGTGCGCGGTCTCGCTCAGCGGGGTGTTCTCGTCGTAGAGGAAGTAGGCGTAGGCCCGCTCGCGGCCGCGGCCGACGCGTCCGCGCAGCTGGTGGAGCTGGCTCAGGCCGTACTTGTCGGCGCGGTCGATGATGATGGTGTTCGCGTTGGCGATGTCGAGGCCGGTCTCGATGATGGTCGTCGAGACGAGCACGTCGAACTTGCGCTCCCAGAAGTCCACCACGATCTGCTCGAGCACGCTCTCGGGCAGCTTGCCGTGGGCGACGGCGATGCGCGCCTCGGGCACGAGCTCGGCCAGCTGGGCGGCGACCCGGTTGATCGATGAGACCCGGTTGTGCACGAAGAAGACCTGGCCCTCGCGCAGCAACTCGCGACGGATGGCGGCGCCTACCTGCTTCTCGCTGTAGGGGCCGACGAACGTGAGGATGGGGTGCCGATCCTCGGGCGCCGTCGCGAGCGTCGACATCTCGCGGATGCCGGTGACCGCCATCTCGAGCGTGCGCGGGATGGGGGTGGCGCTCATCGCGAGGAAGTCGACGTTGGTGCGCAGCTTCTTGAGCCGGTCCTTGTGCTCGACGCCGAAGCGCTGCTCCTCGTCGATGATGACCAGGCCGAGGTCCTTGAAGACGACATTGTCGGCGAGGATGCGGTGCGTGCCGATGACGACGTCGACCGTGCCGTCAGCGAGACCCGCCACAGTCTCGCGCGCCTCGCGATCGCTCTGGAACCGGCTGAGCGCACGCAGGTGGATGGGGAAGCCCGCGAAGCGCTCCTGGAACGTCTCGACGTGCTGTTTGACGAGGAGGGTGGTCGGCACCAGCATGGCCACCTGCTTGCCGTCCTGCACAGCCTTGAACGCGGCGCGCACGGCCACCTCGGTCTTGCCGAAGCCGACGTCGCCCGAAAGCAGCCGATCCATCGGGATGGGACGCTCCATGTCGGCTTTGACCTCGTCGATGGTCTGCACCTGGTCGGGCGTCTCGACGAAGGGGAAGGCCTCCTCGAGTTCGCGCTGCCACGCCGTGTCGGGCCCGAAGGCGTGACCGCGCGACGCCATCCGGGCCGAGTACAGCTTGACCAGTTCGACCGCGATGTCGCGGACCGCCTTGCGTGCCTTGCTCTTCGCAGACGACCAGTCGCTGCCGCCCATCTTCGACAGCGAGGGGGCCTCACCGCCCACGTAACGGGTGAGCAGGTCGAGCTGGTCGGTCGGCACGTAAAGTCGATCGCCGGCTTGCCCGCGCTTGGACGGCGCGTACTCGAGCACGAGGTACTCGCGCACGATGGTGGGCTGCTGGGCGATGCCCGCTGTGCGACTCGGGCCGGTCGGGCGGGCTCCGGCCGCGACCGTGCGCTGGGTCATCTCGACGAAGCGCGCGATGCCGTGGGTCTGGTGCACGACGTAGTCCCCGCTGCGCAATTGCATCGGGTCGACGACGTTCTTGCGCCGGCTGGCGAGCTTCTTGACTCCCCCCGCGGCATAGCCGGCGGAACGTCCATAGAACTCGCTCTCGCTGATGAGACCGAGCCCTGCCTCCGCGAGCTCGAAGCCGCGGGCGACGCCGGCCTGGATGAGGTAGGCGACACCGGGCTCGGGGTCGGCGGGGAACTCGTCGGCGACCCGGCCGGCCAGGCCGCGCTCCGCAAGAACATCGCGGGCGCGCTCGACGAGGCCGTGCCCGGCGGCCGCGATGGCGAGCGACCAGCCATCGGCCAGTCGGCCTGCGACGTGGTCGAGGGCGCCGTCGACGTTCCCGGAGAAGCTCGGGACCGCGGTGGCGGGAACCCGGAGGTAGTCCTCGACGTCGGCATCTCCCGCATCGAACGAGGAGAAGGTCCACCACGGATGATCGGGGGCCGGCTGGCCAGGCGCAGAGAAACGCGAGGCATCGCGCAGGTCGCCGAGCGTGAGGAAGTCACCGGAGTCCAGGTCGATGGGCGCCTCGGCTCCCGCCGTCGCAGCACTCCACGCCGCGGCGAGGAACTCGCGGTTGGTCTCGGCGAGGCTCGCAGCACGGCTGGAGACCCGCTCGGGAGACATGACGGCGATGGCCGCGCCGTCGGGCAGATAGTGGGTGAGCGGCACCAAGCGATCGACGAGCGCGGGGGCGAGTGACTCCATCCCCTCCACGGGGATTCCCTCGGCGATCTTCGCGAGCATCTGCGCGAGGCTGGGGAACTCGTGCTGCATCTCGGCGGCGCGCTGGCGCACCGAGTCGCTGATGAGCATCTCCCGGCTGGCGGTGAGGCTGACGGATGCGATGGGTTCTGGCAGCGAACGCTGGTCGGCGACGGAGAACGCCCGCACCTGCTCCACCTCGTCGCCGAAGAAGTCGACGCGATAGGCGTGATCGGCCACCGGCGGGAAGACGTCGAGGATGCCGCCGCGCACGGCGAACTCGCCTCGCCGCGTCACCATGTCGACCCGGGAGTAGGCGAGCTCGATCAACTGCACCGCGATGGCGCTGAGGTCGTGACCCCGCCCGCCCGCTTCGAGCGTGACGGGTCCGCGATCGGCGAGGTTGTCGGCCAACGGCTGCAGGGCCGCCCGCACGGACGCGACGACGATCATCGCCGGCCGCGAGGCCGCATCCGTCTCGGTCCACGCTCGGAGTCGCTGCAGCGTGTCGATGCGCCGGCCGACGATCTCGGCACTGGGACTCAGTCGTTCGTGCGGCAGCGTCTCCCAGGCGGGGAAGTCGAGCACCTCGGCCGACGGCAGGTAGGCGCACAGGCTCTGTTCGAGCGACTCGGCCTCTCGGCTCGTGGCCGTCACCACCAGCGCGCACGGCGCTCCGCTGGTCAGCGCCCGCTGATTCAGCAGTGCCGCGAGAAGGGGCGCGGATGCTCCCTCGGCGAGCGAGAAATCGGCGTCGCGGCGCGCTGAGGACAACGCGGTTTCAACGGTGGAGGCGCGCGAGAGCGCGGAAATCAGGCCCTGCAGCATCACCGTGCAAGTCTACGGGCCCGCTCCGACACTGAGGCGCGCGTACCCCGGACGGGAATCACCCGTACTGGGACGGGCAGTGGACTCACAGCGTTCTCTAATGTTGGCGATGCCCAGTTCCCTACGACGAAGGCGATCACATGACGAACCTGCCACCGACCGACGGTGACGGATACGCCGCAGCATCACGTTTCGCAGTGCCCTCGCTGAGCCCCGGCCTGGTGCCGGGGCTCACTGCGACGGCCGTCGACGCTCCGGCGACGTTCGCCGCTCCCCCGGCCATGCCCTACTCGTGGCAGGAGAGCACGCCGTCGCGTCGACTCGGCGCCGTCGCGTTCATCGTGGCGGTGACGGTGTTCGTGCTGTCCGTGATCGCGGCCGCGTTCATCGGCCAGGGGCTCTCCGCGGCCGTGGTGATCGAGAACGGGCGAGCTGTCCCGGGGAGCGTTACGACCGGGGGCGGCATGTTCGCTCTCGCCGCGATCATCCACGTCGCTCTCGGCACAGCCTTGGGCATCTGGGCGATCGTCCAGGGCATCGTGGCCGTCGTGAAGCACCGCGGCCGTGGCTTCGGGATCGCGGCGATCGTCATCGCGGCGCTCGCACCACTGCTGTCGTACCTGGCCTTCTCCATCACGATCGCCGCGACGGTCATTCCCGCCGGCCGCTGACGCATTCGCTGGCTGACGTGCTATCCCAGGGCGCTCAGGCCGGCGAGTGGTACCGCTGCTGGGCAGCGTTGAGCCCGTCGGTCACGATCAGTTCGACGGCGTCTGCGGCATCCGTCAGCAGGATGGGAAGGGACGCCTTCTCGACGCTCGAGAAGTCCTTCAACACGAAGTCGGCGGCGTCCTGACGGCCCGGCGGGCGCCCGACGCCCACACGGACGCGCACGAAGTCGGCTGAGCCGAGTGCGGCGAGGATGTCGCGCAGTCCGTTGTGTCCGCCGTGACCGCCGCCCTGCTTGAGCCGCACGGTGTCGAACGGTACGTCGAGCTCGTCGTGGATGACGATGATGCGATCAGGTGCGATGCCGTAGAACTTCGCCAGCGCGGCGACGGGCTTGCCCGACAGGTTCATGTAGGTGCCGGGCTTGGCGAGGATGAGCTTCGGGCCGCCGGGCGAGAGCCACCCCTCGGCGACGAGGGCGTTCGCCTTGTGGGTCTTGAACCGCGCCTGGATACGAGCGGCGAGCTCGTCGAGCACCATCTGCCCGACGTTGTGCCTGTTGCCGGAGTAGCCGGGCCCGGGGTTCCCGAGCCCGGCTACCAACCAGGTGTTCGTGTCTGCTGACACGGTGCGACGGATGCCGAAGATGATTACTCGGCGGCCTCGTCGGACGTGGTCTCCTCAGTGCCCTCTTCGGCCTCGGCCTCGGCGGCCTCCTCGCCCTCCTCGGGCAGGTCGACCTTCTGGGGCACGTGCACGTTGACGACGAGCGTGTCGGCGTCGATGAGCAGCGTCGCGCCACGGGGAAGCTCGATCGCTCCGGCGAGGATCTGGGTGCCCTCCTCCAGGCCCTCGACGTCGACGACGACGTTCTCGGGGATGTGGGTGGCCTCGACCTCGAGCTGCAGTGTCTTGGCATCGAGGTCGGCAATGGTGCCGGCGAACGACTCGCCCGTCAGGTGCACGGGGATCTCGACGACGACCTTCTCGCCCTTCTTGACGACGATGAGGTCGATGTGCTCGATGATCTGGCGAACGGGGTCCTTCTGCACGTCCTTGACCAGGACGAGCTCGCCCTTGCCGTCGACGTCGAGGTCGAGCAGGGCATTGGCCTTGCGCAGGATGAGGCCGACCTGGTGCGCAGGCAGGGTCACGTGGCGGGGCTCGCTGCCGTGGCCGTAGATGACGGCGGGGATCTTGCCCGCGGCACGGATCTTGCGGGCAGCGCCCTTGCCGAAGGACTCGCGTGCCTCGGCGACGACCTTGTTGTCGTCCTTCTTCTTGGCGTCAGCCATGTTCAGTATCTCCTTGCGGGCTCTGTGGGCCCAGATCGTTGTCTGTTGTTCAACTCGAACGCATGTCAGCGTGAGGAAAAGCCGTCACAGCACATCCACCGCGTCGATCACGGACCCCGCCGGCCGCTTGCGCAGCACGAAAGGATCCCTCGCCGAAGTCCAGCTATGGAGTCTAGCAGGGGCGCGGGGCACCGGTCACCAGTCGTGCATGCTCCCGTCGAGCAGCCGATTGACGGGTGCCGCGCACGTCCTAGGCTGGAAACCACGTCTACGAAGGGTGCGCAATGACTGAGGCAACAGCGAACATCGGTGTCGTCGGGCTCGCGGTGATGGGATCGAACCTCGCACGCAACCTGGCCAGTCGCGAGGGCAACACGGTAGCCGTCTTCAATCGCCACTATGACAAGACCGAGACCCTCATCGGCGAGCACCCCGAGGCGGGATTCGTTCCCGCATCTGACTATGAGGCATTCGCGGCCTCCCTCAGCAAGCCGCGCACCGCGATCATCATGGTCAAGGCCGGCGCGGGAACGGATGCGGTGATCACCTCGCTCACGGAGGTCTTCGAGCCCGGCGACATCATCGTCGACGGCGGAAACGCCCTCTTCACCGACACCATCCGCCGAGAGAAGGCCGTGCGCGAGACGGGAATCAACTTCGTGGGCGCCGGCATCTCGGGCGGCGAGGAAGGTGCCCTCAACGGTCCATCCATCATGCCCGGCGGGTCGGACGAGTCCTGGGTGACCCTCGGCCCCATCCTCAGGTCCATCGCCGCGATCGCCGAGGGAGAGCCCTGCGTCACGCACGTCGGCCACGACGGCGCCGGCCACTTCGTGAAGATGGTCCACAACGGCATCGAGTACGCCGACATGCAGCTCATCGGCGAGGCGTACGACCTCATCCGTCGCGGAACCGACAAGTCGCCCGCCGAGATCGCCGACGTCTTCGCCGACTGGAACACGGGAGAGCTCGAGAGCTACCTCATCGAGATCACCGCCGAGGTGCTCCGCCAGGTCGACGCCGACACCCGAAAGCCGCTCGTCGACGTCATCCTCGACCAGGCCGGCGCCAAGGGCACCGGCGCATGGACCGTGCAGACCGCGCTCGACCTCGGCATCCCCGTCTCGGGCATCGCCGAGGCCGTGTTCGCCCGTTCGCTCTCGAGCAAGCCGGCCCAGCGCGCCGCAGCCTCCGACCTTCCCGGACCGTCGGAGGCCTGGACGGTCGACGACCCCGACGCCTTCATCTCCGACGTGCGCGACGCCCTCTACGCGTCGAAGATCATCGCCTACTCGCAGGGTTTCGACGAGATCGTGGCCGGTGCCGCTCAGTACGGCTGGGACATCAAGAAGGGCGACATCGCGGCGATCTGGCGGGGCGGCTGCATCATCCGCGCCCGCTTCCTCAACCGCATCACCGAGGCGTACGCCGACGACGCCGACCTCACCCTGCTCGCCGCCGCACCGTACTTCGCGGAAGCGCTCGGCCGCACCCAGGAGGCCTGGCGCCGGGTGGTCGCAACCGCGGCGCAGGCGGGCATCCCCTCCCCGGCATTCTCCTCGAGCCTGGCCTACTACGACGGACTGCGGGCCGACCGCCTTCCGGCCGCGCTCATCCAGGCGCAGCGCGACTTCTTCGGCGCGCACACGTACAAGCGCGTCGATAAGGAGGGCACCTTCCACACGCTGTGGTCGGGAGATCGCAGCGAGATCGAGTCTGTCGACACCCACTGAGCCGTCGGTACGCGAGGCGGTTTGGGGTTGGCGACGTGAGGCAACCGAAGTGGCGGCAGGAGGGCGAGGAGCCCGACTACCGGTTCACGCTGGCCAACGAGCGCACCTTCCTGGCGTGGATCCGCACGGCGCTAGCGCTGCTCGCGGGGGGCGTGCTGATGCACCAGTTCGCATCGACGTTGGGGCCGAGGCCGGTCATCGTCGTCCTCGCCGTGGCGTTCGGCGTGATCGCCGCGGGACTGACCATCGTCGCCTACACGCGTTGGCGCGGCAATGAGGTGGCCATCCGCACCGGCCGCCCACTCCCGTCATCCTGGGTGCTCCCCGCGCTCTCGATCGCGCTGCTGATCGTGACCGTCGTCATCGCCGTCCTGCTGGCCTTCCCGTGAGGCGGGGACGATGAGCATCGCGCGCGATCCGGGACTGCAGGCCGAGCGCACCGCCCTCTCGTGGACGCGGACGGCGCTCGTCCTCGTCGTCAACGGGCTCCTCGCCGTTCGCTCGGGTGTCGTGCTCGCGCAGCCGGAGTTCGTGGTCGTCGGCGTCGTCCTCGCCGCAGCGGCTGGGGCCGCCATCCTCTTCGGCGTCCAGCGTCGTCGGCAGCTCGAGGCCCGAGCAGACGCGCCCGTGAGCCTGGTTCCCGTGCTCGTCGCGGTCTCGGTGACACTCCTGGCCTGCGTCGCGGGCATCGCATCCGTCCTCGCGGTGGGTTAGGGTCGCTGCACGATGACCGCGCATCCCGAACTGCAGGGCGCTTCCGACGAGGATGGCGCTCCGTTCTTCAGCGAGCGTCGCCGGCGCATGCAGCGCGTGGTCGTCTGGGTCGGCATCGTCGTGCTCGTGCTGCCCGGCGTTCTGGTCGCAGCGGGCGTCGCCCAGTCCACGGCCAACCGGACCTGCGCGGCATACGTCGGCTATCTCAAGCCGGATGCAGCGGGATACGCCGCGCCGTTCGAGCTGTTCGGCGCGGGCGGGCCGGGCTGGCAGTGCTATGCGGTCTCGTCCAGCGGGCCGCACACGTTCGTGGGGCCGCTCGGCCTCATCCCGTCGGCGCCCCGTCCGCACGAGGGCGTTGCGACGTAGCCGACCGCGCGAGTCGGACGATCACTCCGCCAGCAGGTTCTGCCGCACCACCCGTCGAAGGGTCTTGCCGATCTGCGACTTCGGCAGTTCGTCGACCGCCACCACGTGCTTGGGCACCTTGTATGGCGTGAGCTCGTCGCGGACGAACGCGCGCAGGGCGGCTTCGTCGAGCGTCGAGCCATCGGCCAGGACGACGGCCGCCACCACCCGCTCGCCGCTGTGCTCGTCGGGCAGCCCGACGACCGCGACATCTTCGACCGACGGATGCCGGCGCAGCGCGTCCTCCACCTCGGTCGGCGACACGTTGAAGCCCCCGGTGATGATGAGCTCCTTGATGCGATCGACGATGCGCACGAAGCCGTCCCCATCGATCGTGACGATGTCGCCCGTGCGGAACCACGGCAGTCCGCCGTCGTCGGCCGCGACGAACACGGCGTCCGTCTCATCGGGCTTCTTCCAATAGCCGGAGAACACCTGCGGACCGCGCACGATGAGCTCGCCCTCCTCGCCGGGCGCGACATCCGTCGTCGGCTCGTCGGGGTCGACCACGCGCGCCTCGGTGCTCGGAAGCGGCAGCCCGACGGTGCCCGCTCGACGATTCGGTGCGACCGGGTTCGCCATCAGCACCGGCGAGCACTCCGAGAGGCCGTAACCCTCGACGAGGTAGCCGCCCGTCTTGGCCTCCCACGGTTCGACGACGGCGGACGAGAGGGCCATCGCACCCGAGATCGAGATGGCGATGCCCTCCAACGAGACTCCTCGCTGCTCGGCGACCATGGTCAATCGCTGGATGATGGGCGGAACGGCGGGCAGGAAAGTGGCCGGCCGCTTCGCGACGACGTCGAGGATGAGGTCGGGGTCGGGCTTGGGGAAGAGCACCAGCCGGGCGCCCATGCTCATGGCGAAGGTCAGGCACAGCGTGAGCCCGTACGCGTGGAACATCGGGAGCACCGCGTACACGACCGCACGACCGCGCTCGATTGCGGGCACCCAGGCACGGGCCTGAGCCGCGTTGGCGAGCAGGTTGGCGTGGGTGAGGGTGGCGCCCTTGGGGTTGCCTGTCGTGCCGCTGGTGTACTGGATGAGCGCCACGTCGCTCACCTCCGGCGCGATGATGTGCTCGTCGATGGGCTCGGCACCGACCACCCTCTCCCACGGGGTGGTGCCGCGCACGGACGTCGTGAGGGCAGCCCGTGATGACCGTGCCTTGTCCACCGGCAGGCGGAGGGCCGCGCGGGTGAGGAACGGCATGGCTCGGGTGACGTCTACCGAGACGATCGACCGGATCTCGATGTCCTCGGGAAAGGCCTGCAGCGTCTCGACGACGTTGTTCCAGGCGATCGCGACCTTGGCACCGTGGTCCTCGAACTGATGGCGGAGCTCCCGCGGCGTGTAAAGCGGGTTGTGCTCGACGACGATGCCGCCGAGGCGCAGCACGGCGTAGAAGGCCACGATGTGCTGCGGGCAGTTCGGCAGCACGATCGCCACCGTGTCGCCCTTCTGCACCCCGAGCAGGCGCAGTCCTTCGGCGGCACGCTCGATCTGCTCACCCAGGTCTGCGTAGGTGGTGGTGCGCCCGAAGAACTCGAGGGCTGCATTGCGCGGGTAGGCGTGGACGGATGCCCGAACCAGGTCGTAGAGCGAGCCCGTCGGGGCGTCGATGTCGTCGGGCACGCCATCGGCGTACGAGGTCAACCACGGGCGCGGCGTCGAGAGGGGCACGGCTTCCACCCTATTCCCGGCTCCCCCATCCGCCCCGCCTCCCCATCCGCCCCGTCTCCCCATCCGCTGGGCAGTAGATGCTCGTCGCGAGCCCATCCGCGCGCACCTGGTGCCCAACGGATACCGCGGAGCGCCCAGGGGCGAGCCAGCGGAGGCTGCTACCCTTCCACCAAGCCGCCCATGACCTCAGCACACGAGCCTTCCGACGCCGAGCGCGCATCGCGACACCGCGCAGTGCGCTCCGAGTCGAACCCGCGCGCCGATCGCCCGTCACGTCGCGGCACCCGGCGCCCGTCGCGTCGCAGCACGGATCGCACGGCACGGCGCGGGGCGACGCATCCCCCTCGTAGGCCGCGCAGCATCCTGACCATCCCCGCCGTGCTGGCGGTTCTCGGGCTCGGCGCCGTGTTCGCCTGGTCGTCGCCGACCGCCTCGGTCGAGGCGGCACCGCCCGTCTCCCAGCGCGCGCACGCGGTGCAGAGCTTCGCGGTAACGGATGGAATCGCCGACACTCTCGTCACCCGTGACGGCTACAGCGCGACGACCGGCGCCAAGACCCTCATCGCGGGCGGCACCAACTACGACTGGGCTCGCCTCGTGATGACCTTCGCCGGCTGGCCCACGAGCGACAGCAACATCACGGTGTTCACCCGCTGGATGCGTCAGGAGAACGGCGTCGACGACTGGTGGAACCGCAACAACCCGCTGAACAACGGATGGGGGTCCGGCGGAGGAAGCGGGCTCGGCAGCTACGACAGCCTGGTGACCGCCGCGGAGAACTGCGCCGATGCCCTGCACCGCAACTCGGGCTACTCCGCGATCGCGGCCGGCTTCGCCGCATCCGCCCCCACGTCGCAGATCGAGGCGGCCATCTGGGCGTCGCCGTGGGCGAGCAGCCACTATGCGAACGGGGCCCACTGGGCCTACACGCCGGCCACCGTCGTCGAGGCGCCTGCGGACGCCTGGTAGACCACAGGCTCCAGCGGTCCTAGTCCTCTCGAGGACGGCGGATGCGGATCGGACCGCGTACCGACGTCGGATCGGGCACGACACTCCCGCCCTGAGTGATCTCGACCTCCCCGGCTGCCATCAATCGTCGCGCCGCACGGCGGACATCCTCCATCGAGCGACGCCAGCCTGTTCCTCCGGCGTCGCGCGCGGCATCCGAGGGGCAGATCGACGACGTCGGCGACCGTTCACCGAGCATCCGGAGTATGACGGACTCCCACTCGCGGTCCTCGGCGCTCACGGCCTCGTCACTCACGGCCCCGTCGCCGCTCATGGCCTCAGGCGGCGCCGTCGAACATGCTGGTGACGGATCCGTCCTCGAAGACCTCGCGGATGGCCCGGGCGAGAACGGGGGCGATCGGCAGGATGGTCAGGCGGTCCCAGCGCTTGGACTCCGGAATGGGGAGCGTGTCGGTCACGACGACCTGATCGATCGCGTCGGACTGGAGGAGCTCGACGGCGGGATCGCTGAACACCGCGTGCGTGGCGGCGACGACCACGCTGATGGCGCCGTTCTTGCGCAGCGCCTCAGCCGCCTTCACGATGGTACGGCCGGTGTCGATGAGGTCGTCCACCAGCAGGCAGACACGGCCGTCGACGTCACCGACGATCTCGTGCACCGACACCTCGTTGGGAACCAGCGGATCGCGACGCTTGTGGATGATGGCCAGCGGCGCCCCGAGCTTGTCGCTCCAGATGTCGGCGACGCGCACGCGGCCGATGTCGGGCGAGACCATGGTGAGCGTGGCGGGGTCGAGCTGTTCGCGGAAGTACTCCAGCAGCACCGGCATCGCGAACAGGTGGTCGACCGGACCGTCGAAGAAGCCCTGGATCTGGGCGGCGTGCAGGTCGATCGACATGATCCGGTCCGCTCCCGCCACCTTGAACAGGTCGGCGACGAGGCGGGCCGAGATGGGCTCGCGACCGCGACCCTTCTTGTCCTGGCGGGCGTACGGGTAGAACGGCGCGACCACGGTGATGCGCTTGGCCGAGGCGCGCTTCAGCGCATCCACCATGATGAGCTGCTCCATGAGCCACTCGTTGATGGGCGCGGTGTGCGACTGGATCACGAAGGCGTCGCAGCCGCGCACACTCTCGTCGAAGCGCGCGTAGAGCTCGCCGTTGGCGAAGGTGCGCGCATCCGTCGGGACGATGTCGCTGCCGAGTTCGGCTGCGATGTCGATGGCGAGCTGCGGATGGGCCCGACCCGAGACCAGCACGAGCCGCTTCTGGCCCGTCATCTTGATTCCGGACAAGGCGTCCTCACTTCGTTCGGTCAACACATTCATCCGTCCGTGTCGTGCGAGGCTCGGGCGGCGTGGTCCGCCGCCGTGTCGGCCCGGTGCTCTGCCACCCAGCCTTCGAGGTTGCGCTGCTGGGCGACGGTGATGGCCAGGGCGCCGGCCGGAACGTCCTTGCGGACGACCGTTCCTGCTCCCGTGTAGGCCCCGTCACCAATCCTAACGGGGGCGACGAACACGCCGTGAGCCCCCGTTCGCACGTGGGAGCCCACCTCGGTGCGCGCCTTGTTGACGCCGTCGTAATTGGCCACGATGGTGCCGGCTCCGATGTTCGCGCCTTCGCCGATGGTGGCGTCGCCCACGTAGGAGAGGTGGGGCACCTTGCTGCCGTCGCCGATGACGGCGTTCTTGGTCTCGACGAAGGTGCCGATCTTTCCGTCAGCGCCGAGGCGGGTGCCTGCGCGCAGGTAGGCGAACGGGCCGACGGATGCACCGGCGCCGATGACCGCAAGCGTCGCATCGGTGCGCTTCACCGTTGCGCCTGCGCCGATCTCGCAGTCTACGAGGGTCGTGTCGGGCCCGATGGTCGCGCCCGTCTCGACGTCCGTCGCGCCGAGGATCTGCGTGCCGGGCTTGAGCGTGACGTCGGGGGCGAGTCGTGCCCGGAGGTCGATCCACGTGGTGGCCGGATCGTCGATCGTGACTCCGGCGAGCTGCCATCCGCGCACGATGAGGGCGTTGAGTTTGAGCGCCGCCTCGGAGAGCTGGGCGCGGTCGTTGATGCCCGCCACGAGCCAGGGCTCCGCGACGGGAACGGCCGCCACCTCGCTGCCGGCCTCACGCAACAGGGCGATGACGTCGGTGAGGTACTGCTCACCCTGGGCGTTGGCAGAGGTGACGTTGGCGAGCTGGTCGCGCAGCTCGTTCACCCCGAAGACGTACACACCGGCATTGGCCTCGGTGATGGCGCGTTCGGCATCCGTCGCGTCCTTCTCCTCGACGATGCGGTCGAACCCGCCGCCCTCGCCGCGCACGATACGGCCGTAGCCGGTCACGTCGGACGGCTCGAACGACATCACCGTGCCACTGGCGGCGTCGTCACGGTGGGCGGCGACGAAGGCCGTGAGGGTCGCGGCATCGAGCAGGGGCACGTCGCCGTTGACCACGAGCACCTCGCCCGCGAAGTCATCCGGAAGCGCCGTGATGGCCATCTCGACGGCGCGGCCGGTTCCGGGCGTCTCGTCCTGATCGACCACGATCGAGGCGGGCAGGTCGGTACCGACGAGGGCGGCCACCCGATCGCGCTCGTGGCGGACGACAGTGATGACGTGTGCGGCGTCCATCGCCTGGGCGGTCGCGAGCACGTGGCCGAGGATGGGAACGCCGGCGAGCGGATGCAGCACCTTCGGCATGGCGGACTTCATGCGCGTGCCCTGTCCGGCGGCGAGGATGACGATGGCGAGGTTTGTGTCCATGCTCCGCCGCCAGGACTCGAACCTGGACCTAACAGCTCCAAAGGCTGTCGTGCTGCCATTACACTACGGCGGACCGCGGGCGCCCCCGGGGCCGCACGCGTGCTCCAGTCTGCCAGAACCGGAGCCGCCCGCCGACGCCGTTGCCCTCGCCGTTCGTGCCGTCGTGGGTCTTGTCAGGTGACCATATGGTCACCTATTATGTGAAGCGATGGACGATGACGACGCGGTGTTCAAAGCGCTGGCCGACCCGACCCGGCGTCGGCTGCTCGACCACCTGTTCGAGCACGACGGAGCACGCCTGACCGACCTCGAGGCTCTCGCCGAGATGACCCGTTTCGGCGTGATGAAGCACCTCCGAGTCCTCGAGGATGCCGGTCTCGTCGTGGCCCGTCGTTCAGGGCGCGAGAAACTGCACTACCTGAACGCCGTGCCCATCCGCCTCATCCACGACCGCTGGATCGACAAGTACCGCGAGGGTCCCGCTCGCGCGCTCGCCGACCTGGCCCGATCATTCGAGGAGCACTCATGAGCGACAACACGCAGGTCTACCAGGTTTTCATCAAGGCGACGCCGGAGGAAGTGTGGGAGGCGATCACGCGCCCGGATCACTCGGTGCACTATTTCCACGGCGCCGCCACCACCAATACGGCCGAGCGGCACGAGACGCACGGCCCGGACGGATCGGACTGGGGCAGTGGCGCGGTGATGGAGTTCGACCCGCCGCGGCGGCTGGTGCACGAGTGGCGCTCGGCTTATGACGTGGAGCTCGGCGCGGAGCCGGCAAGCCGCGTCAGCTGGGAGCTCGACGAGGTGTCGCCCGGACTGACCCGGCTCGTCCTCGTGCACGACCGGCTCGATTCATCGCCGCGCACCGCCGAGAGCGTCTCGGGTCCCGGGTGGATGTACGTGCTCAGCTCGCTCAAGAGCTACCTCGAGACCGGCGAGGCTCTCCCCCGCGCCGAGTGACGGGCGGAACTGTCTCGATACCGAGATAATGGACGGATGGCAGCGAGCGATGAGGTGGACCGCATCGTCGATGCGTGGCAGCGCGAGCGGCCCGACCTCGACTTCGCCCCGCTGCAGGTGCTCTCACGGGTCGGCCGACTCTCGAAGCACCTCGACCGGGAGCGACGCAGCGCCTTCGCCCACGCGCAGCTCGAGTCATGGGAGTTCGACGTGCTCTCGGCTCTCCGCCGGGCCGGTTCTCCCTACCAGCTCTCGCCCAAGGCGCTCCTGCAGCAGACCCTGGTCTCCAGCGGGACGATGACCAACCGCATCGACCGGCTCGTCGAGCGCGGCCTGGTGGTGCGCGGCACCGACCCGCGCGACGGTCGCGGCGTGCTCGTCCGCATGTCGGATGCCGGCCTCACCCGCGTGGACGACGCCATCTCGGGCCTGGTCAGCGCCGAGGCCGCCCTGCTCGGCACGCTGAGCGCGAGCGACCAGGAGCGGCTGGCCGGCCTGCTGCGCAAGCTCAGCCTCGACTTCGACTGAGTCGCGCCTCTATCTCCTTCACAGGGCCGCGCCTCGTGCATCTAGGCTCGCAACGTGAGCGAATCACTGCGCGCCGAACTGCGTGCCCTGCCCGACTTCCCGCCTGACATGCCCGATTTCGACGCGGCAGCAGCGCCTGACGATCCGGTCGAGCTGTTCCTCGACTGGCTGCACATCGCGATCGACGCGGGCATCCGTCAGCCGCATGCCTTCAGCCTCGCCACGGCCACGGCGGCGGGCGTGGTGTCGTCGCGCATGCTCATTCTCAAGGGAATCGAGAACGGCGGATGGCAGTTCGCCTCGTCTGAGCACTCGCGCAAGGGCCGCGAACTCGTCGAGAACCCGCAGGCCGCCATGAACTTCTCGTGGCTCGACCTCGGCAGGCAGGTGCGACTCGTCGGCGGCGTGACCGCGCTGTCGGACGAGGAATCGGAGGCGGACTGGCTGGCGCGCCCGGGGTCGGACGGGACGGTGAATCGCGAGTGGCGGCTGTACGCGCTGCGGCCGGTCGAGATCGAGTTCTGGCAGGGTCGACACGACCGCCACCACGTGCGGCACACCTACCGCCCCAACGCCTGAGGCAGCCGCTCGCGTCGCTCAGACCTCGAGCAGCTCCGAGAGTTCGAGCCAGCGCGTCTCGAGGTCTGCCACCGAGGCCTCCTTGTCCTGCAGCTCCTGGGAGAGGCGCCCGACTCCGGCGTAGTCGCTCTGATCGTGCTCGGCGAGACGTTCGTGTGCCACCGCTATCTCGTTCTGGGTCTTGGCGAGCTTGCGGTCGATCGCCGACAGCTCCTTCTCCGCGTTGCGACGGTCCGCGCCCGTGAGCCCGGAGGCGACCGCGGCCGGTGCGGACGCTGCGGCGGCGAGAGGCGCGGCATCCGTCACCTTCGCCCGCTCCGCGAGGTACTGGTCGACCCCGCCGGGCAGGTGACGCAGGTGGGCGTCGACGACGGCGTACTGCTGGTCGGTGACGCGCTCGATGAGGTAGCGATCGTGGCTGACGACGAGGAGCGTGCCGGGCCAGGAGTCGAGCAGGTCCTCGATGGCGGCGAGCATGTCGGTGTCGAGGTCGTTGGTCGGCTCGTCGAGGATGAGTACGTTGGGCTCGTCGAGCAGGATGAGGAGCAGCTGCAGCCGCCGCTTCTGGCCACCGGACAGGTCCTTCACCGCCGTCGAGAGCTGCGCGCTCGTGAATCCGAGTCGCTCGAGGAGCTGACCGGGCGTGAGCTCGGCCGCCGATCCGCCGCTGCCGACCGTGTAACTCGATTTCTGCCGCGCCACGATCGCCGAGACGCGATCGTTCTGGACGTCCTTCAGTTCCGCGAGTTCCTGCGTGAGGGAGGCGATGCGCACGGTCGTGCCGCGCTTGACCCGACCCGAGGTGGGAGCGACCGCTCCGGTCACGAGGCCGAGCAGCGTGGACTTTCCGGCACCGTTGACCCCGAGGATGCCGGTGCGCTCGCCCGGAGCGATGCGCCACTCGATGTCGCGCAATACTGTCCTGCCGTCGTAGCTGACGGATGCGTCGAGCAGGTCGACGACGTCCTTGCCGAGGCGGGCGGTCGCCATCTGCTTGAGCTCGACCGGGTTGCGCACGGGAGGCTCGTTCTCGATCAGCTGGTTGGCGGCGTCGATGCGGAAACGCGGCTTGCTGGTGCGCGCGGGAGCCCCGCGGCGAAGCCACGCGAGCTCCTTGCGCATGAGGTTCTGCCGCTTGGACTCGCTCGCGGCGGCCATGCGGTCGCGCTCGACGCGCTGCAGGATGTAGGCCGCATAGCCGCCCTCGAACGGCTCGATGACACGATCGTGCACCTCCCACGTCATCGTGCACACCTCGTCGAGGAACCACCGGTCGTGCGTTACGACGACGAGGCCGCCGGCATCCGCAGCCCAGCGCTTCTTGAGGTGGCCGGCGAGCCAGGCGATGCCCTCGACGTCGAGGTGGTTGGTGGGCTCGTCGAGGAAGATGACGTCGTGATCGCCTACGAGCAGCGCGGCGAGGCCAACGCGGCGACGCTGCCCGCCCGAGAGGGTTCCGACCTCGGCGTCCCACGGCACGTCACCGAGCAGGCCGGCGATGACATCGCGCGCCTGGGCGTCGCCCGCCCAGACATGCTCCTCGATGCCGCCGACGACCGCTTGGGCGACGGTGAGGGTCGGGTCGACGGCGTCGGCCTGGTCGAGCATGCCGAGCCGCACGCCACGTCGACGCGTGACGCGGCCGGCATCCGGCTCGGTGCGGCCCGCGAGCAGCCGCAGCAGGGTCGACTTGCCGTCGCCGTTGCGCCCGACGACGCCGACGCGATCGCCCTCATTGAGACCGACGGTGACGCCGTCGAAGACGAGTCGGGTGGGGTATTCGAGGCGCAGCTTCTCGCCGCCCAGCAGGTGTGCCATATCCGTTCAAGCGTACCCGCGCCGCCGAGATCGCAGATCTTGCGGGTGCGCTCCGGGCCGCACCCGCAAGAGCTGCGATCTCGAGCATCAGGACGCTGACCGGGCGCGAGCGATGTGAGTGCGGAGACGGAGCACGAAGGCTTCCCATCCATCACCGAGGTCGTACGCCGTGACGCGGATGACGGTCCAGCCGATCTCGGCCAACTGCTCCCGGCGGAGGATGTCCGATTCGAATACGGCGCGATCCGTCCGGTGGTGATCGCCCTCGTATTCCAGAGCGATGTGCAGGCCGTCGAAGGCGAGGTCGACCATGAAGTGCCGAAGGAGACCGGCATGCCAGATGCGATGGTTGATGAGCGGCTCCGGTAGTCCGGCCAGCACGAGTCCGACTCTGAGCAGCGACTCGGGGCGGGAGAGCGGGCCCCAGCGCACGAGCATCAGAGCCTGTTTCAGTGTTCGAGCTCCCCGCCGCGACCCCCATCCATCGACGGCCTCGCGGAGCTCAGCGATGGTGGAATGCGCCCGCGCACCCGAGATCGGTTCGCGACCGGTGATGAGGTAGTCGCCGAGGGCAACCAGGTTCGCGAGGCTGAGACAGCCGGCCAATTGACCGAACACGACGGCAGGGGAGATCACTCTCAATCCGTCGAACACGAGCGCGGGCAGCTCGGCATCCGTCTCATGCCAGGCCACGCCCCTTCTCATCGACCCGCGACCCGGCTTCACCACGGTGAGATGGACGGGACCGCGCTCGAGGCCGCTCGGCAGTGGCGCACCGAGGACCATCGCCGCCGTCGCGTGGCTGAAGATTCCACGGTCAGGAAGAACCGGCAGCAGCGCACGCGCTCGTTCGACCATGTCACGTACCGGCACCGGGCTCCGCACCCCGGTGAACGGGCGTTCGAGGTCTGCCGCGCGCAACCGGGATGGCGTGGCGCCACGAGACAGTGCTGAAGCCGTCGAGAATGGGACATCGCCCAGCTCGGGTGGAAGGATGCCTCGCGCGGTCACTCACCGATGCTCGCCCCGCCATCCCCGAGCGCCAGACCTGCGCGCCAGATCTGTGCATCCGACCCTCGCGGCCCCACCTTGGGGAGGACCCATTTTCGTCCCCGGTCGGGATCGAAAACGCAGTCTTTGTGGGTGCGCGGCCGCGTCAACCCGCAAGAGTTGCGTTTTCGACGAGGTGGTGGGTGGGAGCTGGGGACGGACAGCGTGGCTGGAGGGCGGGCTAGCGCGCAGCTGGGGAGGGACTGCGGGGCGAGCGAGCTAGCGCGTCAGTCGTGAACCAGGCGGGCGCCGTGCACCGGAGCGTGGGCGCGCACCGCCGTGAGCCGGGCCGCCGAGAGCGCCACCTGGAGCTCGAGGGCGGCGTCGGCGTCGGGCGCGAGGAACGCGACCGTCGGACCCGAACCCGACACGATGCCGGCGAGCGCCCCGTTCTCCTCGCCGAGCTCGAGAATGCGGCCGAGGCCCGGCGCCAGATGCAGTGCCGGTGCCTGGAGGTCGTTGTGGAGCGCATCGCCGAGCATCCGCGCGTCGCCGGCGCGCAGGGCCTGGAGCACCTCGGCGTCCACGCTCGGCGCCTCCTCGGCGGGACGGATGTCGCGCTGGTGGCGTTCGCGGTGCCGATCGAGCTCCTCGTAGACGGCGGGGGTCGACATTCCGAACTCGGCGATGGCGAGCACCCAGTGGAACGTCCCCTGCGCCAGCGCCGGCGAGAGTTGGTCCCCGCGACCGGTGCCGATGGCCGTCCCGCCCACGAGCACGAACGGGACGTCGGCGCCGAGCTTGGCCGCGAGCGCGAGCATGTCGTCGCGTGCCATCCCGGTCTCCCACAGCGCATCGCACGCGAGCAACGTGGCAGCGGCATCCGCCGACCCGCCCCCCATGCCCCCGGCGATCGGAACGTTCTTCTCGATCTCGAGTCGCACTCCCCCGCGGAATCCGGTGCGACGGGCCAGCATGCGCGCCGCCTTGATGGCGAGGTTGCTGCCGTCGGTGACGAGCCCCGAGGTGTCGACGCTCCCGCCGAAGGAGACGGAGAAGTCGTCGGCGGGGTAGGCACGCACGTCCTCGACGAGTGACACCGCCTGGTAGGCGATCGCGACGTCGTGGTAGCCGTCGTCCTGCCGGGCGCCGACCTTGAGGAAGACGTTGACCTTGCCGGGAGCCCGCACGTGAACCGGAGTCGGGACGAGGCTGGTCATGTCCCCAACCTATCCCAGCGCACCCTCCGACCACCCGTCCCGGGCGACCCGGAGGAAGTCGTGAACGGTGAGCTGTTCGCCTCGCTCGGTCGGGGGCACGCCGCCCGCTTCCAACGCGGTCGATGCTCGCGCCGAGTCGCCGAACACGCTCGAGAGGGACTGTCGCAGCATCTTGCGGCGCTGCTGGAACGCGGCATCGACGAGCGCGAACGTCGCCAGACGCTCGTCCTCCGTGCCGAGCTGATCCGTGCGCCGCTCGAACGCCACCAGCACCGAGTCGACGTTGGGCACCGGCCAGAAGACCTGCCTGCTGACGTTGCCGGCCAGCCGCCAGTCTCCGTACCACGCCGCCTTGACGCTGGGGCTCCCGTAGACCTTCGACCCCGGGGCGGCGGCCAGCCGGTGTCCCACCTCCGCCTGCACCATCACAACGCCCGACTGCAAGGACGGGAAGTGCTCGAGGAAGTGCAGCAGCACGGGCACCGACACGTTGTACGGCAGGTTGGCGACCAGGCGCACCGGGTCGCCGTCGAGCGCGTCGACGCGCAGTGCATCCTCGTGCACGACGGTCAACGCCGCGCCCGGCTGCATCAACTCGACGGTCTTGGGCAGCTGCTCGGCGAGGCGTCCGTCGATCTCCACCGCGGTGACGGATGCTCCGGCCTCGAGCAGCCCGAGCGTGAGCGAGCCGAGGCCCGGGCCGATCTCCACGACGTGCTCTCCGGCGCGCACCCCGCCCGCCTTGACGATGCGCCGCACGGTGTTGGCGTCGATGACGAAGTTCTGGCCGAGCTTCTTCGTCGGCGTCACGCCGAGCAGTTCGGCGAGGTCGCGGATCTCCGCGGGTCCGAGCATCGCCATCACGACCACCTTCCGTAGACCGCTTCGGTGTTCGTGGCGAGCTGCTCGCCGAGGTCGTCGACAGCCATGTCGAGATACGTCGCCATCGCGCGCACGGTGTGCGGCATCAGGTAGGGCGCGTTCGGTCGCCCGCGCAGGGGCACAGGCGTGAGGAACGGCGCATCCGTCTCGACGAGGATGCGCGAGCGCGGGGTCACCGCGAGGGCCTCGCGCAGGTTGCCCGCATTCTTGAAGGTCACGTTGCCGGCGAAGGAGAGGTACCAGCCGTGGGCGGCGCAGACGGCGGCCATCTCGGCGTCGCCCGAGTAGCAGTGGAACACGGTGCGCTCCGGGGCGCCGACGCGCAGAAGCGTGGCGATGACGTCGTCGTGCGCGTCGCGGTCGTGGATCTGCAGGGCCAGCTCGTGCTTCTTGGCGATGGCGATGTGCGCCTCGAACGAGCGCAACTGCGCGGCGCGGCCGGCATCCGTCTCCGTGCGGTAGTAGTCCAGCCCGGTCTCGCCGATCGACACGACGCGCGGCAGCGCAGCCAGGGCGTCGATTTCGGCTAGGGCCGCGTCGAGTACGCCCTGTTCGGCATACTCGACGGCCTCGTTGGGATGGATGGCGACGGATGCGAGTACGCGAGGCTCTGCGGCCGCCGTCGCAGCCGACCAGCGCGAACTCTCGAGGTCGGTGCCCACCTGGACCACGCCGAGGACGCCGACGGCAGACGCACGATCGAGGTGGTCGCCGAGTTCCAGGCCCGGGTAGCCGGGATCGAACTCGAGGTGGGTGTGGTTGTCGTAGACGCCGACGGGAAGCGGCTCAGGTGCCTCGGGGTAGGCCGGGACGCTACTCACCGCTCGCCTCGATGCGCGGGAACAGCGGCGAGGCCAAGGGGGTGACCGTCGCCCCGCCTCGCCACTCCCAGGCGCGATCGATGCGCTGCGCCGCCAGCTCGCCCTCTCCGCCGAGCGCCTCCCAGAGCTTCGCCGTCGCCTTCGGAACGACGGGAGACAGCAGCACGGCCAGTGTCCCGAGCCCGCGCACGACGGTCGCGAGCACCGTGTCGAGGCGCTCCCGCTGCGCGGGATCCTTCGCGAGCACCCACGGCTCCTGCTCGGTGATGTACCCGTTGAGCGCATCGACGAGTCGCCAGGTCGCGGCGATGGCCTCGTGGATGCCGAGCGAGTCGATCGCCTTGTCGGCGGCCGCCGTCGCGGACCTCTCGAGGTCCACGATCGCGCGGTCGGCATCCGTCAACTCGCCGGGCGTCGGCACGACGCCGTCGCAGTAGCGCGCGACCATCGCCACCACCCGGGAGGCGAGGTTGCCGAAGCCGTTGGCCAGCTCGGCCTGGTACCGGGCGGCGAGGTCCTCCCACGAGAACGAGCCGTCCTGCCCGAAGGCGATGGCGCGGAGGAAGTAGTACCGGAACGCATCCGAGCCGAAGGTGTCGATGATCTGCGACGGGGCGATGCCGGTGAGCTTGGACTTGCTCATCTTCTCGCCGCCGACCAGCAGCCAGCCGTGGCCGAACACCCGCTTGGGCACGTCGAGGCCGGCCGCCATCAGCATGGCCGGCCAGATGACGGCGTGGAAGCGCAGGATGTCCTTGCCGACGATGTGGGTCGCCGGCCAGCGCCGCGCGAACTCCTCCTCATCCGCTCCGTAGCCGACAGCGGTGATGTAGTTGAGCAGGGCGTCGAACCAGACGTAGACGACGTGCGACTCGTCCCACGGCACCTTGACGCCCCAGTCGAAGGACGACCGCGAGATGGACAGGTCGGCGAGGCCCTGCTGCACGAACGAGACCACCTCGTTTCGGGCGCTCTCGGGCTGCACGAAATCGGGCTGGGCGGCGTAGAGCTCGAGCAGGCGATCGCCGAACGCGCTCATGCGGAAGAAGTAGTTGCGCTCCTTGAGCAGCTCGACGGGCAGGGAGTGGATGGCGCAGACGAGCTGACCCTCGTACTCGCCCGTGCCCGGCAGCAGGTCGCTCGGCTGCTTGTACTCCTCGCAGCCGACGCAGTAGTAGCCCTCGTACTCACCCGTGTAGATGTGGCCGTCGTCGTAGAGCCGCTGCAGGAACTTCTGCACGTTCACCTCGTGACGCTCATCGGTGGTGCGGATGAAGTCGTCGTTGGCGAGATCGACCGTCTCGAGCAGGGGTTTCCACGCCTCGGCGACGAGCTTGTCCGCCCACTGCTGCGGCGTCACGCCGTTCGCCGTTGCCGTGCGCAGGATCTTCTGGCCGTGCTCGTCGGTTCCCGTCAGCATCCACGTGTCGTCCCCGCGCTGGCGGTGCCACCGGGCGAGCACGTCGGCGGCCACCTCGGTGTACGCGTGGCCGATGTGGGGTACGTCGTTGACGTAGAAGATCGGCGTCGTGACGTAGAAGGAGGAACCGCTGGGCATGGTTTCCATCCTATTCGGCGGGCCGTACCCGACCGGCCGCGTTACGGCAAGCCCTCCGCGCGGTGGTGCCCGCGCCTGTCAGCATGGGCGCATGACGGATGCCACCACCCCCGACGTGCGAATCCACGACGCCCAGGACACCGAACGGCCGGGAGCCGCCGTGGCACCGGTCGGCTTCTCGCTCTCGACCCGGGTGCTCATCACGCTCGCGGCCGCGACGCTGACCGTTGCCGGCATGTACTTCGCGAAGGACATCATCGGCCCCATCGTGCTCGCGGTGGTGCTGGTCATCATCGCGCACCCGGTTCGCCCGCTCCTCGAGAAGCGGGGATGGCCCCGCTGGCTCGCCACCACGACCGTCATCGTCGTGGTCTACCTCATCCTCATCATCATCCTGGGCCTCCTCGTGCTGGCCCTCGCCCAGTTCGCCCGGCTGGTGACCGACAGTGCCGACCAGTTCGAGGCGAGCGCCCGCCAGTTCACGGACTGGGTGAACGGCCTCGGCCTCTCGGCCGCGCAGACGAAGGCCATCAGCGGGTCGTTCGACCCCGGCACGCTGGTCGGCATCGTGCTCGCGGGCGCCAAGTCTCTGCTCAGCTCCATCTCGGCGATCGCCCTCGTGTTCGCATACGCCCTCTTCATGGCGGCGGATGCGGCCTACATCGCGCCGCTGTTCGCCCGCTACCGGGACTCGCGGGGGCACGTCATCGCCGCACTCAACCGGTTCGCCTCGGGCGTGCGCAGCTACATGATCGTCAACGCGATCTTCGGAGCGATCGTCGCCGTGCTCGACGGGCTCATCCTGTGGGCGCTCGGCGTTCCCGGAGCCTTCATCTGGGCGGTGCTGGCGTTCATCACCAACTTCATCCCGAACATCGGCTTCATCATCGGCGTGGTGCCTCCCGCGGCGCTCGCGCTGGTCACCGGCGGCTGGGGGCTCGCTCTCGTCGTCATCGGCGTCTACATCGTGATCAACGTGACCCTGCAGGTGCTCGTTCAGCCGCGATTCGTCGCCGTGGCCGTGAGCCTCGGATTCACCATCACGTTCGCATCCGTCTTCTTCTGGGGCTTCGTGCTCGGCCCACTGGGCGCGCTGCTGGCCGTTCCGCTGACGCTGCTGCTCAAGCTTCTTCTTCTGGACGCCGATCCGCAGGCGGAGTGGGCGCGTGCCCTCTCCGGTGACCGAAAACCGGAGGAAGAACAACCGGAGAGTCGATCTGATCATGAGGAGTCGGCACCCCCAGCGTCACATCCTGCTGCTTGACGCCGGTGTCTCGCGTGCGCTGGTTGCGGTAGCGCACGGGGTTCATGCCGATCACGATCTTGCCGACGGACTCGCGGCGATCGAGCTGCGTGTATGCGGCGACGATGTCCTCCAGCGGGAACACGTCGGCGATCGGCATGCGCAGCTGGTGGTCCTGCATGAGCTTCGCGATCTCGAGCATCTCGGCCAGGCCGCCGGCGGTCGCGGTCTGCACGCCGTACTCGTCCACGGCGTCGAGCGCGAGGACAGTGGTGATGCGCGAGGACGGCACGCCGAGCTCCCGGGCCACCTCGACGGAGTTGCCGCCGAAGAAGTCGATGAACGCGTCGACGCCGTTGGGTGCGGCGGAACGGATGCGGGACGCGAGGTCGGCACCGTACGCCACCGGCGTCGCGCCGAGCATCCGCACGTAGTCGAAGTTGCGCTCGGCCACCGTCCCGATCACGCGCGCGCCCTTCGCCACGGCGAGTTGCACGGCGAGCCCGCCGACTCCCCCGGCCGCCGACGTGATGACCACCACGTCGCCCGGTCGCAACGCCACGTCGCGTACGCCGTCCAGCGCGGTCGTGCCGGCGACGTACAGGCTCCCCGCTATCTCCCACTCCACGCCACGCGGTTTGGGTGCGAGCTGCACTTCGGGAACGACGACATCCGTCGCCTGCGACCCGTGATCCACGTAGCCCATGACTTCGTCGCCGACGCGGAACCGGCTCACCCCCGACCCGACGGCGGAGACGATGCCTGCGAGATCCCTGCCCTGCCCGGTCGGCAGGTCGACGTGCCACAGTTCCGGCGCGGCCCCGCTGCGCGCGGCGCTCTCGACGGGATTGGTGCCGGCCGCGATGACGCGCACGAGCACCTCACCGGCCCCCGGCGCGGGCGTGTCGATGTCGACAACCTCCAGTACCTCGGGTCCTCCGAACCGCGAGTACTGCACCACTCGAGCCATTGCGCACCTCCGTGTCAACAGCCTCCGTGTCCATTCTCACCCCTTCCGGGGGCGAAATGAGGGCGGCACGCCCGCGTCAACCGCGCCGGGCGAGGGCCCCTTCATAGAGGTCGCGCTTGCCGAGACCGGTCGACTCGGCGACGGATGCGGCCGCCTCCTTGAGGCGGGCGCCCCCGGCGACCCGGGCGAGCACCTCGTCGACCCCCGAGCCGAGGTCCGCTACGCGTTCCGGTGCCCCGGCGACGACGATGCAGATCTCGCCCTTGACCCCCTCGGCCGCCCACTCCGCCAGCTCGGTCGCCGTCCCCCGGCGGACCTCCTCGTAGAACTTGGTCAGCTCGCGGCAGACCACGACGATGCGCTCGGGGCCGAACACCGCGGCCATGTCGCTCAGTGACGCCGCCAACCGATTGGGCGACTCGAAGAACACCATCGTTCGGCGCTCGTTGACGAGCGCCGTGAACGTGCTCCGCCGGTCTCCGCCTTTGCGCGGGGTGAATCCCTCGAAGCTGAACCGGTCGGTGGGAAGCCCCGACACGGCGAGGGCGGCGAGCACGGCGCTCGGGCCGGGGATGACCGTGACTCCGACACCCGCCGCGACCGCGGCGTCGACGAGATGGTAGCCAGGATCGCTCACGGTCGGCATGCCCGCGTCACTCAGCACGAGGACATCCGCGTCACGGGCGAGCTCGACCAGTTCGGCGGCCTTGACGCGTTCGTTGTGGTCATGGAGGGGGATCAGCCGTGGTCGGTTCTCAATGTGAAGAGCGCTCATCAGGCGCTGAGTGACCCGGGTGTCCTCGGCCGCGATGACCTCGGCGGTGCGCAGCGCCTCCACCAGTCGGGCGGACGCGTCGCCCAGGTTGCCGATGGGCGTCCCTCCGAGGATGATCATGTGACTTAGCATTGCGCAATGACCGTCGAACCGGCGACCGCGCCGCAGCCTGCCGTCGACGTCGACGATGCGCATCCGTCCCTCGAAGACGAGGAGCCCCGCGGCACGCGCCTCGACGCGTGGTGGGCGTGGACCTTGCGCACTCCGCTTCGACAGCGGTTCTGGTACTGGGGCGGTCCGCTCGGTGTGACGTTGCTCGCGCTGATCCTGCGGACGTGGGATCTCGGCAACCCCCACTCCCTGGTGTTCGACGAGACCTTCTACGTGAAGGACGGTTGGACGCTGTGGCACAACGGCTACGAGTCGACCTGGCCGGCGGACGCCGATCAGCAGTTCGCGGCGGGCAAGACGAACATCTTCAACGACGCCGCCGAATACGTCGTGCATCCGCCCCTCGGCAAGTGGATCATCGGCGCCGGCATGATGCTGTTCGGTGCGGATAACAGCTTCAGCTGGCGCATCGGCACCGCCGTGGTGGGCACGCTCGGAGTCCTGCTGATCACCCTCATCGCCCGCCGACTGTTCCACTCCACCCTCATCGGGGTGATCGCCGGATTCCTGTTCGCGATCGACGGCCACGCGATCGTGCTCTCGCGCGTCGGGCTGCTCGACGTCTCGGTGATGTTCTTCGGACTCCTCGGCTTCGGGGCGATGCTGCTGGACCGCACGTGGACGGAACGCCGGCTGTCGCGCGCGCTCGAACGACGGGCTCTCGAGCGGGGAACGGATGCCGGCCCGCCCGACTGGGGTCCGGCGCTGTGGTGGCGGCCGTGGCTCATGGCGGCGGGTCTCAGCTTCGGCCTCATGTCGGCCGTCAAGTGGTCGGGCCTGTTCATGCTCACGGCGTTCGGCATCTATGCGGTGGTGGTCGACGCCCTCGCGCGTCGGCGGCTCGGCATCCCCTTCTGGGCGAGCGCCGCCATCCTCAAGCAGGGTCCGATCAGCTTCCTCCTCATGGTCCCGATCGCGGTGGCGACCTACCTCGCGAGCTGGACGGGCTGGTTCCTGACGTCGGGCGGCTACTACCGCACCTGGGCGAACGAACCGGGCCAGGCGTGGACGGGACCGCTCGCGTGGGTGCCGCACTCGCTGCAGAGTCTCTGGCACTACCACAGCGAGGCGTACGGCTGGAATGTGGGGCTGCACACCCCGCATCCGTACCAGGCCAATCCGCTGACGTGGCTGTTCATGGTGCGGCCGACGAGCATGTACTACCTCGGCACCGACGCGAAGAGCGGCTGCAATGTCTCGGCATGCTCGGACGCCATCACCTCGATCGCCAATCCGATCATCTGGTACGCGGCCGTGATCGCGCTGTTCTACCTCGTCTACCGCCTGGCCCGCTACCGGGAGTGGCGCGTGGGCTTCATCCTGATGGGAATGGTGGGCGCCTACCTTCCGTGGCTGGCGTACACCAACCGCACGGTCTTCCAGTTCTACACGATCGCCTTCGAGCCCTACCTGATCCTGGCGCTCACGTTCGTGATAGCCCTCATCCTCGGCCGCCGGGACGATCCGACATGGCGTCGCACCCGCGGCATCGGCGTGGTGGGCGCCTTCCTCATCGTCAGCGTGCTCGTGACGGTGTTCTTCTGGCCGCTCTGGACGGGTGAGCGCATCCCGTTCTGGTACTGGCAGCTGCACATCTGGCTGCCGAGTTGGCGCTGAGCGGCGGGTCGGCACCGGGTCGGCCCTCCGGCCGGCTCTTTCCCGCCCTGGTCCCCGGCCTGCTCCCGGGCCTGCTGGTCGCCGGCGCTGGCGCCCTGCTCGCCTGGGGCGTTCACGTGCTCGTGCCCGCCATCCCGTGGCTCACCGCCGTCGTCGTGCTCGGCATCGTCGCGGCGCAGGTGCCGCCGATGCGTCGGCTCCTCGATGGCGTGCTGGCGCCCGGCATCGCGTTCGCGGGTCGATCCATCATGCGAGCAGGCATCGTGCTGTTGGGCATCGACCTGAGCCTCGGCGACATCGCGTCGCTCGGCTGGAGGGCCATCCTCACGACGGTTCTCGTCGTGCTGCTGACCTTCGCGGTGACGCTCGCCTTCGGCCGGTCGATGGGACTGCCCGGCCACCAGCCGCTGCTCATCGCGAGTGGATTCTCCATCTGCGGCGCATCCGCGATCGGCGCGATGGGCAGCGTGGTGCGCGCGAAGGAGCGCGACCAGGCCACCCCGATCGCGCTGGTGACCCTGTGCGGCACCCTTGCCATCGCGGTACTGCCCGCCCTGTGGCATCCACTCGGCCTGGACGCCCTGCAGTTCGGGCACTGGGTGGGGGCGGGCGTGCACGACGTGGGACAGGTGGTCGCGACCGCACAGATCGCCGGTGGAGCTGCCCTCGCCGTCGCGGTCATCGTCAAGCTCACCCGCGTGCTGCTGCTCGCGCCGATGGTGGCCATCACGGCATCCATCGAGAGGCGACGGGCGACGGATGCCACGGGCCCACGCCCACCGATCGTGCCGCTCTTCGTCGCTGGATTCGTGCTGCTGGTGCTGGTGCGCACGTTCCTGCCCATCCCTGCTGCTGCGGTGAGCGCGGCGGATGACGTGCGCAACGTTCTGCTGGCGGTCGCCCTGTTCGCCCTCGGCAGCGGAGTGCGGGTGAGCGAGCTGGCGCGCACCGGATGGCGGGCCCTCGTCGTCGGCCTCACCTCATGGGTCTTCATAGCGGCCTTGGCCTACGGAGCGGTGCTCGTCAGCTGACCCTCTTTGTAGGGGTATCGTCGCGCGGGCTCGCGGGTGTTGACTTCCACTCGGCTCAGCGACGACGCGGCCGACGGGGGCGGTTGGCATGAAGGTAGTGGCGTATATCGGTTCGGTGCTGTTGGCCACCGGGGTGATGGTCGGAGCCGGCTTCCTTCTAGTACTCACGACGCCTCGCGATGGTCGCTGGCTGATTTTCCTCGCGTTCTTCGCCGTGACGACCTTCATCTACGGCCCGCTCATTCTGGGATCGATCTCGGCCTTCTGGGACACGACGGTCTCGGCCGACAGCCGCAGCTACTTCCGTCGTTACCTCTTCGGCGTGGGAATCGCCGAGGGCCTGGGTGTCGTCGCGATCATCGTGTACAGCGTCGTGGTTGGCGCCCCGATCTGGCTGCCTATCCTCTTCATCGTCCTAGCGGCCGGCTTGTTCGCGGCCGGTCTGGCGGTCGGCCGATCGCTGATCCGTCATGAATTGGCGCATCCGCGGCCCGTCACCGCGTGGGTGCCGGTCAGCCGTCGGGAGGTGGGGCGCAAGATCGCCATCATCGCGATCACCTTCGTGGTGTTCCTCCTCGCCGGACTCGCGCTGTTCCTTCTCCTTGGTCGCGGCGATTCGCATCGGATCGGTGAGACCGCGGTCGAGGTGTCGTTGGCAGTCGAATTCGCCTTCATCGCCGCGGGATTCGCCTGTGTCATGTGCTCGTTGTCGATCAACCGGCGTCTCCGCGCGACCGGAGGCGGTGACCTCGGACGGATGCGGCGCTACATGAAACTCGTGTTGCGACGAAAGCCCATCGAGCTCGAGGAGTCCGAACGCGTCGGCGCCGCACGATACGCGGCGATCGTGTCGTACACGCTTGCATTCCAGCTGGGATTCATCGGACTGCTCTACGCCGGGATCCTGATCCAACAGATTCAGAGTCTGACTTATCGCCGTTCGAGCTCCTTCAACGTTGCACTCATCGTGCTGCTCGTGGCGATTCTGGTTTGGGCCATCCCGCTCACCATCCGTCGGATCGTCCTGGCCCGACGGTACGCACGCGAGCACGCCGACCTGTTGACGGCCGAGGCGCCCGCGCCCGCACCTCTGGTCGAGTGACGGGCGCCTCGCCATCCGACCTCAGTGGTCGACGAGCTTGAGGCCCACGACACAGCCGATGAGGCCGACGATGAGCGCAAGCTTGACCCACGAGACGGTGCTGTCGCCGCTGATCATCGACCAGCCGACGGTGAGTGCTGCGCCGATTCCGACCCAGACGGCGTAGGCCGTTCCGATCGGGATGCTGCGCATCGCGAGGGCGAGGCCGCCCATGCTCGCGACGAGACCGGCGAAGAAGATGACGGACGGCCAGAGCCTGCTGAAGCCCTCCGACTTGCCGAGCGCGGTCGCCCAGACGGCTTCGAGCACGCCGGACGCGATGAGAATGACCCATGCCATGACTGATCCACTCCTGTGGCCAGTCTTGTCGCTCTCCGGGTACTGATCCCTCGTCCGGGGCCGCTGGTGTGGCGACCTGTGAACAGAGTACCGAAGCGCCCTGTGCAGCCCCTGTGCAGCGCCTCCCCCGCCCGCGCCGCGCCCTCTTCGGTTCCTCGGTTCGATGTCGGTGGGTCACCATAGTGTCGGATCATGGAGATCGGATGCGCGGTCGCGACAGGTGAACTCGTCGATGAGGCGGACGTCGCCTCCGATCGCGTCGACGAAGACTCCAACGACGAGAGCCGCGCCTTGGATGGCATCCGCCGCACCTTGGACGATGCGGAGTGCCGCCAGTTCGCGACGAACCAGGAGCATGCACTGCTGGTTCTCGCCGTGGGCGATACCGTGGCGATCGCTCGCGCGCATCCGGAGATCTACGTGCCCCACCGTCCCGGTGCCGAGGTGAACGAAGCCGACGCGGTCAGCTTCAGCGTCCGAGCCGCCGTGTTCGATCTGGCTGCGCGGCTGCACCTGTCGGAGCAGACCGTCCACAGTCACCTGCACATCGCCGACACCCTGCAGACGAGGCTGCCTCTCCTGCGCGACGTCTTCGTAGCCGGACTGGCTCCCTACCTGCAGGTCCGGGCGGCGGTAGAGGCGTCCGGAGTCGTATCCGACCCGCAGGCGATCGCCCGGTACGACGCGGAGGCATCCGACGCAGCCTGCCGGCTGGCGCCGGGCGCGTTCCGACGCAGAATGAAGCGGCGCGCAGGGCAGCTCGCGACGGAGCCGGTTCAGGTGCGCCACGACCGCGCTCACGCGGAACGGCGGGTGGAGTTCGACCCCGCCGCTGACGGAATGGCGTGGCTGCACCTGTACGTGGCCGCCGTCGACGCGGTCCGCATCGACGCCCGACTCACTCGCACCGCCACGCGCCTGCGACACGAGGACGGGCAGACCAAGACGAAGGCCCAACTCCGCGCCGACGCCGCCGTCGCTTGGCTGGCGGGTGACGGCACCCCGACGGCAGCGATCGTGCGCCCCTACCTGCTGGTCGACCCGGACGGAGTCGGCCAGTTGGAGGGGTACGGTCAGGTCGATCCGGCCCGTTCGGGGCGAGCTCTGCGTGACTGCCCGTCCTTCGGACGGTTGTACACCGATCCGCTACGTCCCGCCCGCCTCACCCTCGACCGCCGTGCGTATCGGCCCAGCCGAGCACAACGCGAATGGCTCACACTCCGCTACAGCTTGGACGCCGATGCCGCCGACTACACCTCGGTCGACGCCGAGGTCGATCACGTCAGGGAGTGGCAGGACGGTGGGTCCACCGACATCGAGAACCTGCTCCCGCTGAAGCCCCGACTTCACCGCCTGAAATCCACCACCGGCATCACCATCACGGCCAGGCCCGGCGGCGGCATCCGCGTGACCACGCCGACCGGATACGACAGCCACCCGCCGCCCGGTGGCACGGGTTCAGCGCCCGGTCGCCTGAATGCGCCGTCCGGTTACGCGGATGCGCCGCCCGGTTACGCAGGCCGGCGTCCCACCGAGGACACCGACGGGCCTCCGTTCTAATGCCGCAGCCGGGACGCCGAGCCGAATGACTCCGAGGCGAATGCCTCCGAGGCGAATGCCTCCGAGGCGAATGCTCCGGGGCTAGCGCCCCTCCGGCGCTCCCATGACCGGCCGGAAGTGCTCGACCACCGGGAACGGATCGTAGAAGCCGTGCAACAGGTCCCGCCACGACTGGTACTCCGCCGAGCCTCGGAAGCCGGGGTCGTGATCCTCGACGCTCTCCCAGCGCACCAGAAGCAGGTACTGGTTGGGGGTCTCGATGGAGCGCGACAAGGTGAGGTCGATGAAGCCCGGCATCTGCGAGATGAGGCCCTGCGCCTGCGCGAACGCCGCTTCGAAGGCATCCTCGCGGCCGACGACGACGGGGAGGACCGCGTGCTCGAGAATCATCGGCCGTGCTCGACGGGCAGGCCGGCGTTCTCCCACCCCTGGATGCCGCCGGCGACGTTGACGACGTCGTAGCCCCGCTGCTCCAGGTACATCGTCACCTGGGCGCTGCGGCCACCGACGTGGCACATCACGTAGATCCGCTCATCCCTCGGCACCTCGTCGATGCGGTCGAGGAACGCGCTCATCGGAATGTTCACGGTGTCGACGACGCGCACGACATCGACCTCGTCCACCTCGCGCACGTCGATGATGGGGGCGGATGCGGCACCGCCGTCCGCGCGGAGGGCGGCGAGCGCTACCGGGTCGATCGATTCCATGGCGGGCTCCAGTCAGATGGGGAGGTCAGAGGGTGGGATTGCGGGCGTCGTAGGCGCGGAAGGCGGGGTAGATCCGGAGCAGGAGGGCGATGAGCGCCATGATCATCAGCCCGCCCAGGACAGGCGGAAACCAGAGCGCGACAAGCGAGGCGAGGATGCCGGCGTAGAGGTCTCCGATGCGCGGGCCACCGGCGACCACGACGGTGAAGATGCCCTGCAGTCGGCCGCGCATCTCGTCGGGAGCCGCCACCAGCAGGATCGTCGACCGGAAGATGGCGCTGACCTCATCCGACGCTCCGGTGCCGGCCAGCGCGACGGCCGCGAGCACGAGGGCGACGACGTTCACGTGCGCGATGTCAGCACCGACCGGGCCGAACCAGCCGGTCTGCATCGCCGCGATGACCAGGCCGAACATCAGGATGAACGCGCCGTAGACGGTGATCGCCCGACCGATCGCGATGCCGTACCGGTGCACATGGGCGACGGGTCCACTGAACAGCCCGGTCATGAACGTGCCGATGGCCGCAGCAGCGGTGAGGATGCCCACCGTGATCGGACCACCGCCGATGACGGTGGCTGCGACCGCCGGCAGCAGCACGAACGGACGCCCGAACGACATGGCGATGATGTCGACGATGAAGCTCATGCGGATGTTCGGCGCACGCTTGAGGAACGCCATTCCGTCGCGGAGCGATTGCAGACCGGGTCGAGCGGTGGCGGTGAGCGGCGGCAGCTTCGGAAGGGTGAGGATGCCCAGGAATCCCGCCGTGAACAGCACTGCGTCGACCGCGAAGGTGAGTGGGAAGCCGATGAGGGCCACGAGCACGCCGGCGAGCGCTGGGCCGACGGTCAACTGGATGCCCATGGCGATGCCGTTGAGCGCGCTCGCACGGGAGACCAGTTCGGTCGGCAGGATGCGCGGATACACCGAGCTCCGAGTCGCCTGCGTGATGGTGGCGGCGACCGCATTGATGGTCGTGAAGACGTAGAACGGCCAGACCTCGACGCGCGAGCCGCCCGACGACATCGCGGCGTCGACCGCCGAGAGCACGACGAGTGCGATGGTCGACATCCATCCGGCGACCGCCGACACGATCAGCACGGCCCGACGGTCGAAGGCGTCGGCGAGCATCCCTCCCCAGATGCCCGCGACGATCATCGGCAACAGCGCGATGCCGCCCACGAGAGAGACGGCGAGCGTCGATCGGCTGATGTCGTAGATCTGCAGGCCGACCGCGACGATAGTCAACTGGGCGCCGATGCCCGAGATGGCCGCGCCGATCCAGAGCCGGGCGAACGCCGGCGAGTGCCGCAGGGGGGTGAGATCGACGAACCGCCGCTTGCGCGCTGCTGGGTCGGCCGTCGGTGTCACTCTCTCGATGCTATGCCGCCGTAGGGCACGATGGGCTCATGCAGATCGACGACAACGCCGCCCTCATCGTGATCGACGTGCAGAAGGGCTTCGAGGATCCGGGTTGGGGTGAGCGCGACAACCCCGGCGCTGAGGCGAACATCGGCGCCATCCTTGCCGAGTGGACGGATGCCGATCGCCCCGTCGTGCTGGTGCGCCACGATTCCGTCGCGCCCGATTCCCCGCTCGACGTCGGCCAGCCCGGCAATGCATTCAAGCCGGTCGTCGCCGACGCGCGCCACGACCTCCTCGTGACCAAACAGGTCAACTCCGCGTTCTACGGCGACCCCGACCTCCACGGCTGGCTGGGCGAGCGCGACATCCACCAGATCGTGATCGTCGGCATCCAGACGAACATGTGCGTCGAGACGACGGCGCGGATGGGCGGCAACCTCGGGTACGACGTGATCGTGCCACTCGACGCGACGCACACGTTCGACCTCGAGGGCACGGACGGCGCCCGCCTCACCGCCGACGAGTTGACCCGTGCCACCGCCGTCAACCTTCACGGTGGCGGATTCGCCCGAGTGGTGGCGACGGCCGACCTGCTCGAGGCGACCGGAGACCCGGCGTGAGCACGCCGCGGATGCGCCGATTGCCCCCGGTTACGCGACGGGCCGAGCCCGTCGCGCGACGCCGGTAGCGTTTGAGGCATGGCAGATCGCGAGTACGGCTTCAAGACGCGGGCAATCCACGCCGGCAACATCCCCGACGCGGTGACCGGCGCCCGAGCGCTGCCGATCTACCAGTCCACGGCGTTCGTGTTCGACGACGCCTCGGACGCCGCAGCCCGGTTCGCGCTGCAGAAGTACGGCAACATCTACTCGCGGCTGGCCAACCCCACGGTCGCGAGCTTCGAGGAGCGCGTCGCGAGCCTGGAGGGCGGACTCGGTGCCGTCGCCACCGCGAGCGGCCTCTCCGCGCAGTACATCACCTTCGCGAGCCTCGTGGGCGCCGGTGACCACATCGTCGCGTCGGCGAACCTCTACGGCGGATCCATCACCCAGCTCGACGTGACCCTGCGCCGCTTCGGGGTGGAGACCACGTTCGTACAGAGCTCCGAACCCGATGCGTACGCCGCGGCGATCCAGGACAACACCAAGCTGCTGTTCGCCGAGACGATCGCCAATCCGTCCGGGGACATCGCCGACATCACCGGGCTCGCCGACGTCGCCCACGCGCATGGCATTCCGCTCATCATCGACTCGACCATCGCGACGCCCTACCTCAACCGTCCGATCGAATGGGGGGCGGATGTCGTGACGCACTCGGCCACCAAGTTCCTCGGCGGCCACGGCACGACCCTCGGCGGAGTCGTCGTCGAGAGCGGGCGGTTCGACTGGCACAGCGAGAAGTTCCCGCTGTTCGGTCAGCCGGTGCCGAGCTACGGCGGCCTGGAGTGGTCGGGCAACTTCGGCGAATATGCGTTCCTCACGCGCCTGCGCGCCGAGCAACTGCGCGACATCGGCCCGAGCCTGCAGGCGCAGGCGGCGTTCCAGTTGGCCCAGGGAGTAGAGACGCTGCCGTACCGCATCCAGGCCCACGTCGACAACGCCCGCGCGGTGGCGGAGTGGCTCGCGGCGGACGATCGCATCGAGGGCGTCAACTGGGCGGGGCTCCCGTCGCACCATCATCACGCCCGCGCGGAGAAGTACTTGCCGATCGGCCCGGGGTCGGTGTTCAGCTTCGAGGTGAAGGGCGGTCGCGCGGTGGGACAGAAGCTCATCGAGTCGGTCGACCTCGCCAGCCACGTCGCCAACATCGGCGACGCGAAGACGCTCATCATCCACCCCGCATCGACGACCCACGCGCAGCTCAGCGAGCAGCAATTGGTCGATGCCGGGGTCCTTCCGGGCATCATCAGGATTAGCGTTGGTATCGAGGACGTCGACGACATCATCTACGACCTCGACCAGGCGCTCGACGCCGCGATTGGAGCGAACCGATGAGCACGGTGACTGACACGGATGCCCGGGCCGACACGGATGCCCAGGAAGACACGGATGCCCAGGCCGACACGGATGCCCAGACTGAGACGGACGACCCGACCGAGATCATCCGACTCGTCAACGGTCTGAGCTGCGACCTGCCCGCGTCTTCGCCGCTCGCGAAGCTGCTTCGATCGCAACGAACCTGGGTGGGACCCGACGCCAAGGAGCGGCTGCGCATCCTGCGGGCCGCGAAATCCGTCGCCATCGTCGGAGCCTCCCCGAACGCCGCTCGCTCGAGCTACTTCGTCGGTACCTACCTGCAGCAGAGCAGCGACTACCGGCTGTACTTCGTCAATCCCAACGCCGACGAGATCCTCGGCGAGAAGGCGTACCCCGACCTCGCCTCGCTTCCGGAGGTGCCGGACATCGTCGTCGTGTTCCGCCGCGGCAGCGACATCCCCTCGGTCGTCGATCAGGTGGTGGCTGCCGGTGCCAAGACCATCTGGGTGCAGCTGGGAATCTGGAACGAGGAAGCGGCTTACGACGCGGAGGCGGAAGGGCTCACGGTCGTGATGGACCGCTGCATCAAGGTGGAGCACGCGCGCTTCCACGGAGGGCTGCACCTGCTCGGATTCGACACCGGTCAGATCACGAGCCGCCGCACCCTGCGCTGAGACGAGCGCTGATAAGCGCGGCGCGGCTCAGCTGCGTCGCACCACGTTGCCCTGACCGTTGACGTCCGACGTCGTCGGGTCGGTGTCACCGGTGACCGTGTTGTCGTTGCCGCTGATGCTGAGTGCACCGAGCGCCTTCGCCGTGATCTGATTGCCCTGGCCGGAGACGGAGACGGCGCCGAGGTCGCCGGTCTGAACGGCGTTCGCGTTGCCATTGATCTGCAGGCCCCCGACGGCGTCGCCCACCTTCACGACGATGGCCTGGCCGCTGATCGACACGCCGTCGGCATGGTCCACGGTCACGGTCAGCGCCTGACCCTTGAGGTTGACGGTTCCGCACTGGCCGGTCACCGTGAAGGTCCGTCCCTGCGCGTCGAGTGTGACGTCCTGTCCGTCGCCGCACCGCACGTCCCGCGGCGGGGCGATCGGCGACTCGGGTGTCGGCTGGCTCTCGTCCCGCGGAGCGACTCCCCCGTTGCGCCCGGATGCGGGGTTCCTGTCGCCGGGGACGTTCGGGATCATCGGCACGCACCCCGCGAGGAGCGCGACGAGCATTCCGGCCCCGAGAGCCGCCGCCATCCGCTTCATGAGAGCAGCTTATGTTGCGGGCAGGAAAAATGTCCCCCGGATATGGGCCAGGACTCTTCCCTTCTCTCATAGGGAACGGCAATATGCCTCTAAGCCCGCACAAAGCAGCGGGCGTCACTTCGTGCCCTCCGGTCACCGCCGACCGGGCACTCGAGAGGAGCAGCATGTCAGGGAAGAACGTTCGCACGCGCAGGCGTGCGATCGCGGCCGTCCCCATCGTCGCCCTCGTCGTCGCGGGTCTCGCGACGACGGCAGCGGTCGGGACAGCCACGGCATCACCGGGCTACGCGCCACCGGTGATCAGCGATTCCGAGTACTACATGAACTACGTCGAGCCCCGAGCGGAGGACGCCTTCACGGCGGACGTCACCGTCGACGCCACCGGACAGCAAGACGCCCTGGCCAAGGCCACGAGCATCGACGAGAAGTACGCCGCCGGAAACCCCGTGGCCGCGGAGGGCCTCTCCAAGCTCGAGGCGCAGTCCATCAAGACGGGCAAGAGCCCGCAGTGGCTCAAGAACTTCTACAAGAAGTCCAAGACGACCCAGAAGGCCAAGCTCCTGACGATCCTGGTCGAGTTCAACGACCAGGCCAAAGACGACTTCACCGGGGTCCAGGTTCCGACCGAGTTCGGCTCGACGGAGTGCAAGCCGGGCGACGTGCAGAGCGGCCCGACGAACAACACCATCCCGAACCCCGCCAACGCGTCCAAGCTCGACAACAACTCGATGTGGGTGCCCGACTTCTCGTCCAAGCACTACAACGACATGCTCTACACCTCCAAGGGCATCACGAAGCGCGTGCGCACCGACCTCACGGGGCCGGACGGCAAGAAGGGCTTCGACATCTCCGGGTACACCATGAAGAACATGTACGAGGAGATGTCGCAGGGCGCATACACGGTGACCGGCGAGGCCACCCCATGGGTGTCCGTGCCGCACTCCGAGGCCTACTACGGTGCGAGCACCTGCCACCTCAACGCCGACGGCGTCTGGGAGGCCGGAGCCATCCAGGACATGCAGGGTCACCCCGACAACAAGCTCGGAGCGGGCCAGCTGCCGATCGACGCCGTGGCCGCTCTCGCGAAGGCGCAGCCGAACTTCCCGTGGGCCGACTACGACCAGGAGGACCAGGGCGACCGGGACGGCGACGGCAACTACAACGAGCCCGACGGCGTGATCGACCACGTCGTCCTCGTGCACGCCGGTGAGGACAAGTCCGGCGGCGGCGGAGCTCAGGGCACCTATGCCATCTGGGCGCACTCGTCCGCCGTCGCGGGTGGCGCAGCCATCCCCGGCTCGAACCTCAAGGTGTCGAACTACATCGTGCAGCCCGAGGACTCGGGCGTCGGCGTTTTCGCTCACGAGTACGGCCACGACCTCGGACTGCCCGACCTGTACGACACCTCGGGTTCCGCCGAGTCGGACATCGACTTCTGGGACCTGATGTCATCGGGATCCCACACCGGACCGATCTTCCAGTCGATGCCGACCCACATGGGCATCTGGGACAAGTACGTGCTGGGCTGGAACGACCCCGAGGTGATCAACCCCGGCGACAAGACGCGCACGCTGGCGATGAGCCAGGCATCCCGCCCCATCAAGTACACCGAGGACGGCGCGAAGATCAACCTGCCCGACAAGGTCGTCACCCTCGCGACGCCTACCAGCGGAACGAACATGTGGTGGTCCGGTGCCGACCAGTCGTGGGCCGACGTGCGGTTGACCCGCAGCCTCGACGTTCCGGCTGACGCCAAGTTCTGGATGAACAACAACTACGTCATCGAGCAGGACTGGGACTTCGGCTTCATCGAGGCATCGACGGATGGCGGCAGCACCTGGACCGACCTGAGGGTCTACGCCGAGGACGGCACCGAGGTGTCGACTCCGGACGACTACCCGGACCCAAACGGCAATCTCGCGACGTTCGGCGACCTCAGCCACGGCCTCACCGGATCGTCTGACGGATGGGCGCACCAGTACGTCGACCTCGCCGCCTACGCGGGCAAGACCATCGACCTCCGGCTGCGCTACAACACCGACGCGGCCTTCGAGGAACGTGGTTGGTTCGCCGACGACTTCGCCCTCATGAGCGGAGACACGGCGGTCTGGACCGACGACGTGGAGTCCGGTGACAACGGCTGGACGAACACCGTCTCGAGCCACACCGACACGACGGGCCCGGGCTGGCGCATCGACACGGGCACGCAGATCAAGGCGCAGTACTACCTGGTCGAGTGGCGCAACTTCGACGGCTTCGACGCCGGCCTGCAGTACGCCTACACGACGGTGTACAGCGACGACGCCTGGAAGGTGCAGAAGATCAAGTACAACGCGCCGGGTGCCCTGGTCTGGTACCGCGACACGACGTACGGCGACGTCAACCACGTGACATCCAACCTCACGTCACTGCCCAGCGGGGGCGCCAAGGGTGGTCTGCTCATCGTCGACTCGCACTTCGATCCGCTGCGGCGCACCGGCGCTGAGGCTGCGCTCGATCCGACGACGCTGAAGAACATGCCCTCGCGCGCGCAGTCGTCCAACGCTGCGTTCGGCCTGCACAACACCTATCCGTTCACGGAGTGCATCACCGACGCCGCGTTCACCGAGTACTGCACCGACGTGCCTGCCTCCAAGCCGGTGAAGACCTTCACCGACAACCAGGGTTGGGTGCCCGGCCTCGAGGTTCGTCCGACGGGCATCTTCTGGCGCGACGTCGACGCGTCGGTCGTGGTGCCGTCTGTTGGCGGCCAGCCGTACTCGACGCGCATCGTTAACCCGGATGGTTCTCCGGCGACCGACTACTACGGTGAGGATCTCGGCTTCGGCCTCGCCGGGTCGGGCAACCCCGCCGACGCCGGTGCGGGCTACGGCACGAAGGTGGAGGTGCAGGCTGCGCTGTTCGGCAACCGCATCGCCTTCATCCGCATCACCCCGCCGCGCGCCGGATAGAGCAAGGATGAGGCGCCGGTCCACGAGGGCCGGCGCCTCATCCATGTGCTGCGGGACTCAGCCGAGACGGTACCCGAAGGCGAGCAACTGCAGGGTGCTGCCGTCGTCGCGCACGATGATGGGCTCCCGGTCGGGCATGCGCGTGAACCCCATGCGCTCGTACAACCGGTGCGCGCCCACCATCTCCGGTCCACTGTTCATGACCACTCGCTCCGCACGCCGGATGCGAGCCAGCATGAGGACGTGGCGGGTGAGCAACTCTCCGATGCCCGATCGGCGGGCGGCGGGGTCGACGGCCAGGAGACGGAAGTCGAGTTCGCCGTCCTGGGCGAGCTCGGAGATCGCCCGCCCCGCGTGCGGGGTCGTCACGGTACCGATCAGCCGACCGGATGCGCGATCCTCCGCCACCCAGACCTGGTTGTCGCGAGCCCGGTCGGCCACGGCGACGATGTTCGCCCGATAGGAGGCGTGCAGCTCGTAGTCGTGCGAGTACGCCGCATCGATCAGCTCGGCGACCGTCTCGGTCTCCGCGGGCATCATGAGGCGAACCCGCACGTCGAGACCCTGCTGGAGGGGATACGCGTAGACCAGGGCGGTCACATCCGCATCCGAGATGGCGGCCTCGCGCTCGGGCCGGCGCACGAAGCCGAGGCGTTCGTACAGCGCCTGTGACCGTGTGTTCAGGTGACCGGTGTCGAGCACGAGCGCGTCGGCACCCCACGAGGCCGCCGTCTCGAGTGCGGCGGCCATCAACGCCGCGGCGATGCCCCTGCCTTGGTGCGCCGGATCGACGGCGAGCAGGCGGATCTCGGCCTCACCCTCTCGCGAGACGCGGGTGTACCTCCCACCGCCACGCAGGACGGTGGCGGAGCCCACCAGTCGGTCGCCGACGATCGCGACGAACACCTCTCCGGCGGCGGCGCGCCCGCCGGAATCGTTCTGGAACGATCGGCGCGCCTCGGTGAGTGACAGATGGCCGTACGGGCCGGCGGCGAAGGCCCCGGCGACCACGACCGCCTCGGCGGCATGATCAGCGGGCAGCAGGGAACGGATGATGACAAGGGATTCGGGCATGGCGAGTCCCAGCCTAAGCCGCACCCACTGGGAGAAGTAGGCTCGGCAGAGTGCTGAACGTCGACGACAACGTGAGAGTGGCCCTCCTGGGGCCGGTGCTCATCGAGGGGCGTTCCGGAGCACTCGTCGAGCCCCCCGGCACTCTCGCGAAGGCGCTCGTCGTCGTCCTCGCCTCCGCGGGACGACCCGGCCCTCGCCGCCCGGTGAGCGTCGAGACCATCATCGATGACCTGTGGGGCGACGACACGCCCCGCAACGCGCGGGCAGCCCTGCAGACGCTCGTGTCGCGCCTGCGCGCGGTGGCGGCCGACGGACTGATCACCTCGACCGCGTCCGGGTACGCGATCGATGCCGACGAGAGACGCATCGACCTGGGCCGGGCCCGGTCGCTCGCCCGTTCCGCCGAGGCGATGGCGGAGGAGGACCCGGAGGCCGCCGTTCGCCTCGTCGAAGAGGCGCTCGCACTCTGGCGGGGCGAACCGGGCGCCGATCTCGCGGACTCCCCCATTCGAGACGATCTCGACGACACGGCGGCGGCGGTGCGCGACTCGCTGATCGGCTTGCGGCCGCGGCTGCTGATGGCTGCCGGAGAGGCGCGTCAGGCAGTGGAGGAGCTAGCGCGTCTCGTCGGCGCGCGACCGCTCGACGAGGCCCTGCACCTGGCGTACATCGAAGCGCTTGCGGCTGCCGGGGATCGGCAGCAGGCCATCGCGGCATTCGGCGCGTTCCGCGTGCGGCTCCGCGACGAGCTCGGCACCTCCCCCGGGCCGGCCTTGGTCGCCGCGAACGCCCGGCTCCTTCAGGACAGCGACCAGCCGACAGTCGAGCGACCGGTACGCGTGCGGATCGGACTGCGCGCAGCGCCGAACGAACTGCTCGGGCGCGACGACGATGCGCTCGCCATCCGCTCCCTGCTCGATCACTCCCGGCTGGTGACCATCCTCGGCGCCGGCGGGCTGGGCAAGACTCGGCTGGCTCAGGAGATCGCGGCGCAGTCCTCGCTGCCGGCCGTCATCGTCGCCGAGTTGGCCAGCGTGCGCACCGACGACGACGTCGTTCTCGCCCTCGCGTCGGCGCTGGGCATCCGCGAGGTGGTCGCCGGCCAGCGCCTTGCCGACGCCGCCACGCGACCCGACCTGCACTCGCGCATCATCTCCGAACTCTCGGAGTGGCCGACCCTGCTGGTGATGGACAACTGCGAGCAGGTCATCGACGGCGCAGCACGGTGGAGCGCCGACCTGCTCGCCGCCGCCCCGCACCTGCGCATCCTCGCCACGAGCCGGAGCCCGCTGGCGACCAGCTCGGAGGCGGTCTACCCGCTCGACGCGCTGGAGTCCGCCGGCAGCTCCGGTGGCCCCGGCCCGGCCGTGCGACTCTTCCTCGAGAGGGCTCGCGCCGTGCGGCCCGGCGCCGCACTGCCCTTCGACGTCGTGTCGCGCCTCTGCGACCGGCTGGACGGGCTGCCGCTGGCGATCGAGCTCGCCGCAGCCCGCGTGCGCACCATGACCGTCGAGCAGATCGAGACCCGGCTGGAGAACCGGTTCGCCCTGCTGACCGGTGGTGACCGATCGGCGCCCGAGCGCCATCGAACGCTTCAGGCCGTGATCGAGTGGAGTTGGAACCTGCTCTCCTCCGACGAGCAGATCGCCTTGCGCCGCCTCTCGATCTTCCCCGACGGATTCTCCGCTGATGCGGCAGAACGCGTGGCGGGCATCGGTCCGGTCGAACATGCTCTCGACGGCCTCCTCATGCAGTCGCTGCTGTCCGTGCACGAGCACACCGTGACCGGAGAACTGCGCTACCGCATGCTCGAGACCGTCCGCGAATTCGGGCAGGCGGTCGCGACCGAGCCCGAAGAGGGCGAGCGGATGCGGAGTGCTCTGCTCGACTGGGCCGCGTGGTTCGCAGACGACATGCTCGAGACCGTCACGTCGATGTCCAGCTACCAGCGCATCAGTGTCGAGCAGGACAACCTCGTCGCCGCTCTGCGCCAGGCGATGGACCGCCGGGATCGCGACGCCGTCGTCACCGTGTTCGCCGCCCTCAGCTACTACTGGACTGTCACCAGCTCGCACGGAGAGGTGGTCACCTTCGGCGAGGGGGTCGTGGATGCTCTGCGCGGGTACCACCCCGACGCCGCCCACGTCGACGCGACCGCCTGGTCCTACGTCATGATCTGCGCCACCGCGCTGGCGATGGGACGGTTCATGGGCGTGCGCGCGCTCGTCCGGCTGCGCAACCTGAGGCGAACAGCCGTCATCTCGGCGCCCGAGATCGTGGCGGTGACGGACTTCCTGCTGGCCTTCCCCGACGAACAGCGAGCGCAGCGCGTCATCGAGCGGATGCACACCTCCCCCGACGCCTCGACCGCGCTGCTCGGTGCCATGCTCGCCTCGCAATTGGCGGAGAACGAAGGACGCGTCGGCGAGGCGATGGCCATGGCCACGCGGGCCTACGACCTCGCCCACGCCGTGGGCGACCAGTGGCGCGCGTCGATGTCGGCGATGATGATCGCCCAGGTCTCGAGCCAGACGGCCGACCACCAGGGGGCCCTTCGGTGGGTCGATCGGGCCGAGGCCGGCCTCCAGCTGGTGCGGGCACGGGAGGACCTCGCCCAGCTGAACTGGATCCGCGCCTGCAACCTCATCGGCGTCGGACGCAACGCCGAGGCGGCCGCCCGGCTCGACGCCATGGTCCTCGACCAGGATGGCGTCCCGTACGGCATGGGCCGGATGGATTCGCTGACCGACTTCGGCTACGCCGAGATCGCTCGCAGCGAGGGACGGACGGCTGATGCTGCCGAGCACTTCCGCGAGGGGATGCGCTCGTTCCGGTCAGTCGACGAGCGGCGCTCGCCGTGGTACCCCATGTCGATGGCCGCGACCATCTGCGCGGGCGTGACGGACGCATCGATGACCGCCGACGAGGTCGCGACCTGGGCACGACGACTGCGCAGCCTCACCGTCGCGCTCCATCGCGCCCGGCCCGGCTTCATCGACAAGCCGGTCCTCGGCACCGCCGCGGTCGGATGGGGGGCGTGGGCGCTCACGCAGGAGACGTTGACCCAGCGCGCTGTCGAGCTCCTGGCGCTCGGCGAGGGCCTGCAATCGCGTCAGGACCTGGCCAGCCTCTCCCGAGAGGTCCAGTTCAGCCGTGCGGCTCTCGTGGTGGGAGCAGAGCCCGTGCGTGCGGCGCGGGCCGCATCCGCCGCCCTCGACGTCGATGAGCGGGCCTCCCGAGCGCTCGTTCTCCTGGCGCTACCGCTCGATGCGGCAGGGGTATAGCGTGCTGCCATCCGATCACGACAGGAGCCCGCGATGAGCGACACCGAACTGCCCGACGACCGCGACTACGCCGACGACGACGCCGTTCAGGCGGAGCTGAAGCGGCAGAACGACGCCGACCTGGGCGTCGATCCGTTCTTCGAGGGAGCCGACATCACCGAGAGCGACGGGCCCGACCTCTGAGAGGCGACGTCACTGCCGGCGCAGGTGCCGCTGGGTCAGCCGCTCCATCTCCTCGTCGCTGAGCTCGTCCATCTTCTTCGCCTCGCGGCGGTCGGTGCGCATCCAGCGCACGAACAGGATGATGAGCACCGGGATGTCGGCGATCTCGGCGATGAACCAGAGGAAGTCGCCCGAGAGATGCTGGTCGTGCAGCGCGCCCGGGAACCAACCCGGCAGCACGCCGGTGATCGCCGGGGCGTGATCGAGCACGACATCGTTGAGTCTCAACAGCAGGCCCGGAATCGCGTCGAGCAGCAGTTCCACGAACGCGAGCAGGAACTCCGCGGTGATGAACAGGCCCGTCCGCACCAGGCTGGTCTCGACGATCGGCAGCACCATGAGCAGGCCGACGGTGGGAACGAGCACGGTGATGGCGACCTCCCAGCCGGGCTGTTCGCGTAGCGCGGCGGCGAGCGGCGTGAGGAAGAGCATGAAGCCGACGAGAGCGACGATCGGGGCGAACACGGCGTTGCCGGTGATGCGCACGAAGCGGGAGCCGAGGATGCGCTCCAGCCGCTCTGCGGGCAACCCGCTGAGCGCGGCGCGTGCGAGGGCGACCGGCCTGCCCAGCGTGATCAGCGACGGCACCGCGAACAGCAGCAGCGCGACGCGGGTGCTGAACGCCCAACGCAGGTCGGTGCTCCACGTGCCGAGGAAGCCGAACTCGACCCAGGCGAACGAGCCGAGGCCGAGCAGGTAGAACGCGAGTGTCGGACGCACCGGCCAGGCCACCCCGTTGCGAGCGGCGGAACGGATGCCGAGCGCATACAGGCCGCCGGCCACGAGGATGACGGCGAGCGCGACCGGATCGAACGTGAAAGTCGTGAAGAAGGTGACGACGTCAGGCGTGGCGTGCTCCGCATCGCGAGGGGGTGAGATCCCATTATGCGCGCGAGAACGGGGAGGGACGACGTGCGTCCCTCCCCGTTCTCATCCTGAGGCGATCAGGCCTTACGCATGTACGCCTTGACGGTCAGCGGAGCGAAGATCGCCACGATCACGGCCGCGCCGAGCAGCGAGATCCAGGCATCCGCTCCGAAGGTGCCGTTGTTCATCAGGTCGCGCACCGCGGTCACGAGATGCGACACCGGGTTGATGTTGACGAACCACTGCAGCCAGCCGGGCATGGTGTTCGCGGGGACGAACGCGTTGGAGAGGAACGTGAGTGGGAACAGGACGAGCATCGAGATGCCCTGCACGCTCGACGCCGTGCGCGCGATCACGCCGAAGAAGGCGAAGATCCAGCTGATCGCCCACGAGCACACGATGACGAGCAGCGCCGCGGCGACCACTCCGCCCATGCCGCCGGCGGGACGGAGCCCCATGATGACGCCCATCGTGATGGTGAGCGTCGTGGCGATGAGGTAGCGCACGGTGTCGGCGAGCAACGCACCGGACAGCGGCGCGATGCGGGCGATCGGCAAGGACCGGAACCGGTCGAACACGCCCTTGTCCATGTCCTCGCGCAGTTGCACGCCGGTCACGACCGACGTCGTGATGACCGTCTGCACGAGGATGCCGGGAATGATGATGGGCAGGTAGTTCTGGACGTTACCCGCGATCGCCCCGCCGAAGATGTACGTGAACATCAGGGTGAAGATGATCGGCTGCAGCGTCACGTCGAACAGTTGCTCCGGTGTGCGCTTGATCTTCAGCAGGCCGCGGTAGGCCATCGTGACGGTGTGCGAGAGGGTCTCGGCGATGGACACCCGGTTCTTGAGGGTGCGCTGGACCCCGGGGACGATGGTGGTCGTCGGTCGGGGTGATGGGGTGATGGTCGTGGTGGTCATGCGCGGCTCCCTTCGAGCTCGGCGGTGTTCTCGGTCTCGGCATCGTCGACGCCGCGACCGGTGAGGGTGAGGAAGACCTCGTCGAGCGTCGGCTTGGCGACGCTCAGCTCCGCGAGGTGGATGCCCTCCTCGCGGAGGGTAACAAGCAGCTCGGTGACGCGGTCGGGGTTGTTCATCGGAGCCGTGATGCGGCCCGCCTCCGGTGAGACCGTCGGGTCGACGCCGAGCACGCGCTCGATGGCGACGCGCACGTCATCGAGGTCGCGATTGTCGGCGAGACGCAACTCGAGGCTGGACTCCCCGACGGATGCCTTGAGCTCGTTGGAGGTTCCCTCCGCCACCACACGCCCGCGGTCGATGACGGCGATGCGGTCGGCGAGCTGGTCGGCCTCGTCGAGGTACTGCGTGGTCAGCAGCACGGTCGATCCGGTGGAGACCAGGCGACGGATGGTGTCCCACATCTGCATTCGGGTGCGGGGGTCGAGGCCCGTGGTGGGCTCGTCGAGGAAGATGAGCGGCGGCTGGGCGATGAGGCTCGCGGCCAGGTCGAGGCGACGGCGCATGCCGCCGGAGAAGTTCTTGAGCGGGCGCTTGGCGGCATCCGTCAGGTGGAACTCCTCGAGCAGGTCGTGCGCCTTCACCTTGGCCTGCGAGCTGGAGAGCCCGAGCAGGCGGGAGAACAGGACGAGGTTCTCGGTGGCCGAGAGCGTCTCGTCGACGCTGGCGTACTGGCCGGTGACCCCGATCAGCTGGCGGACGACCTGCGACTCGCGCTGCACGTCGTGGCCGAAGATGCGGGCGCTGCCGGCGTCGGGCTTGAGCAGCGTGGCGAGCATGGAGATGGTGGTGGTCTTGCCGGCGCCGTTGGGGCCGAGCACGCCGTAGACGGTGCCGGTCGCGACGCGCAGGTCGATGCCGTCGACGGCACGGTTGGTGCCGAAGGTCTTCACGAGCCCGTCGGCCTCGACGGCCCAGTCGCTGGTGGATGCGGAATATGTCATGTGGCCATGCTGAACGGCCGCGCTTACACGCCGGTCACACGCTGCTTGCGTGCGCTTACAGCCGCTCACAACGAACGGGCGGACGACAGGGGAAAGCTGCGCCCCGCGCGCCGTACGCTTGAGAGGTGACAGCGTACGTCTCGGCCCTCGACATGTTCTCCGTGGGTATCGGCCCCTCCAGCTCCCACACCGTGGGTCCGATGAGGGCCGCACTCGACTTCGCCGCCCTGCTCGATGAGCGCGACCTTCTCGGCGACGTTCGCCGCATCAGCTGCACCCTCTACGGGTCGCTCGGCGCGACGGGAATCGGCCACGGAACGCCCGACGCCATCATCGCCGGACTCGCGGGCCTGCATCCCGAGACCTGCGATCCCGATGCCGTGCACGGTGCGTGGAGCACCCTTCCCCGCGCCGGAGCCGGAGACGCCGAGATCACCCTCGGCGGCACCCATGTGATCGCCGTCACGCGAGACGACGTGACCTTCGCACCGTTCACCCGCCTGCCGGCGCACCCGAACGCGATGACACTGCAAGCCTGGGGAGAGGACACCTTCCCCGTCGCCGAGGAGACCTACTACTCCATCGGCGGCGGCTTCATCCGTCGTGAAGGAGCGGGCGACGACATCCGCCCTGACGCGGCCGAGCAGCCGCTCCCGTTCTCCTCGGCCGACGCCATGCTCGCCCTCTGCGATGAGCGGGGCATCTCGATCGCTCAGCTCGCCCGCCTCAACGAGGAGGCCATGCACCCCGGCGCGGTCGACACCGGACTCGACACCATCTGGGCGGCGATGATGGAGTGCGTGCGGTTGGGTCTGGCGACGGATGGCGTGCTGCCCGGCGGCCTCGGCGTCACGCGACGCGCTGCCGCCATCCGCGGAAAGCTCGAGGAGTACGACCGGCGCGGCGAGCACGGCCGCGACACGTCGACCGAGTGGTTGCAGGCGTTCGCCCTCGCGGTGAACGAGCAGAACGCCTCGGGTGGTCGTGTCGTCACCGCTCCGACGAACGGGGCGGCCGGCATCATCCCGGCCGTCGGTCATTACTACCTGCGCTTCATCCCCGGCGCATCGCGCGCGGGCATCCGCGACTACCTGCTCACCGCGACGGCGGTCGGGTCGATCGTGAAGGCCAACGCGTCCATCTCGGGCGCGGAGGGCGGCTGCCAGGCCGAGGTCGGATCGGCATGCGCGATGGCGGCGGCCGGCCTGTGCGCCGTGCTCGGGGGAACTCCCCGCCAGGTGGAGAACGCCGCCGAGATCGCCATCGAACATCACCTCGGCCTCACCTGCGACCCCGTCGGCGGGCTCGTACAGGTGCCCTGCATCGAACGCAACGCGATCGCGTCGTCGACCGCCGTCTCAGCGGCGCGCCTCGCCCTCCACGGCGACGGCAGCCACCTGGTCACGCTCGACACCGCTATCGAGACCATGCGCCAGACGGGCTTCGACATGTCGACGAAGTACAAGGAGACCAGCGAGGGCGGGCTCGCGGTCAACGTCATCGAGTGCTGAGCGCCCTTCAGTCGCGGGCGTTCGATACGCTCGCCAGATGCAGCTGACGCGCATCCGGGTGTATCCGGTCAAGTCCCTCGCCGGAACGGATGTCGAGAGCGCGCGCGTCAACCCGTGGGGTCTCGAGGACGATCGCCGGTGGGCCATCGTCGATGCGGGCGGCACCAAGGTGACCGCGCGCGAGGTGAACGGCCTGCTCGGCCTCACCGCGGTCGGCCACGCGGACGGTGTGCGCCTGAGCGATCGCGCGGGTTCCACCCTCGACGTCGCCTTCCCGAGCGACGGGGACGCCGTCGCGGTGACCCACAAGCGGCAGGGCACGGCTTCCGCGGCGTCCGCGGAGGCCGACGCGTGGTTGACCGAGCGGATGGGGGGCCCGCTCCGCCTGGTGTGGCAACCCGACCCTACGGCTCGCCCGATCGACCCGGCGCTCGGCGGCCTGCCGGGCGACACCATGACGCTGGCCGACGGCGCGCCGCTGCTGCTGGTGAACGAGGCGTCCCTCGATCGTCTGGATGGCTGGCTCGACACCGCCGATCGGCCGCTCGATGTCGTGCGCTTCCGTCCCAATGTGGTGGTCGACGGGCTCGAGGCCTTCGCGGAGGACACCTGGCCGTTCGTCACCATCGGCGCCGTCCGCTTCCGCACCACCATGGTCTGCGACCGCTGCGTCATGACGACGATCGATCCCGGCACGCTCGAGCGCGGTTCCGAGCCCATCCGCACCCTCGCGAAGCACCGCCGCTGGGAGGGCTCCACCTGGTTCGGCACGCGGCTGGCGCCGCTCGACACCGGCACCATCCGGGTCGGCGATGCCGTCGCACCCGAGTGGTGAGGTATCTGTGACGTCCCGTTGCGTCCACCGTCGCGCACCGCAACGGCCGTGCTTAGCGTTGTGGACATGACGTCTCTTCTTCCGACGCCGCTCGTGTCGACGCAGTGGCTGGCCGACCACCTCGGGTCCGACGACCTCGTCGTGCTCGACGCGACGGCGTTGCTGATCACGGCGCCGTTCGGCGGATCGACCTGGCTGAGCGGTTACGATCCATACCTCATCGACGGGCACATCCCCCGCGCGGTGTTCGCCGACCTGCTGGAGGAGTTCTCAGACCAGGACGGACGTTTCCCGTTCACCCTCCCGGACTCCGATCGGGTGCGGGATGCCGCGGGCGCTGTCGGGATCAGCGCCGATTCGCGGGTGGTCGTCTACGACACCGTCAACGGTCGCTTCGCCGCCCGCCTGTGGTGGCTGCTGCGTTCGTTCGACCTCGCATCCGTCGCCGTGCTCGACGGCGGTTTCACCGCGTGGAAGGCGGCCGGGCTGCCGGTCGAGACCGGGCACGTCGCGGCATCTGCTGTGCGCACGGCATTCGAACCTGCGCGACTGCCCGGGTTCTGGGCGGACAAGGCCGACGTCGAGGCGGTGCTCGACGGCCGGGACCCCGCCACCCTGGTCTGCTCGCTGCCCGCTGCCGACTACCGCGGAGAGATCGTGCCATCGGGTCGACGAGCTGGCCACATCCCGGGCAGCCTCAACGTGCCGGCGGCGCTCCTCGTCGACCGCGATTCGAACCTGCTGAGATCAGGCGACGCGCTTGCCGCGCGCACCGCCGAGATCCCCACGGACGGGCCCGTCATCCTCTACTGCGCCGCGGGCATCCTCGCCAGCCTCGGCGCACTCGCGCTGACGGCGCAGGGGGCATCCGACGTGCGCGTCTACGACGGATCGCGCACCGAGTGGTCGGCCGACCCCGACGCCGTACTGGTCACAACCACCGCATCGTGAAGGCCCGGGCGACGAGCGCCTTCGCGGGAGGAACCGCGAGGGCGCGCACGGCGGCGTTGCGCCCCACGAGCCGGGCGCCGCGCGCAGGCATGCCCATCGACATGTTGAACGCCGCCTGCCGAGAGGCGACGACCGCCGATCGCCGCCGCGAGGTGGCGTAGCGAAGCAGTGCCGCGGCATCCGCGTGCCGAAGTTCGGCCTCGATGGCGGGGGCCAAGGCAACCGCGTCGAGCCAGCCGAGATTCATCCCCTGCCCGCCGATCGGACTGATCTCGTGCGCGGAATCCCCGACCAGAACGACGCGGCCGGACAGCAGCCGATCGGCGAGGTGCTGACGGACCCGGAATCCGCTCACCGCATCGCCTCCCACGGGGCGATGCCCGGTGCGGTCGGCGATGAGAGCGGCGAGTTCGTCGCTGGATGCACTGGACCAGTCCCGATCGGTCATCGCCACCCAGCGGCGACGGCCGTCCGGCAGGGGGAACGACTCGACGACCCCACCGCGCTCGAAGAACAGGACGGCCGTCGATCCGTGATCGGTGTCATCGGGATAGTCGGCCATCACGTAGTCGACGGTCCTCCCGCTCGGCCGCCAGGCGATTCCGGCGGCGGCCCGTGTGGCACTCCGGGTGCCGTCCGCGCCTACCACGATGCGCGCGCCGATCTCCACCCCGTCGACGGACAGGGTCACGCCGTCGCGGCCCGGACGCAGCCCGCTCACGCGACCTTGGCGAACCGGAACCCCGAGTTCGCCCAGCCGGCTCCGCAGGAGTTCCTCCGTCTGCCGCTGGGGTAGCGAGAGAACGAAGGGGTAGGCGCCACCGGCTGTCGCGAACGACATGCTCCCCAGCACCCGCCCGTCGCACCGCACCTCGCCACTCTCGATGCGGACGCCCCGCGCGATCGCGTCGACGGCGACACCGGCGCGATGCAGCGCCTCGATGGCGGGCGGGTGGATGCCGATCGCGCGCGAGTGCGGCGACGGTGCCTCCCGCTGCTCGATGATCTCGACATCCATGCCCCGGGCCGCCAGGAGTGCCGCCGTCACCATGCCGACCGGACCGGCCCCCACCACGGCGACGTCAGCCACGCGGAATCCCGTGCGCGAGGAGGTACCGGAACGGCCCCTGCGGAAGCGCGCTCCAGCCCTCGGGAATGACGCGCTCCAGCTCGGCTGGCCGGTGCGACCTGCGGATCGACCCCAGCCCGTCCTCTCGGATGAGCGAGTCGCGGAAGAAGGGCCACGTCAACATGCCGAATCCGGCATATGCGAGCCGTCCCCGCGTGATGTCAGCGTGCAGCGAGACCGGTGCGAGCCGCTCGCTGTCGTGCAGGAGGTCGGCCAATTGGGGCGCGTCGAGGTGGTGGACAACGTGATTGGAGACCACGAGGTCGAACCGCTCCCCCGCTGCGAGCAGGTCGCTGCTCAACTCGTCGCGGTAATCGACGCCTTCGGCCGGGGGCAGGTTGCGCACATACGCGAGCGCGCGCGGGTCGGGGTCGCTGGCCACCACCCGCATCCGCAGGCCGTCGCGGCGCGCCCACCCGGCCAGGGCTCGGGCGAGATCCCCGCCGCCCGAACCGATGTCGAGCACGCGGGTGGGAGCGGTCGTGGAGAGCATCGGACGCACGAAACGCCGGTAGGTGCGTGCCCAACCGGAGAAGACCGCGTTGATGACCGGGAACTCCGCATACGTGCGCTCGAGCCGGTGCGGGTCGCAGTCCGGATCGTCCATCAGTTCCACGACCGCGGTGTCGCGCGCGCTCAGCGAGCCGCGCCGCAGGGGCGCAACCCACCCCCATCCGCGTCCTGTGCTGTCGTCGCTCACGATCCGACGAGCACCGTCATGATCCCCGTCTCGACGGTGAGTCCGGGTCCGAAGGCCATGGCCAGCACCCGCTCGCCGTCGGATGCCCCGCCCTCGACGATGTGACGGAGCACGAAGGCGATCGTCGCGCTGGACATGTTGCCGTAGTCGCGCAGCGTCTCGCGGGAGGGAACGAGCTGCTGCTCGGAGAGCTGCATCTTCGCCTCGACCTTGTCCAGGATGCTTCGGCCGCCCGGGTGGATCGCCCAGTGGTCGACGGCGGCGGCCGGGTCGGAGACGAGATCGGGCTCCGGGGCGAGCAGCGGCGCGATGGCGCTCTCGATGTGCTCGTCGATGATGTGCGGCACGTACGTGGAGAGGATCATCTCGAAGCCGTTGTCGCCGATCTTCCACGCCATGTCGGCCTCGCCCACCGGGGTGATGACGGTCTCGAAGCGATCGAGGGCGAGCGCGGTCTCCCCCGGAAGCGGCTTCCGGGAGCTGACGATGCCGGCTCCGGCCCCATCCGCGAAGAGGGAGCTCGCCACGATGGTGTCGGGATCGTTCGAGCTGCGCAGGTGCAGCGTGCAGAGCTCAGCGCTGACGACCAGGACCACTGCGTCGGGGTCCGCCTCGACGAACTGCTTCGCCGTTCGAAGGGCCGGCATGGTGGCGTAGCAGCCCATGAAGCCGAGGTGGTAGCGCTGCACGGATGGCTTGAGTCCGAGCTCGCGCACGAGCATGTAGTCGGGGCCGGGAGCGTAGAAGCCGGTGCAGCTGACGGTGATGACGTGGGTCACGTCCTCGATCGAGACGTCCTCGAGGGCGTCGATGGCCGCCCGCCCGGCCTCGACGTAGAGCTTCGTGGCTTCCCGGATGTAGAGCTCGTTGCGCGCCCGAGTGCCGGGCATGAGCAGCTCGCCGCTCTCGGGGTCGAAGAACTGCCGCTCGCCCTCGACCTCGTTGAAGGTGAGCTCATCGATGACGCTGTAGCGGGTGTCGATGCCCGACACGTTGAACGAGGTCGGCACGATGCGCTGGGCGAGCCTGCTGAGGCCAGGCTGAGCGGCGAAGACGTCGCGCACCTGTTCCTGCACGAGGACGGTGGGCGGGACGGCGGTGCGGATCGCTCTCAGCGTGACGGTCATGGCTCAGTCTAGGCATGCCGTCGTGAACCATTCCCGGTGGTTGTCCGTCGTCGGCGGTGCTGCTATCAGCAGTCGCAGCTGACCGATGAGGACCAGCCGGCCGCTCGAGGACCGACCAGTTCGTCGACGTCCCGGCGGACGGTGCCGAGCGCGGTGCCGACGGGGTAGCCCTCGCGCGCCCAGTATTCGAATCCGCCGATCATCAGCCGAACCTCGTAGCCCAGCAGGGAGAGCGCGAGCGCCGCCTTGTCGCCGCCGTTGCACCCCGGACTCCAGCAGTACACCACGAAGCGGGTGCCGGCCGGATAGCGCCCGGGCACCTCGGCCTCGATCTGACGGGTGGGCAGGTGAACCGCGCCGACCGCGTGCCCCTGGTCCCAGGCCGCCTGACTGCGGGTGTCGACGAGCACGAACTCCGCACCGGACTGCTGGTCGGCGTAGACATCGCTCGCATCGGTCTCGAACGCGAGCTTCGCGCGGAAGTGCCTGACGGCCGCGTCCGTGTCGATCGCGGTCTCGGTCTCGGTGATGGTCTCGGTGATGCTCATGCGTCCATTGTGGCGACGGCGACGACGGATCGTTCAGGGAGGAGCCGCCATCCCACCTCGATTCCCTGCCAACCTCAGCAGGAGCAGGATGGGGTCATGGCTATTCGCCGGAGAGTCGTGGTCGAGGGCACCGTTCAAGGAGTGGGGTTCCGCTACTGGGCGCGGACCGAGGCACAGCGCCTCGGGGTGAGCGGCTGGGTGCGCAACCGCCCCGACGACACCGTCGAGGCGGAGGTCGAGGGCGGCGACGACGCCGTGGCAAGCATGGTCGAGTGGCTCCGCCACGGGCCGCGCGGCGCATCCGTCACGGGGGTGACCGTCGACGATGTTGCGACGCAGGGCTCAGGGTCGTTCGAGATCACCGGCTGAGCGCTCTGACGCGGTGCCTCACTGCAGCCCTCAGGCGCCGGCGAGGAACGCGGTGAGGGCGAGCGTGAGCGCGTGCAGGTCGTCGACGTCGGCGAGCTCGCGCGCCGAGTGCATCGAGAGCAGCGCCGGGCCGACGTCGACTGTACGGATGCCGAGGCGGGTGGCGGTCAGCGGACCGATGGTCGATCCGCACGGCACCGTGTTGTTCGACACGAACTCCTGGAACGGCACGTCAGCCGCCGCGCAGGCTCGAAGCCACAGCGCCGAGCCGACCGCATCCGTCGCGTAGCGCTGGTTCGCATTCAGCTTGAGCAGCGGTCCACCGCCCGGGACGGGCTGATTGACCGGATCGTGCCGCTCGGGGTAGTTCGGGTGCACCGCGTGGCCGGCATCGGATGAGACGCACCACGACGCGGACAACGCCCGCAGGCGTTCGGTGACGGATGCCCCGAGTCCGGCGCTGATGCGCGCGAGCAGGTCCTCGAGAACAGGTCCACTCGCTCCTGAGCGCGATTCACTGCCGAGTTCCTCGTGGTCGAACGCCGCGAGCACGCTGATGTGGGCGGCGTCGTCCGGCGCAGCGGCGAGCGCCACCAAACCCGCGTGGACCGAGGTGAGGTTGTCCATCCGTCCCGCCGCGAACAGCGCGCCGTCCAGGCCGAAGCGCGCCGGCGCGGCGGCGTCGACCGTGAGCAGGTCGTAGCCCGCGATGTCGACCGCGTCGATGCCCGCGATACCGGCGAGGTGCTCGAGGATGTCGGCGCCCGATCCGTCGCCCACGCCCCAGACCGGCTGCGTGTGCCGCTGCTTGTCGAGCGCGAGACCGTCGTTCACGCCGCGGTCGAGGTGGATCGCCAGTTGCGGGATGCGCAGCAGCGGCCCGGTTCGGACGAGGTGCTGCGATCCGTCGGCGGTGACGATGCGGCCGGCGAGCTCGAGCTCGCGGTCGAGCCAGGAGTTCAGCAGCGGGCCTCCGTAGATCTCCACGCCCGCCTGCAGCCAGCCGCGCGTCGCGGTCGAGGGATGCGGCTTCAGCTTGAAGCCCGGCGAGTCGGTGTGTGCGCCGATGATGCGGAACGGCGTCAGCGCGCCAGCGCCGTCCGGCACCGCCCACGCCAGCACCGCCCCGTCGCGGACGATGACCCAGCGGCCGGCATCCGCCGCCCAGTCGTCGGCCTCGTCGAGGCGCGTGAATCCGCGTTCCTCGAGCGCCCGCGCGACCTCCTCGGCGGCGTGGTACGACGACGGTGACGCCTGCAGGAACTCGGAGAAACCGTCGATGTACGTGTCGGAAGCGCTCATGCCTCCATCCAAGCACCCGGCGCCATCAGCCCGAGCTACGGCCCGTCACCGACGGAGGGGACGCGATGCCTGCCGGCGTGAATGAGGCCGTGACGGGCGCTCCCCAGGTCCGCACGGCCGGCAGCAGACCCGCCCATGCTCCATCGTCCAGGCGATCGCTCTCGCTCGGGTCTCCCGCGCGGGCCTTCATGCTCACCGTCGTGATGGGGACGCGCAGGACGAGCGTTCCCGCGAGCTCTCGACGGGAGTTCTCGGGCACCTCGGCGGCTCGGCCGGGCATGAGCTTGTCGGCGATGACGGCGAGAGCAGCCTCCTTCGCGGAGCCGTGGAGCGCCTCGGGGACGCCGTGGATCACGGCACTGCGGTAGTTCATGCTGCTGTCGTAGAGCGTCGTGGCGTACACGAGGGCATCGACGGCGCACACGCTCACGGTGAGCGGTGTCGCGTCGCCGCCCGCCCGGAGTGCCGTCCCTGCGCCCGTCGAGAGGTGCAGCAGGATGCCGTCGCCGTCCCGCGCGAACGCCATCGGGATCGTGAGCGCCTGGCCCCGCACCACCGCGGAAACGTGCGCGATGAGTTCCTCGTCGAGGAGGGCGTGGAGGGCTGCGCGGTCGAGCACCTGGCGGTCGGGCATGCGGTTGAGGGTCGTGTCCACGGAGGTGGGGAGGGAGTCCATGACTCCAGCGTGGTGGATCGACTGGTCCTTTGAGAAGTCCAGTCGAGTAGCATTCGATGAGACCAGTCAGGGGAGCTATGCACGAGCAGCTCGGAGACCCATCCGTTCCCCTCGATCGCGCCCGGCAGCAGACCCTCAGCGATCAGGTCGCCGTCAGGATGCGCGAGGCCATCCTCTCGGGGCGCGCTCAAGGCGGCGACGCCGTCCCGTCATCCCGCGCGTTGGCCGGTGCACTCGGCGTCTCCCGCGGGGTGGTCGTGCGCGCATTCGAGCACCTCGCTGGGGAGGGCTACCTCGACGTGTCGCAAGGGTCCGTCGCTCGCGTCGCCGTCGTGGACCGCTCGGCGTCACCCCGCCGCCGCCGGTCGCTGCCCGACTCACCAACCCGGGCATCGGCTCGCATCGACCTGCTGCCCGGGTTCCCGTCGATGACGCGGCTCGATGAAGGTGCCTGGCGTGCGGCCTGGCGCTCTGCGGCGGCCCGTGCGGTGCCGTCAGCGGAGACCGACGACCGGGGTCTGCTCCGGCTGAGGGAGCAGATCGCCGAGCACGTCAGGCACGCCCGCGGCGTCTCATGCGACGCCTCGGACGTCCTCGTCACCGCCGGAACGAGCGAGGCGATCATGCTGCTCACCCTCGCCATCCGATCGCTGCGTCCCGGCGATCCGGCGATCGCCGTGGAAGATCCGGGCTATCCGGCGACGCGGCGGGCCATCGTGCGGTTCGGCGGCAGCGCGGTGGGCGTTCCCGTCGACGACGACGGGATGAGGGTCGACCTGCTCGAGGCCATCGATCCTGCGCCGCACGCCGTCGTTCTCACCCCGAGCCATCAGTATCCGCTCGGCGGGCGCTTGCCCGTCTCGGCGCGCGTCGCCGTCCTCGACTGGGCGGAACGGCACGACGCCCTCGTCATCGAGGACGACTACGACAGTGAGTTCCGCCACGGCGCGCCCGTCCTTCCCGCCCTGGCGTCGCTCGATCGCGGCGAGCGCGTAGCCCTCGTCGGAAGCTTCTCCAAGGTGCTCACCCCGTGGCTCAGGCTCGGCTACATCCTGCTGCCGCGCCGGACAATGCTGCACGAGGCCATCCGGCGGATCCGCGACGATGCGACCTGTCCCGTACCCGGAATCGCGCAGGAGGCGATCGCCGACCTGCTCGAGAGCGGCGCGGTCCGGCGGCACATCGCGGCAGCCCGTCGGGATTACGCTCATCGCCGTGGCTTGGTCATCGCCGCTCTCGGGGGGCTTCCGGGCACTCGTCTCACCGGGCTCGACGGCGGTCTGCACGCCGTGCTCACCCTCGAGTCTGCCGATGCCGCAGCGCGGGTCCGCAACCGGTCGCGGGCGGCCGGCGTCGCGGTGGCCGACCTCGCCGACTACACCATCGACGAGACCCACGCGTCGCCCGGGTTGGTAATCGGCTACGCGGCTCCGACCGACACCGCTCTCGCTGAAGGCTTGGCTGTACTGCGCGCCGCCGTCCTGGCGGAACGGGGCCGGGAATAGACTTCGGCAACGCATCGGCGCGACGAAAGGATCCATCGTGGTTCCCGAGATCAACTACTGGGCCGTCATCCTCGCCACCCTTTCGACGATGGTGGTCGGGTCCATCTGGTACACACCGAAGGTCTTCGGCAACTACTGGATGCGCAAGGCTGGTGTCACCCCGTCGGGCAACTCCATCGACGCCGTCATGCCGATCATCGTCACCGTGCTGGTGAGTTTCGTCACCGCGTGGGTGCTCGCGGGCGCGGCATACATCTCGTGGAACTTCTACGGCGGCAGTTTCTTCTGGAACGCGGTGTTCACGGCGGCGATCCTGTGGGCCGGCTTCACCGCAGCACGGTTCGTCACCCACGACGCGTTCGATCGCCGTCCGAGCGGACTGACCATCCTCAACATCAGCCACGAACTCGTCACCGCCGTGGTGATGGGCGTGATCATCGGCGTCTGGCCGCCCGCTGGAGTGCTCTAGATGTGACGGATGCCGGCCTGCAGCCGCGTGCGCACCTCGAACAACTCCGAGCCGTTGATGCGCGCCGCTCCGGGCAATCCGTCCCTGAGCACGCCGGGCAGCCGGGAATGTTCGACGACTGCCGTGACGGCTCGACGGCTCGACCCGAGCACCTCGACCCCCGAGGGGGCGTCACCGTCGGGCAGAACGACGATGAGCCCGGTGAACGTGACACGAGCCCGCTTGGCCACGCTGCGCGCGCGAAGGGACAACTCGTGCATGGGCCGCTCGCCATCGAGTGCGGAGCCGATCAGATCGCCGCGCTTGACGCCGACCGGCTCACCCCAGTCCTCGCTCTGCAGCGCCATCAGGCCGCCGGGGCCGAGCACGATGTGGTCGATCTTCGGCGGAAGTCCGGGAGTGCCGGCGTCGGAGGCGACGTCGTGCCACACCGTGAATCCGATGCCCAACCCCGCCAGTTGCCTCGCCGTGGCTTCCTCCGCGAGAGCGTTCGCCAGGAGGTGTCGGATCTCGCGAGGCGCGCTGCGCACCAGCTGGGCGTCGTAGGGATCGGGGATGGCGACCCCACGACCCGCCCATTCGCGCAGGTGGTCGAGGTAGTACTCGCGCGACCAGCCGCCCGGATGTCCGAACGATCGCGCCGTCGGACGCGAGTCGGTGCGCACCCGTTCCTGCGGCGTCGCCCAGGCCTCTCGCGGGTCGTCGGAGGTCGCGAACGGATGTCCACGGTCGTACGCCGCCCGGGCAGCCGGCGTTCCGACCATCTCCCAGGCGACCTGCACGGCGTGGAAGCGAGCGACGTCGCCTCCGGTGTCGGGGTGGGTCTGGCGCAACAGTTGCCTGAAGGCTCTGCGCAGCTCGTCGTCGCTCGCTGCCGATGCCACGCCGAGTACCTCGTAGGGCGTCGACGACAGGGGGCTCTCCGGCATGAGTCGAGCTTAATATCCCGGTCAGCGTCACTCTGACGCGCGAGCATGCTCACAGGTAGTCATCGGGAGAGAACCAGCGGACTCCCGACCTGTGACTGATGAGCTGGGCTCGCACCGACACCTCGACGGCCGCACACGCCGACGCCAGTTCGCGCGCCCAGACCCTGTCGGCCTCTGTGCTCTCGGCGCCGCCCCAGCGCTCCCAGACCACGATCAGGCCGGCGGCATCCGTCGCTTCGACGACCTCGGCGATGCGCGCTGCGAACAACTCGGCGGCACCACCGTACGGTGCACTGGGGTAGTCGGCCATCGGGATGATGACCGGCAACTGCACGTCGGCCTCGTCGAGGAACATCAACCAGACCTGCCTTCGATTCGCGGAGCCGATGAGCGCCAGGACGCGCTGTTCGATCTCGGCGTCACTGTGCAGGGGGATGGTCGCGGCTTCTTCTGCTTCGATCGTCATGGATCGAGCGTGGCCCGCCGGTCGATTCGCCAACGGACGGGCCTGCGATCTGTGTGAAGAGTGTGCCTGAGGTTGAGGTGTGGAGAAGTCGGCGACTCGGTAGAGTTCGCATCAGTGTCGCCATCGACGGCGAGTCACGAAGGGGAGGCAGAGGTGCCGATGGGGGCAATGCGGGCCGCGCAGGCACGCGCCGCAACACTGGTCGTCGCGACGACGACGGCGCTGATGCTCACCGGATGCACCGCGCCGGCACCACCCGCTCCTCCGAAGACCGTGGTCGTCACCGTCACCCCGACTGCTGCGCCCCTGCCGCCGACACCGACGCAGACCTTCGATGTCCAGCAGGCCACCCCGGCGCCCATCGTTCCCAACGACCCGGCACCGGTCATCCAACCCGGACCGGCTACGGACAACGGTGCGCGCGACGGCGCAGAGGGGTCTCCCGTCTCGGATGCCAATGGCCAGCTGATCAGCTACACCGTCGTCGCCGGCGACAGTTTCTTCGACATCGCCCAGCGCTTCGACCTCCCGCAGTCGCAACTGCTTCACATGAATCCGCAGATCCATGACGTGGGCGAGAACGTCTACATCGGCAACGTCATCAACCTCGACTGGACCAAGACCGGCTGAGTGCCCGAACCGACCGCGCTTCACCCGAGCTCGAGCACGCCGATCGTCACGAGCTCGCGCACGGCCGGAAGCAGCTCGGCACGCAGAGCGCCGGCATCCGCGTCGAGGAGGTCCGCCAGGGCGCCGATGATCGCGTCGACGCTCAGTTCCCCGTCGCTGGCCCCCACCAGCGCGGCGAGGGCCGTTCCGGGGTCGATGACCCGCGCGAACCCGCCGCCCTGTCGCAGACGGATGACGGCCGGATCATCCTGGCCCGGCCAGTAATGGCGCTCCTCCGTCACGTCACCGGCCACCCGCAGCCTCAGCTCGCCGAGGGCGCTGTCGTCGAGCCCGACGATGGCATCGTGAGCGGCCAGGCACCGCTCGAGGTGTGCTCCGATGCCGTTCGGCTCCCCTTCGCCGAGCGGACCGTGCTGCTGCTCGGCGCGCCGGAGACTCACGGATGCTCCGCCGGCCGGCGCGCGCAGGACGACATAGCCGAAGCCGACGCCCTGCACTCCGCGCGCCGCGAAGTCGTCGAGCCACGCCTCCACCAGGGTGTCGAAGGCGGGTCCCGGTCGCGTTCCGCCGTCGCGGATCCAGGTCTCGGCGTACTCGGACGGAGTCTGCGTGTCCCGCTCGACGACCCAGTAATCGAGCCCCGTTTCGTCCAGCCAGCCCTCCACCCGACCGAGGCCGGACAGCTCGGCGCCGGCGGCATCCGTGCGGTACTCCCAATTGCCGAGCAGCTGGGCGGTGCCGCCCGGCTCGAGGTGACTCGCGATCCCCCGCAGCACCGACTCGACGAGAGCGTCGCCGACGAGCCCGCCGTCCCGGTACTCGTAGGCGGGAACTCCGGGCAGCCGCGGCGTGATGACGAACGGCGGGTTGGACACGATGCGATCGAACCGCTCACCGGACACCGGCTCGAACAGGCTGCCGGCGCGCAGTTCGATGCGCTCGATCGCGTTGAGCTCGGCGTTGAAGGCCGCGAGCTCGAGAGCCCGGTCCGAGATGTCCGTAGCGATCACCGTGCCGGCGCTCCGCCGCGCGTGCATGGCCTGGATGCCACTGCCGGTGCCGAGGTCGAGCACTCGACCCGCCGGCGAGTGGAACTGCAGCCCGCTGAGGGTGGTGGACGCGCCGCCGATGCCCAGCACGTGATCCTCCCGCAGCGGCTCACCGGTGGCGAGTTCGCCGAGGTCTGAGACGATCCACCACTCGCCGTCTCCGGCGGCATCGGAGAACGCGTACGGGCGCAGGTCGAGGGCGGCGCGGTACGACCCGTCGCCGTCGGAGGCGACCAGGCCGAGCGCCTGAGCTCCGGCCGCCGTCAAGGTCGGCAGCGCCCGGTCGAGATCGGCCCGCGATACGGCAGAACCCAGCAGGAAGCACTCGGCCAGGACCGCTACAGCGGGCAACGTGTGGAGCCGTCCGCGCAGGTCGTCGATGGCACGTCGTGCGGGAACGACGGATGCGCGGTGCAACGCGGACGCGGCGTCCGGCCCCCAGAGCGAGTTCAGCGCCGCCACGGTGTAGCCCGCATGGAGGAGGTCGTCGCGGAGGGCGGAGACGGGACGCATTCATCCATTGAATCGCAGTTCGGAACCCGCGGGCGCCTCCCGTTCGACGGCATCCGTTGGGCAACCGCTCTGGCGACTCGCCCAGAGCATTCACACTCCGTTCAGAATCCGGTGCTCAGATGGTGGCGTGACGACGCGAACGGCCGAGTACCCACGGCCGGACCACTTCCTGCTGCACATCAGCGACACCCACCTGCTCGCGGGGGGTGAGAAGCTCTACGGCTCGGTCGACAGCGCAGAGCACCTGAGCGGGCTGCTGGCCGAGGTCGAGGCATCCGGCGGGCGGCCGGAGGCGATCATCTTCACGGGCGATCTGGCGGACCGCGGACAGCCGGATGCCTACGATCGGCTGCGGGAGATCGTCGACCCGGTTGCTCGTCGCATCGGGGCGCGTGTCATCTGGGTCATGGGCAATCACGACGACCGGGCCTCGTTCCGCTTCGGCCTGCGCGACGAGCTGCCGACGGTCGAGCCGATCGACGACGTCGTCTGGATCGGCGGCCTGCGCATCATCACCCTCGACTCCAGTGTTCCGGGCCACCACTACGGCGAGGTGAGCTCCGACCAGCTCGACTGGCTGGCCGCGGAACTGGCCACGACCGCACCGGACGGCACGATCCTCGCCATGCACCACCCGCCGATTCCGAGCGTGCTCGATCTGGCCGTGTCGGTCGAACTGCGCGATCAGGCCGGCCTCGCCGAGGTGCTGCTCGGCAGCGACGTGCGCTCCATCATCGCGGGGCACCTGCACTACTCGTCGATGGCGATGTTCGCCGGCATCCCCGTCTCCGTCGCCTCTGCCAGCTGCTACACGCAGGATCTCAACGTGCCCGTCGGCGGCACGCGGGGTCGCGACGGCGGTCGCGCATTCAACCTCGTGCACGTCTATCCGACGACCGTGCTTCACTCGGTGGTGCCGCTCGGCACCACCCCCGCGCTCGACTACATCGACCCCGTCGAGAGCGCCCGCCGGCTGGAGCTGGGGGGCATCCGGATCGGTGCGTCGCTCACGAACCCGACACGCGTCCGGTCGGATCCGTCTCCGACGACTCCGATCTCTCTGCCGGTGTGACCTTCTCCCACGGCGCGGGGAAAGGGAAGTAGCGCTCGAGGAAGTCGGTGACGACGGCCGTTCGCTGCTCGACCGGGATCTCGGGCTTCGACCCGTCATTCAGGCAGAACATGTCCTGGTCGCGCTTCTTCAGCAGTCGCGCCATCAGGTCTGGCGCCGAGCGCAAGGTGGTCTCGATGTACTTCACGCGCGCCTGCGTCTGCACGACCGCGTGCCCGGTCATGAGTGCGTAGTAGTGATAGAACGAGTTCGTCACCGAGATGTCGGTGGCCGAGCGGAACCGGCTCGCCGCGGTGCGCGTGAAGTCCTCCGAGAACTCGTGCTCCATCGTGCGCAGGACATCCGACCGCAGCGGCACCGCGCAGTGCTCGAGGTGCCGGGTGGTGACCTTGCCGAAGCGGTGGCGCAGCAGGCTCCGGTTGACGCGGGCGGCATTCTCGAAGCCGCTGCGAGCCGGGTCGGACTCCCCGAGACCGATGCGCGTTGCCGCCTCGACGAACTTGGTGATGCCGCCGGGAGAGAAGAACAACTCCGGGCTCACGGGCCTGCCGAGGAACATGTCGTCGTTGGAGTACAGGAAGTGCTCGGCGATGCCCGGGATGTGGTGCAGCTGACTCTCGACGGCGTGCGAGTTGTGGGTGGGGAGGACGCTCGCGTCGGAGAAGAACTCCTCGCTGCGCACGATGCGCACCCGCGGGTGGTCGGCCAGCCACTCGGGAGCCGGCGAATCGGTCGCGATGTAGATGTTGCGTACCCACGGAGCGAACATGTGGACGCTGCGCAGCGCGTACTTGAGCTCGTTGATCTGCCGGAACCGCGCCTCGCTGTCGTCGCCCTCTCCGACGACGTAGGCCTTCATGCGCTTGGCCCGTTCGCGCACGAACTCGGCGCTCGACCCGTCGACCCAGGAGAACACCATGTCGATCGGGAACGAGACGTCGCTCGCGAGCGGAACGAACATGTTCTCGAGGGTGCGCCAGCGCCTGCCGTAGAGCTCGACCGAGTCCTCGACGGCCTCCGACCGGGGCAGCCGCGTGCGCATGAGGGCGTTCTCGACAGGAGCGACGATCTCCTCGTCGCCGAACCGCCAGAGTTCGAGCTGGAACGCGGTCTCGGGTCCGTAGCGCAGGCGGCCGATGGGCTCGATGCGGGGGCGGTAGATGCGGAAGACGGATGCCTTGCGTCCGCCCGACGAGAGCGCGCCATCCGCGACGAGCACGGGCGCGGCGCCTCCCCGGTCGATGGTGGCGGAGTAGAACGGCTCGTTGGCGAAGGCCTCCGCGAGGGCCGCCGCGAGCTGCTTGCGGCAGCGCCGGTCGACGGCGATGACGGGGCGGTCGTGGTTGCCGCGCACGAGGATGAAGTCGATTCCGGCAGCGATGAGGGCGTCACGGACCGCGAGGAGATCTTCGACCATCGACTCGCGTGGCGTGAAGTGGCCGAACGCGAGGGCGTACTCGCCCTTCCGCAGAACGAGGTCCTCGCGATCGAACCGACGTGCGCGCAGTGACCGCGCCGCCGACCGCAGCGGGGACTCCGGATGCTCGCTCAGCCCGATCGATCCGATGCGTTCGGGCGCAGCGCCCATGAATGCCGGCCCCGCCGACGCGCTCTCATTCAACAGCTGATCCAAGCAGCCCCACCTTTCGCGTAACGGTCCAGTGTACGTCGCGGGTCCCTCGGGCAGAGCATCGCCCAACGCTGGCGGGCACGCCTGCGGTGATCAGCGCAGCGCAGCGGAACGCATCGCGGCTTCGGTGCGGCTCGACGCTCCGAGCTTTCGCAGGATCGCCGACACGTGAACGCTCGCGGTCTTGCCGCTGATGAACAGCCGCTCGCCGATCTGACGGTTGGACAACCCTTCGGCGATCAGCTCGAGAACCTGGCGTTCGCGCGCGGTGAGGTCGTCGACCTGCGATCCAGGTTCGACGCGGCCGCTAGTCAGGCCGGCCCGCACGGCGGTCTTCTCCGCCTCGCCCACGATCCACCCGACACCCGCCGACTCTGCAGCGCTGATCGCCTCGTCCAGTGCCGTTCGCGCCTCGGCGCGCGCACCGCCCGCGATCAAGGCACGAGCCCGCTGCAGGAGGGCGTATGGCCGCAGGTAGACGGCAGCTCTCGGCGACCGGGCGGCCTCCACCGCCAGCGACCACGCCACGACGGCCGTTTCCGAATCGTCGGTCAATTCGGCGTCGATGAACGCCTTCCAGAGGTCGTGCGTCGGCCACGCCGTGAAGGAGGCAAGCTGCGCGCGGATGCGGCTCGCCGGCTGGGGCATCGCGGCGGGCGCCGCGGAGATGACGCGGGCCGCATCCCAGAGCAGGGGCAGCGCGTGGCCGGGTGCCGGAGCGGGGTCGTCGGCGAACAGGGGACTCAGCTCGCGTGCCGCCGACGCCCAGTCCTCGGAGGCGATCGCCACCTCCGCGGCGACGCGGGCGATGCCGAGCCTGGTCTGCACCTCGATGTCGACGTAGGGCGCTGCCATCGGTCGCAGAGACCGCATCGCCTCGGCTGCAGCGGCGACGTCGCCCCTCCAGAGCATGCCCCACGCCCGCGCCCGGAGGAGGTAGACCTGGAACACTCTCGGAGGGTCCAGCTCGAGGCCTCGACGGATGAGGGCGTCCGCTCGCTCCCACTCGCCGACGGCCTGCAACGGGTCGATGGCATTGGAGGCCAGGACGACGCCCGAGTTGCGTTCGACGCCGTACCCGCGAGCACGCTCCATGCCCTCCTCGGCCAAGCCGATCGCCTCAGCGAACTCACCCAGCAGGTAGGCCAGGTCCGAGGCGTTCACCCAGTAGCGCAGTAACGCGTTCGGCTCGTTCTCCGCGAGCTGCCTGGCCTGTTTCAGCCCCGCCCGGGCGGCATCGAGTTCGCCGCGGTGGGCATGCGAGACCGCCGCGATGTTGGCGCTCACCGAGGCGTAAGCGGTCCGCTTCGCCCCGACCGCCATGGCGTGCGCGCGATCGGCCGCCTGCAGAGCGTCGTCCACCCGCCCATCGATCATCAGGCGACCGGCCAGTGCTGTCGTGATGGTCATCGCGAGCGTCGCATCGGCGGGATCGACCAGGCGCAGTGCCTCGGTCAACTCCTCGATGGCGCCGGGTCGGCCCAGGGCTGCACGGTACAACGCGGCGTCACGCAGCAGGCGGGCGTAATGCGGATTGTCGGTGGGGCACTCCTCGAGACCGTGCCTGGCCACCTGCAGCGCCCGCTCCTCTTCGCCCGCATTGCGCAGGTAGGAGGCGGTGCGGCCGACGAGCTCGAACCGATCCATGCCGGCCAGCTCCCGGGCGTCCTCGACGCGCGGCCAGAGCTCTAGCGCGCGCTCGCCCATCTGCGCTGCCGTCGCGTATGCGTACGTCTGACGGGCCTCGCGCATGGCCGCGATCGTCGCCGGGAATGCTCGGGCATCGTCGTGGGCGCTGAGCCAGTGGAAGGAGATCTCCGCCGCCACCCGTCGTTCGCCCGCGCGGCTCTCGTAGGCGCGCGCGTACCCGCTGTGGTAACGCGGGCGCTCCCCGGGCAGGACCTCGAACAGCACAGCCTCGCGGACGAGCGCGTGTCGAAAGGCGTACGCGTCGCCGTCGATGGCGAGAACGCCGGCCGACACCGCCTCGCGCACGGCATCGTCGAGCTGCTCGGCAGACAGGGCGACGACCGACGTGATGAGATCGTGTTCGACCCGCACTCCGCCGATCGCGATGATGCGCAGGACGCGCTGCGTCTCATCCGATAGCCGCTCGTACCGCGAGAGCAGCAGATCGCGCAGGGTGTCGGGCAGCGCTCCCCCGTCGGCGCACGCCTCGAGGTCGAACAGCTCCTCGACGAAGAATGGGATGCCGTCGCTTCGTGCGAAGAGGGTGGAGACCAGGGCGTCGCTCGGGGCTTCGCCGGCGATCGCCTTCAACTGGCGACGCACCTGGACGCGCGTGAGGCGCGAGAGCTCGATGCGGTCCACCGACCGGGAGCGCTCGACCTCCGAGAGGAAACCGCGCACCGGGTGACCGCGGGTGACGTCTTCGGTGCGCACGCTCAGCACCAGCAGGATGCGCCCACCCGACAGCACGCGCTCGAGGAAACGCAGAACCGACAGGCTCGCACTGTCGATCCAGTGGATGTCCTCGATGACCACCACGATCGGAGTCTCGCGCGAGAACGTCTCGAGGATCACGGCGACGGCCTCGTGGAGCTGGCCCCGCACACTCGGGGTGTCGACGTCGGCGCCGGCAGCACCGAGCTCAGGCAGCAGTGCCGCCAAGACGCCTTGTGCCGGACCGGCCGCCGCCAGCAGCTCCGGTGCGCCGACGTCGGCGACGAGCGAGCGCAGGACGGATTTGATCGGGGCGTAGGGTGACGCAACACTGCCGAGGTCGACACACTGCCCCACCAGTACCCGAGCCTGCCCGGCCACGTCGGCGAGGAAGGCGTCGAGCAGTCGACTCTTGCCGATGCCGGCCTCACCGCCCACGAGGACCGTGTGCGGTGTGCCGGCGTTCGCCTGCTCGAACGCCTCGTGCAGGCGGGCGAGCTCGCCGCTTCGACCGATCAAGAGCGGGCTGGAGGTCGACGTCGTCACGATTCCATCGTGCCACCGACCACCGACACCGGTGCGGGCGCCAGCACCGGAAGCGACGCGGGGACCGATGCCCGCACCGGCGCCGGCCACGTGGCCATCACCGGATACGACGCGGGGCTCCCCCGTCACCGCAGCGCGAGGCGATGCGCGTGCCGCTGGGGGTGCCTGCTGCGGACGGTCGGCTGGGCTGCCCCGCCATCCGTCACGGTCTCATCCAGCTCCGTCGCCCAGCGGCGAGCCTCGAGCTCCCGCTCGGCTCGCCACACGGTGGTGCTGTGCTCTGAGGTGGCCACGAGGCCTGCTGCGAATTGCATGATCACTCCCGGATGTCGTTGCTGCGATAAGGCAACGCTGCTCTCTGAGGAGGGGGTCGCAGATCGGGCGGATGCCTTATTTCCGGGTGCCGGGGTACTCAGGGGCGGTTCCGAACTCGTCCACGGTCGCACCCCGGTCAGGCAATGGCGAGCCGGTCAGGCCGATTTCCGGGATTCGAGCCTGAGCAGCGCGCGAATGCCTGAGCGGTGAGCGTGGCAGCAGCGCGCGAATGCCTGAGCGGAGAGCGTGGCAGCAGCGCGCGAATGCCTGAGCGGAGAGCGTGGCAGCAGCCCGCGAATGCCTGAGCGATGAGCGTGGCAGCAGCGCGCGAATGCCTGAGCGGTGAACGTGCCGCGAGCGCTCAGGCGGGACCGACGGCCGTGACGCGGATGACGGCGAACCCCGCCTCGTCGGACGCGTCGAGGTCGACGTCGGCAGTGATCGCCCAGTCGTGGTCGCCTGCGGGATCGTCGAACACCTGGCGCACGTGCCAGCTGCGTCCGCCCTCCTCGAGCTGGAGGAGCGACGAGGCGCGAGCGTCCGCTCCCGTCCCGATCGCGTCGTACTCCGCGAAGTACGCGTCCAGCGCCTCGCCCCAGCGCTCGGCGCCGAACCCGGCTTCGGCGTCGAGCTCGCCGAGGGACTCCACGTCCTCCCGCGCGGCCGCCTGCACCCGGCGGAACAGCTCGTTGCGCACCAGCACGCGGAACGCCCGCACATTGGTGGTCAGGCGTTGCGGGGCCGGCGGCACGACGGCGGTCTCGAGCGCGTGGTGTTGGACGGCGTCCGGATGAGCCAGCTCGTTCCACTCGTCCAGCAGGCTTGAATCGACCTGGCGTACGAGCTCGCCGAGCCACTCGATGAGGTCGGTGAGCGTCTCGTCGCGCAGCTCGGGGGGAATCGTCTGCCGCGCCGTCCGGTACGCGTCGGAGAGGTAGCGCAGCACGACGCCCTCGGAGCGCGCCAGCCGGTAGAACGCGACGTACTCGCCGAAAGACATCGCCCGCTCGTACATGTCTCGCACCACGCTCTTGGGCGAGAGGGCGAAGTCGCGCACCCACGGCTGCTCCGCCGCGTACATCTCGTAGGCGGCTCCCAGCAGTTCGTCGAGTGGCCGAGGGTAGCTGACCTGTTCGAGCAGCTCCATCCGCTCGTCGTATTCGATGCCATCGGCCTTCATCGCAGCGACAGCCTCGCCGCGGGCGATGAACTCCTGCTGACTGAGGATGGCGCGCGGGTCGTCGAGGGTCGACTCCAGCACCGAGATGATGTCGAGGGCGAACCCGGGCGAGGTGGGCTCGATGAGCTCGAATGCGGCGAGCGCGAACGGGGAGAGCGGCTGGTTGAGGGCGAAGTCTGGCTGCAGGTCGACGGTGAGGGTGATCGCGTCGCCGTCCTGCTTCACGATCCCGGATGCGCGGAGCGTGCGGTAGATGCCCAGTGCCCGGCGGGCGAGGGCGTACTGCCGTGCGGCGGGCTCGTGATTCTCGAACACGAGCGCCCGCACGTTGCCGAACACGTCGCCGCCACGACCGATGACGTTGATGAGCATCGCCGCAGTGATCTGCATGTGCGAGCGCAACGGCTCGGGTTCGGCGTCGATGAGCCGACGGAACGAGGGCTCGCCCCACGAGACGAATCCGTCCGGAGCCTTCTTGCGCACGATGCGCTTGAGTTTCTTCGGGTCATCCCCGGCCTTCGCGACCAGGCGGGCGTTCTCGGTCTCGTGCTCGGGTGCCTGCGCAACGACCGTGCCGGCCGTGTCGAAACCCGCCCGCCCGGCGCGCCCGGCGATCTGATGGAACTCCCGCGCGCTCAACTGCCGCATCCGCTGCCCGTCGTACTTGGTGAGCGCCGTCAGCAAGACGGTGCGGATCGGTACGTTGATGCCGACGCCGAGCGTGTCGGTGCCGCAGATGACCCGCAGCATGCCCCGCTGGGCGAGCGTCTCCACCAGCCGCCGGTACTTCGGAAGCATGCCGGCGTGATGCACGCCGATGCCGAGCCGGATGAGACGGGAGAGGGTCTTGCCGAACGCGGTGGTGAAGCGGAACTCGCCGATGAGCTCGGCGATGGCGTCGCGCTGCACGCGGGTGGCGACCTTGGCGCTGGTGAGCGCCTGGGCGCGCTCGAGGGCGGCCGCCTGGGAGAAGTGAACGATGTAGACCGGCGCACGGTCGGTGGCGAGCAGGTCGTCGATGGTCTCGTGGGCCGGGGTGGTCTCGTAGTAGTACTGCAGCGGAACGGGTCGCTCCACACCGGTGACGGATGCCGTGGGGCGCCCGGTGCGGCGCGACAGGTCGGTGGCGATGACGGTGGTGTCGCCGAGGGTCGCGCTCATCAGCACGAACTGTGCGCGGGTGAGCTCGAGCAGCGGCACCTGCCAGGCCCAACCACGATCCTGATCGCCGTAGAAGTGGAACTCGTCCATGACGACGACGTCGACGTCGGTGTCCGGGCCCCGGCGGAGCGCCTGGTTCGCGAGGATCTCGGCCGTGCAGCAGATGATCGGCGCGTCGGCGTTGACCGCGGAGTCCCCGGTCAGCATGCCGACGTTGGCCGCCCCGAAGGTGTCGACGAGCGTGAAGAACTTCTCGCTGACGAGTGCCTTGATGGGGGCGGTGTAGTAGCTGCGCCTGCCCGCCGCCATCGCCGCGAAGTGCGCGCCGACCGCCACGAGCGACTTGCCGGTGCCGGTCGGCGTCGAGAGGATCAGGTTCGCCCCCGAGACGATCTCGATGAGCGCCTCTTCCTGGGCGGGATAGAGGCGGAGACCGGTCTCGCTCACCCACGCCTCGAACGCCTCGAAGACGGAGTCGGCGTCATCCGTCTTCGGCAGCCGATCGAGCAGGGCGGCGTCGGCGGTCATAGTGATCGAGTCTAAGTGGGGTGATGCAACCCCCGACGGGTGGGTCGGTCGACCCGTTAACGTGCGTGTCATACAACGCACCTACGGTGGAGGCAGGGGAGGTGATCACCGATGCAGGAAGCAGAGGTCGAGCTCGAGCAGCTGCGTCAGGAGGCGCGCGACGAGTTGTCGACGGTGATCGAGATCAAGTGCCGGCAGGGCGAGGATCCGTGGGAGTTCCTGCCCGACCTGCCGTCGGTCGACGAGCAGGTCGTGGCGACCATCCGCGCCGATCGCCTCTCGGACGCCCGGGTAAGCCGGGATCGAGCCCGCGCCCACCATCCGGCCGCGCCCCGTGAGGCGGCTGCGGCCTTCGAATACGCACTCCTGCGCAGCATCGCCCTCGAGCATCCCGAGCTGTCGACGGGGGTGTGGGCGCTGCTGGCCCGCATGGACGGAGCAGCCTGAGGCGAACCCTCAGCTCCCACCCGTGATGATGCGGCGGATCTCGTCTGCGGGGAGTTACCAGGTGCCGACGTAGTCGGAGACGCCGACGGGAGCGGTGAAACGCGCCCGGATGAGCGGCAGGCCCCGGTTGATGGCCTGGACGATGCGCTCGTCGAGAGCCGGGTCGGTGACCACGTAGTCCGTGAAGTCCGCATCCTTCGCGTACACGCCCAGCGGCAGAGTGAGCGCCTGGAAGAAGGAGAACAGCGGACGCAACTGGTGGTCGATGATGAGCGCGTGCCGATCGCTTCCCCCCGTCGCCGCCAACAGGACGGGCGTGTCCAACAGGGCGTACTGGCCCACGAAGTCGAAGACGTGCTTGAACAGCCCGGTGAAGGACGCCCGGTAGACGGGGCTCGCCACGATGAGCAGGTCGGCTCCCTCGATCGAGCGCAGGGCGTCCTCGGCGGCTGGCGATAGCTCGTCGCGGCGCAGCGCTCCGGCGAAGTCGTGACCGATGTCGGACAGTTCGATGGTGCGCGCGTGCACCTGGACAGCGCCGTCGAGGGTGTGCTCGAGCACACGGATGATCTCTCGGACGAGCGCCGTGGTCTTGGATGGCGCGTGCAGGCTGCCGCTGACCGCGACGACGTTCAGGAAGCTGCTCATGCGCTCGACGCTATGCCCGCCGCACACCGGACGCCACGGCGGTGGACACACGGCGTAAGAGTCGCGCGCGCAGTTGCGGTCACAACGACGGATGCGCCAACGCGTCGACATCCGTCACCGGGAGGCGGCAGACGAAGTCGGAGCAGAGGTACGCGGCCGGCAGCCCATCGCGTGAGGTGCGGCCGGCGAACAACTCGAAGCCGGCCTCGGCGAACGCCCGCGCCTGGGAGTCGGTGACGAGCGTGGTGACGGATGCGTCACGCAGACGCGTGCCGGCGACCAGGTCGCCGGTGCGCGCCGCTGGCGTCACTGTCACCAGTTGCACGACGGGATCCTCGAGTCCGCGCATCAGGGCGAGTGCGCCTCCGAAGCCGATGGGCTGTGCCTCTGCCGCGGCGGCGACGCGGGCCAGTGTCCCCTCTGCTGCGGCGCGATAGCTCGCGTCCCCGGTCAGCAGGTACAGTCGCTCGGCCGCCCCGGCGATCGCCGTCATTCCGGAGGGGTAGGCCCCCTCGGACGGGTCGCCGGCCAGAGCGAGTCCGCGCGCGGCGAGCGCGGCATCCGGCCCGCCGGGAACCGCGAACGACGCCTCGCCCGCCTTGGCACCGACGACCAGGCACGCATCGACGAGCTCGCGGGCCGCCGTCGCATAGCGCGCCTCCCCGCCCGCGACCGCGAGTTCGAGCAGGCCGGCGGCCAACATGCCGTAGTCCTCGAGAGTCGCCGGAGCGCTCGACGGCCGACCGTCGAGCGAGCTGCGGATCAGTCGTCCGTCGGAGGTGCGATGGGTGGACAGCAGCCTGTCGGCGGCTCGTGCGGCGGTCTGCAACCAGTCGACTCGATCGAGGATGAATCCGGCCCGGGCGAGAGCGCCGATGGCCAGCCCGTTCCAGCCGGTGAGGAGCTTGCGGTCGAGGGCGGGTGGCTCGAGGTGGCTGCGGCCCTCCTCGTCGCGCGCGTAGTAACCACCCTCCGAGCGTCGCCCGTCGATGACGCTCTCGGAGTCCTGCGCGCTCGCGAAGCCGCCCTCCGCGACCTGCAGCACCTGGGAGAGGAATCGGGCGATGCCGTCGGCCACGAGCGCCGCCCACGGCCGGTCAGCGGGTCTCTGGCGCCAGGCCTCGGCGTAGCAGCCCAGCAGGAGGGCGTTGTCGTAGAGCATGCGCTCGTAGTGCGGCTCGGTCCAGTCCCGACGGGTGGCGTAGCGGAAGAAGCCACCCTCGACGCTGTCTCGCAGTGGCGAAGCGCCCATGCCCTTGAGCGTGCGGGCGGCGAGGTCGGAACCCTCTCCCCCGCTCGCGAGCAGGAAGTCGAGCACCGGGGCGACGGGGAACTTGGGGGCCGCGCCGAATCCGCCGAACTCGACGTCCTCGCCCGCAGCGAGTGCTCGCACGGCGTGGTCGAGCCGGCGCGTATCCAGCAGCGGGCTGCTCCGTCCCGCGGCCTCGGAGGCGGATGCCAGGGCCGCACCGATCGCGTCGGCCTGTCCGTCGACCTCGTGGCGGCGCTGGGTCCAGGCATCCGTCACCGCTCCCAGCACGCGCAGGAACTCCGGCATCCCGTTCGCCGGCCGCGGCGGAAAGTAGGTGCCGGCGAAGAAGGTCAGGCCTGCGGGCGTGGCGAAGATCGAGAGGGGCCAACCCAGGTTCTGCGTGAAGGCACCGGCGGCCGTCAGGTAGCTGGCGTCGACGTCGGGATGCTCCTCGCGGTCGACCTTGATGCTGACGAAGTTCTCGTTGAGGTAGGCGGCCACCATCGGGTCGACGAAGCTCTCGCGGGCCATCACGTGGCACCAGTGGCAGGTAGCGTAACCGATGGAGATGAACACGGGCACGTCGCGGGCAGCCGCCTCAGCGAACGCCGCCTCTCCCCACGGCCACCAGTCGACGGGGTTGTCGGCGTGCTGCAGGAGGTAGGGCGACGCGGAGCCCGCCAGGTGGTTCACGGGAGCGCTCCGGGCATCATTCGACGTCGTCGGGGTGGCTGCCGACGCGACCGCCGCGGTCGAGCGCCGAGAGGGCCTCCACCTCGGCATCCGTCAGGGCGAAGTCGAGGATGTCGAAGTTCTCGGCGATGCGCTCACGATGCATCGACTTGGGGAACACGATGTTGCCGACCTGGAGATGCCAGCGCAGCACCGCTTGCGCCGGCGTCTTGCCGTGGGCCTCCGCCGCTGCGACGATGACCCCGGCTTCGAGCAGGGGGTACTTGCCCTGTCCGAGTGGGCCCCACGCCTCGACCCGCATGCCGTTCGACCGGGCGAAGTCCGTTGTCTCGCGCTGCTGGTAGGCGGGATGCAGCTCGAGTTGGTCGACCGCGGGAACCACGTCGCTGTTGTCGAGCAACTCCTGCAGGTGGCTCTCGAGGAAGTTCGAGACGCCGATGGAGCGAGTGCGTCCCTGCTCGCGCAGGTCCTGCATCGCCCGCCACGAATCGACGTAGAGGCCCTTGCTGGCGACCGGCCAGTGGATGAGGTAGAGGTCGACGTGATCCAGACCGAGGCGGTGCAGGCTGCGGTCGAGCGCTGGCGCGGTCGATGAGAACCCCTGATCCTCGTTCCAGAGCTTCGTGGTGACGAACAGCTCCTCCCGAGGAATCCCGGATGCGGCAATCGCCCGCCCGACGCCCTCCTCATTGCCGTAGATCGCCGCCGTGTCGATGTGGCGGTAGCCGACCTCGAGCGCATCGGTTACCACGCGTTCGGCCTCGGCAGGGTCCACCTTGAAGACGCCGAAACCCAGCTGCGGGATGAGGTTGCCGTCGTTGAGAGTGAGGGTGGGGACTGAGTTGGTCATCTCCTCATCCTCCCGCGTGCAGGGCCCTGAGTGGGCGGGGTTGTAATCGCGGAGGGTGGGGGCCGCCTCTTGACAACTTACTTTCATTTTGGAAGTGTGTGCGCATGAGCCTATTCATCACCTGCCCCGTCGAGAGCGTCGAACGCGCGACCGCCTTCTACACCGCGCTCGGCTGGACTCTCAACACCGACATGTCAGATCACAATGTGTCGTGCTTCGCAGTCGCGCCAGACCAGTATGTGATGCTCGGCAGTCGCGAGATGTACGCCAGCGTCGGCGCCACCGAGGAGATGGTCGGCGGGCCCGACACCCCCTCGAAGGTGACGGTCTCGTTCGACCTCGGTAGCCGTGAGGCGGTCGATGAGCTCGTCGATCGGGCCGGAGCTGCCGGCGGCCGCGTCGGCGACACCGACGACTACCCGTTCATGTACCAGCGCCAGTTCGACGACCCTGACGGCTACCATTACTCGCCGTTCTGGATGAAGCCGGACACCGATCCGATCGCGTGAGCGACCTCGCCGCAGCCCTCGACGTCGTCGGAGCACGGTGGGCCCTGCTCATCGTTGAGCGGCTGCTCGAGGGTCCGCAGCGATACGGAGATCTGCAGCGCGACCTTGGAATGGGGACCAACATGCTCGCGACCCGCTTGCGCGAGCTCGAAGCGGCAGGCATCCTCCACCGTCTGCCCCTCCGGCACAACACCAGGGCCTACGCGCTGACCGATCGCGGGCTCGACTTGCGCGCGACCATCACCGCGCTCGGACGCTGGGGCGCCCAGGAAACCTAGGTGCGCCCGAGATCGTCCAATTGTCCACTCCCCATTCCAGGAGTCGCAATAATGGTCCGCGGCCCTGGTGCGTGCAGCCCACCCGGCCAGCGGGACACGCTGGCGGAAGGCTGGCGCGCCCCCTGCCCGGAAGAGGAGTAATGGACCGATTGATTCCCCAAGTGTGGATGGCTGTCGTGTGGGTGATTGCGGCCTGCTTGCTAGTCGCCATACAGCTGGCGAATGTCATTGTGAACCACGCATGGTGGTCTCTCGTATTTGTCGCGGTACTTGCCGCGATAGCGATCCGGCTTATTGCGCATGCGCTGAAGTTGCGACGAGAATCGCAACACGAGCGGTGACCCACTCCGAGCGACGCGCAATACTCTGCCCGACGGAGGATCTGACTCAACTCGTTCTCGTTGTGCTCGGAGGAGCCGGCTCACTGTTCATCGCCACACCCGTTCTCGTCGTGGCCGCCGTGTCTTAGGTCAGCCCGCCACGTCAAAAGTTGACAAGCCTCGTTCCGATCATCCTGACTCACGCAACAGAGGGGCTTCGTCCCTAGGGAACGGAGTTCTGGAGGTCGGCCGGATGCGAATCTGCTCTGGGGCGGATGAAGTCTGATTCAAAGTGGAAGCGGTAGATTCGCGACGTGGACAAGTCAAAGATGGCGGATGCTCAAACGCGGAAAACATTCGCCAGCGCCACCGTGGGGATGGGACTAATCGGCGCCGTCCTCTTCCTGGTCCTGGCCGTCTCTGGCTACAAGACCTGGGTCAACGTCGCGCTCGGTATCGGTTGTCTGGCGCTCGCCGGTCTCGGCGCCTATTTGTACGCGCTGGCCCGAAAAAGCTGAGGGCTAGACCCAAGCCCCCTCTTTTCGGATGGCTGATCTGCGAAGCACGAGCACGGCGATGATCGCTCCCATGAACGTCGCAGTACCTACTGCGAAGGCAACCCACATCCCGGGCTCGGCGTGGCCCGCGACGAGGCGGATGGCGGCGAGGGTGGCTGCGAGGGCGCCGATGAGTCCCGCGTTCAACGGAAAGACGATTCGCTGCAGGATGTGGGCCGTGCGCAACGACGCTGCGGCCTTGCTCTCGCTCATTCCTCTCGTGCTCTGCGCTTGCGGCGAGATTGGATGACGAAGTAGCTCAGCCCAAGTAACGCGAGCATGAAACCAATCGTGTCCAACCAAGCAGGTGCATTCAGAATCAGGCACCCGGCGAGGAAAAGTCCGAGGACGGCGAGGACCCAGATGAACCATCCATCACTCGGGTGCTCGAGGGTTGGTTTCGGCATGGTCCGATTCTGCTGGTCGGACGCGTCCCACGCCATGTCGGCCGGCGAATTCATGAACAGACGCTGTCCGCAATGCTCGTACAGGCCGAAGCCGGGCATATGTACCGCACGCGCTGTCATCTCCAGCGCCTCGCGCCTGCGCTGCAGATAACGTGTCGTCATGGTCTTCATTCGTCGGAACCGGGAATCTCCATCAGCGTGGTGGCTGGTACCCGTGGGCCTCCTCCTCGTGGGGGCCGGCTTCATCATCCCGGCTTGGGGTAGCGGTTACACGGCCACGAAGGGTGAGCTCATCTGTTTCGTCGCCGGTGCAGTCTGCGTCGTTGCGGGCGTGATTGGTGGCATCCGGGGCGAAAACATCGAAAAATAGGGGACCAACTGCCGGACAGAGCTAGCCGTTGGCTGGAGATCAATGTTGCACATCCGCAAGCTGAAAGATCGGAAGGTCAGATACGGTCGCACTGTGGTGGTCTGGTCAGTCGCGAACGGCAGTGCGACGTCGTTGATGCTGAGGGTGCCGCGCGAACCCAATGGTGACCTGAACAGGCTCGTCTGTGGGGCAGAGCAACGGCATATGCCTAACGGTCGAGTAGCCAGGAAGCGGGAGCGCTGACGTGATCTGGGTGTGGGTCGGAGTGGTCGCCGCCGGCGCTACGTCACTTGCCGCGTCGATGATCATGCTTTCGTCAGCCATTCCGGACGGTCGGCTCGTCTGGAGCTGGGAACTGCCGCCGGCGCTGCTGTGGCCAGCCACGATTCTCCGCCTTGCCGGCTTCATCGGGGTCATGGGCGGCGCCATGGCATTCAACTCCGACTTCGGGCACTTCTGGCCAGGCCTACTGCTACTTATAGCGGGATTCGTACCTTCTTGGGTCGTCACCCTCGCCCATGCCGCGAGACGCCGACGGCGGCGAGTTTTGCGCTTGCATCAGGAGTTGTAGGTGTTTTCTGACCCCCAAATCCTGTGGTGCTCGGGGGCACGCCTTGGTGCGACTCGCGCCAGCGGGTCGACGTCAGGATCAGCCCTGGCCGCTGACGTGCTCGGGGTCGATCGTGAGGATGAGGCGCTGCTGGTCGCGGCCGCCGTACCAGGTGTAGGGCCGGCCGGTGTATTTCTGCGACAGCGCTTCGATGCCTTCGGTGCCGCCCTCCGTCGTCATCCCGATGACTCGACCGCGCACCTGGATGTAACGGAACGTGTTGTCAGGGTCCTGGATGGCCAGCGCGACGCGGGGATCCCGCTCGATGTTGCGCACCTTGAGATGCGTGGTGACGGTGTTGATGATGACGCGCTCGCCATCCGTGTCGACCCATGTCTCGGTGACCTGCGGAGATCCGTCACGCATGATCGTCGAGAGGAAGCAGGCGCTGGGCTTGCGCAGCAAGTCGAGGAGGGCGGGGGTCATTGCCAAGGCGTGTCCTTCGGTCGGAAATCGTGAGGGCCTCTGACAGTCTGCACGCTCCCGGGTGCACATCCGTTCCTCAGCGGAACCGGACCCCCTCGTCACGGCGGAACAGCAGGAGGGCCAGGGCGAAGGTGAGGAGCGTCCAGGCGAGCACGCCGATCCACACCCACGGCTCGAGCGTTCCGCCCTGCACGGCCCAGATCACGAGCTCCCGGGCCTGTCGCGAGGGTGTGAAACGCGAGATGGCGTCGAGCCACGGCGCGAACAGGAGCGGCGGGAGGAATAGCCCGCCGATGAACGCGAGCGCGAACATGACGACCTGCACCACGGCGATCGCCGCCTTCGAGGGCATCGAGTAGCCGATGCACAGGCCGATGAACATGAACGGCAGCGAACCGATGATGAGCGCGAGAAGGCCCGCGAGCACGTGCAGCAGTGACGCACTCGCCGCAGTGAAGAGGGCGCCGAGCACGATGACGGGCAGGATCGCGGCGATGCCGAGGGCGCCGGTGGAGAACACCTGCCCCAGCACACGGGCGACGCCGGGGGCGGGAAGGGTGCGGAGGTAGGGGTCCCACGGCTTCTCGCGATTCTCGGCGACGGTCAGCCCGAACCCGAAGAGGGAGTTCGACATCACGGCGAACACGCTCAACGACACGACGGCCTGCGTGGCGTAAAGCGCGTTGCTCGCGACGATGCTCTGCGGCACGACGAAGAACAGCAGGGCGAGAGCCGGGAAGGCGAGGGAGGAGATCAGGGCGATCGGGATGCGCGCGGTCTCGATGAGGTTGTACTTCGCGTGGGTGACGGTGAGGCCGACGGTGCTCATGATGCACGCTCCAGAATCGGGCCGTCGGTGAGGCTGAGGAACGCCTCTTCGAGGGTGGCGCCGCGGATGGCGAGATCCGTGAAGGGGACGCCGGCGTGCACAAGCGCGACCACGAGCTCGTCGGCGTCGCGAGCCGAGAAGGTGACGCTGCCGTCGTCGTTGCGTTCGGCGTGGGTGACGCCCGGGAGCGACGCGATCCGATCGGATTCGGCGGACCGCAGCCGCACCTGGCTGACCCCGACGCGTCCGACGACCGACTCGAGGGTGTCGTCGGCGATGATGCGTCCGGAAGCGAGGACGATCACGCGTTCGGCCAGGGCCTCGATCTCCTCGAGGTGATGGCTCGTGAGCACGAGGGTCGCACCGGCCTCGTGCTGGCGTCGCACGGCGTCCCACAGCGCGCGGCGACCGTCGACGTCGAGGCCCGTGGTCGGCTCGTCGAGCAGCACGAGCCGCGGCCGTCTGACGAACGCCAGCGCCACACTCAATCGGCGGCGTTGGCCGCCCGAGAGCGCGCCCGTCTGCTTGCGCAACAGGTCACCCAGGCCGAACTCGGCCGCAAGCTCGGCTGTGGGCATCCGCTGGTCGAAATGCGCGCCGACGTAGTCGATGACCTCGCCGACCCGGAGCGTCGGCGGCAGCGCAGACTCTTGGGGAGTGACGCCGAGCGCACGACGATTGCGGTGGTCGCGCGGGTCTCCGCCGAAGAGCGTGACCGTACCGCTCGTCGGCCGCCGGAGCCCCGCCACCAGGCTCAGCAGGGTGGACTTGCCGGCGCCGTTCGGCCCGAGCAGTCCGACCAAGGTGCCCGGCTCGATGTCGAGCGTGACGTGGTCGAGTGCCGGGGCCTCGCCGAACCGGCGGGTGACGTCGAGAAGGGATGCAAGAGTCATGATCATTGCCCCAGGAGGGATCGGAGGGAGTCCATGTAGTCCTCGAACGCCCGTCTCCCCGTGCGGGTGAGCGAGAGGTAGGTGACGGGCGTGCGACCTGAGAAGGTCTTCTCCACCTCGACGTAGTCGGCATCCTCGAGCTTGCGCAGGTGCGTCGAGAGGTTGCCGGCCGTCATGGCGAGCAGCTCCTGCAACCGCGGAAAGGCGACGGATTCCCCGACCTCGCGCGTGGCCAGTGCCGCCATGATGCGCAGGCGCGCCTGGGCATGGATGACGGGATCGAGCTCAGCCACGGCTCGGCGCTCCCGATGCCCCCGCCGATGCGCCCGAGGCTCCTGCCTGCACGACGCGCGAGCGCAGCGAACGCAGGCGCACGAGGGAGGCGGCACCGAGTGCGAGGAAGCCCACTCCCCCGGCGATCGCGAGGAAGAGGTAGTGAGTCGGGTAGCCGAAGTACGGGGCGACCGCGGCGATGAGCACCGTCCAGCCGCCGAGGACGACCGAGGGCACGGCCTGCCAGATGGCGCCAGCGACGATGAACATGACGCCGCTGAACATGACGTATGCGCTCGGGTAGAACAGGTTGGCGACAGCGGGCGACATGCCGGCCGAGACGAGCCCGCCTCCGAGCGCGGCGATGCCGAGGCATCCGACCCACCAGGTGCACCCGTAGACCGCACCGGTGAAGACTGCAGCCCTCGTCGAGCGGATGCCGTGACTCGAACGGATGCCGAGCACCGTCGAGACGGCGATCGCCACGGCGAGCAGAACGCAGAAGACGGCGATGGCGGCGCCGAGCGGAAGCGCGAAGCCGGGCCGCGCCCCGTCGATGAGCCAGAGGGCCCCGAACCCCAGGAGCCAGGCGATGCCCCACGTGAGCATGATGACCGGAACGAACCCGCCCAACTGACCTTGGACGCTCCGCTGCTGATCCTGCAGCAGCCCAAGCATCTGAGCCGGCGTGAGGGCGTCGCTGCTGTCGTCGTCGTTGGTCGTCATAATGCGCCTCGCTCTTCTCGCAGGTACTTTGTAGCACAAAGTACTCTGCATATTCAAGTAATCTGCTGACGCCCAGCGATCCGAACCCGCGCGCGCGAGCTGGTTCACGCCATACTGTGACCCGTGACCTACAGCGGAGCGGACTTCCCCGCTCTCCGAGTAAAGCCGTCGAACTTGTGGACCATCGCGATCGGGCTGCTCGCCGGGGCGTACTGGCTTGCTGGCTGTGGCTCGTCACTGATTCCGCTTCGACTTCAACTCCACTCGGCGACGCGTTACTGTGTGCCACGATCGCCGTCAGCATCGTCCTGCTCGGCGCACCGTTGCTGTACGCCGTGATGGCGCGCACTCGTCGGCGAGAACGCCGGATGAAGGCTGGCTCACTGACGGTCTGGAGGACCATCTCCATCGTTGACGGCCTGACTGAGGCGTTTGAGGTCCTTTCCCCGAACTCCGACCTCGACAGCGCCTGCACCGGTTGGCAACGTATCGGATGGACTTATTCCCTGGTTCTCCAGAAGGATGGACTCTCGATTTACGGAGGCGACGGTGAGCCATTCCGTGTCGCTGTGGTGCCGTGGCCCGGGACTCGATCGGCGACCGCCGGGCTCGCGGTCAAAGATCGGCTACGCCGCCCCGCCTTGATCCTCGAAGTCGACGTCGACGGTCGACTCGTCCTCGTCCCGCTGCTGCTGTTGGGAGCCGGCCCAGCGCGAGCGTTCTATCGCGGCCGGCGAGCCGTCGCCAAGGCGCAGACGGACCTGTCGGCATGGCACCGGAATGCCCACGCGCAGCTGGAGGCTCGCGAGTGAGATTGGATCGGGCCGTATCCGAATCGTTGTCGCGTGAGCCCCTGAAGCCGTCCCCCCTCACGTACCTTCAGCAGCATGAGGATGATCGCACGCGCCGCGATGATCGGCACCCTGAGTGCGTTCACCCTCGCGTTGGCGGGATGCACTCCGTCCGCGACCGGTTACGCCGGTCTCTATCTCGACGACTCCAACGAACTCTACGGTGTCGTCCATGCGTGCCGATCGGCGGTCACGACGTTCACGGCGACTCGATCGACCGAGACAGCGGAGACGATAGGAAGTTGGTCGCTGCCGAACTCCGCAGGCGCGACGTCGATGGTGCCTCTTGGAACGCGTGCGGACGTGGCGCATCTCATCGGCGACCAGTCCGCAGCAGGTTTCGCCGCGTCCACGCCAGGCGAGGCTGACGCCACCCTCGTCTCGTGGGTGTCTGGAGAAAGGGTCGCGGCGTTGCGTGCGGGTCAGTTGCTGTACGCGGCCATGAATAGCGACGGCACGGACGACGACGTCACGGATTACGACGGGTTCACGAAGCTCTCCTGCGCCGCATTCTTCTGAGGGTCACGACGCGATAGGGCAGTACTTGCCCGGATACCATTGGAACGCCATGCCAGAGCCCGTCCTCGCCGACATCTCCTACCCACAGGAGCTGCCCGTCAGCCGCATGCGGGACGAGATCGCGGAGGCCATCCGCGACAACCAGGTTGTCATCGTCGCGGGCGCCACCGGCTCGGGCAAGACGACTCAGTTGCCCAAGATCTGCCTCGAGCTCGGCCGTGAGCACATCGGGCATACCCAACCCCGCCGCCTCGCCGCTCGCACCATCGCAGAGCGCATCGCCGAGGAACTCGGCACCGAACTGGGTGGCGTGGTCGGCTACCAGGTGCGCTTCACCGATCGCGCGTCAGCCGACACCCGCATCAAGCTCATGACCGACGGAATCCTGCTCAACGAGATGCACCACGACCGGCTGTTGAGCACGTACGACACCATCATCATCGACGAGGCGCACGAGCGCAGCCTCAACATCGACTTCCTCATCGGCTACCTCAAGCGCCTGCTGCCGCGGCGACCCGACCTCAAGGTCATCGTCACGAGCGCGACGATCGATCCCGAGAGCTTCGCCAAGCACTTCGCGGATGCCGACGGCAAGCCGGCTCCCATCATCGAGGTGTCGGGGCGCACCTACCCCGTCGAGATCCGCTATCGGCCGCTCGTCGCTGAAGACGAGGGCGACGAGGAGGACGACGAGGGAGCGGCTACCGAGGACCGCGACTACCTGCAGGGCATCATCGACGCGCTCGACGAGCTGAACCGCGAATCCAGCGGCGACGTGCTGGTGTTCCTCTCGGGTGAGAACGAGATCCGGGATGCCGAGGAGGCCGTGCGGGGCCACTACGCCGGCGGGGCGTCGACGACCGAGGTGCTTCCGCTCTACGGGCGGTTGTCATCCGCCGACCAGCATCGCGTGTTCGAGCCGTCCAAGATCGCTGGGGTGCGTCGACGCATCGTGCTGGCGACCAACGTGGCCGAGACGAGTCTCACGGTGCCCGGCATCCGATACGTCGTCGATGCCGGAACGGCCCGCATCAGCCGCTACAGCGTGCGCTCCAAAGTGCAACGACTGCCCATCGAAGCGATCTCGCAGGCCAGCGCCAACCAGCGCTCGGGCCGCTCGGGCCGCACCAGCGACGGCATCGCCATCCGCCTCTACTCCGAGGACGACTTCGCGAAGCGCCCCGAGTTCACGGAACCCGAGGTGCTGCGCACCAACCTCGCCGCCGTCATCCTTCAGATGATCTCGCTCGGCCTCGGCTCCATCGAGGACTTCCCGTTCCTCACCCCGCCCGACTCGCGCGGCATCAAGGACGGCCTCGACCTGCTCGCGGAGCTGGGCGCGCTCGAGAAGGGGCGGGGAACGGATCTGCGGCTCACCCGCACCGGACGCGACCTCGCCCGCCTGCCCATCGACCCTCGGTTCGGGCGCATGGTCATCGAGTCGAAGCGCCACAGCGTGAGCCGCGAGGTGCTCGCGATCGTGGCGGGCATCACCATCCAGGATCCTCGGGAGCGGCCGCTCGAGCGTCGTGCCCAGGCCGACGAGAAGCATGCCCGCTTCGCCGACCCGACGAGCGATTTCCTCACCCTGCTGAACCTCTGGAACCACATCGAGAGGCAGCAGCGGGAGCTGTCGTCGAGCGCCTTCCGACGACTGTGCAAGGCAGAGTTCCTCAACTACCTCCGGGTGCGTGAATGGCAGGACGTCTATCGCCAACTGCGCCAGCTCGCCAAGCCACTCGGGTTGGCGGTGTCGACCGAGCAGAGTGAGCCGAACGCGGACGGCATCCACAAGGCGCTCCTGGCCGGGCTGCTCTCGCATATCGGTCTGAAAGACGAGAAGCCGGCGAAGGACGCGCGGCAGGGCGGCCGGCCGCGCATCGAGTATGCGGGGGCGCGTCAGGCGCGGTTCGCGATCTTCCCGGGTTCGACGCTGGCCAAGAAGCAGCCGGATGCGGTGATGAGCGGTGAGCTGGTTGAGACCAGCCGACTCTTCGCGCGCATGAACGCCGCCATCGACCCCGCGTGGGCCGAGCCGCTGGCGGGTGACCTGCTCAAGCGCAGCGTCAGCGAGCCGCACTGGGAGAAGTCGCAGGGCGCGGTCGTGGCCTACGAGAAGGTCACGCTCTACGGGGTCCCGATCATCCCGCGGCGGCGCATCCAGTTCTCGCGCGTCGACCCGGCGTATGCGCGCGAGCTCTTCATCCGTCACGCCCTGGTGCAGGGCGAATGGGACGCGCAGCAGTCCTTCGATCGCGCAAACCGCCGACTGCGGCGGGAGCTCGAGCAACTCGAGGAGCGCACCCGACGTCGCGACATCCTGTTCGATGATGAGGCCGTGTTCGCGTTCTACGATCGCCGGGTTCCGAGCGACGTGTTCTCCACGCGCTCGTTCGAGGGTTGGTGGCGCGAGACGCGCAGGACGACGCCCGACCTGCTCACGATGACGCCCGAGGCGCTGGCGCCGGAGGAGGCGGCGGACGTCGACGAGGCGTCCTATCCGCCGAGCTGGCAGCAGGCCGACCAGCGCTTCACGCTGCGCTATCGATTCGAGCCGGGAGCTGCGGACGATGGCGTCACCGCCGTGATTCCTCTGGCTTTGCTCGCGCGGGTGAGCCCGAACGGATTCGACTGGCAGGTGCCAGGGCTCCGCACCGAGCTCATCGCCGCCATGATCAAGGCGCTCCCGAAGTCCATCCGCCGTCACGTCGTACCCGCAAACGACTGGGCGGAGAAGATCGCGGCCGAACTGCCCGACACCCCGACCGACGAGCCGTTCGCCGCCGTCGTCAGCGGCGCCATCCAACGCCTGAGCCACGCGCCGGCCACCGCGGCCGACGTCGACCTCGACCGCATCCCTCCGCACCTGCGCGCGCGGTTCAGCGTGGTCGACGAGCGCGGCCGCGAACTGGCGGCCGGAAAGGACCTGCGCGGACTGCAGGCACAGCTGGCCGACCGGGCCCGGGATGCCGTCGCGCGCACCTTCACCGAGCGGCCGCCCCGGACATCGGGCGCGAACCGGGTGGCAGCTGCTCGGGATGCCCTCACCGGCGCACGGCTCCCGTCGACGTCCTTCGCCGAGGCCGCCGGGCTCACGACGTGGCCACTCGACGAGATCCCGCGCCACGTCGACACTCGCGTGGGCGGAAACGCCATCCGCGCCTACCCTGCCTTGATCGACAACGGCCAGTCGGTCGACCTGCGGCTGCTGACCACCGCAGCGGACCAGGCTGCGGCGATGCCCGGCGGCATCCGTCGACTCCTCGCGCTCGCGGTGCCATCGCCGTCGAGCTACGTGCAGAGCCACCTCACCAACGCGGAGAAGCTCGCGCTCGCCGCCAGCCCGTATCGTTCGACGACCGCGCTGTTCTCCGACTGCCTTCTCGCGTGCATCGACGACGTGCTCGTCCGCGTCGCATCCGACGGCCTGCTGTTCACCCGGAGCGAGTTCGAGTCGACCCGCGACCGCGTCTCTGCCGTGGTGATGGACACGATGTTCGAGACCGTCGGCCTGGTCTCGCGAACGCTCACTGCCGCGCGAAACGCCGAGCGCGGCATCAAGGCGGCCACGAACATGCAGACGATCAGCGCTCTGGCCGACATCCGTGAGCAGCTCAGCGGGCTCGTCTTCGACGGTTTCGTCTCCAGCACCGGTCTCGCGCGGCTCCGGCATCTGCCCCGGTATCTCGCGGGCATCACAGCTCGGCTCGCCAAGCTCGCCGAGAATCCCGGACGCGACCGGGTCTGGATGAGCGAGGTGGAGGGCGTCGCAACGCGCTATGCGGAAGCCGGCGGGACCATCCCGATCTCCGTCCACGCCGACGCCGGTCTGGTCAAGGCCCGCTGGATGCTGGAGGAGTTGCGCATCAGCCTGTTCGCCCAGGAGCTCGGGACGGCCGAGACGGTCTCGCCGCAGCGCATCGTGAAGGTGCTCGCCTCGCGCTGATCGGGTGTCCCGGCCGGGAGAGAATGGACGGATGCAGGTGAAGGTGGTCCGATCCCGACACGACGACCCGCTCGCGCGGCCGCTCGTCGAGGAGCTCTCCCGCGAGTACGACGAGCGGTACGGGGGTGGGGGCGATCATCCTCCGTCGGTGGAGCTCTCCCGCTATCCGGCCGAGCGATTCGATCCCGCCAACGGCGGCGAGTTCCTCCTGCTCCTGGCCGACGGCGGCGACGCGGATGGCACTCCCGTCGCCGGCGGTGCCTTCATGCGAGCGGATGACGCGTCGGTCGAGGTCAAGCGCGTCTGGACCTCGTCCGCGCACCGGCGCCAGGGGCTCGCCCGACGCGTGATGACCGAGCTCGAGGCGGAGGCGACTCGACGCGGCATCCGCCGGATAGTGCTCACGACCGGCTCGAAGCAGCCCGAGGCCGTCGCGCTCTACCTCGCCCTCGGCTACACGCCTGAGTTCGACGTCGAGGGAGACTGGCAGAAGGTGGGCTACCTCCCGTTCGAGAAGACGCTGCCCGCTCCCGCTGGTTGAGTGGCTACAGCACCTTCGACAGGAACGCCCGGGTGCGGTCGTGCTGCGGGTTCGCGAGCACCTCGCGCGGCTGCCCTGACTCGACCACCACTCCCCCGTCCATGAAGACGAGCGTGTCGGCCACCTCCCGAGCGAACCCCATCTCGTGCGTGACGACGATCATCGTCATGCCCGAGCTCGCGAGCTCCTTCATGACGTCGAGCACCTCGCCGACGAGTTCGGGATCGAGGGCGGATGTCGGCTCGTCGAACAGCATGAGCTTGGGCTCCATCGCGAGCGCCCGGGCGATCGCCACTCGCTGCTGCTGCCCACCCGAGAGGTGCGCCGGGTAGTAGTCGGCACGATCGGCCAGCCCCACGCGAGCGAGCAGGTCCCGCGCGCGCTGCTCGACCTGCGCCTTCGGCTGTCGCTTGACCCGCTGCGGCGCCTCCATGACGTTCTCGAGAGCGGTCATGTGCGGGAACAGGTTGAACCGCTGGAACACCATCCCGATCTCCCGGCGCTGCCGTGCGGCATCCTTCGGGTGCAGCTCGTAGAGCTTCTCGCCGACCTGACGGTAGCCGACGAGAGATCCGTCGACGCTGAGCCGACCCGACGAGAGCGTCTCCAGGTGGTTGATGAGCCTGAGGAACGTCGACTTGCCCGACCCAGAGGGGCCGACGAGGCAGAGCACCTCGCCCGGGCGCACCGTCAGCGAGATGGATTTCAGCACCTCGTTGGAGCCGAAGCTCTTCGAGACGCCGACGGCCTCCACCATGGGGGTGATGGCGGCCGCGGATGGGGCCGGAGCGATACTCGTGTCGGTCATGGTCAACGCCTCCCGGCTTCGTGCGCCTGCGGCATCACCACGGACGGCTGGTTGGCTCCGACGATCTGGAGCGTGCCCGTCGGGCCACCATCGCCGCCCTTCCCGTCACGGCGATCGCCGATCCCGCGGGCGAAGCGCTTCTCGAGGAAGTACTGCCCCACCATGAGGATCGACGTGAAGAACAGGTACCAGATCGACGCGACGATGAGCATCGGAATCGGATTGAAGGTCTCAGCCGAGATGTCCCGCGTGCGGTTGTAGAGGTCGAAGCTGAACGGTACGGCGGTGACCAGCGACGTGGTCTTCAGCATCGAGATCACCTCGTTGCCGGTGGGTGGGATGATGACCCGCATCGCCTGAGGAAGGATGACGCGGGTCATCGTCTGACCCCAGCTCATGCCGAGCGCCGTCGCCGCCTCGTTCTGCCCGGTGTCCACCGACACCAGCCCGGCGCGCACGATCTCGCTCATGTACGCGGCCTCGTTCAGTCCCAGGCCGATCACCGAGAGCCAGAACGCGTTGACCACGGCCTGCGTCGCGAACGACGCCCACTGCACCGAGGTGAACGGGATGCCGATGTCGATGGTCTGGTAGATCGTGGCGATGAGGCCCCAGAACACCAGCTGCACGTACACGGGTGTTCCGCGGAACAGCCAGACGTAGAACCACGCGACAGCCTTGAGCACCGGGTTCGGCGAGAGTCGCATGACGGCGAGCAGCACCCCGAGGACGATCGCGATGATCATGGCGAGCACCGTCAGCTCGAGGGTCACCAGGGCAGCGGCGGACACGCGGCGGTCGAACAAGTACTTCGCCACCGACGCCCAGTCGTAGGCGGGGCGCCTGGCCGCGTCGATCAGGAAGACCGCGGCGATCACGAGGATCACCACGGCGAACACGATGCGCCAGGGGTGCTTCAGCTTGATGGCCCGGATCGGCTCCGATTCCGGAGCCGACCCTGCAGCGGTGCTCACGGAACTCAGCCCTTCGAGGCCAGGTTGACGTCGATGGTGCTCACGCCGCCGTCGGCAACGCCCCACTTGTCGAGGACCTTCTTGTAGGTGCCGTCGGCGACCATCGACTGCAGCGCCTTCTGCACCGCCTGCACGAGCTTCGAGTCCTTCTTCACGACGATGCCGTAGGGCGCGTCATCGAACGTCTTGCCGGCGAGCTGCAGTTTGTCTCCGGTCTGCGCGATGGCATAGAGGGTGACGGGCGAGTCGGCCGACATGGCGTCGGCCTGGCCGAGTGCGACGGCGTTGGTCGCGGCATCCTGGGTGTCGAACTGCAGCTTCTGGATCTCGGGCTTGCCCGCATCCGTGCAGTCCTTCGACTTGGCCGGCACCTCATCGGTGTCTTCGTACGTGGTCGCCTGCACGGCCACCTTGAGACCGCAGGCGTTGTCGGGGTCGACGTCCTTGCCCTTGGCTGACGCCCACTGGATTCCCGCGCTGTAGTAGTTGACGAAGTCGACCTGCTTCTCGCGCTCGGTCGTGTCGGTGAAGGACGACAGGCCGAGGTCCGCCTTGCTTCCCGTGACCGAGGGAATAATGTTGTCGAACTTGGAGACCTGGTACTCGGCCTTGACGCCGAGCTTGGCAGCCATCGCGTTCGCGAGGTCGATCTCCCAGCCGATCGGGTTGCCGGCGTCGTCCTTATACTCGTTGGGCGCGTAGGTCGGGTCGGTGCCGATCACGAGCTTGCCGGCCTTGGTGACCGAATCGGGAAGCAGTGCGGCGGCCGCGTCGTCCTTCTTCACGTCGCTGGCCCCGGTGGAGGAGCCGGTCGACGGGGTGCTGTTGTTGACGCAGCCACTGAGCAGCAGTGCTGCAGCTGCTGCCGTCGCGAGGGCGACGGGGAGGGCGGAACGGATGCGCATGGGTTTTTCCTCTTTCATGGGCGCCGATCGGATGACCGGCCTGGCTCTAACAGTCTGCGTCAGGATTGTTTCGGCGGCGTCTCGTCGGCTCCGCCGGTCGCGACCGGGCGTGACGGGTCGTTCGACCACTGCGACCACGAACCCGGGTAGAGCGCGGCGTCGTACCCCGCAACGGCGAGCGCGAGCACGTCATGGGCCGCTGTGACGCCCGATCCGCAGTACACGCCGACGGGCGCATCCGCGCTCACGCCGAGGCGTTCGAAGTGCTCGCGCAAGGCGTCGGCGCTCCTGAGGTCTCCGGACTCGTCGAGGTTGCCGCTGCTCGGGGCACTCAGGGCACCCGGGATATGACCGGCGCGCGGGTCGACGGGTTCGACCTCGCCGCGATAGCGTTCGACCGCTCGAGCGTCCAGCAGCACTCCGCCGTCCTCGGGGAGGCGAGCTGCGGCATCGGCGTTCAGGACGGGGAGGTGACCGTAGGCGAGGGTGACTGTTCCGGGACGGGCGTCGACGTCATCCGTCTGCTCACCGAGACCCGCACGGCGCCACGCGTCGATTCCGCCGTCGAGGAGCCGCACATCCGTCATGCCCGCGTGTCGCAGCAACCACCACGCCCGCGCGGCCGACTGACCGCCGTTCCCGTCGTAGACGACGACGCCGTCGCCGTCGTTCAGACCCCAGCGTCGCGCGGCGGCCTGCAGGGCCTCGATGGCGGGCAGCGGATGCCGACCTTCGCTCGCGCTCGCCTCCGCCGCGAGCTCACGGGGCAGGTCGACGAAGACGGCTCCGGGTAGGTGACCCGCGAGGTACAGCTCGCGGCCGTCGTCCCGACCGAGCTGCCAGCGGACGTCGAGGACGTGCACGCGACGGCCGCTCGCTGCGGCCGCGGCGAGCTCTTCGACGCTGATGAGCTGCTCCGGCATGGGTGACCTCTCGCTGGGACGGGGTCAAACCTAATCCCTGACGGCGCCTGCTCCAACCCGGATAGTCTGAAGGATCGTGGGCAGCTACACGCAACTCCTGAAACGACCGGGTGTCGGCCGCATCATCGCCGCCCAGCTGACCGCACGGTTCCCCTTCGGCATGATCTCGCTGGCGTTCCTGCTGCACATCGAACACCAGACCGGGTCCTACGCCGCGGCCGGACTCGTCCTCGCCGCCACGAGCATCGGCCAGGCCGTCGCCGGCCCCATGACGAGCCGCTTCATGGGTGTCTGGGGCATGCGCCGCGTGCTCACGACGACCATGATCGTGTGCGCCATCTCGGTGACCGCCATCGCCGTGCTCCCCCTGACCCTCCCGTGGTACGTCGTCGTCGGCACGGTCGCCGGCATCTCGATGCCCCCGGTGCAGTCCGCCGTGCGCACCATCTACCCCAAGATCGTGCCGGGCAACCAGCTCACGCCGCTGTTCTCACTCGACGCGACGGCGCAGGAGATCATCTGGGTGGTGGGGCCGGTCGTCACCACGTTCGTGTCGACGCAGATCGGCACGGTGTGGGGCATCCTGCTCGCCGTCGCGTTCCTCGTCGGCGGCGGCATCTGGTTCATCGCGTCGCCCGAGGTCGGGCGCGTGCGCATCCCCCGTAGCAAGCGGGCCTTCGGCGTCGTGCTCCGCCGGCCGCCCGTGCTGCTGGCCACCGTCGTCGGCTTCCTCCTGATCGGCGGATGCTCGGCCATCGAGGCCGGCGTGGTGGCGGTCTTCGGGCACGGCAACCCGAACTCGGGCATCGTGCTAGCGATCTTCTCGATCGGATCCATTGCGGGTGGCCTGACGTTCGGGCGCGTGCCCATCGGACCGTGGGCGATGGCGCGTCGCATGTTCATCGTCTTCGTCGGCACCGCGGCCGCGATGGCCATGATGGACTTCTGGTGGCTCGCTGCCACCCTCTTCGTAGCGGGCATCGGCATCGCACCGGCTCTGGCCGTGATGTATGCCATCGTGTCGTCGAGCGTGAAGTTCAGCGACACGGCCGAGGCCTACGGCTGGCTCAACACGGGCCAGCTCATCGGCGCGGCCCTCGGATCGGCGGCCGCCGGCCTCCTCATCGACAGCTCGGGCCCGCAGGGCGCCATCTGGGCGGCCACCGCCTTCACCTTCCTCGGCTTCCTCGCCGGCGTGGTCGGGCACCGCTGGCACCCCGACCTGCGCGGTCGAGACGCGAGCCCCATCCCCGACACCGAACCGGTGCCGACCCAACTCAGCTGAGGACGGAAATGACACGCTCGTTCGACACCCGCATCCCGCTGCATGACGGACACGGCATCCCGCAGCTCGGATTCGGGCTGTACAAGGTTCCGGATGCGGATGCGCCGGGCGTGGTGGAGGTCGCGATCGCGGCGGGCTACCGGCACCTCGACGACGCGAAGCTCTACGAGAACGAGCGCGGAGTGGGCGACGGCATCCGCGCATCCGGAATCGACCGGGACGAGCTGTTCGTCACCACGAAGGTCTGGAACGCCGACCACGGCTTCGACCGTACCCTGGCGGCATTCGACGCGAGCCTGGAGCGGCTCGGGCTCGACGAGGTCGACCTGTACCTCATCCACTGGCCGGCTCCTCATCAGGATCTCTACGTCGAGACGTGGCGCGCGCTCATCCGGCTGCGCGAGGAGGGCCGGGCCCGCTCCATCGGGGTGTCGAACTTCCACGTTCACCACCTCGAACGCGTCATCGACGAGACCGGCGTCGTTCCGGTCGTCAATCAGGTCGAACTGCACCCGTGGTTGCAGCAACGGGAGTTGCGCGCGTTCCACGCCGAGCACGGCATCGTCACGGAGGCGTGGTCGCCGCTCGCGCGCGGTCGGGCCATCGGCGATGAGACGCTGGCAAGCATCGGCACCCGATACGGCAAGAACGAGGCCCAGGTCGCCATCCGCTGGCACCTGCAGGTCGGCAACGTGACCATTCCGAAGTCGGTGACGCCCGAGCGCATTCGCGCGAACACGCAGGTGTTCGACTTCGAGCTGGATGCCGACGACCTCGCGGCGATCGACGCTCTCGACGCGGACTTCCGCACCGGCCGCGACCCCGACGACCTCGACTGAGCCACTCGCTGGTGGAGTAGCCGCGTCAGCTTCGCGAGCGGCGGGCGTACCAGGCGATGGCGCCTGCGACAATGCCGACAGCCATGCCGATGCTGAGTCCGAAACCGACCCCGATGGACGGGACCAACAATCCCACTACCGCGCCGATCAGCAGACCGGCGATGAGGCCCCCGATGATGAACCGCGTCAGACCCGCGTCACTGCGCTCTTTATCAGTCATGATTCGACCTAATCACACGTGTCGCCCGGGTGCGAGGACCGCGATCGAGAGGGCGCTCGTCGCGCGCTCACCAGCGGGGGTGGATGCTCTCCCGCAGTTCCCGGTCGTAGAGGTCGGTCACACCCGCGTCGAAGGTGTCGCCCAGCGGGGCCCGTGAACCGGCCGCGGCGTTCGCTCGCGCCTGTTGCGGTGACCGAGCGCCGGGAATCACGACGGAGACACCCGGGCGCTGGGCGACCCACGCGAGCGCGGCCTCGGCGGTCGGCACCCCGTCGGGCACGAGCGCGGCGAACTCCTGCGCCGCGCGGAGCCCGGTCTCCCAGTCCACCCCGGAGAACGTCTCGCCCACGTCGAAAGCAGCACCGTCGCGGTTGAAGGTGCGATGGTCGTTCTCGGCGAAGGTCGTCTCGGCGGTGTATTTGCCGCTCAGCAGTCCGGACGCCAGCGGTACCCGCGCGATGATGCCCACGCCAGCGGCCTCGGCGGCCGGAAGCACCTCGTGGAGCGGCTTGAGGCGGAAGGCGTTGAGGATGATCTGCACGGTCGACAGGCCGGGCCGCGAGATGGCGTCGAGAGCCTCTCCGCACGTCTCGACACTCACGCCGTATGCGGCGATCACGCCGTCCGCCACGAGCGTGTCGAGGGCGTCGTACACTTCACCGCTCGCGATCACGGCGGCAGGCGGGCAGTGCAGCTGCACGAGATCGAGGGTCTCCGTGCCGAGGTTGCGCCGCGACCGATCCGTCCATTCGCGGAAGTTGTCGAGCACGTAGTTCTCGGACAGTTGCTCGACGCGCCGCCCCATCTTGGTGGCCACCGTGACGCCGGTGCCCGGGTTGTCGGCGAGGAAGTCGCCGATGACGCTCTCCGAACGGCCGTCGCCGTAGACGTCTGCCGTGTCGAAGAACGTCACGCCCGCCTCGACGGATGCCGCGAGCCCGTCGCGGGCATCCGTCACGCTCACCTCTCCCCAATCGGCTCCGAGTTGCCAGGTTCCGAGGCCGATGACCGAGACGGTGCGACCGGTGCGGCCGAGGGTGCGATGATCCATGCGCCCCAGCCTAGGCCGGGAGCGCGGCGAGACTCCCGGTCGTGCGAGGCGCCTCGTAGGATCCCTCGACGTGGGCGACCTCCTGGCTGCGGAAGTGGCCGACGAAGCTCAGGACGATGCCGGCGACCGCCCATCCGCCCAGCACCAACCACGGCTGCAGGGCGTCCGCCAACGGGAAGTACGACAGGTCGCGCAGCAGGGTGGCCGTGGCTCCGGGCACGAAGAACTGACCGATCTCGCCCCATGCGCCGGGCAGGAACTGCATCGGCTGCGTCGCGGAGGAGATCGGGTTGCCGACGAGCATGGTCAACAGCGAGCCGACGGCGATTCCGATGCGTCCGATGAGCGCCGTGATGCCCACGATGACGCTGGCGGTGCCGAGCAGCGAGAGGCCGACGGCTGCGGCGTTGAGCAGGAAGTCGCCCTGAAGGATGCCGAACCACGACTGGAGGATGGCCGTGAGCCCCAGGCCGGCGACGACCGCGTACGAGGCGAGGGCGGCGAAGCGACGCCACACCCCGGTCACGACGATGGAGATGGCGATACCGCCGATCATCCCCCCGAGCACCATCGGGAACGCGATGGTGGAGAAACCCACTCCGCGCGGATCCGTGGAGGCGAGCGGCACGACATCCGTCGTCGCGACCGTCGGCGGAGTGACGGCCGACGCCTTCTCGATGATGGCCAGCGCCTGGGCCGCGGGCAGCTGTCCGGCGGCCTGGGCTGCAGACGTCTTCGCGATGGCCGACTGCACGCCCGCCGTGGTCGCAGCGGACACCTGGTGCTGAAGCTGCGCGGAGAGCTGGTTCATGACGGTCGAGTTGACGGTTCCGCCGGCACTCGCCGTGAGCACCTCCGGCTTGTCGGACAGCACCACAGCGCCGTAGACGTCGCGGCTCTCGATGGCGTGGACGGCATCCGTGCGACTGTCGACCGACCGGATGTCGAACGCACCGTCGGCGTTCTTCTCGATCGCATCGGTGAATGCGGTCACCTGCTTCGCGTCTCCGGTCACGGCGATCGGGAAGTCCTTGATGCTCGAGGTCATAACCGGCCAGATGAAGGCCAGCACGAAGAGGGCGACGAAGACGGATGCTCCAACGGCGACGCCGATCGACAGACCCCACTTCGTGTGCGGGCGAACGACCACGGACTCGGACATGACTGCTCCTCAGAAAAAGAATGTTCGTTCTTTATGGTGCCAGACTCGACGCGAATAATCAAGAACGCCCATTCTTTTTTGTTACAGTGGCAGCATGCCCAAGGTCAGCGAAGAGCACCGCACCGCTCGACGAGACGAGATCGTGCAGGCCGCCATGCGCCGATTCGCCATCAAGGGATTCGAGGCGACCTCGATGGCGGACATCATCGCGGAGTCGGGGCTCTCCGCCGGCGCCATCTACGGCAACTTCGCCAACAAGGCCGATCTGATCGGGCGCACCGTCACGAGCATGCTCGGCCGCCGCGTCGAGGACTTCGAGCGGGAGATCGCCGGCGCCGGCGTGCTCTCCCCCGCCGACATGGTCGCCATCTTCCTGCGCGGCACGCCCGCGGAGTTCGATCCGCGTCTGCTCGCCCAGCTGTGGGCGACCGCAGCGGTGGACGACAACCTGCGAGGATTCGCCGACCGGATCGTGGCCCGCATCCGCACGACCTTCCGCACGTACATCCAACGCTGGTACGACGAGACGCGCCCCGGCCATGATCCGTCGGATGTCGACTCCGTGGCGATCGCCTGCGTCGGACTGTGCCAGGGCTTCATCATCCAGAGCGCCGTCGTCGCGTCCTTCGACGGTGAGGGCTACATCGCGGCGGCCGCGAACGTGCTGCCGCACTGAATGGTCGATGCCCGATCGTGATGTGACGATCCGGCATCGACGGCGTCGCGGCCCGCGTGCGGCCCCTAGATTGTGGACCATGAAGCGCGCCGTCACCGCCTCCAGCCTCCTTCTCGCCGCCGCCATCCTGCTGGCCGGATGCAGCGTCTCCGGCTCCGGAAGCAACTCCTCTCACGGCCCCGCGGTCGAGACGAAGCAGGGCGACGTCGGCGCGGCTGCCCCGGCCGCGGACGGAACGGCAAAGGGCGACGCGACCACCCTGGAGCAGCGGGTGGTCGTGACGACCGGATCGATGACGGTGAGCAGTGACGACCCGATCGGCGCGGCACGTCAGGCCGCACAGCTGGTGGTGGCCGCCTCAGGCCGGGTCGACTCGCGGTCCGAGTCGCCAGCCACCGACGAGCAGGCGGCGAGCGCCTCCGTGGTCCTGCGGATTCCTGCCGATCGGTTCGACGCGGTGGTCTCCTCCCTCGACAAGCTCGGGCGGGTGAGCAACTTCTCGACGGATGCCGCAGACGTCACCCAGCAGAAGCAGGATGTCGACGCGCGCATTACCGCCCTGGACACCTCGGTCAAGCGTCTCGAGCAGCTGATGGGCTCGGCCACGAACACGACCGATCTCATCGACATCGAGAACGCCCTCTCCCAGCGCCAGGCCGATCTCGACTCGCTGACCACCCAGCGCGACTACCTCGCCGACCAGGTCGACTACTCCACCCTCACCGTCCAGTTCGGCACCGGTTCCGTCGCGCTGCCGGGCGCACCGACCACCTTCTGGGGAGGCGTCCTGGCGGGTTGGGCCGCGCTCGGCGCGTTCATCGCTGCAGCACTGGTGGTAGCCGGAGCGGTGCTGCCGTGGCTTCTCGCCGCGGGGGTCGTCGCGGCGATCGTGCTCCTCGTCATCCGCTGGGCCCGACGGCCCCGACGCGCCGGTGCGGAGGACACCCCGGCGTAGCCTGAGGGGGTGAGCACACCCTCCCTCCTCGACGACTCCCTGCTCGAGCGCATCCGCTCACGGGCTGCCGACTACGACCATGACAACGCCTTCTTCACCGAGGACCTCGACGAGCTGGTCGCCGTCGGCTACCTCCGCGCTCTCGTGCCGACTCGTCTCGGCGGCCTCGGCCTCAGCCTCGAGCGGGTGGTGGCCGAGCAGGTGCGGCTGGGCTCGGCAGCGCCCGCCACCGCCCTCGCCGTCAACATGCATCTCGTCTGGACAGGTGTGGCCAAGGTCCTCCTGGATCGCGGCGACGACTCGCTCGAGTTCCTGCTGCGCGAGGCCGGCGCCGGCGAGATCTTCGGTTTCGGCGTGAGCGAGGGCGGCAACGACCTGGTGCTGTTCGGATCGCGAACGGATGCCGCACCGCAGGCCGACGGCGGCTACCGGTTCACCGGCACCAAGATCTTCACCTCCCTCTCCCCCGCGTGGACTCGCCTCGGCACGATGGGCCTCGACACCACGTCGGACGACGCGCCCCGGATCGTGTACGGCTTCATCGATCGTGACGACCCGGACGTGTCGTGGAAGGACGACTGGGACACGCTGGGCATGCGGGCGTCCCAGAGCCAGACCACGGTGCTGAGCGGGGCGTACTCCCGCCCCGATCGCATCATCCGCCGACTGGAGCCGGGGCCGAACCCCGATCCGCTCATCTTCGCCATCTTCGCCAACTTCGAGGTCCTCCTGGCGGCCGTCTACACGGGTATCGGCCGGCGCGCGCTCGAACTGGCCGTCGAGGCCGCGCATCGCCGCACGTCGATGAAGAACGACGGGAGATCCCTCGCCCAGGACCCCGACATCCGTTGGCGCATCGCGGATGCGGCGATCGCGCAGGACGGTATCGGCCCGCAGCTGGTGGCGCTCGCTCGCGACGTCGACGAGAAGGCGGATCACGGCGCCCAGTGGTTCCCGAAGCTCGTCGGGCTCAAGATCCGCGCCACCGAGAACGCCCGCCACGTCGTGGATCAGGCCATCCGCGTCTCGGGTGGAAGCAGCTACTTCGCCGGGAGTGAGCTCGGTCGCCTTTATCGCGACGTGCTGGCGGGCATCTTCCATCCCTCGGATGCCGAGTCCGCGCACAGCACCGTGGCCAACGCCTGGTTGGGTCCGATCGCCTGAGCGTCGCCCGGCCAGCCCGCACGGATGCTCTCTGCAGCAGGGGTAGGGTCTACTCCGTGGGAATTCGTATCGAGAAGGTCGACCTGCCGGGCATCGGCACGCGCAACGACCTCGTCACCGAGAGCGGGAGACGACTCAGCATCGTGTCGTACCGCGACGGCGAGCGCAATCTCGGCATCTTCGACGTCGACGACCCCGACGCCTGTCGCGACTCGATCCCCATCACCGAGGACGAGGCTGAGGCCATCGCCGATCTGCTCGGCACGTCGATCTCCATCAGCAGGCTCACCCGCCTGAGCGACGACGTCGAGGGCCTCTACACCGACCGGCTCGAGATCCCGCCGGGTTCCCCCTTCGTCAACCGCCCTCTCGGCGACACCAAGACGCGCACCCGCACGCACGTGTCGATCGTGGCCATCACGCGTGACAAGAAGGTGATTGCATCACCGACCCCCACTGAGATCCTCCGTCCGGGCGACGTCATCGTCGCCGTCGGCACTCGCGAGGGACTGGACGCGGCGGGTCGACTGATCGCCAACGGCCCCGACTGATCCGGCGGCGCCGATGCATGAGAACACGCTGATCCTCATCGAAGTCGGCGCGCTGCTGCTCGGCATGAGCATCCTCGGGCGCATCGCGGCCCGGTTCGGCTTCTCACCCATCCCGCTCTACCTCATCCTCGGCCTCGTGTTCGGTGAGGGCGGGCTGATCCCGTTGGATGCCAGTGCGGACTTCTTCTCCGTCGGCAGCGAGATCGGCGTGATCCTGCTGCTGGCGCTGCTGGGCCTGGAGTACACCGCGACCGAGTTGCTCACCAACCTGCGCCAATCGAAGTGGGCGGGGGCGCTCGACTTCCTCCTCAACGCGGTGCCGGGCGCCGTGTTCGCCCTGATCCTCGGCTGGGGCGTCGTGGGTGCCGTCGCCCTGGCCGGCATCACCTGGGTCTCGTCGTCGGGCGTCATCGCCAAGCTGATCCGGGATCTCGGCCGCGTCAGCAACCGGGAGACCCCGACCATCCTGGCCATCCTCGTCATCGAGGACCTCGCAATGGCGTTCTACCTCCCCGTGCTGTCGGCGGTGGTGGTCGGCGTGAGCCTGCTGCAGGGGGCGATCACCGTCGCGATAGCGGTGGGCGTCGTCTCGCTCATCCTGTTCATCGCCCTGCGGTTCGGCGGGTTCGTCTCCCGGTTCTTCTCCCCCGACCACCCCGAACCGCTGCTGCTGGGCGTGCTCGGACTCACCATGCTGGTGGCTGGCCTCGCGGCCCAGGTCAACGTCTCGGCCGCCGTGGGTGCCTTCCTTGTCGGCATCGCACTCTCCGGCCGCGTAGCCGAGCAGGCCAGCGAGCTGCTCACCCCCCTCCGCGACCTGTTCGCCGCCGTCTTCTTCGTGTTCTTCGGCCTCTCCACCGACGCGAGCCAGCTCTTCTCCATGCTGGTCCCGGCCATCGTGCTCGCGGTGGTCACGATCGGCACGAAGGTCCTCACCGGGTACCTCTCCGCCAAACGCGCCGGCATCGGCGTGCCCGGCCGGTGGCGTGCGGGCTTCGCGCTCACCCCCCGCGGCGAGTTCTCGATCGTCATCGCCGGGCTCGCGGTGACGGCGGCCGGCATCCCCCTGCTGGCCCCGCTCGCCACCGCCTACGTGCTCATCACCGTCATCGTCGGCTCCATCCTCGCTCGCGTGCCCGACGCGCCCTGGTTCAAGGCCGTTCTCCGCTCCCGTGCTGCCGCCGTACGTGCGAAGCAGGCCGCGGCGAACTGAACGAGCCGACCTCCGCCGACGGATACCCTCGATCCATGGCAGTGGTGAATCCGACGGCGGGCATGTCCCCGAGCGACGCCGTCGACCACATCCGCTCGGTGCTCGACATCACCATCCGCATCTCCCAGGTGCTCTTCGCCAACGGCGCCGGCGCCGAGGACACCGTGGCGGCCATGCAGGCCGTCACCCGGGCCTACGGGCTGCGCGGGGTCGACGCCGACGTCACCTACTCGCTCATCACGCTCACGTGGGAGAACCCGGCGACGTTCGAGACGGTCAGCCGCAGCCGCAACGTGAAGTACCGCGTGCTCGACTATGCCAAACTCACCCGCGCGAGCAACCTCATCACCCGCATGATCGACGACCCGCCGAACCTGCGGCAGGCCCGGCGGCTGGTCGCGTCCATCGTGACGGCTCCGCCGATCTACCCGCGCTGGCTGCGAAGCGCCGGATGGAGCCTGGTGGGAGCCGGCGCCGCGTTCCTCCTCGGCGGCGGACTCATCGTGGCCATCGCCTCCTTCGTGGCCACCCTGCTCGTCGACCTCGTCTCGAGTGCGCTGGCCAAGCGCCGGGTGCCCGTGTTCTACCAGAGCTTCGCCGGCGGCCTGATCGGGCCGATCGTGGCGGCGGTCGTTCGACTGATCGATCCCGGCGTGAACGCCTCGCTCGTGGTGGTCGCCACGATCATCATGCTGCTGGCCGGCGTCACGACGTTCGGAGCGGTTCACGACACGCTCGCCGGCTTCTACGTGACCGGCACCGCCCGTCTCGTCGAGGCGATCGTCATCACCGCCGGGCTGGTGGCCGGGGTGCTCGGCAGCACGCTGCTCCTCGGGCGCTTCGGGCTCGTGCTGCACATCGATCCCGCGTCGTCGGGCTCGATCAGCACGCTGCCCACGCAGCTCGCGGCATCCGTCGTCATCGTCATCGGCTTCGCGCTCGCGTCGCAGATCCCCGCGCGCGCCTTCTGGGCCGTCGCCCTCCTCGGTGCCGTCGCCGAGGCGGTGTACGCGCTCTCGGTGGGAGCGGGCGTCGGCATCGTGTTCGCGTCGGCAGCAGCCGCGGTGGTCGCGGGCCTGCTGGCGGCGATCGTCGTGCAGATCGTCCGCATCCCCCCGCTGGTCGCCGTCGTCGCCGCGCTGGTGCCCCTCGTGCCCGGCCTCATCCTCTTCACCGGGCTGCTGCAAGTGGCAGACTCCGACATCGCCGGGCTGCTCTCGCTGCTGAGTGCCGCCGCCATCGCCGCCGCGCTCGCCGCCGGCGCCATCCTCGGCCAGTACCTCGTGCAGATGACCCTCGGCCCGGCGCGCAAGCTTCAGCAGCGATTCGTCGTTCCGCTGCTCGCCGTTCCGGTGCGCCTCGGCCGAGGGCGCAGCGAGAAAGTCTGATCGCTCGCAAGCCCTTGCCAGTCCGGACGGCGAATGGTCGACTGGGCACATGATCAGTTCAGATGGAATCTTCAGTGGGCTCGCCGTGAAAGACCTCGACGCAGCCCGGACGTTCTACTCCGATGTGCTGGGTGTCACGGTCGGCGATGAGATGGGCAACCTCACCCTCGACATCGGCGGCGGCAAGAAAATCTTCGTGTACGGGAAGCCCGACCATGTGGCTGCCAACTACACGGTGCTCAACTTCCCCGTGCACGACATCGACGCCGCCGTCGGTGAACTCGAGGGAAAGGGTGTCGAGATGATCCACTACGAGGGCTTCGGACAGGACGAGCACGGGGTCGCACGTCCGCCCGCTGGCAGCGGCGGGGGCCCCGACATCGCGTGGTTCACCGACCCGTCCGGCAACATCCTCTCGGTGCTCTCCGGCCCGGACGACTGATCCGCTGCACGGGCGCCGGCGGCGATCGGCCGCCGCCGCCCCGCAGAATGGAAGCATGACACTCCCCACCACCGACACCATCGTGAGCTACTCCGACGGTGATCTCAGCAACACCGCCACCGTGCTGCACTCCGAGCAGACCTCGGACGGTCGCTGGGCCATCATCCTCGACGAGACCAGCTGCCACCCTGTCGACATCGGCTGGCCCGACCAGGCCGCCGATCGGGCGGCGCTGCGACGGGCGAACGGGGATGTCGTCGAGGTGAGCGACGCGATCCTGTCGGCGACCGACGGATCAGCACTGTTCATCGGGAGCGACATCCCCCAGCGTCCCGGGACCGACGGATGGGCCTTCGTCGTCGTCCACCTGACCGATACGGCCATCCCCGACGGCGAGTCCGTGACCGTGGAGGTCGACGGCGAACTCCGTCGCGCATTGTCGACCGGGCACACCGCCTGCCATTTGGCCTCGCTCGCCCTCAACCGGGCGATGGCCGACCGCTGGAGTAAGGAGGTGCGCGAGGACGGCCTCGGCCAGCCCGACTTCGACGCGGCGGCGATCGAGCGCTCGACCATCCGTGAGGACGGGTCGACCGACGTGTTCCGGCTCAACAAATCGCTGCGTCGAAAGGGCTTCTCCACCGACGGTCTGGCCGACGACCTGCCCGCGATCGTCGATGCCATCGAGGCCACCCTCGCGGGCTGGCTGGCGACCGCAGCTCCGGTACATGTCGATCGCGACGGCCCCGGCCTCACGGATCGCCGGTACTGGGTCTGCGAGCTGCCCGAGGCATCCGTCCGCATCGCGTGCGGAGGAACCCACGTCACCTCACTCGCGGAACTCGGCACTCTCGATGTGTCGCTCGACCTGAGCGACGACGCCGGCACGCCGACGCTCACCATGACGACGGATGCGCGATGAAGCCGCGCCGCATCGAGCCGGGGGCGGGCCAGGAGTCGGTCTGGGACTACCCGCGACCGCCGCGCATCGAACGCGTCGACGCCCGCGTCAGCATCGACCTCGGCGGTCAGCGCGTTCTCGACACCCGTGACGTCGTGCGCGTGCTCGAGACCAGCCATCCGCCGGTGTACTACCTGCCCATCGCGGACTTCACCGATGGCGCGCTCAGCCGCGCAGCCGGGTCCTCGTTCTGCGAGTTCAAGGGTGCCGCGCGCTACCTCAGCGTCGCCGGCGGTGAGGGTCCGACCCGTCGCGTGGCGGACGCGGCGGCGTGGAACTACCCGCATCCCTCCCCCGGCTACGAGTTGCTCGTCGATCGCGTGGCCGTCTACGCGGGACCGATGGATGCCTGCACGATCGATGGCGAGCGCGTCACGCCGCAGCCGGGCGGCTTCTACGGCGGCTGGATCACGGCGGCGATCGTCGGTCCGTTCAAGGGCGACCCGGGCACGCTCGGTTGGTGAGCCTCACTCGAGCAGGCTGCGGATGTCATCCGCGGTCAGCGCCTCGCTGAACAGAGCCTCGTCGTCGAGCACCGAGGACGTCAGCTCGGCCTTGCGCTCCTTGAGCGCCATGACCTTCTCCTCGATGGTCCCCTCCGCAACCAGTCGATAGACCATGACGGTGCGATCCTGGCCGATGCGATGGGCCCGATCGACGGCCTGAGCCTCGCTCGCCGGATTCCACCACGGATCGAGCAGGAACACATAGTCCGCCTCGGTGAGGTTGAGGCCGAAGCCACCCGCCTTGAGGCTGATGAGGAACACGGGCGCGTCACCCTCCCGGAATCGGCGGATGACCTCCGGGCGGCGGCGGGTCGATCCGTCGAGGTAGGCGTAGGGAATGCCCGCGGCGTCCAGACGGTCGGCCGCACGTTTCAGGAACGACGTGAACTGGCTGAACACGAGGGTGCGGTGCCCTTCGGCGAGAACGTCGTCGAGGTGCTCGAACAACGCATCCAGCTTGGCCGACGGTATTCCGGCGTAGGCCTCGTCGTCGATGAGGGCGGCGTCCAGGCTGAGCATCCGCAGCAGGGTCAGCGAGCGGAAGACGATGAAGCGGTTGCGATCGAGGTCGTCGATGAGCCCCAGCAGCTTCTGACGTTCGCGTTGCAGGAAGGTGTCGTAGAGGCGACGGTGCCTCGGATCGAGCGGCACCGTCACGACCTGCTCCTGCTTGGGCGGCAACTCGGGCGCGACCTGCTCCTTCGAGCGCCGCAGCATGAGGGGACGGATGCGGCGACGCAGCCGCGCCAGCCGCTCGGTGTTGCGATCGGTCTCGATCGGGCGCTGGAACTTCTCCGAAAACGCCCGTCGCGAGGGGAACAACCCCGGAGCGACGATCTGGAACAGCGCCCAGAGCTCGAGCAGGTTGTTCTCCATGGGCGTCCCGGTGACCGCGAGGCGGAACGGGGCCCGGATGTCGCGGGCGGCTCGATGCGCCTTCGACGCCGCGTTCTTGACGAACTGGGCCTCGTCGAGCACCAGGCCGCCCCACTCGAGAGCGGAGAACCGGTCGCTGTCGATGCGCAGGATGGCGTAGGTGGTCAGCACGATGTCGACGTCGGCAGCGATGGCTGCGAGCCGCTGCCCGCTGGCCCCTTCCGTCGCCGAGACCGTCGCCACACGCAGGCCCGGTACGAAGCGGGCCGCCTCGATCGCCCAGTTCGACACCACCGACGTGGGCGCGACCACGAGGAAGGGCGGTGCGTCGCCCTGCTGGCGTGCGTGCGCGATGAGCGCGAGCGTCTGCGCGGTCTTACCGAGGCCCATGTCGTCGGCGAGGATGCCGCCGAGACGGTGCGCGTGGAGGAAGGCCAGCCAACGGAAGCCCTCCAGTTGATAGGGGCGCAACTCGAGGGCGAGACCGGGCGGCGGGTCGATCGGCGGCGGCGCATCCGTCGTCTTCAGGCCAGCGACGGTCTCGCGCCACTCGACGGCCGGTTCGCTTTCGTCGGCCAGATCCTCGAACTCGCTCCAGAGGCTGGTCTGGTAGCGACTGATGCTGACGCCGGTCTCCCACTCGTCGAGGGTGCCCGCCTCCTCGATGAGTGCGCGCAGCGGCTCGAACACCGGCTGATCGAGGGAGAGGTAGGTGTTGTCGACGAGCAGCAGCTTCTTCCTCCCCCTCGCGAGAGCCGTGAACAGCGGACCGAACGGCACCTTCCTGCCCTCGACGGTCAGCATCACGCCGAGGTCGAACCAGTCGGTGCGCTCGCTCTCCACGGTGCTCACCCGGAGGACGGGCGGTTCGCGCAGCTCGCGGTAGTCGGGGCGGTGACCCTCCACGTCGACTCGGACGCGATCCAGGTTCGACAACGGGAACAGGGCACGATCCGTGAACTCGGCTGCCTCCACGCCTCTGAGGGTGACGGATGCGCGGAGCCCGCCCGCGACATCCGTTGCGAGGGCGGGGCTGCCGCCGTCCAGCTGCTCGAGGAGAGCGACGGCTGCGCGTTCGGGCGCGTGCTCCTGCTGCGGGTCGTCGAACTCGGAGTCGGGGGCGGCGAGCGGGCTCGTGCGGCCGTCGGAGTGCTCCCAGCCCCACGTCAGGGCGAGCACGTGAGCGGGTTCGAACCGCGCCGTCAGCACGAGCGTGGCAGGGACGCGCGGTGGCGGCACGAAGCTCTCATCGGAGCTCGTCACGCTCACCGCGCGTTCGAGGCGCCGGTAGTGCTCGCCGAGGAACTCGTCGGCGTCCTCCGCCGGGATCAGCACGCTCTCGGGCGAACGGAGGAGTGCCAGCACCGGTGCGTCGAGCGTGCGGGGTGAGGGGGCGAGCGTGATGGCGCCTTCGCGGATGTCGAAGGCGTACACCCCGTGGCTACCGATCGCCCGCACCGATGACGGGTCCACCGTGCGGTCGTCGATCATGACCGTCGGGGTGAGCGTGAGCGATCCGTCCTCGGAGCGCCGGGCGTCCAGGCCCACCGCGGCGGATCGGCCGACCGTGACGCTCGTCGTGGAATTCGTTCCGACCAGTGGCACTCCCAGCCGAAGTCCCCCTTCCAGCAGCGGCCACAGTAGTTCGCTGTCGAAGTCGTCGAGGCTCAGCCAGTCGGTCGAGCCTCCCCCGTAGTCCAGCGATCGGGCCCGACGGATGACGGCCAGCTCCCGGAACCACCGCGCGACCGCCGGATCGAAGCCGCCGGCTCGACCGAGGTAACCGACGTTCTCCCACGTGAGGGTCCCCTTGATCCATCCTCCGCGCGCGCCGACGGTGACAGGCCTCATCCCGAGCCGGTCGACGGATGCCGCAGTGGTCGCCTCCTCGTCGCGCGCGGCCTGCCAGCGGCTGCGGGAGCGCGGGGCTCGCTCACGCAGGCTGAACTGGAGCGCGATCGGTTGCGGCGCGCGCGCGTCGGGCGTAGCGGGGTCGAGGAGGGCGGCGAGACCCTCGCGCCAGCCCGTACCCGGGTCGGCGGGCGCGACGTCCTCCCGCTCGAGATCATCGTTCGCGGCGCACATGACGGCCGCGGCGTGCTTGCACGCATAGCCGATGGGGCACGTGCACGAGCTGCCGATGACCTGCAACTCGCCGCGGCGCTCGAACACGACGGTGCAGCGGTAGCCGAGGGCTTCGCTGCCCTGGACGACACCGCTCAGGCGCGGCTCGGATGCCACCCAGTCGATGTCGCTGACGCGGCCGTCGCGCGCGTAGGCCTCGCCGCGGCTGAACGCGAGCGGTCCGACGAATCGGGCGATGGCCAAGGTGGGCACCCCGGGGAATCGCGAATCGGACATCGCTACATGCTCCCACGACCCGACGACACCCGCCGACGCGGCCTCAAGGTGGACCTAGGGAGATTCGAACTCCCGACCTTCTCATTGCGAACGAGACGCGCTACCAACTGCGCCATAGGCCCTTGCGGTTGTCTACGTTACCACCCGAAGAGCGATGCGCAGGACGGGCGTCGGCTCAGCCGGCGCGGCGCCGACGCAGCACGGAATCGAGATCGGAGAAGGCCGTCTCGGCCTCGTCGACAATGCCCATCCGCGCGAATCGGGAGTCGGCGGCGGGCTGTTCGACCGGCTCGGCCCGCGACGGGCGCCGAAGCGGAACGGCCTCGTTGAGTTGCGCTGCGCGCTCCGAGATGGCGGCGAGCACGGCAGCGCGCCGGAGTTTCTCGGCGGCCTCCACGGAGTCCATGGCGACCGCTGCTGCGGTTCCCCGCGACGACGCCAGCGGACGCGGCAGCGGCTGAGGTGTCCACGTGGCCACCGGCTCGGGCTCGCCCAGCTCCACCGGAGCCCACGTCTGCGTCGGGGCTTCGGTGAGGACGGATGCGCGCACGGCCGGTCGCACCGGGGTCGCGGCGCGAGCGAGGGCGACGACCCCCGCCAGTCCGGCAAGGAAGCCGATGAACCCACCGGCCGCGAGCATCCAGCCCGACCCCAGCACCGCGGAGACGGTTCCTCCGATCGCGACCAGCAACGAGATCAGCATCACGAGGGAGGCGACGCCGCGGGCTCGCCTCAGCGAACGGCTACGGGCACGCCCGGCGTTGGTGGCGGCACGGGTGGCGACGCGGGCCAGCTGTTCCGCCGTGCGCCGCTCGGCGATGGCCGTCTGCTCCGCCGCCCTCCGTCGCGCCCTCTCGGTCGCCTCGTGTTCGCGCAGCAGGCGCTCCTGGCTCGCCACCGCCCGGGCCGTGGCCTCGAGGTGAACGCTCTGGGGCGTCTCAGCGGTCTCGGCGAGCACGCGCAGGGTCTGCTGCAACCGCACGGCGTTGCGCTCTGTCGCGATGTACTGCCGGCGATTGAGCCAGCTGGGGAGCAGGTAGGCGATCCAGAGTGCGGCCGCGATGGCCACCATCACTCCGCCGCCCATCGTGTCGCCCATGGTCCAACGGTAGGGGCGAGCAGCGCCAGGGGCAGTCGCGGCGGCAGGCGTGTCTCAAGCAGAACCTGAGGGTTCGCCCAGAAGAAGACCGGACGGTCGGGCGTGACTCAGAGCCGGTCCACCGACGGAAGCGGATGCGCCGCCGCCTCGCGGTCGCCCGGTGAGACCTCTGCGGCATCCGCGGGCACGGCCCCGTCGAGGTAGCGACGCAGCACGCCCTGCCTCAACTCCTCGGCCACGAGGGCGAAGCAGAAGTGGTCTCGCCAGTCGCCGTTGATGTGGATGAACCGACGGCGCAGGCCCTCGTAGCGGAACCCGAGCTTCTCCACCACCCGAAGGGACGGGCCGTTCTCGGGGCGGATGCAGATCTCCATGCGGTGCAACCCGAGCCGGTAGAAGCAGTAGTCCGTGGCGAGGGCCACCGAGATCGGCGTCAGCCCGCGGCCGGCGAAGCGTTCGGACACCCAGTAGCCGATCGATGCGGACGCGAGCGACCCACCGGTGATGCTCGACACGTTGAGCTGGCCGGCGACCTGCCCGTCGTACTCCATGACGAAGGGCAGACCCGTGCCCGCGCGAGCGTGCGAGAGCAGGTTGCGGATGCTGGCCCGCATATCGAAGTTGACGGGAGCGTGCGGGCTCGTCGCCTCCCACTGCCGCAGCCAACGCCGGTTCTCCATCAGCTCGCGTTCGACGACTCGGGCATCGCGCAGGCGGATGGGACGAAGGGTCACGGCGCCTTCGCGCAGTGTGGGAACCGACACAGGTTCAGGCTACTGGAGCGTTGCGGCGAACTCCTGCAGCCAGGGGCGGAGGTCGGGGCCGAGGTCGTCGCGCTCGACCGCCAGTTGCACGATGGCCTTGATGTAGTCGAGCCGGTCGCCGGTGTCGAAACGGCGGCCGCGGAACACCACGCCGTAGACGCCTCCCCCGTGCTCCACGTCGGCAGCGAGCTCCTGCAGGGCATCCGTCAGCTGGATCTCGCCACCCTTGCCCGGCTCGGTGCGCTCGAGGATGTCGTAGACCTCGGGCTTGAGCACGTAGCGGCCGATGATGGCCAGGTTCGAGGGAGCATCGGCCGGGTCGGGCTTCTCGACCAGGCCGGTGACGCGGACCACGTCGGGGTCGTCGGTCTGCTCCACCGCTGCCGCTCCGTACATGTTGATCTGCGCGGGGTCGACCTCCATGAGCGCGATGATCGTCGCGTCGCGCTTCTCCTGCTCGTCGAGCATCTGCACGAGCAGCGACTCCTTGGGATCGATGATGTCGTCACCGAGCAGGACGGCGAACGGCTCGTCTCCCACGTGCTTGCGTGAGCGGAGGACGGCGTGCCCGAGGCCCTTGGGGTCGCCTTGACGGAGGAAGTGGATGTCGGCGAGGTCGCTCGGGAACTTGGTGCGCTCCAGTCGATCGAGGTCGCCCTTCTTCTCGAGGTTGCGCTCGAGCTCCGGCACCTGGTCGAAGTGGTTGGCCAGGGCGTTCTTGTTGCGGCCGATGATCATCAGCACGTCCTCGAGACCGGCGTTCACCGACTCCTCCACGACGTATTGGATGGCCGGCTTGTCGACGACGGGCAGCATCTCCTTGGGCATGGCCTTGGTGGCGGGCAGGAAGCGGGTTCCGAGGCCGGCGGCGGGAATCACGGACTTGGTCGCACGGGTCATGCCATCAGGCTAGTCGAGTCGTGTTACGCCGGGGCGTCCGGAGGATGGCGGATGCGCGCAGCCTAGACTGACCCCATGCCATCCGAGCCGGCCGCCCAGCGCAAGCGCGCGCTGCGCGCCGAGATCCGCGAACGCCGCCAGAACATGTCGTCGAACGAGCGCGACGCCGCCACCGCCGGTCTCACCGAGAATCTCGAGTCGATCACGGTCGACCTCTCCGCACGATCGGTCGCCTGCTACCTCTCGACACCGTTCGAGCCGAACACCCGCCCGTTCATCAACTGGGCCGAGGCGCAGGGCATCCGCGTGCTCTTCCCGGTTTCGCGTGAGGACGGACTGCTGGACTGGACGGTCGGAGAGGAGAACGTCGAGACCGAGGGCATCTACGGACTCCCGGAGGCCGTCGGCGAGCTTCTCGGGCCGATCGCCGTCAACGACGTCGACCTCATCGTCGTACCGGCATCCGCCGTTGACTCCCACGGCGTCCGGATGGGCTGGGGTCGCGGCTATTTCGACAAGACCCTGGGGTCGATGGAAAGATGTCCTCCGGTGTACGCCGTCGTCTTCGACTCGGAGGTGCTCGACGAGGTGCCGCGCGAACGGCACGACGAGCCCGTCAGCGGAGCCATCACCCCCACGAGGATCCTCTCCTTCTGAGGACCTTCCCCTTCACGCACCACCCGGAGATTCCGTGCCTACCTATGCCTACCGCTGCACCGAGTGCGACAACGCTTTCGACATCCAGCAGTCCTTCTCCGACGACTCGCTGACGATCTGCGAGGTGTGCGGCGGTCGGCTGCGCAAGGTGTTCAACAGCATCGGCGTCACGTTCAACGGCTCCGGCTTCTACCGCACCGACTCGCGGGCGGCTTCGGGCGGAGGACCGTCGGCTGGAAGTGTCACGGGCTCGCCGGCCGGTGGATCCGGTGGGTCCAGTGACTCGAAGGGGTCGGGCGGATCGGGTTCGGGGGGAACCTCTTCCTCGGGCGGGTCGTCCTCGGGCGGGTCGGGGTCGTCGGGCGGATCGTCCTCCGGCGGCTCGGGTTCATCGGGTGGTTCGTCCTCCGGCGGGTCGGGTTCATCGGGTTCTCGGTCGTCCGGGTCGACATCCGGGTCCGCTTCCTCATAACGTCGTATCAGTACCGTCTTCTACCTCTGGGGGAAAGCACCGTGATCAAGGGATTCCGCGAGTTCATCCTGCGCGGCAACGTCATCGACCTGGCCGTCGCGGTCGTCATCGGCGCGGCATTCACCGCAGTCGTCAACTCGATCGTCACTAACATCTTCAATCCGCTGATCGGCGCGCTGTTCAACGCCAGCAGCCTCGATGATGCGCTCGTACTCACGATCCCCGGGCTCGACGGTCATGACGCTCACGTCAAGTTCGGCGCCGTCGTCGGGGCGATCATCACGTTCCTCATCGTGGCGATCGTGGTCTACTTCGTGTTCGTCATGCCGATCAACGCGATGAAGGCCGCGCAGGAACGCCGCCGGAAGGCGGGCGAGGAGCCGGCCGCTGCGGCCGCGACCGAGCTCGACCGGCTGACCGAGATCCGCGACCTGCTGCAGGCGCAGGGGCGCACGCGCGACTGACCGGCACTCACCAGGTGCCGGCGGGCGCTAGCGGCTGGGACACCAGTACGTGAGCGCTCCGCCGCGGGGCATCAGACGTGCGGCGGGCTCTCGCGGCTGGGACACCGGTGCGTGAGCGCATCGCCTCGGGCCATCACCAGTGCGGCGCGTGCGCCGAGCGGAGGCACTCACCGGAGCGCTCGGCGCTCATCCGTGGTGCGTCACCAATGCGGCGGGCGTTCCCGGCGCAGTCGATCGTCGTTGGGGCCGGCGCTTCCCGCATCCCCCGAGGAACCCTGCGAACGGATGACAGGCGCCTCGGGCGACGTGTCAGTGCCGTCGACGGGCGTGAGACGCGCTCGCCTGCCGCGCTGCTTCTCCACGCGCTGCCGGGGTGGCCGTTCCGGTTGCTCCATCGCCTCCAGCGTACGACCCCAGCGCCGCTCCCCCTCCCGCATCAGTGCCATAACGCGCATCCGCTGCCTCGCGCGGTGCCATAACGCGCATCCGGGGCCTCGCGCAGCTCGGTGACGGCGACGTCCACGTCGCCCGTCAGTGCCATAGCGCGCATCGGGTGATTGCCGCGGTGCAATAATGCGCATCGCGCGAATGAGCCCCCGCTGCCGTGCGATAACGTGCATCCGGAAGTTGCTCGGTGCCATAACGCGCATCCCGCGTCCGGGCTGCTTGGTGACGGCGAAGGCCACCTCGGCCATCAGTGCCATAACGCGCATTCGGAACTTGCTTCGGTGCGATAATGCGCATCACCGCGCTGGCCGACCGCGTCGACCCCGCCGAATCAGGCCCGGAGGCTGATGGGCGCCGTGTCGGTGAGCAGCGGCTCAGGGATGGTGACGCCCAGCACATCGGCGATGCGTCGGGCGACGGCATCCGGGTCGCTGAACAACTCGAACGAGTGCACCCGCAGGTAGTGCCACCCGAGACGGCGGAGCACATCGGGGCGCAGGCGCAGCGACTCGCGGAGGCTCATCCGACCGACGCCGGCATCCGTCTCGACCGCAATCGCCTTGCCGCCGTGCGCAGCAGCGAGCGCGAGCTTGCCACGGTGTCCGAGATCGACCCGGATGCCCATCGCCCGCAGCCGAGAAGCCAGATCGCGCAGCATCGCCTCCGATACGCCGATATCGGCGTGCGACGAGCTGCCCGCGTCGATCTGCTCGAGCACCTGGGCGAGAGCGAGGATGCCGTTGCGTCGCCGGTCGTCGTCGATGTCGTCGGCCCGGAAGCACGACACGATGTCCATCGCCCGGCGTGCCCGGGTCATGCCGACCGCCAGGAGCCGATCGCCGCCCGGCTCTCCGAGGGCGCCGAAGTTGGAGAGCACGCGCCCGTGCGGGGTGCGCCCGAACCCGATCGAGAAGATCACCCGGTCGCGGCTCTGCGCCGTCGCCTGCTCGAGTGTGAGGACGGTGAAGGGCTCGGCGGAATCGTTGAGGATGAACCCCGAGAGGTCGGTGCGCTTGGCGAACGCCGCCAGAACCGCCTGATGCACGCGGACGGCGTGACGCGAGCTCGCCGTGATGACCATGAGGGACTCACGAGGCCGCTTGACGGCGTGCTCGAGCACGAGCTCGACGACCTTGGCCACTTCGGCGTCGACACTCTCGACCGCGCCGCTGTCGTTGTCGGGCATTCCGTGTCCCACCACGAAGTGGAAGCCGAGCGATCCGTGACCGAGGAAGCTCCCCGCCCACGGGAGCGCGTCGATGCGTCCGGCATAGAACCGACGATTGACGAGCTCGGCGAGGTCCTCTCCGCCGGCACGGTAGCTGTGCGTGAGCGTGAGGGTGGGCAGCAGCTCACCGAGCCGCGCGAGCGCCGAGTCGGCGTGCAGGGCGTCGACCGATGGCAACTCGTCCCCGTCGATCCGCCGGGAGAGGTCGTTGCTCTCCCACACCCCCGTGTCGAAGAGCGACGGGCTCTGCGTCACCGGGTCTCCGAAGGCCACCACCTGCTTGCCACGCCGCAGCGCGCCGAGACTCTCGGCCATCGTGACGGCTCCGGCGTCGACCAGCATGACCGTGTCGAAGACGATGTCGTCGCCGATCTCGGCCACCTCGTACGGGGAGGCCAACCAGATCGGAGCGAGCACCTTGGAGAGGTGGGGTGCGGCCGCCTGGAGCGTGAGGGGCGACGTCCGATCGGAGCGCAGCAGGCGACGCAGGAGGTCGGCCTCCTCCGGCCAGTCCACGACGCCGATGGTCCAGGTCTCGGCGAGGAGGGCAGCGAGAAGACCTCCGGATGCCGAGGCGTGCGCCTCGTCGACCAGCCGGAAGTCCGCCTCCAGGCGATCAAGCACGGTGGTGTTGGCGCCGAGGAGAGCCTTGTCGGAGGCCAGCATCGTCTCCAGGGCCGACTGCCACCAGGCCAGTTCGAGTTCAGCCGATACGTCGCCCTCTGGCACGTGACGCCGTGACAGGTCGGTGAGCAGGGGGTCGAGGCCGAGCTCGCGCAGGCGTGCGAGCAGCGCGGTCCGTTCCTGCAGGTTCGCGAGCACCTCGCTCTCGGCGGCGAGACCGGACATGGTGTAGATCAGCTCGCGGATGGGACGCGACGCCATCTGACGACTGGTGCCGCTCACCCCGAGCGGTCCGTCGAGGTGCGAGAGGTCATCCGTCACGCGCTGGTAGGCCACCTGCACATCGGCGATACCCACCGGCACCTGCGGTGTGCTGCCCGCCACGACGTAGCGCTGCCACAGCGTCCGCTGCTGCTGGATGCGCCGGAGCGCGTCGTTCATGTCGGTGACGTGCACGCCCGGACGCAGGTACTCCCCCGCGAGCTTCTTGAGGCGACGTCGGTTGGCGCCGGACATCTCAGGAGAGTCGCGCCGGTTGGACGTCGCGGCGATGAGTTCGACGAGCGAGCGGTCGTAGACGGACGGCTGGAACTTGTCGAGGGTCTCGCGGATCTCCAGCAGCAGCCGCAGGTAGATTCCGAGCTCGGCGATGGACTCGTATGGCCGTAGTCGCGTCTGGCCGATGAGGGCGTTGGCGCGCTCGATGAGCCGAGGCAGTTCGATCGAGTTGAGCCGCTTGGCCAGATCGTGCGTGGAGGTGGCTTCCTGCGTCGACGAGAACGATGCGCCGTACCAGGGCGAGTCGCCCGGCCCGTAGCGGAATTCGCCGAGGGTCGCCGCCTTGATGAGGGTCTCGGCTGCAGCCGGCCTCGAGTGGGCCATCGCGGCGAGCGAGTCGTGGTCGAGGCGCGCGGTGGTCGCAGGCGGCGTCGGCAGCAGCGAGAGACGGGTGAGTTCGCCGAGCGCGTCGAGCACAGACACCCCCAGTGCCGGCTCACGACGGGTGAGCGCGTGACGGTAGTCGAGCAGCACCTTGCGGAGTCGGACGAGGGCGTCGTCGATGTCGGAGACGGAGGGAGCGGATGCCTTCTCGTTGCGTCCGATGCCGTTGATGAGGTCGCGGCGTAGCGTCCGTGCGCTCACGGCGACTCCGGGAAGACCGACCTGGGCGAGGCGGTGCGCGACGCCGTCGAGGGTGGCGCGTCGGGCGCTGACCACGAGGACGCGCTTGTGCTGCGCCATGAGGGAGCCGAGCGCGTTCACGATGGTCTGGGTGCCGCCGGTCCCCGGAAGCGTTTTGACGACGACGGAGTTGCCCGCGGTGATCTGGGCGACGACGTTCTCCTGCTCGGAGTCGGAGTCGAGCAGCAGCACATCCGTCGCGGGAGGCCGGGAGTCCTGGTTCACCGCCTGCACCGGGTTGAACCCGCCTTCGATGACGCCGCGCGAGGTCGGATTGCCCGCGACGGCGTCGATCAGCGGGTGGTCGAGGACGGATGCGTCGCCCAGCATCCGTCGTCCGACATCGGCGAAGGAGGAGACCACCAGCCGCGGCATGACGTTGAACCAGGCGAGGTGGGAGGTGAGCCCGCGCAGCCGGTCGATGACGGGCTGGGGCTTGAACGCGCCGTTGGTGACGGCGAGCGCGACGAAGGCGTCGGCGTCGAGCGTGATGCGGAACTGCGTCTCGAGCGCGTGCGCCAGCTCGGGGTTGAGGAACGGCGCGCCCTTGAGCTTGAGCTCGAAGTCGCGACCGTAGCGGCGGATGGCGAGCGGGCGCAGCAGCAGCGGGGCGAGGAACTCCTCCTCACCGAACCGCCACTGGGCGAGTCCGATGCCGAGGTGAACGCTCTCGATGCCGCGCATGGACCGCAGCTCGATGCCCTTCTGGGTGATGGCACCGGCGGCCAGGCGCGCGTTGCGGAGGGCCAGTTCGTCACGGATGAGGCTCGAGAGCAGGACCGTCTTGCCCGTGATGAACTGCGGAAGCCCACCGGGATGGGTGACGCTCAGCTCGATGCGGGTGCGCGGCTTGTCGTCGAAGTGGAGCAGGGGCGATCGTCCGCCCACGTCGGCCAGTTCGCTGCGCCAGCGCTGCCAGGCGGGCTCCGCGATGTTCGCCGGACGCAACCCCGGTTCGCCGGTGGAGAGGTCATGGGGCGCCGTGACCTGCTGCGGGGGCAGGTTCGACGACGGTTCGTCATCACTCTTACGATCCAGGCGCCACACACCGACACCCTAAGTCGACGGGCGGGCAATCCCGGGGAGGCGGGCGCGAGTTTCGCCACTCGGTCCGGGAGCAGCGAGGGTCAGAGCCAGCCGCGGCGCTTGAAGGCGAAGTAGAGGCCGAAGCCCATGCCCACCATGAGGGCGATGGCGAACGGATACCCGAAGAACCAGTGCAGCTCGGGCATGTGGTCGAAGTTCATGCCGTAGATGGTGCCGACGAGGGTCGGCGTGAACAGGATCGCCGCCCAGCTGGAGATTCGCTTCACCTCGTCGCCCTGGCGCTGGCCGACGAGTGTGAGCTGCACGGTGAGCGCGTTCTGGAGCAGCTGCTTGAACGTCTCGCCGCGCTCGGCGATGCGGATGGCGTGGTCGGCGACATCCCGGAGCGCACGGCGCAACTCGAGGCCCGCCCGCTCGTTCTTGTCGAGCTCGCCGCGCAGCCGCTCGATCAGCTCCGGAAGCGGCCGGGTGGCGCGCTGGAACTCGGTCACCTCGCGTGAGAGCGCGTAGATGCGGCGAGACACGGCCGGGTCGCCCTCGAAGATCTGGTCCTCGATCTCGTCGATGTCATTCTCGAGCCCGGCGATGACGGGCGAGTACTCGTCGACGACCTGGTCGAGCACCGCGTAGAGCACCGCCTGCGGGCCGAGAGCGAGCAGGTCGGGGTTGGCCTCCAGTCGCATGCGCACGGCGTGCAGGTCGGGAGACTCGGCGTGGCGCACCGTCACAACGAAGTCGGGGCCCACGAACAGCTCTACCTCGCCGAACTCGACCCGCTCGTGGCTGTCGTCGTAGCGTGCGGGTCGCAGCACCACGAAGCGAGTCTTGCCGTAGCTCTCCAGCTTCGAGCGCTGATGGCCCGTCTTGGCGTCCTCTACGGCGAGGTGGTGCAATCCGTACTCGGTGGCCACCTCGTCCAGCTCCTCGGACGAGGGTCGATACAGTCCGATCCAGGCGAAGCCGCCGAGAGCGTCCTTGGCCTCGAACGTCTCGGCCAGGCTCGTCGGCGTGGCGATCCGCACCCCGTCCCAATAGACGGCGTTGTCGATGACGGCCATGGTGCTCCCCTGCTCGCGATCAGCCTACGACCGGACGAGCCCCGCAGCGGCGATGACCGCGCTCAGGCGGCCTTGACGTACCGGGTGTCGTGAGGACCGTCGGGTCCCACGAACCCGCCATCGGGCACCACGATGTCGCGCTCGAGGTGCTGCCCGGCGACGATGCGGGCATTCGAGCCGATCCGGCAGTGACTGCCGATGCGCACCCGGTCGCCGATGATGGCGCCGGCTCCGACGTGCACGTTCGCGCCGATGAACGCGTGCGAGCCGATCATGGCATCGCGGTCCACCCAGCTGCCAGCCCCCACGAACGCCTCGCGGGAGATCAGCGCGCCCTGCTCGACGTAGGCCGTCGATGCGACCTCCGCCGATTGGTCGACCCGGGCCTTGGGCGAGACGAAGCCTCCGCCGTTCACGTGACGGCGGTACTTCGTGACGACGCCCTTCTCGAGCTCGACTTCTTCATTCACTCGTCTCACTGAGACATCCCTGCCTTCCGATGGGTCCCGGTAGTCCTTCGGAACAGGACCCGTCACTGGATGAAAACGCATTCGCCCCGGACGCTATTCCGGTGTTCATCAGCGGGTTCAGCACTTTCTCAGACTCTGAGACCCCTGTCAGCCGAGGTCGACCTGTTCGTTCTCGCCCCCGTCGTATCGGGTGCCCGTCACCTTCGCCTTGACGAAGCTGATCACGGTGGCGACGCGACCTCCCGGGGTGTCCCAGTACTCACCCGAGTGGGCGTCGACGCGGATGAGGGTGGCCTCGGGCGAGTCCGGTCCGTCAGGAAGCCACGCCTCGACGGCGGCGTTCCACAGGTCGTGCATCTTGGCGCTGTCGTCGACGATCTCCGCAGTCCCCGCCAGGGACACGTAGCTGCTGCCGGACGTCAACGTGACACCGACGTTCGGGTTGACGGTGATCTCCTGGACGTCACGCGAATCGCGCTCGGCGATGAACCAGAGGGTTCCGACGTCGTCGATCTCGAGGGGCGACATGGGCCGGCTGACGAGCTTGCCCTCGCCGTCGACGGTGGTGAGCATCGAGATGGGGATCTTCCGTGCCAGCTCGATGATGCGCTGCTCGGGGTTCTGTTCCGTCGTCTCGGCCATGGGCCCTCCCTCATCGTGTGCTTTGCAGCAGAGGCTAGGCGAGCGCGCTGGGCCCGCAGCGGGGGTTGACAGGGATAGCATCCGAGGATGGCCGACCACCCGCAGCTCATGACCGTTCCCGACGTCGCGCGGCGCTTCGGCGTCTCGGAGTCCACGGTGCGCGTGTGGCTCACCCACCACGACAGGGGCACGGCCGGCGGCGTGCCCGCGCTGCTGCCCGATCCGTTGGCTCGGGGCGTGGTGTGGCTCGCGGAGGAGATCGAAGCGATCGCGCCGCTCATCGAGGCGCGGAACACGCGGGGCGGCCGTCCGCGTGCAGCGGGTACCGCGACGGAGGACTCCGACGCGACTACGCCCGAATGAGGGCGAGCACCTGATCGCGGACGCGCTCCATCTCGCTGCGCGTTCCGGCTTCGACGTTGAGGCGCAGCAGCGGTTCTGTGTTGGACGGGCGCACGCTGAACCACCAGAACGGCGCGTCCTCGCGGGTGAAGCCCGTGACGGTCAGCCCGTCGAGCTCGTCGAACTCGGCCTTGCCGGCGAACTCGTCGACGATGCGCGTGTAGGCCGCGGCCACGTCGTCGACAGTCGAGTTGATCTCACCGGAGAGGGCGTACGGCGTGAACTCCGCCGCGAGTGCCGAGAGGGGTCGCTCCTGCGAGCCGAACTCGGCCAGCACGTGCATTGCGGCGAGCATGCCGTTGTCGGCTCCCCAGAAGTCGCGGAAGTAGTAGTGAGCAGAGTGCTCGCCTCCGAAGATCGCACCGGTCGCGGCCATCTCGTCCTTGATGAGCGAATGACCGACGCGGGTGCGGATGGCGACAGCTCCGGCCGCCTCGATCGTCTCGGGCACGATGCGCGAGCAGATCAGGTTGTACAGCACGACGATCTCGCCGGTCTCCCCTGATGCGCGCACGCGGGTGATCTCGCGCAATGCCACGATGGCCGCGATCGCCGAGGGAGTGACGGCCTCGCCGTTCTCGTCGACGACGAAGCAGCGGTCGGCGTCGCCGTCGAAGGCCAGGCCGAGGTCGGCCCCGTGCTCGACGACCGCCTTCTGCAGGTCGACGAGGTTCGCCGGCTCGAGCGGATTCGCCTCGTGGTTCGGGAACGTCCCGTCCAGCTCGAAATAGAGGGGAACGATCTCCAGGGGCAGCGCCGGCAACCCGGCGGCCGTGCCGAGGACGGCCGGGACGGTCAGTCCGCCCATCCCGTTGCCCGCATCCACCACGATCTTGAGCGGACGGATGCCGGAGAGGTCGACGAGGGAGCGCAGGTAGGCCGCGTAGTCGCCTAGAACGTCGAGGGGACGCTCGGTGCCGGCATCCGCCGTCTCGGGGATGCCGTCGGCGAGATAACCGAGGGCGCGGTCGCGGATGGCGGCCAGGCCGGTGTCGAGGGAGATGCCCCGCGCTCCAGCCCGTGACATCTTGATGCCGTTGTAGGTGGCCGGGTTGTGGCTCGCCGTGAACATCGCGGCCGGGGCAGCCAGGGAGCCCGAGGCGAAGTAGCTCTCGTCGGTCGAGCAGAGGCCGATCGCGGCGACATCCGCCCCCCGCTTGCGAGCGCCGCGCGAGAAGGCGGCGGCGAACTCCGGGGAGGAGTCGCGCATGTCGTGACCGACCACGATCTCGCTTCCGGCTGCGCGCACCTCGTCGGCGAAAGCCGCTCCGACTGCCTCGACGACCTCGGCCGTCAGTTGCGAGCCGACCAGTCCTCGGACGTCGTAGGTCTTGACGATGGCGGAGAGGGAATCAGTGGCGCTCACGCGCCCCAACCTACCTCACCGAGGAGTTGGTGCCTGATCACCTGCCAGCCCTGCGGAGCCGAGAGTCTCTCGGCATGACGGGCGCACAGATCGTAGCTGTGGGGCTCGAAGCTGAGCGAGAGCGGACCCAGGACGGCCATCGAGTCCGCATAGACGTACGTGAGGGTGGCGACGGCTTCGTCGGAGCACGCGACGCGGGAGCACGGCCTGTTCATATCGGCATCAGAGTACCCGCCGGCGCCCGGAATAGGATGTCGACATGCCCCGATCCCGCCGCTCAGCGCGCCCGACCGCATCGCGGCGTCGCGGCATCCTCGACCGTCATGGTCGGGGCATGCGCTCGGCCGTGACCGGACCGTACCTGCCTCCGGTGCGCGATCGCATCGAGTCGTTCGACGTGACCATCTCGTCGACGGCGGAGTACCTGCGCGGCATCTGGCCCGAGCTCGACGACGTCAAGTTCGAGGTGGCCGGTGCGCCGCAGGAGGCACTCCACGGCGACCACGTCGACCGGTGGAAGGTGCTCATCGACGAGCGCCGCATCATCTTCTTCCGGCTGCCGATCCAGCGCATGAGCAAGCTGCACCGCAACGACGAGCTGCACATGCGGATGATGGTGGAGGGCTGCGTGTTCCGCGCGGTGGCCGAGCTCATCGGCAAGGACCCGTGGGACCTCGATCCTGACCGCTACCGCGACATCTGACCGCTCAGCGGGTGTACACCGTGATGGGCGCAGCGAGCGGACCGGGGGGAAGAAGCGTGAACGACGCCAGCTGCGACGTCGAGGTGTAACTGACCGACGCGATCAGCCCTCCCGCACCCGAGACGCCATACCCGGTGCTCGCCGTGACCGGTACGGCCAAGGCGCTCGCTGCGGGCACGGCGACGTCGACGTCGCCCTTGGGGCTCGACAGGGTCACGGCCGCGTCGGTGGATCCCGTGTTCCACAGGTGGAGGCTCGGCGATGGTCCATCCGCCACCGCGAGGACCGTGTCGGCCCTGCCGAGTGGAACGGATGCGGCGAACCACGCGATGTCCCGACCGTCCGCGCCCTGCACAGCCGTTCGCGCCGCTGCGACGACCGGCTCGTCCGCCCGCACCCGAACGGTGTAGGCGCCGGCCGGGAGTGCCGCCAACGGAGCGTCCACGGCGACGCCCGGCTCGAGGTGGACGGAGAAGGAGGTCCCCGAGGCTCCGTTCTCGCCCGTCACGCTCACGGTCGCGTTGGTCGCGCCGGAGCCGGGGGCGAGCAGCCGGAGCGCGGCCTTGTCGTCGCCCGGGGCGGCGTCCGAGTCCCCCGCGTCAGCGCCTGCCGCTGCCGCGACGACCACGCCAGCGATGTCGACCTCGGTCGCGGGCGCGGCGGTCGGGCCGACCACGTCGATGCCGCCCGGCTCGAGTCCGCGGACGATGGACGACTGCAGGGCGGCCGCGACGTCCCCGCCGGTGCTCGAGACATGCACCACGGGCGCGAGAACGTCAGGGGCGAGACCCGCGAGCGAGATGATCTTCTGCGTCCCGGGCTGCACGAGGATGCCCGTCGACCCGGGTGCCTCGATGGGACCGGATTCGCCGTAGAGGGCGAGATCGACCGTCGCAGGGACGGCGGAGGGGTTGGTCAGCAGCACGAGGCTGGTGCGGCCGATGTCGGTCGAGCCTCCCACCAGCCAGGAGTCGGATCCGGCCTCGACGCACGATGCCGCGGCGAGCCCGGCATCCGTCTCCGTCGCGGCGACCTGCGACTGGCTGCCGGCGACGAGCGGCGCTCCCTTGTCTCCCGCCTCCACGCGCAGGACACGTGCGGCTCCATCGTCGCCCGCCTGGGGATCGTCGGGCGAGGTGAGGACGGTCGACTCGGGGTCGGCCTGACCGGCGCCCGAGATGGCGGTCACGTCGGGTGATCCGAGTGATGAGACCGCTGTTGCCGCCGCCGAGTCCTGGGCGAGGGTGAGCAACGGGCCGGGGCAGACGCGTTCCGCCGCGGTCGGAACCGGCACGACTCGATCGGCGACCGGGGAAACGAATGAGGTGGGCCACGTGACGAGCGCCGCCGCGGCGACGGCGGACACGCCGACGGCGACGGCGGCGGCGGCGCCGATCACGCGGGCACCGACGATGACAGCGGTTCGCCTAGCGGCCATCGTCGTCTCCCTTCTCGGTGTCCTCTGCCAGCGTCGCGTCCGGTTCGTCGACCGGTTCTGGATCGGTGGGGTCGGGGTGTTCGACGACCGCCGTTCCCGACCCGTCGACCACGACCACCTCGTCTGGCGCGTCGGCCTCATCGCGCACCTCGGTCGCCGGAGGCGCAAGGGGTGGCGCCGGATCCGGTGTCGCGACGACGAGCGCCGTCTCGCCCTCGGGCTGCACGATGTCGTCGCCGCTCGACTCGTGCGGATCGCCCGCCACCAAGGACTCCTCGACCGGGCTGGCCGGGACGACAATGCCGCGCCGGCGACTGCCAGCCGGTACCTCGCGCCCGACGCCGGTAGGAATCGAGAGCAGCAACGCGATGCCGAACACGATGGCGATCACGAGCAGCGAGACGTCACCGAACCAGTCGCCCGCGTGGGGCGGGATGGTCGCTGTCGCGGCCTTCTTCTCGTCGGTGTCTACCCGCCAGAGAGTGCCGTACTCGGTGCGTCCGACCGGAACGAGCAGGTTGTTCTGATCGAGGGAGGCCGCTGCACGACGCGCCGTGGTGGTCGCCTCGGCCGTGGCCTTGGCACCGGGCATCGTGGCCGTCGGCGCGAGCAGGATGAAGCGGATGCGGCGGTCGTCGAGGTCGGCGCTCGCGTCGAGGCCGCTCCGCGAGGCGAGATTGCCGGCGAGGGTGGCGAGGTCGCGCTGCTCGCCGCTCAGGGACTGGTCGGTCGACGCGAGGGTCGATTGGTCGTCGAGGGTGGTGCCTGCGCCGCGCTCCAGGTCGGCGCGGATGCCGCCATCCGGCTGCGGGATGATCGTGAGGGTGCCGGCCCGCGCATCCGTCGAGGCCGCTGCCGTGACGAAGGCGGGGAGCGAGCGCGTGCTGCCGGCCGTCACCTGCGCCTCGTGGCGCGGGATGGCCAACGCCAACGGGGTGACGGCGATGGCGAACAGCACGACGGCGGCGATGGCGGGCAGCAGCGCCAGCCGGCTGATGCCACCGAGACCGGCTACGACCGCTCCGATGATGCCGAGCCAGTAGACGCTGAGGGCACTGCCTGCCCACACCGGCACGACCTGGTCACCGGTGGAGGCGACGGCGATGAGAGTGGTCGCGAAGGCGGTGGCGAAGCCGAGCAGTGCCAGCCCGAGGGAGAACGCTGCGACGCGGAATCGTCGCAGCAGCATGCCTACGATCGCGAGGATGGCGAGGGGCGCGAGCAGGATCGGGACCAGCAGCTGCGGCGTGACGCCGTCGAACGGCAGCCAGCCGATCGCGGTGTCCCAGCCACCGAATCGGCCGGACGGGAAGCCGAGCAGCAGTTGCCAGACCGAGGCCGGAGGCGCGGGCTGGGGGATGCCGGGATCGGCGATCAGCGCGAGCCAGGCTCCCCGAGCGAGTTGGTTCCACACCAACGGCAGCACGAGCACGATGGCCGGGATGGGGATGCCGATCACCCGGAAGATCCCCCGCCCGCTGGTGACCAGCAGCACGACCCAGGCCACAATGAGCGGAACCGCGAGGGAGGGCGAACACGCGACCACGGCGGCGAACAGCAGGGACGACGTGGCCGCCGCCGACCACGAGCGCGGCGCGGCGAAAGCGGCGAAGACGAGCCAGGGCAGCAGGAGGTGTGCGATGAGGGCGGCCGGCCGACCGTCGGCGAGCGCGCTGAGGAACGGCGGGGCGAGCATCCACAGGACGGCGGCGACCGCACGCAGACTGCCGCGTTCGGTGATGCGCGTGGCGGCGAACCAGGCGCCCAGAGCGGCCAACGGCAGGGCAGCGAACCAGAGCACTAAGAGGACGAGCGACGGCGCCCAGAAGGTGAGCGAGCCGAGCACGGCGAGGACGGCGGCGAACGGATCGGCGGCTCCGACGAAACCGACGCCGATGTCGCGCCATCCATACGCCACGTTCTGCCAGAGCGCGGCGGGCGTGGCCGAGAGGGGCGAGATTCCGCCGCCTCCGAGGAAGGCTGCACCGAAGAGGGGAACGAGAATGGCGAGTCCCAGCACGGCGGCGCCGAGGACGGTCCAGGCGCCGCCGGTGGTGAAGAAGCCGACCTCATTGCGCGCGCCGCGGGCTCGGGCGACCCGCGCCTCCCGCAGCAGCGCCCTCCGACGACGCATCTCGGCGGGTGACACGCGCAGGGGCGCGAGCGCCGCCCACTTGATGGTGCGCGTCCGCGCGATGCTGCGGCGTGCAGTTCCGGTGCGGATGCCCGAGAACATGGTGCGGAACGCTGCGGCGAACTCTCCGAGGATGAGGCCCGGCTGCTTGCCGAGCAGGGCGATCACCGCTCGCGCCACGGCGAGGGGCAGCAGCGAGAGCCAGTGAACGGGGAGCGCGAGGGCCGGTGCGTAGGCGAAGCGGCGGTGCAACTGTGCTCCGCGTTCGAGGCGAGCCCGGCGTCGACGCACCCGTCCGCGGTTCGAGGTGGGCGGGCCCGCGACGCCGTCTCCCGCGGTGGTGACGCGCGCGGCCGGAACGAGGGACACGCGATACCCGGCCAGACGGGTGCGGACGCAGAAGTCGAGGGCGTCGTCGGCCACGGGAAGCGCTGCGTCGAACCCGCCGAGCGTCTCCCAGACGCGGTGCCGCACGAGCATGCCCGCGGGAGCGACCGCCATCACGTCGCTCAGCACGTCGCGCTGGCCCTGGTCGAGCTCGTCGGCCACGATCGGCACGGCTGCGCCGTACTGGCTCATCGACGCACCGAACGAGCGCATGGTGTGGTCGTCGTCCCAGTCCATGACCTTCGGCCCGACGACCGCCACCGACGGAGCGGTCTCCAGAGCGGCGACGAGGGCGGCCAAGGCGTCGGGCGCCGGTGCGCTGTCCTGCGCGAGCAGCCAGAGCAGTTCGCCATCCGTGGTCGGCGGCTCCGTCACGCGGACGGCGGCCTCGACCGCCGTGCCGAATGCCAACTCCTCCCCCGCCGAGACGAGGTGGGTGGGGCCGATCGCGGCAAGCAGCTCGGCGCTTCCGTCGGTGGACGCGCAGTCGACGGCGATGATGGCATCAGGCGCATGGGTCTGCGCGGCGAGCGCCGCAAGAGTTCGCGGAAGATGCTCGGCGCCGTTGCGGGCGACGACTATGGCGGTAACTCTCGAAGACATCGGATGCAGCCTAAGTTGGCGCCGTGCGCACGCCGCTCAGCGCTGCCGGGCGTGGCCGATATCCGTGACGGATGCGGCGCACCCCGTTCGCGTCACACGCCAGGGCGTTTGCGAATCAGACGGCGCGCTTGCGGAGCTTGCGGCGCTCGCGCTCCGACAGTCCGCCCCAGATGCCGAAGCGCTCGTCGTTCGAGAGGGCGTACTCCAAGCACTGGGCACGCACGTCGCACGAGGCGCAGATCTTCTTCGCGTCGCGCGTCGATCCGCCCTTCTCCGGGAAGAAGGCCTCCGGATCGGTCTGAGCGCAGAGCGAGTCGGTCTGCCAGGACAGCGGGTTGTCGTCATCGACGGCCGGCTGACGGACACCGGGAACGCCGAGCCGAACCGGATCGATGAACCAGTCCTCAGGGACTCCCGAACGATATCCGTTGGTGCTCATACCGTCTCCAACCCAGTTGCTCCGACAGGCTCCGACCGCGTGTCTTGATGTAATTACACCGTTGTAACTCGCCCGAGTCAAGTCGCAAATCGTAAACCCTCAATAACCCGTGGAGGGTTGCGCCGCGCCGCGTGTCGCCGCCGATGATCGGCCTTCGACGCAATCCCCAGACCGGGTCACTCCCGTTCGCGGGGGTCGGCGGCTTGGCGAGCGGCCCATGCGCTCGCGACCATGTCGTCGAGGGTGTGCCGCATCCGCCAGTCCAGGTCGCGGGTCGCGAGCTCGCCCGACGCCACGATCCGTGCCGGATCGCCGGCGCGGCGCGGACCGACCTCGGGTTCGAAGTCGATCCCCGTCACGCGCGCGATCGCCGTCATGATCTGGCCCACCGAGACGCCGTCCCCGCTGCCGAGGTTGTACACCGGCTCGAGCGCCTCCCCCGCTTCGAGACGGTGCGCGGCGACGAGGTGCGCGTCGGCCAGATCAGAGACGTGGATGTAGTCGCGCACGCAGGTGCCGTCGGGCGTCGGATAGTCAGTGCCGTTGATGCGCGGCGTCCGTCCGTCGAGGAGAGCGTCGAAGACGAGCGGGAAGAGGTTGTGCGGGCTCGAGTCGTACAGGTCCTCGGCTCCGGAGCCGACGACGTTGAAGTACCGCAATGAGGTGTGGGCGAGGCCGACCGCCACGGACTGGTCGCGCAGCAGCCATTCGCCGATGAGCTTGGACTCGCCGTACGGCGACTCGGGGCTCTTGGGCGTCTGCTCGGTGACGAGGTCGGTGTCGGGCGTGCCGTACACGGCCGCGCTCGAGCTGAACACGATGTTGCCGACACCGGCGTCCGCCATCGCCGAGAGGACGGATGCCGTGCCCGTCACGTTCTGCTCGTAGGTGTGGAGCGGCCGCTTGACCGAGACACCCGCGTACTTGTACCCGGCGACATGAACGACGCCGGCGAGGTCGTGCTCCGCCGCGATGCGCCTCAGCAGGCCGCCGTCGAGGATGGAACCGTCATAGAACGGGACGTCGGGCGTCACGAAGTCGCGGTGCCCGCTCGAGAGGTCGTCGATCACCACCACGTCGGTTCCAGAAGTCTCGAACGCCCGCACGATGTGAGATCCGATGTATCCGGCCCCGCCCGTCACCAACCACGCCATCGACCGCTCCTCGTCGTCCGGGCGCGAGCCCGCGCCTCCGTCAGACTATCGAGCGCTGCAGACGCCGGCTCGTGGCGGACGGTGCGTCAGCGGGCGTCCCAGCGGACGGCGTTCTGGGCGTGCCGGGTGCGATCGCTGATCTCGGGGCGGCCGTAGCCGTCGCTGTCGAGGCTCAGGATCGATGCGATCACTCCCCAGAAGACGAGGATCGCGAGTGCGATGAGAACGAAAGCGGTCATGGCAGTAAATCTACGGTTTGCAACATCCCGCCGCCAGTGGCAGAGTGGACGCCACTCGACCTCTTCCTGCCAAAAAGGAGCACCGATGCTGCAGAAGATCGTCTGCCTCACCATTCCCGGCATGGCTCCGTTCGAGTTCGGCGTGATCTGCGAGGTGTTCGGCATCGACCGAACCGAGCACGGAGGACCGACCTTCGAGTTCCACGTCGTCGCCGCAGAGCCCGGGCCAGTGCGCATGAAGCTCGGCTTCGACATCGTGGTGCACGAGGGACTGGAGACGGCCGCCGACGCCGACCTCATCGCCGTTCCTGCATACCTCGGCGACGGCAGCGCTCATCCCGAGATCCTCCGCGTGATCCGTGAGGCCGAGGCGCGCGGTGCGTGGGTGCTGAGCGTCTGCAGCGGCGCGTTCCTCCTAGCCGAGGCGGGAATCCTCGACGGGCGTCGCGCCACGACCCACTGGATGTACACCGACAAGCTCGCGAGCCTGTACCCCGACGTCGAGGTCGACCCCGATGTCCTCTTCGTCGAGGACGGCAAGGTCGTGACTGGAGCAGGCACGGCGGCGGGCATCGATGCCGCCCTGCATGTCGTGCGCAAGGAACTGGGCGCATCCGCTGCCAACATCGTCGCCCGACGCATGGTGGTCCCGCCGCAGCGCGACGGCGGACAGTCCCAGTTCATCCAGACGCCGGTCGTGGAGTGCAAGAGCGATTCGTTCGCCGTCGTGACCGAGTGGATGCTCGCGCACCTCGACCAGGACCTGTCGGTCGACCTGCTCGCCCGCAAGGCGCTGATGTCGTCACGCACCTTCGCGCGCCGGTTCCGCGCCGAACTCGGCACCACGCCGACCGCCTGGCTCAACCGCCAGAGACTGCTGCGCGCCCAGCAACTGCTGGAGGAGAGCGACATGTCCCTCGAGGAGATCGCGGGCGAGTGCGGGTTCGGCGGCGCGGCCGTCATGCGCCACCACTTCCTCAAGGTGCTGCAGACGACGCCGACGGCCTACCGACGCACGTTCGGCGCTCGCCAGTTCGCCTGACGCGGGCCGTCGCACCGAGATCGCACTTCCTGTGGGTGCTAGCGCACGCCCACCCGCAGAACCTGCGATCTCGCGATCTTGGGAGGTGATCAGCTCCCGACGGTCGCCACGAAGACCGTTCCGGCGCCTGAGAGGGACAGCGCGGCTTCATCGGGGGTGATGTAGACCGACTCTCCGCGAGCGAGGCGGGCGGATGCCGAAGCGCCCGCGATCTCCACGTTCCCGGCGGTGCACAGCGCGATCGTCGCACCCTCCAGCGGCACGCGCGCACCCGCATCCGTCGCCTCGACCTCGTAGAGCACGAAGTCGGGCACGTCCGGGCGGAAGACGCTGACCCCGTCGACAGGGTGCTCGGGACGGAGCCGCGGGTCGACGACCGGGTTGAAGTCGAGCACGTCGAGCAGTTCGTCGACGTCGATGTGCTTCGGGGTCAGACCCCCGCGCAGGACGTTGTCGGACGCCGCCATGAGCTCGATGCCGAGGCCGGACAGGTAGGCGTGGATGTTCCCGGCCGGCAGGTAGAGCGCCTCGCCCGCGCGCAGGGTGACGTGGTTGAGCAGGAGCGAGAGCACGATGCCGGGGTCTCCCGGGTAGGCGGCGGCGAGCGTGCCGACCGTTGCGAACTCCACGGCGAAGCGATCATGCGGCTGTGCCATTGCGGCGAGAGCGACCACCCGCTCGACGAGCGCATCCACGTCGCCACCCTCCCGCCCCGACCGCAGCAGCCACTCGACGGCGTTCCGCATCGGGTCGGCGCTCGAAAGCCGCTCCCAGAACGGATCGAACACGGTCGGATCGGGGGAGTCCGCTCGACCCAGCACGGTCAGCTCCTTGACGATGTCGCGGGCCTCGTGCACGGGGCGGAACCCGCAGAGCGCGTCGAAGGTGGGGCTCAGCGCGACGATCAGCTCGGGTTTGTGGAAGGCGTCCTTATAGTTGCGCGTCGGATCATCTGCCGCGAGACCGGCCGCGTTCTCACGCTCGAATCCCGCCTGAGCCTGCTCCGTGGTCGGATGCGCCTGTAGCGACAGGGGCGATTGGGCTGCGAGCACCTTGAGCAGGAAGGGCAGACGCCGTCCGAAGCGATCGACGGATGCGGAACCGAGCGCCGCATCCGGGTTCTGGGCGATGAATGTCACGAGGTCGGGCGCCGGCTCTCCCCCGACGATGCGGCTGGGAGAACCGGGATGCGCCCCGAGCCACAGTTCGGCCTCGGGCGCGCCTGACGGCGTCGTTCCGAGCAGGTCGGCGATCGCCGTTGTCGACCCCCAGGCGTAGTCGCGCGGAACGTTGCTGATGGGTACAAACATGCGGGTCCTATCGCCGGTGGGATTGCGTCCAAACTACCAACGGGTGCCCACGCCGGATGCCGCGGCGTACGCTGGCAAAGACCTCGGCCCCCGCTCGACGGGGGTCGCACCACGCACAGGAGCGATCATGACCTTCGAGAACCTCGCCAGCGACTTCTACAGCTTCGAGTCGGCGCTGACCGACCAGGAGAAGGCGGCCATCGCCGACCTCCGCAGCTACCTCGAGACCGAGGTGAGCCCGATCATGGCGGGCTACTGGGAGCGTGCGGAATTCCCGAGTCAGGTGATCCCCAAGCTCGCCGAGCACCACGTCATGAGCTACTCGTGGGCCGAGACTACGCCGTTCGAGAACTCCGCCGTCTTCCGCGGCTTCGTCGCCCTCGAGCTCGCTCGCGTCGATGCATCGGTCAGCACATTCGTCGGCGTGCAGAACGGCCTCGCGATGGGCTCCATCTCGGTCTGCGGTTCTCAGGCGCAGCGCGACGAGTGGCTGCCGAAGATGGCCACCGGCGAGGTTCTCGGCGCGTTCGGCCTGACCGAGCCGCTGTCCGGGTCGGACAGCGCGCAGGGCCTCCGCACGGTCGCAACGCGTGACGGAGACGAGTGGGTGCTGAACGGATCCAAGCGCTGGATCGGCAACGCCACCTTCAGCGACGTGACGATCATCTGGGCGAAGGATGCGGAGGACGGACAGGTCAAGGGCTTCATCGTGCCGACCTCGACCCCGGGCTACACCGCCACCAAGATCGAGGGCAAGATCAGCCTCCGCGCCGTGCAGAACGCCGACATCACCCTCGAGGACGTGCGCGTGCCGGAGCGTCTGCGGCTGGCGAACGCGAACACGTTCAAGGACACGGCATCCGTCCTCCGTCTCACCCGCGCCGAGGTGGCCTGGGCCGCCGTCGGGGTCGCGGTCGGCGCCTACGAGGCAGCGGTCGCCTACTCGCGCGAGCGCGTGCAGTTCGGCAAGCCGATCGGTCAGCACCAGCTCATCCAGGACCTGCTGGTGAAGTGCCTCGGCAACATCACCGCGTCCATCGCGATGTGCGTGCGCGTCTCGGAGATGCTCGACCGTGGCGAGCAGCGCGACGAGCACTCCGCCCTCGCCAAGGCGTTCTGCACGACGAAGATGCGCGAGACCGTCTCGCTGGCGCGCGAGGTGCTGGGCGGCAACGGCATCGTGCTCGACTACAAGGTCGCCCGCTTCTTCGCGGATGCGGAGGCGCTGTACTCCTACGAGGGCACCCGCGAGATGAACACCCTCATCGTCGGCCGGTCGATCACGGGGAAGGCCGCGTTCGTCTGATCAGGCGGCCCGATCTATCGCCAGTACGCTTGAGCGCATGACGTCGCCGCGCTCCCGCCTCCTCGTGCGGCTGCTCGCAGTGCTCGTCATGTTCGTCGGGTTCGCCGGCCAGTTCGTGCGCAACCTGCTCGGCTGGATCGGCTTCGGCGTCGTCGACGGCCTGCTCGCCGTCGCCGTGGTCGTCGCGATCATCCTGCTCCGCCCACGAATGGCCTGGCGTCGCGTTCCGAAGAGCCTGGTCGCGTTCCTCCTGCTCGCGGTCGTCTCGATCGCGTGGTCGTTCTACCCGGGCGCTTCAGCCGCGGGCGCGGGCGTGCTCATCGTTACGACACTCGCCGGGGTCTTCCTCGGACTCTGCCTCAGCTGGGCGGAGCTCGTGCGCACCTTCGGCGTAGCGCTGCGCTGGATCCTCGGCCTCTCCCTCGCCTTCGAGTTCTGGACCGCTGCCGTCAGTGGTCCGATCCTCCCGTTCTTCTTCGACGCATCGCAGTACGGGGAACCGCCGTACCCGAAGGCGTTCTACTGGTCGCGGGCGCTACTGCTCCACGGAGGGCCGATTGAAGGCATCGTGGGCAATCGCAACCTCCTCGGCTTCGTGGCCCTTCTCGCCCTCATCATCTTCGCCGTCCAGCTGGCCGCGAAGTCGGTGAGACGGTTCTGGGGCATCTTCTGGTTGGTGGTCGCCGTCGCCGTGTTCCTCCTCACCCGCTCGGCCACCGTCATCCTCGCTGCCGTCGTGGTGGCCGTCGCCGTCGGTTTCGTCCTCTGGGCGCGGCGCGCGAACCCGGATGGCCGACGCCCCATCTACTTGACCGCTCTCGGCACGGTGGTCGTCGTGGTCGGCGCCAGCATCGCCCTCTTTCCGGTCATCCTCAAGCTGTTCGGCAAGAGCGAGGACTTCACGGGGCGATTCGACATCTGGAGCGCCGTCATCCACCTCGCTCAGCAGAGACCGGCATTCGGTTGGGGCTGGGTGAGCTATTGGGCGCCGTGGGTCCACCCCTTCTCGGATCTGGCCGAGCGCAAAGGCGTCGTGTACCTGCAGGCCCACAACGCGTGGTTGGACGTCTGGTTCCAGCTTGGCGTCGTCGGGGTCGTCGTGTTCGGCGCCCTCATCGTGTCCACTCTCTGGCGATCCTGGTTCACGGCCATCGACCGACCGCGGCATGGCCTGGCAACGGACGAGCCTTACGCGGCCATCACGCTCGTTCCCGTTCTGCTCATGGCGGCGCTGCTGGCCCAGAGCCTCGCCGAGAGCCGCATCCTCATCGAGGGCGGTTGGATCACTCTCGTGACGCTGTGCCTCATCACCAAGCGGTCGCAATCATCGGCCGAGCGGATTCCCTGAGCATGGCGACGCCATCCGCTCCGCTCCTGCCGTCGGCGGCGCGCGACTTCCTCGGGTCCGCGATGTTCGCTTCCGCCGTCGCGTCCTTGATCTTCCTGACGGGGTTCGGCACGCACCTGATTCGCAGCCTGATCGGCTGGCCAGGACTCGTGGCGGTCGTACTCGGCCTCATCGGGCTGGCCGCTGTATCGCTGTGGTTCCGGCGCTCGCACCTGGAGTGGCACGGCACACTTCCCATCTCGTTGATCGTCTTCGTCGGATGGGCGACGGTCTCGATTTCGTGGGCGACCTCCACGACGGTGTCGGGCGTCAGGGTCGGCTATCTTCTGGCGTTCGGCGTACTGGGGTTCTACGTCGCCGTACTACGTGACACGATCCAGGTCGTCCGGGCAGTCGGAGGTGCGCTGCGTACCCTGCTGATCGTCTCCCTCGTGCTCGAGGTGTTCTCGGGGGTCCTCATCGACATGCCCATCCGCTTCCTCGGCATCGAGGGCCGTTTGGCCTCGCTCGGACCCATCCAAGGTGTCTTCGGCACGCGCAATGAGCTCGGCTTCGTCGCGCTCATCGCACTGATCACGTTCGCGGTCGAGACACTCACGCACTCGATCCCGCGCACGCTCGGGCGCTGGTCGCTCCTGTTGGCGGCCGTCTGCGTGCTGCTGTCGGGCTCGCCGGTAGTGATCGGCGTGCTCGCCGTAGTCGCTGTCGCCTCGCTCGCCCTGTTCGGTGTTCGGCGGGCGCCGGCATCCGTTCGCTGGATCTGGCAGATCGCCATCGCGGCCGGGGTGATCATCGCCGGGGTGCTGATCTGGGCGGTGCGTGGGCGTGTGCTCTCCTTCCTGAACGCCGGCAGCGAGCTCGAGACCCGGCTCCGGCTCTGGCAGGAGATGGAGCGCTACCTGGCCACCAACCCGCTGCAGGGCTGGGGCTGGGTCGGCGCCTGGCCCACCTCTCCCCCGTTCCTCTGGCTGAATCTCGCCACCGGCACGGTCAACGGCACCGGCCTGAGTGCCTACGTGGACGTGTACTTCCAGCTGGGTCTGGTCGGGTTCGTCGCCTTCTTGGCCTTGCTCGGACTCGCTCTGGTGCGCGCGTGGCTGTTGGCATCCGACAAGAAGAGCGTCGTCTACGCCTGGCTGGCGCTGATCCTCGTGGCGCTCGCGACCGTCTCGCTGGCCGAGAGCAGCGCCCTGTTCGAGAGCGGATGGCTGCTCCTCGTGGTGTGCTCGATCAAGGCGTCTCGATCGATGAGTTGGCGGGAGGCGCTGCGGCGGCGGGTGCCGGGACCTGGTCCGGTTCCGAGCGAGTGATCCTCAGGCTCGGCGGACGTCGATAGACAGGATGCCCAGGAACATGCTGGCCATGACGGTCTGGGCTCCGAGCATCAGGAACAGCGCGGCCGGGACCGCCAGTCGCATCGTGTCGATCGGATCCTGCGACCCGAATCCGCTCGCGCCCCATGCGACGAGCTGAACGATTCCGATAACCACGCCGAGGATGAAAAGTCCGACTCCGATGAGGGCACCGTTCTCCAATGTCGCCCGTTCCGCGAAGCGTTCGAAGCTTCGACTTCTCGGAAGGTAGAAGCCTTCGTGGCGGGCATAGAGCTTGGTCAACAGCGCGAACAGCACGGCTTGCCATCCGACGACCGTCAATGCAGCGAGGTAGACCTGGCTCGACACATCGAAACCGACGTTTCCAACTACGAGCGGGCCGAACATGAGGCCGATCGTGCCGATCATCCCGACGACGAAGCCGATGAGGCCGGGGATGAGGAACAACCAGCGCGGGCTGAACAGCATGAGGAACCGGAGATGCCGCCATCCGTCCCGCCAGCTGCGTAGGTGCGGCGGGCGGCTGCGGCCATCCTTGTCCAGCGTGGTCGGCACCTCGCTGATGCGGAGACCGCCCAAGGTGGATTTTACGACAACCTCACTGGCGAACTCCATGCCCGTCGTGATCAGGCCGAGGTTCAGGATCGACTCGCGGTTGAAGCCGCGCAATCCGCAGTGGAAATCCTTGATATCCGACCGGAACAGCACTCGCCCGACCGTGGACAGCACCGGATTGCCGAGGTACTTGTGTAGAGGAGGCATGGCACCGGGGGCGATGCCTCCGCGGAAGCGATTGCCCATGACCAGCTCGTCGCCGGCGCGCAGCCGCTCTACGAACGGGTCGAGCTTGCTGAAGTCGTAGCTGTCGTCGGCGTCGCCCATGATGACGTAGGTGCCGTGCGCGGCGACGATGCCGCCCATGAGCGCGTTGCCGTAGCCCTTGTCGGCGACCGGAACGACGCGCGCGCCGGCTTCGGCGGCGATCTGCTGCGATCCGTCGGTGCTCCCGTTGTCGGCAATGATCACTTCGCCCGCGACACCCGACCGGGCTAGGTACCCCTGCGCCTTATCGATGCAGATGGCGAGGGTCTCTGCCTCGTTGAGGCAGGGCATCACGATAGACAGTTCGATGTCAGCTGGGAATGTCATGGGTTCCTAAAGACGAGAAGGCGCAGGTCCGAAACATCCTAATCGAGACCCACCCTCCCTCCAGCCCGGCGCCACGACCGGCAAGCCGCGGCGGGTGGGAAGATGGACCGTCGGCCGACCGGCCTCATCCGCGAGATCCTGGAGCGACCCAGCCCGTGACCCTGGACATCATGATGCCGTTCTACGGACGCACCGACCACTTCCTCGCAGCCGTCGACAGCGTGCTGGCCCAGACCGATCCCGACTGGCGTCTCGTGATCATCGACGACCACAATCCCGATGAGGAACCCGGCCGCCGTGTGCAGGCGATCGGCGACCCGCGCATCCGCTACTACCGGAATACCGAGAACAAGGGGATCAACGCCACCTTCCAGACGGCGATCGACCGCGCGGACGACGACTGGCTGACGATCATGGGCTGCGACGACATCCTGCTGCCCGGCTACGTCGCTCGCATCACCCTCCTCGCCGATCAGCACCCGCAGGCCGCGTTCATCCATCCCGGAACGCGCGTCATCGACGAGAACGGCGGCCGGGCGACGCCCCTCGTCGACCGGGCGAAGGCGCTTTACCGCCCGCGGTCTAGAGGAACCGTAGAACTCGGCGGGCAGGATCTCGCCACCAGCCTCACACGCGGCAATTGGATGAACTTCCCGGCCATCGCGTGGCGACGCAGCGAGGTGCAGTCGGTCGGTTTTCGGCCCGAGTACCGCATCGTGCAGGACCTCGCGCTCGCGATCGACCTGCTCTATCGGGGGGGAACGCTCGTCCTCGACGACACCGTGGTGTTCGAGTACCGCAGGCACTCGTCGAGCGTCTCCTCGTGGCGCGCCGTCGACGGATCGCGGTTCGCGGAGGAGCAGCGCTTCTTCCGTCTGCTCGCTGCCGAGTTCCGAGCGCGGGGCTGGAAACGCGCCGAGCGAGCGGCAAAAGTGCATCTCTCCTCGCGCATCAACGCTCTTACCCAGCTTCCTGGTGCCGTCCGCGGAGGAACTCCGGGGGCCGGGTCGCTGCTGATCCGGCATGCGATGGGCATCGGCCTCGATCGCTGACCTCACTTCTCGGCCGGTCAGCCCTGCGGAACAACGCGGTAGATGGTCTGCGTGGCTTTCGGGTACTCGAAACTGTCCACTTCTTCGAGGCACGTCGTGTCGAGCCGTTTATCGCTCGAGAGCACGTAGCCGACGTTCCGCTGCGCGAAGGCCGAGCATCCGTCGAAGGTCGCCTCGATCTGGTCGGCGGCGGGGTTGCTCACGACCGGCTCACCCGGTCCCGGCACCCAGTTGACTCCGGCAAGGCGGTTCCACTGGTACTCATACTGGGAACTCGGGTCGATCACGCCCCACATCTGTCTCGACGGGGCCCCCTGGAAGCCGTTGTAGGCCTCGACCCCCGATTCCAGGAGCACAGCCGTTGTCAGCCGGTTACCCACGCCAACCCAGGGCTGCGGATCCGCGTCGTCGATCTTCTGCACGGCCTGCGAGACCGCCGTGGATCGCAGGTCGAGCACACCGACATACACCGGATTGCTGAGACCTGACCCGGCGACCGTCACGATGAGGAACGCCGCGGCGGCGAGACGGATGCGGCGGCGCGGCACGAGGAAGATAACTGCGGCCGAGAGCACGGCCCAGAGCGGCCAGAACAGCACCGGATCCAGCATGGCGGGGATCGCCCGCCATGCCACGAAGCCGATCGCGAACTGGGAGAGGAGGAACAGCCCGGCGGGGATCGCCGACAGCCAGAGTCCCGCCTTCACCCTGTGCTCGTCGAGGTAGCGGATCGTGTACGCGAGCATCCCGAGGGAGGCCAGTCCGAGTCCGAGACGCACGCGTGCGGCGATCGTCTTGTCGAGCAGGAACACCTTGGCCACCGCATCCCATCCGGGGATGTAGAGGTAGGCGAGCAGGAGCACGACGGAGGTAGTGAGCGCGATGAGCTCCCACGGCAGCCTGCGGTGGGAGCGGGCCTGCCGCACGATAATCCAGACGATGACGGGGAGCAGGAAAATGCCGATGTAGAAGAACGTCGACGCCTCGGAAGAGTTCGCACCGAGCAGGCCGGGGCGCTGCGAGTTGAGTGCCTGCGTGAACGAGGAGCCGACGGCGGATGCGAACGTGAGCGCGTCGCTACCTCCTGTGGGCGTGCTGCGCGCACCGGGATAGGCGGTGCCGAGAAAGGCATCGATCGTGGTGCGCTTCTCGTACAACCAGACGAGGGTGATGGCCGACGCGACCACTCCCCCTACCACGATGGGCGCCACGCGCGCGAAGATGCGACGAAACGGCATTCCGCGCCGCCCCTGGTCGATGACCAGACCGATTGTAAAGAATGCGACCACGATGACAGCCGGAACGATGAACGGTACGTAGATGCCCATGGCCATCACCACAGTCAGGTAGCCGATGATGGCAGCCCAAATCCACCGCGAGGCGCGGGAGTTGCTTCGGAACGCCCAGACAAGGGCGGCCATCATCGCGAGGGCCCACGCCGCCGGCCAGAGGGTGGTCGCGAGGTACCACCACTGGAAGAGTGGGCTGAAGAAGAAGCCGATGGCAAGCATCGCGGAGACACCAGGCCGCCGGGGCATTACTGTGACGAGGAACGCGTACGCCGCCGCCGCCAATGCGAGTCCGGGCAGCCACCACTTGAAGGCGATCGCATGTCCGGGGTCGAGGAACAGGAAGCCCCAAAGGTGCGGCCGGAAGGCCACCGACCAGTCCGCCCGCGGAAGATCCTGGGGAACGGTGGCATCCATCCCGCCGGGGAACGTCTGGTTCTCGAGCGGAAGCCCTTGCTCGATCTGCGCGATCGCCCAGACCGTCTGCACGTTCCACTCGTCGGAGCGCGTCAGCTGGGGGCCACCGGCGAGGAGGGCTGGATCGGATCCGTAAGCGATGTCGGAGTGAAACGCGCCGGACGAGGATCCGTTGATGCCGAAACCAACGAGGACGATGCCGAGGATGAGCAGGAGTGCCGGGAAGGCGAGCAGAACCCGCATCCGCGGAAGGCCGTCCGGGCCGGGCTGGATCTGGCGCCGGTATGCGATCGTCCATCTGCGCAGTGGTGTCCACCGGGAATCTCGTGGCTCGATGGTGGCAGCTTCTGGCACGAGCATCCTCCTGGTTGGCGGTGGACGCCCTTCGCCCCCCTCGAGGATATCCGCGCCTTCGCCGATCGGGAATTCAGCCCGCGGACGCCGGCTCGGGATACGTCGTCCGCGCGATCACAAGGTACGCGCTGTGGACCACCAGACCGGCCACCGGGCCCAGGACGAGCGCGAGGACGGCGCGATCGAGAAACGCCATCGGCAGCAGGAGGCAGGCCACTGTGCTGAATGCGGCCACGAGCCAGCCCGCCGTGAACACCCCGTGTCTGCCGAGCGCCAGCACGGCTGGCGCGCTGACGCAGAGGGCGGCGACGAGGCCGGAGGACAGCACCAGGACGCCGACGAGCCCACCCGACGGAACCGCCTGATTGGGGAAGAGCAGGGTGAAGACCACCGGACCGATCAACCAGCCGAGTGCACCCAGCGCGATGGCGAGGGAGATTACCAATGCTTCGAGCCGAACCACGGAGCGGAGCAAGGGCGCCCGATGATCGCGAAAGAAGACGATCAGGTAGCTTTGCAGCGCCATGGCCGTCACGATCAAGGGCGCACGCACAAGAGTCGCGACCAGCACGAGCAGTCCCAGCTCGGAGGCGGAAACGGTGCGGGAGGTCGCCGCGAGAATGAAGGGAAATCCGCTCACCAGCAGACCCATGGAAGCCGCCGCGGCGACCGTGCGTGCCACATTCCAGCTCAAATCGCGATAGCCGACGTCGAAGTGGAGCGACGCCGTCCGGGTCCAGAGAGCAATCGGCAGCGTGATCAGCAGCGCGACGGCGAACGGCAGCACGACGAGCCACGCCAGATCGACGACGGAATTGGTCCACACCAGACCCAGGGCGATTCCGACCACCCTGACGAGTGCCTCGACCACCACGACCAGGAAGACGATCGGCCATTGCTTGGTCCCGTACGCCGTGCCGGTCAGAACGGCGACGAGCACGCTCACGGCGGCTCCCAGCGCTAGTGGCCACACGAGTGCGGAGTCCGCCGCCGCGAATGCAGTCCGCCAGAGCGGCGAGGACAGCAGGACGACGAGGAACACGATGAGTGCGACGACGCCGGCGAAGATGGGCGCCTGGTGGCGACTCGAGACCGCTGCTCTGCGCGGTGCGCTGGTCGAACGGGTCACCTCTTGCTGGATACCCGAGAGGGCACTGACGACCAAGAAGAGCAGCGACCAGAACACCGCGAAGTCCGCGTAGGCGGCGAATCCGATCACCCGTGGCACCAGCCAGGTGATGAGGTAGCCGCTCAGGCCCGCGATCGCGGTCGCCAGAAGCACCAGAGTGAATCCGGAGAGCTTCCTCATATCGGCTGAACGAGGTCGCGCAGCACGTCCTGCAGGCCGAGTCCGCATGTGTTGTATCGGCCGCGGCGCCATTCGCTCCAGACCGGCGCGACTCGGCGGAGGCGCGGAGCCGGTAGGGAGTCTCTCACGATCTCGTGGGCTGCCTTCTCGATAGTCATGGCGACCGCACCATCGGACGGGCGAGGATCCATTTCGAGCATCCTCCCCTCGAGGTCGCGGGCGCGGGCGAGGAGGCGAGCGTTCCGTTCGGTTCGGTGCGCAGTGAGACGACCGATCCGAGAGGAGGGGGTCAACGTCGACGCCCCAATCTGGTTGCCACCGTGCTGCCGGTAGTCGATCAGCTGCTCGTCGAGCAGAACCACGCTGCCTGTCGCGGCCGCGACCACGGCCAACCACTCGTCATGCACCCAGGAGACGGGGAATGGCAGCGCTCTCTCTACGAGGCCCCGACGCACCACCGTCGTCGCGCCGGTCACGAAGTTCCGACGCATCAGGGCGCCGAATGCGTGACCGGAGGCGACCGCGTGCCGTTCCCGATCGCTGAGGTGGAGCGTGTCGAAGAGACCGGAGTCCAGCGACGCGCCGTCTTCGTCGACCAAGCGGGCATCCGAGTGCACCAGAAGCACCTCAGGTCGTGCCTCGAAGACAGCGACGATCCTCTCGAGCCGGTTGGGCCGCCAGAAATCGTCCTGGTCGGAGAGGGCGATCAGGTCGCCAGAGCAGCGAGTGACCGCGGAGGCGAAGTTCGCTGTGACGCCGAGCGCGACCTCGTTTCGCTGAATGTCCAGGCGAACGACCTGGGACGAGTTCTGAGACCACCGTGCGTGTTCGGCGGAGATCACGGCGATGGTGTCGTCCGTCGACGCGTCATCCGACACGACGATCTCCCCGGGTAGACGAGTCTGCTCCAGAATCGACCGGAGCTGGGCGCCCACGAAACGAGAGCCGTTGTGGGTGCAGAGAGCGACGGAGACGCTGAGAGCGTCAGGCATCGGCCGCCACCGCTGGGTGGTGCCGGGTGCGCCAAGCATCGATGGCGTTCTCGAGCCCTACGGCATTCGAGAAGGCAATCACGCCCTCGGACCAATCGGCGGACTCGAAGAGGTGCGAGAGGTCTGCTATCACGGTGTCGGCGATACTGCTACGGCGCATGCCAATGACGTTGGCTCCGACGACGCGGGCGGGACTGCCGTACGCCTTGGCGTAGGGGGGAATGTCGCGCGTCACCACGGCGGCCATTCCGACCATCGCCGCATCGCCCACGTACCGTCCCTGGTGCACGCTCGCTCCGAGCCCGAGATTCGCTCCAGCTCCGATCTGCACATGACCCGCCAGAAGTACGCTCGATGCCAGGGTGACACCGTCGCCGAGCCTGCAATCATGCGCCACATAAACCTGGTTCATGATGAAGGTGTCGTCTCCGACGGTGGTCGTCGCCTTCCATCCTTGATGAATCTGGGCATACTCCCGGATGACGTTCCGGTCGCCGATGACCACGCCGTGGATCTCGTCCGACGCACCATGGCGAGGATGCGAGAAGGAGCGGACCTCGGGCGGAGCGCCGATCACGACACCGGCTCCGATCCAGTTGTCGTCGCCGATCGTGACGGGACCGTAGATGACCGCATGCGCGCCGATGGTATTGCCCGTGCCGATAGTGATGTCACCCTCGAGGATCGCGCTCGGATGGATGCTATTCACTCTCCCGACCGCCGTTCGACGCCGTGCCCAGACGCGCCGGATCTGTGGAGTGCTCGTACCGGACTTCCTCGCGTAAGTAGGCGGTCGTCTCTCGCGAGACTCGACGTTTCCAGATGACGACGAACAGGATCGCGATGCCCGCGGCGAAGAGGTCCGCCGCGGTGAACATCGCGCGCGAGACCAGACTGATCGCGGTGGCTTGCGGCACGGTCAGCAGGAGGGTCATCGCCCCGATGAGGATCGCTTCGCGCACACCGAGCCCCGACGGGAAGATGAAGGCAATGAGTCCTACCGTGAACCCGAGTGAGATAGCACCGGTCAGGAGAATGAGGGTTCCGACATCCGGATCGACCAGCGAGTTCACCAAGATCCAGAGGTGGGCGCCGTAGGCGACGTACGAGAGCAGGGACCATCCGACGGCCTTGATGACGACCGGAAACGTCACCTGGTGCTCCAAAGGCGGTCGACGGAACAGTTTGAGAACCCAGGAGGCGAGAAAGGTCATAACTCGCGGATGCAGGCACACCAGCCCAACCGGAAGAAGAAGGAACAGCCAGAGCAGTTCAGGGTGATTCTGTATGACGACGGGGAGCGCGAGAGCGCCTAGCAGGAGCGAGGACACTACGCCTATGCCGGCGGCGTAGAGAGCCGTGACCAATACGCGAGGACGGAGAATGCCATATTGCTTCCCGAGCTCCATTTGCATGACGTACGACCACACCGAGCCGGGCACGTACTTGCCCAGCTGCCCGACGAGGAGAACCTGAGAGGCTCGAAGGGCCGGAACTCGGGGCCCGAGACCGTTCAATACCGCAACCCAGCTGAGAGTGCCGAACCCGAGCCCTACGAGCACAAGAATGAATGAGAGCAAGGCGGACTGCCACGAGATCACTTCAAGCGCGCTCTCGACCTCGCCCCACTGCGATACGAGGTAGTACACCGCGAATCCGATCACCACGACGAGCAGGAGGTAGCGGAGGATGTTGAGCGCGCGGGGAGCAAACGCCTTCATGCGATTCATTCGATCTCTACTGTCGTTCTGGTGGGGAGCCCTGACTTCATGACGGGCCGGCACTGGCTGTCTGGGGGAAGGTCTGGCTTCGCCCTAGGATTGACCGGTGAATGCGTCGAACTGGCGCCCGGGACTAAAGCAGGTTTCATGATACCGATTACCGTCGTCGAGTTCGGCGAGGACGAGGAGCGACTCGTTCTCGAGGCCCTGAAATCGGGAGGAATAGCCCAAGGTCCGCGCGTAAAGGAGTTTGAAGAGGCGTTCGCCGAGATGATCGGCGTTCGGCACGCCGTCGCCGTCAACAATGGCACCACGTCGCTCGTGGCGTCTATCGACGTTCTCGATCTGAATCCGGGCGATGAGGTGCTGACCAGCCCTTTCACCTTCGTGGCAACGCTCAACGCGATCCTCGAGGCCGGAGCCACCGCGCGCTTCGCTGACATCTCCGCTGACGATTTCAACGTCACCGCCGCGACGCTCGAGGCCGGGCTCACCGAGCGCACGCGCGTACTCATGCCGGTGCACCTGTATGGGCAGATCGCCGACATGGTAGCGATCTCCTCGCTGGCCGATTCTCGTGGACTGGCGATCGTGGAGGATGCAGCGCAGGCTCACGGCGCCGCTATAGGCGGACGATCGGCCGGCACATACGGCCTGGGGTCGTTCTCCTTCTATGCCACGAAGAACATCACGACTGGCGAAGGCGGGATGATCACCACTGATGACGATGTGCTCGCGGATCGCCTGCGCATCCTGCGCAATCAGGGCATGCGAGCCCGATACCAGTACGAGGTGGCCGGGCACAATTGGCGCATGACGGACCTGCAGGCGGCGATCGGGATCCCACAGATCGGTCGATACGACGGAATCGTCGCAGCGCGCCGCGCCAACGCCAAACGGTTGACCGCTGGACTGGAGGGAATCCGCGGCATCGTCCCTCCCCGCGAACTCGCCGGACGTCGCCATGTCTGGCACCAGTACACAATCCGCGTCACCGAGGAAGCGGGTGTGAGCCGCGAGGAAGTCGTCGCCAAGTTGGGCGAGCGCGGCGTGTCATCGGGCATCTACTACCCGAAGCTCGTCTTCGATTACGAGACCTACCGCGGGCGTCCTGAGGTGATCATCGATGAGTATCCGGTCGCCGAGCGCGTCGTCGCGGAGGTCCTCTCCCTCCCCGTGCATCCGCACCTCACCCCCGCAGACCTCGACCACATCGTGGCATCACTCGCCGCGATCGTGGACGCCTAGGAGAACGACGTGTCGTACCCCCGCATCATGCTCATCGGCGCCGGATCGATGGGTTCGCTGCACGCGCGGGTCATCGCGCAATCGCAGCATGCCGATCTCGCGGTGATCGTCGACGGTCGCCAAGATGCTGGCCAAGCCGCCTCCGAGAAGTACGGTGCGACGTGGCGACCGGAGATCGGGGACCTCGACGACGTGGATGCGGTCGTCATCGCCGCGTCGACTGAAGCACACTTCGACTTGGCGAGGATCGTGCTCGACGCCGACAAGCCGTTGCTCGTCGAGAAGCCTGTCGCCGACGGTCTCGACAAGACCACTGCGATCATAGATTTGTCCGCGCAGCGAGGCATTCCGATGATGTGCGGGCTGCTCGAGCGCTTCAATCCAGCGGTCATCACGGCCAAGGCCCTCGTCGAGGATCCGAAATTCGTCACTGCTACCCGGCATTCTCCATATGCGCCGCGAATCCGAACAGGTGTCGGGTGGGACCTCCTCGTCCATGATGTAGATCTTGCGGCCTCCATCCTCGGCGGAGAGCCCGACCGGATCAGCGGTGCGTTGGGGCACTTTCACCCCTCGTCCGTTGCCGGAGCCGAGGACGTCGCAGAGGCCGTCCTGTCGTACAGCGGCGGTCGCGTCGCGCACATCTCCGCGAGTCGAGTGGGCCAGCGCAAGATCCGCTCCATGAGCATCCACGATCTCGACAAGTTGATCGAGGTCGACCTGCTACGCCGCGATGTCACAGTCTATCGTCACGTGTCGGACCAGCCTGCGGACGCCGAGGGACGCGGCTATCGTCAGCAGACGGTCATCGAGATCCCTGAGCTCCTTACTTCCTTGGAGCCATTGGCTGCACAACTCGAGCACTTCGTCGGCCTCATCGACGGCAGGGTGGATGCCGAGCACGAGAGAAGCTCTTTACTCCCCGCCCATCGGATAGTCGAGACTCTTAAGCAGAGCGAGGCAGACGCGGCGCTGTAGACAGCGCGGGGCGATCAGATTAGTCTGCGGCGGCTTTATATCGCAACTGTACGGTTGTCGCCCCCACCACAACCGTACGCTCGTCGTCAGAGCGCGGTGGTTCGCGGGTTACTGGGGTCGCTCAGGTCTACGCGACCGATGGCCCGGGCAGGTACTCCGCCCACCACCGTGCGGGGTGGCACGTCCGCCGTGACGACCGCGCCCGCAGCGATGATCGCCTCATCGCCGATGTAGACGCCTTTGTTGATCACCGCGTTTGCGCCGATGAACACGCGTGAACCGATACGCACGGAGGCACGATCGACATTCGGGTACAAACGACCAGAAACGCAGCGCAGCGCGCTCGAGTGGGTGTAAATATGGACACCGGATGAGATGTCGCAGCCTGGCCCGATCTCCAGTCCGCCCGACCCGTCGATGACGGTGAAGGCACCTATCCAGGTGCCTTCACCGATCGTCGGCTCACCAATGATCCACGAATGCTCGTTGTACGGATTTTTCGGGAGACCGTCAGACATGGTTCAGGAGCTCTGAACCAGGGCCGTCATGCCCTCGCGAACGGGGATGGTCGCCTCGAAGCCGATGATGTCCTTGGCCCGCGTTGTGTCGGCAGCGCGGCGCGAGACGAGGACGTCGCGCGGATTGAACTGTGGCTCTACGTCGACGCCGACCGCGTCGATGAGGATATGAGCCAACTCGGCGACGGTCGTGTCGATCCCGGTCCCCACGTTGATGGGAACGTTTCCCGTCTCGCTGGTGAGGGAAAGCACGACGGCTCGAGCGATGTCGCGAACGTGGATGAAGTCCATCGACTGCTTGCCCTCGCCATCGATGATCGGCGCCTCCCCGTTCTTGAGACGGTTGACGAAGTGGTTGATCACTGAGGTGTAGTAGGCCGTGGTCTTCTGCCCCTCGCCATAAACGTTGAAGAAGCGCAAAGCGATCCACGAGAGTCCCCGCGAGCGCCCGTAATAGCCCAGCAGGTCCTCGCCCGTCCGCTTTCCGATGCAATAGGGGGTGAGGGGATCAAGCTTGTCGTCCTCGTGCATCGGGAGCTTCTGAGGGTCGCCGTAGACCGAGGCGCTCGACGCGACTACGATACGCTTGACGCCGAGATCGGCGGCGGCCGCGAACACGTTGTGCGACCCGACCATGTTGATATCGATCGAGGAGTAAGGATCTGCGACACTCTTATTGATCGAGTCGGCGGCGAGATGGATAACGTAGTCGTATCCCTTCATCGCCGAGTAGACGGCTGCACCGTTGCGGGTGTCCTGATCGATGACGTCCACCCGGCCGGACTTGGCGAGCTCCGCGGCGCGGTCTCGGTCACCGCGCACCATGTTGTCGAAGATCCTCACAGTCCAGTCCTGCTCGAGCAGCTGTTCGACGACGTGCAGGCCTATGAAGCCTGCTCCCCCGATGACGAGTACTTTCTTTTCGGTCACGAAGCTTGTTCCTTTTCTATAGCCGGTGATTCATTGGCGCCGCCTGTCACGCGACGGAGGAAAGAGCATCCGCGAGCGTCGCGATGACGCGCTCCGCCTCGGATTCGGTGAGGTTGGCGTGCATCGGGATTGCCAGATGACGACGGAACAGAGAGGCCGATACTGGAAGCGATCTCTGATGGTCGTAGACGGGCTGGAGGTGCGAGGCGTAGGTGCCGAAGTTGCACTGGATGCCGTTCTGTTTCAGGTAGGTGGCCACGGCCCCACGATCAACATCGGCGTCGAGTGTGACGACGTAGGACTGCCAAGGGTGCTCGCGGTCCGCTAGGGCGACGGGAGCGCTGACCCGCTCCACGTCATCCAGGAGTTCGCAGTAACGTGCGGCAATCGCCCGTCGGTTCGCGAGGAGCATGGGGAGGCGGTCGAGCTGGGCGAGCATGACCCCGGCCGCGACGTCGGACAGGCGGTAGTTAAAGCCGAGCTCGTCGAATTCCGGGAGCGGCAGGTCGGTGCTTCCCTCGCGGCTGATGGCGGGTGCGATTCCGTAAGTGTGGAGCTTGCGCGCATGCGCGACGAGCTCGGCGTCATCGCTCGTGAGCGCTCCGCCCTCTCCGGCAGTGATGCCCTTGCGCCCATGGAAGCTGAAAGTGGCCACGTCGGCCAGACTTCCCGCTGGTCGACCCTTGTAGGTCGCGCCGGCTGAGCACGCCGCATCCTCCATCAGCCACAGACCGTGCCGATCCGCGATGATACGAAGCTCGTCGTAGTCGGCCGGCTGGCCGAAGACGTCGACGGCCAGGATCCCGACGGTTCGCGGGGTGATCGCTGCCTCGACGGCCTTGGGGTCAACACTCCAGATGTCGGGGCGGATGTCGGCGAAGACCGGAGTCGCACCGGTCCAGGCGACCGAATGCCCGGTCGCCGGGAAGGTGTAATCACCGACGATGACCTCGTCGCCGCCGCCCGCGCCCAAGACCGTGAGCCCAAGATGAAGGGCTGCCCCGCAGTTGTTCGTGGCCAGCGCGTGCTCCGTTCCCGCAACTTCGGACGCGAAGCGCGATTCGAGGGCCTGACAAGTCGGTCCCGCGCCAGAGAGCCAGCCCGAAGCGAAGACGGCCCTGATCGCCTCAATCTCCTCTTCACCGACAGTTGGTTGACCGAGCGCCACGACGTCTGACAAGAGTTCCTCACGTTTCTCCAGCGGGCACGAACGAATGCCCCCGGTGTCACCTAATAGTATCGAAGGTCGAATCCCCCCTCGAACAGAAGAGCGGGTCTCGCGAGCGCAGGAGTAAATAGTGGCTTTCAAGCATCTCGTCATCATCGGCGGTGGCATCATCGGGCTGGCCGTCGCCGAGCGGGCGTCGCGCTTGGGGCACCAGGTCACCGTGATGGAGAAGGAAACCAGCTGGGCCGCGCATCAGACCGGCCACAACTCGGGTGTGATCCATGCCGGTCCGTACTACAAGCCGGGGTCACTCAAGGCGACTATGTGCACGGCAGGTAATGGGTCGATGTCCCGGTTCGCGGCGGAGAACGACCTCCCGTTCGACATCTGCGGGAAACTGATCGTCGCGGTCAGACCCGAGGAGGTCTCGCGCCTGCACTCCCTGCACGAGCGAGCCATCCAGAATAAAGTACCCGTCCAGTTGCTCACGGCCTCCCAAGCGGCCGAGTACGAGCCGGAGGTGGCGTGCGTCGCCGCCCTGCGCGTAGAGACCACCGGCATCATCGACTACGGTGCCGTCTCTCGGCGCTTGGCCGAACTGGCCGTCGAGACCGGTGCCGAGATGTTGCTATCGACCCAGGCGACCAGGATCTCCGTGACGGGTTCGGGCGTCCGAGTCGAGCATGCGTCGGGCTCGGTGTCCGCGGACCTGCTCATCAACTGCGCTGGCCTCTACAGCGACCGGATCGCCCGCATGGCCGGGCTCGTACCCGAGGCGCGGATCATCCCGTTCCGGGGCGAGTATTTCGAGCTCAGGCCCGAGAAGCGGAGACTGGTTCGCGGCCTCATCTACCCCGTGCCCGATCCGGCTCTGCCTTTCCTCGGCGTGCACCTCACCCGCATGATCGACGGAACGGTCCATGCCGGTCCGAATGCGGTGACAGCGCTCGGGCGCGAGGGATACTCCTGGACGGCAATCAATCCGAAGGAGGCTCTCGGCGACGTCTTCTACCCCGGGTTCCTGCGGATGGCGAGCCGGAACATCCCTCTCGGCGCGACCGAGGTGGCACGATCGTTCTCCCGACGTATGTTCGCGAACAGCCTCGCACGCCTCGTCCCGGCGATCGGACGCAATGACATTCTCGCGGCCGGTTCCGGAGTGCGCGCCCAAGCCATCACTCGCCAGGGAGCGTTGGTAGACGACTTCCTCATCCAGCGGGCTAACAATCAGATTCACGTCTTGAACGCGCCATCGCCGGCAGCGACGAGCGCGTTGGAGATCGCGCGGCACATCACGGCAGACGCCGGGCTCGACGCCTGATACTGACGGATAACGGCCCACTCGATGCGAGTGAGCCGGTATCACCGGGCGGGGGTGACTTCGTAGATGCGGAAGGTCTGCGGTCCCTCTTGGACGGTCCTCACGAGGTCGACGCAGGGCTGAGCGAGCGCCCTCTCCGACAGCACGAAGTCGATGTTGTGTTGCGCGAAGGCGTTGCACGAGTCGAACGTCATATGGATCTGGTCCGGCGCGGGGTTGTAAGGGGCAGGCGCGCCCGAGCCCGCCGCCCACGAGACGTTGGCGAGCCGATTCCAGACGACTTCGTTGGCACCGCTTGGGTCGATCTGCGACCACATGTCATCCGACGGCGAGCTCTGGAAGCCGTTGTAAGAATGCAGGCCCGACTCGACGAGAGCGACGGTAGGAACGACTGTGTCCCCGATGCCGACCCACTCCGAATCATGGGACGAGACCACCTTGAGTGCAGCGACCAGCTTCGTGTCGTTGAGGTTGTAGACGCCGACGTAGACCGGGTTGACGCCCGCTCCGCACAGGAGCGACGCAATGAGCAGCGCGACGCCGCCCACCAGCGGTCGTCCGAGGGTGAGGAACAGGACAGCGCCGACGAAGAGAACGAGCACGACGATCCAGACGGTCCACTGCGTGACGAGGGGGGATCCACTCATGTGCAGCCAGCGCGCAACGATCAGGTTGGCGCCCAACGCGGTCAGCGGAGCCATCACGATGATCCAGACCGGCAGGCGCTTCGGCTCTACATCCTCGTCTCGCCTTTCGTTCAGCCGCACCACGAGCACTACCACCATGAGCAGACTGAGGATGCCGAGCCCCAAACGCAATCGCCCGGTCGTGGTTCGATCGAGCAGCATGAGGTGGGACAGCGCGTCCCAACCGGGCACAAACAGGTAGGCCACGAAGACCACCCCGAGGCCTAGAAGCACGATCGAGAGCCAGTCGACTGATCGGCGCCTCCTGATCCCGCTCACCACTAGCCAGACCAGTGGCAGGACCAGAAAAGCCCCCGGCAGGAGGAACGTGGACCCCTCGGACGCGTTCACGCCCATGGGCACGCCATTGACCGCGCCGAGTCCCGGAGAGAACACTCCGCCCATGATGGAGTACAAGTCAGCGCGTGTCGCCTGCCCGACGGCTTGGAGGCGCTGGCCGGGATACACCGTGGAAGTGAAGCTTTCGATCGTGCTCCAGCGCGTCATCAGCCACAGCCCGAGCCCCAGCAACGTCGCTCCTCCGGCGACTGCCAGAGGGGTCAGGCGTTTCAAGCGCTGCCAGAAACCGGTGATGAGACCGGAGGTTCGGGTCAGCACAAAACCGACTGCGAACCCGACAGCCGGCCACGTGGCGGCGATGATGAATGGAGCGTAGATCGACGTGCCGACCACGATCGCCCCGTAGCCCACCAGCCCTGAGAGGACGTAGCGCTCTGCCCGCTTCCCGCTCCTGATGAGCCAGATCACGGTGGCCATGAGAAGAAAGGCCCAGGCTACCGGCAGAAACGTGATGGAGAGGTACCACCACTGGAAGAAGGGGGCGAAGAAGAACCCGATGGCGAGCACGGCAGCCAGCGCTGGGCGGCGTGGGAGCATCGTCACGACGAACAGATAGATCGCCGCGATCATCGCGAACGCTGGTAGCCACCACTTGAGTGCCATCGCATTGTCGATGGGCATCAAGAGGAAGCCCCACAAGTGCGGATGGAAGACCATCGACCAGTCCAGGGTCGGCAGGTCGTGCTGCACGGTGGCGTCCATTCCGCCCGGGAACGAGGTGTTCCTGGGTGGGAGGCCTTGCTCGACCTGCGAAACGGTCCACGTCGACTGCACGAACCATTCGTCGCTGCGGATGCTCTGCGGTTTGCCAGCAATAAGCCGACTATCGGCCCCGTTACTGACGAACTGGTTCAGATAACCGGTTGATGAGCCGGTGATTCCGAGTCCGACGAGGATAGCGAGAACCGCGGCGAGAGCCAGCAGCGGTAGCAGGACCACCCGGCGACGAGGAAGCCCGTCAGGGCGCGGGGTAGTTGCCTTCCGATAGCGGTCCGCAACACTGCGGACGGTCTTGTTCAGGGTGGGCACGAGCATCGATCATAGCGACACAGATCATCCGAACCCGGGCTTTGACTGAGCGTCACCGAGCGGACGCCATCTCTCCCAGGACTTCGAGATGCTTGGCCGCCACCCGATCGATCGTGAAGTGCTCGTCGATGAAAGCCTTCGCGTTCTCGCCTACGACGGAGCGTGCATGGGCCGGGTCTCTCAGCACCCTCTTGAGCGCGGCAGCCAGCGAGTGGGGGTCGGCGCGCGCGTCAGTGGAACCCACGCTGTCGACTAAGAAGAGTTCGCGTCCGTCCTCGACGAGCACGTCGATGAAGTTGTTCGTCTCGATGGCCGCCACCACAGGGATGCCGACCGCGAGGGCCTCCAGGCTGGCGGTGCCGAAGCCAATCCCCTCGAGTTCGTGCACCTCCATGTCGGCCGCAGCGAGGTAGTCGGGGATCTCGCGTTGCGGCAGCGCGCCGAGGGCGATGATCGCATGCTCGACGCCAAGACGCTTCGCCACATGTAGGAACTCGTCGTGATACACCCCACCGATGACGACCACAGCGATGTCGGGGTACTCCTCGAGGATCTCCGGCAGAGCCTCGACGAGAGCTATCCTGCTGCGTTGGGGAATCACGTGTCCGATCGACAGCACGATGTGGCGGTCTGAGAATCCCAGCTTCGCGTGCGCGACGCTGGCGTCCCCTCCGCGGAGCACGAGCGGGTCGATTCCAACCGGGATGACCACTTTCCCGCCGGCCGAACGCCGATAGCGCTTGTCGACGTATCGGTCCATGAGAATGTCCATCACGACAAGGCGGGGCCGGTGCAGCCTCATCATTGGGACGACCATGACGCGGTCCGCCATCGCGTAAATGAAGTCGTTCACCCGACTCAGCGGAGATTCGAGTCGGGTGTGGATGCTGAGGAGTGTGGGGACGCGCCGCCTTCGCGCCCACCACCCCGTTATCCAGGTGAGGTCGAAGAACTGGCCGTGCTGATGAATCACGTCTGGCGCGAACTCATCGAGGATGGCGAACACGCGCCTCTTCGTACGAGGGGAGGTCGTGAAGCCGATGTCGAAGTTTGCGGCGAACCTGTTCTTCGGCAGCGTCCAGGCAGGAATCCGAATGATCGTCATGCCATCGCGTATTTCCTGCGCTGCAGCGTTCTGGTAGCTGGCGGTGAGAACCAGGACCTCGTGACCTGCGGCCGCGTACCGCTTGGCGAGGTGATCCGCGAGGTGCGAAGATCCGCCTGGGCGCGGGGGAAAGAAGTTGTTTACTACGGCGATTCGCATGTGGCTCGTGGTCGTGTCGGCGAGACTGCGCCGGCTGACGCAATGGCCTAGCCTACCAATCTGTCGGCCTCACCAGCACCGACCTGCAATCAGCCGATCGTCCCTCCGGCTGCGGAAGAGTAGGACACGCGCCCGCCTTGGAACTGCTGGCTGCAGACCGCGTTCGAGCCACACGCAGCGTCACCCGTCGGGTACCCGAGCACGCCCGTCGCGCCCCCTCGAGCGAAGTAGAAGTCGCGAATCCCCCCGGCTACGGCAAATACCCCGCTGGTTCCAAGCCGGTACGCCGACACGCTCTGGAACGCCTGAGCCGTACCGGACACGTTCACAGCCAAGAGGGAAGTCGTCGGCAGGCCCCATGTACCGGCCGGCCCTCCTGACGCCGTGTATTTGGTCAGGTATTCCGAAGCCACTGTCTGAGCCCCGGTCGCGGCACTCCAGAACACCGTCCCGCCCTGGAACGCTTGGCGGCACGAGCCGCCTGCCAGACCACACTCCACGTCGGAGACGGGGAAACCGAGCGCACCGGCGGCCCCAGAGGTCGAGAAGTAGTAGTCGCGGATCGCACCTGTCACCGCGAATGGAGCACCGCCCGTTGCACTGTAAAGCGAGGCCGACTGAAATGCTTGGCCGAAACCTCCGCCGTTCGGGGCGATGAACTGGGCTCCCGTGAGCGGCATTCCCCACGCCCCGGTCGCGCCGCCCGCGGCGAAGTACTTCGCCGCGAATGCGCCGGTCACGATCTGGCCCCCGGTGGCGCTGCTCCAGTAGATAGAGCCGTTCTGGAACGATTGGGCGCAGCCGTTGCCCGGCAATCCGCATTGCGCATCCGCCGTGGGGAATCCGAGGACTCCGGCGGCTCCGCCGTAAGCGAAGTACGTGTCGCGGACGGCTCCCGACACGAAGCGAGCTGGACCGGGTGTCGCGGCGTACGCCGATCCTTGGGCGAACGCTTGGCCCTGTCCTCCACCGTTCTCGCTGACGCCGATCGATCCGGAGAGCGGCGCTCCCCACGCTCCGGAAGGCCCTCCGGAGGCAGTGTAGGCGGCCAGGACTGCCCCCATGACGCCAAACGTGCCCGAGTCCGAGGAAAAGAAGGTTCCACCCTCGAATGCTTGCGTGCAGGTACCGGCGGCGTTATTGCACTGAGCGTCCTGTTTGGGCCACCCGAAAGGACCAGCCGCGCCCGCGGTTGCGAAGTACGCGTCCTTGATTTTCGAGGTGACGGCGAACGCTCCCAGCCCCTGCTTCCAATAGACGGGCCCTCCAACGTAGGCCTGGGCCAGGCCGCCGCCGTTAGCCGAATAGTAAAGAAGTTCGCCGGAGCGCTGGCCCAAACGCCCGCCGGCTCCGCCGTTACGCGCGTAGGCGGCTTCGATCTCCGGCGAAGCGACGCGCGCGACGCCAGCTTTGGTGACGATGACGGCGCCGTACTGGAAGGGCTGCGTGCACTCCCCGTTCGGCAGGTCGCAGCGCTGCGATGCGGTTGGGAAACCCAGAGAACCCGTTGCGCCGCCTCGTGCGAAGTACAGGTCCCTGACGGGACCGCTGACGTAGAAGGCGGGCCCTGATCCATTGGCATAAGCCGATCCGTTGCTGTAGGCCTGGCCGGAGCCCGAGCCAGCCACAACGAGATCGCTGACGGGCTGGCCCCAAGGACCGCCGGTCCCACCGGAGGCCATGAAGGCCGCCGAGATCGGCCCGAAGACAGCGTAGGAATCGGTACCAGGCGTCCAGTAGACGTTGCCGCCCTGGAACGCTTGCGAGCAACCCCCACCGGCAAGGTCGCAGACCTGATCGGCCTTAGGCCATCCCATCACGCCCTCGGCGCCACTCTGGGTGAAATAGCCCCGTCGCGCTGCGGCTGATACCGCGAAGGCACCAGCCGGGGAAGCATAGATCGATCCGCCGGTGAATGACTGCGCCGACCCGCCGCCATTGGCGGCGATCGGCGACTGGTTGTAGGTCGGCCAACCGAGCGATCCGCCGGCGCCGCCGAATCGGAAGTAGTAATCGCGGATGGCACCTGCTCGCACGGTGAGGGCGCCCGTCGACGCCGACCAATAGATCGATCCGTTCGCGAACGCCTGACCGAGTCCGCCGCCGTTCTCCGAGATCGGAAGCACGCCGCTGACAGCAACACCTAGCGAGGCAGCACCCCCTTGCGCCGCGTACTCAGCGGCGATGAGGGTGGGCCCGTCGGGGCCAACCGATGCACCGAACCAATCGTTGTAGATGCGCCAAAAGTTTCGGTTTCCGTAAGCACTGCAACTGTCGCCCGTGCCGTAGAGGTTGCTGAGAGCCGCAGCATTCGGCGTGTAGGGAGTGTAGTAATACAAAGCCGCTGTTGCTCTATTGGCAATCCAGACATTTGCTGATCCGCAGCTCGCGTCGGGGTTCAACCTGATCGCGTTGTATTGGCCGACGCGAATCGAGGTAAATGATCCGCCTGGATTGCTATACCAGGTCAGCTGGCGTCCTGCCGCGAACACTTGGTTGAAAAAACCGTAATAGGTCGAGTCGCATACCGAGGTGTCGGGGCAGCCGTAGCCCATCGCCTTGCGCATCGTCCCGTCGGACGGCGCACGGTCAGTGACGAGACCCTGCTCCTTCTCGAGTGTTACGAGGATGACTTTCGCGCTCAGATTGCAGGCTTGCTGCACTTTGAAGATGATACGAGCGGCCGACTCGGCGGACGCGCCCACATATGTCGAGCAAGTGCCGAAGCCCCAAGTGCGGGTCGGCGTGTCCTCTCGGTGAATGGCCAGACAGTTCGAGTTGGCGCAGCTACCCACCCGCGCTTGAAGGAAATTCTGTATCTCGCCCTCTGACATGGCCGCGCCGTTGTAAAAATTACCGTCGCTGATGATGTTGCCCGCATTGAATTGCGAGCCTGCGAGGCCGGTCGCCGGGCCGGCCGGCGCGAGAAGGAGCGCGACGATAACGGCTGCGGCGGCGATCAGCGCTGCCCACGTTTTCTTCCCGGTCATCATCGGCACCCCTCATGAAAATGCGCCGCAGACCCACGTGCGACGCGGGTTCAGGTTAGAACAGCATCGCACGAATGAGCCCGCAAGACACAGCACCCCCTTTCCGGTGACGCGAGGCGTATGGGCGCTCGCGCGGAAACGAGTGGGTAGGATCGTCTGGATTGTGAGTGGTGGGATGTGAAGGAAAGATGACCGAAGCGAACGCGGGCGGCACCGTGCGGACCGTCGCTGAACCCCTTCAGAGCATCGGCCGCGACCGTTCATTCGGACGAGGAACATGGTCGTCGGTTGGCGAGGTAGCGTCGCATCGCCAGCTCCTCTGGCGCCTGATCACTCGCGAGATTCAGGCCAAGTATAAGAACAGCAGCCTCGGTATCGTTTGGTCTCTGATGCGCCCACTCGCGCAGCTGCTCATCTACTACGTCGCGATCGGCCAAGTTCTCGGCGCCGCGCGCTCGATTCCTGACTTTGCCATCTTCGTCTTCACCGGGCTGACCGCGTGGACTCTCTACAGCGAGATCATCACGTCAGGCACGAATTCTGTAGTCAACAATGGCGGACTTGTAAAGAAGGTCTACCTCCCGCGCGAGATTTTCCCGTTAGCCGCCGTGGGCGCGGCACTTTTCAACTTCGCCGTGCAACTGGCTATTCTGATCGTCGCAACGCTCGTGTTGGGTCGCCCCCCTCTGACCCTTGATATCCTCTATTTGCCCCTGTCAGTCATCTTGATTCTCGTCTTCGCCACAGCGCTCGCACTGGTTCTTTCGGCACTCAATGTCTACCTGCGCGACGTGCAGCACCTTGTGGAGATCTTGCTGCTGGTGTTGTTCTGGGCATCTCCCATCGTCTACTCCACCGGGTTGGTTCATAAGGCGATCGGAGGCACGATCTGGGAACAGATCTACCTCGCCAACCCGGTGACGCTCGCGGTACTCGGCATGCAGAAGGCTCTCTGGGTGGCTGGCAGTTCTGACAAAGCCCAGTTCTGGCCTGATTCGCTCTGGTTGAACATGCTCACTGCCATCGCTGTCTGTCTCGTTCTGTTGTGGATAGGTCAACGCGTGTTCTCCCGACTTCAAGCGAACTTTGCGCAAGAACTATGATCAACATCGGAGTTCAGCCCCTGGTTCGTGCCGAGAGCGTGTCCAAGAAGTTTGTAATTCATAAGGACAAGTCCCTCAAGGACCGCATCCTCTATTGGCGCTCGCGCTCCAAATCGCGAACCGAATTCCTCGCCCTCGACGACATTTCATTCGACATCGCCTTGGGTGAAACTGTCGGTCTTATCGGCCACAACGGATCAGGCAAGAGCACCCTTCTCAAGGTCATCGGAGGCATCGTCGAGGCATCGGACGGCGTCGTCTATCGTCGCGGTCGAGTCGCCGCGCTTCTTGAGCTCGGCGCAGGATTCCATCCTGACCTATCCGGCCGCGACAACGTTTATTTGAACGCCGCGATCCTCGGCATGAGCACCGCCCAGACGGACGCCGTGTTCGACGAGATTGTCGACTTCTCAGGAATCGGCGAGTTCATCGACTCCCAGGTGAAGTTCTACTCGTCCGGCATGTATGTGCGGCTGGCCTTCGCTGTGGCGGTGCACTCCGACCCCGACTTGCTGTTGGTGGACGAAGTGCTCGCCGTCGGGGACGAACCGTTCCAGCTCAAGTGCATGAACAAGATCCGCCAGTTCCAGAAAGAGGGTCGAACGATCGTGCTCGTAAGCCACTCTGCCGAGCAGGTCGCCGACGTGTGCACGAGAGCCATCGTGCTCGATGGGGGGCGCGTGGTCCATGACGGAGACGTGGGAACCGGTATCCGCATCCTACGCGACGGTTACGAGCGGGACAGGGTCGAGCATGAGGCTGCCACCGACCACCACGCGGGTGCCGTCGAGATCCTCGGCGTCACCGTGGAATCCGTGGGCGGTCACGCGCTCCCGGCGGGTCCGCTCCGCCGAGGCAGCGATATCGCTCTCATTGTTCACGCCGAAGTCCGCCGACCCGTAGGCTGGATCAGCGGATTCAGTCTGCTCACCCCCCTCGGCCAAGCCATCTATCGGCTCAACACAGAGGGGCTTGGGATTGACCTGCCTACGAGACCCGGGCGCTACGACATTCGATTTGAATTGCCTGCGGTGAACTTCGGGGTGAAGCGCCTCGTCGTGACCGCTGGTGCGACGCAAACGGATGGTACCCCTTTGGCGCTCCTCGACCCGGCAAGCTTCCTCGACTTCGACGACGACCCATTGGGAGCAGGTGTGGTGCAGTTCGACGCCCGCGGGCGAGTGGAGTCGGTGCAGACGGCATGACTGACCAGCGTCCCGCGCGCCCTATCGTCGCGGTCCTCTCGGTCAGCTATGGGTCGGCGGGCGAGATCGCCACGATGCTCGACAGCGTACGCGACGCGACCGATCACCCGACCCTGCTCGCGGTGGCCGACAATCTACCGTCCCAGGCTGGAACAGAAGATGCCGTCCGGGTGGCGGGCGGCGGGTACACGGCGCTACCGTCAAACCCCGGATACGGGGCCGCAATCAACGCGTTAGTGCGCAGCTTGCCCACGTCGGTGGAATGGATAGTGATAACCAATCCCGACGTCGTCTTCCATGCTGGCGCAATAGACGCGATGCTTCACGAGGGCGATACTCAGGTTGACATCGCTGCGGTCGGGCCGCTCATCCGCGACGAGGAGGGAGCGACATACCCGTCCGCCCGGTCCGTACCGAGCTTGCGCACCGGTATCGGGCATGCATTATTCTCCGGTGTCTGGCCCTCCAACCCCTGGACCGCGCGCTACCACCGGATCGAGGATTACGACCATGTACGTGACGCGGGTTGGCTGTCTGGCTCGTGCCTCCTCGTGCGGCGGAGCGCTTTTGAGCAGATCGGCGGTTTCGACGAAGAGTTCTTCATGTACTTCGAGGACGTGGACCTCGGCTACCGGTTCGGCCGCGCCGGGTGGCGAAATCGTTTCCTGCCGGACGCTGAGGTGACGCACACCGGCGGACACTCAACTGCTGGCGAATCAGAGGCCATGATCGGAGCCCACCACGATAGCGCTGAGCGGTTCATCCAGAAGAAGTACGCCGGTACGTTGCTCTGGCCCGTGCGTGCCTGCCTGCTTCTCGGATTGCGAGTTAGATCGATATTCGCCAAGCGTCGCGCCCGCGGATTCGTCAGCGGGCGATCAGCCGGCGCAGATAGGCGCCGTAGCCGCTCTTGACAAGGGGTGCTGCCAGTTCGGCGAGGCGATCGTCGTCGATCCACCCGGCGCGCCAGGCGATCTCTTCGATGCATCCAATCTTGAATCCCTGACGATCCTCAATGACACGCACGTATTCCGATGCCTGCATCATCGACTCGAACGTGCCGGTATCGAGCCAAGCCGTCCCTCGATCGAGCACCTGCACTCCGAGCTTCCCCTGCTGGAGGTAGCGATCGTTGACCGTGCTGATCTCGAGCTCTCCACGGTCGCTGGGTTCGATGGTCTTCGCGATCTCGATGACGCGGTTGTCGTAGAAGTAGAGGCCGGGAACTGCGAAATTGCTCTTGGGCGCCACGGGCTTCTCCTCGATGGAGATCGCGCGATTGTCAGCATCGAACTCGACCACTCCGTACGCGGTGGGATCACTGACGTGGTAAGCGAAGATGAGCGCCCCGTCGATCTCGTGGTTGCCTCGTAGCGCCGATCCGAGCCCGGTTCCGTGAAAGATGTTGTCTCCTAGTACGAGAGCCACCGACTCGGTGCCGATGAATTGCTCGCCGATGATGAACGCCTGAGCGAGTCCATCAGGGCTGGGCTGCACAGCGTACTCGATGCGCATGCCAAGCGCGGAACCATCGCCAAGCAGGGCGCGAAACTGGTCGTTGTACTCCGGAGTCGTGATAACCAGAATCTCGTTGATTCCCGCCATCATCAGCGTCGACAGTGGGTAGTACACCATCGGCTTGTCGTAGATGGGCATGAGTTGTTTGGAGATACCTTTGGTGATCGGCCAGAGCCTGGTACCGGATCCACCAGCAAGGATGATTCCACGCATGTCAGGCCTTCCCGTCGAGCGACGCGTAGTACGCTCGCGCCCCGTCCCACGTCGGGAGCAGCCCGGACGCCGCTGCCTCGGCCAGACTCGGCGCCCCGGTGTCCTTCCGAGAGAGCAGAAGCTCGTCCGCATCGACTGGGAAGCGCAGACCTACCTCCGGATCAGTGGGATCAACGCCGTGCTCACGCTCTGCGTTGAACGAGGTCGTGACGAGATAGCTGACAGTCGCGTCGTCAGTGAGCGCCACGAAGCAGTGGCCCAGCCCCTCCGCGATGTAGATGGCCCGCCGGTCGACGTCATCGAGTAGCACCGAGTCCCATTGGCCGAAAGTGGGGGATCCGACCCGGATGTCGACGACGAAGTCGAGGACGGCGCCACGATTGGCCGTCACGTACTTTGCTTGGCTCGGCGGCACATCCGCGAAGTGGATCCCCCGCACTACGCCCCGACGGGAGACTGAGGTGTTTCCCTGCGCGAGGTCCAGCCGGTGACCGACCGCCTCCTCGAGCCGGTCGAACCGGTACCATTCGAGGAACACGCCCCGTTCGTCGGGAAACTGCCGAGGAGTGATCTCGTAGCTGTCCGGGATCTTCAGTTCTCTGATCTGCACGCCGTCCAGTTTATGCAACGACACGTCCGAGGCACGTCCGCCTGTGCAGGGGCGCGTGCGGCCATCGGAACCTGATGGTCTTCGGGCCGTCGAGCTTCAGGTGGGTCTCACTGGATGCCATGAGCGCGACTCGCCCTGCGGATCATTGAGGACCAGATGGCCGTTCGCGGCTGGCCGACCGAGGCCTCCGGGCGATTGATACTGTTCGTTGCTTTTGGATGAGCCGAAGCGAACGACATTACGGCGCTGCCCCAATAGGGTGAGATGGATCACCTGCCGGAGGGTGACCTCAGGAACCGCGAAAGGGCCAGCACACCATGTCCGAATGGTTCGCGCGGATCATCCGGTCACTGCGCCGTCACGCCCGCATGTGGACCTTGGTCAGCACTGCAGTCGTCATCGCCGTCTTCTCCGCCGGCCTACTCGCCCTCGCTGGCGACGGCCATCCAATGTCAGTAGTGGACGAACACGTGCACTACGACTACGTCCTCCGCGTGTTGGGCGGCGAACTACCTTGGCGAGGCGCGCCGTACACGCAAGGGTTGGTCGATCAGTGGTCGTGCGGCGTGGGCCACGAAGCGGGATCGCCCTATCCGTGCGGGGACGAGCGGTTCACCGTGTCCACTCTGCCAGCCGGAAAATACACCAGCGGGTACATCCATTACCCGACCTACTTCATCGGCGCCGCCCTATTCGCCGATTTCTCTGCCTGGGTCACAGGAAACACCGGCCTAATAGCTACTATCTCGGCCGTCCGAATCTACAGCGCCATCTTGACAATCGCGGGCGTTATTTCATGCGCACTGTTCGCCTGGGCAATCGGGATGCGAACTGGAAGGCTGATCGCTGCGACGACAGTCCCGGTGGCCGCGTCCATGATCGTGTTGCTCGGTACTCTGGTCAATCCCGGCTCGACGGCCATCCTGGCCGGCTCGCTCATCGCGGGGACGGGCATACTCTGGATTGTGCGAGGCAAAGGGTTCCTCTGGTTCGTGATTGCGTCCGCTTTGGCGTCGCTCGTCGCGGTGACGGATTCCCTCCCCGTTGGGGGTTTCCTGTTTCTAATCGCGGTTACCTTAGTGGCTGAGCGGCTGGGTTGGCGGCTCGAAGGATCGTGGCGACCGCGATGGTGGCATTTCTGGGTTCTGGTAGGCACAATCTTGACGCCGATAATTGTTTGGGGCCAGTACATCCGGATCACGGCGACTCAGCCCAACAAGGCGCTGTTCGGCTTTATCGCGCCCACTGGGAAGAAGGACGCGATAGTTGGCATGGTCACCGAGTTCGTAAATCTGCATACGCCGTGGGTTGAATCGATGGGGATCTGGGCGCGCCCGCAGACCTTAGTCGGCCGGGTGCTCAGAGCGGCCGCCACGGGGATGCCGCTGTGGATTACAGTCTTCGTCCTCGGGGTGCTCATTCTCGTCGTCCTTCGGATCATACTGCGGGACGGTGGCGTGATGTCCTCAGCCCTGCCACCTCGCGCTCAGGCGCGGCAACGAGTGCTCAGCCCTGTCTACGTCCTGACAGCGGGAACCGTCGGTACGTTGTTGCTGTATCCCCCAGCGCTTCGTCTCTCGAATTGGCTTACTTTCGGATTCGATTTCGGGATCGTGGGGCGGTACTCGATCGCTCTTTCACCACTGCTCGTATTGCTCGTGCTGTCGCTATTCAACAGGAGACCTTTCGGCGTCCTCCTTGCCGCGATGGGCGTTGTCGGCTCTCTTGGCGTGGTAGCGGCCGCCCTCTGACGGTGGTCGAAACTGACTCTCCCGACTGCCCGTAGAATTCATTCCGGCCTTGCACTGCGATTCAGGAGAGAAAATGAGAATTCTCGTCACCGGCGGAGCCGGCTTCATCGGCTCTAATTTTGTTCACCACCTCATCGACGAGACCGAACACTCCGTCACTGTGCTCGACAAGCTCACTTACGCCGGCAACCTCGCGTCCCTCGACAGCCTTCCGGCGGAGCGGTTCTCCTTCGTTCGTGGGGACATCGGCGACGCGTCGCTCGTCGAGAGGCTGTTCGGGGAGCACGACGCGGTCGTCCACTACGCTGCCGAGTCGCACAACGATAATTCTCTCGACGATCCGCGGCCGTTCCTCGACACCAACATCATCGGTACGTTCACGCTCTTGGAAGCCGCCCGCAAGACCGGGGTGCGCTTCCACCACATCTCGACCGACGAGGTCTACGGCGATCTCGAGCTCGATGATCCCGGACGCTTCACCGAGAACACGCCCTACAACCCATCGAGCCCATACTCCTCCACCAAGGCCGGCAGCGACTTATTGGTACGCGCGTGGGTGCGCTCCTTCGGCGTGAAAGCCACCATTTCCAATTGCTCGAACAACTACGGTCCCTACCAGCATGTCGAGAAGTTCATCCCTCGTCAGATCACCAACGTCCTGCGCGGAGAGAGGCCGAAACTCTACGGCACCGGCGAGAACGTCCGTGACTGGATCCACGCCGACGATCACTCCTCCGCGGTGCTCACCATCCTTGAGAGGGGCGCCATCGGCGAGACGTACCTCATTGGGGCTGATGGAGAAAAGAACAACAGGGAGGTCGTCGAGCTCATCCTGACCGAGCTCGATCAACCGTGGGACGCTTATGATCTCGTCACCGATCGGCCGGGTCACGACCTGCGCTACGCCATCGACTCGTCTCGCCTGCGCACGGAACTCGGGTGGACTCCGCGTTACTCCGACTTCGCCGCCGGCCTCGCCGACACGATCGCATGGTACCGCTCGAACGAGGCGTGGTGGGCACCGCAGAAAGACGCCACGGAAGCCCGCTACATATCGCAGGGCCGATGATGCGCTACCTGATCGCTGGAGCCTCCGGCATGCTCGGAGCCGACCTGCAGGAGGTCCTTGCAGGGAGAGACGTGACTGCTCTCACCCGAGCTGACCTCGATGTCACGGACGCGGATGATGTTGGAATCGCTGTAGAAGGCCATGACGTCGTGATCAACGCGTCCGCCTATACCAAGGTTGATGACGCCGAGTCGTACGAGGAAGATGCTCGAAAGGTGAATGCGGACGGTGCGGAGAACCTCGCCATTGCGGCCGCGGTGAACGGGGCCAGATTCGTGCAGATATCGACTGACTACGTGTTCGACGGCTCGGCGGCGTCGCCATACGAAGAGGATCATCCGCACGCGCCCGTCTCGGCCTATGGCCGCACCAAGTCGGAGGGCGAGCGGCGAGCACAGCGGGCCAACCCCGACGGAACAATCATCGTCCGGACAGCTTGGCTGTACGGCGAGCACGGACCGAACTTCGCCAAGACCATGCTGAAGTTGGCGGCCCTCAAGGAGACGTGGGCGGTCGTGGACGACCAGGTCGGTCAGCCGACGTGGACGCGCGATCTCGCGGAACGAGTCGTCGATCTCCTCGATGCGAACGCTCCTGCTGGCGTCTACCACGGGACGAATTCCGGGCAGGTGACCTGGTACGGCTTTGCCCGTGCTGTGCTGGAGGAGGCGGGGCTGGATGCCGATCGCATCACCCCGACCGACAGCGCGAGCTTCACGCGCCCAGCACCACGCCCCGCCTACTCGGTGTTGGCACACGATGGGTGGGCGGCGGCGGGACTGCCGCCCATGCGCCATTGGCGTGAAGCGCTCGCCGACGCCAGCCGGCATGGAGTGCTGTCCTGACGAATGACGACACTTCGGGTTATCGCAGATGTGGGCTTCTCGGCAGGCGGTGAGCCAGGCGCTGCGTTTGCGCGCGACATCACTACTTCACTCGTCCTCACCGCTCCCGCGAACTGCGACGTCGAAGCTCTCATCGGGGCCGGCAGCGCGGAGGGCGGCAGCGAAATCGGCGGAGCGCCCATCGTGCGCGCCGCCTTGGCATCGCGAGAGCTGGCCGTCGCGTGGCAGCTGGGAGTCACCCTTAGCGGAGGGGGCCTCATTCACTCGCCTAGTCTCCTCGCACCGTTGAAGCGTCATTCGCGGTCTGATGGGGATCAGACGACGGTGACGGTGCGTGATCTGGACGCCTGGCGCCATCCGGCCAGCCTGCGTCCGGTCGACGTCGCTTGGACCAAAGCGATGCTGCGCCGCGCACGGAAGAGCGCGGATGCCGTCGTCGTCGCCACTCATGCGCTCGCGGGACGTTTGACGGAGATTGCCGACTTCGGAGATCGAATACGCGTAATCCCTGTCGCTCCGCCCACCGACCTGCTTCTACCCACCGATCCCGAAGCCCATTCACGATCTCTCGGACTTCCGAAGCGGTACGTCGCGATCGCATGCCATGTGCGCAATCGGGCGCTCGCGGAGCAGATCTCGAAGAAAGTCCGTCTGGGTGACGATGAGCTATCAGTCGTCATTCTGCAGAGAGGCGCGCTAGCCGAGACGACTTCGCAACCGTCGCCTGAGCCCAGCGATCTCGTCATCGTGGACGCCGATGGAGCGACCCGCGCGGTGATCATCTCTCGCGCTGAGATCTTCGTTCTCGCCGCGGACGGCGGCGACGAAGCAGAACTGTTGTTGGAACCGCTGGCTGTCGGCACGCCTGTCGCGCATCTGGCCGACGCCGCCTACGCGGAGATCGCTCAAGACGCAGCGGTAGGAGTCGTTGCGGCCCATTCCGACCTTGCCGCCGCGTTGGCCGAAACCACGCAGAGACTTCTGGCTGATGAGTCAGAGCTCAGCCGTCGTCGGATCGCTGTCGCGGACAGACAACGCCTGTTCAGCTGGCGAGAAACCGGAGAGCAGATCTGGCGGCTGCACGCCGACCTCTGAGCGATCTCAGAGCATTCGCGAATACATCTCGACCTGCATGAGTCCCGCCCAGCGCGCTTGCAGCGTTAAGAGATCAGAGTCGAGGATCTTCGGGTCGCGGCTTTTCGATTCGAAGTGGTATAGCCTCACCCAGGGTGAGAACACCGCGCTGTAGCCAGCCGTCCTCACTTTCATGTTCAGATCGACGTCGTTGTAGTTCCCCGGAAGTGCGAGGGTGAAGCCTCCCAATTCCAAGAACAGATCTCGACGCATCAGGGCGCAGGCCGCCGTGACACCCGACACCTCGTGGTCGACCGAGAGCGACATGATCGAATCGTTCTGGCCGCCTGGCCAGCCGAATGCCGCATGGCCGGCGACGGCACCCACATAGACCTGTCCGGCGTGTTGCAAGGTGCTGTCCTCGAAGTACAACATGGCGCCGACGATTCCGACACCATCTTGCTGTGCCAGTCCGACCATCGTCTCGATCCAATCGGGAGAGACAAGTTCGACATCGTCGTTCAGCAGAACGACGTACTCGCCGTCGGCCGCTAGCACCCCCCTATTCATCTTGGCGCTGAAGTTGAACTCGTCCGTCCATGCGATCAGACGGAGTGCATCGCCGCACATCACCTCGAGCTCCTCGATGACGGCGACTGGCGTGTCGAGGTCTGCAACGATGACGAATTGGAGGTGTCGGTAAGTCGACCGCTCGATGATCCCGCGCACGGCCTCCACGACGAGCACTCGATCGCCGCCAGCGATGACAGCGCTGCCGCCTCGTGTCGGGATGACGATCGAGACGAGCGGGGCGCCGACCACGTCATAGCGGATGCGGCGGACGAACGGTGCCACTTCTTCGATCCGAGCGTCAACGCCCTTGGCTGCGAGGTAGCGTCCGACGGCGGCCCTCTGGGCCTCGACCGTGTCGGAAAAGTCGTTGAACGCTAGGTCCTCTCGTGCGATCACTACCGGGAGGAGACTGATGACACTTCCAGCGTCGTGGGCCCGCAGAGCGACTTCGAGCACGTGCGACCGGGCCGCGTGCCGATCGATGCCACCGATCGCCTTCAACACGTGAATACGGATGGCGACAACAGGTCCGAGGTAGTCGTTCGACCGTAGTCGGATTGGAGAGAACAGCGGTCGGAACAAGGGGGCACCGTTCGAAGTGACGGAATCTCCGTAGATCACGTCGACTCCGACGTTGTTGCGGAGAAACGCTTCGATCTCAGTTACCGCGCCCGGCGCGAGGGTGCCCCACCGCAGGACAATGATCGCCTTCGCGGAGCTCGAAGCCAGCAGCGCGGACAATGACGCTCCGTCGTCGTCTACCACCATCACTCCGGAAGCCCTGCCCACTGTCTCCGCCTCGCCGTGCCGACCCACCACCACAACGTCTTCATGCGGCACCTGCGCAACGGCCGAATCGACGGCGGCACGCAACTGCTCGGCATCTAACCCGACGGAGCTCACCCAGATCGCACTACCCGCGGACTCGGACCCATTCATCACCGCAGAATCACCCGCCTGGCGAATCGCGCCGCACGAATGGGCAGAGTGATCACGCGCCCCGCCCGCCAGGTGAAGGTCTCCTTGAGAGCGGCGACCGACTCGCGTTGGGCAAGGGAGCTGGCGGGGTCGAGCCGATCGAGACGGCGAAGTTCTTCCACCTGCATCTCGAGGCCGATGACTCTGTCGATGAGCGCGAGCTCGTGCTCTGCCTCGACCATTGCCACAGTGGGTAGAGCATCGCCTCGAGATTCGAGCCACGTCCCCCCGTGTTCTAAGCGCACAACGCGTCCTCTCCCACCAACTGACCGACCTAAACTAGCTTAATGCTCCTTCCCGAAGCCCCGACCGCTCTCGATGGCGCCGAGCATGCGTCGGTTCGGGTAGTGGCGGTGGTGCCGACCTTCCATCCCGATGCAGAGGTCTTTTTTCACGTGCAAGCCCTCTCCAGACAAGTCGATCGCGTGTTCGTGGTCGACGACGGCAGTGGGCCCGGGGCCAACCCTCTACTCGACTCGATCGCTTCGGACAGCGTCATCGTCTTGCGCTTGTCCAACAACTCGGGCATTGCTGCAGCGTTGAACACCGGCGTGCGAGCCGCCCTTGCGGACCGAGCAGACTATGTCCTCAACATCGACCAAGACACCGCATTGCCCGACGGGTACGTGGAGGCTTGTCTGGCTACCTTCGCTGTCGCTAATCCCGTGACACGGCTGGGCGTCGTATGCGCTGACGCAGTTAATGGCGCGCCATCCATTCCTTCCTTACGTTCGCCAGAAGGCCTCGGTCTCGTCCCCGAGGCCATCCAGTCGGGATTCGTCATCTCCCGCGAGTGCCTGCAGATGGGGGGCCTTTTCGACGAGCGGCTGGTCATCGATTGTGTGGACACCGAGTACTGCGTGCGGATTCGAGAACGCGGATTCCGCATTGCCGTGGCAACCGGGACCGACATCCGACACAGTCTCGGCGAGATGGTGCCCTACCGTCCGTTCGGCCGCCAGGTGACCCGGGATGGACGACCGGCGCTCTATCAATATCACTCGCCGTTCCGGCAGTACTACATCACCCGCAACAACATCGATATGGTCTTCCGGTTCGCCCGGAGGCACCGACGGTGGTCGCTAGCCGTTATCAAGCGCCAGATCGGTCCCACCTTTGATGCGGTCGCCAGTGGGCCGCAGCGCGGAAGACACGCGATCGCTGTTCTCGCCGGGACCGTCCACGGCCTCGCAAGAGTTCGAGGCAAGATCCCACCGAGACTGCACCGTCTCCTAACCCGCTGACCTACTTGGCGCTCGGCGTCGGGCTCGGCGGGAACACCGCCGCCTTCACCATGGCCTGGATCACGCCGTAATCGGGGTCGGTCGGGTCGACCGTCGGCGGCACCATCTCGACATTGGTGACGGGTATCTCCTTGGTCTTGGATGCGAGATCCACGAAATACCCGAGCATCGACTGCGGGATGTCGGTCTTCACAACCTGCGCGCCCGCCGCCGCGATGCCCTGGAACTTCGCCAGCACGTTCGTCGGGTTGAACTGCTTGAGCACGGCATCCTGCAGTTGGCGCTGGCGCGCCATCCGGTCGTAGTCACTCGTACCGTGTCGCGACCGGGCGTACCACGTCGCGTGGTAGCCGTCCATGTGCTGCTTACCGGGCTCGAACCACTCGGCAACACCGTTGAGGTCCTCGTCACCGCCGAGGGGAACCCGTTCCGTCACGGTGATGTCCACCCCGCCGAGCGCGTCGATGAGGTCGGAGAATCCCTGCATGTCGATCAGCACGTAGTACTGGATCGGCAGTCCGGTGATGCCCTCGGCGACGTCGCGCATGGCCTCGATGCCGGGCTGGCTGCCGTTCTTGGCGGCGTCCGGGTACATGTCGGGGCTCT
>NZ_SSSN01000001.1 GCF_004801905.1 Orlajensenia flava | reverse complement strand
TGCCGTTCTTGGCGGCGTCCGGGTACATGTCGGGGCTCTTCAGCTCCACCTCGGTGTAGATCGAGTTGAGCTGGCAGACATCGACATCGCACGTGTCGTCGTAGCCGTACCCCTGCGGATACTTGTCCGCCATCGGGCCCGGTGAGAACGGGGCGTTCTCGAGATCGCGCGGCAGACCGATCATGACAGCGCGACCGGTGTTCGCGTCGACGCTCACCACCGAGATGCTGTCAGGCCGGAGGCCGTCGCGGTCCGGCCCGGCGTCGCCACCGAGGAGGAGGATGTTGTACTTGCCGTCGATCGGGGGCACCGACGGCCCGGCTTGGAACACCGATGACAAGAATCCGCTGGCGGTCGTGGCGAGGTACGCCCCGTAGGCCGCACTCCCGCTCAGACCGACCATGAGCGCAACGGTGAGCGCCGCGATCCACGCCCGTGCCGACGGCGCGGTACGGACGAAGCGCACCAGGCGCAGCGTGTCCAAGCTCAGGATGACCCACGTGACGGCGTAGAACAACAGCACGGCGGCGATCACCCACAGCGTGATCGAGTTGCTGAAGATCGAGTAGACGACCGTCCGTGCGAAGAACCACAGTCCCGCCAGGACGACGACGAGTGCCCACAGCGCGAGGGTGGTGCCGAGGCCGAAGCGTCCGAGGCGTCGGTTGCCGGCGAGCACCTGCGGAGAGCCCGGAATCAGCACGTTGAGCACGACGAGCCACCAGGCGCGACGGGTCATCAGCGTGCGCGACCCGGCATCCGGGTAGCGCATCGGGGAAGCGGTGGCGGTGAGGGCTGTCATAGTCGAGCTTGCAGGTCTGCGTTCTTCTGGGTGACGAGCGCCTCGAGGTCGGCCGCGTACGCCGCGAGTTTGTCGGCGAGGCTGTCGTCGGCCGTGGCGAGGATCTTCACGGCAACGAGCGCCGCGTTCTTCGCACCCCCGATCGATACGGTGGCCACCGGCACGCCGGCGGGCATCTGCACGATGGAGAGCAGCGAGTCGAGGCCGTCGAGTCGGCTGAGGGGCACGGGAACGCCGACGACGGGAAGGGTGGTGACGGATGCCAGCATGCCCGGCAGGTGCGCCGCTCCCCCGGCGCCCGCGATGATCACCTTGAGGCCGCGCACTCGCGCATCCGTGCCGTAGTCGATCATCTTGCGCGGCGTGCGGTGTGCCGAGACGACCTCGACCTCGAAGGGCACGTCGAAATCTCGGAGGGTCTGTGCGGCGTCGCTCATCACGGACCAGTCGGAGTCCGACCCCATGACGATGCCGACGATCGGGCTCTGCTCACTCACCCGTCGATAGTAGGCGGGAGGGCTGGGAGAAACCGGCATGGCGCGCGTGGAACATCGAATGCGGTGAGCCACCCGTCAGCTCTGGTCGGCTTCAGAGCCATCCTCCACGCCGAAGTTGAAGGGCGCGAAGATATCGCTTGCACCGGGAGCTGCGGGATCGTCGGAAACAGCGACGGCGTGTGCATTGAGATAGCCTGCGACAGGGCTGGGGCCTAGCTCAGCGCCGACCTCAGCGTCGATGAGGTTCTGACCGGCGCCGCTGTCTGTGGTCCAGTAAGTCCTGCCGCGCTGGGCTGCGAACGCGGATACGTCGTCTCCAGGCTTGAATCCCTGAACAGTGACGACGGACACCCCGTCGCCGACGATCGCACGATCGAAATCGACCATGTTCTTCATGCCGTGCTTGGGTCCCGTCGCCCCGGGTCCCCAGGCGACGCGCACACCCGCCCACCGAACGCCGGACCCGCCGGCATCGGGGTCGACCTCAGCCGGGGCACCCAGGACAGCCGACAGTGTGTCGACGAAGTGCGGGGGGTCGGAGTCGTAGGACAATTCACTTATCAGCGCCCCGTCCGCGGACTTAAGGTCGAGCTGCTCCGGACGGACGACGATGGATCGCACGGAAGTCAACGAACCCGCCGCGTTTGCCATGGCGACTGGAGATGGCGGCACTGACGTCTGACGAACATCGTGCGCCGCCGACGTCGCGCACCCGCTCAACAGGCCAACAAAGAGAAGCGCCCCCGCCGGTGCGGCCGTCCATCGAATCACGTATGCCCCCGGATCGTCGGCTCAGCGTGGCACATCGTTCCTCGACACTCGATATCCCCGTTCGGGGGGTGTTTCGAGGGTTGTCCTCGCTTGACCCAGCAGACAGAGTTGCACCCGCAAGAGGAGGATCGACATGGGGTTCCAGCAACGTGGGCTCACCATCGTATGTGTGCTCGCACTCGTCGGAGCATTGACGTCGTGCGTGACGACGCCGACCGCGCCGGCGGCCAGCGAGCGCCCTCCAGCCACGGCGTCGACCGTACCGTCGTCGCCGCCGCCGTCGGCGCAAGCCACCGCAACAGTCATCGACTTCGGCGGTGTTGGAGCGCTGCTCGTCGGCGACTCCGTTGCTCAAGCGAACGCCAAACTGGCGGGCTACTCGCGAGCGGACCAAGCCACCTGTCCGTTCCCGGCTTTCGTCAAAGCAGGTGCTCCGAGCATCTGGCTTCCCGATACGACCGATGCAGGCATGGTCGATGAAGTGGTCATCCAGGGCTGGGGTGAGCCGTCGGCGGTTGCGCTCGGTTCACCGCGAACGTCGTCAGGGATCGGAGTCGGTTCCTCTGTAAGCGATCTCCTCGCCGCATACGCGGATATCGAGCAGGTCGATGCGGCGGCGGGCACCTATTACACCCTCGCCGGCCCCGGCGGACGCTGGATGAACTTCGCATCGGCCGACGGCGCCACGGTCGATTCGATCGTGCTTCGGGATGAACCAAAGATCGACAGTGAGTACTGCGGCTGAGACAGGAACGCTTGCGCATCTCCGTGCGGACTGAGCGCAAGGAAGCGGCCCTTCACTGACGACGTTCGACCCGCCCGTAGACTCGCCCGGGTACAGAGCAACGGTTCTGCGGGCACGATGACAGGTCGGGATAACGATGGTGCGTTGGGGAGCAAGGATGCTCGCCGACCAGCGCGTGCGCTTCCTCATCGTGGGCGCGGTCAACACGGTGGTGGCGTACGTGCTCTTCGCCGTCTTCACGCGATGGGTGTTCGGCACCTCGCCGGGCGGTTACCTGCTCAGCCTCGCTCTCTCCTACGCGATCGCCATCGTGCTGGCGTTCGTGCTCTACCGCCGCTTCGTGTTCCGGGTGAGCGGCAACGTCGTCATCGACTTCGTCCGCTTCGTCGGGGTCTATGCGCTGACCATCACGATCAACTTCGTCGCGCTGCCGCTGCTGGTGGAAGCGCTGCGCGTGCCCGTGCTGATCGCGCAGGCGCTCATCGTGATCGTGGCGACCCTCATCAGCTTCTTCGGCCACCGCAGCTTCTCGTTCCGGCGGCCTACTCCACCAGCAGCGCAGCAGCCGCCCGCGCCTCGTAGCTGACGTCGTCGAGCTCGGTGCCGCCGGCGGTCACGTGGCCGATCTTGCGACCCGGCCGAGGCGACTTGCCGTAGTTGTGCACCTTGACGAGCGGATGCGCAGCGAGCGCGGCCGGGTAGCGGTCCTCGAGCGAGCCCGACGTCGGGCCGCCCAGGATGTTGACCATCACGGACCAGTCGTCGTGGCATCCGGTGGCGCCGAGGGGCAGGTCGAGCACGGCGCGCAGGTGCTGCTCGAACTGGCTCGTGGTCGACCCGTCGATGGACCAGTGGCCGCTGTTGTGGGGCCGCATGGCGAGTTCGTTGACCAGCAGCCGGCCATCCGTCGTCTGGAAGAGCTCGACGGCGAGAACGCCCGTGACGCCGACGCCCTCGGCCACCGCGAAGGCGATGTCGGCTGCCAGATCGGCGATGCGCCCGGCGGAATGCGGAGCGGGAGCGATGACCTCGGCGCAGACGCCCTCCTTCTGCACGGTCTCGACGAGCGGCCACGCGACCACCTCGCCTGAGGGCCGACGGGCCACGAGCTGGGCGAGCTCGCGACTGAAGTCCACCAGCTCCTCGACGAGGAGGTCACCGCCATTGCCGTCCTCGGCCAGCGCCGTGAACCAGTCATCGGCCTCGTGTGCTGCCCGCACGACACGCACGCCCTTGCCGTCGTAACCGCCCCGGGCGGTCTTGACCACCGCGCGGCCGCCGTGGTCATCGAGAAAGTCGGCCAGCTCGTCGGCGGACGACGCGCGCGCCCAGTCGGGCACGGGGAGGCCGAGGGATGCGAGCTTCTCGCGCATCAGCAGCTTGTCCTGCGCGTACTGCAGCGCATCCGGACCCGGGTGCACGGCCACGCCACGCGACACGAGCTCCCTGAGGATCTCCTGAGGCACGTGCTCATGGTCGAACGTGACGACGTCGACGGTATCGGCGAAGGCAAGCACGGCGTCACGGTCGCGGTAGTCGCCCACGGCAACGGCCGCGAGACCGGCCGACATCCCCTCCGCCTCGGCCAGCACGTGCAGCTCGATTCCGAGCTCGACGGCCGCCGGAATCATCATGCGGGCCAGCTGCCCGCCGCCGATCACGCCAACGATCATGGTGAGGACTCTCAGGTCGTGTCCGCTTCGCGCAGACGCTGTTCAGGATGCGTTGGCCGACCATGAATAGACTGCCCGGACGCACCACCCATCTTCGTCCATTCCAGCGACACGAGAGCACCCATGACCACCACAACGCAGACCCGCGGATGGCGCGCCCTGTTCGTCCAGGTCGCGCGCTTCGGCGCTGTTGGCGTGGTGGGGCTCGTCGTCGACATCACCTTGTTCAACATCCTGCGGGCAACCGTGTTCGCACCCGAGCACGTGCACTCCGGCCCGTTGCTGGCCAAGATCGTCTCGACCACGGCCGCGATCCTGGTCAACTGGATCGGCAACCGCTACTGGACGTTCGGAGACAAGCGCTCGAGCAGCACGGTGCGAGAGGGCGTCGAGTTCTTCGCGGCGAGCGCCGTCGGAATGCTCATCGGCCTGGGGTGCCTGTGGATCTCGCACTACGTGCTCGGCTTCACGTCGCAGCTCGCCGACAACATCTCGGGTAACGTCATCGGGCTGGTGCTCGGGACGGCCTTCCGCTTCTTCGCGTACCGACTGTGGGTGTTCGCGCCCCACCGCAGCACGCCGAGGCCCGCGCGAGTGCTACCGTCCGCCCCAGACAACGGTCTGGTCGGGGAGGGCTGACGGTTCCGTCTGCCACCGCACGACGCTGCCCGTGTCGTGGGCGCGATCGACGAGGTCGTGCAGCGCCTGCTGGACGAGTCCGGCACGCGGGACGTCCCGGAGCACGATGGGTTTGTCCGACCCCAGGTTGATCAGCACGTCTCCGCTGCGGAACGTGCTCTGCAACCAGCTGCGGCGGACGCTCACGTCGTAGACCCGGCCGAGCGCCACCTCTTGGCGCACGCGCACGAAGAACCCGCTGCGCACGATCACGCGGCGTGTCGTGATGGTCGTGCGCTGACCCATCCACCACAGCAGCGGCACCAGCCAACCGAACAGGGCGACAACCGCCAGAGCGCCCCAGACCGCGAGCTTCATTGACGCCTCGGGCAGGCCCCAGACGAAGTACCCCACCGCGCCGCAGCAAGCCACCAGGAGAAGCGACGGCCAGAACAGGACGCGGGCATGGCGGCGGACGCGAGCGACCGCCTTCTCACCGGGCGCCGGCTGGGGCGGCCGTGCAATCGACTCCCCCGTGGCGCTCATACGTCATTAATACCTCAGGTGGGTCACGTCTCCGGCTGCGACAGCCTGCAGTTCGCCGTTCTCGAGGTTCTCTACCACCAATCGGCCATCCGCGTCGATCGACCGCGCGACGCCGATCAGCTGCCGGTCTCCGGGAAGTTCGACGCGCACCCGCCGGCCGAGCGACCCGCACAGCGCACTCACCTCCGCCCGCAACCCGCTGGCGTCCGCATCGCCGCCGGCCCCCAGGAGGGCCCGATACAGCTCGGAGAAGGCCTCCAGATAGTCGGCGAGGATGGCATCGGCATCCGGTCTCTCGCCGGTAACGAGCAGCAACGAGGTCGACGCGAGGGTCGGCAGGTCGTGTTCGTCGAGCGTGAGGTTGACGCCCGCACCGATCACCGCCCCGGCACCGTCGGGGAGGAGCTCTGCGAGCACTCCGCAGACCTTGTAGCCCGAGATGAGCACGTCATTGGGCCACTTGAGGTCCACGACGACCTCGCCGGGTGAGCCGTCCTCCGCTGCACGCGCGGCCAGCCGGTCGACGAACGGGGCGACGGATGTGCTCACCGCCCGCGTCATCGCCGCGCCCGCGAGCAGGGGCAGCCAGCCGATGGCCGCCGGGGGCAGTGGGTCGCCATTCTCCAAGCCCGGCCGCACGAGGAGTGAGATCGCCAACGCCTTGCCCGTCGGCGCCAGCCAGGTGCGCCCGAGCCTGCCTCGACCCATGGTCTGGTTGTCGGTGACGACGACGGACAGGTCGGGCCACGACGCCGCGTCCGGCCCCACGGCGCGCGCGACCAGCTCGTCGTTCGTCGACGGGGCCTCGTCGAGGAATTCGAACGCGGCGGCAGCGACTCGGCTGCGGGGGAAGTCCATTCCGTCAGGGTACCGAGTGCGGCGAGAGCTCGGCAGCGTATACGAGGAGGACGAGGCGCAGGAGACGACTTGCTAAAATATTCTGATGTCTAGCCAGCTCACTCAACGCGACGAGTACACTCTCGGCCACCACGAGAGCGTGCTGAGGACTCACCTGTGGCGCACGGCAGAGAACTCGGCCGCCTACCTCCTCCCGAGCATCCGGCCCGACTCGCGCATTCTGGATCTGGGGTGCGGCCCGGGGACGATCTCGGTCGACTTCGCTCGGATCGCGTTCGCCGGCTCAGTCATTGGTATGGACGCCGAAACCAGTGTCGTGGCGCACGCACGCGCGCACGCAGCAGACGTCGGTGTGGACAATATCGAGTTCCTTCAGGGTGACGTCTACTCGCTGCCCTTCCCTGACGAATCCTTCGATATCGTGCATGCCCATCAGTTGCTGCAACATGTCGCGCGCCCCGTCGACGTCCTGAAGGAGGCGTTCCGGGTGCTCAAGACCGACGGTCTGATGGCAGCCCGTGACGTGGATTACGGCGGAGTCGCGTGGTACCCACGACTTCCGGGACTGGATGAGTGGATGACCGTTTATCGAGCGGTGCACGTCTGGAACGGTGGCGACCCGGACGCTGGGCGCTCGCTCAAGGCATGGGCTCACGCGGCAGGATTTTCGAATGTAGACGTCACCGCCTCCATCTGGAGTTTCGCGTCCGAGACCGAAAGGGAGTGGTGGGGAGGGGCGTGGGCCGAACGAGTCCGGGAGTCGACGTTCGCTTCTCATGCCATCGAATCCGGCCTTGCCAATATCGAAGCGCTCGAACGCATACGGACGGCTTGGCTGTCGTGGGTGGCCTCGCCCGATAGCACGTATCTCATGCCGCATGGCGAGATCATCGCGAGGAAGGCTTCCGTCGGTCACGAACCCTGACGGCGATCTTTGTAGGCTTTCGTCAACGGTTGCCCCGCATCCGTCCCGGATAGGCTGAAGCGCGTGACCGAGAACACCGCAGCCCCGGCCCCCGACATGTCGACGACGGCTGGAAAGCTGGCCGACCTCAAGAACCGCTTTCACGAGGCCGTGACCGCGAGCGGTGACGCGGCCATCGAGAAGCAGCACGCCAAGGGCAAGATGACCGCGCGGGAGCGCATCGACTCGCTCCTCGACCCGGGTAGCTTCGTCGAACTCGACGAGTACGTCCGGCACCGCACCTACGCGTTCGGGATGGAGGCCAAGCGGCCGTACGGCGACTCGGTCGTCACCGGCGTCGGCACCATCCACGGCCGTCAGGTGGCCGTCTACGCGCAGGACTTCACGATCTTCGGCGGATCGCTCGGCGAGGTAGCCGGGGAGAAGATCATCAAGGTCATGGAGCTCGCGCTCAAGACCGGCGTGCCGATCATCGGCATCCTCGACTCCGGTGGAGCCCGCATCCAGGAGGGCGTCGTCGCGCTCGGCAAGTACGGCGAGATCTTCCGGCTCAACACCCGTGCGTCGGGCGTCATCCCCCAGATCTCCATCATCTGCGGGCCAGCGGCCGGCGGCGCGGTGTACTCCCCCGCGCTCACCGACTTCGTGATCATGGTCGACAAGACCAGCCAGATGTTCGTCACCGGCCCCGACGTGATCAAGACGGTCACGGGCGAGGACGTCGGCATGGAGGAGCTCGGCGGAGCGCTCACCCACAACAAGACCTCGGGCGTCGCGCACTACCTCGCGAGCGACGAGTCCGACGCGCTCGATTACGCGCGCACCCTCATCGGGTTCCTCCCCGACAACAACCTCTCCGATCCGACCGTGTACGACAGCGACATCGAACTCGAGGTGACGGATGGCGACCGACGCCTCAACACCCTCATTCCCGATTCGCCGAACCAGCCGTACGACATGCGCACCGCCATTGAGGGCATCGTCGACCACGGCGACTTCCTCGAGGTGCAGCCCCTGTTCGCGCCCAACATCGTCATCGGCTTCGGCCGGGTCGAGGGTCGATCCGTCGGCATCATCGCCAACCAGCCCAACGCCATGGCCGGAACCCTCAACATCGACGCCGGCGAGAAGGCCAGCCGGTTCGTCAGGTTCTGCGACGCGTTCAGCATCCCGATCGTCACGCTCGTCGACGTTCCCGGCTACCTGCCCGGCACCGACCAGGAGTGGACGGGAGTCATCCGTCGCGGTGCCAAGCTGCTCTACGCCTACGCCGAGGCGACCGTCCCGCTGGTCACCGTCATCCTCCGCAAGGCCTACGGTGGCGCCTACATCGTGATGGGCTCCAAGCAGCTGGGTGCCGACATCAACCTCGCCTGGCCGACGGCCGAGATCGCCGTGATGGGCGGGCAGGGCGCCGTCAACATCCTCTACCGTGGCGAGATCAAGCGCGCGGAGGAGGCCGGCGAGGACGTTGCCGCCGTGCGCACCAAGCTCGCCAACGAATACACCTACAACGTGGCCAGCCCGTTCCTCGCGGCCGAGCGCGGCGAACTCGACGGCATCATCGAGCCGGCGGCCACCCGCGTCTCCATCACCAAGGCCCTCCGCGCCCTCCGCACCAAGCGCGCGAGCCTGCCGGCCAAGAAGCACGGGAACATCCCGCTCTGATGGACTCCGACCTGCCCGAGGACATCGGCGGCATCGAAGCCCCCGACATCGCCTTCCTGACGCGTGGCGTCAGCGCGGAGGAGGCCGCGGCCGTCTCCGCCGTCCTGGCCGCCGCGCTCGCCGAAGGATCGGATCACGTTGGGGCGACGGAGGCACCGGTTCCCACGCCGTGGGACCGGGGACGGCGATCGCTCAGGTCGACCATCACTCCCGGCCCGGGCCGCTGGCGCTCGTTCACCGGCTGACCCCGTGGCGTGTACCCCGCCACCGCGCGCTCCCGAACGAGGGGTGCTCGCGAGCTGCGGATACGCTTGTCCAGGAGCGAATGCTTTGTCCCCCGAAGTGATGACTTTTGTTATCGACAGGAGTGCGCCAACATAGGTGGGGAAGGCGCTTCCAGCGCCGACCTGCATCTCGCCGACCAGGGTAAGCGCGGCGGATGCTGAGCGGGTCACTGTGATATTCGGGTTATCACTGTGAAACGCGTTTCCGAAGGGGAGCCGGTCCACGATCGGCTCCCCTTCGTGATTCTGAGTGCCGTCCTCAGCCGCGCGGGATCTCCAGCCACAGGCGCACGTCGTCGCCGCTGTCGACTCCGAGGGCCTCCGCCTCCCCCACCGGACCGCGGCCTACGACCGTGACCGCCGCGAGGGATCCCGGGGCGACGGTGCGCACGATGATGCGCTCCGCATCCGTCGACGAGATCGCCTGGCTGAGGGAATCGAGCACGCGTGTTCGGCTGGTGTCGTCGAGATCGTCTAGACCGCCCTCGTCGAGCAGGGTGACGGCGGCGCCGCGCATCCGCGCAGCGCGAACCGCCTCGCGCACCCCGTCGTCGAGGAGCATGCGCCCCCGGATCTCGTCGCGGATGGCGGCCTCGAGCTGACGGCACTCCTCACGGCCGGCGGCGTCCAGCGTGCCTCGGGAGTCGACGATGCGACGCAGCATCGGGGCGGCGATGCGCGTGGTCGACTCCAACCGCACCTGGCGCTCGACCAGATGGGCATCCTGTGCCGCCTGCAGCTCGGACGCCTCGCGTTCGGCGACGGCGAAGGCCGCCGTGTCTCGAGCGGCGCGAGCCGTCGTCACCGTCGTCACCTGCGCCACCGCGACCCAGACGAGGCTGCCGATGACGCCGAGCGTGGCGAAGGAACCGAGCCCTGCCCACACCAGCGACTGCACCGTCAGGAAGCCCACTCCGACCCAGGCGATGACGAACCGGCCTCGCACCGCGACGATCGTCATGAGGGTGCCCACCGCGGCGACATACCAGGTGGCGTATCCGTTGTCGGCGTCGGGCTGCAGCACGGCGCAGACGAGAAGGGGCATCACGACCGCCACCGCGAGGTCCACTGCGGCGATCCAGGTGGGCAGCAGCCGCGCTCGGCCGGGCACGAGGCTGAGCGTCGTCGCCGTCGCGTACAGCACCATCGCGACGATCACCGGACCGGCCATCGACGGCGTCGCCAGCGAGGCGAGACCGAGGACGACGTGGTAAGCGGAGAACGCCGCGGCGAGCGCGACGACGATGATGCGGGGCACCCCGATCATGGCTGCGGCTCCCTCGACGGCCAGTGCAACTCGATCACGGCCCCGTCGCCCGGTCGCGAACGGACGACGGAGGACCCACCCACGCCCGCCATCCGTTCGCGGATGGAAACGCGCAGCCCCATCCGTTCGCGGGGAACCGTCGCGGGATCGAAGCCGACGCCGGTGTCGGCGACGACGATGCTGCAGCCATCACCGACCCGGGACACGTCGATGCGGCGGTCCACGACGAGGCCGGGAGCTCCCGCGTGCTGGGCGCTGTTGACCAGGGCCTGCACCGCGGCCGAGAACAGTGCTTCGGCGACGGCCGGAGGGAGCGTCTGGCCGCGCAGCCCGTGGGTGTGGACCACGGTGGACCCACCAGCGGACGCGATGCCCGCCCGAATGCGCCTCACCACCTGATCCACCGCGACAGGACCGCCGCTCGGTGCCTGATCACCGTCGTCGACGTCCTGCAGCCGCTCGAGAGCGGCGTCGGCCATCGCCTCCGCCAGGCGCGCCTGCTCCGGCGAGGTTGCCGAAGCAGCGGCCAGCAGGGTGGTCAACACGCTGTCGTGCACGAGCGCGTCGACCTGCACGCGCTCGGCCTCGCGGGCGTCGTGCCGAGCCACCTCCGCGTACCGCTCGAGCGCGGCCGACTGGGCAGCGTCGACCGCGCTCGAGGTCTGGCGCAGCAGCGACACGATGACCAGGGCCGCTGATCCGAGCACGATCGAGTAGACGGCGTCGAGGGCGGCCGCTCCGAGCGGCGCGGCGCCGCCGTCGGGGGTGAGACGAACGAACAGGTAGGCGATCGGGAGCGAGACCGTGTACACGGCGGCGACTCGGATCGGGTAGGCGAGGGCGGCGCTGACGGTCGCGACCGTGATGAGGTACCAGACCCACGGCTTGTCGGGGCCGATGACCGTCGGATCGGAGACGACGAACGGCCAAGCCACCACCACGATGAGGTAGAGGCCCGCGAACGAGCCGCAGACCGCCCCGACAGCCCGCATGGACAGGGTGGCGACCGCGACGGCCAGGATGCCGACGACGATGGCTCCGGCCACGATCCAGCCCCACCACCAGGAGAACGCGGGCATCTGCTGGAGCATGACCGGAACCGTCTGCGCCCCGAACAGCAGTCCGAAGGCCCCGGCAGCGCGGGAGAGCGCGGCGTCGATGCGCGTCGCGCTGAGGACCGGGCGCCGTTCGGGCGCGCTCAGGAGGGCTCGAACGCTGGCGGGAGCGCCGACGCCGACCTCCTCAGCGCTCATCCGCGTTATCCGCGTCGAGGCGAGGCAGGATGCCGTCCTCGACGGCGCGGCGCAGCAGGTCCACCTTTGTCGGGGCGGGCCGGCCGACCTCGACGTACTTCACGCGCACCCGATCGAGGTATTCGCGGGCAGTCGAGTGCGCTATTCCGAGGCGCTGGGCGACGATCTTGAGCGGAAGGCCCGAGGCGTACAGATGCAGGACGTCGCGCTCGCGAGGGCCCAGCTGCGCTCGGGCGAAGTCCGCATCCGCGTCGATCGCCGACGCCCACTCGAGATTATTGAGCACCTCGCCACGCGCCACGGTGGCGATGGCGGCCATCACCGTCGACATCGGCGCCGACTTGGGAATGACGCCGGCGGCACCGGCTGCAAGGGCCTCGCGGACGCTCGCCGCCCGGTCGGCGATCGAGTGCACGAGCACGGCCGCCCCCGTCGCCTGCGCGGACTTGACGTTGTCGCGCACCCGTGATCCGTCGCCGAGCGAGAGGTCGAGAACCACCACGTCGCACGGTCGTCCGAGCACCTGGTCGACGAGATCGGCGGCAGTCGGGCTCGTGAAGATCACCTCGTACCCCGCGGCATCGCAGGCCGACCGGAGGCCGAGCACCACGGACTCGTGGTCCTCCACGATCGCCACGTGAATGTGCTCCGTCACGCTGCTCCTCGCCTCCCTGTCCGCACCAGACTACGCACGCATCGCGTCTAGCGTCGCGTGAAGCTCGCCACCGCCTCGAGGTGATGCGTGTTCGGGAACAGGTCGAACGCCCGCAGGCCGGTCAGCTCGTAGCCGTGACCCCGCAGCAGGCCGGTGTCCCGAGCGAGGGCGACGGGATCGCACGCCACGTAGACCAGCTGGCGGGGTGCCAGTTCGGCGAGAGAGTCGATCACCGCTCTGCCCGCGCCGGAACGCGGCGGGTCGAGCACGACGGTGGCCGCCTCGAGACGACGACGGTCGGAGGCGGATGCAGTGCCGACCAGCTCGGCGAGATACCGGTCGACGCGTGCGGTGATGGCAGTCGCTCCGAGCCACTCCGCGAGATTTGCACCGGCGTGCTCGGTCGCGCGCTCATCGCTCTCGACACTCGTCACCCGAGTGGCGGAACCGAAGCGGTCGCCGATGGCGGCGGCCAGCAACCCCACGCCCCCGTAGAGGTCGAGGTTGGCCGCGCGGGCGTCGAACAGGTCTTCGTCAACGGCATCCTGCACCGCCGAGGTCAAGGTCGTCGCCGCGCTGCGGTGCACCTGCCAGAATCCGCCCGCGTCGACGGCGAAGCGCCGGTCGCCGACGCGCTCGTGCACGACAGCGTGGCTTCCTGCTGCGGTCGAAGCACGCCCGCGCCCGTCGCGTTCGGCCACGAGCAGCCTCGGCGCGTCGTCGCTCGGCGCGACGACGTCGATGGAGACGGCATGCGGATGCCGTTCGCCGAGGGGGGCGATCGCCGCAGCGGCATCGGAGGCGAGCGGCAGGCTGTCGACCGCCACGACATGATGCGATCGGGCGGCGTAGGGTCCCACCACGCCGTCGCGGGAGACCTGGAGGCGGACGCGCGTGCGCCATCCGGTCGCCTCGCCGCCGATCTCCTCGACCACCGCGTCAGTGCTGATGCCGCCGAACCGCTGCAGGGCGTCGACGAGCACTCGGCGCTTCAATTCGCGCTGGTGCTCGTCGGTGATGTGGCCGAACTCGGCTCCGCCGGCGCGCTCGGTGGGCGTCCGATCGACGGATGCCTCCCGCCAGACGTGCTCACGCCGCTCGGGGGCCGCCTGCAGCACACGCAGCGTCTCCGCACGCCAGAAACTCGCGTGACGGGTGTCGCTGACGCGCGCCAGCACCCGCTCCCCGGGAAGGGTGTCCGCGACGAACACGACCCGGCCATCGTAGCGAGCGACGAAGACTCCGCCGTGGGCTACGTTGGTGACGTCGAGCTCGACCTCGAGGGCGTGGTCGACGTGATCGTCCACGGCGGGTCGTGAGTAACGGCGTCGATTCGTGGCCATCATCCGAGCATCCCATACCGAAGGGCGCCCGTATGCGGCTCTACCTCGCCTCCACGTCGCCGGCACGCCGGGCCACCCTGCGTGCCGCGGGAATCGAACCCCTGACGATCGCGCCGGAGGTCGACGAGGAGGCGCTGGTGGCCTCCGTCGAGGCCGACTTGGCGCGCCCCCTCGATGCCTGGACGATGGTCGAGCTGCTCGCGCGGGCGAAGGCCGAAGCTGTCGTCGGCCGCGACGTCGACGGGGGGCCGATCGACGGCCTCATCCTCGGTGGCGACTCGGCCTTCCTGTTCGACGGGCGCATCTACGGCAAGCCGCATCGCCCCGAGCTCGCCCGGGAGCGCTGGCTCCGGCAGAGCGGTCGCACGGGCGTGCTCTACTCCGGCCACTGGCTCGTGGACCATCGCGGCGGAAGGCTCGGCGGTTCCCGCGGGGCGGTGGCGCAGGCGACCGTGACCTTCGCCGAGGTGGACGCCTCCGAGATCGACGCCTACATCGCCACGGGGGAACCGCTCGAGGTCGCTGGAGCGTTCACGATCGACAGCCTCGGCGGCCCGTTCATCCGTTCCGTGCACGGCGACCCGAGCACGGTGATCGGGCTCTCGCTGTCGACGCTGCGCGATCTCGTGCGGGCACTGGGGGTCGACTGGCCCGATCTCTGGACTCGCGACTGAGGATCGCCGCGCGTTTGTCGGTTCCTGCAGGGGTGGAGCGGGTTTATTGTCCATCCCACTCAAAGCGGGCCGACCGATGCACCCTAGGCTGGATGATCATGCCGCGTATCACCAAGGTCCTCATCGCCAATCGGGGCGAGATCGCCGTCCGTGTCATCCGTGCTGCTCGCGACAGCGGCATCCTCTCGGTGGCGGTCTACGCCGACCAGGACCGCGACGCTCTGCACGCCCGACTCGCCGACGAAGCATACGCACTGGGTGGCTCGACGAGCGCCGAGACCTACCTCGTGATCGACAAGCTGCTCTCCATCGCCCGCCGCTCGGGGGCCGACGCCGTGCACCCGGGTTACGGGTTCCTCGCCGAGAACGCCGACTTCGCCCGCGCCGTCATCGGTGCCGGCCTGACCTGGATCGGCCCGAGCCCCGAGGCCATCGAACGGCTGGGAGACAAGGTCTCCGCTCGCCACGTCGCGGAGAAGGTCGGCGCCCCGCTCGCGCCGGGAACCCTCAACCCGGTCGCCGACGCGTCCGAGGTGCTCGACTTCGTCGACACGCACGGCTTGCCCGTCGCGATCAAGGCGGCCTTCGGTGGCGGCGGCCGCGGCCTCAAGGTCGCCCGCACCCGCGAGGAGGTGCCCGAGCTCTTCGAGTCGGCCACGCGCGAGGCCGTCGCCGCGTTCGGTCGCGGGGAGTGCTTCGTCGAGAAGTACCTCGACGAGCCGCGCCACGTCGAGACGCAGTGCCTCGCGGATGCGCAGGGCAACGTCGTCGTCGTGTCCACGCGCGACTGCTCGCTGCAGCGCCGCCACCAGAAGCTCGTCGAGGAGGCACCGGCCCCGTTCCTGACCGAGGAGCAGAACGCCGAGCTCTACCGTGCCTCGAAGGCCATCCTGAAAGAGGTCGGCTACCTCGGCGCCGGCACCTGCGAGTTCCTCATCGGCAAGGACGGCACCGTCTCGTTCCTCGAGGTGAACACCCGCCTGCAGGTGGAGCACCCCGTGTCGGAAGAGGTGACGGGCATCGACCTCGTGCGCGAGCAGTTCCGTCTCGCGGAGGGTGGAACGCTCGACTACGACGACCCTGCCCCGCGCGGTCACTCGTTCGAGTTCCGCATCAACGGGGAGGACCCGGGCCGCCAGTTCATGCCAGCGCCGGGACCGGTGCACGTGTTCCGGCCGGCCGGCGGCCCGGGCGTCCGCGTGGACACCGGTGTTCAGGCCGGCGACGTCATCAGCGGGTCGTTCGACTCCCTGCTCGCCAAGCTCATCGTCACAGGCGCCACACGCGAGGAGGCCCTTGACCGGGCCCGCCGGGCGCTCGACGAATTCGAGGTGGCCGGTCTGCCGACCGTCCTGCCCTTCCACCGGGACATCGTGCGCGACCCGGCGTTCGCGCCTGAGGACGGGAAGCCTTTCAGCATCTTCACCCGGTGGATCGAGACCGGCTACGACAACACCCTGGAGCCGTGGAGCGGTGAGGCGGAGGCGCCGGCACAGCCTGAGAAGCGCAACAACGTCGTCGTCGAGGTGGACGGCAGGCGCATCGAGGTCAGCCTCCCGCAGAAGCTCTTCGCCGGATCCGGGTCGGCGTCTACCGCCGCGCGTACGGGCGGAAGCGCGCCCGGTCGGCGCGCCGAGCATCATGCGGTCAACACCGCGACCGGCGATGCCGTCAAGGCGCCCATGCAGGCGACGATCGTCAAGCTCGCCGTCGCCGAGGGAGATCAGGTCGTCAAGGGCGACCTCATCCTGGTGCTCGAGGCCATGAAGATGGAGCAGCCGCTGACCGCTCACAAGGACGGGCGCATCGAGAACGTCAATGCCGCCGTCGGGTCGACGGTGTCGTCGGGCCACTTGCTGCTGAGCATCGCCGACTGACGGGTCTCGATACGCCTGCCAGCGCTGGTCGAGTAGCGCAGACGCGCCAGCGACTCCGCGTATCGAGACCCTCGCACGTGCGCGTGGCGGGTTTCGATTCGCGAGCTCCTTCGTCGCTCGCTACTCAACCAGCGGGTTCGTTCAGAGGTTGACGATGTGCATCGCGCGGGCGGCATCCGAGATGGAGCCCGACAGCGACGGATAGACCGGGAACGCCTCGGCCACCTGGTCGACGGTCAGCCGGTTCTCCACCGCCATCGCGAGAGGAAGCACGAGCTCGCTCGCCTTCGGAGCGACGATGACGCCGCCGATGACGGTGCCGGATCCGGTGCGCGCGAAGAGCTTGACGAAGCCCTCCTTGATGTTCATCATCTTGGCGCGCGGGTTCGACGCCAACGGCAGCTTGTAGATCTGCCCCTGCGCGATGCCCTCCTCGATCTGCTTCTGCGTCCACCCCACGGTCGCGATCTCGGGCTGCGTGAAGATGTTCGACGTGATGTTGCGCTCCTCGGGCGGGTTCACGATGTCGCCCATGGCGTGGAACATCGCGGTACGGCCCTGCATGGAGGCGACGGATGCCAGCGGTGGGAACGTGGTGCAGTCCCCCGCAGCGTAGATGTTGGGGATCGACGTGCGCGCGACCCGGTTCACCCGGATGTGCCCGCTTGGCGTGAGCTGCACGCCGGCCTGCTCCAGGCCGATGCCCGTCGTGTTCGGGACCGATCCGACCGCCATGAGGCAGTGCGATCCCTCGACCGTGCGGCCGTCCGACAGCGTCGCTAACACACCCGTCTCGGTGCGCGTGACACTCTCGGCACGCGACTTCGACAGCACGTTCATGCCGTTGCGGCGGAACGCGTTCTCAAGCACGCGTGCGGCATCCGCGTCCTCGCCTGGAAGCACCTGGTCTCGGCTGGAGATGAGCGTCACCTCGGCGCCGAGCGCCCGGTAGGCCGACGCGAACTCGGCGCCCGTGACGCCGGAGCCGACCACGATGAGGTGCTCGGGCACGCTCTTGAGCCCGTACAGCTGCGTCCAGGTCAGGATGCGCTCGCCGTCGGGAACGGCCGACGGGAGGATGCGCGGGCTGGCTCCCACGGAGATGACGAGGGTGTCGGCCTCGATGCGGTCGAAGTCGGTTCCGTCGTTGCCGAGCGCAGTCGAGACGATGAGGGCGCTGGTTCCGTCCAGGCGACCTTCGCCCTGCACCAGCCGCACGCCGGCATCCTCGAGGTTGCCGGTCATGTCCTCGGACTGCTGGCGCGCCAGCCGCAGCAGTCGCTTGTTGACGGCGGCCAGGTTGATCGCCACCTCGGGCTTCACCGGCTTGCCCGTCTCGCCGCGCGCGTAGAACTGCACGCCGAGGTCGGCGGCCTCCTTGATGGAGTTCGACGCCTCGGCGGTGGCGATGAGCGACTTGGACGGCACGACATCCGTCAGCACGGCGGATCCGCCGACGCCGATGCGTTCGACGAGCGTCACCTCGGCACCCTGCTGGGCGGCGGCGAGCGCCGCTTCGTAACCGCCGGGACCGCCTCCGAGAACCGCGATTCTTTGGGTGCGCTCGAACTCGTAGGCCATTGCCCTATTCTCTCGCACCGACGGATGCCGCTCCAAACGCGGGGCCCGTGACGCGCCCCTAGAGTGGAGGGATGCACGACTCGACGACGAATCCGCTGGACGCACCCGATGCAGACCCCTTCGAGATCGCTCGCATCGCAGCGGCCGAGATCGCGGAGCGCACGGGAGTCGCCCAACACGACATCGCCCTCACGCTGGGAAGCGGATGGGGCAAGGCGGCCGACCTGCTCGGCGAGACGATCGCGACCATCCCCGCCGCTGAGATCACCGGCTTCAGCAAGCCCGCCCTCGAAGGCCACGTGGGGACGCTGCGCTCGGTCACGCTCCCCGACGGCCGGCACGCCCTCGTCATCGGCGCGCGAACGCACTACTACGAGAATCACGGCGTGCGCCGGGTCGTCCACAGCGTGCGCACGGCGGCCGCCACCGGAGCGAAGACGATGATCCTCACCAACGGGGCGGGCGGCATCCGCGAGAGCTGGACACCCGGGACGCCGGTGATCATCAGCGACCACATCAACCTCACGGCCGATTCCCCGCTCGAGGGCGCCACCTTCGTCGATCTGACCGACCTCTACTCCCAGCGGCTCCGCGACGTGGCCAGGACCATCGACCCCGGGCTCGACGAGGGCGTGTACTGCCAGTTCCGAGGACCTCACTACGAGACTCCCGCCGAAGTGCAGATGGCCAAGACCATCGGCGGCCACATCGTCGGGATGTCGACGGCCCTCGAGGCGATCGCCGCCCGGCAGGCCGGCATGGAGATCCTTGGCATGAGCCTCATCACCAACCTCGCCGCCGGCATCCAGAAGACGCCGCTCAGCCACGAGGAGGTCATCGACGCCGGGCGCAAGGCCGAGGCCGTCATCAGCGACCTGCTGGCCCGCATCGTCGGCGCGATCTAGGGCGACGCGATGACCGATACGGATGCGACCACCCGCGTTCTCGCGCGCGCCGAGGCGTGGCTGGCCCAGGACCCCGATCCCGAGACCCGCACAGAACTGCAGGGCGTCATCGATGCCGTGGGGGGCGGGGATGAGGATGCGCTCGCCGACCTGCACGACCGGTTCGATCAGCGTCTCGCGTTCGGCACGGCCGGCCTGCGGGGGGCGATCGCCGCCGGTTCCAATCGCATGAACCGCGTGCTCGTCGGGCAGGCCGCCGCCGGCTTGGCCGCGTACCTCACGAACCACGCGCCGATCGGATCGAAGCCGTCCGTCGTCATCGGCTACGACGGTCGCAAGAACTCGCAGGTCTTCGCCCAGGACTCGGCCGAGATCATGGCGGGCGCCGGCATCCGTGCCATCCTGCTCCCCCGCCTGCTGCCGACACCCGTGCTCGCGTTCGCGGTCCGGCACCTCGATGCCAGCGCCGGCGTCATGGTCACCGCATCGCACAATCCGCCCCACGACAACGGCTACAAGGTCTATCTGGGCGGCCGGAATCACGGCTCGCAGATCGTGTCTCCCGCCGACGCGGAGATCGCACAGGAGATCCTCTCCGTCGCATCGACCGTCAGTGTGCTCGATCTGCCGCGATCGGAGCCCGAGACCGCCCCCGAGTCGGTCGTCGAGGCCTACATCGGCGTCACCGCGGCGGTCGCCCGTCCGGTGCGCGCTCAGGTGAACACCGTCTACACCGCGATGCACGGCGTCGGATGGGAGACGTACTCGGCCGTGATCGCCGAGGCCGGCTTCGATGAGCCGCACGTCGTCACCGCGCAGATCGAGCCGGATGCCGCGTTCCCCACCGTCGCGTTCCCCAATCCCGAGGAGCCGGGCGCGATGGACCTCGCGTTCGCTGAGGCACGTGCGCGGGAGGCCGAACTGGTCATCGCCAACGATCCCGACGCCGATCGGCTCGCCATCGGGATTCCGGATGCCGCGGCCGTCGACGGTTACCGACGTCTCAGCGGCAACGAGGTGGGACTGCTGCTCGGATGGCGGGCGGCCGAGGCGAACGCGCACGGACGGCATCCGTCTGAAGGTACCCTCGCGTGCTCGATCGTGTCGTCACCGGGGTTGGCGGCGATCGCCCGGCACTACGGACTGGACTTCTCGAACACGCTCACCGGCTTCAAGTGGATCTCGCGCGCGCCGGGCCTGGTGTTCGGGTTCGAGGAGGCGCTGGGGTTTCTGGTCAATCCCGAGACGGTGCGCGACAAGGACGGCATCTCGGCGGCGTTGGCCTTCCTCTCGCTTGCGAGCGAGCTGAAGGCGGATGGCAGCGACATCCGTCGGCACCTCGAGCGCTTCGCGGAGACGTTCGGGGCGTTCGCCTCGAGCCAGATCTCGGTGCGGGTGACCGATCTCGACGACATCGCCCGGCTCATGCGGAGTCTGCGCGACGATGCGCCCTCTCATATCGGGGGCATCCGGGTGGATCGGGTCGACGACCTCTCGCACGGGTTCGGATCGCTTCCGCCGAGCGATGTGCTGCGGGTCTGGCTGGATGACGGGTCGCGCGTGATGATCCGTCCGAGCGGCACCGAGCCGAAGCTCAAGGTGTACATCGACGCCTCGAGCGAGGACGGAACGGTCACCGAACGGATCGCCGCCGCCGATGCCGCGGTCGCCACGATCGACGCGGGCATGCGCGAGTTGCTGCGGGCGCGCTCCGAACCATCGGAGTAGCAAGCGATCAGCCGACGGCGACCTCGAGTTTCGCGGAGATCTCCTCGAGGTCGAAGTAGTTCTGGATGACGACGACGTCGGCGTTGGTCGCGCCGATGTGATCGACCAGTTCGGGAGACGTGAGGATCACCTGGGCGTCGGCCGCCGCGGCGGCCACACCCGCGACATCCGAGGCCGTGACGTCGGCGTCGACACCGATGCGGTCCAGTGCCCGCTCCGCGTTGAGCTTGAGGATGGCGGCCGTTCCGATGCCCACGCCGCAGATGGCCACGATCTTCACGCTGTCGCCCCCAGGATCTCGCGGATGGCACTCGGGCTCTCGGCGCCGGCGAGCGCCGGGATGACGCTCGCGTCGTTGAAGATGTTGGCCAGTTCGGCGACCAGGCCGACGTGCTCGTCGGCTGTGGTGACAGCAAGTCCCACCACGACGCTGACGGGATCGTTGTGCGGGTGCCCGAACGAGACGGGTTCGGCGAGGGTGATGACGCTGAGGCCGTCTCGCTTCACGTCCCGTCCCGGACGGGCATGTGCCAGCGCCAGTCCCGGAGCCACGACCACGTAGGCGCCGAACGTGTCGATCACGCCGACCATCCGTTCGGTGTAGGCCGCGGTCGTCGCTCCCGAGCGCTCGAGCGCGTGACCGCTCGCGCGCACGGCGCCGCGCCAGTCGGCGACCTCTGCGTCGATGTGGATCGCCCGGTCGGGCAGCGGCGGGAGCACGGACGACCTCTCGGATTGATAGTGGGCTGGTTGGCCGTAGGCGGTCAGGCCTGGTCGAACCCCGAGCTGATCGCGTCGATCAGCTCGTCGCGCTCCTCGAGTGAGAGGAAGGCGGCGGATGCGGCGTTCAACTGGAACACCTCGAAGTCGTCGAGGTCGTAGGAGAACGCGTCGGCCAGCAACGCGAGTTCGCGCGAGATGGAGGTTTGGCTCATCAGCCGGTTGTCGGTGTTCACGGTGACGCGGAAGTCGAGCTGGTAGAGCAGGTCGAACGGATGGTCGACCAGCTCGTCGCCCCACTGCGCGATCGCACCGGTCTGCAGGTTCGACGACGGCGCGAGCTCGAGGGCCACCTCGCGGTCCCGCACCCATTGAGCGACAGGTCCGAGCGTGACGTAGGTGTTGGAGTCGTCCTCGCGCTCGACCGAGATGTCCTCCGCCAAGCGAACACCGTGCCCCAATCGGAGCGCGCGGCCGTCGAACAGGGCACCGCGGATACTGTCGATGCCGTCGGCCTCGCCGGCGTGCACCGTGACGGGCAGGTACTCGGTGGCCAGGTAGTCGAAGGCGCTCAGGTGATTGCGGGCGGGGAAGCCCAGTTCTGCACCGGCGATGTCGAAGCCGACGACGCCACGGTCGCGGTGCCGGACGGCGAGTTCGGCGATCTCCATGCCACGATCGGCGTGCCGCATCGCCGTCACGAGCTGGCCGATGCGGATGCGGGCGCCCGACGAAGCGACGTCGTCGATCCCCTGCTCGATGCCCGTCTGCACGGCCTCGACGGTCTGGTCGAGGGTGAGTCCCCTGGCGAGGTGCTGCTCGGGCGCCCAGCGGATCTCGCCGTAGATCACGCCATCCGCCGCCAGATCCTGCACGAACTCGCGCGCGACCCGCTCGAGTCCCTCGGTCGTCTGCATTACGGCGGTGGTGATGTCGAAGGTCTTGAGGTACTCGACGAGCGAACCCGAGTCGGACTGGTCGGCGAACCAACCGGCGAGCGCCGCGGCATCCGTCTCAGGCAGATCGAGATCGATCGCATCGGCCAGCTCGATGATGGTCTGCGGGCGCAGGCCGCCGTCGAGGTGGTCATGCAGCGAGATCTTGGGGAGGGCGTTGATGCTCGTGCGCCCACCGGGAAGCAGGTACTCCGTCGGAATCGTGTTCACGTCATCCAGCGTATCGGCGCGGCCCTCTCGCCGGTCACCCCGTTGTGGGCGACTTCCGTGCGCGTGCCGAGGCGCGTTATGGCACCGCGCCGACCAAAGGATGGGCGTTATGGCACTTTCGCCGAGCGGGCTGCGCGCGTCGGGTCGAGCCATGCGCGTTATGGCACTTCTCGGTGAGCGGATGCGCGTTATCGCACCGACGGCACGGTGACGTCTCACGCCGCGACGCTATCAGCACGAGCGGATGCGCGTTATGGCACTTCCCGGTGAGCGGATGCGCGTTATCGCACCGATGGCACCGTGACGGCTCCCGCGGTGCGCTGTCAGCGGGAGCGGATGCGCGTTATGGCACCGCGCGGACCAGCGGATGCGCGTTATGGCACCGCCGGCGCGGCGGGCGGGGTGGGCGAGCAGCGTCAGGCGGTGATGCGGTCGGCGATGAGCGGACCGCCATCCTGAACCGGCTCGCCCGCATCACCGACGCGGTAGGAACCCTCGAGTGCTTCCAGTGCCCGCACGAAGCGCTCGGGCTCGTCCGCACTCAACGTGAACAGGGGCTGACCGGCCGTGACGGCGTCGCCCGGCTTGGCGTGCAGGTCGATGCCCGCTGCGTGCTGCACGGGGTCCTGCTTGCGGGCCCGACCGGCACCCAGACGCCACGCCGCGATGCCGAACGGAAGCGCCTGCTGCTCGACCAGGACCCCATCGCGCTCGGCCGCCACAACGTGGGTCTCCTTCGCGACCGGCAGCGCAGCGTCGGGATCTCCGCCTTGGGCGCGGATGACCTCGCGCCACTTGTCCATGGCACGCCCGTCATCCAGCGCCGCCTCCACATCGACGTCGGGCTTTCCGGCCAGCGTGAGCATCTCGCGCGCCAACGCGATGGTCAGCGCCCGCACGTCGGACGGACCGCCGCCCCCGAGAACCTCCACCGACTCTCGTACCTCGTTGGCGTTGCCGATGGCGAGGCCGAGGGGCACGTTCATGTTGGTCAGCAACGCAGAGGTGGCGACACCGGCATCCGTCCCGAGCTCCACCATCGTGCGCGCGAGCTCCCGCGAACGCTCGATGTCCTGCAGGAACGCGCCGGAACCGAACTTCACGTCGAGCACGAGCGCGCCGGTGCCCTCGGCGATCTTCTTCGACATGATCGATGAGGCGATCAGCGGGATGGCCTCGACCGTCCCGGTGATGTCGCGGAGCGCGTAGAGCTTGCCGTCCGCGGGGGCGAGACCGCTGCCGGCCGCGCAGATGACGCCGCCGACATCGCGCAGCTGGTCGAACATCTCCTCGGGGCTGAGTGATGCCCGCCAGCCGGGGATGGACTCGAGCTTGTCGAGCGTTCCGCCGGTGTGGCCGAGGCCGCGACCGGAGAGTTGCGGAACGGCCACGCCGAACACGGCGACGAGCGGCATGAGCGGCAGGGTGATCTTGTCGCCCACGCCACCCGTGGAGTGCTTGTCGCTCGTGGGCTTGCCGAGGCCGGCGAAGCTCATCCGCTCACCGCTGGCGATCATGGCCATGGTGAGATCGCGGATCTCGCGCCGCTCCATGCCATTGAGGAAGATCGCCATCGTCATGGCCGACATCTGCTCGTCGGCGACGTAACCGCGTGTGTATGCGTCGATCAGCCAGTCGATCTGCTCGGTGCTCAGCTCGCCACGATCGCGCTTCACGCGGATCAGGTCGACGACGTCGAATGCCTCAACGGCCATGGTGGTTCCTCACTGCGGGTGAATCGATGGAGTGGTCGCGGCCGCCGCCCGGCGCTCCTCAGACGCCGTAGTCGGCGAGCTGGCGGGGGCCGAACGCGTCGGGCAGCACCTCATCGATGGTGCGGATGCCCGAGACGGTCTCGAGCAGCATGCCCGGAAGGGCGTGCTCGTACAGCAGCTGGCGGCAGCGACCGCACGGCATCAGGGTGTTGCCGTGCCCATCGACGCACGTGAAGGCCACCAGCTGGCCGCCGCCCGACATGTGCAGGCCCGACACCAGGGCGCACTCGGCGCACAGCGTGACGCCGTACGACGCGTTCTCGACGTTGCAGCCCGCGATGATGCGCCCATCGTTGACGAGTGCGGCGCATCCGACGGGGAACCGCGAGTACGGCGCGTACGCCTTGCCCATCGCCTCGGTGGCTGCGTCGCGCAGGGCACCCCAGTCGATGTCGCCGGAGCTCGGTTCGTTCTGATCGCTCATGACTTGATGTACGGCCTTCCGGATGCGGCCGGCGCCCGGGACTTCCCGACGAAACCGGCGACGGCGAGGATCGTGACGACGTACGGCAGCATGAGCATGAACTCGCTCGGAACCGGCGATCCGATGACGCTGAGGGTGTTCTGCAGGTTCGACGCGAACCCGAACAGCAGCGCGGCGAGCGTGGCCTTGATCGGATCCCACTGGCCGAAGATGACCGCGGCGAGGGCGATGTAGCCGGCGCCGGCCGTCATCTCCTTGTTGAACGCGATGCCCGATCCGATGGTGAAGAAGGTCCCGCCGAGGCCGGCGATCGCACCGGCGAGGGCGACGTTCCAGAACCGCGTGCGGTTGACCTTGATGCCGACGGTGTCGGCCGCCTGGGGGTGCTCGCCGACAGCCCGGAGCCGGAGACCCCACTTGGTGTGGAACAGCCCGATGTAGACCAGCGCCACGGCGATGTACATCAGGTAGACGATGACGGTCTGCCGGAACAGCACGGGTCCGATGATCGGGATGTCGCTGAGCAGCGGCAGCGGGATGCGATCGAATCGCGGCGGGGTGTTGAGAGTCGCCGCGTTCGCCACCAGCACCTGCGAGTAGAAGAAGCTGGTGAGCCCGACGACGAGCACGTTCAGCACGACGCCGACGATGACCTGGTCGACGAAGTACTTGATGGAGAACGCCGCGAGCACGAAGGCGACGAGAACGCCGGCGATCATGGCGGCGACGAGGCCGAGCCAGGGCTGACGAGTGATGGATGCCACAACGGCGGCCGAGAACGCGCCGGCGAGCAGCTGACCCTCGATGGCGATGTTGACCACACCGACCCGCTCGCCGATGACGCCCGCGAGGGAGCCGTAGATCAGCGGGACGGCGAGGCTGACCGCACCGAACAACAGGCCCGTCACGGGGATCGTGGATCCCGCGGCCGCCCAGGTGAGGAAGCCGAACATGAACACGAGGGCGAACACGACGGTCAGCCACAGCGGAACGCGACGCTTCGCCTGCACGAGGATGACGCTGTACACGGTGAGGATGGCCAGCAGGATGACGGTGACCCAGCCCGTGAGAACCGCCGGAACGGTCACGTCGCCGAGCTTCACGGCATCCGTCGCGGCCGAGAGCCGGAACGTGGTCGATGCGTCGCGGGATCCGAACAGCACCAACAGCAGGAGCAGCACGGTGAAGACCGCGTAGGCGATCGGCGCCTTCCAGCTGACGACGACGGTCTTCTCGAGCACGACGGGCTCGTCGAGGGCGTGGGGGTGGGCGGCGATGCTCACTTGACCGTCACCTCCTTCGTGACGTTCGGCACCGTTCGACGACGGGGATGCGAGGGGTCGGGCAGGCGGAAGATCGCGCGCACGAGCGGCGGCGCCGCGATGAACAGCACGATCAGCGACTGGACGACGAGGATGATGTCGATGGGAACGCCCTGGGCTGCCTGCATGGAGAATCCGCCGGCCTTGAAGGCGCCGAACAGGATGCCGGCGATGAAGATGCCCCACGGCGTGGAGCGGCCGAGGAGGGCCACGGTGATGGCGTCGAACCCGATTCCGGCGTCGATGCCCGACCCGAATCCGGTCGTGACCGTCCCGAGCACCTGCGAGACGCCGGCGAGGCCGACGAGCGCGCCCGAGATGAGCATCGCGTAGACGTACATGCGGCTCACGTTGATGCCCGCGACACGTGCGGCGTTCGGGTTGAGGCCCACGGCGCGGAACTGGAAGCCGAGGTTGGAGCGGCTGAGGATCCACCAGACCAGGATCGTCGCCGCGATGGCGAGGATGAAGCCGAAGTGCAGGCTGTACTGCGGGCCGAGCAGCAGGGGGAACACGGCGGTCGGCTTCATCGCCGGGGTCTTGGGGTTGTTCGAACCGGGCGCCTGCAGCAGGCCGGGCGTGCGCAGCATGAACGAGACCAGGTAGTAGGCGACGTAGTTGAGCATGATCGTGACGATCACCTCGTGGGCTCCGGTGCGCGCCTTGAGCAGACCGGCGATGCCAGCCCAGAGCGCGCCGCCGAGCATTCCGGCGAGCACGGCCACCAGCATGTGCAGGCCCCAGGGCAGATCCCAGCCGAAGCCCACCCAGCCGGCGGCTGATGCGGCGATGAGCATCTGGCCGCGACCACCGATGTTGAACATGCCGACGCGGAAGGCGAGTCCGACACCCAGGCCCGCCGCGATCAGGGGCGTCGCGAAGGTGAGGGTATCGAGCAGGGGACGGATGCCGTTGGCGAATCCGGGGCGCCGGAAGTTGTAGATGGAACCTTGGAACAGTGCCGAGTATGCACCGGACACCGAGTTCCAGACGGCGGTGACCGTGTCGCCGGGGCGAGCGAAGAAGTAGCCCGCGGCCTTCTGCACGTTCTCGTCGGTGAAGGCGATCATGATGGCGCCGACGACGAGCGCCAGGAACACCGCCAGGACCGAGATGATCGCGTTTCCGGTGGCGATCTCGCGGAGCACGCCCGACCAGCGCCCGTTCTCGTCGGCCGGCTTACCGCCGGAGACGGGGGCCGCCGGAGGCGTCGTTGGGCCCGAAGTGGCGCGCTCGGGCGTCGGCGGTCCGGTCAGTTCATCGGGCTCTTCGAGCTCGACGTCGGGCTGCGCAGCGGGATCGTTGCTGTGGTCGCTCACGCGACGACTCCTTCCGTGGCGACGGCGTCCTCGGCGGGCGGTGCCTCGCCGGCCATCATCAACCCCAGCACGTCGCGCGGTGTCCCGCCGGGCACGATGCCGACGATCTTGCCGCGATACATGACGAGGATGCGGTCGGCGAGCGCCTCGACCTCGTCGAGCTCGGTTGAGACGACCACGACCGGAATGCCGGCGTCGCGCGTCGCGACGATGCGCTTGTGGATGAACTCGATCGATCCGACGTCGACGCCGCGGGTCGGCTGCGCGGCGACGAACAGACGCAGGTCGCGGCTGAGCTCGCGGGCCAGGACGACCTTCTGCTGGTTGCCACCCGAGAGCCGGCCGACCTTAGTCTCGATCGACGGCGTGCGCACGTCGAACTCCTTCACCTTCTCGCGCGCGAAATCGGCGAGGTAGCGCAACTGCAGGTTGGCGCCCTTGACGAAGGGCTTCGTGGTCGACCGGTCGAGCATGAGGTTCTCGGCGATGGTGAACTCGCCCACCAGGCCGTCCTCGTTGCGGTCTTCGGGGATGAAACCGACACCGTCATCGAGGATGCGACGGATGCTGCGCCCGGCCAGCTCCTTGCCGTCCAGCACGATGGAGCCCTCGACGCGGGGTTGCATGCCGAGGATGGCCTCCGTGAGCTCGGTCTGACCGTTGCCCTGCACGCCCGCGATCGCGAGGATCTCGCCGCCGCGCACGGAGAAGCTCACGTCGTTGACGACGAGCTGGCCGATCGCGTCGACCACGGTCAGGCCGGTCACCACGAGGGCCTCGTCGTGCAGCGTCGGTGCTTCCTTGTGCACGGTCAACTCGACCGCCCGGCCGACCATCAGAGAGGCGAGCTCGGCGTTGCTCGCGGTCGGCTGGGCTTCACCAACGACCTTTCCCAGACGCATGACGGTGATGCGGTCGGCGACCTCGCGCACCTCGCGCAACTTGTGCGTGATGAAGACGATCGCCTTGCCCGTGTCGCGGAGCTGGCGCATGATGCCCATCAGCTCGTCGGTCTCCTGCGGGGTCAGCACGGCGGTCGGCTCGTCGAAGACCAGCACCTGCGCCTCCTGCGAGAGCGCCTTGATGATCTCGACCCGCTGCTGCACGCCGACGGGGAGGTCCTCGATCAGCGCGTCGGGATCGACGTCGAAGCCGAACCGATCGGAGATCTCCTTGACGCGAGCCCGGGCGGCAGCGACATCCAGCAGGCCCCCGGCCTTGGTGGACTCGTGACCGAGCATGACGTTCTCGGCGACGGTGAAGACGGGGATGAGCATGAAGTGCTGGTGCACCATGCCGATGCCGGCCGACATCGCGTCGCCCGGGCCCGCGAAGTGCTGGACGGCGGCGTCGAGCAGGATCTCGCCCTCATCGGCCTGGTAGAGACCGTAGAGCACGTTCATGAGCGTCGACTTGCCGGCCCCGTTCTCGCCCAGGAGACAGTGGATCTCCCCGGGCTCGACCGTCAGGTCGATGTGGTCGTTGGCCACCAGCGAGCCGAATCTCTTCGTGATGCCGCGGAGTTCGAGCTTCATGCTCCCGATCCTAGTTAGCGTTGCGAATCCGCGCCCTCGTCCGCGCAAGAGTGGGCGAAGGTGCGATGGTAGTGCTCAGATGTTGAAGATTCTGCGCAGCCGCGCGGGCGGATGCCATCCGTGCGGATGCGGAAAGGGGAGGCCAGCCGAAGCCGACCTCCCCCTTTCACGTTCTCGTTACTGGTCGAGGTAGGACGTGACCTTGACCGAGCCGTCGATGATCGACGCCTTCAGCTTGTCGATCCGGCTCTGCAGGTCCGACTTCACCTTGCTCTCGAAGTCGTGGAACGGCGCGAGGCCGACACCGTTGTTGTCGAGCGTTCCGATGAAGGGGCTCGGGTCGAAGTTGCCCTTGCCCGACGCGACGACGGTGTCGTAGACGCCGACGTCGATCGCCTTGCGGATGGAGGTGAGGAGCAGGTCGGCGACCGACGGGTCCGTCTCGTACACGTCGGCGTCGACGCCGATCAGCGCGATGTCGCGGCCGGCGGACTTGATGGCCGCTGCAGCGCTCTGGTAGATCGGTCCACCGACGGGCAGGAGCACGTCGACGTTCTGGTCGATGAGGCCCTGCGCCGCGTTCTGGGCATCGGTGCCGGCAGCGAAACCACCGGTGAACACGCCGTCCTTGCCGTCCCAGCCGAGGGTCTTGACCGACGTGCCGAGCTCGGTGTTGTGGTAGTCGACGCCCTGCTTGAAGCCGTCCATGAAGATCGACACCGGCGGGATGTTCATGCCGCCGAAGGTGCCGACGACGCCGGTCTTCGAGTAGTCGGCCGCCGCGTAGCCGGCCAGGAACGCCGCCTGGGCGGTGTTCGAGAGGATCGGCTTGATGTTGGGTGCGTCGACCTTGCCGTCGAAGTCGTTGTCAGCTGCGTCGTCGATGATCGCGTAGTCGATGTCGGGGTTGGCCTTGGCCGACTCGACCGTGGCTGCCGAGAGGTTGAAGCCGACGGTGACGATCAGGTTGCAGCCCTGGTCGACGAGGCTCTTGAGGTTGGGGGCGTAGTCGGTCTCCGCGCTGGACTCGACCGTGATGGCCTTGACGCCGAGCTCCTTGGCCGCCTTCTGGATGCCCTCGTAGCCGAGCTGGTTGAACGACTTGTCGTCGAAACCGCCCGAGTCGGAGACCATGCAGGGGATGAAGTCCGACTTCGCGGCGCCCGACGAGCTGCCGGTCTCAGGGGCGGACGCGCAAGCGGAGAGCAGTGCCGCGACGCTGAGCGCGGCAAGCCCGCCGACGGCGGCCTTACGGATTGTGATCGTCAAAGTGACCTCCAGGGTGCTGGCCCACAGGGATGGATGGGCCGGGAATGCAGATCACGTTACCTAATATTTCTCTGCTCTTAAGAGCAAACTGGCGCGCCAGCGAAATGGTTATGAATCTGCGACGATCCGCGTGTTTCCGGGCTGTTACTTGGGTGTGCTCGGCGAACTCACCACGAGCTTTCCACTGATGATGTCGGCCTTAAGACCGTCGATCTCCGTCGAGAGGGCGGCCGGCACGGATGAGGCGAGATCGTGGAACGGAGCCAGGGCGACACCGCCGTTCTCGAGGGTTCCGATGAACGGAGAGGAGTCGAACTTTCCCTTGACGTCCGAGCCGATGATGCCGGCCACCGCATCAGTCGTGTTCTTCAGGACGCTCGTCAGCAGCACGGGGTGGTACTTCGCGGGCAGCGAGTCGTAGCCGTCGTTGTCGACCCATACCACCGAGACGCCCGGGTGCTCGAGCGCGGCCGCCGCGGTGCCCTCCCCGACCTGTCCCGCGACGGGGAGGATCACATCGGCACCCTGGTCGATCAGGCTCTCGGTCAGCGTCTGCCCCTTCGAGATGTCCTCGAAGTCGCCGGTGAAGCTGCCGTCCTGCTTGGCGACGTCCCAGCCCAGGGCCTTCACGGCGGTGCCGTGGACCTCGTTGTACTTGGCGACGCCGTCGACGAACCCGTCCATGAACAGCGTGACCGGGGGCTGGTTGCCGCCGCCGTAGGTCGCGACGACCCCGGTCTTGCTGACGCCGGCCGCGAGATAGCCGGCGAGGTAGGACGCCTGGGCGGTGTCGAAGATGATCGGCTTGACGTTTCCGGCCTCGACCACCTCGTCGACGATCGCGAAGTGGACGTCGGGGTTGGCTTTCGCCTGAGCCGCCGTCGCATCGGCCAGCTCGTAGCCGACGGTCAGCACGAAGCCGCATCCGGACTCCGCAGCCTGCTTGACGTTGGGCGCGAGGTCGGTCTCGCCCGTCGAGACCAGCGCGCGCACCTTGATGCCGTCGGCCTTGGCGGCCTGCTGCATGCCGGCCCAGCTCGACTCGTTGAACGAACGGTCGTTGAGACCGCCGGAGTTGGTGACCATGCGGGCGCAGTACCCGCCAGCGGCTCCCGACGTGCCCGATGCCTCGGGAGCGGATGCGCAGCCTGCGGCGATGACGGCGACGGCGGCGGCCGTCACGACCGCGAGTGCGGTACGACGGATGCGGTTAGAGGACATCACTGGAACCTCCGAGTCGGAGAGCGTCGACGACGGCCTTGACGCGTTGGGCATGGGCACTGGTGGTGACGAGGAGGGCATCGGGCGTGTCGACGACCACGATGTCCTGCACGCCGATGAGGCTGATGACCCGGTTCGACCGGCTCACCACGATTCCGCTCGAGGCGTCGGAGAGCACGCGGGCGTTCTCGCCGAGGATGGCGAGGTCGCTGGCGCGGCCCGCCGAGTTCAGCTTGGCGAGGGAGGCGAAGTCTCCGACGTCGTCCCAGACGAATCGACCCGGGATGACGGCGAGCCGGCCCCGTGCCGCCGCGGGCTCGGCCACCGAGTAGTCGATGGCGATCTTGGTCAACGTCGGCCAGATGCGATCGACGGCCGGCCCGCGGAGTGCTGGGTCGTCCCACGCCTCGGCGAGCTCAAGGAGGCCCGCGTGCAGCTCGGGTTGGGTGCTGGCGAGTTCCTCGAGCAGCCGATCGGCCCGGGCGATGAACATGCCGGCGTTCCAGAGGTAGGTGCCGCTCTCGACGTAGTCGCGGGCGGTCTCCAGGTCGGGCTTCTCCACGAAGGAACGCACCGCCAGCGCGCTTGGTGCATCCGTCACACCCAGCTCGTCGCCAGTATGGATGTACCCGAACCCGACCGCGGGCTCGGTCGGAGTGATGCCGATCGTGGCGATGAACCCGGCGTCGGCCGCGGCGATGGCCTCCACGACCGCCGCGCGGAACAGCTCGCTGCCGGAGATGACGTGATCGGCGGCGAAGGAGCCGATGATGACGCCCGGTTCGCGGCGCTCGAGGATGGCGGCGGCCAGGCCGATGGCCGCTGACGAGTCGCGCGGCTCGCTCTCGAGGACGACGTTGGCATCGGCAAGCTCCGGCAGTTGAGCCTCGACGGCCGCTCGGTGGGCACGACCCGTCACCACCATCACGCGCTGGTCGCCGGCGAGCGGCACGAGGCGATTCCAGGTGTCGCGGAGGAGCGTGTGGCCCGATCCGGTCAGGTCGTGGAGGAACTTGGGGGCATCCGCGCGGGACAGCGGCCAGAGCCGGGAGCCGATGCCGCCGGCGGGGATCACGCTGTAGAAGCGGTCGAGGGGAGCGTCGTGCATGACGCCCAGACTATCGCCCGTCTTCGGGGGGCCAACTCTCTCGACATCGAGATAGTTAGGGCTGCCTTAGGGGAATCGCGCGAGCCCCGGGGAATACACTGGTTGGGCGCTCGTCGAGCGTCTCGGGCCTCCTTTCGTGTCGAGGCCGCTCCACACAGCCAGGGAGGGTTGGTCATGTCTCAGCAGACGGCAGGGACCCTGACAACAGAAACCAAGCGCTCGTCTCGTCCGGGAGGCACCCTCTATCGCGGTCGCGAGGGCATGTGGTCGTGGGTGCTGCACCGCGTGACCGGCGTCGCCATCTTCTTCTTCCTCTTGGTGCACGTGCTCGACACCGCACTGGTGCGAGTGAGCCCCGAGGCGTACAACGCCGTGATCGGCACGTACCAGACACCCATCATGGGTCTCGGCGAGACCGCGCTGGTCGCGGCGATCGTCTACCACGCGTTCAACGGCATCCGCATCATCCTCATCGACTTCTGGTCGAATGGCGTGAAGTACCAGAAGCTCATGTTCTGGATCGTCATCGGGCTCTGGGTGATCACGATGCTCGGCTTCGCCCCCCGCCACCTCATGAACGTCTTCGGCCACTAGGAAAGGGGAATCGCCATGACCGCACCTGTTATCGAAGCGCCGCGCTCCCCCGCCCGCCCAGCACGCAAGGGCGTGAACTGGGAGAAGTGGGGCTGGATCTACATGCGCGTCTCCGGCGTGCTGCTGCTCGTGCTCATCTTCGGGCACCTGTTCGTCAACCTCCTCACCGGAGACGGCGTCGACCAGATCGACTTCGGGTTCGTCGGCGGAAAGCTCGCGACGCCGTTCTGGCAGTGGTGGGATGTCGCCATGCTCTGGCTGGCCCTCATCCACGGCGGCAACGGCATGCGCACGCTGGTGAACGACTACGCCACTCACCGCACCAGCCGCCGCATCCTCAAGGGCGCCATCTTCGCGGCCGTCGCCGTCCTCATCATCCTCGGCACCCTCGTGGTCTTCACTTTCGACCCGTGCCCCGCCGGATCGCCCGCCGACCTGCTGCCTTCGTTCTGCCCGGCCTCCTGACCGCCAGCACCGCAACCGAAAGACCATGAGTACGGACACCGTGAATCCCTCATCCGAGTCCACCGTCGTCGACGGCGTGCACTACCACCAGTTCGACATCGTCATCGTGGGCGCCGGCGGTGCCGGGATGCGCGCTGCGATCGAGGCCGGGCCGGGCGCCAGGACGGCGGTCATCTCGAAGCTCTACCCCACCCGTTCGCACACGGGAGCGGCGCAGGGCGGCATGGCCGCCGCACTCGCGAACGTGGAGGAGGACAGCTGGGAGTGGCACACCTTCGACACCATCAAGGGCGGCGACTACCTCGTCGACCAGGATGCCGCGGAGATCCTCGCGAAGGAGGCCATCGACGCGGTCATCGACCTCGAGAACATGGGCCTTCCGTTCAACCGCACCCCCGAGGGCAAGATCGACCAGCGCCGCTTCGGAGGTCACACCCGCGACCACGGCAAGGCGCCCGTCCGCCGGGCCTGCTACGCCGCCGACCGCACCGGCCACATGATCCTTCAGACCCTGTTCCAGAACTGCGTCAAGCTCGGCATCAACTTCTTCAACGAGTACTACGTGCTCGACCTCGTGATGACGGATGTCGACGGCGTTCCCCAGCCGTCGGGCGTCGTCGCGATCGACCTGGCATCCGGCGAACTGCACGTCTTCCAGTCCAAGGCGATCATCTTCGCGACGGGCGGCTTCGGCAAGATCTACAAGACCACCTCGAACGCGCACACGCTCACCGGCGACGGTGTCGGCATCATCTGGCGCAAGGGACTGCCGCTGGAGGACATGGAGTTCTTCCAGTTCCACCCGACCGGCCTGGCGGGCCTCGGCATCCTGCTCACCGAGGGCGCACGCGGCGAGGGAGCGATCCTCCGCAACGCGTCGGGCGAGCGGTTCATGGAGCGTTACGCGCCCACCATCAAGGACCTCGCGCCGCGCGACATCGTCTCGCGCTGCATGGTGCAGGAAGTCGCCGAGGGCCGCGGTGCCGGGCCGCATAAGGACTACGTGCTGCTGGACTGTACGCACCTCGGCGCCGAGGTGCTCGAGACCAAGCTGCCCGACATCACCGAGTTCGCGCGCACCTACCTCGGCGTCGACCCGGTCTACGAGCCGGTGCCCGTCATGCCCACCGCCCACTACGCGATGGGCGGCATCCCCACCAACGTCTCCGCTGAGGTGCTCCGCGACAACGACACCGTCGTGCCCGGCCTCTACGCAGCGGGCGAGTGCGCGTGCGTCTCGGTGCACGGATCGAACCGCCTCGGCACCAACTCCCTTCTCGACATCAACGTGTTCGGCAAGCGCGCCGGCAACAACGCGGTCGCCTACGTGCAGAACGTCGACTTCACCCCGCTCCCGGAGGATCCGGCCGCCGGCGTGCGCGCCCTGCTCGACTCCGTACGCGACTCGACCGGCACCGAGCGCGTCGCCGTGCTGCGCAAGGAGCTGCAGGACGAGATGGATCGGAACGCCCAGGTCTTCCGCACCGACGAGTCGCTCGCGAACGTCACCCAGACCATCCACTCCCTCCGCGAGCGCTACCGCAACGTGGCCATCCAGGACAAGGGCAAGCGGTTCAACACCGATCTGCTCGAAGCGATCGAGCTCGGCTTCCTGCTCGACCTCGCCGAAGTGGTGGTCTTCTCCGCTCGCAACCGCGAGGAGAGCCGCGGCGGTCACATGCGCGACGATTTCCCCAAGCGCGACGACGAGAACTACATGAAGCACACCATGGCCTACCTGTCGGGCGACCCGCACTCCTCCGATGCCGCAGACCACATCACGCTCGACTGGAAGCCGGTCGTCATGACCCGGTACCAGCCGATGGAGAGGAAGTACTAGGCATGTCGACGGCCACTCTCGAGGCGACCACGGACGCCGCCGCTGCGAACACCACCAGCACGGAACCGATGTCCGATGACCCGACGCTGCGTCCGTTCACGGTGACCTTCATCATCCGCCGCTTCGACCCAGACACCGGTGACGAGCCGAAGTGGCAGGACTTCGACGTCGAGATGTACGCGACCGATCGCGTGCTCGACGCCCTGCACAAGATCAAGTGGGAGCAGGACGGGTCGCTCACATTCCGCCGCTCCTGTGCCCACGGCGTGTGCGGATCGGATGCCATGCGCATCAACGGCCGCAATCGGCTCGCCTGCAAGACGCTCATCAAGGACCTCGACATCTCGAAGCCCATCTACGTCGAGGCCATCAAGGGGCTGCCTCTCGAGAAGGACCTCGTCGTGGACATGGAGCCGTTCTTCGCCTCCTACCGCGAGGTGCAGCCCTTCCTGGTCGCGAACTCCGCTCCCGCCACGCCCGGCAAGGAGCGCATCCAGTCCGCCGCCCAGCGCGAGCGCTTCGACGACACCACCAAGTGCATCCTGTGCGCGGCATGCACCTCGAGCTGCCCCGTGTTCTGGACCGACGGACAGTACTTCGGCCCGGCCGCCATCGTCAACGCGCACCGGTTCATCTTCGACTCCCGCGACGACAACGCCGCGGTGCGGCTCGACATCCTGAATGACAAGGAGGGCGTCTGGCGCTGCCGCACGACCTTCAACTGCACGGATGCCTGCCCTCGCGGAATCCAGGTGACCAAGGCCATCGCCGAGGTCAAGCAGGCGATCCTGCGCGGCAAGGCCTGACCCGCCCGTCGTCCGCATCCGATGGGCAGTGGATGTCGGGCGGCGCCCTCGCGCTCGGTGCCCCACCGTTGACTCGTCAGAGCGGCATGTGCATCCGTTGGGCAGCAGATGTCGTGCGCCCCCTCGCCAGCGACATCTAGTGCCCGACGGTTGAGTTGTCAGAGCGGCGTTCACGTCCGGCTGTCGCGCGTGGACCGACGAGCGCTGTCGGTACGCTGGCAGCGTGAGTACCGACGCGCGCGACCCGCTGCAGCATGCCGCTGACGCGGGCGCCATCGGGGCGCGGGAACGTGTCCGCGAGCGCGTCGACGCGCTGAGCGAGCGCTTCGAGGAGCCGGTTCGCGCGGTCACCGACATCACGCAGAGGACGATGGCGCTCTTCCCCGTCAGGGTCTGGCGGCGTTTCCTCGCCCGCAACGGCTTCCTGCTGTCTGCGGGCATCGCCTATCAGGCGCTGTTCGCGATCTTCGCGGCCATCTACATCGTCTTCGCGATCGCTGGCCTGCTGCTGGCCGGAAGCCCGTCTGCCGTGCAGACCATCATCGATGCCATCAACAACGTAGTTCCCGACTTCATCGGCGACCCGGGCGTGGTCTCTCGGGAGGCCGTGATGCAGATCGCGGACTCATCGGCCTCGTTGCTGGGCTGGACGGGCGCCATCGCGCTCGGCGGCTTCATCTGGACGGCCATCGGATGGATGACCTACTCGCGCATGGCCGTACGCAGCATGTTCGGGCTGCCGAAGGACACCCGCAACTACGTGCTGCTGAAGGCACGTGACTTCGTGGTCTCGCTGACCTTCGGGGGCATCCTCCTCGTCGGGGCCGCCGTCGCGCTGGCGAGCACGACGGCCCTGAAGTGGGTGCTCGGACTGTTCGGACTCGACACGACCGTGTGGTCGACATTGACGGTCGGCGCCATCGGCCTCGCCGTCGTCTACGCGATCGACCTCGTGGTGCTCATCACGATGTTCCGGTTCCTGTCCGGCGCCGCGGTGCCGTGGCGCCGGTTGTGGGGCGGATCCCTGCTCGGAGCCGGCGCGTTGCTGGTCATCCAGCTGGGCGGCAGCTACCTCGTCGGCAGTGCCACCAAGAATCCCCTGCTGGCGACTTTCGCCGTCTTCATCGGTCTGCTGCTGTGGTTCCGACTGAGCGCACTCGTGACGCTGGTCGCAGCGGCCTGGGTGTTCACGGCGGCGAGCGACCGGAACGTGTCGCTGCGGCGGGTCACTCCGCAGCAGCTCGAACGCGAACGCCAGCAGGAGGAGCAGCGCGCGCTCCTGGTCGCCGTTCGTGTCGAGCTGCGCGATGCCCGCGCGGAGCTCGCGACGGCCGGATGGCTGCGGCGTGCCGCCGTGCGACGACGCGTGCGGGCCGCCGAGGAGGAACTCGCGGAACTCGAGAACGCCTCCCGCGTGATTCCGCGATCCTGACGCTCACGGCACTGCCTCGCTCCGAAGAACCGCGTCGGCGGCTCCCCTCTAGGATTTAACCCATGTCCACCGCTCTGCGCATCGCATCCGTCAACGTCAACGGCGTCCGAGCGGCGTTCCGGAAGGGCATGGGCGACTGGCTGGCCGCGCGCGACGTCGACATCCTCGCGCTCCAGGAGGTGCGTGCCGCGACGGAGGACGTGACCGGCCTGCTCGGCGACGAGTGGGACGTCCTGCACGACGCGGCAACCGCCAAGGGGCGCGCAGGCGTGGCCATCGCCAGCCGTAAGGCGGCATCCATCCACCGGGTGACCCTGGGCGACGACGACTTCGACAGCGCCGGGCGGTGGCTCGAAGCGGACTACGAGGCGGGCGGTCGCATCGTCACGGTCGTGAGCGCCTACGTGCACTCCGGCAGCGCGGGCACGCCGAAGCAGGTCGAGAAGTACCGCTTCCTCGACGCGATGGAGCAGCGACTTCCTGCGTTGGCCGAGCACAACGAGCTCACCGTCGTGATGGGCGACCTCAACGTCGGTCACCGCACCCTCGACATCAAGAACTGGAAGGGCAACGTGAAGAACGCCGGCTTCCTGCCCGAGGAGCGTGCCTACTTCGACCGCTTCGTGGGAGCGGAGGGCGACGAGGACTACAACGCAGGCGGCGGACTCGGCTGGGTCGACCTCGGCCGACGATTCGCCGGCGAGGTGCCCGGCCCCTACACCTGGTGGTCGCAGCGCGGCAAGGCGTTCGATACCGACACCGGCTGGCGCATCGACTACCAGCTGGCCACCCCGGGCCTTGCCGCCCTGGCGACCTCCTATACCGTCGACCGGGCAGCTGCATACGACCAACGCTGGTCCGATCACTCCCCCGTCGTCGTCGACTACGCGATCTGATTCGCGCCCCGATCCTTCTTCCCCACGCCCGCCCCGAAAGGCCCTCATGACCTCCCGTCCCGTGCTGTTCAGCGGCATGCAGCCCTCCAGCGAGTCCCTCCACCTCGGCAACTACATCGGAGCGCTGCTGAACTGGGTGTCGATGCAGCGCGACTTCACCGCCTTCTACTGCGTCGTCGACCTGCACTCCATCACGGTCGCGCAGGACCCGCAGCAACTGCGCGCCAACACCCGGCAGACGGCCGCTCAGTACATCGCGGCGGGCATCGACCCGAGCGAGTGCACGCTCTTCATCCAGTCGCACGTGCCCGCTCACGCCGAGCTCGCCTGGGTGCTGTCCTCCATCACCGGCTTCGGCGAGGCCAGCCGCATGACCCAGTTCAAGGACAAGTCCGCGCGGTACGGAACGGATGCCACGAGCGTCGGCCTGTTCACCTACCCCGTGCTCATGGCCGCCGACATCCTGCTGTACGGAACCGAGAAGGTCCCCGTGGGTGAAGACCAGCGGCAGCACCTCGAACTGACGCGCGACCTGGCCTCGCGTTTCAACTCGCGCCTGGGACAGACCTTCGTCATCCCCGAGGCGCACATCCCGAAAGCCTCGGCGAAGATCTACGACCTGCAGACCCCGGAGGCGAAGATGAGCAAGTCGGCGGTGAGCCCCGCCGGCCTGGTCAACATCATGGACAGCGACGCCGTGACGGCCAAGAAGATCCGCAGCGCGGTCACCGACACCGAGCGCGAGATCCACTTCGATCCCGAGAACAAGGCCGGGATCTCCAACCTGCTGAGCATCTACTCCTCGCTCACCGACACCGCGGTGCCGACGTTGGAGGAGCAGTACGCGGGCCGCGGATACGGCGACCTGAAGAAGGACCTCGCGGATGTCGTCGTCGGCACGCTCGGCCCGATACGGGACCGCGCCCTCGAGCTGCTCGAGGACCCGGCCGAACTCGACCGGCTGCTGGACATCGGCGCGGAGAAGGCGACCGCGGTCGCCGAGCGCACGCTCGAGACGGTGTACGACCGGGTCGGCTTCATCCGGCGTCGCTGATGGCGTTTCCGGACGCCGTCGTCTTCGACCTCGACGACACGCTGTTCGCCCACCGGGAGGCCGTAGCGCAGGGCATCGTCGAGCACATGCGCGCGGTGGGAATCGAGCCGCGCGATCGCGCGTCGGCTGTAGCCCTCTGGCACGCGTTGGAGGAGCGCCACTATCACCGATACCTGGCCGGAGAGCTCGACTACGACGGCCAGCGCCGGGCTCGCGCGACGGACTTCGCGGCGGCGCACGGGGTCCCGCTCTCGGCGGAGCAGGCATCGCAGTGGTTCATGGACTACTTCGAGCACTACCGCAGCGCGTGGCTCCTGCACGATGACGCCGTCCGCTGCCTGGCCGGGCTGCGCAGCGTGAAGGCAGGCGTCCGCATCGGCGTGATCACCAATGGCGACGAGGACTTCCAGCGTCGCAAGCTCGAGGGGGTCGGGCTGTGGGAACAGGTCGACGTGGTCGTCGCTTCGGGCTCGTTCGGTGTCGCCAAACCCGACCCGCGCATCTTCCTGCACGCCTGCGAGCTGCTCGGGGTGGAGGCGACGGATGCCGCGTACGTCGGCGACCGCCTGAGGACCGACGCGATCGGTGCCGCTCGCGCCGGTCTCACCGGGGTGTGGCTCAATCGACGAGACGAGAAGCCGGATGCGGTCGACGCCGCCGAAGCCGACGCCCTCCACATCATCGAACTGCGCACGCTCGATGACCTCGTCGCCGCCCTGAGATGACACTCGCGTCGCACACCCCCTCCGCCTCGGTCCGCTGGCGCCAAAAACACCCCTCCTCCCGGGAGTTGACGAAATCTGTCGGGGGTCGACTGGCTTGCCGACGATATTCGTCACGTCGCTGACGGGGAGCGTCCGCACGGCACGGCCGCGTCTGCACGTCGCGCCCGTCGGCTGACGGGAGGTCGTACGGTGACGGGAATAGCCCGCCCCGCCCGGCGTTGAACTATCATCGAAGCAAGAAACGTGCTCCGGGGTCGGTGAGAATCCGAACCGGCGGTGACAGTCCGCGACCCGCGCAAGCGGTTGACCTGGTGGAATTCCGGGACCGACGGTTAAAGTCCGGATGGGAGGATGCACGCGTCATCCGGTGTTCACCGAACCGCGGATGACGGATGTCGGCCATGCCGTGAAGCCCCGGAGTCTGAGATGGATCGGACCGGGATGAGCAGCGCACCGTTGGGCGAAGACGTGATCGTCGCCGCGATGCAGCACGCCATCCGACTGGCCGCGCGCGGTCCTGCGAGGGGCATCAACCCCCAGGTCGGCTGCGTCATCCTGGACGCCGATGGCGCGACGATCGCCGAGGGCTGGCACCGCGGAGCGGGAACACCGCACGCCGAGGCGGATGCCCTGTCGCGACTCGCCCCGGGTGCGGCGGAGGGGGCGACCGCCGTGGTGACGCTGGAGCCGTGCAATCACACCGGGCGCACCGGCCCGTGCTCGGAGGCGCTCATCGCGGCTGGCGTCGCCCGCGTGGTGCACGCCGTCAGCGACCCCAACCCGCGTGCAGCGGGCGGGGCGACCCGCCTCCGCGAGGCCGGTGTCGAGGTCGACGGCGGCGTGCTCGCGTCCGAGGTCGAGGATCTGCTCGGCGACTGGCTGACGACCGCCCGCCTGGGACGCCCCGTCGTCACCGTCAAGTGGGCATCGAGTCTCGACGGCCGGGCCGCGGCCGCAGACGGCAGCAGTCAGTGGATCACCGGTGCGCCGGCTCGTCACGACGTGCACGCCCGCCGTTCGGCCTCTGATGCGATCGCCGTCGGCACCGGAACAGTCCTGGCGGACGACCCCTCCCTCACCGCACGCGCCGCCGACGGTTCGCTGCTGGCCGACCAGCCCGTGCCGGTCGTCTTCGGGCACCGGGCCGTCCCCGCCGACGCCGCCCTGCGCCGCGGCGAGCACGAGCCCGTCCAGGTGACCGGCGACGACCTCGCGGCCGACCTCCGCGCACTGCACGATCGCGGCATCCGCTCCCTCTTCGTCGAAGGAGGCCCGACGCTCGCGAGCGCGTTCATCGCGGCAGGCCTCGTCGACGAGGTGCTCGTCTACCTCGCACCGGTCCTCATCGGCGGCCCGCGCCTCGCCCTGCAGGACATCGGCGTGGCGACGCTCTCTGCTGCACCGCGCCTGCGCATCGAGCGCATCCACAGACTCGGCGACGACCTGTTGGTCATCGCCGCCCCCGAGAAAGGTCAGTGACATGTTCACCGGAATCATCGAGCAGATCGGTCGCATCGATCGCGTCGACCGGGTCGGCGACTCGGCCCGCATCACCGTCAACGGCCCAGCCGTCGTGGACGGCGTGCGCCACGGCGACTCCATCGCGGTCAGCGGGGTGTGCCTCACGGTCGTCGAGTCGACCGAGACCAGCTTCACCGCCGACGTGATGGCCCAGACGCTGGCCATGTCGACCCTCGACGGCGCCAACGCGGGGCTCGCCGTCAACCTCGAGCGCGCCGCGCGTGTCGGCGACCGGCTCGGCGGCCACATCGTGCAGGGGCACATCGACGGCACCGCGCAGGTGCTCTCGGTGACGGATGGCGACGCGTGGCGCGTCGTAACCCTCAGCCTCGACGCCGCGCTGGCTCCCCTCGTCGTCGACAAGGGCTCGATCGCCATCGACGGCACCTCGCTCACCGTCAGCGCGGTCGGCGGCGGCTTGGACGATGGCTGGTTCGAGGTGTCGCTCATCCCCGAGACACTCGTCGCCACGACACTCGGCGAGCGCGTGGTCGGCGACCGGGTCAACATCGAGACCGACATCTTGGCCCGCCATGTCGAGCGGATGCTCTCGCTCGGCCTGCACAGCAGCATCCCGTCGTCGCTCGTCGACGACTCGAACCCGCTCGAGAGGAGCATCCGATGAGCCTGGCCACGATTCCCGAGGTCCTCGACGCCCTGCGCGCCGGCCGGCCCGTCATCGTCGCGGACGACGAGGCGCGCGAGAACGAGGGCGACGCCGTCATGGCGGCGGAGTTCGCCAGCCAGCAGTGGATCGCCTGGATGGTGCGCAACACCTCGGGCTACCTCTGCGCGCCGATGCCCGACGAGATCGCCGACCGGCTCGAACTGCCGCTCATGACGCAGCAGAGCCAGGACGACCGTCGAACCGCCTACACGATCACCGTCGACGCGGCCGACCGTCTCTCGACCGGCATCAGCGCGGCCGACCGCGCCCACACGCTACGAGTGCTTGCCGATCCCTCCTCCGAGCCGAGCGACCTCATCCGTCCCGGACACGTGCTGCCGCTGCGCGCGGTCGCCGGGGGTGTGCGGGAGCGCGGAGGACACACCGAGGCGACGGTCGACCTGCTCAAGCTCGCCGGACTTTCCCCCGTCGGCGTCATCGGCGAGCTCGTCGCGGACGACGGCGAGATGATGCGCCTGCGCGGACTCCTCGAGCTCGGCGAGCGCGACGGCCTTCCGGTCACGACGGTCGCCGCCATCGTCGCGTGGCTGCAGGAGTGGCACTGCGACACCGACGTGCCCGTCGTCGTGCCCATCCCCGAGACGTCTCGCGTCGACTTCGAGGTGGAGACCACCGTGCCCACCACGCACGGCCCGTTCCGCGTGCGCGCCTATCGGGACCGCCAGACCGGTGCCGACCACGTCGCGCTCGTCGCGGGTGATCCGTCGGCTCCCGGCGCGGTCGTGCGCGTGCACTCCGAGTGCCTGACCGGCGAGGCCTTCGGGTCGCTCAAGTGCGAGTGCGGTCCGCAGCTCGATGCCGCCCTCGACACCGTCCAGCGCGACGGCGGCGTCGTCATCTATCTCCGCGGTCACGAGGGTCGCGGTATCGGCCTCATCAACAAGCTCCGGGCCTACCGCCTGCAGGAGGACGGCTTCGACACGCTCGACGCCAACCTCGCGCTGGGACTGCCCGCCGATGCGCGCGACTACGGCGCTGCGGTGGCCATCCTGGAGGAGATGGGCATCGCCTCGGTGCGACTGCTGACCAACAATCCCGAGAAGGTCCGTCAGCTCGAGGCTCGCGGCGTCACGGTAACCGAGCGGGTGCCGCTCATCGTCGGCGTCGGCGCATTCAACGAGGGCTACCTCGAGGCCAAGCGCGACCGCATGGGGCACCTCATCCCCGGTGGTGGCGAGGACCAGATCACTGATTCGGCCGCCGAGCGGCTCCTGGAAGGACACGCATCATGAGCGGAGCAGGCTCCCCCACCCTCGACACCGACGGTTCCGGCCTCGACGTCGTGATCGTCGCCGGTTTCTGGCACGCCGAGATCACCGACGGACTCATCGCCGGCGCCGTCCGGGCGTTGGAGGCCGCCAGCGCGTCGTACCGGATCGTGCGGGCACCCGGCAGCTTCGAGCTGCCCGTCATCGCGAAGGCCGCCCTCGAGGCGGGAGCGGATGCGGTTGTCGCCCTCGGAGTGATCATCCGCGGCGGCACCCCGCATTTCGAGTACGTCTCGTCCGCGGCGACGGATGGCCTCACCCGCGTCGCTCTCGACACGGGCAAGCCTGTCGGCTTCGGTGTCCTCACCCTCGAGGACGAGCAGCAGGGGCTCGACCGGGCCGGACTGCCGGGCTCGAAGGAGGACAAGGGCGCGGAGGCGGCGGACGCCGCCATCGCCACGGTCCGAGCGCTGAAGGCGCTGCGCGGCTGAGGCCTGACGCCTCAGGGCTTCCAGACCATCAGCACCACCACCGCGACGAGCAGCACCGAGACGATCCCGCTGCCGGCCGCGATGCGTCCGTAGAAGTCGGTGGCCGCCTGCGCGACCGACGCAGTGCCGGCCGTCGCGGCTCCGCCGGCCGCGCCGGTGAGGTCCGGCGACCCGCTCAGCGCCCGAGCGGCCTTCTTCATCGACGGAACAACGACGGCCTCACTGACCACGGCGGCGGCCAGCCACAGGATGAGCGACCACAGCACCCACGGCGTCGTGACCGAGGTGCCGTACTTCGGGTCGCTCGTGCCCATCACCGCGAAGCCCAAGATGACCACGACGATCGACAGCCGCCCGAACACGGCGGTCGACGTGGCGAGCGTGGAGACCTGAGCGCCGCTCCCGGTGCGCAGCGCACGCAGCGCGGTCATCGGCAGGATCGCCAGCGGGCCGACGATGAACACGGCAGTCACGACGTGCAGAACATTGAAGAGCGTGTTCATGGCCCCAGCATAGGGGCGGCCCCTCGTGCGGCATCCGCTGATCCGCCGGTTCAGTCGAGGAACAGCACGCGCAAGCGCCGCGTGGTGAACACCAGGCCGAGCACGATCATCACGGCGTAGTAGAGCCCGTGCCAGAGGATGCCCACGTCTACGGCGCCGGTCGTGAGCGCCCGCACGATCTCGACGCCGTGCCAGAGCGGAAGGGCCTGGATGACGTGCTGGATCCATTCGGGGTAGACCGAGAGTGGATAGAACGTCGCCGAGAACAAGAACATCGGCAGCATGAGGAACGTGATCCAGTCCATCTGCTGGAAGGTCTTCATGTAGCTCGTCACGGCCATGCCCACGCTCGCGAAGCCGAAGGCGATCATCAGCACCGCCGGGAGCGCGAGCAGCGCCCACCATGACAGGTTGAGCCCCAGCACCTGCATGACGATGAGGAACCCGATGGCGTAGAGAGCGCCGCGCGCGAGCGCGAGCAGGATCTCGCCGGTCGCGACATCGAGAGGACCGAGCGACGTGGAGAGCATCCCCTCGTAGAGCCGAGCGAATCGCATCTTGAAGAACACATTCCAGGTCGAGTCGTAGACGGCTCCGTTCATCGCGGCCACGGCCAGCAGCGCCGGGGCGATGAACGCCGCGTACGAGACCTGCTCGCCGGTGGTCGTCGTCACCCGTCCCACCAGCGCGCCCAACCCCACCCCCAGGGCGAGCAAGTAGAACACCGGCTCGAACAGTCCGCTGAGGATCACCAGCCAGTTGGTGCTGCGTGTGGCCTCCCAGCCGCGCAGCATGACCGAGCGGGCGTTGCCCGCGTAGAGGCTGCCGACGCCGCGTCGGCCGGGCGCCGATGACAGGGACTCCTGCCGCACGGGCGCGCTCACTTCTCCAGCCTCCGCACGGCGATCCGTCGCGACAGCACCCAGCCGAACACGGCCAGGCCGACGAGCACGAGCACGTGCACCGCCGTCAGCCACACCGGCTCCGCGTAGCCATAGGTCGCCACTCGTGCGAGTTCGGTGCTGTGCCAGAGCGGTGAGATCCATCCGATCCACTGCAGCCAGAGCGGGAACTGGGCGAGCGGGAAGAACGTGCCGGAGAACAGCGTCATCGGAAGCACGATGAACCGCATCACCATCGCGATCTGCCCGGTGTCGTCCTCCAAGGTCGAGGTGTAGCTCATCAGCATCGTGCCGAAGGCGAGACCCCCGAGTAGACCGGCAAGGATCGCGAGGAAGCCCGTCGCGGACGGCACCGCCCCGAACACGAGCATCAGCAGGTAGAACAGCACCATGTTGACCGTGAGTCGCACGACGACGGAGACGATGACGCCGTCGACGATCTGGTGCGGCGTGATGGGCGAGGAGTGGATGCCGGTGAAGGTCGGGTTCCACTTGTAGCCGAGGAAGACGGGATAGCTGAACTCCTCGGTGGCCGCCGTGATACCCGCACTCGCGAGCAGTGCCGGTGCGACGAAGACGAGGTAGCTGACGCCGCCGATGGTGGTTCCACTGGCGTCGACGATGGTGGCGAGGCCGACGCCGAGCGCGTAGAGGTAGAGCACGGGCGAGCCGATGCCTGCGACGACGACCGTCCCGGTGTAGCTGCGCATCACCCGGAACCGGTGCTCGGCGACGTACCAGAACCCCCAGCGTCGCGGTCGAGTGGCTGCGGCGATGGCGGCCTGCGCATCCGTGCGGGTCTCGAGCGCGCTCACGGACGATCGCTCATTCGATGAGGCTCCGCCCGGTGAGGCGGAGGAAGACGTCTTCCAGGCTCGAGCGTCGCACGAGGCTCGTGACGGGTCGGAGTCCGGCTTCCGTGATGCGTACGAGGTCGGCCTCGCCGCTGTCGGTGTAGACCAGGATGCGGTCGGGCAGCACCTCGACGCGCTCGCCGATGCCGTGCAGTTGCTCGGCCACCGCCGCGTTGCGATCACTGCCGAACCGCACCTCGAGCACCTCCCGCGTGGAATAGCGGCGGATGAGTTCGGCCGGCGTCCCCTCGGCCATGATCACGCCCTTGTCGACGACGACGAGCCGATCGCAGAGCTGCTCGGCCTCATCCATGTAGTGCCTCGTCAGCAGCAGGGTGGTGCCCTGCTCCTTGAGCCGGAAGAGGCGGTCCCAGAGCACGTGCCTGGCCTGCGGGTCGAGCCCCGTGGTGGGTTCGTCGAGCAGCAGGATGCGCGGATCGTTGATGAGGGCACGGGCGATGGTGAGGCGGCGCTTCATGCCTCCCGACAGCGCGTCGACCTTGGCCTTGCCCTTGTCCTCCAGCTGGGCGAACGCGAGCAGTTCGTCGGCACGGGCGGCGACCTGCCGCCGGGGCAGCCCGAAGTACCGGCCGTACACCAGCAGGTTCTCGCGCACCCGCAGCTCGGTGTCGAGGTTGTCGGCCTGAGGGACCACGCCCAGCTGCGAGCGGATCTCGGGCCCGCTGCCGTCGGGGTCGAGGCCCAGGATGCTCAGCTCGCCGCTCGTGCGCGTCGAGACGGCGCCGACCATGCGCATCGTCGTCGACTTGCCCGCACCGTTCGGCCCGAGCAATCCGAAGGACTCGCCGGCGGCCACCTCGAACGAGATGCCGTCGACGGCCGACAGCTCGCCGTAGGTCTTGACGAGGTCGCGGGCGACGATGACGGGCTCTGGCACGGTGAAACGCTAACGCATGCCGCCGACGCTCCGGGCGGCGCTTTCCTCGGCGAGAGCCGCGTCGGGCGACGATCACCCCTAACATGAGCGGATGGAGCACTCCCCCGTCCGCATCAGCGATGAGGTGCGCGCAGCGGCGGCCGACGGCCTGCCCATCCTGGCGCTGGAGTCGACGATCTTCACGCACGGACTCCCTCATCCCCGCGGACTCGAGACCGCGCTCGCGGCCGAGGCATCCGTGCGCGGCGCCGGGGTGGTGCCGGCGACGATCGGCGTCGTGAGAGGCGTTCCCACGGTCGGCCTGACATCCGACGAGATCGAGCGCCTGGCGGCGACGGATGCGGCAAAGGTGAGCGTCCGCGACCTGCCGCCGGCCGTACTACGACGCCTCGACGGCGGCACGACTGTCGCCGCGACGGCGTGGCTGGCGCATCGGGCCGGCATCCGAGTGTTCTCCACCGGCGGACTCGGCGGTGTCCACCGCGGCGCCAGCGAGACTTTCGACGAGTCGGCCGACCTCGGCACGCTGGCCAGAACCCCCATCACCGTCGTCAGCGCCGGGGTGAAGTCGATCCTCGATGTCGCAGCGACCCTCGAGCGCCTCGAGACCCTCAACATCCCCGTGGTCGGCTACCGCACCACCCGATACCCCGGCTTCTACGTCGCGGACTCCGGCCACGCGGTCGAGTACAGCGTCGACAGCGCGGAGGAAGCGGCCGAGCTCGCCCGCATCCGGGACGCCCTCGGCCTCGAGTCCGCGGTGCTGATCGCCAACCCCGTCGCCGCCGACCGCCAGCTCGACCCCGTGTTGCACGACCGCGTGCTCGACGAGGCTCTCGCCGCTGCCGGCTCGGCCGGGGTGACGGGGCACGACATCACCCCGTTCCTGCTCGACCACCTGCAGCGGGCGACCGGCGGCGAGAGCCTCGAGGTCAATCTGGAGGTCTACCGCGGCAACGTGGCCCTCGGCGCCGAGATCGCCCGTGCCATCGCCGGCTGAGCGGTCGGGCCGCGCGCTCGCCGTGATCGGCGACATCGTCGAGGACGTCGTCGTCTGGCTCGACGAGCCCATCCGCCCGGCGACCGACACGGCATCGCGCGTCTTCCGGGCCCGCGGGGGCAGTGGCGCGAACGTCGCGGCCCTCGCAGCGGCATCGTGGCCGACACGGTTCATCGGATGCGTCGGGCGGGACGCGGCGGGCGACGCTCTCGCCGCCGAACTCGCCCGTCACGGGGTCGACGCCCGACTGCAGCGCACCGGCAGCACGGGCACGGTGGTGCTGCTCGTCGACACGGAGGGCGAACGCACGATGTTCCCCGACCGCGGGGCAGCGGGGCTGCTCGATGCCGTCGACCCCGCCTGGCTCGACGGCATCGCTCACCTGCACGCCCCGAGTTACGGCTTCGCCGGTGAACCGATGCGCTCTGCCGTCCTCGACGCGCTGCACGTGGCGCGATCCACGGGAGCCAGCCTCTCGATCGACGCATCGTCGACGGGGCTCATCAACGCACTCGGTGTCGATGCCTGCCTGCAGAGACTCGCCGACATCGCCCCGGACTACCTCATCGCCAACGCCGAGGAGTCCGCCCTACTGGGCATCCGGCCCGGACGGAGCCTCCCGGTGCCCGAGCGCACCGTCGTCATCGTCAAGAACGGCCCGCGACCGACCGCGATCCTGCGCGGGACGGATGTCACCCACGTCGCGGTGCCACCCGTCACCGGCATCCGCGACCTGACCGGCGCCGGTGACGCGTTCGCCGCCGGGTTCCTCACGGCCCTCCTCGGCGGCGCATCGCCCGAGGTGGCGTGCCTATCGGGCCACGGCCGGGCCGCATCCGTCCTCGCCAGTCCGGGGGCGTCCACCCGCTCCGCCGTGTGAAGGCGACTCGCCATCGATGTGAAGGCGAGCGGGCGTCGAGCACCGGACTGGCGCGAAACGACGAGGCCGGCGCCTTCACACGGCGGGATCGCGTCAACCTGAGTTGACTCTCAGGATCAAGTCAACTATGGTTGACGACATGGACGTCACCACTATTCACACCCTCGCCGCCAGCGCGGGAAGTGACGACCCCATCGACGCACTTCGCGCCATCCATCGCCTGCACCGTGAACTCGACCGTGTCGAGGCCATCGCCGTCCGCCGCGCCCGCACCGCCGGTGCGAGCTGGCAGCTGATCGCCCTCGCCCTCGAGGTCACCAAGCAGGCCGTGCACAAGAAGTACGGCCGCGCCTGAGCGCAGCCCCGAACGGCGGCCGGCATCGGCCCGCCGCGCCCGAACAGGAAGACACCATGAGCGACACCTCCACGCGCACGCGCGGACTCGGCCGGCGCAAGGCCACGGACGGCCCTCGGGCGACGTTCTCGCAGCTACTCCCCTACCTCTTCGAACACAAGAAGGTGCTCGGCATCGTCGTCGCACTCAGCGTCGTCGGGGCAGCGGCGAGCCTGGCCCAGCCCCTGCTCGTGAGCCGCCTCATCACGCGTGTGCAGGCCGGGGTGGACCTCGGCAACCTCGTCGCCCTGCTCATCGCATTGGTCGTGGTCGCGGCGCTCATCAGCGGCTACCAGCACTACCTGTTGCAGCGAACGGGCGAGTCCGTGGTGCTCTCCAGTCGTCGACACCTGGTCGCCCGCATGCTGCACCTGCCCATCGCGGAGTTCGACCGGCGCCGCACCGGCGACCTCGTCTCGCGCGTGGGCAGCGACACCACGCTCCTCCGCGCCGTCCTCACGCAGGGTCTCGTCGACAGCATCGGCGGGGCACTCCTGTTCGTCGGAGCGCTCATCGCGATGCTCGTCATCGACCCTGTTCTGCTCGGAGCGACCGTGCTCGTCATCGCGGTCTCCGTGGTGGTCGTCGTCCTGCTCTCCCGGCGCATCCGCGAGGCGAGCCTCGTAACGCAGGAAAAGGTCGGCGATCTCGCATCCGGCGTCGAGCGCAGCATCAGCGCGGTGCGCACGGTGCGAGCCGCCGGAGCGACCGACCGTGAGATCGCCGCCGTCGAGGCCCACGCCGTCGGAGCCTACGACGCCGGCGTCAAGGTCGCCCGCATCTCCGCGCTCGTCGTGCCGGTGGCGGGGATCGCCCTGCAGGTCTCGCTGCTCGTGGTGCTCGGACTCGGAGGCTTCCGCGTCGCGTCGGGCGCACTGACCATCGGCAGCCTGGTCGCGTTCATCATGTTGCTCTTCATGCTGATCTCCCCGCTCGGCCAGGCGTTCGGCGCACTCACGTCGGTCAACTCCGCGCTCGGCGCACTCGGCCGCATCCAGGAGATCATCGAGCTCCCGTCCGAGGACGCCATCGACCGCGACATCGCGCCGCTGGCCATCATCATCGGCCCGGCGAACGCCGCCGTGCGACCCGAGGCCGACGCCATCGAATTCGTCGGTGTGTCGTTCTCCTACCCCTCCACACCGGTGATCGCCGAGCCGGCCGCCGTGCCGGGGCGCGACCCGCTCGCCGCCCTCGACGAGATAGTCGACGATGCGGAGAGGCGGGGAACGGATGCCGTCGCCGCCCACTCCGGCGACGCTCCGGCCGGGGTGCGACCCCCCGTCCTCGACGGTGTATCGTTCGTCGTGCCCCGCGGTCGCCGCACGGCCCTCGTTGGCCCGTCGGGCGCCGGCAAGTCGACGATCCTCGCACTCATCGAACGGTTCTACGACCCAACGGCGGGCGAGGTGCGTCTCGGCGGGCTCGACATCCGCTCGCTCGACCGTGGCGACCTCCGCGCGCAGATCGGCTACGTCGAGCAGGATGCTCCGGCGCTGGCCGGCTCGATCCGCGACAACCTCACCCTCGCGAGCCCGGAGGCCAGCGACGAGGACTGCATCGCGGTACTGCGCGCCGTCAACCTCTCGGAGGTGCTCGATCGCGACACCGCTGGGCTCGACGCGCCGGTCGGCGAGGACGGCGTCATGCTCTCCGGCGGCGAACGTCAGCGGTTGGCGATTGCTCGCGCTCTCCTCGCAGCCCCGCCGATCCTGCTGCTCGACGAGTCGACCTCGAGCCTCGACGGCGTCAACGAGCAGCTGATGCGCGACGCGATCGATGCCGTGGCCGAGAACCGGACGCTCATCGTGATCGCGCACCGCCTCTCGACGGTCGTCGACTCCGACAGCATCGTCGTGCTCGACCACGGCCGGGTGATCGGCACCGGGACCCACTCCGAGCTGGTGGAGAGCACGCCGCTCTACCGGGAGCTCGCCCGCCACCAGCTGCTGGTCTGAGCCGTACCGTCCAGGCGAGCGCACTCGCCACGACGCCGCGGCTCACGCTGCTTGAACGGACGGATGCCGACGCCTCGGCAGCAGCATCCGTCCGATCGAGCAGCGCAACGAGCGCACGGGCCACCGTGCGGGCTCAGGCCTCCTGCTGCGCCAGGTGGTAGCGGATGCTCGCCAGTTCCGAGCGCAGTGCGGCGGGCACCCGGGAGCCGAAGAGCTCGAAGTACTCCTCCGTCATCCGGCACTCCTCGAGCCACGAGGTCACGTCGACCTCGAACAGCTGCTCGAGCGCCTCATCCGTCAGGTCGAGACCCTCGACGTCCAGCGACCCGGCGGCCGGGAGCAGCCCGATGGGAGTGAGATCTGCATCCGCAGCACCCTCGAGCCGGCGCACGATCCACTCGATCACCCGCGCGTTCTCGCTGAACCCGGGCCACAGGAATGAGCCGTCGTCGCCCTTGCGGAACCAGTTCACCTGGAAGATCGCCGGGGCGTTCTCGCCGAGCGTGCGACCCATCCTGACCCAGTGCGCCCAGTAGTCGGCCATGTTGTAGCCGCAGAACGGCAGCATGGCGAACGGATCGCGCCGCAGCTCCCCGACGGTCCCCTCGGCCGCAGCGGTCTGCTCGGACGAGATGGTCGCCCCCATGAAGACGCCGTGCTTCCACGAGCGGGCCTGGGCGACCAGCGGAACGTTGGTGGCCCGTCGCCCTCCGAACAGGATGGCGTCGACGGGCACCCCGCCGAACTCCTCCCAGTCGTCCGCCATCGACGGGCACTGGGCCGCCCCGACCGTGAACCGGGAGTTGGGATGTGCTGCCGGTCGTCCGGAGCCGGGCGTCCAGTCCCGCCCCTCCCAATCGATGAGGTGCGCCGGGGGCGCATCCGTCAGGCCCTCCCACCAGACGTCGCCGTCATCGCGCAGCGCCACGTTCGTGAAGATGGTGTTGCCCCACAGCGTCTGCACGGCGGTGGGGTTGGTCGACTCGCCCGTTCCGGGAGCGACGCCGAAGAAGCCCGCCTCGGGGTTGATCGCGTAGAGCCGGCCGTCGTCACCGGGACGCATCCAGGCGATGTCGTCGCCGATGGTCTCGACCTGCCAGCCCGGCAGCGACGGACGCAGCATCGCCAGGTTGGTCTTGCCGCACGCCGACGGGAACGCCGCAGCGATGTGGTAGCTGCGACCCTCGGGCGACGTCACCTTGATGAGCAGCATGTGCTCCGCCATCCAGCCCTCGTCTCGAGCCATCACCGACGCGATTCGCAGCGCGAAGCACTTCTTGGCCAGCAAGGCGTTGCCGCCGTATCCCGAGCCGAACGACCAGACCTCGCGCGAGTCGGGGAACTGCACGATGTACTTGTCCTCGTTGCAGGGCCAGTCGGCGTCGTCACGACGGAATCCGCGATCGTCGCGCAGGGGGTAGCCAACGCTGTGCACAGTGCGCACCCACGGCTCGCCCGCCTCGATCTGCCGGTACACGCGATCGCCCATGCGGGTCATGACCCCCATCGAGAGAACGACGTACGGCGAATCGGTGATCTCCACGCCGAGCTGCGAGATGGGGCCGCCGATCGGGCCCATCGAGAACGGCACGACGTACATCGTGCGTCCCCGCATCGAACCAGTGAACACATCGGTGAGCTCAGCCCGCATCTCCCGCGGGTCGCGCCAGTTGTTGGTGGGTCCGGCGTCCTCCTCGTAGGTGGAGCAGATGAACGTGCGGTCCTCGACGCGCGCCACGTCACCGGCATCCGTGCGGGCGAGGTAGCTGTTCGGCCGCCACTCGGGGTTGAGCCTGATGAGCTTGCCCTCGGCGACCAGGAGACGAGTGAGCCGGTCAGCCTCGCGGAGCGACCCGTCGCACCAGACGATGTCGTCGGGCATCGTGATCGCCGCGATGTCGGCCACCCAGGAGCGCAGGCCGCGATCGCTCGTACCGCTCGCATCCGAGCGAGAGGATCCGGTGGATGCTGTGCCGGTGGGGGTCTCCGAGATGGTCATGGTGGCCTTTCTGTCGCCGGTTCCCCTTAAGCCTGCGAGACTTTCGGCGGCGGCAGCAGCCCGGTCACCCGTTAAGAATCGCCGAAGTTTCGGTATTGTCAATTCATGACGCCTCGCACCTCCGAACTGGCGACCCTCGGACACCGCATCCGCCACTTCCGCGGGGAGCGCGGCCTCACCCTGGACCAGCTCGGCGAGCGCGTCGGCTTGGCCGGCAGCCAGCTCTCCCTCATCGAGAACGGCAAGCGCGAGGCGCGCGTCGGAACGCTCCAGGCGATCGCCGGAGCGCTCGAGGTCGAGCTGGCGACGCTGCTTGCCGCCGAACCGCCCAACCCGCGGGCCGCCCTCGAGCTCGAGTTCGCCGCGGCTCAGCGATCGCCGTTGTACGCCTCGCTGGGGCTGCCGGCCGTGAGGCCCGGGCGCGGCATGCCCGACGAGGCCCTCGCCGCGGTGATCGGGCTGCACCGCGAGCTGCAGCGCCGCGCCTCCGAGGCGATCGCCACGCCCGAGGAGGCGCGCCGGGCCAACACGGAGCTGCGGGAACGGATGCGCGAGCGCGACAACTACCTCCCCGAGATCGAGCGGCTCGCCGAGCAGCAGGTGCGGTCCGCCGGACACCGCAGTGGCGCCCTCACCCACCGGGAGGTGAGCGTGATGGCGGAGCAGTTGGGCTTCCAACTGCTCTACGTGAACGACCTGCCCGACTCCACCCGCTCCATCACCGACATCGCCAACGGCCGCATCTACCTGCCTCCTGCGTCGATCCCCGGGGGCCATGGTCTTCGCTCGATGGCTCTACAGGCGATGGCCCACCGTCTCCTCGGCCACGAGCGACCCGCGAGCTACGCCGAGTTCCTGCAGCAGCGGTTGGAGATCAACTACTTCGCCGCCTGCGCGCTCATGCCGCTCGAGGCATCCGTCGCCTTCCTGTCCGCTGCGAAGAAGGACAAGCGCCTTGCCGTGGAGGACTTCCGCGACGCGTTCGGCGTGACCCACGAGGCAGCCGCGCTCCGGTTCACCAACCTGGCGACCGTGCATCTCGACATGCGCATGCACTTCCTGCGCGTGAGCGGCGATGGCGCCCTGCTCAAGGGCTACGAGAACGACGGCATCCCGTTGCCCACCGACGTCACCGGCTCCATCGAGGGCCAGTGGGTGTGCAAGGAGTGGAGCGCGCGCAGCGCCTTCACCCACACCAATCGCACGACCGAGTTCTACCAGTACACCGACACCCCGGCCGGCACGTTCTGGTGCGCCACGCAGACCGGTCGTGCCGACGCTGCACAGCGCGCATCCGGGTCGGGCGAGTACTCCATCACGGTCGGCGTGCCGTTCGCGGATGCCAAGTGGTTCCGCGGACGGGAGACCACCGTGCGGGCGGAGTCGCGGTGCCCCGACGAGTCCTGCTGTCGACGTGCTCCGGCCGGGCTCGCCGAACGCTGGGCAGGGCAGGCGTGGCCCAGCGCTCGCCTGCATGCCCAGATCCTCTCCCCTCTGCCATCGGGAACCTTCCCGGGAGTTGACGACGCCTCGGTCTACGAATTCCTGGAGGCCCACGCCACACCGTGAGGCTTGTCCGTTGCATTAGTGTGTATCACACAGTATGGTGTGACACATGGATCGGGACGACGCCTCAGCCGGGCACCTTCAGGAGCTGCGTCGAGGAACCGTCGTGCTCGCGTGCCTGCTGCAGCTGCGGACGCCCGACTACGGATACTCGCTGCTGACCCGCCTCGACGCCCTCGGCTTCGTGACGGATGCCAACACGCTCTACCCTCTCTTGCGTCGCCTGGAGGCGCAGGGCCATCTCACGAGCGAGTGGAACACCGACGAGGCGCGGCCTCGCAAGTTCTACTGCACCAGCGGGGCGGGCGAGCTGCTCGCCGCCGACCTCGTCGAGGACTGGAAACGTCTCGACGCCTCCGTCACGAGCCTCGTCCGAGGAGACCGATCATGACCACTCTCACCGACCGCTACGTCTGGGCCGTCGTCCGCACCGCACCCGAGAAGCAGCGGCGAGAACTCGACCGGGAGGTGCGCGCGCTCGTCACCGATGCGACGGACGCGCACGCCAACGCCGGCGATCCCGAGCGCGAGGCTCTTCTCGAGCTCGGCGACCCCGAACGGCTCGCCGCGACCTACCTCGACCGACCGCTGGCTCTGATCGGTCCGCGCACCTACCTCGTCTACATCCGGCTGCTCAAGGTCCTGTACACGATCGTGTTGCCCATCGTGTTCGTCGCGAACCTCGCCGTGCAGGTGTTCGTCGCCCCGTCGTTCGGCGGAGCGCTGGGGGCGGCGATCGCCGTTTCCGTGAACGCAGCGGTGCACCTCGGCTTCTGGCCCACGCTGCTCTTCGCCGTCATCGACCGGCTGCCCGCATCGCGCCAGCCCGACTTCGGCTCCTGGTCCCCCGACCGCCTCCCCGACCTGCCCTCGCGTCCGCGCGAAGAGGTCGGCGAGCTCATCGGCACCGTGGTGTTCGCCGTGCTCGCCATCGGCGCCCTCATCTGGCAGCAGCAGGGCACCCTGTTCCGTACGGACGACGGATCGGGCATCCCCTTCCTGAACCCGAGCCTGTGGGGATTCATCCTGACGTGGTCGATCGTCCTGGCCGTCGCGTGGAGCGCGTTCGCCCTCGTGGTCTACCGGCGGGGCTGGACGACGACGATGGCGAGCATCAACGTCATCCTCAACCTGGCGTTCGCCGTCCCCGCGATCGTGCTGCTGACGCAGCGCACCGAGCTGGTCAACCCGGCCTTCGCGGACGCCGCCGGATGGCAGCTCGATGCGGCGACGCAACCGTGGGTCGTCCCGACGCTCGTGATCTCATCCGTTGTCATCGTCGTGGTCTGCGGCTGGAACTGCGTCGACGGATTCCTCAGGGCCCGACGGGCCGCGCGGGCTACTTCGGCGCCATCCTGATCGCTCCGTCCAAGCGGATGGTCTCTCCGTTGAGCAGCGGATTCTCGATGATGTGCCGGGCGAGAGCGGCGTACTCCGCGGGCGTGCCCATGCGGGAGGGGTGCGGGATCGACTCCTCCAGCGCTCGCTGCACGTCTTCGGGCATCCCGGCCATCATCGGCGTCTGCATGATGCCGGGGGCGATCGTGGCGACGCGGATGAGCAGCTTCGACAGGTCCCGCGCGAGCGGCAGGGTCATCGCCGCAACGGCACCCTTGGACGCGGAGTAGGCGGCTTGGCCGATCTGACCGTCGAACGCCGCGACGGAGGCGGTGTTGACGATGACGCCGCGCTCCGCCGTCGCGGGGATGCCCGGGAGGCTTTCGGCATCCGTCGGCTCGTTCGCGGCCATCGCGGCGGCGGCCAGGCGGGCGACGTTGAATGTGCCGACGACGTTGATGCGGAGGGTGCGTTCGAACAGGTCGAGCGGATGCGGACCCTCCCTCCCGACCGTGCGCGACGCCGTGGCGATGCCCGCGCAGTTGACGGTGATGCGGAGCGGCGCGAGTGCGACGGCCGCTTCGACCGCCTCGCGCACCTGCGCCTCATCCGTCACATCGGCAGGAGCGAAGACCGCCCCGATCTCGTCGGCGACCGCCGCCCCCGGCGACGACGGCAGGTCGACGATGACGACCCGTGCTCCCGCCGCGATGAGCACCTCCGCCGTGCCGCGCCCGAGTCCCGAGGCGCCTCCCGTCACGATGGCTGAGCATCCGTCGATCCGCATCTCTACATCCTCTCGATGATCGTGGCATTGGCCATTCCGCCGCCCTCGCACATGACCTGCAGCCCGTACCGGCCGCCGGAGTCCTCGAGTTCGCACACCAGCGTGGCCAGCAGGCGCGTGCCGCTCGATCCGAGCGCATGCCCGAGGGCGATGGCTCCTCCCCGCGGGTTCAGCCGGGCGGGATCTGCTCCGGTCTCAGCGAGCCAGTACAACGGAACGGATGCGAACGCCTCGTTGACCTCGTAGGCGTCGATCTCCTCGATGCGCATGCCGGCTCGCGTGAGGATGCGACGGGTCGCCGGCACGACGCCGGTCAGCATCATCACGGGGTCGCTTCCGGTCACGGCGAAGGACGAGAAGCGCGCTCGCGGCGTGAGCCCGAGGGCATCGGCCCGCGCCGCGCTCATGATGAGGGCGGCGGATGCGCCATCCGTCAGCGGAGAGGAGTTGCCGGGCGTGATTCGCCAGTCGATCTCGGGAAAGCGCTCCGCCAGCGCGTCGGTGCGGAAGGCGGGCGTGAGGCCGGCGAGCCCCTCCGCGGTGGTCGACGCGCGCACCGTCTCGTCGACGAGGCCGTCGACTCCCGGGACGGCGATCACCTCGCGGGAGAAGGCGCCGGATGCCTCCGCCGCCGTTGCACGCCGATGCGACTCGGCGGCGAACGCGTCGAGAGCCTCTCGCGAGAGCTGGTGGCGCGCAGCGATCAGCTCAGCCGACACGCCCTGGCTCACCAAGCCGTCGGGATAGCGCTCGTGCATGCGCTCGCCGGAGGGCGACGCCCCTGCGAGCGACGAGCCGAGCGGGACGCGGCTCATCGACTCGACGCCGCACGCGATCACGATGTCGTAGGCACCCGCGAGCACGCCCTGAGCAGCGAACGTCGCGGCCTGCTGGCTCGAGCCGCACTGCCGGTCGATGGTGGTGGCGGGGACGCTGTGCGGGAAGCCGGCCGACAGCACGGCGTTCCGCACGACGTTGTAGCTCTGCTCGCCGATCTGGCTGACGCACCCGCCGATGACGTCGTCGACCTGCGCGGGGTCGATGCCGTTGCGTTCGACGAGCGTCGCCAGGACGCCGGCTAGCAGGTCGACCGGGTGAACGCCGGACAGCATTCCGCCGGGCTTGCCGCGGCCGCTCGGCGTGCGCACGACGTCGACGATGACGGCGTCCCTCATCATGGCGGCGACCTCAGGCGAACGGATCGGGCGTGAGGGTGTACTTCACATTGAGGTACTCGTGAATTCCCTCGAGGCCGCCCTCGCGCCCGATGCCCGACTGCTTGACGCCGCCGAACGGGGCGGCAGCGTTCGAGATGACGCCCATGTTCAGGCCCATCATGCCGGTCTGCAACCTCTCGATCATGCGCTGTCCGCGGGCGAGGTCGCGCGTGTAGACGTAGGCCACCAGACCGAACTCGGTGTCGTTGGCGATCCGTACGGCCTCGTCCTCGTCGGCGAAGCGCACGATCGACACGACGGGTCCGAAGATCTCGGTGGTGAGGATGTCGCTGCCCGGCACGACATCGGTGACGACGGTCGGCTCGTAGAACGTGCCCACCCCTTCCACGCGCTTGCCGCCGGTCGCGAGCGTTGCACCGCGCTTCACGGCATCCTGCACGAGCTCGTCCGCCTTGTCGACGGCGTCCTCGTCGATGAGCGGTCCGATCTGCACGCCCTTCTCCGTTCCGCGGCCGATGCGCATCGCCTTCACCTTCTCGGTGATGCGCTCGGCGAACGCGTCGGCCACCGACTCGTGCACGATGAACCGGTTGGCCGCCGTGCAGGCCTGGCCGATGTTGCGGAACTTGGCGAGCATGGCTCCGTCGACGGCCTTGTCGAGGTCGGCGTCCTCGAAGACGACGAACGGCGCGTTGCCGCCGAGCTCCATCGACGTGCGCAGCACACCCGGGGCGGCCTGCTCGAGCAGCTTGCGGCCGACCTCCGTCGATCCGGTGAACGAGAGCTTCCGCAGTCTCGGATCGGCGATGATCGGACCGGAGACGGCGGACGACGACGAGCTCGTGACGATGTTGACCACGCCCTTCGGCAGGCCGGCCTCCTCGAGCAGCCCGACCACGAACATCGTCGTGAGCGGCGTGAGCTGGGCCGGCTTGACGATGACGGTGCAGCCGGCGGCGAGCGCCGGGGCGATCTTGCGAGTGGCCATGGCCAACGGGAAGTTCCACGGCGTGATGAAGTAGCACGGCCCGACCGGGTGCTGCGAGACGATCATGCGTCCGGTGCCCTCGGGATTCACGCCGTAGCGGCCGCTGATGCGCACGGCCTCCTCGCTGAACCAGCGCAGGAACTCGCCGCCGTATGCGACCTCTCCCGCCGCCTCGGCGAGCGGCTTGCCCATCTCGAGCGTCATGAGCAACGCGACGTCGTCCTTGCGCTCCTGGAGAAGATCGAATGCCTTCCGGAGGATCTCGCCGCGCACGCGAGGGGCCGTTGCGGCCCAGTCGTCCTGCGCCGCGACGGCAGCGTCGAGCGCGCGCATCGCATCCGCGGCCGACGCATCCGCGATCGAGAGCAGGACGTCGCCGGTCGCGGGATCGCGCACGTCGAAGGTCTTGCCGCCCTCGGCATCGACCCATTCGCCGCCGATGAACAGTTGGGTCGGCGCTGCGGCCAGCAGTTCGGACTCGGTGGTATCGGCCATCGGTTGCTCCTCGATCGCGTGCTGCTCGATTGCGTCATGCTGGGTGCGCGCGGCGGATGGCACGGCATCCGTCGGCGATGATTCGACCCTACCCGCGTGGGCCGCGATGAGAGCCCTTCTCCTCTAGACCCCCTCGCCCGACGATCGCAAGGGGTGCCCCGCGCGGGCGCACGGGCCTATCGTGGTGCCGGTTCGAAGGAGAACGGCATGACGACGACGGCGTCCCAGACCATCACCACCGACATCCCGGCACGGATGGATCGTCTGCCGTGGGCCAGATGGCACTGGCTGGTCGTCATCGGTCTCGGCACGGTCTGGATCCTCGACGGCCTCGAGGTGACGATCGTCGGCTCGATCGCCGGTCGGCTCACCGAGAAGAGCAGCGGACTCGGGCTCACGACCGGCCAGATCGGCCTGGCGGCGGCGATCTACGTCGCTGGCGCGTGTTGCGGTGCCCTCGTGTTCGGCTATCTGACCGATCGGTTCGGCCGCAAGCGGATGTTCATCATCACGCTGGGCCTCTACCTGCTGGCCACCGTCGCCACCGCCTTCTCGTTCAACCCGCTGTTCTTCTTCGTCTGCCGGTTCTTCACCGGAGCCGGCATCGGCGGGGAGTACGCCGCCATCAACTCCGCCATTGACGAGCTCATCCCGGCCCGGCATCGCGGCACGATCGACCTGGCCATCAACGGCTCGTACTGGCTCGGGACCGCGTTCGGCGCCGTGCTCAGCGTGTTCCTGCTCAACACCGCCATCTTCCCGCCCGAGCTCGGCTGGCGGCTGGCCTTCGGGCTCGGGGCGGTGCTGGGACTCACCATCCTCCTGGTTCGCCGCAACGTCCCCGAGTCGCCCCGCTGGATGTTCATCCATCGCGACCTGCGCGCAGCCGAGGAGATCGTCGACGGCATCGAGAAGCAGGTGGAGTCCTCGACCGGCAAGGACCTGGACAAGGTCGACCAGACCATCAAGGTCACCCAGCGCAAGCGCACAGGCTTCGGTGAGATCGTCAAGGTCGGAATCACCAAGTACCCCAAGCGCTTCGTCCTCGGCCTCTCGCTCTTCATCGGCCAGGCCTTCCTCTACAACGCCGTCTTCTTCACCTACGCCCTCGTGCTCACCAAGCTGTTCCACGTCCCGGATGACATCGCGCCATGGTCGCTTCTGCCCATCGCCGTCGGCAACTTCCTCGGTCCGCTGCTGCTCGGGCGATTGTTCGACACCATCGGCCGCAAGGTGATGATCTCGGGCTGCTACATCGGCTCGGGCGTGCTGCTGGTGGGCACGGGCATCCTCTTCCAGGCCCGCATTCTCGACGCGGTCACCCTGACCATCGCGTGGGTGATCGTGTTCTTCTTCGCCTCGGCGGGAGCCAGCGCCGCCTACCTCACCGTGAGCGAGATCTTCCCGATGGAGACCCGCGCGATGGCGATCGCGTTCTTCTACGCGGTGGGCACGGGACTCGGCGGCATCATTGGCCCGATCCTGTTCGGCCAGTTCATCGGTCAGGGCATCGATGCGGTCGCCTTGGGCTACTACATCGGGGCCGGACTGATGATCGCCGCCGGCCTCGTCGAGGTGTTCCTGGGCGTCAACGCCGAGGGACGATCACTCGAGGACATCGCCACGCCGCTGAGCGTCGACGCGAACACGAGCGAGGACGGCGGCAAGGGGTAATCTCGACGACGACGGAAGGACACCCGAATGCCCACGAGCACCGTTCAGCTGCGCCGCTACGACCTCAAGCCCGACCTCGTCGACGAGTTCCTGACCTGGTTCCCGAGTCGGCTGGTGCCCGCGCGCGAGGCGCACGGCTTCGCCATCGAGTTCGCATTCGTCGACCGCGACCGTGCCGAGTTCATCTGGGCGGTGAGCGTCGACGGGGATGCAGAGCACTTCGGCGAGGTCGAGAAGACCTACATGGCCTCCCCGGAGCGCGATGCGGCGTTCGCCGGGGTCACCGGATGGACCGACGCGGCCACGATCTCTCTCGTCGAGCGGGTCGCCTGACCCATGCCCCGCACCGTCCAACTGCGGCGCTACACGGTCACGCCCGAACTCGTCGACGAGTTCCTCACCTGGTGGAGCGACCGACTCCTGCCGGCACGGATCGCCTTCGGCTTCACCCTCGAGTTCGCCGTCATGGACCGCGCGTCGTCCGTGTTCACCTGGGCGGTGAGCCTGCCGACGGATGCCGCAGGCTTCGTCGCACAGGACGAGGAGTGGGCGGTCTCCCCCGGCCGCATGGATGCGCTCCGCGGCACCCGGCAACGCGTGGTGGCAATGGAGAACACCCTCGTGGAGAAGCTCGGCTGACGGGAATGCCACGGCGCGCCCCCCGCTTGAGACAAGGGTGACCACTGCGCAGGCATCCGTCGGTTTCCGCTCCGAACGCGGACCGGTGCTCGTAGCCCTGATGCTCTCGACGGGTCTCATCGCCATCGACGCGACCATCCTGGCCACTGCCGTCCCCTCGGTCGTCAAGGAGCTCGGCAGCTTCACCCAGTTCCCCTGGCTGTTCTCCGTCTACCTCCTGGCGCAGGCGGTCTCGGTGCCGTTGTATTCGAAGCTCGCCGATACCGTCGGACGCAAGCCCGTCATCCTCGTCGGAGTCGGCCTGTTCCTGCTCGGATCCGTGCTGTGCGGGTTCGCGTGGAGCATGCCCGCCCTCATCGCCTTCCGCGCGGTGCAGGGACTCGGCGCTGGAGCCGTCGCTCCGATGTCGATGACGATCGTCGGTGACATCTACACCGTCGCCGAGCGCGCCAAGGTGCAGGGCTACATCGCGAGCGTCTGGGCGGTCGCCTCGGTGATCGGCCCCGCCCTCGGAGGGCTGTTCAGCCAGTTCGTGTCGTGGCGGTGGATCTTCCTCGTCAACATCCCGCTCTGCCTCGTCGCGGGCTGGATGCTGTGGAGCACGTACCACGAGCAGGTTCAGCGCCGGAAGCATCGGCTGGACTTCGCCGGGGCGGCCCTGCTGACCGGTGGCCTCACGCTGATCATCCTCGGCCTCCTCGAGGGCGGCAACGCGTGGGCGTGGGGGTCATGGCAGAGCCTCGGATGTTTCGTGCTCGGGGCGCTGGCCCTCCTCGCCTTCACCTTCGTCGAACGGCGGGCGGCGGAGCCCGTGCTCGACCTCAGTCTGTTCTCGCGCCGACTCATCACGACGACCACCCTGGTCTCGATCGGCGTCGGTGCCATCCTCATCGGGGTGACCAGCTACATCCCCACCTACCTCGAGAACTCCATCGGCGTCGTGCCCCTCGTCTCGGGCGCTGCGGTCGCGGCGATCACGCTGGGATGGCCGTTGTCGGCTTCGCAGGCCGGCCGACTCTACCTGCGCCACGGATTCCGCTTTACCGTCCTCGTCGGCGGAGTCATCACGCTCGCCGGCACGGTCCTGCTGCTCACCCTCGCGCCCTTCCCGAACCCGTGGACCATCGCCGGGGCATCCTTCGTCATCGGCTTCGGCCTGGGCTGGGTCGCAGCCCCGAGCCTCATCGCGGCGCAGTCATCCGTCGACTGGGGTGAACGGGGCGTCGTCACCGGCCTGAACGCATTCGCCCGTTCGGCCGGAAGCGCGGTGGGGGTCGCCGTGTTCGGTGCGATCGCCAACACCATCTTCCGCACCGGTGGCGGCGAGCAGGATCCGCACACGGTGGAGGCAGCGGCAGGTGCCGTGTTCGTGGCGGTCGCGGTGACGGCAGCGCTCATGCTGATCGCCGCGCTGGCGATGCCACCGTCGCGCGTGGAGGATGTCGAGTTCGCGCCCTCCGCCCCGGCGTCGGACTGACCTCGACGCCAGCCCGTCCCGTCCGACGGAACCCCGGCCCCGCCCCATCGTCCAACTGGACCCCCCTCCCGTCCGTCCTCCAACCGGACCTCCCTCCCGTCCGCGAAGCTTCATCGAGTTGACGAATATCGTCGCTGCCACTCCGCCGGGCAGACGATTCTCGTCAACTGGATGGTCGTCGGTGGGCGGGGCGGGTGCAGCTAAGAAGGTCCGGGCGGCCAGGGGGCGTGCGGCGAAAGAACCCTCCTCCCCACCGACGGGCGCCGGCGGGGTTTACACCGAGTCGAACGATCACAGTCTCGCCCTCGACGGTGACGGGCAGCATGAGTGCATGACGACTCCGCGAGCGCTCCCACCCGGGCTGCGCGGTCGCGCGTTCGGAGTGGCGGAGGCTGATGCGGCGGGAGTCTCTCGCGAGCGACTCAGACGAGCCGACCTGCGCCGGTTGTTCCACGGATCACGGGCGCCGTCCAAGGGTGAGCTCACGCTCCTCCGCCGATGCTTGACGTACGCATCGCGGATGCCGCAACCGCAGGTGTTCTCGCACGCGACGGCCGCGGGCATCCATCAGCTCCGGCTTCCCGCGCATCTTCAGAAGCACCTCGTGCTTCACGTCAGTTCTGTGGCGCCCATGCGCGCGCCGAGGGTGGTCGGCGTCGTCGGCCATCAGCTGACGCCCGGCGCCGTCCGTGTCGTCATCCATTCCGGCCTGCGCGTCGTCGATGCGATCGACACGTGGTGTCAGCTGGCTGCGGTGCTCTCGGTTCGGGAACTGGTGGTGGTCGGGGATGGCCTCGTCTGTCGCAAGGAACCTGTGGCGACGATGGACCTGCTCCGTCAGCGGGTCCACGTCTGGTCACGCCGTCGCGGCTACCGACGACTGGAGCTGGCGCTCGCTCTCATTCGGCCCGGAACCGATTCTGCGACCGAGACGGAGTTGCGGCTGGACCTGGTCGAGGCCGGCCTTCCGGAGCCCCACGTCAACGTGGCCATCCGCGCTGCTGACGGCCGGTTTCTGGCACTCGGCGACCTCGTCTACCCCGAGTACCGGGTAGTGACGGAATACGACGGCGACCACCATCGGACCGCGGACGACCAGTATTTCCACGACATCGACCGGCACGACGATGTGATGGAGGCCGGATGGCGAAGCATCCGCGTCAACAAGTCCCATCGAGGCGACCGCCGCCGACTGATCGTGCAGAAAGTGCGCAGAGCCCTGGTGGAGCGCGGATGGACTCCGTAGAAGTGCGTCATTGTCGCGCGCATCGATCGCCCTCGCCCCACCCTCGAGTTGACGCAGACCGTCGCCGGGTTCTGCTTTCGGCGACGATATTCGTCAACTCGATGGAGGAAGGGAGTCGATGTAGGAAGGGGGCGATGGTGCGAGGGGAGTCGATGTAGCGAGGGGGAACGGGGCCACTCGCCCCTACCGCTGGCGCTTCTCCCGCACGCGCATGTTGAGCACGATCGGGCTGCCCTCGAAGCCGTAGATCTCCCGCAGCCGGCGCTGGATGTAACGCCGGTAGCCCGGGTCCAGGAACCCAGTCGTGAAGAGCACGAAGGTCGGCGGGCGACTCGCCGCCTGCGTCCCGAACAGCACGCGCGGCTGCTTGCCACCGCGCACAGGGTGAGGGTGCGCTGCCGTGAGCTCGGCGAGGAAGGCGTTGAACTTGCCGGTGGGAATGCGGGTGTCCCACGACTCCAGCGCCAGCTCGAGCGCCGGAACGAGCTTCTCGATGTGACGACCGGTGCGGGCCGAGATGTTGACGCGCGGAGCCCAGGCGACGTGAGCGAGATCCTGTTCGACCTCACGCTCGAGGTAGCGACGGCGCTCGTCGTCGAGCAGGTCCCACTTGTTGAACGCGAGCACGAGCGCGCGGCCCGACTCGAGGACGAGGTCGATGATGCGCACGTCCTGCTCCGAGATCGGCTGGGTCACGTCGAGCAGGACGACGGCGACCTCCGCCTTCTCGAGGGCCGCCGACGTGCGCAGCGAGGCGTAGAAGTCCGCGCCCTGCGCCATGTGCACACGACGACGGATGCCGGCGGTGTCGACGAAACGCCAGACCTTGCCGCCGAGTTCGACCTGCTCATCGACCGGGTCGCGCGTGGTGCCGGCGAGCTCGTTCACGACCACCCGCTCCTCACCAGCCGACTTGTTGAGGAGGCTGGACTTGCCCACGTTCGGTCGGCCCAGGATGGCGACGCGGCGCGGGCCGCCCACCTCGTCCTTCGCCACGGCGGATACCGTCGGCAGGACCTTCATGATGTCGTCGAGCAGGTCGGCGACGCCGCGGCCGTGGATCGCCGAGACCGGATGCGGCTCGCCGAGGCCGAGGTTCCACAGCGCGGCGGCCTCCGGCTCCTGCCGTGAATCGTCCACCTTGTTGGCGACGAGGAAGACGGGGCGACCGGCCCGGCGCAGCATCCGCACGACCTGCTCGTCGGTCGAGGTCGCGCCGACCATGGCGTCGACGACGAAGAGGACGACGTCGCAGAGGTCGATGGCCACCTCGGCCTGCGCGGCGACGGAGGCGTCGATGCCCCGGGCGTCGGGCTCCCAGCCACCGGTGTCGACGAGGGTGAAACGGCGATCGTTCCACTCCCCCTTGTAGGAGACGCGATCGCGGGTGACGCCGGGGGTGTCCTCGACGACGGCCTCGCGGCGTCCGAGGATGCGATTCACGAGCGCCGACTTGCCCACGTTCGGCCGGCCGACGATCGCGATGACCGGCAGAGCGGGCAGGTACCGGATGGCGTCGGGGTCCTCAGTGACCGTGTCGAGGACGTCGTAGTCGTCCTCATCGAGTTCGTAGTCGTCGAGGCCCCGGCGGAGGGCGGCTGCGCGCAGGTGGGCGTCATCCTCGTCGACGTCGGCCAGACGCTCGGCCAGTGAATCCTCGGAGATCTCCGCGGCGTCGGCGTAGTCGTTGTCGGTGTCGTTATCGGTGCTCATGGTGTCTCCTCGATGACCGCGATGACGGCATCGACGGTTTCGTCGAAGTTCAGGTGGGTGGAGTCGAGGGTCGTGACGCCGTCGGCGGCGTTCAGGAAGTCCACGACCCGCGCATCCGCCCGGTCTCGTGCGGCCAGGTGAGCGCCGACGGTCTCCGCCGCATGGTCCGACAGTTCCGCGGACCTCCGGGCCATTCTAACCGCCTCGTCGGCCGTCAGCAGAATGCGCACGGGCGCATCAGGGGCGACGACCGTGGTGATGTCCCGGCCCTCGACGACGATGCCGGGCGAATCGACGTCGGCGGCGACGGTCCGGAAGAGCGCCACCAGGTGGCTGCGCACCTCGGGCACCCGGGCGATCGCGCTGACGACGGATGCCACGCGCGGCTCGCGGATGGCATCCGTGACGTCGTTGCCCGCTACGACCACCGCGTAGCCGTCTGGGTCGGTTCCGATCGAGTAGTCGAACTCATCCAGAAGCGACGTGACGGCGTCCGGGTCATCCGTGTCGATCTCGCGCTCGAGGGCTAGCCAGGCCAACGCGCGGTAGGCCGCACCGGTGTCGAGGAAGCCGTAGCCGAGGCGTCGGGCGACGGCCTTGCTCACGCTCGACTTGCCGCTGCCGGCCGGCCCGTCGACGGCCACGATGACGGGAAGGGTACTCATGTCACGAGCGTATCGGAGCACGGTGGGCGCGGGCTGGGGCACCGGGCTCGTGCCGAGGCGGTCAGCCCGCGATGCGCCAACCGCGAGTCGCGAGCTCCTCGGTCAGGTGGGCGGCTGCCTCGGGAAGCACCTGCACCTCGGCGAGGCCCACTTGGATGCCCGGCGCGTGCTCGAGGCGCAGGTCCTCGAGATTCACACCGATTTCGCCGATCTCGGCGAGCAGGCGCGCCAGTTGGCCCGGTCGGTCGTCCACCATCACCACGATCGTCGTGAACCGCTTGTCCGTGCCGTGCTTGCCGGGCAGCCGGGCGACCCCGACGTTGCCCCCGCCGAGCTCCTCGGCCACGCGTCGACGTGCGCCGGGAGCCTCGGGGTCCGCGAGCGCATCGATGAAGCGGTCGAGGTCGTCGCGGTAGGCCAGCAGCACCTCCCGAACGGGAGCGGCGTTCGCCCCGAGGATCTGCACCCACAGGTCGGGGTCGCTCGCCGCCACCCGCGTGACGTCGCGCACGCCCTGGCCGGCGAGGTTGACCGCCGCGCTCGGAGCCTCGATGAACCGACGGGCCATCAGGCTCGACACCACCTGTGGCACGTGCGAGACGAGCGCTACGCCGCGATCGTGCTCCTCGGGCGTCATCTCCACGAGCACGGCGCCGAGGTCGAGGATGAGGTCGTCGATCGCCCCGGCGCGCCGGTAGCTGATCGCGTCGTGCGCGGCGACCACCCACGGACGCCCGACGAACAGGTCGGCGCGGGCGGCGAGAGGTCCCCCGCGTTCACGGCCGGCGAGCGGATGCGATCCGATGTAGCGTTCGACGTCCGCCCCGGATGCGCGCAGCTCATCGAGCACGGCGAGCTTGACGCTCGCGACATCCGTCACGAGGGCCTCGGGGAACGCCGCCAGCTCGCGCGCGACGACGGTCGCGGTCACATCGGGCGGGACGCACACCACGATCAGCTGCGGTGCATCGGCGCCGGACGCCGGACGACCGGCACCCAGGTCCACAGCCAGCCGCACGTGCGTCGGCGAGACGTCGTCGAGCGTCACGTCGATGTCGCGCGCCCGGAGCCCGAGGGCGATACTCGTTCCGAGCAGGCCGGTGCCGACCACCCGGACCGGCCCGGCGAGACGTCCGTCAGCCACGGTCGTCTCCGTCTGCGGCGGCCGAGCCGGATCCCGAGCGGGACAGTGTCAGGACCTGACCGAGCTCCGCCGACGTGAGCGGACGCATCCGCCCCACGGCCAGGGTGCCGAGGTGCAGCGGCCCGAACGAACGGCGCACCAGGTCCTGCACCGGATGACCCACGGCGTCGAGCATGCGTCGCACGATGCGGTTGCGCCCGGAGTGCAGGGTGATCTCGACGAGGCTGGAGCTCTCCGAGACGCCGGACCCCGTCATCAGCCGCGCCTTGTCCGCGTGGATCGGCCCGTCGTCGAGCTCGATGCCCTTCTTCAAACGCGCGATCGTCTGCGCGGTCACCTGCCCGCTCACCTTCGCGATGTAGGTCTTCGAGACGCCGAAGGAGGGATGCGCGAGGGTGTGAGCCAGTTCGCCGTCGTTGGTCAGAATGAGCAGCCCGCTGGTCTCGGCGTCGAGTCGGCCGACGTTGAAGAGCCGCTCCTCGTACTGCTCGGTGAATCGACGCAGGTCGGGCCTGCCCTGCTCGTCCTTCATCGAGGAGACCACCCCGGTCGGCTTGTTGAGCATGACGTAACGCTTCGCGGTGTCGAGCTGCACCGCCGACCCATCCACCGACACGAGGTCGGTATCGGGATGGATGCGCCGACCGAGCTCGGTCACGACCAGGCCGTTCACCTCGATGCGGCCCTCGACGATCATCTGCTCGACGACGCGGCGTGATGCCACGCCCGCAGCTGCGAGCACCTTCTGGAGGCGGACGCCGTCGGCCTCCGCGTTGCCGAACGTCGGGACGTTACCGGATGTCACCGTCGAATCCTTCCGCGCCGTCCTCGAGGAGCGGCGAGATCTGAGGCAGCTCGTCGAGCGAGTTGATGCCGAGTTGGGTGAGCAGGAGCTCGGTCGTTCCGTAGTTGATGGCGCCCGTCTCGGCGTCGGCGAACAGCTCGGTGATGAGGCCCCGCCCGAGCAGCGTGCGCACTACCGAGTCCACGTTCACCGCCCGGATGGACGCGACCTGGCCGCGGGTGATCGGCTGCTTGTACGCGATCACGGCGAGCGTCTCGAGGGCAGCCTGTGAGAGCCGGGTCGGGTTCTGGGTGAGGACGAAGTCGGTCACCAGCTCGTCGTGCTCGCGGCGCACGTAGAACCGCCATCCGCCGCCGACCTCGCGGAGTTCGAACCCGCGACGGATGCCGGTGGGTTCGGCGTTCACGTCGAAGCCGTCGTAGTCGGCGACGAGCCGGTCGATGGCCTGCTGCACATCGGCGACGGGAGCGCCGACGGCGGTCGCGAGGTGCACGATTCCCTGCGGCTCGTCGGCGACCATGAGGACGGCCTCCAGCGCGCGATCGATGTCACTGCCCATAGTCGGCTCCCAGGTTCACGAGGTTCTCATCCGTCCAGTGCTCGCTCGTCCAGCGCACGGTCAGCTCGCCGAGCGGCTCGAGCTGCTCGAACGAGAGCGCCGCGTGCCGGTAGAGCTCGAGCACTGCGAGGAAGCGGGCGATCACGACCCCCTTGGCTGGAGCGTCGGCGATCAGATCGCGGAACGTGAGCGTGTCGCTGCTTCGGAGGAGCGCGACGACGATCGCCGCCTGCTCTCGGATGCTCACGAGCGGCGCGTGCAGGTGGTCGAGGCCGACGACGGGGATGGCCCGCGGCGTGAGTGCGAGGGTGGCGATGGCCGCGAAGTCGGCAGCCGAGACGGTCCACACGAGCTCCGGCGTCCGTTGCCGGTACTTCTCCTCGAGTCGCACGGAGCGCGCATGCCGGGACGCCTCCGCCTCGAGGTGCGCACCGAACCAGGCGGACGCCTGCTTGAACGCGCGATACTGCAGCAATCGGGCGAACAGCAGGTCCCGAGCCTCGAGCAGCGCGACGTCCTCCGCGTCGACGAGCTCGCCCTGCGGCAGCAGGCTCGCGATCTTGAGGTCGAGCAAAGTTGCGGCTACCACGAGGAACTCGGTGGCCTCCTCGAGCTCGTCGGCACTCGTGAGCCCGCGCAGGTAGGCGAGGAACTCGTCGGTGACCGCGCTCAGGGCGATCTCGGTGATGTCGAGCTCGCGCTTGGAGATCAGCGAGAGCAGCAGGTCGAACGGGCCGGCGAAGTTGGACAGCGCCACCCGGAACCCGGGCACGGCCGCATCCGCCGCGGCGTCGTCGAGCGTCTCAGGCGACGGCGCCACGGAAGACCAGCTCCCGGGCCAGCTGCCGGTAGGCGCGGGACGCCGGATGATCGGGCGCGAACTGCGTGATGGGGGTGCCCGACACGCTCGCGTCCGGGAACTTCACCGTGCGACCGATGACCGTCTCGAGCACGCTGTCGCCGAAGGCGTCGACCACCCGCTCGAGCACCTCCCGCGAGTGCAGCGTGCGCGAGTCGTACATCGTGGCGAGGATCCCGTCGAGCTCGATAGCCGGGTTGAGGCGATCGCGCACCTTGTCGATGGTCTCGATGAGCAACGCGACTCCGCGCAGGGCGAAGAACTCGCACTCGAGCGGGATGAGCACGCCATGGCTCGCCGTGAGCGCGTTGACCGTGAGCAGCCCGAGCGAGGGCTGGCAGTCGATGAGGATGACGTCGTAGTCGGCGGCGACGCGGCGCAGCACGCCCGCGAGGATCTGCTCGCGGGCCACCTCGTTGACCAGGTGAACCTCGGCCGCCGAGAGGTCGATGTTGGCCGGGATGACGTCGAGTCCGGGGACGCCGGTGGACTGGATCGCGTCCTTCGGGTCCTTCGAGCGCGAGAGCAGCAGGTCGTAGATGGTCGGAACGTCGTGCGTCGCGACGCCGAGGCCGGCCGAGAGCGCTCCCTGCGGGTCGAAGTCGATCGCGAGGACACGCCTTCCATCCTCGGCGAGCGCGGCACCCAGGCTGATGGTCGTGGTGGTCTTGCCCACCCCGCCCTTCTGGTTGCACAGCGCGATGATGCGAGCCGGGCCATGCGTCTTGAGTCGCTTCGGCTCGGGGAAGGTGCGTCGAGGGCGCCCGGTCGGACCCATCTCGGGGATGTCGGGCATCGTCAGTTCGACCGAGTCGTGCTGCTTTCCACTCACTCGTTCTCTCCTCGACCGGGCCCCGTCTGGCCCGCACCCAGTTTAGGGTCTCGCTCCGGTGCCGCCCGCCTGCCGTGCGGCGTTCCGGCAACACTACCGGGCGCGCGGGTGGGCGGTGGTGTACATGTCCCGCAGGGTGTCCGCGGTCACGAGCGTGTAGATCTGGGTGGTCGCGACCGAGGAGTGGCCGAGCAGCTCCTGTACGACGCGGACGTCGGCTCCTCCCGCGAGCAGGTGCGTGGCGAAGGAGTGGCGGAGGGTGTGCGGCGACACCTCGACGGTCAGGCCCGCGCGGTCGGCTGCGGCACGGATGATGAGCCAGACGTTCTGACGCGACACCCTCTGCCCGCGCAGCCCGAGGAAGAGCGCCGGCGTCGCGCTCCCCCGCGCCGACAGGATCGGCCGTGCCCGCACCAGGTAGGCATCCAGTGCCGCGCGAGCGTAGGAACCCACCGGAACCACCCGCTGCTTGCCCCCCTTGCCGAACAGCCGCACGACGGAATCGTCGAGCACGTCGTCGACGTTCAAGGCGACCGCCTCGGACACCCGTGCGCCGGTCGCGTAGAGCAACTCGAGCAGCGCCTTGTCGCGCACCTGCTGCAGGCTCTCGCCATCCGTTGCCGCGAGCAGCGCCCCGACCTCATCGATGGTGATGGCCTTGGGCAGGCGGGTGCCGAGTTTGGGCGGCTTGGTCTCGCGGGCGACGTCGACCTCGGCGACGCCCTCCTCGGCCAGGAAGCGGTGGAGGCCGCGCACTGAGGAGAGCACGCGCGCGATGGATGAGGCACCCAGCGGCGCCTCGGCGCGGGTACCGAGGTACTGCACGAATCCGGACAGTTGCGCGGGCCCGATCGCGGTGGGATCGTCGATGTCCTCCCCGGCGAGCCAGGTCGCGTACAGCGCCAGATCGCGCGTGTACGCCGCGACGGTGTTCGCGGAGAGTCCGCGCTCGACCGTCACGTGACGCAGGTAGGCGTCCACGGCGGTGGCGAGGTTCACGACCTCAGTCTGTCAGCGGCGCTCGCCGCGGCCCGTCATGACGCGGGCGCGAGGTGGGCGAATCCGTCCTCGCCTGCCGCTCGCGCTGCGAGGGCGGCGATGATTAGCGGGGCATTGCGGATGCGGCCGGCCAGCGCGGCGTCGACGACCTCGTCCAGCGGCACCCAGCGCTTCTCCATGTCGGCCTCCTCGCCCTCGCGCGTGAAGTCGTGCGTCACGGGGTGGACGTCCCGGGCAAGGAACACGCGGATCACCTCGGAGCTGCCGCCAGGCGATGTGAAGAACTCCGCGAGCACGTTCCACGTGCGCGCGCCGAGGTCGACCTCTTCGGCGAGCTCTCGCTGAGCCGCCGCGAGTTTGGACTCCCCGGCGACATCGAGCAGCCCGGCGGGGATCTCCCAGTCGCGCGTGCGCACGGGATGCCGGTACTGGCGGATGAGCATCACGCGGCCGTCGTCGTCCATCGCGAGCACGCCGACGGCTCCGGTGTGGTCGACGAAGTCGCGCACGATCTCGCCGCCGTTGTAGTCGACGCTCTCACGCCGAACGTCCCAGACGCGGCCCTCGAAGACCAGCTCGGACGAGGTGACCGGCGGCGAGAACGACTCGTCGGCCAGCTCGGCTCGCGAGCGCTCCTCGCCGGTGTCAGGCATCCTTGACTTCGAACAGGCGGCTGGCCTGCTGGCGGTCGAGCGCGGCACCGACGAGCCCCCGGAACAGCGGGTGGGCGTTGTTCGGGCGACTGCGCAGCTCGGGGTGCGCCTGGGTTCCGACGTAGAACGGATGCACGTCGCGCGGCAGCTCGACGAACTCGACCAGGTGGCCGTCGGGCGACGTGCCCGAGAACCACAGGCCGGCGTCGGCGATCTGCTCGCGATAGCCGTTGTTCACCTCGTAGCGGTGGCGGTGCCGCTCCGATACGGTCGGCGCGCCGTAGAGCTCGGCGACGAGCGAGCCGTCGGCGAGGGCTGCCGGGTAGAGGCCGAGGCGCATCGTGCCACCCAGGTCGCCACCGGCGATGATCTCGACCTGCTCGGCCATCGTGGCGATCACGGGGAACTCGGTGCCCGGGTCGAACTCGCTCGACGACGCGCCGTCGAGTCCGGCCTCGTTGCGCGCGTATTCGATGACCATGCACTGCAGGCCGAGGCAGAGCCCGAGGGCGGGGATGGCGTTCTCGCGCGCGAAGCGCAGTGCGCCGAGCTTGCCCTCGATGCCGCGGACGCCGAATCCGCCGGGGACGCAGATGGCGTCGAGGTGGGAGAGGTTGCGAGCGGCGCCCTCCTCCGTCTGGCAGTCGTCGGACGGGATCCAGTGGATCTTCACCTTCGCCTGGTGGGCGAAGCCCCCCGCACGTAGCGCTTCCGTGACGGACAGGTAGGCATCCGGCAGGTCGATGTACTTGCCGACCAGGCCGATGTTCACCTCGTGACGGGGCTCGTGGACGGCCTCGAGGATGGCCTCCCATCCGCTCCAGTCCACGTCGCGCGCCTGAAGGCCGAGCGTGTCGATGATGTAGCTGTCGAGACCCTGGTCGTGCAGCATGGTGGGGATGTCGTAGATCGACGGAACGTCGACGGCGTTGACGACGGCGCCCTCGTCGACGTCGCACATGAGCGCGATCTTGCGCTTGTTCGACTCGGTGACGGGCCGGTCGCTGCGGAGCACCAGCGCGTCGGGCTGGATGCCGATGGAGCGCAGCGTGGCGACCGAGTGCTGCGTCGGCTTGGTCTTCTGCTCCCCGGACGCTCCCATGAACGGCACCAGCGAGACGTGCACGAAGAACACGTTCTTGCGACCGAGCTCGTGGCGCACCTGCCGCGCGGACTCGATGAACGGCTGGGACTCGATGTCGCCGACGGTGCCCCCGATCTCGGTGATGATGACGTCGGGCTGCGGGTCCTCCGAGGCCTGCAGGCGCATGCGCCGCTTGATCTCGTCGGTGATGTGCGGGATCACCTGCACGGTGTCGCCGAGGTACTCCCCGCGGCGCTCCTTGGCGATGACGCTCGAGTAGATCTGCCCGGTGGTCACGTTGGCCGCCTGGGACAGGTTGATGTCGAGGAAGCGCTCGTAGTGGCCGATGTCGAGGTCGGTCTCGGCGCCGTCGTCGGTTACGAAGACCTCGCCGTGCTGGAACGGGTTCATCGTGCCCGGGTCGACGTTGAGGTAGGGGTCGAGCTTCTGCATGACCACGCGCAGACCGCGCGCGGTGAGGAGGTTGCCCAGGCTGGCGGCGGTGAGCCCCTTGCCCAATGAAGAAACGACACCACCGGTCACGAAGATGTGTTTGGTGATGCCGTTCGAGGATTCCGCGTTAATGTCTGCCACGGGCTTTCATCCTATCATCACGGATCGGGCGGATCCCGTGGTCAGGCGTCGTGGCGAAGCGCGATGAGCTCACGGGCGTGGGCCAAGCCGCTCTCCGAGTCGGGCAGGCCGGAGAGCAGCCGCGCCATCTCGGCGATGCGGGCTTCGCCATCGAGGCGCTCGACGCTCGATGCGGTGACGGATCCCGCGCTGTCCTTTGCGACACGCAGGTGGTTTCCCGCGAACGCGGCCACCTGCGCGAGGTGCGTGACGACGATCACCTGCGAGGTCTCGGCCAGGCGGGCGAGACGACGACCGATCTCGATGGCCGCTGCTCCGCCGACCCCCGCGTCGACCTCGTCGAACACGAAGGTGGGAACGGGGTCGGTCCCGGCGATGACCACCTCGATCGCGAGCATCACGCGCGAGAGCTCTCCGCCCGATGCACCGCGGCCGAGCGCTCGCGGTTCCGCTCCGGCATGAGGCGCGAGCAGGATCGAGACGGCATCGCGGCCGGACTGGGTGTACTCCTCGCGCACGGCGACCTCGACGACGAGCGACGCGTCCGGCATCGCGAGCGCCGACAGCTCGGCTGTGACGGATGCCGCCAGCCGCGTCGCCGCATCCGTTCGCAGGGCGCTCATGCGCGCCGCCAGCTCGTCGACGACCCGTTCGCCGTCGGACACGGAAGCGGTGAGCGCCTCGATGCGACTCTCATCGTCGTCGAGGTCGAGCAGGCGGGTGCCGCCCTGCTCGCTGAAGTCGATCACGGCGTCGAGGTCCGTGCCGTACTTGCGCACCAGCGCGCCGAGCACCGCCCTGCGCTCCTCGACCAGTTCGAGTTCGCGGGCGCCGTCGGCATCGAGGCCCGCGAGATAGGTCGAGAGCTCTGCAGCCGCGTCCGCGACGAGGAAGCTGATGGTGCTGAGAGCCTCGACGACGGGTGCGAGCGTGACGTCGTGACCGGCTACGCGATCAAGGCCCCGGCGGGCCGACTCGATGGCGCCGACCGCGTCGATCGCCTCGTCGGACTGCTCGGCCGAGATCCACTCCCGAGCCTGAGCCGCGGCCAGTCGGAGCTCTTCGAGGTTGCCGAGCCGTTCGGCGCGCTCGGTCAGTTCGACATCCTCGCCGCGGAGGGGCTCCGCATCGGCGATCTCGGCGAGGGCGATGCGCAGGTCCTCGGCCTCGCGCGCGCGGCGCTCGCGGTCGTCGGAGAGGTCGCGTAACGCGTCCATGTCGGCGCGCCATCGCTCGAACGCCGCCCGGTAGTCGGCGAGGACCGCCGCGAGTTCGGCTCCGGCGAAACGGTCGAGGGCATCTCGTTGCGCGGACGCAGAGCGCAACCGGATCTGGTCGGACTGGCCGTGCACGACGACGAGTTGCTCGGCCAGGTCGCCGAGCACGCTCACGGGAGCGGAACGGCCACCGACGTAGGCGCGCGAGCGACCCTCGCTCGAGACGGACCGACTGAGCAGCAGCTCCGGGCCGTCGAGGGACCCACCGGCGTCCCGCGCGCGCTCGGCGACCGAACCGTCCTCGTCGACCAGCCAGCGGCCGTCGACGCGAGCTTCAGGCTGGCCGGCTCGCACTGCTCCGGCATCGGAGCGGGCACCGAGCACCAGTCCGAGGGCTGTCACCACCATGGTCTTGCCCGCACCGGTCTCCCCGGTGACGGCGGTGAAACCCGGGCCGAGCGGAAGTGTCGCGTCGGCGATGACCCCGAGGTCGCGGATGCCGAGTTCCTCGATCACGGTGTGCTCGGCCCCCGCCATCCGGTGACCGGCAGCTGGAACTTGTTGACCAGACGGTCGGTGAAGTGCCCCTCATGCAGGCGGGCGAGACGCACGGGAACGTGGGAGCGGCGGGCGACCACGCGGGCGCCGGCGGGCAGGTCGAAGGATCGCCGTCCGTCGCACCAGAGGACCGCCGAGGCATCCGTGCGCTGCACCAGCTCGACCGCGAGGGCGGATTCCGGGCCGACGACGAGCGGCCGCGCGAACAGGGCGTGCGCGCTCAGCGGCACGAGCAGCAGGGCGTCGAGGCTGGGCCAGACGACGGGACCGCCGGCCGAGAAGGAGTAGGCGGTGGAGCCGGTGGGGGTGGAGAACACCACACCATCGCACCCGAAGGTCGAAAGCGGACGGCGGTCGACCTCGATGGAGACCTCGACCATGCGCTCGCGGGCGACCTTCTCGACCGTCGCGTCGTTGAGGGCCCAGTCCTCGTGCACGATCTCGTCGCCCGACTTCACCCGCACGCTCAGCGTCATCCGCTCTTCGACGTCGTAGTCGCGGGCGAGGCCACGTCGCACGGCATCGGGGATGTCGTCCCGCTCGATCTCGGCAAGGAACCCGACGTGCCCGAGGTTGATGCCGAGGATCGGTGTCGAGGCGGAGCGCACGAGTTCCGCTGCGCGCAGGATGGTGCCGTCACCGCCGAGGACGATGACGAGTTCGAGGTCTGCCGGCTCGACTCCGTCGCCCAGGCGTTCGCTGCGTCCGTCGAGCTCGGGCGCGTGGTTATGGAGGTCGTCCCACTGGTCGCCGGGCAGCACGGGGGTCACCCCCGCTTCGGTGAGCTGCTTGCAGACGTCCACGGCAGCCGTGAGCGAGCCGCTCCGGCCCGTGTGCGCCACGACGAGGATGTGACGATGGGAACCCGCCATGCTCATCACGCTCCCGTCATCTCGGCGACCCTGCCCGACCATTCTGTCGGATTCCGACCCGCGGTCCGACTGAACCAGGCGAGGTACTCGTGATTCCCGGCCGCGCCGATGATCGGGGAGGGGACGAGACCCGCCGTGCCGAGCCCGAGGTCGTGCGCGTTCCAGAGCACGGACGAGACCGCATCCGCTCGGAGGGCCGGATCACGCACGATGCCCTCCCGAACCCCGCCTCGCCCCACCTCGAACTGCGGTTTGACGAGCAGGACGAAGTCGGCCTCCTCCGTTCCCGTCGCCACGAGCGCCGGGAGAACCGTCGCGAGGGAGATGAACGACAGGTCCGCCACCACCAGCGACGGACGCTGATCGACTCCGGACGCCACCGCGAGGCTCTCCGGGGTCATGTCTCGGACGTTGAATCCCTCCACCAGGTGAAGGCGCGGCTCTCCGGCCAGCTCTGGGGAGAGTTGACCGTGGCCGACATCTACCGCGATCACCCGTTCGGCACCGCGCTCGAGCAGCACCTGGCTGAAGCCGCCGGTGGATGCTCCCGCGTCGAGCGCGATCCGGCCCTCCGGCGCCACCGCGAAGGTGTCGAGCGCTCCGATCAGCTTGTGGGCGGCTCGGCTGACGTAGTGGTCGGCACCGGCAACCACGAGCTGCTGCCCGTCGCTCACCTTCGCTGCGGCCTTCACGACCCCTCGCCCGTCGACGCTCACGCGTCCGTCCGCGATGAGCGCGGCGGCGTGGGTGCGCGACCGGGCCAGACCCCGCGCCGCGAGGGCGGCATCCAGCCGCTGTTCCGCCACGGGCGTCAGCCCGCAGGCCGCGACGTGTCGCCGTCGAGCAGATCGCGCAACTCGTCGTGCACCGCGACGTACGCGGCTGCCCGCGCCTCGAGCGGCTGGTCCTCGATCACGCGGAGCCGCGACACGAGGCCGTCGTCCTGCTCGTCGCCATCCATGCTCTAACGCTACCGCCACGACGCCGCAAGCCCGCGCTTCGAGGGCGGGCGCGTGGTTGACTGACCACCATGGAGAAGCAGCGCACGTTGGTCATATTCGGTGCCGATGGCGATCTGTCCAAACGACTTCTCCTGCCCGGGCTCGCCCAGCTGCTGCACTACGACGGCGACCGCGGCGTGAAGCTCATCGGGGTGGGAATGAGCGACTTCAGCGCCGAGGAGTGGTCGGACCGGCTGCACGACGCGGTCGGCGATGGCCTCAAGCGATTCGAGCAGGACTCCCGCTACGAGCGGATGGATGCGACGGATGCCGACGCCCTCGGTCACCTGCTGAAGGATATCGACGGGCCCGCCACCTACTACTTCGCCGTTCCGCCCGCCGTCGCGTTCGCCGCATGCGAGGCCCTCGCGACGCTCGATATGGCGCCGGGCTCAGTCCTCGCCCTCGAGAAACCGTTCGGTACCGACCTCGACGAGGCCAAACGGTTCAACGCACTGCTCGGGACCTTTCCGAAGGGCGTCGACGCCTTCCGGGTCGACCACTTCCTCGGCAAGACGATCGTGCTCTCACTCATCGGCCTGCGCCTGGCGAACCGCATGATGGAGTCCGTCTGGAACGCGGCTGAGATCGAGAAGGTCGAGATCGTCTTCGACGAGACGCTCGCCCTCGAGGGGCGCGCCGGGTACTACGACAAGGCCGGCGCGTTGCGCGACATGATCCAGAGCCACCTGCTGCAGGTCCTCGCGCTGATCGGCATGGAGCCCCCCGAGACCCTCGACTACCACGATTTGCATGGACGCATGGCCGAAGTGCTCGAGGCCACCCGGGTGTGGGGCAGCAACGCGGCGGAGTCCGGACGGCGGGCGCGCTACACCGCCGGCGACCTCGACTCGCGCCACCTGCCCGACTACGCGGCGGAGAAGGGGGTGGACCCCGACCGGCAGACCGAGACCCTCGCCGAGGTCACCCTGCAGATCAACACCGACAGGTGGCACGGCGTTCCGTTCGTACTGCGATCCGGCAAGGCGCTCGGGCAGGCGCACAAGCAGATCATCGTGCACTTCCGCGAGAGCGAGCGGCTCCCTCGTGGCTTCTCGGGCAAGACCGGCCCCCGCACCCTGCGGATGGGGATCGACACCACCACGATCGCGCTCGACCTCCTGGTGAACGACTCCGACAATGCCCTCACCCTCACCGTCGCCGAGCTGGAGACGACCGTGGGCGAGGGAAAGCTGGGTGCGTACGGCGAGGTTCTCGCGGGCCTGCTGGATGCCGATCCGCTGCTCTCGGTGAGCGGCCGGGCGGCGGAGGCCTGCTGGCGCATCGTGACACCCGTCCTCGAGGCCTGGGCCGACGGTGAAGTGCCGCTCGACACCTACCCGGCTGGCTCGGCCGGACCGAGCGAGTGGACGGCCATCACCGACGAGGGAACCGGCTGACGTGCATCGGCGCCTTCGGGTTCCGGTCCGTCGCCGAGGACGCCGGTTAAACAGAAGAAGGCCACCCAGTGGGTGGCCTTCTTGCTGAAATGTGTTCGGCGGTGTCCTACTCTCCCACAGGGTCTCCCCTGCAGTACCATCGGCGCTGTCA
>NZ_SSSN01000030.1 GCF_004801905.1 Orlajensenia flava | reverse complement strand
GCTTGGACGGCGAGGTTGTCGAGGAGGACGTTGACTGGCCCGTTGGTGGCGGAGCCGGACATGTATGAGAGAACGCCGATTTGGCCTGCAGCCTGCAGAGAGGCCTCAGCATCAGTGGCGGTCAGGAACCAATCGGCGGGCTCGGCCTGACCCTGCGGCCACACTTTCGCCTTCATCGCCGTACTGGATCCGGATGCCGCCGCCTGGAACCGCACCTGGAGCACGCCGCCGGCCGTCTGGGTGTACCCGGTAAGGACCTTGTTGGCCACCAGCGTCTCTGTGGTTCCCACGAGCTTCGCGATGCTGACCGTGACGACGCCCGCAGAGGAATACCGCAGCTTCAGACGGTATTCGCCCGACGCTGACTTGTGCACCACATAGTTGAAGTGCATACCTCCGCCATCGGCGACCTTGTCGAGCGCAACGCTCATCCTCGAGTCCGTGTCGGCCACGTTGACAGCCGTCAACGTGGACACCCGCGTCTGCGACGTGGACATGGCGATCTTTCCCACACCATCAGCGACCGAGAACGCCGTCGTTCCGCTCCACGGTCCACCACTATCGGCATTACCCCATCCCGTCGCGACGGAACGGCCGAAGTCATCCTTCGCCACGAACGCCGTCGTGCTGACCGTCACCGTCTTGGTCACGGAATTCGAGGCACCCAAGCTGTCCACCACCGTCAGGACGACAGGATAGGACCCGTCCGTGAGATAAGTGTGAGACGCGGTCAGCCCCGAGCCAGCAGGCGTGTTGTCGCCCCAGTTCCACGAATACTGAGCCGTGGCACCATCGGTCAACACCGACGACGAACCATCCACCGAAAGGTTCAAGCCCGTCGCGGCAGTCGCGAACGACGCAACCGGAGCACCATGACTCACCGACACACTCGCCTGTGCCACCGTGCTCTGCGCACCCAACGAATCGGTCACCTTCAACTTCACCATGTACGACCCCGCCGCAGCGTACGGATGAACCGGCTTCGCGAGCGTGGACGTAGCCCCATCCCCGAAGTCCCACGCATAAGAGGCCACCGTCGCCCCATCAGAAGCCGTTGAACCCGACCCATCAAAAGACACCGACAAACCCGAAGCCGCACTACCAATCACCGCAACCGGAACAGCATGCGGAGC
>NZ_SSSN01000029.1 GCF_004801905.1 Orlajensenia flava | reverse complement strand
TTGATCGAAAAAGCAGCTCTCGCCGTCATAGTCGCCGCCAGGAAGTTGAAACCCTACTTTGATGCACATCCCGTGACGGTCTTAACCGACCAGCCATTGGAAAAAGCATTAGAGAAATTCGACTCCTCCGGCAGGCTTATCAAGTGGGCCGTAGAGCTTTCCGGCTACGGCATTCAGTACAAGCCGAGACCTTCAATCAAAGGACAGGCGCTGGCAGACTTCCTGGCCGAATGCACGTACAGAGAGGAGTCAAACCCCGGTTTATGGCAAGTATACACCGACGGCTCCGCCACGGCAAACAGCTCAGGAGCCGGCATCCTTATCATCAGCCCAAACGGTGACGAGTTTGAGTACGCTTTGAAGTTTACCTTCCCAGCCTCAAACAACGAATCCGAATACGAGGCGGTGATAACCGGAGTCGAGCTAGCTAGGGCCGCCGGAGCAGAACACATCGTGTTAAGGACAGACTCACTCCTCGTGACCAATCAAGTTCGAGGAGAATACGAAACACGAGACGACGGGATGGCAAGATACTTGGAAAGGGTCAAAGCCGACACTTCAAAACTAAAGTCTTTCCAGATCGAGTGCATCCCCAGGAGCGAGAACAACCGCGCCGACGCGCTCTCAAAACTCGCCAGCTCAAGCATCAGGAATGTCAGTCGGACCGTGCTGGTGGATATCAGGACTGCTAAAAGCATCACTGAGACCGTCAGCATGGTGGGCGACATCGAAGCCGAGACGACGTGGATGACTCCGATAACGAAATACTTGCTCACAAAGCAGTTACCGGAGGACCGCAGTCTCTCGGCTAAGATAAAAAGGATCGCTGCAAGATACCTCATGTTCGAAGGAGAGCTATACAGAAGGTCGGTGGTAAGACCACTCTTGAAGTGTGTCGGCCCAACCGACGCGGAGCTAATACTGACAGAGATTCACGAAGGCATCTGTGGACACCACATGGGGGCAAGAGCACTGGCCCACAAGGCTCTCCGAGCCGGCTACTTCTGGCCCACCATGCTGCACGATTCCAGAGCAAAGACCAAGAAGTGTAAAAACTGTCAAATGCACGCTCCGGTGATACACGCACCTTCACGAGATCTGCAGCCGGTACTCAATCCCCTTCCTTTCGCACAGTGGGGG
>NZ_SSSN01000028.1 GCF_004801905.1 Orlajensenia flava | reverse complement strand
AGCGAGCAGGCGTATCAGTGATTGGCTGGTGTGGTTCCCCGGGGTTCTGACTCGAGTTCGTATCTGACGCTTCGGTTGTCTTTGTTTCGAAATGTCGGGCTCCCGGGGGCGTAACCGTTTTGGTGTGCCCGGCCGGCGTTCATGACTTGATAGAAGCCTGACGATCCCAACGAAGTCCCGTCACTGATTTGCCTGCTCGCCAGCCGGACACGTGACCCTGAAGGGACGTATCCAGCATGACACTTGACGCTGTTCCTGGCAGCATGACCGTCGGGATCGATACCCACAAAGACACCCACCATGCCGCGGTCCTGGGCCCGGCCGGGCAACTCATCGCCACCAGCTCGTTCCCGACAACGGGGCCCGGGTATGCCGCCCTGCTGCTGTGGGCGTCCGGGCTGGGCCCGATCGGGAAGGTCGGGATGGAGGGCACCGCCTCCTACGGTGCCGGGCTGGCCCGCTATCTCACCGGACACGGGATGGCTGTGTTCGAGGTTCCGCCCGGTGATAAAGCGTTGCGTCGGCTGCGTGGCAAGACCGACGCGTCCGACGCGGAAGCCGCCGCCCGCCGGGTCCTGGCCGACCCGCAGCCCGCGATCCCCAAGACCACCGACGGCACCTTCGCTGTGCTGCGGCAGCTGTACGTGGCCCGGAAACTGCTGGTCAAGATGCAAACCGAGCTCAGCAACCAGATCGGTCAGCTCCTGATCACCGGCCCCGACGATATCCGCGCCCGGTACAGCACCGGCACCACCCTGGCCCGGATGCGTCAACTCGTCAGCACCACCCCCGAGATCACCGACCCGGTAGAGCGTCTGATGATCGACCTGCTCCGCGACCTCGCGACCCGCTGGCTGGACCTACGCACCCGCACCCGCCAACTCCACGACCAGATCCACGAGCTCGTCACCCTGCACGCCCCCGCCCTGCTGAGCCGATGCGGTGTCGGAGCGATCACCGCCGCCGCCCTCCTGACCGCCGTCGGCGGCAACGGGAACCGCATCCGCAGCGAAGCAGCCCTCGCCATGCTCTTCGGCGCCGCACCCATCCCCGTCCAATCCGGCACCACCAACCGCCACCGCATCAGCCACGGAGGCAACCGCGACGCGAACTGCGCCCTGCACCAGATCGCCATCGCCCGCCTCGGACACGACCCGCGCAGCCAGACCTACCGCGACACCCACCTCGCCCACGGCAAAACCAAAAAAGACGTCATCCGACTCATCAAACGAGCCCTCTGCCGCGAACTCTTCCCACTCCTCTGCCCCCATTGACATATAGAAGCTTCGAAACCCG
>NZ_SSSN01000026.1 GCF_004801905.1 Orlajensenia flava | reverse complement strand
CTTTTAAGCCAGTGATTTTGATATTATTAAATTCCACCGAACCTTCCTGAACATTGTGAATGGCAGCTTTGCGGACTTCTTCTTCATCCTCGCAAAGCAGCAGAAAATTAGATGAGTCCAAGCAAAGTTTACAGCCCAGGTAAGCCAAAAGAATCCAGCTAAAAAGAGCGAAAAAAGAAGAGTTTTTAGTCATATTTTTAGTCTATAATTGATAAATAATTTGCTGACCTAGCTAATTTCTTTTTATTTTTGCAGGGCTGTTTGAAGTTAGCCACATTAAAAATAAAATTACGCGTCCCTCCTCCGTAGGAGGAGGGAGGCATCTCGCGCGCTGCGCGCGCGGACGCTAGGATATTAACATTCAAGATAATTTTTAAAAAAGCAGTCTACTCCCCTTAGAGGTGAAAGTTGACTGCCTGAGGCCACTGAAAAACCACGAGCTAAACCGGAGAAAAAGGGGTAATTGTTATACAAAAGCCTTGAATTGCTTAGCCTAGCTCTAAAAAGGAATTGCACCTTTTACCTATTGCTCATTGGGAACCACCCCTTTGAAACTACCGTTTAGTTATGGACGAATAACTTAGTAGAAATAGACATTGCTAAATCAGAGCTTTCCTAAGTAATAGATTGTCTTTATTTCCAAACCATTGGTGAATAGTTTTTAGAGCTTAATAAAGACAATTACTTATAGAAATTCAATTTATAATTAATTTCTATAAGGGAAGTATTATAAACTCTGCTCGGCTATCTTGGGAAAACCTATTTCCCCCGGATAGGAAAGAATTCCGTTGAACCCTTAGCTCACCCTGTAATCCCACCATAATTTTAGTATGGGGGTTGACCCCGCCTAGCTTAGAAACTCCGAACTAGTAGGATAAAGGGGGTAGCTCGGGAGAAATTCACGGCTTGCTTTCAACCGAAGAACACGGTTATTGGGCGCAAGGAGATATGCTCATAGAATTATGCTGAGCTAAATTGCTTTAAATGGTGCTGGCGGCCTAACCTTCGCGTAGGGAGGAACTTGCCCGACAATTTATTGTCTAGCCTTAATGGGCTGGGTTAAATCTTTTGATTTATTAAGTTTCTCTTGGATTATTTATAAAGTTCTTCTTATATTTCTTAAGAAATTTTCTTTTTAAATAATCCTTAACATTTATAATACTTTGACTGCTGACCAGTAATGGTTAGCTATACCACACTTGGGGGTTGCTACGGCTCACGGACGAACCAACTTTCCTTGGCTCCATCTTTCTATTTTCCTTTCCTGGCTTAGTTCGGAATTCTTCTTGCTCTCTTGGAGAATAGCTCCCCTGGGAACTAGTTCAAGGCCGTTCCTAACAGAACATCTGGCCTTGGCTGGGCTATTTTTCGAGATTTAATTATTCCCAACCTAAAGGAAGTGGCCCAGGCTCTCTTTTAGTGGGAATCAATAGTAGTAAAAAGCAATTTTGGTCTTGAAGACCCTAAACTTAACTAAGAAAAGAACTTAGAACTGATTACTGCTTTGCTTGCCGGCCAAGGATTATCTAATTAAATTGTAAAGGACTTCACCCACCCTTGAATGGTTGAAACGCTTAGCTAGAGGAGACTCTAGACTTCTTTTTCTTTTCTTATTTGTTTAATTCTTCTCGGGAGGCCTAAGGAGCCTAT
>NZ_SSSN01000024.1 GCF_004801905.1 Orlajensenia flava | reverse complement strand
AGAAGGTCGGGTAGAACATCTATTCCTCCTGACAGATACATAGGTATGGTCGAGGAACATGACATAGATGACGTATTACTCCTAGAGGGTATTGAACCCGTAACCTATAAAGGTGCCATGACATGTCCCGACTCAAAGCTATGGCTCGATGCCATGCAATCCGAGATGGACTCCATGTATGAGAACAACGTGTGGGATCTTGTGGACTTACCTGAAAAGGTACGCCCCCTTCAATGCAAATGGCTTTACAAGATAAAGCATGCTGTGGAAGGACAACAAGATATCTACAAGGCACGACTAGTTGCTAAGGGTTTCACCCAAGTGCCAGGTTTGCACTATGATGAGA
>NZ_SSSN01000023.1 GCF_004801905.1 Orlajensenia flava | reverse complement strand
GCACCCGTAGTCATGTTACGTTCCATTCGGATTATCTTAGCGATCGCCGCTTTTCATGATTATGAAATTTGGCAAATGGATGTTAAAACCGCCTTCTTAAACGGTTATTTGGAGGAAGAGTTGTACATGGTACAACCCGAAGGTTTTATCGATCCTAAACATCCTAAGAAGGTTTGCAAGCTTAAGCGTTCCATTTATGGACTTAAGCAAGCATCACGGAGTTGGAATCATCGCTTCGACCAAGTGATTAAGGACAATGGTTTCGTTCGATCTGTCGAGGAACCATGTCTATATATCAAGTCGAGTGGGAGCAAGATTGTCTTCCTAGTACTGTATGTCGATGACATACTCTTGATTGGGAATGACATACCTCTCTTGTCTTCGGTTAAAGCATGGTTGAAAAACCATTTCCAGATGAAAGATCTGGGAGAGGCACAAAGAATTTTGGGCATCCGTATCTACAGGGATAGATCACGACGGATGTTATCTCTCAGTCAGGAGTCTTATATAGATAAGATCCTAGAGAGATTCAGCATGACGAACTCCAAGAAAGGGTTCCTTCCCATGACTACTGGGCTTCACTTGAGCAAGTCTCAAGAAGCTAAGACATCGGAAGAGAAAGAGCGCATGAGTCGGATTCCTTACGCTTCGGCTATAGGATCGATCATGTATGCCATGATATGCACACGTCCAGACGTTGCATATGCATTGAGTATGACAAGTCGATTCCAAGCACATCCAGGTGAACAACACTGGATGGCCGTGAAAAACATTCTTAAGTACCTACGGAGGACTAAAGATTGGGGATTGACTTATGGAGGCGATACGAGGCTCTGCGCCACTGGTTACGCAGATGCTAGCTTCCAAACGGATCAGGATGACTCGAAATCTCAGTCTGGATTCGTTTTTACTCTTAATGGCGCTGCTGTCAGCTGGAAAAGTACCAAACAAAGTGTTACAGCAGATTCTACGACTGAGTCCGAGTACTATGCCGCTTCGGAAGCAGCTAAGGAAGCTATATGGATGCGTCAATTCTTACAAGGACTATCTGTAGTGCCTAGTTCGAATGACCCTATCACCGTTTATTGTGACAATAAAGGTGCCATCTTCCAAGCTAAGGAGCCTAAGTCTAGTAACAAGTCTAGACATGTACAACGGAAAGCTCATCTAATCAGGGATTACGTGGAGCAAAAGGAAATTTTATTAGAGAAGATTGCTACGGATGACAACATAGCTGATCCTCTAACTAAAGCATTACGACGTGATAAGCATGAAGGGCACGTTACTTCCATGGGAATAAAACGTGTTCCTGAGTTGTAGTACTCTTTTGATGAACTGTATTCATTTTCTCGTGTACCATGTAAACAACCTCTTCGTTATGATATTTATATGTTTTGTTTTTCATGTGGAATTGTACGACAATTTTGAATACCACAAAGTGAACTGAATAACATTACATCGTTTTGGTCCTTGATTACCCACTTGAGCTGATAACTCAGGTAATCATTTTGTGACGTTGGTTGATGGTGGATTCAACTAGCCATAAGTCAAACGGTTGACTGACCAATCACGAAGGCAAGATATACGGATATCTTGTAGGACAACCATGTGACAACGTTATGGAGTCCTAAATGTTTTATAACATTGGGTGCCTGGTCGTGGATAGGACCTCCATAGTGTTCCTTAGAGTCGAATCTTTTGACTTTCGACTGTCTTCTGAGATTAAGGCAGATTTTGGGTGACTTTGGTTTCTTTCTCACGGTCCATCGTAACAGGGGGCCAAGAAGATTTTCACTGGGTCATTTCATGCTGCGCTTACATCTGCAGGATTCGAGTTGAGGGAAAATATCCAACCCTTATCAGGATTTTATCTTTTCTCAGGGCCACTCGAGGAGTAGTAACTGAAAATGCATGGCCATGCTCGAATACAGATTCGTTTTATCAGTTAAGTTACGCTCTAGTCGGGGAAACCACTCTTGATACAGATCGCTTGTAGAACACGACCTTTGCGAATACGGATTGCAAATTGTTTTACATTGAGTGGGAGAAATTTTAAAAGGATATGAGAATCGGTTATCGCACCTACACTTGTACGGACAAGTGGGAGTTTGTTGGAGCTGGTGTCCTCCACATGTAGTGTGATAACGTCATTGCACATACACTTGTACGGACAAGTGGGAGTTTGTTGGGGCTGGTGTCCTCTACAGTTAGTGCACTGACTTTTTAAATCTCTTAAAGGAACACAAGGGCATACTATTGTATTATTATCAGTTGATCCACGTTTATCAGTAACGGTTGGCTTGCTAGATAAGTTTGACGTTACTGTCATACGGATGGCGGTGATCAACTGGTCCCTATAAGTCACACCTATAGGACACGTTTGAGAGATGTGAAGGTATGAAAATACAGTCACATTTATGCCGGATACGACTAAGCGATTAGTCGGAGTTATTGACTATATATTTAGTCAATGTGATGTGAATGTAATTATTTAATACGGATTAAATAATTTTAGCTAAAACGAATTACATGATTAATTCGTAAATTAAATATAAACAGTAATATTTAATTAATGTGTTAAGTGGGAG
>NZ_SSSN01000022.1 GCF_004801905.1 Orlajensenia flava | reverse complement strand
TCGCTCGGCATCGTCGCCTACGAGTGCCTGGCGGGCCGTCGTCCGTTCACAGGCGAGTCGCAGGTGGCCATCGCCATGGCGCAGATCAACGACACCCCACCCGACCTGCCCATCACGGTCTCCGAGCCGGTTCGCAACCTCGTCTTCGCGTGCATCGCCAAGAACCCGGCCGACCGGCCGCAGTCGGCGGCCCACCTCGCTCGCGCAGCCACCGCGCTCCGCAAGGGCGACGTGCAGGCCGCGGCAGCCGCGGTGCCCGCCATCCTCGGAGCGGGCGCGACAGCCGCGACCATGCTGATGCCCTCCTCCAACGCGAACACCAGCGCGGCCACCACGGTGTTCCCCGCCGCCGTGACCACCACGACGACGACCGAGGAGACCGGCGAGCCCGAAAAGAAGAAGCGCAGCCCCTGGACCTGGCCGCTCATCGTCCTCATCATCCTGCTCGCGCTGCTGCTTATCGGCGGAATCATCGCCCTCGCCGTGAACGGGGGCAACAACAACACCCCGGTTCCGACGACCACGACCTCGACACCCGCACCGACGAAGTCATCGACTCCGACACCCACGTCGACGCCCACCTCGACGACGATCCCAGTGAAGGAGGCCGACTTCATCGGCCTTTCGAGCGCGGACGCCCGTGCGAAGGCGGAGGGCATGGGTCTCACCGTTACGGTCAACACCGGCAATGCTGCAACGGATCCGGCGAAGGTCGACACCGTTTACGCGGTCAACCCGACCGGCAACCTCCAGAAGGGCGCCTCCATCACTCTGTCCGTGTACGCCGGTGTAATTCAGCCGAGCAAGCCGACCGCGGCACCGACGTTGCAGGGTGGCGAGTCCCCCACAACGGTGAAAGCAGGAGTGGCGTCGGCAACGATCGCCTGGGAAGCCCAAAGCTGCCCGGCCGGTCAGACCCTGAGTGGCTACAACCTGACGGTCACCGGACAGGGCGCGACCAACGTCCAGGCCGACGCGACTCCGAATGGCAGCCGCACGGCTACCTTCACCGCGGGACCGAAGGACTCGACGTTCACCGCCACGCTCGTGTACCAGTGCGGATCCGTCGCCTCCCCGGCGTCCGACCCCCTCAGCGTGACCGTGGTCGGCCCGTGATCAGCCGCGTCCGTTAGGCTTTCCGCACCCGTCCGCCCACATTCGAGGAGTTCGCATTGACTGACGATGGCCGCCTGCTCGCAGGCCGCTACCGTGTTGGTGAACTCATCGGCCGCGGCGGCATGTCCGAGGTGCACCTCGGAACGGACACCAGGCTGAGCCGGACAGTGGCGATCAAGCTGCTCAAGTCGTCGCTCGCCCTCGACCCGGCCTTCCGCACGCGGTTCCGCCAAGAGGCTCAGGCAGCGGCGCGGATGGCGCATCCCACCATCGTGCGCGTGTTCGACGCCGGCGAGGAGACCGTCACCGACACGTCGGGCCACGACACGCAGCAGCCCTTCATCATCATGGAGTACGTCGACGGGCGCATGCTCAAGGACGTCATCCGCGGGGGTGCGCTTGAGTCGTCGGAGGCCGTCCGCATCCTCGAGGGCGTCCTGACCGCGCTCGAGTACTCGCACCGCGCCGGCGTCGTGCACCGCGACATCAAGCCCGGCAACATCATGATCACCAAGTCCGGACAGGTGAAGGTGATGGACTTCGGCATCGCCCGGGCCATCTCCGACTCGTCGACGACGGTCGCGCAGACCACCGCCATCCTCGGCACGGCCTCCTACTTCTCGCCCGAGCAGGCCAAGGGCGAGCTCGTCGACGCGCGCACCGACCTCTACTCCGCCGGCGTCGTGCTGTTCGAGATGCTCACGGGTCGCCCGCCGTTCCGCGGCGACACTCCGGTGGCCGTCGCCTATCAGCACGTGAGCGAGACGGCGAGCAAGCCGAGTTCCATCAACCAGAACGTCTCGCCCGCGCTCGACATGGTCGTGGCGAAGGCGCTCGCGAAGGATCGCTTCGACCGCTACCAGACCGCGGCCGAGTTCCGGGGCGACCTCGAGATCGCCGCATCCGGCAAGCTGCCCATCCACAAGCAGAGTGAGGAGGCGAACCTCTTCGGAACGCCGCCTCCCATCACCACCGGCACCGAGCTCGCCTTCAAGCAGCTCTCCGAAGACCAGCGGATGGTGCGCACCCAGCGGCGGCCGCCGGCCATCTGGGTCTGGGCAGGCATCCTCAGCGTCATCGTCATCATCGCCGCCGTCATGTTCTGGGTGTTCAACCTGGCTCCGTCGAGCGACATCCCGTCGTCGTCGCGCGAGGTGCCGTCGATCACCGGACTCACCTTCGAGGATGCCTCGGCCAAGCTCGCCGACCGCGACCTGTCTGCGACGCAGGTGCCCGAGCCGAGCGCGACCGTGGAGAAGGGCAAGGTCACCCGCACCGATCCACCGTCGGGCGAGACCGTCGCTCCCGGAACGTACATCACCGTGTACGTGTCGACCGGCAAGGAGCAGGTGACCGTGCCCGACGTCACCAACAAGCCCATCGCGGATGCGCAGGCCGCCATCACCGGAGCCGGTATGGCGGTGGGTGCGGTCAGCAAGGAGAACTCGCCGACGATCGCAACGGATGTCGTGCTCCGCACGAACCCGGTCGGTGCCACGGCGGTCGACTCGGGTTCGACGATCGACTTCGTCGTCTCGAGCGGGCTCGTGACGCTGCCCGACCTCACGGGTCAGTCGTTGAGCGCCGCGACGGACATCCTCCAGGGATCCAATCTGCAACTGACGGCCAACCCGAAGCCCGACACCTCGTGCAAGCAGAAGCCGAACCAGCCGATCACGTCTCAGTCGATCGCGCCGGGCGACGTGCCGCAGAAGTCCACCGTCGACGTCGTCTACTGTTCCGGCTGATCCGCTGCTCTCCATCGCTGGTTGAGTAGCGAGCGACGAAGGAGTACGCGTATCGAAACCCGCCACTTGCACATGCGAGGGCCTCGATACGCGGAGCCGCTCCGCGTCTGCAGTGGCATTGCTGGTTGAGTAGCGAGCGACGAAGGAGCACGCGTATCGAAACCCGCCGGTCGCAAGTGCGAGGGCCTCGATTCGCGAAGCCGCTTCGCGTCTGCAGTGGCACCGCTGGTTGAGTAGCCCGCGAGCGCAGCGAGCAGGCGTATCAGTGATTGGCTGGTGTGGTTC
>NZ_SSSN01000021.1 GCF_004801905.1 Orlajensenia flava | reverse complement strand
GTAAGACGCACCGAAATCAGCCATAATCCTGAACCTTCCGTTTCATGATGTCGGCCCATCCGGACCATCTGCAGCAACGCTAACGGTCGGGCAACGACTTCACCAATGGGGAGAGGTACCCACCCTGCTCGTCACCGCGAGGACTGCGAACGCGCCCATTCCTGTCGTGCCAGGCCGCCGAGGGGGGCGTTCGCCGCGTCAGCGGCCTCATCGTGGTCGATCACCCCGGCATCGGCGAGAATGTCGACGGCCCGAGCGAGGTCGCTGCGGATCGACTCCCTCTCGCCAGGGGCGAGGGCGTCCACGGCGCGCCGCAGTTCGTCGAACCGGGTAGCCGGAACGGAAGCGCCGCCCGAGCGCCACACGCGTACGGCCATCGTGACCGCGGTTGCAGCGCTACTCACGGCCATGGCGACGAACACGGCAACCCACACACGCGCGAGTCCGGCGTCGCGGGAGGCTATGGTCGTCGCCCAGACGGCGAGCGCCCCGAACAGGACCGCGACCCCGTTGAGGAGAGCCCTCGTCGCCGAGACGTCTGCCCGCCCGCGCATGACGCGCACGTCCAGGATGACGCGGGAGACGATGTAGCCGATGGCGCCGGTGCCCGCGACCGCCAGCGGAACGTCGAGGTCGGCACCCAGCCTGCCCGCCGTCAGGACGATGCCCGCGGCGATGAGGGGCCAGATCTCGATCACCCCGGCACCGAGCGCGAGAACACCGGAGGCGAGTCCGCCGGCTGGTCGCGAAGGGAGGTCGGCGTTGGTCTGGCCGAGCGACTCCTGGATGTCGGGATGAGCGTGGAACGCGCTCCGCTCCAGATCAGACCATGACAACGGGGTGTCGCCGGTCTGGACGGAACGGGCGTAGGCCAGGGCGCTGTCCATCATCTGCCAACGTATCGAGAGGTGCTCGGGCTCATTCGAGCACCCGCATCGTCGAGACGACCTCGCGCAGTGGGACGTCGATGAGACCGATCACGGTGGTGCTCGTCGGCTCGGACGTGATGCGCACGGCGCATTCCGGACCCGACAGGATGTAGCCGATGCCCGCCTCCGGCTCACCGCGCTCGTCGGTCCTGGCACCGATGAATCGGGCAGAGATGCCGTCGCCGATCCCGGCGACGGCGACGGACTCGACCTGTGGACGGATGGCGAGCGCAACCTCTCCGAGCAGTTCAGAGGCGAGGTCGGCGTCGGCGGAGAGCGGCGGAGCCACCTCGACGTGAAGGAGAACGCAGAGCGGAGCCTGCAGCGGCCAGAACTGCAGTCCGAACGTCACGGTGGACGTCAACCGACTCACCGCGTCGCGAGCGTTCCGACGCACGAGATCGAGTTCATCGCGTGTGGCAGCGGGTCGCCCGCTCGAGTAGCGCTCGGTGACATCCGCCTCCCACTCGACGATGGTCGCGAACTCGTCCGTGGGGAATGCGGGAGGCACGTGCAGCCAGAACCGCTGGTCTGCGCGGTAGCCGATCCTCACGCCGACTGCCAGGTGAGCGTGCTCACGATCGCGTCGGCGAGCGCGAACATATCGGCGATGATCGGCGTCTCGCGCGTGTAGGTGCCGTCCCTCGGGTGCACGACGACCGCGGTCAGCTGGAGCGCCTTGCTTCGGTCCGATCCCGGGATGGGCGTGACGTAGGCGGTCGTCATCTGCCCGACCGTCGCCGTGCCCACGGCCACCTCCGAGTGGGTCTCCCACCGCACGAAGCGAGTGTCGCCCTGCAATGAGGTTCCCCCCTTGGTGCGGATGAGGTCGACGACGAGTTCATCGAGCGAGCCGCCCGCTGGAGCGGTCCGCACGCTGGCGGTGATCGACAGAGGCAGAACGAGGTCCTCCTCCCACGCCTCGGTCTGGATGTAGAACCGAACCGTTTGCGCTCCGCGCATTCCCGCGAATGCCCGGCCGGTGAGTGCACGTAGTTGGGCGAGGAGATCGGGGCGATGCGCTGACCGCAGCCGTTTCGCCGCCCGATCGACGAGGTCATGCTCGGAGGACGGCGACGCGTCGAACTCGCTCCAGCCGCTGGGCAGCACGATCGAGAACTCCGGGAGTGCGTCGTCGCGACCGCGCATCAGCTCCGCGCGTAGATCGTTCATCGGCCGGTGCCCCCCTCGAATGGCACGTCGATCATCCCACAGCGCGTCATCCGTTGGTCGCGAGCTGCTTCTCCCAGGTGGAGACCGTGGAGTTGTCGCCGCTCTCGTCGGCGAGATCCTTGGCACCCAGGAACACCTGGCCGGGGCTGTTGACGACCCAGCCGTAATGCCCGAGGAGATGTCCGGCCGCACCCCAACCTCCGCTCGCCAGGGCAGCGGCGGAGTCGGCTGCGGTTCCGTAGCCCATGATGCGTGCCGCGACGTCCTCCAAGGCGTACGACCCACGGAATGCGGACGTGCCGGCCGTGAACGCGCCGGCACCGAAGGTCCGCGCCGTCGAGAAGGTGCTCTTCATGGTCGTGACTGCGGTGACGAACTCACCGCGACCGGCGGCCGTGCCGAGTCCGCCCAACGCCTCGTTGAGGAATGCCTTGGCTCCCGGGCTCGCACCGCCCGCGAACTTGGCGAGGCTTCCGAACGGGATGACTCCGACGATGGCGAGTCCGACTTCGAGCGGGCTCGAGTTGCCCCGGGACGCCTTGTAGAGCGTGAGCGCCAGGGTGGCGATCGCCACGATGGCACCGAGAGCGGCGATGATCGGTCCCCCGACGATGAAGGCGAGCACCGCGAGGACGATGCCGGCCCACTGCAGGATCTTGAGCGCGAAGTCGACGAATCCGTCGACGTCGTCCCAGAAGCCGTCCTCGATGCCGCCATCCGTCGCCGTGCCGATGTGATCGGCTGCGGTGTTGAACGCCGTCTCCCACGTGTCGAACTGGACGTCGAACAGCTTCGCCTCGTCGATGAAGTGCTGGTGCGCGGCCTCCATCGCCGCGTGGGCGGCTGCGATGTCGTGCGCGTGGGCGGTCTCCTCGGGCGTCGGGCCGGGAGGAGGAGGGGTCGCTCCGGGCGGCAACGGGGCCGGGCCGGGCTTCGCCGTGGGAATCGGATGATTGACGTCGTCGTACCCGCCCCGGGCGGTCACGTAGAGGTCCCAACGGTGTTGGCACTCCGGCACGATGACCTTCATGGAGTCCTGCACGCCGTCCAGCGCGTTGCCGTAGGCGATGAGAGCGGTGCCCGTCGGCGTGTAGCGCTCTCCCGCGAGGGCGAGCTCCTCGTAGACCTCTCCGACGACGTCCTTGATCTTGTCGATCGAGAGCCCCTTCTGCGGAACGCCATCGGTCGCGATGACCTTGAGCACGCCCGCAGCGCCGGTCATCTGGCCGCCGAGGTCCTCGACCTGCTTACCTCGCTTGACGATCGCGTCGGCCGAGCCGATCACGACCTCGATGTCGTTGCCCCCCGGGGACTGCTCCATCTCGCTCATGTCAGTTCGCCTTCGGCATCGTGTCGGCCTCGATGGATTCGACGGCGAGCTTGGACGAGACCTCGGTGTCCCAGTTCGCCCACCCCTGACCGGTGCCCTCGACGCGCTCCTGGATCTTCATGAGGTCCTCCTTGAGCGCCTTGCGACGGTCGTCCCAGCCGTCCTCGAACTCCTCGGCCGCCTCGCGCAGCTTGTTGCGGCCGTAGGGATCGCCGATGTCGCCCTCGAGTGTGGTTGCACGCGACTCGGCCTCCTGCAGCTCGACGATGATCTGCTTGAGCGAGCCGTTGAGCTCATTGAGCACGCTGTATTCGACGAGGACGTCGACCATGATTCCTCCTCAGGACGGGACGGGTGAGCGTTCGTGCGGGTTTCAGCCGCCGGCGAGCTGCTGGTCGAGGTCCTGGATGGCCTGCATCATGCCCTTGAGCGAA
>NZ_SSSN01000020.1 GCF_004801905.1 Orlajensenia flava | reverse complement strand
TGTGTTCGGCGGTGTCCTACTCTCCCACAGGGTCTCCCCTGCAGTACCATCGGCGCTGTCAGTCTTAGCTTCCGGGTTCGGAATGTGTCCGGGCGTTTCCCTGACGCTATGGCCGCCGAAACTCTAGGGATATACCCTGTCGTTTCTCACACCATCTGCCCCCGTAGCCCTTGTGCCGGGTTGGTGCCGGTTGGGGGTGGGGTGGTGGTGTGGGTTTCCGACCGTATATCGGGAACCACTCAGTGGACGCGAGTTTCTATTGGTGTTCAAGACGGGGCCACACCTGCCAGCCTTTGCAAACGGCATGTGTGTGGTGGTTGTCAAGATATCGGCTTATTAGTACCGGTCAGCTCCACGTGTTGCCACGCTTCCACATCCGGCCTATCAACCCAGTCGTCTGGCTGGGAGCCTCTCACCCGAGGGTATGGAAATCTCATCTCGAGGCCGGCTTCCCGCTTAGATGCTTTCAGCGGTTATCCATCCCGAACGTAGCTAACCAGCGGTGCTCCTGGCGGAACAACTGGCACACCAGAGGTTCGTCCAACCCGGTCCTCTCGTACTAGGGTCAGATCCTCTCAAATTTCCTACGCGCGCAGCGGATAGGGACCGAACTGTCTCACGACGTTCTAAACCCAGCTCGCGTACCGCTTTAATGGGCGAACAGCCCAACCCTTGGGACCTACTCCAGCCCCAGGATGCGACGAGCCGACATCGAGGTGCCAAACCATGCCGTCGATATGGACTCTTGGGCAAGATCAGCCTGTTATCCCCGAGGTACCTTTTATCCGTTGAGCGACAGCGCTTCCACAAGCCACTGCCGGATCACTAGTCCCGACTTTCGTCCCTGCTCGACTTGTCAGTCTCACAGTCAAGCTCCCTTGTGCACTTACACTCGACACCTGATTGCCAACCAGGTTGAGGGAACCTTTGGGCGCCTCCGTTACTTTTTGGGAGGCAACCGCCCCAGTTAAACTACCCACCAGGCACTGTCCCTGAACCGGATCACGGTTCGAAGTTAGATATCCAGAGTGACCAGAGTGGTATTTCAACAATGACTCCACCTGAACTGGCGTCCAAGCTTCACCGTCTCCCACCTATCCTACACAAGCCACACCGAACACCAATACCAAGCTGTAGTAAAGGTCACGGGGTCTTTCCGTCCTGCTGCGCGTAACGAGCATCTTTACTCGTAGTGCAATTTCGCCGAGTTCGCGGTTGAGACAGCTGGGAAGTCGTTACGCCATTCGTGCAGGTCGGAACTTACCCGACAAGGAATTTCGCTACCTTAGGATGGTTATAGTTACCACCGCCGTTTACTGGGGCTTAAATTCTCAGCTTCGCCTTGCGGCTAACCGTTCCTCTTAACCTTCCAGCACCGGGCAGGCGTCAGTCCGTATACATCGTCTTGCGACTTGGCACGGACCTGTGTTTTTAGTAAACAGTCGCTTCCCACTGGTCTCTGCGGCCTTCCACGCTCCAGGAGCTAAGTCCCTTCACGTTTCCGGCCCCCCTTCTCCCGAAGTTACGGGGGCATTTTGCCGAGTTCCTTAACCACGATTCTCTCGATCTCCTTAGTATTCTCTACCTGACCACCTGAGTCGGTTTGGGGTACGGGCGGCTGGAACCTCGCGTCGATGCTTTTCTTGGCAGCAGAGGATCACCGATTTCGACTTGCGTCTACCCATCGGGTCTCAGCCGTATGTGAGGGACGGATTTGCCTATCCCTCGGCCTACACCCTTAGACCGGGACAACCATCGCCCGGCTCGGCTACCTTCCTGCGTCACACCTGTTAATACGCTCACCGCCCCAGATAGGGTCCCACGCTCCACCAACCGGTACCCTCCCGAAGGAGGATGGTGGCTGGTTTCGGATGGTTAGCATTCCTGGATTGGTGTGGGCGGTTCTTCGCCGGTACGGGAATATCAACCCGTTGTCCATCGACTACGCCTGTCGGCCTCGCCTTAGGTCCCGACTTACCCAGGGCGGATTAGCCTGGCCCTGGAACCCTTGGTCTTCCGGAGGACGGGTTTCTCACCCGTCTTTCGCTACTCATGCCTGCATTCTCACTCGTGTGGCCTCCACGGCTGGTTCACACCGCCGCTTCACTGCCCACACGACGCTCTCCTACCCATCAACACGGCTGGACCACGAAGGCCTACCTCTAAATGTCAATGCCACAACTTCGGTGGCGTGCTTGAGCCCCGTTACATTGTCGGCGCGGAATCACTTGACCAGTGAGCTATTACGCACTCTTTCAAGGGTGGCTGCTTCTAAGCCAACCTCCTGGTTGTCTGTGCAACTCCACATCCTTTCCCACTTAGCACGCGCTTAGGGACCTTAGTTGGTGGTCTGGGTTGTTTCCCTCTCGACGATGAAGCTTATCCCCCACCGTCTCACTGCTGCGCTCTCACTTACCGGCATTCGGAGTTTGGCTGACGTCAGTAACCTTGTAGGGCCCATTAGCCATCCAGTAGCTCTACCTCCGGTAAGAAACACGCAACGCTGCACCTAAATGCATTTCGGAGAGAACCAGCTATCACGAAGTTTGATTGGCCTTTCACCCCTATCCACAGCTCATCCCCTCCATTTTCAACTGAAGTGGGTTCGGTCCTCCACGACGTCTTACCGTCGCTTCAACCTGGCCATGGATAGATCACTTCGCTTCGGGTCTAGGACCTGCGACTGAATCGCCCTATTCAGACTCGCTTTCGCTACGGCTACCCCACACGGGTTAACCTCGCCACAGATCGCTAACTCGCAGGCTCATTCTTCAAAAGGCACGCTGTCACCCCAACAAGGAGGCTCCAACGGTTTGTAAGCAAACGGTTTCAGGTACTATTTCACTCCCCTCCCGGGGTACTTTTCACCTTTCCCTCACGGTACTTGTCCGCTATCGGTCATCTGGGAGTATTTAGGCTTATCAGGTGGTCCTGACAGATTCACACGGGATTTCTCGGGCCCCGTGCTACTTGGGATACTCCACCGCCGCCGTGGCACATTTCGGATACGGGGCTGGCACCCGCTACGGCCCGGCTTTCAATCCGGTTCTCCTATACGCCACGCGATCAACGTGAACTGCGGCAAGCAGTTCCTGGGAGTCCCACAACCCCGACCATGCAACGCCCTGCCGGCTATCACACATGGCTCGGTTTAGCCTGATCCGCGTTCGCTCGCCACTACTGACGGAATCACTGTTGTTTTCTCTTCCTGTGGGTACTGAGATGTTTCACTTCCCCACGTTCCCTCTACCCGCCCTATATATTCAGGCGGGAGTCACCAGGTCACCACAAAGGGCCTGGCGGGGTTTCCCCATTCGGAAATCCTCGGATCAATGCTCGTTTATCAGCTCCCCGAGGCTTATCGCAGATTACGACGTCCTTCTTCGGCTCCAGATGCCAAGGCATCCACCGTTCGCTCTTAGAATCTTGAAATCACATGAGTCTTGAATCGCAATTGCGGTGACACACCCCGAAAGGTGCACCACCACGAAATTGACCAATGATCACTCAGACGACACCCCGAAAGGCGTCGCCCTCATAATCTTTGTGACCGGACATTGCTGTCCGATCTAAGATGCTCGCGTCCACTGTGTAGTTCTCAAAATACGGGCGGCACCCCCACCCCTCCACCGCGTTAGCTCCGCGAAGAGATGAAGGTCCAGAGTCACCGTCCACCCCCACACCACCCCGACCGACACGAGGCCGGCCGAACAGATGACGGGGATGTTCCGGTCCCTCAGGACCCAACAACGTGCACCATGCCCACCCCACCAACCAGGACCCTTCCAACCATCCGACGTTGCAAAAACAACACCGGCGGCGTACTGAGTCCCGATCGATCCGATCGGCACTTGTCAAACGTTCCACCCATGAGCTGCCAGCAGAACACGAACGGTCCTGATCTGGCCTGCCTGGACCACCACTTGCGTTCACTGAAC
>NZ_SSSN01000019.1 GCF_004801905.1 Orlajensenia flava | reverse complement strand
ACAGGGCGGCCAGTTGCTCCTTAGAAAGGAGGTGATCCAGCCGCACCTTCCGGTACGGCTACCTTGTTACGACTTAGTCCTAATCACCGATCCCACCTTCGACAGCTCCCTCCACAAGGGTTGGGCCACCGGCTTCGGGTGTTACCGACTTTCATGACTTGACGGGCGGTGTGTACAAGGCCCGGGAACGTATTCACCGCAGCGTTGCTGATCTGCGATTACTAGCGACTCCGACTTCATGAGGTCGAGTTGCAGACCTCAATCCGAACTGAGACCGGCTTTTTGGGATTCGCTCCACCTTACGGTATCGCAGCCCTTTGTACCGGCCATTGTAGCATGCGTGAAGCCCAAGACATAAGGGGCATGATGATTTGACGTCATCCCCACCTTCCTCCGAGTTGACCCCGGCAGTATCCCCTGAGTTCCCACCATTACGTGCTGGCAACAGAGGACGAGGGTTGCGCTCGTTGCGGGACTTAACCCAACATCTCACGACACGAGCTGACGACAACCATGCACCACCTGTATACGAGTGTCCAAAGAGTTCCACATTTCTGCGGCGTTCTCGTATATGTCAAGCCTTGGTAAGGTTCTTCGCGTTGCATCGAATTAATCCGCATGCTCCGCCGCTTGTGCGGGCCCCCGTCAATTCCTTTGAGTTTTAGCCTTGCGGCCGTACTCCCCAGGCGGGGAACTTAATGCGTTAGCTGCGACACGGAGACCGTGGAATGGCCCCCACATCTAGTTCCCAACGTTTACGGCGTGGACTACCAGGGTATCTAATCCTGTTCGCTCCCCACGCTTTCGCTCCTCAGCGTCAGTTACGGCCCAGAGATCTGCCTTCGCCATCGGTGTTCCTCCTGATATCTGCGCATTCCACCGCTACACCAGGAATTCCAATCTCCCCTACCGCACTCTAGTCTGCCCGTACCCACTGCAGGCCCGAGGTTGAGCCTCGGGATTTCACAGCAGACGCGACAAACCGCCTACGAGCTCTTTACGCCCAATAATTCCGGACAACGCTTGCACCCTACGTATTACCGCGGCTGCTGGCACGTAGTTAGCCGGTGCTTTTTCTCCCAGTACCGTCACCTTGCGGCTTCTTCCTGGACAAAAGAGGTTTACAACCCGAAGGCCGTCATCCCTCACGCGGCGTTGCTGCATCAGGCTTGCGCCCATTGTGCAATATTCCCCACTGCTGCCTCCCGTAGGAGTCTGGGCCGTGTCTCAGTCCCAGTGTGGCCGGTCACCCTCTCAGGCCGGCTACCCGTCGTCGCCTTGGTGAGCCATTACCTCACCAACAAGCTGATAGGCCGCGAGCTCATCCCCAACCGAAAAATCTTTCCACAACCAGACCATGCGGCCAGTCGTCATATCCGGTATTAGACGTCGTTTCCAACGCTTATCCCAGAGTCAGGGGCAGATTGCTCACGTGTTACTCACCCGTTCGCCACTAATCCACCCCGCAAGCGGGGCTTCATCGTTCGACTTGCATGTGTTAAGCACGCCGCCAGCGTTCGTCCTGAGCCAGGATCAAACTCTCCGTAAATGAT